>CAWBLA010000006.1:0-1068209 GCA_963789525.1 uncultured Planctomycetaceae bacterium
GGATTCCGCTATGGGGACTCAGCCACGTCGGGATCATGGCCAACGCCCCGGACGGCCGCCTGCTGATCTTCGAGAGTACGTCGCTGGAGACACCGCCGTGTGAAATCAGGCAACGAGATCTCCGGCACGCAGGCCCACTGACCTGGACGACATTCTGATCGGTACCACGGCAAGGCTTGGCACTACCCACTCTATCGGCCACTCTATCCGAACGAAGACGAGCGGCTGACGGAGTTCCTGATGGAGACGATCCACATGCCCTACGACGCGATGGGGGCGTTCCGCTCGGCCGGCGTCGGCCTGTCCTGGATCGAGTCGCTGTTCCGCGAGCAGAACTTGACTTCGATCTTTTGCAGCGAGTGGGTCGCGGCGGCGTATGCGGTGATCGGGCTGCACCCGACCGACAACGTGAGCCGCTGGAATCCGAATCGCCTTTGCCGTCACCTACGCGGCCACGACATTCTCTGCAAGCCTCGGAGGCTCAAATGAAACGAATTCTCTTCGCGTTGGTCTTGCTGGTGTCGGTCGCCGGCTGCGAAGTCATCGAGAATCCCGGAAACCGTGCGGTCACGAAGGAGCGGCCGGCCGTCAACGTCCCGCGTGCCTTGCGGCAGAGCAATTGGCTGGGCAATCAGCGCGAAGGCTCCTGCGTCCACGCCACGATGATCTCGCTCTTCCGCTGGCAGGGCCGTTACAAAACGGCCGACTACTGGCGGCAGACCTACGGCAACGGCGAGTGGCCGGAGGACATGGCCGCGAAGTTCGACCGCGAGGGCATCCGTTACGCCTACGTCGAGAACGGCGACGTGCGGTTCCTGGAGTGGGCGTGCCGCACGCGGCGCGGCTGCGGCATCACGGTCATGGGCGGTGCCCACATGGTCGCCCTGGTCCATCTGGACGACAAGTGGGCCGCCATCCTCGACAACAACAACGTCTCCAAGTTTATCTGGGTTCCCCGCGAGACGCTGATCGCGGAGTGGAAGGCCAGTTACGGGTGGGCGGTGACGCCGATCTACACCCCGGCGGCCCCGCTGCCCCAGTAAGTCACCGAGTCACTCAACCCGAGAGGAAACCAATGAATCGAGTCCTTGTGAGCGTCTGCTGCTTGCTCGCTGTGCTGGCGGCTGTCGTCCCGTGCTTCGCGGACACCGCCACGGTCAACGGCGTCCTGGCCGAAGAGCGCGTCGTCAACCTGCCCAACGATCAGGGCAAGTGGTACGTCAGCGTGGTCGGCAATGCCAACGACGCCGCGCTACAACGAGTGCTCGGCTGGTTCGACGCGAACGCCAGCCTGAAGGGCCTGAAGAACCAGGTCCACTTCTGCCCGGTCACGAGCGGCACCGCGATCTATCAGGAGCGGTACGCCGCCAACGTGAAGGGCCTGCCGACCGTGCGGGTGCAGAAGCCGGATGGCACCGTGGTCTACGAGGCGGCCGGCAAGAACATCCCCATGACGGCCGACGGCCTGAACGGCGCGATGGCCGGTGCGGTCAGCACGGCCCAAGGGATCCGCCCGATTCTGCCGTGGCGGCGGGACATGGAGCGGCGCTGCCCCGGACCCGTGCCCGACGCCGAATCCGCAGCCCCATCCGCAGCCCGACCCCGACCCGCAGCCGATTGACGACGGCGGGCCGCCCGATCTGGAGTCGCAGCCAGCGGCCGAAGGCTGGCCGCTCTTGGGGCCTGGCCCTGCTCGTGAACGGCGGCTTCCTCGTCGGCCTGGCAGCGGCTACGGCCGCAAGCTGGTCGACGAAGCTGCACTCGGCGTGAAGTAGTCGCGTCCTGTTTGCGTTCCCCTGTCCTCTGACCATTCGGCTGCCCGAGCGGCCACCTCGAAACACCTGGAGAAGAAAAGATGAACCCCACCGTCGTGATCTGGATTCTGGCCGTTGTGGTTGCCGTGCTGGTTGGCCGCGAAGTCGGCAAGTGGCTCTTCGGCGAGAACGCCAAGCTGATGGCGAAGAAGCGGGCCGCCCAAGTGCTGGCCGGCAAGCTGCGGGACAACGGCCTGAAGCTGTTCCCGCCCTGTTGGAAGACTTCGCCGTGGGCGACGTGCAGGACATGGTGGAGAAGATCCACGATGTCGCCAAGCTGGTCGAGGCCGGCAGCGACGCCATCGAGAAGGAACTGGAGCAGACCTACGAGAACGTCTGGCCAGGAAGCTGGCCACGCCCGAGGGCCTGGCCTTGATCAAGGCGAAGATCGCCGAGATCGAGGCGTGCCGCCGGCCCCGGCCGAGGCTCCGAAGCCCGCTCCGGCGTCCATGCGGCGTCGTAACCGAGACATACCGGCCGCACCGCTCCCGTTGAGGTGACATGCATCGTGGGTCGGTAGGAAATGGGTCGGCCCTGCGGTCATACGCGGGGCTGATTCTCCGATGGCTCCCGGACGCTTCCGCGAGCCGTCCGAGAACCGGAGAACCTGACGATGATATCGACGCTTGTTCCTGCGCACTTGTGTGCCTTGACGTTGCTCGCCGGCTGCGAAGCGCCGCAGCAGGAGCAACGTGGCTGCGCAGCGGCCCAAGGTGCTGGCCTTCACCGCTTCCTGGTGCGGCCCGTGCCAGCGGGCGAAGCCGGTTCTGGTCCAGATTCAGGCGGCCGGCGTAGAAGTCGAGATCGTCGACATCGACGCAGAATCCTGAATTGGCCGCGGCAGTACGGCGTCACCAGCGTGCCGACGTTCTTCGTCTACGTCTGCGGCAAGAAGCCGGTGCGGACCCAGCGACATGACAGTCGTGGTTGTCTCCCTGACTCGCTTCGGGTGCAAGTGATGGCACGCCGCCGCTGCCGCAACTGCCCCGACGAGCCGAAGCCGGCCACGGAACCGAAGGTGGTGAGGACGGTCGGCTTCCGTCGCCGAGGTCGAGAACGAAACACGAGGTTGCACCAGGCCGAACGCCGAAGCAACCAGCGAGCCGCACTTGCCGCTGTCCCACGCGAACCTGAGATGCAACCTCAAGTAAACCATGCCATGATGCGGCTCCATGAACTTCCTGGACGAATTGCGACAGCCTTTGTCGGAGAGGGACTTCGGAGCAACAACCTGCGGTCGTGCAGCCGGTGGGCCGAACATCGGCGGGTGATGGGGGCACCCTTCAACGGTCCTTACAGCTTCGCCCGGCACCCTTGGTGCCGCGAGATTCACGACAGCAAGGCGGCGTGGACGATTGCCATGAAGGCCGCCCAATTGGGCGTGACCGAGACGGGGATCAACCGGGCCTTCTTCACGCTCGACCAGTTGAAGCGGGACGTGCTTTACGTCCTGCCGACGACCCTGAACGCGAGCGACTTTTCCAAGGCCCGCTTCGCCACCGCCCTGAAGCTCAGCCCCTACCTGAAAGACCTGTTCGTCGATACGAACACCGTGGGGCTGAAATCGACCGGCACGAACGTCCTGTACATCCGCGGGAGCCGCGGCGACAGCAACCTGAAGTCCATCCCGGTGTCCGAGTTGGTCTTGGACGAGTTGGACGAGATGGACACCCATGCGGTGTGGCTGGCCTTGGAGCGGTTGTCGGGCCAGATCGAGAAGCACATCCTGGCGATCTCGACGCCGACCGTGCCGAAGTACGGCATCCACAAGCTGTACCTGACGAGCACCCAGGAGCACTTTTGCTTTCAGTGTCCGCATTGCGGCCGATGGACGGAACTGCTCTGGCCGGATTGCGTGGAGATCATCGGCGAGTCGGTCAACGATCCGCGCTGCAAGGAATCGTTCCTCAAGTGCAAGGAGTGCAAGCACAGGCTGGAGCACGAGGCCAAGCCGGAGTTCCTGGCCGGCGGCAAGTGGCAGGCGACGGAGCCGAACGTCTCGGCGGAGGAGTCGCGGGGCTTTTACATCAATCAGCTTTACTCGTCCACGGTGACGCCCGGCGAATTGGTGATCGCCTACCATCGCGGGCTGGGCGACGAAGCGGCGGCCACGGAGTTTCATTGCAGCAAGCTGGGCGTGCCGTTCATCGGCGAGGGTGCCCAGGTCACGGACGAGATGATCGAAGCCTGCATCAAGGGGCACTCGATCAACGACACGCGCCCGCAGATCGGCGGCGACCGCCTGATAACGATGGGCGTGGACCAGGGCAAGACCGGCTACGTCTCGGTCGTGGATTGGCTGTTCGACAGGCACCCCGGCAACGACATCAATGCGGCGGCCATCGGCAAGCTGTTGTGGTTCGGCAAGTTTTCCGGCGAGAGCGAGGAGGGCTGGGGCTATCTGGACGAGTTGATGCGGGAGTGGCAGGTCTTGGCCTGCGTCGTGGACGCGGACCCGTTACCAACGACGCCCGCCGCTTTGCCAAGAGGTTTCACGGCTACGTGTGGCTGACGCGATACCGGCGGGGCCAGACGGCCAAGGAGATCGCCATCAGCGAGGAGGAGACCGGCGCTCCGTTCGCCACGGTGGACCGCACGAATTGGCTCAGTTGCACGCTGGGACGGTTCAAGACCAATCCGCCACGCATCCTGCTGCCTCGCGACATTTCGTTCGAATACCGCGAGCACGTCAAGAACCTGGTGCGGACCTACAAGAAGGACGACACGGGCAACATGGCGGCCGAGTACGTGAACACCGGGGCCGACCACTTCGCCCACTCCCTGTGCTACGCCGACATCGGCCTGGCGCTGGCGCCGATCGGCGGCAGCGGCGCGAAGACATCGGAAAAGTCACCTAACGAGAGGTTGGTCATGGCCGAAAGTCAAACGATCAATCTGGTTGACAGCCGGCATCCCGGCTACCTCTCCGGCATGACCGACTGGGCCAAGTGGCGATTGACCTACGAGGGCGGTGACGAGTTCCGTGACTCCTACCTGGAGAGGTTCTCCACCCGCGAGGATCAGACGGACTTCACCACCCGCAAGGCCATGACGCCGGTGCCGAAGTTCGCCAGGGCGGCCATCAACGACATCCGCAACGCGATCTACCAGCGGATGCGGGACGTGGTGCGCAAGGGCGGCAGCGAGGTGTACCAGGCGGCCGTCAACGGCAACAACCTCGGCGTGGACCATCGCGGCTCGACGATGAACGCCTTTCTGGGCGTGAAGGTCTTGACCGAACTACTGGTCATGGGGCGGGTGGGCGTGTTCGTCGATCATCCGCTGGTGCCGGCCGACGCCACGTTGGCCGAACGTCCGCCGACCAGCGCCGTACCTCTACAAGTACGACATCGAGGACATCCTTTCGTGGACCTGCTCGAAGCCCGAAGCCCCGTCCGAGTTCCAGGCAATGCTGCTCCGCGACACGGTGATGCAGTACGACCAGGCCACGTTGCTGCCGACGCTTTCGGTCGCAGCGGTATCGCTACCTGCGGATCGACCCGAATACCGGCAGGGTCCACTTGCAGTTCTACAACCTCAAAGGCGAGCCGGTCGATCAATACGGTCAGCCGGGCGGCGAAATCCAGTTGGAATTGGACCGCATCCCGTTCGTGATGCTGGACATCGGCGGCAGCCTGATTAAGGACGTCTGCCAGCAGCAAATCGCGCTGTTGAACCTCGGTTCCAGCGACGTGAACTACGCCCTGCGGTCGCAACTTCCCGTTCTACATCGAGCAGAAGGACTTGCGGGCGGTGGGTGCCCACTTGAAGCACGCCGCCACGGCGGACGGCACGGCCACCAGCGGCGGCCAAGGCGCGGCCGACGCGAACATCAAGGTCGGCGCGACCCACGGCCGCACCTACGACAAGGGGATGAACCCGCCGGCCTTCATCAATCCTTCGGCCGAGCCGCTGCGGGCGAGCCTGGAATTGCAGGACCGGCTCAAGCGGGACATCCGCGAGTTGGTCAACCTGGCCGTGTCGAGCCTGGCGGTGCGGGCCTCGGCCGAGTCGAAGGCGATGGACAACCAGGGCCTCGAAGCGGGGCTGTCGTACATCGGCCTGTTGCTGGAAAGCGCCGAGCGGCAGATCGCCGAGTTCTGGGCCGCCTACGAGGAGCGGAACGTCAAGCAAGCGCGAAGTGGCGACGATCAAGTACCCGGAGCGGTACTGCCTGAAGTCGGACGCCGACCGCATCAAGGAAGCGCCAGGAGTTGCAGAAGCTGATGGCGGCGGTCCCCGGCCGCAAGGTGAAGCGCGAGTTGGCCAAGGGCATCGTCCAGGCGCTCTTGGGCGGCAAGATCAGCATGGACGACCTGAGCGCGATCAACCGCGAGATCGACACCGCCAATTACACCACCAGCGACCCGCAGACGATCATCCAGGCGGCGCAAGCCGGGCTGGTCGGCGAGAAGACGGGTTCGATAGCCTTGGGCTTCGACGACGACGAGTACTTGGAGGCCCGCAAGGACCACGCCGAGCGCGCTGAAGCGGATCGCCGAGGCCAAGGCATGGACGGAGAGCGGCGACAGGCGATCCGGCGGCGCGAGGCGTCGCCGGACCTTTCGGCCGACCCCAACGCCGGCAAGGAGGAGAAGGCGGCCAGCCGCAGTACCGATCTGCGAGACACCACGGCCCCGCGCGTGCGCGGCAAAGGCCGCTTCGCAGGGGAGTAAGCCAATGGACATTCAGCAAGAGTCAGTTCAAGAGTTCGTTGTCGGCCACGGCGGCGCGGATGCCGCAGAGCAAGCCGCATGGTTGCCGCCGGCTACGCCCCGAAGGCGTACAAGAGCGTGCGCGTGCGGGCGGCAACGGCGCAACACGATTGCTGTTTACGTCGGGCCGGCGGGCGTCACGACCGAGAGCGGCTATCTGCTGCCGGCGGGCGAAGAGCTTGAGGTCAAGATCGAGAGACCCGTCCCGGATTCATGTCGTCGCCGAGCCGGCGGGCAACTCTGAGCAAGTCGTGACGATTTCCGGCGACATTGCCGGGGATACGTTCACCCTGGGGACTGAATGACGACACGACGGACCCGATTGCACGTGGATGCGCACGGCGGCGACAGTGCAAGACGGCCTTGCAATCTGCTTCCTACGTGCGATCGGCAACGTGCACGGTCACGGGCGATGCCGGTGGGCCGTACACCGTCGAGTTCAACGGCGATCTCGCGCAAGACCGATGTGGCCCTGTTGGTCGGAACGGGGATCGGCGTAAACGAGACGCAGACCATCGAGGTCACGGACGGCGCGGCCGGTGACATGCTCGTGTTGACCTATCGACGGCAGTGGATGTCGGACGCCGGTGGCCTACGACACCAAGCGCTGCTGGCCTGCAAGCGGTGGCATCGCCACGCTGCCGGGCGTTGGCGGGGAATACGGCGGTCACGGGCGACGGGCCGTGGGCGGTCCAGTTCATCAATGATCTTGCCGCGCACGGACGTGTCGGCCATCACGGGTATTTGCGGAAAGAACGAACAGCAGACCATCACGATAACGAACGGTGCGGCCGGCGACATGCTGGTCTTGACTTACGGCGGCGTCAATGCGGACCCGGTGGTTTACGACGGGAGTGCCGTCGCTTTGCAAGCGGCGGTGGAAACAATCCCCGCCTTGATCGGCAACGTGCTGGTGACGGGCGGCGGCGGCTAGTCCCATCCTGGTGACGTTTATCGCCGGCTTGGCACGGACCAACGCTACGGCCATCAGCGGTGTTTGCGGGAAGAACGAGCAGCAGACGATCTCGATTGATCGAGGCGATTACGGGCGGGACGTTCACCTTGACGGCCGCCAGCCGAGACGACCGGCAACATAGCCTACGATGCGACGGGCGTGACGTCCAGGCCGCTTTGGAATGCTTGGCGAACGTTGGCGTAGGGACAGGTCTCCGTGACCGGCCCGGCTCATGGGCCGTGGGTGGTCGAGTTCACCGGCACGCTGGCTCACACCGACGTGGTGGCCCTCACCGGCGATGGGACCAACCTGGTCGGCGACATCAAGACGGTCACGGTGGAGGAGACGGTCAAAGGCAACGCGGCGACCGTCACGGTGGAGGAGACGGTTCAAGGACACGAGGCCACGGTCACGGTGGAGGAGACCCAGAAAGGTGATGCTGCCCCGACGGTGGCGGTAACGAAGACCGACGCCAGCGCCGGCAGCCAGTATTCGTGGATCGCGGTCTAGAGGGAGGGCGTCAACTATGGCCATCGACGCCACCTACTACGGCACGCTCGACGAGGCCGACGACTACTTCGCCACGCGGCTCCACGAACGGCGTGGTCCGACGCTCGGCGAGCCGACCGGCGGAAGGCGCTGGTGGCCGCGCCGAGGCGATCATCGACGCCTTGAACTACAAGGGCTACAAGCACAGCGTTTATACGCTCTTGCAGGCGAACCCATCCGCCACGCAAGACGACGATCCGGGCGGCCGAGGCGAGCCAGCCGTTGGAGTTTCCGCGCGGGGCCGACACGGAAGTGCCCGAGGCCATCCGCATGGCCGAGTACGAGATCGCCTACGCCTTGCTGGACGGCAAAGACCCCGAGTTGGAATTGGAGAACCTGGCCGTCAGCGCGATGGGGTACGGGGCGGTGAAGACCAGCTACGAGCGGTCGCAACTGCCCATCGAACACATCATCAACCTGGTGCCGAGTTCCGTCGCGTGGCGATTGCTGAAGCCTTTCCTGCGCGACTCGGACGCCTTGAAGCTGTCACGACTGAGCTAGGCGCGTGCCCTGGCTCCCTTTTACCGGCCCATCGCCGGGTCAGACCCGCTGAACACCGGAATAGGCGGATGCTCTGTGATTTCCTCTTCGGGTGTAAGGAAGTGTGCATGTCCATCTCTCTGTATCTGTCCCGTCCGTGGTCCGCTTGTTTCGAGGGTGAGGATGATGCCGCGAAGGCCGCCGCCGAGCAAGGCCGCCGCCGAGGCTGCTGCCGGGCGCGCTGCCGCCGCCGCCGCTGCCGCCGACTGGCAAGACGTTCACCCAGGACGAGGTGAACCACATCGTGGCCGACCGACCGCCGCAAGCTGGAAGAGGCGCTGAAGAAGACCGAGAAGCAGTACCAGGACTTGCTGGCCAGCCAGAGCCTCACCGAGCAGGAGCGGAAGGCCCTGCAAGCGAACCTGGAGATGGTGCAAGGCCAACTGCGCGAGCAAGGAAGAGCAGCTTCTCTTGGAGAAGAAGCAGATCGAGGAGGCCTACGCCGGCAAGTTGCAGGAGGTGGAGAAGAAGGCGTCGTTCTTCGAGACGCTGTACCGTGATTCCACCATCGAACGGGCGCTCCAAGACGCCGCCGTGAAGCACGAGGCGTGGAGTCCTTCGCAGATCGTCACCCTGCTTCGCGGGCAGACGAAGATGCTGGAGGAGACGGACCCCAAGACCGGCAAGTTGACCGGCAAGTACAAGCCGATGGTCGAAATGCAGACCCTCAACGCGACGACGGGCGAGATGGAGACCAAGGCGTACACGCCCGAGGACGCCGTGAAGAAGATGAAGGACGACGCCCGACACCTGGGGCAACCTCTTCAAGTCCGGCGTGGTCTCGGGCATCGGTGCGGGAACGGCTACCGGCGGCCTCATGCCGGGTCAAGGCGGCAAGATGGATGCGGCGGCGATCAAGTTGACGCCGGCGCAGTACCGCGAGATTCGGGCCAAGCACCCTGAATGGCTCGGACTCGATCCCTTGCCCAGCAGAAGGGCCGCTAGCGTTCGGGGGCCGGTAGAAAGGTCTGCTCCCGGCGGCATGGGTCACGGTGACTCGCCGCGCGGCGGAGCAGAGGTCACACGCAGAAGTCTGGAGAACAACGATGAATCGTCTGTACCTCAGCCAGCCGTTCACGGCTTGCTACGAAAACAACCTGGACGCCTTCATCCCGGAGTTGTGGGCGCAAGAGGGCCTGGTCATGCTCGAAGAGAACATGGTCATGGCCAACATGGTCCACCGCGACTTCGAGGACGCAGATCGCCAAGTTCGGCGATGTGGTCAACACCCGCCGCCCCGGCGAGTTCAAGATTCGCCGCAAGAAGGACGGCACCACGCTGGCCCAGCAGGACGCCGTGGCCACCAACGTGCAGGTGCCGTTGGACCAGTGGTTCTACTCGTCCTTCGTGATCCGCGACGGCGAGGGGAGCAAGTCCTTCCAGGAGTTGAGCGAAATCTACCTCCGGCCGGCGATGCAGACCATCGCCCGGGGCGTCGATCGCGCCTCTGCTGGGCCGGGTCCACGCCTACCTCGGCGCCCCGGCCAACCGCGTGGGCAAGCTGGGCGGCCTGATCGGCCAGCACCGCCAAGGACTACGTGCTGGACGCCCGCGAGCAGCTGAACATCAACAAGGCCCCGCATGGACGGCCGCAAGCTGGTCATGGCCCCCACGAGCGAGACGGCCATGCTCAAGACCGACCTGTTCCTCAAGGCCAACGAGCGCGGCGACGGCGGCAACGGCGCTGCAAAACGCCATCCTCGGCCGCATCCTCGGCTTCGACACCTACATGGACCAGAACGTCAACTGCGTCCTGTCGGGCAGCGAGACCGACAGCGATCCGGTCACGGAGCCGTATGCCGCCGGGACCGCCGCCGGCGAGCACATCGCATCCGTGCTGGCCCCCACGGTCGGCGAGTTCGTGGTCGATCGCCGGCAACGATCAGCCGACCTGGGCGACGGCGACGGACGCCGCCTAGCTTCACGCTGAACGAGGCCCTCAAGTACGCCACCGCGGACAACGCCGTGGCCACGCGCTACGTGAAGTGCGTGACGGCCGCCGCCTACGCGGCCGGCTACAGCGAGGGCGTCGCCCTGACCGTCACCGAGGGCAAGGCCCCGCAGGTCGGCCAGTTGCTCGCCTTCGGCGCGACCCCGGCGCTCGGCACACCTACACGGTGATCGAGTCCGAGGGGAGCGGCACGTCCTGCACCGTCTACCTGGATCGGCCGCTGGTGGCCGCCGTGGGCAACGGTGCCGATGCGTTCCCCGGCCCCTACGGCGCGATGAACCTGGCGTTCCACCGGGACGCCCTGGCGCTGGTCACCCGGCCGCTGGCCCTGCCGGACAGCCAGGCGGGCGTCATGGTCGGACACGCCGACTACAACGGCATCACCATGCGGGTGTTGGCCCAGTACGACATCAACGCGGGCGGCCTGATCGTCAACTGCGACATCCTCGCGGGTGTGGCGGTGCTGAACAGCGGCCTGCTGGTCCCCGTGCTCGGCTAAGCGCTGTCTCCGTAGCGAGCGAACGGTCGCCCGGCCGGGCTCAAAAGCCGGGCCGGGCGGCCTTTCTACCATCAACTGCCCTGCCGGGCGGCCGGAGATGCCTCATGGAACTGCTCTTTGCCCAAGCCGACACGTTTGCCGACTGCGATTGCCGTCTCGAAGCAGTACGGCCCGCTGGTCCTGGTGACTGCCGTTCTTCTCTGGCAAAGCTGGGTCCGCGAGTGCCGCATGAACAAACGGATCGTGAAGCTGGAAGACGAGCAGCGGAACGTGTTGATGCCGCTGGTCGAGCGGTGCGCGGACGTGATCGCCCAGAACACCATGATGATGGAGCGACTGGAAAAGGCCCTGGACTCGAGATGGTAACCCGCTGAGACCGTGACGCCATGACGTACCCTGCCAGCTACAGCCTGAACCAGCAGATTCGCCGGTGCTCTACGCGCTGAAGCGGCAGTACGGCGGCACGATCGTCGTTTATCAGAACGGCGCGGTGACTACGGACACGAAGACCGGCGAAGTGACCCGGACGAAGACGGCGACCCGGATTCATCGGGCCGTCGTCCTGCCCGAGACCATCAGCCGCGAAGTGAAGCAGTCGATCTCGCTGATCTCCGCGAACAAGCAGATGGTCACGGGCGGCGGCTTCGAGGCGGGCAAGCGGCTGTTCATCATCGAGCGCCGCGACTGCCCGAACCTGGTGCTCAAGGGAAGCGACTGGCTCGTCTACCACGGCCGCAAGTATGCCATCGAGAACTTCGAGGAGTACGAGTTCGATGCGGCCTACATCATCCACGGCAAGGAACTGGTGGGCGAGTCGATCGGCGTGGCGGGATCGATGGCTCGAGCGATCGGCCGACCGACGCCTTGACGCTCGGCTCCCAGGCCGAAGGGGAGGTGTAGCCATGCCCGCCAATCCCAACTGGGCACGCTGGGTGTTCGCATCCGTAGCCACCTACTTGAAGCAAGTGGCCGAAGGCCAGCAGCTTCCCGTCCTGATCGAAGGCTTGGACGAGCGGACCACGGAGTTTATGAACGCCACGGATCGGTGCGAGGTCCGCATCACGGGGCCGTTCACCAGGGAAGTGAGCCGCGACTGCTTTCAGATCGAGGTCGTGGTGAACGTCCTGTTCGTGAGCCGCTACGAAGAGCAGAAGAACCAGTACGCCATCATCCAGAAGACGGGCGTATTCCAGGAGGCGATGGACGGCAGCATCGCCGTCTACAAGTACGGAAACTGGCCCGGACGACGACGAGCACGCCCTGGTCGGCTGCCTCTCGCCGGTCCAAGGCCGCAGCGACGCCATCCGCGTGATGCACTTCGGCCAGATCGATCCGACCGACCGGTTGAAGCAGTCGATGGTAGACGCTCGCTACCGGATGGAGATTTCCACCAACCAATAAAACAGGAGATACCGAACATGGCACGCATCGAATTGCGAGACTGCGATGTCATTCTGCAAGACGGCCTGAGCGGCACGGCGGCGGTCAACGAACCCGTCACCCCGCCCGCTGCGGACCGACACCAGCTTTGACATCGACACCGTGGTCCTGAACACGGCCGACACCGACAAGGTGCCCATCGGGGCGCGTTTCAAGATCGCGGGCGAGACGACCCGGTGTTCCACACCGTCACGGCCCGCACGCCGGCCGACGCCGGCCCGACGACCAACATCATCTTCACGCCGGCCCTCGGGCGCGGGCACGTATGCGGACGGCGGCGTGGTGACGTTCTATCCCCAGAATCTCGACATCAAGATCGGGGAAGGGAACATCACCTACACCGAGCACAACGAGTACGAGTACCTCAAGGACCGGGGCAACCTGGACACCGTGAAGGAAGGCGACGAAGTGCCGATGGACGTGAAGCTGGAGGCCGTCTTCGAGCACATCACCCAGGGCACCAGCGAGCCGGTCAGCCCGATGGACGCCATCAAGGGCATCGGCGGGGCGGCCGAGTGGGTCAGCGCGTCGGGCGACCTGTGCGAGCCGTACTGCGTGGACGTGGTGGTCCTGCACACGCCGCCCTGCGGCACGTCCGAGCTTGAGCGCGTGACCTTCCCCGACTTCCGCTCGGAAACCCGCGAGATCAACTACAAGGAGTCCACGATCTCGATTACGGGCAAGTGCAAGGCCACCGAACCGCTCGTGGAGCGCGAGCGGCGGCGTAGCGACGACTCCCCGGCCCCTTCGAGAGGCCGGTTTCTGCTGGTCTCTTTCTCAAGAAGATCGGATATGCGGTGCCGGCAGCGGTGCCGGCACCGCAACTTTCTCATTCCTTTTAGCGAGGGAACAACATGAAGATTGCCGGTATCGACCCCAAGACTCTCTGCAACGAAGTGCTCCTGGTCCTGCCTCGGGCCGAGCAGAACATCGTCTTTCGCGCCACGGCCTGAAGGACATGGACGAGTTCCAGGCCAAGTGCCCGCTGCCCAAGCCGCCGGGCAAACTCACCAAGGACGGCTGGGTGGCCGAGGAGAACGACCCCACCTACCAGCAAGTCCTGACGGAGTGGGGCAAGAAGCGGCTGGGCTACATCGTGACCCGCTCGCTGGAACCCAGCCAGATCGAATGGGACACCGTGAAGCTGGACGATCCCCGCACCTGGGCCAACTGGGAGAAAGACCTGATCGACGGCGGCCTGACGCAGATCGAGGCCAACCGCGTGCTGGCCCTGGTCATGGAGGCCAACGCCTGGACGAGGCGAAGCTGACGAAGGCCCGCGAGGTTTTTCTTCGTGGTCAGGCTCCCATGCCGCCCGAATTCTCTGGCCCAGTTACCGCACCGGCGAATACGCCGTCTGGCGGGCCTGCGAACGGCTAGGCATCCGGCCGCCGGGCGTCAAGGCGTCTTGGGACGAGTGCGGACTGGAGACCCAGGCCCTTATCGTCGCCTTCGATCAGACGCGAAGTTTCGACGAGAGCGAGTGGGAGGCTCAACTGGCGGGGCAAGGATGCCCGCCGGTCCTGGCCGGAAGTCCTGACCCTTGTTGCTGCGGGGCCTGACCAATGAAAGTCACCCATTCTTTCCGCGCGCCGCGCATCGACGTGGACCAATACCGCACGGCCCTGGACCGCCACATGAAGGAGGTCTTGGCCCAGGGCCTCATGGAGTGGCTGGACGCGCGCTGCTTGGAGATTCCCAACTGGAGCGGCGCATCGCGGGCCACGTTCTGGCGACTGGCCGAGACGATCAACGCCCAGGTGGACGCCAGCGGCCCACGGGTCGGCATCGGGCAGTTGGCCGGCGACGGCTCGATGCAGACGGACAAGATGAAGGGCGTTTATACGTTCACCTATACACGACGCTGCCGTGGCTGGTCTGGAACGAGTACCACAACGCCAACGTGGACCCGGACCCGACGAAGTATCCGCCGCCGGCCAAGCTTGAAGAAGCCCGGCCCTTATCACTTCCAGGCCCAGGCGGCGTTTGCGTTCATGCGGTTCGCTGACACGGTGCGGCTGCCGCCGTCGCCCCTTACGTGAAGTCTTACCCCGTCAAGAGTAGGTGCGTCATGGCTGAAGGCGAGATTGTCAATACCCTCGGCTTCAACGTCGGTGAAGCACTCGATGCGCTTCGGCGCTTGGACACTGCGCTGCAAGCCTCCGGGCGGGCGTTCGGCACCTTCGGCGCGGCCCTGGACACGTTCAACGGCCGGGCGGCGGCGGCCTTGAAGACGATGCGGAGCCTGGCCACGGCGGCGGGCAACCTCTCCACGGCCGTGTCGAATATGCCTACCGGGGCGGCCCGCCCGCTGCGACCCCCGCCGCCCAGGCGGCGTCTCCCTCGTTCTGGCTGCCGCCCGGCATGGAGGCGGAGACGCAGCGGCTCAATGCGGCCCTGCGCAACGTCGGCGCGGCCGGCGCGGCGGCGGGCAGCAAGATCGCGACCGGCCTGAAGCCGGCCAACGACGCCATCGACGAGGGCAAGAAGAAGGCCGAGAGTTTCACGATCAGTTGGCAGACGCTCGGCCGCATCGTAATGACGCAGATGATCGTCCGCGCCATGAGCCAGATTCGGGACGCCCTCCATGAGGCGGTTCAGGCGTCCATCGAGTTCCAGCAGCACATCGCCGAAATCCAGACGATTGCTCCGCAGATCGGCGGCACCTTCACCTCGCTCACCAGCGAGGCGGCGGAGTTCGCCAAGCAGTTCAACATCCCCTTGGCCCAGAGCACCGAGGGCCTGTACCAGACGATCTCCAACCAGTTCACCGGCGTGTCGCAGCGGGCCAACGTCATGGCGGCGGCGGTGAAGCTGGCGCGGGTCGGCGTGATGGACTTCCAGAGCGCCATCATGCTCTTGACCGGCACCCTGAACGCCTACGGCATGGCGGACAGCCAGGCCGAGGCCGCAGCGTCGAAGTTCTTTACCACGATCCGCTTGGGGCGGGTCCGTGGCAAGGAACTGGCCGACACGATGGGGCAGGTCATGCCCATCGCCTCGGAATTGGGCGTCAATCTCGACGAATTGAATTCGGCGATGGTCGCCATGACCATCGGCGGCATGGACGCCCACAAGACGGTGACGGGTTTGCGCGGGGCCATGACCGGCTTCCTGAAGCCTTCCGAAGACATGAAGAAGGTGCTTCGGGAGTTGGGCTTCGCCTCGGCCGAGCAGTTGATCCAGGCCAAGGGTTTCCAGGGTGCCCTGCAAGCGGTCGCCGACGCCTCGGGCGACATGGCTTCGGAGATCGCCAAGTCGTTCCGCAATGTCCGCGCCTTGACGGCCGAATTGCGATTGACCGGGGAGGGGGCCAAGCAGGTCGAAGAGGCCATGAAGGCGATGGAGGCTTCCACGCCCGAGGCGCTGGACAAGGTGTTCAAGCAGTTCACCAGCACCGACGCCGAGAAGCTGACCAGCCAGATCAATGCGGCTGAAGATCAACTTGACCCAGGATTTCGGCTCCGCCATCACTCGCGCCCTGGGGAGCATGATGCAGTTGGTCGGCGGTGCCGACCACCTTTCGGCCGCGCTCCAGGCGATTGCCTTCGGCGTGATGCCGGTTGTGGCCGCCTTGGGCGTCTTGGGAATGGCCTTTATGACCTTCGGCTACACGCTGGGGCCGGTGGGCTGGACGCTCATGGGCATCTCGGCGGCGCTCGGGCTGTTCATTGGCGGCAAGACCTACTTGACGGCCCAGTCGATCAACGAGACCCGCCGGCTCGCGCAAGTCGAGCACGAGGCGACGTTGCAGTACATCAAGGACAAGGAGGAGGAACTGCGGAAGCTCCGCGAGGTCGAAGAGAAGAAGATGGAGGAGGAGAACGCAGCTTGGGCGAACCGCGCGGCGGCGATCCGCCGGGACTACTTCAAGGCCCTGGACGACCTGCGCGAGAAGAACAAGACGATCATCGAGAGCAACCGGCAGGCCATGCAGTCGATGGTCGCCGCGCAGGAGCGCGTGGTGTCCGCCTACCGCAATGCCGCCAACGCCGCCCTGCGGATCGTGCAGGAATCGCAGAACCGCCGGGCCACCTTGGAGGCCCAGGCCGACGACCAGCGCTTCAAGGAACGGCAGAAGAAGCTGAATCTCGAGCACGGAGCAGGAGGCGCTGGCTACCCTGCGTCGAAGCTGGGACTTGGAAAAGCTGGCCAACGAAACGCTCGCCAAGGCGCAGAGCGAGGACGACGTGCGCCGCGCGCAAGGCGATCCAGCAGCGGGCCAAGGCGTATCTCGACGAGGGGACCGCGCTGGCCGGGCAGACGCAAAACACCTGGCTTCAATACCAGGCGGAGCGGAGCGTCCTGTACAACCTGGACGCGCAGATCAAGGCCGAGAAGCAGTTGGAGACGCTGCAAGCCACGCGGGCGCAGAAGCTGGCGGACGAGGCCGCCAAGGAGCAGAAGCGGCTCGACGAGATGAAGACCCTGATGAAGGCCATCCTCACCGACCTGGAAGCCTTCGACAAGCAAGGGGCCAAGTCGCCCAAGGAGTTGGCGGAGCAGCAGAAGCGGCTCAATGAAAACATCGGCAAGTTCCGCGAGGAGTGGCTGGGCGGCAAGAAAGCCGACGTGGCCGATCTGTTGGCCTTCGACCAGCTTCAGCGCCGCGTGACGATGGCCATTGAGGGCGGCGTCTCGGAGGCGGAAGTCAAGGAACTGTACGCGGCTCCCGAGACCTTCGCCAAGTTCCGCGCGGACATCGAGAAGGGCGTCGGCCCGGTCCGGCTGATGATCGAGTGGATGCGGCTTACCAGTCCCGAGATTTGGAAAGCCACCGAGGGAATGACGCGCCGAGGAGGCGGAGCAGTACATCAGCCAGCGGCGCAGAACGCGGCCGAGACCATCAAGCAAGTATCAGGAGCTAGGCGATTCCTTGGAGATCGGCCAATGTCAAGCTGGAACGCTCGCGGAAGGAGGCCCTTGCGGCGGCCGACCGTTGGGTGAGCGTGGGCTGGGTGGCCGACGTGCGCATCGCTGGGCGGGGTATGGGAGCGGTTCACCGGCCATGTGGCGAACGTCCCGGTGGTCAAGCAGGCCCGCGAGGAACTGATCCGGGCGATGGCCCCGTTCACGAAGCCCGGCGCGAAAATCTCGACCGAGGAGTTGGAGCAGTTTAAGCGGGCCTACGACTTGTATCTCAGCGTGCTCAAGCCGAGCGAGGAGAGCAAGGCGGCCCTGGATGCGTTCGAGAGCAACGGCGGCAGGGGCAGTCCAGGCGAGCGAGGATGTCAAAACCAAGCTCAAGGGCATGGAGGCCCTGCGAAGCGGGGCCGAGGAGGCCGAGACTTTGCGCTCCGGCTATGGAAACGCCTTGAAGGCGGTCGAAGAGGCGGCCCGGAAGGCGAAGGAGAGCACGGGCGAGACGAAGACCAGCGGCCAGGCCGCCGGCCAGGCCCTCAACCAGGTCTCGCAGATCGACATGAGCGGGCTGGTCAGCCAGGCCCAGAGTATGGCCGACGCCATGTGGGATGCGGCGACGGCCTCGTGGAGCGTCCAAGCGCCGGCCATGACGGCGGCGCACGGCGGCAAGGCGTGGAACTTCCTGGCCACCGGCGGCAGGCCCCAGGGCACGGACGTGATTCCGGCGATGCTCTCGCCGGGCGAGGTGGTCATCAACGCCGCCTCGGCGCGGAAGTTCGCCTCGCAACTGACCGCCATCAATGCCGGCGTTCAGCCGGTCTACCGCAGCGAGGGCGGCAGCGTCACCAACATCGGTGACATCAACGTGATCTGTAACCGGCGGCGGAACCAGCCGCCAGACGGCTAGGTCCATCGCCGCCGAATTGCGACGTGAATTGCGGCGCGGCACGGCGACCCTGTAACCCCTTTTGTAAGACGAGAGGAAAACCCATGAGCGTCAGTCGAATGAACGTGGCCAGAACGGCGGGTTGCAGCATGGTCCGCGCCCGCAAGAGCGAAGATCAGCTTCAACCGCGTGGCCGGTTCGTGGTCGAGCACTTCCGCAAGGGCGAGAAGATCGGCCACTACGAGTTCCCCAACGGCATCGCCAACGAGGGCAAGAACAAGCTCTTGGACGTGATGTTCCACGGCGTCTCGGCCATCACGACCTGGTGGCTGGGGCTGATCGACAACAGCGGCTATCGCGCGCTGGCCGCCGACGGACACCTACGCCAACATCGACCAGGCCGGCAACGGCTGGGACGAGTTCACCGACTACACCGACGCCGGCAACGGCGGCAGCGCCAGCACCCGGCCCGAGTGGACGGAGGGCGCGGCCTCGGGCCAGGCCATCACCAACGGCAGCCCGGTGGTCTTCGACATCACCGGCAGCGGGACCGTCAAGGGCCTGTTCCTGGTGGGCGGGGCATCGCCAACGCCCAGAACAAGGGCGACCACCAGCGGCCGGCGGCCGTGCTCTGGGCCACGGCCCTGTTCGGCACCGGCGACGTGCCGGTCAACGCCGAGGACCAGTTGAAGGTGACGTACACCGTCAGCGCGTAACAGGAGACTCCCTCGCCACAGGTCGGGCGGGGCTCTTCCAAGAAGCCCCGCTCGGCCTTCTTTCTCCCTTCTGTGAGGAATCACGATGGCCTACGAACGATTTGCAAACGGCGGCCTCTCCTCGCTGGACGCCGCCATCGACAACGATGATCTCGCCTTGACGGTGAAGTCGGCTGTCGGATTCCCCACCGGCGGCAACTTCCGCATCATCGTCGACAGCGAGATCATGCTGGTCACGGACGTGCAGGGCAAGACCTTCACGGTCACGCGGGCGCAGGAGGGAACCAGCGCCGCCAGCCACGACGCCGACGCCGCCGTCTTCCACGTCCTCACGGCCGGTGCCCTGGCCCAGCGGGACATCGAGCAGTTCGCCACCGGCGCGATCGCCAACCGCGATGCGGCCGGGCAGGCGGGGCGGCTCTATCTGCCGACCGAGGGCTATGTCGCACGCGACAACGGCCTCGATTGGGAGCGGATGCCCTATCACCGCTTCACGCCGCCGGTCAGCGGCGATTTCACTTGGGTCAACCAGGGGACTGCGACGGTCGACGGACACGAAGGGCATGATGGTCCTGGACAACGCCGAGCGTGGCGTCGGGCGAGAATCTGCGGCTCTTGGTCAAGTCCGCGCCGGCGACCCCTTACGAGATTACCGTCGCCATGCTGGCCCAAAGCCCCGTCTACACTACCTCGTACGGCGATTCCGCAATTTGGCATCTGCTGGCGCGAGAGCGGTTCGGGCAAGCTGCTCACCTACGGCTTCGGCTTCAACAGCTATCCGTTCCGGTTCCAGTACGCGCAGATGGACGAATCCCACGACGCTTGCCAGCGGCGTGCGTGGATTTCAGTACGTGCGCCTGGCATTGGCCGCTGTGGATTCGTTTCTCGGACGACGGCACCTACCGGATGGTCAAAGTCTCTGGCGATGGCGTCAGGTTTCAGCCTATCCAGGCCGCCGAGTCCCGGACGGTGTTTCTCACGGCCGATCAAGTCGGCGTGTTCGCCAATAGCTGGAAGAACACCTACGCATGCCGCGAGTCATTTCCTTCTTGCATTGGAGGGAATCCTAATGGCCGAGCAATTCAAGAACCTCGCCAGCACGACGCTCAACGGCGCGATCGACGATGACCACGACGTCATCACCGTGGCCAGCGCGATGGGCTTCACCGGCGGCGACTTCCGCATCCTCGTGGACAGCGAGATTATGAAGGTCACGGCCGTGAGCGGCCTGGACCTGACCGTCGTGCGCGGCCAGGAGGGGACGAGTCCCACGTCGCACGACAACGGTGCCGCCGTACGTCACGTCTTGACGGTCGGCGCGCTGGATGCCCACGACCAGAACGATCTCGTGGTCCGGGACGCTTACGCCAGCAAGCCCGCTGCCGGCATGCCCGGCCGCCTCTTCCTGCCGACCGATGGCGTGTTCATCGAGCGCGACAACGGCTCGGCCTGGGAGAAGTTCGGCCCTTTGTGGCCCATGACCCCTCCCCAAGCCTCGGACTTCCCCACCTGGGTGAACCAAGGCTCGGCGACCATTGCGGACAACAAAGGGGCGATCTGGTTTGAGTCGCCGCACCATCTCCGCCACCAACGTGCGGGCGAGGGTGAAGGCCTATCCCAGCCCGCCGTTCACCGTGGAAATGGCGTTGGTGTTTCTGCCTTCTCCCAACACCGGGAGTTACGCAGGTGCCGGGCTTTGCATCCGCGACCATGTATCGGGCAAGCTGCAAGCCTACGGGATTCTTACGGACGACTACAAGGTCGCTGGCCACAGCTATCCCAGCCCCACGGGATCGAGCACTGCCGTCACAGGCTGGCCGGGGCAGCGGCTACCTCCACCTGGTCGAATCGAATCTGCTGTGGATCAAGTACGAGGACGACAACACCAACCGCAAGATTTCGATTTCGGCGGACGGCTGTTCGTGGTCGCAGATGGTCAGCCTCGCTCGAACGGACTACCTGACTCCGACCCAGATCGGGATTTGGTCTGCGCGCCCAGCAAACCACCCCTGCCCAGAATCAAGGGGCAACCTTTCTGCACTGGAAGGAATACTAATGGAAACCTTTGCCAATCAGGCCGTTACCACGCTGTCGGCCGCAATTACCAGCGTCGACCGCCACGAGTTGCACGGTCATTGATGCCACGGCGTTCCCGGACACCGGGAACTTCCGCATCAAGATCGACGGCGAAATCCTCATTGTCACCGGCGTGGCGGGCAAGACCTTCACCATCACGCGCGGGGCCGAGGGCACCACGGCGGCCACGCACGCCAGCGGGGCGAGCGTCATTCACCTGCTTGACCAAGGGCGGCCTGGAGGCGCGGGTCGCCAACCGCTTCATCTCGGACATCTACGACAACAAGCCCGCCGCCGGGGTCAAGGGACGGCTGTTCCTGCCCACGGACGGCCTCTTCCTGGAATACGACGACGGGGCGGCCTGGCACAAGTACGGGCCGTACCGGCGGCTCAAAGCGCCGCCCGAGACCGGCTGGTCGTGGGTCAACCAGGGCAACGCCACGGTGACGCCCATCGACGGCCGGCTGGTCCTGGAAGACCCCGATCTCGATGGCACCGATCCCCAGCTTCGCCTCTATGTCCGGCCCGCGCCGCAATGGCCGGCAACGCTGACGATGGCGTTTCTTTTCAACGGGATCGGGGACGACACGCCCCGCATGGGCTTCTGCTTCCGTCAAAACGGCGGAAGCGGCGATGGTAACATTCACACCTTCGGCGTGTATTTGGGATCGTCCACATGGGCGATTGAACGCAACGTCTATTCGTCGCCGACCGTCAAATCGACCGGCGGCGGTTGGGACACTTGGTTTGGCCCCCAACGCCTTCTCTGGTTCCGATTCCAGATTGTCGGCGACAACAAGCAGGTCTACTACTCGATGGACGGCGTGAACTGGATCATGGCGTATGAAATCTCGCTAACGAGTTACGCCTATCCCAATGAGGTCGGCATCTACATCGACCCGCAGAATAGTGCTCAGCCCGTTTCGTTGTCCCTGGTCCACTGGGAAGAGAGCTAAGCGATGGCCGAGACCGGCAAGCTAGGCACCGCCGATTCCCAACTGGCGAATCTGCAACTGGCGTTTGCCGGTGCGGACCCGTCGCCGCCTTCGGTCACGACCGAGAGCGGCCGGCTCGGCGGGCAGTTGGGAGACATGGTTCTCGCCCTCGGCGGGGTGATTGGCGCGAGCGTCATTCACCTTGCGGCCGAGAGCGTGCTTGCCGCTGCGCAGACGGCGGACCCTGCGAGGCCTGTTCGCGCCTCATGCGTCTCCCGCCTGGGCCTTGGGCGGTCAAGACTCCCAACTGGGCGACACGCGAACTGGCCTTTGCCGGTGCCGATGCCGCCGCTGCCCGACGATTACCACCCAGAGCGGCCGGCTCGGCGGGCAACTGGGCGATCTGGTCCCCGGCCTCGGTGGGCTGGTCGGCGCCGGGGTCATTCACCTCTCGGCCGAGAGCGTGCTGGCGATCGCCCAGACGGCGGACCCTGCGCCGACGTTCGCGCCCCACCTGTCTCCGGCCTGGGTCTTGGGCGGCCGGGACGCCCAGCTTGGCGTCGTGCAGCCGGCGTTCGCCGGTGCCGAGGAAGCGCGGCCGGAGACCGGCGACCAGACCGGGCAGCTTGGCACGCTCAATTCGCTCCTGGGCAACATGCGGCCTGCCCTGGGCGAGGAAGAGGGCGGCGGCGGGGCCAACATCGTCTACGCCGACGCCGAGAGCGACTTGGCGCTTGCGAGCGAGGCGGCGACCAGCACCGTGCTTGGGTGCACGCGGCTTCCAGCGCGGCTCGTTTTGTCGGACCTGGCCGAGGCGGCGCGGGCGTCGGCTTGCAGCGCCGAGAGCACCTGGCCTTGACGGATGCGGCGGCCCGCAATAATCTCGTCAGCGGCAGTGCCGAGTCGGCGGTCAGCCTGGACGTGGCGGCGGACTTCACGGTCGTGCGGGCGGTGGCGGCCGAGAGCGCGCTGACTCTGACGGATGCGGCGGCCAACATCGGCGGGCCAGCTTATCGAGGCGGCGGCCGAGTCCACGCTGAGTCTGGACGTGGCGGCCGACTTCACCGTCGCGCGGGCGGCGGCGGCCGAGAGCACGCTGGCCTTGGTGGATGCGGCGGCCCGCAACAACCTCGTCAGCGGCAGCGCCGAGTCCGCGATCAGCTTGGAAGCCACGGCGGACTTCACGGCCGTGCGGGCGGTGGCGGCCGAGAGCGCATTGGCGATCTCCGCCGAGGCGGCGCGGGTCTTGCCGGCCGTCATCGACGTGGCGGCCGAGTCCGCGATCAGCCTGACCGTGGCGGCCGGGCGCAACAACTCGTGGCTGCCGCTGCCGAAAGCGTGCTGGACCTGACGGATGCGGCGACGTGCGTTCACGTTGTCCCCACGCCGGTTAGCGGCCGAGTCGGCGGTCGAGTTGGGCACCGCGGCGGCCTGTGCGGTCGCGCGGCCGGCGTGGGCCTGGGACTGATTCTCTGTGGGAGTTGGGCTCGACGGCGAAGTCGGTCGTGCGGAAGCTGGCCGGCCCAGAGCACCGTCGCCCTGGCGCAGACGGAGCAGACCGCGCGGCCGTGGTATGTGGCGGCCGAGTCGCCGGTCCAGACCGTCACCGAGGAGTACGATCCCGAGCTTGACAAGATGGTCGAGCGGATCGAGGGTTTGCAAGATGCCGCGAGCGTGGCCCTGCCGCGATCCCTGGCCGTGAGCCAGCCGATCCCGCTGGGCCAGTCGGCATCGGTCGTCCGGGTCAAGGCGACGGCCATCGACGTGTCGGCCGAAAGCGTCCTGGACCTGCTGGGCGAAATCCGCACCAACCAGCTGGGAAATGCCGGCACTTGGCTGGCGTTCACGCAGACCGCGACGGTCGATAAGTGCAAGCTGGTCCGGTCGGCGTTGGAGTTGACGGCTGAGGCGGCCGTCGCCCGCAGCGGCCTGCGCGGCGCGGCCTCGGCGCTCAACCTGGGCCAGTCGGCGACCTATTACCTGGTTTCGGCCGGCATCCTCCAGCGGTATCACCCGTTTGTTGGTGACGGAGCGCCGGGAGCGCCCACGCCCCCGCCGCTTGAGCTTGAGGGTCCGCGCCCCGGCGTCACGGTCCCGTTCCAGTTGGTCTATCCGGCCACCGGCACCGTCACCGATTCGGTGACGCTGCGGACACCCAATTTCGGCAACAAGGATCGGCTCGGCTTCAACCGCGTGCTGCGGGAGACTCGTGGCGGCACGCTCGATCGTCTTCGCCGATCCGATGTGGCCGAAGATTCAGACCCTCGTGGTGAACTTCTCCGGCCTGCGCGAGCGACCAGGCCCAGGAGTTACTTGCCTTCCTGGACGCCCATCTGGGCGAGGAGGTCGGTGTCTACGACTGGGAGCACCGCTACTGGACCGGCGTGATTACCACGCCGACCGATCCGGTCGTCCAGGACGGCCGAGACAGGTTCTCGGCCAGCTTCGAGTTCGAGGGTGAGTTGGTCCCGGCGTAGTCCTTTGGCGAGGAGAGGCCCATGTTCACGCTTCAAGCCCCCTATCCGCTCTTGCAGACCACGACGCTCTTGCCCAATCCGCAGTTCAGCGACCAGGAGGGCTTGACGGCCGCCGTGACCCGCAAGACGGCGATGGACGGCACGCGCTACACCTACGTCAAGCGGAAGGGCGACCGGCGGAAGCTGAAGTGGTCCTTCCGGCTGATGCGCAACAAGGCCCTCGAATTGCGGGCCTTCCTCTTCGCCTACTTCGCCTCGGCCGTGAGGATCGTGGACCACAACGGGCGGGTCTGGATCGGCGTCTTCACGAACAATCCGTTCGAGTTCGACACCGCCCAGAAGGCCGGGCCGGCGATCAGCCCGATGCCGCGCGGCGAGGCCCAGATGATCGAACTGGAATTCGAGGGAGTCGAGCAATGAGAAACATCTCCGCAGCCGGATTGGCGAAACTGGCGACCCGCTACGGCAACGAACCCATCACCATCATCGAGGTGGATTGGGTGGCCGGGAGCACGTCGCACTATGCCGACCGCACCGTGGGGACGATTCCCGGGCGGATCGTGGAGGTTGGCGACCTGGATAACGTCGTCAACGTGAGCAACAGCAGCGGCTCGCAGGAATTGGCCGTTACGCTGGACGACACGGACGGCTCGATCAAGGCGATCTTCGACACCCACGACGTTCACAAGCGGACCTGCCGGGTCTACCAGTATTTCACCGGCCTCGATCTGGCCGACAAGTTCCTCTTGTTCAGCGGCAAGGTCAGTTCGCCCATCAGTTGGAGCGAGCGGGACCGCACGGTGAAGTTCACGATCCTCTCGCAGCTTGAAGACAGGGAGATCGGCTTCAGCGCGGAAGAGGGCCAGTTCCCTTATCTGCCGGCGGACTTGGTGGGCAAGGCGTGGCCGATGATCTTCGGCACCGTGATGGATTATCCCGCCTTGCAGATCAGCAAGGCGGTCACAGGTGTGACCTTGACTGGGGTGGGCATCCTCAGCGGCATGGACCTGTGGGCCAGTCTGTCGGACGGTGCCGACGACTCGCAGTTCACCATGAGCCTGCTGCAAATGCTCATTCAGATCAGCCACCTGCGGAAGGTGAAGGAGTGCTGGGCACCCTCGTTCCACCCGCCGGTGGACGCCGAGAAGGCCACGCAGCTTCAGGAGCAGATCGACTCGCTCAACGGGCAGATTTCGCAGGCCGTGGCCCGCCGCGACAAGCAACGGGCCTGCGCCCTGGCCCGCCGGCAGCAGCAGATCGACGAGGCCGATGCCCAAGGGGAGGGCGAGAATCCCATCCGCATCTTGGGCGGCGAGGATTTTCCCCAGCATCGGACCTTGACGTTGAACATCAATGGCGGCTTGTTCACCGGGCAGCTTCGACGGTGATCGGTTCCATGTGGACAGCCGCCAGCACCCGGAGAATGACACGGCGGCGGCGACCGTCTATGCCGCGAAGACCGAGGAGCCGGCCATCTGCCTGGAGCCGACGCAGGTGAGCTACTATCGCTACGAGGACGAGGTTCCCAACGGCTGCGGCGACGGGTGGCCCAAGGGAAACAAGATCATCGACCAGGGCGTAGTGATTACCAACACCAACGCCACCGTCAATCAGATGGACACTGAGCCGGTGGCCCAGCACTTCTGGGTCGAGCCGGGCGCGACGGTGGAGGTCGCCAGCGACATGCCGGTGACTTACGTTGTCTCCATCGTGCCCGGCAACGTCTGGGCGGTCAAAGCCTACAAGCAGTTTCCCGGCGAGCGGCGGTTGGTGGACGTGCCGACGCGATCTCTATACGGTCGAGACGCGGAGTTACGGGTCGGTGATCGCCGTGCAGGTGGTGCTCAACAAGGCGTTGAGTAGCATCCCCGATCAAGGTTGGAGCGACGATCTCTACGTGACTTTTCATTCCAGCGTCGGCTCGAATGTCGTCTCGATTCTTGAACACTTGATCGAGACGTACACGGACTTGACTTGGGATGGGGCGTCGTTCGGCCATGTTCACACGAAGCTCTAGCCCGTTTCCGGCAAACTTCGTGCTCCAAGAGCGGTCGAACATCGTGCAGGTCTTGCAGGACATCGCCTTTCAGGCGCGATGCGCGATCTGGCTTCGTGACGGGGTGTTTCACCTGAAATACTTGCCCGAGGAGCCGACGCCGGTGGACACCGTAACGGTGAGCGACATCGACGCCGAGAAGGGAATCGAAGTGGAGTTGACGCCGACCGAGGACTTGGTGACGAAGATGAAGGTCCGGTGGCGGATGTATTGGGCGGCCGAGTCGGATCGAAAGCAGGATACCAATGAGAGAACGATCATCCTCCGGCACAACGTCGCCAAGTACGGCACCCAGGAAGAGGAATACGACTTCTACATCTACAACCAGCCGGACATCGTGTACAAGTGTGCGTACGTTCTGGTTGATCCGCAAGGCGACCACTTGGAAGCGAATCAAGTTCAAGACCTTCTTGAACAAGCTGAACCTGGAGACCTTCGACGCCGTGACGCTGGACTTCGGCCAGCCCTACGTGGCGAATGGTCCTGTGCTGGCGATTGTCGAGAAGGCTAACTACAACTCGGCGGAAAACTGCGTGGACTTCGAGTGCCTGCTGCCGGTGGCGGCGGGCACGATGGAGAAGTATCCCTTCTTCTGGCCGGCGGCATTGCCGCAGACGACCACCTGGCCGCCGGCTGCCGACATTGCGGCGGGCAACGCGGGAGGCGGTGGCGTCGGAATGGGTGCGGCGGGCGATCTGCCAGTGGGACAGGTCGTAGTTGACCCTGGCAGCGGCGGAGTCTTCATTGGTGGTCCTAACGTGATCTTCGGGGCGCACAGTGATTGGGGCAGCCGCACTCCGACTGATGTTGGCTTCACCGCTCAATCCGTCAGCAACCCATCGACCTACGCCGAGTTGGAAACTGGCTCGAAGCCCCGGCTCAATCTACGGACGTATTCGCGGCGAAGCCTGCCGGCGATTACGCCGGCCGCCACCTCGTCGAGCCAGATTACGGTCGATATTCACAAGACCAAGATTCTCGACACGTCCGGCAATGAAACCAAGTTCGCCTACCTGTCGTCGATCCTCCACGGCATCAACGAGGACGGCAAGCTAACCATTGATCGGCTGGCGATGGTGGCGGACGACGAACACGAGGACGGGCAGCCGTTGTCCGACGTGCTCAAGAATGGCGACGACTATCTGGCGATCCGCACGGATGTTTCCATCTGGGACGCAGGAGGATGGAGAGCACGAGTTCCATTTCCAGTACGACGACGAAATCGAGAAGTTCGGCGCGGGAACGGCGTTTTTGCAGGACTGAATAGGTAAGTGCGGCAAGTGCGGTTGGACAACGTGCCCAGGTGGACACTCACCTGGGCACGTTGCATTTCTTGGGAGGAGCATCGGATGGAAAGCGCGTTTGCTTGGCTGAATCAGTTGTTCCAGGCCATTTTTCAACTGTTCCCGCGCATCTTGATCGTGCGGGCCACACACGGCGGGATTGCGTGGGTGCGGGGCAAGCACGTCAAGCTGCTCGTGCCGGGGCTGCACGTCTACTGGCCCTTGACGACCGACGTGGAGGTGATCGTGACCGCCCGCCAGACGCTCGCCATTCCCGATCAGGTGATGGCGACGAAGGACGGCAAGAAGGTGGTCGTCAAGACGCTGGTGGTCTACAGGATTCCCGATCCCGTGCGGGCCATCGGCAAGCTGAATTGGGACGTGGACACCACGATCAACGACCTGACGCAATCCGCCGTGGTCCGCGTGATTGCCACGCACACCTACGACGAGATCATGGCGGGGATCAGGGATGAATCGCTGACGAAGACTCTGACAAAGGAGACCCGCCGCGAGTTGCGGCAGTTCGGCGTCCACGTCACCCGCTGCAAGCTGGTGGACTTCGCCGACTGCAAGGTCTTCAAGCTGCTCACCTCCCAGGCGGATCGCCAGGGGATGGCCACGCATCAGTTCTACCAATAAGCGCGGCGTAGCCCGTTCGCTCAATACTTACCGCCGACGAAATGAAATCGTAGCAATGCAGTCTTGTTCCTGAGCATTTCCGCCCCTCGGCGAAGGAGCAAGTCTTCCAAAACTGCTGGGCGGTGCTTCGAGTGTGCGATCAGCCGCGGCCAGTTCCTGAAGATCGAGAACATGGCAGTAGTACCGCGTCGAAAGGAAGACTTTACCCAGGGAGAAGAAGACCGCCTCCCAATCCACCTTTCGTGCATATCGGAGATCAGGACAATGCCCTGACCGACCTCGGCAGCTCTCTCTCGTAGATTGAGCGGCACGACTTGGCCAGCCAACTCCGGCGGATCGGTTTCGACAGGCGTGCCATCGGCGCGATAGATCGTCTCCCCGTGCGCGGAGGACCTTGATGGCACCTTCCAACTGGCCGATCCCATCCATGATGTTCTTCTGGATCGACTTTGCCCGCCGAGCGGTCTTTCTCCGAGGCCCTCGGGAAATGCGCGATGCAACTTTGTTCTGAATTACGAAGACGCCCTCGTTATCGACTTCCGGACCCGGAGACCGCAAGCACGTTCGCATAGCTCGCGCATTTTCTTTCCTTCACCCACCTGGGGACTGTGGAACGTCGCCGAATGGGAAAAGCGAGTCGAAAGCCTGAAACGTCAAACGTTCAAGTTCGTTGCCCTCATCTGGATCATCGAGGGAAATATCTCCGCTGCCGGCGACATGGATCGCGAATATCTCCACCGTATCGAAAGTCAACGGCAGGATACAGGAACTCTTGATCCGAGGGTCGGCGTTACCGGCCAACAGGTGCTCGATCGCGTCGTTCGCTCGCTCCCCGAAGTTGATACCCCTGCTCATCTGGGTAGAGCGGCGATGGCACCGCACCGATAATGGCGCTGGCCTGTTCGGGATCGCACTTGCACTCCGCAGAGAGAAGCGGGAGGAAGTTCTCGTTGTGGATTTGCAGCGGAAAGCTGCCCGCCGCAAGCAAATCGCGCAAGTCCGCGGCCTCCTCATCACTTCGACAGCAGCCGAAAAAGGTGCGCGGCGCTGCCCGGTCATCGTAGACCCTAAGTCCAAACGCAGGGATCAGATTGCCCTCTACTTCGACAATCCACACAAGAATCGCCACTTCAGCCCCAGCCCTGATCTCGCGGATCAGGTTCATCGGCAGCTTTGCCACCAGCCAAAGATATGGGGCGTTCAGCGAGCGGTCAACAAAAACCCCGGCCAGCTCTACACGCAAGCGGTCGTGGATCTCCTGCGATGGAAAGAAGACCATTTCAAAGTCCTTGATGGCAACACGTGCTACCTCAGTGCAAGACTTGAGTCCCGTCTCGTTGCTCATGTTGATGAGCGGCGTGGTCTCTTCCACGATCGCACATTTCCGGTGAGCCATACGGACCGCGCACGCCAAGTGGGAATTGTGGTCGCGGGCTGGCACGTTACTCTACACCAACAAGTATACCCTCCCGTGTGAGACAGGCCCAGGCCAGCGAAGGTTCGCGCGGTAAGGCGACGGATTGCTGAGTGTCGTTGGACATTTCAGCGGCAGAGTGTCCTTTCACCTCGTCTGCCCGCACCCGTGAAGGCCCGCGAGGGGCGTCCGTCATCCAGGGTCTTGGCGAGTAGGGCACTTTCTGCACCGGTCCCCAGCGATCTCGCGGCTGAACGATTCCGCCGCCGGATTGCCGCAGATGCCTGCGATGCTCAGCACGCCATCAACGACCTGCACCCTGAGCATCCGTAGCGCGCAGGGCGGCCAGGCGGGATAGAGGCGGGGGCCTTGCTGCCGATAGCCGGGAAGCGCCGGCGGCGGACCGGGGAATTCGAGCGACCCGTCCGGGTGGACGGTGGGCCGCCCGTGGACCAGTTCCACGTCGGGGATGGCCTGCTCGACGAGGCGATAGAAGCTCGTCAGCGGGCCGCCGGAGTAGACGAGGTAGTTGCAGCCGCCGGTCGGCATTGGCCGGGGTTGGTCGTCGGGGCAGTCGCAGGGCATGGGCTTCACCACAGGTTTCGCGGGCAGTGTTCCGTGGCCATCTTGATCTTGTTGGTGACGGCGAATCCAGTGTCGGCCACGCGGCAGCCGCAGCCCCGGCAGATTTGTCGGCGCGGTCGAACCATTGGCAGGGCTTGCAGATACTGGTGGAATATCTGCTCGACTTCCTTGTCGGAACGCTCGGGCCGACCGGCCGCCGTCCACGCGATCAGCGCCTCGGCATACGAGAGCGTTCGCCGCACGAGGCCGGGCGTCTCGGGCGGCGGCGTCGTCCGCCGGGGCATCTTGGCTTGACCTCGGCGTCGTTGGTTTTCGGTGACTTGGCACAGCCTACACGCTCGGGCCGTCACCGCCAGTCGATAGGTCGGTTTCTCTTCGTCAAGACAGACGCGATGGACCACCCGGCCAGTCGGCGTTCGTGAGTCAAATGCCGAGGGACACGCAGGAAAAGTCATAGTGATCCCTTCGTTCAGCAACACCCCGCGCCTGCGGAGTCCCAGACCGTGTACGACCATCCGCTGGGTGTCATCAGAAGCCGGTAGTCCACGGGAAATGGATAGATGAACGTGCTGGACGGCGCACTCGTAACCTCGCCGTCGCAATTGCATTGGACATACCCTATCGCTTCCTCGATTGAGTAGGAGTTGCATCGGTCCTTCCCAGGGCCAGTACCACCATTCGAGATGAAACTTGACGGTGTGCCCTACGCCGTGCATACCTTGCATCCGTAGCCCCCGCCGATTGCCTCGGTGAAGTCATAGTCCTTCCGGTAGATGTCTTGGAAGTGCCAGTGATTGTCTGGCTCTCCGACGAACCATTCGTTGTGGTCCAAGTGGGCCGCCCCTTCCGTGCGGGGGACGTAAGACGCCATCCCGTGGATGGATCGCATGTCATCGACGAGGGCCTGGGTGCAGCCACAGTCGCAATTGGCGAGGGCGTCGTTGAGTTCGTCGATGACATCCTGCCTCCATTTGAGCAGTGGTTCGATCCAATCCTCTGGCGCATTGCGACACATCCATGCCAGCCGACTGCGGATGGCCGAGATGTCCTGGATGGACCAGATATGGCCAGCCGGCACTTCGGGGAGCGGGTCGATGTAGTCCGCATAGTCACACGGTACAATGAGGTCGTTGACCCGCTGGATGATGTCATTCCACTTGGCTCGCGTCCAGACTTGTCCCATCGCAGCCTCCTCAGAACATCCGCAGCAGCGTGTGGTACACTTCGGCTTCGGCTAAGCAATCGGCCAGGGCGTCGTGGGGATTGGTGTTCACGATGTTCAGCTTGGCGCGTCGCGTGTCCAGAGTCGGCTCATGGCAGCGTCCTCAGAACATCCGCAGCAGGGTGTGGTAGACCTCTGCCTCGGCGATGCAGTCGGCCAAGGCGTCGTGCGGATTGGCGTTCGTACGATGCCCAGCTTGGCACACATCGAACCGAGGCCGACCCGTGGGAATGGCACCGGCTCGCCCGCGAAGGCGGCCTTGTCGTTCAGGCTGATGGCGTAGAGCATCCCGTCGCGGGCGTGGCTGTGGAAGATCAGGTCCGTTTGCTCGACGCCCAGCCATGCCTTCAAGAAGCTCGACTCAAAGGCCCAGTTGTGCGCCAGCGGCACGAGGCACTTCTTGAAGGGCAGCTTCAGGGCCATGAACCAGTCGAAGAGCCAATCGGCCACTTGGCCCGATTCCGGGGCGTGGAGCAAGAGTTCCGTCCATCGGAATCTTGTGCTTGTGCTTCGCGCCGGCCGACTCCCGCTCCGGGTGCTTCGGGCTTGACGAGCGTGTAGAACGGCCGCACGTCGGCAAGGGGCTTGAAGTCGGAATCCAAGGGGACCACGGCGATCTGGATGATCTCGTGGTAGCCGGGCCGCGTGCCGGTGGTCTCCAGGTCCACGGCGGCCATCAGGCAGCCGTTGAGATGGACCAGGCCGGGATAGACGATGGAATCAGCCACGGCGGTTCTTCCTCTCGCTTCTTGTAGCGGGGATTCTTGATTTCCTTGGTGCCCTTGCGCATCTTGCGAATCTTCACGCGGCGCGGATCAATGGCCGGCTGGTAGTTCGGCATGTCGTTCAACTCAGCCGGCAGCCGCCCGCGCTCGATCATTTCCTCGTAATGGATCAACGCCATCGCGTTGAACATGATCGCGGCCAGGTGGTCCTCGTCCCGCTTGCCCTGCTGGAATCGCATGATGTGCCGCTTGAGCGAGGCCACACACCGCGAGAACGGCATCCCCTTCTCCCAATTCCGCTCGGCGTACTTCTTGGCTCCCATCAGCAGCCAATGGCCTTGCCGTTCTTCGGCGAAGGGCGAGATCAGGTCGGGCCGGGGCTTGTCGTCCGCCGTGTCGCGGATCGCCATGCCCTTGCCGAAGGATTGCCGCTTGCCGCTGTCTGTCATGCCGTACCTACTCATAGTCTTCTCCGGTTTCAGGGTTCAGGGATGTCTCTTCGATGATGTCGCCGCCGTATTCATCGGCGAAGGCGGCCTCGTCTTCCGGCCATTGGTCGGTTTCGACTTCGGCGACCAATGTGGCCCGCACGATGGAGCGTGAAAGGAAGCCGGTGGATCGGTAGATGCGAAGCGTCACGACTTCTCCTTTTCCGCCGGCTTGAGGGTCAGATTGGAAACATACGTTGCGCGAGCGTGGCCGTAGACGGTGTGATGGCGGGCGGGCAAGTCCTTGGCGACGGATTTCTTCGGCCAGACGTGCCTTTCGTTGGCGGGGAGCCACTGCTGGAAGCGGTCGTAAAACTCCGCGAACAAGGTATGCTTGTCCGGCGTCCGCGTGCAGCATTGCGAGATGAATTCCTCCAAGGCGGTCTGGTTCTCTTCCTGGATGGCCTGCTTGCTGGCGGTCGTCACCACGGGCAGCCGCAGCCGGTCGATGATGGGCGGCAGGTCCATGTGCATGATCGTGTGGAGGAAGTGCGGGGCCTCCTGATCGAGGAACACTTCCATCTTCGCCTTGGCGATTTTCTGCTCTTCCAGCAGATCGTTGACCTGGATGGCCGTGATGCGGGTGTCGCCGGGAAAGACGGGACAGTTTCTCGGGCTGTTGGCCGTCTGGACCCAGTGGGTCGCGTTGGGTTGCTCGAAGCTGTCGCATCGCATCTTGCGGATCAGGATGGATCGCCCTGTGCTGTACTCCTTGAGTCGGGCGTAGGCGTCGGGCGACTTGGTGATGTCCACCTCTTCGACTGCGCAGATGATCGCGCTTGCCAACTCGTAGTTGAATTCGGTGGTCAACGCCCGCTTGGCGAGAGCTACGCCCTTCGTCACCAGTCGCCCAAGGGACTCGAAGAAAATGCTCTTGCCGCAGTCTTCCGGTCCAAAGAAGAACAGGTACGGCGTGGGTTGGAAAGGATCGCGGAAAGCGCAGGCCACCCAAGCGCGAAGATAATCCGCCCCTGTCCTGATGTTGGAATCAATGGCCCAGGGCAACTCGCGCAGCACCGGCGTAAGTTCGTGGCCGATGTGGTCGAAGATCATGTCCCAGTGCGGATGGCAGGGCACTTCGTCATCGGCCAATTCGGCGGGCTTGAACTTGAATTGAGCGGCATTGAAGTTCCATTGCCGGCCGCCGGGATACTCTTCGCGGAAGGGCAGGTTGACCAGTCGCCAGCCGCGCACCACCGCCGCGCCCATGATCTCTTCGGCTTCGGTTTTCGGGTGCCCCAGGCTTTGCAGGGCGATCTTGACGTTGACGAATGGTTGCCGGACCCATTCCTTTCCTTTCTTCATTACCCAGCCGGCGTGCTCGACGGCCGCCGTCTCCACGGAGCGGACGATGTTGTCAAACTCGTTGAAATCGAGTGGGTCGTCCTCTTTAGGGTCCGTTTTGATGGTGAATATCTTGACGTACTTGCTCTTCTTGTCTTCCCAGCCCTCAATGGGGTCTTCGTCCTTCTTTCGTTCAATCTCTACGATCAGCCGGCCGTCTTTGTGGGCCTTGAGCGTTACCTTGCGATCTGTCCTTGGCAGTGCGAGTTCTTCGCCCAAGGTCTTGGCGGCTTGAATGGCCTTCTCGGCTGACGAGAAAACGTAGCCTCCCTCTTCGCGCTCAACGCCGCCGAAGAGCGTAGAGGCAGTCTTCAGGTCCGGGTAACGGTTGAAGTAGCAGGTGGTCCAGCCCTGGCCGTCCTGGGTCCAAGTATCCTCCTCGGCGATTCCGGGAGAGAAGCGGTAGACTCGCCACGCCCCGCTGGGCAGCGGGAAGAGGAAGCAGTTGGGTGTAGCAGGGTCGCGCCCCTCGGAATTGGTCTTGAAGACGCCGACCAGTTTTAGTTCCTTGTCCTTCATCAACTCTCGCAGCGCGGTGGTGTGCGTCTGCAATAGATGGTGGTCGGCGACCCAGAGCGTGGTTGCGCCGGAGCGCATCAGGGCCTCGATTTGGGCCTTGTGCGAGTCGTCCAAAGGGATGATCTTTTGACTGGATGCCAGGGCCTCGAAGGGGTCTTGATCGTCTTCGGCGATCTCATTGACCCGAATCTTTGCCCGCCGGCCCTTGACCACTTCAATATGGTCACGCCAGTTGGCCGGTAGATCGGCCATGCTCAATCGCTTCGTGGCCTGCTTGATGATTTCCAAGCCGTGGTTCTCAGCCGACATCTTGCGGTGCCATATCCACATGACGTGGCCGCAGGCGTCGATTGCGCTGGCGAAATCGAAGCCCACCTCGGCTGACATCATCCCCAGGATGCAGCGGGCCAGGGCGGCGTGTTCGGTATGGTTCTCGGTGGGGATGCCGGCGTCGTCGATGTAGACATAGAGGTGGACGCCGCCACCGCCGGTGCTGCGGCGGACTTCGACGTAGGGCAAGGCGCAGGCAGCCTCCTTGACCTTTTCCAATTCCTTCTCTTCGATGCCGATTCCCTGGGCGTGGCCCGTCAAGGCGTCGAAGTCGTAGCCGAAGTGCCGTGAACAGCGGGCCTTCCAGTCCCACCCCGTCATGCCGATCCCTTCGGCGTACAGATCGAAGGGATAGCCGATCTTGTAGTCCTCCCACGTCGGGTCCGTGGCGGCGTTCTTCGGGATGCGGATGGAGTGCCAGGTATCACTGCCGTTGGTCCAGGTGAATTTCTTCCCGGCCACCGGCTCGCCGTCGCCGGCCATGACGTTCACTTGCACTTCCATGTCGATGGAGCACCGATCCACCAGATCGGCGTTGGCCGGCGTCTTGCGGGCGTGGAGGAAACTACGGAGAGCTTCGCTGACTAAGGGCATTGGTGTCTCTCGAAGGCCGCGTCGTTGATCCGTGATTGAGCGTATAAACGCGACTCGGCGCGGACCCTCGAAACTGATCCGCGTAGACACCTACACATGACCCCAGAAAATCGCGTTTTCCCCAAAAAATCTGGGGAAAATGACGAGTTTTGGGGTCATGTGTAGGTGTCTAAGTTTGACGCGGATGCACCGATGCCAGATCAGCCCGACGAGTTTCGTGAGATTCCCTTGGACCAGATCGTCGAGCCGTGGGTCGTTTTGCGGATCGTCAATCGGGAGTCCGTCGAGTACCTGGAACTGCGGGACTCGCTGGCGGCAGTCGGGCCGCTCAACTCCATCTGCGTGCGACCGTCGCTGCGGAGGCCGGGCTACTACGAAGTGGTGGACGGGATGTATCGGCGGGCGGCGTGTTGCGAATTGCAGCGTCCGATGATGCCGTGCATCGTCAAGCACAACCTCACGGATGAAGACGTGCTGGCAATTCAGATACAGGCCAACGCACTGCGGCCCGAGACGACGGTGTTGGAATACGCTCGCCAGATCAAGCGGATCATGGAAGCCATTGCGATCCGGCAGGGAAGGGACGCCACGCTGGCCGACGTGAGCAGGCTGATTCACAAAAACTCGGACTGGATACGGCAACAACTCGACTTGTTGAGCCTGCGGGCGGACATCCAGAAGATCGTGGAGCGCGGCGAGATACCGCTTAGCTCCGCCTACGTGCTCGCCAAGCTGCCGATGGTCCAGCAGGCCCAGCTTGTCTCTTTAGCCAAGACGACCACGGCGCGGGACTTTGTGCCCGTGGCGGCGAGGATGGTCAAGCAGATTCAAGAGGCGGCCCGGCAAGGAAAGTTGCACGATTTCTGCCGTGACTTCAAGCCTGAACCTTACCTGCGTTTCGTGAAGGACGTGCTTGCCGAGTACCGCGAGCATCGTCTGGGCGGCCTGGCCGTGACAAAAGCCGGATGTAAGACGCCGGTGGACGGCTGGTATCTCGCCCTGCAATGGGCGCTGAATCTGGACGAAGAGAGCGTCCGCGAGCAACGAGAGAAAATCCTAGCGCAGACCCGCGCGACAATCCTGGAACGGAGGGTAGAGCCATGTAACGACGAAACGAGCGACCTGAATGACAACGACAACTCTGAGCAACCCACCTTCTCGACGCCTGAAACCTGAACCCATCAACGAGGAAAACAATGTCCGACACCGCTTTGGTTCCCCTCAATCTCGACCAGCTTCCGTCCACCCAACTCGGCACCGACGACCAGTTCGCCGAACTGGCGAAGGGCGGCGACTACCTCGGCCGGATGCAGCTTTACACGAAGAGCAAGGCCAACATGAAGGGCCTCATTCCGCAGGGCCACTACGGCATCCCCGAAAGCGATGATTCGATCATCGACCTGGGCGAATCCGTGGACCTGCTCCCGTTGGCCCGCCGGCCGAAGGCCATCGACATGACCGACATGGAAGCGCTCGTGATCTCCTACGACATGGAATCGGAGGAGTTCAAGCGGATCGCCGCCAAGTCCACCGAGTCCGATTCCCACTGTCAGTACGGCCCCAGCTTCCTCGTCTACGAGCGCATCGACCGGCCGCTTCCTGGAGTTCTTCTGCGGCAACAAGTCCTCGCGCATCGAAGCGAAGAAAATCTTTCCCTTCCTGCCGCTCACCCAGGCCGACATCAACGCCAAGGCGGCGGCCGGCAATCCGGTCGGCGACCTGAAGCCGCACGGCCCGGTTCCCGTCACGTTGAAGGTCAAGGTGGCCGAGAACCGCAAGGGCACTTGGCATGTTCCCGTCGTGGTGATGTGCTCGTCGCCCTTTACCCGCCTGCCCTCGGGCGACGTGATCGTGCGGGAGATCAACAAGTTCCTCACGATCAAGGACAACGGCGTCGAGAAGGTCCAGGACAGCAAGCCGGCTCGCGCCCGCTAGTTGCCAGCAAACCAGTCGCGCCTCTGATTCAGCACGCGCTCTCTCGACTGGTCTTTCATGCTGCGGGCGGGTACGCCCTCCCGCAGCTATCGTTCACCGGCCTGCCCTATGGCGGCGCGCCCGACGCAGGGCAGGCATCTTCTTATCTTCCGCTTGGCCTAACGGCCTGACCGTGGGAAGCTGGAATAGGTGTGCCACGGCCTCAATCGGATTGTCGGTGAAGGGGATTCCAGCAAGCGGAGTTTATTGAACCATGATGCCCGATGTCGTACTGATCCAAGTCCCATCAATCGACTTCCGCACCTTCATTGGCCTCAGCCATAAGATGCTGGGCCGCTCGCCGGCTGCCACGTCGGATGCCTGCCGGCGGGAGTTGTCGGACGCCGAGCGGTTCCTAAGCTGCTTGGCTGCGATGCGTGACGAGCGAGCACCTGTGGGGCTGTCGCCCCATCTGCTGAAGCATGTCTCGTTCAGTGCCTTCATTGGGGCCGACGAGCGGGACATGCTGGAAATCCTGCAATTGGCGGGGATGCCGTTTGTAGTGGTGGAAACGATTGTGCGGGGCGTACAGGCAGCGGTCGTCACTGGCACCCTTTCCCAATGGCGGGATGCCGTTGTCTCGGGATGCAGCAAAGGCGTCCCGACGCCGGTGCGGCATTGCTTCAACAAGCTGCACGGCTTGTTCATTGCCGCTGGCCTGAATGTCTGGGGCGACTACACGCCGCGCAGCACGCCGGACCAGACTTTTTTGCTCTTGGAAGACAAAAGAGGCCGCTGATTGTCCAATTTCGCGCTCGTATTCATATCTACTAGATAGAGCACTAACGCATCTTTTAGCTCGATGCAACTATGCAGCCGTTCTTAGAGAAAGACACCCTGAGCCTGTACTGCGGCGATCTCCGTGAGGTATTGCCGACGCTGCCCGAGGCGTCGGTGGACTTCGTGGTGACGGACCCGCCTTACGGCCTCAGCTTCATGGAGAAGGATTGGGACCACGACGTTCCGGGGCCAGAGTATTGGCGGGCCATTGCTCGCGTCTGCAAGCCCGGCGCGCTCATGCTGGCCTTCGGCGGTACGCGGACCTATCACCGCCTGATCTGCGCGATCGAGGACGCCGGTTGGGAGATTCGGGACTGCTTGATGTGGCTCTACGGCCAGGGTTTTCCGAAGGCGGCCGACGTAGGCAAGATGATCGACAAAGCGAAGGGGGCCGTGCGCGAAGTCGTCGGCACGAAGCTCGGGCAGCCGGGCTACTCGTTGGCGGACAACGGCCGCACGAACGAGGTCTACGGCGATCTGCACAACCCGGAGGCGGAGTGCGCAATCACGGCCCCGGCGACCCCCGAGGCGGCCAAGTGGACGGGCTGGGCCAATGCCCTCAAGCCGGCTTGGGAACCAATCGTCTTAGCGATGAAGCCGCTCGACGGGACGCTGGCCCGCAACGCCCTGACCTATGGCGTGGCGGGCATGAACATCGACGCCGCCCGCATCGGTGAGAATCCTGGCTACAAGTACAACGCCGACCGTAACGGCACGACGTTTCACGGCACACAGGGCGAACGAATTAAGCAGACGGCCGCCAAGAAGGGCAGCCAGTCATCGAATCCACAAAAGGCCGGTGGCCGGCGAACTTGCTGCTGGACGAAGAGGCTGCCGCCCAGTTGGACGAACAGACCGGCACGCTCATCAGTGGCAGCAACAACGTCCGCACGAAGCCCGGCGACGGCTACCACGGCGGCATGGGTCAAGGCGGGCGATGCCCAGGTGGCCTACGGCGACAGCGGCGGCGCGAGCCGCTTCTTTTATTGCTCGAAGAGTAGTCCACGAGAACGCAACAAAGGTTGTGAGCAGGTGGTGACATGGGAAGACGTGGACCTAAGCCACGAGACGGACGAAGTGCTCCAACACGCAAGGGTTATATCCGCTATTGGCACGTCCCTTCTGGACGACTGCGAATGGAACACGATGTTGTCTGGGAGCAACATTACGGACCAATCCCGGACGGCTATTGCGTTCACCACGTCAACTTTGACAAGACTGACAACCGAATTGAGAACCTTCAACTTCTCACATTCCTCGAACACAAACGCATCCATTCTGGCTGCTACCAAGATGTTGCTGGCGGCTGGATCAAACCTTGTCGGCGTTGCGGACGACATCGACCGATTGCGGACTTCTACAGACGGCGCGATGGCGTCACTGCTGAGTGCCGCCAGTGCAGCATTGCGCGTGTTAGCGCAGATAAGCGTGAAAGGAAAGCGAGGCAACGCGCATCCGTACTGTTAAGCCCGTGAAGTTGATGGAGTACCTGCTGACGCTGCTCTCCACCCCGGACGGCGGCGTGATTCTGGACCCCTTCGCCGGCAGCGGCACTACGCTTCTGGCCGCCCAGCGGCTCGGCCGCCGCTGCATTGGCGTCGAGTTGACCGAACACAACTGCGAGATCGCACGAGGGAGATTGCATGTCGGTTGAAGCAGTCAAGGTCGAAGCCCAGACATCCAGCGGCACGCGGATTCGTGTGCCGGTTTTGCTGGAGCGAAAAGACGGCCGCATCTATTTCTGGGACGGCAAGGTCGGCACGAAGACCCGCTACGGCCTGATGGCGGAAGTCAAGGCCATGCGCGGCGCGCACTTCCACGGCTACGACGACGAAGGCGATTACGCCAAGATCAAGGTCTGGTCGGTGGATGATTGTCAGCGCAACCGATTGCAAATCGGTTATCTGTGCGGCGAGAACGTCTATGCCTGGTTCGACCGGCCGCTGGAGCGCTATAAGTACCGGCAATTCCTTCGTGCCGGGCAGCCTGCGGCAGTCATGCCGCATCAGTACGACATGGCCGACGCCGGCCTGACGTACCACTACCAGATATTCGGGGCCGAAATGGGCACGGGCAAGACCCTGGCCGCCCAGATGGTGATTGAGAAGTCCGGCGTTGATCTGGTGTGGTGGGCGGTCCGAAGACCAGCATCCCGAACATCAAGCGCGAGTTCAAGCTGTGGGGCTTCCCCTTCGACCGCATCCAGGTGGAGTTCTTCACCTACGAAGGTCTCGTCCGCGTGATGGACGAATGGGATGGCTCGCAACCATTGCCCCGGTTCTTCGTGGCCGATGAATCGAGCCGTTGCAAAAACGACACGTCGCAACGCTCGAAAGCCGTTCAGAAGCTCGCGGACTTGATCCGCGACAAGTACGGCTACGAGGGCTACGTGATTGAAATGTCCGGCACGCCCTCGCCCAAGACGCCGTGCGATTGGTGGAGTCAGTGCGAGATTGCCTGGCCCGGCTTCTTGAAGGAGGGCAGCCGCCGCGCGATGGAAGAGCGGCTGGCCTTCATGGTGGAACAGGAATTCGATGCCGGCAAGTTCAAGAAGCGGATCGGCTGGAAGGACGACGAACGGAAGTGCGCCAAGTGCGGCGACACCCGCGAAGAAGGACCGCACGAGTTGGACGGCGTGACGGACCCGGAGAGTTACCATCCTTTCGAGGCCAGCAAGAACGAGGTTGCCTACCTCTATGAACGGCTCAAAGGGCTGGTCGTCGTCAAGCACAAGAAGGACTGCTTGCAACTGCCCGAAAAGCGATACCGCAAGGTCATTTGCAAGCCGAGCGCGAGCATCCTGCGCGTGGCCGAGGCCATCGTCAGCGCGGCACCCAATGCCGTCACCGGCATGACCCTGCTGCGGGAATTGAGCGACGGCTTCCAGTACCGCGAGCAGCAGGACGGCATGACGAAATGCACGCACTGCACGGATGGCACGGTCGCCGAATGGACGGACCCAGAAGATCCCGAGGCGAGCTATCAGGCAATCGACCTGCTCGACCCTGACTTGAAGGCCCGACTCGTCAGGCGGACGGTCGCCTGTCCGGCCTGCGGCGGCAAGCGGGAAGTTCCCAAGATGGTTCGCATCGCGCGGGAAATCCCCTGCCCGAAGGACGCCGCGCTGAAGATGCTGTTGGACGAGAACGAGGAAGTCGGCCGGCTGGTCATCTTCGCCGGCTTCACTGGCTCGGTGGACCATATCGTCAAGCTGTGCCTCAAGGAAAAGTGGGACGTGGTGCGCTGCGACCAGGGCAACTTCCAGGTCTTTGCCGCCAAGAGCGACAGCCCGGACGGCGTCGCTGGCGACGGAGGAAGAGCCGCTGGATTACTGGGCCAATCTGGCGGGGCACGGCAAGGTCGCCTTCGTGGCGAACCCGGAGTCGGGCGGCATGAGCCTGACGCTGGTGGAGGCCCGCATGGCGGTGTACTGGTCCAACAGTTGGAAGCCGGAGTACCGCGTGCAAAGCGAGGATCGCATCCATCGCAAGGGCATGGACGAGAACCTGGGATGCACCATCGTGGACCTGATCCATCTGCCGAGCGACAACCGCGTGTTGGACGTGATTCGCGCCAACCGGAAGCTGGAGCTAATGACGATGGGTGAAGTTCTCCAAGGCGTCGATTGGAAGGATGCCGGCGAAGACGGCGAAATGTCCGTGGAGGAAGTGACGCCGTGAGTTTTGTCGCGTGCGAAATCGTGTTGTCGAAAGGGCGATGGAACTATTCTCCGTCGCCCGAGCGGGTGCGACGAAAGTTGCAGCAGGTTCTCGATGAATCGTTGCTAGCTGTGACTTTCCGCGATCCTGGTGAGGACAACGCTGATCGAAGTGGAAGTTCATTCGGATGGCTGGGAGACGTGTGAACGAATTAGCGACATCCTCTTCCGAGTCTTCCTGGAATGGAACCCCGAGTATGAGAGCATGATTGAGGTCGAAATCCTCCGCGAGCCGGAAGGGCCTTTTGACGATCCGTTCGAGCCAGTTTGGGATGAACAGGACGAATGGGAGTGGTGGCACCAGTGGTCTGGTCTTCCACAGATTGAGCGAATCTGGCAGTAACGTGTAACAACCTTTTCTAACCCTGTGGAGTTGCAACGATGAAGTACGTGCTGTTGGTCCTGACCCTGATCTCTCTGGCCGCCGCCCCGGCAATTGCCGGCGTGCCCGATGATTTGCAGAAGGTGAGCGTCACTATCAAGGCCGGAAACGCCCAAGGCTCCGGCACCCTCGTGACCCGGAAGATCGGCGAAGACACCGTGACCTTCATCTGGACGGCCGCCCACGTCGTCGATGGCCTGCGCACTACGCGCACGGTCGTGACGCCCCAGGGTACGCCACGGATTCTCGTTGAATACAAGGACGCCGAGATCGTACAGGAGCGGCAGCAAGACGGCCGCCGAGTGGGCGAGGTCAAATACGATTGCAAGGTCATCAAGGTCAGCGATGCCGATTACGGCGAAGACCTGGCCGTGCTCATGGTCCGCTGCAAAGGGGCTTATCCGGCGAACGTCTGCGCCAAGTTCCACAAAGACCCCAATTACATTCCGCCCATCGGCGTCGATCTGAGCCACTGCGGCAGCCTCTTGGGCCAATTCGGGGCCAATAGCTATACGACCGGCGTGCTAAGCCAGACCGGGCGCACGCTGCCTATGAAGGGTGCCAACGTCCGGGTCTTCGATCAGGTCACGACCGTTTCCTTCCCCGGCTCGTCCGGCGGCGGCATGTATCCTGAAGGAGAGCGGCGAGTACATCGGCATGTTGACCCAGGGGGTGATGCAGTTGCAAGGCTTCAACTTCATCGTTCCGGTGCGGCGCATCCACGCCTGGGCCAAGGCGTCGAAGGTCGAGTGGGCCATCGACCCCACGGTCCCATTGCCCAGCTTGAAGGAAATCGACGCGATCCCCGTGGAGGACGCCGGCCAGTCGCCGGGTGGGTATCCGCAACGCAATCCGGCCGGCGGCCCCGACGAGGGTGGCCTGCCGGCCTTCAAGCCGCCCGTTCAACTTCGACGACGCCATCAACTGGGTCGAGACGATCTCGTTCAACCGCGCGGGGCTAGTCGGTCCTCTTGAGGCTGTTCTTCCCTCTGCCCTGATCCTGCCTCTTGTGACCGACAGCACTTGAGCCGGGTGGCGGTAGGGCAGCGCCACCCGGCCTCTCTTACACCATCAACCGGCGAGGGCGATACGGAGAGACCATGCGAGTATTGACAAAGAAGAAGGTCGAGAAGATCAAGCAGGCCATCGCCGATGGCACGAAGCAGACCGAGATCGCCAAGCGGTTCAAGGCCAGCCGCTCGGTAGTTTCGGACATCGCCACGGGCCGAGTCCACAAAGACGTGGAGTGGCCCGGCGGCGAGCCTCCGATGCCCAAGCGGGCCGGCGGCCAGCACAAAAACATCCCGGACTACGACCCGACCGACAAGCGGGTCATGGAGTTGGAGGCCGAGATCGTCCACCTGACGGACGAACGAAACCGCGAACGGCAGAAGGTCAAGGCCGGGGCGAAGATCGCCGGCCTGTTCAAGGCGGTCGTGGCGGAAATGGAACAGCGGATCAAGCCGTTTGCCGCTCTTCCCTCTGCACTTGGAGTTCCGCCGCAAGGCCCAGATCGTCGAGCACTGTCGTCATGCACCTTTCGGACGGCCACCACGATCAGGTCGTGCGTCCCGGAGGAGGTTGGCGGACTGGAGGAGTACAACTTCCCAATCTCCTGCGCACGCGCCGAGCGATACGTCAACACGGTCGTCGAGTGGACCCAGGACACCCTGGCCCCGAAGTTCTATTTCCCGGTGCTCTGGGTGCTGGCCTACGGCGACTATACCAGCGGCGAAATCCACAAGGCGTGCGAGCGGTCCTACTACCGCAACCAATTCAAGAACTGCCTGGCCATCGGCCAGCTTGCACGCCCTGATGTACCGCGACCTGGCCGCCCACTTCGAGGAGGTCAACGTCCTGTACCTGGCCGGCAACCACGGCCGGCGGACGCCGAAGAAGGATTATCTCGGTGCGCACGACAACTGGGATTATCTCTGTGGCGAGGTGGCCCGGCTGCATTGCCGTGATCTGGGCAACGTCAACTTCAACATCCCCGATGCGTGGAGCGCCAACGTCAACATCAACGGCGTCGGCTTCAACGTGTCGCACGGCGACGACGTTCGCTCGAACCTGGGCATCCCCTGGTACGGCATGGTCCGGCGGCAAAAGGGCCTGATCGCCCTGGGCGCGGCGGCCGGTGCCCAGCGCTGCCGGTATTTCTGCGTCGGCCATCATCATGCCGCCAGCGTCCTGTCGGACGTGGACGGCGAACTGCTGGTCAACGGTCGTTGGGTGGGCACCGATGCCTTTGCCTACAACTCGCTGTCCGGCTACCGCGAGCCGTCGCAATGGCTCCACGGCGTCAATCCCAAGCATGGCATCACCTGGCGGATGAACTGCAAGCTGCGCCACGAGAACGAGAAGCACGGTCCCAAGCGCTACCTGATCGACGGTGGCCGCGACGTGGGGCCGCTGAAGACATGATGATCGTACCCTGCTTCCAGGATGAGTGCGTCACCTTGTACCAGGGCGACTGTCGCGCGGCGCTCGCGGGCCTTGCTGAAGAGAGCTTCGCGTGTTGCGTCACGTCGCCTCCCTACTGGGGCCTACGAGATTACGGGACCGAGGGGCAGATCGGCTTGGAGGAGACGTTGGAGAACTATGTCGCCACGCTGGTTGACGTGTTCCATGAAACCCGGCGAGTGTTACGGCGAGATGGCGTTCTCTGGCTCAATCTTGGCGACGCCTACAACGCCTATAACGGCAATCGCGGCCCGTCAAGGGGCAAGGTGAATCGGCGGCATCACGAGTTCATGCCGGCGCTGCCCAAAGGGCATGGATTAACCTGCAAGACCCTGAAGCCGAAGGATTTGATCGGAATTCCGTGGCGGGTCGCCCTCGCCTTGCAGCGCGACGGCTGGTATCTGCGCGGAGACGTTATCTGGCACAAACCCAATCCCACACCCGAGCGTGTCAAGGATCGGCCCCACAGGTCGCACGAGTATCTGTTCCTGCTCAGCAAGTCCGACCGCTACAGCTTTGTGCTGCCGAAAGACCGGCGGACCAGTGTGTGGACGGTGCCCACGAAACCTTACAAGGGGCATCGTGCGGTGTTTCCGCCGCAAGTTGATCGAACCCTGCATCCTCGCGGGCAGCCGCCCCGGCGACTTGGTGCTCGACCCCTTCGCCGGCAGCGGCACCACTTTGGCGACGGCAGCCCAGACTGGCCGAAAGGCAGTCGGCGTAGAACTGAACCCGGATTATTGCACCCTGATTGTGGAGCGTTTGCGTCATGCCCATTCATCGAACGACAAAAGACGGAAAGCCGGCGCTGCAGTACGGCACCCACGGTGCCAAGTACACCTACACCGCCGGCAACAAGGCGAGCCGCGAGGCTGCCAAGAAGAAAGTGCATCAAGCAGGCCCTCGCCATCCAGCGACGAAGCGGAGTGCCTGCGGACCTGTAACGAAGGAGCCTGTCATGCCCAAGCGAGTTGGCCGCCGGATCATCGAACACTGGCGCGACGGCGAGTGCATCGCCAAGGTCGAAGTCACGGAAAAGATGATCCAGCGCAACGAGGACGGCACGGCACGAGTCGTGTTCCCGCCGGGGAACATCGTGCTGGCGACGGGCGACGAGTTGCACTTCGACGTGGACGGGCTCATTGAGCGATTGAAGGGAGTCAAGTGATGGCGAGACGAAACTGCGACTCAACCTCTTCCACTTGCGGAAGGGTGAGCAACCGAGGCGGTCGAGACCTACTACGTGCTCGGCCGCAAACCTGCTGGCGGCATGGTGGCCCGAGTCATTATCGAGGAAGACCTGGACCTGCGGAAGTATGACACGTTGATTTTCGATTTCACGAGTGAGCCGGCATGAGATTCCGAGCACTATTTTGTGGCGGCCCAGTGGATGGACAAGAGCGTGTCCTGGCAGGCGACTACGGGCGTATTCAGGTTCCCAGCCGGGGCCAACCGCAGCACGTCTATCGGCTGCTGTTCGCCTTCGGCAAACCAACCACGCTGATCTACTCGCTCTACGGCGTGGAAGAAACCTTGAACCGGCTGTGGCACCGCTATTCAGGAGAAGATCATGCGTAGACAACAAACTGGAGATCAAACGTGAGTAAGCTGATTTGGTGTCTCTGGCAACTGTTCCCTTGCACCTACCGGACCTTCTACGGCGACGAGTTCGGCCGGATCCATTTCGCCGTCTGGAAGATGTGGTTCGGCCGGTGCTATCGCGTCAACGACGTGATCGTGGACACCTTCACGACCGCGCTCGACGACACCTTGCGGCTGCTCGACGCCTTATGTGCTGCCAATCGCGCTCCCGAGTGCTGCGGCGAGTGCTGTCCCAAGTAAACCCTTTTCGACAGGAGAGACCCCATGCCCGCTGACGATCCGCGCTACGTCGAGTCGCCCGAGGAGTGGGAGACGAAGACGAAGACGAAGACTTCGAGGATGAAGACGATCCGTACTTCGACGATCCCGACGAGGACGAGGACGACGACGAGAAGACGACGACTGGGACGACGAGGACGAGGACGAGGAATACGAAGAGTAGTCGAGCCACCATGCGTGGCAACGATTCCCTCACCGTGGCCTCGCGGTCACGGTGAGAGCCGTTGCGGTGTAGCTCAGTCGGTAGAGCGGGTGCCCGTTAAGCACCGGGTCGCTGGTTCGAGTCCAGCCGCCGCAGCCTCAATCTTGGAGAAAGCCAATGCCTATCTTCTGTGTGAGCGACCTGCATCTGTGCGACCGGGGATTCCGCGACAACTTCGCCGTGGAAGGCCGCGAGGCCCGCTTCTACAAGTTCCTGGACTACGTGGAGGCCGAGGGCGGCCAACTTTACGTCTTGGGCGATCTGTTCGACTGGTGGCAAGCCAACCTGAGCAAGTCGATCTTCGCCTATCGAGACCTGCTGGCACGCTTGGCACACATGGGGCCGGTCGGTGCCCTGTGGATCGCCGGCAACCATGACAACGCCCTGACCGACTTCATCGGCAGCGAGATCAAGCTGCGGGGCCTCGAATTGCCTGCCATGAGCAAGGCGTTCGAGGCGACCATCGGCGGCACGGCGGTTCGCCTTCCTTCACGGCCACGAGTCCGATCCCTATTGCCGGGACGCCAACCCCGGCAGCGGCGAGATTACCGCGATCATTTCCGGGCTGTTGGAGGACCGCAACCGAGGGCCGTTCGACCTCCAGCCGTCATGCCGTGGAAGACCAGTTCGTCGGCACGTTGGAAGGGGCCTTGACCCTCTGGCGGAAGCTGACGCTTCAGCACGGCCGCCTGGATGAAATGCTCGACGGCGTGGAAGCGTGGCGGAAGGAGGCGGGTGCCGACGTGGTGGTCTACGGCCACACGCACGAAGCGGGTCACATCGGCGATTACCACTTCAATAGCGGCACCTGGGCAAGGACGAACGACACCTTCGTGCGAATCAACGACGACGGCCGCACTGCCGTCTGGGAATGGCTGCCCAACAACCGGCCTGCGTTGTTTCCCCGTGCGTTGCGATGAAGCCACTGGAACAGTACCAAGCGTATCCCCTCCCGGTCGCGGCCGTCTATTACGACGCCGACTTCAATTGCCGGGGCGAGTTTACGCTGCAATCCGTCAAGGAACTGGCCGACAGCATCGCCGAAGCGGGGCGGCTGATCTGCCCGGTCGCCGTGCAACCGTGGGCGAAGGGAGGCTTTGACTATCGGCTGATCGTCGGACATCGCCGCTTCCGGGCCGTGACCGAGTTCCTCAAGTGGACCGAGATACCCGGCTACATCTGCGAGGGCTTGAGCGACCATGAAGCCCGCATGTTGAACCTCGTGGAGAACCTGCAACGCAAGAGCCTGAACATTCTCGAAGAGGCCCACGCGATCAAGAACCTCTACCCCAAGGGAGCAACGGTGCGGGCGGCGGCCCAGGAGTTGAAGCGGCCGACGAAATGGGTCCATGTCCGCGTGCGGTTGCTGCGGATGCCCGAGGAAATCCAACAGAAGGCCGCCGCCGGCATCCTCTCGCAAGACAACCTGGACAAGCTGGCGGGCCTGGAGACGGCGGACGAGCAGATCAGGATGGCGGACGAGATCGTGGCCGCCCGCCAGCGCGGCAAGGGCAAGTTTCTCCCCGGTTTGGAGAGGACGTATAAACGCTGCCGAGTTCGCTCGCGCGAGAAGATCAATCGCATGATCGAGCGAATGCTGGAGGCCGGGATCAACGGTTTGCCACCTCGCGTGGCCGCGTGGTGCGCGGGTCAAATCCCGGACGCCGAATTGCTGAAAGAGATCGAGGAATCCAATGGGCATACAGACTGAGCCGGGAATCGACATCCGAAAGCTGAAACCGGACACGACCGTTCTCTTGGAGGCAGAACCCTACCTCTATGAGATCAAGGTCATGCACCCGGTCCATTGCGTCGTGGAGATCAGTTCCAGCGATCCTCGGCTGCGGGTCGCAACCGTGGGGCAAGTGCTCCATAGCGTCCACTGGTCGAGTCCCGGAGCGCCGCTTCCAGCATGGATCGGCAAGGGCCTTGCCTTGGAAATCCGTTTCCGCAATGGCTCCTACCGCACGCAGCCGGTCACGGCTGCCAGCGTGAGTGGGAAACACGAAGACGGCAGCCGTTGGTCCTACGAGGTCTTCTGAATGAAACAGCGGTATTGTCCCATTCTGAAGCTGACGACAGCCGACACGGAGCGATTCTGGTCCAAGGTGGATCGGCGTGGTTCTGACGAGTGCTGGTCGTGGATTGCTTGCGCCAAGACAGCGGCCGTGGAATGATTCGCCTTGCGGGACGATTGTATAAGGCCCCGCGTGTCGCCTACACGCTTGCCGTGGGGAGCGATCCTGGGCAACGAGATGTTTGCCACACTTGCGATAACCCCGCTTGCTGCAATCCGAAGCATTTGTGGCTTGGAACCCGCGCTGAAAACAATGACGACCGGGACGTTAAGGGACATCAGATTGCCTTTCGTGGCGAGAGGCATCCCAACGCCATTCTGACAGAGCCGCAGGTACGCACGGTTCTCAAGTCGGAATTGGCGGGACGTTATCTTGCGTCTCGGCTCGGAGTATCGGAGTCAACTATCTCTGCAATTCGTCACCGGCGACTGTGGAAACACGTTCATGCCTAATCATCCGCCGAAGTGCTTTTTAGACACGGAGACGTGCGGGCTGCACAGCATGATGGTGCTGTTGCAGTACGCCGTGGAAGACGGCCCTATTACGCTGTACGAAGTGTGGCGGCGGCCGATCCGCGAGACGCTGGCGCTGATCGAGTGGATATGCCAGCATACGGTCGTGGGCTTCAACTTGGCCTTCGACTGGTTCCACGTCTGCAAAATCTACACGATCTTCCGCCTCTGCGACCCGGACTGGATACCCGAAGAACACATCGACGAGATCGCCCTGCTGGAGCCGAAGGGACAAGATGGCCCGTGTATCAAGCCGGCGGCGGTTCTGGACCTGATGCTCCACAGCCGCAAAGGCCCTTATCAGTCGCTCATGGCCCGCGAGGATGTCCGCATCAAGCGGGTGCCGACGGCGCTGGCCTATGCTCTGGCGAAAGAGTTGGAGGCCAAGGTCCAATTCGACAATATCTTCTTTGCCAAGCGGGCCGACCCGGAAGCGCCCAAATGGCAGGTCTTCGACCGCCACGATTCTTTCGGCGATCTGGACACCGACTTCAAGGATGTCGTCTTGAAGTTCTCCCCGGCCGGCGGACTGAAGTTCCTTGCCGAGCACGCCCTGAAGCTCAAGCCCAAGTATCACTATTCCGACGTGGAGCCGCCCCCAGCGTGGCGGCCTTACGAGTTGGGCTACGCGCCCACGGCCTTACACGTATCGAGTCTTGAGAAGGGCTGGGCCATCGAAGCTGATGAAGAGGGCGGCAAGAAGGTCACGAAGTACGCCTGGCCCGGTGTGATCCGCAAGTTCATCGACCATTGGGCGACCCGAGAAGATGCCCGCGAATACGCCAACGACGACATTGTTTATACGCGGGCGCTCGACAAGCATTTCGGCTGCCCCGAGCCGGGCGACAACGACTCCACCCTGACCTGCATGGTGGCGGCCGTCCGCTGGCACGGCTTCACGATCAACCGCGAGGGGATCGCGGCCCTCAAGGCGAAGGCCGAAGCCATCGTGGCGGCCAGCCCGGTCAACATCAACAAGCCGGGCGAAGTCCGGGCCTACGTCATGGCCGCGATGGATGGCACCGAGCATCTGATTATCGACGAGTCCACGAAGAAGGCCAATCTCGAAGCGATCAGCAAGTGGGGTATTGGCAAGCTGTGCGCAGCTTGCAAGGGCAAAGGCTACTTGCAAACGGAAACCGACATCTGCCCACAGTGCAAGGGCGTGTGCTACGTCGGCGAGCCGGAGCCGTGCGGCAGGTGCCAGGGCGACGATCCGCAGTGTGCTCGCTGCGGCGGTACGGGCTTCCTGAAGGTGGGCCGACACCCGGCCGGCGTCCGTGCCTTGGAAATCCTGGCCGTGAAGTTCGCGGCCAAGGAAATCGAGCTATACGAAAAACTGTTGCTGGCCGGCAAGTTCCACGCCTCGTTCATCGTCATCGGTGCCCTCTCGTCCCGCATGGCCGGGGCCGATGGACTCAACGCCCAAGGCATCAAGCATACCGTTGAAGTCCGGCAGATGTTCCCTCTCACCTGGGGCGACAATCTGCTTTGCGGCGGCGACTTCGCATCCTTCGAGGTGACAATCGCCGACGCCGTGTGCAACGACGAGGCCCTACGCGCCGAGTTGATCGCTGGCCGGAAGATTCACGCCCTGTTCGGCATGACGATCTTCCCCGGCGCGACCTATGAAGAGGTCAAGGCGAGCGATGGCAGCAAGACGAATGATATGTACACGAAAGGCAAGCAAGGCTTCTTCGGTACGATGCTCTACGGTGGCGACCATAGCACGCTGGTCAAGCGCCTGGGAATCGACGAAGAAGTGGCAAAGCAAGCCATCGAGACCTTCGGCAGTCGGTTCACGGGCGTCAAAAAATGGCGGAAGCGGGTCGCCGATTCGTTCTGCTCGATGACCCAACCCGGCGGCCTCGGCACGAAAGTCGTCTGGAAAGACCCGGCCGACTACGCCGAAACGATGCTCGGCTTCCGCCGCTACTTCACCTTGGAGAACCGCATCGCCCGCACGATCTTCGACCTGGCCCGCAACCCGCCGAAGCATTGGAAGGATTGCCAAGTGAAGGTCGTCCGCCGCGACCGCGTGCAGACGGCCGGCGGTGCCGTCGCCAGCGCCTCTACGGCGCGGCCTTCTCGATGCAGGCGGCCAACATGCGGGCGGCAGCGAACCATGAAATCCAATCGCCTGGTGCCGAAATCACCAAGTACGTCCAGCGGAAGATTTGGGACTTGCAGCCGGTCGGGGTGAATGACTGGCACGTCGCACCCATGAACATCCATGACGAGATTATGTGCGTCACCCGGCCGGACATGGTTCCGAGCGTCACGGAGGTGGTCCGCGAGTCCGTCGAACATTTCCGTCCTTACGTGCCGCTGATCGGCATGGACTGGGGCGAAGGGATACACAATTGGGCGGAAAAGAAATCTGGCGTCAAGCAAGTCAAGATTCGCGCACCTGAGATGATGAAATGATGAAGTACGTGGACCACTACGAAATCGAGGCCCGGAGCGAATCCGGCGAATGGAAGCGTGTCGCCGTGGTCTACCCGAACTATCAATGGCGCACGGGTCGCCTGTGGCTGCTCTTCGGTCTGGTTTGTCGGGCCAAGATTGTCAACAACGCTGGGGCCGCCGCGCTGCGGGCGCGAAGTGAGGCGAGCGCTATCGCCTTGGCTCTGATTAAGGGCGATGCGAAGGAACGGTTCCGCATCTGGGAGTTCGGCCACAACGGCTGGTGGCTCACCAAAGAGATCGACGGCGAGTTCGATGGGAGCCTGATCTGATGGGCGACATCCGCCGGCCGAAACACAGTCAAGAATGGCACATTCAACAAGCTCTGATCGCCTATCTCAAGATTCGAGGATGGCACGTCGAGCGGATGATCGGCAACGCCTTTCAGATGGGCGTGCCGGACTTGTTCATCGCGCATCCCAAGTGGGGCCAGCGATGGATCGACGTGAAGCGACCGGGAAAGAACTACACCTTCACCAAGGCCCAAAAGCTGAAATGGCCGCTGTGGGAAGCCTTTGGCGTTGGCATTTGGATACTCAGTGCTGCCACGCAAGAAGAATACGACAAGCTGTTCGCGCCGCCCAATTGGCGCGCCTATTGGAAGGCGTCGTGGGGCAAGACCCCTGACATCGACGCCCTTCTCGACGAGCTAGACCGCGAAGGCTGGTAGCCCGTCGCCCTCTGCAATTCGCTTACGCCTCCAACTGCGGAGACACCCTGCGCCTATGGAACTGCAACATCGTCCCGAACCGTGGATATGTATGCCCCTGGCCTTTGCGATGGCCTTGGACATGCCCGTCGCTGATCTGCTCGCGGCCATCGGCCACGACGGCAGTGAGATCGCCTTCCCCGGCCTACCCGAGCCGCTGTGCCGGCGATGCTTCCACATCCAGGAGCTAGTCCAAGTCGTTTTGGCTCGCGGCTTCGCCGCCACGCCGGTCGAGTTGTTCCCCGTGCTCCAACCTACCGAAGCCGGGCCGCACAAGACGGTTCTTTACCCGGACAACAACTGGCGGCGATTCGAGGAGACGATTCGAGCCAGTCGCGGCGTGATTGACGGCACCGGCGCACGCCACGGCCACACGGTCGCCTACGACCACGGCCGCATCTTCGATCCGAAGGGATCGGCCTACGACTATTCCCGCCTCGCCTGCGAGGCCCACCAATTCTACACCCGCTGCGCTTGGCGGATCGACCCCATTGGAGAACGCACCTGTGAGTAATCAATACAACAGCACGCTGGTTGCGGACATGGCCCGGCTCTGCAAGCCCTTTTGCAGCGAAGACAACGACCGACTCTATCCACTCGTTGCTGCCGGTGGTGCTGACGCACGCCGACAGATGATTGAAGGCAATATGTCGTTGGCGGTCGCCAAAGTGGAGAGCTTCATTCGTTGCTTTCCGGGTGTTCGACATCTTAGGGACGATCTGACAAGCGCCGCGTTTGTTGGTCTAACCAAAGCTGTCAATCAAATGGCCGAAGGATGCCAGATCAAGCAACCAGAGAACTGGAATCCAACAGATTGCATCGGAGCGTGGATCAACCGAGAACTGAGCCGGCTGGTCGAAGATGAAACACCCATCCGCGTCCCACATGAAACCGACCGATTGGCAAAGCAAAAGGGTGAGCCGATTGTCCCGCCAACAGTCTGCAATGCGAGTCCAGAACGATTCGAGATTCCTTCCTACCAGAAGCAGTTGGAGGACCGTGATCTGATTGAGTCATGTGCCGCCTGCGACGAAGAACGGACCTTGCTTGCTATGCGGATGGCCGGTCATTCCAACGCGGAAATCGGCAAGGCTATCCATAAATCCGAGGAATCCACGCGAGGACTACGCAAGCAGCTTGAAGCCCGCATCCGGCGCAAAGTGGAGGCCCTGCGCGACGAATGATTCAACGTATTTTCCTCGACCTGGACGACGTATGCAACACGCTAGCACCTTTCGTGCTGCACTCGATCGGTTGCAACATTGGCCCGAGCGAATATGCACGCTATCCGCGTGAGCACGGCTTCAATATCTCGGATGCCGCCAATGTCATGCTGGGCGAACCGCGCTACACGCCCGCTAGCTTCTGGGCCTCTGTGCCGCGTTCGATCTGGGTCAAGGTGCCCGAGTCTCCTTTCTTCCTTTGGCTCTTGGAGGCATGTGCCAAGGCGGTCGGCCGCGAGAACGTCTGCATCGCCACCAGTCCAACGAAGTGCCCCGAGAGCTTGGCCGGGAAGCTGGAGTGGATTCACGACCACTTCCCGGAGTGGATGCACCGGCAGTATGCCATCACACCCCGCAAACACCTCTTCGCTCGTCCCGATTCCTTGCTAATCGACGACTACAGCGAGAACGTCGAGCGTTTCAAGGCCCACAGCGGTCATGCGATCTTGGTTCCAAGGCCCTGGAATGACAACTGGGGATCGGACCCTCGCAACTATCTGGAAGAAAAACTCGAAGGGCTGTCCAAGAATCTCCGTCGTTTTGTATCTATTAGATAGAGCACTAACGCATCTTCTGCCTGGATTCATCTACGTCGGGTGGAAGACCTGCGATCCCTACTCTCCGTACAGGCACAACCGATGGCACGACGCGAATTTCTCCAACTGGCCGACCACTACGACCCGCATAAGCATGACGTGGCTGGTTGGTTTGTATCGGAAAAGCTGGATGGGACGCGCTGTTTTTGGGACGGCGGCATCACTCGTGGGCTGCCCACCGAGCAAGTGCCCTGGGCCTCGATCATCGACCCCAAGACCGGCCAAAAGAAAGCCAAGATCAAGCCGTTCTCGACTGGACTATGGAGCCGCTACGGCAATCCGATCATCGCGCCTGACTGGTGGCTCAACAAGCTGCCCGCTTGTCCCTTGGACGGCGAGTTGTGGGCCGGGCGCGGCAAGTTTCAACTCTGCCGGTCGATCTGTGGCGGCGACACCCCGGACGAGCGTTTCGACAAGATCAGCTTCGCAGTCTACTCGACGCCGCCCTTGGGCGCGATCTTCGCCACCGGCGAGATCAAGAACGCCAACATGGTGTGCAACGTCGATTATCTCACGATTGAGGCATGGATCAAGCAGCGGCTCAACAACCGGGACGAACGTTTCGATGGCGTCCCCGTCCCGAAGCGGTGCCTGGGCGACCACTACAAGTTCCTCACGGCCGACCAGCCGTTCGGCAAGGAAGTCGCCGTGCTGCAAGAGGCCCTGGACAACATCGACCCAGATTCTCCTTGCTACCTCCATCCGCAAACGAAGCTGATCGACATTCCCGAAGCGGCTGGCGACCAGGTGGAGGAATACCTGCAACGAGTGCTCGATCAAGGCGGTGAGGGCGTGGTGATTCGCAATCCGCAGGGCCTCTGGACTCCCAAGCGGCACCGCAACATTCTCAAGTATAAGCCGTTCTCTGACGCCGAGGCCCGCGTAGTGGGCTTCACCAGCGGCCGGGAAACGAACAAGGGCAGCCGGCTGTTGGGCAAGATCGGTGCCCTGATCGTGGACTATCAGGGAAAGCGGCTGGAGTTGTCCGGCCTGACCGACGCGGAGCGCGAGTTCGCCGACCAGATGGCCCGCGATTGGGCCGTAGGCAACCCCGGCATCGACGCTCCCTACTGGGTCGAAGGCAAACAGTTCAAGAAGGGCCAAAGCGTCACGTTCAAGTACCGCGAATTGTCCGACGACGGCATCCCCAAAGAAGCCCGCTATTGGCGGCGGAGGGATGCCGAGTGATTGCAACGCCCAAGATCACCTATCGCCAGTACGGCGGCAAGGCGTCCATCGCCAAGTGGATCGTCTCCCATTTCCCGGAGCACCGAACCTACCTGGAACCGTTGTGCGGGTCGGCTGCCGTGCTGCTTGCCAAGCCGCGGTCATTCGTCGAGATCATCAATGACCTCGATGGGGCAGTCATGGGCATGTGGCAGGCGATCAAGTCGCAGCCGGAGCAGTTGGCCGCGCTATTGTGGGCCACGCCTTACACGGCCGCCAACTGGCGGGAACAGCCGGTGGGCGACATCGACCAGGCCGTGCTGCTGATGGCGCAGGGCGCGCAGTTCTATTGCGGCAACGGCAATTCCTCCACGTGGTCGCTCGACAAGTGCCCGGCCCCGCACAAGCCAAAGGCGGAGGTCTGGGCCGATTGGTTCCGGCGCGTGCTGCCCGCCGCCAACCGGATGCGCGGGGTCGAGCTATTGCACGAGGACGCGCTGGTCGCCATCCAGCGGGTGTACCGCGACCCTGAAGCCCTGATTGTACGTGGACCCACCCTACTGGGGCCACGAAGACGAATACCGCTACCGCATCGACTACCCGGCGATGGTCGAGTTGCTGAAATCGGCAAGAGCCAAGGTGGTCGTGTCCGAGTACCCGGACGCCGCACAGTTCTACCGACACTGGAACCGGATCGACCGCACGACCGCCAGCAGGGCCGCGGCCGGGCGGCATAACCAGCGGGGCAAGAAGAAGACCGAAGTCCTGTTCACCAACTTCTGACCGATTGATCTGACCAATGAGGTTCGCACCGTGAGTCAAACCGCAGAACTATCGCGAGTTCAAGCCAACATTGGCGAGCTGGTGGAACATTTCGTGCTGGACCGCTGGCAGACCGGACAGCCGCGATTTCACATCCAGGACTTGCACGACTATATCGCCGCCCGGACGCCGATCGCCCCAGCCTCCCCGGATCGCATCCTTCGGCAACTTCGGCTGGAAGGCAAGTTCGACTACAAGGTCGTCAGCCGCTCGGATTCCTGCTACGAGATCACCGCGATCAACGCCGGCCCGAAAGGCAAGTCAGGCGAGAACCCACGGCAACTCAAACGCAACCCGAAACAGGAAGGCACGCCGTTCTTCGACTGCATTCCACAGATCGGGCCATGCCCCATCGGCTGCAACCAGTGCTTCTACAACCGGCCGGGGGCCTACTACGTGCCCATCGACCGGCCGCACGTCCCGACGCCCGAGGAAGTGGGCGACGGCATCGTGCGAATGAACTGCGGCAACGACAGCAACAACCAGCGCGACCTGGTGATTGAGACCGCGAAGCGGTATCAGCGGTATTTCTTCAACACGTCGATCCCCCGCTTCGATTTTCCCGGCCCGGTCGTGTTGACGGCCAATCCCAAGGAAGAGCAAGAGGCCAGCTACGCCATGCCAAACCGGCACGGCGACAACTGGCGCTCGCCGGCCGCCAACCTGATGTTCGTGCGGCTCCGCACTTCGGCAACGAACTTGGCTTGGTGGACAAGGCCGTGGCCGCCTGGACAGCCGCCCAGGTGCCGGTGGTGATTACCTTCATGGCCTACTACGACCACGAGCCGCAGGTGCCGGCGGACCTGACCTTCAAAGGGCCGTGCTACGAGTGGCGCGTGCGGCACATCAATTCCTACTGGTGCCCGACCAAGGAATTCATGCGCTGGGTCATGTCCCGCTACGCCGGCAACCGGCTGGTGAGCATGTGCAGCAGCATCAACTCGGCCTATTGCCGGGACTGCCGCAACTGCGAGAGCCACTATCTGCAAACCATCAAACGCTTGAAAGGTGAATAACATGGCCGGACTCGTGACCCTCGTGATTACCCTGTTGGCCGGTGCTGTGGTCGTGACCATGACCTGCCCGCCGGTCGTGGCTGTTATCACGGTCTGCGGCATCTGCTTCATCGGGGCGATCGTCGCCAAGGCGATGGGGACAATCTGATGGCAACCACGCAACAGAACCGAGACTTCGCCGACCAACTCTTCCCGGCCGACCCGCTCGACACAGCAATCGAGTGGATCAAGGCCAACTTGTCGCCGGACGACGTGTTCGACGAGGACGCGCTCGCCGAGCACGCCCGCAACAACATCGAGATCGACGACGTGTACTCCGAGCGGAACATCCTCGATTACGTCGCTGGCACGTACAACCCGTCTGAAGTCTTCGAGACCCGCGAACTGGAAGCCTGGGCCGAAGACAACGGCTACGTGAAAGAGTAGCCGGCCATCTTGCTGTCAATCATCAACTGTTTCGCACTGTGCGCCAAACCCCGGAGGCAAACATGGCCCAAGGTGATTTCACGAAAGAGGAGGCAAAGGCCACGGAAGAGGCGTTCGACGAAGTGTTCAAGGCGTTATCCAAGCCGAAGCAGCGGGAGTTCATCGGCCACGCCAATGACATCTTCCTATTCCTGGCCGCCTGCCAGCGCGAGTGCCCGAGCGAGAAATGACCCTGTACCGCACGATCATCGCCGATCCGCCGTGGACGCCGACGCTCAACGCCGGGCACCCGTCCTACAAGGCCGGGCCGCAGCGGCAGTATCGGACCATGAGCGTGCAGGAGATCAGCAGCCTTGCGGGTGCCGGCCGCAAGGCAAGCCCACCTGTGGCTGTGGGTGATCAGCCAGCACGTCGACTGGGGCTACGCGGTGGCGCGGGCCTGGGGCTTTGAGCCGTGGACCGTGATGACCTGGTGCAAGCCCGGCCTGGGCGTTGGCCGCTTCCAATGCAACACCGAGCACGTCCTGATCTGCCGCAAGGGATCGCGCCACGGCAATCCCTTCGGCCCGACCGGCGGGACGTGGTTCACCTGGCCGCGAGGCCGCCACAGCGAGAAACCCGAGGAGTTCTACCGGCTGGTCGGAGGCGTCTCGCCCGGCCCCTACCTGGAAATGTTCGCCCGCATCCGCCGCCCCGGCTGGGATGCCTTCGGCGACGAAGTGGAAGATTCAATATGCCTAGCCCGTTGACCGTCAAACGCAACGACTATCACGCCCGCCCGAAGCGGAGCGACGTTTATACGCCGCCTGGCGTGGCTCGCTTCTTGTTTGACGTGCTGGATCGGACCCAGGCGGCGACGGTCCTGGACCCGGCCATCGGCACGGGCCGGCTGACGGACCCCTGGTATGACGCCGGCTGCCGCATCATCGGTTGCGACATCGTGAACCGCCAGCCCCGCTGCCATGCGTTCCACCTTGGCCGGTACGAGGACACAGAGCGACCTGGAGCGTCCCGACCTGATCCTATGCAACAGTCCCTTCAACGGCTGCGAGGGCAAGCGGCTGTACCCCGAAGTCTTCCTGGCCCACACGTTCGAGCTGTTCGGCGAAACGATCCCGGTCGTGCTCTTCACGCCGATGGGCTTCCGCCTCAATCAGCGGCGCAAGAGCACCCGCTGGCGGTGGCTTCGGGACAGCAAGGCAAAGTTGAGTTCGATTATTGCCCTGCCGCTGGACACGTTCCCCGGCGTCGAGTTCCACGCCGAAATCCTGATCTTCAATGTCAAGGGCATCCGCCCGCACTACTTCCTCCCGGAGAGCGCGCTGTGAACTACACGAAGGAACAGATCGCCGCCGCCCTGGACTTGGCCGTCTTGAAGCCGACTGCCACGGCCGCCGACGTGCGGGCCGCTTGCGGCCTGGCCGTCGCCCGCAACATCAAGTCGGTCTGTGTCGCCCCGGTCTGGGTGCCGCTGGCAAGCGACCTGTACAGCAACGTGTGCGCCGTCATTGCCTTTCCGCACGGAAACACGCTGCCGGAGGCCAAGTACGCCGAGGCCCTGGCGGCGATGGATTGCGGGGCGAAGGAATTGGACGTGGTGGTCAACTACGGCCGGTTTCTCGATGGCGGCCGACACGATGCCTTCTGGGAAATCGCCGCCATCGTCAAAGCGGCCCGGCCGCGCGGCGTGCTCGTGAAGGCGATTTTGGAAAGCTGCTTCTACACGCCGGACCAGATCCACCAGGCGTGCCGCCTTTGTGTCGAGAGCGGCGTGGACTTCGTGAAGACATCCACCGGTTTCGGACCCGGCGGGGCCACGCCTGAAGCCGTCAAGACCATGCTCGAAGCCGTTGACGGCGAGGCTCAGGTAAAAGCGAGCGGCGGCATCAAGACCTATGCCGATGCCGCCCGCTATCTGGACCTGGGCTGCACTCGCCTCGGCTCGTCCACCTACCTGGGGCTGCTGCCGTGAGCACAAGAAAGATGAATCGACTCGCCCTGAATCGCGGCTACCTTTGCGGCGCGATGGACCGCGTGCTGGACGGCGGCGTCGGCTGGCGTCAAGACCTGACGAGACAGCCTCAAGGACTTGAAGGTTCTCTGGCTGGACCCGACACGCAAGCCCATCAACATCGGCGTGGAAGACCTGGAGAACCGTGCCCTGCGCCAGAAGGCGAAGCGGGCCGGCGATTTCGAGTTCGTCCGCAACCAGATGAAGCAGATTCGCCCCGTCGATCTGCGGATGGTGGACATCTGCGACTTCCTCGTGGTCAACATCGACCTGGATGTCCACGCCATGCGGCACCTACGAGGAACTGTACTGGGGCAACCGGATGAAGAAGCCGTGCATCGTGCGCATCGCGCAGGGCGTGGAGCACACGCCGGATTGGCTCTTCGGCACGCTGCCCTTCGAGATGATCTTCTCGACGTGGGATCAGGTCAAGACTTACCTGCGGCACATCGCCCACGATCCGGTCATCGACCGGCTCAATCGCTGGTACTTCTTCGACTGGATGGGCGAGCACTGTAAACCCGACGCCGTGAAGCGGAAGCCGCGCGAAGGAAGAAATGAAACCGGACACGAGTACGCCATAGCGGTAAGCCGGGGAGGGAGGCCGGTGAGGTTTCGGTAGTAGCCGGCCGTGGGTGGAGATAGGGCGCGTTCAGTACGGGCGATTATACCGACGACACGGAACGACGCAGTACCCGGCTTTGGAAACCTTGGAGAACAACATGAAACTGCAACCCATTCGGAAAGAGAAGCTGCCCGGCCGCAACGACAAGTGCCCATGCGGCAGCGGCAAGAAGGCCAAGAAGTGCTGCCTGCCGGCGATTCAAGCCTTCGCGGCCCTGCCGCAAGCCGTCCGCGAGCAGATCGTGGTCGCGCGGATTCTCGGCCAGCGAGTGAACACCACCGGAGTCTGACATGCGTATTCCAAAGTCACTCAGCTACTCGTCGATGTCGCTCTGGTACAAGGACCAGGACGAGTTCTACATCCGCTACTTGGCCGACCACGCCGCGCCGCGATTGCCGCAAGAGCAGCCGGCGGCCGTGGGCAGTCCGCCTTCGACGCCTACACGAAGTCGATGCTGGCCCACGCCCTGTTCGGCAATGCCGCCTCGGCCCAATTCGAGTTCGCGGCGATCTTCGAGAGCCAAGTGGAGCCGCAGAACCGCGACTTCGCCCTCACGGCCGGCAAACGGGTCTTCAAGGCATACAAGCTGTGCGGGGCCTACGACGATCTCTTGAAGCAATTGCAGCAATCCGTCGAGCCGCCGCGCTTCGAGTTCAAGGTGGACGGCCTGATCCTCGGCGTGCCCTTCACAGGCAAGCCCGATTGCCGCTTCGTCCTGGACCTGGGGCAAGGCCGCATCCCCTGCATCTTATGACTGGAAGGTGCGTGGCTATTGCTCCAAGTATGGCGCCAGCCCATCGAAGGGCTACGCGACCTGCCTGGATGGCTTCGTGGGCAAGGCCAGCCGGAGCCAGGGCAAGGAGCACGCCATGTACAAGGCGATGGACTTCCGGGGCCTGACGATCAACTCCGGCTACATGGAGTTCTGCAACGACGAGTACGCCGACCAGCTTTGCCTCTATGGCTGGCTGCTGGGCGAGAAGATCGGCGACGAGAACACGGTGCTGGGCATCGAAGAGTTGTGCGCCAAGTTCATGGGCGAGGGCAACCCGCCCACGCTCCGCTACGCCCGCCATCGCGGCCGGGTCAAGGCCGACTACCAGCAGAAGCTCGCCGCAGAAGGTGGCGACCTGCTGGCAGGCCATCACCAGCGGTCACGTCTTCTCCAGCCTCAGCCGCGAAGACAGCGATGCCCGCTGCCGAGTCCTGGACGAAATGGCGAGCGGGGCTGATGTCCAGCGGCTCGGCCCTGGACGACTGGTTCAACGATGTCACGCGACCCAAGTTCTTTCACTAAGCCATGCCCATTCCGCTCTTCATCCTCGAACGCATCAAGACCGCGCCGGTCAAGGGCGAGCACATGGCCGACGTGTTCACGAAGCTGGCCTACGTCCTGGACCAGACGGGGCAGGACGGCGGTGCCATCGACGTTGCCTACGAGACCGAGACCGATCAACTGCAACCGGGCGACCTGATCCCCACCGTGACCTTCTCGCTGCAAAGACAAAAGACGGCAAACGTCGTCGTGGACCCTGACAAGGTAATCAACGTGGAGCCGCAAGACGATGGCACGCATCCGACCACTGATAGCGAATGACGATGGCTGGACGGATTGGCAGATGCCAGCACGCCACTATCGGATGGGCTGCTGCGACTGCGGACTTGTCCACAACGTCGAGTTCCGAGTCATTGTCGTCGGCCGGCGAACGAAGAAGGGCTATCGCGTCAAACGGATGAATCCCGCCGGCTGCCGTGTCGAGTTCCGTGTCTCTCGAAACAACCGGAGCACGGGACAAGAGCGGCGTCACCGGAGAAAGCCAACATGAGCCTGCTGCTATTCGTCCTGGCCGTTATCGGCCTGACGCATATCGTCGTGGACGCCGAGATCAGCGAGCCGGTCCATAAGTGGATCAAGCCGCGCTGCCCAATCGTCGCGCGGATCATGGACTGCTATCAATGCTCCGGCTTTTGGTGCGGCCTTGCCCTGGGACTAGCCCTGCTGAGCCACCGGCCATTGATTGTGTTTGCGGCCGGCTGCGCCGGCAGCTTCCTCGCCCAGCTTGGCTGGCTCGTGCTCGACTCCTTGGAACGCTACGCGAAAGGGCAGTAATCCATGCACACCCTGATTAACGCCGATTGCCTCGATTACCTCAACGGCAACCAGCAGACCTTTTTCACGATTTTCGCGGACCCGCCTGACAATATCGGTCTGGGTTACCAGACCTACAAGGACAAGCTGCCCGACGAGCAATACGTGGACATGCTGAGCACCTGGCTGCATCTGTTCGTCTACAAGGCGAAGACTGTCTGGTTCAGCTTCAACGCAAAGTGGACCTTCGAGGTCGGCCGCATCGTCTCGGAAATGCTCGGCCGCACGCGCGGCCTAGAGGCCAAGCCTTGCGTCCAGACTTTCACATTCGGTCAGCACTCCCATTCGGACTTGGGCAACAATCATCGGCCGCTGTTGCGACTGCGTTGGTTCGACGCGCCACTGCGGCCTGACGCCATCCGCGTACCAAGTTGGCGACAAGAGAACGGCGACAAGCGGGCGGACCCACGAGGCCGGGTTCCGGGCGATGTCTTTGATTTCACGCGCGTCACCGGCAACTCCAAACAACGCCGGCCTTGGCATCCTACGCAACTCAACGAGGGTCTGGTCGAGCGCTGCGTGAAGTTCACGACGCCCGAGGGTGAATCGGTCCTAGACCCTTTCGGCGGCACGGGCACCACGCTTCGCGTCTGCCGACGGCTGGGCTGCCCCTGCACCTTAATCGAGATCGACAAGGACTATTGCGCTGAGATCGTCAAAGAACACGGCATGAAGCGGTCGGAGTACATCCATCGCGCCTTATGGGAGGTCGAATGAACTGGCGAATCGAGCATACCCCGGAGGGCTACCGGCTTATTGACGACAGAGGCTTGGAGCGTGGAATTCGTCCACTCTGACTGGTAGGAGTGTCGTTGATGCTAGTCGTCCGAATCGAATTGCACTCAGCCGTTACGGGGCAGATTACAACCATTGCCACCGGCGAAATCGTCAACACCGGCGCAGGCAGCCTCACCCAGGGCAACTACCGCATCGAGTTGCGGGACGCCGCCGGTCGGCGATGGAAGAAGGGGCACATCGAGGGCTTTCCTCGCAAGCGGCTTCTTGCCTGGGACTTGCTCTATCGTGCTTTGGAAAAACTTGTCGGGAATCGAAGGTAAGTCGTCCAATTTTCGGTCTCCATTTGTATCTATTAAGTAGGAGCAATCAACACAAAGGAACCGAACGATGACCGCTCAAGTACCCGATCTCGACACGATCCTGAAGCGCCACGAGATTCACCCGAAGTTCTGGCCCGAGATTCGCGCGGCTGTTGAAGAGAACGTGCGGCTCGGCGACGAACTGCGGACCCGCTTCAATCATGTCGCCAACTATCAGGCGGCGGCAAAGGACATCCTCGCGGCCCTGCCCAAGGACCACGAGTTCGCGCCGGCCGATTACCAATCGCCGGTGCCGTATGAATCGCTGCTAATCGACGACATCGAATCCGAAGACACTGTGCTTGTGGCTTCGGCGGGTGCGCCGTCCGCAGCCCGTTAAGCAACCAGACCCTTCACCTTTGGGGTTGGCATTGGCTCCCGGTGCCAGAGCGCGTTGATCGACGGTTGGCACCGTCCCTTTTCACTTGAGAGGACAACCATGACAAAGCTGATCGACTTCCTTGGCCGTGTAATCCGCGTAGGCGACTTGATCGTCTACCCGTGGCGGCGAAAGTCCGCAATGGGCCTGAACAAGATGAACGTCACCCAGGTGACGGACACCAGCGTCGGCGGCTACAGCAATCTCGGCCGCCCGGTGAAGATCACCAACTTGAAGAACGTGGTGGTCGTGGAGCGTCCACAGTCCGAGCCGGAGAACTGACGTGCCGTTGTACGACCTGCAATGCAGCGCGTGCGGATATTGCTTTGAGGCGTTCCAAGCGATGGACGCCAAGCAGCCCACACGCTGCGAGAAGTGCGGCCGAAAGAAGGCCCGTCGCGTGCTCGTGAAGCCGCCCAAGGCCCACAGCAGATACGACGATGGGCACCCGCGCAAGGGCCGAGGAAGAAGCTGATGGAGTTCGTTCGCAAGAAGAAGCGAGGCCAGAGTCAGAAGGTCCGGCGAACGTGGTTCTCGGACGAAGGCTATCGGATTGTTTGGCGCAAGGAGGTTTATGGCGTCCGCGTGCCGGCTCGCTTCCAAGCGTGCGTGCGAACCCTGACCCCCTACAGCGACGGCCAGTTGCGACCGATGTGGGACTTCGTGAACCACAAGCGCCGGCTAATCAAGTCCCTCGCGGCCGCGCAGGAAGAATGTGAAAAGCACAAGCGATTGTGGACGAAAGCGTGCGAGGCCACAGGTATCCGGGCCTTGAAGGAAGTGTTCGGCGACAGGCTGCCCAGCGGCCTGCCTTTGTGGGCAAGAAAGAAAATGGACCGCCGGCTGTATGCCATCGTGACGGACAACCGGCCGGGCAAGTATTGCACCGAGGACGAGGAAGACGAGTCATGCACCGAGAGTACGTCAGCACCTTCCGACGCGCCCGGCCCCGGCGGTCCTACAAAAACTTCGGACTTTTCTGTCTCGCCCACGGAAGTTCCTTCGGAAACCCCTATCCCTGCCTCGCCTGTCAAGGACAACGAACCGTCTACGACCCGGAAGACCCGCCGTGCCCGGTCGAAGGCAACAAGTACCGACGAACCATCCGCTGCACCGCCTGCGGAGGCAGCGGCAAAGGCACGAAAGAAGCCTGCCGCCAAGCGTACCAAGCGATCCTCAAAGCGCACCGCAAAGAGAAAGACGAATACGACCGGCTCGTCCGCCTCCGACGTGAAGCGTTCCAGAAGCTCACGAAAGACGAAATCCGCGCCCTCCGGGAGCTAGGACTGTGAGCGAGACGTTGCGGCAACTGCGGGCACGAGTCAAGCGAGAATCGCCTTATGTGGGTATCCGACCTTATTCGCACAATATCATCCGCCTTACGTTGGCGGAGATCGACAAGCGATTCGGGCGGCCGGCGGCCAACAAGGCAGTCAGAGACTTCAACCTGGAAGACAAAGGCTTCAACGAGGAACCGGAGCATGAGTGAGTTCTGTCCTCGTTGCACGGCTCCGCTGGAAACCAGCCGAGACGCCGACCGACTCTGCGAGGTCTGCGGCTGGTGGGGAGATCAGCAGGAAGCCTTGCTGGTCCCGCCCAAGAGCGACGTGTTCAATCCCGTCCTGGCCGCCGCACAGACCCTCGAACTGTACCGCGACGTATGCCGACATGAATTGATCGCTGAACAAGTCTACGACGCCGGGGACGGCACCGAAGCCGAGTTGCAACGGGTCCACTTGGCCCGCCGCCACGCCGCCCATTCGATCATCGAATTGTTCGTCGCGCTGCGAAGCCGCGCGGCGAAGCAGCAGCTACGACGTATAAACGGCGTGGTCCCCTGGCCGGCGAACTGGACCGACCGCCACTACAACGGCCGGGAACCGTGCGATCTACTCGTCGGCCCCTGCTCCTGCGGGGCCTGGCACCAGGAACATGAAGACTGGGTGCAAGCCATGCTCTTCAAGCACAACGCCGAAATCATCGACCAATGAGAAAACTCTGCCCGAACTGCGAAGAGCTACTGAAGCCGACCGAGAATCCCGAAGTCGGGCGCTGTGCCGGCTGCGGCTGGACCGGCCACTACTGGCGAGCCGTGAAAGAACCATCGCTGCCGACCGTAACACCGAAGCTGTCCTACATCAGCATCGACATCGAGACCACCGGCCTCGATCCCGATACCTGCCAGATTCTCGAAATCGGAGCCGTTTGGGACGACTGGACGAAGCCCATTGATAAGTTGCCGGTCTATCACCGGCTGGTCTACCACAAAGAATATCGCGGCAACGCCTATGCGTTGGCGCTCAACGCCAATCTTCTGAAGCATCTATCCGGTCAGCGGGAGTCGTGGTGGCGCGACCCGGATCAAGTGGCCGACGACTTCGCCGCTTGGCTGAAAGAGTGTGGTTGGGATGGCAAAACCGCCTTGACGCCGGCCGGCAAGAACTTCGCTTCGTTCGACCGGCAATTCCTGAAACGGCTTCCGAGATTCGAGCAGGTCGTGAAGCTGCACCACCGCACGCTCGATCCGGCCGTCTTCTGGTGGAGGCCGGAACGACGAAAAACTGCCCGACAGCAAGACCTGCTATGAGCGGGCCGGACTGGACGGCAAAGTGGCCCACACCGCCGTGGAAGACGCCCTCGCGGTGGTGCGGCTGATCCGACTGGGCATCAAACACTTGAAAGGAACCCCATGAACAACGACATCCGCGAAAGCCTGACCCGCCTCGGCCAACTCAAAGTTCCCGACCTGACGGGCACCAGTGACGAGTTGGCGACCCTGCTGGCCGCCCTCCGCAAGGAAGTCGAAGCCAAGACCGCCGTGGTCAACACCGCCGACGCGAGCGACCCGGCCTACAATGCCGCCGCCAGCGACGTGGTGATGCTCCTGCAACTGACGCAAACCGCCGTGGACGCCAAGGCCGAACTGGGCAAGCTGATGCTGGCCGCCGGCAAGGCCGTGAGCCGCGTGCTGAAGAAGGCCCCGAAGTAAACCAGTCTCGTGCCCCGCCCCAGGTTTCGCTTCCCTGGGGCGGGGCGGGATTTGTGAGCACTATGTCGAACTGGAAAACCTGTCCCGACTGCGGCACGAGGTTCTTGAGAAGGGACGGCTATCGCTACTGTGTCGTGTGCCGCGCTCAGCGCCGGAGAAGCATCCGCCGCAGCGGCCTATTGACCCCGCTTCCGCAATACCGCCCGCCAGTGCGACGCGACGAACGAGGCGTCTTCCAGTGAGCCGGACAAGGGGGGCTGCCGCCAAGCGACAATTGGCCGAGGAGAACCGATGAAGGCAAAACTGCAACGTCTGATCGCTTACGTCACCGGGGCCTTGGCCCTGATCGTTGTCGCCGCCGCAGCCGGCTCAGCCGTCACCTACGCCCTGATGCACGGGACGGAGACCTTGACCCACCTGGGCAATTCGGCCCTCCAAGGCATCGGCATCGCCATCGGCGGCTGCCTTGGCAGTGCCTTGGTCCTGCGCTTCAAAGCTGCCCGCAAGTACGTCAAGTCGATCCTCCGCGACATCAACGAACAACACCCCAGCATGAAGGACACCGCACCATGAAACTCGACATTCTGAGCCGCACCGTCACTGCCGCCGTTCTGGTTGCCTTGGCGATTACCCTCGGAGTGTGGTTGACTCGCGCACCGCTGACCGCCTCGCCGCCCGCCGCTCCAGTCAAGATCGTCCATGAGCCGACCCTGGCACCGCCGCCGCCACCGCCCACAGCGACGCCGACCGTCATCGAGGTGCCGGTCGAAGTGGAGATCGCTGCGACCGAACCACCGGCCGCCGAGGCGAAGGCCGAATCAAGGCCCGCCTATCAGCCCCGCCACCGGGGCCTGTTTCGACGCCGATGAACGCCCAGATCAAGCAACTCTTTGCCGAGTACCTTCTTGACGCCAAAGACCCGGTGGCCGCCGCCGTGCTCACGCTGGCCGACACGCTCCACCGAGAGCCAATCATCGTCGAGCCGGACGACAGAGGGACGGTCGGCGTGAAAGAGGCGGCCGAGCTACTGCATACAAGCAGCAAGCAGGTCTACCAGATGTGTCTGGCGGGCCAACTGCGCTGCACCCGCATCGGCGGGCGCGTCCGCATCCCCTTGGATGAGATCGAGCGTTACCAGGCCCGCCGGTGTCACGAGGCAGAAACCGGCTGGCAGACTCCATTGCCCCCTCCTTCTTCAGGCCACCGCATACCACCATACAACCCTTAGAAGCCATTGGACTCCTCCTCACAAGTATGGTACGATAGGAGTTAGCAGAGGTCTGACGACATGACAGTCGATGTAATGCGAACCTTCATTCTGCGCAAGATGGACGAATGCGACGCGATTGCTGATCGCCCCGATTTACCGTGTCCCGATCCAGAGCCAAACGCCCGCCGGGGCTCGCAGATCGTCCAGGACGTTGGCAATCGCATGGCCCGGCTTGGCTTTTCTGAACTCTATGCGTTGAGCCGGGAGTATGTCCCTTTCGCTCACCCGGACGAAGCCAAGGGCTATCTCTCTCAATGCTTGGCGGCCCTGCCGGAACCGCCCGCCGTCGAGTCTCCCTACCTGGATTCCGAGAAGGCCGCGGCGTATCTCGGCATCGACGTGAAACAGCTTTATCGCCAAGTCGAGTTGGGCAAGCTCAAGCCTCTCCGCGGTCCTCGCAATTCGTACCGCTTCACTCAAACGATGTTGGACGACTACCTTGGCAACTGAAATCTGTGAACTGTACGACGGCCGCCGCGTCCGCTTCTCGTTGAACAAGCGGGATGATCGTCCCGCGTATTTCGTCTATTTCCGTTCGCCAGACGGACGGCGAGCAGAGACATCGACGAAAGAAACAGGTCGGAGAAAAGCGCAGGACGCAGCGATCGCCATCATTCGGGACGCCTACGCCCCGACGCCTTCCCCGCCACCCGAACAGGATTCAACGGATTCGGTCCTCTGGGATGATGCCCTAAAACTCGCACTTCGCCACATGCGGGCGAACAACTTGCGGGCGACCACGATTCAGCAATACGAATTGGCTATCAAGACGCTCCGCAAGGTGGTCCCGGACTCCAAGGGACCGGACGACATCACGCCCGCCTTGGCCGAACACTTCAAGTTGGTGCGTTTGGAGAAGGGCCGGAAACCCCGAACCGTTGAGAACGACATCAACAACCTGAGCATCGTTTACGGCCATTGGTTCCGCGACACCCTGAAGATCATCGACAGCAACCCGTTCGCCGACGTGGAATCGCCCCGATACGACAAGACCCCTGCCCGCTACATCGCGGAAGATGAAGAACAAGCCTTGTTCAAGTGGTTGACTGAGCGGTGGCAGTGGCGATTGCCCTTGCTTTTCCTGGAGATCAAGGCCGCCATCGGCTGCCGGATCGGCGAGCTATCATCCGGCCTGAGTCTGAACCTGCGCGAGGGCCGACTCTACTTTCCCGCCGACGCCACCAAGGGAAGAGAGGAGCGGGCTTGCCTCCTCCCGCCGGCCCTGTTTGACGAACTGCGGGCGATTGCCGGCCCGACCTACGTCTTCGAGCGGTTCAGCGAAGAGCTACGGGAGGTTCATCGACGCAAGGGCAACCATCAGCCCGCGAACGCCGTCCGGGCCTTCACCCCTGCCCGGCTGAAACGGTGGATGCAGGACGAGGCCAAGAACTACTTCGACAAGACCAAGGCCCGTAAGTTTAAGCTCCACAACTTCCGGGGGACGGCCATGAGCAAGGCCCGCGTCGCGGGCGTCTCTACCGACGATGCGGCCATCGCCTTCGATTGCACCGTGGCCACGATGCAGCAGCACTACCTGGCCTTCGACAAAGCCCGCGTGGCGGATGATGTCTTCTCGCGGATTCAGAACGGCCGTGCTAGCTCGGGAAATGGCCATGCCGCCAAGGAAAACGGCGCGACGGTGACGCCGGATCGTGAACCGCATTCCGGCGAGGCCACGGTGCCGGCCGAATCGCCTTGACCCGCTTTCCCTGAGTGTTACGCTTCGTCGGGAGTTGTTAATATGTCCCGACAAGTCAGAACACCGCAGAAACGGGCGAAATCAAAGAAGGATCGGGTTCTCGATCTGGTTCGGCAGGCCGGGGTGCTTCGGCCCCGAGACCTGGACGCCGAAGACATCTCCCGCGAGTATCTGCGGCGATTTCTCGCCGAGGGCCTTCTGGATCGTCCAGGGCGGGGCATCCACGTCGCGGTTGAGCCGAGACCAATCCCCCACCACTACCACCGTCTGGCCGAAGCCTGCAAGCCGGTTCCTCGTGGTATGTCAGCCTGCTGGCCGCCCTCCAATTCCACGAACTGACCGCCCAGCTTTCCGTGGTTGCCATTGTGAATCCCAGCAGTGTTCTCTAGGGTTCAATGCGGCAGCGCTAGGTGCGCCCAACACCCAACAGAATGGTGAGAGTCTTGGGCGCGCCCAACAGAACGGCGATGGTGCGGAGCGCCCAAAGCATACCGGCAGGCCACCTAGCGCGCCCAACTCTTGTACCGATTTGTTGGGCGCGCCAGACAGCGCCCAACAGGCGTCAGGAGGGGCGAATCGGAGGTACAAGAAAATCTGGAATGTTGGACATTTGTTGGGCGCACGCCGGTGGCATTTCCAGCGCAGAAGAAAAGGACTCGCGGCTCGTCGTCGCAAGTCCTTTTCTTTTAAGAGGTTACAAAGTGCGGGAAACAGGACTTGAACCTGCACGGCCTTGCGGCCACTAGGCCCTCAACCTAGCGCGTCTGCCAATTCCGCCATTCCCGCGGCTGGTGGCTGAAGACTCCAGTGTATTCTGCCCGCGGCGGCCGTCAAGCCGCCGTCCGGACGCGGTCTAACCTGTCCACAACCGCCTCGTGACACAATGCCATCTCACCAGCAAGGGCCACGCGACTCCCCAGTTTGGGCGATCCTTGACGCCTATTTTGCCCGCTGATAGACTTCCATGTTTCGTTTCTTGGCAAGGGCGTTGGCCGGGATTGCGTCCGTTTTTTCCCTGAGGGGATCCATCGTCGGTTATTCCGCCGGGCGAAAAATGCCCGCCAGCAACAAATCGAAGCGTTTTTGACATATCACGAAGGAAGTGCAAGATGACAGAGAAGTACGTTTATTATTTCGGCCCCCAAGGGACCGAAGGCGACGCGAGAATGCGAAACGAGCTTGGCGGCAAGGGGGCCAATCTGGCCGAGATGGCCAAGCTGGGAATGCCGGTGCCGGCCGGGTTTACGATCAGCACGGGTTTCTGCACGGCCTACTTCGCCGAGGGACGGAAGTTTCCGCAATCGCTTCGCGACGAGGTAGCCGCGGCGATGCGGAAGACCGAAGAGGCGATGGGCATGAAGTTCGGCGATCCGGACGAGCCGCTTCTGGTAAGTTGCCGCAGCGGCGCCCGGCAGTCGATGCCCGGCATGATGGAAACCGTGCTCAACGTCGGGTTGTGCTCGAAGACAATCCCCGGCCTGGTCAAAAGGTCGGGCAATGAGCGGTTCGTCTACGACGCCTATCGCCGACTGATCATGATGTATTCCGACGTGGTGATGGAGAAGGCCGAAGACATCGAGCCGGCCGAGGGCAAGGGCATCCGCGTCCAGTTCGAGCACCTGATGGCGAAGCTGAAGAAGTCGAAGAAGTACACCACCGACACCGAGCTGACGACCGCCGATCTCAAGAAGCTCTGCGAGAGCTTCAAGGCGAAGGTGAAGGAAGTCCTCGGCCGCGAGTTCCCCGACGACGCCGACGAGCAGCTTTGGGGCGCGGTTGGGGCCGTGTTCAAGAGTTGGGAAGGCCGCCGCGCGGTTTCCTATCGCAAGATCGAGGGCATCCCGGGCCAGTGGGGCACGGCCTGCAACGTGCAGAGCATGGTGTTCGGCAACCTGGGCGACAAGTCGGCTACCGGCGTGGCCTTTTCGCGCAACCCGGCCACCGGCGAAAACAAGTTCTACGGCGAGTGGCTCGTCAATGCCCAGGGCGAAGATGTGGTGGCCGGTATCCGCACGCCCAACCCGTTGAACGAAGAGACGAAAAATCCGCAGAACGCGCATCTGCCCTCGCTACAGGTCGAGTGGCCGGAGCTTTACCGAGAGCTCGATGAAATCCGCAGCAAGCTAGAGCATCACTATCACGACATGCAGGACATCGAGTTCACGATCCAGGACGGCAAGCTCTACATGCTCCAATGCCGCAATGGCAAGCGGACCGGCACGGCGGCGCTGAACATGGCGATGGACATGTTGGAAGAAGGGCTGATCGACGCGACGACGGCCGTCACGCGCGTGCAGCCGGCGCAACTCGACGAGCTTTTGCATCCGATCATCAATCCGGCCTCGGAGCAGAAGGCCGAGGCGTTTCTCTCCGGGCTGCCGGCCGGTCCCGGCGGTGCTTCCGGCAAGATCGTGTTTACGTCGCCCGATGCGGTGGCGTGGGCCAAGCGGGGCGAAACGGTGATCCTGGTCCGCGAAGAGACGAACCCCGAGGACGTTGAAGGCATGCGTGCGGCGGCGGGCATTTTGACGGCCCGCGGCGGCATGACCAGCCACGCGGCCCTGGTGGCTCGCGGCTGGGGCAAGTGCTGTATCGTCGGCGCCGGCGATCTGAAGATCGACCTCCGCGCCAAGCGGCTGTCGGCCGGCGAAACGAAACTCAAGGAAGGCGATCTGCTGACGCTCAACGGCACCAAGGGCAAGGTGTATGTCGGGGCGCTGGAGATGATGGACGCCACGGAAAATCCGCGGTTCCAGGGCTTCATGAAGCTGGTCGACAAGCTCCGCACGCTGGGCGTCCGCACCAACGCCGACACGCCGCAGGACGCCAAGGTCGCCCGCGATTTCGGCGCCGAAGGTATCGGCCTGTTCCGCACCGAGCACATGTTCTACGGCACCGGTTCGGACGAGCCGCTGTTTCTGCTGCGGAAGATGATCCTCAGCAAGACGGTCGAGGAGCGAAAGGCGGCTTTGGCCGAGCTGTACCCGTTCGTCAAGCACGACATCAAGGCCACGCTCGAAGCGATGGACGGCCTGCCGGTGACGATCCGGCTGTTGGACCCGCCGCTGCACGAGTTCGTGCCGCAGGATTCGGCCAAGCAGAAGGAACTGGCTGCCTCGCTGGGCATCAAGCCGGCCGAGATCAAAAAACGCGGCGAGGCCCTGCACGAGACCAATCCGATGATGGGCCACCGCGGCGTGCGCCTCGGCATCACCTATCCGGAAGTCACGGAGATGCAGGTCCGGGCGATCTTCGAGTCGGCCGCCGAGTTGAAGAAGGCCGGAAAGTCGCCCAAGCCCGAACTGATGGTCCCGGTCACGTGCAACGTCAAAGAACTCGACGCCACGAAGGTCATTTTCGACCGCGTGAAGAAGGAGATCGAGGCACAGGCGGGCCTCGAGGTGCCTTGCCTTTACGGCACGATGATCGAGATTCCCCGAGCGTGCCTGTTGGCCGACAAGATGGCCAAGACGGCCCAGTTCTTCTCGTTCGGCACCAACGACCTGACGCAGATGAGCTTTGGCTTCAGCCGGGACGACATCGGCGGCTTCTTGCAAGACTACCTGCAGGACAACATTCTCGCTGCCGATCCGTTCCAGACGATTGACCAGAGCGGCGTGGGCCAGTTGATCGAGATGGCGGTCACGAAGGGCCGCGCAACGCGCGGCGATCTGAAAATTGGCATCTGCGGTGAGCAGGGCGGCGACCCGGCCAGCGTGGAGTTCTGCTTTCGCGCCGGGCTGAATTACGTCAGTTGCAGCCCTTACCGCGTGCCGATCGCCCGATTGGCTGCCGCACAAGCGGCGATCAAATCGAAGAAGCAGTAGGGCCCGTCGTCAGAGGAGTCCCGTTTTCACGGGCGCGAAAATCGGGACAGTGCAGAAGAACGCCGGGGCGGCGGTTTCCCGCCGCCCCGCGTGCCGTCCAAACTACGGAAACGGCAACGGCTGTGCTACTAGGTGCCGCGGCTCGGCGCCGGCGCCTTCGGAGGCGCCTGCGGCGCCTGCATCGGTTCGCCCTGCTTCATCTGCATTGGCGGAGCCCCGCCGCAGCAACTCGTCGCCCCGCCGCAACAACTCGTTGTCTGGCCGCAGCAGGAGGACTGACAAGAGCTCGACGTCCCGCAGCAACTTGCCCGCCGTCGAGAGTGTGCCGTCCGGCAGCAACTCGACTGGCAACAACTCACCTCCTGGCAGCAGCTTACCGGCTGGCAGCAACTCACCTGAGTGCAGCAACCGGTATTGCAGCACGACGACACACTTCCGCAGCACTCGCTACGGCCGCATCGCCTGTGTCGGCCAAACGCCGACGCCTGGTCTGCCATCAACAGGCACACCCCAAGCACTACCGCAAGTGACAAGACTACGCGTCGCATGACACTCCTCCTCTGGCATAAGGTTCACGGTACCGCGGTTTTTCGCTGGGCAATTGCGCCCTGCTAATGATTCGCGGCCGGCAGTCAAGTCGCCTAGTGCAAGATTTTTTTGGGCGGGGATGCCTCTTGACGATAAATTAAGCTGATTCAAGGAGATAGCCCACACGGCCCCCTTCCGTGCGGCGGGGATTTTTCCGTTTCGACCTTTACCCGGATACCGGGAACTGCTTCTATAAGGGCCCCGGAATCAACTGTCGGGCGGGTGTTTATCGGCCGACGGTACGCCGGCCCTACTTTTGCTGTAAGCCGCCCTACATGGGGCTGCTGAACGTGTCGCCGCACTTCGCCGTTGCGGCAGGGGCGAACAACATGGACAGGAACGTTATGTCTGCCGGTCGGCTGCTGACGGGGGATGCGACGGCGCGGCGCGAAGCCGTTGCGGCCTGGACAGTCTGGTTGGTAATGTTTGCGGCGGGCCTGTGGTTTGTGTCCGCCCACGCCCTGACGATGCCCTACGGCGACGAGTGGGAGTGGCTTTCGGTCGTCGTCGGCCAACAGCCCGTCAATTTGTCGTGGCTCTGGTCGATGCACAATGAGCATCGACTGGTGCTTCCGCGGTTGATCTACATCGGTGTCGGACGGCTCACCGGCTTCGATTTCCGCGCCGTCCCGTTGCTGGATTACGTGATGCTCGGCGGACTTGCCGCGGCCATGATGTTTGTGGCCCGGGCGCTGCGCGGACGTCTTAGCGTCTACGATGCCTTCTTCCCATTGCTGCTGTTGCACTGGGGACAGGGTGAAAACCTGATCTGGGGATTCCAGGTCCAGATGATTGCGTCGACCGTTTTGGCCGGCGTCGTCTTGCTGCTGATCGTTCGCTGCGGCCCGCGGTTGTCGCTTGGCAGGGCGGCGCTCGTTACGATCGTCGCCGTCGCTCTGGGTCTGTGCGGTCTCAACGGCCTTGTCTATCTACCCACGATCGCGTGCTGGCTGATCTATGCGGCAATAAGTGGCAGGCACGTTCGGCGAGTGATCACCGAAAACGCCACGGAGCGCGGAGGGCGCGCCGAGCGCACCTGCTTGATCAGCCTGGCGTGCGTGCCGCTCGCATTAACGGCCGTCTACTTCGTCGGCTATCACGGCTGCAATGCGGGGCCGCCCGGTGTTTGGCCCGTCCTGCGGACATCACTGCAATTCTTGAGCAGCGGCATCGGGCCGGCGGCGAAGGAAATCTGGCCCGTCTCCGGCGGGCTTATCGTCCTCGCCTGCGGCCTGTCGCTGTGGCAGCTAAGCAACGTCTTTCGGAGACGGCCGGAAGAACGCGTTCGAGCGGCAGGACTGCTGTGTTTCCTCGGAGGCGTCGGCGCGCTTGCGCTGGCCATCGGCGTCGGCCGCGCCTTTGCCGGGCCGAGGGCTGGCTACATGGGGCACTACATGACGCTCGCAACGCCGCTGTTATGCCTCCTTTATTTTCAATGCACGCTCTATTGCCAACGGGCAAAAATCCATTTCCAGCGCACACTTTGCCTCTTGATGCTCGGACTGGTGGCGGTCAACGTCTACAAGGGCCTGGGCTACTCGCGATATTTCGAGCAGTTGATGCGGCCGATGGAGGCCGACGCCCGGGTTGGCGTCGCGCCGGGCGAACTGGCCGTTCGCTACGGCGACCAACTAGCGTTCGCTTCAACGGAAGTCTTTGCGGCCCGGCTCGAAATGCTCCGCCGCGCACGGCTCGGGCCCTATCGCGAAACGGCCGAAACACCCGACGCCGGACGTCGATGACGCCTACTCCGGCCCATCCGGCGTCTCGGGCAATCCGAGGGCATGAACAAACTCGGCCCCCAAGTAGATCACCGCGCAGGCGTAGTAGAACCACAGCATGACGCCCATCACCGCACCGACCATTCCGTACGCACTGTACGACGGACTCGCCAGGAATGACAGCAGGGCGTAGCGACCGAGCGACCAAACGAGCGCAGCCAGCAGCCCGCCTGCAAACGCGTGAAGCCGCGGGACCGACACGCTCGGAAGCACCCGATAGATAGCGGCCAGCAGCACCGTGTCGCATGCGATGGTTGTGAGCCATTGGAGCGTTTGCCAGGTGACTTGCTCGGCGGGAAACTGGGAAAGGTATGGCCTCACGGCCCCGAGGATGATGTCGGTCAACGAGACAGCCATCAACAGCCCCCCAACCAGCAGCAGGGTGAGGAAGGCCCAGAGCCGGTCGTGGAGGACGGTACGTATGGTCGCCAGCCAGCCGCTCGATGGCGGCGCCGGTGTATCCCAAATACGATCGAACGCATTTTCCAACTGCACGAAGACGCCGATGGCCGTCAACAGCAGCACGAACAGCCCGACCGGTCCGCCAAGGCTGGCGCGGTTTTGTACGCCGGTCAGGATCGACCGCAATTGGTCGGCCATCCAGGGGCTGAAACTGGTCGCGACGCGGCCGATCAGTTCGTGCTGTTGCGTGTGTGCGAAATCGGAAAACCGCCCGACGAATCCCAGCACGGCGATCAAGACCATGCATAGCGGAAAGAGTGAAAAGACGGCATAATAGGCCGTCGCGGCGCTCAGCAACAGGCACGAGTCCTTCTGCCACCCCCGGAGCGTCGCTGCCAGCGTGGCGCCGCTTCGTCGCAGAAACCGCATGAACATGATCTTCCCCGTAAGTAGTAGACACGCTCCGCGTGCCGCAACCGCTTCGTTCGTCCAATCCAACAAAATACGATACGCAGCCGCCAGAATGCTGAAAAGGGCATCTCACCTGCTCACCCGTGGCAGTCGCCTTGAACCAGTCCCCAAATTCCGCAATACTCTGGCAAACACTGCTGCTCACTAACCACTGCCCACTAACCACTAACCACTACTCATGTCCATCGACGAAAAAGTCCAAGTCCATTGGCACGATCATGCCGTCTCGCGCGAAGAACGAGAGAAACGTAACGACCACTCAGGCTGCGTCGTCTGGTTTACGGGGCTGAGCGCCTGCGGCAAGAGCACGGTCGCGAACCTACTCGACCACAAACTGCACTCGCTTGGCGTCCATAGCTTCGTGCTCGACGGGGATAACATCCGCCACGGACTCAACGCCGGCCCGGCAATGCTCGTTGAGCGGCACGGCGAGGAGTTTGCCAAGCGATTCGGACTCGGCTTCTCGGCCCAGGACCGCGAAGAGAACATCCGCCGAATCGGCGCCGTGGCCAAGTTGTTTTGCGATGCCGGCATCGTGGCCATTACGGCCTTCATCAGCCCGTACCGGGTCGATCGCGACCGCGTGCGCGGCGATGGCGGAAGGAGATTTCGTGGAGATTTTCGTTGATGCGCCCCTCGAAGTCTGCGAAGCTCGGGACCCTAAGGGTCTGTACAAGAAGGCGCGGGCGGGGCAACTTAAGGGCTTTACGGGAATCGACGATCCCTACGAGCCGCCGCTAAAGCCGGAATTGGTCTTGAACGCTGCAACAAGATCGGCCGCGACGCTCGCCGACGAGGTGCTTGCGCATCTGAAGGCAACCGGAAAGATCGGCCGGTGATGACGGCCGTAACAAATTTAGCGATTGGGATTGACGCACCTCGCGGCCGGGTTCTAAATTGATACTGTTGGCTTCTCGCCGGAGGCGGGAGTCGGAACACCGTTGTTCCGCAGCAGCTGCTGCATTTTCGGCGGAGGATGCTGTCGTATGGCGGCTTCGATGGGCGATGACGTGCAACCGCGTGCCCAGGCCGCGTTGGCAAACAGTCCGTTCTTCGAGCTTCGTGAAATCCAGGTGCAACGGCGGGCGAGCGCGCTGCTGATTTGCGGCGAGGTGTCGAGCTTCTACCACAAACAACTGGCCCAGGAAGCGGTTCGCTCGGTGTGCAGGGAAATTGAACTGATTAACTTGATCCAAGTGAAGTCAGAGAGGGAATCCGGCTAGCTGGCTCGGCGAACACGGAAGTTCCCAGGCAGACGTTTGTCTTCGCCGGTGCAGGGATGCGACCACCCGGCGAGGAACGAGGAGACGTCCATGGGAGAATTGCTCGCTTCGGCAAGCCGTCGACAGGATCTGGTCGCCGTGCTGCCAAGGACCACGGAGGAGGCCGAGAAACTGGCCGCTTCGATCGAACGCGCCGTTCAGCGCGAGACCGGCCGAGGAGTCGCCGATCTGACTGTGGAGGTCAGTCCGCAAGGGGTTTTATTGCGTGGCCGCTGCACGACTTACTACACCAAGCAGTTGGCGCAGCACGCCGCGATGGGCCTTCCCGGCGGAGATCGACTGACCAACAGCATCGAGGTGTCGTGACCGGCGCGAACGCCGTCCCGTCGCGGACTGCCCCACTTGTCGTGCCGCAGCGTGGCGGCCTGCGGACCAGTGTCTTTCACTCCTCGCGGCGATCGTCTAAAATAGTGGCAGCTTAGCAAGCTGTGTGCTATCCGTAGTCCTACCCTGCTTTCCCGCCTTAGACAGGAATCCTGCTATGTCATCTGCCGACCTGCGCGTGGGCTGTTGTGCTCTGATCGTGGCCGTATTGAGTTGGACGTCGCCATCGCTTTTCGCACTGACGCTGCACGTCGCTCCCGACGGCAACGACGGCTGGTCGGGTAGATTGGAGCGGCCAAACGCCCAACGAAACGACGGACCGCTGGCCACGCTCGCCGGCGCTCGAGACACCATACGGCGGCTGAAGGCGGCCGGGCCATTGAGCGAGCCCGTTCGCGTTCGCATCGCATCAGGCGCGTATCCATTGGCCGAGACATTCGTTTTGGAGCCGCAAGACAGCGGGACCGGTGCGTCACCGATCATCTATGAAGCCGCCCGCGGCGCCCGGCCGTTGTTCAGCGGCGGCCGGCGAATCCATGGTTTCGTTCCCGTCGAGGGTGGCCGGTGGAAGGCCCACTTGTCCGACGTAGCCGACGGGAAATGGGACTTCGAGGATCTCTACGTCAACGGCCGCCGTGCCACTCGCGCCCGCGAGCCCAACGAGTTCTGGCATTACGTTCGCGAAAAGGCTGGGCCGGTGATCGATCCCGCCACCGGCAAGCTTGGATTGCTGCCGCGACGGTCGTTTCTCGCCGATCCGAAGGACGCCGCCCTTTTGGCGGCCGTGCCCAAAGACCGGTTAACCGATGCCGTCATCGTCGTCTACTTCTCCTGGGAGAACTCCGTGTCGCGCGTCGCGTCGGTCGATCCCAAGACGGGCGCCGTGGTGCTGACCGGCAACGTGGTTGTGCCGTTCGCGCGGCACGTTCAAAGGCTACGGCCCGGTGCTGCGGTACCATATCGAGAACCTCAAGGCGGCGCTGGACGCGCCGGGCGAGTGGTTTCTGGACCGCGGCGGCGACCTGTACTACATGCCGCGGCCCGGCGAAGACATGCTGCACGGCGGAGGTCATCGCACCGTTGGCGACCGGACTTGTCCGCTTTGCCGGTCAGCCGCAACAGGGTCGCTATGTCGAGTACGTGACGCTGAAGGGGCTTCGAGTTCGAACACGATCGCTGTCCGCTTCCGCCCGAAGGACACCCCGGCGGCCAGGCGGCCGTGCAGCACGTCGGCGGCCGTCACGGCCGACGGCGCCCGGCACGTCGCGATCGAGGATTGCCGGATCGCCCATCTCGGCGGCTACGCCGTCTGGTTCCGCCGGGGCTGCGACGATTGCCGCGTGGAACACTGTCTGATCGAGGACTTGGCGGCAGGCGGCATCCGCATCGGACAAAGCGGAAGAGCGCGACAATCCTTCCGGCGCCGACATCACGGGGCACTGCATTGTCGACAACAACATCATCCGCCACGGCGGACTTGTCTATCGCGGCGCGGTCGGCGTATTGGATCTGTCATAGCGGCAACAACCAAGTCACCCACAACGATATTGGCGATTTCCGCTACACCGGCATCTCCGTGGGCTGGATCTGGGGCTACAAACCCAGCCTCGCCCATCACAACAAGATCGAGTTCAACCGCATCCACCACCTCGGCTGGGGCGAACTCAGCGATATGGGCGGCGTCTATACGCTCGGCCCGTCGCAGGGCACCACGGTGAGCAACAACATCGTTCACGACGTCTATTCCTATGACTACGGCGGCTGGGGACTCTACAATGATGAAGGGAGCACCGGCATCGTCATGGAGAACAACCTGGTCTACAACACGAAGACCGGAGGTTACCATCAGCACTACGGTCGCGAAAATGTGATCCGCAACAACATCTTCGCCTTCAGCAAGGATGGACAGATACAACTTTCCCGGGCCGAGCCGCACCTCTCCTTCACGTTCTGCAATAACATCGTTTACTTCCGCGGCGGGCCGCTGCTGAGTCGCTATCGGCCGTGGAAAGACGTGAAGGTGAAGATGGAACGAAACCTGTATTTCGATGCCTCGGCGGCGCCGGTGAAGTTCGAGGACCTGGACCTGGCGGGGTGGCAGGCCCTGGGACGTGACGCCGGCTCGTTGGTAACCGATCCGAAGTTCGTCGATGCGGAACATTACGATTTTCATTTGCAGCCCGGCTCGCCGGCCTATAAAATCGGCTTCAAGCCGTTCGATTACGCAAAGGCCGGCGTTTATGGCGCCTCGGCCTGGATCGACGAGGCCGCTTCCGTCCGCTATCCGCCGGTGCGATTCGCGCCGGCGCCGCCCAAACCATAACCCACCCACCACCCAGAAAGTCGAACCATGAATACCCCATCCCGGCGTGAATTTCTGCGACAGTCTGCGATGCTTGCCGCGACCGCTTCGCTTGCGGGCCCGTTCGGCCAGTTGCGATCGGCCGCGGCTGAAGGCACGGCGTCAAAGATGAAAGTTGGCCTCTGTACCTACCTCTGGGGCGCCGACTGGGACCTGCCGACGGTCCTAGCCAACTGCCAGAAGGCCAACGTGCTGGGCGTCGAGCTGCGAATACAGCATCGGCATCGTGTCGAGCCAAATCTCAACGCCCAGCAACGAGCGGAGGTGCGAAAACGCTTCGCCGACAGCCCCGTCACGTTTGTGGGCATGGGCACGAACCAGGCGTACGACAGTCCGGACGCGGCGAAACTGCAACGGTCGATCGAAGGCACCAAGGCCTTCCTGCAATTGAGCCACGATTGCGGTGGCAGCGGCGTGAAAGTCAAGCCGAACGACTTCCACAAGGACGTTCCCCACGAGAAGACGATCGAGCAGATCGGCAAGTCGCTAGACGTCGTCGGCCGCGCCGCCGGCGATCTGGGGCAACAAATTCGCCTGGAGATTCACGGCTCGTGCAACGCGGCTGCCGGTAATCAAGCAAATCATGGGCATCGCCGTCAACCCGAACGTGGCCTTGTGTTGGAACTGCAACCCCGAAGACCTCGACGGCAAGGGGTTGGAGTACAATTTTGACCTCGTCAAAGACCGCCTCGGCGCTACGACCCACGTGCACGAGGTGGGCAAGAAGGTCTTCGGTGCCGATTACCCGTTCCAGCAACTGATCGACTTGCTGGTGAAGGCCGACTATGCCGGCTGGCTCCTGCTGGAAGGCTATACGCATCCGAAGGACGGCGTGGCGGCGATGATCAAGGAGAAGGCGAACTACGACAACATGATTGCCGCCGCCAAAAACGGCCTGAAATGAGTCGGCGAGTGCGCGTTGGAGAAAGCCTCCCCTCTCCCGAAGGGAAATCGGGGCGGGGGGCGCTCACTGAAGGGGACAGTCCCATTTTCGATTACACGAAAATCGGGACAGTCCCCCATTTCCCGGCTTTACTCGGTCGCTCGGCCTGGGTATGCTTCGCCGCCGACACAATGGTCGGTCGTCGGAGGCACTCCAGGTCTGAGGTGAGCTCATGGCAGGTGTCCGCTTCTCGTTGGGCGTCGTCGCGTTGGCCACCGCGGTGCTGGCGCCGCTAACAGGCTCGGCGGCCGCTGAAGATTTCCGCGTCGAGAACCGCGTCTATGTGGGCGACCAGAAAGAACCGGCCAGTCGAAGCATTACGATCTTTCGCGGCAACATGATCTACGATTGCCTGGCCTCGCCGGCCGAGACGGCGGTGCTAGACCGAGCCGCCGGGCGATTTATTCTTCTCGACCTGACGCGACGCATACGTTGCGAACTCTCGACCAGCGAAGCGACGATCTTCGTTGACCGTTTGCAGTCGTTGGCCGCCAAGAGCAAGGACCCGATGGCGAGGTTCTTGGCCGACCCAAAGTTCGACGAGCACTCGGACAACAGCGATGAACTGACGTTTGCCAGCCCGTGGCTGACGTACCGGGTGACGCTGGCTCGCCAGGCGGATCGAAATCTCGTCGAACAGTATCGCGACGCGTGCGACTGGTACGCCCGGCTCAAACCCCTGCTGGTCCCCGGTTCGCTGCCGCCGCAAAGCCGATTGCTGCTCGACGCGGCACTCGCCCAACGTCAGTCCACCGCTTCGCGGATTGTCTTGACCATCGCGCCGGGCAAAGCATCAAAGCAGAAAACGGTCATCCGCAGCGAGCACGAACTGGTCCGTCCGCTCGACGACACCGACCTGCGGCGGGTTGCCCAGACGCACGAATTCATCGACCTCTTCCAACTGGTTGGCTTCGACCAGTACTGCAAGGGCGCCCGCGCCATCCGTAGCAGACACACTTTGCATGCCGTAGTAGAAGGGGCTGTCCCAATTCTCGCCTTGCGAAAACGGACCTGCCCTTTTGGGACTGTACGGATTCTACCTCGGCGAAGGGGACAGTCCCATTTTCGCTGACACGAAAATCGGGACAGTCCCCCCTTTTCGGGCCCGGCAAGAGCCGTTTGCGTTGTCGCGCACGAGGGCCGGGCCGAAATCGACGACGGAGCGAATGCGGCCCTCCGGTGGTGGGGAATTGGCGTAGGATCGCGAGGAGTCCCAGCCTTGCACGCGCCGAATCTGTCAATGGGCGCAGACGGCCATCGCCGCATCGTGCAAACAAGAGCGTCTCAGCCGCTCAGGCAGCAGATGGTTTCGCCAACGCCTTCTGAATTGGCCCCAAGCGGAGCTTGCCCAATGTGCCATCATGTCGGGGAGCCGCAGCCAACAGCGTTGCAAAGGCGACATGCACCACCAGCACCGCGCCGACCATCGCGTGAAATCGCCGCGCGCCGACGAGGTTGCCATCATCGACGCCCCAGAAAAGTTTCAACCGGGCGTTCACCCGCTCCACCGACGTGCGACCCTTGTACATCCGCTCGAACTTCTTGGTAGCGCGTGGAATCGGCGGAAACCGCCGCAGGTCGATCGTGCGATCCACACGTACCGTCTTGCCGTAGGACTTGCCCGCATTGCAGACCGCATCATGCGGGCAGGGCCAACCTTCGTGCCTCGCCGGACAGCGATACTTGATCGTTTCCCGCTGCGGTTCGTAACCGATGTAGGCCATCTTCTGCCGCACGATCGGCTGGCTCGTGCGATCGTAGCAATAGACCGTGCCCGCTTCGTCGTAGACAATGTTCGACCTTCCGTCGTGGCCGGGAAGCATCTGTTCAGTTTGATCCTTCCACAAGCGGCGGTTTTGGATCACTGGGCGGATGCCGGCCTTATGCAGCACCCGATGCGACTCGTTGTCGTCGGCCGCCTTGTCGTAGGCCAGGGTTTCGATGCGGCCCTGAGGCAGATTTCCTTGCCCCTGCTCGACCAACTCCGGCAGCGATTTGCAGTCAGCCGCGTTGGCGGTCGTCACTTGGTAAGCCAACACCACCTCATGCTTGGCGTCCACCAGCAGGTGCAACTTATAGCCGAACCACTCGACGACCTTCGTTACCTTGCCCTCCTCATCGAGGTATTCCTTCTTTCCACCGCTGGGCTGCGGCAGTCCTTCGGCGGTCTCCGCCTTTGCCGCCTCCTGTCTCTTCTGCCGAGCGTGCAACGCCGTCGAATCACCGGCCGTATTCTTTCCCAAGTCGGGCACGGCCACTCCCAACCGCTCGATCATCGCGTCGAAGATTCGCCGCAATTCGGACACATGCGGTTCTTGCCCCAAGACATCCAGAAATCGCGAGACGTTCCAGCTCTTGGGAACACCCTCTTCGCGTTCAATGCCGATGAGCCTCCGCAGGCCCTCGTTACGCCCCAGCTCCGCTAACGTGGCGTCCACGCTGACGTGCCGCAGAGCGATTCGCAGGAGCAAGACGCCCCAGAGGACATGGACCGGATAGTCGTCGCGGCCGCGGCCGCGATGCTGCCTGAGCCCCTCCAAGAGCTTCGCATTGGGGATGGACCGCAGAAAATGCCTGATCGTGCCCAGACTCGGGCTGTCTTGCAAGCAATCCCAGGCGAACAACGGCTTGGTCATGGCGATATGCATGGGTCACCTCCTTGCGTAACGTTGAGGCGCCAATATACACCGCACCGCATCCCCGCTCAAGCCCATTCGTGGTCGAAAAATCGAAAGAAACCGCCGCCCGCGTCGCGCTTGCCGAGTAAAACGAGCCGCTTCGCGGAGAACGCTTTCCACAAGCTGATTACAACATGTTTCTTCTACTCCACTTCCACACATCGCAAACGGCTCCTAGGCCGGAACCGTTCTCGACAAGGTCGCACAGGCATTGCATAATGCTGGCAAGCGCAAGCCGCAGGCACGTTCCGCGTGCCGAAACTGACGGCACGCGAACCGCTGGTCCGGCTACACCCTACGAGGATCACCACGCCAACACATGCAGTACACGAATCCGCTCTGGTACAAGGACGCGATCATTTACCAGCTTCACGTGCGGGCTTTCTTCGATGCCAACTCGGATGGCATCGGGGATTTCCGGGGGCTGACACACAAACTCGATTATCTGCACGACCTGGGCATCAGCGCCTGTGGCTGTTGCCTTTCTACCCCTCGCCGCTAAAGGACGACGGCTACGACATCGCCGACTATGAGGGTGTCCATCCGAATTACGGCACGCTCCGCGATTTCCGTTTGTTCTTGCGCAAGGCCCACGAGCACGGGTCTGCGCGTAATCACCGAGATGGTGCTCAACCACACGTCGGACGAACATCCGTGGTTTCGCCGTGCCCGGGCGGCCAAGCCCGACAGCCCGTGGCGCAACTTCTACGTCTGGAACGACACGGCCGAGCGGTACAAGGATGCCCGGATTATCTTCAAGGATTTCGAGCCGTCGAACTGGACCTGGGACCCGATTGCCCACGCGTATTACTGGCATCGTTTCTATCGCCATCAGCCGGATCTGAACTTCGACAACCGCGAGGTCCGCGAGGCCGTGCTCCGCGCGGTCGACTATTGGTTCGAGATGGGCGTCGACGGCATGCGGCTCGACGCGGTGCCGTACCTGTTCGAGCGCGAGGGGACCAATTGCGAGAACCTGCCGGAGACGCACGATTTTCTCAAGGAGTTGCGGGCCCACGTCGACGCGCGTTTTCAGGGCCGGATGCTCTTGGCCGAGGCGAACCAGTGGCCGGAAGACGCGGCGAACTACTTCGGCGCCGGCGACGAGTGCCATGCGGCCTTCCATTTCCCGCTCATGCCGCGCATGTTCATCGCGCGTGCAGATGGAGGACCGCTTCCCGATCGTCGACACGCTCGCGCAGACGCCGGCAATTCCCGACGTTTGCCAATGGATGCTGTTCCTGCGCAACCACGATGAATTGACGCTGGAGATGGTCACCGAAGAGGAGCGAGACTACATGTACCGCGTGTACGCCCGCGATCCTCGCGCCAGGATCAATCTCGGCATCCGTCGCCGGCTGGCCCCGCTGATGGGCAACAACCGCCGCAAGATCGAACTGCTCAACGCGTTGCTTGCTGTCGCTGCCCGGCACGCCGGTGCTCTACTATGGCGACGAACTGGGCATGGGCGACAACATCTATCTCGGGGATCGCAACGGCGTGCGAACGCCCATGCAATGGAACACGAATCGCAACGCCGGTTTCTCCAACGGCATCCCGCAGCAGCTTTACCTGCCGGTCGTGATCGACTACGAATATCACTACGAAACGGTCAACGTCGAGACGCAACAGAACAATCCCAACTCGCTCCTGGCGTGGATGAAGCGGATCATCGGGCTGCGGCAGCAGTCGCGGGCACTCGGCGAAGGCTCGCTCGAACTGCTTCATCCGAAGAACCCCAAGGTTCTGGCGTTTTTGCGCCGGCTGGGCGACGAATGCGTGTTGGTCGTGGCCAATCTCTCGCGTTTTCCGCAGTATGTGGAACTCGACCTCTCGGCCATGGAAGGACACGTGCCGGTCGAGATTTTCGGCCAGGGAGAGTTCCCTCGCATCGGCACGCTTCCCTATCTGTTGACACTCGGCGCCACGGCTTTTACTGGTTCAGCGTCTGCCAGCCGGCCACGTTGAAGGTCGAGGCAGCGGCGCCCGGCGGACAAGAGGCGGGCCGCGAGGTCCCTTTGCCGTTGCTACACGTCCGCGGCGACTGGGACGAGATTTTCGAGGCGCTTCCCGAGGGCAATTCGAGCGGCTGCTGCCCGGCTTCCTTGCCTCGCGGCGATGGTTCGGCGGCAAGAACAGGACGATTCGAGCCGTCGACGGTTTGGGACGTCGCGCCGTTGCGATCCGGCGGGCCGCCACCGCCATCGCCCTGGTGCTGTTGCGGGTCGAGTATATCGAAGGCGAAGCGGAAGGCTACCTCCTGCCATTGGCCTTCGGCGATGAAGGGCGGGTGCGCACGTCCGAGTCGCTCGGCTCGACGGCGATTATCGGCCGCCTCGAGGTTCACAAGGGAGGAGCCCAAACGACTGGCGTGCTGTACGACGCCTTTGGCGACGAGGACCTCGGCCGGCTGTTGCTGGAGACGATTGCTTCGCGGCGGCGATTTCATCGCGAAGAAGGGGACCGTAGCGGGCCGCCCCTCGCGGGCCTTTCGCCGCATGCGACATTCGAGACTGCCCAGCCGCTGAAAATGGTCGTCTCGAAGACCGGACAGAGCAACAGTGCGCGTCTACTATGGCGATCAATTCATGTTGAAGCTCTTCCGCCGATTGCAGGAGGGAGTCAACCCGGAATTGGAGATCGAGTCGTTCTTGACCGACAGGGCCTTTCCGCACGTGCCGCCGCTGGCCGGAGCGTTGGAATATGTCACGCCGCAGCATCCGACCGTGACCCTTGGCGTGTTGGAGGGCTACGTACCGAATGAGGGCAGCGCGTGGAACCATACGCTGGAGGCGGTGGAGAATTATCTCGAACGCATCGCGGGCCGCCAGTCGCCGCAGGAAGTGCCCAGTGAGCTGCTGCCGCACGTGCCGCTATTGGCGCTGGCCGGCCAGAAGGTCCCCAGCCTGGCCGATTCGCTGTTCGGTTCGTACCTCGAATCGGCCTCGCTGCTCGGCCGGCGTACGGCGGAACTGCACATCAGCCTGGCCGCGGAGACCGATCTCCCGCACTTCGGACGTGAGCCGTTCTCCTATCTCTATCAGCGTTCGCTGTACCAAGCGTTGCGAACGCTTGCGGCGCGGACCCTCGCGATGCTCCGCCAGAAGCTCAGCGGGATTCCGCCCGACGCGGCGGCGGACGGCACGGCGCGTATTGGCCAAGGAGGACGAGATGCTCGACCGGCTGCGAAAGATAGTCAAACAGAGCATCGCCGCGGCGCGAATCCGCTGCCACGGCGACTATCACCTTGGCCAGGTGCTCTATACCGGCAAAGACTTTATCATCATCGACTTCGAAGGCGAAGCAAACCGGTCGATCGGCGAACGGCAACTCAAGTCGTCGCCTTTCCGAGACGTGGCCGGCATGCTGCGCTCGTTCGACTACGCCTGCCATTCCGCCTTGGCCGCGCGAACTGCCGGCATGGTGCTCGGACCGGAAGAACGGACCCGGCTCCAGGGGTGGACGCAACTGTGGACGGTCTGGACCAGCGCATCGTTCTTGAAGGCGTACCTGGCCGTGGCCGAGGCCCAGCCCTTTGTGCCTCGGCAGCCGGAGAGCGTGCAACTTCTCTTGGACGCGTTTTTGTTGGAAAAGGGCCTCTACGAGCTGCGCGACGAATTGAACCATCGCCCCGATTGGGCCCACGTTCCCTTGCACGGTATCTTGCAGGTATTGGGCAATGGGGCTTGCAGCGAGGAATCGCCATGAGAATATGGCCCGGACGCCCGTATCCGTTGGGTGCAACGTGGGACGGCGGCGGGGTGAACTTCGCCATCTTCTCCGAACATGCCACCCGGGTCGACCTCTGCTTGTTCGGGCCGCGCCGCCAATCGCGGGCAACCCACCGCCTCCCGCTGCCCGAATACACGCACCTGGTCTGGCACGGCTACTTGCCCGACGTGGCGCCGGCCAGCTTTACGGCTATCGCGTACACGGGCCGTACGCGCCGGAAAAAGGGCATCGCTTCAATGCCAACAAGCTCCTGCTGGACCCCTATGCCAAGGCCGTCGGCCGCGACCTGAAGTGGTCCGACGCCATGTTCGGCTATCGCCTCGGCGACCCTCGCGAGGACCTTTCGTTCGACGGTCGCAACAACGCCGGCAGTGCGCCCGCTGGCCATGGTGGTCGATCCGGCCTTCACCTGGGGCGACGACCGGCCGCCGCACACGCCCTGGCACAAGACGGTTATCTACGAAGTCCACGTCCGCGGTTTCACGATGCTTCATCCGGACGTCCCCGAGCCGCTGCGCGGCACGTACCTGGGCCTGGCGTCAGAACCGGCGATCAGCTACCTGAAGGACCTCGGCATCACGGCCATCGAGCTGATGCCGGTCCAATTCTTCCTCAACGACCGGCACCTGGTGGATCGCGGGCTGACAAACTACTGGGGATACAACACGCTGGGATATTTTGCACCCGAACCACGCTACGCCACCACGACCGACGACGGCAAGGCGGTTCGCGAGTTCAAACAGATGGTTCACGCGCTGCACGACGCCGGCATCGAGGTGATCCTCGACGTGGTCTACAACCATACCGGCGAAGGCAACCATCTGGGCCCGACGCTTTCGATGCGCGGCATCGACAACCGTCGTACTACCGATTGGTGCCCGAAAATCCGCGCTATTACATGGACTACACCGGCTGCGGCAACTCGTTGAACATGCAGCACCCGCGCGTGCTCCAACTCATCATGGACAGCCTTCGCTACTGGGTGACGGAGATGCACGTCGACGGGTTCCGCTTCGACCTGGCCAGCACCCTGGCCCGGGAACTGCACGAAGTAAACCGGCTGGGGGCGTTCTTCGACATCATCCACCAGGACCCGGTGATCTCGCAGGTGAAGTTGATCGCCGAGCCGTGGGACCTGGGCGAGGGCGGCTACCAGGTCGGCAATTTTCCCATCGGCTGGACGGAATGGAACGGAAAGTATCGCGACGCCGTTCGGCGGTTTTGGCGCGGCGACGAGGGGGCGGTCTCGGAGTTCGCCACGCGGTTGTGCGGCAGCGCGGACCTCTACGAAAGCGGCGGCCGCCGCCCGTATGCCAGCATCAACTTCGTCACCGCCCACGACGGTTTCACGCTGCAGCAACCTGGTGAGCTACAACGAGAAGCACAACGAGCCCAACGGCGAGGACAATCGCGACGGCGAGTCAAATAACCTGAGTTGGAATTGCGGCGCCGAGGGCCCGACCGACGACGCGGACATCAAGGCTCTGCGCCAGCGGCAAATGCGGAACTTCCTGGCCACGCTTCTGCTTTCGCAGGGCGTTCCCATGATCCGCGGCGGCGACGAATTCGCCTCGACGCAACGCGGCAACAACAACGCCTACTGCCAAGACAACGAGATCAGTTGGCTCGACTGGCAGCACGGTCCACAGCAGGAGCAACTGCGGCAATTCGCCGCGGGGCTGATCCGCATGAAGCTCGAGCAGCCGGTCTTTCACCGGCCGACGTATTTCCAGGGCCGGCCCTTGCGCGGATCGGGCGTCAAGGACATCTACTGGCGCGATCCCTCGGGCGGCGAGATGACCGACGAGGCCTGGGACACTCCGCTGGTCCGCTGCCTTGGCGTCCACCTGGCCGGCGACGCCATCACCGACGTGGACGAACACGGCGAGCGCATCTCGGGCGACTCAATGTTCATGCTACTTAATCAAAGCGCCGACGCGATCGGCTTCACCCTGCCGGAGCAGGCCGAGGATATGATTCTGGAACTGGCGTTCGACACGGCCGAGCCGCCGCCGGAGAAGACGCGCTATCGCGGCTGCAACGTCTATCAGCTCCGGCCCCGCTCGATGGTGGTGTTCAAGATCGTGAAGCGCGAGCCGGACGAGACGCCGGCGGCGGGATAGTCCGACCCGCAGACGTCGCAGGAGTGCCTACTACGTCTCCGACAGTGCGCGGCCATTGCGTCTTGCGACGGCAGCATGGCAACACGGCAGGCCACCGGCAGGCTGTTCATCTTGCTCGGCGTCAGTTTTTCGTTAAAGTATGCGTTTGGTCTTAGCCTTGTTGAGCCTTTCAAGACGCTGCTGCCCGGCCGCGGCTAGAGCGTTGGCCAGGTTCGTGACCACGAATCGGAGGACCGAGCCGTGCATGCTATCAAACGGCGCCTGCTTGGCCTCTGCCTGCCGCCGTTGATTTTTTGTGTACTCGATGCCGGGCTGACGCTGTACGGCCAGTCGGCTGAATATTGGTCGGGCAACTACGCCGCGGTGAATGAGGGAGCGCCGACCTTCCACGATCTTCTGCAAATCCATCCGGCCGCTTTTGCCGCCGGCATCCTCGCATGGATTGTCGTGTTTGCCGTCGTTATCGTCCTCCTGCCCGCGGCACTGGCCTTGATTGTGAGCATTGCCGTCACATTCGCCCACGTGGCCGGAGCGGGGACGTGGATCTGGCACGTGTTCCACTTCGGGTATCAGGCCTGCCTCGGCTTGTTTCTTGTCGCGGCGATCATGCTCGGCATCGGCATCCGTTGGGGATGGCGCCCGTCCCGGAGCAGGAACAGATGCCGCGATTCTCCCCCATCGCTCGCTGGGCTCTGATTGTCTTCCTCGTGTCTGCGAGCGTGTACGTTCACCTTTGGCCGCGCGACCCTTCACGGCAGCAACGCACCGGTGGCGATTCGGCTGCCGGAAGTGTGGAGGCAGTGCTGACGACTGACCGTGAGTTGGAGCATTTCGCCGCCGCGCCGCAACTGGCGAGCTTGTATCTTGCCGGACCGCGAGTTACAGACGCGGGCCTGAAACAACTGACGCGATTTACGCGGCTCGAAAACCTGTCGCTGCGCGACATGCCGATAACCGAGGCCGATCTCAACCAGATCGCGGGCTTGAGCCATTTAGAAGGCTTGTCATTTCGCCACGTCGATTTTGGCGGCGCCCTCTCAAGCCTCTCGAAGGCTTGCATAGGCTGAAACGGCTGACTCTCGATAACGTGGCTCTGAGCACCGCACCGCTGACTCGCTTCCCAACCCTGAGCGCTCTTGAAAGCATGGCCTTCTGCGGCCCGCAGGTGACGGACACCTGGCTTGCGGCAGTAAAGACGATGCCTCAGCTTCAATCGTTATCTCTTTACGGTACACGCATCACCGACGCGGGCTTGACGCACATCGAGGGGCTCGAGCAACTTCGGTCGCTGAACCTGACGGCAACCTTGGTGACCAGCGCAGGGCTAGAACATCTCCAGTGCTTGCCGCGACTCCAATTCTTGGCCCTGCGCAGAACAAGATTGATGACGCTGGCCTGGCGCATCTTGAAGGGCTCCCGAACCTCGCAGATCTCTCGCTTTCCGCCACCAATTGCACGCCCGAAGGACTCGATAAGCTTTACAAAGCGCTGCCGAAGTGCCGGATCGTCAGGTGGTGATGTGCGGCCACGCACGCCGACGCCCAACGTGTGAGATCACTCAATCGCCATGCTGTCCGAACTCTGCTCCTCTGCCTTCACCCATCCCGCGGCCTCGGCCTTGTCCTTGACCCGTGCCTTGACCTGTGCCTTGACCTGTGCCTTGACCTGTGCCTTTGCCCATGCCTTGTCCTTGGCCCATGCCGCGACCCTTGCCGGGCCGCACTGCGTCGGGAAAGTGCTTGGTGATCGCGGCGTGGATGTCGGCGGGCGTGCAGCGGTTGGCCTCGGCCAATTGGGCGATCGTCATGTCGGCGCCTTCGACGGCAATACCTTCTTCCTCCAAGACCGACGCAACGTCGTCAATCGGCAGATCGAGATTGCCGGCGAACCGGCTCAGGCTCAGTTCCTCGGCGTGAGGACTTCGCCTCGGCCGCCCAGTTCTCCCAGTAATCCTTGACCCGATAGTTGTAGCTGACGAGACTGTTGAAGGGGGGCAGGTCCAGGATGACTCCCGTTACAATCGCGCCGGCCAGAACACCGCCAAAGCCGTTTCCAGCTTCAGATTCAGTGCGAGACGGCCGTTCTTCTTGCTGTTGTAACCAATTATCGCCGATAAACGTCCTACCAAGTAGACACCTCCGCTGGTGCCCATCCGCAGGTGCCCCATGAGTTCTCGAAAAATCGTTGCAAAAATCGTTCGCTGGGTGGTTCGCCGGCCGTGCTGCTGGGCTTTGTCGCCGGCGCCGCGTTGCTGATGATGAAGCTTGCCGGCAAGTTTGATCCGAAGGTGCCCGGCGAGGCGCCACTGCGGCCGAGGGCCGGCAGTTCGACGGCCCTACCGTTCTGGTCCGCACCATCCGCGTTCGGCGGGACGAGGCGGCCGTCGGCACAATCCATGCCGTGCACCAAATCACCATCGGCTCGAAGCTGCTGGCGCGCGTCATGGAAGCAAACCTCAAGGCCGGTCAGAAGGTGCAGAAAGACGACGTCCTGATCCGTCTGGACGACTCGGACCTGCTGGCCAAGCTCCGGCAGGCCAAGGCCACGGTCGACTCGGCCGAAGCAACCCACACCCAGGCGCTGGCCGACGAGCGGCGCTATGCCACCCTGGTGAAGACGCGAACGATCAGCCGGCAGGAATATGACAAGGCGGTGGCCACCTTGCGATCGACCGAGGCCAACCTGCTCCGCGCGAAGCAGCGGTCAACGAGGTGCAGGCGACGTTGGATTGGGCGACGATCCGCTCGCCGATCGACGGTGTGGTCATCGACAAGAAAGTGGACGTTGGCGACATGGTCATGCCAGGCCAGACGTTGCTGACGCTGTTCGATCCGACGCGGATGCAGATGGTCGCCAGCGTTCGCGAGGCGTTGACCCACCGACTCCAAGTGGGCCAGGACATCGGCGTGCGGGTCGAAGGACTGGGCAAGCAGTGCCGCGGCACCGTGAGCGAGATCGTGCCCGAGGCGCAATCGGCCAGCCGTGCCTTCCAGGTGAAAGTCACCGGCCCGTGTCCCGCCGGAATCTACACCGGCATGTTCGGACGGATCCTGATCCCGCTGGACGACGAACACGTCCTGGTTATTCCTCGGCGGGCCGTGCGCCAGGTCGGGCAACTCGAACTGGTCGAGGTCGTCGAACACCATCGAGCGACAACTCGGGCGATCCGCACCGGACGCGAGTTTGGCGACGACGTCGAGGTGCTTTCCGGTTTAGAGGAAGGCGAGCGGGTTGTCGTGCCGCCGATGCCGGGGAGCGAGCAAGGAGGCGCCCTGTGACGGAACATCGCGATATGCCCCTGGAACCGCAACACAACTTCACGAATCGCATCGTGAAGGTGTTCTTGGAGTCGAATCTCTCCATCATTCTCATCCTGCTGGCGACGATCGTCGGCGTGGCGGCGTTGGGGCTGACGCCGCGCGAAGAAGACCCGCAAATTATCGTCCCGCTGGCCGACGTCTACGTCAATTTCCCCGGCCACTCGGCGGCGGAGGTCGAGCAACTGGTCGCCACGCCCCTGGAAAAAATTCTCTATCAGATCGACGGCGTCGAGTACGTCTACTCGATGAGCCGCGAGGACCAGGCGATCATTACCGTGCGCTACTACGTGGGCGAGGACCGCGAGCGGAGCCTGGTGAAGCTCTATAAGAAACTCGATGAAAACGTCGACATCGTGCCGCCCGGCGTAACCGGATGGGTCGTCAAGCCGGTCGAAATCGACGACGTGCCGATCGTAACCTTGACGCTGGCCGCCACAAGCTCCCCTCTTTCAAAGCGTGAGGGGACAGCACAAGGTCGTCTCGCAACGGCAGAGCCGCCGGCGGACAGCACCACGCTGCGCCGGGTCGCCGAGGAAATCACGCAGCGGCTTGCCGGCGCAGAACGTCTCGCGGGCGTACGTCATCGGCGGGCAGCCGCGCGTCGTGCAGATCCTGATGGACCCGGACCGGATGGCAGGCTATCACGTCTCGCCGTTGGAACTGCAGCGGGCCATCCAGGGCGCCAACGTTCGCCTGGCGGCGGGCGATTTTCGCAGCAACGATCGACTCGTCCGCGTCGAGACCGGCCAGCCGTTCGATGATTCCCGGCAGCTTGACTCCCTTGTCGTCGGCGTGTTCGACGGCCGCCCCGTCTTCCTCAAAGACGTGGCCACGGTCAAGGACGGGCCGGAAGAGATCATCGACTACGTCCGCCACGGCTTTGGCCCCGCCAAGGGGTTTACCGATCACAAGTTCTTTCCCGGCACGGTCCTGGGTGAATGCGCCGGAGAAGGAAGTCGATCGTCAGCGCGATGCCAAGTCGACGCAAGCGTCAAGTTCGACCAGCGCCGTGACAATCGCCATCGCCAAGAAAAAGGGCTCCAACGCGGTCTGGGTGGCCAACGACCTGTTGCGCAAGCCGAAAAGCTGCGGGCGACGATCGTGCCGAGCAACATGCAGCTTGTCGTCACGCGGAACTACGGCCTGACGGCCGACGAAAAGGTCAATGAGTTGGTCGAGGCCCTGGCCGCGGCCATCATCATCGTCGTCGCGCTGTTGACCCTCGGCCTGGGCTGGCGCGAGGCGCTCATCGTGGCGGTCGCGGTACCGGTGGTCTTCGGGCTGACGCTGGCCGTCAACCTGATGCTCGGCTACACGATCAACCGCGTGACGCTTTTCGCACTGATCCTGTCGTTGGGGTTGCTGGTCGACGACCCGATCGTCGACGTCGAAAATATCGTCCGCCACTTCGCGCTCCGCAAGAAGGCCACCCGGCGCATCGTCCTGGAGGCCGTCGCCGAAATTCGGCCGCCGCTTATTACGGCCACGCTGGCGGTGATCGTCAGCTTCCTGCCGATGTTCTTCATCACCGGAATGATGGGCCCGTACATGCGGCCGATGGCGTTAAACGTGCCGGTGACGATGCTGATGTCGATGGTCGTGGCGTTTACGATCACGCCGTGGCTCGCCTATCACGTGCTCCGGCGCAAGTACAGCACCGGCGGCGCGAGCCACGAGCAGGATCACCACGATCCCCACGACCTGGATGCCGTCCGGCAGTCGCGGCTCTATAAGTTTTTTTATCCGCTCATGGCCCCGCTGCTCCACAGCCGGCTGGTGGCCTGGGCGTTCCTGCTGGGCATGGTCCTGTTGACGTTTGCAGCGATGGGCTTGGCGGCGACGCGCAGCGTGCCGTTGAAGATGCTGCCGTTTGACAACAAGAACGAGTTGCTGCTGGTGCTCGATTTCGACAAGGGGACGACGCTGGAGCGCTCGGACGCGGCGGTCCGCGACTTCGAGGCCTACCTGGCCCGAGTGCCCGAGGTTGCCGACTACACGAGCTACGTCGGGCTGGCTTCGCCGATGGACTTCAATGCCCTGGTGCGGCACTATTACCTGCGCCAGGGGGACGACGTGGCCGAGATTCAGATCAACCTGGCCGGCAAGAAGAATCGGCGGCAGCAGAGCCACGCGATCGGCCTGCGGATGCGCCGCGATCTCCAGAAGATTGCCGATCGGTGGCAGGCGCGGATGAAGCTCGTCGAAACGCCGCCCGGCCCGCCGGTCATCGCCAGCGTCGTCGCCGAGGTCTATGGCCAGCCCGACCATCAATACGAAGACCTGCTGTTGGCCGCCGACACGGTCCGGCGGCGGCTGACGCTCGAACCCGGCGTTGTCGACGTCGACGACGTGCGCGAGGCGCCTGAGCGGAAGATTACTTTTGCCGTCGACAAGGAGAAGGCCGCGCTCAACGGCATCACGACCGAACAAATTGGCAACACGATGCAATCGCTCCTCGGCAGCCGCACGGTGGGCCTGGTGCGGAGCGAAACGGAACGCAATCCACTCCGCATCGAGCTACGGCTTCCCGTCGATCGCCGGACCGACGCCGCCGATCTGGCGAAAATCCAGGTCAAGGGAGACACCGGCCAGCTCGTCTCGCTGGCGGAACTGGGAAAGTGGGAGACGTCCCGGGTGGATCAGATGATTTACCACAAGAACCTACGGCGAGTGGCGTACGTGTTTGCCGAGACTGCCGGACGTCCGCCGGCGGACGTTGTCGTGGATGTCCTGGCCGATCGCAACGCCGCAGTGGAAAAGCAGCGCGATGCAATGCGCGTCGGCAACGGCTGGATCGCCCCCGGTCAGCCCCGGCCGGTCGCCGTGCGGACGTTCTTCTCCAACGGCAGCGGATTGGACTGGGACGTGCCCGCCGGGTTCACGGTCGATTTCGCCGGCGAGGGCGAATGGAAGATCACGCTGGACGTGTTCCGCGACCTGGGGCTGGCGTTCGGCGCAGCGATGATCGCGATCTACGTGTTGCTGGTCGCCCAGATGGGTTCATTCACCATCCCGCTGGTCGTCATGCTCGCCATCCCGCTGACGATTCTGGGCGTCATGCCGGGCTTCTGGCTGCTGAACGTCGTCAACGCCCAAGATGTCGGCGGATTTCTCAATCCGGTGTATTTCACGGCCACGGGCATGATCGGCATGATCGCCCTGGCAGGCATTGTGACGCGAGACTCGATCATCCTGGTCGACTTCATCCACCTGTCGCTGGCCCGGGGCCGCTCGCTGTTCGACGCGATTATGGAGAGCCGCGTGGTGCGACTGCGGCCGATCCTGCTGACGGCCAGCGCGGCCATGCTCGGCGCCGCGCCGATCATCATCGACCCGATCTTTTCCGGGCTGGCCTGGTCGCTGATCTTCGGCCTGTTCGCCTCGACGCTCTTCACGCTGTTCGTCATCCCGGTCGCCTATTGGCTGCTCTACGCCCATCGTCCCGGCCACGGCCTGCCGCAGTCGACGATGGATGAGGACGGGCCGCCGACAGAGACATCACAGCATCGCCCGGACGACCAGGTATAGCAGCAGGGTCGCGCCGACCAGGGCCAACGGCGCGAGGACGAATACGGTAAGCGGCCAGAGCACCGCCATCACTCCGGTCGCTTCGTGCATTTCGAGCGAAGCCGAATCGTTCAGTTCCTCGTCGTTGCCCGGCGAGCCCAGTTCGATCGCCTCGCTGCCGAAGCCGCTGCTGGCCCGCGAGCCTGCCGGGACGGCGGGAACAATGTCGTCCTCGGTGTCGGACGGCGCCGCTTCAAGCGGCAAAACCACCGGATTGACGGCGATCGGCGGCGGCAGGATCATGTGGCGCCGTACAAATGGCGCTAACCGCGCAACGACATCCCGGGCACTGGAAATCCGGTCCGCCGGTTCCTTCGCCATCATGTCGGCCGTCACGTCGACGAACTCGGGGCTCAGGCTTGGGTTCAGCCGCCGCGGGTCTAATGGGCGCAGTTCGCAGTGCGCCCGGGCCTTATCGGCCGTCGTGCCGCCGGGAAACGGAACCTTGCCCGTTACGGCGTAGTACAGCGTGCAGCCGAGCGAATAGATGTCCCAGGCCGGGGCGGGGCTCCAAGGGTTGCGAATCTGGTCGGGTGAGAGATAGTCGGCCGTGCCGGCAATCTTCCCCTGCCGCGGATCGTCTTCCGCGTGGCTGGCCAACGGTCCGGAAAGCCCCAGATCGGAAAGTTTCGCTTCGCCTTCCGGCGAAACCAGTACGTTGCCGGGTTTCACATCGCGATGGACAATCCCCTGGGCATGCGCGTAGGCAAGACCCTCGGCCACCTGGCAAATGATCGACGCGGCCGTCGCCATGTCCAGCGGCCCGTCCTGGCGGACCAGCTTTCGCAGGTCCAGCCCTGGCATGAACTCTGTCACCAGGTAATGAACGTTGCCGTCCTCGCCGGCGTCGAGCGCGCCGACGAGTTTCGGGTGGTCGAGGCTGGCCATCGCCCGAATCTCGCGCGGGAAATTGGCAATGGCCTGGGGCGTGCATTTGTCCCGGGGCAGCACTTTGATGGCGACGGTACGGCCCATCTTATCGTGTTGCGCCTTGAAGACCTGTCCCATGCCCCCCTGGCCAAGAGAATCAATGATGCGATAGGGCCCAAGGCGGAACCGGGTCTGGCCGTCCAACAACTGCTTCGCCTGCCAGGCGTTCAATAGCCCGCGATCGACCATGTGGTCGGCCAGTTGCTTGTCGCTGGGCGGCAAGCTGTCCGGTTCATCCCCCTCGGACCACGCGCGCCCGAGCGAGCCTCGTCGAGCTGCTGCCGCGTCAACAGCCCGCTGGCCAACGCGCATCGCTCGAAGCCGGACATTTCCATAGAATTCCTTATCGACTATTGATTTTACACCCGAAAACGCCCCCCGTCGGACGACCAACCAATATGGAATCGCCCCACCTGCGTCGGCCACTCGACTTGGGTCGCTGAATATAAATATTATCTAATACAATGTATAATTTGACATTAGATATCTTAATGATACTATGATTGAGGTTGGACGGCTGTCGACGTAGCGGCCGGGCGATGCCTGGAGGGACCCGGCCGACATTTCTCGCCGGGCTGTGCTTGTCAACAACGGACTGGTTGGTCGGGCAGACATTCGCATCGGCCCTGCCGCCCCGACGTTTTCTCGATGGCAGACAGGAACGCCTGCCCCAGTTAGGATACTCAGATGCCGAGTGCTCAGGGCCTTTACGACCCGCAATGGGAACACGACGCCTGCGGAATCGGGGCGGTGGTCAACGTCTCCGGACGCCGAGACCACGCCATCGTCGAGTACGGCCGGCAAGTGCTCATGAACTTGATGCACCGTGGCGCCGCCGGCGCCGACGAATCGACCGGCGACGGCGCCGGAATTCTCCTGCAACTGCCCCACGGCTTCTTTCGGGCCGTGACGCCCAAGTTAGGCTTTCAGGTTCCCGATCCAAGGCAATACGGCGTGGCCATGGTGTTCCTGCCGCGGGACGAGCCGCTTCGCGCGCTGTGAACAACTCTTTGGCGAGGCGGTTGTCGAGGACGGTTTGCGGTTGCTCGGCTGGCGCGATGTCCCCGTCGAGAACGCATGCCTGGGCGACCTGGCACGTAGCACCGAGCCGGTCGTTCGTCAGGCGTTTATTGACGGCGTTGGCCATGGAGAAGAGGAGTTGGAACGCCGCCTCTACGTGGTGCGCAAGCGCATCGAGCGACGCGTGGCCGACGCGCTCGGCGAGGAGGCCGGCGAGTTCTATGTGCCGTCGATGTCGTGCCGCACGGTCATCTACAAGGGAATGTTCCTGCGCCGCAGTTGTTCGCCTATTATCCCGACCTGGGCGACGATCGGGTGCGCACGGCCTTGGCCGTCGTTCACCAGCGCTACAGCACGAACACCTTTCCCAGTTGGCGGCTGGCGCAGCCGTTCCGCATGATCGCCCACAATGGCGAGATCAACACGCTGCGCGGAAACGCCAATCGGCTGCGGGGTCGTGAGAAGATGATGGCGGCGCCGCAACTGACCGATGACATGTCGGAACTGTTTCCGATCCTTCAGCCCGGCGGCAGCGACTCGGCCTGTTTCGACAACGCGATGGAGTTGCTGGTCCGCGCCGGCCGCTCGGCGCCCCATGCCCTGATGATGATGATTCCCGAGGCGTTCGGGCCGCGCTACCACATCTCGACCGACAAGCGGGCGTTCTACGAATATCATGCCTCGATCATGGAGCCGTGGGACGGGCCGGCGGCCATGGTGTTTACCGACGGCCGGCTGGTCGGCGGCACGCTGGACCGCAACGGGCTGAGGCCCTGCCGCTACGTCGTCACCACCGACGGGCTGGTGGTGTTGGCCAGCGAAGTGGGCGTGATCGAGTTCCCGCCCGAGCGGATCCGCCGGAAAGGCCGTCTTCAGCCGGGCCGCATGTTCCTGGTCGACACCGAAGAGGGGCGGATCGTCGTCGACAACGAGATCAAGGGCAAGATTTCGCGGCAGAAGCCCTACCGGCGATGGCTCGAAGAAAACCGCATCGAGCTGCGAGGGCTGTTTCAGCCGGCCAAGCCCGCCCCGATCGATCCCGAGACGCTGTCGCGGCGGCTGCGCTGCTTCGGCTATACGCGTGAGGACCTGCAAACCGTCGTCGGTCCGATGGCGGCCAACAGCCAGGAGCCGGTCGGCTCGATGGGCACCGACACGCCGCTGGCGGTCCTGTCCGATCGGCCGAAGCTGCTGTTCAACTATTTCAAGCAGCTTTTCGCCCAGGTGACCAATCCGCCGATCGATCCGCTGCGCGAGGGCCTGGTGATGTCGTTGATGTCGTTTACCGGCCGGCAGCGGAATCTGCTGGACGAGACGCCCGAACACTGCCGGCAACTGAAGCTCACGCATCCGATCCTTACGAACGAGGACGTGGAGCGGCTGCGGACCGTCGGCGCGACGATTTTCAGGTCGTCACGCTGCCGGCGCTGTTCTCGGCCGTCGATCCCGATCCGGCCCGAGCGTTGGCGCGTGCGCTCCGGGAACTTGTGGACTCGGCCGAACGGGCCATCGTCGCCGGGGCGTCGCTGCTGATCATTAGCGACCGCGACGTTTCGCCCGAGCGGGCCCCGATTCCGTCGCTCCTGGCTACCGCCGCGCTGCACCACGGTCTGCTCGAGCGGCGGCTGCGAAGCCAGGTGGGCATCGCCGTCGAAAGCGGCGAGCCGCGCGAAGTGATGCACTTCTGCCTGTTGTGCGGCTACGGCGCGACGGCCATCAACCCCTACCTGGCCTTCGAGGCCATCCACAAGCTCCATGCCGACGGCGATCTGCCCCAGGACGTGCCGATCGATCAGCTCACGGACCAATACATCACGGCGGTCAAAAAGGGCATCCTGAAGACGATCTCGAAGATGGGCATTTCGACGCTCCGCAGCTACCACGCGGCGCAGCAGTTCGAGGCCGTCGGCCTAAGCCGTTCGGTGATCGATAAGTACTTCGTCGGCACGCCGTCGCGCATCAGCGGCTGCGACCTGGGCGTCATTGCCGGCGAGGCCCTGGAGCGTCACCGTGCGGCCTTCGCGCCGCCCGATCCCGCTGCCTTGGAGCTCGATTTCGGCGGCGAGTATCACTTCCGCCTCGACGGCGAGCGGCATCTGTGGAACCCGGACACCGTAGTGAAGCTGCAGCATGCCGTCATGCAGAACGACCCGGCCGTGTATGCCGAGTACGCCAGGGCCGTCAACGACCAGAATCGCGAACTGATGACGCTGCGCGGGCTGTTCGAGTTTGTCGGCGGCCAGCCGGTGCCGCTCGATGAAGTCGAGCCGGCCGCCGAGATCGTCAAGCGGTTTTACACCGGCGCGATGTCGCACGGGTCGATCGGCCGCGAAGCCCACGAGGCGCTGGCCGTGGCCATGAATCGGCTGGGCGCCAACTCAAACACCGGCGAGGGCGGCGAGGATCCGCGCCGCTACGAACCGCTCTCGAATGGTGATTCGCTCAACTGCGGCATCAAGCAGGTCGCCAGTGCGCGGTTCGGCGTCACGATCGAGTACCTGGCCAACGCCAGAATCCTGCAGATCAAGATGGCCCAGGGCGCGAAGCCGGGCGAAGGAGGCCAGCTTCCGGCCCACAAAGTCACCGAGGAGATCGCCCGGTTGCGCCATTCGACGCCCGGCGTGTCGCTGATCTCGCCGCCGCCTCACCATGACATCTACTCGATCGAAGACCTTGCCCAGTTAATCTACGACCTGAAGTGCGCCAATCCGGGCGTGATGGTGTCAGTCAAGCTGGTCTCGGAGGTCGGCGTAGGGACGGTGGCGGCCGGTGTGGTCAAGGGCAACGCCGACGAAGTCCTCGTCAGCGGCCACGACGGCGGCACAGGAGCCAGTCCGCTGAGTTCGATCAAGTATGCCGGCACGCCCTGGGAACTTGGCCTGGCCGAAACGCAGCAAACGCTGGTGCTCAACGGCCTTCGCGACCGCGTCATCGTGCAGGTCGACGGCCAGATGAGGACCGGACGCGACGTGGTGATCGGCGCCATGCTCGGCGCCGAACGATTCGGCTTCGGCACCTCGGCCCTGGTGTCGCTGGGCTGTTTGCTGATGCGCAAGTGCCACCTGGGCACGTGCCCGGTGGGCATCGCGACGCAGGAGGAAAAACTGCGAAAGCGGTTTGCCGGCAAGCCCGAGTACGTCGTGCGTTTCCTGACGTTCGTAGCCGAAGAGGTCGCGGCAGATCATGGCCCAACTCGGTTTCCGCAAGCTCGACGAGACGGTCGGCCGGGTCGATCGCCTCGGCTGCCGCAAGGCGGTCGAACATTTCAAGGCGCGGGGCTCGATTTCTCGGCGATCTTTGCGCCGCCCGATCGCAGCCAACGGCTGCCCGCTGCGTTCCATGCGCCGGCAAAGCGACACGCACAAGGATCATCTCGACTGGACGATTCTGGAAAAGGTCCACGAAAGCATCGAGACGAAGCCGCCCGACGCAACTGGACTTGCCGATTCGCAACGTGCATCGCGCGGTCGGCACGATCCTCAGCAATCGCATCGCCAAGCGCTGGCGGCGGCGCCGGTCTGCCCGACGGAACGATCGACATCACGCTCACCGGCTCGGCAGGGCAGAGCTTCGGCGCCTTTCTCGCCCATGGCGTGACGTTGCAGCTTGTCGGCGACGCCAACGACTACCTGGGCAAGGGACTTTCCGGCGGGCGGATCGTCGTACGGACGCCGCCCGATTCCCCCTTCGATCCGAAAGAGAACGTCATCGTCGGCAATACCCTGCTCTATGGCGCCACCGGCGGCGAGGCATTCATCAACGGGCTGGCCGGCGAGCGATTTGCCGTGCGCAACAGCGGCGCCGTGGCCGTGGTCGAGGGCGTCGGCGATCACGGCTGCGAATACATGACCTCCGGCGTGGTCGTGGTCATCGGCCGCACCGGCCGCAACTTCGCCGCGGGCATGAGCGGCGGCGTCGCCTACGTGCTCGACGAACAGCAACTGTTCGACACCCTGTGCAACCTGGACATGGTCGACCTCGAATCGATCTACCACGAAGAGGACCAGCGGCTGCTGCGCGACTTGATCCGCCGCCACTACGACTGGACCGGCAGCGCGCAGGCCCGGCGGATCATGGACAACTGGCCGGAGATGTCGGGCAGGTTCGTCAAGGTGATGCCCATCGATTATCGCAAAGCGCTCGAGCGACTGCGCCAACAAGAGGGCGTCCGCGCCGACCAGACGCCCGCGACTGAAGAAGTATTTCGCGAACGCGTGTAAGAACCGTAACGACGAATGTAACGTTTAGCCGCCGCCGTACCGGCGGCGAAATGAAAAGAACCCTTGATGGCCAACCCCACCGGTTTTCTGCAATATCCGCGCGTCGAAGTCGGCCACCGTCCGATCTCCGAGCGCATCGAGGACTGGCACGAAATCGACCAGCCGCTGGTCGATCGCGTGCTCACCCAGCAGGCCGCGCGGTGCATGGACTGCGGCATCCCGTTTTGCCACGCGCTGGGTTGCCCGGTAAAGAACCGGATTCCCGAGTTCAACGAACTGGTGTACCACGACCGTTGGCCCGAGGCGGCGGAGAATCTGCACTCGACGAACAACTTCCCCGAGATCACCGGTCGCGTGTGCCCGGCGCCGTGCGAAGCTGCCTGCACCCTGGCCCTGAACGACCAGGCCGTCAGCATCAAGCAGATCGAGTACCAGATTGCCGAACGTGCGTTTGCCGAAGGTTGGGTTCGACCGCTACGGCCGACGACGAAGACCGGCCGGCGCGTGGCCATCGTCGGCTCCGGCCCGGCCGGCCTGGCCGCCGCGCAGCAGTTGGCCCGCCGGGGACATGACGTGGTGGTGTTCGAAAGCGACGACCGCCTCGGCGGCCTGCTGCGCTACGGCATCCCCGACTTCAAGCTGGAAAAACGCGTGCTCGACCGCCGCCTGGAGCAAATGGTGGCCGAGGGGTCGAAGTTCGAGCCCAACGTCAATGTCGGCGTCGATGTCACGGCCGATGAGCTGCGCCGCAAGTTCGACGCCGTCGTGCTGTGCTATGGGCGCCGGGCAGCCGCGAACGTTGCGCGTGCCGGGTGCTGATCTGGCGGGCGTCCATCTCGCGATGGACTACCTGCCGCAGCAAAATCACCGCGTTGCCGGCGATCCGCCGGACCGACGCCGGCCGGCGATCCACGCCAAGGACAAACACGTGATTGTCGTCGGCGGCGGCGACACCGGAAGCGATTGCGTCGGCACGGCCATTCGCCAAGAGGCCCTGTCGGTCACGCAACTGGAAATCCTGCCGCGGCCGCCCGAGGGCGAGAATCCGGAAACACCCTGGCCTCTCTGGCCGAAGATCATGCGGACTTCAGCTCATCGCAGGAGGAGGGCTGCCAGCGACGTTGGAGCACGTTGACCAAGGCGCTTTCCGGCGCCGACGGTCGTGTGACGGCACTTCACGCCTGTTCGATCGATTGGGTCGCCGGCCCCCGACGGCTGGCAAATGCAAGAGACGCCCGGCTCCGACTTCACGCTGCCAGCCGATCTGGTCCTGATCGCCATGGGATTCGTCCACGTGGTGCACGGCGGCCTCGTGACCGACCTGGGCGTGAAGCTCGATGGCCGCGGCAACGTCGGCGGTGGACGGATGGATCGACCAGCGTGCCGGGCGTCTTTGCCGCCGGCGACACCGTCACAGGCGCGTCGCTGGTGGTCCACGCCATCAACCAAGGCCGCCTCTGCGCCACGGCCTGCGACCGTTGGCTCCGCGCCCTGTAGCGTTTTCGGCGCTCGGGACATCAAAGGGGACAGTCCCCACAAAGGCACGGACGCTACGGCTCAACTGCCCGCGCGTGATCGGGCTCCGCGCCGCCAAACTCCACGACCGATTCCACCTTGCCGGCCACGATACGGAAACTGGCGGCCGCGGCGCGGGTGACCAGAGGGCCGGTCGCCTCCTCAGCAGCATTGTCGGCGGTTCGGAACAGCACCACGACCGTCCGGTTGGCGCCTATCAGGCGGACGCCGGTGTATCCCGGCTGACTCTCGACATGAGCCTTTAGCAACGTGCGGGTGTCGCCCTGGTGATACGGTTGGATCACGATGAGCGAATGGATGTCCCGCGCCGGTTTCTCGGTGCTGGCCGTCAAGTGCCACTGGTTTGGCATGGGCCGAAACGGCGCGACGGGAAAGCGGTCGTCCTGATGGAAAGCGAGCTTCACGGGGGCAAGATAATCCACGCGGCAGCGGCTGGCGCCCTTGGCGACGACGACCCGCTGCGTCTCGGGATCCACATCCATCTTGTTCACGGCGTGCAAGAGGAACTGGAACGTCGAGAGCCGGGGCGCCGCCAATTCGTCGCGAATGACGATGATCGGTTCGCCGCCGGTGTGGACGGGCCGGAGAAACACGACGCGCCGCACGAAGCGATCGAGCCTGCCGCCGTATGCCTGGGTTGCATCGCCGACGGCGTAGTCGCCCGCCGCCGTGGTCTCGAACGCCGCCAGCCGCCCCTTCGCGTTCCAATCGCGGGCGCACTGCCCCTGGCCATTGACCAGCACGGAGTTCGATGCCTTGGTCTGCCGCGTCCACTGGGCATGGTGCGGATGGCCGTAAAGCTGATAGTAGCCCGATGCGATAATCAGCGGCTCGCCGTAGACGTCCAGCGCGAATGTGTTCTGGTCGGCGTAGGCATGGCTGATCGACCCGAACGGACAGCTTCGCAGCAACAGGGCCACGTTCTTTGTCGGGTCGGCCAGGGCGCTATGCATTGCCGCCAGACCCACGTCGCAGAACGCCCGGCCCGGCGGCAAGTCGGTCGGCGCCTTGGCCGCGACCTGACTGTCGTCGAACAGCAACGCGCTGAGCCGGTGTCGCCTCCTGGGGCCGTGGAGGCGCTGGTCCGCGTACCACTTGGCATACGGATCGCCGTACAAGGCGGCCAACATCGACATCGCCGACCAGCCGCCCGCCGGAGATTCCTGCCCGTCGCCGAAGGGCGACATCTTGAAATACGGCGGATTGTCGTAAAGCTTGAACAGCGACGCGTTGCGCAGATTGGAACGGAACTCGACCGGCGCGCCGGTGGCCAGGTGGACCAGCCGATACAGCCGCGCGAACACCTGCGTGCTCCAGCCCCAATAGCTTGGCCCTTCCGCCCAGCCGCCGTCGCTGCCGCCGTATGGCGGATAGAACGGCGACCAGAGTTGAAGCATCGTGTAGTCGAGCATCTCCTCGACCGGCGCCTCGCCGACCAGGGCGAGGCTGGCTTCCAGCAGGTCGGGCAGATAATAGCCCATGTTGTGGCTCTCATACGGATACATCTCGAATGGCCGTCGGCGCCAGCGATCGCGCATCTCGGACATCCGAACCACGAAGCAATCGAGGCACCGCTGCTTCTCCGCGGCGCTGAGCAGCGGCGCGATGCGGTCCAGCGCGGTGGGGCAGAATCGGACGATTTCCGTGCCGGCCTCGTCATTGTTCCGAAGACTGGTGCTGCCGCGCGGATCCCAGGCCACCAGGTGAAGCAAGCGGCGATGCGCCTCCTGCCCGGAAAGTTCGTCACCGGTCAACAGGTAGTTTTCAGCCAGCGTGGCCAGTTCGCGCATGAACGGGCGCGTGGTCCGAAAGGTCTTCTGGTAGACCTCGGCGCGATGCGGGTCCTTGACGTCGGGCAGGTAATCGGGCTCGGGCAGCAGTGGCTTGTCGCGCATCTGTTCGGCGATCCGTTTCACCCTGGCCAGCCATTGCGGGCCGAACGCAACCAGTGCCCGTTGTCGCAACTCCGGCAGCTCGGCCGCCGAAATCGCCACGCGAGGATGCGACGCGCCGATTCGCCTGGCCACGGCCGCAACATCGGGAAAAGGCACCGCCGTCGCGTCATCGGCAATTGTAAACGCCCGAACTGCCGACCACTCCGTTTGCCCGTCGTCAATCTTGCCCGGACGCCATCGCCAAAAATAACGGCCGGGCGCCATCGCCTCGTGCGGCGCGTAGAGCATGTATCGTCCGGCAAACCGCTGCGCACTGTCGGAGAAGTCCCGCTTCCGGCTCACCTCGATCACGTACGCGTCATAAAGCTTCGTCGCCGGATAAACGAAACAGGGTGGGGTGACGCTGAGCGTCTCGCCATCCGCCGGCCGGGCAACTGTCCGGAACGGCACCGGCCGTGCCTCAAACTCCGCGGCGTCGGCCGCCGCGCCGAGCCAAAGCAACGCACCGAGCATCAGACCGATCGTGCCCGCCACGAGGGTTCTCCAAGACAAGCAGGAAGAGCGTTCCGTTTGGCGATCCGCCAACACTCGATTCTAATTGTGCCGGGTCGGCCGTGCAATTGGCACAAAGGTCAGAATAGCCGCGTTTGTCGCGGGCGGCCGAGCGGACGGGCGTCGTGGCCGGCCTCGCGCAGTCGATCGGCAAAACTCTCCGGGCCGTGCGTGCAGTACACCACCTCAGCGCCGACGCGATCGACTGCCTCGAACAGATCATCGTAGTCGGCGTGGTCCGACAGCGGCACGGCGTGGTCGACGCCCAGCCGGTATTTTGTTCGCCCATCTACGGCCCAACCCGTCACGGCAATGCGGACGTGGCGTCCGGGCATTTCCTGCCAACGCCTGCCCGGCGGCACGACGACCGCGCAGCCGTCGGCGGCGCGGATATTCTGGTCAGCCGAAGCCAGGCCGCTCAGGCACGCGTACTGCCCCAAGCTCACCCCGCACGATTCATACACCCGGCTGACGGCAAAAATGTCGCGGTGCTGCAAGACCGAAATGCCCTCGGCCGTTAGCAGACGCGTCACCTCCTGACTCTTGCCGAGCACGTAGGCCTCGACGACCGGCGTCGCGCCGGCGGCCAGCGTTTCGCGAACGATCGTGACGAGTTGCTCGACCGCGTGCGATCGAGGCGGCAGGCGATACTGGGGTTGCCCGTACGTGCTTTCGATGACCAGGATGTCCGCGTGCGGCAACTCCGCCTGCTCGGCGGTTGCCGATGGGCCGAGCTTGAAATCGCCGGTGTACAGGAGCGATTGCCGGCCGTCTTCCGCCAGGAGCATTGCCGAACCGAGGCAGTGCCCGGCCGGAAACGCGGTCAATCGCAGTCCGCCCCACTCGATCGGCGTCCGATAGCGCATCGCCAGCGTCGGACGCGGCCCCAGGCGATGCTGATACAGCGCGGCCGTTTCGGGCGTGCAGAGCGCGTACTCGTGCCGGGCGATGTGATCGTTATGGGCGTGCGAAATAAACGCGCGGGGCTGCCGCCGACGAAGATCAATCGCCAGGTCCGCTTGTGTCAGCTTCAGTCCGTCGTCCCAGTGGAACATGCGATCACAGTGTCAGTCGAGTGCCGCTGCCGGCCCGTCCGGCGCTGTGTCAGGCACGGGTGGGCGAGTCACCCGCGGCACTCCGATAGCGTCACTGTATCCGACGTTGCGGCTCAGCAGTCTGACACACCTTATCTGTCGGGTGCCACGGGCGGCTTGCCCACCCGTGCTTCGGCACTGCTGGACAAGCCGGCAGCGGCACCCAACTCGACAGTTTACGTGTGTCGGACTACGAGTCGCGGGCGGTAGCCAGCGAGGGACGGGCCGTCGGCGGCACGCCGGCTGCACGCCAAACCTTGTCGAGCGCCTCGGCCGTCTGCTTGACGACCATCTCGCGGCGGCGGCTCTGAAACGCGCCCTTCGACGCCTTCACCGTCACCGGTCCATCGTACTGCATTTCGTGGAGAATGGCCAAGAAAGACGCCACGTTGATCCGGCCGCCCTCGCCGCCGGGCAGGATCCGCGATCTGTCGTCCAGTTCGGCCAACGGCACGTCGGCGGGCATGTCTGCCACCTGCACGGCCACGACCTGTTCGGGCGACAATTTTCGCACGTCCTCGACCGATGCCCCGCAGGCTACGATTTCCCACACGTCGACCAGCAGGCCCAGGTTCGGGGCCGCCGCCATGTTGACCAGCAGCGTCAGGGCGTCAAGGTCGTGGATGAATTGAAACGCCTTGTCGCGGCGATGCTGCTCTGTTGCCCGAAAACCGACGGCCAGCCGCAAACCGGACGGCGCCAGCGTCGTGCAGACCTCCTGGAGACGGTGCCGATGGAACTCAAAGTTCTCGTGATAGGGCCGCTGGTCCCCAGCCGGCGTCAACACCATGGTCGTCCGCGTGCAGCCCACCTCCGCCGCATACTCGCCATATTCCGGCAGCTTCGCCACTTCCTTCTTGAACGTCTCGTCGTCGCTGTCCCAATCCAACGGCAAGGAAAAGGTGCCGACGCGAATCTTTGCGCTGGCCAACAGCCGTTTGGCATAGGGCATGCCCTTCAACCGCACCCGCGTGGCGAACTCCGTCATGTTGACATCGATGCCCGAAAAACCGTTGCTAAGGGCCAACTCGATGATTTCGCTCTGGTGCCCGGAGATTCCGAGCGCCACCGGGTTGAGGTTTCTTGAACATGGCAATCACTCCGTCGACAAAGATTATGTAGAACCCCCGCTGCAGAACCACCGGCCCGGCGGGGAACTCTCAATTGTTGCAGATTTGGCGCGGTCGCGAAAGGGGAGGGGACTGTCCCGATTTTCCTGCCAACGAAAATGGGGCTGTCGCCTTTGGCGTACCGACAATCCGATTGCACACCACGCTCAACCGCGCCCGAACGCAAGCCAGAACACCGCGGCCGACACCGCGAGCCGATACCAGGCAAAGGGGACGAGCGTATGCCGGCTGAGGAAGTGAATGAAGCCTTTAACGGCAATCCACGCAAAAATGAACGAGACGACAAAGCCGATGGCGAATACCTGCATTTGGGCAACGTCGAAGTGCGCCTGGTGCCTGTAGAAGTCGCAAAACTTGAACAGCGTGGCGGCGATCATGATCGGCACAGCCGCGAAGAACGAGTACTCGGTGGCCGTCTTTCGCTCGACGCCCGACATCATGCCTCCGAGGATCGTCGAAGCCGACCGCGACATGCCCGGCCACAGCGCAAGACACTGGAACAGGCCGATCGACAGGGCCTCGCGCCACGTCAGCGAATCGACCCCGTCGACCTTCGTCTGCGGACGGTAGTATTCGACCGCCAGAATCCACAACGCGCCGACGGCCAACGCGGCCGCCACCGTCATGTTATTGAAAAGGTGTTTCTCGATGGCCTTGTGCACGAGCAGCCCCACGATGGCCGCGGGGATCGACGTAATGACGAGCAGCCCGATGCCGCGAAGGCCGGTCAGCCCGCGGTTGTCCTTGAAGCGGAGCAGGCCGACGAACCGGCCTGGATAGGCGGCCACGACCGCGAGGATCGCGCCAAGCTGGATGACGATCTCGAAGGCGTCGGCAGTCTCTTTGCCCAGAAGCTGGTCGAATCCGGTATAGTGGCCTGCCAGGATCAGATGCCCCGTGGACGAAACGGGCAGGAACTCGGTCAGTCCCTCGACAACGCCCATCAACGCCGCGAGAAGGTTTTCCATGCGCAATTCCTCGGAGTGAAGTCGGAGTGAAGGAGTTAGTGTATCGCCGCCGGCCGGGCGGCGACAGACGCCGTAGGCAGTCGACCTTTCGAAACAGCCAGGAACAATCACGGCTTGACATACTCCAGCGGGGTGCTATACTGACATACGTTACGTGCGAGAAACGCCGGCTTTTGCCCGCGTTGCGTCGATTTGCGTCTTCAGTAGCGGCCACTTCGCCCGCGCTCAAACAGCGGGTTCGGTTTCCTGTCTACGGCCGCCATTGATCCTTCTTGCACACCCGGCCCGGAATGATTTGCCGACGGCCGCTCCGTGCATTCTCAGATAACCTCAGTAAAGGAACGTTTGATGAAGTTTGCAGAACTCGGCCTCGCCGAGACGTTGCTCCGCGCCGTTCGCGCGCAGGGCTATTCCTCCCCCACCAAGATCCAAGTCGCCGCGATTCCACCCATCCTCGAAGGTCGCGACATGCTGGGCTGTGCCCAGACCGGAACCGGCAAGACGGCGGCGTTCGCGTTGCCGATCTTGCAGCGGCTCAGCCGCGTCGAGTGTCGCGTGAACGGCCGCGGACGAAAAATCCGTTGCCTGGTCCTTGCACCCACGCGCGAACTGGCGCTGCAAATTGGCGAGAGCTTTCGCGACTACGGCCGCTATACCAGCCTGCGAGGCGCGGTGGTCTACGGCGGCGTCGGCCAGTCGCCGCAGGTGCGGGCGTTGAACGCCGGCGTCGACGTCCTGGTGGCCACGCCCGGCCGCTTGCTCGACCTCATGCAACAAGGCTTCGTGGACCTGTCCCACGTGCAGGTCCTGGTCCTCGACGAGGCCGATCGGATGCTCGACATGGGCTTTATCCACGATCTTCAGCGGATCGCGGCCAAGGTTCCCAGCCGGCGGCAGACGCTGCTCTTCTCGGCCACTATGCCCGCCGAGATTCGCCAGTTGGCCGACCAGTGGCTGAGCGAGCCCGTGGTCGTGCGAGTTGGACCGGCATCGTGTACGGTGGAAAAGATCCGGCAGTCGGTATTCTTCGTCGACCAGCCGCACAAACTTGGACTGCTCACCCATTGGCTGCGGGAAACAGCATGGACCCGAACCCTGGTGTTCACGCGCACCAAGCACGGTGCGGACAAAGTGGTCAAGTGGCTGCTGAAGGCCGGAATCGAGGCCGACGCATTCCACAGCAACAAGAGCCAATCGGCAAGGCAGCGGACCCTTTCGCGATTCAAGGCGCCGCAGCCCTCGGTCCTGGTGGCCACGGATATCGCGTCGCGCGGGCTGGACATCGACATGGTCTCGCACGTGGTCAACTTCGATCTGCCAATCGACGTGGAGAACTATGTCCATCGTATTGGCCGAACCGGTCGCGCCGGAGCGGAGGGGGTGGCCATTTCATTCTGCGACCGGGGCGAACGGGCCACGTTGAAGGCCATTGAGCGTATGACACGGCAGACGCTCGCCGTCGAGGCGCCGCCGGCCGGGGCGCCGTTAATGACATCGTCGCCAGCGAAGGCGGCGGCCAGAAAGACAGGCACCGCCGTCCCGACGCGCCGTGCCTCCTCGACCTCCCGCCCGGCACGACGGTCCGATCGCCAACGCCGCGCCGCCTACGCTGCGCGGAAGTGGACGCCGAGCTAGAGTGCATTTCCCGCGACACGGGGCATGTCGAGAATCAGCAATATGGAGCGTTGTGCCAAACGCGGCTCTGGCCACGGCCGCTTCGCGGTGCTAAAATAATGGTTGCTTGGTCGGCGTTTGGCCGAAGAACACGATATGGGGGGGCGAACTGGATTCGACCGGGCAGTTTGAAGTGGAGGTGGCGTGTCGTGGTTGGTCAGCAGGCCACGTTAAAAGCCGACCAAAAAACTTAATTGCCGAGTCTAATCTCGCAATGGCCGCCTAGAGATAGGTTGCCCCGGCTGAGGACCTTCGCCGGAGAGGTCCGACTGCCGGCCACAATTCCGGATCGTCCCGGGTCGCTGTCGGCCACGCCCGGGATTAAAAACCGCTGCCGGCTAGCTGCTTCCGCACCCGGTCGGTTGGGGGCTCAAACGGCGAAGGCGTAAATCATCCGGCTACACACGTAGAAGCCTCCATGGAAATGTCGCGGGACGCGGGTTCGATTCCCGCCGCCTCCACAATCAGCCACTTACGTCTTTGCGACGTAAGTGGCTTTTTTCATTACGTTTACGTGTTGTTAGGACGCATTGGACAGCGACAACTTTTTACACGTAAATTGCCCAATTTCTGAATTCTTGGCCCTTTCGTTTCTGAATTCGGGTTGTTGTGGTTCTGGATGTCCTCTACTATTGGGGTGTTCAGAAACGCAAATCGAACCTGTAATTCGAGACAACGAGATGCCCAAGACTCAGTCGGTCAAACAGGACAGCAGGGGCTATTATTATCGCAACCTTGGATGGTTGTCTCGGGACGGTCGGACCGGTGCGACGCAGCCAAAGTTCTTGCTCGGTCGTGATGCAGACCAGGCCATTGAACGCCTTCATCGGCTCGAATGCTTATGGAAGCTGGTTGAGCGAGAATTCGAGGCAACCGAATTAGACAATCGACCCACATGGAACAGCGAGACCCTTTGCATCGCCAAAGCGATTAGCCGTGGTGAGCATGTTTACCGCCTTCGCCGACAGAACCTGCCCGGTGACGACCGAGAAGATGCCGCTCATGCCGATGCCGACTACGCCGGTTACCTACGGAGCATGCAGGAAGCCTACCCAGTCATAGCATTCGTCCCCGATGATGCTAAGGCATTCGAAAACGGAGTGCGAAAGAACATGGAACTCGCCGAGTCTAGCCAGCATTTGGCAGACGAGTTTGCCAGGGATGCTGGGCGGCCCTGTGTGCGTGACGCAAACGAGACGCTCCACAAGGCTATCAACGCCTTTGCAAATGCGATTGACCACAACCCCAATTATCGGAACCACGATTCAAGCCCCGGCACTCAGCCCCTGACCGCATGGGGCTACAAACTCAAGGCGGTTTGTCTGGACTTTCTCGACCGATACGAGGATCGCCCCCTGAGTGCCCTCGCTACTGCCGCAAGCGTTCAGGCACTCTATGACTATTGGAGAAACCGCCCGAAGCGAAAGGGTACGGATCGGGCGATCACGGTGAAGACCGTGAAGCATCGGCTAACGGGTTTGGACCTATTTCTGAAATGGCTGCATCGCACCGATAGCTTCTCGTGGCGCAGACCAGCAGACTTTGATGGGGCCGATCGCAGTGTTAGGGAAACAAAGGAGGAAATGGCCGCCCGGGCAAGGCCGGACCAAGTGCTAACCCTAAGCGAGGAGCAGCTTCTTCTTATTTTTCAGAATACAACGACCCCGTTGGAAAGAATCTTGTTCCTCTTGGGCCTCAACTGTGGTTTTAAGCAGGCCGAGGTAGGAACGATAACGCTGGGTGAAGTGTTTCTTGACGCCCCGCACCCTCATGCCAACTTGCTCGGCTTTCAATCATCCGCCTGCGACTCGTTTATTAAGCGTGTCCGGTTAAAGACGGGCGTATACGGGGAATTCAAATTGTGGCCCCACACCGTACTGGGACTGAAATGGCTGATCGAGCGGCGGCGACGCCAGACGAAGATTACCTCAGGCCCGCATGCGGGCAAGCCCATTCCTATCAAGCCCGACAGCCTGTTGCTCACGACCGATAACGGCCTGCCGATGTACCGTCTTTATAGGAGCGGAAATACGAGTCAGGAGATTCCATCCTGCTGGCGACGAATTGGGAAACGAGCTGGCATCGAGACAGGGTCCTACAGCGCACTACGCCGCACTACGTCGAATTTTCTTCGCTGGACGTATGGAGGCGAGCTAGCCAGTGTCTTTCTGCAACATGGAAGTCCCTTCCATCGAGACCGCCTGCTGGAAGAATACACGAATCGGCCGTATGGCAAGCTGTTCGAGTCTTTGGACCGGTGGGGCGAGCGACTGCGGCCGATCTTTGATGCCCTGCCCAATCCGTTCCCGTCAGAGGACACCAGCGGTGGCGCAAATATTTCACCTTCCAAAATTCGCCAGATCAAACAATTGCTTGCCAAGGGGGACTCAAAGGCTGAGATTGCACGCATCGCAGAAGTCCACCGATCGACGGTGTACCGGCACGTGGAGAAGTCGCAACGCGCCGACCCAGGTGATGAAGGTTCGGTTGGAAGAAGACGTCCCACAGCCTCACCGGGTAGTCTTTGCCGTCGCCACCGCTTGCCGCTGTAGCAGACTCCGCAACGTTGGTGAACTGTACGGTTACGCCGAATCCGGACACGGCGTATGATTGACGGCATCATCAGAACGAAGTGGCTCAACTCGTAAGTCCCGCCTCCCTGCCATCGCGTCATCCTCTGCAGGCGTCACGTCACCACGGCCGGATATTCCATCTTTCCACGTTTCCACAAGGGGCGGAGACCAGCAGATGACGTGGTCCAGCACAAACGCCTACCAGCCGGTTGAAATACCCCGATTTTTCTTTGGCGGGTGGCCGTCACGCCGCGGCGACGTAAAACTTCTGACGAACATCTGGTAACTTTAGGACGCGGCACCAACGATATAACAGGCCCTGAATGTGAAACCACGCAAGCCGCACAAGCGCGACAAGGCCGCCCTCGGCCTGCAAGCCTCTCGGTGTCCCGATTCCAAAGAGCTTGCGCATCACCAAGCCCAGGTTTCTGGCCATCGCGGCAAGCAAGTAACGCTTTTGAACTTTTTCGATGCCACACAGCCAACTCCGTCGCGCGCCGCCGGTGTCGCACATGTGAGCAAAACTCCGTTCCACCAATTCGCTCCGCAGTCGCTGCAACCGTTTGCTCCGCGCGCCTCGCACACGGCGGCGGTTGTTGAGCACGGCCTGACGTTTCTCCGCCGGCACGCCGCGCCACTTCCGCTTGCCTTTCATCTTCCGCTCGGGAATGTAAGTGCGAACGTCCACGCTGTCGGCCAACTCGATGGTGTCGGTGGCGTGGTAGCCTTTGTCGGCAACCGCTTCTTTGATTTCCACCGCAATGCCCGCTTCGGAGAGGTTCGTCTGCGCCTCCATCACACTGTCGACCATCGTATCGGCGTCCCCTTCGTCGGCGTGGCGAATCGAGGCCGCCAGGACCAACTCCGTATCCAGATCGACCACGTGCTCTGCCTTGTAGGCCAAGTGCGTGTCGTTCCGTCCTTCATCTTCGTGATGCGGCTGTCCGGATCCGTTTCCGACACCCACTCTTCGTTGGAAACTCGCTTGTCCTTTCGTGTTTTGTCGAAGCGGCGAAGCTCTTCCTCCGTGGGGTTTTCGACGCCTTCCCGCTCTTGGAGCAGACGCCGCAGATACCAGCATCAGGCGTCGGTCGGCCGCCAACAGCATCAAGTCATGGATTGTCTCGCTGGCCAGGTTCCAAGGCGGGCGGCGACGCGGGTCGGCCGCCGGACGATGGACGACTGCCAAACTACCCAACTAGCCAGCGACGGCAGCCCCCAGCAGGACCACAGCAGATATCCACCAATGGCGCATTCCCGCCGGCCGAGTGAGCACGTAGAGTTCTTCACCGAGCACGCTGCCCGCCACGGCCGAGAGGATCGTCGCCATGCCCAGCACGCCGTTGGCCGCCGAGATGCTTTCCAGCCGGACAATTTCGGGAACGCAGGCAGACTTGGCAGGAGCCAACAGCGCCGCCCTGGACGCCCATCAAGGTCAACGTGAAGAAAACCAATGGGATGTTGCCGTCCAGGATTGCCCACAGGCCAAGGCCGATAACCGCCATTTGCCCGATCATGCAGCCCGCCATCACGGAACGCTTGGAAAAGCGGTCGGCGAGGTATCCTGCGGGGGCGGGCAGCAACGTGTATGGCAGCACGAAACAGGCCAGCCCGACCGATAGCACCAGCCCTTCGTAGCCGGGGCCCAACAACTCATAACCAATGGGAATGACCAGCCAGCGATAGGCGTTGTCGTTAAAGGACGTGCAGAAGAAGAGAATCGCAAGCCCCACGAAGCCTCGATGCGCCAATCCCTCGGCCAACTCGGGCCCCTCGTCTTCCGGAAGAGGCCGGCCGCGGGCGGTTTGCCTGGGATTCCAACGCATGGCGATACCCACCGCCTTCTCGGTTCCTAATTCAATTTGCCGTAGGACTATTCGCGCCGCTGGGCAGGGCCTCTTCTTCGAGCGCATCGACGGGCAGACCGTGGCCCGGCCGCTTTTCATACAACAACCAGTAGACCGTAGGCACCAGGAGCAAAGTAAAGGCCGTCGAAACCATCAGTCCAAAGATCAAGGCCCATGCCAGGCCGGAGAAGACCGGATCGAGGGTGATGGGCCAGGCGCCCAACATGGCCGCCGCGGCCGTCAGCAGGATCGGACGGAATCGCACGGCTCCGCTTTCAATCAGCGCGTTGCGCAGGCTGGCGCCGTGCTGCAACTGAACATGGATGAAGTCGATCAGCAGAATGGCGTTGCGGTCGGCAATGCCAGCCAGCGCGATCATGCCGATCATGGCCGTGGCCGTGAAAAAGACCGGGTTGGGATAGCCGCTGACCGGCTGGTTCCAAAGCACGTTGAGCAGCCAGAAGCCGGGCATGATGCCGATGATCGTCAGGGGGATGGAAACCATCTGCACCAACGGCATCGTGTAGCTGGCCGTCTGCCAGACCAGAATGATGTAGATCGCCAGCAGCGCGGCGCCGAAGGCCAACCCCAAATCGCGGAATACCTTCAGCGTGATCCGCCATTCGCCTTCGCCCCACCACGATACCCAAGTTCCTTCGGCATAGGGTTCTCGGCCAATCGCGATTGAAGAGCCAAGCACCTCGTCCGGTGGCGAGGAGCCGACCGTCTCTCCGAAGACGTACACCACCCGTTGCAGATTCTTGTGATAGATCGTCTGATCCGCCAGGGTCTTCTCGAAGCGGCCCAGCTCGCCGATGCGCACGATGTGGCCGTCGGACGTTTTGACACCCAGGTCGGCCAGCTTGGCCAGACTCGATCGGCGATCCAAGGGCAACTGCAACTGGATGCGCAGCGGATTTAATTCCCGCGGCAGATGCAGGATTCCCGGCCCCGGATTGAGCGGCTTCTCTTCATCTGGCACGTAGCCGTGCAGGGCCAACTGCATGGTCTGGGCAATCGCCTCGTTGCTGACTCCGTGCAGCGAGGCCTTCTGCTTGTCGACCTGAAAGAACCATTTCACCTGGGGAGCGGAAACCGTGTCGTCCACGTCGCCCACGCCCGGCTGCGACTGCGAACAAGGCCCGCACGTGCCGCGCCGCGGCGATCAACTCGTCATAGCTCGCCTGCGGCCGGCCGTAGACCTCGGCCACCAGCGTGGCCAGCACCGGCGGCCCGGGCGGCATCTCCACCAGCTTGATGTTCGCATGGTAGGGCTCGGCAATCTTCTTCAGATCGTTGCGCAGCCGCAGCAGGATGGCGTGACTCTGCTGTTGCCGATCCTGCTTATGCACAAGATTGACGCGAATGTCGCCGACGTGCTGGCCCTGGCGGAGATAATAATGCCGCACCAGGCCGTTGAAGTCCATCGGCGAGGAAGTGCCCGAAAAAGTCAGAATCTCGGTCACTTCGGGCACGGTTTGCAGATAGGCGGCCAATGCGTGTAGCGTCGCCTGGGTCTCCTCCAGCGTTGTGCCGGCCGGCATGTCGACGACGATCTGAAACTCGTTCTTGTTGTCGTACGGCAGCATCTTCAGCGGCACCAGCCCGACCAGCGGCAGCAGCGAGGCCAGCACCAGAAGCGCGACCATCACCGCGATCAACAGCCAGGCCAAGAGCCCGCCATCGCAACAGCGGGCCGAGAATGGCTCGATAGATCCGGTAGGTCAAGCTGCGAGTCAACTCGAACGGCTCCGCTTCTTTGCCGTATTGGCTCTTCAGCACGTGATAGCTAAGCCAGGGCGTAACCGTGAAGGCCACAACCATCGACATCAGCATGGCCACCGGTACGTTCAGCGCCATGGGACGCATGTAGGGCCCCATCATGCCGGTGATGAAGAACATCGGCAGGAAGGAGACAATCACAACCAGCGTGGCCACGATAATCGGCGGCCGCACCTCATTGACGGCCGTCAGCACCGCCCGCATCGGCGGCTCCTTGCGCATGGCAAAATGGCGAAAGATGTTTTCCACGTCGACGATCGGGTCGTCGACCACCAGCCCCAGGGCGAGGATCAGGGCAAACAACGTGACGCGGTTGATCGAGTAACCCGCCAGGTAGTTCACCAACAGCGTCAGGGCAAAGGTCAGCGGGACGGCGGTAACGACAATCACGGCCTCGCGCCAGCCCAACGCGAAGGCGATCAGGCCGACGACGATTATGATGGCCAGCCCCAGCTCGCGCACCAGTTCGTTGACTTTGTCGTTGGCCGACTCGCCATAGTTCCGCGTGATCGACACTTGTACGCCGGAGGGGATCATCTCTGCGCGGACTTGCTGCAATTTGCGTTCGATCCCTTCGGCCACCGAGACGGCGTTGGTTCCCTTTCTTCTTGGCCACGGCGATGGTCACGGCCGGATAGCTGCGGTCGCGCTGCGGGAGTCGTCGGACCTGTGTAACCAGGGCCAAAACTAATTCGCGTGTAGGTGCTCGGCTCGGCCGGCCCGTCTTCCACCCGGGCCACGGCGCCGAGGTACACCGGCCGCCCGGCGTCAACGCCCACCACCAGTCGCTTGATTTCGGCGGCACTTTGCAGATAGCCGCCGCTTTCGACCAGCATCTGCCGGTTGTTGCGATCATAGCTGCCGGCAGAGACGTTGAAATTGGCGCCGCGAAGCACGCCTACCACCTCCAGCGGCGTCAAGCGAGTGCGCCGCCAGAGCTGTCGGTGTCCAGCCAGATGGAAATCTGTCGCGGCAATCCGCCGACAATGCTCGTTTCGCCGGTATCGGGCACCGATTGCAACGCAACTTCCACTTGCTCGGCAATCCGCCGTAATTCGTAATCGCCGTAGCGGTCGCTCCACAGCGTCACGTCTACAATCGGCACATCGTTGATGCCCTTCGGTTTGACCACCCAGCCGGTAACGCCCGGCGGGATCTGGTCCGTGTTCATCGCGATCTTGTTGTAAAGTCGCACGAGGCTGGCTTCGCGGTTCTCGCCCACATAGAAACGAACCGTCACAATGGCCTGCCCGGGGCGCGACATCGAATAGACATATTCCACACCGTCGATCTGGTAGAGCAGCCGCTCCAGCCGAGTCGATACCAGTTGCTCCACTTCCTCGGCATTGGCGCCGGGTACCTGGACAAACACGTCGGCCATCGGCACGACGATTTGGGGGTCTTCTTCGCGGGGAGTCACCAACAGACTGACCGTGCCGGCCGCCAAAGAGACTACCACCAGCAGCACGGAGAGGTTGCCGTGCAGGAAGACTTCGACGATCCGCGACACCAGGCTTTCCTTGGCCGTTTCATCAGTCGTCGAAGGGGATGCGTTCATGGCTGATCGGCATCTTCCGAAGCAGGAGGTGGCACGGAGGACGATTGGTCGCCGGAAGAAACGTTGCCAGCGGGCCGGGCCACCTTTTCACCCGGGTTGAGCCCCGAGAGAATCTCTATCCGCTGGCCGTGGTGCGCTCCGACCCGCACAAACCGTCGCTCCAGCATTCCGTGGGGGTCCACCACGTCGACGAAGTCCAATTGTCCGACGTGTATTACGATGCCGCGGGGCACCATAATGCGTTTGGCGCTGCCAACGGGAAGCATCAGCCGCCCGAACATACCCGCGTAAAGGCGTGCCGTCTGCTCCGGCGGGATCGATACTTTTACCAACACCGATCGCGAGGCGACCTGTGCCTGAGGCACGATCTCGCGGACTTTGCCGGTGGTGGCCAGCGATACCGCGTCGACCCGCACCGGCAAGTCCATTCCCGGCTGCACGTCGTGGGCCTGGTCCTCCCGCACGTTGGCGTGTAGCTCCAGATCGTTGGGATTGTGCAAGGAGAGGAGTGTTTTTCCGGGTGCCGCTAGGTCGCCGGGGTCGACGAATCGGTTCAGCACGATTCCGCCGGCGCGTGCCCGGATTTTCGTATAGCTGAGCGCGACTTCGATCCGCGCGATTTGCTCCTTGGCCCGTTCGACCTGCGCCTGGGCTACCTCGTAGGCGCCCTTCGACCTGGTCGTATTGTTCCTTGGTGACCGCCTGACCGGCGTACATCACCTTGTATCGCTCATAGTCCTTTTGCCGTACCGCCAACTCGGCTGCAGCCGCGGTTAGTGCGGCCTCGGCATCGCGCAATTGGGCCCGCGTCTCCCGATCGTCCAAGGTCAACAGAAGTTGCCCTCGCTCGACCCGGTCGCCGGGATGTACCGCGACTTGCAGAACGGTGGCCAATATCTGGCTTTCCAACCTCGTCAGATAGCGGGGCTGAATCGTGCCGGTGGCTTGCACGGTTTCCTCTTCGGGCAGCAGTGCCACTTGCACCAACTCTCTTCCTCGGGCCGACAAACCCGAAAGCGGTACCGTGCCGGGCTGAACTTTCGCGTGAAATACGCCCGACATCCAGGCAATCAGCAGCACCAGGACCACCACGCCTGCCAAAACGGATGCCCATCGAGTCAGCCAGTGCAACGCCGTGCCGAACAGACGCTTGCTGCGTCTGGCAGAAGGCCTGCCAGGCGGCTTGTCGGACGATGAATGTGTGTCCGTCATATCCCAATTGTCCCAATCACCGCCGGTTGCACAGTTTTGTCAAGCCTCTGTACGACGCCAAGCCCGCGTATTTTAATAATACGGAGGCTATCAATGGCCGCCGACATCGGAGCCAGCCTTAATGTTCCATGATCGCGGAGAGCCTGCCGCCGGCCTGTTCGAGCGCTGCGGTGGCGACTTCGACGTCGGCCTGTGCGGCCGTGTGGCGTACCTGAGTTCGCAACACGGCCACCTGGGCGTCGACAAGTTCGGTGATGCTGGCCGCCTGGCCCCGATAACGCACCTCAATTTCACGGAGCGATTCACCTGCTTGGCCAATCGCCCGTTCGGCCACCTGCACCCGTTGTTTGGCGTCTTCCAGTTGTAGGTAGGCACGGCGCACCCCCAACTCAATATCCAGCAGCAACCGCTGCTGTTTCGCCCGGAGTTCGCAAAGCCTAGCCTGGGCCTGCTGAACTTCGCTCTGGGTGCGTTTCCCATCGAACAGGTTGAACTTCACCACGGCACCGACAAACCAACTGTCGTTGCCCTGAGCGAAGTTGGGAGTGAAAACGTCGTAATCGGCTGCCAAATCGACCGTCGGACACTTGCCGGCTGCTGCGGCCCGCATCTCGTGCCCTGCGGCCTCAATCTCGCGGGAAATACCGGCAACTTCTGGCCGACAGGATCGGGCTTCTGCCACCGCCGCTTCCATACGCAGCACATGGCTCGACCAGGGCGCCGTGGGGGGCTGGCTGGGCAAGATCCGTTGGGAGATCGGTGCGCCGCAGACGTTTTCCAGCACGGCCCAAGCCAACTCCTCCTGGTGACGGGCTGTAATCTGCCCCTCTTCGACTTCGGCTAGATGGACCTCAACCGTCAAGACGTCGGACTTGACTGCCGTGCCGGCGTGCTCGCGAGATTTCACAATTTCCAAATGCCGCTGGACTTGGCGAACCGAATCGTCGCGAACCGTGACAAGTTGCTGCGATTGGAAAGTCCGGTAATAGGCTTCGGCAACGCGAAATACCAGTTCGTTCTGAGCCGCCGCTAAGGCAAAACGCGCAACGTCCTGCCCCGCCGCCGCCGCATCCTGCAAGGCCGCTCGTCGCCCACCATCATACAGCCTTTGCTGCGCGAGCAATTGCGTGTGGAAATCGTCCACGGTACCGGGGTGGTTCAAATCGCCGCCGAGTTGGAAGCGGCCTTCATTAAGTTCGAACATGAACGCGTTGACCGCGTTGTTGGTTACTCCGAACGCCTCCGAAACACCCAGTTGCGGATAGAACTCCGCGCGGGCTCTCGCCAGAATCGCGCTAGCCACGCAGATTCGCTGCTCGGCCGAATTCAAATCGGGATTGCTCACCGCCGCTAGTCGGATGGCGTCTTCAAGTGTGAAGACGGATGGCGGGTCGGCCAGAACAACACCACGAGGCATGGACGCGGGGATAGGGATCGGTTCTGCCACCAACGTGGTTCGCTCGTCAACCGCTCTGTCCCGCACCGAACGAAGGCCCTCGACTGGCTCAGCTGGCGGTTCGGCTGCTTGCAGAAAACCGCAATTCTCGTTTGTGGTGGTGACTACTCGCGAAACTGTCTCGATCTTCATCCCAGTGACAAGCGGCCTGTCATGTTCGGGCGGGCTTTGGATCGTTTTGGAACAGAAGCCTTGACAGCCTCCGACGCAGGCGACAAGCAGCGCAAGATGGGCGAATAGTAACGGCGGCGCCCAAAGTGAACGCCATTCTATCCTGCGCCGCTTTTCCATCTTGTTTTCCACCGGAAGAACCGCTAATCCTGCCATATCTCCAAGAATCGGCAAATTCGGCAGATTCCTCACAGAAAAGTCGTGAGTGTTACAATACCCACTTCTGTGCCTTGATCTGCTGCTGGCCCGCGGGCGATCAGGGGTCAATCTGCGGTCTCTCGCTTCCGCTCCCACGCCGCCAAGGCGTTGCTGGCATGTCTGGGTAATTGATCCGAACGCGAACCCGCTGGTAATGGTGGCACGACGTAATCATCAGTCGCATCAGACGCTGCGCCCGCGAGCGGCTGATGCCGAACACCTCGGCCATCTTCCGACTGCCGTAGCACGGCGTCCTCAGGTATTGCTCGTCGATCCGCCGCATCCATCGCAGATTCTCCGCCGACTCGCCCGTCGGTCGATAGTACAAGCTCGACCGATGCAACCCCAGCAACTCGCACTGCCGCCGCACACTCAGCCACGGAATTCCCGACTCGATGCACTCCCGCTTGAAGTCAATCGAGTCGGGCAACTTTTTTTTCCAACCACGCCGCCTCCATTTGCAGCCGGCCGATCTGCTCGTACAGATCGGCAATCAGAGCGTCCTGGTTCTCCACCTTGCGACGTTGGTCGCCGGAGAACAACTCCATCGCGCCGTCGAGCAACTGCTTTTTCCATTGTCCGATCTGTGTGGGATGGACACCGAACTGGCCAGCCAGTTCACCTGTCGTCCGATCCCCTCGCACCGCCGCCAACGCCGCCCTGGCCTTCAAGGCCGGCTCGATCCGTCGCCGCTTCGCTCCCATGCTTTCCTCCGAGAATTGGACCAATCCTACCAGGGATTCGACTCAAAGTCGTGGTCCAGTTTTCTCGGTCCACTATACTGTTTGCCTTTGCCGGAGCGTAATAGGAGCCGCTTCTTGCCGCCCACGATCAGGATCGTTTTCTGTCCCATAGATAACGAGTTAGTCTGGAACGAGCCAGAATCGGTGTGTTCAGCACTTGTAACATTTTGCGGGCGTCAAGAAATAATCCCGACTTCCTGTAATCCTGAATTGCTGTGAGGAGTCCCCGGGGCAACCGCTTGCGTCGAATCAGTTTCCTTTCTCCTTTGGCGATCTGGCGGTTGCTCGCCCCGCCAGACGCATCGGGGTCGCTCAGGTTGCTATGCAGGGCAATCGGTCGATGGCTCGCAGAATTTGGCATTCCGATGCGGGCAAATGGCGAGCAGCGTCCTTCATTGCTACAATGTTTTCGTTCGCCATCAGCTTGGAAGGCATTCATGCTTCGACTCGCCATTGCTGTATCTGTCCTCGCCGCCCTGTCGGCCCAAGCCGCCGAGTGGACGAGTCTGTTCAACGGGAAAAACCTCGACGGCTGGGTGGTCAAGTGCAGCCCCGAGGATAGTGACAAGATCGGCTACTGGAAGGCCGTTGACGGGACGATCGAAGCCCGGACCGTTCCGGGCGACCGGCACAACTACATCTGGCTGCTGACGAAGAAGGAATATGCCGACTTCGAGCTGCGGCTGAAAGTCCAGACGTACAGCAAGACGACTGGCAATAGCGGCATTCAGGTCCGCAGCCGATATGACGACCAAGCCCATTGGCTCGATGGTCCGCAGATCGACCTCAATCCTCCCGGCCCGTGGCGAAACGGATTTCTCTATGACGAGACGAGAGAAGCGGGCGTCTGGCTCTGGCCTGACGTAGGCCGACCGGCCAATGCCAAACCCAAGCATGCGCCTGCGGGTTGGAAATGGCAGCATGCCGATGGGAAGGACGTGTGGAACGACGTTCTTATCGTTTGTCAGGGAGCAAAGATCAAGTCGGTCATCAACGGCGTGACGGTTGCCGACTACGACGGCAACGGACGGCTTGACGACGAGGCCCATCGACGCCATAACGTCGGCATGAAGGGGCACATCGGGCTCCAGATTCATCCCGGCGACGAGTTGCTGATCCGGTTCAAGGACATTGAGATACGGGAGACCAAGTGACTTGCCCAGAGCAGCGTCGGGGCGGATACTGGTTGATGTTGAATGGCCCAGTTACGAAGACCACGAGGAATTACAGATGGTGGAGCCGAAGATTGCAGGCACGCATTCAATCAAAGTCCAACTAGACTCCGGAGAGTATTGGTGGTGTGCCTGTGGCGGATCGAACTCCCAGCCGTTTTGTGATGGCTCGCATCGAGGAACTTCGTTCACGCCCGTGAAGATCGTCGTTGACGAACCAAAGCAGGTGTCCCTTTGTGCTTGCAAGCGAACTCAAACGTCGCCGTATTGCGACGGCACACACAGGAGTCTGAGTAGCCGCTGACAGGGCGATTGACGACGTAAGAGACTGTTGCTTTGCAGTGAACTGACGGAGCGGCCATGGCCATGCGAGATGAAGCCAGCTATTTCTGCGACTCGTGTGGGGAAGAAATTATTGTTCCTCTCGATCCAACAGCAGGAGCGATCCAAGAGTACGTCGAGGATTGTCCGGTCTGCTGCCACCCCAACGTGATTCATGTCGAGTATATCGACGGCGGGGAAGTGCGGGTATGGGCGGAGGCCGAACGTTAAAAACACCACAAACTCGAATGGACTAGCCATGACCCGTGACCAAGCTCTGAAGCAGCTTCACGCCTGGACGACGAATCCATCCCTTCTCGGCCATGCACGTTCCGTCGAGATCGTGATGCGGGTGGCGGCGACAAAATATGGCGGCGATCCCGATGTCTGGGGCGTCACCGGCCTCCTGCATGACGCTGACTACGATCAGTGGCCCGAAGGACATCCCAGGCGGATCGTGGATTGGCTCAAGGAGCAGGGTGAGGAGGAGATTGCCTACGCCGTCTCCTTCCATCAAACCGCCTGGAACCTACCGCCCAAGACGATGATGGATCGGTGCTTGTTTGCCTGTGACGAGCTTACCGGCTTTGCCGTCGCCTGCTCACTCGTTCGGCCCGAAGGCATCCGGACTTTGGAGCCCAAGAGCGTCAAGAAGAAACTGAAGGACAAGGCGTTTGCGGCCAAAGTGGACCGAGAGATCATTCGCAACAGCGTCGAATTGTTGGGTGTCGATTTCGATGAGCACATCCAGTTCGTCATCGATGCCCTGAAGCCACATGCCGAAGAATTGGGGATTGCGGGCAAATAGGCGATTCTCGTATCCACGAGCGCCTTGTGTTCTATAGACATTGTCTTGGTCCATACAATTCAGTATGGACGCCAGAACTTCCGCTTCTCTCGTTACCGCTTTCGATTTCGTACCATCCGAGCCGATCCTTGTCAGCGGGCGCTGAAAACCAGCCATCTGTGAGCGCTTGAAAACCAGCCATCCTGAGATTGAGGGGGTTGGCCTGTAGGATTTCCAGTTTTACACGGGGACAAAGGGGACATTCTACTTTAATTCATAAATTGGCAGGAATAGGCAATCCAGAAAACACGGGAAGCCGATAAAGTAGAATGTCCCCGTTTGCCCTCTCCGAATCTCTGGTTAACATCCGAATCTCTGGTTAACAACTCCCCAGGAGTTAACAAGCCGGTTCCTCGCGATGGCCGGGAGGAACCACCCACTGCGTCCCCTCGCAAAATCAGTACAATGGGGTGAAAGCAGAGTTTTCAAGCGGAGATTGCACGGTGGGACTATTCATCAGCCATGCCGAGGTCGACAAGCCTCTACTGCGTTTCCATCCGCGCAAAGAAACATGGCAACGCCGCCGGAGTGCGGCACCGACCGCTCGCGGGAGGGACAATCTTGCACTTCCTGAAGGACTCGGAAGGAACGGTGGGCGTTTTCGCGAGGTGATCTGATGAAAGTTGCAGATTTCATTCTTTCCGCGCTTCGCGACTCAAGGCGTGAGCCACTGCTTCATCGACCTTGGCGGCCTGAACGACAATTTCATGCCGGCCTTGACCGGAACCAAAGGCCTGCGGTCGATCGTCGCCGCGTTCGAAGGCGGCGCCGCCTACATGGCCGACGGCTATGCGCGCGCCTCCAACGGTCTGGGTGTGTGTTTTGGAATCGGCGGCCCGGGGGTGCTCAACATGACGACCGCGCTGGCCGCCGCCAAGGCAGACCGCACGCCGCTACTGGCGATCAGCGGCGAAGTCCCCCGGTCGTGGGAGGGTATGGGTGGCTTCCAGGACGCATCCGGCGCCGGCATCAACGACATCGACGCGCTCAAGCCGATTACAGGCTTGTCCCTGTCGTTGTCCTCGCGCGCAGTTGTGCCGCATCATCTCCGACACGCCATCACACATGCCTTCACGCGCCGCGCACCGGTTCATCTGTCGGTGCCGGTCGACGTGCAGAAGGCCGAGATCGCTTCCGGCTGGCAACCCGTTTCCGATTCACTGCGGTCGGCCCGCTTCGTCGACGACAGCGCGCTGGAGCGCGCGGTCAAGCTGCTCAACGCAGCCGGAAGCCAGAAGATCATCGTGCTCGCCGGGCCCGGCGTTTTGCATGCCAACGGCATTGACGCGCTGCTGGCGTTTGCGGAGCGGTTCGAGATTCCGGTGGCGACCACGTTGTCGGGTAAGGGGCTGATCCCCGACAGCCACCCGCTGGCCCTAGGCGTATTCGGCTACGGCGGCTCACACTGGGCGATCGACGCGATCCGGTCGGACGAAACCGACATCCTGTTGGTCATCGGCTCCGGGCTGTCGCAACGCGACACGATGCAATGGGACCCGAACATGCTGCCGTCAAAGGCATTGATCCATATCGATGCCGATCCCTTGCTCATCGGCCGCACCTGGCCCAACGAAGTGGCGGTAGTCGGCAACGCTGGGGAAGCGCTGCGAGACCTGGCGGCCGTCAAGGACGCGAACGGGCTCGAAGCCGGGCGATCGCAGCGCCGCGCGTTCCTCGCACAGATCCGCGCCCAAAGCCCGCGCCAGTACAACCCGGAAGACATCGGCAGCAATGCTGTCCCCATGCATCCAGCGCGGGTAGTGGCTGAACTGCGCACCGCCTTCCCGGACGATGGCGTGTTGTGCGTGGACTCGGGCGCGCACCGGGCATGGTTTGCCGAGTATTGGGACGTCCGCCAGCCCGGCACTCACTTCTCGCTGACCAACCTGGGGCCAATGGGCGGGGCCATCCCGCTGGGCATCGGCGCCAAGCTGGCGCCCCGAGCGGCCGCTCATGGTTGCCACCGGAGACGGCTGCATGCTGATGCACGGCATGGAGGTGCATACGGCGGCGCACGAAAAAGTGCCGCTGGTCATAGCACTGATGAACAACCAGGCCTATGGGAACATCTACTACCGCGCTGCAACGATGGGGCCCGGCCCTCAACACCTCACCGATATTCCCGGCATCGATTGGGTGGGCTTTGCGCGGTCGATGGGCGGCGACGGCGAGCGCGTGGACGCTCCCGGCGACATCGCGGCATCTGTCGGCCGTGCGCTCGGTGCCGCGGGTCCGTACCTGCTGGATCTCCATATCGACAAGACCTATCCCACGCCAGTGAAAGTCTGGCGCCAGCGCCAGCACGAATGGGAGGACAACGACTGATGGCGGCATTGCCTGATCCCTCGGCCACGCTGACAGGGGCCGGCCGGGACACGTTCGATCACATGGCGTCCGCGCGGGCGTATGCCGAAGGCCGCACGCAGCTCGGCAACGTCTATTTGCGCATGTTCAACAATCCGGGCGTGGCGGCGAAGGTGGGCGCGCTGGGCGAGCATCTTCGCTTCCACGGCGTCCTGCCCGATGCCGTGCGCGAGCTGGTGATCCTGCGGTATGCCGCTCGGCAGGGATACGGCTACGAATGGTCCCATCACCAGCGTCCAGCGAAACTGGCCGGGATCAGCCAGGATGTGATCGATTTGCTGACGGCCGGGCAAGTGCCCGACTCATTGCCCGATGCGTCGCGGGCGGCGCTCGAGGCGGTCGACGCAGTCGTGGCCAACCGGTCGATACCGGCTGAAGTGCAGCAACGCTTCGTCCAGGCCCACGGCAACGCCGGCATCGTTGAACTTGTCGCGCTTTGCGGCCTCTATGCCATCATGGGCTACATGACTATGGCCTTCAATGTTGAACTCGAAGAAGGATTGTCAGTTCCTTCGTTGTGACTCGCGATACGGGGCATCGACAGTGCGACCCGGTTGTTACACGGGCACGGCCATTCCCACACCACTTTAAGCACCAAATCATGGCAGGCTTAACCATTCTGTCACGCCAGACGGCGTGCCGGTCGCCAAGCGAAGCCAAGCTGTGGGCAACTCGACAAGGAGAAGGCCAATGCGGTCGTTCGGCGAGGCATTTCTCTTGACGCCGGATAGGCCTTTGTCCGATGTAGCCGCCGTTGTGGCCGGTGGGGTCCTGCGACTCCATGTCCGGTCGGCACTTTCCTGCGATGATCCCGGCCCGGAAAAATCTCCGAATTCCCACCCAGCCGGCCTTGAGGTTTCTGACGAAACCGTGCTCAGTGTCCACAGTGGTTAACGGCTCAAGATACCCCAAGAGAGGGACAAAGGGGACATTCTACTTTAATTCATAAATTGGCAGGAATAGGCAATCCAGAAAACACGGGCAGCCGATAAAGTAGAATGTCCCCGTTTGCCCCCCTGTCCCCATTTGCCCCCCCAAGGGAAAGCGCGAGCTGCGATCCTCGGTGAAGTTAATGAGAGACGTTTTCCGGTACGCATTCCGCGGTGCCAACGAACGGTATCCGTGAGCAATCTGGCAATATAGCAGCTTCGCCCGACGAAAATCGCCAGTCGGCACGCCATCAAAGTAAGGCACCTTGGCATTAACGCCGACCTCGCTACATTGAGGGGCGGCTGTCGTCATGGCGTCGCTTAAGCAAGCGTCGCTAGCCGTTGCCCTGTAAGACAATGCGTCGCCATCTGCTCATTACGCCCTAAGAAAATGGTCCGGACGGTCACTAATAGGGTAGAACGCGAGCTCTGCACATGAACGAAGACGAACAAGCGATGGTGTTCCGACAATGGCTTGGCCAATATACGGCCTTGATGGCACGCCTCGCTCGGGCCTACACCGCCACGCCAGAGGATTGCGAAGATTTACTCCAAGAGATCCAGTTCGAAGTCTGGCGATCGATCCTGCGATTCGAGCACAAGGCCAGCCCCTCCACCTGGATTTACCGCGTGGCCCTCAATACCGCGCTGGTCTGGCAAAGAAAGGGTCGGCACCAACGGCGATTTCGGCCCTTGCTCGAAACCGCGGATGCGTCCCAAGACAACCGTGAACAGGTTCACGAGCAGGAAAGAATCGATCGTCTTTATGTGGCCATTCGGCAACTGCCCAAGGCAGACGCCGCCTTGGTGCTGCTTTATCTGGAGGACCTGAGCTACCGCGAAATGGCCGATGTCCTGGGCATCTCGGAAACCAATGTCGGCGTGAAGTTGAGCCATGCCAGGAAGGTCCTGGCGGAACTGATGGGAGGTGGCGCATGCATCCTGACGAGATGAAGCAGGTCTGGCAGTCCCAAGGAACCGGGCGGCGTCTGACGGTGGATGCCGACGTACTGCTGCGGATATTCCGCAGAAACAAACAGCACTTCCGCTCCTATGTTATCCTGTGGGAGGGCGTCATGATTCTCGGTTGGGTCATCCTGGCCGCAGTGATCGCCGGGTTCGGGCTCTTGCTCTTCCGAAAAGGCTTGCCGGTGTGGGCGCTTTGCGGCTGCTTCAGCCTGCCGTGCGTTTTGCTGGTAATTGCGGGCTACAAGGGTTGGGATCGCTTTCACCAGATGCAACGCCGCGCGACGGCCTCCGACCCGATCCGGGCCTGTCTTGAGGAGAACCTGGACTGGTTGCGTCACGAAACCCGACTTTGGACACAAGTGCTTTGGTGGTACCTGCTGCCGCTGGCCGTCGGCATGCTTGTGTGCGTTTTCAGTGTTAGTTGGGCGGCAGCCGGCCTGGAGGGGCTCTTGAGCGGTCCCAGCTTGACCGCAGTGTTCATCACCCTCGGTATCGTCTGGGTCGGTCCATGGTTCTGCCGCTGGTATGTTCGGAAGCGCTATGAGCCGCGACAGCGCGAGTTGGAGTCGTTGCTCCAAGATCTCCAATCAGACTGAACCCTGGCCCGTCTGAGAGGTTGCATCCGGCGGTTGGCGCACGGCTGGACTTCTGCCCAAGCCCGGTGTCCTATCAAGCTCATTGGTATCTTAGGACATGGGTAATTCCAGATACCATGAAAGAGCCGGGGTCTCCAAGAAAAGTACGCTTGGGAGCGTTATTAACCCCAAGTGTCACCCTTTCCCGGAGACCCCAGAATGTTATACCTCGGTATCGACCAACACAAGCGGCAATTGACGGTGAATCTGCGCAGCGAAGACGGATCAGTGATTCTGCAGCGACAGGTGAGTACGCAGTGGGAGAAGGTTCGTGCCTTCTTTGCCGATCTTGCCGAGAAGGCGCGGCCGGAAGGCGGCTTTCTGGCGATCCTTGAGGTCTGCGGCATGAACCCCTGGCTGTTGGACATGCTGAAGCAGTATGGTTGTCGCGAAATCGTCGTGATCCAGCCTACGGAACGGTCGAAACAGAAGACCGACCGCCGCGATGCCGGCGAGTTGGCCCACTTGCTGTGGGTTCATCGGCAGCAGTTTCTCGCTGGCAAGCATCCACTGGGTCTGCGGCGTGTCCAGCCGCCGACGCCCCAGGAGGCCGACGATCGGCAACTCACCGCCTTGCGGGCGCGGCTGACCAAGAGGCGCACGGCCGTGCTCAACGGCATCCACAAGATCCTGCGCAAACACAACCTCGAACAAGAGTCTCCGACCAAGTTGTTTCAGACGAAGAAGGTCCGCCGCTGGCTGGCCGAACTGAAGTTGCCCGAAATCGACCGCCTAGAGATCGATTTGCTCTTGCCGCAATGGGAACTGATCGATGGGCAGTTGGAGCGGGTCGACGCCCAGATCGCCAAGCGCACCTTCGTCGATGAACAGGCCGCGATGCTGGAGTCGATACCGGGAATCGGACATTACAGTGCGGTGGCCATTGCCTCGCGGATCGGCGACATCCAGCGGTTCAAGCATGCCGACAGCCTGGCGAACTACTTTGGCTTGACACCCGGTTGCCGCAACTCCGGCGAAGCGACGCGACGATTGGGTTCGATCACGAAGCAAGGCAGTAAGATCGTCCGCTACCTGCTCGGCCAGGCGGTCATTAAGGTTCTTCGCTTCGATAGTGCGATGCGGGCATGGTTCAAATGCATCAAACGACGCCGCGGAGCGAAGATCGCCCGGGTGGCGGTCATGCGACGCTTGGCTACGATCATCTGGCACATGCTGAAGCGGAAACAAAAATACCGCTACGAATTGCCGATCAAAAAACACCGGGAATTCGAGGCGTTTGAAGGTGCGGCGGAGGCGGCGTAAACAGCACGAAAAGAAGGACTGAAGGCAGCGTTTGTCGGGGGACGTCCCCCGAGCCCCCGAAGGATTTAACGCGGACAGCTCAAAGAGGAATGGAAAACATGAAAAGAAACGAGGGTCAACCGTTTGGCCCACCCTCATTCCTCTTCGAGCCCTGGCGCGGCGCTCGGGTCGGTTCCCACCGTTTCCCTATCTTCCGCCCAGGTTACTGAAATGTAGCATCCCAGGAGAAACCTTTCGACCTTTGTGACAGTGTTGATTCGCCGCCTCGGCGAGCGAATCCCTGCGGCTCCACGCCAGCTAGAGGTGTCCCCTCGACCTGGCCCACTTGACCAGGCGTGTTCCTGATTATGGAGCGGCGAGGAGTCCCGCAGGACGATCGCATAGATTTTATCGGTGTCGGGCGAAACGGGCCCGAGCGCGGACGTAACCTACAGTCCGCGGGCGTCCACGAAGGGACGGGTAGAGGCACGGTCGCGTTGAAAAGAACGACTGAACAGACCTCGGGAATGAAGACCGTAACACGGTGACGAGTCGCAAAAACTGCAACGGATCAGACGAGATAGCGAAGAACCGCGATCCAAGTCGGATAAGTTCGCAACTGCGGACCGCGCAGGCCGTCTGCGCGTGCGTCAGATAATCAACCGCTCACAAGCCACACAATTCGCAGAGACCGCCCTTGACAACAAAGGCTCTTTCAGGGAGGGGACAGCATACATAACTATTGACGCCGAAAGAGGACGGTGGTAGGTTGACGGTCATGGCCCGACTAGCAAGAGTGGTGATCCCCGGGATGCCGCATCACATTACCCAACGCGGCAACCGCCGACAGCAGACATTCTTCAACGACGAGGACTACGCGGCCTATTTGGCACTGATGGGCCAGTGGTGCCGAGAACTCGGGGTGCAGATATGGTGCTATTGCCTGATGCCCAATCACGTGCACCTGATTGCCGTGCCGAAGACGGAAGACGGCCTGCGACGAGCGATCGGCAAGGCGCACCGGCGCTACACGCGGCGGGTAAACTTCCGCGAAGACTGGCGCGGACATCTTTGGCAAGGCCGCTTCGCTTCGTTCGTTATGGACGAGCCGTACCTGCTGGCTGCGGCGCGATACATCGAACTGAACCCGGTCCGTGCGGGGATGGTCGTCGCGCCAAACGACTATCGCTGGAGCAGTGCGCGAGCGCACTTGAAGCGCAAGGACGACGGATTGGTGAAGGTCTCTCCGTTGCTGAAGATAGCCGGAAGCTGGCGGCGACTGTTAACCAGCGCAGTCAAGGAAGAAGAGATGGAAATGCTTCGTCGGCACGAACGTACAGGTCGAGTCCTGGGAGACGACGACTTCCAGAAGCGATTGGAGAAGAAACTCGGGCGGGTGCTGCGTCGGCAAAAACCCGGTCCCAAACGGACTTCAACCCGATAATTACGTATGCTGTCCCCGGAACTCCCCCCCGGAACTCCCCCTTGGCGAAGGAACGCCGCCGCTTGTTGCGAACGTGCTGACACTCGGCTGGTACGGATACGGCAGCGGGGCTTACGACTATTACCTGACGGGAGACCCGACCGCTTGGCAGGTTGGAGCGAGCGGACCACTGCTCAGTTCGCTGGCGTTGAAAGGGATGGTGGAGTCGCCAAGTACGGTAACTTCTGGCGGTCAGGCCGATGTATTTCAGTATATACAACTAAAGCAGGTTTACGTATCGCAAGAAGCTGCACAAGCTCTGGCGGCACAGAGAGCCTCAGCTAATTCAGCTTTTACAGTCCAAGGTGCTTTGAGTAAGTCTGCTATTACCGGATCACGTGAGATAATTCCATACTCCGATTTAGTCAATAAATCCAACATTCCAACTGGATTTAGCAAGTTTTCTACGAGCACATTCGATAGTCCTTCTGGTCCATTTCAAGTTCATTATTATCGCAATCCAGTAACAGGCGATATCTACTATGGACTAGACTACAAATCGGTTTTCAAGCAACCAGTTAAGAGTGGACAATAATGAAAGTTCGCTGCATACGGCTTTTCAATCCGAATACAGAAAAGGAGGAGACGCAAAGCTCCTGGCTTTCTATAGGCAATGTGTATAACGTGCTTAGCGTGTACATGGATGATCGCAGAATACTTTTGCTTCGCCTAATTGGCGACGATTGTATAACTCCAGCCTTGCACGACATACGCAACTTTGAGATTGTGTCACCAGTACTGCCATCGAATTGGATATTGCGTTATGCTGCAAATGGAACATTTGAGCTTGCACCGGAATCATGGATGAGAACTGGGTTTTGGGAGAAGTATTTTGATTGTGAACAAGATGCGGTCGCAGCCTTTGAGAAGGAGAAGGAGAAAGCCATTCGGACTGATCCATAGGATGGTTTTTGGATACGCCCCCGAAATCGACCTGACCTGTCATACATCAATCAATATCAGAGGACGCCCTGCACTCGCCCACGACGGCTTGGATGCCCTAACGCCCCCGCCCCGCACGCTTGCACGGTCCTCGGCATCCGAACATCGGGGCGGCGGTATCCTGGGTAGGTCTGGGGACAGCATACATAACTATTGACGCTGAAAGAGGACGGTGGTAGGTTGACGGTCATGGCCCGACTAGCAAGAGTGGTGATCCCCGGGATGCCGCATCACATTACCCAACGCGGCAACCGCCGACAGCAGACATTCTTCAACGACGAGGACTACGCGGCCTATTTGGGACTGATGGGCCAGTGATAGTTCGTGATGGATAGTTCCGGGGACAGCATACATAACTATTGACGCCGAACGAGGACGGTGGTAGGTTGGGTAGTTCCGGGGACAGCATACATAACTATTGACGCCGAAAGAGGACGGTGGTAGGTTGACGGTCATGGCCCGACTAGCAAGAGTGGTGATCCCCGGGATGCCGCATCACATTACCCAACGCGGCAACCGCCGACAGCAGACATTCTTCAACGACGAGGACTACGCGGCCTATTTGGCACTGGTGGGCCAGTGGTGCCGAGAACTCGGGGTGCAGATATGGTGCTATTGCCTGAAGAATTTCAGGAAGGGGGGACAAAGGGGACATTCTACTTTAATTCATAAATTGGCAGGAATAGGCAATTCAGAAAACACGGGCAGCCGATAAAGCGGAATGTCCCCTTTTGTCCCCGAGGTTATCCGTTTCAACTTCCGTCGCCTAAGGTCAAATCATCTACCCCTTGTACCCCTTGATAATCGCTGCCTGGGGGGGCGAGCGGTTGACACACAACAAAATTGCGTGCCGGCCCTATAGCCGGCGCGTGGCTGCTACAAGAGCCGCGGGGCGAAGTCTTCGTCGACCATTTCCAAGTCGTTGTGGTAGTAGTCTACCGCCTCGGTGGGGGTCAGATTCAGAATGGCCCGGCCCTCGGTAACCCAATGATCGCGATCCAACCGGAAGATGGCCGTGCCGGCTTGGAGATTGCCGACGCTGTCAGAGACCATGGAGATCGCGTGGTCGTAGTCGTCCGTAGCAATGGTCACGGCGACGAACGCCGACAGCTCGCCGTTGGTGCGGTTGCGGACATAGGCCACGTCGTCGGCGAAGCTGCAATCGCTCCAGCGCGGGGCGTCGAGCTTGCCCTGGGCGGCCGCCAACTCGACGAACTTGGCTTCTAACCGCTCTCGTTCCGGGGGGACAAAGGGGACATTCTACTTTAATTCATAAATTGGCAGGAATAGGCAATCCAGAAAACACGGACAGCCGGTAAAGTAGAATGTCCCCGTTTGCCCCCCTTGGTCTCCTCTTCGGCCGCCCCGAACTCAAGCTAAGCCGTGAAGTACTCCCGATTCTCCACACCTCCGCAGACTGACAACTGCGCGGGAAAGGGGGGGTTGTGCCAGCTCCCCGCCACACCCCCCTCACGCAACCCGAAAACCTCGCTCGCCAGCAATCAGCGTCGCTCCCGCCACGCTTATGAATAATCCGGGCTAATGTGTGCAAGTACGGATCTGTGGGAGCCTTGGGCGGGCAACCGCCCAAGGCCACCCGGCCAGGTCCGATATTGACAAGATCAGTAGTTCCAAATTTGCCCCAATCAGTCATCCTGAGCGCAGCGAAGGATCTCGGTGGCCAATGAGATTCTTCGCTTCGCTCAGAATGACAATGTCGGGATTTCCCAAAAATTGGAACTACTGAAGATAGATAAACGCCGTCGGTCTTGGATCGTGCCGCGGACGACCTCGATGCATCAATCGACAACGTGATGGGCGGCGAGCTTGCGACCGGCATCCGCCGCGACATGCAGCCGCTGGTTGGGGCCGCCGCAGCGTAGCGAAAAGGGGCGCTAAAACGCCTTCCCTGTCGCCGCACCGGCGACCTGCACGGTCACGGTCACGTTCACCGCGTTGGCGCCGGGCAAGTCGGTCTCGATGTGGAGCTTTGCGCTGACCGTGCCCGCGGTGGTCCGCGGTCCGCTGGCCTGGAACGTCACTGGCACGACGTGGGTCATCGTTACCTCGGTGGGCGGCTTGCAGTGGAATTGCGCATCGTCGGCACGGGCGGAAAGAATGCGAAACGGGGCCCGGCCCTGGACGACGATGTTGCGCGTGACCGACTGGTCGGCATCGACGGCGCCCATCATCAGCGGCGATGGCCGGACGCTCAGCGCCGACATAACCAGCCCTTCGACGGCCACGGGCACCCGTGCCGCCCGGAGATCGTAGTCGTTCGTGACCAGGACGAGTTGGTCCCGGATGTAGCCGGACGGGGCGTCGGGCTTTAGCTGCGCGGTCAACGTGTAGGTCGCTCTGCCGGGCGAGCGGCTGGCCTCGACGGCCGTGGCTTCGAGGCTCGGATTGGCCGATTCGACGCGGCACGATGCGCGAGTCGTCCCGCCCTGCGTAAGTCACCGAGAGAACTTGCGTCGCTCCCGTGCCCTGCGGCACCGAGCCGAACGAAACGACGCCCGGTTGGACGACGACGTCGCTGCGAATATACGCATGAACGTGCAGTTGGACCTCGGCCGGGAAGGGCTGGTCGAACTCCACGCGGATCGTGGCGTCCTTGCGGCCGAGAAAGGCTCGCGTGTCGAGCGTTACGAGGACTTCGGCCTTTTCCCACGTCTTCAGAAGTCGTTGATTGATGCTGGGTGTCGAGCAGCCGCACGTCGACGAGACCGACTTGACGTGGGCGTCCTCTTCGTAGATGTTCTCGATGGTGAAGCGGTGCTCGACCTTGGTTCCGCGGGCTACCACGCCAAAATCGTGCGTGGTATGTTCGAACATGGCCTTGGCCCACTCCTGGGACCTGGCGGCAGAGCACAGCAGCAGCACGGCAACCAGGGACACCGCTCCTCGGACTGTCCTTGTCGATGGCATCATCTTACCGTCAAATCGAGGCACGCAAGGCCGGCTGCTCCGTAGTGGCCGGCATGATGAATCTGACGCAGAAGGCGGGCGCCGGTCACAAGGGGGCAATCGTCGTCGGGTCTTTCGACAATATCGCATTGCGGCCCAGCAGTGTCAAGATTGGCTGTTGACAGAAGAGCCGTTTGCGATGTGTGGAAGTGGAGTAGAAGAAACATGTTGTAATCAGCTTGTGGAAAGCGTTCTCCGCGAAGCGGCTCGTTTTACTCGGCAAGCGCGACGCGGGCGGCGGTTTCTTTCGATTTTTCGACCACGAATGGGCTTGAGCGGGGATGCGGTGCGGTGTATATTGGCGCCTCAACGTTACGCAAGGAGGTGACCCATGCATATCGCCATGACCAAGCCGTTGTTCGCCTGGGATTGCTTGCAAGACAGCCCGAGTCTGGGCACGATCAGGCATTTTCTGCGGTCCATCCCCGATGCGAAGCTCTTGGAGGGGCTCAGGCAGCATCGCGGCCGCGGCCGCGACGACTATCCGGTCCATGTCCTCTGGGGCGTCTTGCTCCTGCGAATCGCTCTGCGGCACGTCAGCGTGGACGCCACGTTAGCGGAGCTGGGGCGTAACGAGGGCCTGCGGAGGCTCATCGGCATTGAACGCGAAGAGGGTGTTCCCAAGAGCTGGAACGTCTCGCGATTTCTGGATGTCTTGGGGCAAGAACCGCATGTGTCCGAATTGCGGCGAATCTTCGACGCGATGATCGAGCGGTTGGGAGTGGCCGTGCCCGACTTGGGAAAGAATACGGCCGGTGATTCGACGGCGTTGCACGCTCGGCAGAAGAGACAGGAGGCGGCAAAGGCGGAGACCGCCGAAGGACTGCCGCAGCCCAGCGGTGGAAAGAAGGAATACCTCGATGAGGAGGGCAAGGTAACGAAGGTCGTCGAGTGGTTCGGCTATAAGTTGCACCTGCTGGTGGACGCCAAGCATGAGGTGGTGTTGGCTTACCAAGTGACGACCGCCAACGCGGCTGACTGCAAATCGCTGCCGGAGTTGGTCGAGCAGGGGCAAGGAAATCTGCCTCAGGGCCGCATCGAAACCCTGGCCTACGACAAGGCGGCCGACGACAACGAGTCGCATCGGGTGCTGCATAAGGCCGGCATCCGCCCAGTGATCCAAAACCGCCGCTTGTGGAAGGATCAAACTGAACAGATGCTTCCCGGCCACGACGGAAGGTCGAACATTGTCTACGACGAAGCGGGCACGGTCTATTGCTACGATCGCACGAGCCAGCCGATCGTGCGGCAGAAGATGGCCTACATCGGTTACGAACCGCAGCGGGAAACGATCAAGTATCGCTGTCCGGCGAGGCACGAAGGTTGGCCCTGCCCGCATGATGCGGTCTGCAATGCGGGCAAGTCCTACGGCAAGACGGTACGTGTGGATCGCACGATCGACCTGCGGCGGTTTCCGCCGATTCCACGCGCTACCAAGAAGTTCGAGCGGATGTACAAGGGTCGCACGTCGGTGGAGCGGGTGAACGCCCGGTTGAAACTTTTCTGGGGCGTCGATGATGGCAACCTCGTCGGTGCGCGGCGATTTCACGCGATGGTCGGCGCGGTGCTGGTGGTGCATGTCGCCTTTGCAACGCTGTTGGCTGCGGCTCCCCGACATGATGGCACATTGGGCAAGCTCCGCTTGGGGCCAATTCAGAAGGCGTTGGCGAAACCATCTGCTGCCTGAGCGGCTGAGACGCTCTTGTTTGCACGATGCGGCGATGGCCGTCTGCGCCCATTGACAGATTCGGCGCGTGCAAGGCTGGGACTCCTCGCGATCCTACGCCAATTCCCCACCACCGGAGGGCCGCATTCGCTCCGTCGTCGATTTCGGCCCGGCCCTCGTGCGCGACAACGCAAACGGCTCTTGACAGAACGCCGCCAACCACGCAGACTACCTGCGCTTCCAATATTAAGGAAATGCCATGTCACGCGATAAGAGCCACGTTGCGTTCGCCCGCGCAAAACAGTTGATGCCCGGCGGGGTCAACAGCCCGGCCAGGGCGTTCGGCGGTGTCGGCGGAGAACCGATCTTCTTCGAACGTGCCGAGGGCGCATACCTGTTCGACCTCGACGGCAATCGCTACATCGACTACATCGGCTCGTGGGGGCCGATGATTCTCGGCCACGGCCATCCGGCCATCGTGGCTGCCGTCGCAGAGGCGCTCAAGCCGGGGCAGCAGCTTCGGCGCGCCGACGCTGGCCGAGAACGAATTGGCCGAACGGATTGTCGAAGCCCTGCCGTCGATCGAAAAAGTCCGGCTGGTCAACTCCGGCACCGAGGCTGCGATGAGCGCCGTGCGGCTGGCGCGCGGATACACCGGGCGAACGAAGATCGTGAAGTTCGCCGGCAACTATCACGGCCACGTCGACAGCCTTCTGGTCGCGGCCGGAAGCTCGGCTGCCACGCTGGGCGTGCCGGACTCGCCGGGCGTAACAGCGGGCGCGGCCGGCGATACGATCGTGCTCCGCTACAACGATCCCCAGGGCCGTCGAGGACAGCGTTCGCCACGTGTGGCGACCAGATCGCCGCGGTGATCTTCGAACCGGTCGCCGGCAACATGGGCTGCGTCATGGCGACCGCCGAGTTCCGCAAGGCGTTGCGGGCCACGACGCGGAAGTGTGGCGCGCTGTTGATCTACGACGAAGTGATGACCGGGTTTCGCGTGGCCTACGGCGGGGCACAAACCCTGTTTGACGACCAGCCCGACCTGACCACGCTGGGCAAGATCATCGGCGGCGGCCTGCCCGTCGGCGCCTATGGCGGCGGCGCCGCCGTCATGGACCACGTGCTGCCGGCCGGCAAGGTCTTCCAGGCTGGCACGCTCAGCGGCAATCCGCTGGCCATGGCGGCGGGAATTGCCGCGCTTCGCACGCTTCGCGACACGAATCCGTATCCGCAGTTGGAACGCCGCTCGGCCCTTCTGGCGGCGGCGCTGGAAGCGCGCGGCAACGGCGGCGGGCATCCCTTGCCGCATCGGCCGCTGCGGCTCGATGATAACGCTGTTCTTCAGCCGCCAGCCGGTGACGGACTGGCAAACGGCCTCAGCTTGCGATACGAAGCGATTCGCCCGGTATTTCTGGGGCATGATCGACCGCGGCGTCTACATGCCGTGCAGCCAGTACGAGGCGCTGTTCGTTTCCGCGGCGCACAGCGATGCCGACATCGAGGCGACTGTCGCCGCGGCCCGCGAGGTGTTTTCGAGCGGCATGCCGTGAACGCGCCGTGCCGTTGTGTGTGAGCGTCGCAATCAATGCGTCGCACTGCCGCCCGGTTGACGGCGGATCAGCAGACGCAACACGTCGCGACGGCGGACGATTCCCAGCAGCGTGTGCGGTTCCTCGCGGGCGACCACCGGCAGGCAATCGTCTTTGATCGAACTGAACAGCTTCCTCGCCCGTTGAACCGGATCGTCCGGATAGAGCACCTTGCCGATGGGCGTGGCGATGTCGGCGGCCCGGACAAGCGGCCCCAACGAGTGGTCGACCAGGGCCTGGCTCAATTCGCGATAGCGGACGACGCCCACCATCTCGCCGGTGGTGCTGACGACCGGATAGGTGTTGTCGCGGCTGTGCTCGATAACGGCCAGGACCTCGTCGAAAGTCATCGATTCGTGCAACGGGTGGAGATTCTGCCGCATAATCTGCCCAATGGTCAGCTCCGCGTCGGATTGCCGATGCCACGGATCGAAGCCGAAGGCCATGATGGCGCGGTTCCACACGACTCGCAGTTGTTCCAGCAGCCCGGCGCCGGCGTGTGGGATGGCATACGCCAGCGGCACTTCGCCAGCCCGGAGCACTGCCTGGCGAATCAGGATCGGGCCGGCGAGCTCAAAGAAAGGCACCGTTCCCAGGATGACGATTTGCAGGTATTGACCGAGTTCCGGATCCCGCTGGGCGGCAACCGCGGACAGCGCGATGGCGACGCCGGCCTGGGAAAGGAGTGTGGCGCCCAGCCAGCGCCGCACGATGGGTTGTTCGTCTCGCGGCCGAGCGGCCATGCGGATGCCGAAATACTTGCCCGCACAACGCAAGACGATGTAGGCCGCACCGACCAGGCCCGCGGTGGCCAGCCCGCCGACATCCAACTCGACGCCGCTGGCGGCGAAGAAGACGACGCACAGCAGGCCCGTCAGACGGTCGAATTCGGCCAGGATCTGGCGGGCGTAGTAAGACGTATTAGCCGTGACGACGCCCATGGCCAGGAACGCCAGCATATAGGGAGTGCCGAGCGTTTCGCAGAGTCCCAAAAGCGCGGCAGCGATGGCGACCAGGAAGACCAGCCGATGCTTGGGGCCGACCAGGCCAAAGCAATAGCTCACAGCAGCCCGGCCACCGCCCCCAACACCAGCGAGAGCCGACCAAATCTTGTGCGAGTTCGCCGAGCTTCGTTGCCGCGTGCAGCCCCACCGCTTGCGATGCGGGTTCGATGGCGAGAAAGACGATCTCGAAGGCGACGATCGTCACGAGGTTGTTAATGACCACCAGGGCCTGGGCATATTCCGTGATGGTTCCTTCAGATTCGGTCTCAGACAGAACCAGAACGGTCGTGGCCGGCGCCGTCGCCAAGGCGAGCGTTGCGAGTAGCAGCGCGGCTTGCCAAGGCTGGCCCAGCAGCCACAATCCCAAACCGACCGCCAGAAACGTTGCCGAGAGTTCGCCAAGCGACAGCCGCACGACGTGGCGAAAGATGCGCCGCGCGCGGGCCAACGGAAACTGGCAGCCCAGCGTCGAACAGGACCAGGGCGACGGCCAACTCCGTCAGCGGCTCGAGGAGGTCGACGTGTTCCCGCGGCACCAGGTTCAACACCGAGGGTCCGAAAAGCACGCCCACCAGCAGATAGGCAGTCACTTGAGGCAGACGCAGCAGGATGGCGAGCTTGCCGGAGAAAAGCGCCACGGCCAACAATACGCCGAACGTCAGAAGGACCTCGGAGTCAGTAGGGAGCATGACGAGATCCTTGAAGGAGGCTGATTACGTCGAAGGTCTACTGGCGGGCCGCGGCGGCAGACCAAAGGCCGTTGAAGGCGCCTTTGGCTCGCGTCGCGTCCGGCTATCGCTGAGCAATCCAACAGTCCACCGCGTTGGGGTCGCCGCCTGCTTTTCGTGCATGGCGGACCACAGACCCCAGAAAAACCGCCGCACGTTGGTCCCCAGACTGCGCGTGTTGTAGCCTCCTTCCTGCACGACCAGCGTGGGCAGCCTGAGCGCACCAAGAAGAGCGCCGTTCGCTTCGAAGTCGCTCGCCCGCAGGCTCCACGATCCGGTCGGATCGCCCTTGGCGGTGTCCAATCCCAAGGCAACGACCAGGACCGTGGGCCGGAACGCGGTGACGATGCGCAACGCCCTCTGCAAGACTTCGCGATATCGTACCCCATCGACCATTTCGGGCAATGGGAAATTGACGTTGCAACCTTCGCCGGGGCCCTGCCCCTTTTCGTCTTCGAATCCGCTGAAATAGGGATAGGCCAATCGCGGATGGCCGTGGATCGAGATCGTCAATACGTCGGCCCGCTCGTAGAAGATGTCCTGCTGCCCGTTGCCGTGGTGGTAGTCGATGTCCAGGATCGCGACCTTGCCGAACGTGCTGAGGTACTGAGCGGCGATGGCGGTCGAGTTGAGATAGCAGAAGCCGCCGAAGGTGCGGCGTTCAGCATGATGGCCCGGCGGACGCACCAGCGCGTAGGCGATCGGGTGACCGTTCAGCACGGCGTCGGCCGCGGTCAGGGCGCAGTCGACAGCACGCTCGGCCGCGGCGTGGGAGCGACGGTTCAAGGGCGTGAAGGTATCGATACAGTAGTAGCCCGCGCGGATGGACAGTTCCTTCGGCGGCCGGGCGGCGTTGCGGATCGGAAACACGTAGGGATAGACCGACGTGCCCTCCGGCACGCTCTGGCAGACACGTTTCAAGTACCTCACGAAGTCGGCGTCATGGACTGCTAGGGTGTGACTGGCCGAATAGTCGCGAGGCGGAACCTTGAGGAACAAGTCGCTCTCTCCGATCTCCTTCAAGATCGCCGAGATCCGGACCGGCGCCTCGACGTAGCCGCGTTCGCGCACTTCGTGGATGCCGTGCCGGTCATTGATGACCATCGCAATCTGCGCGTCCTTCGGAATCCGCGTCCCCGGCGGAACGGGCGGCTCCTTCGTCCGATATTTCGGCGCACGCCGCTGGACGACGGGATCGCGGAACGATGCGACGACCTGCTCGATGTACTGTTTGCTGCAAAGATGGCCGTACTCGCGCTCCAAAATCGTTCGAACAACCGCCTTGGCGCGGTCGCGAGGCAGCGCGAGCGTGCGACCGAGATCGTCGAACACGAGGTACGGCGGATTGTCGCCGCCGGGCGTCACGGGCGTCTCGTAGGCCGTGTTGGCGATCGGACGCGCACCGTATCGTTCGTAAAAGCGCAAGCGAGCCACGTTCTGCTTCAACACGACCGGATCGGGACACAACCGCGGATCGTCGGGCAGACACTCGAAGAACAACCCCACAACCGCTAGCAGCAGCGCCTCCTGCCGCACCCGCTCGTAGAGCGAGCCGCCGATGCCCCGGTCCAGCATGTGCCTCGCCGTAGCCAAAAAATCCAAGTAGCAGAAGTTCAAGTCCGGCTCATAGGACATGAACGCGAAGCCCTTGACCTGGGCCTTCGCGCCTTCGGCCACGAAGAGCGTCGAACGAAACCCGTATTTCAGCGGATTCCGCAGCCGATCGGGAATCTGGAGGATCGCTTCCTCGCGCAAGAGCGGAAATTGCGTGCGTAAAATGGCCTGGACCTGCGCAATGGCAGCCCGATTGATCGGCAAGTGGTGATCGAAGATTCCGCGAATCCGAAACATCGTGTCCCTCCGCGCCGAGGGCCCATCCGCCCCCCTTGCCCACCGATGTAGCGTTCCACAGGAATAGGGCCACCCTATTCTACCTTGAGGAAGCGCCGCTCTCGACCCTCAAAAACGTGTGTTGATGCGGATCACAATTTCACCGACACGACCACCGACGGCAGTCAGCCCTAGGCCGGACTCGCTGCGGTCGGCGGCACGCTGTACGCCGTGACCGAATTCGCCAGGGCGGACGACAATGGCACCCAGTTCGAGATCAGCCCCGACGACTTGGGCACAGTCTTCTCGATGAAGACGGACGGAACCGACTATCAGGCAATTTCAGTAGTTCCAAATTTGCCCCCAATCAGTCACCCTGAGTGCAGCGAAGGATCTCGGTGGCCAATGAGCTTCTTCGCTTCGCTCAGAATGACAATGTCGGGATTTCCCAAAATTTGGAACTACTGAATTTACAGCTTCACCGGCGCCAGCGGCGATTCCAGCCAACCCGAGTCCGAAGTCTTCCTTATGGGCGGCCTCCTTTTTGGCACGACCGTTTCCAGCGGCGATAAACCGTACGACGGAACGGTCAACTCGTTGACGGCCACGCCAATCCCCGAACCGGCAAGTGCGGTGCTTCTACTGATTGCTGGTCTGTGCATCGCAGCGGGTTGGCAGTCGTCAACCGCCCGGCAGCGCCGCGGTCCGACGCGATAGCAGCTCTTCTCTCCGCTGCATCAAGCGATGTCGCGGTGGCCGCACATGTAATCGTTGAAGGCGACGCGGATTTCCTTGGCGGCCTCCGATTTTATTCGATTCATTTCCCGGGGCGTAAACGGCTTGAAGGTGCGCACCACCTCCAGGTTCTTGTCGAGGTAATCGGGCTTGGGGTGACCGATCGTGACGGAGGAAACCGGCAGACTCAACGAGTAGCGAATGGCAGTGCGGTAGTCGTACTTGTCATACTTGTTGACGATCTGGTCCTGGCCCATCACCTTCATCGCGATGATGCCCAGCCCCTTCTCCACGGCCACCGGCAGCGCGTTCTCCTCGAAGCCCATGTCAAACGGGCCGTTGGTCGCCACGTTGAGCGCCATCTGGCAGCCGTCAACCGGGTGGCGGCTGAGGAACGTGGCCATGATCGAGCCGTTGGTGTGACTCGATGCGCCGACCCAGCGGGCCAGCTTCTGCTCCTTGGCCTTCAACAGCAGTTCGGCCGGCCCACCCTTGGCTTCGATCTTCGCCAGGTCGTCTTTTCCTCCCACGGAATGAATCAGCAGCGTGTCGACGTAATCCGTCTTCAGTCGCTTCAGCGACGTCTCCAACTCCCTCCACCACTGGTCGGGCTCGCGCGCCTCGAGCTTGGTCTGGATTAGAACGTCCTTGCGCCGGGCCGGCATCAGCATGCCGATTCGCTCTTCGCTCTGCCCGTCGCCATAGCTGTGGGCCGTGTCGAGGTAAATAACGCCCGAGTCGATCGCGTGGTTCATCACCCGCAGTGCTTCGTCGACGTCCTTGTACATCAACCAGCGGCTCCCACAGCCGAACGTGAGAATCGGGATCTGTGCGCCGCTCTTCCCGTATGGCCGCTTGGGCAGCGGCGAGTCGGGAATCGCGTGAAAGTGACTGTCGGTGGCGCCGAGCGCATCGGCGGTCAAGGTCGTCACCGCAGCCGCCGCGGCACTTCGCGCCATGAACTCCCGGCGGTTAATGCTCCCTCCGAAATTCTCCATGTCGATCTCCTCTCATTTCTGTGAAAGAAGCGTTTCTTTCTGCCAGTCTTCGCTTCACGTGAGGCAGTCCGATGCCCTCGCCGGACGGCCAGTGCGGATACGTCGGACTTCAGCATACCGAAAATCAGAAACGCCGGCCACAATCCGGCATTAAGAGCCTCAATTTTTTGAGCCTCGTGCGCTGGTGCCAGTCAATTCAGGTCGGTTGAGGCACTTGGGGCGGAATCGTCGATCTCCAGTGCACCAAAAATTCAGAAAGGCCGGCCACAATTCATCAAGAGCCGCAGACTTTTGGTTGAAAATAACGATGACAACCGCCAAAATTGACAAGGCCGGGGGTGTCTTGGTAAAAAGCTGTGAATGCCACGACCGAAGCGATACTCTCCGGGCGGGACGGCCTTCCACGTCGGGAGGTTCGGGAAACACTGTCTGAACCGTGGTATTGACGCAAAAGGTGCACCATGAAGCCTCTGCTAAACGCCGTCGCTATCCTATTGTTGCTGAATGGTTCCTTGGTCGCCGCTACGCCCCGCCAGGAAGAGGGTTTTGTCCGTCTCTTCGACGGAAAGACTCTCGACGGCTGGAAGGTGGGCGAAAATGCCGAAATCTTCCAGGTCCGCGGCGGCATGATCGTGATGGAGTGCCCCGCGACAACTCACCGGCCAGCCCACCTGTTCTATGACGGGCCCGTAGGCCATCACGACTTCAAGAACTTCGACCTGAAGGTCGACGTGCTGACATTCCCTGGCGCGAACTCGGGCATCTACTTTCACACGAAGTACCAGGAAGCCGACTGGCCGGCTTTCGGACTTGAATGCCAGATCGACAACAGTCACGCCGATTGGCGCCGGACTGGCAGCCTGTACGGCATCAGAAACATCTCATGGGGCCCGGAGACTCCGCCTACGAAGAACAAGGAGAGGGTTACGATCTTGGCAAAGCCGCCGGTCACGGACAACGTCTGGTATACCCAGGAGGTCATCTACCAGAACGGCCTGGCGACGGTCAAGCTCGACGGCAAGACGATGTTCGAATACCGCATCCCACAGGCGGACATCGAGCACAAGCTGCCTACCGGGCGGACCTGGTTGCCACGCGGTACGTTCGCCCTCCAGGGCCATCCGCCGATGCCGGGCCACATCAGCAAGGTGTGCTTCAAGAACATCCGCGTGAAAGTCTTGCCCGACTGAGATGGCCTTATGTGACGTTCGCCATCACGGGCGCCGCCGGCGCGATTGTCTCGTGCTTTTATGTTGGGCGCGGTGGGCCTCCTTGAATGGTACGAACGCAAAGTGTCCGGTAAGGTCGACGATAGAGAAAGCGTTCAGCAAATCCAACCATTCTTGTCACGCCTGCCCCTGCGTTTAATCGGGCCTGAGACCAGTTGCAGGGCTTCAACTCCAACGGCCTTCCAATCGCCACGAATTACGAACGTGTTGTGGGGGTCGCCTATTGGTTTGACATTTCTGTGCCATCAACAAAGAATCCTGCCAAAGCCGTCGGGCCGATCTTCCGGTGTGGACTCAACCTTGAACCGGCGCCCACTTATTAACCAAGGAGTTTGGTCATGCGACACTTCGCGTTTTTCGCTTTCAGTATCGCGACCGCCGCGACCATGCTGATTACTGCGGCAGCACACGCAAGTCTCATTTCGTATGTGGCTACGCTTGACGCGACTTCGGAATCGCCGCCCAATGCTTCTCCAGGGATTGGAGATGCACAGGTCGATGTTGACACCGGCGCAAACACGATGCACGTTCACATCGATTTCAGTGGCCTTTTGGGAACGACAACGGCGTCGCACATCCACAGTCCAACGGCGACTCCGCTGGCCGGCACTGCGGGAGTAGCCACAACGACGCCCTATTTCGCCGACTTTCCCATAGGAGTCACGTCGGGGACCTACGATACGACCTTAGACATGGCGCTCAGTTCGTCGTACAATCCCTCGTACGTTACCGCGAACGGCGGCACAACAGCCGGCACCGAAGCGGCCTTGCTTGCGAGCCTCGCCGCAAAAACAGCGTACTTGAATATCCACACCACGGTCGTTCCAGGTGGGGAGATTCGCGGTTTTCTAATACCGGTGCCCGAGCCTTCGACCCTCGCCCTACTGGTCGTCGGCGCCGTCGGCCTGCTTGGCTACTCTTGGCGCCGCCGGGAAACCTCGTCTGTAATTGCTCGTTTGTCCACCACTTCGCGCTAGTCGTTTCTCGCTCGCTTCTGGCATGAAGCTGCGATCGGCACACCGACTCTTACTTGACCGGCGTGAACTTCAACAACACGACTCCGTGGGCGGGAATCGTTAGCTTGATCTTCCCGTCGGTATCATCGAGGTCCTTCTGCCGCCACAGATCGCGGACGTGATGTCGCGTGTGAATGCCGGCTTTGCCGAGTTTGTTGAAGTCGATGGTGGTTGCCTGGGGGGCACGATTGAAAAAGCCTACGGCTTTGGCCTTCTCGACCAATTCCTTCGCGTAGACATCGACAGCGTCGAGTGTGGCGACGCGCGTGGCTTGCTTACCCAGCGCATCCTGGTCGATCGCCAGTACTTCATCGTTCGTCAACAGGCTCAGAGTAAATGGATCGAGTCGATCGAGGTCGCAGCCGATCAGCAGAGGGGCCGCCAGCATGCACCACATGCTGATGTGCGTGTACTGCTCGTCGGGCGTGAGGTGCGTGGGGTGCGGCGCGGATCCCAAGCCGACGTAGCCGAGCACGAGCATGTCGGGATCGTTTCTGTGGCCCGGCCCGGCGAAGGGCGCCCAGCGGTCCTGGCTGTAGGCAATTTCCGAAACGCCGTACCGCCATCCCGCGTCGCTCTTCCTCCAATAGTCCCAGATATCGCCTGTCGTGCGCCACGAATTGGCCAGCTTTGTCCACTCCGGGGCCCATGCGAAGGCAGTCGCGGGCGACAAGCTGTACACAATGTCGCGGCCGCTCCGTCGCAGCGCCTCGCTCATCTCCTTGGCATGTTTCAAATCGTTGCCGGCCCAATCGTATTTCAGGTAGTCGATGCCCCATTGCCCCCATTGTTTGGCATCGGCCTCGGCAAACGAGTATTTGCCGAGCCGATTGTATTTCCCCATCGCCAGTTTCTTCGACCAGGCCCCGGACGGATCGTCGCTCGATCCGCCGGCCCGCAGCGCAAATGACGTGATCCACGGGGTTGAATAGATGCCCGTCTTCAACCCCATTTGGTGAATCTGATCGCACAGCCCTTTCATGTCCGGAAACTTGTTGTTGGGCTGAAGCGCGTTGTGCGGACCGCCCCGCGTGCCCTGCCAGGTGTCGTCGATGTTGACGTACGTCCAGCCGTGGTGGATCAATCCCGACGAGACGATTGCCCGCGCCGCGCAGCACCTTCTTCTGATCGACCGCGCCGCCCCAGCAATTCCAACTGTTCCAGCCCATCGGCGGCGTCAGCGCGATCTGATCACCCACGACGATGCGAAACGCTTTCTGTGCTGCCCCCCTATCGTTCTTCGCTCGCAATGTGACTCGATAGGTGCCGGGTTTCTTAAGCGAACCGGTAATTTGGCCTGTGGCGGCGTCGATCGTCAGCCCCTCCGGCAGCCCGTCAACGGCAAACTGTATTGGCCGTTGGCCGGTGGCGGGAATCATATAGAGCAGTGGCGAGCCGAGCCGCACGCCGAACACTGCCGGCCCGTTGATTCGCGGCTCAGCCGGCGCCGGCGGCGTCAGGATCAGACCCTGTTCCGCGGCCTGGACCATGGTGCACAGCCACGCCGCCAGCAATACGCTGCCACAACCAATTCCAGTGGTTCGGATGGTCATTGGTCCCCCCATGCTTGGTCGAGGGAGTCGACGAACAAAATGCGTGTAACAAAGATGCCTGACAGCGGAACGAGGTCTCTGGCTTCAGGGACACCGTAGTTGAAGATGATGAAACGCCTCGTGTCGTGCCGGTGCGTGATGGCAATGTGACCGATGGCGCGGTCGGCACCAAGTCGCGTGATAGACGAGTTGACACCGATACCAGCGCGGACCGATCGGGCGAAATCGTCGTCCCCAACGCTTTCAGTCGTTGTGCGTTGCGGCCGCGACTCGTTGTGCGTTAATCCGCTGCGTTGTGGCTCATCTCGCATTGCATGAAGTACGCCCGGAGGGATTTGAACCCCCAACCCTCGGTTCCGAAGACCGATGCTCTATCCAATTGAGCTACGGGCGCGGATATGGTTTGCGTCCTAATTGATCGTGGCGAAGCTAATGCTGGTCGGACGGTGGGGGAATGGAATGATGTTGGCTCGGAAATGTGAAAAAACAACTTGCCAGTCTTCCCTGAGTCATCCTGAGCACAGTGAGGGATCTCATCGAAAAATTAGCGGAGATTCTTCGCGACGCTCAGAAGGAACGTGGCACTACCTAAACACTCGCTGCAACTGCCTACTCTCCGTCGTCTGATCCCGCGTTGCCGTTTGGGATTTCGGCCGGCTCTCCGGTAATCTGCTCCAGCGGGATGTTCACCCCTTTGAGGATGCCCTCACACACCAGGCTTTGGTTGACGAAGCACTGGAACTCGCAGGTCATGATCGAGCGGCGGAGTTTCAGCAGACGGCTGACGATGACGAAGCGGTCGCCGGGCCGCACCACGCCGCGGAAGCGAACGTCTTGAAGGCCGCCGAAACCAATGACGCCCTCCATCAGATGGTACTTGTGGCTGTAATAGCTGGCCAACTGCGCGGCCGCTTCGCACATTATCACGCCGGGCATCAGCGGCATGCCCGGCATGTGGCCGCGGACCCAAAATTCGCCGTCGGTGACGTCTCTGTAACCGACGCACACGTTCTTCTGCGGGTCCTCGTGGCAGATGGCAGTTAGCTGCTCCATCTCGTGCCGTTGCGGGTTGTAGCGGCGGATCTCCTCCACGTCGGCCACAACCCGGTTGAGGTCGTATTCGGAGAAATCGAGGATCAGTTTCCTGGTCAAGGCGTGCTTCCTCCGCAGCAGGACTAAGTGCGAACCAGTCGCCGCTTGGCGCGGCGGCCCTTGGCGTTCGCCGGACGCTTGCCGTGATTGGCCTTCTTGACGATACGATGCGGCTTTGCCATACGAGACTCCAAACGGGGATTACGAGATCTAGGACAGAACCCTCCAGTTTACCAGCTTGCCATAGCAGTGAAAAGGCCGGTAAAACGGCGTAAACGGGGCAGGGTGGAAATCAGCTTCCGCGAGCTTTTCTTGGGTGCGGAGGATGTCAATAGAACAATTTCATGGATTTCGGTTAACATAGCAGGTCGTCGCAGGATAGGTTGGCATTCTAGAACTTGGAGGACTTGCCATGGAAGGCATTTCGGGGACTGCCCCGATTTTCGTGTCAGCGAAAATGGGACTGTCCCCTTCGCCGCGGTTTGCGTCGCTGCCGCTCGTCGTGACACAAGAATCCGTACAGTCCCCATTTCGGAGCGTTTTCAACGGAAACTGGACCAGGTTTTTCTTGAGTCCAAGGATGAACTGCTCAAGTTCGTGTTGGCCGGTTGGGACCGGAAGACGCCGCTTCATTTCAGTCACATCGAGGCGGCGTGTCATCGGCTGGCGGCGCGTTGGAGTTGTACTCTTCAGGAGTGGGCTCGCGGGAGTTGATCGCGGAGAGTCCCGACAGCGCCGCCTGTCCAACCTGTGGCGAAATCTGTTCGCTGGAGCTGGCGGCTCGCATGGTTCTTTCCACCGATGGTCCGGTTCCGATCCTGGAATGGAAAGGGACTCGCCCCCGCTGTCGGCGGGATTTTTTCCCGATGCGCGAAGCGATGGCGTTGAACAGAAGGGGCACACAGGAGGGTCCAAGAAATTCGGAAGACTGCCGCGCTGAGATCGCGTAATCTTGGCAACCGAGTATACGATGTGTGGCGCAGCTAGTTCCTGGCCGAAGTTGACCAACCCTTCCAGGTCGCTCATCGACTGTACATCGGGTAAGCCGAAATCAGCCATTACCTTGCCGCCACCCAAAGGATCACGCGGGAATAGTGGGTCGATCCTCGGAAAAATCGCGAAACCTTCGTGCCGCAGGAACCGGATCACCTCCATGCGACTCTCGACGCTCGGAGCCGCTGGATCGAGCAGCCGCCGATGCTCGTCGTTGAAGAACGCCAACGAACACTCCAGCCGCAAAGGCGGGTGTCCTTCTTCATTGAACCAGAAATATCGCGGATGGTCGGATGGCAATTCGTTGAGCCGATGTAACGCCTGGACATACCTGTCATCCATCAGCACCGCCGGGTTTTTGGTCAGCAGCGTGACTGTCGTAAAGCGATTTCGATGCTCAGCCAGATTCTCCAGCACGAACAGCGTATGGCGATGCTGCTGCTCCAATGGCTGAAGCGGATCGGTGCTGTTCGACAGATGCACAGGCGCGGGCGGAACATCGTAGGCTTCCAACGCCTCCAAGTCCTTGCACAGATCATGGCGAAAGCGATTCTTGCAGTTGGGCTGGGCCGCACTGTACCCGGTGACATAGCAGTATTGGCAATGGTGCTCGCAGCCGGTGTACACGTTGATGCAATAGCGATGCCCCGAAGGAAACTCCCGCTGATCGGCGAACGGACAGTACCACTTGATGACCCGTGGCCTGGTGACTTCCAGCACATCTTTCTTCGAGGAGTGCGGCAGGAAATAGAGCGCCACGGCCGCCCGGTCTGCCTCGCCCAGTTTCTCGAAAACCGGCTGGTACTTCGGATGAACCCGCTGAGCGAGCGAAAGGCCCTTGTCCATGTCATCTTGGGAAGACAACTCCTCAATGAACATGGAACGGCGTATGTGCATGGCGTTTTCCACCACGTCGGCTCGACGATTGCAGGACAGGCTTGTCGTCGTCATTGTACTGGTTTTCTCTCAACAAGGAAGACAGTAGCCCCGCGTCTTTTCGCCCGTTCCGTCAAATCCTCGACCGACAGGCCACCCAAGGCAAATTGCTTGAGGTGTCTGTCGAGATGGTATGGCATCAACTCTGCGTCCTCAATTACCAGTTGGTTCGCCATTGTCCGTAACTGAGCGATTATGGAACAACCGCTCGGCAGTACGAGAACATCGTCGTCGAACACGCGAAGCGGCACATAGAGGAGGTTCTCGTCGGCAGACAACCGGCCGCCCATGACAATGTGCAATGCTTTGAAGTAGTCCGACAAAGAGAACTGCCGAAACGTCCAGCCATTCTTGAAGATGAATCGGCCGATCCCATGTTCTATTCTGCCAAGGTTATTGCTTTCAATCAGTTCCGCCGGACGCAGCACATGGGAATCGAGAAGGTCGCACGCCTTATCTTGACCGATCAGTGCATTCGCCTCCCGATACGACATCCTTTCGATGGAAAATCGGCTGAACAGGTCACATGCCCTCAGCAACAGTGCCACATCGAAGCGCATCTGCGGCTTGTCGGCGTTCTTGTCCACCCACTCGAACAAGCTGTTCCGGCGAAACAGCACATTGCCAAAGACTTTTGGATTCCGATAAAACGCATTGGCAATCGAACGGTTTCCTCGAACTACGTCAACCAAGGTCAGGTCGAACGATTTGCAATGTGCGGCAAATGCCTTCCTGCACAACATCATCGTTATCTTGGCCGTGCCGCACGCCATGTCCAGCAGATGGAGTCTTGGCAACGTAGAACGAGCAACCAGGAAGGCAAATACCCCTTCATACAACGATTGACTTCGCTCCCGAATCCACGGATCGCTTCTTGGCGTGAGGCAGGCAAATAGCTGACCGATAAGGGCATGACTTAACGGGCGATTACATGCTTCTGTCGGTGGATAGACGAATAGCTGGATTCCGCCGGTCCGCATCAGTGGAATGCGCCTGTAGTGCCAATACAGAGCCGCCGTTCCGGGTAAATCCCCACACGGGCATATCAGCGGCAGATACTTCGGATTCTCAGGCGCGTCGGGCCTTACCAGTTTACTCAGCAGATATGCTGGATGTCTGGCGCTGATTATGGCTGTTGCCGAGCCATCGCAGTCGCCGAATATGCGAATTGTCTCAAAGCCGACAATCTTTCTCAACAGCGTGAGCACGTTTTGGCCACGGTCATGGCAATCCAAACAGGCACGGAGCAACCGAAAATACGTGCGAATAAAATCGCTTCGCAGCTTGTCAGTAAATCTACCTACAATCAGTGCAGTCCATGCTGCCTTTAGTTGTGCGATTTCACCCGCCAAGAAACCGCCAGGCCCCCAATACTCGTCCCAGGTTGGGCTGATGACGCGAAGTCGGCGACCAACAGTCACGTCGATAGACGTTATGAGTAGCGTTTCCCTCAACGCATTTCGCAGCAAACGCTGGTTGTACCTTTGTGTGCAATCCAAGATGTAACCTCGTGTGCCGCTGCTACGATTAAAACAGCCCCAATTGGCTGTTTTCACGGGCCGTAGGCGGCCAACGGCCTGAAATGTGGCAGGAACCGCTGGCAATATCCGGGTTTTTGCAGGCACAGACGAGAACATTCAGCCTGTAACGGCGTGCAATGGATTTTAGGCGATCCATGATTTCGAGACGCGCCACGGCTGGCAGCGCTCGTACCCGGCTGTTACCGGCATGGATTGCCATTGGCGTGCTGCCAGCGAACACGCTGAAAAGTCGGCCCATCAGTTGCTTGTCTTCAACGTGTCGTCGCAGCGATCCGACCACCGCTGGCCGCAGGAAGAGAACACTGGCGGCAATGGTGTGTATGCCAATGCCCGCCAACGCCGCGCAAAGCCGTTCCAAACTTTCTTGATCGTCCGTCACGCCGGGCAAGATCGGGTCGAGCCGTGCCTCGACCAGAATGCCTGCGTGGATCAGTTCGCCGGCTTGCGAGAGCCGAACTCCCGGTGGCGCAGCAAACGGCTCAAACGCAGTGGCGATTACCGTGTCAAGCGTAATCACTCCGATGCGCCCCTGAACCAGCGGAGCATGTGCGGCCAGCAGCTTGCGATGTCGCTCGGGAATCCGCCTTTTGGTGACAAAGGCCACGCCAATCTGCGACTCCAGAAGAAACTCGAACACGCTATATGTCGTGTCCAAGACATCAGGCACAGGCTCGAACCGATCGCTCAACAGACTGAAATACACGGTGCTGGGCTTCTTGCGTTTCCGGCGCAACTCGTCGCGCAGCTTGGCCAGCGTATTCGTGCAAAACGTGACCTTGCCTTCTCCTGGGTGCGTCACGTAGCCGCGAGCATAGCAGTAACGGCACTCATGGGCGCAGCCGGCCGTCAGGTTGACCGTTGGAACATGCGTCAGACACGCCACGCTCGACAACGTAAGCACCGCCGATTTCCGTTCTGCTCGTATCACTTCGGTCACCGCACAACACTCAATAAAACGACAGTGACACACATGTACACATGGTATGGTTATCCACTTGACTCCACCAACCACTACTGCTTGTGTTTCGCGGATTGGTTGGGCTTGCCACCAACGATCAATTTGTAGGGAACCGGCTCGATTTGCACGGCTTGCTGGAGCAAACGGTAGAACAACTTGCCGCGTGAAGCGGAAGTCCGTCGGTTGAAACGAAATGTGAATTCGTCGAGGTAGTAATCCAAATGCTCCACGCTTACCGCTCCTTGATGGGTTCCCAGCAACCACCGCTTCAGCAGGGCCGCCACCCGATGCACTCGCGGCAACAGCCGGATCGCGGCATCCTCGCCTTTACCCAGCAGAACAGACACTTCATGGCCGTATCCAAGAGGCTCCACGCCTCCATACGCCCTAAGCCCGTCGGTATGCACAACACTTCCAGGCTCGATGGCCCGTTGGATAAAGCCGTGCAGGTGCGTTTTCGTTGCCTCAGGAATGCAAGCCATACGGATTCGTCCTATGCCTCGTCCATTTTCTTCTGCAGCGATTGCCACCAATGCTTTGTTGCCTATATGCCGCCCAGCGCCTCGGCCAAGTCCGGCATCCTCTCCACCCACGTAGGTTTCATCCACCTCCACGCGGCCGTGAAGTTGGTCTCGCCCCGGACGCACCATCGCCCGACGCAACTTGTGCAACCACGTCCAAGCCGTCTGATAGCTTCCAAGCCCCAGAACCTGCTGCAGACTCGCCGCGCTGGCGCCGTTCTTTTGGCTGGTCACATGCCAAATGGCTCGAAACCACAGCCGCAGTGGCTTGCGAATGTCCTGAAAGATCGTGCCGGCGGTAACCGAGGCTTGGTAGCGACACGCGCCGCAGACGATTCGGCCGCGGGTGGCCGGCCAGCCTCCGTGGTTTGTGCATCGCGGACAGACAAAACCGTCTGGCCAACGCAGTTGCACCAAATAGTCCCGGCAGGCTTTCTCCGTGGAGAACCTGTCCTCCAGCTCCAAAACAGTACGCGGGTAGTTTTCCATACCCGCAAACACTACGTATTGGGGCAGGTGGAGTCAAGTGGATAACCATAACGCATGGCCATGTTAGCCGCTGGCGACAGAAACCTCAAGGGGAGTTTTCGGCCACCCCAACATCACCGGCCTGTTCGACGCACGGGCATACACCGTGTGGAGGCGTCGCAATATAACAGGTATCCCATTAGAACCAGATCAGACTCGTCATGCGTGTCGTATATGCTGCCGCAATTTCAGCAACTCTGGTGTACGAGCCACGGAACAGCTTTGCTTAAAGTGGTAACCATTGATTTCGTTCTGACTCGGCTTCTTTCAGGACCTGGCCATACTTGTTGTTATTGCTAACACGACCTCTGAACTTGTACACACATCGCCTGTATGGTCCCCACGTATTTTCACGTTCGTTCATTAGTCTGTCTGCACATACACGCGCCCACAACACCTCACACCGCTCGCAACCACATTCATACTCGACGCCCACAACTAGTAAGTCATCCATAATTGGCTGGAACAGCTTGACAAGATACTCGCTTTGCGGAACGTACTTTCTTTCGTGTTTAGGCATCAGGTTGAATGCTTGATTGACATCGCCCTCGCCAAATACCTCCGCTAGTGCTGCAACAGGAGACGATCGTTCCGATTGCGAAGATGGACGGTATGGTGTGACCTGCGCATCACAAATAATGCGAAAGTGCTCATATTTCCCAGAAGAGATGGCGGCAATGCCACTGCTGTAGGTCAACAACACACGCGGATACCGACGTAACTGACTCCACAACACCACACCAGCTTGCGGGCCAAGGCACGGTGTCATACCGCACATGGTCTTCTTCCACATTGTTTAATGTGCGGCCTACCCACACTATGAGATGCAGATGGCGATCCCTAGCACTCGTTCAGTCACAGTTTCATACCGCTTGACGTGTGCTCACAGTGCTTCCTCGCTTCATTGTCCTTGAACAGCAAAGAACTCGTCCGCATTCACGGCTAAATAGTCTCTGAGTTTATGGATTAACACGTCGTGCAATTGTATGGCATAGCGCTGCTCTGAAAGCATCGTTTTTATTTTGTGGCCACGAGTAAGGCAATGTTGTCGGTGGCCGCATCACCCCGTTGACTGGATAAAGGCAAGGTGACGGGTACATCCTTTTCGACTTTGAATGGCTTACCGCCCGTTGCAGTTGGCGAGCTTGCGAATATAACACCCCCATCTTCATCGAGAAATCCATAATGTAAGGTCTGGCGTGAGTGCGGGTTTGTGGACACGTGCTCGTAAACATAAGACATGTCGCCGCTAGCCGTAAGAATGCTGTCCTGCGTGATGGCTTTTCCAGTCATTCCTTCAAGCAAATGTCCGGTAAACACGGAGTGGCCAGACAAAGGCCCATCTGCGTCAGCAACCGTCTCGTCGGTTGTTGGCGGTTTCCAAACTCAATCGCAACCGCTGGGAGGGGTTTTCTCGAAGAAAACCTCACCGGGAGTTGGAAACCCGAGGCACGCGCGGGGGCGGTTGTTGAGTAGGTTTTCCACCTGCCGCACCTGGGAATGGGAGACGTCGCGAAAGTCAGTCCCTTTGGGAAAGTATTGGCGGATTAAGCCATTGGTGTTTTCGTTCGTGCCGCGCTGATACGGACAGCCCGGATCAGCAAAGTATAACTCCATGCCGAGGTGTTTTTCCAGCCGGTGGCAGCGCGCGAATTCGGTGCCATTGTCGAAGGTGATGGACCGCCGTCGCTGTTCGTCCAACTCCTTCATGCGTTGTTTGATTTTCGCATGTACATGGTCGGCATTCTTGGATTGAACCTTGACGACGATTGTGAACCGCGACTTGCGGTCTACCAACGTCGCCAGACCGCCGGTGCCCGCCGGGCCGAGCACGGTGTCGCCCTCGAAATCGCCCAGCCGCAACCGCTCCTCGATCACTTCGGGGCGCTGGTCGATGCGGGCGGCATCTCCGCTGGTGGCGGCGTTTTTCCGCCGGTAAGGACGCTTCCCGCGACGCCGCAGGAACGATTCCCAGTGCTCCCGATTCGCGTCCTGCTTGATCCAGGTGTAGATCGTTTGCGACGACACGCGGCGCAGGCGCAGCTTGCTGCTGCATCCGTCCGGCGATCTGCTGCGGCGCCCATTCCTGCGCCAACCCCCTGCGAACAGCCTCGTTGACCGCGGGATCATCCATCTTTCGCGCCAGTGGTCGTTCCCGGCGGCGTTGCGCGGCTTTCCATTGGGCTTGGGTGGAGTAATATTCGCCGGCGGTGCTGTTGCGTCGCAGCTCGCGGCTGATCGTGGAAGGGCAACGTGCCACAGCCCTGGCGATTTCCTTCTGGTTAGCTCCCTGATACCGCAATTGCGTTATGCGATCGCGCTCTTGGGGCGTAAGATGATGTGCCATCGCTGGGACTCCGTTCCCAAGGGAAGCTTTGTGAACTTCTCCCTATTGGAGCCTCCCAGCGATGTCTTCCCCCATGCCAGTTTCCGAGGCTCATTCTTCAGGCCTCGATTGCATTTGAGATTTGAGACCGCCCTGGCGCTATCATGCAGTTCGGAACACTCCCACAAGATACGAGATGAGAGGCCGAAGGAGTCGGAGAGGGCATACGACGCTGGGCTGGAGTTGCTTCGTCAAAGTCATTTTGAAGCACGACGCCTAATCAGCGGGGTGAGACCGCCAATTCTCGACGAGTCAGGGGTTGTGGCGGCGGTTGCCCATCTCGTCTACGAATTGCGGACTCCCAAGGGGCCGAAAGTCGAATTTCGCAGCAAGGTCGAGTTCAGCCGTTTGGCTCCGATCTTGGAGAACGCCATCTACAGGATCGCCCAAGAGGGGCTTGCGAACGCCCGGGCACACAGCGAGAGCAAGAAGGTGAGTGTGGGATTGATGCAACGTGGCGACCGACTACGGATCGTAATTCGAGATCAGGGTATTGGTTTCGATCCGAAGACTGTCGAAGAAGGTCGCTTCGGTCTCGAAGGGATACGGGAGCGAGCCCGCCTGCTTGGCGGCAAATTGGCGATCGACAGCGCACCCGGCAGGGGAGCCCGAATCGTCGTGGACTTGCCCATCGTGCTGCGAACAGAAAATACCCATTAAGTGGAATGCGGTTCCAAGAAGCGACAAGGCCCATCCCCTTTCAGACTGGTCAGACTTTGCTGGCCATCTGTTTGAAGACGGGCCTCATCCACTGGCATTCTTTCTGGACCGCCCGCAAAGTCAAGGGGCAAAATCTCTGGGTCGTTGGGTAGGCACGCCGTGCGACCCTGCCGCCCCGGTTTTTCAGCCCAGCGATTTGTGACAACCCCGCTTTCGTCGAATTATTCCGCAAAGCGGAAATCTTGCGGGGGTCTGTCGCTAGTCCAGCAGCTCGAAATGTCGATGTCAGCGGCTGACTGATGTCCATCACGGCGGGGACTTGTAACATTTTTCGGACTCGATTAAATAATCTCGCTTTTCCTTCCGTGAATAAGGCTCCTGGAGTCCCGTTTCCTCGACTCCAGAGCCGACGTTCTCTTCCACCAAGGAGGAAGATAATGGCTGGCTATTGGCTCAACTTTGACACTGGGAAATGCATCCGGGTCGGCGGCACCCACGACGAATGGATTCGTGACAAAGCCAATGCCGATGGCATCGGACTGCCTCAGGCGGGCTACGCTGCCATCATGAAGTATTCATCAACGGCAATCGACGAAATCCGTCTCACAGCTTTGCACTGGGGTCTCGTAAGGATTCGAGAGCATCGCAGAAACACGTCGGTTCAGTTCGCCGCCCACCCCCACCAAGTCACGTCAATTCTTCAAGCTGTCGTCGCAATTCTAAGGAGCTTGACGATCCATCCTGACACGATGCTCGTGATTGACAATCTGCTTCTGACCGATTCGGTTCGGATCAGTTTGAGGGAAGTGGAAAATGCGCTGGCGAACGATCAGCCGGTGCTCCGAAAACAAAGCGACATCATTCCCGACGTGCCAATAAATCACCCGATGCTGGATGAAATTAGGCGACGAGCGCAATCGAAGGAGGGCTGATAGTGGCAACGAATCTCTCGACGTACTGCCGCCAGCGCCGATTGCAGCTCGGCCTCCGGCCCGGCAATGTGGCTCGCCGAATGGGCTACGTGTCAATCGCTGGTGCCGCCAACAAGATCGTCCTTTTCGAGGAGCGGGGGGACATCCGTAGCGACTTGTTTAATAAGTTAAAAACTGCTCTGGAAATACAAGACGACATGGTGCAAGGTCTGATTCAGGAAGATCAGCGCCAATTTCTCGAAGAGTGGTGGAAGTGGGCCAGCAAGCCGGTCCCGTGGCTGGTCTGCCGCAAAGACCTGCCTTCGTTCGTTCCGCCCTGGCTGGTTCCTAACGAAATCACAACAGAGGAAGGGGCCGAGGTTTGGGCCAGTCAGTTCGCCACCGAACACAATGCCACAGTCGACCTGCATCTCAGCCGTAGGATAATCGTGTCCTTTAATAGAGAGGGACAAGTTCTCGGCCGCCATGAGGCATCGGCGGGCGAGATACTGCTTCCATATCTGCGATTGAGTGGCGGCAGCACGAAGTTCCACTTTGCGGTTGGGGCCGACACTCTATCCGTCGAGACCGTTGATGCCCCGGAACAGCATGGGCCGTCGAGCTGAAAGAAGAGATGAATGGCCCTTATAGTTCAACCGCTATCGTGCAGGCAGAAATCTCATCCCCTCGCCTGGCACCCACGTTCGCCTAGCTCCATCCGTAACCGTAGCCGTCGTAGGCCGCGCCGGGCAGCACAAAGGCACCTCGCCGATTGGTCACCACCGCGCGACGGTTGGTGCCTTCGGCATTGGCTTCGCACTTGACGACCACCCCGCGTTGGGCGGGCCAGGATTCGGCCCGATACCAAAAGGCGGTAAACAGACGTTGCGGCTGGCCCGTGGCATCCCGGCGGGCAACGGCCTCACTTAGCAGGGAATCAGTGAGTTTCTTCAGTCGTGCATTCATGCCCAGACCGAGCGTGTAGTCAATGTCCAAACGTTCGCAACCGTCGTACATTGAGGGCACGCCAAAGCCACTGTCGCCACGGACATGAATCTGCACGTCCGGCCAGACTTCCCGCAGGCGGCGGACGACGTACGCCACGTCGTCCGCAGCTCCCAATGCCGGATGCGCCGTACCATAAAGCAGGCAAATACTCACCACCAACTCGTTCTCCGCACAAGTGATGGCCCGCGGCAGGTATTGGTACTGCTCGTAGTAGCCGTGAAAGAAGGTCAACTGCTGTTGGCCGTGCGTAGGATCATCGAAAGGGTCGATATCGAGTGTTAAGTGACGGGGTGGCTGGGGAATGCGGCGACGAATTGGTCGATGAAGACGTCTTGAAGCCTCCGGAACGAAGCGGTGTCGATGGCGTTCTCGAAACGGGAGAGGGTGGGCTGGCTGGCCAGATCGGCGTCCTTGGTCGATCGGTCACAGATCAACTTGAAGATTGGATCACTGCGGAGCACGTCATGGTCATTCTGGTCGGGATAGTCGGCGAGGATGCCATATACCCGCATGCGGGTCATTTCCAGGAAGCTGTGGCCGAGATAACCGACGTGTCGCCGATCAATGAGGGCTTCGACAAACTGGCGCGTCAGTCCGAGTTCCTCGTCGAGCTGGCGAAAGGGCAACAGGCCGGCATCGCTGGAAACCATGCCCGGCGAGGGCTCTACCACAACCGGCTTGGATGTGAGAAAATCAAACGTCAGCCGAAAAGCAGACTGCTCGACCATTCTGTGCCTCCGTGCGTTGTCGAAGGTGAGTGTTTCATAACAACTTAGATACACACGGAGGCATTTTTCTTCCCAAAGTTATGAATAATCCGGGTTAGGTCCTGTCGCGGCGCAACGTTATACTGTACTCTCCTCCCGCCAAACTGCCCCCCGCCAAACTGCCCCCCCGAATCCGGAGCCCTGCCGTGTGCTGCCTGCCGATGAATCGTGTGCCGACGGAGACGCGCTCGTACCACTGGCGGCGAATCGTTTCGCCGGCTGTCGTCCTAATTCTGACGCTCGAGTTGGGCCTCGCGGCCTCGCGTGTTATGGCGTCTGACGCCGGGTTGACGAGTGCCCGCTCGATCGTGAACGTGCGAGTCGACAAGGTCTACTACGAGTTGCCGCGCTGGTGCGTAGGCATGAAGCTGACGGCGTATTGCGTCGACTTTGCCGGAAGCGACCCCAAGCGCGCCGCCGAAACCACGCCCGACGGCAAGCATTGGATCGACTGCATCCGCGACATGAAGCTTGGCTTCATCGGCGCGTCGATGGGGGAGCAAGGCCTGCCGCCGAACAAGGGGACGCCCAATCGACATTTTGCCGATTGGTGCCGCGCAGCCGACGCGGTGGTCCAAAGCGGCGGCGGCATCATGGTCGAGTATCAGGCGGGGCCGCGCGGCATGCCGCATGCCACGAAGATTCCACCGGAGCAAGCCGACAACGTCGACGATGGTGCGTGGAGCCCGCAAAACTGCCTCGACTGGACAGACTACCTGGCTGCGAAGCACGGCGCCGACAAGATTCGCCTGTTCGAGTTCTACAACGAGCCGGCCTGCATGAACAATCGCCAATCCGGGACTCATGGGCCCTGCTGGTACTCGTACGACGATTTCAAGAATGCCTGGCGGCCATGCTCCGATTGGGCCACGAATCATCAACAGGATTACTACAAGGCGGTCAAGAGCAAGTATCCGCAAGCGGTCGTCTGCGGTTGTTCCTTCTCGGCGCCGGCCTCGAGCTACGGGGCCGCCGAAGCGCGGCGATACCTCTCCGGATACCCCGGTGCCCGCGTATCGGCCGGCAATGCCAACACGTTATACGAGGACGCCCTTTCGCTCCACAGTTATGGCTTCGGTCAGGGGGCCAAGAGAGCCAGCACGCCGACTGCTCCGACCGGACGCCTACAAGCGACGTTTAACGCGATCTTCTATCCGACGTACACCGAGCCCGGCTGGGTATCGGGCTATAAGGCCGGCGTCGACCAGTGGATCAAGATTGCCCGGCGTTTGCCTGGCGGCAAGAATGGCCGGCTGGTCAACAGCGAATGGTGGGGTTACGACCCGAAGCGCACGCGCATTTGGGGTCCACTCGGCGGCGAAGAAGGCTCGCACCAGGCCGTCGCTGACGTCTTGGGCTTGATTGTTCACTGCCAAAACGCGGATCGTTGGTTGTTCGACGCCATCCAGTACCACGCCGCGAACGTGGCCGAAGGCAGAGGCTCCGTCGGACGCCGACCCGATCAAATTCGCTTGACGGACTGCATCTTTGCCGACGATCACGGCAGGCTCTGGCGATCGGGCCGGTACTACGCCATCAAGGAAATCTGCGCGCTTCGGGCGGGAATATCCGAACCTGGTGCGCTGCCGCGTTGAGGGCGCAGCCTGCCCGGCAAGCCCCTGCAACAATTCGCCCGGTACACAGATCCAAAGCTGCGCGGGCTTGCGCCGCGATAAATCGTCGCTGGCAGTCTGCGTGGCCAATATCGGCGACAGCAGGCAGACCGTCGAGATCGCCTTCGGACGACCGGCGGCCGGCAACGTCAGCGGAGTTGAGATTCCGGCCTCGCTCGACGTCGAGACTCCGCTTACGAAGCTATCGAACGTGGCCTTTACCGACGACTCACACCAGTCGGTCTCTCTCACACTGGACGGGTTTACGGCCGCGATGGTGGAAGTGCCCCTGTCGGCACCTCGACCACCGCCGGGACTGTACGGATTCTCGTATCACGAGGAGCAGTAGCGACGCAAACTGCGGCGAAGGGGACAGTCCCATTTTCGCTGACACGAAAATCGGGACAGTCCCCCGCCGCCCCCTGACCTCTGCCACTAGCGCCTAGTAGTTGTACGTTGCGCCGATGAACGCCCCGTGCACGATTAGGCTGCTGGCATGTTGGACGTCGGAGATCTCCGGCAGATCGACCATGTACTGCGGGAATTGATCGTCGGCGAGGCCCATGCCGGTGACGGCCACAACGCGGTAGCCGACCCGTGCGCTCCAATTCCGCGTGATCTGCCAGTCGGTACCCACGTCGATCTGCGTGAGGAACGAGAGAGCGGTTGCGGTGCCGCGCACCGGGAAGCTGCCGTATGGTCCGACGCCGTCGACATACGGTCCCGTGCCTGCTTTGGCCTGGGCGTTGAAGTTGCTCGTGATGAAATTGTCGTAGATACCAAACTTGGGCGCGATAAACACCCGGAGTCCGTGGGTGAGGTTGTACGCTGCGTCGAAGCCAACCTGGGCGCCGATCAGGTCGTTGACGGCCACGTTCGCTGAAATAGGCGTCGCTGACCGAGTCGTTCGCCAACGAGGCGAAGGTCAGTTGGTCCTGGAAGCGAAAATAGCGGACGCCGACCGAAAAACCGACGTCCCAGGGCGAGTTGCAGGCCCAGGCCAACGGCTCGCGGATCAGGTTGATCTCGACGTTGTGCAGTTCGTCGCTACGGGTGACGACCTGATGCTGTGCGCCGAAAAACCAGTCTTCGGCCGAGGCGCCGTTGAAGGTAAGGTAGTTGAGGTTCAGCGGCGTGCTGACCAATCCACCCGACACTTCGGTCAATTGGGAACCCGAGAAGGCATCGGTAGTCCAGTATGTGGCCTCGATGGCATAGGGAACGCAACCACAACAGAAGCGGCGGCCGAGGCTGACCTTGCCTCCCCATTTCCATTCGAGCGGGATTTGGCTGTTGCCGAGCTGAATTCGCTCGTCCGAGTCGTCATAGCTGGTCCAGAAGCGGCGGCCGTCGCTGCGGCTCATCACCAGCACTTCGGCGGATGCATACCAACGGCAGAAATCGGCTTGGTCGCAGCCGTCAAGACCGCAGGCATTGCCGTTGGCTCCGCATGCCGATTGCTCGAACTGGCTCATTGCCCCGCGATACGGCCCACAGCCATTGGCGCCGGCACACCCGTTGCAGGGTTGGTCGGCCAGCACTTGGTTCATCACGTTTGTCGACGGGGTGCCGGCTGAGGCTTGTGTGTCCGGCATCGCGGGCTCGGTCGGCGCGGCATACGGACTCGACGCATCGGCGGCTGGCTTGGTCTGCATCGACGGGTCGACCGACGCAGTCCGCACCGGCGGTCGCGTGACGGCAGGACCCGGGTAGCGGTACTGCGCCCCGGGCTGATACGGCTGATACATGGCCGCGGCAGCCGACTGTGCCGGATAGCGATAGGGCGACGGTTGATAAGGCTGATAGGCAGACGCCGTGGCCGGCATCGGATCGGCCGACGGAGTCGCCGTGCTCGGATAGCTGGCCGGGGCTGTGGCTGCCACCGCATTGGACTGCGGCATGGGCAATGTGTCGGGCGACCCGTACAGCCCATACTGGGCCCAGGCTGCCGAACTAATACAAGCCGCCAAGGACGCAAATATCGCAATGCGGACAACTCTCATCTCACACTCCTTTTCGCTCAACCCGGTGGATGCGCCTTCCTCGTTAAAGAAATCGACCTTGCGACAGCCCGGATTTGACGAAACCAAGGTTTGTTCCAACTTTTCCGGCCGGCAGCGCGCCGGTCGGTCCCGCGCAGGCAATCTGACGGGCCGCATTGTCAGCCGTATCCACAAAGTCACCGTAATCAGCAAAGTTTGGCGCCGCGGCAGGAAGCTGTGGTCATTAGCCGATGCAAACTCGGTGAGGACAGAAAAGTGGGGAGCGGTGAGAGCAGGTCGGGGCGGGGCGTCAAACGGGCCAGTCCCATTTTCGCTGACACGAAAACTGGGACAGTCCCGCCTGTCTGGAAGTCAGACCCACTCGAGATTCGTCTGATGCTTGATGCGTTCCTCGAACTCGCCCAGCAGTCCGCCGATAACGTCCCAGCGGTCTGCCCGACGCAATTCGATGTCGCCCTGGCGGTTGATGCGGATGACGCTTTCGTCCGTGACGCCATGCTTCTTCAATTCGTCGGGGTGCAACTCGTCGTCGCTGACCAATCGCTTCAGGGTCTTGCCCGACATTTCGATAAACTGCATGGCATCGCTCCTCGCATCGTTTCGCCGCAGCCCCCAATCGTTGTACCAGGAAACCGGCGTGGTATCAATTGGCCGTTCCTGCCCCGGCGACCGCCCTTTTTGGCATACGGTTTCGCTGATTATCTTTGCCCGTCTTCTTTACGACGCACCGAATGTCGAAGAAGATGGGGGGGATGGCAAGGAGAATAGGCCGGGGCAGAGTCGCAAAGTGGGGACTGTCCCGATTTTCGTGTCAGAAAAATGGGACTGTCCCCTTCGCCGCGGTTTGCGTCGCTACTGCTCCTCGTGACACGAGAATCCGTACAGTCCCCAAATTGGCCCCCGGCGCCGTCCTACGGCCGCCGAATATGTCGCCGGTGAATCAAGAACGCCCGAAAGAACGTGACTAACGTGTTCCGCAAGGTCCGACTGCTCGTGCTCGTTGCCGGTGGTCTTGCCGTGCTGGCGGTCGTTGCCCTGTTGGCAGCGTACCTTGCCGTCCGGCACGAGCCGGGCTTCTATCGCCGGGCGCTGCAGACCGATCATGCCGCGCTGGAAAAAGGCAGCAATCGCATGCTCCAGCAGGCCGCGACGCTGACCAGTAACGTGCGAAATCGGAAGGCCTGGCAGGCGCTGCTGACGGCCGACGAGATCAACGGCTGGCTGGCCGTCGACATGCTGAAGAACCATCCCGGCACGCTGCCGCCGACAATGCGCGACCCGCGGATTATCATCAGCCCGACGCAGGTCACCGTCGCGTGCCGCTTTCGGCAGAAAGGCGTTGACAGCGTGCTGAGCCTGACCGTAGAGCCTTCGGTGCCGGAACCCAACGTGTTCGTGCTTCGCATCGTCAAGGCCCGGGCCGGGCTTCTGCCCGTGCCGTTGGGCCCGATCCTGGAGCAGATCAAGAAAGCCGCCGGCGACATGCAGCTCGATCTCCGCTGGCGCTACGCCGACGGCGACCCGGTGGCCATGCTCTCATTTCAGGCCACCGACGACAATCGGCCCGTGTGTCTCGATACCTTGCGGCTTGGCGAAGGCGAGATCTACGTGGCCGGCGGCACGCGCGAACCCTAGCCAACAGTTGCACTGGCCGCGGCGAAGGGGACGGTCCCATTTTCGCCGACCACCGCTGCGCGGCGGTGCCCGCGAAAATCGGGACAGTCCCCACTGATCTGCTCGGCCGATCATCTACGGCCGGCTTGTCCTACGGCTTGGGGTGCGGCTTCGGCTCGATCAACCGGAGCTGGGCTGGCAGGCGTCCGGCATTGAGGAGGTCCGCCAAATCGGAAACCTCCTCTGCAGTGAAGGTGCCCGTAATTTCGCCCCGCTCCGAGATCGTGCTCCTGATCGACGGTGCGGAATACAGCCTGCCGTCAACGATGATCCCAAGCTGATACGCGAATCCGGTCGCCTTTTCGGGCAAGTGACTGCCGGTCAGTTTTGCGAAGCGCTGCGCCATCATCGTTGAAGGTGAACGCCAGACAGGGGCGCCCACGGTGATCAGAACGGCCATTGGCCCACGTAAGATAATCGCCCGTGACGTTGTACGGATCGTTGAGAACGAGAACTTCCATGATCTCATGGCCATCCTGCGTGCGAGTGCGCCGAACGATGTCCGTGCGCACCGGCAAATGCTCTATTCTCGCCGGCTTTTATGGGCACCCACCAGGCGAGTTTCTTTCCAGACTCGTCGAGCACGTCCTGTTTCGATGGGTTCTTAAATGCCTGTTCAACAATCGCTTTGTCTTTCTGTCTGCTGGCCAGGATGCGAAATTCCAAGGTGCCCGGCCGCGCCAGCAGGCGTTCCACCCGCTGCTTGTCGGCATCGCTGTCGTGCGCCAACGTGACGGTAATCCGCCCGTCAGCCAGTTTTCCGACGCGCGCGAACTCCTTGCGCCCGGCCGTAAGTCGGCGGTCGACCACGTCGAGTAGCTTGTCCAAATCGGGCGTTGCCGCCCCCTCCGGCAATGAGTTGCTGTCGATTTGGTACGTCAAAACAAACCCGCCGTCGTGGATCGCCGATCGCGCGGCAGTTTCTGCCTCCGGCGACGCGACGATCTGCACGTCGGTCTTCTTCCCCGGCTCCAGCGAGACGTTGCGGAACTCGACCCACTGGTAAGGCCGGGTTTGCAGACAGAATTTCTCGACGTCTCTCAGCGAAAGCTCGGAAAACGCGACCATGATCTGATGAAAGTCACCAGCCCCGCCGCCGCTGACCGAACTGGCCGTGTATTCACGGCCGTCTTTGCCAATCGCAATAACTCGCGATTCGGGACCGTTGATGTTGTGAGAGACGGAAATCGCGACGGATCCGCCCATTTCCACGGCCTGCGAGAATACGGTGCTCAATTTGTTTGTGCCCACCGCTCCGGTGTTGCCATTGCTTTCGCGAACGGTCGTCCACGGCCCGTCGGCCACGCCAAACCGGACGGTAACCGTGGCCTGTGCCGGCAGACTTACAGCCATCGCGTCGAGCTTGCCGGCGTATCCAGGGGCGAGCCTGGGGTGACCTGTCGCCGCCGCACTGTAGGCGGGTCGAAACTCCAGTCGCGTGCCCACGGGCTCTGAAAGCAAATTGTGCAACAGGACAGCGAACTCGCGGGCGACGTGGGATTCGTCGGCGAACACGCGCCCCTTGAACGCATCGTAAGGACGCTGAGGCAGCGGCGAGCCGTCCGGACGCCACCACGGCCGCCCCTGTGACGGATTCTCGGAAACGCCGAGTAACTGAACCGTAATGCCGCTTGGAAGCCGGGCCTCAAACGGCATATTTGACACGTCGGGTGGGTTCGCGGAACCCTCTCCGCTGGCGCGTACGGCCGGTTGCTCTTGATCGTCCGCCAGGGCAAGGCTTGCACTGCCCGGGCTTCGTAGGCCGGCGACCAATGCGGCGCACGAGAGCACGATGCCGATTGTCAGCCATCGCACGACGCGCGACGGCCGATCGAACGGAAGCTTCGAGTTCCGCAGCATGGCAATTCTCCTGAGAAAAGTGGATTGAGTCGGAAGGAACGCACGAGCCGGCCAAAGCAAGGGACGGTCATGCTGGCGCAGGGCCAGCTCGGCTATCGTCGTGAGGTACTGCCGTTGGCCGCCGGAGACGCCGGCGGCCGCGGCGTCAGCGGCCACTTCTTGTTCGAGTCGTAAGCGGCCCATGAGCCAATGCACCAGCGGATGGTAGAAGTGCAGCGCCAGCCCCAACTGGCCGAGCAAGAGCGCCAAGAAATCGTGGCTGCGGGCGTGGGCAATCTCATGGGCCAGGATCGCGCGGCACTGGTCGACCGTCCACGTGGTCCAATCGACCGGCAACATTACAAGCGGCCGGCGCCAGCCGATGGTCGCGGCCGTAGCCAAATCATCGGACTGGCGAACCTCGACCGGTCGGCCACAGCCGAGTTCCGCGCGCAGCGCCTCGACCAACTCCAATAACTCTTGGTCCAGTACGGGCCGGGTGCGTTGCCGCTGCCAGCGCACGGCTACCACGCCGAGCACAAGCCACGTCAGCCCGGCGGCCATCGCCGCCAGCATGACAGCCGCCGCCGCGGCCGGCAAACGCGAGTCGTGGGCGTTGGCGATCTCGTCAGCCAACATCTGCCAAAACGGCGCGGCGGCCGGCGACTGGTTGCCGCCCAAGCCGGCGTCCACAGCGTTTGACATGGCCCCGTGCTCCGTTTCGAACATCACGGCAGGTTTGGCTGCCGGTGTTTCCGTGCTGCTGGATAAACCAGAAGTGGCACCCGAGCGCTGTGAGTTGTCGAGCTTGGTAGCCCTCATCACCTGCCCCTCTCCCGATAGGAGGAGACGGGAGTCTGTCGTCCAACGCGGCCAGGGACTCAGTGCGCAGAGCGACAGCACGACAACCATTGCCAGTCCGGAGAACACTGCCGGCGCGGCGGCGACCGGACGAAGCCGTCGGAGCGCAAGGTAGACGCCGCCGGACAGCACGCTTACCAACGTGACTTGCACGGCGCACCAGAGCAAGGCGATTCCGAGCGTGTTCATCGCTTCTCTCCTCGCAAAATGGCTTCCAGCGCGGCCTTTTCTTTCGCCGTCAACTTGCGATCTTCCATCAGGCGAACGAGCAACTGTTCGCGAGAGCCGCGGAAGACGCGGTCGACCAGGTCACCCACAATGCTGCGCGAAACGTCCTCAAAACTCCGCACCGGACAGAACTGAAAGGGACGTTCTTGATTGGTTTGCTCCAGAAACCCCTTTTCTGTAAGAATGCGAACCAAAGTGGCCACGGTGGTGTAGGCCAGATCGCGGCCGGCGGCCGCCAGGGCGTCGCGGACGTCGGCGACGGTCGATTGCCCGCGCGTCCAGAAGACGTGCATCACTTCCAGTTCGCGCTGAGTGAGCTCCTTAGCGGCGGGGCGGGCCATGCGGGCGACTCCTCTGTAGAAAAAGGCGGTTTTGGTTCCTTAGATTTGGTTCTATAGTACACGTTCTCAGAAAGCTGTCAAGGGCCATTTCCAGAAATCGGCCGGAGAGAGCTCACGCAAAGGCGCGGAGACGCAAATGAAGGTTGCGTGGCGCGAGAGGGCCAGTCCCATTTTCGCTGACGCGAAAATGGGGACAGTCCCCTCATACGGCGGCGTCGCCCGCAAATCTACAAGTTCTTTGCGTCTTTCGCGCCTTTGCGTGAACCCTTCCCGCGTAATGCGCCGAATCTTGCACGAAATACAATGTCGTCGCCAAGTTCTCTGGCTACCGACGTAACCCCCCGGAGTGAGCTAGCGCCCTCGCCACTATTGACAGCCGTCCGTACCGCATGTCAAGATAATTGGCTTTAATCTTTGTAGAACCGTCTGCACGGCGGTCGGGGATCGAGATTTACACGAGGAGTGACTATGAGACGCGTGAACAGAGACATGCATCCGAGGTCGTCCAAACGGTGGAAGGGCCGGCTGTATACGGCCTGGTTGGCAGTGTTGTGCATCGGCTTTGTTGTGGCGGCGGGTTGGATTAACGCCCAAGAGTCGTCGGCCCCGCAAGCAGACGCCGCGGCCGCAGTTCCTGCGCCCGCAGCAGCCGACGCCGGCGGCGAGGGACACTTCACTCTTTTCCAGCCGATTCTCGATCAGGCGAAATTCCCCATCGGCGAGCAGATATCGCTTTACGCCGTGCTCTTGGTCGCCGTGGCAGGGCTGTTCTATGCCGGCATGCTGGTCAAGCAGGTTAAGGCAGCGGATCAAGGCACGAAGAAGATGCAGGAGATCGCCCAAGCAGTGCGCGAGGGGGCCAACGCGTATCTTGCCGCCCAGTTCCGCAAGATCGGGCCGCTGATCATTCTGATTACTATCGCGCTGTTCTTTACCAAGTACAGTTCCAGCAGGCCGCTGGACCTGCCCTTCGCCTTCGGCCGCGCCGGCGCGTTCCTGCTCGGTTCGCTGTTTAGCTGGACCGTCGGCTTCGTCGGCATGCGACTGGCCACGACGGGCAACCTCCGCGTCGCCGCCGCTGCCAAACGGAGCTACGGCGAGGCGATGCAGCTTGGCTATCGCACGGGCACGATCACCGGCATGCTGACCGACGGTCTTGGCCTGTTGGGCGGCACGTGCATTTTCCTCATTTACGGCGAGCAAGCCTATGAGGCCTTGCTCGGCTTCGGCTTCGGCGGAACGCTGCTGGCGCTGTTCATGCGCGTCGGCGGCGGCATTTACACGAAGGCGGCCGACGTCGGCGCCGACCTGGTCGGCAAGGTCGAGGCCGGCATCCCCGAGGACGATCCCCGCAACGCCGCGACCATCGCCGACAACGTGGGCGACAACGTGGGCGACTGTGCCGGTATGGCGGCGGACATCTTCGAGAGTTACGAAGTAACGATCGTCGCCGCGATGATCCTCGGCCTGGCCAGTTTCGGGCACAAGGGCGTGATCTTCCCCTTGTTGGTCCGTGGCGTCGGCGTTCTCGGCTCGATCATCAGCACGTATACCGTGAAGGCCGGCCCGAACGACACCTCCGACACCGCATTGAAGAGCGTCCACCGAGGTTTCTGGATCGGATCGTTGATTTCGATTGCCGGTTTCTTCGCCATCGGCCTGCTGTATCTGCATTTCCCGCTCGATTACTTCAAGAACTACGCGATGGCGAAGGCAGGCTTCCCGGGTGGACTTCCCGCCAACCTGCCGGACTGGGCTAATTTCGGTTGGGCCGGGCTCGACATGCGTCCGGCTTTGACGTGCCTGATCGGCGTGTTTCTGGCCGTGGCGCTGAACAAGGTCACGAGCTACTATACCCACACGTCGCACAATCCGGTGAAGTCGCTGGCCCGAAGCTGCCAGACGGGCGACGCCACGAACATCATCCAGGGCTTCGCCGTCGGTTACGAGAGCACCGTGGCCGCCCTGCTGGTGATCGCCGCGGCAATCATGTTGTCGGTCCTCTGCTACTGGGACACGCCGCCGGTCTTCGTGGCCTACGGCGTGGCCATGACCGGCATCGGCATGTTGACGCTGACCGGCAACACGATCTCGATGGACGTATTCGGCCCGGTTGCCGATAACGCCAACGGCATCGGCGAGATGGGCTATAACCGCGACATCAACGGCCGAGAATTGGCGCCGGCCGCCCGGAATATATGCCACCCGAGGAATACAAGCGGGCTCGGCAAATCCTGGCCGACCTCGACGCCGTGGGCAACACCACGAAGGCCGAGACCAAGGGCATCGCCATCGGCTCGGCTGTGATCGCCGCCGTTTCGCTGTTTGCGAGCTTCATCGCCGTGATCGCCGTCGGCAGCGAGGACAAGCTCAGCCAAATGACCACCGATCAGTACCGCTACTTCTCCGGCTTCCTGACCGTGGCCGACCCGAAGGTGCTCATCGGGCTGTTGATCGGCGGCGCCGTGCCCTTCCTGTTTAGCTCGATGCTGATTCGGGCCGTGGGGCGGGCGGCGTTCTTCATCGTTAAGGAATGCCGCGTGCAGTTCAAAGACCCGGCCATCATGGCCGGCACGAAGAAGCCGGACTACGGCCGCGTGGTCGACATCTGCACCAGCACCGCCCAGAAGGAATTGATTGGCCCCGCCATCCTTGCCATCTTGGCGCCGTTTGTCGTCGGTTTCTCTTGGGCCCGTATGCCCTGGGCGGCTTCCTGGCCGGCATGATCCTCGTCGGGCAACTGCTGGCGGTCTTCATGGCCAACGCCGGCGGCGCCTGGGACAACGCCAAAAAGATGATCGAGGACGAACCCCGCACCGAACTGACCGGGAAGGGGAGCGAGAAGCACAAGGCCGCGGTCACCGGCGACACGGTCGGCGATCCGCTGAAAGACACCGCCGGGCCGGCCATCAATCCGATGGTCAAGGTGATGAACATGGTCAGCCTGCTGGGCCTCGGCCTGGTGCTTTCCTATAACATCTCCGGCGTCCGTCCGAACGTCGCCGAGTTCAACCCGAACATGCCGACGACGGCCACGCTCTCGAACCTGCCGACCGATTGGAGGATCGGGTTGGTCGCGGTAGTTGTCTCGACCCTCTTAATCGTCTGGGCCGTCTGGCGCAGCAAGCATGAGACAGCCGAGATGACCGAGGTCGTCGGCAAGCTCGACCAATCGGCCTAGTGCCTCGACCGCGTTCACTTGACAAGTTCGGTGCCACTGCCGGCTTGCCCGGCAGTGCGGGAAACACGGTTGGACAAGCCAACCGTGGCACCCGTCCATTCAGGTCGGTTGAGGGACTAGAATGGTAGGGTCCGCCCGGCGGACGCTACGGCGACCAGTCACGCCGCGCCTGCTCACGCCGGCGACGACTTGAACATCTCGCGCAACTTGAGCGGGCCGCGGAATACGGCCCGTTCGAGCCGCGGAGAGAGGGCGTCGAGCTTGCGGGACACGTCCAGTGCCGCCAGCGCGGCGGTTCTCAAGAGCGGGTTCCGCCTACGGAAGTTGCTGGCGTACATGAAGCGGAAGACTTCGTGGACCTTCGCCTTCACCTCGGGCGAATAGTGGAAGAAGTCGGCGTCGAGCACCGCGCCCATGCGGAACATCACCGATTGGTAGAAGGCATGGGTGGCGGCGTTGGGGGCGTCATAGTTGCGAGGTTCGCCCAGCCACCACTCGGAAAAGCCGTACTCGTCCTTGTAGCTGTCGAAGATCTCAGTGCCGGGAAACGGAATCAGAATCGACGCGATGGCCGGCTGAAAGACGACGTACTGCGACAGATCTCTCATCAGGCCGAGCGTCGCGTCGATGGCCGCCGCGTCTTCCCACGGGAAGCCGAGGATGAAGAAGACGACGGGCCGGATGCCGAGCCGGGCGGCAAGCGGGATCGCCCGCCGCACCATGTCGGCCGTGTGCGGCTTGTGGATGCGCTTGAGCGTCTCGGGGCAACCACTTTCGACGCCGAACTCGATCTGAACACAGCCGGCCTGCGCCGCCAACTCAAGCAGTTCTTCATCGACCGCGTCAACCCGCGTCATCATGTTCCATGTGAAGCTGTGGCGTTCATCGATCAGCCGGCGGCAAATTCGCTCGGCACGCCCGCGATCCATCGTCATGGCGTCGTCGACGAAGTAGAAGTGCCGCGTGCCGTAGGTGCGGTGGAGTGCGATCATTTCGTCGACCACGCTATCGGCCGAACGGAAGCGAAACCGCTTTCCGAACAGTCCCCCGGCGCAGTAGGCACAACGGGCCGGACAGCCGCGCGACGTGAAGATGTGGGCGTGGAGGTCCGGGTTCTCCGGCGGTCCGAAATCGGCGGCGTCGACCAGGTGGCGTGCCGGCGACGGGAAGCGCGTCGAGATCGTCGATCGGCGCCGAGGCGCATTGTGGCGAATCCGGCCGTCCGCGTCCCGGTAGACCAGCCCTTGGACGTCGGACATCGGCTTGCGCCCGAGCACGGCGTCGACCGCGTCTGCAACCGTCGGCTCGCCTTCGCCGACAACGACGGCATCAAACCCGTGTGCAAGCGGCTCGTCGGGCAACAGCGTGGCATGTGGTCCACCGGCGATGAGCTTGGCGCCGCACGATCGCAGATCGGCCGCCAGTCGGTAGGCCTCTTTCACCAACGGAGTGACCAGTGTGATGCCGATCACGTCGGGCTGCGACCGCTGGGCATCCGCGACGATTTCCTCTGCTGATAACTTCCGCGCGGCGGCGTTGGCGTCCAGAAGCCGCGGCCGCTGCCCGGCCTTCTCCAGAACCGCGGCCAGCATCAGCAGGCCCATCGGGCACGTGAAGTGACTTTGGGTTCGCGACGGCGGATAGATCAGGAGCACCTTGGCAGGTCGGTCGGACATGCGTTTGCCTCGAAAAAGTCGCCTTGGCTCGGTTGGGATTTTTTTTCTGGAGCAGTTTGACAAACATACTTCACTAGGCTGCTCCTGTTTGACCGAGTGGGTGGCGGGCGTCCAGATTGGTCGATCAACGACCAGGTTGGTGCGCCACATCGACGCAGGCCCGCAGAGTCAGCGGCCGTGGTTTGGTCCCAGATTTGCAGCATATTTTGTGGTGTGCGCTCGAAACCAGGGCCGAGAGGGTGATGTGCGCGCACGCTAAACAACTGAAATGGGGTGAGTTATGCGGAACGTTTTATGTGCAGCAGTTCTTCCGATCTCGATGATTGTGAGCATTGGCCTGTGGGCCAGTGCGGTGATCGCGCAGCCGTATCCGACGGGTGTAGAGCCGCCGCCGAGCCGCGTCCCGGTGGGCGACGCGGTCAAGCAGCTTCATCCGAACCAGCCGCCGAGAATCACGCCTCCGGTCATCGGAGGCCAGGCACCGGTGAATGATCCGAACGCGGCGCAGAGTGGGGCGGCCAACAACCTGATCCCAGCACCGCCGACGGCCCAGGTGCCAATGCATCAACCCGGCCAGATCATTCGTGCCAGCCTCATGATTGGACAGCCGGTCTGGAACGGACAGGACCAGTTGATCGGTACGGTTGCCGACGTGGTGATTGACACTCGGACCTCGCCGCCGGTGGTTCTTTATGCTGTGTCGTCCGGGCTTGCCGCAGTGCCAACGGGCTGGATCGTCGTGCCGACCAACGTGATGTCGGTGCGGCACGAAACGGAGGGCGGCAATCGACTCGTTCTGAACCTCGGCGTTAACCAGGTCCGCAACTGCGCCGAACGTCGATCCGAATCATTGGAACCGCCTGAGCGACCCGCGGTTTCTCGCGCAGGTTGAACAGTACTATCATGCCGCTCGGCAGATTGCCGAAAAGCCGCTTACCATCGGCAGCGAAACCAACGGTCCGCCGCGCCCGTACACGGCGCCGGGCTATTCGCCGGGTGGTTATGGCGCCGCCGGTCCCGGCACGGGCGCCGACGTCGGCTCGCGAGACAACGACCGCGGGCTGCCGGTCACTGGCAAAGGAGATACGTCGGGCATTGGCGAGACGCCGTCACAGTCAACCGGCCGCGCACTCGGCGGCGTTGGCGTGGGCGTCGGCGGCCCCGGCGCGGGCACGGGCACTGGAAACGGCAACCGATGATGCCCAACAGCAGCTATTGCGGCGACGTTGGCGTGAATTGGGCGAGTTCGTAAATGCCGAGTTCTTTTTCTAGCACGGCGACGGACGCGACCGTCTTGCCGAAGCCGTCTTCGCCGAACCGCCGGTCTTCCTCTTCTTCGAAGGCTTCGCCCAACGCGTCGAGGCGCGCCGCGGAAAGCAGCTTGTGGAGAGCAGGAAACAAGACCGTGTCCTCCCGTGCCGCGTGCGGTTGATACATGCGGATGAAGCCTTTGCAGGCGACTGTGAAGTCATTCAACTGCGCAGCCGAGGGCGAGGGGTTGGCGGTGGCGCTCTCCATCACCCTGGTCAGGCGGCGTCCCGCCTCGTGCTGTGCCCGCAGCACGTTGACCAGCGGCACGAGTCGACCGCGTTTTTCGAACTCGGGAAATAGAAAAGTCTCCTCCAATTTCTCGTGATAGTCCTCGACGAACGTCTGGACGATCGCAGCGGCGCGATGCAAGACGCCGGAAGGAAAAGCCCCGGGCTTTTCATGCAGCCGTCGCAGGCCCTCGCCATAGATCAGCAAGATACGGCGCAGCACGCCGTGTTCCCGCATGAGGTCCTCCGAGGCCGATACGTCTTCGGCCGGCTTGTCCTTCTCGGCGCCGCAGACAACGGGCGCCAGACCAACAAGACCGGATGTCCCTAAAGCTGCCCCTGCTACCAAGAAATCGCGGCGTCGCGTAAACATGATCGCCACTCCTTTGATGAAAGAAATATACGCATGTCTCGCCGTAGGGACCATAGCGGAAATCGTGTGGGGATACGACGGTTGGCCTGGCCACGGCACGCGGAGCGTGCCTGCTACGGGGGGACTGTCCCGATTTTTGTGTCAGCAAAAATGGAATTGTCCCCTTCGCCGCGGTTTGCGTCGCTACTGCTCCTCGTGACACAAGAATCCGTACAGTCCCGTACAGTCCCGCTACGGGGTGCCCCGCTCGATTTCTTCCAGCGCTTTGTCCGTGCTGCTGGGATCGACTGCGCCGACAGCTTTCGGCCAGCCGGGCGGCAAGTTCGGTCAAATCGCCGCGCCACTCGTCCTCCGGCGCATCGGGAGGGCAAAGCTGCACGAACTCGTTGACCAGCAAAATCAGCCGCAGCACGTGGCGAAAGATCACTCCCTCCTGCTTCTGGAGGGCCTTGCTGGTGACGTACTTGTTGAAGTCGCCGCCGAACTGCAGCAACTCGCCCGCCGCCCAGACCGGCGCGGTTCGCAGATCATGGACGCCGGGAAAATCATAATCGAACAGGCGGCGGAGCTTTTCGGCCAGCGTCAGCACCCACTTGCGTTCACCGTCGTCGAAACGGCGCCGGTCGCCGTTGTCTTCCTCCCGGGCGGCTGGCGACAGTTCCTCGGGCGTTACCAAACCCAGTTGCAGGACGTGCGGATCGAGGCGCAACGTCGCGAGGGGGCCCGGCGGCAATTCGTCCTGACGCGGCACGCGGACAAAATGGCCCACCGACCCCGGCAATTCCAAAACGCTCTCCATTGCCTGGATCCGTTCGTCGCGGTCGGCGATGCCCAACTGATTCACTAAGAACACCGCGTACAGCGGATTGATGCCGCGGAATAGGAGCAGCTTCGGCATGTTCTCGGTGGGGTGGGCCAACAGCGGCTTGTAGGACGGCGGCTCGACGACGGGCTTCTGCTCGGCGAAGCCGAAGGTGAACTCCAGCCGTGTCGCCTCTTTGGCCTGCTGCGCCTCCGCGGCCGCCTGTGCTTCGGCTAGCTCGATCTCGGTGGGCGGCTTTGGCTCCAACGTGACGTAGCCCGCCCGCCACAGCGTAATCAGCATCCGGTCAAGCTCTCTCTGTCCCGCCTCGACGCGGCCCGGGTCCATCAGGCGTTTGCCCACCAGACGGCGAATCAGGTCAACCTCGGGCGAGGCATCGAGCATGTAGGCCAGCAGCCGCCATGGCAGCCCGCCGCGGCTGTGCAGTTTGCCCGGCGGGGCTTCGCAGAGCTTGCGGAATTGCGCCTCGTTCCAATACTGCTCGTTGGCGCGTCGCGTCGGCATTTTCTTCTTCAGCGCCTTCTTTGCCTTCATCAGTCCCGGGTCCTTGGCGCCCTCGGGAATCTGGTCGTACTTCTCGCGCCAGCGGGCGATCTTGACGTCGTCTTCGTGGGCCAGCACGAAGACGTGCCCCACCTTGTCGAACTGTGGCCGGCCCGCCCGGCCGAAAATCTGGTGAGCGGTGCTTGGATCGAGCAACTTTTTCTTGTCCGGCGGGCCCTTCATGATGCTCGGCACGACAACCGAGCGGGCCGGCAGGTTGATGCCGGCCGAAAGCGTCTCAGTGCAAACGGCCACGGAAAGCAGTTTTCGCTGAAACAACTCTTCGACCACGCGGCGATACTTCGGCAGCACGCCCGCATGGTGTACGCCGACGCTGCGCATCAATAGCTGCTTGAGCTTCGGCCCTGCGCCCTCGGACCAATCGTAGTGATCGAGTTCGACGACCAGCCGCTTCTGCTGGCCGTCGCTCAGTACGCGCTTGCCCTTGAGTTGTTCGGCGACCGTCCAGCACTCTTCGCGATTGAAGCAGAAGACCAGAGCGGGCGTGGTTCGCGCCGCGTCGTCGCCTTCGGCCATCGATTCGAGGTGTTCGGTCAGCAACATGTCGCCGACCCAATGATACGTAAGCGGCACCTTGCGCTCGTCGCCGCTGACCAGCTCCAGCTTGCGGTTGTGGCTATGCCGCAGCCAACTCAAGAACTCGACGGCATTGCCCACCGTGGCCGACAGGAGCAGCGTGCGAATGTGCGCCGGCAGCAGTCCGAGCGACAGTTCCCAAACAATGCCTCGCTCGGGATCGGTGAAGCTGTGGAACTCGTCCATCACCACGGCGCTGACGTCGGCAAAGTCGAACGCCGCCGTTTCCGAAAAGGGAACCGTCTCTGTTTGCCGGAACGGTTCTTCGGTCGCTTCACACAAATGGGGGCGGTCTCCTCTTCTGCTGTGCAGGAGGCGATTAAGCAGGATTTCGGCCACGACCACCAGGGCCCGGGCATTGGGGTTTTCGCGCCGGTTGCCGGTGACCAGCCCCACGTCTTCCGGCTGGAAGCCCCACTTCACGGCCGCCGACTGCATTTCGCGGAACTTCTGCTCGCACAGGGCAATGAGCGGCGTGGTGTAGTACGCGGTCTTGCCCGTGTGCAGGGCTTCGAATAGGGCCGCCTCGGCGATCAGCGTCTTGCCGGTGCCGGTCGGCGTGCAGACCAATACGCCCTGGTCGGCCGAAAACCAGGCCAACAGGGCCTCCTCCTGCACGCGATAGGGCGCAAACGGCAATTGGTCGAGATACCGCCCGACGAGGTCGTCGCGGCTGGGTGGCACAATGCGGGAACTTGGATCAGACATCAGCCGACATCGTTGGCATGTACGAGTCCTGAAAACCGCCGGTCACACCTTGATGAACGTCTTCTTGCGGTACATCCAGAACAAGATAAGCCAGATCACGCTAAAGGCCGCGAGCATCCGGATGACCTCGCCCCACGGTCCGCCTACCAGCCTGGCCACGCCGTGGACCAAGACATCGCCAATAAGGTAGAAGTTAAACAAGTGCGCGGCCATGTAGAGCGCGATGCAGTTGGCGCCGATCACGACGAAGAAGAATGCCCATTTCTGGAAGTGCCATACGTCGACGACAAGATAGAACAGCGACAACAGCGCCAGGCTGATGCCGCCGGCAAAGAGCACCCATGAGCCGGTCCAGATCTCCCAGATGATGGGGAACCACTGGCTCCAGATGAAGCTCACAATCACGCACGCCGCCGCGGCGCTGGCGAGTCCGAAGACCTTGGTCATTTGACTCTGCTTCGACTTCAACAGTTGTCCGCCCAACGCTCCGAGCAACACCGTGCAACTGGTCGACAGCGGCAGGGTAATTGTCCAGGTAATATTCCATTCGGGACGGAAACGGCCGAGGACGAAGTCATCGACGTATCGCGCCACATTTATGTCGCGCTGCAGGACGCCCGCACCATAGCCGGGGATGGGTACCAGCGTCATCAGCGCCCAATAGCCCAACAGCAAGGCGGCCAGCGCAACCAATTGTCCTCGAACCCTGAAGTTCAGGATGATCATCGCCGTGACGAAGTAGCCGATGCCAATTTGCTGAAGAACGTTGTTGCAGAGGTAGAAGTGCCCCGGCGAAAAATCGAAATCGAGCAGGTGCCCGCCGGCAATGGTGCCGAGGATGTACAGGATCACCGTTCGCTGGACGACGTGACGATAGAGCTTGCTCTTGCTGTCTCCGAGGCTGAGGCGTTTGCCGAACGAAAACGGCATCGAGACGCCCACGAGGAAGATGAACAGCGGCATCACCAGATCCTTGACGTGCAGTGGCGAGCCCCAGTACGAGTAGGTTGTTTGCTCGTATAACGCCTTGGCCCAGGGCTTGTCCGAGACGGAGAACAGCGCCGCGATGATCCCGGCGCCGCCGATTTCGCCGCCACCGATCAGCAGGAACATCGTGAAGCCGCGCAAGGCGTCCAGCGACATCAACCTTTTCTGCGCAGTCTTTGCTTGCCCAACACTCGCGGCGGCTACCGTCGCTTCCGTCGCAGTTGCTTCCATCATCGTCACTTCGGCCATCGGGAACCTCCAACCCATAGGGTAACTCAAACCGACTGTCACAGTCTCACGTCCGGGATCAGTATAAGCCGGGCTGAAATCGCCGTCAACGGTTGCATTATATTCGGAAATAGCGAGCTGCATGCCCGGTCGTCAGCGGGACGTTCGGGCTGAAGCGAGGAACGCGCCGCTGATTTCTTTCGGGATTCGCGTAGGACGTCCGGTGGCGTAATTGATGAATGCCCAACTCGTCTCCGCCTTAGCCAGGAGTTCACTGTCTGACCGCCGGCTGATGCGGTAAAGCCGCGTCGAGGCAACCCGCGTCATGTCGATCACCCAAGTCCGGACGACGATCTCGTCTCCGTCGAACGCCGGCCGGAGATATTCGATCGTGTGCCGCCGCGCGACCCAGCCCATCCCGAGTTCCAGATAGCGCTGGGGCGTCCAGCCCCGTGCCGCCGAATGCGCCAGTGCCGCCGCCTGCATCCAAGCCACGTAGACGACGTTGTTGGCATGCCCCTGCTGGTCGATTTCATCGGCCGTGACGGTGTGGAAATATTCAAAGGCGTCTAACATATTGGCCGCCGTGGATGCGTATGTATCAAGGATACCCCTGACTGCGCATTCATTCAACAATGGCAAATCAGCGCCCCCCCTCCAATTCCGAGCCATTCTGGTACAATACACGCTTTGATACGGTCGAGTGGTCGGCACATGAACATGCCGCCTCCGGACAAAACGCCATGAAGCAGTGGGATACGATCGCCATCGTGGGGGTCGGCCTGATCGGCGGGTCGATCGGGCTGGCGCTGCGCAAGAGGAAACTGGCCAAGAATGTCGTCGGCATCGGCCGCCGGCAGACCAGTCTGCGCATGGCACACCGCATCGGGGCAGTCACCCATACCACGATCGATCTGAACAAGGGCGTCGCCGAGGCCGAACTGATCGTCGTTTGCACGCCCGTCGGCCACATCATCGAGCACGTTCGCCAGGTCGCGCAGCACTGCCCCGAGCGCGTGCTGATTACCGACGCCGGCAGCACGAAGCAGACGATCGTCGCCGCGCTGGACGACGGCCTGGGCCACGGCTGCCGTTTTCTCGGCAGCCATCCTTTGGCCGGGAGCGAGCGTACCGGCGCCGGTCATGCCACGGCCAATCTGTTTGAAGGCCGCATGGCCATTCTCACGCCGACCAAGAACACGCGGGCCGAGGACTTCGACGTGCTGGAACAGTTTTGGCAGTTGCTCGGCTCGGTCGTCGTGCAGATGTCGCCCGAGGAGCACGACGAAGCGATCGCGATCACCAGCCATCTGCCGCACGTCGCCGCCGCGGCGCTGGCCTCGACGCTGCCCGAAAAATATTTCCGCCTCGCGGGCACCGGCATGTTGGACATGACGCGCCTGGCTGCCGGCGACCCGGAGTTATGGCGCCAGATCCTTGAGATGAACCGTACGAACATTCTCACGCGCCTGGAAAAATACGGGGCGCAATTGGCCGCCCTGCACGGACTGCTCTGCGACAGCAAGCAGGACGACATTGGCCGCTTTCTCACCCACGCCAAAAAAAACCGCGATGCTCTGGGAAGTTGACATCTACGGCCGGGAAGGCCAACCCGATCTGGGCGCCCACGACGTGGCCGCCGCGGCCGCCGAATTGCACCTGGCCGACAACCTGCCGGTCACCTCGGCACGGGGCTACTTGATCCAAGGAGACCTCGACGGCTGCCAAGTCGCGCGGATTGCCGACGAACTACTGGCCGATCGCGTGGTCGAGCGGACGATCGTCGCCCCGGCGGGCGACTTGGCATTAACCCGGCTGCCCGACGGCTGTGCCCATTGGATCCACGTCCTTCCCAAGCCGGGTGTGATGGACCCCGTGGCACAAAGCGCCATGCAGGCCATCGCCGACTTCCGTCTCCAGGCCGATGCCCTCCGTACGCTGCGGAAATTCGCCGTCGGGCCGCTGCCGCCGGAGAAGCTCTCGCTTTTGTGCTCGAAGGTGTTGGCCAACGACGCCATCGAGCAAGTGATTATCGGTCCGCTGGGCTTTGAGCGTCTCGAACTGGGCTCGCCCTGTCCGTTTCAACTTGTCACCGTGCCGCTCCGGGCGATGGACGACGCCGCGCTCGAGCGCCTGAGTCGCGAAGGCCAACTGTTTCTCTCGCTCGCGGAAATGCAGACGATTCAGGCCCATTTCCGCACGCTCGACCGGGACCCGACCGACGTCGAACTCGAAACCATCGCCCAAACCTGGAGCGAACATTGCAGCCACAAGACGCTGGCCGGACGAATCCACTATCGCGAACCGGGCGGCGAACGGCACTTCGACAATATGCTCAAGGAGACGATCTTCGCGGCCACGCAGAAGATCCGCGGCGACCTGGGCGACCGCGATTGGTGCGTCAGCGTCTTTTCGGATAACGCCGGCGTCATCCGCTTCGATGACCGGTACAACATTGTCTTCAAAGTCGAGACGCACAATCATCCTTCGGCCCTGGAGCCTTACGGCGGCGCCAACACGGGCATCGGCGGCGTAATTCGCGACCCAATGGGCACGGGCATGGGCGCCAAGCCGATCTGCAACACCGACGTTTTCTGCTTCGCCCCGCCCGACACGCCCGCCGACGCAGTGCCGCCCGGCGTGCTGCATCCGCGCCGCATCATGAAGGGCGTTGTCTCAGGTGTTCGCGATTATGGCAACCGCATGGGCATCCCGACGGTCAACGGCGCGATCTACTTCGATCCGCGCTACCTGGGCAACCCGCTGGTCTACTGCGGCAACATCGGCCTGATTCCCCGCGACAAGTCGTTCAAGCATCCGCAACAAGGCGACCTGATCGTTGTCCTCGGCGGACGCACCGGTCGCGACGGCATCCACGGTGCCACGTTCAGTTCCGCCGAGCTGACCAGCCAGAGCGAAACCCTCTCCGGCGGCGCCGTGCAGATCGGCAACGCCATCACCGAAAAGATGCTCTTGGATGTCCTGTTAGTCGCCCGCGACCGCGGTCTCTATAACGCGGTGACCGATTGCGGCGCCGGCGGATTTTCCAGCGCCGTCGGCGAGATGGGCGAAAAAATCGGAGCCGAGGTGTGGCTCGACCGCGTGCCGCTGAAATACGAAGGGTTGTCGTACACGGAAATCTGGATTTCCGAGGCCCAGGAGCGCATGGTCCTCGCGGTGCCGCCCGAGAAATGGGACGCCCTGGCGGCCCTGTGCGCCTCCGAAGGCGTCGAAGCGACCGTGATCGGCAGTTTCGTTCCCACCGGACGGCTGGTGCTGAAATACGGCGACCACCAGGTGGCCGACATCGCGATGCAGTTCCTCCACGACGGCCGTTCGCCGGTCGTTCGCGACGCAGTCTATGTTCCCTCCCATCTCGCTTTGGGAGAGGGGAGCGACGGGGACTGTCCCAATTTTCGTGTCAGCGAAAATGCGACCGTCCCCTTTGACCCGCGATTACACCGCCGCCCTGCTGAAAATCCTTGGCTCGCTCAACGTTTGCAGCAAGGAATGGGTCATCCGCCAGTACGACCACGAGGTCCAGGGCGGCAGCGTCGTCAAGCCGCTGGTCGGCGCGACGAACGACGGGCCAAGCGACGCCGCCGTCGTGCGGCCGGTGCTGGACAGCCGCCGCGGCATCGTCGTTTCCTGCGGCATGAATCCCCGTTACGGCGATTTCGACACGTACTGGATGGCGGCAAGCGCGATCGACGAGGCGGTTCGCAACTGTGTGGCCGTCGGCGCCGATCCGGAACGCATCGCCATCCTCGACAATTTCTGCTGGGGCAACACTGATCGTCCCGAAATGCTTGGCTCGCTGGTCCGCGCCGCCCTGGCGTGTCATGACATGGCCGTCGCCCTGGGCACGCCGTTCATCAGCGGCAAGGACAGTCTGAACAACGAGTTCCGCCCTGCGCAGCGGAAAAGGGGACACTCCCCATTTGTGCGAAGCACCCGAAGGGCCTGCCGGCGGGCACCGACCGAAGGTTGGTCGGCGACTGTCCCCTTTCTGCACCCCTTCCGCCCCCATTTCGATTCCACCGTCGCTCCTGATCAGCGCCCTCGGCCAGGTCGACGACGTTGGCCGCTGCGTCACGATGGACCTTAAAGAGCCCGGCAATCTGCTCTACTTGGTCGGCGAGACGAAAGACGAACTAGGCGGCTCCCACTTTGCGATGGTCGAAGGTCTCGTGGGCGGTGACGTGCCCAAGGTCGATGCGGCCTTAGCCAAGAAGCACCTTCGTCGCGATCCACCAAGCCATCGGCGCCGGCCTGGTCCGCGCCTGTCACGATCTGAGCGAAGGCGGCCTGGCCGTCGCCGCCGCCGAGATGGCCTTCGCCGGCGGCCTAGGGGCCAAGCTGTCTCTCCCCTCTCCTTCCGCAAGAAGGGCCGGGGGCGAGGGTGAGTACTTTTTCCCTTCTCCCATTGGGAGAGGGGCAGGGGGTGAGGGTGAGTCGTCTCTCACCGGTGCCACTGGCTCGTCCAGCAGTGCTCCACTCGATCCCGCCGTCCTCCTCTTCAGCGAATCGAACACCCGCTTCCTCTGCGAGGTTCAGCCCGAAAACGCCGCCAACTTTGAGACCGCGTTCTCCGACATCCCACACGCCCGCATCGGAGAGGTTGCCACCGACGTCAAGTTGGAAATCCAGGCCGACAACGCCCCGCTAGTCGCTGTCGACATTGCAGTGTTGAGGGAAGCATGGCAGAAGCCGTTGCGATGGTAGCCCGCTACAACTGATCGATGGAAGACCCAGAAAACACAGATTAGAGGACTTCCGGGGGACTTCCGACGACTTCGGGGGACGGGCGACTTCCGGGCGACTTCCGGGGGACACGCACCGATTATGGATGTTTGAGTAATTTGGCGGGCGACCTGCCTTCCGTGGACCGAGGATACGACCGACAGCGCGGTTCAGCCGGTCCACAAACATGGCGTTTCCTAACGCACGCCCAGTGTGGCCGTGTTCGGCCAGACTTCGACTTCGGGGGACACGCACCGATTATGGATGTTTGAGTAATTTGGCGGGCGACCTGCCTTCCGTGGACCGAGGATACGACCGACACGCGGTTCAGCCGGTCCACAAACATGGCGTTTCCTAACGCACGCCCAGTGTGGCCGTGTTCGGCGGGCGAGACGCACAAAGGGGATTGCAGACCCAATAGAGGCACTGCGAGATTTATCCACGGTTGTTGCAGATTCCCCGGAGCCCTGGCACATCGCAACCGAGACGCATAAACTGTGGCATGAGTGACATGCCAAGCTTCCGCCAATAATCCCGATCCATTTCGATGCCGCAACCCCACGTCCTCGTACTCCGCGCCCCCGGCACCAACTGCGACGCCGAGACGGCCTACACGTTCGAGCGGGCCGGCGCGAAGCCGAAACGCTGCACATCAACCGATTGCTGGAAAAGCCGTCGCTCTTTCAGCAATTTCAGATTCTCTGCATCCCCGGCGGCTTCAGCTACGGCGACGACCTCGGCGCCGGCCGCATACTGGGCAATCAGATCCAGCACCATCTGGCCGAGGAACTTGTCCGCTTCAAGGCCGGCGGCAAGCTCATCCTGGGCATCTGCAACGGCTTTCAGGTGCTGATGAAGTCGCCGGTCCTGCTCGAGCCCGACGGCGAAAAGGGCCCGGCCGCGACGCTGACGCTAAATGACTGCGGCTGCTACCAGGACCGCTGGGTGCGCCTGGAAGCGCAGGGCCAGAAATGCGTCTTCCTGGCCGGCATCGAGCGGATGTACCTGCCGGTGGCCCATGCCGAGGGCAAGTTCATCGCCCGGGACGACGCGGTCCTACAACAACTGGACGCAGCCGGGCAGCTTGTCTTGCGTTACGTCCACGAGGACAATCCCAACGGCGCGATGGCCGACGTGGCCGGCGTCTGCGACGCGACCGGCCGTGTGTTGGGCTTGATGCCGCACCCCGAGCGCCACATCGACCCTACGCAGCACCCCCGCTGGACCCGCGGCGAGGCCGGCCCGGTGGGCGACGGCCTGACGGTCTTCGAGAACGCCGTCGGCTATTTCATGTAGAACGCCGTAAGACCCCACACGATCGCCAGTGGGCAGGTGGCGATCAGTAGCAGTCCGAGACCGACGAGGTTGCGCCGCGTTGCACACTGCCGGTCGAAGAGTCCTCGCGGATTCGCCACCGGATCGTTGGCCGGAATTTCGCCGAGCACCGGCACGCCCGCATCGGCCCGTACCTGGCCAACGCTGCCCGAGACCGGGCGGATGGAACTGCCAAGCGAGACGAAGCCAACTCCCCAGGCCATCAACACCCCGGCCAGCAACGGCACCCATCGTCCTGCGGTGCGAGACTCGAACCTCGGCGGATCGGCAACCACGCCGGCGCGAATGACTGAGTAGGGGTCCGACGGCACCTCGGCGAAGGACACCTTGGCCGCGGCCTCGTCGCACTTTTGCCGGTCCGTCTCGACCGCGGCCGTCAGCTCGGCCAGCCGCTGCTTGTCCTGCTCGGTCGGCCATTCCGGCGGCGGAGACGGCGCCTGCTCCGCCGCGACCGTCAGTTTCCGTGGCACCGCGCTCATCTGCCGCTTCACGACGCTCATCTCGGCCGTCACGTCCCGCACTGCCGGGTGCAGCGGGGTCCGATCGACCAGCAGCTTCGCCCTTTGCCGGTCCAGTTCGTCCAGCCGGTGCTGCAATTCGATCCACTGCGGATTGTCAACTGTCTGGGGCTGCCGCGGCTTGTGCGCCATCGCCTTGGCCACCTGCATCTGCTTGCGAAACGCTGCGAGCCGCGCCTCGTCCTGCTCCAGTTGCTCGCGCGTCAGACGGGCATCGTCGGCCAGGCGGCGTCGGGCCTCATCGGTGTGGCGTTGCCACTCGACGCGGCGCTCGTCGGCATAGCAGTCGGCCAACGTGTTGGCGACTTTCTTCGCCCGGCCTGCGCTGGCGAAGGTGTAGCTGAGCGGAATGCGGGTCTCCGGCGCGCCGAGCTTCGTTGCCCGCTGGACGACATAGGCCGTGGCCGTGAATGACGGGGGCGCGGCAGGCTCTTTCTGCCCGGCGCCGACGTACCAATACATGCTGCCAGCGGTCAGTCCGAACACGAGCAGCGCAAGCACGATCGATCGGCCGCGGGCGATGGGCCTGGAAGCGGTTATCGGCGAACGAGCAATTCTCGACATGGCGCACCCCCCGATGACATCTTCGGCGCATACGATCCCCTATCTGGGCATCGACCCTCGGGCTATGGTGTCTTGAGCAACCTGGGTGGAAAATACCGGCGGCATGGTACAATGGCCGTGTGATGGGGCTGAAAGGGACAGTCCCTGTGGCGGCAATCGTGGCAGAGGATGAATCAGCATGTTTCGGATCAAGGTATGCGGCATTACCAGCGTCGACGATGCCCTGGCGGTCGCCGCCGCGGGTGCCGACGCCGTCGGGCTGAACTTCTATCGCCGCAGCCCTCGCTGGGTCAGCCGCGATGCCGCTTGCGAGATTGCTGCCGCGGTGCCGCGCGGAGTGGTCAAGGTGGGAGTGATTGTGGATACGCCGGCTGCCGAGGTCTGCGAGATGTTCGATGCGTTGTCGCTCGACCTGATTCAACTGCACGGCGAGCAGCCGCCCGAGTTCGTCGTCCAGCTTGGCCACCGCCCGGCGATGAGAGCGTTTCGGGCCGGTCCCGACGGGCTGCCGATGGTGGTCGCGTACCTCCATCGCTGCGTCGAGCTGGCGACACAACTAGAATTGGTGATGGTCGACTCCCTCGTCACGGGCGAGTATGGTGGCAGCGGCAAAATCGCTGATTGGAGCGTTGCCCGGCGGTTTTGCGATGAAATCGGCACGCCGCCGCTGGTGCTCGCCGGAGGACTTACGGCGGAGAACGTCGGTGCCGCCGTGGTCGCCGTGCGGCCGGCGGCGGTCGATGTGGCCAGCGGGGTCGAATCTCGCCCGGGCCGCAAAGACCCAACAGCCGTCGCCTCGTTTGTCGAGGCTGCCCGCACGGCATTCGAGCATTACGCGGCATGGGGACTGCCCCGATTATCGTGTCAACGAAATAGGGCTGCCGCCTTTGCGGAGCACGCGCGTCGATCGAGTCCAATCCCTCGCGCCCTTCCACCTCGGCGGAAAAGGTCTTATGATAGACGCTTGTTTGGAGCGCAGTCCTACCATCGTCCGAGGAGGAGCCGCGGTGTCACAAGTCGATGTGAAGTTGCCTTACAAAGTTGCTGACCTTTCGTTGGCCGAGTGGGGGCGAAAGGAGATCCAACTGGCCGAGCAGGAGATGCCGGGCCTGATGGCCTTGCGGCGAAAGTACGGCCAGTCGAAGCCGCTGGCCGGAGCCCACATCGCCGGTTGTCTGCACATGACTATCCAGACCGCCGTGCTGATCGAGACGCTCAAGGAGCTTGGGCGCCGAGGTGACCTGGAGCAGTTGCAACAAGTTCTCAACCCAGGACCACGCCGCCGCCGCGATTGCCGCCGAGGGCTTTCCTGTCTATGCCTGGAAGGGCGAGACCGACGCGGACTACGACTGGTGCATCGAGCAGACGCTCACTTTTCCCGATGGTCAGCCGCTGAGCATGATCGTCGACGACGGCGGCGACCTGACGGCGATGGTCCACGGGCCGAAGTACCGGCACCTTCTCTCGGGCATCCGCGGCCTATCGGAGGAGACGACTACGGGCGTCCACCGGCTCTACCAGATGCACGAGCGGGGCGAGTTGGGCGTGCCGGCGATCAACGTCAACGACTCGGTCACCAAGAGCAAGTTCGACAACCTCTACGGCTGCCGCGAATCGCTGGCCGACGGCATCAAGCGGGCCACCGACATCATGGTGGCCGGCAAGGTCGTCGTGATCTGCGGCTACGGCGACGTCGGCAAGGGATGCGCCCATGCCATGCGGTCGTACGGCGCCCGGGTGCTGATCACCGAGATCGATCCGATCTGCGCGTTGCAGGCGGCGATGGAAGGCTTCGAAGTCACGACGATGGACGAGGCCGCCCGACGCGGCAACATCTTCGTCACCGCCACCGGCTGCCGCGATGTGGTCATGGTCGAGCACATGCAGCAGATGCCCGACGATGCCATCGTCTGCAACATCGGCCACTTCGACCTGGAGATCGACGTGGCCGGTTTGCAGAACCTGCCCGGCGTCAAGAAGGTCAACATCAAGCCGCTGGTCGACCGCTACACGTTGCCCAGCCGGCCGCTCGGTCATCCTGCTGGCCGAAGGGCGGCTGGTAAACCTCGGCTGCGCCACCGGCCATCCGTCGTTCGTCATGTCCAACTTCTTTCACCAACCAGGTGATCGCCCAGATCGCCCTGTGGACCGAACCGGAGAAATATCCAGTCGGGCGTCTACACGCTGCCAAAGCACCTCGACGAAGAAGTCGCCCGGCTGCACCTCGGCCAGCTGGGCGTCAAGCTGACGAAGCTAACGCAGAAGCAGGCCGAGTACCTCGGCATCCCGATGGCCGGACCGTTCAAGCCGGAATATTATCGGTATTGAGGGTTCAGGGTTCAGGTTGAAGTATTGACTGCCACGTGTATCAGTGAAGGCCGTCGAGGGCGAGGCCCGTGTCCCACTACATGCGAGTCGAAGATTTGCATGTCAATCAACGACTGTGCAACTTGCACATCGACGTGTGTGACCTGGCGAAATCCTGGCCGGCGGAAGAACGGTCTGAACTGGGATCGCAAGTTCGACGTCTTCGAACAGTTCCGCCGCTAATCTTGCCGAGAAACATGGCGACCGGCATGTCCGCAACAAGATTGAAGGAACCGTGCCCGGGGTGAAGCACTCGAGACTGTGCACCACCTCCACATCGCAATGTTGAAGCGATACATCTCCAAAGAACATTACGGCGATTACCGTGAGCGCTACCTGGAATGCGTATGAATGCTCAATGGCCTGGAAAGAACACTCGAACGGCAGTTGGACTCCGGCTTCCGCCTTGGCCGTCACAGGAAATCGCCACCCTGAACCCCAAACCCTGAACCCTTCCCCCATGCCCGAAATCCAAGCCTTCCGTGGCAATCCGTTACAACCTCGGCCACGTCGGCTCGCTGAGCGACGTGGTCGCTCCGCCTTACGACGTGATCGGCCCGGAGTTGCAGGAGCAGTTCTACCAGCAGCACCCGAACAACTTCATCCGCCTCGACCTGAACCGGATCGAGCCGGGCGACGACGACGAGGCCAACAACCGCTACACCCGGGCCGCAAGGTTCTTTGGCAGTGGCGCGACGAAGGGCGTGCTGTTGACCGAGGCCGACCCGGCCGTCTACGTCTATCACCAGGAGTTCAGCTACGCCGGCACGACCTACGTCCGCCGCGGCTTCATGGCCCGACAGCGGCTGTCGCGGTTCGGCGAGGGCCAGGTGTTTCCGCACGAGGAGACGATGTCGGCGCCGAAGATCGACCGGCTGATGCTGACCGTGGTGTCGAAGGCCAACCTCAGCCCGATCTTCGGCCTCTATCCCGATTCGGAGTGCGAGGCGCAAGACCTGCTGGACGCGGCCACGGCCGGCAAGACGCCGCTCGTGGCCACCGACCATCTGGGCGTGGTCCATCGCCTGTGGCCGGTCACCGACGTGGCCGTCGATCGCCAAGCTGTCGGCCATGATGGGACCGAAGCCGATCTTCATCGCCGACGGCCACCACCGCTACGAAACGGCCTGCAAGTATCGCGACCAGGTCTACGACAGCGGCTTCCTCTCGGCCGAGCACCCGGCCAACTACACGCTGATGATGTGCGTGGCGATGGACGATCCGGGCTTGATCGTGATGCCGACGCACCGCCTGTTCCGCGGGCTGCCGGCCATGACCAGCGACGAACTGGCTGCCAAGCTCACGCCCTGTTTCACGATCCGGCCGGCTGGCGAAGGCCCCGAGACGGCCGTCGGCCGTGTGGGAAGACGTCGAGACCGGCGGCGACCAAGGGCTCGATCGGCCTCTACACGCAGAAGGACGGCCGCTGGCTGATCGCCAAGCTCGACCGACGCCGGCCGCGCCGGATGGCCGACTCTCGAAGGACCACACCGAGGCGTGGCAGCGGCTGGGCGTGAGCATCTTGCACCGGCTCATCGTCGACGACCTGCTCGGCTGCAAGGAACTGCCCAAGCCCACCTACGTCCATCTGATCGAGGAAGTCGTCGAAGGGCTGCAAACGGGCGAGTATCCGCTGGCCGCGGTCGTCATGCCGGCCACGGTCGACGACGTTCGCACGATCAGCTTCGGCGGCGAGCGCATGCCGGCCAAGAGCACCTACTTCTATCCCAAGCTGCTCAGCGGCCTGGTCATCAATCCGCTGGAGTAGCAGGCACGCTCCGCGTACCGTTGCCTCAAGCGGGGACTGTCCCGATTTTCGTGTCAGCGAAAATAGGACTGTCCCCTTGGCCACCTTTCCGAGATCCCATTTGCGATGGCACGCGGAGCGGCGCCTGCTCCTCCCGGTTCCACGTGAAATGGCTTTTCACTTTGCGAGTTCCACGTGAAACGGGCAAACAGCGGTGTCTGACGGTTCCATGTGAAACGTAACGGCAGTGTCGCGATCGCCCCAGCGAAACTGGCATTCCCGCACAAGTCGCCTCCTTGATAAAATGACGCCGTCACAAACTGCGATGCGCCGCCGCTGCGCATCCGCGAGGCAAGGAGGCGACCCGTGGCTCGGTTCTCTGCGTGGCCAATCAGAAAGGCGGGGTGGGCAAGACGACCACCGCCATCAACCTGGCCGCGGCGCTTTCTCGATCGGGCGCAAAACGCTTCTGGTCGATCTCGACCCGCAGTGCAACGCCACTAGCGGACTCGGGCGACGGCCGACGGAAAATCACCCGCTGGTGCATTGCACCCCGATCCGCCATGGCATCGAAGCCACCGACCTCTCGCGACTCGACCTGCTGCCGGGCTGCCGCAGCTTTCGCGATGTCGAACTGCTGACGCGCGACAATCCGCAGCAGTCGGCCCGATTGCGCGATCATCTGGCGATCGGCTTCGCCGCATACGACTTCGTGCTGATCGATTGCCCGCCGTCGCTCGGACCGCTGACGAAGACGGCGCTTGGCAGTTCGACCGAGGTCTTCATGCCGATCCAGTGCGAGTATTTTGCTATGGAAGGACTCGCGCAGATGATCGAGGTGATCCGAGACGTGATGCAGCAGGAAAGCAGTCAACTTCAGTTCGGCGGCATCGTCCTGACCATGTACGACCACACGCTCGAATTGACGCACGAGGTGGACCAACAGGTCCGCGAGTTCTTTGGTGACATCGTCTTCGACACTGTCGTGCCGCGCGACGTGGCGGTCTCTGAAGCACCCAGTCATGGCAAGTCGGTGATCGACTACTCCCCCCGTTCGTGTGGGTCTCGTGCTTACGTGGAACTTTGCATGGAGGTACTGGAACGTGAGTAAGGAACGACGACTTGGACGCGGCCTGGAGGCTCTGCTGGGGCAGGTCCTGGCCCGCAACGAATCGACCATGCCACCAGCCCAGCCGCGGCCGGCAACGCCGCCCGACGAGCGCGACGGCTCAGCCACAGAACCACCCGACAGTCTATGCCACTTCCCCAATCGTCGCCGTCAGCCGAGACGCACTTTCGGTTGGATGTGCCGCACACAGGGCCTGCCCAATTCGCACAGCCGCATCCGCCGGGAGGCGGCTTGCCTCCGCAGTCGGCTGCGAGGGATTTCTCCGCGATCGGCAGCGCCGAGGCCGCATCCGCCGGCCAGGACGCCCGCGGCCCGACCCGAATCCGCGTCAACCAGATCGATCGAAACCCCATGCAGCCGCGGCAAGATTTCCCGGCCGACGAGATGCGGGCGTTGTCCGATAGCCTTGCGGCCCACGGACTCTTGCAGCCGGTCGTCGTCCGCCGCGTGCACGACCGCTATCAGCTCGTGGCCGGCGAACGGCGGCTTCGGGCCGCGACCCAGGCCGGCTGGATTGACGTGCCGGTCAACATTGTCGAGGCCGACGATCGGCAGATGGCCGAGCTGGCCATCGTCGAGAACTTGCAGCGAAAAGACCTCAACGCGCTGGAGAAGGCGGCGTCGTTCCAGAAATACCTCGACGAGTACGGCGGCACGCAGGAAGAATTGGCCGGGCGGCTGAAACTCGACCGGTCGACCATCGCCAACCTGATCCGTCTGTTGGAATTGCCCGAGGCCGTCCAAGACACCATCCGCCGTGGCCGGATCACGCCGGGGCACGCCCGGGCATTGCTCCCTCTTGGCGACGAGCAAGAGCAGATCGCGTTCAGCGAGCGGATCCAACGCGAGGGCCTCAATGTCCGTCAGACCGAGGCCCTGGTTCAGTCGATGATTGACGCTGCCGACCACGACCCGCTGGCCGCCGCCGAAACGTCGGCCAGACCGCCGCGCTCTCAGCGGACAAAGAGCGAGCACATCGCGGCGCTCGAGCAACAATTCCGCACCGCGCTCGGAATGAAAGTCAAGATCACCCACAACGCCCGCGGCCGTGGCCGGATGGTCGTCCAGTTCCGCGACCACGAGGAGTTCGACCGGCTGAAGAAGCACGTTTGCGGTGGTTAGTGGTTGGGGACTGTCTCAATTTTCGTCCGACGAAAATGGGACTGCTCCCCTTGACGCCCTGGCGCGGCGCTGCGAGGGCAGTGGCCAGGGGTCTGTACCCTTTGGCACTGTGAGATGGCAGAAATCAGACGGCCGTGGTTAGAGGCGAGAAGTCGGCGGAATGTGCCTGGCAATCCACAATCGTCAATCAACAATCACCGATTCTCCCTCCCCCCGCCCCCTTCTTTCCCGCCATACCTGAACCTGCTACCATAGAAAACATGCGGGGCGTGGCGCAGCCTGGCTAGCGCGTCTGGTTTGGGACCAGAAAGTCGGAGGTTCAAATCCTCTCGCCCCGACTCGGTTGGACAAAACGCCCTTCGGCCTTTTGGCCGAAGGGCTTTCTCCATACAGGGCAATGACTTGCGCCGTAACGATGGGAGTTTAAGCCCAAAAAAGATTCCCGACCCCTTTTGTCTCTCCAAGGTGGATATGGCCCGTCGCACCCTGGAAGTGCGCCAGCTTGGCCGAACATTCAGAGCTAGTGAAATCCTCTCCGTTACCTTGCTAACCCGCTGGGGCTGGTCCGACATAATATATCAAACTGGTGTCCTGGTTCGCACGCAAGACAACCGTGTGGAACTTTGCCGAGTGGTTTGCCAGACTGGGGAAAACGTCCATTCCTCCCAGAAATCGAAGTGGGCGGATCGGCTGGCAAGCATTTTCCAAGTGCCGGTGCACCGGATTGAACTTAGCCGATCCGAGAGCCGCGCATTGCACGACTGCTAGGCTTTCTGGAACAAAAGTGCGAGCAACGGTCGCCGAATGGAATGAAATCCCGCACGTCATTTCTACTTCGCATCAGTCCCGAACTCTACGAGGCGCTCGAAGCGTCGGCGCAACAAGAGCTGCGCAGCGTCAACGGCCAGGTCGAATACCTTCTGAAGGATGCGGTTCGCAGGCGGGGCCACAGGTTCGCAGAGCAGAGGGAGCCATCGCAGGACGCCGGTTCTCAAACGACAAAATGAAGAGGCCGTACCTCGGGAATTGCCACTGGTCCGCCGCCGGGGCCACGTTGGGCTGACGAGTATCGGCGTGGTCCGGCCCATGTTGCATACGATAGTCGTCAGCCGTCGGGCTGATCCGCCGAAGGTGGATTACGCTGCTCCTTCGTACTTGGCGGTTCTCGGTCACGCTTCCTAAATGGCGCACGGAGTTCCTTAACCTCCACGTCGCCTATGATGAACTTGTGCTCCAATACTGCGAGCCGCAACATCCATGCGAACAGGGCTATGTTGACGCCGATTGCTCCGTACAAGGCCCCGAATGTCGGCCACCTAGCCCAAATGGCAACCTCGTCAACAGGAATGCTCTCCACGTAGTAGGAAACCAGTTTGCCCGTCCCCGGCTCGTGCATGGGTCTGACATCTGCTGCCGGGATGATAAGCTTCACAGTCTTTGCTGAGCGCAACTGGTCGCAAATCGGCCCGATCAGCGCGAAGATGTTTATGCCAATTGCGATGACCGCCCACCGGGCAAGCCGGCTGTCTTTGACTGCTTGTGGAAGACACATTTGCGGCCTCTGCGGAGTGGTGACCTTCTTGTCGCCGAAGTATCAGCATCTTAAATCCCGTCCGAAGGTGGGGCAATCCGGGGTGGGCCATTATGCCGCCGGAAGCGCACGGTTTCCCGGCTTAAAGGCAGGCTTGACCGGCCGGCCGAAGCCGGCTTTAATTCTGTGGTGGGGTGCCTTGGAGAAAGGCGAGAATCAGGCGTCGAACGGCCGGCGGGATGGACGCGGCACCCTGCCAGAACAGTTTCACTGGCGTCCAGTCGCCCCGACTCGGTTGGACAAAAAGCCCTTCGGCCTATTGGCCGAAGGGCTTTCTCCATACAGGGCAATGACTTGCGCCGTAACGATGGGAGTTTAAGCCCAAAAAAGACTCCCGACCCCTTTTGTCCGGGACAGTCCCCTTCGCTCTTGCATGGTTTGGCGAATCTGGGGAGAATCCCGCCCGAGACGTGATTGTCCGAATCCCGCGTCTGGGGTTTTATGTCGGAACAGCCGCCGGAACAATTGGTTGCGTTGCTCGAACGCCTCGGGCTGGCCACGGCTTCCGAAATGGCGCGGCTGGGACGGCACGTCGGGCGACTGGCTCGCGATCTGCCGCGGTTCGAGTCGATCTGGGTCGATGCCCTATTGCAGGCCCGGGTGCTCACTCCTTTTCAAGCAAGCACAATCAACGCCGGGCGAGGCGAGTCGCTGCGCGTGGGGCCGTATCTGCTGTGCGAGCGGCTGCCGCGACCGTATTACGTCGCCTGTTATCGCGCCCAAGACGTGGACCAGCAGCAGCAAGTACGGCTGGCCGTGGCCGAGAATCTCGGTAATCGAGCGGCTTCGGTGCTGCGGCAGTTGCAGTCGCTGGCCAGTAGTCGATCAAGCTGCGACGATGCGAATAAAGAGCGTGTGCCATCTGCAATTGCGATCGGCACGCCGAGCGTGCCTGCCAGTCTGTTGCAGGCAGGCATGGAGGGCGACCGTGTTTTTGCTGCCGAGGCGTGGACCGAGGGCCGGACCGCGGCCGAGTGGATCGTCCACCACGGGAGATTTTCGCCACAAGTCGTCTTGGAGATCGCCCGGGCCATGATCGCGCGCCTCGCGGCCTTGGAACGTTTCGGCATTTGTCACAGTGACGTCAGCACATCGAGCCTGATTTTGAAGGATGACGGCGGCGTTGCGCTTTCGCTGCCGGGGCTGCGAGGGATTCTGCGCCGGAAGAGGGCTATGCGCATGCCGACCTGCTGCCAGAGGCGTACGATAGCCTGGCCCCGGAGCGGATTTCGGCCGGCACGCCGCCCGACTGGCCAAGCGACATGTACGCGTGTGGCTGCGTCTGGTGGCACTTGCTTTGCGGCCGTCCGCCGCTGGCCGGCGGCAACAGTCTGGCGAAGCTTCGCGCCGCGCAGGCCGGTGAGATTTGCGACGTGCGGCGTCATGCGCTCAACGTGCCGGCCCCGTTGGCGGTGGCGATTTCCTCCTGCTTGGAGAGGGAACGCGGCACGCGTGCGGAGTCGCCCGCGCAGATTGCGGCGCTGCTGGGGCCGCCGACGCGCGACGGAAGACAAGCATTGGCAGCGTGCCTTGCTCAAGCCGGGCGTCCGACGATCCGTTGGACGACCACCGCCGGCGCGATCCGCGGGTCCACGCGCACGCCGCTGTGGACGGCCGCCGCGGTTTGCTGTCTGGCCGCAGTTGTCGCATTGTGGTGGCCTATGTGGCAAAGGGGAGACGCGTCGGGTGCCACTGCTGGCTTGCCCAGCAGTGTCGGAAGCACGATTGGGCAAGCCAACCGTGGCACCCTGACCGCACGGTTGCCGGGATCTATCACACTTCCCCCTCACCCTAGCTCTCACCCGCAGGGAGAGGGAATGGTCGAACCGGTTGCCTATCACGAGGTTGCCAGGCCGGAGGACCTGACGCTGTCCGGTGACGCGCCGACGGTCACGACGAAGCTGGAAGTGCAAGCTGGCCAGTGCGTTCGAGGGCCGACGGGCCACCGGGCGGTCGTGCTCGTTCCGCGCGAAGGCTGGACAATCGATAAGGAGAATGTCCACTTCGAGAACCTCGATTTCGCATGGCGCCCGACCGGAGAATCGAACCAGCCGAATCCGACGCGGCCGGCATTCGTACGGCTTCTGGCCGGCCATGCCGAGTTCGACGGCTGCACATTCCAGTGCGAACCCGACAGAATCGATCCGCCCTCGGCCATTTGTTGGACGCACCCGTCGCAGGCGGATCGGTCGGAAACCTCGCTCCCCAATGGTCGGTTACGGATGGTCAACTGCGTGATGCGGCACGTCGCGGTCGGCGTCGACTGTTCCACCATCGGTGCCCTATCACTCGACCTAACGAACGTGCTGCTCGTCGATGCGGGACCGACCGTGCGGCTCGATCACTGCCCTCGGCCGGATGAACCGACCGCTTTGTCGTTGCGTCAGGTGACGCTGCGCGACAGCGGTCCGCTGTTGGAGTGCCGCATTCCACAACCTCAACGAGAGCCTGGCGAAATCACGATCCACTCGACGGCATGCGCGTTCGCGCCATCGGCGGGCGTGCCGCTGGTTCGCCTCGTCGCGGCGGAGACGCCGGCCCGGGTTCCCGCGGCCGTGCGGTGGACGGGCCAGGGAACGCTCGTTACGCCGCAGACGGCAATCCTCGTTTGGCGCGGCCTGGCAGGCGAAGAACATGCGGCGGACGAGGCCACACTTGCCATCGCCGGTCTCGTTCGCAGTCGGGTGCAGTTCGCCGGCGACGCATCAGACGATCCGGCGGCCAGCCATCTTACTCGCTGGCAGGCGCCGCTGCAATCGGCCGACGCACCGGGGATCGATCCCCGATCACTGCCGGCTTCGCGCGTGATTGCCATTCCGGGCGAAGCGAGCAATCGCCGCTGATTCTCCAGGCATGAAGGGGACAGTCCTTCCCCATACCAGCGTTCTTGCGCGGACCGAGCCGTCATGAACGGTGCGATGGTCACAATCGGATGCCGCACACCTTCCGGCTCCCGTCCGTTTTGCCTGATCGGACTCTGTAACCTAGGTTTGTTTCGTGGAATTAGCTCTCGGGATGTGGGCAACCACATCACCGCTCGGCGCGATAAGTGCCACATGCTGACCTACGAAGAACCGTCGATTGCAGACCTGGATGCCGGTGTGGCACTTGCGCCGGCAGCGCTGGCCATTGAGCCGACCTCAATACTCCAACGAGCATTTGGGGTCGCGTTCAGTCTTGTGGACGGCAACAGCGGTGACGTCCTGCGCAAGGCGTCCGGCCAACCGAGTTGCGATTGGCAGGTTCGGGGGGAATTGTGCCGGGAAGTCGCTCGGCGCGGGCGACCAGAACTGATTGACGATGACGACCCCTGGCTGACCTTGGCCATTCCGATAGTGGGCGACGGCGTGGTGGCGGTCGGCAGCTTTCTGGCGCGGCCCATCACGGAGGCGGCAGACGTTCAACGGGCGGCAGAAATGCTTGGCATGCGCCTGAACGATGTGTGCCATTGGGTGCGTACTCAGCCGGTGTGGACCGCGGACGCACTCGGGCGGCTGGCCGAACTGGTTCTCGATGACCTGGCGGCTCACGAGCGAACGGCGAAGCTTCGGTGTGAAGTCGATTCGCTGTCGATCAACCTCTCGTCGACGTATGAAGAGATCAGCCTGTTGTATCGGCTGACGCAGAACTTGCGGCTGTCGAAAAGCGACGAGGACCTTGCGCGCGTCGCATTGGAATGGATGAGAGAGGTCGTTCCGGCGTCCGGCCTCGTGATTCAACTTGTGCCGGTGCCCGGCGCCGACAAGTCGCTGACCCACACCGCCCGGACGCGAACGGTCTTGCTCTGCCATGGCGACTGCCCGATCGATAGCGACAAGTTCTCTGAGTTGATCGCCCACTTGGGCGTACACCCCGGGCGCCAGCCGACGGTGGTCAACCGGCCGATCACGGAGCAGCGCGACTGGCCATCTCCGCAGATCCGGCAGGTGATTGCGGTAGCGCTGACCGAAGGCGACAACGTGTTTGGCTGGCTGGCGGCGCTGAACCACGTCGAAGGGGGCGAGTTCGGCACCGTCGAGGCGAGCCTGCTCAGCTCGGTGGCGGCGATCCTCGGTATCCACAGCGGCAACATCGAGCTCTATCGACAGCAATCGGAACTTCTGGCCGGAATCGTTCGCGCGCTCACGTCGGCAATCGATGCCAAGGACCCCTACACCTGCGGCCACAGCGACCGGGTGGCGCGGGTGGCCGTCCGGCTGGCCGAAGAACTCAACTGCGACGGCAAGATGCTCAACATGCTGTACCTGGCCGGCTTGCTGCATGACGTGGGCAAAATCGGCGTTAGTGACAGCGTGCTGCGCAAGGACGGTAAGCTCTCGGATGCCGAGTATGAGCACATCAAGCAGCACGTCACGATCGGCCATCGCATCTTGAATGACCTGGCCAAGCTGGAGGATGTGCTGCCCGTGGTGTTGTACCACCACGAGTCCTGGGACGGGGCCGGCTATCCAGAGCATCGGCGGTCGCAGACTATCCCGCTCCCGGCGCGCATTGTAGCGGTGGCCGACGCCTTCGATGCGATGAGCAGTGATCGCCCCTACCGGAAGGGAATGCCCGAGGAACGCGTCGACCAGATTCTTCGCGAAGGCGCCGGCCAGCAATGGGATCCCGACGTGATTGCCGCATTCTTCCGCGCGCGAAGACATCCGCGAAATCTGCCACACAGAACGGCAACTGACGGATATTCAGTTTGGAGCCCTGTCGCAGCGGGTCGCACGTCAACGCGTCGGCTCGGAATCCGACACTCGGCCTGGCGATCCGCCGCAACCGGCCTGAAGGACCGATCCGGCCGCGCTTCTTCGGCTCGCCCCGGCAGACCAGAATCGCGATCGCGAATGGCCGTTAGGCCGTTTCGGGCATGAATGTGGGCACGTTCACTCCGCGGGAGGGACGGCTAGGACCGCGGACCGAACTGAAGTGCATCTCGCAGTTGCGGGCGCCCCACTGGTATGCCCGATGAACTAGCGTTGGGCAATCGACCGGCAGGAGGAAGACCAGGCGACGCCCGCGGTGACGGTTCATTTCGGCCAGCATCAGCGCCGCGGCCTGTTCCTCGTTGCGGGCGACGCCTGGACCGATCAGGTTGCAGCCGCTGTGCCCGCATGACGCCATGAAGCCGTCGAGGCCCCCGCCCACACGGCTTTCGCACGCCGAGAGATGCCAATAGCCTTCGTGATTCTCCAAGATATGGCGGAAATCGCGGCCGCGGCGGATTCCGGACAGCTCCATCTCCAACGATTCGATCGCCGCGATGTCGGCCACGGTCGCATCGCGGACTTCAACCGCCGCGACGTCCTTGTCATCGAATCCCGACTCGGGCACTTTCAAGCACATGTCCTGGTATGCCCGATGTGGGACCAGGCCCGCCCTGGTGTAGAGCGAGAACGAATCGACGTTCATTGCGCTGGAGACGACGCGCAGGGGTTTGCCGTTGCGATCGGCAAAATCGATGATGTGCTGCAGCAGCGCTCTGGCGGCACCAAAGCCCGAGTAATTCGGATGTACGTTCATGATCCCCAACGTGACGTGTGTTTCGCGAGGATGGTAGAAGCACGAACCCATCAACCGCCCGGTTGTCGCGTGCTCGGCCACGATGCCGCAACCGGGATCGAGAGTCTGGTAGACCTCGAAGTACACGTCCGCGGCGGCCGGGCCGTCCTGAAACCGATCTGCCCGGCCAAGCAGCCGGAAGTGCCGGTTCATCGAGATACAGATCAAGTCGGCGACTTCCCAACGATCGGCGGCCTTCATGGTTCGCAGGCGAAATTGTGCCATGTCGCATCGCTCGCAGTTCACCGCACCGGCAGCCGTTTCAGGTCGGCCGTTCGGACCTTATTATTGCCGACAGTCCCTACGGCGGCCCGCACGTGCCTACGCGCTTTCCGGCAAGAAGGTAGGAAATTCCAGACCTCGGGTTTTCGTCGCGGCGCCGCGAACCTGGCTGAAGTGGATTTCGCAATTGCGCGCGCCCCAGCCGTATGCCTGCCGCACCAGTTCCGGACAGTCGACCGGCACGAGGAACACCGGTCGGCGGCCTCGGTGATGGTCGAGTTCGGCCAACAACAATGCCGCCCCTTGGTCTGGCGTGCGGGCCAGTCCCGGTCCGATCATATTGCAGCCGGGATGGGCAGACGAAGCCATGAACCCCTCGATCGTCCCGCTCGGGCCTTCGTAGACGGAGAGCCGCCAGAATCCGGCGGCGTTTTCGACGAAGTAGCGGTAGTCGGCCGTGCGGCGGATCCCCGACAGCTCGCTCTCCAGCGCGGCGATCGCTTCGACGTGGTCGCGGGTCGCGTCACGAACGGCCGCGTCCGGCGCGGCGACCTCGAGGCCCGATTCCGGCACCGCGAGGAACATGTCCTGATACGCCCGCCGCGGCACGAAGCCGGCTCGGTTGTACAGCGAATAGGAATCGAGGTTCATCACGCTCGACACGAGCCTCACCGGCTTGTTCGCGCGATCAGCAAATTCGGTGATGTGTCGCAGCAGGGCCCGAGCGACGCCGTGCCCAAAGTAGTTGGGATGCACGTTCATAATCCCCAACGAGACGTGCGTTTCGCGCGGGTGAACGAAGCACAAGCCCATCAGGCGGCCGGTCTGGCGGTTCTCGGCCACGATGCCGCAACCGGGGTCGAGCGCCTGATAGACGTCGAAGAAGACCTCTGTGGCCGACGGCCCGGCGGGGAAGATATCGCCCCCGCCGTGCGTCCGATACCAATAGTTGGTCGAGATGCAAATCAGGTCGGAGACCTCGGAACGGTCGCCGACCAACATTGCACGGAGATGAAACTGCTCCATCGTCGCTCTCTCCTCTATGCGGCCACCGATCGTTACGGCGGGCAGACGGATTCGATTCTTGCCGCCAGGTCGGCGGCCTCCACGTCGCGGATGAGCAAGCGCTTGTTGTGCGACGTTTCGCCAACAAGCGACACAATCTGCGAACTCTTCAACCGAAGCTTTTTCTTCAGCAGTTCGACGATGGCCTTGTTGGCCTTGCCTTTCTCCGGGGATTGCGTAACGCAAACCTTCAACGCGCCATCCTGGACGCCGCGCAGCTCGTTGCGCCGGGCACCGGGCTGAGCACGGATGGCCAGGAGCGTGCCGTCGGGATGAGATTCGATCAGCATGACGTCAAGCAACCTACAGGACTCCCTCGAACAGCGCGGAACCAATGCGTACCAGAGTGGCGCCCTCCTCGATGGCCACCTCGAAATCGCCGCTCATCCCCATCGAAAGCTCGTCGAACTTCACGCCGTTCGGAAGACCGGGCCGCAGCCGATCGCGAAGTTGGCGCAACGCGGCGAAATCGCGTCGCGCCGCCCCCGAGCCTCCCTCCAGGGCGGCCATGCACATCAGGCCGCGAATCTCGATGTGCCGGCAGTCGACCAGCCCGGCCAGCAGCGGCTCGATCGCCTCGGGGGCGAAGCCGTGTTTGGCTGTCTCTCCTGACGTGTTCACTTCCAGCAACACCGGCAAGTGATGCTGCGGGTTCGCGGCGCTCAGTTCCTCCTCGATGGCGGTCAACAGCCGGGCGCTGTCGACTGAATGAATCATGGCCGCAAGCGGCAGCGTACGGCGAATCTTGTTCCGCTGCAAGTGGCCGATCATGTGCCAGCGGACGGGCAGATCGGCCAAAGCCGCCGCCTTTTCCCAGAGTTGCTGAGGACGACTCTCACCCAGGTCGACGCACCCGGTAGCCACCAGCGGTCGAATCATCTCGGTCGTTACATATTTCGTCACCGCCACCATCGTGACTTCGTCGGCCTTGCGGCCGGCTCGGGCTGCCGCTTCGGCAATCCGCCCGCGGACACAGGCAACGTTCTCGGCGATTCGCAGCGCAACGTGAGACATGGTCCAGTAAGCACGCTCGGCGTGCCGAGGGTAGCAGGGACGCTCCGCGTGCTGTCAGCCGGATTACGGCACGCGGAGCGTGCCTGCTACGAGCTGTTCCGCTCCGCCGTTACGTACGGCGCATTGGAAAGCAGTATACAGGACGAATGCTGTTGCACCAGCCGGGCCAGTTCATCCGGAGCGGCCAGGGGGATGATGTCCAAATCTTCGACCACCGCCGAATCAAGCCGACTTAACAGGTACAGCTTGTGGTGATCGAGGATTTGTGCGACCTGGGCGGCGGGCAGCGCGTCGGCGGGCCGTTGCTTGCTCACATGCCGCAGGCCGGAGCGGCGTGAAGCAGCCTGGGCGATATGTCGCAAGCCGGGCCCCGGGCTGGCCGCGAGTTCGCAGCAGATCGCAATGGCGCCGTCTTCTTCGACGAAGTGCTCGGCGGATTCCAATGCCCGGCCCAGGTTCTCCCACGTCTGTTGGGTGGCATCGCCTTCGATCGCAGCCACGACGAGGCTGGCGCGGCCATTCTCGGGCCAACTCCAGACGGCCCGATACGATTCTCTCCCATGCCGCTGCACCGACTCGCTCTGCCCGGCCAGCACCTCGAGGGCATGCCCTCCGGGACCGGGAACCAATTGGATCGTGAAGTTCAGACCCAGGAGCCAGGCGACGTGTTCGACTTCGGCCGTCAGATCCCGCTTCTTGTCGCCGTATCCGTCGAGGGTGCCAAAACCGCGAAACCTCTGGATCGTTTTTGCATCGGAAAAGGCGGGAAACACCGAGCCGTGGATGCCAAAATAGCCCGCGGCCGCCTCGGCGTACAGGCAACCGACCGGCAGCACGACGTCTGCATCATGAAGAGCCCTGTTAATTAGAATCGCTTCGCCTGCCTCGTTGGCCGCCAGATACGCCAGTTGTCTGCGATCCGTCGGATCGTGGGTCAGAAGAGTAACGCGCTCGCGCAAGGCCGCGGGGATCATGCGGCAGGGCCCATCGGGTTCGACTCCCGGCTCGGGCGCAGTCTGTAGGATGGCGATGCCGTCCGGATCGACGCCAGCATCGACCAACGCCTGGACGACCGCCGCAGTTACTGCGGCCGCGTCGGGCACCGCACGATCCAACGCCACAACAACACGGTCGGCCGGTGTCGTACACCGGCTCAGCGAGGGATAATCGAGCGGCTCCTCCAAGACGGCCCTCGTGGCGGCCGACAAATCGCCCAACGGCTGCCTCGATGGAATGCCAAACTCGCCCCACCGCGCGTCCTCGGCGAACTGCAACTCGATGCTCAGGTTGTCGCCGTAACGGAAGACAGTCATCGAGCGAAATAGCACAGATAGGACGGATGGGCAAGAACGCCGCTGACACGGCCTTTATTATCTAGGTGATTCGAGCGATGGTCAAGAAGTCGAGCTTTACGCGGCGGACAGGTTCGCGAATAATGTGACCGCAATATCGGCTACAATAAGGCGAGGCATCCGTTTTCAGACGAGGTTTTGACAATGCGCGAGCATTTCCGGTTGAACGTGAGTCGTTTTGCCCGACGTCTTGGCGTCGTGGCCGGTACTTTGGCCATGATCGTCGCATTGGGCTGCCAAAAGCCGGCGTCGACGCCGCCAGACGACGCAACACCGGCGGCCGATGCAACGTCGAAGGTCGCCGCCGAGAAAACCGCAAAGCCCGCCGCCATTACCGCCCGTCAAGTGCTCACCCGCATGGTCGACGCGTATCGGAACGCCTCGAGCTATAGCGATGACGCGAAACTGCGATTGGTGGCCGAGGCCGGCAACGCGCGGGTTTTCGATCAGTCGGTCGATCTCGCCGTGGCGTTGGTTCGGCCGAACAAGCTGCGCGTCACGGCCTACCAGGTGACGTTGGCCTGCGACGGGCACAAGCTGCTGGCCGCAATCGCCAGCATTCCGAACGAAGTGCTGGAGAAGCCGGCGCCGGCGAAAATCGACCTCAGGGTGTTTCGCCGCGAACCGCAACTGGCCATGAACATCGCCGATCTGGTCGGCTTGCCGCCGCAGTTGCTGTTCCTTCTGGCCGACGATCCGTTGGCGGCGCTGTTGCGCAACGCCGCGGAGCCGGAGTTGGGCGAGCCAGGTCAGATCGAGGGGCGCGATTGCTACCGCGTGAAGATCCGAACGCCCGACAGCGCGGCGACGCTGTGGATCGATCAGGAGTCGTTGGTGCTGCGTCGCGTCGTCTATCCATCGGAACTATTGCAACAGCTTCTCGGCGACAGCGCGGCAGATAAATACTCAGTCGTCGCGGAACTGTCCGGCGCCCGGCTCAATGCGCCGGTCGACCCGAAGGCATTTGCTTTTGAAATACCGCCAAAGGCCGAGATCGTGAAGTTCTTCGTGCCGCCGCACATTGCGCAGTTGTTGGGCAAACCGCTGCCCGATTTCACCTTCACTGCTCTTGACGGCAAGCCGATCACGCGGGCGTCATTGGCCGGCAAGGCGACCGTCCTCGACTTCTGGGCCACGTGGTGCGGCTACTGCAAGCAGAGTCTGCCGGAACTGCAAAAGGTGTATCAGAGCCGTAAGAACGACCCCGGCGTCGCGTTCTACGCGGTCAGCGCCGACGGCCCTCAAGTCCGCAATAAACAACTGACCAAGGAATTCGCAGATCTGAAGGTGGACATACCAATCCTCCGCGGCGACAGCACGGAAATCGCGAGTGTCCTGAAAATCGGCGGCTTTCCGACGACGCTGCTGGTCGACGCCAAGGGAATCGTGCAGTATTACTTCCTCGGCGCGGATGAGAAGGAGGCCGACGTCCTGCCGGAAGTGCTCGACAAGATTATCGCGGGCAAAGACGTGTACCAGCCGCTGCTGGCGCAGTATCAGGAGCAACTCGAACACTTGCGCCAGTATGCCGAAAAGCTGGACAAGATGGCGGATGAGCCGGCCGTGCCCGCCACGGAGAATGCCGGCGGCGAGTGGGTTCCCGACACGAAGCCCGCGCAAAAAGCGACCCGGCAACCATGAAACTGACGCAACTATGGACGTCGACCGATCTGAGATCGCCGGGCAATATCTGCGTCATGCCGGGCAAGGACGGCACGCCGCGGCTGGCAGTGGTCGAAAACTGGAGGTCGGTGGCGGAAATAGGACTTGACGGCCGTCTGATCGCCCTGCACAAGCTAAACATTAGCGAGAAGGAGGCCGTGGGCAATCTTCGCACCGCGGTCGGCGCCGATGGTAGGCGGTATACCGTCGCCTGGATGGTCTCGCAACAGCGTTGCCATGTGCTGGACAACGACTGGAACATGGTGGCGAGCTACCCGGAAAATGCCCTGGAAAATCCGCATAGCGGCATATCGGATGTCGAACTTGGCGACCTCGGCGGCGACGGCACGCTGAAACTGTATGTCGGCTATTGGGGCGTGGTGGGAGTGCAGTGCGCCTCGCTTAAGGGCGAAAGCATCTGGCGCAACCGCGAGTTGGCCAACGTCTTCGGCATGGCGATCGGCGCGGCCGACGGCAAGGGACGCCGCAACCTCTACTGCACCAACAACACCGGGTCGCTGGCAGTGCTCGACGCCCAAGGCCAGACTCAAGGCAACATTACCGTTCCGAAGAGGACGCTCCATTGGATCGTCGCGGCTGATCTCCGCGGCGACAAGAAGCCGCTGTGGTGCGGACTGGCCGCCGAGAAAGTGGGCGAGGAGGTGGCCGTCGGTTTCTCGCTCGACGGCCGCGAGCTGTGGCATTATGCACTGCCGTCGGGCGCACAGACCAAGCCGATCGAGCCGATCATCCCCGGGAAACTCACCCGCGAAGGGCCGGGCCAGTGGATTCTGCCGGGGCCCGACGGTTCGGTCCACGTCCTTGCCGCCGACGGCATGCCGCTGGACGCGTTCAATTCCGGCGTGGCGCTCCAGGGCCTGGCCACGGTCGAGATCAACGGCCAGCCGGCGCTGATCCTCGCGTCGGAAAAGGGCCTAACCGCCTGGAAGGTGGAACCGTAGCAGGCACGCTCGTGGACTGTCCCTTTTGACGCCGGGAGCACCTCTCGGAGACTCGGGGCTGGGGACTCGGGGCTGGAAACTCGGGGCGCCGGAATCGGGCTCGACTTTCCGGCCGCTATCCACTCGCCACTAACCACTCGCCACTAGCCCGCCCCTGGTCGGTCCCGCGATAATCTGCTATCTTCCACCATTTCTGAACTTGGGAACGAAAATCGTCGGACTCTGATGGAGGAACTGCCGATGCCGATCACCACCGAAGCGATGGCCGCCTGGTGCCGCAAGTTGTTGGGGGCCGACAACGCGCCGCGACTGACGCTCGAAGACTATCTCAACGCAATCCCCCGCGTCGACTGCCTGGGCAAGCTGCCCAGCGGCACGGCGGTGCTCGTCCGCGGCAACGTCGACGCGAAACCGGGACCGAACGTGGGCGATGGCGACATCCGGCTGCGGTCAATGAAAGAAACGCTGGCGTTTGGCCGGCAGCGCGGCTGGAAACAAGTGATTTTCGGCCACATCGGCCGCGACCCGGAAAAGTCGCTCAATAAGGTCGCCGCCCGGCTCGGCGAGATTCTCGGCTGCCAAGTGACGTTCATCGACGACTGGCTCGATCCGGCCACCACGACGATCAAGGCGGACGCCGCCCGGACGATCGCCCAAAGCCCGCCGGGCAGCGTCATCGTGCTGCAAAACACACGAAAGTACGACGTCGAGCGGGTGCTGTGGAAAGCCACGGCGGCCGACGTGGACGGGCTGGCCGCAAAGCTGGCCAAGCTGGCCAATGAGTTCGCCGACAAGGTGGCGAAGGTCTACGTCCATGAGGCCTTTTCCGCCGGCAGCCTCGATGCGTCGAGCGTGGTCGTGCCGGCCGCGATGGAGATGGTCGCACTGGGTAGATATGAGGCCGAGCAGTTCGACGGTCATCTGAAGGAGTGCCTGAACGCCCGAATGGTCGTTTTTAGCGGGCTGAAGATCGACAAGCTCGACGATCTTCAGGCGATGATCGATCGCGGCAGGATTCGCACCGTGATCGCGGCCGGCTCGCTGGCAATGGCGCTGAGGAAGGCCGCCGCCGAACTCGATGGCCAGCAGTTCGATCTTGGGCTGTCGGAAGACCCGGCGCACAAGGACAAGCCCTACTTCATTCCGCGCCTGCGGATCGAACAGGCGAAGAGGATGCTCGCCGAGGGCCGGCAGAAGGGCATCGAGTTCATTATGCCCGTCGACTTCGTGCTCCAGGACGGCCGCGTTTCGGACAGCATCGGGCCCGGCAACCAGCAGTTCGACGTCGGTCCGAAATCGAGCGCCCTGTACGAGAAGGTCGTGAGCGACTTCATCACCGCCCACAAAACCGACACGCCGCCCGCCGTCGTTTTTCACAACGGCGTCTTCGGGATGTTTGAAGACCCGCGTTTCGAGGCCGGCACCAAGAAATTTATTCCTCAACTGAAACGGATGAAGGACGCCGGAATAAAAGTCTATGTGGGGGGTGGTGAAGGCGGGACGGCTCTAGACAAGTACGGTACACAAGACTATGTCACGTACTGCTTTACGGCCGGTGGCACAGTCCTGAATGCTTTAGGAAGTGAGCCCGTGCCCTATCTCGTCGCACTCAAGATGGCAGCAGAGGGGATGGAACGTCCGGCTGGCCACAAATCGACCTAAGCTGCCTATGCTACCCGTTCCGACTGGTCTAAGCTCGTGTTTGCTGACAAACTGCTGACAAAAGGCGTGTTTGCATTTGTCAGCAAAGTAGTGTTTGTGCTTGTCAGCAAGCTCGATCCGTTTTGCCTAGAAAACAAGGCGCGGGCGCTGAGTGCGTCGGCAGTCTGGCGATCCGTTTCGTCCCGCACCACGTGGTCTTCGTATGTATCGAGCACGCCATTGCGTAAGACGACGCTCGTGTTCGCGACCTTGCCAGATCACGTCGCCACCGCCAAACGACCTTGGGTCGCGTTTCCATGTTGCGGGCGATGGCTGATAACATGAAGCATCGCCGCATAGGCAAAAGTGCATGACGGCAAACAGCCCGTAGCGCGAAGGCGTAAGCGGCACGGCAAGGTCGCTCCTTCAGCGGTGGGTTATTGCCACCCAGCATCGGAAGAGGTAGGATGGCGACCCGTGTTGCCAACTGCCCTACACCGACCTAAGAAAGTGGGGGGTCCGTCGTGGAGACACTTTTCTGGTTACTGGGTTTTGCGTGGGCGCTGTGCGGTGCCATTGCAGCGTTCGCGCATGGTAGCCCGGGTCTATGGCGAGTAACCATTTTGCTCGGACCAATTTCCTTTCTCCTGTTTCCACCCCGGAGGTGAGTCAGCAGGTAATGCGCAGTTGAACCACCGACGTATTGAGGAGCGGAATCATGGGCTTGTGGGACGTGCTGTCGGGCAAAATAGCGCGTTGGAATGCAGTTACGCAGGAGGCCAACAAGACCGTCTGCCAAAGGCTAAACGCCTTTATCAACGAGAGCCGCGAGAAACGCGAGGAGTCACCTGATTATCTCCTTACCCTGCGGGACGAGTTCTACACATTCTTCACCGTTGCACAACGTTTTCTCAACGTCTCTTTGGAAGAAGAACGGCAACATCTGCTTCGTCACCAATTCCAACCATTGAAGGATCGGATCATGGCCCTAGATCTGGGGCAGCACATGGCGTGCGTTTCGATCATCCACGCTGAGGGTGCGATGCTACTTTATGCTTCAAAGGCGGAAGGATTGGACGGTTTTTGGGACAGGCGAGAAGGGTACGATCGCTATCTTGGTTTGTTGCTGGAGGGCGTGTGCCAAATATATTCTCGTCCAGTATCGTTTGTCGAGTCTTGGCAACGTTGCAGAGATTGGCTTAAGCCAAACAGCTTGAAAGAATTTGCGCCCGCGGTAGGTCGCAAAGCCGCAGACGAAATGGGAGTAATCCTCGGCGCGGAGATACACCCGCTTGAATCGCTGTTCCGGCAGGGATGGTGGTCCAGATGTTGGGAGGCGATATTCACTGAACTCAAGAATCCGAATTGGCGCAATGCCATAGAAGAGGAAATGGCTGCAGATGCCTAGCGCGATCAATCCGAACGACGAGATTTACCAACGCTTAGGTCAGGAGTTGGCGGATCAGCTTGGTCGCTCCGACGGCGTATACGTGGCGAAGTCGCTTCATACACAATTGGAGCAGGATGGCAACGACTGGTTTGATGGGCACGTTATGAAGTACTTCACTAATGTGCCTGATAATCAGTGGCCGGACCAGAAATATCCTGGACACGGATACTTAGGCTCACTGCTTATGTGTACCGATGCAATATGGTTTTATCAGTCCGTGCGTGGTATTGTCGCGGCAAGAGAACTCTGTTACGTCACTGAGGACAAGACAGCGTGGTTTTCGCAATGGCTTCTACGAGTGAACATAGGAGAGGAAAAGACAAAGCTAGCAGCGGAGGCATGGTTGCCCACATACCAGCAAGCGGATAGTAGTGGCCAAAAGACGATGTTTATTGCAACCTTAGGTGCATACCTACCAGACATACCAGGCAAGCTACCGCTGTTGGGCGCATACGCTGGGACATTGGACGTTCGGGTACGGGCAACCACTGCAATGGCATTCGGAGACGTGGCCAATGCTCGAAGCTTACAAACAGAGGCGAACGCTTTGGAGGAGAAACTGGATGCGGCAATCGAGCTTTACGATACAGGTGGTGGCTACTGCTATGTGCTGGAAAACGACCAGGGGCTGCTGCTTCGCAAGTTGGACGGACAATCGCTCTTTTGCATTTGGTCCGACGAAGAGGACGCAGAGGAGATGAATAGGGGACGGTACAAAGAACTGCATCGTGTTTCTCCGATGAGCTACCGAGAACTCGATGGGCAGTTGGAGCAGTTTTATTCCGCTGGCATTCAGTTCGTTCTGCTCGACCAGCGAATGACCGAAGAAGGAAAGATTGTCCCGATTCAGTCCATGTTAGCTCTCGTCAAGCAGCAGATTGCGTCGGCGGAGAGTTCCGAAGCTGGCAAGGCAGTCAAGTATTTGCTTGAAGAGTGAATGGTCCGTGTGCAATTTCGAGCAAGGCGTTGCCGGTTGCCGCTCTTCGGTGACCGCTATTTTATCGGAGAATGTGGCTATGGGCTATCGACACGAACTACTTCAGCGACTGCGGGATAGCGGAGCGTGGAACCAAATGACTGGTGATGAACGGAATTGTGCCACCACACTCTCGGATGAGAAGGCCAGACGAAATCTCGTCATGATTGATGACTTCGACATGGGCAAGCGTGAAGCCGTCGCGCCGCTGGCCCTATCGTCGTTTGTTGCCATCCTTACCTCATTTAATGGCAGCTTAATCGTAATGGATAGCATGAATCGCCCAAACCTTTCCAGGGCAGGAATGCTTTTCGCAGAATTCATCGAGGAATTGCAGTTGAGGGGTGTTGACCAAGTTAAAATTGCCGAGCAGTTCCGTGCGCTAGACTGGGGTGCAATCGTCGCACTAATGGTCATTCATCAAAAGCTAAAACCGGGAAAGTGAAACACGTAGGATACAACTGGCTAAGCTTTTTCCTGTGGTCAGCGGTGCTTCAGGGGGGTGTGCGTAACATTTGCTGACAAAAGTGCTGACAAATTGCTGGCAAATCGAAATACGCGTAGCCAAGCGATTCTCCGAAAATGACTTAGGGCGGCGGGCAAAAGAGGTGGCTTTCGGCATGTTTGAGCAAAGTCAGTTCGCCGAAGGCACGAAAAATTCATTCCTCAACTGAAGCGCATGACTGATGCCGGCATCAAAGTGTACGTCGGTGGCGGCGAAGGCGGAACCGCCTTGGAGAAGTATGGTCAACCCGACTGGGTAACGTATTGCTTCACCGCCGGCGGAACCGTACTCAATGCACTCGGCAGCGAGCCGGTGCCGTATCTGGTCGCGCTTAAGATGGCAGCCGAGAAGATGGGCCCCCCGCCACATGAAGTGCCGCCGCGCTAACGAGTACGAAAAGGGGAACCCCGCTAGTTGCCACAGGCCATTACTAGCTTGAGTGGATGTAACCTGTAGATGAGTTGCCGAATTGGGAGGCGACGCTCCATGCGAAAATTGAAACTGCAACTGTTGGTGGTCGTATGTGGATTGCCTCTCTTATTCTCTGGCTGCACCGAGCGCAGATCAGAGTGGGATACGCTCTTGGAAAAGGTGGCTACTGGCAACTCGGCAGCGCGGCAGACGCTTCTGCAACGGACGAAGGAAAGTCCGACGATGGCGTACGATGGCTGTTTCCGCTTGTGCATGGTAAAAGACAAATATGAGGATGAGGGATACCACGAGTGCGATCTCCTCAGCGTCGTACCTTTGACGAAGGACGCCAACATGACTTATGACCTTATTGGACCAGCGCAGCATGGCATGGTTGTTAAGAGCGTGGCATTTGAGGGCGATGACTTGATTGTCTTGTATTGGCCGGCGGCTCCGCTGAGTTCAGACTCCCAGCACACCGAGCAGCTTCTGACCTGGCGTTTGGGCTGGCCAAGCGACAACGCGGTTGATGTGGACGTGGTGAACCAACGAATTGTGAAGATTCGGCGTCATGGCTCAGAATGACGCCACGCACCAACAAGGAGGGTCGGGCGGATACGGGGTCGGGAAGTCTTTTCGGGGCGGATACGGGGTCGGGAGGACAATCGCGGCATCAGGGCGTATCCTGGATCCTAGACGCACTTCCTTGTTGAAGGTCGGTGGCGCGTCGGACGCACAAAGGGACAAGTCCAGTTCTTGGGGATGGAAACCGGGGCATCAGCGGCTTATCCGGGCTCGCTTGCAGGGCGTTGCCTCCAGAATCAATCGGGCCAGTTTCGCCCGAGCCCGGTCGTAGTGCTCAGGGTTGGCATCCCAGTGGAACCACGATTCGGCCAGAGGCTGAACGATCTTTTGGGCCTCGGCCGATAATCCCGGGCGTTGGAGCATGACTAGGTATTCGTAGTCTTCGAGCGAATCGCGCAGAGCCTTCAGGCGTATGCTGGGGGCGATGCCGTCGTAACCTACGTCGGGGCCGGGATAAACGAGCATGCCCTCGCCGTTATACTTCGGCTGATAATCCAATGGGTGCGTCGCTGGATGCTCGGCTTCACCCTCGCCGCGGTGCTTGTAGTAGTTCAATGGCTGCGTCCAAGGATCGTCGACTTCATGCCAGTAGACCAAGCCGGCCCAGTACGCCAGCCCGGTGATCCGATAACGCCACATGATCCACGCTGTCGCACGCAAATCGACCAACGGAAAATCGGTCTGCCACCAAACGTTCTTCTTGCCGCCCTGGCACAGCACGGTGTACGCCCAGACTATTTCGCCCAGCGCCTGCCGTTTGGCCGCCGCCTCGGGCTCGAAAAGCGCGGTCAAGGGGCACCAAATATCAACGGCTCCGTACAGGTCGCCCCATTTCCCGTTCTCCTGCGGTTGCGGCTGCTCGGTGACGTACACCTTGACCACCGAATGCGCCTCGCGGATGGCTCGCCCCCACTTGCGCACATAGTCGTATGCCTCGCGATCATTCGGCTCGTCCTTCAACCAGAGATAGAAGAGTACCTCGGGCCGGTCGAGTTGCTTGGCGGCCCGGTCGAAACCAGCCAGCCAGGCATCAAGCTTCGCCCGTTGGCGATCGGGATCCTTCACGACGTTCCGCGGATGCACGATACTCAGCGCGTTGGCGTGATAGCGGTCGACGAACTCGCGCAGTGCGTGAATCTGCTGGTCAGGAACGCGAAACGAGCCATTAGGCTCGGCCACAGGCCGAATGTCGAAACCCGGCTCAGGGGTGAAGCGATGATCGCTGAGCGTTTGGGCGCATTGGGCAAAAACAGCATTCCAATCCGGCGGGCGTTTCTGCTTTCCTCGCCTCTCGCGTTCCTGATAGTATCGCCGTATTCCTGCCTTCATCGATTCGTAGTCGGTCGGTGCGCTCGGCGTTGCCGGCAGCTCGAAATCCCACACGGTGAGCGTCACCGGAACCTCGACCACGCGCGAACCGCTGGGTGCGCCGTTCTGCTCTGCCGTAACCCGGTACGTGCCCCGATATTGTCCTGGTTTCGCGCCAGCCGGAACGTAGATATCGACCCAGAATCCGTGTGTTTGACCGGCCGGAAGATCGAACGGAACGGCCGTGAAACGCGGCGCCGCTGAGTGGTTTCTTTGTGACTGGGTGGACAAACGGAATCAAGGCGTCGGGATACCAGCCAGGCTTGAACTGGTCGTTCCGATAGGTTGGGATGGTAATGTGCAATTGGTGCTCGCGGTAAAGGCGCGCATCGGCGGCAGGAAGCACGTCGCCGCCGGGCCCCACCAAATCGCCCGCGACGACGTTGACGCGACTTACCCGTTCGTCCGCGCACATCAGAATCTGGAAGCTCCGCCACTCGTTCCGAACAATTTTGATGTTGACCGCCGTGCCGGTCTCCGCCGGATCGTCTCGGAGCACGCGGCGAGTCTGGCTCGTTGTCCAAACGCGCCAGTCGGCGCGTGCATCTGGTGTACCGCATAGAAAGGTCCCGGCGAGTAACAGGAAAGTGAACCGTGTCATGGCTCGCTCTCCTTTCGCAATGAGGTCGGCGCACGTAATGCTGTTGCGCACAGGTGACAGGAAGGGCGGCGCAAAAGCTCGGGGCGGGCGGGTAGGGCGGGAGGATTGATGCCGGTGCAACTGTAACAGCCTTCGGTAACGCCTGTCAAGGGTAGCCGATAACGGACAATTGGGGTATCAGAGGGGCAGTCCTGTTCTCGCTGACGCGAAAATCGGGCAATGTCCAGGCCGGTTACGGCATGCGGAGAATGCCCGCTACGGGGTCCCGCAGCGGACGCGGTTGCAGAGGTCGACGAGCTTGTTGACGGCAGCGTGGATCTCCGCTTCGGTCTGGCCGTCGCGGATTGCCGATTCAAGTCGTCCGGCATAGGGCGAGATGGCGTCGAAACCGTAGCTGCCGGCGGCGCTTCGAAGCTGGTGGGCGGTCTGACGCAGACCCTCCCAATCGGCTGCGTCGAGTTGTGTGAGAAACGCCGCCACGCGGCCCGGCATCTCTTCGACGAACAGGTCGACAATCTCGCATAGGTCCGGGTCGCTGGCGAGGCGGGAGTAAACGTTGTTCTGCTGGATTGTCGTGCCTTCCATATAACCTGTTCCGTTCCGGCCTGACGTTCCAAAGGGGACAATCCCCCGGTGCCGACATCGTCCACCGCTGTGCAACCGTAGGTCAATTTTGTTGTGAAGGTGCGGTCCGGGAGGAGTCCGCTGCGACGCGGTGCCCGACTGGTCCGCAGATTCGGCACTACCGGCACAGCCGGACGTTGACAAGTCTTGTTGCGGTTTCCATCGGAAGCCGATCGCCAAGACATGAAAGGGCGAAAACGCGAAGACAAGCGGGCGTCAAACGGGACAGTCCCATTTTCGCTGATACGCAAATTGGGACAGTCCCGCGGATTTCGCGTTTTCGCAGCTTCGCGATCATCCCTCCCGCCACGCTGCTTTCCGCGTCACTGCTTCTTGTCAGACCCTACGGACGGAACATCTAGCATAAACAGTCTGGGTAATCTGCGATTTATGGTTGACTTGGGTTGTCGGGCTAAGGAAGTGTGGCGAGCCTCGTCGATAGCAGGTGCTAGATTGGACCTATCCTCCCTATCTGCGCCGAATGCGCAGTTGTCCCACAATGTTTTTCCTAACCAAAGGAGCACCTCCATGTCCCGTCGTATTCTTTTGACGACGCTGTTTGCGGCCGCCTTGTTGGCGGCGATCGGCGTCTCGGCTTCCCAGGCCGCACTCCTGGGCAATGGTTGTTGTGCGCCGGCCGCGTGCGTCGCCCCGCAGGCTTGTGCCCCTTGTGCGCCCGCTTGCTGCGAGCCGTGCTGCAAGGTGAAGTGCTGCAAGGTGAAGTGCCACCGCGAGCGTTGCTGCAAAGAGCGCTGCCACAAGGCCCGCTGCTGCCGGCCGAAGTGCTGCGCCCCGGCTTGCTGCGAAGCGCCGAAGTGCTGCGAGGCCCCCAAGTGCTGCGAAGCGGCTACCTGCTGCGCCGAGCGCTGCTGCAAGGTTCGCTGCCACAAAGAGCGCTGCTGCAAAGAGCGCTGCCACAAGGTCCGCTGCTGCCGGCCGAAGTGCTGCGCCCGGCTTGCTGCGAAGCGCCGAAGTGCTGCGAGGCCCCCAAGTGCTGCGAAGCGGCTACCTGCTGCGCCGAGCGCTGCTGCAAGGCCCGCTGCTGCAAAGAGCGCTGCCACAAGGCTCGTTGCTGCAAAGAGCGCTGCCACAAGGCCCGCTGCTGCCGGCCGAAGTGCTGCGAAGCGGCCGCCGCCTGCCAGCCCGAGTGCTGTGCGCCTGCTTGCTGCAAATAGTCCCGTAAGAGCTCCGGCCGTTGACTCGCTCGCGACGCGGGCTTGGGCCGGCTCCTTTACGATGCTCTGAAGCGGCCCGATCGACGCTTGATCGGGCCGCTCGGTTTTCTTGGCTGCTACCAGGAGGTCATCGTCAGCGGGTTAAAGGGGACAGTGCCCGCCGGGGCGTTACTTTAGCGGCCGGAGCATGATGCGGCTGTCCGCTACTGAACACCCCTTGCCTTCGGCGTGGACGATCAAGGGGTTAATGTCACACTCCGAGATTTCCGGGTGGTTGCAGACCATCGTCGAAAGCCTTAGGAGCGTGTCGACGATGGCGGGCACGTCCGACGGCGGATCGCCGCGGAAGCCGTCGAGCACCTTGAACGAGCGAATCTGCCGCACCATGCGCTCGGCCGAAATCTGCCACATCGGGGCCAAGCGGAACGAAACGTCCTTGAGCACCTCGACCAACGTGCCGCCTAGGCCGAACATCATCAGCGGGCCGAACCGCGGGTCACGGCTCGCGCCAAGGATCACCTCGACGCCCTTCCCGGCCATCTCTTCGACCAGGAGCCCTTCGATTTTCGCCCCAGGAATCGCCTTCTCCACATTCGCGACGATCTTCCTATACGCTGCGCGACTTCCTCGGCGCCATGAACATTCAGAATCACGCCGCCAGCGTCGTACTTGTGCACGACGTCGGCCGACATTACCTTCATCACGACGGGCTTGCCAAACGACTCGGCGATTTTCGCCGCTTCCCCCGCGTTCTTGGCCACACCGCTGCGCAGCAGCGGGAGACGATAGCATTCCAGCAACGGGCGGCAGTCGGCCTGGGTCAGATACCGCTCCTCGTGCCCGCGGAGCAGGTCGGCAACGATCTTCTTTGCCCCCTCCACGTCGAGATCGTTGAAAACGGGCATCTTGCGCCGCGGAATTTCATGGGCAGTTACGAGCCAGTTGGCGGCCGCAAGACTCTTGACGCCATCCTCGGGAAAGGCGTAATTCGGAACGCCCGCGGCGCGAAGGATCTTTACGCCAGGGGCCACGTCCTTGGCGCCCATGAACGCGCAGACGACAGGCTTATTGATCCCTTTGACGGCCTCGGGCACTACGGCCGCGGTCTCTTCGATATCGGTCATCGACTGTGGCGTGAGGATGACGATGCCCATGTCGACGTTGTCGTCCTCGAGCACGGTCCGCACCGCCGCCTTGTAGCGGTCGGCGCGGGCATCGCCGATCACGTCGACCGGGTTGCGCAGCGAGGCGGTTACCGGCAGCGAGCCCTTGAGTTTCTCCTTCGTCGCGTCGCTGATTTCGGCCAGCGTCAGGCCGTGGCGCACGGCGGCGTCGGTGGCCATGATGCCCGGGCCACCGGCGTTGGTGACGATCGCCACGCGGCCGCCGCGTGGAAGCGGCTGCGTGGTATACAGGGCGGCATAGTCGAACAGTTCGGCGATCGTGTCGACGCGTTGCACGCCGCTTTGCAGCAGCAGGGCGTCGTAAACCGAATCGCTTCCGGCCAGCGAGCCGGTGTGGCTGCTGACGGCCTTCGCCCCCTCGGGCGACCGGCCCGACTTCAGACACAACATCGGCTTGTGGGTGTCCCAAAAGATGTCGCTGACGGTCTCGATAAAACGCCGGCCGTTGGTAACGTCTTCCAGATACATAGCGATGACCGAAGTCTTGTCGTCGCGGGCGAGATAATCGAGCAGATCGATTTCGTTGACATCGGCCTTGTTGCCGAAGCTGATGAACTTGCTGAACCCCATCTGCCGTTCTTCGGCGTAATCGAGAACCGAAGTACACAGCGCGCCGCTCTGCGAGATGAAGGCCAGATTGCCGGCCGACGGCATCTTGCGGCCGAAAGCGGCGTTCATGCGGACCGCCGGATCGGTATTGATTACGCCCAGGCAGTTCGGGCCGATCAGCGGAATGCCGGCCGCGCGGACCTTGTCGCGCAGGCGAAGTTCGAGCTGCGCGCCCTTCGGGCCCAACCTCCTTGAACCCGGCGGAAATGACTACGATCGCCTTGACCCCTTTGGCAATCGCCTCGTCGACCGCCTTTAGTATCGCGGCGGCGGGAATAATCATCACGGCCATGTCGACGCTTGCCGGGATGTCGGCCAGCGAAGGGTAGCTGTGAACGCCGAGGACCGACGTGGCCTTGGGGTTGATCGGATATACCGAGCCGTTGAACTCGGCGTACAGCAAGTTGCGAAAAATGTCGTTGCCGACGGTGCCTGGCCGAGTCGACGCCCCGACGACGGCAATGGATTGTGGATACAGGACAGCATCAAGCTTCGGCGCCAACGCGGAATGATCGACCACGAACGATTCTCCTCTTTCTCTATGACCGGAGGGTTTGCCAGGCAGGGAATCCCCTAGTATGCGTCGGGCGTTCTGGGACCACAAGAACCACGCGAGAGGGGCTATAGACCATCCTGGCGCGGACAGCTACTCGCAGAACTCCAACGCGCACGCATCGATCTCGGTGCGGAGGATTTCGCGTTTCCAGCCGTCCTCGTGAATGGGCCAACCACGGATCCTCGCCGGCCCTTGGCGGCCTTCGAGCGGCCGATTGTCGTGGTGGACCCGCGCCAACACTCCAGTTCGGCCTCCGAGGGGCCCGGAACGCGGCCGGGAAGGTTGCTTCTCCGCCACGAGATGCAGCCGTGGTCGAAGACGCTAATAATCACCGTTGGACGCAGTTCCAACATCCTCCGCGCGATCAGCTCATGGCTCGCCGTTCCATATCGCGATTTTAGACCGAATAGGTCCCACCCAAGTGCCGCGGCATCGGATGCAAACCATTCGCTCGGCAGCAAAAGGCGTCCCGCAACGTTGTTGGCCACGACTTCGCGGGCGTTAGGCGGCGTTTCGCGGGGATCGACCCCCCATTGGGCGAATATGCGACAGGCCACGTGCTCGCCGATCTCGTGGGCAATGGCCCACTGTTGCCGCTCCCACCGCGGCTCGGGTCGCAGGAGGATCGTCGGCCGGCTCCGCCGCAGTCGGCGGTCGCAGCGCCGGACGTAGCGTGCCCTCCCCTGCTGTCGATCGTCCAAGGCAATGACGATGTCCAGCGACCGGGCGACCGTGAAGGCGTCGACCGGCGGCCCCTCGACGCCGGCGGTTCCGAGGACCTCATCGACCACCCGGTCCATGCCGGACGCAAGCTCCTCGCGGGTGTATTCGGACAGCATGGTTATCCCTCGTAGGCCACCGTGCCGGAGGCCGGCACACAGCCGAGATAAGTATATTTATGTACACTATTTTAGCGGAGCATTCCGATATGGCAAGCGGCCCCAGCGTGCCACTTACCCGCCGGCGCCGAGTCGAGTACCATCAGTAGCAGGCACGCTCCGCATGCCGTCGCCCAAGAGACTCGCAGGCCCCTCACTGACAAAGTGGTTTGTAAGAAACATCCCCGCCGCACGTTCGCCCTGGTCAGCCTGGGTTGCCCCAAAAACCTCGTCGACAGCGAGCGGATGGCGGGGCTACTCGAGGCCGACGGCTACCGCATGGTGTCCGAGCCCGACGGCGCCGAACTCGTGGTGATTAACACATGTGGTTTTATCGCCGACGCTCGGTCGGAATCATGTGTCGCGATCGAGGAGATGCTCCGCCTGAAACGACGAGGCCGCGTCGGCAAGGTCGTTGTGGCCGGTTGTCTTGCCGAGCGTGACAAGGCGAAGCTGTTGGAGAAGTACCCCGAAATCGACCAGTTGATCGGTGTCTTCGCGCGCGACGAAGTGGCCCTGGCGGTCGGGCGTATGAACCGCGGTCAGCGCGAGCACCGGGCGGTGTTCCGGCCGGCCCCGAGCACGCCGTTGCCTGACACGGACGCCGTCGGATCACGCTTCCGCACCTGGCGTACTTGAAGATCGCCGAGGGGTGCAACCGGCTGTGTGCGTTCTGCTCGATCCCGCTGATGCGCGGCCCTTACGCCAGCAAGCCGGTCGAACAGGTCGTCGCCGAAGCCGAGCAGTTGGCTGCCGACGGCGTCAGGGAGCTTGTGTTGGTCGCCCAGGACACGACATTTTACGGCGTCGACGCCTGCGGCAAGCCGCAACTGGCTCAACTCCTGCAACGTCTGGATCGGGTCGAAGGGTTGGCGTGGATTCGCCTGATGTATCTCTATCCGATGCACATCACGGATGAGTTGATCGACGTCGTTGCCGGCGGATCAAAGATACTGCCGTATCTCGACCTGCCGTTGCAGCACATTAACGATGCGGTGCTCGCCCGGATGCGGCGGCGGGTTGATCGCCGGGAGACGGAAGCGTTGCTCGAACGCCTCCGCAAGCGTATCGACGGCCTGGCGCTTCGGACCACCGTAATGGTCGGTTTCCCGGGCGAGACCGAGGAGCAATTCAACGATCTGTTGGATTTTGTGCGGCGGCAGCGATTCGAGCGGCTCGGCGCGTTTGTCTTTTGCGGCGAGCCCGGCACGGCAGCAGAGCAGCTTGACGGCCACTTGCCGGAAGATGTGAAACGAGCCAGGCATGATCGAGTGATGCAAATGCAGCAAGAAATCGCCTTTGCGTACAGTGCCGCACAGGTGGGCCGACGCGTGGACGTGATGATCGACCGGCCGGTTTGCGGCCAGGCGAACGCCTATGTCGGCCGCACCTATGCCGATGCGCCGGAGGTGGACGGTCACGTGTACGTGACGGCCGAGCGGCTCGTGCCGGGACAGATTGTGCCATGTGAGGTTGTCGCAGCGGAAGGTTATGATCTAATAGCAGTCGTTTAGCGGGAGGACGTCGCCTGTTTTCGTGTCGGCGAAAATGGGACTGTCCCCTTTGAGACGGGCTGTGATGGCGGCTCGGCCTGCCGGGCAGTTCTAAACTCGGACAAAGGGATTGATCTGTTATGGCCAGCGATGCGACCGGCACCGCTCGAATCAGAGCGGTCATGTTCAATCTGCCCAACCAACTCACCTTTCTACGGTTGATCCTGTCGATAATCCTCTTCGGCTTTATCGCTGGGGGGTACTATCTGACGAGCTTGGGCCTGTTCATCGTTGCCGCGGGAACGGATTGGCTTGACGGGTACTATGCCAGGAAGTACGGTCAGGTGACGACGCTCGGCCGCATTCTGGATCCTTTCGCCGACAAGGTGATCGTCTGCGGCACATTCATCTTCCTTGCAGGCGTGCCCACCATGCTCGCCGTGCCGTGGGGACTGCGGGCCTGGATGGTCGTGGTGATCGTCGGTCGCGAGTTGCTGGTGACGGCCTTGCGGAGCTTCATCGAAGACCGGGGCTCGGATTTCTCGGCAAAGATGTCGGGCAAGCTGAAGATGGTCCTGCAATGCGTGGCCGCCGGGGCATGTCTCTATTACCTTTCGCGAAGCCAGCCGACCCAAGGGCCCCAGCCGTGGTATTGGTGGGTGCTAGTCATGTCGGTTTGGTCGGCCGTAGCGCTGACGGTATACTCCGGCGTGGTTTACATCCGCGCGGCCGTCCGGCTGCTGCAGCGATAGGGTCCGCCGCCCGGATTTTACGCTGGGGTGCTTTTTATGTTTCTCGCCGCTGCAGGAGTCTTGCCGGGCCCGGCGTCGCTGGCGGCGATGGTTGCCGTTGCGGCCTGCTTGCTGGTTGGCCTGGTTTGGGCGGTGTGGCGATGGACGCCCTTTGCGCTGCGTCGGCCGGTGCCATGGGAGGCGCTGGATCTCGTGCTGGTGGTTGCCGTCTATCTACTCCTGCAATCGGCGGCGATTGGGTATGCCCGGCGAATCGCAGCGCCCGGGGCTGCCGCGGCGGCCGGTCATGTGGAAAAGGCCACCACCGAACACGTCATCGCCCGCCTGATGTCGGAAGGCGGCCTGGGGATCGTCCTGCTATGCGTGTTTTCGGCGGTTGTCGTAGCGCCGGTGGCCGAGGAGTTCTTCTTCCGCGTTTTGTTGCAGGGTTGGCTCGAGCGGGCAGGGCGGCGTTGGCGACGAAAACTTCCGGCGCTACGGCGATGGACGCCCAGGGGGCTCGGTCCCGTGCTGTTGAGCTCGCTCGTGTTTGCCGGCATGCATTTCCGAACTAAGACGGCGATACAACCGGAGGTTGTCATCCCGGCATTACTAGGCGACACGATAGCGCGATGCCTGACCGTCGTCGTCGCCATCGGCCTTCTGCGATGGCGCATCGGCGCGACCGCCGCCGACTTCGGCTGGTGCCCGCGGAAGGTCTTTCGCGATGTCCGGCTGGGGGTCGGGGTGTTTGCCGCCATTGTGGTCCCAACATACGCGATGCAGATCGGGCTTCGGCTGCTGTCGAAGGGTTCCGGCATCGCTCCCGACCCGCTGCCGCTTTTCTTCCTGGCATTGGCGCTGGGAACGCTGTACTGGCGCACGCGCCGCATCGCGCCAATTCGTCGCGCTGCACGCGGCGCTAAACGGCACGAGCCTCCTGCTGGCCGGCCTGTTGGGGCCGCAGTAGCACGTGCCTGTTGCCGCCCCTCGCGTTTTCCGCTTGGGGTGCCTATAATTGCCGTTTTCCATCAACCACGAGGAGACATCGCACATGGCCATCGGCTTCGGCATCATCGGCTGCGGCATGATTGCCAACTTTCACGCCCGGGCGATCGCGCGACATTCGCGGGCGCGAAGCTGGTCGCCTGCTTCGACACGGTTCCGGCGGCGGCCGACCGACTGGCCGAGGCGACCGGCTGCAAGGCGTACCACGACCTGGACGCGATGCTGGCCGATCCGGCCGTCGACGTCGTCACCATCGGCACGCCCAGCGGGGCCCACCTGGAGCCCGCCGTGGCGGCCGCCCGGGCCGGCAAACACGTCATCGTCGAGAAGCCGCTGGAAATCACCCTGCGGCGCTGCGACGAGATCATCGACGCGTGCGAAAAGGCCGGCGTGGTGCTCTCGACCATCTTCCCCTCGCGGTTCCACGAGCCGAGCATCGAAATCAAGCGGGCGATCGACCAGGGGCGTTTCGGCCGCCTGACCGTCGGCGACGCCATCGTCAAGTGGTATCGCACCCAGGAGTATTACGACAGCGGCGCGTGGCGCGGCACGTGGGAACTCGACGGCGGCGGCGCGCTGATGAACCAGGCGATCCATAGCGTCGACCTGCTGACGTGGCTGATGGGCCCGGTCGTCGAAGTGCGCGCGCAAATCGGCTTGCTGGCCCACGAGCGGATCGCCGTCGAGGACGTGGCCGTGGCCACGGTCGCGTTTCGCCAACGGGGCGCTGGGCGTCATCGAGGCCAGCACGGCGATCTACCCCGGCTATCTGAAGCGGATCGAGATCCACGGCAGCGGCGGCTCGGCCGTCATGGAGGAAGAGGACATCGTCAAGTGGGATTTCGCGAAGCCGGCCAAGCGCGACGAGGCCATCCGTCGGGCGATGGCCGAGCACCGGAGCGGCGGCGGCGGCGCGGCCGACCCGGCGGCCATCGGCCACCACGGCCACGCCCGACAGTTCCACGACGTGGTGACGGCCATCCAGCAGGGGACGAAGCCGCCGATCGACGGCCCCGAGGGGCGCCGCTCGGTCGAGATCATCCTGGCCATCTACAAGGCCGCCGAAACCGGCCGGGCGATCGGCTTCCGCTATCGGCCGATCCGGTGTTGAAGGCTCGAAAATTGGGCGTTGGCAAGCCGTAGGTTGCCAAGAAAATGGCACGGCCCTCTCTGCCGGATGACAGAAAGGGCCGCCGCTGTTGTCTGCCAGGCATTCAGCTTCAGCCGCCAAGAAGCGCGTGCCGCTACTGCTGTTGTTGCGGCTGCTGTGCCGGTTGCTGGGCGGCGTAATATTCGCTGTTATTTGGGAAGAAACTGCCGTTCGATTCGTCGTACTGCCAGCCCGCTCCGCCGGCCAACAACGCCCGTCGGCATCTGTGCCGGCCGCGGCCACGGCCACCAAGCGTGTTGCTGCCGTTGAACGGATTGGTCGGCACTTGGCCTTGGAAATACGGGCCGTAGATCAGGTTGTCGCCGGTCGTCTCGCCGTTGACGTTGGTGGGCTTGGTCATCTGATCGGCAAAGGTGGTCAAGAGCCGGCACGCTTGCCCAAGTGATGCACCTTGTACATTTCGATCTGCGACCGGATCGTGTGCAGATTGAACTGCAGCGAGCTGGTCCTTGGCGTCGTTGGTGGACGACGAGAACTGCGGGATGATCGTGGCAGCCAACACCGCCATGATGATCACGACGATCAGCACTTCAATCAGGGTAAACGCACTTCGGCGACGGTCCCTAGCCATGACTACCAACTCCTTTTGCATAGAACGTTATTTGTTACGGGGCGCACTGCGGGGCGACCGCAAGACCGATGCCATTACATATTTCCTAGGTTGCGGCTTTCTAGCAGTCAAGAAAAACGTCCCGCAATCGGCCTGCTTTGCGGCAGCAGCGCGCCAGCGGCATCGTCGTCGACTGCACGCCCATTCGGTCGGCTAAGAGCCGGCACAACCGCTACAGCAAGCCGCTCACGGCCGGCACGATCGTCACAGAGCCGTACACGGCGATACTGCCAGGTCGGCAACGGTGTCGCTTTCTATCGCGAAACTGCCTGATCGTACGCTTTGCATCACTGCCCAATATCTCACTGATTTCTAGATGCCTGCATTTATAGTCACGCAATCGCTGCAGAATGACGATAGCGAGGTAGATATGGCCGATATCTGCACAGAGCTATGCGTCGTTACGCAGTGATATCGACGTGCTGATGAGACCGCATTCTGGGCAATAGGGCTAATGTGCGGCGATATAGATGGTCCGAAAAGATAAAGGCGAATTTCGCCAATAGACCAGGCCCGATCCGGTTTCGTGATGCTTGAAGGAGGCATGCGATGAAAAGGCTACTAGGAGTGCCGTTGGTGGCGGTGGTGGTGCTGGCAATCGCGGCAAGCACGGCCAACGCGTGCTACTGCGGTGCCGCCCGGTACCGCTGCTGCCAGCGTGCCTGCTGCTGCCCGGCCGATGAGCCGGTGCCCGCAGCAGTGCTGCACGGTCATGAAGACCTGCAAGGAGGTCGTGTACGAGCCACGGCAGTACACCTGCTACAAGACGTGCTCCGAGCGGGTGTGCGAGCAGAAGACGATCAACTGCGTGAAGTACGTCCCCGAGACATGCTACCGGGAGTGCTGCTACACGGTCTGCAAGCCCGTGTGGGAGACCTGCGCCAAGGAGATTCTGCTACACGGTGTGCAAGCCGGTGTGGGAGACCTGCACCAAGGAGATCTCCTACACGGTCTGCAAGCCGGTGTGGGAGACCCGCACGCAAGGAAATCTGCTACACGGTCTGCAAGCCGGTGTGGGAAACCTGCGTACGAAGGAGATCTCCTACACGGTCTGCAAGCCGGTGTGGGAGACCTGCACCAAGGAAATCTGCTACACGGTCTGCAAGCCGGTGTGGGAGACCCGTACGAAGGAAATCCGCTACACGGTGTGCAAGCCGGTGTGGGAGACCAGGCCACAAGGAAATCTGCTACACGGTGTGCAAGCCGGTGTGGGAGACCCGTACGAAGGAGATTCTGCTACACGGTGTGCAAGCCGGTGTGGGAAACCAAGACACGAAGGAAATCTCTACACGGTCTGCAAGCCGGTGTAGGAGACCTGCACCAAGGACATCTGCTACACGGTGTGCAAGCCGGTGTATGAGACTCGGGAGAAGGTCTGCCAGTACACGGTGTGCAAGCCGGTGTGGGAGACCTGCACCAAGGAGATCTGCTACACGGTCTGCAAGCCGGTGTACGAGACCTGCGAGCGCGAGGTGTGCTACACGGTGTGCAAGCCGGTAGTCTGCACCAAGACGATCAAGGTTTGCTGCGGCCACTGGGAGACCCGAGACGTAGGCTGCTGCGAGCCGGCCGATGCCTGCGGCCCAGCGATGCTGCGTCCCGGTCCGGCAGTGCCGCGTGTGGGTGCCTGGAGATCCAGGAGCGCAGATCCAGTGCACCAAGTACGTGCGCGAGACCTGCGTGAAGAAGGTTCCGTACACGGTGTGCCGCATGGTGCCCGAGCAGCGCGTGAAGACCTGCACCTACCAGGTCTGCCACATGGTCAGGGAGACTTGCGAGAAGCGGATTCCCTACACGGTGTGCCGCATGGTGCCCGAGCAGCGCGTGAAGACCTGCACCTACCAGGTCTGCCACATGGTGCGCGAGAACCGCGTGAAGACCTGCACCTACAAGGTCTGCCACATGGTGCGGGAGAACCGCGTGAAGACCTGCACCTACCAGGTGTGCCACATGGTGCCCGAGCACGCGTGAAGACCTGCACCTACAAGGTGTGCCACATGGTGCGCGAGAACCGCGTGAAGACCTGCACCTACAAGGTCTGCCACATGGTGCGCGAGAACCGCGTGAAGACCTGCACCTACCAGGTGTGCCACATGGTGCCCGAGCAACGCGTGAAGACCTGCACCTACAAGGTGTGCCACATGGTGCCGGAGAACCGCGTGAAGACCTGCACCTACAAGGTGTGCCACATGGTGCCCGAGAACCGCGTGAAGACCTGCCCTACAAGGTGTGCCACATGGTGCCCGAGCAGCGCGTGAAGACCTGCAGCTACAAGGTCTGCCACATGGTGCAAGAGCAGCGCGTCAAGCAGGTGCCGTACACGGTGTGCAAGCCCGTGTGCTACACGAAGACCATCAACTGCATGAAGCTGGTGCCGAAGCAGGTGTGCCTACACGGTGACGCGGTGCGTGCCGGTGGTGGTGTGCAAGCAGGTTCCGGTGCAGGTATGCTGCCCGATGCCGGCATGCTGCGAAGCCCCGCAGGCATGCGCCCCGGCCGGTTGCTGCAACTAGCGTCGAGCGTGTGGCGACACGAGCCTTCCGACGACCGGCGGAAGGCCTGGTCTGAACCAGTACGGCGGCCGAACCCCTCCAACAGGTTCGGCCGCCGGCATTTCTTGGCGACGAATCCGTATTCCGCCAGACGCCTGGATTTGCGAGAATCTGGCCGCCCGTGATGCTCGGTGCCATGCTGAAGGAACCTTCTATGCGGCGCAGACTCCTTGATTACTCGGTATACGTTGTGGTTCGGATTCTGATCTGCCTCGTGCAAGCCCTGCGGATCACGACGGGCCAGCGGTTGGCGCGACGCCTGGCATGGCTGTTCTGCGACGTGCTTCGGGTTCGCGCGCGGCGTGGTCGACGATAACCTGGCCCATGCCTTTCCAGGAATGTCGGCCGACCAGCGGCTGCGGCTGGCACGCCGGATGTGGGAGCACCTGTTTCTGCTGGTGCTGGAAGTCGCTCATACGCCGCGGAAGATCCACGAGACCAACTGGCGCGATTACGTGCGGCTGACGAACGAGGCCGAGTTGGTGCGGCGTCTGATCGAGGACCGGCCGGTGCTGGTCGTGTCGGCCCATTTGGGCAATTTCGAGGTCGGCGGCTACGTGTTGGGCGTGTTGGGTTTCCCGACGTATACCGTCGCCCGCACGCTCGACAATCCGTACCTCGACGCGTTCCTCAACGACTTTCGCGGCCGCACGGGCCAGCACATCATCCCGAAGAACGGCGGCTACGACCAGATCGTCGACGTGCTGGCCCGCGGCGGCACGATGACGTTCCTGGCCGATCAGTATGCCGGCCCAAAGGGCTGCTGGGTCGAGTTTTTCGGCCGTCCGGCCTCGGCCCACAAGGCCATCGCCCTGCTGGCACTGGACAACAACGCGTCTGATGTCGGTGTCGACTGTGCGGCGGCTCGGTCGGCCGATGCAATTCGAAATGGTCAACTACGCGATGGTCGATCCGCACGAGGTCGAGCAACTCGGTCGGCACGATCCGCCAACTGACGCAATGGTACACGACGCGGCTGGAAGAGCTGATCCGCCAAACCCCCGGCCAATACTGGTGGCTGCACCGCCGGTGGAAAGACACCCGGCAGAAGAAAGCCGCAGAAACAGGCAGCGTAACGCAGCAGGTACGCTCCGCGTGCCGTAGCCAACCTGTAATGGGATGATAGGATGCACCCTACGGCGCACGGCACGTGGAGCGTGCCTGCTACATTACTCCTTGCGCCATACCCCGCCTTGTTCGGCCAGTTGAAAGCCCAGTCTGCGAAATAGCTCGATCGCGACCGTGTTGCTTTGCGGCGTCTGCACTTCCACGTGGACGATGCCTTGTCGCATAAACTGCTGGAAAGCCTCGCTCAACAGGAACAGGCCCAGACCCCGGCGGCGATAGGGAGGTTCGATCGAGACGTCGATCAGCCCGGCCGCCCGGCCGATCGTGGCGGTGCCGCTGGGCTCCATGCTGCGAAACATGGCGGTGGCCACGCGCGATCCGCCCCCGCGCGGCACAAGGTCGAATCGCGTCAGGTCGAACGCACCGAGGGTCGAGGCCTCCCACCACGTCTCCGTCGGCGCGTCGTTGGTCACCTCGACCACCATCTGCCGCCGTACCTGCAATTGCCGGCGATCCATCAGCGACTCGAAGCCCGTCATCTCGCGCCGCAGGATCACGGTTCGTTCGGCCTCCTGGTAGCCTCGGCGCCGCCAACGCGCTGCGGGCGACGGTATCGGAGTCGAGCACGCCCGGCAGTTCGCTCCCGCCGTACAATCCGACGTAGAACGGGTTGATTGGTTGAAAGCCGCCGCCGTAGATAACCTTGGCGCCGCGGCGGCGCAAGTATTGCTCGCAACGGTCGACCAACTCGCCGGCGATCTCCGCTCTCCGCAGTGTCCTGCCCCACCAGCACGATGCAGATCACGCCGGTCGCCGTGGAAATCCAATTTCGCTCGGCGTTGGGGCCAAACCCGGCATGGGCAAAGCCGACCGCCCGATCTCCGTCGCAGGCAATCGACAGGCCCTCATAGTCGAAATACAGCTTGGCAAAGACGAGCTGTTCGAGCACGTCGACCGACAGCGGTTGCAACAGCCCCGACTGACCGGCCCGGCTTCGCCACAGTGCCGTCAATAGCGGCGGATCGGTATTGCGAAACGTACGGTAACTCGGCATGACGGCGTAGGGCGACAGCGATATCAAGTCCGGTTTTCCGCATTCTACTGAAATCGGCCGCCGACGAATAGCCGCCGCAGCCGGTCACACCATCAGTAGGCACGCTCAGTAGGCACGCTTCGCGTGCCGTCCGCCAGTTGCGGCACGCGGAGCGTGCCTACTACTGGGCCCCAATGAGGGCATCGAGTTCTTTCGTCAGGCGGCTGACGACTTCCTCGTAAGAGAACGAACCGACCAGCGTGCTGCCGCGTTTGAGGTTCACCGAGTTCGGTCCACACCAAAGGCCCAGATCGGCGTGATCGGTTTCGCCGGGTCCATTCACGCGGCAGCCCATCACCGCGATGGTGATCGGATGCGCGGCGGCGTACCTTGTCGCCTCGCGGACCCGCATCGCAAGCTCAATGAACGCCTCGTTCTCAACCCGCGAGCAACTCGGGCAACTGATAATGTTCAATCTCGCGGCAGCAGACTCGTCAGGGACGGAGCGGCGGCCGGCGGCAATGTCGGCCAAAATCTGCTGGCCTGCTTCGACCTCCTCGCGTTTGCGCGCCGAATGGCAGCGTCAACGACACGCGGATTGTGTCGCCGATGCCTTGCTGCAATAGCGGCTCGAACGCCGCCCGGGTCTTGACGACGCCCTCCGGCGGCATGCCGGCCTCGGTTACGCCGAGATGCAGCGGCACGTCCTGCCGCCGGGCGGCAAAGCGGCGGTTCACCTCGACAACGTTGACCGGATCGGAATCTTTCAGCGACACGCAATAGCGCGAGAAACCAAGCCGATCAAGCAACTCGCAATGCTCCAAGGCGCTTGCCAGCATCGCCGCCAGCGGGTCGTCGGCATGCTGTTCCTGCTGGCGTGGATCGACCGATCCGCAGTTCACGCCGATCCGCAGCGCACATCGTGCTCGCCGGCCACGTCGACCAGAAAGCGAACCTTGTCCTCCCACGGCCGGCCTGGCTGGTGATGGTAGAGATGACCTGGGTTGTAGCGGAGCTTATTGACCAGCGGGGCGACGGCCGCCGCCAATCGATAGTTTTCCTGAAGATCGACCGAAAGGTTCGCCGCAGTGCGACGGCGAATCTCGATCAGGGCCTCGCAATCTCGCCGCGTGTCGACGGCGACGCGGATCACGCCCGCGCCCGCATCGGCCAACTGCTCCACCTGGGCCGTGGTGGCGTCGATGTCGGCGGTTTTCGTCGCGCACATGCTCTGCACCACCACCGGGTTGCCTCCGCCGATCGTGACGGAACCGACTCGGATTGGACGTGTCGAACTGCCGGGCACTAGGGAACCTCGGAATTCTGGGGCCTATCCAATTTTTCGCGCGGGGACTGTCCCAATTTTCGTGTCAGCGAAAATGGGACTGTCCCCTTGAACGCCACTTGGACACAACGCGTGCCATTCAATCTTCCCATTCTCTCACACCGCAGCACGAGGCGTAAGGAGTTTCTGTTCGAGACGCGGGTTTTCTCGGGGACTGTCCCGATTTTCGTGTCCGCGAAAATGGGACTGTCCCCTGCCGCCGCAGTTTGCGTCGCTACTGCTCCGCGTGACACAAGAATCCGTACAGTCTCCCTTTTCTCGTAGCGAGCCAGCACACTGGAGAACCGACGGGGATTTTGCCGATAATGTTGCCACTACAGGCGTCTCGTCAGTGGTGAATCGCTCGCGATACCACAATGTGGGGGGCGTCCGGCAGCGGAAATGCTCCCGTAATCGGAATGAGCGGGAAAGCAGTAGCGAGGTATGGCCCCGGCTAGCCGTCGTCCGATAACAGTCTAGGGACCAACAGCAACTCGTTACGAGACCCATTTCCGCCCCCGCCGGAGGTGGCCGCGTCAGGAGATACCCGCCGTGAGTCAGGACATCAACGTGTTGGCACTGGTCAAGGGGCGGAGCGTTACGTCTTCCTCTATGACGACGTCAGCCGCGCGGAAACGCTGCGGACACTTGGGCCGCTATGCCTCGAACCCGGAGTTGAGCTTCACCTGGTACGACGCCGCCGTGCTTGAGCCAGAAAATCCGCCAGGACGGCCACAAGTTCGTCTCCGACGTCGCGCTTCGAGGTGCCGCTGCCGAGCGACATGGACGAGTACCGCTGAGCGAGTGGATCGAGGTTAGAGACTAGCGATTCGAGCGACGCATACGTCTGCTAGCCCGAATCGCGAATCGCTGTTCCGACTGCCATGCGCACCGCTGTCGCCCGCTTCTTGCAATTCCTGGCCGTCGAGCGGAACGCCTCGGCCTACACGGTCAAGAGCTACCGCGAAGACCTGACGGCGCTGACGGAATACCTGGCCGAAGCCGGCGGCGGCCGGCCGCCCGCGCCGGGCGACATAACCGTATTGGACTTGCGCGGCTACGTGGCGGCGCTGCACGAGTCGGGCTACGCCAAGACCAGCATCGCCCGGCACCTGGCCTCGCTGCGGAGCTTCTTCCGTTTTGGCCAGCGCGAGGGATGGGCCAAGACAAATCCGGCCAAGCCGCTGCGGAATCCGCGCAAGGGCCGTTCGCTGCCGCATTTCCTTTCGGCCGACGAACTGGGCCGGCTGTTCGAGACCCCGCCGGCCGACGAGCCGATGGGCCTGCGCGATCGGGCGATCCTGGAAACGATGTATTCGGCCGGCCTGCGCGTCAGCGAGGTGGTGGGACTCGACGACGGCGACCTGGACTTCGAGGCCGGCGTGCTTCGCGTCCGCGGCAAGGGCCGCCGCGAGCGGCTTTCGCCGCTCGGCTCCTACGCCGCCAAGGCGCATCGCGCCGCTGGCTGCGAGTGCGAAGGTGTCAGGAACCGTTTCACTGCAGGGCGTCCGCAAGTACGTTCCGCCGGCACCTCCTGTCGTGCCGGTGTTTGTCAATCGGTTTGGGCGGCGGCTGACCACGCGAAGCGTCGCCCGGATGCTGGAAAAGTATCTCAAGCTCACCGGCCTGGACAGCCGCACGACGCCGCATTCGCTGCGGCACAGCTTCGCCACGCACCTGCTGGACCGCGGCGCCGACATCCGCAGCGTGCAGGAACTGCTGGGCCACAAGAGCCTGGTGACGACGCAGATCTACACGCACGTCAGCACCACGGCCCTGCGCGAAGTGTACGAGCGGGCGCACCCCCGCGCGAAGCACGGGATTAGGGACGGTTGATGCGGCCGCACGCCAGACTAACGGATCGGCAATCGCCAGTCCGCACCTGCTATACCAGGCCCTTTCGCACGGCCCACACGGCGGCCTGCGTGCGATCGCTGACGGCGATCTTTCGCAAGATGTTCTGCACGTGCTCTTTGACCGTCTCGACGCTGATCTCCAGCGACTTGCCGATCTCCTTGTTGCTCAGGCCCAGGGCCACGTGCCGGAGCACTTGCGTCTCGCGTTGCGTCAAGGGGACGTCGTCGTCGTCGATCACCTGGCGGACCTTCATGGCGCCGGCGATCTTCTTCAGTTCACCGTGCCGGCTGGGCGATTCGCCGGCCGCCGCCGCCGTGATCGTGCCGATCAGGTCCTCGCGCGGCGATCCCTTCAGCACGTAGTCGGCGGCCCCCAAGGCCACAGATCGGGCAATGTAGGTCGGATTGTCGTACGTCGAGAGCATCACGACTTTGCTCTCCGGCACTTTCGCCCGCAGCTTTTCCAGGGTGACAGGCCGTCGCCGTCGGGCATGCGGATGTCCAGCAGGATGACGTCCGGCTTGTCCTTCTGGGCCAGCCGCAAGGCGTCTTTGCCGCTGGCCGCCTCGCCGACGATCTCGATGTCGGTCCCGGCCAGCAGGCTGGCCAGTCCGGTGCGAATGACCTCATGGTCATCGCAAACCAACACTCGAATGCTCATCGCATTTCTCCCGGAAAGTGTGGAGTGTGGATACCCGTCCAGCTGGATCAACTATAGCACAATCCTAATCCACCATCGGGCAGGATGAAATGCCCCTTAGAAAGCAAATAACCCCCCCGACTCAGCGGGATAAGTTGTCGAATTTCTGGCCAATGCGAGGGGGACACCTCGTAGGTCAGGCTGTGCCTGACAGACTGCGGAAGCGTCTTGATCGCAAGTCAGGCACAGCCTGACCTACAAACAGGTTGCTCGCTCATCCGCGTCCCTCGGCCTACGACAATCCCTCGCGCTTTTGACTTTCCCCACCACGTGACGTAGATATTTGGCGACAGCACGGAGTTTCGCTTCATCGCCGATCGTCTGCCGTCATAATCGGCAACTTCGATACGACAGCTTGCCGCGGCAGGCCGACCAGGAACAGAACATGAAGCAACTCGGAACGCTCCTGTTGGTCGACGATGATCGCCAGGTGCTGGGCTCGATGGCCGACTGGCTTCGCGATCTGGGCTATGCCGACCGACACGGCTGCAGCACTCGCCGAGGGCATCGCGGCCGTCGATCGAAAGCCGTACGATCTGGTGCTGGTCGACATCCGGTTGGGCAACGAAGACGGTTTCGACCTGCTGGCACACTGCCGCAAGAATCGGCCCGCCACGGCCGTGATCATGATTACCGGCTACGGCACGGTCGAAGCCGCGATCGAGGCCATTCGCCTCGGCGCCTTCGATTTCCTGACCAAGCCGCTGATCGACGAGGAACTGTTGGTGGCCATCCAGCGGGCGCTCGATCAGCAAAAGGTGATCGACGAGAACAAGACCCTCAAGGCCCAGCTCGACCTGCGCTTCGGCATGGAGAACATCGTCGGCCACGACCACCGCATGTTGAAAATCTTCGACATGATCGACGCCGTGGCCGACACCCGGGCCACCGTGCTGATCACCGGCGAGAGCGGCACCGGCAAGTCGCTGGTGGCCCGGGCCATCCATCGCCGCAGCGGCCGCCGCGACAAGCCGTTCGTCGAGGTCGCCTGCGGTGCCCTGCCCGAGACGCTGCTGGAAAGCGAACTGTTCGGCCACGTGGCCGGCGCATTTACCGGCGCGATCGGCGAGAAGCTAGGGCAAGTTCAAGCTGGCCGACGAGGGCACGATCTTCCTCGACGAGATCAGCACGGCCAGCCCGAGCATGCAGGTGAAACTGCTCCGCGTGCTGCAGGACCTGGAATTCGAGCAGGTCGGCGGCACCAAGACCTTCCGCGTCGACACGCGCGTGATCCTGGCCACTAACGACGACCTCGGCCGATTGGTGGCCGAGGGCAAGTTCCGCCAGGACCTCTTCTATCGCATCAACGTCATCAACGTCGAGCTGCCGCCGCTGCGGGACCGCATCTCCGACATTCCGCTGCTGGCCGACCACTTCTTGCGGCAGGTGTGCGAGGACGCCGGCAAGCACGTGGAGCGGCTTCACCGATGAGGCGATGGCGGCCCTGCAGCGCTATCGCTGGCCGGGCAACGTCCGCGAGCTGCAGAACGTGATCGAGCGGGCGGTGCTGTTGGGCAAGGAAAGCGTCATCGGCGTCGCCGATCTGCCGTCGCGCTGCTGCGGCCGGCAACGTGCACGTCGATCCGATTGCCGGCCGCTCGCTCAAGCAGGCCCTGGAATCGCCCGAGCGGCAGATCATCCGCGAGGTGCTCGAAGTCGAACCATTGGAACCGCAACCTCACGGCCGACGCGCTGGGCATCAACCGCACGACGCTCTACAAGAAGATGAAGCGCCTCGGCCTGGAAGAACTGGCGATGGCCATGGGGCGATAAGATTTTCCCGGCCTGCTTGCGGCAGAGCGAGAACCGTGGCTCGCTTCAACGCCTGCTTTAGCCCCCACTTTTTATGATATTGATCTAGGTGGGCATCGGGGTTCGCTGATCAGCTATTTTTGTGCGATCTGATGTAATAATGTACGCATGCTTGATTTGCAGGCCAAACAAGTTGCAGTCATGCAATTCGATCTGGCTGTGTTGAGCGTGGAAAGCTTGAAGTATTGCCCTTATCCCTGGATTGTCCGCTCCAATGAACACAAGCCGGGATAGCGATAGCAGTTCCTTAGTATCAAGTCGAGAGCGGACTTGCTGTGCCAAATAGTCCATTCCTCCAGACCGATCAGTATCAAGCCACGGTGCCGAAACGAGCAAGTCCCACTTGTCAGGAGAATCTTCCCGCAGGAACAAGGCAAACAACCGGAAGTCTCCCTCTTCCTGAGATACTTCACGCTCCATAGCGGTGAGTTTCCCCAGCAACTGTTTCATAACGCCTCCAACAACACTTTGGCTGATTCGATCATTTTCTGTGCGTCTTCGGCGGTGGCGGTGCCAATCGGGCTATACCGTGCTTCTGGGTTCCATGCCGCGACACTCGACCATTCCGCCAGTCAATCGTACGCTCTACGCCCGAAAGGTGAAGCAGAATATCAAGATCATGGGTCTTGAACGACTGTAGCCCATCAAATTCGCGTTTCGTCGAAAAAAACTCGGGCCAATCCAACGTCCTGCAAATTCTCTCTTTCAACGCGATTTCGATGGCATAACCGCATACATACACCGCACCGTCGTATCGCCGAGATTGCAGCAGTACCTCGGCGTCCTTGAGCCGGGCTCGAACAGTTTCCCAAAGGTTGGGGCAATCCAGCATCAACACACCTCACGTACAACGTACCGTGATTACCTGATTGTTCCTTAGTTCAGTCCCGAACACAATCTGCCTCCTACAAAAACCTTGATTGTCCCGCATGCCGAGTCGTCGTACAATGGATCGTCCATCGTCTTCTGGACACTCTACGATGCTCACTATCGCCGCTATTGCCGCGTTTCTTGAAGACATTGCCCCGTTGCGATTGGCCGAAGAGTGGGACAACGTCGGGCTCTTGGTTGGCGATCCAGCGCGGCCGGTCGAACGCGTGATGACGTGTTTGACCGTCACGCCGCAAAGCGCGGCGGAAGCCATCGAGGCCGGCGCCGACCTGATCGTCACACATCACCCGTTGCCGTTTGCCCCGACAAAGCGAATTACGACCGACACGACAAGCGGCCGACTGCTGTTGGATCTCATCGCGGCGCAAGTTGCTGTGTACAGCCCGCATACGGCTTTCGATTCGGCCGCCGCAGGGCATTAACGATCGCTTGGCCGCGGGACTCGGTCTGCGCGGCGTGACACCTTTGGCGCCGCATCCCGAAGGTCAGGGGACGGGCCGATGCGGTTGGCTTGCCGAGCCGGTCACGCTGGCCGAGCTTGGCCGGCGGCTGAAGAGCTTCCTGTCCCTCGAGCGGCTGTCGATCGTTGGCGAGCGTGAAAGACCGGTTCGCACCGTGGCCGTCGCGTGCGGTGCCGCCGACGAATTGCTCGACGCGGCGCGGGCGAACCATTGCGACGCGATGGTGATTGGCGAGGCCCGATTCCACACCTGTCTGGCGGCCGAAGCTGCCGGCATCGCGCTCTTTGCTGCCTGGCCATTTTGCCAGCGAACGGTTCGCCGTCGAGGCCCTGGCCGAACTGCTTGCCCGGCAGTTCCCCACGGCGACGGTGTGGGCAAGCCGGCGGGAAAGGGACCCGGTAGGGATGAATCGATGGATGATTGTTGATTGATGATTGTCTGGCAACTGGCCGGGACCGCAAGATCGGGGGACTGTTCCTCTTCGACGCGCCGGTGCGTAGAATAGCGGTATGCTCACGAGACGCTTACCGCGCTGCCGGTGTACAACGAGGTGGACCACGTCGCGGGGGTCATGGCGGGGCGCTGTCGTATTGCCCGCGAGGTGCTCGTGGTCGACGACGGCTCGACCGACGGCACGTCGCAGTTGCTGGCCGCACGCGACGACATTCATCGTGATGCGCGCACGCGTCGGAACCAGGGCTACGGGGCGGCGCTGCGTTCGGCGTTCGATTTTGCCGTCCGCGAGCGGCTACGACGTCCTGGTGACGATCGACTGCGACGGCCAGCACCAGCCGCAGTTGATCCCCAAGTTCGTCGAGCGCTGCGACGCGGCGACGTGGACATCGTCTCCGGCAGCCGCTACTTGCGGCGGTTTCCCGGCGATAGCGACCCGCCGGCAGAACGCCGCCGCATCAACCAGATCATCACCGAGGAGGTGAACCGGCGGCTTGGGCTGCATCTGACCGACGCCTTTTGCGGTTTCAAGGCGTATCGCGCTGCCGGCCTTGGCGAAGATCGAATTGCACGAAACCGGCTACGCCATGCCGCTGGAGCTGTGGGTGCGGGCGGTGCGATTGGGGCTGCGAATCGTCGAACTGCCGGTGCCGTTGATCTACCTCGACGAGAAGCGATCGTTCGGCGGGGCGCTGGACGACGCCGAGACGCGCGCTTGGCCGTGTATCGCGAGGTGCTGGACCGGGCACGATGCGGGCGCAGGGACGCACTCCCTGACGAACAAGGTTCGGTCAGTCGTCTGATGAGCAGTTGCCAAGTCGAACACGATCACCTGCGGGCGCCGACGCGAAGATCGTACGGCGCTGGTCGAACCGCCGTTCGACCAGGTTCGCGACATCGTCACCGAGAATGTTTGCCTTCGGGACCAGCGCTCGACTATGACTTGCACGGCCGCTCGTCTGGCCGACGTGTCGCGGCTTGCCCGAGTGGAATTGCTGGCGGCCGCGCGGCGCTGGACGGCGGCATATCGCAACGTCCGGCCGTGCCGGCCGACCCGCGCGGCCTGATCTATGTGGCCGGGCACCAGCCGCAGATGTTTCATCCGGGCGTGTGGTTCAAGAACTTCGCCTTGGGCGACGCTGGCCGCGGAGCACGGCGCGACGGCGGTCAATCTCGATCATCGACAACGACGTGCTGTCCGACGCCTCGCTCCGCGTGCCGAGCGGGACGGTCGACCGAGCCGCGACGCCGTGCAAATCCCGTTGGACCGAGCCAGACCCGAATGCCCTACGAAGAGCGGCGGATCGAGGACCGCGAGCTGTTCGCGTCGTTTGGCCGTCGCGTGGCAGAACAGATCGCGCCGTTGGTGGCCGATCCGCTCGATCGAGCAGTATTGGCCGCTGGTTCGAGCCGGGCTCGGATGAGACGGACAATCTCGGCGCGTGCCTGGCGCAGGCGCGTCATCAGTTGGAAGGCGATCTGGGGGCTGGAGACGCTGGAGGTGCCGCAGAGCCGAGTGTGTGCGGGCGAGGCGTTTCAGTGGTTCGTGGCCCATTTGCTGGCCCGATTTCCGGAGTTCCGCGACGATCCACAACGAGGCGGTGCGCGAATATCGGCTGGCCCACCACATCCGCAGCAGTTCGCACCCGGTGCCCGAGTTGGCCGAAGAGGGTGCCTGGCTGGAGGCCCCGCTCTGGGTCTGGACGGCGGAGAACCTCGCCGGCGGCGGCTTTTCGCCCGGGCGGCCGGCGGCGAAATCATCCTCGCTGACCGGCAATCGTGGGAGGCCGATTGCCGCTTGCGGTCGCGACGGCGAGGCCGACCGGGCGGTCGAGCGCTTGTTGCAGATTGCAGCGCAGGGGCGTGCGGATTCGCTCCCGGGCATTGGTGACGACGCTTTGGGCACGGCTGGCCCTGGGCGACCTGTTCATTCACGGCATCGGCGGGGCCAAGTACGATCAAGTGACCGAACGTGCTTGATCGAACGGTTTCTTCCGGGTTCGTCCCCCCGGTTTCATGGTCGTCTCGGCCACGTTGCGCCTGCCGATCGAGCGGCGATCGGGCGACGCCGGCCGACGCCCGGCCATCCAGCAGGAACTGCGCGAATTGACGTATCATCCCGAACGCTATTTCGACGGGTCGGAATCTCGGCCAGGGACCTGATCGCGGCGAAGCGGCGATGGATTGAAACGCCGCAGGCTGTCGAAAACGCCCGACAGCGCTGCCGCGCCATCCGCGAGGTCAACGCCGCGCTGCAACCGTGGTCGAGGCACGCCGCCGGCAAATCGTGCGAGCAGCAGGAGGCCATCGTGCCACCGTCTCAAGGCCGAAAGCGTGCTGGCATGGCGGGAATACGCGTTTTGTCTCTATCCCGAGGCGACTCTGCGAGAATTTTTGTCGGGGCTACTTCCCAAAATGGCGTGAAGATGCTTTGATAGGCGTCGGTGTTGATCGAAAGGATTCGCGCCGATGGGCCAAGAGCCGGTTACGCCTGCAACGGCCGGATGCGCTTGGCGGAGAAGTGCCCGCCGGCATTCGGCTGCCCGTGGTCGAGGCAACCGGCAGCGACCACGCGCGATCTACCAATTTCTGCAAACGGCGTTGCAGGGGCCGCCGCACGACGGAGTTTAACACCTCGTTGGAGGACCCATTCTACGAGCCTTGCGACCGTTTGTTGCTTCGCCGGCCGCCGCGGATTATCGGTCACGTGCACCTCACGCATCGCACGATGCATTTTGGGACGCTGGCTCTTCCGACCGCCGGGTTGGAGCGTCTGCGCGGTCGCGCCGGAATATCGCGCGCCAGGGTTTTGGCCGGCATTTGCTCCGCGCGGCGGAATGTCATATGGAAGCCGGTGGGGCGCTGGTAGGGACGCTGCGGACGACAGTTCCACAATTTTTTTGCCACACCGGCTGGGTGCCGTGCGGAGCGGCCGGCTATCGTCGGGCGAACGGCCGGGCGCTCTTGGCCCGGCTTTTGGACCATGAAGTGATCCCCAGGCGGCGACGGCGCTTGCACATCCGGCCACTTCTGCAGTGGGAGCACGACGCGGTGGCGCGGCTTTACCAGCAGAATCTGCGGCCGCAACAGGACGCCGCGGCGTACGGTCCTTTGGAGCGAACGCCCGCCTATTGGCGATGGCTGCTGAACCGTCATGGGTACGACGTGATTTTTGTGGCACTGGAAGGGCCGGAGCAACTGGAACTGGGCGAAATCAGCACGCACATCGTCGGTTACGCCGTGACACGCGGCGAGCGGATCGTCGAGTTGATGACAGCGCCCGATTGCCCGCGGGCGGCATACGAGTTGTTGGCCCGCTGCTGCGGCGACGCCATCGAACGCGATCGGCATTGCGTCGTATTGCACGCCGCGCCCGACTGCCCGTTGCTGGCCCTGTTCGACGAAGCGGGCGCCGCGGCCCGCCGCGCGTGCCCGATCATGGCGAAGTCGAGATGATGCGGCTGGTGAACCCGCTCGGGCTGTCTGCAGCAGTTGGGCGACCAGTTTGCGCGACGCGCCGCCGAGGCGGGCCTGCCGCGCCCGCTGGAACTCGGTCTGCTGGTCGACGATCGGAAGTACCACGTCGCACTCGACCGGGACGGGCAGGCCGCCGTTTCGTCGCGGATCGGACGCAGCCACTTACGGCTGAACGTGGCCGACTTCACGCGGCTGGTGCTTGGCCGGCTCGACTGGGACGCGGCGATAGCCGACCGACGATTGGTGTGTTCCACCGGGTTGGCCGGCGAGATCGGACGGGTGCTGTTCCCTCCGCTGCCATTCTGGCGGCCGCCTTGGGACGAGCTGGCAGCAACGCGGCAGGACAGTTAGCAGCAGGTCCCTCGCCGGTGAACCAAGACTCGCTATGTCGCCCGAAGCTGCTTGGCTTCGGCCACGATATTGTCGACGGTGAAACCGTAGTGCGTCAGCAAAAGGCCGTAGGGGGCCGACAGGCCGAAACTCTGCAGGCCGAGAAATCGGCCGCAGCGGCCGATGTACTTCTCCCATCCCTGCTTTACGCCTAGCTCGACGGCCATGCGGCGCGTTACGGCCGGCGGCAGGACCGCAGTCGCGATACTCGGCCGGCTGGGCGTCGAAAAGCTCCCAGCAGGGCATGCTGACGACACGGCTCCGGATACCTTCGGCCGAAAGCTCTTCGTGGGCCGCCGCGCACAGCGCCACTTCGCTGCCGGTGGCGATCAGAATCACTTCCGGGTTGCCGTCGGCCGGATCGGCCAGCACGTAGCCGCCGCGCCGAAGTCCGCTGGCGGAGGCATACTTGTTGCGATCGAGCGTGGGCAAGTTTTGACGCGTCAGGATCAGCGCCGCCGGCTGATCGCGGAGCGGCAGCACGGTACGATAGGCTTCGGCCACTTCGTTGGCGTCGGCCGGTCGGATCACCCACAACTCGGGGATCGCCCGCAGGGCGGCCAGGTGCTCGACCGGCTCGTGCGTGGGGCCATCCTCGCCGACGCCGATCGAATCGTGCGTGAAGACGTAGAAGACCGGCAGGCCCATGATGGCGGCCAGGCGGATCGACGGCCGCATGTAATCGGTGAAAACGAAGAAGGTGGCCCCGTACGGCCGCAGCCCGGTCAGGCACAGGCCGTTGCAGATTGCGCCCATCGCGTGCTCGCGGACGCCGAAGTGGAGGTTGCGGCCGGCGTACCTGCCCGCTTCGAAATCGCCGACGTCCTCGAACTTCAACAGCGTGTTGGTCGACGGGGCCAGGTCGGCCGAGCCGCCCAGCAACCAGGGAACATGGCTGGCCACCGGCGTTGAGCACCTTGCCGGATGACGCCCGGCTGGCCATGCCCTTCGCGTCGGCGGGAAACGTCCGGAATGTCGGCGTCCCAGCCCTTGGGCAACTCGCGGCGTTCGATCAGCTCCAGTTCAGCGGCCATGTCGGGATAGCGGGCCTTGTACTGGGCAAACCGGCCTTCCCACTCGGTCCGCAACTTCTGCGCCGCGGACGCCGATGCCCCGGCGGAAATGCGCCGGTACCTCTTCGGGCACGAGGAACTTCGCGTCTTCAGGCCAGCCGTACGCCCGCTTTGCCAGGCGGACCTCTTCCTCGCCCAGCGGCGCGCCGTGGGCTGCGCTGGTGCCGGCCTTCTTCGGCGCGCCGTAGCCGATCACGCTGCGGACTTTCACCAGGGTTGGCCGGTCCGTCGTGGCATGGAACGCCGCAATCGCCTTGCGCAGCGCGTCGAGGTCGTTGACGTCGGCTACGTCGATCACGTTCCAGCCATAGCCCGCGAAACGCTCCGGCACGTCCTCGCTGAACGCCAACGCGGTGTTGCCCTCGATCGTGACGTGGTTGTCGTCGTAAATCCAGCAGAGGTTCGACAGCTTCAAGTGTCCGGCCAACGACGCGACCTCGCCGCCAATGCCTTCCATCAGGTCGCCATCGCTGCACATGGCGTAGACGTTGAAGTCGAACAGTTCGAAACCGGGCCGGTTGTAACGCTCGGCCAGCCATCGCTGGGCCATGGCCATGCCGACGCTGTTGCCGATCCCTTGGCCCAGCGGGCCGGTCGTTGTCTCGACGCCGCTGGTGTGCCCGTGCTCCGGATGGCCGGGACAGCGGCTGTGCAACTGGCGGAACTGGCGAATCGCCTCCAGCGTCACCGCCAGTTCGTCGGTCGGCCGTCCTTGAGCGTCCAACTGCTTCACGCCCGAAAGGTGCAGTACCGCGTAGAGCAGCATCGACGCGTGGCCGCACGAGAGGACGAAACGGTCGCGGTCGGGCCAGGCGGGCTCAGCCGGGTCGTAGCGGAGAACTTCGTTCCACAGCACGTACGCCGCCGGGGCCAGGGCCATCGGCGTGCCCGGATGCCCGCTGTTGGCCGCCTGCACAGCGTCCATGGCCAGGGTCCGGATGGTATCAATCGCCAACTGCTCGATGCGCTGGTCGGTCATAATATCCCCAAATTCGCGGGCACGACGACGTTTTCCAAGCCCTACAGTGTAAGATTGACGCCGAGGCTCGTCAACGTGGGGGGACATCGCCACCAAGACCGCAGACTCTGCGGGGACGAAAAGGCGATCAGCCCGTCCGCACCAATCGCGATTCGCCGCCGCTCTCGCCAACGTAAGCCGGCCGATGCTCGACCGATTCCCGCGGCAAATAGAGACGAATTTGGCGGTCTTCCCAGTCGATGGCTTCGACCAACGTCGGTTCGACGCGCACGCGCTTGCCGGGCCACCAGTTCGCGTGTCGATAACGAGGTCGGAAACCGACCGTGCTTCTAAGTCGATCAGAAAATCGTCGAGGTGGCCAAGCGGTCCGTCGGAGCAATAGATGCGGAGGCCCGACAGCATCTTGGTGCTCCGGAGGCAAGGATCGCCTCCGGACGACGTGCCCTCGACGCTCGTCCAGTAGGCTTCCCACACCAACACCTGCGATGCCGCAATCGCCCGCTGACGGGCTACCGGCAGATCGGTATCGGCATCCGGTCTGCCGCGAACCTCCTGCTTGCTAAGGCCGACGCGCAAGTTCAGCTTGTCGCCGTCGGCCAGCCAGACCGTACTCGGCTCCAACAACACTTGTCGGCCGAGAAACCAGCGATCCACGCTGGCGACCAGGTAGCGCAGCGCCATGGACTGGTCGTCGAACAGCAGGTCGTAGAGCGTGCCGACCCGTCCATCGCCGCCTTCCAACGGCAATCCGTACAGTTGTTTCGCAGGGGTGCGCATCTGGCATTGCCTTCCGGCTGACGGCGTAGTCTTTTCAACATCCTCAACGCTCTGGGCCGGGGAATTGTACGAAGCGACCCGTGGCGGGGCAAATCGCCAGGTCAGGCTTTGACATGCGGTGCAAAAATTGAAACCGTCGCCGTCCTCGCAGTCCCTTCCGAGGCGGCGGTGGGCACGATCAGCGTCGCGTGCTATGATGGCATAGAATTATCCCGACCAGTGGTGTCATGTCGCGTCGAGCCGTACCGACGATCACGCCGACTATTTGCCCCGCAAGGACGGGTCGCTCCAGAATTCTGATCGCCGCAGTGCTGCTGGTCTTGGCCTGCGGCGCGGCAGTGGTCGCACGTGTGCTCCTGGGGCATAATCACGCGGATCAGATTGCAGGCGTGGTACTGGACTCCGCAGGCCGACCGGTAACTGGCGTTCGGGTCTTCAACCACGGCGACGCCCCGGAAACGATCGAAACACGCACCGATGCGACGGGGCACTTTTGTCTCCGCGGCTTCGAGCCGGGGACCGTTTACGTCTTTGGCCAAAAGAGTGGCTACCGCTTCACGGGCCTCCGTACGCGATGCGGCGTGGCCGACGTCCGGCTGACCTTGCTCGGCCGCGACGAGTCGCCGCCTGCTTGGAAGCCAATCGAGTCGCCGCCGTCGCCCGACGAACAACAGAAGCTCGCCCGTCGGCTGTTGGAGCGCCTCTGGGCTACCAAGCCGTACGGCGATCGATGCTACTGGCTCATTCGCGCCATGAGCCGGATCGATCCCGCCACGGCTTTGCGTTGGTCCGCCGGCTTGGATCCCACCTATGCCGACCTGAGCCGCGCCGCTATGGCCGAAGAGCTAGCAGGCGCGGTCCCCGTGCCGTCCGCCGAAGACGCCGACGTCGACTTCGGCGAAGCCCTCGACCTGATGCGACAAAGCGGCCCGGAAGGCATGAATCTGCTGGCCCGGCTGGGCCGTCAATATGCCGCGTCCGATCCTGCAAGGGCCATGCGCTGTGCCGAAGAACTCACCGTTCTTGCCAGGGCGGTGGATCAGCCGTGGCGTGCAGGCTATCTGGCCCAGGCGGGCGCCTTGGCAGTGCGGTTAGGAAAGCCAGACGCCGGGCAAGCACTGCTGGAGGAAGCGGCCGAAATGGTGGCGCGGCTGCCCTCAGCGCCGACGAACGATGCCGCCCGCGGCATGGTGGCCGCAGCGATGGCCGAAACGAATCTTACGCGCGCCGAAGCATTGCTCGATCCGATCCCGGCCAACAACGGGCTCGACCGATTCCGTGGCAACGTGGCAGTCGCTGGCTGTCTGGCATATCTCGATCAAGCTTTAGCGCTCGCGGGCAAAATGGAACCGTACGACGCGGACTGTGCCCGTCTGCGGATCGCCTTTCGCTTGGCGCCGACGCATCCGACCGAAGCAGTTCGCGTCTCTGAGGCGACGGGAATCGGCGCGGACGGGTTCATGCCTTATGGCAGACAGTTCCAGGCAAGTACATTGGGGTGGGTGGACGAGGCGATTGGTCCGAATGATCGTGCGCTGGGGTGCTCTCTGATTGATCGCGCATTTGACGTTCTCATGGCGGCCGACGAGGAGCAATTTTGGTCGGACGCGTACGGTGGCTGTCCGACTGCTGCCGGTTTTCTGGCGATGCAGGCCCAGCAGATCGGTTATCTCGACATGCAGAGCGTTGTTAACCGCGCGCTCGCGTGTCGGCCGAGCAAGCAGCAGTCGCCCGCGTCGATCGAGTCGCGTGTCACCGTGGCCGCGTTTCTCGCCCTGGTTGATCCCCAAACAGCGAGAGGTATTCTTGATCGCATCGAAACCCCCGGCGAAGGGCACGGTCACAACGCCTGGCTCCAGGCATGGCTGCTGGTCGATGCGGCGCGTGGCGAGGCACTGTTCGATCGTGCGCTGGCGGCGATTGAATCGAAGCCGAACACCGACAGCGATTTCTACGGCCTGGTCGAAGCCGCAACCGTCTTGGCGGCCCCGCTGTCACACAAGGCCGAATACATCGCCCCTTACATGCACTACTGCCGCCCGGATGAGCAGTGATTGAGACCGAACTTCGCACAAAATACGCACCGCGAGAATTTGGTGCGCCCCCCCAACAAACAATTTGACATTTTCTCCGGGACTAACTACTTTGGCTTCTGTCTGCTTGAGGGTGTTCTCGATTGAGCCCCGGCAGTACGGCGGCACGTTTTCAAGCATCTCAGCAGCGTTGCTACTGCACAACAGCAGGGAGAGCACCGTGATGTCGTATGGCCGTGTTGTGGCCGCGATTGGCGTCTTCTGGATGCTCTGCGCGTTCAACACAGCGGCCGTTGATGCCACGATGTATTTTACCGACGCCGGCGGCCCGCAGAATTGGGACGCCACCACGGCGAACTGGTCGTTCAACTCAGGCGGTCCGTACAACCGGACGTGGATTTCGGGCACCGATGCGGTCTTGGAAGGAACGCCCGGAATCGTGAACGTATCGAGCAGCGTTACGGCCATCGGGTCTATCACGTTCGCCGTGGACGGCTATGACCTTGCCGGCTCGGTCCCAGTTGTCGGCACGTGCGACATAACGACCAGCGGGGACAGCGACACCATCGACGCGATCCTCACTGGCATCGGGGACCTGACGAAGCAGGGGGCCGGCACGTTGACATTGAACGGCAGCGATAGCCATTCGGGCCTTACAAAGATCGCCGGTGGCCAGCTCGTTCTCGGCAACTCTCTGGCACTTCAAGAGAGCGTGCTCGACTACAACAACTACGGCGGCACCCTGAGTTTCGGCACGCTTACCGAGGCGACGATCGGAGGCCTGCAAGGAAATCAGGACCTATCGCTTGTGAACGAAAACTCAGAGTCCGTTGCCCTGACGATCGCCCGATCGGCACACGGGACACCCTACAGCGGTGTTCTCTCGGGCAGCGGCCTTATCACAGTCGATGGCAGCCTCTGGGTGACAGGGCAGAACACGTACTCCGGCAACTGGCTGCTCAACGGCAGCCTAGGGTTCGGCAGTCACTCGGCCGACAGCAGCAGCACCATTACATTCAACGGTGGCAGGCTCTACTTCGATTCCGGAGGAACAGATGATCTCTCCAGCCATTTTGCCCCCATCGCCAGCGGGCAGATAGCCGATATCTACGTCGACGACCAGCTCACCAACGTCATCTTTGCTACTCCACTCACCGGCGACGGCGGCCTCGCCAAACACGAAGACGGGACGCTCACTCTCCGTGCCGCAAACACGTTTTCCGGTGACACCCGCATAGCCAGCGGCACATTGGTGCTGGACAATCGGCTAGCATTGCAGAGCAGCACACTTGACGCCAACTATTGCTGGTGTGCGGCTTCCAGTGGCGGGAGGTTGAGCTTCGGTTCGTTGACCGCCGTCACGTTGGGGGGCATCAAGAGCGTCCTTGATCCCGAGATTTCGCTGACCAACGACGACTCGGTAGGCGTTGCCCTGTCGGTAGGAGCCAATAATCAGTCCACCGAATTTCGTGGCATCCTATCCGGAAAAGGATCGCTGATCAAAGTCGGAACCGGCACATTGACATTGAGCAATTGGAACACCTATACCGGCGGGACCGTCATCAGTAACGGAGTGCTACGAATTGCCGCGCAGGGGTGGATTGAAGGGGATATTCTGAACGACGCATCGTTGGTCTTCGCGAGCAACATGGGCGTCGACGGCGTGATCCGGGGCACGGGAACCGTTACCGTGTTGTCCCGTCCCGTGTACACCAATACCAACACGTACACCGGCGATACAATTGTGGATGGTGGCACGTTGAAACTTGGCGATGACACGAACCCCGGGGGCCTCACCGGCGATGTTGTCTTGAAGAATAGCGGTAGCCTCTTACTAATCAACGTTGCCAACGAAACCTACGCCGGCGACGTCCGCGGGGTCGGAAGGGTGACGCAGTTTGGCCCTGGCAAGACAATCCTTACCGGCCATATCGATACGACAGTCGATGCCCATCTCTGGGAGGGCACGCTTCAATTTGGCGACGGCGTAGGCAAGACAGCAGACTTCAATGGAGATATCATACTCGATAACCCGTATGGCAATTTTTGTCACGTTGTCTTTGCCAACCCAACCGATCAGACGTACACGGGCACGATCGGCTGGTTTGGACTCCCGGAAGCCGACTTCACGAAGACCGGCCCCGGCACGCTGACGCTTACAGAGGACCAAAACTACTTTGGCTATACAACCGTCGAGGAAGGCACTCTGCACGTCACGGGTTCTCTAATGCTCGGGTCTGCGGGCACGGGAGTATGGACTAAACCTGGCGCAACTTTCATTCAACGTATCGTAGCAGGTGGCTCCTACGCCAACACAGGGATCGGTCTTGAGGACGGCGTTTACAAGAACAAAGCCACTATCGACGCCGGCACCGCTACTGACACGACGGACGTGAGCATGTCGTGCGCATTGCGACGGACGAAGAAAAATCCGCGAATGGCGGAAGACTCGTTAGCGAGGTTCTCGACCTCGCCGGCGTTGCCCCGACAACCGGTGACACGTCAAACCTCTTCGTTCTCGAAATGCGCGATGATCCCGACGCGATCACGAGCCTCTTCGGCATTACTGAAGCCGAAGCAGCGGCGGACGACTTGTTCCGTATCGGCTATTTCGATGCCGGCAGTGGCACATGGCTCGACGCAACAGCCGGCAACGTCGGCAACAATGCATCCTCTGATCAAACGGGCTACCCGGACTACTATTGGGCGTTTCGCACGACCTACGGAAGCAATCTCGCCGATTATGTAGGCGCGTTCGGCGTGGACATTGCGACTCATCGCGTTTGGGCGGTATTGGACCACAACAGCCAGTTCGCTGTTATGCTCGTCCCGGAACCGAGCACGCTGGTCTTGTTGGTGACCGCGTTGCTTTGCGCGACCGCCTTCGCGTGGCGAAGAATAGTCGGTCGAGCGTAAACATTGCTCGATACCGCGAATCAGACTTCTGCCCTCTTGCCCAATTGGCCATGGCCTGCTACCCAAAATCTGATCCATGTGTTATGAGAGTCCCAAAGGCCCCGGGAGAGGCGAGGAGGACTCTCGATGTCACGACGACGGAAGCGACATAGCCCGGAGCAGATCGTCCGCTTGTTGCGGAACACCAATGCGGCGCGTGGCGAGGCACTGTTCGATCTGCGCTGGCGGCGATTGAATCGAAGCCGAACACCGACAGCGATTTCTACGGCCTGGTCGAAGCCGCAACCGTCTTGGCGGCCCCGCTGTCACACAAGGCCGAATACATCGCCCCTTACATGCACTACTGCTGCCCGGATGAGCAGTGATTGCAGTCGTGCCTCCCCCTCGCCGACGTTTTTTGTGGCATTTCGCGAAAATGCCATGGCCGGAAAACGCCGCGCCCCTTGTCCGATCAGATGGCTCCCGCTAACTTAGTACCCGTTTTAGGATGTTTCTCTCGTTCTTTTCGAGAAACAAAGGACCTGTCTTGTTATGGACGTCGACTTCTCGCTGCAGCCTGAAACGCTCTTGCCCAGGTTACGGCGGTTTTGGGAGCTTTCAGGCGAGAAGATCGCGCGGATCGAAGCGGGCTACGACCCGGCCAAGGGCTCGCCGGTCTTTACGGTGCGGGGACAGTATACAACCCGGGGGTGGACCGAATGGACGCAGGGCTTCCAGTATGGCTCGGCCATTCTGCAATTCGACGCCACGGGCGACGCCGCGATGTTGGACGTCGGCCGACGGAACACCGTCGAGCGGATGGCCACGCACGTCAGCCACGTCGGGGTACACGACCACGGGTTCAACAACCTAAGCACCTACGGCAACCTGCTGCGGCTGATGGACGAAGGGCGGATCGAGAACAACCCGTGGGAGCGGCGCTTCTACGAATTGGCATTGAAGGCCAGCGGCGCGGTTCAGGCCCGGCGCTGGACCACCACGGACGGCGGCGGCTACATCTATTCGTTCAACGGCCCGCACTCGCTGTTTGTCGACACGATTCGCTCACTGCGGGTGTTGGCCGTGGCGCATCTGCTGGGCCACGTGCTGATGGAAGAGAACGACCGCCGGGTGTCGCTGTTGGACCGGTTGAAGCAGCACGCCGCCAGCACGGCGCACTGGTCGGTCTACTACGGCAACGGGCGCGACGCCTACGACGTTCGCGGCCGCGTGGCCCACGAGGCGATTTTCAACGTCAACGACGGCAACTTCCGCTGCCCCAATTCGCAGCAGGGCTATTCGCCCTTCTCGACGTGGACCCGCGGGCTGGCGTGGGCAATGTGCGGCTTTGCCGAGGAATTGGAGTTCCTCGATGCCGTGGCCGACAGCGAGGTGACGCCCCTGTTGATCGATGCTGCCCTGGCGACGTGCGACTTCTACATCGAGCAGGCACGGCCGCGGACGGCATTCCCTACTGGGACACCGGCGCCGGAGCTGCACCGATTGGGCGACTGGCGGTCGCGCCCTGCCGATCCGTTCAACGATTTCGAGCCGGTCGACAGTTCGGCGGCGGCCATCGCCGCGCAGGGGTTGTTGCGGCTGGGGCGATACATCGAGCGGCAAGGAAGCTCTCACCGAAGTCGAGGCGGCGTGCAGGGTTCCCCTCACCCTAACCCTCTCCCAAAGGGAGAGGGGACGCGTTACACACAAGCCGGCTTGACGGTGCTGGCCACGTTGCTCGGCGAGCCGTACTTGAGCACCGACAACGAGCCACCAGGGGCTGATTCTGCACAGCGTCTACCATCGACCCAACGGCTGGGACTACGTGCCGGAGGGCGGAAGGTCCCGTGCGGCGAGTCGTCGATGTGGGGCGATTACCACGCCCGGGAGGTCGCGCTGTTACGTGCAGCGGCTGGCCGAGCACAAACCTTATCTCACTTTTTGGGGGAATCTTGATGATCATCGCAGACCTTAGCAAGATCGAAGGCCGGTGTTATCCCGCGCGGCGGCGTACGCAAAACCTCGTCGGCGGCCCGTCGCCCATTCAGGCCACGCAATTCTCCCTGGGCTACGTGACGCTCGATCCCGACGGCGGTCAGGTGCCGTGGCACAACCAAGAGCAGGAAGAAGTCTATCTCGTCCTCGAAGGCACCGGCGAGATGTGTCTCGGCAGCGAGCGGCAGGTGATGACCGACGGCCAGGCGGTGTACATTCCGTCGGGCGTGTTCCACCAACTGACGAACATCGGGCCGACGCCGCTCAAAATGCTCTACTGCTACGGTCCGGCGGGCGACGTCGCCCATTGGCGGCAGGAGCTTGGCCGGCACGTTGCCCAAAGCCGGCGTCGACGTCCCGCCGCTGCCGGCCGGCGCACGGCCACAGTGTACGGAGAAGCCGGGGTAGGGATTTGGGGATTTGGGGATTTGGGGATTTGGAATAATGGGCTCGGCCCTATGGATAACCACCGGCACTGAACACTGAGAAACGCCTTTCCGGCGATCAGCGGTGCTCGGCGGCATCAGTTCCGCAACGCGAGGATTTCATGGCAAAGGTAACCACCCACACCATCGGCATCATTATGAACGGCGTCACCGGACGCATGGGCACCAACCAGCACTTGATGCGCTCGATCGTGGCGATCATGCGGCAGGGCGGCGTGCGGCTGGGCGACGCCGAGACGATCATGCCCGATCCGATCCTGGTCGGCCGCAATGCGGCGAAGCTCGAAAAGCTGGCGGCCGCGACCGGCGTCGAACGCTGGACGACCGACCTCGATGCGGCGTTGGCCGACCCTCGCTACTCGATCTACTTCGACGCCCAGACCACCGATCGACGCGTTGAGGCGGTCACGAAGGCGATCGCCGCCGGCAAGCACGTCTATTGCGAGAAGCCGACGGCCACCAACGCGGCCGACGCAGTGGAACTCTACCGGCTGGCGAAGGCGGCCGGCTTGAAGAACGGCGTCGTGCAGGACAAGCTCTGGCTGCCGGGCCTGCTGAAGCTCAAGACGCTGCGCGACACCGGCTTTTTTGGGCGGATCCTTTCCGTCCGCGGCGAGTTCGGCTATTGGGTTTTCGAAGGCGACACCGTGCCGGCGCAGCGCCCGTCGTGGAACTATCGCAAGGAACACGGCGGCGGCATCATCGTCGACATGCTTTGCCACTTCCGCTACGTGCTGGACAATCTCTTCGGCGCAGTCCAGGCCGTCTCTTGCCTCGGGGCAACGCACGTACCGAAGCGCGTGGGACGAGAACGGCAAGCCCTACGATTGCACGGCCGAAGACTCGGCCTACGCCACCTTCGAACTCGAGGGCGGCATCATCGCGCACATCAACGCCAGTTGGTGCGTCCGCGTCCGCCGCGACGATCTGTTCGTGCTGCAAGTCGACGGCACCAAGGGCAGCGCCGTGGCCGGCCTGCGCGACTGCTGGGTGCAGCCCTACGGCGCCACGCCGCGGCCGGTCTGGAACCCCGACGTGGACAGCCCGCTCAGCTATTTCGACGGCTGGCAGAAAGTGCCGCAGCAGCAGGAATACGACAACGCGTTCAAGGTCGAGTGGGAGCTATTCCTGCGCCACGTCGTCAAGGACGAGCCGTTCCGCTGGACGTTGCTCGAGGGCGCCAAGGGCGTCCAACTGGCGGAAAAAGGCATCGAATCGTGGCGCGACCGCCGCTGGGTCGCCGTGACGCCGCTCGACGGGTAGAAAGGAGGTAGCAAGGGTAGAAAGGAGTCAGGTAGAAAGGCGTCAGAACTGTTTTCCGCTTGCCCGGCAGGCCGGATTTGGCGAAACAGGGTCCCTCCATACGAACGTGGTCGCGGGCGCAGACCGTTGCCAATCGCGTGGTTGTCCTGGTTGCGCCACTTCCAGCGCTCCGTGGTTTTGTGTAGATTAACGCCATGCCTCGCCCTCTGCGACCCATCGCCGGCGGTCTGATCTATCATGTGATCAATCGCGGCAACAACCGCAAGCCGGTGTTCCATGGCGAGCCTGACTATGCGGCATTTCTCCAGGCGATCGCCGACGTGAAAGAGCGGAAGCCGTTCGATCTCTACGGCTATTGCCTGATGAGCAACCACATCCATTTCCTGCCCCGTCCCGGCGAAGCCACTGTCAGTCGCATCGTGCAGAGTCTGTTGGTCTCGCACACCCAGCGCTATCACCGCGTTCACCACAGCGGCGGGCATGTGTTCTGACCCCTTTTCAAATGAAGAACGATCTGTTGGCGCTGGGACTCGATTTCGGCACTGCCTCTGTCCGGGCGTTGTTGGTGGACCTCAAGGGCAACGAGCGGGGATCGTCGGTCGTGAAGTATCGCCACGGCCAGATCACCGAAACGTTGCCCGGCGGCAAGAACCGCTGCCTCCTGATTTTGCCTTGCAGCATCCTGGCGATTGGATGGAGAGTTCGGCCCGGGCCGTGCGGCGTGCCCTGGTCATCGCCCGAGGCGAGGCCGGGCAAGTAATCGGCATCGGCGTGGATTTCACCAGTTGCACGATGCTCCCCAGTCTGCGCGACGGAACGCCGCTATGTTTGCTGCCGGAGTATGCCTTGCATTTGCACGCGTGGCCTAAGTTGTGGAAGCATCACGGGGCCAAGTCGCAAACCGAGCGGATCAACCAGGTTGCCCGACGCCGCAAGGAAGCCTGGTTGGCCCGATATGGCGGCACCATCGGACTGGAGTGGTTTTTTCCCAAGATATTGGAGACACTGGAGGCGGACCCGAAAGTCTATCAGGCGGCGGAGGTCTGGATCGAAGCCGGCGACTGGTACGTCTGGCAGTTGGTGGGTGGCGATGCGGCTGAGTTGCCGCGTTCGACCTGCCAAGCGGGCTACAAGGCCATGTGGAGCCGGGCCGAAGGCTATCCGTCGGGCGACTTCTTCGCCGCGCTGCATCCGAAGATGGCCCGGGTGGTGTCCGACAAAATGCCGGGACGCCTGCTGCCGCCGGGACAGCATGCCGGCATGTTAACCACCGCCGCGGCCAAGAAGCTGGGGCTTGCGCCTGGCATCCCCGTCAGCGCAGCGATTATCGATGCCCATGCCGGCGTGCCGGGCGCCGGCGTGGCCGAGGCCGACTGCATGGTCATGGTCATGGGTACCAGCAGTTGCCACATGCTCAATGCCAAGCGCGAGGTGCTTGTGCCGGGCGTGGCCGGCGTGGTGCAAGACGGTATCCTGCCGGGATTCTACGGTTACGAGACGGGCCAGGCCGCCGTCGGCGATGTGTTCGATTGGCTGCGCGCCACACTGGGTCAAAGCGGTTTCCGGGAACTGACCCGTCAGCGCACACGCGCTGCCGCCCGGCGCAGGCGGAGTATGCTGTATGGATTGGTTCAACGGATGCCGCACGCCCTTGATGGACGGTGCGTTGCGCGGGGCTTTCACCGGTCTGGCCTTGCACCATGGACCGCATCACCTATATCGGGCGGCGTTGGAAGCCTCGGCCTTCGGGCTGCGCTGGATCATCGAGGTGCTTGAAGGCAAGGGTCTGAAAGTGAAGAGCCTGGTCGCTACCGGCGGCCTGCCCCACCATAACCCTCTGCTCATGCAAATTTATGCCGACGTGTTGGGGCGGCCGATCACAGTGCACCCGTCCAAGCAAGGGCCGGCACTCGGCGCGGCCATTCTGGGCGTGCTGGCGGCCGGCCAGCGCCGCAGCGGATTCAGGTCGGCCGAGGCGGCCGTGCATGGCATGGCCAAGAGCGCCGGCGGCCAACCGCGACACGTCGTGCCCGACCCAACGACTCACCGCCAGTATGGCAGTCCTTACCGGCACTACCGCGAGCTGGCCGCGTCGCTTGACCCCATATCCGCCAGAAAGTCCCTGCACCACATCGGGCGTCCGCCACAATCGTAGGGACTGTCCCGATTTTCGTGTCAGCGAAAATGGGACTGTCCCCTTCGCCGCGGTTTGTGTCGCTACTGCTCCTCGTGACACAGAATCCGTACAGTCCCCAATCGTAGGCTGCGGCAACAGCCCAAAACGCCTCTTGGTCGTTCGGTCGCACGTCTGCCATATCCAGAATGCGGGCAGGAATCTGCATTGCCGCTTCCCTTTGCTCCGCCCCGCGGCTGCAAAAAACATGAGTTCAAACCCCGTTCCGCGCCCGCGAACGAAGTTCAATGTGAAATAATAGTTCTGACCCTTTTTATGTCTTTTTATGTCCTACTTCGCGGCGACCGCCGCGGGCTCCGCCGGGTGGAGTTTCCAGGCGATTACCAGCCAGCCGTCGTGTGCGGTTAGCTGGATTGGCATCAGGCGGCCGGGGTGCTTCCAGGTCGCCGGCAGCACGATCCCTTTGCCGATGAACTCCTTCTCGAACACTTTGTCAAAACGCTTCGCCAACAACGTGCGAATGGTCTGCCGCCGGGCGTCGATCTTCTTGCCGGGAACAAAATCGGGCGGAAACACCTCGATGTCTCCTTGCCGCACGGCCTTGACGCCCTGGGCCGAGGACTCGATCTTGTACTCGGCCGAGACGTTCATGGCCGGATAGACGTCCGGGCCCTTGATGTACCGGACGCCTCGCAGCGTGATCTTGATGGCGTCGTCCCCAAAGCTCACCGAGATCGGCTGCCGCGGCGCAAAGGTGATCGCCCAGGGCTTGCCGTCGTCGTCGCCCTTCATTTTTTCGGGCAAGTAGCCCAAGGCGCTCTTGGCCGCCGCCTGCATCTTCTCCTCGTACACCGTCCGGCCGGCCAGGGCGTCGGGCCAAAGTTGTTGATCGCCGATTCATGCAGGCGGAGCGTCATGTCGGCTCCCTCGGCGACGGCGGGCGCGTGCCGGGCGCGGCCAGCTTTCCGCCGCTGGCTTGCACGCCGACCAACAGAATCGCCTCCGGCGTCGTGCTGGCCTGCAAACGTCCCGGAAACAGCTCGCGTTCGCTAAGCGGCGAGCGAATCTTGTTGACGTAGTCGCGGTTGGCGCGCTCGATCGATTCAGCGGCCTGCTGATCCATCTGCTCGTTGAGCCGCGCCTCGGCATGGCGCGAGGCGACGCCCTCGGCCTGCGACTGCTGTTGGCCGGCACGCTTCCAGGCCATTCGCTCGACGATGCGCCGCCCCTTGTTCGATTGGATGTCGCCGATGCAAATGCTGGTATCTGCCCGGGATGCCGCCTCGTGGGCCGCCAGGCCGCTTGCCGGATCGAACCAGAGGCGCTTGCGGGCGGCAAGATCGGTCGTCGAGGTGCTGAAGATCGTCACAGGACCGTTGTAGCCGACACTCGTGCTGCACGTCGTACCGAAGAAGAGCGTGTCCATCACGCCGAAATTGGGATCGGCGGGCAACTCGACCGACGTCTCGCCCGTCGTATGTGCGGTCGCTTGGATGTCGGTGCCCAAGATGCAGTCGTGGACACAGCGACAATCGTCGACCGGTCCAGCGGCGGCCGCGGCCAACACGGCCGGTGAGACCTGGCAGACAATGTTCGGGTGCACCAATCGCTCGTGGATGTCCGCCAAGAGATCGGGCACCTGATGGGCGGCTTCGAGCCATCGCACCTCCTCGCTGATGCGCAGCGCCTCGTCGGTCGTCGGTTTCACAGCATAGGCATCGAGACCCTTGGCGAGTTTGTCCAACGTCTTCTCGTACTCGCCGCGGATCGCCTTATTGCCGACCGCGTAGGCCGTTGCGAGGTAGTTGTGCAGCGCCCGCCGCACGTCCAAGAACCACCGCAGTTCCAACCCATCGTGCCCCGAGTCAAAACGGGCAAGGATTTCGCCGAGTTGCTTCAGGTCCGGCCCGGCCGATTGGCGGAGTTGCGCCTGCAACTGCGGTAGCCGCAAATAGCGGCTCCACTGCTGGCCATTCTCGCCGGCGGCGGCAAGCCGGTCGTCGAGCTCGCGATGGCGTCAAGCAGCGCTGTCTTGGCAGTTTCCACGTCGCTCGGGCCCAAAGGTCGAAAATGTTCCTTGGCTTTTCGGGCGGCAGCGGCAAGGTCCTTGACCGTCGGGCCGTCTTCTGCCGCCGCAGCCCCGGCAGTGTAAACGCTTGCAAGCAGAAATGTTAAGCAAGCCGCCATTGCGGTCACGCGCACGACCATCCTGGATCTCATCGCTGTACTCCTTCAGCCCAAGGGTAGCTGACTAGTTAAATCGGGTTATAGACCCGTGTTTTGTGACACGACCATAATTTGCCCTGCTGGACAGGACCAGCCGTTTAAGTTTTCGTAGCTTACCAGGAATGCCATTTCCCAACAATCGGACTCTTGGGCGGGACAGCAAATATTTCCGGAACGTGTAAAAAACCATGAGGAGCAACAGCGATGCGTGAGCAATGTCATTGGATGCTTCTTAGTGCTGTGCTGATTACGTTGATCTTGCCGGCGCACGCGCGCCCGGCAATGGGGGCGATCCCCATTTTCGCGCCAACGAAAACGGGGCCATTCCCGTTTTCCGGCTCGGTTGTGCGATTGTTCCACAAGTTGTGCGAGTGCTGCCGTTGCGACGCCGCAAGAACCGATTCGCCGGAGACGGCATCAGCCGGCCAAGATACAAGCGAATCGACCGTCCACTGGATGAATCGGTACGAGCGGGCCATGACTGCGGCGGAGCGGCAGAACAAGATGCTGTTGATCTACTTCTGCAACGCCGGCGGCAACGAAGTGTGTAATCGGTTCAAGGCCGAGACGCTCGACAGCCCGCAGGTGCGCGTCAAGCTCCGCGACTACGTCTGTGTTCAAGTTCCGTTGGACGCGTCGATCACGGTCAAGGCGAAGCAGGTAAAGCTGTTGGAGCACGCTGCCTTCCACGAGATGTTAGACCGGCCTGGCATCGCGATCGTCGACTTCCGCAGCGCGGACGCGAAGCTCCGCGGCTCAGTGGTCAGTGTGTTTCCGATTACGCAGAGCCTGTGGTATACGCCCGAACAAATGGCCGTAATCCTGGGTCTTCCGTCGGGCACGCTTACACAGCGAACGCTGATCTATGCCGTGCGAACGCATCCGGAGCATCCGGCCAGCGCCGACAGCGATTTCAACGCCGACCTCGCAGCCGAGGCCCAGAGCCATGCGCGCTACCAGGGCATCCATCGGAGTCCAAGGGCACCAGTTCTGGGAGTCGCGTTTCCAGCGCATCGTCGCCCGTCTGCCGGGCAGGCTCTCGGCCCGGGAGGTCTGCGCCGAAAGCTGGCCGGGCCAGCACCTGGTCGAAGCCGCCGTCGAATGCGTCCACTCGTGGCGCCTTTCCTCGGGCCATTGGAGTGCCGTCCGGGCGTCGAATCGTGGTTACGGCTACGACATGCAGCGAGGCAGCAACGGCATCTGGTATGCCACGGGGATTTTTGCCTCACGGTGAGGCAACGCGTTCCTAAGGGGACAGTCCCATTTTCGTCGGACGAAAATTGGGACAGTCCCCTCACCACCCCTTGCCGTTCTTGCGCGTGCCGCAGAGCGACACTTCCATGCCCATCGCGTCGGCCATGGCGGCCTTGGCCAGCAGGGCCTTGTCGGCCTCCTTGGCGCTGTTGGCGTAGGCCACCTGGATGTGGTTGGCCTTGTGCCGGGCCATGAACTGGTCGCGGCGACACGCCGTAGGTCACCGCGTGCATGATCGGCCACTGCGGACGTGGTCAGCTTCCAGCGGCGCTCGGTCTCCTCCGGCGGCAGCTCGACGACGCCGGCCCGGCCGAGGTCCATCTTGAGCTTGCCCTTCTCGACGAAGATCCGCGACCAGACGATTTCGCCCGGCTTCGAGATGCCCTTGAGCGTGCCGCCGCCGAGGCGGAAGTACATCGGCCGGCTGCCGCTCGCTCGATGGCGCCGCTCCAGCCGCCGACGAAGTGGGCCGGCGGGACCGAACCGCTGATCAGGAACACCCAGACGTAATCCTCCACCGTGCCCGACCGGTCCCAATCGCCCCAGCGGACGTCGTGCAGGGTGTTTTCCACCGGCTGGCCCATGGCCTTGTGGACGCGGTAGGTCATCAGGCCGTCGAGCCCGGCGCACTCGTCCACCTCGTTGAAGTGCGACCAGCGGCCGGCCGTCGTAGAGCACGCGGCTTGCCGTCGCGGCTGCGGACCGGCGGGCGGTCGGCGTTGTTGAGCGTGCCCTCGACCAGGTCGCTGGCCGGCAGCAGGTCCTTGAGCCCCTGCTGGTACTGGATGCCGATCAGGTCGCAGCCGAAGTCGTCGGCGATCCGCATGGCGGCGATGTACATCTTGCACTGGGTGAGGATCTGGTCGTCGGTCAGATCGGTCTCTTCGTTCGGGCCGGTGACGAACTTCATGCCGCGCTCGTCCATACCACTTGCGGACGGCCCGGGCCTCGTCGTCGCTGACCTGGGTGGTCTCGTAGTACAGGGCCGACTGGCTGAGCCGCTCCTTGTAGACGCCCAGCGGGTTGAGCAGCTCGTCCTGGATGATGGCGTTGTACATGCCCATGCAGCCCTCGTCGAAGATGCCCATGATGGCCTTCTCGCGGCGCGAGCTGTTCGGCCAGGGCCTCGCCGAGCTTGCGTTCGGCCGCGGGCACCTTGACCTTCTTCAAGCGGCGTGACGTGCTTCGGTCGGGTGGCGGACCTCGCCCTTGTCGAGCCACGGCGCGAGGTTCTTCGACGAAGGCCTTGTCGGTGAAGTCCTCGCTCCAGAGGGTGGAGTACTTCTTGCCGGCCTTGGTCAGCAGGCGTTGAGGTTGAGCATGCCGACCAGTCCCGGCCACGTGCCCGACCAGTTGGCCACGGTGAGGATCGGGCCCTCGGTGGCTGAGCAGCCCGGCCAGCACGTGGTGCGAATACTGCCACGACGGCCTCGGCCACGATCAGCTTGGCGTCGGGATCGATGCCGGCGAAGACGCACATGCCTTCCTTCTGCGAGCCGATGAAGCCGTGCTTCTCGTCTTGCTTGTAGGGATGGGCGCGGACCAGCTCGTAGCCGGCCTCGGCGACGGCCTTGCCCAGAGCGTCTTCCATCTCCTTCTGGGCTCGGCCAGCAGGCCTGGTTGGCCGACAGCCGCAGGTCGCCGCTGGCGACCAGCAGGACCTGCTTCTTGCCGGCCTTGGGCGGTTTCGCCAGCTTGGGGAGGTCGTACTTTGCCATGGCGTGAAACTCCTCAAAGATTCTGTGTGTCGGTGGTACGCGTCTTGCCGACAGCGTATGGCCGGGGGCGTTAGCAGCGGCAAAAATCGGAATCGGCAGGCTTGTTATGATAGCGAACTTGATAGGCGCCTAACAGTGGGCGGGGCCTGGCGATTCTAGGCGCGGGGAAGCACGTGAGAGCATGGGAGAGTTTCTCCGCTCTGCTCCGAACGACCAGGCTGCTAGAAAACCTGACCACATGCAGAGTTCCGCAGTAATTGACAGCCGCATTTCAACCCTTCTACAATGGGGCCATGTTGGCCACAGATTGGCGGTCTTGGCAGCGACACCTCCGCCCTTGTACACTTATTACTTTCGCTGCTTAATACAGGAATTGATTGCACATGACTTGGCTCTTTGCCGAAACGACCATCGGTGGCCCCGATTACTTCATGCTGGGCGGCTACTTCGTGCTGATGTTCGGCATCGGCCTGTACTTCTACCGCTCGATGCGCGGCATGAAGGCGTACTTTTCCGGCGAAAATCAGATCCCGTGGTGGCTGGCCGGCGTGTCGTTTTACATGTCCAGCTTCAGCGCCTATGGGTTCGTGGTCTATTCGGGGTTATGCTTCAAGTTCGGCTGGGTCGGAGTGACGCTGTTCTGGGTCATGGTTCCAGCCACGATCATCAGCGCCATGTTCTTTGCCGCCCGTTGGCGCCGAGCCGCATCGACAGCCCTACCGAGTTCCTCGAAACGCGATTCAGCGCATTGGTGCGGCAGTTGTTCGTGTGGAGCGGCCTGCCGATCGGGGTGATCGACGACAGCCCTGAAACTGATCGCCACCGGTGCCATCGTTCACGTGGTCATGGGATTTACGCTTCGAAACGAGCGTCATCTCTTGCGGGGTGATCATGCTGGCGTACACGTTCATGGGCGGGCCTGTGGGCGGTGACGGTCACCGAGATCGTGCAGTTCGTGATCGTCGCGGTGGCCGTGCTGGCCTTGGCTCCGCTTTCGGTCGCGGCGGCCCATGGCGGGCCGGCGGGTGGCACAACCTCTTCGACCGTATGCCGGCGGGCTTCTTCGCGATGACGAATGAAACCTACAATTGGTACTACATCGTGCTCTTGGTCGGCCTCTACGCCGTGGCCTTCAGCAGTACGCACTGGCACCTGATCCAGAAGTATTTCTGCGTGCCAACGGAGAAGGACGCCAAGAAAGTCGGCTGGCTGGTGACGGTGTCTGTACATCATCGGACCGCCGTTGTTCTTTTTGCCGGCTATCGCCGCGCGGCGAGTTTATGCCGAACGTCGACCATCTGCTCCAGAACAGCATGGACATCTATCCGCTGCTGTGTAAGCACCTGATGCCGGTCGGGATGCTGGGGCTGATTATCGCCGCCATGTTTTCGGCGACGATGGGCAACCTCAGCAGCCACTTCAACGTCCGCGCCAACGTATTGACCAACGACGTGTACTGCCGCCTCTGCCGGCCGCAGGCCGGACAGCGCGAGTTGGTCACCGCAGGCCGGGCGATGACGATCGTCGTCGGCGGGCTGACGATCCTCATGGCCATCGCGCTGGCCAGTTCCTCGGCCGAGAAACTCTTCAAGGACATGGTCAGCCTGTTCGGCGGCGCGGTAGCCCCGCTGGGGCTTCCGCTTCTGGTCGGGCTGATTTCCCGCCGCGTCACGTCGCGGGGCGTCGCGGTGGCGGCTGATTGCCGGCATTGCCCTGGCTCCGATCCTCTATACCACACTGCCGGCGGCAATCACACTCTTTGGAATCATCTTCGAGCGCGAAGTCGTGATTTTCACCATCAGCTTCGCCAGTGTGATGGTGATGATGTTCGGCGTTAGCGCCCTGTGGCCAATGACCGCTGCGGAATCCGAGCGGGGCGAGCTGTTCCACCAGCGGCTCTTGACGCCGGTCGGCGGCCTGCCTGAGGACCGGTCCGCCATCGGCCACGGCGAAGAAGTGGTGTCTCCGTTCGGAATCGTCGGCGTTTGCGTGGCGTGTATCGGAGTGCTGATGTTGATCATCCAGCCGTGGATTGTCGGCCAATTGGCCGGGCTGCTCAACGCGGGGTTGGGTGTAGGACTGGTGCTCTTAGGGGTATTGCTGGCCGCGGCCAGTTGGCGCAATTCGAAGCGGAAGGCCGCCCTTGAAACGGCATCGGCGACGCCATCGGCAGCCGAGAGCAACTGACAGTCTGACACAGTTGTGTGGTCGGGCGCCTCGGCTGGCGTGTCCAGCCGTGCCGGCTGCGCTGCGGAACCAGCCGGCAGCGTGCCGATCCAGACATCCTGGGCTTTTCAGATTACGGATGCCGCATGACACGGTGGGCGGCGTTCGTTTTTTTCTTGATCCGTCTCCTCGGTGCGTTGCCACCAGCCGCGCATCTGCTATACTGGCGTGACTGTCGTGGCCGGCGAACGGTCGCTCGCGCGAATTATGAAAATCGCATTCCAGGGTGGACATGATGACTGAGAGCAAAAGCTTGACCCGCGGCCAGTGGTTCACGCTGGCGGCGGCCTTTCTGGCGTGGATGTTCGACGGCGTCGAGATGGGGCTTTTCCCACTGGTCTCACGGCCCGCCTTGCAGGAATTGCTGGGCGTCAGCGGCGAAGGGCAAGTCGCGACGTGGTTCAGCCGGATCATGGCGTGTTTTCTGGTCGGGGCGGCCATCGGCGGCTTTTCGTTCGGTTGGGTCGGCGACAAGATCGGCCGGGTGCGGGGGCTGGCGTGCTGCATGCTGATGTTCTCGGGGTTCACCGGCGCGTGCTATTTCGCCACGGCCCCTTGGCAAATCAGTCTGTTTCTGTTCATGGCCGCATTAGGGATGGGCGGTGCCTGGTCGCTGGCCGTCGCGCTGGTGATGGAGTGCTGGCCCGAGCGGCATCGCCCCAAGTTGGCTGGGCTGATCGGGGCCGCCGCCAATTTTGGCTTCTTGTTCATAGCCGTCGTGGCGCTGACGCGACAAGTCACGATTACAGACTGGCGGTGGATGATGCTCGTCGGCGCCAGCCCCGCTCTGCTGGCTCTGTTGGTGCTGTTTGTCGTGCCGGAGTCGGAACTTTGGAAGGCCTCGGTGAAGAAAGCCGGGCGCAGCCCGGTCGTCGAAATCTTTCGTGCCCCCCTTCGGCGCAAGACGCTTCTGGCGATGGCTTTTGCCGGCATCCCGCTCATCGGAACCTGGGCCGCCGTTTCGGCGTACATTCCAAACTGGACCAGCCAAATCCGCGAACTCGAAGTCGGCAAGGCCAAGCTGAGCGAATTGCTGCCGGAGAAACTGACAGAGTTCGACGCGGCCAAGACACCCAAAGAAAAAAGTGATCTGCTGAAAGAACTGGCTCGGCGTCGAGCAAGTCATCGCCCTAAGGGGCCAGACGTCCAGGGCCAAGGCGTGGGTCCAATTCTGCATGGCCATCGGCGCCATCATCGGCTGCTTCACTGCCTCGACACTGGGCCGAATCTTCGGACGGCGGCCGGCGTACTTCACACTCTGCCTCGCGTCGCTGCTGTCCTGCGGCTATCTGTTCCGGTATCTGCCTGAAGTATTCAACCTCCAGTTCTTGATAACCGCGGGAATCGTGGGCGGCATTACCGCCGCGTTTTATGGCTGGCTGCCGCTGTATTTGCCCGAGCTGTTTCCCACGCGCGTTCGCGCCACCGGCCAAGGGCTGTGCTTCAACATCGGACGCGTCCTGGCCGCCCTCGGAACACTCTATCTCGGCCAGTTGGTCGGCTACTACGGCGGCGACTGGAGAGCTGCCATGGGCACGATAACGCTGGTCTACATTGCGGGCATGGTGTTGATCTGGTTCTGCGCCGGAGACGAAGGGAAAGCCGTTGCCCGAGTAGGCCGCATGATCGAGGAGGCCCGCCGTGAATTACTCCCGCCCCTGGATGTATTGCGGCCTGGCATTGATGGCCTCGGGCGCCTTGTTGCTATGGTTTGAGGGCCCGGAGCCTCGCGCGTTGGCCGCGCCGCCGAAGGCCGCGCGCGCCTGTGGCCAAGAATCCCGCGAAAGTGCCGGCTGCCGACCCGTACCGGTGGAAAAGCCTCTTCGACGGGAAGTCCCTGAAAGACTGGAAACCGTGCAAGTTCGGCGGCGACGGAAAAGTCTACCTCAAGCAGGGCGCAATCGTCATGGACATCGGCACCATGATGACCGGCGTCACCTATACCGGCGCGGTGATCCGCGACAACTACGAGTTGACGCTGGAGGGCATGCGGCTGGACGGATCCGACTTCTTCTGCACGACCACGTTTCCCGTGGGCAAGGACCCGTGTTCGCTCGTGGTTGGCGGCTGGGGCGGCTTGGTCGTCGGCCTGTCGAGCGTCGACTATGCCGACGCCTCGGAGAACTCGACGACGAAGCTCATCGAGTTCAAGGACAATCGCTGGTACAAGGTTCGCATTCGTGTATCCGACGCCGCGGTCGAGGCCTGGATCGACAAGGAGAAGGTGGTCGAACAGCCGCGGGAAGACCACAAGTTTTCGATCCGCATTGAAGTCGACGAATGCCGCCCGCTGGGCATCGCCACCTGGAGCACGAAGGGCGCCGTCCGCAACCTTCGCGTTCGCCGATTGAAGCCCGAGGAAGTCAAAGCGATCGCGGCCCAGGTGAAGGCCGCCGAAGAGGCCCCCTAGTGTCGCAGCTCGACGTCATCGCCGTCGGCGCCCATCCGGACGACGTAGAAATCGCCTGCGGGGGCACGCTGGCCATGTTGGCCCGGCAGGGCTACCACGTGGGCATCGTCGACCTGACCGACGGCGAGCCGACGCCGGGTTCGTCCGGGCCGGAGCAGCGGATGGCCGAGGCGAAACAGGCGGCGGACGTGTTGGGTGTCCAGCGGCGAATTACGCTCGATCTGCCGAACCGCCGTCTGTTCGACAGCTTCGAGGCCCGCATCGCGCTGGCCAAGGAGTTTCGCCGCTATCGGCCGCGGCTGGTGCTCGGTTTGGGTGGAAGAACGCCTACCGCCTCGCCCGACCATTACCAGGCATCGCTGATTATCGAGGCGGCGGTGTTCTACTCGAAACTGACGAAGTGGGATGACCAGTTCGATGGCCTGCCGCCACACGCCGTGTCGCGCCAATTGGAGTTCTTTCTCGCCTTTCACACGTACTGGCCGGTCGAACGCGGCGCGATGGTCGTTGACATCGGCGAAACGCTTGAAACGAAGCTCGCGGCGATCTCGTGCTATGCCAGCCAGTTCCCGCCGGCAAAGTCGCACTATCTCGACCGCTTCCGAGCCTTCGCTATCCAGCAAGGCATGGTGGCCGGTTTCAATGCCGGCGAAGTCTTCGCCAGCGCCATGGCCTGGGGCACGTCGGACCTGATGGGGCTGCTGTTCGGTCGGGCGTCGTAGGGATCGACGACCCTGAGCGCCTTCCTGAAAGCGCGCTGGATGCAACTGCTGGCTTGTCCAGTAGTGCCGAAAGCACGGTTGGGCAAGCCAACCGTGGCACCCGACAGATAAGGTGTGTAAGACTGCTAGGACGGCCGGCGTTTGCCGCCGCGACCGCGTTTGTCGCGGCCGTGACCGTCGCGGCTGCGACTGCCGCGGCCGTGGCTCTGCCCCGCGCTGGGCCGCTTTGCCCGGGCCTCCAAATTTCGATCGATCAGAAGGCCGACCGCCTCCTCCCACGTAGGAATTCCGCGGAAGCCGAGCCGAGCGGGCTGTTCGGCGTCGGCGTCGTCGTTTTCGGCCAGATCGAGCGCTTCCTCAGCCAGCACGTCCCCCTCATCCTCCCGCGATTTTACGGTTTTCGCACCGGCGCGAGTGGCCGGCGCCTCGCCGGCGACGCTCGAGCCAGCCTCGGCGTCGCGGTGTTTCTTGCCCCGCCCTCGACGGCGCCGATGCGAACGGCGCAGCTCCGCTTCCTTTTCCGCTGCTTCGGACGTCTCGGTGGCAGCGATGGGATCGTTGCCAGAAGCAGCTAATTCGAGTTCGCTCTGCCCAGCAGCCGGCTGGGCGGATCGCGAATCGTCGGGCTCGGCGACGGCTGCTTCGGCCGACGGTCGGCGCGAGGACTTCGCCTCACCGCTGCGGCCTCCCCGCCGACGACGACGCCGAGGACGCGGTGTCTTCCCTTCGGGCTCAGCGGTTTCGGCGGGCGTCTCCGTCGCCCCGGCCGCGCGCTGTTCAGACGACTCGAGCAGATCGAATGGCTCCTCAAAATCAAATCGCTCGTCGAAGAAGTTCGGCGATTCCTCCGGGGCTTCGGCCCCCACAGCCGTCGCCGCGCTTCGTCCGAGGCGGCCGCCGCTGCCGCCGGACTCTCCACTGCCGAAATCGGCGGCGCCGCAACCGGGGCTGGCGGAGTTGCCTCCGGCGGCGCCGGGGGAAGTCCCAATTCGTGCGCCAGCGAGTCCCAGTCCGCCGTTCGGGCTGGTGGCGGCGCTTTCGTTGCGCGCTCGTGGCGCGGCGGGTGAACCGGGGGCACCGCAGACTGTGCGCCGGAGGCGGGCCAGGCTGCCGCTGTGTCTCTTCCGGCGGCGGCGTCGCCCCAAGGTTTGATGCCAAGGAGTCCCAGTGGTTGGGTGAATTCGATTCTGTCATTTCTACCGATCGGCTTGGTACGCGTTGCGCCGGGCGGCCATGCCCCATGCACAAAGCCGGCTGGCCCGATCCCAACTCCATAGTATAGCGCTTTTGTTCCCCTCTGGGAAGAACAGCCAGCGGTGTCATCATAGCGATTCGTTTGGCATCAGACTGACGACAGAATCCCGCCACCATTCGCTCGGCAAGCTCGTCACCTCATTGCCGATCTGTCGCGGGTTTTCCCGCGATTTCGCGGCACCGCGAGTAACCAGCGGCAAGAAAATTCGCGGGCTGACCCGCGCCGGCACAAATATCGCTCGGAAGTAAATGGGGCAAGCGTTATCATCGCCGCGGAGAGAAAAAGATGAAGCCGCCATCCGGAAAATACTGCCTCCGACTCCTCGGGCTTCGGCTCGCGTTTGGCCTTGCGGCGGTGACCTTTCCGACGCTTTCGGCCTTCGCAAGGCAGCCATCATCGGCCAATTCGTACAACCATCGAGCCAACAACTTCCGAGCCGCGCACAACGCATCGCCGGCGCCGCGTCACTATTCTCCGCCGGCCCGCAGCTATTCGCCGCCAACCCGCAACTATTCGCCGCCAACCCGCAGCTATTCTCCGCCGGTCCGCAGCTATTCGCCGCCAACCCGCAACTATTCGCCGGCGGCACGCAGCTTTTCACCACCGGCCCAGACATACCGACGAGCACCGCCTCCGGCGACCACACCTCGCTCAACCGCTTCGAGCCGCCAAATTGCCGTAGCTTTGCCAGAGCGGGCCGCATCCTTCGAAACGCGTCGCTCACCAGTCGTCCGGCGCGGTCAAGACAACCGTCTGTACGACACCGCGGGTCTCTCCAGGAATGCCGGTAGTACGGCTGGACAAGCCACCCGTGCCACCGCGCAGCAGGCCGCATACCTCGACGTGCAGCGGTCGTTCGCAGCGGACGGTGGCAAGAACGGCTTCGGCCGATCGCGAGGCAATTCGCCATCAAGTCAACCTCCGCGTCCCACCATTGAGCATGCGAGTGTTCCCCTGTCGCACGCGATGAAGAAGATCGACACGCCGACTCCAACTCCCGTGCTACGCCAGAGTGCCGACACCTTTGGTCGGAGATCGATCGGCGGCGTCGGTTTGGGAGGATCGACCTCGATCGGGCCGTCACCAGCGCGGCGGACCACCGCAGCCGACGTCCGCCGACGATTGGACAGTCGCAAATGGGAAACCGGCGTGCAGCCAAACGAGATCAAGACGATCAATCGCCGTGACGGCAGTCCGACGGCCGTTGTCCAGGGCTTAGCCAGACCGAGAGATGGCAAGCCGGTAATCGCCAATCCAAAGCGATCGCCGGCGGCGCGAGGCGTCGTGCCGGCGACGCAGGTCGCTCGCGGCGCGAAGCCACTGCGGCTGGCCGACGAGATCAAGAGCGGAAAACTGAACCATCTTACAGCCGGCCGGACGGCCAGGCAGGTGAAGCTGGCCGAGCAATATCGCATGCACGCCAAAGGAGATGTCGCTCGACGGCTCAACTTGGAGAAGCACCCCGGCCACGGCACAGCCGCTGCCGCTGCCGCCAATCGCGCGCGATTCGGGCATAACGCCACTCACGCCTACGTCCATCATCCCAACTTTCACCACGGCGTGGTGAGCCCAAGGTATCACAACAACTGCCTGGTCTATAGCTACTGGGGACCGTCGTTCTTCGCCGGGCCGTGCTGGTATCCGCGGTGGAGTCCTTGGGTGGCATGGTGCTGGCATCGTTATCCCCGAGTCTTCTGGGATCCGCGGCCGCTGTGGTGCCGGCCGATTCTTTACGAGCCCTGCGCCTGTGGGTTTACTATGACGTCCCGGCGTGGACGCCGCTGCCGGAAGCGGCGTGCGGCACGTGGGTCGACGTCCCACCGCCGGTCGTGGCGGAGCCGATCTCCGACCTGCAACTGCTGGCAGTGCGATTCGTTGATCCGGGCCATCCCGAAGAGAAACTTGGGCCGCGGTACCGCGTCTGGTTCCGCAACAATGGCAACGAACCGATCACGCAGCCATTCAACGTCATGTTGTTTGCCGCCAACGACGACCGGCTGGCCGCCGGCCTGCCGCAGGCCGGCGTGCGCGTGACGGCCATCGAAGCCAACGACACCCAAAGCGTGGATATCCGGCTGCCCGTCGAGGCGCTGACGATGAATCATGACGCCGCAGGCAAGCCGGCGCCGTTTAGCGTGCTCCAGGTGCTGGTCGATGCCAACCAGGAAGCGCCGGATGCCAACCGGGCAGACAACGGGGCACGGCTGTCGCCGGCCGAGATTCTACCGGTCGATCCGGCCGCCTTCGAGTTGGAGCCCGTCGCCGCCAGGACGGGAGACGAAGTGATCCTGGCCGGCGAAGGGCTCGGTCCGGAGCCGGGCCAACTGCTGGTACACGTCGACGGTCGTGAATTCCAGGGCGAGATCCTCGGCTGGTACGACCTCGGGGTCCGCTGGAAGCTGCCACCGATGGCCATCGCCCGACCGACCGAGGCTGAAGTGATCGTCATCCGCGGCGACGGCGCCGCCACCAACCCGCTGACGCTGACGATCAATCCGTGAGGCGACCTTCGTCTTCGGCGAGCAATGCGGCGATTCTCTCGCGGTAGAGCTTCTCGCCCTGGGCGCCTTGCCAGTTCAGCTCGCCGTAGCACCAATAGCGGACGTATCCGTCCTTGTCGATCAGGTACACCGAGGGCCACATGTGGTTGGCCCAGGCCGCCCAGTTTTCTTTGTTGTTGTCCACCGCCACGGGATAGGCGATTCCCTGGTCTTGGATTGCCTTGCGGACACGATCCACCTTGCCGTCGCCTTCGCCTTCAGGAGTGTGAATGCCCAGCACAACGGCACCTTTGGAAGCAAAGCGCTCGTGCCAGTCCTTGTAGGCCGGCTGGTTGTGGATGCAATTGATGCAGCCAAACGTGAAAAAATGCAGTACCACAACCTTGCCGCGTAGACGGGACAATGTCAACGGCGCGGAGTTGATCCATGCATCCACGCCGCGGATCTCCGGCGCCGAACGTATCGCCGCCGAAGATGGCTGAAATCGAATGACCTGCCGATGAGCCGGCGCCATCGCCGCCTCTGCGCATCGGTCAGAAGGGCCGCCACCTTCTTCCGCTGGCCGGCCAGGAACTGTTCGATCTGCTTGCCCGCCTCCACCTTGTCCTTGTCCGCCATCTCTGCCCGGAGTTGCCTCGCTTGCCTTCTGGTTTCTTCAAGGGTCTCCGCTATCTGGCGCGTCTGATCGGGAGAAAGCTTAAGCCCCTCCATCGCATCGCGATGCAACAGGGCGTCGAGGCCCCTTGCCTGCAGCATGAGTTGGCGAAGACGGGCCTGTTGTTCTCGCGAGAGAACAGTGCCAACCTGCCGCTCGACCCCATCGATCAGTTCCCACGCCTTCTTTGAGCTCCCATCGCTGACGAACTGGGCGTCCCGCAGTCGCCACAGCGGCTCGTCGACTTCGCCGACGAGATGTTCGAGCGACGCCGTCTGCGACTGACGTAGGGCCAGTTCTCGACGGATTGTGACGGAACGCAAAAGCAGCAAGAGCGGATCGGAGGTCGCGTCCCCGCGGAGGAAGACCGCCGTTGAGGGCGAATCGCCTTTCCCCGACCGCAACTCCTCAGCCGCCCAGGTGGCAGTCGAACCGAGCAAGACCACGGCCACTGACAGCGAAATAAAGTATCTGCGCGACGGCATGGTTCGGACTTCTCAGCAAACAACTGCCCCAAAAACCCCACCAGACTATCGACCGAACGAGCCTCCGCCAACACCCGGGCCCGCGATCCGGCGTCTGTGCAGCCAACGAATTGTAGGCACGACAGGGAGGCCAGACAAACGGCGCATGCCGATGGTCCAGACGGCTCGTCCATCGTGGCGGCAGAGCCGCAAGAGAATCGCGGGGACGATCGTGGAACGGCCCTATAACGCGCGGCGGATGCGGTGCGTGCGGCGGCCGAAGACCGGTTTCGAGGCAGCCAGTTCGGGTGGCTCGCCGCCATCCAGATCGAGCTCTTCGGTCGGCAGCGGTTTGGCTAGCGCCACGAAGCCCGGAACTTCGTCCCGCTTCAAGAGCCGGTTGATGCGCATCTCGATCCGCGTTAGTTCGTTGCCCTCTTCGGGCGAGACGAAGGTGTAGGCCACGCCTTCGCGGCCCATGCGGCCGGTGCGGCCCACGCGGTGCACGTAATCGTCGCAAAACTGGGGGATGTCGTAATTGATGATGTGCGAGATCGTCGTGACGTCGATGCCGCGGCCCACGACGTCGGTGGCGACGAGTATCTTCGCTTTGCCCTCGCGAAATCGCTTCATCACGCGGTCGCGGGCCGATTGCTGCAAGTCGCCGTGGATCGTGTCGACGCTCTTGCGGACCTGGCTCAGCCGCCGGCAGACCTTGTCGGTGCCTCGCTTGGTGCGGCAGAAGACGATGGCCTGGCGCGGCTCGTCGCGCTCGAGCAGCTTCACCAACAGTTCGAACTTCCGCTCCGGATCGACCGTGAAGTAGAACTGCTCGATCGTTTCGACGGCCAGGTCCTTGGTTGAAAAATCGACCATTTCCGGTTGGCGCATGTACCGCTCGGCCAGCCGCTTGACCGGCGGTGGAATGGTGGCGCTGAGCAACAACGATTGCCGCGATTGTGGGCAGCGCCGCAGGATCTTCTCGATATCCGGTCGGAAGCCGATGTCGAGCATTCGGTCGGCCTCGTCGAGGACGACGAAACGGACGTCGCCGAGGACCAGGGAACCGCGGCCGATCAAGTCGAGCACGCGTCCCGGTGTGCCCACGACGATCTCGACCCCGCGGCGCAGATGCTCGACCTGCTGGCGGATCGGCTTGCCGCCGTAGACGCCAACGATGCGAACGTCTCGTCCGGCGGCCAGCTTGATGCACTCGTCGCGGACCTGGACCGCCAGTTCCCGCGTCGGCACGAGGACGAGGGCCTGCGTGTTGGGCAGTTCCGCGCGCGGCCGGAGTCGTTCGAGGATCGGGATGCAGAAGGCGGCCGTCTTGCCGGTGCCCGTCTGCGCCTGGCCCATCAGGTCGATGCCCTTCAGGGCGCCGGGAATCAGGCCGGCCTGAATCGGCGTCGGGTCGATATAGCCGGCCTCGTCCAGCGCGGCGAGCATGACAGCAGAAAGCCCCATGGCGGAGAAGGCGGGGGCGGCAGGGGGTCGTGATGCGGGCTTACGGTGCGGCACTGGGAGTGGCGAGGGGTTAGTGGCGAGTGGTTAGTGAGTAGGCGTGGTTGCTTCGGTTGTCGTCGCCCATTGTTCGAGCATGGCGAACTGCCGGTCGAAGCGATGCTCGCTGGTGCCGTAGGAGCTCTTGAAAAAACTGGACAGAAACGGCATCGGCCCGACATGGCCTCGGCGCCATGCCAACTCGGTGAAGCGGGCAAGATCGAGCACCAGCGGCGCGGCCAGCACCGAGTCGCAGCCCTGCCAAATAAATTGTAGCGTCATCGGCAGGCCCAGAAAGCCGGCAAAATGGACGTGGTCCCACGCCGTCTTCCAGTCGCCGAGGTCGGGGAGGTACTCGATCGAGACGAGCGTCTGCGGTCGGTAGCCGAGAATCTCGCCGACCAGGTGGTCCTTGCTGGCCACCTTGGCACGCTTGTTCTGCCGGATCGTTGAGTACCTGGCCGTCCATGTTGCCGAAGATGTTGTGACCGACCCAACTCATCACCCGCAGATTCCGCCGCGCGAACATCGGCCCCAACACGCTCTTTAGCAAGGTCTCGCCGGTCTTACCGTCACACCCATAATAGCGGGTGCGGCGTAGTCGGGCAAGATCGTCGACGGCCGGCAGCGCCGGACCGAGCGACGGCGTGAAGTTCAGGTACGAGTGGCCAGACTCGATGGCCGCGATGGCGTAGAGCGAGCTAGCCGGCAGCGGACAATCCCCGCCCCATCGAGCAGTTGCTCCAGTTCGGGCCAGGTCGCCGGCAGGGCGGAGACGTCCACCGGGGGCTCGGTCGAAGCAACGTTGATCACCAGCAAATGGGCAAGCTGCTCGGCTCTGAACGAACGCCGCCATGTCGCCGGCGAGCCGGGCAATGATCTGCCGCGGCGATTCGTTCTTTGGAACATCCGCGTCGGCCAAGGCGAGCGATGGTGGCCCCGACGTTACTCGACCGTGCCGGGACGAATGCGGCGGTCAATTTGCCGCCAGGTCGCCGCGGCACTGCTCCACCAGCGCCGCGGAAACAATGCGATTCTCCGCTGCCATCCGCGCGGTTTCCTCGGCCAGCGACACGCTGCGAATTTCGTGGCCGGCCACCACGAAGCCGCTCCAGTCGAGAAATCCCGCATTGGCAAATTGCGGCAGGCAACTCGTCAGGCCCTCCGTCGCCGATCAGTCCTCGCTTTAGAGCCGCCAGGCCCAGGATCGCGGTCGACGCGACGCCGCCTCTTGCCCCGATCAACCAGATGCCGGCTCGCCTGTCACTCATGATCGTGCTATTGTCGGCTGTCGCGTCTGGGCGTCAGTTGGGCGTCAGCACCGCCGCCGTTGGGGAATGTCCCGATCGTGTCGGCGAAAATGGGACTGTCTCGCCGCGGGTTCGTCGCTACTATCGTGACACAAGGACAGTCCCGCCGTTGCCGATTACGGCACGCGGAGCTGTCTGCTACTGATGCCGCCGCCGTTGGACGATTCGCCGAGCGGCGGCCAGCGACTGCTGGTCGCCGGTGCGGGCGTAATGGTACAAGCAGGCAGAGGGTGATTTCGCTCTGGTTGACGTCCTTATCGTGTCCCATCCACTGTTCCTGCCCCAGGCCGGTCCGCGTGTTGCCGATCACGTCGACCTGTCCGTCGGGGCCGATACGGCCGCTCCCACTGCACGGCCCGATCGATGGCCGCATCCAGCTTCGGGTCGGGGAAGTACGTTGCCCAAACTTGGAGCTTCAGTGCGGCCACGGCCTGGTAGCTTGAGTCGGCGCCCCCTTTTCGAGAAACACGCCGTTGTTCGGGCAGTACTGCGCCATCGCCAGATCGACGAACCGGCAGCCGACTTGCTTCAACGGGGTATCGCCGCCCAGCAGGCCAGAAAGACCGTAGGCCAAGGCATCAAACAGCAAGCGATTGGGGGCGTGGGCGTCGTCGCGCTCCAGGCGCTCTTGGTAACGCGGCTCGGCCAGCCAGCGTGCCGCCTTGAGGATCTTGGGCGTCACTTGCTCGATCTGCTGCCGATACGCTGGGCCCAGTTCGCTTTCTCGCGAGAACCAACAGGGCTTGGTCGAGGTCGGCCAACCAGAAGGCGACGGCCGAGGGTCCGCCGTGCGGGCGCCGGCCGGCTGAAGCTGCCCCCAACGGTTTGTAGCGCGAAGGTGGCGTCGATCGCCCGCCAGCCGTCGTCCACGCCCGCCGGTCGCCGCGGACGATGGCCGCGGATCATGTAGTGCATCGCGCCGCGCTGAAACTCGGGGCTCTTGAACCTGTCCCGGTTGTAGCCGCCATGCCGGCATCATCGGGCCGCGACCCGCCAGTATAACGCAACAGATCGGCCGGCATCTTCTTCAGCAATGGAAGCTGTTGGGCCGCGGCGGGCAGTGCAAGGAACCCCAACAGTAGCGTTAGCAGTGACAAGAGCCGCGCAATGTGTTTCGAATCACACAATGTGACGTTTCCGCGTTCATCGTTCATGCCTCGGCGTCGGTTGAACGAAGCGGGACAGCCCCGGCTCCTTCCACACAGACATCCGGAAAGTCCCTCAGCGTCTCAAACAAGTATCGCACACCAGCGGCCAGCAGGAACACCCATTGCACGGCGATTGCCGACGCGACCTGCCATTGTCCGCCGGCCCGGAGCCGTAGGAGTGCATGCCGCTGCCCAGCAGAAAATTGACGCCGTACCAGGTAAACAGCACGGCCGTAGCCCCAAGGATCGCCGCGGCGATCATCCCGAAATCGCCCGTCCAACCGAGATACCGCGCGTGCAGCACGAGGATATAGACCAGCAGCGAGATCAGTGCCCAGACTTCCTTGGGGTCCCATGCCCAAAAGCGGCCCCACGCCTTGTCGGCCCACAGGGCGCCGAGGACTGTGCCGGCAGCCAACAAGCAGCACGGTGATCTGAATGGCCGTGTAGATGAAAACCGCCAACACCTTGCAGGCCGCCGGCGGACGCCGCTGGTCATAGCGGCCGAACAGGTAATAGCCCAAGTGCGATGTTGCCCAGGATCAGCCCGATGGCGGCCGACGCGTAGCTGGCCATGATCGTCACGACATGCACGGCCAGCCAGAAATTATCGCGCAGGATCGGCGTCACTGCGCCGATGTTCCGGTGCATCACCGTGGCGGGGGCATAGTAGGCCAGCACCATGGCCACGAAACTCACGATCGCGCCGGCTACGGCGAAGAGTCTTCGCTGCAATGTTCCGTCGCCGTCGGCCTGACCACGGCGTTGAAACCATCGCCGTCGGCCGCAGCGCAAACCAAAGCCCCAACAGGGCCGCAATACAGGGCCACGAACACCACCGTTTCAAACATGCCTGTCAACGGTACCAGGCCCGTGATGTAGCCGCGCAGAGCCATGCCGGCGGCCGTCAGTGCCTGCGCCGCGACGAGCACGGCCACACCGAGCCAGAACAGCGGCCGTTGCCAGCGCCCACGGCCAGCACCAGGCAGAGCGTCGCCGCCAGACTCGTCACCCAAGACCAGAAGAACGGATTGAGCCGGTTGTAGAACACCTCCACGTCGGTTGATCCAACCGCGCGGATAGGCGGTAACATCGAGCAGTTCCTGGTCGCGGTGCCGGATCGGAAGCCGCTGCCGCAGCCGGTTCGATGCGTTCTCCAAGCGTGCGCACGGCCCCGGCGAAACGATCCATAGCCGCGGCGAATCGGGCGGGTCCGCCTGCTGCCCCGCAATCGGCAAAAGCCGTCGTCAAGTCGGCCCAGCAACGCGCACTGTCGCAAGCTCGCGCTGCGGATACAGACGCATCACCGAAGGGTTGCCGTGGATCATCGCCTGGAAGCTGAGCCACGGCGAGCGCGTCGTCGGCCGGCGAGCGGTTCTCTTCCAACGCCCCGGCGTTCAGCGCGGGAACCAGTCGCAGCGTCTCGCCGTCGTCGTACAGCGCCAATTGTGCCTCCGCCGCCTGCCGGCCCAGGTTGCCGGCCAAGGCCGCCAGCGGACGGTCTTCGGAGCCGGCCAGCCGGACGGCCAACTGCCCGCTCGCCTCGCACAACGCGTCGGCCGGCTCATGTAGTTTTTCGAGCAACGAATCGCCCGAGTCCGACGCTGCCGTTAGCTCTTGCAGGGCTTTGCCGCTTTGGATCATTAGTTGTCCGATACCGTCGTCGCTGCTGATGCGGTCGGCCGCCTGCAAACGCAGGGCGAGCTTCCGCCAGGCTTCGACCGCCACAAAAAGCCGGGAAAAGAACCGTCGCGGCGCTTCGTTGGCCGCGTCCAGCCCGAACGTCAGCAACCGGAATCGGGCATACGCATCTGCAAGCCGTTTGAGCTTTTTGTCCGAGGCTGTCCATTGAAAGTCCGCCCCCTCGGCGGCCGCCCGGTGTTGAAGCTCCACCCAACGACGCCCCAGCGATGCACTGTTTTCGACCTGGGTGGGCGACGCATAGCGTAGCCGCCGGCCGCGGTCGTCCTTCTCGGGCAGGTTCAAAAGGTCCGCACGCAGCCAAGAATCGTCGGCTGCCAGAAACGGCACGGCCTCCCACCTCTGAGGCTCGGCCAGCCAGCGGAAAAGCAGTTCGGCGGAGTCGAACTTTCGCGGCCCTTCGCCCGGCAAAGTCAGCACCGGATCGCTACGGCCGCAGATTGCCTCGACGGTTTCTTTGGCAAACGTGTCTAACGGCGCCACGCGCCCCTCGCCGAAGGCTGGCATGTGCCGCCACGTGTGCCAGGCCGCGGCGGCGTCGGTCGCAGCAAAGGGGACCGTCCCATTTTCGTTGCCACGAAAATCGGGACAGTCCCCGTCCAATCCGCTGGCCTGACACGTCACTGACGACGACGCGATCAAAATTGTAAGCAACGCTACCGTTGTCGCGGCGCCGCCGGGCCGGTCCTTGCCGCCGGAAAAATAGCGTCGGAGATAGTAGACCATCGTGATGCCGACGACGATCAGCAGGCATCCGGCATATTTCAACCCACGGCCAGGATCGTAGTTGACCGTGAGCCGTGAGCGGTAGATGTGGTCGCGGCTCCGATCACCGCCGGCCACGCGATCAAAGTCGCGATCGCCGGGCTCCAGCGGCGGGTCGAAGCCGGCCTGGAACAGCCGATACGTCCTGCCCGTATGCGGATCGGTGAAATCAACCGGTGCGTTGAGCGTAATCAACACGTTTTCGCCCACCACCTTGGGCGACTGTCCCGATTTTCGCGCAGGGGACTGTCCCGATTTTCGCGCAGCGAAAATGGGACTGTCCCCTTCGCTCCTTGATCGTCCTCCAGAAAATCGACAAGGCTCGAGTAATGCGACGCCATGTTGGTTCCCGGATCCAACTTGCGTGCAAAACGGTGCAGATGAAGCTGGAAACCGAGGTCCACTTCATCAAACCGCATGCCGGCCGTCACCGTCCGCCCATCGCCCTCCAGCGCGTACGCGGCGTCATCGTCGGACCGAGCCTTGATAGCGGCCGGCAGGTCGAGCTCCTTCGTCTTCCCATCGACCGTCAGCCGGACTTTGGCCGACGGCTTGGGGTCTCCGGTGAAGTCCGACACTTCGAGCGCAATGCCGTCAGCATCGTAGATGACGCCCTGGCTGCGATGCGGCAGTTGCCAGGGAAACCAGGGCATCGCTGCATACTCGCTCCAGTCAAACGGCCCTGCGACAAACGGCACTTCGATGCGCTCGGACGCCGCGGACGCCGCCGACGGTCGGACCTGCAACTCGAAGTGGTACGAATCCTGATAGGCGCGATTGGCCGTCTTGCCCTCGTAGATGGGCAACTGGGCCTCGATGCCGCCGAGCTTCGTCGCCAGGCAGCCGGCCAGCAGCACGAGGATTCCGACGTGGGTAACGACGAAGCCCGACTGCCGCAGCCGCCACGGCAGGCGCACCAGCACCGCGCAGGCCACGTTGACGGCCAGCAGCACTTCGATGGCAGTAAACCATCCGGCGTCGTAGATGGCGAAGTGCGCCGCCGCGGCGCCGTGCCATTTTTCGACGAAAGTGCCCCACGCCAGAACGCCGGCACAAACGGCAAGTAACACGACAGCCAATCGCAGCGATCCCGCGGTGGCCAAGAAAGCGCACCCCCAGCGTCTCAAGAACCGCAGGCCAGGCTTTGTCGGACAGGTCATGAAGGCGCCGGTGGCTATTTCTACGAAGCGGAGACTCCGCGAAATTTTACCACAGCTTCGGCACGGGTGCGATGCCGCAGTAGCAGGCAGGCTCCGCGTGCCGCAGCCAGCGGACGGCACGCGGAGCGTACCTGCTGCGTGTTACGATTGCCATTCTTGAGCGACGGCCGGTGCGGTACGATACCGCCCTTACGGCGTTTGGCCCGCGAGAGGAGAAACGAACCGACGAAAAATGGCATCCGAGGTCTCAAAAAACTCGCTGCGCCCGCTGGCCGTCACCGCGATTCTGTTGGCGGTGATTATGTTCGTCTTTCCGCTGGCCATCCGCTTCCCGCTCTTGGATCCGGACGAAGGGCTGCACGCCTCGATCGCCCAGGAAATGGTGGAACGCGGCGACTGGATCACGCCGCGATTGTTCGGCGAGCCGTTCCTCGATAAGCCGGTCTTGTATTTCTGGGTCGCAGGCCGCTGTCGCTCTGGTTGCTGGGGACAAGCGAGGCGGCCGTGCGGCTGCCCGGCCTGATGTTCGGGCTGCTCGGCGCTGTGACGACCGGGCTGCTAGGTTGGCGGTTGTTCGGCCGCCGGACGGGCTTGATCGCCGGCATCCTCTACGCCACGACGATCTTGCCAACCGCGCTGTCGCAAGCGGCCTCACACGACGTGGCCTTGATTCCCTGGATCAACCTAACGCTGCTGCTGCTCTGGGAAGGCGAACGAGCTACGTCTCGGTCCGCAACGACTGCATCGCGTCGGGCAAGAGGGACAGTCCCATTTTTGCTAACACAAAAATTGGGACAGTCCCTTGCGTCGACCGTCGCGGCCGGAGGTCTTCTCGGACTCGCTGTTCTCACCAAGGGTCTGTTCGGCGTGGCCGCGGTCGGAGTGGCATTTGGCGGCTACGTCGTAATTGCGCGGCGAATCCGTCCCGCGGTGCTACTGCAGGCAGCGCCGTGGTCTGCGCGATCGCCATTTTCGTTGCCGCACCCTGGTACATTTGGATGGACGTGCAGTTTCCAGGCTATCTGCGTTACTTCTTTCTAGAACGGCACCTGCTGGGATTGATGACCGATTCGCAACCGCACGGCAACGGCCCGTGGTGGTATTATCTGCCTGTGTTGCTCGGCGGCGGCCTGCCGTGGATCGGCTACCTTCCGATCGTCGTGCGGGCCGCGTTGGCGAAAGACAGGAAACCAAGCGAGGCCGCCGCCGCAGTTCCTCAACCCACCGCTTCGCCACAGTGCTTGCTGTGGGTGTGGCTGATCGGCTGGACGGGGCTGATGATGTTTGCCGGCTCGAAATTGGCGACATACCTCTGGCCGGCGTTTCCGCCGATCGCGCTGTTGGCCGCGACAGCCTGGAACGGGCTGATCGACGGCACGCTCGGTTCGGCGGCCCGGCGGTCGTTTGCCCGGACGTTTGTCGGCTCGACCGTCACCGGCCCGATCGTCTTGCCGGCCGCCGTGTTGGCGATGCAATGGGCGTTTGGCGTTCGCTTTGCATGGCCGGTGTGGGTTGCCGTCGGCGCAGCGGCCGGGCTATCGGTGCTGCCGATCTTCGCCTGGCGTGCCCAACGGTGGCAAGCGAGTCTCATTGGAGCAACCATGTCGGTGGCCCTGCAATTCGTCGTCATCATGGCGACGGTCGTTCCGACGGTGGCCGAGGGTTTTTCCGCCCGCGACTTGGCCGCCTATTTCAACCGCCTGGGCGTCCTGCCGCCGCGATTGCTGGTGGCCGAAGGCCGTGTCGGCTCGCTGGTCTTTTATCTCGACCCGCGGCTCCGCGCCGGCGTCAAGCCGGACCAGTTTCAGCAACTGTCTGCCGAGCGACTTCCGCCGCTCGTGCCCGGCGACGTGATTGCCGTGCCGGCGCGGAAGATTCGCAGATTCCGGGCATCGTGCAATCTCGACGATTGCCCCGGCGAATCGATCGGCTCCTACGGGATTTATCGCATCACGTCGCATAACTCCCGGCCGGCTGCCCAGCGGCCGGACCCCGTCTCCGCCTCGCCGTAGGGTTGCGGCGCAGGGCTTGTTTTGGGCGAAACGGCGCATGACAATGGCATGCGCTGCGGTTCCGCCCACCAATACACCCCGCCCGAGAGACTCCGATGCACAAGCCAATCGTCGCGATGCTTTGTCTTGCGCTGCTCCTCGTTCTACCCGGCCGTGACGCATCCGGCGCTGCGGGCGCTGGGGCATGCACATTCACGTTGCCATTAACGGGAATGACGCCTGGTCCGGATCGCTGTCGAAGCCGGACGCCGCCAAACACGATGGGCCGCTGGCCACCTTCGACGCCGCGCGACAACAAGATTCGGGCAATGAAGAAACGCGGCCGTTTGCCGGCGGGCGGGGTAACCGTCGTCATGCACGGCGGCACCTACTTTCTTCCGCACGCCTTTGACCTCGCGCCGGCCGATTCCGGCACCGCCAACGCGCCCATTGTCTACCGGGGCGCCGAAGGCGAGAAGGTTCAAGTGATCGGCGGCCGCCCTGTCACCGGCTTCGTCGCTTACAAGGGCGCGATTCTCAAGGCCAACGTCGCCGCGGAGGGGTTCAAGGGCGTGTATTTCCGACAGCTCTTCTTCGACGGCAAGCGGCAGCGCCTGGCGCGCTATCCAAACTTCGATCCACAAAATCCCTATGGCGGCGGTTGGGCCTATGCCGACGGCAAGCCGATCGAGATGTACAAGGACATCCCGAACGAAAGCCGCCGCACTCTGCAATACAAGGAGAAGGACGCGCGAACGTGGAGCCGGCCGCAGGAGGGTGAGGTGTTTGTCTTCCCCCGCTATAACTGGTGGAACGACATCGTGCCCATCGCCCGGGTCGATTCCGCAGACGCGCACCATCACGCTGGCGGCCAATGCATCGTTTTCCATCCGGCCCGGCGACCGCTACTACGTGCAGAACCTGTTCGAGGAACTCGACGCGCCGGGCGAGTGGTATCTCGACCGCCAGACTTCAACGCTTTACTTCTGGCCGCCGGCGCTGTTGAAAGGCAAGAAAGTCTACGCGCCGACGATGCGAACGCTCATCGAACTGAGCCCCAGCACGGCGCACATCACGATCCGCGGCATGACGCTCGAATGCTGCGACGGCACGGCCGTGGTCCTCAACCATGCCGATGACTGCCTCGTCGCCGGCAATACGATCCGCAACGTCGGCGACTACCGCGGGTCCGGCGTCCAGGTTCGCGGCGGCAAGCGCAACGGCGTCGTCGGCAACGACATCTACGAGATCGGTCGCGATGCTATCGCACTCAGCGGAGGAGGTGATCGCATCACGCTGACGCCCGCCGGCAACTTCGCCGACAACAACTACATCCACCACACCGGCGTGTATTACAAGCAGGGCGTCGGCATTAGCCTCAGCGGCGTCGGAAACAGCGCCACCCATAACTTGATCCACGACTGCCCTCGGTTCGGCATCGGCTTTTCCGGAAACAACATACGGATCGAGTACAACCACATCCGGCACGTCGACCTGGAAACGGCGGACACCGGTGCGATCTATACCGGCGGACGAGACTGGATCTCACCCCGCGGCAGCCGCATCGCCTACAACTACTTCCACGACATCCTCGGCTACGGCAAGGAAAACGGCCGCTGGGTCTCGCCGCACTACGCCTGGGGCATCTATCTCGACGACAACGCCGGCGGCGTCGACGTGATCGGCAACATCGTCGCCCGCGCCGTCCGCGGGCCCATCCACCTGCACAATGGCCGCGATAATCTCGTCGAGAACAACGTCTTCGTCGATGGCACGATGCAGCAGGTGGAGTACACCGGCTGGACATCCAGCCACCACTATTGGAAACGATTCCAGTCGCAGATGATTCGGAACTACGACGCCGTGGTCAACCAGCCGGCTTGGCACAAGATGCGCAACATGAACATCGACCCGCGCAATGCCGTGCTGCCCGACGACACAATTATGTCGGGGAACGTCGTGCGGCGAAACATCTTCTACTATCACCGGCCCGAAGCCGCGTTGTTCAAGTTGTCCAACGTATCGCTGCAACAAAATACGTTTGACGACAACCTGGTCTATCACTTCGGGCAGCCTCTTCGGATCGACTGGCACACGCGCGCCGCATCCGGCAAAGCAGGCAAGCGTCCGCCTCACGACACGCCGTCGAACGCATGGCCCAAGTGGTGGCAAGCCGCCGGCGAGGACCGCCATTCGATAGTGGCCGACCCGCTGTTTGTCGATCCCGACAAGGACGACTATCGCCTGCGTCCCGAGTCGCCCGCGCTCAAACTCGGCTTCAAGCCCATCCCGGTCGAAAAGATCGGCCCGTACAAAGACGAACTGCGGCCAGTTGGCCAATCGTCGAGGCCGAAGGGGCCCGCGAAAAGCCGCTCCATCCGTGACAACCGGCCGGCGCTCGATGTTCGTTTGCATGGCGGCGACCCACTGGGACTGGCCCGATTTACGCGTCGACGACGATGGGGCTGTCGGCCATGACGTCGGGACCACCCGCCACAACACAAAACTCGACCCTGGCCCACCACTCCGCCGTCTTTGATCGTTTCCACTCACGTCGCTGCGGTTGGCGGCCGATGTTAAGATATGTCGGTCGCGGGTTTTGCGTAGAGTACACGTGACCGATGGCAACGGGCTGGAAAGTCCGGTTGTCACGGCAGTAGCGATTCTTCGGGAATTGCACGCCGGTCGTTGGCCACGGACGGTATTGTTGTGGCGCAGCCGAGTTGCCGGCGATTTTTCACCGCCGGTTGCGACTGTGCAAACCCCTCCCGCCGTCCAACACGCAGCGACCACCGTGACCAAGCCCGCCTCCCAGAAGCGACATCTGAAGCTCTACACCGAGCAGCCGCCGAAGAGCGTCACGCCCACGGTCGAGACTCCAGCCTGCCTGCCGGATCTGCTCCGCGCCTTCCAGGCGCCACCGGCTGGCGATTGCGATATAGGGCGCACGCGGAAACCAGTCCTCCTTCCACCGAGAGCTGGTCCGCGTCCGTGTCGGCCGGGCCCTCGGTGCCGCGGGGATGCGTGACCCTTGAGTCGCCGGAGCCGAGATCGAGGACACCGGCCGACGACGAGGGGACTCTGCTGCAAGACGATCTTCGCGGCTCGAACCGAGAAGGCGTTGCACCGGCGACTGGTTCGCGCGCTGCCGGCCCGGCCGCGGCGAGCGCGGAATTTCGGGCCCCTGCGCCGCCACCGCTTGCCGATGACCTCGTGCCGATCGGCCGCGATTCTGCCCGCATGTTCGGCGCGATCGATCGCCGACCTGTTGAGCGACCTGTTCGAAACGCGCGCCGCACGCTGTGGCAGCGAGGCGGAGTTGGCCGCCGGAGTGCCGTTGGTTCCGCTCCGCGACGAAGAAAAACACCTTGCCGAGCGATTGCAGGCCGCGATCAAGGCCGGGGCCGAAGCTGTCGACGCCGACGCCGTCGCCCTCTACCTGCTCGACGAGGCGACGACGGAACTGAAACTGCGGTCGGCGTGGGGATTGCCCTTCGATCGCTTCGCCGCGCCGGCACGGCCGCTGCAAGGAGCCGTGGCCGACCTCGAGGCGCTGCTGGGCCACGCCGTCGTTCTCGACGATCCGCAGACCATGGGGATGTGGAACGTGCCCGAGGATTTTCCGGCCGCCGTGTGTGTGCCCGTCTCGACGCCGACTACGCTGCTGGGCACGCTTTGGGTCTTCGCCCGGCATCAACGGGACTTCAGCGACCGCCAAACCAACATGATTGAGGTCGTGGCGGGTCGCGTCGCTTCGGATCTGGAGCGCGAGATGCTCCTGCGCGTGGGAACTGACGGCGCGGAACTGCATAAACAGGTGACCGCGGCCGCCCGGGTGCAGCACAACGAACTGCCCAGCGTGCCGCCGCTACTGGACGGCTGGGACGTTGCCGGTTCTACCTGCCAGGCCCACGAAGTCGGCGGGGCATTTCACGACTGGTTCTGTCTGCCCCGCGGGCTGCTGGCCGTCGCCGTCGGTAACTCGGCTCAGCCGGGCGTGGCCGGCGCATTGACGGCCAACGGTGTGAAGACAGCCGTCCGCGCCCATGCCCGATACCATCGCCAGACCGAACGAATCGTGCAGCAGGTCAACCTGACGCTTTGGACCGGCTCGGCCGGCGACCAGCACGCCTCGCTGCTTTGCGGACTGATCGATACGGCGACCGGCCGCGTAGGCTGTGCGTCGGCGGGCGGAATTTCGGTGCTGCAGCTCGACCGCCACGGTTGGCAGTCGCTGAGCCATCCGTCCGTGTCGCTTGGCGAACGCGCCGAAGCCGAATTCGAGACGTTCGGCCATGATATTGAAGTCGGCGAAACGCTCGTAATCTTCGCGGGCGCGTTGCGAGCCGACGGCGACAGCCGTGGCCGCTGCGAGGCCCGATTGGCCGGTCTCTTGCAGGATAAACTGGACTTCTCGGCCGAAGAGTTGGTTGCCGTCGCCAGTGACGCCGTGCGGAGCGACGCGGCCGGCGATCGCCGCGATGTTGCCGTTCTCGTGGTGCGGCGGACAGCCGGTTGACTGTTTCCCCGCCAGACGCCAAAATAGAGGGTCTGTTGCATGTCAGGACGTTCCGGACATGCGACCTTAGAAGGGCGATTAGCTCAGTTGGTTAGAGCACCAGCTCGACAAGCTGGGGGTCACAGGTTCGAGTCCCGTATCGCCCACTTCTTCCCATCATCTGCAACATCGCTGCCGATTGTTGGACGAACAGTCTGCGGCATGCGCACGGAGAGCGGTGGAGGCAGGACAGTCCGCGTTGTAACGTCTTTGAGAGTATCTACTTACGGCCGATGGCCGGGGAGACGATTTTCATGCCGACCGAACCGGTCTTTGCGGCGGTTGCGCGTCTTGGTGTTGTGCCCGTTATCGTTGTCGAATCGGCGGATTCGGCCCTGCCATTGGCCGACGCCCTGACCGAGGGAGGGCTGCCGCTGGTGGAGATTACGTTCCGAACCGCGGCCGCCGCCGAGGCAATCGCGCGAATCCGCCGCGAAAGACCGGGAATTCTCGATCGGCGCCGGAACGGTTGTCACGGCCGACAATCTTGCGGCCGCCAAGGCCAGCGGCGCCCAGTTCTGCATCGCCCCGGGCTTCAACCCGCAACAGGTCGAACAAGCGAGGCGGGACGGCATGCCGTTCGTGCCTGGCGTGTGCACGCCGAGCGAAACCGAACAGGCGATGGCGCTGGGCTGCACGCTGCTGAAGTTTTCGCCCGCCGAGGTCAGCGGCGGCGTCAATCTGCTCAATGCCATGGCCGCCACGTACGCGCACCTCGGCGTCCGCTACGTTCCGACCGGCGGCGTGAATATGAGCAACCTGGCATCCTACCTCGCGTTAGATGTCGTGGCGGCCGTCGGCGGCACATGGATCGCCACGAAGAAAGACATCGCCGAGGGCCAATGGCAGACGATCACCGATCGCTGCAAGCTAGCCCTCGACATCGTCGCGAAAGTACGCGGATAAGGTGCCGCCAAGCCCAGCGCCGCCGCACTCTACACTGTATCACAAGCGCGGCACCGTCAGGCCGCCGTCGACCATGACGACCTGGCCGGTGGAATAGGGGAAGTCGCCGCGCGCCAGGGCGGCCACGACCTTGCCGACGTCCTCGGGCATGCCCCAACGACGTTGGATCGCCAACCCTTCGCCCAGAAGCTTGTCGTACTTGGCGGTGACGCCGGCGGTCATGTCGGTCTTGACGATGCCGGGCCGCACTTCGTAGACGGGAATCCCAAATTCGCCGAGCCGCGCGGCCCAAAGCTGCGTGGCCATGCTGACGCCCGCCTTCGAGATGCAATATGCTCCGCGACTGACCGACGCGACGGTGGCGGAGATGGACGACACGTTGATAATGCACCCGCGGAAGACCGCATCGGACTTCGCCTGTTGGATCATCCAGTTGGCCGCGGCCTGCGTGAGAAAATACGGCCCTGCAAGTTCGTGCGCAGCACGTACTCAAAACTCTCTTCCGTGGCGTCCAAGACGTCCGCGCGGGTCTTGGGGGCAACGCCAGCGTTGTTGACCAAGACGTGCAGCCGCCCAAAATGTTGCCGCACCGCGTCAATCAGCCGTCCCCGAGCGTCAGCCTGACGCACGTCGGCTTGGACGTAGCACACCTCAGCGCCGGCCGCTCTCAGGGCGTCGAGCGCGTCAGAGGCGGCAGCCTGTTCGCGCACGCCGCAGATCGCCAGGTCAAAGCCGTCGGCAGCCAGGCACCCCGAGATACCAAGCCCGATACCCCGCGCACCGCCGGTCACAAGTGCCACGCGTTTCATGCAGTCTCTCCTGTGTGCTACGGGAGATGGAGAAGAAAAGACAGGATTTACATGATTGACAAGATTTGATTTTCGGTTCATATCGGCGCGGACGGTCGCATTTTCGGTAGAACAAAAGATGGGACAATCCCCCGAATCGCAAATACAACTCTCTCATTACCGAATCTTGTCAATCATGTAAATCCTGTCATACTGCTTTAGATATTTTCCTCAATGTGTTCGCATGCAGCCTGATCGTCGCCATGTGTTGCACTAACCCTTTCGCCCGAGAAACTCGATGCGTGCGATGCCGGCGGCGCCGATGAAGCCGGCGTCGGCGCCCAGCGCGGCAAAATCGACAATCGTGTCTCTTGCCGGGATGGGCCGGGCAAGTCGCTTGACAACCTCGCGTACCTGCGTCAGGAAGCGGCGCCCCAGGCCATTCTCGCGCCCGCCAAAGGTCATTGCTCCGCCCAGCAGAACGGCGTCCGGATCGATCGTGTGCATCATGTTGACCACGCCGACGGCGAGATAGCCCGCCGTCTCGCGGATGATCTCGAGCGACAGTTCGTCGCCCGACTCGGCCTCGTCGGCCACCAGCTTGGGCGTCAATTCCGCCCCTTCGGCCATGCGCTGCCGGAGCGAACTGGAGCGGCCGCAACGCATCGCTTCCTCGGTGCGGCGGATCACCGCCGTCGCGCTGGCGTACGCTTCGAGGTGCCCGCGCTGCCCGCAATTGCACATCCGGGCATCATCGCTGAGATCGATGATGATGTGGCCTGACTCGCCACCGTGGCTATGGGCGCCCCGGAGCACCTGGTCGCCGATGACGATGCCGCAGCCGACGCCTGTGCCAAGGGTCAGCAGGACCATGCTGTTGAACTCGCGGCCCGAGCCGACCCAGTATTCGCCGTAGGCCGCGGCATTGGCGTCGTTCTCGAAGGCCACAGGAAGTCCGCTATACTGGCTCACCCGATCGCGGATGGGGAAGTTGGCCCAGCCCTTCAGGTTGGCGGGTGTCAGCAGCATGCCCGTGGGAATGTCCATTTCACCGGGCGAGCCGAGCCCGACGCCGGCGATAACGTCCGGTGTTAACCCGGCCTCGCCATCGGCGCGCTGGACGGCGTCGGCCATGCGCCGGCGCCGTCGTCGGGCGTACTATCGGCCTGAGTCGGAATGCTCAGCCACGACAACGGACGGCCCGAATCATCGACGACGCCGACCTTGATGTTCGTGCCGCCGAGGTCGATGCCGACGAAGAAAGGCGGCCTGGCTTCGTTAGTCGCGATGAAGTCGCGCGTCTCTGCCATAATCTGCCTGCGTGCGGTGACTATCAGGATGCGAAGAACGTAGTATAGGAAACGGCCGTGCTATGGACAACCGCGGCCGTCCACAGGATTTCCGGACCCTACGAAACGGCCCTCTGGCCGTTGTAGGTCTCCACCATGCGGCGGGCCCGGGCGGCGACCATCCGCCGCAGTTCAGGCGGTTCGAGAACTTCGGCCTGATCGCCATAGCCGAGAATCCACCAGGAGATTTCGTTCAGGCCTGAAACCGTGGCATGGAAATCGGCCGAGCCGTCGTCGTGAAACGCCAGCCGCTGGGTCTTGTGCCAATTCACCTCGGCCACGTTCTGCGCCACCAGCTTGGTGAAGCGGACCACGACGTCACGGTCGTGCCCTTTTTCGGGTATCATGTGCCAGGCGTTGCGAAGGTAGCGCTCGATCGAGAAGCCGCGGGGAACTTGGAACGGATCGTCCAACGATTCGAGTGCGCAGGATTCGGCCGACGTTAAAGGTGCGTTTGGCGCGGTGCAGCGACGAGCGGCCCACGACGTACCAGCTTCGCCGGCTGAAAAACAGCCCGTAAGGGTCGACCCGCGTGACAATCTCTTTCTCCTCTTTCAGGCTGTTGTAGCGGATGCGGACACTGTGGCGGTTGGCGGCCGCGTCGAGCAACTGCTCGTACACGGCCTTGCAGCCGCTCAACGGATTGGTCGGCGGCGGGTGGATGTGGATGGCGGCTGTCACGTTGCGGAGTTGGTCGCGGAGCCGTGCCGGCAGGCTGCTCTCCAGCTTGACGGCCGCCGTGCCGCGCCGGTCCGAGCAGCGGCAGGCCCGAGTTGTCGCCCAACTCGTGGCACAGGACCAACAGCGAGAGCGCCTCTTCCGGAGTGAAGTTTGTCGGCGGCAGCAGACAGGCGCCGGGAATCCGGTAGCACTGCCGTTTGTCGTCGAAGGCCAGCGGCAAGCCCGATAGCCGCAGCAGATCGAGATCGCGAAAGACTGTGCGACGGCTAACGCCGCAGGCCTGGGCCAGCGCTTCAGTGTTGTACCCCCTTCCAACCTGAAGCAGTCCGATTAACTGGAGTAGTCGCTGGATTCGGCCCAGATTCATCACTGCTGCCCTTTTCCGCGGTCGTCCAACCGGTCGCCACGATCTGCGTATCCGCAGCGCGGTCCGACACGGCGTCCGGACGCGAAGACGTTGCCCAATTGTCGTCCGTTTCCTTTCCCGTTTTTGCGATCCATCCGCTCCCGGTCTTCGGACTGTGGAACGTTCCGATCGTCACAGTGGCGAAAATCGGTTTGTCACCCTTTCCTGCGCCGGCGGCCGAGGCCTGCGGCTCGACGATCGGCGTGGCCGTGGAGTTCGGGTTCATCGACTGGGGGTCGGGCGTCGGCACCAACTCCGGTTGGCCGTCGGCCGGCGCCGTTTCCGAGCCGCCCATTTCGGTGGCCCCGCCCGGCATCTGGTCGATCGGCCCGCGGCTCATAACCCGCGGTTGCGTGAAGCCGTAGTCCAGGTACGTCGAGGCCGCGCGTGCCCGAGCCCGGCGCTCGGCGTCGAAGTAGGCCTTGGCCGGCCACGGCCCCTCGGCCAAGTAGACGCCATTGTACTCAAGCAGCGATCCCTTGCGGTAGTGGACCTGAGAGATCGACTCATTGTAGTCGACCAGCGAGCGATAGTAATCGCTTTCCGCCTGGGCAAGGTCCTGCTGGGCCGCCAAGAGCCGGTCGATGGTGACGGTGTCGTTTTCGTAGGCGGCGGCCACTGCCTCGACTTGGCGCTGGGCCGCCACACGGCGGTTGAAGTTCGTTCTGCTCAGGACGCGGTTGGCTTCCATGTCGCGGACGGCATAGGCCAATTGGTGCGTGAGTTCGAGTTCGCCTTCGCGGAGTTTCGCCCGTTCCTTGGCCAACGCCAGTTGCGCATTGCGCACTCCGGCCATCTCGCGGCGGAAGCCCAGTGGCAAGCTCAATTGCAACCCCATCTGCCACTCCTGGTACTTGCCGTCGGTCAGCGTGCGATAGGCGTTGGTATCCGGCGCCGGCGACTGAACAAAATCGTCGGGCAACACCAAGCCATTGGCGCCGTCCAGACGGTTGCCCAAGCCGAGCCAGCGATACTGCGAGACAAAGTCGAGCTTGGGAAGCAGGAAGTTCTTGGCGGCGATCAGTTCCAGTTCGCGCCGCTTGACGATCCACTTTTCCTCGCGCAGCTCGACGCTCCGCACCAGCCCTTCGTTGAGGATCTCGCACCAGTCGAACACCACCTTGGCCGTCGTCGGTTCGTCCGTCGGCCGGATCAGCCGTCCATCGGTCGGCCGCCAGGCCGAGCAAGTAGCGCAGCTTGGCCTCGGTAACGTACAACGTGTTGAGCGACTGTTCGGCGGTACCGCGGAAAAGGAAATACTGCTGGCGTGCCTGGGCCTCTTTTTCGGCCTCGCCGCCGGCGGCGCCGACGCGTGCCAGCGTCGCGGTCTTCCGCCACGTCTGCAACGCGCTGTCGCGGCCGGCAATGACCGCATCGAGGCTGCGATATTGGAAGTACAGTTCCCAGTAGGCTGTCTCGACGTCGCTGACCAGGTTGCGGACGCTCGCCTCGAAGTCGGTCATCGCGATGTCGGTATTGAGCCGGTTGAGGACGACGCCGTTGAAGAGTCCCGGCTGGGCCCCCGGCCCGGCGATTCGGTTGAACTGCACGCCCGCCCCCTGCAACAACGGTTGCCGCCATTCGGCCACGAGGTTCACGTTCCAATCGGAGGGATACGCCAGCGGCGACAACTGTTGGCCGGTGATGGGATCGATGTAGGGAAAGCGGTCGCGATCGTACGCCACGTTGTGGGCGATCGAAAACTGGCCGCCGGTCGCCGTCACCTTCGACAATTTCGCCTGGAACGTCCCCAGGTCGTGCTCCGAGACCGTGGCAAAGAAATTCGAGAACGCTGCGTTGACGTTTCTCGGCGCGTCGGTCCTCTCCCACAGCACGCTGCTGGTAAACTGGGCGTCGAAGGCCGACAACGCCGCCTCGGCGCCGGTCCGCGGATTGGTCTCGGCCAGCGCGGGATCGTAGATCGTCGGCACCAACTCGGGATTGCGGAGGATGAAGTCCGGCGGTCCCTGCACTTGGCCGCCGATGTTGCGCATCACCTTGTTGTTTCGCAGGGCGATATTCATCGCCTCTTCCAGCGAGAGGCTCCAGATTTCCTTTTTGGCATTGTTGGTCAGCGAAAACGGCCGCTGCGCCCGGCAACGTCGGCCAGCCGTTCGACGTCCACGTCCGGGTACTCGATGTCGGTGGCCACGCCCTTATAGTGGTCCAGGTCGCCATCGACGTGCTTAAAGTAGAACGGCTGCTGTGGATGGCAGCCGAAGAGGGCCGTAAAGGCGACCACGATGGACACGGCGAGTAGGGGGCCTTGCCGACGCATAATCTGTCTTCCTGAAAAATTGACGGCGGTGCCGTATGAACGACATGTCCCATCTCCCCCCCAGCCGATGTTCCGGCGGGCGTGCGCAATCCGCGCGGGGCCCCAGCCGGAGCAATCGGCAAACTTGTTATCGGCAACCCATACAGCAGACTTTGACTGAACTACACGATCGATAATCCCAATTTTGCTTCTCCATATTTCCAGTCCATCGTAAATCAACAGCCACGTGGCCATTTCGCACCCAATTGGCCCAAGCCCGTCGACCGTCTACAATGCGTGGCGACCCAACCCACGAGCCACTGACCACTCTTCACTCACCACTGCCCACTCCCCACTCCCTATGTTTCTCTCGATTGACGGCGGCGACGGCACCGGCAAGTCCACACAACTGGAACTGCTCCGCCAATGGCTTTCCGGCACGGCTTGGACGTGGTCGTGTGTCGCGATCCCGGCAGCACGCCGTTGGGCGAGGTCGTTCGCGGCATCCTGCTCGATCGGCACGATCTGCACATCAATCGCCGTAGCGAGATGCTGCTGTATATGGCCGCCCGGGCGCAGATGGTCGAGCAGGTGATCCGGCCGGCGTTGGAGCGCGGCCAACTCGTGTTGAGCGACCGCTTTCTGCTGGCCAACGTCGTGTACCAGGGCTACGGCGGCGGGCTGGACGTGGCGACGATCTGGGACGTCGGTCGCATCGCCACCGGCGGACTGATGCCCGACTTGACGATCGTCTTGGATGTCCCCTTTGAGGTTGCGGCTGCCAGGATCGCCCGGCCCTTGGATCGCATGGAGAAGCAAGGCTCCGAGTTTCACGCCCGGGTGCGTGAAGGCTTCTTGACCGAAGCCGCGCGGGCCCGGATAAGATCGTGGTGATCGACGCCGCCCGTTCGATCGAAGACGTTCACGCCGCAATCCGAAACACGGTCGGTCCCCACCTGCCGGACACCGACATCGTTTAGCCCGGTCGCTTGCGACCGGCGATCCACCAGCACGTATCAATCATCAATCAACAATTTTCCATGTGGCACGCAGTCCTCGGGCATGACGACGTTCTCGAGCAGTTTCGCCGAGCGCTCGGGCGCAACCGGCTGGCGAGCAGTTTCCTGTTTGCCGGACCGCCGGGCGTGGGCAAGCGGACGTTCGCCCTGAAGCTTGCCCAGGCCATGCTTTGCCAGGCGCGGCCGGAAGCGGCCATGGACCCGTGCGAGGCGTGCTCTGCGTGCTTGCAGGTGGCCGCCGGCACGCATCCCGACCTGCAAGTCATCGGCAAGCCGGACGACAAATCGTTCATTCCGCTGGACCTGCTCGTCGGCGAGCGAGAACACCGCCGCCGCGAAGGGCTTTGCCACGACATCGCCCTGAAACCGTATCTCGGCGGACGGAAGATCGCCATCATCGACGATGCGGATTACCTCAACGCCGAAGGGGCCAATGCACTGCTGAAGACGCTGGAAGAGCCGCCGCCGCGCTCGGTGCTGATCTTGATCGGCACCAGTCCGGCCAAGCAGCTCCCAACGATTCGCTCGCGATGCCAGTTGATTCGCTTTCGCCCGCTGCCGTCGGATGTGGTCGCAGACCTTTTGACGTCCAAAGGCCTGGTGACGGACGCGTCCGAAGCCCGGCGGCTGGCACAATACAGCGACGGGAGCCTGCAACACGCGCTGGAACTGGCCGATCCGGAATTATGGACGTTCCGCAATGCACTTTTCGAACGGCTCGCCGAGCCGACGTTGCAGAGCGTCACCTTGGCCAGAAGCGTGGCGGCGTTTGTCGACGGGGCGGGCAAGGAGGCGTCGGCTCGGCGCGCCGGCTGCGGCAAGTCATCGGCTTGGCGACCGACTTCTATCGCCGGTTGCTCCGCGCGGAGTCGGGCGGTGCGGGCGACGACACGGAACTGCAATCGCATCTTGCCAAGGCAATCGAGCACAGCGCCGGCCAGGGCGACCTGACGGCGGCGCGCCTGGACCGCTGTCTCGACGCCGCCGCCCAGGTCGATCGCAACGCCAATCAATCGACGCTGATCGAGTGTTGGCTCGACGATCTTGCAACAGGAGCGGCAGCGGGGAATCTATAGGGTCGACCAAACGCAGCCAGCCCCCCACAGATTTTACGTGTTTCTTTGGCCACGGTACGCGGAGCGTGCCTGCTGCTTAGAAGCGGACGCCAGGCGAGTTGGTAAAGGCCGTCCCCGGGCCCCAGCTCCAACCGTAACCGGCATAGCCCTGCCCGTTCCAGCGGCCGAACTGCCGTGCAGACGAGACCGAGGGTGGGCAATAGCCGCTACCCGAATACGCCGGCTGGGCAGCCATCGGCGCAGGTTGCGCATCGTAGTTCCCGTAGTACGACGTATACGTCCTCGCCTGGCCGGTTGGCTCGTACGGCTTCCAGTTCGAACCGCTCCAATACACCCATTTGTTCTGAGGCAGCCAGTACCACCAGCGGCCTTCGAACCATCGGTAGCGCCAGTTCGGGCTGCTATACTTCGGCGCAGACGCGTCACGCGCCTGAACGTTTGCGGCCGCCAGTGCAATTACAGCAATGACAATTACCGCGGCGGCCAGTAGTGTGCGTTTCATAACAACGCTCCTTGGCTTGGTTGAGCAACGATTGACTATGGCGACCGAGAACCAAATCCGAGATTTCCGTCAGCTTCGGTTGACTTAAATCTGCCCGCTGTCATGCTCTCGCACTCGGACAGAAAGACAAGCGATCGCCCGCCCCAGGCAGAGACGTAGAGCGGAACCTGATGCGCAGCAATGACTTCCAGCACCGCCTTGTTCAGCCGTGGTCGACCGAGACATTCGTTTCAGACGAGCAGACGCCCGCGGCACTGGACGAAAGTTGCCGCGGTGCGCTGAAGAAACACTCTGCGGTTACCAGATTCATCGTCCCCCTTCTGCCAGCTTGATCGTCACCAACCGCGTGGCTTAGAATGGCCGTCGGTCAAGTCGCTGTGCTCGATGACTCCTCCGGCCCCCAGGTCATTATGTCACCTTCGCAACGCGCTATTCTGAGCCGGCTTCCCTCTGTGGAAGTCTTGCTGAACGAGGCGGAGTCTCAGCCGTGGGCAGCGGCGGCGCCACGGCGCGTCCTGGTCGAGTCGGTCCGCGCTGCGGTCGAACAGGCACGATCGCGTCTTGCGGAAGCCGCTGACGGCAACGTCGATCGCGAGTCCCTGCGAACGCGCGATCCTTGCCGACGCACAAGCACGCGTCGGCAGAGCGGTCGGCCCGCACTACCGACGTGTAATCAACGCCACGGGCATCATTCTGCACACGGCACTGGGCCGGGCGGTGTTGCCGGCCATCGCCATTGGGCAGATCCAGGCCGAGCTTTCCGGCTACTCGCTGCTCCAGGCGGACGTCGAGACCGGCCAGCGGTCGCGACGCGACGGGCGGATCGAGCAACTCCTGAGGCAGCTCACCGGGGCCGAGGCGGCCACGGTCGTCAACAACAACGCCGCCGCCACAGCGATCGTGCTCAACACCGTGGCCGCGGCCGCGAGGTGATCGTCTCTCGCGGCCAACTGGTCGAGATCGGCGGCTCGTTCCGCCTGCCGGACGTCATGGCGGCCAGCGGGGCGAAACTGGTCGAGGTGGGCACGACCAACAAGACGCACGCCCGCGACTACGAGAACGCCGTCGCCGAAAACACGGCCGCGATTCTGCGCGTCCATCCGAGCAACTACAAGATTACGGGCTTCACGGCCGAGGTCCCGCTGGACGAGCTGGTGCGAATCGCCCACGGCCGCGGTGTGCTGCTGATCGACGACGTAGGGGCCGGGCCGCTGGTGGACTTCTCGCGGTTCGGCTTCGACAAGGAGCCGACGCTGCCGGAATCGGTCGAGGCCGGGGCCGACCTGGTCACCTCCAGCGCCGACAAGCTCATCGGCGCCGCCAGGGCGGCATCATCCTCGGCCGCGCCGACCTGATTCAAGCGGTCCGCAGCAACCCGCTGGCGCGGATCGTGCGCGTCGGCAAGCTGACGCTCGCCGCGCTGGAGGCGACGCTGTCGCTGTTCCTCGACGAAGCCAGGGCCCTGGCCGAAGTGCCCACGCTGCGGATGCTCTGCCGGACGTTCGCCGACATCGCGGCGCAGGCCGAGCGCATCGCCGGAGCCGTCGCCGAACGAGCCGCCGGCATGAAGATTGTCGCGGTCGACGGGTTCTCGCAGATGGGCAGCGGCTCGCTGCCGGCGCAGAACCTGGCCACGCGGCTGGTGGCGATCGCACCCGGTCGTCGAGCCGGGCGAGCTGGCCCTGCGGCTGCGGCGCCACGCGCCGCCGGTCTTCGCCCGCGTCCACAAGGGCCGCGTGCTCCTCGACCCGCGCACGCTGCTCGACGGCGACGAGCCGCTGTTGATCGACGCGATCGTCGAGACCTTGGCGAAGATAGGAGTCGGTCTTGGAGCAGGTCAACATCACCCTCGGCACCGCCGGCCACATCGACCACGGCAAGACCGCGCTGGTCAAGTGCCTCACCGGCTGCGAGACCGACCGGCTGAAGGAGGAGAAAGAGCGGGGCATGTCGATCGACCTGGGCTTCGCCCCCTGCAAGATCGCCGACAAGCAGGTCGGCATCGTCGACGTGCCCGGCCACGAGAACTTCATCAAGACGATGGTGGCCGGGGCCAGCGGCATGGACGCCGTGATTCTCGTCGTGGCGGCCGACGACGGCGTCATGCCCCAGACCCGCGAGCACCTCGACATCCTCACGCTGCTGGGCGTCCGCCACGGCATCGTGGCCCTGACGAAGATCGACCGCGTCGGCGCCGAATGCCGTCAGGGCGTCGCGGCCAAGGTCGCGGCCTTTCTGCGGGGCACGTTCCTCGAAGGCGCCCCGATCCTGCCGCTCTCGAACGTCACCGGCGAGGGGTTCGACCCGTTTCTCGAGGCGCTCTGGGCGCTGGTGCGGTCGATCGAGCCCCGGCGGATCGACGGCGTGTTTCGCCTGCCGCTGGACCGCGCGTTCTCCGTCCAGGGCTACGGCACGGTCGTGGCCGGCATTCCCGTCGCCGGGTCCGCCCACGTCGGCGACGAGGTGGTGCTGCTGCCGCACGGCCTCACCGGGCGGATTCGCCGCATCGAGGTCTACGGCCGGGACGAGCGACACGGTGATGGCCGGGCAGTGCGCGGCGATCAACGTCGGCCATTGGGACCATCGCGCAATCCGCCGGGGCGACACGCTCACCGTGCCCGGCTACTTCTCGCCCGCGGCAGTGGTTCGTCTGCAAGCTCCGGCTGCTCGAACGCGACAAGCTGGTATTGAAGAGCGGGGCAGAGGTGAAGTTCCACACCGGCACCTCCGAAGTCGGCCGCCATGTTCTATCCGCTCGGCGGCGGCCAGATGGCCGGCGGCACCGAGGGGCTCGTGCAGGTGAAAACGAAGACGCCGGTCGTCGCCGGCCCCGGCGACCACTTTCTGCTGCGAACCTCCTCGCCCGTGCGAACCATCGGCGGCGGCCTGATCGTCGAAACGCTGCCCGAGCGCGTCCGGGCCAAGGCCAGCCGGCCCGAGGTGCTCGCGGACCTTCAAGAGCGATGCGACGCCGTCGTCGACCCGCGCCATCTCGTCGCATATTGCATCCGCCGCGCCGATGGCCTGGCGGTGACCGAGACGGCGCTGGCCGTGCGGACGAAGATCCCACAGGGACGTTTGCAGCAGCTTCTGGCAGAGCTTGCGCAACAAGGGGCGATCCTGCCCCTGGCAACCCGGCTATGGATTCACCGTGACACCGCGGCCGAAGCGCAAGAGCGGATCGTCGCCCTGGTGCGAGATTTCCATCGCCAATCGCCGGAGAGCCCCGGACTACCGCTCGAGCAACTTCGCCAATCGACGCCGGGCGACAAGGCGGTCTTTGACGGCCTGTTGGCCCGATTGAAGACGTCGGGCCGGCTGGTCGACCGCGGCGGGCGACTGGCCCTGGCGGAGCATCATAGCACCTTCTCCGACGAAGACGAAAAGTTGCTTCACGCGATCGAATCGCTCTTTCGCCAGCGACTGTTCTCACCGCCGAGCACCGAGGAACTCGCACGGCATTGCGGCATCGAAAGCCAGAGGCTCGCCAAGCTTCTCGATCTGCTGCGCCAGCACGGTCGGCTGGTTCGGGTCGAGCCGGGGCTGCTCTTTCACCGCGAGGCCGTGGACCGCGCCCGTGACGTTCTAATCGAGCATATTCGGGCAAAAGGCCGCCTGGAGAGCGTCGATTTCAAGTACCTGCTCGACACCACGCGGAAGTACGCCATTCCGCTGCTCGATCACCTCGACCGTGCCGGCGCGACCCGGCGGGTTGGCAATACGCGGTTTCTCAAGTGACGTGCGCGGCAACCGTCCGGTTCAGCCCTCGACATGGCCGCCGCTGAGGTCGCCATCCAGCGTCAGTACAATGTGACGGTGTCCGGCTTGCTGGCGGTGCTCGCAAAGACAGATGCCTTGCCACGTCCCCAGGCATAGGCGGCCGTCGCAGACGGGCACGGTCAACCAACAGCCCAAAAGCGACGACTTCACGTGGCCCGGCATGTCGTCGGGCCCTTCGACGGTGTGACGATACGGAAACTCTTCCGGCACCAGCGCGTCAAGAACCCGCTCGAGGTCCATCAGCACGTCGGGGTCAGCGTTTTCGTTGATCGCCAGTGAGGCAGACGTGTGCCGTAAAAAGACGTGCAACAGCCCGACTCGAATTTTTGCCAGTTCCGGCACGGCATCGAGTACCAAATGGGTGATCGGATGCAACCCGCGGGGAAACCGTGGCAGTTGCACTTCGTATTGGAACCACGCCATGCGATACCTCCGGGCCTTGTCGGCGGTGGTCCGCCGATTGGTGAGCGTCATCGTGAGCCGCCAACAAATTTCAGGCGGCCCGCCTCGCCCACTCTAGTATGCCGACGTGCCCTTGAAAAGTGTTTTGCGGAATTGACGACGATGGGATAGAATATCCACATGAGTTGTAAACACCTGAAGGAATTGTACGAAATTTGCCAGACCCACCACCTGAAGCTCAGTAGCACCGATTTGATCCGCATTGTTTGCCCACAATGCGGGGTCGAAGAGGTCTGCCCATCGGTCTTGTCCGAGGAGTACGAGACCCGGCACCATGAGGAGGCTCGCCCGCCGCGGTCTCAGGAGGAGCCATCGCGGCCTTGATGGGGGCTCGCATTGGAGGGGGGACAGCGCCGCGACGTTATTTTTTTCCTCGTATCGCTTGACTGCGGCGTTTGTTCGGCGATAATAGAGCGTTTACATACTGCGGTGCCGGCCTGCCCCGTCAGGCTCGCCAGCGTTCTCGCTATGCCCCGACATCACGGCACCGCGACGACAGTTCGGCGATGTCCATCGTAGCGCCATGCGGCGCCGGCGATATACTCGGCTTGCGAGAGATGATTGGTTGTTAGGAGGGAGTTGTTCGAGATGAGAAACGTGTTTGACGCGATCTTGGAGTGCGGTCACGACGAAGACTTTGCGCCCGCGGAAACCGACGAGTTCGACGCTACCGACGCGCCGGCCGGCTCGCGGGCGAAGATCGATATTTTGGCCGAGCGCGTGCTCCTGGGTCAGCCGTTGTGGCATCCCAGCGACCGGTCGGACTACAGCGGTTTGACCGGCGCTGTGCGCCCTCGGGCCTGACTGGCCGTCGTCGCCGACCGCGAAATGCCGGCCACTGAATTGTTCACGCGAGACCGTCCGGACGATGCCGTCCGGACGGTCTTTTGCGGCGCAGATTTGGCGGCGTTGGATCGCACGCCTAGAATTATTGGGGTCGCATGCCCAGAACGAAGTGATGGGCGTGGCGGTCGGCAAACGACGCCGTATCGGGAGTGTCCCAATTTTCCTATCAACGCAAATGGGACCATCCCTCGCGACGCGTCGGCTGCGCCGGACGTGCCACGCGGCATCTCACGCGCTGACCGGCAACGCCTTGGCCGATGCGCGAGGCTGTAGCTCGCTACGCAGGACGACGATGTCCGACGGAGCCTCGATGCCCAATCGCACGCGGTTGCCGCTCAGCTTGACGACGGTCACGATGATCGAGTCGCCCAGACGAATCCTCTCGCTTTCGCGTCGAGATAATACCAACATGCTACGATCTCCGTATCGCGTGATAGTGTATTTATGTCATGGTTATTCAATTGACTCCACCGACCACTATATCTTGTGGTCGTGCAATTCCTTGGCGACGGTCACAATGCTCTGGTAGGGCGCAGGCTCGACCTGCATTGCCTGCTGAAGCAGTCGGTAGAAAAGCTTGCCGCGAGATCGTGACGTACGGCGGTTGAAGCGAAAGGTGAACTCATCAAGATAATAATCAAGGTAAGCTTTCTCTACCGCCCCTTGGTGAGTCCCTAGCAGCCATCTTTTCAGCAAGGACGCAATACGGTGAACTCGCGGTAGTAACTGGGTGGCGGCGTCTTCGCCATGGCCCAGCAAGGATGTCGCCTCGTGTTGATAGCCGATCGCTTCCAGCTCCCTATAGGCTGGATAACCATCGGTATGGACGGTACTGCCTGGCTCGATCGCGGCTCGAATAAAGCCGTGCAGGGACTTGCGCGTCACATTGGGAATTCTGGCCATCCGAATGCGTCCCGTTCCCCGCCCATCCTCTTCTGCGGCGATTATCACGAGGGCCTTTTCTGTCTTCCGCCCGTCTGCTCCTTTCGTTTCCCCGCCCACATACGTTTCATCCACCTCCACCCGTCCCTGCAAACGGTCTCGGCCCGGACGAACCATAGCCCGTCGCAATTTGTGCAACCAGGTCCAGGCCGTCAAGTAGCTCCCAAGCCCCAGCACTTGCTGCACGTTAACGGCGCTGGCGCCGTTCTTCTGGCTGGTGACCTGCCAAATCGCACGGAACCACAGCCGGAGAGGCTTGTGCGTATCCTGGAAAATGGTTCCTGCGGTGACGGATGCCTGGTAGCGGCAATTTTGGCAGACGAGGCGGCCTCGCGTGGCGGGCCATCCACCGCAGTGCCCACAACGCGGGCACACAAAGCCACTTGGCCATCGCAACCGCATCAAATAACCGCGGCAAGCCTCCTCGGTGCGGAACCGCTCTTCCAGTTCCAAGATGCTGCGAGGGTAATCTTCCATGCCTCGCATACTACATCTTGCGGTCGGTGGAGTCAATTGAATAACCCTGATTTATGTATAGTTTCTAGGCGCGGCCCCGTCAATAGGTTCTGGCCGCGATTTCTGCGGCACATTGCGCCGCCTAAGCGGCAGCCTCCAACGGCAGGGAGTCGAGCAACTGGACCTTGAGAAACCGTTCGCCCCGGGAGCCGTAGAACAGCACCTGGTTTCGGTCGGTCTCCCAAATCGCGGTGAACTTCGTCGCGCGCGGGCCGTGCAGACAGAAGTAGATTCCACACGGCTTTCCGGCCCGCGTCAGTGCCCGTTCGGTCAGGCGAAATGCCCCGGGCCGGAGTTGAAAGTGATGGCATATCACTGAGTTGACGTACTCGCGCAGGTCTTCGACGCTCCGGATCTGTTGAAAACCAGTCAACATGCTGGTGTATTTCTCCTGATTAGGCGTGAAGCCATAATGATGAAGGGCTCCGCGCAAATGAAACAAAATAGGATGAATGCTGGTACTGAAAGCTATCGGCAATTTGCGCAGATAAATTCTGCCCCAATGTTATGCAAATTTTTCGACGCTTCCGTCAAGGCAATGATCGCTATGGTGCCTCTGCAAAAGGAGAATGCGACGCTCGGCACGTCGTTGCGAGGCCGAATTGACGACGAACCAGCGCCGAACGTGACAGTTGCAAAACCGGTCGTTCCGACCAGTCTTACCTATTCTGCTTCGCTGGCATAAACAGCGAACGCTTCCCTAATCTTGCCCTGTCGCTCGTCGCCGCGATGAAGAAATACGCGGTAGCGCAGCGACATGGTTTCACCCGCCGGGAGCGTGTAGGTCCCGGCTCCGACTCTCGCGTTGGCGAAGGCGTGCAGTCCAAATGGATTGGCGGCGAACAGGCCGTAGGTCCTGACGTGCCAGTACGTGGGATAGCGAAAGCTGCTGGGATGGTTGAAGATGGCAATTCCGACCGTCGCATCGTCGACTGGGCCGTGGTAGTCGACCCAGGACGCGGGCTTGCCCCACGCGGCGGCGTCTGTCTGGCCGCGACTATTGATGATCTTGCCCCCTCGCCGGGCGTCGACGCACATCGACTTGGCCACGCGGACGCCAAACGTGCCTTCCTTGTCGTCGGCGAACGTCACCGGACCGTCGCTCGCGTGAAGGTCGATGTTGAAATCGATCCAACGCGCGTCGCCGTCGGTATCGAATCGCAGTGTTCGCTGGTCGCGGCAAACCCGCCTGCCGTCGTTCCCGATCCAGTCGTTCTGCGTCACGATGACCGCCGGACGACCGCTGGCAAGCTTGACAAATTTCACGTGCTTGATGACGCCTGGCTTTTTGGCCAGGCCGGGTTCAGCCCAAAAGTCCGTTCCGTTCACGTTGCCGTGCGTAAACCACAGCGAGCGATGATGCGGATGGTCGTTCTTTTCGCCGGGACGCTGGCGCATGGGATAATCGCGGGTCATCTCCTTGCCGGTCGGGCCAATGATCGGCCAGAGGATCGGCTTGGTACCGGAGCGCGTCACGTACTCCGTGAACAATTGGCCGTCGATCTTAACCACGGCCCCCTTCTCCGAACGTTCGACGGTGATCTCCGCAGAAAAAACGCCCGGCGCGTGGCAGGCCAGGACGGCAGCAAGGGCAGATAACGCGAGTCTGCGAAATGGCATGGTGGGACTCCAAGGCGGGAAGCTGCGGAAGCAATGACTTCAGCATACCGACGGCGGGGCGCCGACGCAAGCATTGGCCTTGCCGGGTGAGCCGTTTGCAATGTGTGGAAGTGGAGTAGAAGAAACATGTTGTAATCAGCTTGTGGAAAGCGTTCTCCGCGAAGCGGCTCGTTTTACTCGGCAAGCGCGACGCGGGCGGCGGTTTCTTTCGATTTTTCGACCACGAATGGGCTTGAGCGGGGATGCGGTGCGGTGTATATTGGCGCCTCAACGTTACGCAAGGAGGTGACCCATGCATATCGCCATGACCAAGCCGTTGTTCGCCTGGGATTGCTTGCAAGACAGCCCGAGTCTGGGCACGATCAGGCATTTTCTGCGGTCCATCCCCGATGCGAAGCTCTTGGAGGGGCTCAGGCAGCATCGCGGCCGCGGCCGCGACGACTATCCGGTCCATGTCCTCTGGGGCGTCTTGCTCCTGCGAATCGCTCTGCGGCACGTCAGCGTGGACGCCACGTTAGCGGAGCTGGGGCGTAACGAGGGCCTGCGGAGGCTCATCGGCATTGAACGCGAAGAGGGTGTTCCCAAGAGCTGGAACGTCTCGCGATTTCTGGATGTCTTGGGGCAAGAACCGCATGTGTCCGAATTGCGGCGAATCTTCGACGCGATGATCGAGCGGTTGGGAGTGGCCGTGCCCGACTTGGGAAAGAATACGGCCGGTGATTCGACGGCGTTGCACGCTCGGCAGAAGAGACAGGAGGCGGCAAAGGCGGAGACCGCCGAAGGACTGCCGCAGCCCAGCGGTGGAAAGAAGGAATACCTCGATGAGGAGGGCAAGGTAACGAAGGTCGTCGAGTGGTTCGGCTATAAGTTGCACCTGCTGGTGGACGCCAAGCATGAGGTGGTGTTGGCTTACCAAGTGACGACCGCCAACGCGGCTGACTGCAAATCGCTGCCGGAGTTGGTCGAGCAGGGGCAAGGAAATCTGCCTCAGGGCCGCATCGAAACCCTGGCCTACGACAAGGCGGCCGACGACAACGAGTCGCATCGGGTGCTGCATAAGGCCGGCATCCGCCCAGTGATCCAAAACCGCCGCTTGTGGAAGGATCAAACCGAACAGATGCTTCCCGGCCACGACGGAAGGTCGAACATTGTCTACGACGAAGCGGGCACGGTCTATTGCTACGATCGCACGAGCCAGCCGATCGTGCGGCAGAAGATGGCCTACATCGGTTACGAACCGCAGCGGGAAACGATCAAGTATCGCTGTCCGGCGAGGCACGAAGGTTGGCCCTGCCCGCATGATGCGGTCTGCAATGCGGGCAAGTCCTACGGCAAGACGGTACGTGTGGATCGCACGATCGACCTGCGGCGGTTTCCGCCGATTCCACGCGCTACCAAGAAGTTCGAGCGGATGTACAAGGGTCGCACGTCGGTGGAGCGGGTGAACGCCCGGTTGAAACTTTTCTGGGGCGTCGATGATGGCAACCTCGTCGGCGCGCGGCGATTTCACGCGATGGTCGGCGCGGTGCTGGTGGTGCATGTCGCCTTTGCAACGCTGTTGGCTGCGGCTCCCCGACATGATGGCACATTGGGCAAGCTCCGCTTGGGGCCAATTCAGAAGGCGTTGGCGAAACCATCTGCTGCCTGAGCGGCTGAGACGCTCTTGTTTGCACGATGCGGCGATGGCCGTCTGCGCCCATTGACAGATTCGGCGCGTGCAAGGCTGGGACTCCTCGCGATCCTACGCCAATTCCCCACCACCGGAGGGCCGCATTCGCTCCGTCGTCGATTTCGGCCCGGCCCTCGTGCGCGACAACGCAAACGGCTCCCGGCCTAGCGCCTCAACCGACCTGAATTGGCGGGTGCCACGGTTGGCTTGTCCAACCGTGTTTTGCGCACTGCCGGGCAAGCCGGCAGTGGCACCCAACTTGTCAAGTGAACGCGGTCGGGGCACTAGGCTGCTTTTCGGCGCGAGGCTGCGGCCATTGACGGCCCGCGGCGGCCAATTGCTCGTCGAGGACCTTGATCAGTTCGGTCGGTTCGACCGGCTTGGGGAGCACCCGCTCGGCGCCCGCTTCGACGGCCCGATAGACCGCGCCGATGCGAGGATCGCCGGCCAGGAACACCTCGCGGGCGTGCGGCTGCAACTGGCGGATTTGCCGGCACACGTCCGCCCCGTGTTCGGACTCCGCCGCAGCATAATTGAACACCACGGCATCGTACAGTTTTCGCCGGGCAAGCTGCAGGGCCCGCGATGCCCGCCACGCCGTATCGATCTGCCAATCTCGGCCTGCAAGCATCTTCGCCAGAAAAAGACAAGCATTCTCGTCGTCACCGACGACGAGCAAGTTGATTGGTGCTGACATAATGACTCGGTACCTTCTTCCGTTGTTAGCGTCGCCCTCCCGGCGGCGCGATCGGCCTCCTATTGACTTCTATACGTGGCGCCGTGCTGAGGCAAGCCGGGCCGCAGGGCGGTGTCGCCGGCTGGCTGGGCTTGTCATCCGTCAGAAAACACATTAGCTTTTGGTCGGGGATTTCCCGATGCGGTCGGCGTGATCTATGTGTTAATTTGCTCGATTGCCCGAGCACGCAGGTGCGAATACCGTGCGCGGGGAGGGCGGGCCGCGACATTCCATAACGAACCGGGGACCGGATGCCGCAAGTCTTTTCCAGCAGGATGAACATCGTCGCCACGACGAGCGCCGTCATGGCGCCGTTGGCGGCGGCCGCCTTGCTGTGGGCCGGCTTGGTGTATACGCAGTCGAGTTTCGGAACCGGCGCAGGCCAGACCATCGTGCAGCCGATCGCCCAGTTCAGCCACCAGCACCACGCCGGCGTCCTGGGCATCGACTGCCGCTACTGTCACACCCAGTCGAGCACGCCGCGTTCGCCGGCATTCCGCCGACAAAGACCTGCATGAATTGCCACTCGCAGATCTGGGTCGGCAGCCCCGTGCTCGAGCCCGTACGGGCGAGCTACCGCGACGGGCGAGTCGCTCCACTGGAAGCGGGTTTACAACCTGCCCGGCTTCGTCTACTTCGACCACAGCATCCACGTCAAAAAGGGGTTGGATGCTCGACCTGCCACGGCCGCATCGACCAGATGCCGTCGACCTTCCAGGTGCCGAGCCTGTTGATGGAGTGGTGCCTCGACTGCCACCGCAACCCCGAACAGCAGGTTCGTCCGCGTGCCGACGTGTTCAACATGAAATACCAGCCGCCCGGCGAACCAGGCCGAACTGGGCCGCAAGCTTGTGAAGGAATATCAGATCAAAGACCCCGCCAGCCTCACCAGTTGCACGGTGTGCCACCGATGAACGAACGACGAGCCAACGCTGACGCGTTCCCCTCCGGCCAATACTGGCGCAGCCTGGAGGAGTTTGTCGGCCTCTGCGACGACGAGACGATCGCCGCGTGCGCAACATGCCCACGTGTGGCCCGACGGCGTCAGCCGCCGACAGTTCTTGACGCTCGATGGGCGCCTCGCTGGCGCTGGCCGGACTCAGCGGCTGCTCGGTGAAGCCGGCGCCGCCGGGCGAGATCGTTCCCTACGTGCATCAGCCGGACGACGCCGTGCCGGGCCGGCCGCTGTTCTATGCCACGACGATGACCATGGCCGGCAACGCCGTGGGCCTCCTGGTGGAAAGCTACGCGGGCCGGCCCACGAAAGTCGAGGGAAATCCGGATCATCCGGCCAGTCGCGGCGCCACCGACATCTTTCACCAGGCCTCGGTGCTGACGTCTCTACGATCCCGACCGCTCGCAGACCGTCACGTATCAGGGCGAGACGCGCACGTGGAGCGACGCGTTGGCTGCCCTTCGCCCGGCGATCGAGAAGCAGCGTCAGCAGCAGCGGGGCCGGCCTGCGGCTGTTGACGGAAACGGTCGTTTCGCCCACGCTGGCGCGGCAGATCGAAGACCTGCTGCACGACTTGCCCGAGGCACGATGGCACGTCTGGGAGCCGATCCATCGCGACGCGGCCTGGCAGGGCGCGCAACTGGCTTTCGGCGAATCGGTCGACGCCGTGTACGATTTTCACCAAGGCCGACGTCGTGCTCTCGCTGGACGCCGACTTCCTGCAATGTGGCCCGGGCAACCTCCGCAACACGGCCGATTTCATGGTGCGGCGGCGCGTTCGGACCAGCGACAAGGATGCCGCGACGACGACGATGAACCGGCTCTACGTGGTCGAGACGTCGGTCAGTTGCACCGGCGCGAAGGCCGACCATCGCCTCGCATTGCGGCCGCTGGAGATTGAAGAACTGGCCTTGGCGCTGGCCGCGCGGCTCGGCGCGGCTGAGACGGACCAGACGAACTCGCCGGCCATGAAAAATGGGTGGCGGCAATGGCCAACGACCTCGAGACGCATCGCGGCCGCTGTCTCGTGCTGGCCGGCGACGGGCAACCGGCGACCGTGCATCTGCTGGCGCATGTGTTGAACGAGCGTCTCGGCAACGTCGGCCAGACGGTGAACTACATCGCGCCGATCGATGCCAGGCCCGGCGATCGGACCGAGTCGCTGCGGGAACTGGTTGGCGACATGAGCGCGGGCCGCGTCGAGATGCTGGTGATGCTCGGCGGCAATCCGGTGTACACGGCGCCGGCAGACCTGAAGTTCGCCGAAGGTTTGAAGAAAGTCCCGCTGCGCGTCCATCACAGCCTGTTCGTGGACGAAACTTCGCACCAGTGCCAATGGCACCTGCCAGCGGCGCATTATTTTGGAGGCATGGAGCGACGCCCGGGCGTTCGACGGCACGGCCTCGATCGTCCAACCGTTGGTCGAGCCGCTCTATCAGGACCGTTCGGCGCATGAAGTGATTGCCGCGCTGGCCGCCGCACGAAACCGCCGGCCGCGAGATTGTGCGTGCCTATTGGCGCGGCGATTGGCAGGCGAAGCACAAAGAAGGCCATTTCGAGCAGTTTTGGCAAAAGGCGCTACACGACGGGGTAATCGCGGACACGGCCTTCCATCCAAAATCAGTCAGGCTCGTGGACGGCTGGCAGAGGGAACTGACGACGGCATCTGTCTCACCTCTCCCAAAGGGAGAGGGAGCCGGATTCGACGTTATCTTCCTTCCCGATCCGACGATCTACGACGGTTCGTGGGCCAACAACGGCTGGCTGCAAGAGTTGCCCAAGCCGCTGACAAAGCTGGCTTGGGGCAACGCAGCGATTCTGAGTCCTGCGACCGCTAAGCAACTTGGCGTGGCATTGGGCAGCTATGCCCACGGCGGCGAGCACGGCGGCTACTATATGCCCGTCGTCGAGTTAACGCTGGACGGCCGCAGCGTTCGGGCTCCGGTGTGGATCATGCCCGGCCATGCCGATGGGACCGTTACGGTTTGGTTGGGGCACGGCCGCACACGTGCCGGGCGCGTCGGCGGCAGCGGTCGGCAGCGCGTCGGTTTCGACGCCTATACGCTTCGCACGGCCGATCATCCGTGGCACGCCGCGGGGTGCGAAGGTCGTCAAGACCGGCCGGGCCGAGCCGGTGGCTTGCACGCAGGCCCATCACTCCATGGCCGGCCGCGAGCCCGTTCGCGCCGGCACGCTGGCCCAGTACCGGCAGCAACCGGAGTTCATCGAGGAGCAAGAAGAGCGACAAGCGACGGAGATCAAGCGACGACTTTCCGGCCGGCATGAGAAGATGCCCGACCTCTATCCGGCCTACGACTACGACCCGCCGAAGCACAAGCTGGGGCATGGCCATCGATCTGACGGCGTGTATCGGCTGCCACGCCTGCGTCGTGGCCTGCCAAGCGGAAAACAACATCCCGGTGGTCGGCAAAGAGCAGGTCTTGTGCGGCCGCGAGATGCACTGGCTGCGGATCGATCGCTACGTCGAGGGTCCGGCCGAAAACCCTCGCGGTTTCCATTTCCAGCCGGTGCCGTGTATGCACTGCGAGCACGCTCCTTGCGAGTACGTCTGTCCGGTCGAGGCCACCGTCCACAGCGCCGAAGGGCTCAACGACATGGTCTACAACCGTTGCGTGGGCACGCGATTTTGCTCGAACAACTGTCCCTACAAGGTGCGGCGATTCAACTTCCTGGCGTTCTCCGCCACCGAGCAAACGCCAAGCCGGCGGCTTCAGTACAACCCACAGGTGACGGTTCGCTCGCGCGGGGTCATGGAGAAGTGCAGCTATTGCGTGCAGCGGCTCCGCCGGGCCGAAATCGACGCCGAGACCAGCCAGCAACCGCTCGGCGACGGCGCAGTGATGACGGCATGCCAGGCGGCCTGCCCGACCGGCGCGATTGTCTTCGGCGACATCAACGACGCCGCCAGCCGCGTCAAGCAGTGCAAGGAGTTGCCGTTGCACTATGGACTGTTGGCCGACATCGACACGCGGCCACGAACGACCTACCTGGCGTCGCTGCGGAATCCCAATCCCGAACTCGAAACCTAGCCCATGTCCACCCGCGCAACCTACGAATTCGACGAAGGGCAGCCGCTCGCCGGCGGCGTGGACATGCCGGACTACGTCCCGGCCGGCCACGACCTTCAGTCGGTCACTGAGAAGATCAGCGACCTGGTGCTCACGCGACCGACCGGCCTCGGCTGGCTCGGCTGCTTTCGGCGCGAGCAACGTGCTCGTCGGCATCTTTCTGATTGCCGTGGCCTATCTGCTCCTGATGGGCGTGGGCATCTGGGGCATCCAAATACCGAATGCATGGGGTTTCGCCATCACCGATTTTGTCTGGTGGATCGGAATCGGTCACGCCGGCACGCTGATCTCGGCGTTCCTGTTGCTCATGCACCAGAAATGGCGGACCTCGATCAACCGCATCGCCGAGGCGATGACCATTTTCGCCGTGATGTGCGCGGGCATATTTCCGCTCCTGCACCTCGGCCGGCCGTGGTTCTTCTACTGGCTCTTGCCGTATCCGAACACGATGACCGTCTGGCCGCAGTTCCGCAGCGCGTTGATCTACGACGTCTTCGCCGTGAGCACCTACTTCACCGTGTCGCTACTGTTCTGGTACATGGGCATGATCCCGGATCTGGCCACGCTTCGTGACCGGGCAACCGGGCGGCTCGGCCAGACAATCTACGGCATGCTGGCCCTCGGCTGGCGCAATTCGGCCCGGCACTGGCAGCGCTTCGAGATGGCGTATCTGCTCCTCGGCGGCCTGGCCACGCCGCTGGTGATCTCGGTCCACTCGGTCGTCAGCAGCGATTTTGCAATTTCGGTCGTTCCGGCCTGGCACGAGACGGTGTTCCCGCCGTATTTTGTCGCGGGGGCCATCTTCTCGGGCTTCGCCATGGTGCTCTTGCTGTGCGTCCCCATCCGCCACTTCTACCACCTCGAAGAGTTCATCACCATCGACCATCTCGACGTGATGGCCAAGCTGGTGCTGGCCACGAGCCTGATTACCTCGTTCGGCTATCTCAGCGAGCAGTCGCTCTCGTGGTATGCCGGCGACACGGTCGAATGGTACACGTATTGGTTCCGTCTGTCGGGTTTCGGCCAGTACGCCGGCGTCACGTGGTTCCTGTTCTTCTGCAACACGATCGCGCCCCAGGTCCTGTGGTTCAAGCGAATCCGGCGCAGTGAGACGGCGCTGGTCGCCGTTTCGGTCCTGGTGCTCATCGGCATGTGGCTCGAACGCTACATGATTATCACGACCAGCCTCAGCCGCGACTACCTGCCATCGTCGTGGGGCTTCTTCAAGCCGACCATCTGGGACATCGCGACCTACGCCGGGTCGGTCGGGGTGTTTCTGGTCGCCTTTCTGCTCTTCGCCCGTTTTCTGCCGGTCCTGTCGATGTCGGAGACGCGCGCATTGCTGCCCGGGGCGCATGGGCCGGAGGTGGGACGATGACGCCGAAGCCGGAGATTCACGGGCTGATGGTCGAGTTCGAGAAGGCCGAGGAAATTCTGGCCGCCGCCCGACATGGCGCCGGCGGAAGGCTATCGCGTCATGGACGCCTATACGCCGTATCCGGTCGAAGGGCTCGTCGCGGAGTTGGGCATGCGCAAGACGCGCATCCCCTTCGTCGTACTCATGGGTGGCATCGTCGGGGCGTGCATCGGGTTCTTCATGCAGTATTATTCGATGGCGATCAGCTATCCGTTCAACGTCGGCGGCCGGCCCCACAACAGTTGGCCCGTCTTCATCCCGATTACCTTCGAGGTGTTGATTCTCGTGGCGGCGTTGTCGGCCTTCTTGGGCATGATGCTGTTGAACGGTTTGCCGCGCCCGCATCATCCGGTATTCAACGTGCCGCAGTTCGGCCGTTCGAGCCAGGACCGCTTCTTCCTGTGCATCGAGGCGACGGACCCGAAGTTCAGTCGCACGGCGACGACCGAGTTCTTGGGCTCACTCGGCCCGGCGGTCGAGGTGATCGAGGTCCCGTTCGACGCCGGCCATCGCCGCCGGCCGGGGAGGGGCATCAATGACACTTGTGCAGCAAGACGGTGGCCGGGTGGCACGCCTTGAGGAACGAAGGGCGTGGCCAGGGTCAGAACCACGCTTTTCGCTCCGCTCGGGGCGTGCCACCCTGCCCGCCGCACCGCCTTGTGTGCCATCGCTCTCGTCTCACTCGCCGGCTGCCAACAGAAGATGGCCGACCAGCCGAGTTACAAGGACCTGCAACCGTGTACGTTCTTTAGCGACGGGCTTTCACAGCGCCCGCCGGTTGCCGGAACGATAGCGCGGGGCCAGTTGCCGGCAGACATCCCGCTGCTGACCGGGCGACGCGTCGGCCCCGACGGCCAGCCGCGACGGACGGTGCCGACCAAGAACCCGCCCGAGCCCGGCACGCCCGCAGCCGCCGCCGCCGAGAGAGCCGCCTACGATGACTTCGTCGCCGAGTTCCCCATTCCGGTTAACGAGGAAGTGCTACAGCACGGCTATCACCGTTTCATGATCTACTGCTACGAGTGCCACGATCCGCTGGGCACGGGCAACGGCAAGATCGTCGAACGCGGCTATACCCCGCCGCCGTCGTATCACATCCCGCGGCTTCGCGACGCCCCGGTCGGCCATTTGTTCGCCGTCATCAGCGAAGGCTACGGTTCGATGCCCTCGCACGCGGCGCAGATTCCCGTCCGCGACCGCTGGGCGATTGCCGCCTACGTGCGAGCCTTGCAGGCCAGTCAACATTTTTCCGAAGCGAAGCTGAGCAATGCGATGCGCCGCGAAATGGCCGAACAGCGTCAAGACGCCAATGCCCGAGAGCGATCACCATGAGCAATGCCGTGCCGCACAACACGACCGCAACCGCCGTCGCCCAGCGCCGCTCGCTGGCCGTCGGCGCCGCGGCACTGGTCGTCTGCGGCATCGCGGGCTGGTTGGGTCCCGCGGCCGTGTTGCGGGCCTACCTGGCGGCGTACATGTTCTACCTGGGCATCGCGCTGGGCTCGCTGGTGATTTTGATGGCCTATCATCTGACCGGCGGGAGTTGGGGATTCTTGATTCGCCGCCCATTGGAAGCCGCAACGCGGACACTGCCGCTACTGGCGGTGCTGTTCCTGCCAATCGCCTATGGCGTCGAATATCTCTACATCTGGGCCCAGCCGGCCGAAGTGGCCCAGAGCGCGAAACTTCAATACCAGCAGTTCTACTTGCAGCCGGCGTATTTTTGGATCCGCGCCGCGGTCTACTTTGCGGCGTGGATCCTGATCGCGCTCATGCTCAGCCGCTGGTCGCGCGAAGAGGACCAGACCGGCCGCCCCCGGCTGGCCTGGAAAAGCCTGAAGCTCAGCGCGTTTGGCGCGGTCGTGTACGGCATCACCATTCACTTCGCCTCGGTCGATTGGACGATGTCGCTGGAGCCGGTATTCCATTCGACGATTTGGGGGCCGATGACGGCGGCGAGCCAGTTGCTGTCGGCCATGGCCTTTGTGATCGTCGTGCTCCGCTTTGTCGGGCGCCGTCAAGAAGTGGCCGAGGTGTCGTCGACCAAAGTCGTCAACGACTTGGGCAACCTGCTGCTGACGCTCTTGATCCTTTGGGCGTACATGGCGTGGTGTCAGTTCATGTTGGTCTGGATCGCCAACATGCCGGTCGACACGGTGTGGTACGCGCCGCGCGCGTCTGCGGCCTGGAAGGCAGTCATCACCGCCATCGCCATTCTGCATTTTGCCATCCCGTTCGTCCTGCTGCTGATGAGGCCGGTCAAGCGGAATACGCTGGTGCTGGCTTGCGTCGCGGCCTGGCTTCTCTTTATGGAGTTGGCGTTCAACTACTACGAGGTCGTGCCCAATTTTTCCGGTGAGAGGTTGGCCGAGCACTGGGTCGATTTCATCACACCCCTCGGGATCGGAGGTCTGTGGCTGGCCAGTTTCTTGTGGCAATTCGACAAGCGGCCCGTCGTGGCGCTGAACGACTACAACCGCGCGTCCGCGCTCCGCCTGCGTCGGCTCGACGAGGAAGAAGCGGCGCACGAAGAGGAGATCGCCTATGGCTGAACAGCCGACCGACCACGGCCATGAGCCGGCCCAAAGCGAGCATCGCGGGATACGCTACGAGCGAACGGACATCCGCTTGCGGCTCGTGCTGGCGCTGGTCGCCGGCGCCGCCTGTTTTGCCGTGCTCGTGCTTTTCGTGATTTGGCAGTTTTTCCGCTTTAGCGAGGGCGGGCAACAGGCAGACGAACGGTCGCCCTATTCGCGCTATACTCGACCGTCCGCGGCCTCGTCCCAATTGCCTCCCGAGCCGCGGCTCGAACCGCTCAACAGCCTGGCAGACGTCAACAACGCCAACGTGTACGAGCGATTGGCCGGCCAGGAGAAGATTCTGCACAGTTATGGACCGACGGACGATAAAGGATTCGTGCATATTCCGATCGACCGGGCGATCCAAGCCGTCGCCGGACACCTGCCGGTCAGAACACAGCCACCCGGCGCAAACGCGTTGGACCAAGGGCTGATCGATTCCGGCAAGTCCGCGTCCGGCCCCATACTACGGGGAGCAACGCCATGAGAACCATCGCCGTCAAAGCCTGTATCCTATTGCTAGCGGCCGCCGCCGTCAGCCCACGCGTCGTGCAAGCGCAGCAGGAGGACTTGCGCAAGAAGGTCGGCTTCGACCAGCGGCTGGACGAGCAAGTGCCGCTGGACCTGGCCTTCACCGATGAGACCGGAAATTCGGTGAAACTGAGCGATTATTTCGGGCAGAAACCGGTGATCCTCGTGTTGGCCTACTATCGCTGCCCGATGCTCTGCACGCAGGTGCTCAACGGGCTGACGAAGTCGCTGCGTGAACTGAACTTCACGGTCGGCAAGGAGTTCACGGTGCTTACGGTGAGCTTCGATCCGCGCGAAACACCCGAGCTGGCGGCCGCGAAGAAAAAGACCTACCTCGATTCCTATGGGCGGCCCGGCGCCGAGGAGGGTTGGCATTTTCTCACCGGCAAGCAGCCGGCAATCGATGCGTTGACCAAGGCGGTGGGCTTCCGCTACGCCTATGACGCCAAGAATGACCAGTTCGTCCATGCCGCCGGCATCGTGATCCTGACGCCCAAGGGGAAGATTTCCCGCTACTTCCGCGACATCGCCTTTCCCGTCCGCGATCTGCGGCTCGGGCTGGTCGAATCGTCGGCCAACAAGATCGGATCGCCGACCGATCAAATCCTGCTGTATTGCTGCCACTACGACCCGGAGACCGGCACGTACACCGCGAGCATTCTGAATCTCGTCCGGGCGGCCGGCGTAGCAATGGTCGGGGTGCTGGCCGGAATGGTTGGGTTGCTCTGGTGGTACAATCCGCACAGAAAGTCCGGCCGGCGGTCGCCGACGGGCGGGTCGGGGGAGAACGAGACGGGAGAGCATCCATGATCTTTGGCGCGGTTGCGTTGTTTCCGCCAGAGGCATCGACCACGGCCTTTCAGGTCGACATGCTCTTCTTGTTCCTGCTGACGGTGACCGGCTCGGTAATGCTGCTGGTGGCCTGCCTAATGATCTATTTTTCGATTCGCTACCGGCGGCGACCGGGCAACGTCGGCAATCCGCCCGAGACGCACGCGTCGCACGCGCTGGAATGGTTCTGGACGCTCACGCCGCTTATATTCTTCGTGGCGATGTATGTCTGGGGCGCGAAGTCTATTTCAGCGCGTTCGGATCGCCGCCGAACGCCGAGACGATTTACGTCGTCGGCAAGCAGTGGATGTGGAAGTTTCAGCATCCCGAGGGGCAGCGCGAAATCGACACGTTGCACGTGCCGCTCGGCCGGCCCATCCGCCTGTTGATGACCTCGGAAGACGTGATCCACAGCCTGTTCATCCCCGATTTTCGCATCCACATGGACCTGCTGCCCGAGCGCTACACGTCGGTGTGGTTTACGGCGACGCGGGTTGGCACGTATCGCCTGTTCTGCTCGCAATACTGCGGCACGCAGCACGCCGGCATGACCGGCAACGTATATGTGATGGAGCCGGCCGACTACGACAAGTGGCTGCACCAGAAGGCCGAAGGCTCGATGGCCCTGGAGGGGCGCAAAATCTTTCTCAAGTATCGCTGCGTCAGTTGCCACAGCGCCGACGCCGGCGCCGTGGCGCCGGTGCTGGAGAACCTGTTCGGCAACCCCGTGCTCCTGAATGATGGCGGGTCCGTCACGGCCGACGAGTTCTATATCCGCGAGTCGATCGTCAATCCCAGCGCCAAGGTCGTGATGGGCTATGAGAACATCATGCCGAGCTACCGGGGACAGGTCAGCGAAGAGGAGATCTACCGGATCATCGCCTGGCTCCGCGGGCTTCGGCGAGGCGAGACCCCCAATCGCGTCGAAAGCTATCCGCAGCCGTCCGTGACGCCGCCGATCGAAACGAAGCAGTCCATCAACACGAAGGAATGACCCGCGATGACTACGCAAGCTGCCAGCGCGCCCGACGCCGTGCCGCCGCGCGAGACGTTTCTCAATGCCTCGTACGGCATCGCGTCGTGGCTGCTGACGAAGGACCACAAGCGGATCGCGATTCTCTACCTCATCCCGATTACGATGATGTTCTTCATCGGCGGCCTGGCGATTGCCATCGATCGCCTCTCGCTGATGACGCCCGACGGCGCCCTGGTCGACGCCGACACGTATAACGTGATGTTCACCACGCACGGCGTGGTGATGGTTTTCTTCTTTCTTGTGCCGGTAATCCCCACGGTATTGGGAAATTTCTTCCTGCCGATGATGATCGGCGCCAAGGACCTGGCCTTCCCGCGGCTGAATCTCCTGAGTTGGTACCTCTACATGTTCGGGGCGGCCTGGACGCTGTTCGCGCTGCTGTCGGGAGGCTTTGACACCGGCTGGACGTTCTATACGCCTTATAGCACGCATGCCTCGCATTACAACGTGGCGATGATGATGTTCGGCGTGGTCATTGCCGGCTTCTCGTCGATGCTGACGGGCTTGAACTTCATCGTCTCGGTGCACTGGCTGCGCGCCCCGGGGCTGAGCTGGTTCCGGCTGCCGATCTTCGTGTGGACGATGTACGCCACGAGCTTCATCTTCCTGCTGGCTGTGCCGGTGATCGCCATGGCGCTGTTGCTGGTCATCGTCGAACGGGTGTTTCAGATCGGGATTTTCGATCCGGCACTCGGCGGCGATCCCCTGCTGTTCCAACACCTGTTCTGGTTCTACTCCCACCCGGCGGTCTACATCATGATCCTGCCGGGCATGGGCGTGGTGAGCGAGGTCATTCCCTGCTTCGCCCGCAAACAGCTCTACGGCTACTCGTTCGTGGCCTTTTCGAGTTTTGCCATCGCCTGCCTCGGGTTCTTCGTCTGGGCGCATCACATGTTCGTCGCCGGGCTGTCGCTCTATGCGGCGCTGGTCTTCTCCTCGCTGAGTTTCCTGGTCGCGGTCCCGTCGGCCGTCAAGGTGTTCAACTGGACCGCAACGCTGTACAAGAGCTCGATCACGTTCGAGGCGCCGATGCTTTTTGCCATGGGCTTCGTGGCGCTGTTTACCTTCGGCGGCATGTCGGGACTGTTCCTCGCCACCCTCGGCATGGACATCCACGTCCACGACACGTACTTCGTCATCGCGCACTTCCATTTCATCATGGTCGGCGGAATGGTGTTGGGGTATATGGCCGGCTTGCACTATTGGTGGCCGAAAATGACAGGGCGAATGTATCCCGACATGTTGTCGCGCGTGACGGCGCTGATTATTTTCGGCGGTTTCTTTCTCACTTTCCTGCCGCAATTCATTCTCGGCTACAATGGCATGCCGCGGCGATACCACATCTACGATCCGTCGTTCCAAATATGGAACGTGATGTCGACGGCTGGGTCCTCGATCCTTGGGGTCGGCTACGTGCTGCCGCTGTTGTACTTGCTTCCGTCGCTGTGGTTCGGCAAACCGGCCGGGCCAAACCCCTGGCACGCCACCGGCCTGGAATGGCAGACGCCGTCGCCGCCGCCGACGGAAAACTTCGACCAGACGCCGGCCGTCGTTCGGCCGCCTTACCAATACCACTTGGAAAAGGCCCAAAATGAACCCTGACGCCCTTGTGCCCGCCGGCGCGCCCGATGCATTCGAGCGCACGGCGCCGTCGCGCCACCGGCCGGAAGAGCAGTACGAAAACCTCGATCAGCAGCGCCAGGCGGCCTCGCTGGGCATGTGGGTCTTTCTTGCCACCGAGGTCATGTTCTTCGGCGTGCTGTTTCTGTCGGTGGGCGTCTACCGCTTTCTCTACCCCCAGGAGTTCGAGGTCGCCAGCGAAAAGCTCGTCTGGCAGATCGGCGGCATCAACACGCTCGTGCTGCTGCTGAGCAGCTTGACGATCGCGATGGCGGTCTACTACGCCCAGACCGGCAAGCGCCGCCACATCGCGGTATTTCTCGTGTTCACGGCCTTGCTCGGGCTCTGCTTCCTCGGCCTGAAGGCCCTGGAATACTATCTCGACTATCGCGAAAACCTCATCCCCGGTTGGAAGTTCGACGCCAGCGAATGGATTTCGCGCGACCATCTGCGCCCCGACCAGGTGCCACACGTAAAATTGTTCTTATTCCTCTACTGGTTCATGACGCTTCTGCACGGTTTGCACGTTACGATCGGCATCGTCGCCGTTTTAGTGATCGCCGCGATGGCCTGGCTGGGCCATTTCACCGCGGAGTATTATTCGCCGGTCGACGTGACGGCCCTGTACTGGCATTTTGTCGACATCGTGTGGATTTTCCTGCTGCCGACGCTATATCTGCTCGGCACGCACCACCTGGCGCGGGTTGACGAGGGAGGAACTGATGTCCGAACGCCTGTTAACACCGCGAGCGTTTATCACCGTCTTCGTGTTGCTGGTCATCTTGACCATCCTCACCGTCGGCCTGTCGTTCGTGCCCAGCACGCCTTTGGTTCGGGTCATTACCGGCCAGTCGCTGGCGGTGGTCAAAGCTTCGCTGGTGGTGCTGGTCTTCATGCATGTCCTGGCCAGCCCTGCTCAGACCAGGGCAGTGATCGTCATTACCTGCTTCTGGTTCGCGTTTGTGCTGCTAGTCTTGACGTTTAGCGATTACGTGACGCGAGGATTCGTGCCGGGGATGCCGGGGCACTAACGACCTATCCTGCTATCGAAAAGGGCTAGCCAACCGTGAACCGGGCTTCCGAAATCGACAAGCGCCACATCGGCCTCGGCCTGACGGCCGTCGTGATGGGCGCGATTGCGCTGGGGCTCTTTGCCCTGCCGATTCTGAGCATTCCGCTGGCCGCCGTCGGGTTGCTTTTTGCCGCGGCCGGACTCGTCGGCACGGTGCGCGGCCCGTCGGTGCTTTGGCCGCTGGTCGGCGCGCTCGTCGCCGGTTCCGCCTTGGGCCTGGCCGTCGCCATTGCGAAAGCGCCATCGGGCTATTTCTCACCGCCGGAACCCCCGGCCATGGCGACGCCGATCGGGCTCCCCTACGTTGCGCCCCCGGCGCGGCCAGCCAGATAGCAGGGCAAGGGGACTGTCCCGATTGACGCGGGCACCGCCGCACAGCGGTGGTCGGCGAAAATGGGACTGTCCCATTTGACGCCGGGATTACCTCTCCTGACACAAAAATCAAAAAAGTCTCGGGCGGGGCCCTCTTCGACGCCAAGAACGTTGCAAGAAAATGGGCCTGCCCGAGCGCGGCACGGACAGGGAGGCTCATTGGAAGCCGCGCTCGGGACAGGCCCTATGTCGGTGGCGGAGCGGACGGCGGCCGGGTGGCCAGGAACCCGCGGGCTCGGGGTGAAGCCGCATAGGCCCAGCGACCGACCAACTGTCTCAGTTGCACATCCAATCGCCGGTTGAATCGCAGATACGCCAGCAACTCCACCCGCACCGGCACGTCCCAATGGTCGCGCCCGATCGTCACGCACTCGCCGGCAGGCGGTTTGCTGATGTTCATGGCTTGCCTCTCTCGCCTCCACTTCCCAATACGCAAGACAACGCCGGGCGGTTCGGGTTCGTAGGATTGTCGGGGACTGCCCCAATTTTCGTGTCAGCGAAAATGCGACTGTCCCGTTTGACGCCGGGATTACCTCTCCTGAAGCCCTGCATTTCGCGAAAAGTGTAGGGCGGGTCGAGGTCGCGCGGTTTCTTGGTGGGGCTCGCAAGCCAATCAGCGGTCCGTCAACGCCCTGTGGAACGAAGTGCCGAATTGGCCCGGACGGCGTTGAACGTGAACTTCGCCCTTGCGCGGAACATGGTAAGCGTCCCGCGGAACGCGTCGGCAGAAATCGCCGGCCGGGCGAGGCGATCGGCGGACCGGAGAACGATCAGACTGGCTGCCACCGGTGAGACAGCAGCGCCAGGAGGTTTTCTTCGCTCGCCCCCGGCAGCATCGCCGGCAGACGGGTGAGCACATCGCGGAAGTTGACCCAAGGGTCGTGGCCGTGACCGGTGACGTGGCAGGCGGCGGTGCGGGTGTGCTTGGAGCAACCTCTTCCTCGCCTGGCTGAGAATCGAACAACACTCCTTGCTGCGGATCGAACTTCTCACTCGTGCTACCGTAGATCCTTTTCAGCAGCAGGTGCATGTGGTGCTCTTGCCGCTCCAGACGCGCGTTGGCCTTCTGCAACTCCTCCAGCAATTGGACGACCAACTGTTTGAGAACGGCCGGATCGTCCGGCAACAGAGCGGAATCGGGCAGAAGCATGACGTCCGTGCTCATGCCCTATAGGATTATGCAAAGGGCCGAATTTATTCCCAAAGAACGAAAGAGTTTTTCTGCGCCGACTCAGCCGACCTTTGCCACGCACCGCTTCTGCCGCTTCACGCTCGCCGGGTCGATGCCCCACAGCACCAGCGACAACTCTTGCGACGAGACCTCGATGCTCCGCGCGTCCGGGTCGTTGGTCGTCGGGAAACGAAAGGTTCCTTCTTCCAGCCCCCGGTAGTAGAGTGTCAGTCCATCGCGGTCCCACCACAAGAGCTTCAGCCGATCACCACGGCGACTGCGGAACACGAACAGATGACCCGAGAGCGGATCGTATCCCAACCTTCTCGGACCAGGGCTACCAACGAATCAAACCGCTTCCGCATGTCGGTCGGCGTCAAGCACACGTAAATCCGCACCAACTCCGGCAGCCTCAACACGGCTGAACCTCCAGCACTGCCAGTACGTCCACCAGCGTTCGCCGATCAAATCCTGCACCCACGCGGACAGTGCGCCCTGGGCCAACACGATTTCTACGGCACGGCTCGCTCCCATCGCCACGCTGTCTACCACGCGCACGGGCAGAAACGAAGGCGTGCTGTGACGCGACCGTGGCAGCGACCGCGGTGCCGGTGTCACCGGAGATGTCGTGGGCGACGGCCCAGTGGCCTCGGACGATTGGCTCCGCCGTGCCAGTTCTCGTCGCCAGAAATACAGAGCCGATTCCCGCACGCCCGCGTCGTGACAATCGTTGCGGACCGTCTGGCCGCTTGCCTGCCACCGCCGCAGCACGTCTTCCCAATAGGCTTGCTTCTGAGGATCACACCGCCGATTTCGTTTCTTCACGTTCGGGCCCCCGATGTCGATGCGACCGAGCCTGCCTCGGCCGACGCACATCAGCCTACCGCGCCACACAAGACGTATTCCGCGGGACGCTTACCCAAAGTCGGCCATGACGCTGCGCGTCATTGTTGACTGCCGCACATAACAAAAGCGGAGGATGCCGCGATTTTCGTCACGTCACCCTCCGCTTAGCTCATGTGCTAGCTCAAGTCGCGCCAGCTTCGGCGTCTACTTCCGTCGCCGCCAGGCGAAGACCAGCAGGCCAATCGCAGCGCTTAGGAGCAGCGCCAGCGTGCCGGGCTCGGCGCGGGTTCGCCGGACCGGCGGTTACAAAACCGGCGACGTGGCCGCCGTACTGGTCACCGAGGAAGCCCAGGTCGGAGAGGTTGACTCTCCCATCGTAGTTGAAGTCGCCCATCGCCCAGGTTGCTCCGGTGGTCAAACCATAATTATCACCGAGGAAACCGAGGTCCGACAGGTTCACGCTCCCGTCGACGTTCGCGTCTCCGTAGAGGGTGTACTCCACGGTGATCAACTTGTTGACCGTATCGGCCTTCCAGCCCAAGGTGTTGGCCGTCGTGGCCGTCGAGCTCTGGAACTTGCCGCCGGCCCAGGCGCCGCCGGCGTAGCTCGCCTTCATCGCCGTGTCGACCGCGGTGGGCGAGGTGCCGCTGTCGGTGTAGTCCAGCACCAGCTTGCCGAACTTCACGTCCACGCCGGCATTGCTCAAGACCGGCGTTTTGGCACCAGCCGCCAACACGAGCTTGCCGTTTTCAAGGGTCGTCAGACCGGTGTAGCTGTTGGCGCTGCTCATGGTCACCGTGCCCGTGCCTTGCTTCAGCACGGTCGCGGCGCCACCGAAGCCGGCGGTGCCGGTGACGACAAAGTTCTTGATCGAGTTGTTGAAGGTCACGCTATTGGGCGTCAACGCCATCGGTATGTCTATGGCAGTGCTCGCGGACGAGTCATCGTAGACCAGGTCCAGGACGACTGGCGTCAAATTGACCACGCGGAAACCAAAGCTCCCATCCGTGTAGGATTGTTGTTGGTCAAACCGTTGTGCTGCCGAATAATACTGCGCAAAGGATGTATCGTTCGGATGACCAGCGCCGGCAAAGTCACCGCCTCTCCATATACCGTTACCAGTCGTGCCATTAAGCCCTTCACACCACTCTCGAACGTTGCCGGCCTGATCGAAGGTGCCATAGGCACTCGCGGAGTTTTCCCACTCGCCGACGACCGTTCGGTTGGGCGGCTTGGGGAGCGTGCAGTTATTGGGGTCGGTCCAGCCGAGGCTGCTGTCGATGCGGCCAGTGATGTGATTCCCCGGATCGGTGACGCGTGCGCCTGGGTCAGAGTCACCGAAGATAATGCTCGGCGGGGTGTCGGTCCGCGTGGCATAGTTCCAGTAGCCGCCGGCACCGCCGTTTTTGTCGGGATCATAGAACGCCGCCTTGTACCACTCGTCCTCGGTGGGGATTGCCCAAACGGCGTCCGTGTTGCGAGTCACCGTTGCCAGCTCGGTAGCGCTGTTTTCCCGTTGAGGGTGTATGAACCGGTTTCCGTGCTGTTGGTTGCTTCACCTAAGTTCGTCGGTTGACCGTTTGTCATCCAGTTGCAGAACCGGGCGGCATCGCCCCAATCGATATTATTGACCGGCCGGTTGAGCCAATCGGCTTGGCTGCCGACCACCGCGGGCGCAGTGTACGTGAAGTTGCCGGAAGTGCCCGACTGGATGATGTTGCAACCCCAATCGTCATGTCCATATAGGTTGTAAAAGTCGTAAGTCATAGCGGGGTGGAACAGACTATACGTGTCTGTCTTAGCTACGGCGTTGAGAAACTCTAGATACTGCCCCGTGGTAATCTCGAACTCGCCGATCTGGTACGAGTAGTCGACAGCGCCGCAGACGCGGTCGGGTTTGCTCTCGCTGCTGCCACCGGCACTTGGGCCAGAGACTTCTCCGCTATTTCCCGGGTTTCCTACGGGCACCAGGTCGATGGTGACCGTCGCTTGCGCGATGACGGGCCAGACCACGATGGCCGCCGCCAGCACACCACTCGCAATGTGTTTGAAAGACCTCATTATCCTTCCTCCAAGAGTTGAGAATGCATGGGGGATCATGTCGTGTGTCACAGCCGCCGCGACCCCAACGGCAGCGGCTTAACGAAACAGACTTACCGAACTCGTTGCTCGAAGACGAGGTGCTGTGTCCTGCAGGGACTGTCCCGATTTTTGTGTCAGCAAAAATGGAACTGTCCCCTTCGCCGCGATTTGCGTCGCTACTGCTCCTCGTGACACAAGAATCCGTACAGTCCCTGTCCTGCTACGGCCTGTACGCAATTCTGTGTCAACCGGTGGTTCGTAAGGGACAGTCCCATTCTGTGGCCTCCTGCCACAACAATCGGGACAGTCCCCTAAAATGGTCGGAAGCCGGCTTCGAGCAAGCCGATATCGCAGCACCGCCCCACGGCCGATCCATCTTTGGGGAAAATCGTGACGAGGCAAGGCAATCGGCCAAACCCCAGAAACAGGGGCTTACGCCTCACACGTTACGTTCCCATCGCTGCCTCGACAGAGAGAAGCCCAACCAAGGACTCAGAAAAGTCCAACACTAGCTCGGAAACGCAATTACGCTCCCAAAAATGCCCCACGAGCGAGATTTGGAAGATCGCCACCCACCGCATCCCCCCTGTAGTATTAGCGCTACTTAACTTTGATTGCAGATAGAATAAAGAATTGCTGCAATTGTGTCAAGCGTTTTGTGCAGGTGTGCCACTTCTGACTTTGCCAGTGCCAGAGGTCGCCTGCAATTCCCCGCTGGCAAAGCCAGTGGAACACAATGCCGTTTCCAGGTCGATGGGGGATAACCGGGGACATTCTACTTTATCGGCTGCCCGTGTTTTCTGGATTGCCTATTCCTGCCAACTTATGAATTAAAGTAGAATGTCCCCGTTGTCCCCCCACCCGATCGAGCTTCGCCGCCACCCAGAAATCGCTGAGGGTCTCGGGGAAATCGCCGAGCAGTTCGGCAGTTTGTGCGTAGGTCAACTCCGAATCGGGGCGTATGCGTCGGAATGGATAATCGGCGCTGAGGCTGAGGGCAAAATCCTGATAAGGGAAGTAGGGCATCTGTAGCTTCTTGTAACGCTTGCGCCAGATGCGAAGCTTGTCGGCATGGTCAGCAAGATTCTGCGCAACCATCTTCCGTACCTTGACACGGACGGGGTGCATCTGCTGCCCTTTCGCTTCCTCGTCGTACCCAACGACATTGAGAAAGGCCATCACGGCAAAAACTCGCCGATCAGCCGAGATGACGAATCCTTTCTCCCTGATAATTTCGTCGGGGTGGGCAAACGCCAGCGACTCGACGACGACACTTGCGGCATGGCGGCCGGGACTGGCAGCAACCAGGCAGCAGAGAAGCACTCCGACAACAGGCAAGAGTTTTTTCATTCCCGGACGAGAGAGTATGTGAGCAATCCGTTCTCTTCTACGCTTGCCGCAACCAACCAGCCGCCGATCATCCTATCCCTTTCGACATGCAGTAACAAGCCACGCTGGACGCCTCACCGTGGCGTGAATCAGGACTCTGCCGGCTGAGGGCTAGTCAGGACGAGCGGTCATCTTTAAGAGGTGCCGCTCTCCGGTGTGACCAGCCCAAGAACAAGCAACAGGGCAGCAACCCCGGCAAGCAAGATCACCCACGGCGGATGGTCGATAAAGTACGTCAGCATTCCAACGGTGCGAGGCCCAACTGAGGGCCAAAGAGTCGTTAGCCACGACCCCCCAGCCCAGAGATTCAACAGCCAAGATTCTCCGACTGCCGGCATACTGTAGATGGTTATCAGCGCCAACGCGCCCACGACTATCGCCGAATATTTGACCGTCTCCCAATAGGGATACGAAGATGGCAAAACAACCGTGGGCTCTGATTGCATGATCCGTCCCATCACGGTCTGAATGAAGACCTCGGAAGGCTCAACAGCCGGCAACTCCGCCAGATCTTCTTCAAGCCGGTGCAACGCCATAAGCCGTGCGCACACGACGGACATTGCTCGGCGTGACGACGAGCCTCTCGAAGCCATTGCGAAGTCCTCTGGCGAAGCAGCGTGTCCTCCAACATCACCGCAACCTCGTGGCAGTTCATAGTGCATCACCTTTGTCAAATCCCTTCCCCTGCAAGGTCACCTTGATTTGCGCTCTAGCTCGATACAGGTGCGTCTTTACCGTACCGGTCGAGATACCCATCGCGTGAGCCACCTCCTCGACTGTCAGGTTCTCACGGTAGTAAAGCACAACCGCGGTCCGCTGAGACTCCGGCAATGCAAACACCGCCTGCCAAAGAACGCGAGACTGCTCCTCGGCGAACAACCTGTCCGCCGGCCCTGAATTGATGGAGGGCCGCTGAATCATCGTTGCTGCTGCTTCGAGGCGGGCCATTTCTCTTGCCTGGTTGCGCGATCGTTGCTGAGCCAAACGGCACGCGATCTTTGCCAACCAGGGCTTCATCGGCCGTTGAACATCGAACGTATCGAGCCGTCGGTACTGCAAACGAAAACGTCCTGTGCCAACTCGTCTGCCGCTTGACGATCTCGGAGCATTGCCATACATAGAGTCGTAATCGACGCCTGAAATCGTTTTACGATGGTGGTGTAGGCTTGTGCGTCGCCTGCACGAACAGCAAGAACAGCATCTGTGATCTCACGTTCCAAGGTCGAATCGTCTGGCACAAGGGGTGGCCTCCGTATCAGCAGCGCTGTATCACCATGATCGTTCACCCTACCGGTCCTCTTCGGTCAACATGATCCCCAGGCGGATCGCGGCCAACTTCCGTGCGCCATAGTATAGTGGAACTAAACCGATCACAATCAGTGGCGGAAAGACGATGCCCAGGATACAGAGAGCGGCTCCCTTCAACGTGAGTTCAACGGCTCCCAACTTCTCCTTGTCGGTCTTCGGCAACTTTCGTAGCCCCGGAAGGCGAACTCGCCACATCCGAAGCAGTAGGAAGAGCACCACGAGCAACAGCGCGATGGGCACTAGATACAACATAGCGGCGAGAGTAAGGTCGCCAGCACGACTGCCCGTGTTGATTAGCTGCCCGATCAATGCGTTGCTGCATGACATGTTCTATACTCCTTCGGTTTTCGGCCTCGTGACGAATTAGACTCCATATATACTATGCCGCGAACTGCGCAGCGGTTGACATTGCCGGTCTCGCTGTCCGTGTGCCAAGTGGCCTGCACCGCTTGCCCCGCAAATTGCCCCTCAATAGGTCTGCATGACTTCGTTACGGCGGCAGCCTACGAACCGCATTGCGTTGGGGCATTGTAGCCCTAAAATAGGGCTATGGCGGCCCACGACAGCAAAATCGAACGATTGCCGGCACAAAGCGATCGGTTTGCGGCGACGCACTGGACGGCGGTGCTGTCGGCCGCCCGCGGCCATGAAACCCCGCAGTCGGCGGCGGCGATGGCTGAGTTGTGCCGCGACTACTGGTATCCACTGTATGCCTTCATCCGCCGGCGCGGCCATAGTGCCGAGCAAGCCGAGGACCTGACCCAAGAGTTCTTCGCCCGACTCTTGGCCAAGGAATTCCTGGCGGGGGTGGACCGGGAGCGGGGACGGTTTCGCACCTTCCTGCTGATGGCGGTCAAACGCTTCTTGGCCAACGAGTACGACCGTGCCCAGGCCCAGAAACGTGGCGGCGGTCAAAGAGTTGTTCCGCTTGATGCACTGGCGTCCGATACCCGCTACCGTTTGGAGCCATCCCACACGCTGACCGCGGAGCGGCTCTTCGAGCAACAATGGGCCGTGACGCTGTTGGATAAGGTATTGGCCCGCCTTCAGGCCGAGATGACCACCGGCGGCAAGGCCGCCTTGTTTGAGGCACTGAAAGGCTGCCTGGGCGGCTCCAAGGATGAGACTTATGCGGCGACTGCGGCCAGCTTGGGCATGACGGAAGTGGCAGTCAGGGTGGCGGCCCATCGCCTCCGCCGACGTTATCGGGAACTTCTGCGCGAGGAGATCGCCGACACCGTTTCAAGTCCCGAAGAGATCGACGACGAAATCCGTTACCTCTTTAGCTGCCTATAGTTAGGCATTTTCTCGGCCCTGGCGGTAACGTTTTCCTCCTTTTGCTTATAGTAGCGGTAGAGACAAGACGAATGGGAGGACCGCCATGAGCGAAGAAAACCGTTGTCCTCAATGTGGGGCCGTGTTGCCTGCGCATGCGCCGCAGGGCATTTGCCCCGGCTGTCTGCTGAAACGGGGTCTGGAAACTCAGACCGCCGCCAGCCAAGAGGGCAGCGGGCCGGCGGAGGGTCAGTACGTACCGCCCACCCCAGCCGAGTTGGCACCCTATTTCCCCGACCTGGAAATCCTGGAACTGATCGGCCGGGGCGGCATGGGCGTGGTCTACAAGGCCCGGCAAAAGCGGCTCGACCGGCTGGTGGCCTCGCCTCGGAAAGACAGGCTCCTCGCGCCCGAAGGGTCGGCAAAGGACCCGGCCTTTGCCGAGCGATTTGCCCGCGAAGCTCGGGCGATGGCCATGCTCAGCCATCCGCATATCGTCGCCGTCCATGATTTCGGCCAGACTGACGGTCTCTACTACTTCCTCATGGAGTTTGTTGACGGCGTGAATCTGCGGCGGCTCTTGGACACGGGCAAACTCGCGCCCGAGGAGGCGCTGGCCATCGTGCCGCAAATCTGCGAGTGCTTCAGTATGCCCACGACCACGGCGTGGTCCACCGCGACATCAAGCCGGAGAACGTGCTGCTGGACAAAGAGGGCCGGGTCAAGATCGCCGACTTCGGCATTGCGAAGCTGGTCGGCAAGGAAGCGAAAGACCTGACACTCACTGGTGCCGGCCAAATCATCGGCACGCCGCAGTACATGGCCCCCGAGCAGATCGAGCACCCTCTCCAGGTCGATCATCGCGCCGACATCTATTCCTTGGGCGTGGTCTTCTACCAGATGCTCACCGGCGAACTTCCCATCGGCCGCTTTGCTCCGCCCTCGAAGAAGGTGCAGATCGACGTGCGGCTGGATGAAGTGGTGCTCCGCGCATTGGAAAAGGAGCCCGAGCAGCGCTATCAGCATGCGAGCGAGATCAAGACGCAGGTGGAGAGCATCGTCACTACTCCCGACGCTTCTGCTAGCGCGGCTGGTCAGGTGCCGCTTGTTAGCCAAAGGCGGCGGGGCGTACCACTTGTAGCTGTCCGTGATGGTCAAAAAATCATTCACTGGCCGGGCGTATGTCTGTTTGTGGCCGTGATGATTGTCGGCGGATTGCTGGCTGTTGTACTCGGCTATTCATCTTGTGGTTTCGTAACAAGCGCGTTGCGCCCAGGACCTCAGATGGGGGCCAACCCGCTCCTGCCACTCTATGCCTTCTTTCTAATCCTGTCGATGTGGGCCGCATGGGCCGTGGCAACTGTGATGCTCGTTGTGAGGATTCGCGAGCGATTGGCTCTGCCTGTCGAAAGGCTGCCACATTTAGACGGACTCGGAACAGCAACGACACCTCCCGCCGACGAAACGATTTCGCCACACGCCGCTACGGAGTTGATCGCATGGGTGAGACGCCGCCTTCGTGGCCCAGCTCTCGGGCTTCTGGTTACGGGAATCGCTAATCTACTAGCGATTTACGTCGTCGTGAGCGTCCAGGTGGATGCTTTCAAGGCAACGAGGATGGCCGGCGCTGTTCGCGCCTATTTGATCGCGGGCGCAGTGTTCTGTCTGATTAGTGTTTTGCAACTGATTGCCAGTTTCACGATGGCTCGGCCAAAGTGGTACAGACTTGCCGTTGTCGGCAGCATCCTGGCCATTATCATCTCACCCGGCAACCTCATCGGCCTGCCTATCGGCATCTGGGCGCTGGTAGTGTTGAGCCAACGGGACGTGCGAGCGGCATTTGGACATAACGGTTGCATGACGCCCGGCGGTTCGCCTGTACCTCCCATTCGCACGCAAAGAATGACGGGGATCATTGCCCTCGTGCTGTGCCTGGCGGGAATTCCCATATCTCTGCTCGGTGGCGCGTTTGCCTCTTGGAACTTGGCGACGGTGCTTGTGCCGGTTTTCCTCATCGAAATCACCGCGTTGGTTCTTGGAATTGCCGGACGGAAATCCAGCGCCGGGAAGATCGCCATTATAGGTTCGGCGGTTCTACTGTTGATCCTCGCAGTTTGGCCGATGCCGCTTACAGTCGAGGCGAAGGGCACACTCGAACCGGTGGAGCGGCGGGATGTCTTCGCCAATATTGACGGCGTGGTCGAGGAATTGAAAGTCGATCACGGCGACCACGTAGCGAAGGGACAGCTATTGGTCAAGCTGCGCAACACGGAACTGGAGGCGACAATCGCCGACATTGGCGGCAAGGAGAGGGTCAACTCGGAGAAGCTTTCTCGCGTGCGTCGCGAGCTATTTGAGCAGAAATTGGGTCCTGAGGTACGGACCCGCCTGGAAGGCGAACAGTCCGAGTTGATTCAGACGCAGGAAAGCCTCGAACGCCAATTGCGGCTATTGAAGGACAAGCAGTCGGAATTGGAAGTCCGCTCCCCACTGGACGGCGTGGTGCTCACCTGGGACCTCCATAACCGCTTGATCCAACGACCGGTGCAGAAAGGCCAAGTGCTGCTGCGAGTTGCTGATCCCACTGGTCCATATCAGTTGGAACTGCACATACCGAAAAGCCTCATGGGGGACATTGCCGAGGGGCAGGCCCAGAAGGCATCAGACCAGACATTGCCGGTGACGTACATTATTGCCACCGCGCCTGGCATCACACACCAAGGCAGAATTACTGAAATCGCCCGCCACGCCGAAGCCACCGGCGACGAAGGCAACACGGTGTTGATGAAAGTCGCCATCGACAAGGTCGAACCTGCCTCTGCCAGAACTGCACCCTGGGGTTAGAGTGATTGCCAGAGTCAACTGCGGCCCCTCCCGAATGGCCTACGTCGTACTGCACGATGTGATCCAGTGGTTCGAGTTCCGCAAGGTGGCGCTGCAACCGCAGCGGTCGAGCACTGGCGAGGCCAGTGGCACGCCGAGGCCAACGCCGTTCAGTGCGCCCGCCCTGCCCAGTGTAAAGGTTGTGCAGCCGATCGAGCGGGAGATCACCCGGTATGACGAGTTTTCCGGGACGATCGAGAATGCAAAAGTCGATTCGCAAGATCGGACTTGGGCCGCTTTCGACGTTGATGAGCGAACGGTGCTGGCCGTCAGAAGAATGCGTCACGAGGAAGATAAACGGGGACATTCTACTTTATCGGCTGCCCGTGTTTTCTGGATTGCCTATTCCTGCCAATTTATGAATTAAAGTGGAATGTCCCCAATGTCTCCTGCTTCACAACCGCCATTATACTGCGGCATCCGGGGCGGAGAAGGGAGCCAGGCCATACCGTAGCCCACCAGCATCTGCTGCGTTTCCTGGTCCTTGAAGGCCGAGCTGTTGTCGCTCTTTAACAGCAGCGGCGGCCCGTGGTTGTCGATCAGGGATTTCAGTGCGGCGGCGGTCGGGGGTGCCGACTGGTTCGGCACTGCCCGCCAGGCCAGTTGGGCGCCGCTGGCCAGATCGCGGAGCGAGAATGTCGCCCGATCCACGCCGTCAATGCGATGAGGCGGCAATCGTATCTGCGGCGACTGAAGTCGTCTTTTTCCATCGAAAGCGACGATGAAAGGCTCCCGCGTCGTTTCTCTTTTATCACTTGTCCGAGTCCAACAGGCCGCAAAGCGATCCACGTCGTCTAAGCACCCAATAGTTTGACAAACCGGCAAAACCCGCTATAAAGCCTGTATCCACTGTCGTTACGGGACAGGAGGGGCTGTGGCTGGTTCTCGGTCCACCAGTGTTCTATTGCGTAGGCGGCATGTGCGTGGCCGTCGCGGCGACAAGCCCGGCGGTGGCATTCGTCCCTATTTCCGCACGTTGCGGTTCGAGGCGATGGAACAACGGGCGCTGTTCAGCGCCGACGTGCAATTTCATCACGTTGTCTACGATCTCGCGACCGATTTTGCATTACGGCAAATCGCTCCGTCGACGGTTATACCGTCGATGAGCCCGGCGCAAGTCCGGGCCGCATACGGCATCGATCAGATCGTTGGCACCGGCGCGGGCCAGACGATTGCCATCGTTGATGCTTTCGACAACCCCAACGTTGCAGGCGATCTGCAGTCCTTTAGCACATACTACGGCCTTCCGGCCGCCAACTTCACGAAACTCAACCAGTATGGAGTCGCTGGTGCGTATCCGGCGGGGGACACGGACTGGGGCCTGGAAATCGCGCTCGACGTGGAATGGGCCCATGCGATTGCCCCCGGGGCCAGTATTCTTCTGGTCGAGGCAAACAGCGACTCTTTTGCCGATTTGTTGGCCGCCGTCAATATCGCCCGAAACTATTCCGGCGTTTCGGTGGTGTCGATGAGTTGGGGTGGCGATGAGTTCTTTGGCGAGACATCTTACGACTCGCGTTTCACAACACCCAACGGTCACACCGGCGTGACGTTCCTGGCGTCGTCCGGCGATGCGGGTTGGCCGGGCGACTATCCGGCCTATTCACCCAACGTCGTGGCTGTCGGCGGCACCACCCTGTCGGTTGACGCGTCCACCTACGCCTACAGCAGCGAAACCGGCTGGAGCGGCAGCGGCGGCGGCATTAGCCAGTACGAGAACCAGCCGTTGTACCAAAACGGCGTGGTCACCCAGAGCACCACGAAACGCACGATCCCCGACGTGGGTTTCGACGCCGACCCCAACTCCGGCGTGTCCGTGTACGACACCTACGGCTACAGCGGTTGGCAGGACGTGGGCGGCACCAGCCTCGCAGCCCCCTGCTGGGCCGGTCTGATCGCCATCGCCAACCAACTCCGCGTTACCCAGGGCCTGTCCACGTTGAACAGTTCGTCGAATCCAACCCAAACTCACGCGCTGCTCTATGGCCTGGCCGGGAACCCAGGAGTACCACGATGTCATCGGCGGCAGCAATGGCAACAATCAGTCGGCCGTCGCCGGTTATGACTTGGTGACGGGCATCGGTACGCCCGTGGCCAACCTGCTCGTGTCGGACCTGGTGCCAACGATCATCTACTCGGCCAACATGGACGCCAATCCCGGCTGGAGCTACCAGGGCCAATGGGCCTGGGGCCAGCCGACCGGCGGCGCGGGCGACCGCGGAGGCCCCGATCCCACCACGGGACACACCGGCAGCAACGTCGTCGGCTACAACCTCGCCGGCGGATATGCCAACAACATGACGACGACCTACTGGGCCACAACCACCGCCATCGACTGCTCCGCATACACCGGCGTGACCCTCGATTTCTGGCGATGGCTCGGCGTCGAGCAATCGAGCCGCGATCATGCTTACGTCCAGGTTTCCAACAACGGAACCACCTGGACCACCGTTTGGCAGAACCCCGGCAGCACCTTGAACGAGACGGCCTGGTCTGAGCAGGCGTACGACATCTCCGCCGTGGCAGACGGCCAGTCGACCGTGTATGTCCGCTGGGGAATGGGCACCACGAATGCCACGCGGACCTATTGCGGTTGGAACATCGATGACGTAACACTGACCGGAATCCCGGTCGCCGACACGACGCCACCTGTGGTGCTGTCGAGCACGCCGAGCACGACAGGCCCGATCGACACAGCGAACCTGACGTTCCTCGTGGCCTTTGACGAAGCCGTGTCGCATGTCACTACGGACGACTTTGAGTTGACGACAACCGGCACAGCCACCGGGACAATTGCCGGCGTTGATGCCTCCAGCGGCGTCAGTTTCACCGTGACGATCAACGCAATTGTCGGAGCAGGGAGCACTTCGGTTGGATCTGAAAGACGGCACCGACGTGCAAGACGCTGCGGGCAACATCGCACTAGCATATTCCGGTGGGAGCACGGTCACGATCGACCGCACGCGGACCTGGACCGGCGGTGGAGGGGACGCCAACTGGACGACCGCGGCCAACTGGGAGGGCAATGTCGCACCCGCAGCCGGCGACGGCCTCATCTTTGCCGGCAACACGCAGACCGCCAACAACAACAACTTCCTCGCCGGCACCACGTTCGACAGCATCACTTTCGCCAACGATGGCTTCATTCTGGCCGGCAACAGCATCACGTTGAGTTCTATCGGCGGCGTCGCGATCGACAACGTGCTGGGGCAAAACCGCATCGAACTGCCAATTACCACCGGTTCAACCGGTACGATGATCGTGGACGCCGGCATCCTGCAACTCGGCGCCCGACGCCCAGGCCCTCGTGTTCAACGGCAACGGCGCAGACATCCGAAGCGGCACGCTCGTGTTGGATTATGGCGGCAAGGACCCCGCGGCGGCCATCCAGAACTTGCTGACAACCAGCTACGTGGGCACGAATGGAGATCACTTCAACGCCGGACAGTTTCAGAGTTCGACTGCCGATGACTCTCGCGGTTTGGGTTGCGCGACGACACGGCGGCCGGCCAGATCATCGTGGCCTACACGTTGTACGGCGACGCCAATCTCGACGGCACCGTGGACCTTTCCGATCTCGGGATATTGGGAGACAATTATGGTCGGACCGGCACAACCTGGCAGGAAGGCGACTACAACTACGACGGTAAAGTCGACCTCTCCGACCTGGGCGCAATTGGTGACAACTGGCACCAGAGTGTGGGTGCATTGCTCTCCGCTGGCCCGGCCGGCAGCTTAGTGGCCGAGCCGGCAACGCCGGCACCGGTCGCCTACACTTTCTCGGCCGATTTCGGTTCGTTTGCCAACGAGGCATCTGAACCGTTGACTGCTGTCAATCCTCCAACAGTCAGCTCAGCATCGCCGCCTCGGACGGCCAACCTGGCCGCGCGACCAATGTCGCGGGCGGCGGCATGATGCCGTGCTTGGAGCGGAAGAACAAGGCGTTTTCACGGGACTTTTCGGCGGCATTCGGCACGCGTGGGCAAGCGATCCGTAGCACACGACAAATAAGGTGTGCCAGACTACTGGGACAGATCCGGCAGAAATTGCAGAGGACGAGTGAATCGTGGAGATGCTCTGACGCGCAATTTATCAACGTACAGACTCCTACGCCGCACCAACACGCCGACTTGCGCCATGGCCGCCCGTTTGCCATTGGCCTGCGCTGAACGTGGGTTATATCATCATCGAAGTGAGCTTCGGATTCTGGATAGAGTCCTTGGCCTTGCTTTCCGACTTCACCGCCGGTTCAACATCGGGCACGTGACGGTGCAAATCGAACGCGGCGACGGGGCTCCATGCCACCAGGCGCCGCAGGACCGGGTCTGAGTTCTGTCTGCCGTCAGCACGCTGCGAGTCGCGGGTATGGTAGTAGTGTGCATTCTGCGCTTTCGACGTGGCGAGCGTCCCTGGAATGCACATGGTCCGCGTCAACGTGTCCTGACGGGTGCCAAAATGTCACCAACGAGGCAGTGTCGCTGCGATGCTCGTTTGACGCACTACGTTCGCTTCTGGCTTGTGACCTCGACCCGAGACCCAAGGTCGTTTTGGAACAAGATATGCGAGCCTTCGTAGATCGCTTACAACGGTTGCCGTGCGAAAATCCGGCTGCGTCCGGGACTCAGGGACCGAATCATGCAAGTCGGAAGGCCTGCTACGCGTCGTCAGGTTGCGGGCGCGTTGAGTCGTGCACCGCCGCAACGTCACCTCGCGCCGTTCATCGGACCCAGCATTGACATTCCCGACCACATCGAAAGGTAATGCAAATGAGAACCGCGAAGATTCATTCCGAACGCCAGAGTCGACGGCCGCGGACGCCACAACATTCGTCCTTCGTTCCGCTTGCCGTAGCGCTGGCCTTTGCCGTCAATCTTTCAGCTTGGGCACAGTCGTCTGAGCGAAAGGCGACGGCAGAGCGGAATCCGGTCAATCAGAAGTCACAAAGGTCACAAACAAACCAATCTGTGACTAGCGAGCAGCAGCATGCCAGCCAACAGGAAAGAATGCACCAGTCTCAACAAGGCCAAAACACACAGCAAGGTCAGGCTGCCCTGGGCGTGTTTGTGGCCGACGTTGAGGGACACCAGGGTGTGCAGGTGATTTCGATCGATCGCAATGGCCCCGCTGAAAAGGCCGGCATGCAGCCCGGCGACTTCATCCTTTCGATCGATCACAAAAACACGGATTCCATCGCAAAGATGGTTGACTTGATCGGACAGATGAAACCGGACGAGACGGTTTCAGTCACGATCAAACGAGCCGGCCAGCAACAAACGCTTCACGCGTCGCTGGCATCTCGGTCGCAACTCTCCACGGGCGATGCAGCGTCATCAGGCCAGCCCCAAGCATGGTTGGGGGTAGCCCTGCAAGAGCCGCAACAGGGGCCGCAACAGGACCAACAGAAAGGCAAAGTCGTTGTGGCACGAGTCTTTCCGAGTGGGCCGGCTGCCAGGGCAGGACTGTATCCGGGTGACGAAATTCTCGAAGCCAACGGCAAGAAGGTTACAAGTCCCGAGCAACTTGTTTATATCATCGAGAGCCAGAAGCCCAATCAAACGCTTCACATGACGATCGTCCGCGACGGCCAACAACAGAAGATCAACGCAGAGTTGGCCAATCGCAGCGATTTCTTTCCCTCCCTCGCGCAGCGACAAGCGTTCTATGGCGGCCAGCCTCAAAACCAACAAGGCCAGGAAGGCCAAGAGGAAATGCCTGGCTGCGCAATGCAACTCGAGATGGAGCGTCACGCGGCTGTGCAACGTGAACGGATCGAGAAACTCGTCGGAGAGTTGAAAACCGAAGTCGGCTCTCTGCGGAAGGAGGTGCGCCAGCTTCGTAACCAGACGCCCAAAGCGCAACAGGGCACCTCGCCAGCCTCACATTGACGCCGGCGGAGTCACCGCTGAAACGTCGGCGTTCGTGGACCTATCAAACAATCGAAGACAACTGAAGGAGGAGGACACTGGTCATGTCTCGCATCGCAAAAGGCTTGCTTTGGAGCGTTTTGGCTGCTCTGGCGCTCGTCGTGCTGAGCCCGGCGCCGCGCACGCCCAAAACCGGTATTGGAGAAATTACTGGCGCTGGTACGACCGCGATTATCGACCGTACGTCTACCGGCATTACTACCGAGACTACGATTATGGCCCCGGCTATGGGTACGATTACGACCGCGATTTTCCGGCTTTTCCGCGGTATTTCTACCGTGGCTACAATCGCGGTCCGTACCATCGCAACGGCGGCTACGTGGGAGTCGGCCCAGTGCATGTGTTCTGGCACTAGCGCCAGGATGGCATCCAGTCGTCAGCAACCGTGACGACGGCTGGCATTTTTGTCGGCTCGTGATTTGCAGGATTCCACAAGAGGTTCTCACAATGCGCAAGAGGAGGGTTTTCGATGAGGCGGCCGGTACTCAGCCACCAGCCGGAACCAGATATTCCTGTCCCGGAGCCTGCGCCGCACCGTCCGGTTCCGCCTTCGCAGCCGCCGCGTCCCCGGCCTCCGGCTCCGCCGACGAAACCGACGATTCCAAACCCAGAACCAACGCCAAAGCCTCCGGTGCCGCCAAGCGGCAAAAAGACAGAGCCATCGGACGCCTGAGATATCCGACCCGTTCGGCGGTACACGCGGCGACGGCGTACCATGTGGAAAACGAATCGGTAACCGCTCATGAGTGACATCGAAAAACAGCGAATCGACCCACATCTCGGTGAACGCCGCGAGCGTATCGCGACCGCCGTGCTAGCGCAATTGGTGGGAGCGGCGGGAGAATTCCAGCCGGAGCACACGGCCACGGCATTAGCGGCGGCAGATGCATTGATCAATGCGCTTGACCGGGAGGGTGCCTGATGCCGCCATCGCCAGCGACGGCCGGCCAGAATGTCGCACCCAATCGCCATTCTGTCGCGAGTGTCGGCGGGCCCTTGTTGGCCGTATTGGCTCGCAACTTGCACAACAATAGCAGCGGCCACCCAAAGAATTCGAATATAAGGAGATCCGAGATGACAACGCAGACGGTCGAGCAACTTGTTTCCAAGCAATGCGAAGCGTGTGAAGGCAAGACGGACAGGCTGTCTACCGACGAAATCCGAGATCAGCTTGCCGCGCTTTCCGGCTGGTGGCTAAGTGGCGGCGGCAGGCAAATTTGCAAGGAATGGCAGGCAACAAACTTTGCGGCCGGCATGGCGTTCCTGGATAAAGTCCTGGCAATTGGCCGAGAAAGAGGGGCATCACCCCGACGTCCACTTGCAGGGATACCGTCAGGTGCGGATTGAACTGTCGACCCACGCCGTAGACGGCTTGTCGACGAACGATTTCATTATAGCAGCCAAGATCGACCAATTGCCTGTGGAGCTCAAAGGCTAAGACGCGGCCTTGGTTACGCCGGCGTCAGGTCGGGGGTCGTCCAACCGCGGCCCCAGGATAATTCGGCGGCTACCAAGTTGGCCGACGCAGGATCCGGTCGAATCCCAGGGCGGTCATTTCGTTACCGCTGCGGCCGGATTTCCGCCTTTCGACGGTCTCGCTTTCTCGGCTTGGCCGTCGTCCCAACTCTTCAGGCGTCGCTGCAAGGTGCGGACAGAAATGCCCAGCGACTTCGCCGCTTGCGTGCGATTCCCACGGCAGCGATCCAGCACCTGGCGGACCACCGTCCTTTCCACGTCTTCCAGCGTGAAACCCTCGGGCACGTCGATGCCGAGCCAGCATCCCGGCGCTTCGCCGCGCAGATCGTCTCCGGCAGGTCGTCCATCGTGATGGTCGACGAGTCGGCCAGAACGAACATGCTCTCGACGCAGTTGCGCAATTGGCGCACGTTGCCCGGCCAAGGATACGACTCGAGGAAGCTCATCAGCTCGGCATCGACGGCGGGCGAGGGCCTGTTGTAGGCCCGAGACAACTCGTCGAGGAAATGATGCACCAATGGCGGAATGTCCTCGCGACGGTCACGCAGCGGAGGCAGAGAGATCGACACCACGTTCAATCGGTAATACAGTTCGCTGCGGAACTTCCCCTCGCGGACCATCTGTTCGAGGCAACGACTGGTCGCGGCGATAACGCGAACGTCAGGGTTGTGGTTCTCGTTGCTGCCGACCGGCGTGACGCAGTGGTTTTCCAGAACCCGGAGCAACTTGGCCTGGCACTCCGGTACCAGGTCGCCGATTTCGTCGATGAACAACGATCCCCCGTGGGCCGCCTCGAATCGTCCAATCCGTTTCCCGGTCGATCCGGTGAAGGCCCCGGCGACGTGTCCGAACAGTTCGCTTTCGATCAGGTTCTCGGGCACGGCCGCCATGTTGACGACCACCAGCGGCCCGTCGCGTCGCGGGCTGTTGTAGTGGATGGCTTCGGCAATCAGCTCCTTGCCCGTACCCGATTCACCGGTGATCAGCACGGTGCTATCCACTTCCGCGGCCCGGCTCGCCTGGTCGAATACGGGGAGCATCAGGTCGGAACAGGTGATGATCCGTTCGTATTTGAGCCTGTACTCACGGACGGAGTCGAGCATCAACATTGTCTTTTCCTTTCGTCGCTGGCGCCACGCCAATCGCGGCGACCACCTTCCCTGCACCCCGACATCCACAGCACACCGGGCTCTGAAATCACACTACGCACTAATTATCACAGCGCGCGTAACGAAGTCTACCGGTGCTTCTACAGGTGGCTGTGTAGCAGAGTCTCTTAGCACACGAGGGTGGGATGGCGCAAGGCCTCACCGGAATGTTCTGCGCGGCGGCGGCGCTCTGGCGACCAAAGCGATTCGGTAGGGCATTCTCCTACACAGCACTCGGCATGCTGCTGGCATGCCGTCTTGCCTCCTTGACTATTTCGGCTATTCTTCTAACAGTTTCCTGGCCTGACGTTGCTGGAATCGGCGGGGCTGATTTACCTTCAATACGGTGAAACGGGGGAGCCAATGAAGAGAAGACATTTCCTCACGACGGTCGCTGTCGGGGCAAGCTCGGTTGCTTTGGGCAGCGGATCATCCGGTGCGCAGGAGTACTTCCCTGTGCAAGTCAACAAGAATCTCTGGAAAGGGATCAATCGTCTCACGAATCCCCAGCATGAGACAACCATGGAGACGCTGCACGTGCCGGTCATTACAGCGCCTGCAAAGGTCAAGGCGGGGGAAAAGTTCGAGGTACGCTTCGCAATCGGCAAGATACTGCACCCGATGGAGCCGACGCACTGGATTGAATACGCGCAGCTAAGCATCGGAAACGAGCCCGCCGGCACGCTCCTCTTTCGCTCGCACGGCTACTTGAAGCCAGAAGGGACCTTCGCCGTCGTTCTCGACGAAGGGTTGAAAGGGAAAAAGGTCTCGCTCGTGATGACCGTCAAATGCAACCTGCACGGAATCTGGCAGCACTACGTGGACGTCGACGTAGAATAAGCCAGAGCCCATTCTGGTGCTACGGTGACCGTGCAGGGCCCACGAGGCGTCAAAGGGGACTGTCCCGATTTTTGTGGCAGGACGCCACAAAAATGGGACTGTCCCTTTGGAAACGACCGGTTGACACAGAATTGCATACAGGCCCGATTTCGGCAGCCTGGATGCGCCGGGGAGCGGAATGGCCGGTCTCCGCGCCTTCCCTCTGATCGCCTTGCTCGGTAGTCTCTCGACCATGTTGGCCAACCACTGTCACGAGAGTTGGACGTTGGCCGCCGGATTGCTGGCGATCTCGAACACGAAGAGGCTTTGGCCGAGCAAGAAGTCGTCGAACAAGAGGAACTGCAGCGGGACATTGATTGGGAAGTCCCCGGCACATGAGCCGCTGCTTCCGCCGGTCTTGTCGACTTTCCCTTATCGGTCGGCCCCAAATAGCACGATACCCGACGAAGCGAGCACAGCGGGTCGCGGCCGACTTTCGAGGTGGGCGACAAGAAGCGGGATCTAAGAAAAGGGCCGCTATGGATACGGAACTGGCGTTCTTGCTGCTTTTCGTAGTGGCTACGGCCGTGGCCATTCTGGTTCGCCATCTGCGAGTACCTTATACCGTGGGACTCGTGTTGGCGGGCCTGTTGCTGGGTTCGCTTCACGCCTTTCCTGCGCCCACCTTGGCAAGGAATTGCTGTTTGCCGTCTTCTTGCCGGGCCTGTTGTTCGAGGCCGCATTCCATCTCGACTTCGCCGACTTTTGGCGGAACCGAATGGCCATCACATCGCTGGCCGTCCCAGGCGTGGTGGCGGCCACGGCGCTGATCGCGGTGCTGCTTGGCCCGACTGCTCATGCTTTGGGATTTGCCGACGGGCTTCGATTGGCGGTACGCACTGGTTTTCGGGGCGTTGATCGCGGCCACCGACCCGATCGCCGTCACGGCCATTTTTCGGAGACTCGGTGCCCCCAAGCGGCTGTCCGTTCTTCTGGAAGGCGAAAGCCTGCTGAACGACGGCACGGGCATCGTCTTCTTCACGCTCAGCCTGACGATCGTCGCCGGCGGGGCCGTCTCCGTTGGCGACCTTGCTCTGCAGTTTGCCGAGATCGTCGGCGTCGGAGGACTGATCGGCATTGCCGTCGGCTACGTCACTTCGCAGTTGATCCGGCAGGTCGACGATCCGATGATCGAGATTACGCTGACCACGGTGGCCGCCTATGGCGCGTTTGTGGCGGCCGAGCATTTCCACTATTCCGGCGTGATCGCTACGGTCGCCGCCGGCATGCTCTGCGGCAACTATGGCGCGCGGACCGGTATGTCGGCGTCCACGCGCGTCGCCGTCGAGTCATTTTGGGAGTATGTCGCCTTCGCCTTGAACTCGATCGTGTTCTTGTTGATCGGGATGGAAGTGAATCTGCATTCGCTGTGGGCTTCGTGGCCGATCATCGTGATTGCCTACCTGGCGGTGACGTTGGGACGAGGCATGACGATTGTGGTGGTTTCGCTCTTGCTGCGCGCGACCCGTGAGCGATTCCCGTTGTCCTGGGGCGTGATTCTTACGTGGGGCGGCATGCGTGGCGCGCTTCCCATGGTCCTGGCGCTGAGCCTGCCACTAGGGTTTGCGCACCGGGAACTGATCGTGAACATCACCTTTGGCGTCGTGCTCATTTCGCTGCTGGTCCAGGGGCTCAGTATGTCGCCGATTCTGCGCCTGCTGGGCATTTCCCGGGAGCAGGAGCATCGCCACGCGTACGAGTCGGCCCGAGGGCGTCTCGAGGCTGCCCGAGCGGGACTGGCGGAACTGGACCGCATGTCGCCATTGCGATTTCGCGACTCCGCGGCAGTTGCCGGGCTGCGCAAAGACTGCGAAGATCGAATTCACAACTCCGAACAAGATCTGCTTCGCCTGCGGCTTGAACACCCGCACTTCCAGAAAGAAGAAGCGTCGTTGGCCACGCGCCAAGTCTTGCTGGCCGAGAAGCGAAGAGTCATCGAGGCCTTTCACCAGGGGCTCTTCGACCGCGAGGTGTACGAACGACTGCTGGCCGATATCGACGCGCGTCTGCTGGAGTTGGAGACCGGTACTGCCGGACCACCGACAGCGTCCGAAGAAACAGATCAACGCGAGGATGCCTGACGACCGAGTAGCCCCCGAAGGGCATGCAGCGGCTGCCCCAGTGCATCAACGGTTTGAGAGTGTACGAAATGCAGAATCACGACTCCCACCATGGCCGTGACAATGCCCGCAATCAAGAAGAGCACGGGGGCCGTAACTCCCAACACCGACGTCAGCACCCAGAACAGAGCCGCGGCCACAAGCATGGCGGCGAAGATCAAGACGTTGCCGGCCGCCAATATTTCGCCTCGGATTTCAGGTGGACTGTAGTCCTGCAGGTATGATTTCAGCGGCACCTCGTAAAGGCCCGCCCCCAGCCCCATCAGGCAAAGCCCGCCGCAAGTCCAGTAATAGGCCGTCGCGGTGTCCGGCGCCGTCACCTGCGAAATGAAAAAAGTCATCGCGGACGCGAATACGATGACGGCGGCACCGATGGGCGTCAATCCGGGATTCACCTTGTCGCCCGACCAAACGCCGGCCAACAAACTGCCGACTGCCACGCCGGCGGCCATTACTGCCAGCAGCGGACCAACCTGTGTCTGGCTGATGTCCAGTGTCACCGTGCCCAAAAGGTAGACGTTCACCTGGGCCAGCGCGGCGAGAAACCAGAGGAAGGCGCTGCCGGAAGCTGCGCCGAGCAGATCACGGTGACCGATTAAGGTCTTTAAGTCCCGTGCCGTCTGCCCGAAAACATGCGTTGGCGGTTTCCGCTCGGGATCGGCGGCAGGCCGCTTCATGATCAACAGGGCGGCTGCCCAACCCAACATCGCGATCCCGATCATGGTGCTTCCGGAGATCCACCAGTCCGTCTTTCCGAGCGGACCCGTAATAACGTAGAGGCTGTTGCCCAACACGGTGCCGACCACGGACGCCAGCACACTCGCCATGCCCAGCACCCCGTTGGCTGCCGAAATTTGCTCCTCCGCGATGTTCTCGGGGATGACTCCCAACAGGGACGGGGACAACAGGGCCCCTTGCCCTCCCATCACGGTCAAGATCGTGAAGATCAAGATCGCATTGGTCATCAGGATCGATCCCATGCCTGCCAAGAGGATTCCTGCCTGAAGCAACATGCAGCCGGCGATCACCGTCTGCTTGCTGAAACGGTCTGCCAGGTATCCGGCCGGCGCCACCAGCAAGATGTAGGGAACGGCGAAACAGGCGATGCCCAGCGTCAAGATCAGACTCTCGTATCGCTGCCCGAGAACGTGGTAGCCGATCGGCGTGACCAGCCACCGGTACGTGTTGTCGTTCAACACGGTCAAAAACTGCAGGCAGACCAAACCGAAGAAGCTCCACGACAGCAGGCCCTTGCGCTCGCTGCTTTCCGAAGACGAACGGCATCCATTCGGCTTCTGGCTACGCTTGAAAAGGGTCGTCATCGAGAGAACGGTCCTATGTGCTGACCATCGCATCGAGATATCGCCACGTCCCTACTCTTCGGTCCCACGTCATTGACATGCGGCATCGACGATTCGTATGATCGCCTGTTCCACCTCTTCGGCCACCGGCTGCAGCCGAGCGTCTCCGAACATCTGTAACATTGCCGTGGGCTTGAAGGTCGCCACCTTCACCGTCCCGGCTTCTTCATAAATCGAAATCCGGCAAGGCAACGCGGTGGAGACAGACATGTCGGCTTCCAGGACTTTTTGCGCCTGGTTCGGGTTGCAAACTTCGTAGATTCGGCACTCCCTCTCGAACGGCACGCCCTTCTCCTGCATCTTCTTCTTCAGGTCGTGCACACCGAGGACTCCCATGCCGTTGGCCGTTGCGGCGACTTCCACCTTCTCACACACGGACTCCACGGTTCCCTTGGCCTCTTGAACGTAGAGCACGGCGCTCTCCTTTCTTGGCTCATGGACTTGGCAGGCGAACTGGACCGGTGTAAGGGGCCGCAAATCGCGTGCCGAAACCCACGGCCGTCTGAAACCAATTGTCCATTACTCGTCTTGCATGACGCTCAACGCCATGCAACCGGGCGTGTTCAGTCTTTCAAGTCGGGACCTTTTCGGAGCCCTTCCCCTGCCGGTGGCCGAACGGCTGAACGACCAAGATTACCGTTGGATCAACCGCGGAGGCGTCGACCTGATGGGACTGAATCCCTCCGCACCGCGATCGGCCTACGGACTGCCCCGCGCCCGGGCACTCTACGGACCGTTGCCCGAACAACTGCGCAATCCGCCCTCGTTCGCCTCCCGGTTGAAATCCGTCCTTGCCACACGGCACAAATATCGAGTCGCGCTGAAAACGATGCTCGCCGTACCGACGGTCCATCACACCGCGATTTGCGTTCTTGTCTTTCAACTGCCGGGAAAACACTGCTATGCCGTAACTGCGTTGAACTTTGCACAGCACTCGATAGAGGAGAATGTCGATCTCTCGGCGATTGCAGCCTGCGAAGGACGCCCGCTGAGCGGCACGAGGCTCGTCGACGCCATCACCGGCGAAGCGGCAGGAACCCTCGATGTACCTGTGGTTTGGGCCAGTCAGCAAAGGATTTGCATCTCTTGGCTACCCCCAGTGGGGCGATCCTGCGGCAGTTTCCCCCTCAACGGAGTTAAGTTTCTGAAATTCTTGCGAGCGACCCACGCCGGAAGGTTGACGAAACCGCCGGTGTCGCCATACTATCCTGACAGCGGGGGCACCATACGACGTCGCTGCATTTAGGCACTTTTTAACTTCAGGGTAGCGTCGGTAGCCGATCCGAAGACTTCGCATTTCTGAGAAGCCTTCCTTCTTCCTCGGCAGCTTGTTTCCAAGCAATTCGGCCCGTCCTTGCACGGATTGGGACCTCCTGGTCGCGCATCCCCAGGAAGGTTCCGTCTGCGCGGTCAGGCAATTCCGAGGAGGTGTGGTCGGTTGTTGACGTAATCCCAGAACGCGTTGGGGAGTACTGACATGTGCTGGTTACAACGATTTGCTCTCATCGCCATGCTCGGCGCGGTGGCTCAAACCGCCGACGCCGAAGTGATCAGTTGCGATTTTGCCAACGTCGTTGGAGCATCGCTCCAATTTACTGGTACGGGCGACACGATCACGTTTCCCAACACGGGGGCGTATGATTTCCTGATCACGGACTCGACCGCGCCAAGTCTTGTGGGCCTTTACGGCAACATCAGCGGAACGTTCACCGTCGGGACGATCACCAGCCCGGCAGCGGGCTTCGAGCAAGCCAGCATTGCGACGACTGACGGTACGCTCCAGTTGTGGGACGGGGGCAGCCAAGCGCTGACGGCGGACCTGGACTGGTTCAACGTGGCAGTCTTCGGCGACCTGTTTGGGGCCTTGGGCACAGGCTCGGCCAACCTCACCAACTTCACCTACTCCGGCGGCAACAGCGAGTTGCTTGCCTTCGCCAATGGGTACGACCAGACGGCCGTGTTGACGTTTCAGTTCTCGGCGCTCAATCAGCATTCGCTGACCGAGTTGATGATGGACGGCCAAGTGAACACCACAAGCTATTCCGGATCTCTCTCGTCGATTCCTGAACCCTCGTCCTGTGCCCTGTTGATCGCGGCCGTTCTTTGCCTGCTGGTCTGCGGCTGGCGACACCCGAGCTAGGGCACAGGGCGAGGCGGGACCAGACGTAGCGATGATCGCTAGCGTGTAGACGTTTGCCGCTTCCTCGTGCTGGCGTCGAGCACCTTTTCAGCGAGAAGAAGGTCTCGCTCAGCCCATTGAAAGTCCGGATTGAGCGATAGCGCCGTCCGAAACTCGCAGATCGCCTCCGACAGGCGTCCTTGCCTCGCCAACAGGCTTCCCAGATTGTTGTGGGCGGCGGCGTTCTCGGGATCGAACTGCACGGCCAGCCGCGGCGAGGCCGTGGCGGACGCGCAGCAATAGGGCCAGGACAACCAGCCAAGAGCAGAACAAGCCAAGATAATAGATCCACCGGCGACGGAAGATCTCGTGCCACGACGTGACCACCAAAGCGCGGTCGTACCATAGCACTAGGCCTTAAACAAGCGAACGCCCAAGGGTAATTTATCGCGTGGATTTACATTTTGCGGCGGCATATTGAATTCAGGGGACACGCACCGATATTGACAAAATGGAGAAGAGTTTGTAGATTCCTGGCATGGCTAGGTTGGCGAGATTGGTTGTTCCAGGTTTGCCGCATCACGTAACCCAGCGTGGAAATCGTCGGCAGCAAACTTTTTTTGCGATGAAGACTATGCGGCCTATGTGGAACTGATGGCCGACTGGTGCAAGGAACGTGGAGTGCAGATATGGGCATACTGCTTGATGCCCAATCATGTCCATTTAATTGCCGTCCCGAGTTCCGAGGACGGGTTGGGCCGGGCCATCGGTGAGGCCCATTGCCGCTATACTCGACGAATCAACTTCCGCGAAAAATGGCGGGGCTTTTTGTGGCAGGGGCGGTTCGCTTCCTTTGTGATGGACGAGCCCTATTTGTTGGCGGCGGCGCGGTACGTGGAATTGAACCCGGTGCGGGCTGGTTTGACGCTCGACGCCGCCGATTGGCCTTGGAGCAGTGCGAAAGCACATTTGCTTGGCCGCGACGACCGCCCACGGAAAGCAGGTCGCCCGTCAAAATTACTCAAACAACCATAATTGGTGCGTGTCCCCCGAATGACGCTAAGCATAGGACTAGTTCCACCTGGAAGCCTGGCTTCTCAGCAAGGACGGATCCCAATGCATTTGCACGTTGGGTACCGTCGCCACCGGGAACCGATCCTGCGACGTGCGCGAGAGCGTATGTAGTCTATTTGCTTACCGGTTACCAGACGGACAGCTTGTATACGGGCGCAATCGGTTCGTTCGGCATATATGTCACCGTGGACAAAATTGATTGCTCCGCCAAGAAAGCTACGTTGCGGGTCTGGATGTTCAATTCCATGTCGAGGAGGGGCGGTTTCCAAACTCAATCGCAACCGCTGGGAGGGGTTTTCTCGAAGAAAACCTCACCGGGAGTTCGAAACCCGAGGCGCGCGGGGGCGGTTGTTGAGTAGGTTTTCCACCTGCCGCACCTGGGAATGGGAGACGTCGCGAAAGTCAGTCCCTTTGGGAAAGTATTGGCGGATTAAGCCATTGGTGTTTTCGTTCGTGCCGCGCTGATACGGACAGCCCGGATCAGCAAAGTATAACTCCATGCCGAGGTGTTTTTCCAGCCGGTGGCAGCGCCGCGAATTCGGTGCCATTGTCGAAGGTGATGGACCGCCGTCGCTGTTCGTCCAACTCCTTCATGCGTTGTTTGATTTTCGCATGTACATGGTCGGCATTCTTGGATTGAACCTTGACGACGATTGTGAACCGCGACTTGCGGTCTACCAACGTCGCCAGACCGCCGGTGCCCGCCGGGCCGAGCACGGTGTCGCCCTCGAAATCGCCCAGCCGCAACCGCTCCTCGATCACTTCGGGGCGCTGGTCGATGCGGGCGGCATCTCCGCTGGTGGCGGCGTTTTTCCGCCGGTAAGGACGCTTCCCGCGACGCCGCAGGAACGATTCCCAGTGCTCCCGATTCGCGTCCTGCTTGATCCAGGTGTAGATCGTTTGCGACGACACGCGGCGCAGGCGCGCTTGCTGCTGCATCCGTCCGGCGATCTGCTGCGGCGCCCGTTCCTGCGCCAACCCCCTGCGAACAGCCTCGTTGACCGCGGGATCATCCATCTTTCGCGCCAGTGGTCGTTCCCGGCGGCGTTGCGCGGCTTTCCATTGGGCTTGGGTGGAGTAATATTCGCCGGCGGTGCTGTTGCGTCGCAGCTCGCGGCTGATCGTGGAAGGGCAACGTGCCACGGCCCTGGCGATTTCCTTCTGGTTAGCTCCCTGATACCGCAATTGCGCTATGCGATCGCGCTCTTGGGGCGTAAGATGATGTGCCATCGCTGGGACTCCGTTCCCAAGGGAAGCTTTGTGAACTTCTCCCTATTGGAGCCTCCCAGCAATGTCTTCCCCCATGCCAGTTTCCGAGGCTCATTCTTCAGGCCTCGATTGCATTTGAGATTTGAGACCGCCAGGTCCTTCGGACGTTTTGCGAGTTGGTGGTGGCTTAGGAAATCAGGAATGGCCACGCAATGGATGTGGTGGGACTGGACAGAGGAAGACCATTGGTGAGGAAAGACGACTAGGGCTGGTAGAGGATGCGGCGGAGGTAGTGGCTGGTAGGGGGCGTCGTAGTGTTGCTGTCAAAACAAGCAGGGTCTACCAGAAATGAAGAAGGCTGAAATTGCGTGTTTCGGCACGCAGGTGCTAGCGGCTTTCGTTGCGACCGAATTTTCCGGCTTTCTAGCGGCGGCTCTGATGTTCTCTTTCTGGCCATGCAATTCTTCTGCAGATGCCAATTCCAGCGGAATCTTCGTGGCCTTCATGGAGGGTATCTTCTTCGCTACGTTATTGCCATGTCTCATTTTCTCTATATTCTGTTCGTTGATGTCACGGTATCGCGGGCTGTTTGTTTTCTTATCGATCTCTATCGTTATCACGTTGGGCATCGTGATGTATGTTCTTCAGAGGTCTCCGTCTCTTGGCAGTGGTGTTACAGCATTGTTGTTTGTCGTCGCCCTTGCCAGTGGCGTCTTCGGCATGGTGGCCGCTCGTATCGTACGCTTGTACTGGAATAAGAGGAATGTAGACGGAAGCCTTGTCTCGAACAACAAGAGGCATACTATGATCGTCTGGATTCTTCTCGGGATGGCGTTGTTGACGATTATCGCTTTTTTTGGCGGTCGTTGGGAGGGGCAAAGCAGTTGTGCTCGACAGTTACAGCAACCAGCGGAGTATTGGGCCCAAGTCGCACAAATGGATCGACTTGTTCTCGCGGCTGTTGACGCCAATCCGAACACACTGATGTCTGGAGCTTACGTGCTTGACGTTAGATTTCCTAATGAAGTGGCAAAGAGCTACACTGTCCAGCTTGCTTTCACCGACGGCAAGTTGCTTCGGCCACCGAACCCTGAGCCGGATGTATTTGTGACACACGGATTCGTCCAAGAAGGAAATGTGTTATCTTGGAGCCAAGCGGATATTCACGAGGGGCCTGTTGCAGAGTACGTTGGCATGATCGAAAAAGGATTCATTGTCGGTAGAGTGTACGTACTGCCAAAGACTACTGGATGGCACCCAAATTCTCCCGCAATTGGTTTTTGGTATGCAAGACCCAAGTGAAGGTGTGTGTTGGTCTAGGGTCTCTTGTGGGAGGAACCCCGAGCAATCTCGAATCCGCCGGAATTCGGCGGTCTCAAATCTCAAATGCAATCGAGGCCTGAAGAATGAGCCTCGGAAACTGGCATGGGGGAAGACATCGCTGGGAGGCTCCAATAGGGAGAAGTTCACAAAGCTTCCCTTGGGAACGGAGTCCCAGCGATGGCACATCATCTTACGCCCCAAGAGCGCGATCGCATAGCGCAATTGCGGTATCAGGGAGCTAACCAGAAGGAAATCGCCAGGGCCGTGGCACGTTGCCCTTCCACGATCAGCCGCGAGCTGCGACGCAACAGCACCGCCGGCGAATATTACTCCACCCAAGCCCAATGGAAAGCCGCGCAACGCCGCCGGGAACGACCACTGGCGCGAAAGATGGATGATCCCGCGGTCAACGAGGCTGTTCGCAGGGGGTTGGCGCAGGAATGGGCGCCGCAGCAGATCGCCGGACGGATGCAGCAGCAAGCGCGCCGCGCCGCGTGTCGTCGCAAACGATCTACACCTGGATCAAGCAGGACGCGAATCGGGAGCACTGGGAATCGTTCCTGCGGCGTCGCGGGAAGCGTCCTTACCGGCGGAAAAACGCCGCCACCAGCGGAGATGCCGCCCGCATCGACCAGCGCCCCGAAGTGATCGAGGAGCGGTTGCGGCTGGGCGATTTCGAGGGCGACACCGTGCTCGGCCCGGCGGGCACCGGCGGTCTGGCGACGTTGGTAGACCGCAAGTCGCGGTTCACAATCGTCGTCAAGGTTCAATCCAAGAATGCCGACCATGTACATGCGAAAATCAAACAACGCATGAAGGAGTTGGACGAACAGCGACGGCGGTCCATCACCTTCGACAATGGCACCGAATTCGCCGCACTGCCACCGGCTGGAAAAACACCTCGGCATGGAGTTATACTTTGCTGATCCGGGCTGTCCGTATCAGCGCGGCACGAACGAAAACACCAATGGCTTAATCCGCCAATACTTTCCCAAAGGGACTGACTTTCGCAACGTCTCCCATTCCCAGGTGCGGCAGGTGGAAAACCTACTCAACAACCGCCCCCGCGCATGCCTCGGGTTTCGAACTCCCGGTGAGGTTTTCTTCGAGAAAACCCCTCCCAGCGGTTGCGATTGAGTTTGGAAACCGCCGAGTATCTGAATTCAGGGGACACGCACCGATATTGACAAAATGGAGAAGAGTTTGTAGATTCCTGGCATGGCTAGGTTGGCGAGATTGGTTGTTCCAGGTTTGCCGCATCACGTAACCCAGCGTGGAAATCGTCGGCAGCAAACTTTTTTTTGCGATGAAGACTATGCGGCCTATGTGGAACTGATGGCCGACTGGTGCAAGGAACGTGGAGTGCAGATATGGGCATACTGCTTGATGCCCAATCATGTCCATTTGATTGCCGTCCCGAGTTCCGAGGACGGGTTGGGCCGGGCCATCGGTGAGGCCCATTGCCGCTATACTCGACGAATCAACTTCCGCGAAAAATGGCGGGGCTTTTTGTGGCAGGGGCGGTTCGCTTCCTTTGTGATGGACGAACCCTATTTGTTGGCGGCGGCGCGGTACGTGGAATTGAACCCGGTGCGGGCTGGTTTGACGCTCGACGCCGCCGATTGGCCTTGGAGCAGTGCGAAAGCACATTTGCTTGGCCGCGACGACCGCTTGGTGCGAGTCGCTCCGATGCTGGCGATGGTCGCCGATTGGCGCGGATTGTTGAACAGCGCGATTCCGGAAGGAGAACTGCTGGATGTGCGCGAACATGGCCGCACTGGCCGTCCGTTAGGAAACGCCATGTTTGTGGAGCGACTGGAGCGAGTTGTCGGTCGAATCCTCCGCCCACGGAAAGCAGGTCGCCCGTCAAAATTACTCAAACAACCATAATTGGTGCGTGTCCCCCGAATGACCCGTGCGAATGCCCCCCGAATGACCCCGAATGACCCCGAATGACCCCGAATGACCCCGAATGACCCCGAATGACCCCGAATGACCCCGAATGACCCCGAATGACCCCACCCGAATGACCCCCACCGAATGACCCGGCCTGAATGCTAGCGATGCGCCCCATCAAGAGGCTTCGGTGACAAGTCGGGCGGCAGAACGCGATGAAAAAGTACCGGATTTACATAGACGAAGTGGGCAACCCCGACCTGGAAAGTTCGGACAATCCGAACCACCGTTTCCTCAGTTTAACGGGCGTCATTCTTGAACTGGGCCACGTTGAGCAGACCGTTCATCCACAGATGGAGGCGCTGAAAGCAAAGTTCTTTCGTTCGCATCCCGACGATCCGGTCATTTTCCATCGTAAGGAACTGCTCAACGCCCGCCTACCGTTTGAGGCTCTTGCAAAGGACAGCGTGCGGCGTCAGTTCGATAAGGAGTTACTGGGCCTGCTGGCTGCCTGGCAGTACACGGTCATTACTGTCTGCCTCGACAAGAAGAAACACAAGGAAACCTACACGACGTGGCGTTACGATCCATATCATTATTGCCTGGCAGTGCTGCTGGAGCGATTTGCGTACTTTCTCGGACGAGAGGGCGCGCACGGTGATGTGATGGCCGAATCGCGTGGCGGCAAGGAAGACATGCGGCTGAAGGAATCGTTCGCCAGACTTTGGCAGCAGGGCACGCACTTCACGGAGCCCAAACAGTTCCAAGAGCGGTTTACCAGCAAGCAACTGAAGGTCAAAACCAAGACCAACAATATCGCCGGACTGCAACTCTGCGACCTTCTGGCCCATTCCAGCCGACACGAGATTCTGTGGGAGAACAAGCTCATTGAGCGTCCGCCGGCAACGTTTGCCAGGAGAGTCATCCGTGTCCTTCAGGGGAAATATGACCAGCGCGGAGGCCGAATGCTCGGGAAAAAGCTGCTGTGAGCGCATAAAAAAGGCCCTTTCGGGCCCGATGGCGTGCGCCATCCACCTCCGGTAAACCGGATTATCCCAATTGTTGCATAACCCGCGAAAATGTCAATAGAGAAGAACGAGCGAAGGCGGCAGGGCGGCAATGCGTCGCGGTCACGTCAGCAACCGGCCAAGAGCCGGTATGCGGTCCGTGACGCAGTATGAGGAGAGCCTGACATGGAACCAATCGACCTGACCAAGAAATCGCGGGCGATCCTTACGGCCATCGCCGACGGCCACACCTGCGAGGAGGTATTGGCCAACTTCCCCGCCTGGACGTATCAGGACATTTCTCGGGCTGCTGCCGAGGCCCTCAGCCTTTCGACCATTGGCCGACCGAGCTACACCGAGCGAATGGAGACAATTCGCCGCGATAACCCTCGGGCGTATGAAAAATGGTCCGAAGAGGAAGATGCCCAACTGCGACAGCTTTTCCAAACGCGGACGCCGCAAAAGGAAATCGCCCGAATCTTGCAGCGTCAGCCGAGCGCCATTCGCAGTCGGCTGGTGAAGTTGAATCTCGTCGTTGCACAACCGCCCAAGACCGAGACGGCAATGCAATCCGATTAACGAAGTCATGCGCGCCTCGCACCGGACTTCAGGTGAAGATCATGCCCGTAGGTGACGGCAAGGACATCTATTGAGAGATGGTGACAACCGTTCAGCGGAGGCTGGCGGCCTTGCCGGACTCTAGCCCGCTCCGAGCCGGCATCCCACAGTCAATTCTGGATGAGACCGCCCGGCGAATCGAGCAGTCGAGCGCCGCCGATCTGGAGCACGGCCCCTGGGCACCGGCCATCGGCGTTCTTTCGGACATTCCCGAGACCGCTGTGGCAGAACTCGATAGGGGGGGGACAACGGGGACATTCTACTTTAATTCATAAATTGGCAGGAATAGGCAACCCAGAGGACACGGGCAGCGGACAACGTAGAATGTCCCCGTTTGTCCATCCCCCCCTTTTGTCCCCTTCTTCCAGTCGCCGGTAGTAGAGTGTCAGTCCATCGCGGTCCCACCACAAGAGCTTGAGCCGATCACCACGGCGACTGCGGAACACGAACAGATGACCCGAGAGCGGATCGTATCCCAGTCCTTCTCGGACCAGGGCTGCCAACGAATCAAAGCGCTTCCGCATGTCGGTCGGCGTCAAGCACACGTAAATCCGCACCAACTCCGGCAGCCTCAACACGGCTGAACCTCCAGCACTGCCAGTACGTCCACCAGCGTTCGCCGATCAAATCCTGCACCCACGCGGACAGTGCGCCCTGGGCCAACACGATTTCTACGGCACGGCTCGCTCCCATCGCCACGCTGTCTACCACGCGCACGGGCAGAAACGAAGGCGTGCTGTGACGCGACCGTGGCAGCGACCGCGGTGCCGGTGTCACCGGAGATGTCGTGGGCGACGGCCCAGTGGCCTCGGACGATTGGCTCCGCCGTGCCAGTTCTCGTCGCCAGAAATACAGAGCCGATTCCCGCACGCCCGCGTCGTGACAATCGTTGCGGATCGTCTGGCCGCTTGCCTGCCACCGCCGCAGCACGTCTTCCCAATAGGCTTGCTTCTGAGGATCACACCGCCGATTTCGTTTCTTCACGTTCGGGCTCCCGATGTCGATGCGACCGAGCCTGCCTCGGCCGACGCACATCAGCCTACCGCGCCACACAAGACGTATTCCGCGGGACGCTTACGAAATCTGCGATGCCATCGAAGAAACAAACAGTGATGACCTTGACCACGGCTTTCAAATCGGTGTTCTGAACAGCCGCGGCACCACCTGGAGGTCACCACTTGCTGGCGGTGACCTCGAACGGAAGGAAGCCGCCAAGTATCAGCGGTGGGCTAAACGATGCGAGGTTGATTGGCCAAGGATAGCCGCCTCACTGCGGAGTGTTGCTGAGAGTTACGAGTTTCTGGCACAACGAGAAGATACGGAAGCGGCGGAACGGGCTCAAGAGCGACACTGAATCTCGTGGTGACTGGCCGATATTGAGCCATTCCAGAGCAGACAAGAGCATCGTGGCAGTTTGCTGTGACTGGTAGCTGTTATGACGCAGTGGACCCGATAGTCTGACTACCCCGTGAAGCGGCTGGCCAACAGCGCGATGTTCTGGCCGCCGAAGCCGAAACTGTTGCTCAGTGCCACGTCGCACTGGTGCTCGCGCGCGACATTCGGGATGTAGTCGAGGTCGCATTCGGGGTCGGGCGTCTCGTAATTCGTCGTCGGCGGAACCACGTTGTCGCGAATCGCCATCAGGCAGATAATCAACTCCGTGGCGCCGGCAGCCGCAATCAGGTGCCCCATCATGCTCTTGGTACTCGATACGGGAATCTTGTAGGCCCGATCGCCGAAGACCTTCTTGATGGCCAGCGTCTCGACCTTGTCGTTGACCGTGGTGCTGGTGCCGTGGGCGTTGACGTAATCCACGTCGTCGAGGCCCAGGCCGGCGTCATCCATCGCCATCTTGATGCAACTGACGGCACCGCGGCCCTCGGGGTGCGCGTCGGTGATGCGGAATGCGTCGGCCGTCGAGCCGTAGCCGACGATCTCGCCATAGATCTTCGCCCCGCGGGCCTTGGCTGCATCGAGCGATTCGAGGATCACCATGCCGGCGCCTTCGCCGAGGACGAAGCCGTCGCGGTCGCGATCGAAGGGGCGCGACGCCCGGGTCGGCTCGTCGTTGCGCGTGCTCAGCGCCGTCAGCAGGTTGAAGCCAGTGACGCCGAACGGATGGATCATCGTGTGCGTGCCGCCGGCAAGCATCACGTCGGCCTCGCCGCGGCGGATGATCTCGACGGCCTCGCCGACGGCCTGGCTGCTGGCGGCGCAGGCCGTCAGGCAATTGACGTTCGGCCCCTGGGCGTTGAACAGACTGGCCAGGTGCCCGGCCGGCATGTTCGGCTCCTGCTCCAACTCGGCGATGGGGTGCAACGTCTCCAAGCCCTTCTTGATGAATCGCGCCAAGTCAAAACCGTTGCCGCCGCTGATCGCCGCGACCATCATTTCGGTAAATCTCGAGAAATCCTGCTGTCCTTCGCCGCTGCCGGTATAGACGCCGAAGCGCGTTGGATCGAGCTTTTCCAGGTCCATGCCGGAATCGGCCACGGCCTTCTTCGCCGCGCCGACGGCGAAATGCGTATGGCGGCCCTGGTATTTCCAATCGGCCGGGTCTTCGCCCACGTCGGAGAGGTCCCAGTTGCGGACTTCGGCGGAAATCTTGGTGGGAAAATTGCTCGCGTCGAAGAGCGTGGTGTAGCTCACGCCCGACTCGCCGTTGCGCAATCGCTGCCACACGGTTTCCACGTCGGTCCCCAGCGGCGTCACGCATCCCACGCCGGTCACTACAACGCGTCGTCTCATGGCTCGTTCCTTGGTTTCGTTTGGCGTGTTCGCCTGCGCCGTCCTGTCGTTTACGCCATTGAGCTTAAAGCAGTCGCTTTCTCTTCCACCGAATGGATCAACTCTTCGATGGCGTCCACTTCGTGCTCCTCGAAATATGCCTCGCCGCACTGTTGACACACCCATGCGGCAACATCGTCGAGCAGCACGTGGCAACCCTTGCGATCAACGTGGAAAGGCACGCTGCCCTTTTTCATTTCACCTTGGCAGTAAATGCATTTCATGTCTCTACCCTCACTCGAAAATCAGCGCTCCATTTGGAAGCTTCAGGAATGTAGGCCGTGATGATTGCCAAGTAATCCGCTTTTGGCGCACACCACGTGAATCGGCCTCCCCTCAATTCCGGTCCCGAACATTAGGCAACTGTGGCCCCGTGGGTCGTCAGGATAGTCTTCAATCACTTCGCCGCAGTCGATAACCGCACGCACCTCGGCCGAGCTTATCATCCGGCTGGGACGCGTCATCTGCCGCAGCGCGTGGGGCAGATAGAGTCGGCGCTTTGCCGACGCGGCTCGTATCCGAGCGACGATGTCGGCATCGGCGTTCATGTCGGCGTCATGAGGTTGCGATTTCTTCGATGGCCTTCAGCAGCCGTGCCGGCGGGCGCAGGGGACCGCCGTCGGCCGCGTGGCCGACGTCGAAGGCCCGCAAGAGCCGCATCATGCGCAGGAACGTTTCGGGCTCGAACAGGCTGCCCAAGCGGGAATCGTTCAGGTGCGCGAAGACGATCTCCGCCTCGGCGTGCAGCACGTCTCCTTTGTGGCTGGTGGCGCTGACCATGGCCCCTTCCGGCCGAATGTATTCTACCCGGGTGGTGTAGGTCAGTGTGTCGCCGGGCCCGGCCTCGCAATGGAACACGGCCTTGGGCACCTTGGCCAGCACGACCTTCTCGGTAAACTCGTTGTGTTCGCAGACCAACAGCCCGCCCGTCTGCGCCATGCCCTCGATCACCAGGGAGTTGGGAAGGATCGGGTAGTAGGGGAAGTGATCGTGCAGGTAATCTTCGGCCAGGGAGATGTTTTTGATCGCCTTGGCATACCGCCCGCTCTCGAACTCGATAAATCGATCGATCCAATACCAGCGCATGTCAGCCGCCCTCAGCAGGCACCGCAGGCCCGCAGGATGCGACGGGAGCCGCCTCCTGCGTCTACGTGTCAGTCCGTCACTTCGACCTTGCCTTCGATGAACCGGCACATGTCGGCCACGGTCAGGAGGTTGCCGAAGTCTTGCACCACGGGATTCTTGGCGAAGTCTTCGAGGTTGGCGAACGGCATCCGCTTGCGGAGTTCGGCCAGCCCCTCTTCCGTGACTTTGCCGTCCTGGACGTACTTGGCGTCGGTGAGGATGTCCTCGGGGAACAACTCACCGCGCGGAATCTTGATGTCGAAGGCCTTCTCCAAGCGGAAGACGATGTCGAGGAAGTCGATTGATTCCGCACCGAGATCGCCCACCAATGTGGCCTGCAAGGTCACGTCCTCCTCATCGACGCCCAGTGCATCGACCAGGGCGGCCTGAATCTTCGTGAAGACTTCATCCTTTGTTGGCATACGCATCATCCTCCCATGTGAATTCTGAACGATCCGCTTAAACTACTCAATATCCGCCCAAACTCAGCCCTCCGTCAACGCGCAACACCTGGCCCGTCAGATAGGCCGAGTCCTCGCTGGCCAGAAAGGCCACGACGCCGGCGATCTCCTCGGGGCGGCCGATTCGCTTCATCGGAATCATCTTCTTGATCTGGTCGCCGGCAATGCCGCGGACCACCTGGCTCATGTCCGTCTCGATCATGCCCGGCGCGACCGCGTTGACCCGCACGTTGCGAGGGGCCAGCTCTTTGGCCAGCGAACGGGTCAGGCCGTTGATGCCCCCCTTGCTGGCAGCGTAGTTGACTTGTCCGCGAGATGCAAATTCGGCCGCCGTGCTCGAGAGGTTTACGATGCTTCCCCGCCGCATCATCATCATCGGCTGGGTCACGGCATGACAATAATTGAACGTTCCGCCCAGGTTCGTGTCCAGCACGTCGCGCCATTGCTCCTGCGTCATCGCGCCGAGCAGCCCGTCCTGGACGATCCCGGCCGAATTTACCAGAACGTCGATGTGCTGCCACTGGTCAAACAACTGGTCGACAATCTCGTGCGCCCGGGCCAGTTCGCGGACGTCGGCCTGCACCGCGCGGACCTCGCCGGGGCCGGGAGCCAATTCCGCCACCAGGGCGTCGGCCGCCTGTTGGTTGCTGTGGTACAGAAAAACCACCTGGGCCCCTTCCGCAGCCAACCGGGCCACGCACGCGCGGCCGATGCCGCGGCTGCCGCCGGTCACGATCGCCGTCTTACCTTCAAATCGCATGCGATATCGCTACGAGGTTAGTGTCGTTGGAACGTCGACCCGCGTCTGATCGAGCAAAGCGTATTGGTTCCGCAGGTCCTCTCGGGTGGCCGTATCGGTGCTCGCGTGTTGCGGGTCCAGATCGGCCAGATTATAGCACGCCAGGGTCAACTTGGCGCTGACGATGATCCGGCCGCTCACGGTGCCGTATGCCTTCAACTTCACCTCCGTATCTCCGAACTTTAGCACCTCGGCCGTCACGGTGAGGGTTTGGCCCGGCTCGACAAACTGGGCATACTTCACGTTGTTGGCCTGCTTGAGCGTCACCATGCTATGGGCGAAGTCCTCGCTAACGCGGACCAGCCACGCCCCCGCCTGCGTTAACGCTTCGAGCATCAAAACGCCCGGCATTACCGGGAAATGCGGGAAGTGATCGGCCAGATACTCCTCCGTCATCGTCAGCGCCTTTGACTGCCGTAATGCGAACACACGGTTCGAGCTCGACGATGCGATCGATTAGCGAAAATCGCATGGGACCTTCGGAAAGATGATCGACTTGGGTAAGCTTGACCGGCCTTGGGAAATTTAGACCACCCAGTATAGCCGCCGTTGCGCCCGGCGACAACGGCAGCTCTAGTCGGGTGCGTCGGGTGCCGCGGGTGGCTTGGCCACCGGTGCTTCAGCGCTGCTGGACAAGTCAGCGGTGGCACCCAGCTCAACAGTTTACCGCGGCGAAAGGGACAGTCCCAATCCTGTTCGGCACGAATGTTGCTTGGGATGAGCTGGCGGGCGAGTTATCGCGGCGTTGACGATCGAGGGCGGCCAAGGGGCTGGTGAGCATGAGCGGCGCAAGGGGTGGCAGAGAGCCAACGGTGGCCGAGGCGATGGTGGCCGGCAGCAGTTGGATCAACGCCCACAACCTGTTTCCGCACGGCGTCCCTTATGCCGGCGTGAACAAGAGCGGCCTGGGGGGCGGCGTCCCCTCGGTCGAAACGTTGTTCGACTATTGGCGAAGCCTCTCCGTGGTCCGCCCGCTGGACGCGTAGGAATCGCCTCACCTGTTGTCGCGAATCCTACGTCTCGGTCCCGTCCTGAATGTACGTCTTCTCCCGGTAGAAGGCCGCGTATACGCAGAACAACACCGCGGTGGCCAACATCAGGCCGGAAAAGAACCAGTAGTAGCTCGACCCGGGCAGCTTGCTGCTGCCGTCGGGATTTTCGATGAAGAAGTTCACGCACGACGTGAAGAGGTTGCCAACCGCATCGGAGAGTAGAAACAGGCCCATGACCAACGACTTCATCTTCTTCGGCGCCTGGGTGTAGGAGAATTCGAGGCAGGTAATCACGACCATGACTTCCGAGACCGTCAAGACCACGAAGGCTAGCACCTGCCACCAGGCCGACGGCGGCGGGCCGGGCCGGCCGACCAGCGTCTCGGCATAGCCCGTGATGATGAACGCCGTGACCATCAGGAACAGGCCGACGGCAACCTTCCGTAGCGGCGTAAGCGCGCACACCCGATTGATCGCCGGATAGACGAGGTAGCTGAATATCGGGATCAGCGGCATAATTAGCAGCGGATTGATCGACTGCACCTGGGCGGCCTTGACGTCGACGCTGCTCCAACCGCGGACAAACGTCACGCCGGCGGCGACCAGCCACTGCTCGATCGGCTGGAACCAGGCGAACAGGTGCCGGTCCATTTTCTCGGCTTGCAGGACCCAGGCGGCGCCCGACTGGTCGTACAGCGCCCAAAACACGGCGATGAACAGAAACAGCACGCCCAGCTTGGCGATGACACCCATCCCCTCGCGGCTGAATGCCTCGCGGACCAGGCCGCTGCCGGCGGGCGGAATGTGGACGAACTTCTTGCGCCCCAGCCAGAAGACCACCGTCGCCACGACCATCAGGATCCCCGGCACGCCGAAGGCGAGGGCCGGCCCGAGATGTTTGGCCGCTGGCCCGTACAGATCGGTGCGGCTGAAATGGTCCAGCAGCCAGGGCGTCAGGAGGGTCGAGAAGAACGAGCCGAAATTGATCGAAAAATAGAACCAGCCAAACACCCGTTCCAATAGGTGGCGGTTGCGCGGGCCGAACTGATCGCCGACGTTGGCCGAAACCGACGACTTGATGCCGCCGGCACCGAGCGTAATCAACAGCAGGCCGAGAAATAGACCTAGTCGCGTCTGGTTGGCGGCCAGGGCGAAGTTGCCAAAGCAATAGACGATCGATAGGTACAGGATCGTGCGATATTTGCCCCACACGGCGTCGGCAAGGATCGCGCCGAGGATCGGAAAGAAATAGACCCCCGCAACAAACAGGTGGTAATAGCCCTTAGCCTCTGCGTCGTTCATCGGGGCCAGGTTCCCGTGGCGATCGAGCAGGAACTTGGTCATGAAGACGATCAGGACCGTCCTCATGCCGTAGAAGCAGAACCGCTCGGCCGCCTCGTTGCCGATGATGTACGGCACGCCGGGCGGCATGGTCTCCATAGGAAGCGGAGCAGTGAGATATTTCGCCATGTCTACTCCGCCGCCCTTAAATCCTCGGCAAACGCCTTCGGACTAAGCTCTGCGCCGGTGGCGTGGCGGGTCAGCTCGTTCCAACTCAGGCTCAGTCCGGGGGCGAAAACGCGGTCCCGCATGAATCGCCCGGCCGCCTTGTTGCCGACGTAGATCGCCCCGGCCGGATTCGTGCCCGGCAGAACCTTCGCAATCAAGGCGTGGTGCACCTGCGAGGCAAACATCTCACCGAGCATGTAATTGTGGTAATAGACCGGCGCGCCGATGAAATGGTACTTGCTGGCGTAGTCGGGCTCGTTGCGGCCCTCGGGCCGCCCGATTTCCTGATACTTCTCGACCAGGTCCCACCACAGGCGGTTCAAGTCCTGGTCGGGATTCTCGTACATCGCCATCTCGAAGCGGAACATCACCTGGCAGAAGCGGGAAAACACCAGCAGTTGGTTGCGGCGAAGCCGGGCTGCCGCCGCCCGAAACTGCTCCGGGTCGGAGACCTTGGCCCCGAACGCCTGAAGGAAGTCGACGTTGTCCGCGAATCGCCCGAACATCATCGCCACCCCTTCGGTACATAACGGATGGGCGTCGGTGTGCAGGATATAGGGCAGCTTTCCGCCGCCAACGTAGAGCGAATATACGGCGTGGCCGAACTCGTGCAGCGACGTGTTAAGCCATTCGCGGTCGGGAACGACGTTCTCCAGCACGCGGATGTCCCCACGACGATCGATGTCGATCGAGAAGGCATGCGGGTTCTTGCCCGGGCTTCTCGTACAGATCGCTGCGGCGGATCACTTCGTCGATCGGCAACCCGATGCCGGCGTAGAACTCGCGACGTGACGGCGATCGGATCGAGCTGCTTGTAGACCGCGTCAGGCAGTTCGCCCAGGACCGCCGGGGCCTCCTGGAAGAACGGATCGTGATAGTGCCACGGCCGCAGGTCGGCCACCGCGATGCCGCAGTTTTTTGCCAGCGCGGCGTCGATCTCGGCCTTGGCCTTGTGGAACGGCTGCCGGGTCAACTCATCGAGTTGATCGAACAGCTTGAGCAATTGTCCCTCGTCCTGCTCGCCGCAATACAGTTGCAGGACGAAGTAGTTTCGGAAGCCCAACTTGCGGGCGGCCTGGTTGCGCAGCGCGACGAGCTGCGCAGATCGGCGGCCACCACGGGTCCGACCTTCTTGCCGGCCTCCCATGCGGCACGGCGCTCGGCCGAGTCGTGCGACTCGCGCAAGATGTGACGAATGTCATTGTCGGTCACTTGGCGGCCGGCGACCGTGGGGCGGAAGACGTTGAACGCCCGCTCGATGGCGTTCGACTTGGCCCGAATCTTTTGCAGCAGGCCGCGGTCGACCTGTTTGCCAAGATATTCGAGATAGAGCACGGTAATTTCCCGCGCCAATTCCGGATCAGCAACCCGGCCATTGCGGATGGCTTTCAGTTCGGCGAATCGCTCTTGATCGGAAAGTAGGTCGTCGACCTTGGCTTCGGCCGCCTCCTTCCGCTGAAAGTCCTCCTCCTTGCCCGTTACGTTGGCCGTCCAGAAGAGTTGGGCGGCCTCGATTTCCCGCGGCCGAACCGTGGCGTCGTAGTATTCGACAAACCGCTTCGCCCGGACGCCCTCGTCCTTGCCGGGCTCCTGTGCCGGGGCACGGCCGACCGCTGCGCCGAGAAACACTAGTACGGCCGCCAATGATAGATAAGAAAACGACATCGAGATTCTCCTCAAACCCATCCCCGTAAGAGTCGCATTACCGTACGGCAGCCGATCGGCCGATACCGGAAACGATCATGCTACGAGAGTCACCCGGTCGAGGCAAGTGAAGTTTGGCCCGCGCGAACCGGGTGGGGCCGACAACTGTCCTGCTTTGTGGCCTCGCCCCGCTGTGCGGCGACTTGAATTACGTGCAGGGTGGACTTATGCTTAAATGCTTGGACCAACACGCGAGGCGGCCGGATGGGGCCGCGTCGGCTCGATCGAGGAAGGGTGTACTTGTGGCGACGGTGAATAGCCAACCCGCGGCGTCGGACGGCGTGTCGGCCGCAGCGCGGACGACCAGCGGCGCGGATATCGTGGTGCAGAGCCTGGTCAACCACGGCGTCGACACGGTGTTTGCCTACCCGGGCGGGGCCAGCATTCCCTTGCACCAGGCGCTGACGCGATTCCGCGGAAAGCTCCGCGTGATTCTCCCACGCCACGAGCAAGGCGGCGGTTTCGCCGCCCAGGGCTACGCCCGCTCGACCGGCAAGATCGGCGTTTGCATGGCCACCAGCGGCCCGGGCGCCACGAATCTCGTGACTCCCATTGCCGACGCCAAGCTTGACAGCGTGCCGCTTCTGGCGATTACCGGCCAGGTCGGGACGCCCGTGATCGGCACCGACGCCTTTCAAGAGACGCCGATCGTCGAGGTCTGTCGCAGCGTGACGAAGCATCACTACCTAGTGACCGACGTCAACGACATCGCCCGCGTGATGCGCGAAGCCTTTCACGTGGCCACCACCGGCCGGCCCGGCCCCGTGTTGGTGGACATTCCGAAGAACGTGCAGAACATGCAGACGGTGCCGGACTACGACGTGCCGATGCAACTGCCGGGCTACCGGCTGGATGGGCCGACGGCCACGTCCGCCGAGGTGGCTGCGGCCGCCGAGATGATCCGCGCGGCAAAGCGCCCGGTGATCTACGCCGGCGGCGGCGTCGTGGCCGCCGGGGCAAGCGACGAACTAATCAAGTTGGTGCAGAAGGCCGGCATTCCCATCACGATGACCCTGATGGGCTTGGGCTGTTTTCCCGGCGACGATCCGCTCTCGTTGGACCTGCTGGGCATGCACGGCAGCGTGTATGCCAATTACGCCGTGGACAATGCCGATCTCGTGATCGCCCTGGGCGTGCGCTTCGACGATCGCGTGACCGGCCGCGTGTCCGACTTCGCCGCCCGGGCGAAGGTGATCCACGTCGACATCGACCCGTCGGAAATCAGCAAGATCCGCAAGCCGGATCTGGCGATCATCAGCGATGTAAAGCGATTTCTCAGCGAGTTGAACCGCGAGGTACAGCCGCCCGACGCGGCCGAGTGGCGGCGCAAGGTGGCGGTGTGGAAGCGCGAAGATCCGTTCCATTACGACCAGGACTTCGACGGCATCCTCCCGCAGCACGCCATCAGCGAACTCGATCGCCTCACCCGGGACCGCAATACGATCATTGCCACGGGCGTGGGCCAGCATCAGATGTGGGCGGCCCAACACTTCAAACACCGCCGCCCGCGACACTGGCTCTCCAGCGGCGGACTGGGAACGATGGGGTTCGGCCTGCCGGCGGCCTTGGGGGCGAAGGTGGCATGGCCCGACCGACTGGTCGTCGACATCGACGGCGACGGCAGCCTGCTGATGAACATCCAGGAGATGGCCACCTGCTACTGCGAAAAGCTGCCTGTGAAGGTGATGTTGCTCAATAACATGCACCTGGGCATGGTGGTGCAGTGGGAGGACCGTTTCCACGAATCGAACCGCGCCCACACGTACCTTGGCCCGATCGACCATCCCGAGGCGATCGGCCAGGGCGACGGCATCACGCCGCAACAGCGCTATCCCGATTTCGTCGCCATCGCCCGCGGTTTTCAATGGGAAGCCCGGCACGTGCGGCACAAGTCAGAGCTGACCACTGCGTTGCAAGAGATGATCGACGCGCCCGGGCCCTATCTCTTGGACGTTCAAGTGCCCTATCAAGAGCACGTGCTGCCGATGATCCCCTCCGGAATGACGGTGCGGGATCTGATTAAAGAGTGACCGCGTGACCGCGGTTTGTCGCGCCCATGACATTTCCGTCTGGCGTCGGTCTCCCGCTTTTGGCTACAATCTGGCACCCCAAAATCTCTTCTGGAGGCAGATCATGGCCATCGACCCGAAACCCGATCCTCGTCGTCACCCAACGCCGCCCGACGGCATCGCAAAGGCAAAAGGGACGCGGCGACGACGGTTGCCGCGAACGACGCTCGTGCTGCTGGTTGCGGCGGCGCTGGTTTGGCTGCTGCCAGCCATCGTCGCCCATACACCGCTGCTTTCTTGGGGACTGAAGCTGGCCACGGCTGACCTCAACGGTTCGGTGGCAATTCGTTCGGCCTCGCTCGGATGGTTCTCGCCGATCGAAGCGCACGGCGTCGAAGTGAAGGACGCGCAGGGCAGGCCGGTGCTCGACATCGGCGGTGTCCAGTGTGATCGGTCGTTGCTGGCATTGATCTGCAACGCGTCGAATCTAGGCTGCGTGCGTTTAGACAGCCCCAAGCTGTCGCTCGTGTTGCGCGACGACGGCAGCAATCTGGAAGACCTGGCGGCGAAGTACGTCGCATCGCAGCCGTCGCAGAAATCGTCGGGCAAGCTCGTGCTGGCATTGCAGGTCGTCGACGGCAGCCTGTCGATCACCGATCAGCCCACAAGCCAGTCGTGGCAGATCCAGAAACTGGATCTGGACGTTGACATGACGCACGGGACCGATGGGCCGCTGGCCGTGGGACTGCGGGCCGAGTTGCCCGACGCACGACGGCCCGGCTCACTTTCGGCAACCGTCAAGATGACGCCCGACGGTAATCGGGCGGAACTGAGCGCGAAGGGCTTGCCGCTGGGAGCGGTGCGATCCGTCGTCTGGCGCCTGGCGCCGGGCACGACGATCGATGGGCTGCTCTCGACCAGCGTGGCCTTCACCTGGGGCGGCACGGCGAGAGCGCGGTTCAGCTCGATCTTGACGCCGAGGCGGTTTCGCTCACGGCGCCTGCCTTGCAGACCGACGTGGTCCGGCTGGACCGGCTCCATGCCATCTGCGTGGCGGCGTGGCAGGGCGGCGAGTTGGAAATCCAGAAAGCTACCATCGATTGCGACGCAGGCAACGCGTCGGTCATGAGCACGATACGATTGGACGGAACGTCGTTGGATTCGCTCTTGCACCAGCGGCACGAGATCAGCGGGCGCGTGGACCTGGCCCGACTCGGGCGGCTTCTGCCTGCCACGCTACGGCTGCGGCGGCAAGTGGCGATCGATTCGGGCGCAATAGACTTTGCATTTCACAGTCAGACCGATGACAACGCACGGGCGGACATGCAGTGGCACGGCCAGTTGACGCTGGCCAATCTGGCGGCCACGGCCTCGGGCCGGCAGTTTCGCTGGCAGCAGCCTATGTCGCTGGTCGTCAACGCGCGTCAGGGCCCCGATCGGTTGCTCACCGGCTCGCTAAAGTGCGAGTCGGACTTCCTCATAATCCACGCCGACGGCCGCGCCGACGCCCTGGTCGGATCGTTCAGCTTCAACCTCAAGCAGCTTGCCGACGATCTGGGCCAATTCGTCGACCTCGGCACGCTGCAAATGGCAGGCGAGGGCTGGGGCAACATCAATTGGAAGCGCACGCCGCAGCAACAGTTCGACGCCGACGGCGAAATCCGGCTCAAGAACTTCCGGCTCGGCCTGCCCGATCAGCCCGCCTGGCGAGAAGACGACCTCGACGCGCTGCTGTCGGCAAAAGGCCAGACCGATTTCGGCCAGCAGACACGGATCGACTCGGCCACGATGAACGTCAAGAGCGCGACCGACCAGATTAACGTGCGGCTGGCACAGCCGGTCACCAAGCTTCGCGACGGTGGAATCTGGCCGTTGCGCATCCAGGCCCAGGGACAATTGGAGGGTTGGCCCGGCCGGTTGGCGGCGTGGTTGCCGGCGAAGAGCTTGCGGCTTAGCGGCGTCTATACCCTCGATGCGACCGGCACGGCCTCGACGCAAAGCGTCGACCTGCGCCAGATGAAGCTGGCGGCGTCGCCGCTGGTGGTCGCATCGGATTGGCTGAACGTCAATGAGCCGCAGTTGATCGTCAACGCGGCCGGATCGTGGAACGCGGCCGAGCGGCGGCTAAATGTCGAGCCGGCCACGCTCGCCTGCGCGACGCTCGGCGTGCAGGCCAACAACATCGTCGCCGCCATGCCCGAAAATGGACCCGTCGAGCTTACCGGCACTCTGGCCGTCCAGGGCAACGTCGGCCGTCTGCGGCAATGGCTGAGCAAGCCGGCCCAACGTCCGACGTGGCAACTTGCCGGGCAATTGAAAGGCACCGTGCAGGTGCGCCAGGCGGCGGGCGTTATCCAAGGCGAAACGACCACTGAATTGACCAACCTGGCCGTGGTCGATCAGAAGGGCCAGCAATTCCAGGAGCCGCTCGTGCGGCTGACGGCCCGCGGCAGTTACAGCAATGCCTCGGGGCTGATGCAACTGGAGCAGTTTCAGTTGCAATCCGAGGCAGTGGCCGCCAGCGCCGTCGGCCGCATCGCGCCGGTCAGCGGCCAGAACAACGCCGACCTGAACGCCCAGTTGGGATACGATTTCGAGCGCATTTCCGGACTGCTGCGGCCCTACATCGGCCAGAATGTACACGTCGCCGGACGCGGCACGTCGCCGGCATGGTTTCGCGGTCCGTTCGACCTTCGCACCGGTTCGGCCGGAGCCTCGCTGCGTTGGGATTGGGCCAATCTGTATGGGCTGCGACTCGGCGCCGGCCAGTTGAAGGCGACGATGGCCGACGGAATCGCACAGATCGAGCCGCTCGATCTGACCGTGGGCCAGGGGCACGTGCGGCTGGCGCAAAGGTACAACTGTCGCCCGAGCCCATGATCTTCACACTGCCCAAGGGGCCGCTTGTCAACCGGATTCAGATCGATCCGGCGGTGTGCGCGCTCGATGCTCAAGTTCGTCGCTCCGGTGCTGGCCGGCGTAACGACGGCCAGCGGTTCGTTCTCCGTCGATCTGGACGGATGCCGCATACCGCTGGACAACCCGAGCAAAGCCGACGTGGCCGGCCGGCTGACGATCCACTCCATCGAAATCGGCCCCGGGCCGCTCGTCCACGAACTGTCGGTCTTCCTGGGCCGCGACGCACCGGCAAGGCTGCGGCAGGAGTCAGTCGTGCAGTTCCGCATGGTGGACGGACGGATTTATCACCAGGGTTTGGAGTTGATCTTCCCCGACGTCACGATCCGCACCTACGGTTCGGTTGGCCTGGACGAGACCCTGAAGATCATGGCCGAGATGCCCGTGCCGCCGAAGTGGCTGCAAAGCAATCCGATGCTGAGCCAGGCGATGCGCAACGAGATTATTCGCATCCCCGTTGCCGGCACGCTCAGCAAGCCGCAACTCGACCAGAAAGTGATGGCCGATCTCACCGGCCGCTTCCTGCAAAAAGCGGCCGGGAACATGATCCAGGGCGAGTTGAACAAGCAGCTCGATCGGTTGTTCGGGCCGAGGAAGTAAGGGCATCCTTCTTCTTGCTGGCCGTGGCCAGTTTGCGGCGCAGGGTGCGGACCTCGTGAGAGACCATCGCCGGGGCCTTCTGTCTGACCAGATTGGCCCGTCGAACCAGGCGTACGGCTCTTCATACACAAGGTGGCATTCGATCAGTGCCGCGTCGGCGGGCTCGGCCAGCCGCGTGATCTTGGCATAGCCGCCCGCGTTGTGGTAGGGGTGTGGAGGCCCGTCGACGATTTCGGCGAGTTCGTTGCGCACCAAGGGCCGCCATTGTCGGAAATTCCGCGTCGCCGTCGAATCGCCGGTCGATCTTCGCCGCCGCGAGGATCACGCTCGGACCATGACTGAGTTCGGCTAGCCGCGTCGGGCTGATTTGCACCCGCTCGAACAGCGAAAACGTGGTGTAGACGAATCGCTGCTCGCAATGGTCCCGGGCGGTCGTCGTGAGCTTTCTCCGGGCCATCTGTTCGTCGGTCAGGATGCCAGAATCCTTCACGACGCGGCTTTTGCCCCCCTCGGCGCCGCCCGCGAGCGAATCGAGGAAGTCCTTCGAGGTGAGCGTGTTCCAATCGCCGCGCACGACGAACCACAGATCGACGGCCCGCACGGCCGGTCCTTCGCCTTCGGATCGCTTGATCGTGCGAACCTTGACGATCGACGGCGCGTAGTAGGACTTGGCGACAAGTTCTTTGAAGCTGTAGGCCGCGGGGCGGCTTTGGCAAGCGCGGCCCGCTGCCCCGCGGCATCGAGTCGGTCCGCCAGGATCGGCGGCGGCAGCGTCACTTTCGCACCGTCCGACATCGCGATCCCCTGCTCGGTAAGGTCTCGGAAGATCGGAGTCTCGGCCGCGAGGACGGAGTTGGCGGCAACGGCAAACAGCGTGACGCAGAGTGGCAGCGACTTCATCAAAGGCATTCTCAAAATAGGCCGCAGATTTCACAAATTACGCTGATGTTTGCAGCGCAGACAAAAGCGGACAGCATTGAAGCTTGCAGTGTCTCGGCTTGTCTGCCCATCTGCGTACCTCTGCGAACTCTGCGGACAGTGATACGTAAACCCTGAAACGTGCACATCAACGCTTCTTACCGCAGCGCCTCCAACGGTTTCAGCCGCATGGCCGACAGCGCCGGCAACAGGCCGCCAAGCAGGCCCATCAACAGGCTCAGCAGGACGCCGACGGCGATAATGTGGCCGCTGACGGCCAGTTGCAGGACGACGGACTTTCCGCCGCCTCCGTGGCCGGTCATAATGCTGGTGGCCGTCCATCCGTCGCTCAACGAGCCCGAGGCGCAGCCGAGCAATCCGCCGACCAACGCGATGGCCAACGATTCGAGCAAAAACGACATCAGGACTTGCCAACGGCTGTAGCCGAGCAGCCGGAGCACGCCGATGTCCTTCAGCCGCTGGCTGATAGCGGCGAACATAGTGTTCATCACGCCGAAGACGCCGCCGACCGACATGACGACCGCCAAGAAGCCGATGGCGAATGAGAACTGCTGGTTCGTATCCGACAGGTTGGCGTAGTATTCGGTCTCGGTCTGCGGGCCACGGCGGCTTTCTTGTAGTCCTTACTCAAAAACTCCTTCAGGCCCTTGGCGGCTTCCTCGTCTTTGGCGTGGAGCACGAGCGTCGTGTAGGTGTCTTTGCCGAATAGCGAGGCCACCAACGAACGCTTGGCCCAGATCTCCGAGTTGAAGGTCATGCCGTTCGACTTCAGCACGCCGACGATCAGCCATGTGCGATTGCGCAAGGTGAACGTGTCGCCGACGTCGAGCCGGCTGGGGTTTCGGCCGCGCCAAATTTTCGGCGCTGCGGCCGCGCGCCAGTTCGTGGGCGACTCCCTCGCCGAGAACTGCCTGGACCAACGGGGCCGTGTCACCGGCCGCCGCACCGGGCGCTGTTGAACGCCCGCCTCCGAAAACCAACGTCCGCCGGGCAGAAGTTCCAGATTGTGAACGCGAGCCGTCAACTGCGGATCCTCGATGCCGCGGAGTTGGAGGAAGCGTCGCTTCGGCCGGCCGTCCGTGCTGGGAATCGGCTGATTGACGACCAGGAACGTCTCGCGGCTCGACAGGGGCCGACCCCTCGTGCTCGACGGCCGGCAGGTTCTCGATTTCGGCCAGGTCGCCGACGGTCAGGTTGCTGATGATCTCGTCGGTCGCCCCGTCGGAGAGCACCAACACGTTGCCCGGCTGGCCGGACTGCCGCGTCATTTTCCGCATTCCGTTGACGAAGGCCATCATCACGGTCAACAGCGCGATGACGGCCGTAAAGGCCAGGGCCGTCATGACGGTCGTCTTCCAGCGGATCGTGAGATTGCGGACGTTGTAGCGCAGCGGGACCTTGCCGAAGACAACCAAGGCCACAAGCACGGCAGCCGAGAAGCCCAAGAGATTCCAGACCGTGAGATAGCCGAGCAGTCGCGCGGCGACCTGGCCGCTGGCGGCGTCCTGTGCGATTTGCGCTACGACAAGCATGGCCGGTCCTCGCTCCGGCGCGTCAGTATAACGCTCTGCCAGCCCGGCAGCAACATTGTGCGGCCGCCCAATGGCGCAACAGCGCCAACACGGATTCGCACGCCGGCTCGCTTTCTCTTCGCTGATTGCACCGGCGTGCCGGGGGCTGTATAGTCGTGTATGTTCTCTGCCCCGCCCATTTATCCTGCCATCAATCTTGCCTCGCATCCAAAAGGGGGTCGTGCCATGACATGGTCGTGTCTCTGCGCTGTTGCGTTGGTTTGTGGCACCGCTACGTCAGGTCCGCGGCTGAGCGACGCCGAGTTTTTCGCCGGGTTGGATCTCACGCGGCCGGGCATGGAGGCTGTGGCGGCGGCGGTAAAGCAGTCCGATTGGCCCGCTGCCCGGGCGGCGTTCGGCAGTTACCTCAGGCGGAGATGCCGCGCCGTTGGTTCCGCAGACCGCAAAGGGCATCCGCATCCAGGTCCGGCCGCGCCGAGACGCGCGTCGCCGATGAATTGCTGCGACACCACTGGCGATGGCAAGGTCGGACGTTCGATCTGGGGCCGGAAATCGATTGGTCGTCCAGCCAGATGGCCGCCGGCGAGTCGGCCACAAACGAGTGGAGCGCCTCGCTCAACCGGCATTTTCACTTCGTGGATCTGGCCCGGGCATTTCGCGCCGACCGGAGACGACAAGTACGCCGCCGAGATTGTCACCGAAATGCTGCGATGGATCGCACGCTGTCCGGTGCTCACGGACCGCTCGGGCAACTCGCCCTACCATTACGCCTGGGAAACGCTGAACACGGCAATCCGGGCGGGCGAGACGTGGCCGAGTGCGCTGGTTGCCATTCTTGATTCACCGGCCGTGACCGACGATGCGGTGTGCACCATCGCCAAGTCGCTGGTGGAGCACGCCCGGCACCTGGACCGTTGGCCGTCGCTTCATGGTGCCAGCAATTGGCTTACTATGGAATCGGTCGCGCTGTTTGCGGTCGGCTCGCTGTTGCCGGAGTATCGCGAGGCCGACCAGTGGCGGGCACACGCCATCGAACGGTTATATGGTCAGATGCACACGGACGTCTATCCCGATGGCATTCAGAATGAATTGGCGCTTGGCTACAACGACTGGGTATTGGAGAACTTCGTCAATGTTTTCGAACTGGCCCGGTTCGTCGGTCGAGCCGATGAGTTGCCGGCCGACTACAGCACCGGCCTGGAACAGATGTTTACGTATCTGGCCTACGTCACGATGCCCAACGGCATCGCTCCGGGACTGAACGATTCGGACAACCGCAATCCGGTCAGGCTGCTGGAGCGGGGCTTGCAGCATTTTCCAAAGCACGACGATTGGCGTTGGGTTGCCACCCGAGGCAAGCAAGGCAAACAACCGCAGCAGCTTTCGATTGCATTTCCCTATGCCGGCCATTACGTGATGCGATCCGGCTGGGATGCCAATGCTCGTTGGTTGCTCTTCGACGCCGGCCCGTTCGGCTCCAACCACCAACACGAAGACAAGCTGCACCTGATCGTTTGCGCTATGGCAAACAACTCATGTTGGACGCCGGCAACTACATGTACGATCACTCGCGCTGGCGGCGCTATGTGCTCTCAACGCGCGGCCACAACACGGTCCGAGTCGACGGCCAGGATCAGAACCGGCGACGGCGCCGGGAAACGTGGAAATTGTCGCAGCCGTTTCGGCCGCTGGAGAACACCTGGGTCAGCAACGCACGCGTCGATTACGCGGTGGGGCGTTACGACAGCGGCTATGGGCCGAAGGGCGACATTCACGTTGCACACACCCGGGCCGTCGCCTTTCTCAAACCGGACTATTGGGTTGTGATCGACACCTTCGAGCCGCAGGACACGAAGCGGCACGAGTACGAATCGCTGTTTCACTTCGCGGCCGACGCGGCCGAAGTCGCTGGCGGTCGCTACGTCATCACCCGCAACGTCACGGGACCGAACCTGGTCCTTTGGCCGCTGTCGGCGTCGGGGCTGCGCGTCGTGCAAGGGCGCGAGGAAGAGCCCGTGCAAGGATGGCGCACAATCCCGACTGGCGGCCGGTCCCAACCGCCGTTGTCACACGCAGCGGACAAGGCAAAATCCGCATGGCCTTCGTTCTCTATCCGTTGCAGGCTGGCAAGGCGCCGCCGATCGAATCGCTTGCGTGGCTGCCCGTCACGTCCGGCGGCCGGCGTGCCGACGACGCCGTCGCGCTGTCGATTCGTTTCCACAACGGCCAGGTTCACACGGTACTGTGTGCCGATCGGCCGGGAATCCACCGCCGCGCGGGCAATCTCGAGACCGATGCCGTAATGGAATGGACCGACGAGGGGCCGGATCGCTAAGACTTCCCGCGCCCATGCGGAAGGACGATTTGCACCATCGGCCGGCGGCATGGTACATTGAGGGACTGAGGAGCAGTCCTGAACGGGGAGAAGAGCAATGCGCCAGGCGATGGCCAGCAGACTCTGCGAGGAGCTTGCCAGCCTCGACCCGGCCGATCCCGGAATACGCCGCCCGTTGCGTGGACGACGTGCTGGCCGCCGCGCGTCGGCCACGGCGCCAGCGACGTGCATTTTCAGCCCACCGGCAACGGCCTGGAACTGAAGTCCGCGATCGATGGCGTGCTGATGCCGATGGCGGTGTTTCCGGCCGAGTTTGCCGCCAACATTACTGCCCGGCTGAAGGTCTTGTCCGGGCTGCTGACCTATCACACCGATCGGCCGCAGGAAGGCCGCATCCGGCTGCCGCAGGACGACGTGGAGATGCGCGTCTGCACGTTTCCCACGCTGCACGGCGAGCGCGACGGTGGTGCGGCTGTTCGGCGGCACGCGGCAGTACCAGCATCTCGACGATCTCGGCCTGCCGGACGACGTGTCGCGAGCCGTTGCGGTCGCTGCTGTCGGAGACATCCGGCGCGATCCTCGTTTCCGGCCCGGCCGGAAGCGGCAAGACCACGACCGTCTATGCCTGCCTGCGCGAGATTGCCCGGCAGAGCGGCGGCGCGCGGAGCCTGGTCTCGATCGAGGACCCGATCGAAGTGGCCGTCGACGGCGTGGCCCAGTCGCAGGTGCATCCGCCGGGCGGCTTGGACCTGGCCGGCGGGCTGCGTTTTCTCATGCGGCAAGATCCGGAGGTCATCATGGTCGGCGAAATCCGCGACCGTGCCGACTGCCGAAGCGGCCTTGCAGGCGTCGCTGACCGGCCATCTCCTGCTGAGCACCTTCCACGCCGGCAGCGCCGCCGAAACCGTCGGCCGGCTGTTGGATATGGGCCTGGAGCCGTACGTGCTGCGAAGCGGACTGCTGGCCATTCTCAACCAGCGGCTGCTGCGGCGCTTGTGCAGGTGCCGCAGCCGGACGACCGATCCGGCCGGCCGGCTGGGCCTTGACGTGGAGCATGTCATGACGCCGCGCGGGTGCGACGACTGCGGCGGCACGGGCTACCAGGGGCGATTCCTGCTGGCTGGAAATGCTCACGCTCTCGCGGAGCGAACTTGGCCCGCGCGGTGCTGGCCCGCTCGGACACGGCCGTCATCGAACGCTTGGCAGTTGAAGCGGGCATGGTAACGCGCTGGCAGCGTGCTTGCCGACGCCGTCGAGCAAGGGCTGACCAGTCCGGCAGAAGTGCGCCGCGTGTTGGGATTTACCGCATAAACGGGATGGAGAAGCAGTTGAACGCCCGCGCACTGAGCCTTGACGATTTGATCGCACTGAACACCGAGATCGGGGCGTTGGTCCGCTCGGGCGTGCCGTTGCAGAGCGGGCTGGCGGAGCTTGGAGCGGACCTGCCCGGCCGGCTGGGCCAATTGGTCGCGGAGTTGGCCGAAAAGACGGCCCGGGGCGAACCGCTGGAGACGGCTATCCTCGCCGATGCCGACTCTTTGCCGCCGGCGTATCGGGCAGTGGTCGAGGCCGGTGTGCGTGCCGGGCGGCTGCCGGCCGCCTTGGAAGCGGTGGCCGCGTCGGCGCGGCGGTTGGCCGAAACATCGCGGACCGCCGCCATGGCCGCCATCTATCCGCTGATGGTCATTCTTGCGGCTTGGTGCGGAATGGTGTTTTTCGCCGTCGTCGTTGCGCCGCAACTGGCGACGAGCTTTGCCGACTTCGACGTGCCGGGCGCAACGGTTCTTTGACGCGTTGGCGTGGGCCGGCCGCAACGCCTGGTATTGGGGACCGATCGTGCCGGCGCTTGTCGTGCTGCTGGTCGTTGCCTGGTGGTTGACCTGCACGCGGGCGACCATGCTGCAAGTCGGCCGAGGCGATTGCTTTGCCCGCCGGCTTCCATGGATAGGGCCGCTGCTGAAATGGGTGCGGGCGGCCACGTTTCTGGAAGTGCTGGCCCTGCTGGTCGAGAACCAGTTGCCGCTGCCCGAGGCGTTGCGCCTGGCCGCCGAGGCGTCGGGCGATCCGGCCACGTTGCGTGCGGCGCGGCGGCTGGTCGCCGCGACGGAACTGGGGCAGGTGCGACCTTCGGCCAGCGACGCGGCCTTTCCGCCGCTGATGAACTGGTTGCTGCTGGCCGCCGGCCGCGACGGCGCCCTGCTGCCGGCGTTGCGGCATGCCGCCGCGGCCTATCAGCGCCGGGCCCAGCACCAGTCGGATTTGCTGCGGGCAATGCTTCCTGTGGCTGCTGATGGTCGTGATCGGTGGAACCGTGACGGCGTTATATGCGTTGATGTTGTTCGCACCCTATGCGTCTATGCTTCATGCTTTGGCGAGGTGACGGTCGATGAGTGCGTTTCGGCTGGCCAGGCTTCGGTTCGTTGCGAAAGCTCTCCGACGAGGAGGTCATGCAGCTTGCCGCGCGCGTGGCCGAACTGAGCAAGGCTGGGCTGCCGCTGGGACCGGGGTTGCGGGCCCTGGCCGCGGAAGTGCCCGGCCGACGGTTGCCGGCCGTGCTGCGGCAGCCTGGCCGACCGGCTCGATGCGGGCGACGATCTCGTCGCTGCACTGGAGTCGCAGGGACGACGGCTTCCGGCGCATCTCCGCGGCCTGATGTTCGCCGGCGTGCGCAGCGGGCGGCTTTCGGAGGTGTTGGAAGAGTTCGTCGATCTCAGCCGTAGCCGCTTGGAGTTGCGCCGCCGCGTGTGGCTCACGCTGGCGTACCCCCTCGTGCTGCTTGTGTACGCTGGCGCTTCTGTCGATCGCCGCCCACCGCATCGTAGGGCAGTTCTCAAAGATGTTTGCTGATTTCGACACGTCGTTGCCGGTGCTGACGCGACTGGTCATCAATGGATCCGGCCCTGTCATGTGGTTCTTTACTGGCCTTGGTCGGTCTCGTGCTGCTGCTGCCATTATTGCTGTCGGTGGCCCCGGCGATGCGTTGGCTGTGGCCCGCGCTGCATCGGCTGCCGATGCTCGGACCGCTGTTGCGTTGCGAGGCACTTGGCGAAGTTTGCCCGGCTGATGGGTGTGTTGTTGGATCAGCAGGTGGCGCTGCCCGATGCCTTGCGGCTGACGGCCGCCGGGCTGCGCGACGCCAGCCTTGCCCAGGGTTGCCGCGCGTGGCCGACGAAGTGGACAATGGGCGCGCGTTGGATGAGAGCATGGCGGACCGGCGGCAGTTTCCGGCCAGCCTGATTCCGGTGGTGCACTGGGGACAGCAGGCGGCTGCCCTGCCCGACGCCTTCCGCGCGGCCGCGACGATGTTCGAGGGCCGCGCGCGCAGCCACGGAACGCTGCTCGAGGCCATGCTGCTGCCAATGATGTTCCTGGCGATCCTCGTGATGGTCGGAATTGTTGTCTTCGCGCTGTTCCTGCCGTTGCTGAGCCTGATAAATACGCTCTCTGGTTTTTGAGAAAGCAATGCCGGCGTGAAAGCTGATGACCTGATCCTTGTTCTGGCAGTCTTGCTGGCGACCGTCGTTCTGGCGATCACGGGCCTCGTCTTGCGCGGGCTTCGGACCTCGTCCTGGCAATTGGTTCTCCGCAACGTCGCGTCGTATCTCGGCATGACCGTGCTGATGACTATCGTGCTGGTCTCCGGTTTCGTCCTTATTGCGATGATGGGGCCGCTGTTGATCGCGGGATGGATACTGCTCTTTGTTGTGTCGGTGGAAGCGTGGCGCAAACACCGGGCAACCCGGCAGTACGGGCTGCTCTGGCTGCTGACGGTCTCGGCCGAGCGTTCGATGCCGCTGGCGCCGGCCGTCGAGGCCTTTGCGACCGAGAGCGGCGGCATCTACGGGCGGCACGCCCAGGCCGCGGCCGCCATGCTCGCGCGGGCATGCCCTTGGCCGAAGTCGTTGAGCGCCTGCCCGGGCTGGTGCCGGTGTTCGCGGTGCCGATGATTCGCGCCGGGTGCGAGACGGGGGCATTGGCGCCGGCCCTGCGCCAAGCGGCCACCACGCACAACGTCTACGAGCCGATTTGGATGGGCATCAGCGGCAAGGCGGCGTACCTGCTGTGCCTGCCCCTTTTCATGCTGGTGGTGCTGGTCTTCCTGATGCTGAGGATCATCCCTTCGTATCAGAGGATATTTGCAGACTTCGGCACGGCGATGCCCTCGGCGACAGCGGCGCTGATTTCGGCGTCGCACTTCGCCGCGAATTACTGGTTCCTGTTGTTCCCGTTCTACCTGCTTCTGCTGCTGCCGCTGGCTCACGCAACGTTGCGTTACCTTGGCTGGCTTCAGTGGGATCCGCAGGGCATTGCCGCTTTCACGCGGCGGCTCGATGCGGCGCGACATTCTCGACACGCTGGCCTTGGCGGCCGCCCAGCAGCGGCCGATTGTCGACGGCATCGCCGCCCTGGCCCGGACGTATCCCAATCCGGACATCCGCCGGCGGCTGCGGCGGGCCGGGATCGATGCCGAGGGCGGCCAGGACTGGTGCGAAAGCCTTTGCCGCCGCGGGTTGATCTGCCGGCCCGAAATGGCCGTCCTGCAGGCCGCCCAACGCGTCGGCAACCTTCCCTGGGCACTGCGGGAGATGGCCGACAGCGCCCGGCGGCGGTTCGTGTACCGCTTGCAGGCCATTGCCCACTTGGCGTTTCCGCCGCTGGTGATCGTGATCGGCCTGGCAGTGATGTTCGTCGTCGTGGCGTTGTTCGTACCGCTGATTTCTCTGATTGAAGCATTGGCCTAGCGATGGTGAAACGTCGTGGACTAACGATACTTGAAACGGTCGTGGCCGTCGGGCTGCTGGGCGCGCTGTTGACCGGCTGCCTGCGGCTGCTCGCGGTTGCCGCCGCCCAGCGCCGCGCTGCCGATCAACGACAATGTGCCATTGATGAATTATCGAACGTCATGGAGCGGGTCGCCGCCCGGCCGTGGGCCGAGCTGACCGCGGACGCCGTGGCCGGTGGGAAGCCTTCGCCGGCAGTTGTCGGCCCGCTGGCCGGGGCGACCTTGAGAATCGACATTGCTGCCGCGCCCGGCGATCCCAACGCCAAACGCATCACCGTAACACTGTGCTGGCCGACCGGCGCCAACCGGCCACCGGCCGAAGCGAGACTCTCGACCTGGAAATACCGAATCAACAACTGACACGAATCGCCATGCTGCCTACGTCCCGCAATCGCCGCGGTTACTCACTCGTCGAGATGCTGGCCGTCATCACCATCGGCTCGGCCATTCTCGGCATGAGTGTCGCCGTAGTGCACGTCCTGTTGCGCGGAAGCAACCGGCCGCCAGCGCGTCCATCGCGCGATGGCGACCTCGCGGCTGGCCGAACAATTTCGCAGCGACGCGGCAGAGGCTTTGCGGCTGGTGTCCGGGCCGGGCGCCCGATGGACGTTCGTCTTGCCGGACCATCGCGCGGCAACGTATCGGGCAACTTCTGACGGGATCGAACGCGACGAGCAGTCCGGCGGAAAGCCGGTACGACGCGAAACATACGTCCTGGGCGAGGGCGGTTCAGCGAAAATTATCCAGCAACAAAACGCAAAAACGCCCGTGGCGACGCTCTGCATCGAACCCGGGGGCAAGCCCGGCGCCGGCGGAATAAACATCTCCGCGACGCTCGGCAAGGACCATCGCTTCAGCAAACCACAGTAGCAGGCACGCTCCGCGTGCCGTAGCCAAAACGCAATCGTCATGAATCACCACAAGAAACGCACACCGCCTCCGCCCCGCGGCATCTTCCTGGTCGTGGTCTTGGTCTGCATGGCGGTGGCGGCGGGGTTCATCCTCCTCGTGGTGAAACAGGCCGTCATGGAACGCCGATTGCTCATTTCAACCGAGCAACGCCTGCAAGCCACGTGGCTGGCCGAAGCCGGCGTCGAGCGTGCCGCGGTGCGCCTGGCAGCCGACGGCGGCTACACCGGCGAGGTCTGGAACATCACGGCCGCCGATCTCGGCGCATCGCACGACGCACGGGTAACGATCGAGGTCAAGCCCGTGCCCGATCAGCCCGAGCAGCGACTGGTCCGCGCCGAAGCCGACTATCGGCAAGGGGCATTCGACCGGAACCGCCGCACGAAAGAAATTATCGTCGATCGCGACGTCCTCCGTAGGGGCGGCACGCCCCAGGACAATGCAAATCCATCCAACCATTGAAACGCCCCCGCGGGCCACATTTTGGGAGACACGTCATGACACGCGACATAGCCGCGGATTCGCCGGTTCGCCGGATCCGCACCGGCAAGGCCGGCGGCGCATCGGCCTTCAGCTATGTAGGGGCTTGTCAAGAGGCGTTGCGCTATTTCATGGTCGAACTTCTTTGTGGCAGCCGGCGGACTCCCGCAGCGCAGGCCCTTCCACAGCCGGAGCGGAGGGTGACCGCCGGCGGATTGGGCGTACGCGGTTGGAGTTGTTTCACCTCGAAGCTTCCTCGAAGGTTTCATTCAGCTATTCGAGCTCAGGCAATCATGGTCCCGGCCCAAGAAATCGCGTGCGACGAGATCGACGCCCATTCACATTCACGGGCTCATCCGGCCGTTGAGGCCCTGGCCCAAAAGCTGCTGCGAGCTGACGATCCCGACTCCTTGCTTCGAGGTCCCGTTGTATTTCCTGCGTTAGGCGGCTTGGACGCCGCGTCGATACGGTTCTCCTTTACAGACGGCATACCACATCCAAGTCAACATCTTGCGGGCAACAGCCACGGCGGCAGCCTTCTTGCCCGCCGTGCGAGCGATCTTCAGCCACAGTCGCTTCAGCTATGTAGGGGCTTGTCAAGAGGCGTTGCGCTATTTCATGGTCGAACTTCTTTGTGGCAGCCGGCGGACTCCCGCAGCGCAGGCCCTTCCACAGCCGGAGCGGAGGGTGACCGCCGGCGGATTGGGCGTACGCGGTTGGAGTTGTTTCACCTCGAAGCTTCCTCGAAGGTTTCATTCAGCTATTCGAGCTCAGGCAATCATGGTCCCGGCCCAAGAAATCGCGTGCGACGAGATCGACGCCCATTCACATTCACGGGCTCATCCGGCCGTTGAGGCCCTGGCCCAAAAGCTGCTGCGAGCTGACGATCCCGACTCCTTGCTTCGAGGTCCCGTTGTATTTCCTGCGTTAGGCGGCTTGGACGCCGCGTCGATACGGTTCTCCTTTACAGACGGCATACCACATCCAAGTCAACATCTTGCGGGCAACAGCCACGGCGGCAGCCTTCTTGCCCGCCGTGCGAGCGATCTTCAGCCACAGTCGCTTCAGCGCGGGCTCGACACGGATCGCCGTCCACGCGGCTTGCTGAAGAATCCAGCGGAGATCGGGCGGCCCGGCCTTGGCGATGTGTCCCGTGCGGTTCATGTTGCCCGAGGCGTACACCGTGGGGTTCAAACCGGCGTAACGGCCGATGGACTTGCGGTAGGTGAAACGCGTGAAGTCGCCCACTTCGGCCAGCACAGTAGCGACAGTCACCAGTCCCACTCCCGGAAAAGTGGCCAGGAGTTGGGCGGTAGCTTGGAATCGCGGACGATCGAGCAATGCCATGAGCTGCCGCTCGGCGGCTTGGATTTGACGCTCGATCAAGGTGAGTTGGTCGACGCAATCCCACAACACCGTGCGATGACGTTCGGGAAGTTTGCCGCCTTGCCCTTTGAGATACCGAACGAGCCCTTCGCCGTCCAGCCTTGCCGGTCCAGGGCGGTTGTTGAGATTCATCAGGGACTTGATGCCGTGCAAGGTGCGGGCGTGATCGCGGGAGAGCCGGTTGCGGCGGCGCGTCCAATCGCGGAGTTCTTGCACTTCACCGGGTGGGGCGTAGGCCACAGGCAGCCGACCGTGGGCCAGCAATTCGGCGACGTTGAAGGCATCTTCACGGTCGGTCTTGAGTCGACGGCCCGCGAGTGCTCGGGCAGCCGTGGCGTCGGCCAAAACGAGCTTGTCGACGACCGGTTCCAAGAGTTCCCAGAGCCAACGGTAGAAACCGACAGCTTCGATGGCAACGACGTGCGGATGCGGCAGAGCGCGGAAGAAGTCGACGATTTGTTCCCGGCACTTGCAGGCCAGTTTCCGGTACGACACTTCGCCGGTCACGAGACAGTAGACGCAGACAGTCATGGTGTCTTTGTGCAAGTCGATTCCGACGGACCAGAAGTCGATGGGCTTGGACATGTGAAACTCCATGTAAGGGGCGGAAGACGAACGGCGGTTTCCAAACTCAATCGCAACCGCTGGGAGGGGTTTTCTCGAAGAAAACCTCACCGGGAGTTGGAAACCCGAGGCAGCGCGGGGGCGGTTGTTGAGTAGGTTTTCCACCTGCCGCACCTGGGAATGGGAGACGTCGCGAAAGTCAGTCCCTTTGGGAAAGTATTGGCGGATTAAGCCATTGGTGTTTTCGTTCGTGCCGCGCTGATACGGACAGCCCGGATCAGCAAAGTATAACTCCATGCCGAGGTGTTTTTCCAGCCGGTGGCAGCGCGCGAATTCGGTGCCATTGTCGAAGGTGATGGACCGCCGTCGCTGTTCGTCCAACTCCTTCATGCGTTGTTTGATTTTCGCATGTACATGGTCGGCATTCTTGGATTGAACCTTGACGACGATTGTGAACCGCGACTTGCGGTCTACCAACGTCGCCAGACCGCCGGTGCCCGCCGGGCCGAGCACGGTGTCGCCCTCGAAATCGCCCAGCCGCAACCGCTCCTCGATCACTTCGGGGCGCTGGTCGATGCGGGCGGCATCTCCGCTGGTGGCGGCGTTTTTCCGCCGGTAAGGACGCTTCCCGCGACGCCGCAGGAACGATTCCCAGTGCTCCCGATTCGCGTCCTGCTTGATCCAGGTGTAGATCGTTTGCGACGACACGCGGCGCAGGCGCGCTTGCTGCTGCATCCGTCCGGCGATCTGCTGCGGCGCCCATTCCTGCGCCAACCCCCTGCGAACAGCCTCGTTGACCGCGGGATCATCCATCTTTCGCGCCAGTGGTCGTTCCCGGCGGCGTTGCACGGCTTTCCATTGGGCTTGGGTGGAGTAATATTCGCCGGCGGTGCTGTTGCGTCGCAGCTCGCGGCTGATCGTGGAAGGGCAACGTGCCACGGCCCTGGCGATTTCCTTCTGGTTAGCTCCCTGATACCGCAATTGCGCTATGCGATCGCGCTCTTGGGGCGTAAGATGATGTGCCATCGCTGGGACTCCGTTCCCAAGGGAAGCTTTGTGAACTTCTCCCTATTGGAGCCTCCCAGCGATGTCTTCCCCCATGCCAGTTTCCGAGGCTCATTCTTCAGGCCTCGATTGCATTTGAGATTTGAGACCGCCAACAACAACCAGGCGGCAGTATAACCGCCGCCCGCCCCTACATGGTTTCACGTTGATCGAGCTATTGGTGGTCATCACGATCATCGGCATCCTCATTGCCTTGCTGTTGCCGGCGGTGCAGGCGGCACGCGAGGCGGCCCGGCGGGCACAGTGCATGAACAACCTGACACAGATCGGCGTTGCCCTGCAGGACTACGAGTCGGCCCAAAACGTGCTGCCGCCGGGCACGATCGACAAGCAGGGCCCGATCCACAACGTGCCCAAGGGCTATCACATGGGCTGGCTGGTGCAGTTGCTGCCGTATCATCGAAGAGGGCAATACGTTCAACCACATCGATTTCAAGGTCGGCGTGTACGACAAGAAGAACGCCCCGGTGCGGGCGATCGCCATTCCGCTGTTCACTTGCCCCAGCACGGGGCCCATGAGAAACGGCGCCGGCACGGAAAACGGATGGGGGCGGCCTGCTGGGCACGTACACCGTGAGCAACTATGCCGCTTGCCATAACGACGTTGAGGCACCGATCGACGTCAACAACAGCGGCGTTATGTTTCTCAACAGTCACATCGGCCAGAAGGACGTGACCGACGGCACGACGCACACGATCTACGTGGGCGAGAAGCTCGGCGACCCGACCGATCTCGGCTGGATGTCGGGCACGCGGGCGACGCTGCGGAATACGGGCGTGCCGCCGAAGCAGGGGATGGCCCAACGTGACATCGGCGATGCCGCCGGAGGCACGGTGCCGCAGGGCAACGACTTGACCGTTGGCGGCTTCACCTCCGAACACCCCGGCGGCTGCAATTTTCTGTTCGGAGACGGCAGCGTTCACTCGCTGAGCTACAACGTCGACCCGACGGCATTCCGGCACTTGGGCAGCCGGGCGGACGGCGAACTGATCACCAGCGGGCCGACGCGGGGCGGGTAACGGCGGCGAAAGGGGACAGTCCCCATCGAGGGGCAATCGTTGTTTTGTTGGCGCGAAAATTGGGACCACCCCCTTCTTGCTCGCGCTCGGCAGCGACGGTAAAATCGGGGTTTTTCGCAGAGAGAGACACCCGAACATGAGTGCCGCCAGGAATCTGGTCGTCGCCCAGAGCGGCGGCCCGACGCCGTCATCAACAGCAGCCTGCGCGGCATCATCGAGGCCGCCCGGGACTTCGACGCCATCGGCACGTCTACGGGGCCCGGCACGGGATCGAGGGCGTGCTCAAGGAGGAGCTGCTCGACCTGTCGGCCCAGTCGGCCGAGGAGGTCGCCCTGCTGCGGTTCACGCCGGCGGCCGGCTCGATCGGCACCTGCCGCTACAAGCTCAAGCCGGACCAGGAGGAGGATTTCGACCGCGTGATCGACGTCTTCCGGGCCCACGAGGTCGGCTACTTCCTCTACATCGGCGGCAACGACTCGATGGACACGGCCAACAAGATCGCCCAGTTGGCCCAGCAGGCAGGGGCTCGACCTGGTGGCCGTCGGCGTGCCCAAGACGATCGACAACGACGTCGGCGACAGCGAGTTCCGGCTGATCGACCACACGCCCGGCTACGGCTCGGTGGCCCGATACTGGATGCACATGGTCCAGAACGCCAACGAGGAGAACGCCGGCTCGTGCCCGGCCGACCCGGTGCTGGTGATGCAGGCGATGGGCCGCAAGATCGGCTTCATTCCGGCCGCCGCCCGGCTGGCCGATCCGGGCCGCGAGATGCCGCTGCAGATCTATCTGGCCGAGAGCCCCTGCACGCTCGAGCAACTGGCCGACCAGGTGCAACGACCAGTTGCGGACGTGCGGCCGCTGCCTGGTGGTGATCAGCGAGGGTTTCGACGTCGGCGACCTGGGCAAGGTGAAGGACGCCTTCGGGCACACGTCGTTCGGCTCCAGCAAGCTGACCGTCGCCCAGATCGTGGTCAACTATCTCAACGAGGTGGGCCTGGCCGCCAAGGGCGCCGCCCGGGGCAACGTGCCGGGCACCGACCAGCGGCACTCGATGGCCTACGCCTCGGCCGTCGACCTGGACGAAGCGTATCGCGTCGGCCAGAAGGCCGTCGAGCTGGCCGCCGGCGGCCAGAGCGGCTTCATGGCCACGATCCTCCGCGAGCCCGGGCCGATCTACAGCGTCCGCTACGACAAGGTGCCGCTGGCCGAGGTGGCCAACAGCGAGCGGAACTTCCCGAGCCAATGGATCGCGCCGAGCGGCTGCGACGTGACCGACGATTTCGTCCGCTACGCCCGGCCGCTGGTCGGCGACGAGATGGTCAGCCTGCCGATGATCGACGGCCGCCAGCGGCTGACCCGGTTCGAGCCGATCTACGCCGAGAAGAAGCTGCCGGAGTACGTGCCGCAGGCGGATCGGAAATGAGGAGTGGTTAGTGGCTCGTGGTCAGTGCCGATCAATCAACAATCAACAATTATCAATCAACAATCCCGCATGATGATCGATTTCACTCCCAAGCACGACTTCCTGGTCGGCATCGATTCCGACGGCTGCGCGTTCGACACGATGGAGCTGAAGCACAAGGAGTGCTTCATCCCGAACATCATCAACTACATGGAGCTGCAGGGCGTCAGCAAGTACGCCCGCGAGGCGGCCGAGTTCGTGAATCTCTACTCGAAGAGCCGGGGCATCAACCGGTTTCCGGCGCTGGTCGAGGCGCTCGAGTGGCTCCAGAAGCGGCCGGAGGTCAAGGCCCGGGGCGTCGAGATCGCGATTCCGCAGTCGCTTGCGCGAGTGGATCAAGCAGCGAGACGAAGCTGGGCAACCCGGCGCTGGAGAAGGCCGTGGAAGAGACGGGCGACGCCGAGCTGAAGCGCACGCTGGCGTGGTCGAAGGCGGTCAACGAGGCGGTCGGCGGCATGGTCCGCGGCGTGCCGCCGTTTCCGCTTCGTCCGCGAGAGCCTTGAGAAGCTCGACGGCCAGGCCGACGTCCTGGTCGTCTCGGCCACGCCGCAGGAGGCCCTCCAGCGGGAATGGGAAGAGCACGACCTGACGCAGTACGTCGTGGCGATCTGCGGCCAGGAGATCGGCACGAAGAAGGAATCGCTGGCGATGGCCGCGAAGTACGCGGCCGGCCACGCGCTGATGATCGGCGACGCCCCGGGCGACTACAAGGCGGCCGAGGCCAACCACGCCCTGTTCTTCCCGATCAACCCCGGCGCCGAGGAGGCCAGTTGGCAGCGGTTCTACGAGGAAGGGATCGACCGGTTCCTCTCCGGCACGTTCGCCGGGAGTACAGAAGGCGCTGCTGGACGAGTTCGACCGCTACCTGCCCGAGCGGCCGCCGTGGCCGGTGGAGGAGTGAGAAGGGGCTCGGGACTCGGGGTTCGGGACTCGGGATCCAGGGCTGGGCTTGGAGAAGAAAACACTATTTTTTGCAATGGAGCTTTGGACATGACTGGGACGATCGGAGGGGTTGTTTACGTTCTGACAAACCCAGCCATGCCAGGGTTGACGAAGATCGGTCAGACAACCCAAGAAGACATCGCAGCTCGAATGAGTCAGCTTTACTCAACTGGCGTGCCGGTGCCCTTTGAATGCAGGTATGCTTGTTAGGTGAACGACCCGGGAGTCGTAGAAACGGCGTTGCACACGGCTTTTGGGAACACAAGAGTTAATCCGAACGAGAATTCTTCAAGATCGAGCCTGAGCGAGTCATTGCAGTCTTAAGACTTCTCGCCGTTCAAGACGTCACGCCAAGCGTGGAAAAAGAAATCACCGATAGCCTCGATGACACTGGCAGAGAGTCCTTAGATGAACTCAAGAAGAGCAGACGCCCAAAAATGGACTTCAAGGAAACGAAGATACCTGTGAATGCAATTCTCATGTATGTGGATGATGATCATATACAAGTTCAGGTGGTTGACGAGTAGCATGTCGAATACAATGGCCAGCCATGTTCACTCACAAGAGCTCACAGACAGATCTTCGGCCTGGACTATAACGTCCAGCCCTCACCGTATTGGTTGTACAACGGGAAGCACTAAAGGAAATTTATGAGGACACGTATCCTTCGGATGAAGATCTGTGACGCTCGCTACAAAGGGATAGGAAGAACTTAATGGCGATCCGGAGCTATCGCGATCGAAATGTGTGGCAAGTCGGCATGGATCTGGCAGGCGCTGTTTCTGAGCTGACGCGAGGATTTCCTGCCCAAGAGAAATATGGGCTGGCGAGTCAACTGCAACGTTCCGCAGTGTTGATACCCGCCAACATCGCAGAGGGGCACGCCAAAGATTCCACGAAACACTTTCTCTTTCACGTATCGGTAGCCATGGGATCAGTAGCAGAGTCGGAAACACATCTGATGCGTGCCGAACGGTTTGGATACGGTGAGAGCGAAGCGATTGACAGAGGTCTCGAACTCTGCGATCGGGTTGGGAAAGTGCTCCACAACCTCCAGAAGACCCTGAAAGCGAAATTGCCGCCGTAGCCTCGAACGCCGAGTCCCCAGTCCCCAGTCCCCAACCCCCGAACCCCGAGTCCCCATGAACAACCAATGTGACATCGGCCTGATCGGCCTGGCCGTGATGGGCGAGAACCTGGCCCTGAACATCGAAAGCCGCGGCTATCAAGTCGCGGTCTTCAACCGCACGACGAGCAAGGTCGACGACCTGATGGCCGGCCGGGCCAAGGGCAAGAACTTCGTCGGCTGCCACTCGCTCGAAGAACTGGTCGGCAGGCTGGCGTCGCCGCGCAAGGTGATGCTGATGGTCAAGGCCGGTCCGGCGGTCGACGAGTTTATCGAGAAGCTTATCCCGCTGCTTTCGCCGGGCGACGTGATCATCGACGGCGGCAACACGCACTATTCAGCGACACCGAGCGGCGCACGCAGTACGTCGAGTCGAAGGGCCTGCTCTACATCGGCACCGGCGTCTCCGGCGGCGAGGAGGGGGCGCTTGAAAGGGCCCAGCATGATGCCCGGCGGCAGCGAGCCGGCCTGGCCGCTGGTCAAGCCGATCTTCCAGGCCATCGCGGCCAAGGTCGGCCCGAACGGCGACATCCCGTGCTGCGAATGGGTCGGCCCGCGCGGCGCCGGCCACTACGTCAAGATGGTCCACAACGGCATCGAGTACGGCGACATGCAGTTGATCTGCGAGGCCTACTGGATGCTCAAGAACGCCCTGGGCCTGACCAACGACGAACTGTACGACGTCTTCCCGAGTGGAACCAGGGCGAGCTGGACAGCTACCTGATCGAAATCACCCGCGACATCTTCAGCGTCAAGGACCCCGAGGCGGACGGCTACCTGGTCGACATGATCCTGGACACGGCCGGGGCGAAGGGGACCGGCAAGTGGATGAGCCAGTTGGCCCTGGACCTGGGCGTGCCCAGCACGCTGGTGACCGAGGCCGTCTACGCCCGATGCCTCTCGGCCATGAAGGACGCGCGGGTCCGGGCGAGCAAGCTACTGACGGGTCCGACGGGCGAAGTTCCGCGGCGATCGGGCGAAGTTCATCGAGCAGGTCCGCCAGGCACTGTACGCCTCGAAGATTTGCAGCTACGCCCAGGGCTACGTCCAGATGCAGGCCGCGGCGGCCGAGCACAAGTGGCCGCTGGAGTTCGGCGAGATCGCCCTGCTGTGGCGCGGCGGCTGCATCATCCGGGCGGTGTTTCTCGAACGGATCAAGGAGGCGTTCGACGCCGAAGCAAGCCTCCGGAGAACCTGCTGTTGGCCCCGTACTTCAAGACGGCGGTCCGCAAGGCCCAGACGGCCTGGCGCAACGTGGTGACCACGGCCGTCGGCTGGGCATTCCCGTGCCCGCCTTCGCGGCCGCCCTGGCCTATTACGACGGCTACCGCAGCGAGCGGCTGCCGGCCAACCTGTTGCAGGCCCAACGCGACTATTTCGGCGCCCACACGTACAACCGCGTCGACGGCGAAGGCGTCTTCCACACCGATTGGCTGCGGCTCCGCAAACAACCCCCTGCCGGCTGAAATGAAGAGGTGCAATCCATGTCAGCTGATTATCTGCAAGAAATGTTCGGGCTCTCGGGCCAGACGGCCGTCGTGATCGGCGGCGCCGGAGTGCTTGGCGGGGCGCTTTGTGCCGGACTGGTCCGGGCCGGGGCGCACGTCGTCGTGGCCGATCTGACCGAAGAGGGCTGCGAGGCGCGCGTCGAGGCCCTCGAAAAGCTCGGCGGCAAGGCCAGTTTCTGCACGGTCGAACGTCACGCTTCGGGAGTCGATCGAAAGCCTCCTTGCCACCACGCTCCGGGACACCGGCCGCGCCGACATCCTGGTCAACTGCGCGGGCGTCAACGCCGGCACGCCGTTTCTCGATGCCACGGACGCCGATTGGGACCGCATCATGGCAATCAACCTCAAGGCCGTGTTTCAGGCCTGCCAGGTCTTCGGGCGGCACATGGCCGACGCCGGCGGCGGGGCCATCGTCAACATCGGCAGCGTCACGTCGCACCTGCCGCTGTCGCGGGTGTTCGCCTACTCGGCTTCGAAGGCCGGCGTGCTGAACCTGACGCGAAACGTCGCCCACGAGTTCGGGCCGCACAACGTCCGCGTCAACGCCATCTGTCCCGGCTTCTTCCCGGCCGAGCAAAACCGCAGACTGCTGGACGAGGAGCGGATCGACAACATCATGCGCCGTACGCCAATGAAGCGTTTCGGCGAGCCGGAAGAGTTGATCGGCGCGCTGCTGCTGCTGGTTTCGCCGAAGGCGGGACAGCTTCATCACCGGCACGCACGTCAACGTCGACGGCGGATTCACCGCCGCGTGGTTCTAACGCGGCCGCAGATTGGCGCGAATACGCGGTCCGATCTCCGCGCAATCGGGACGTTCACTGGTGGCGGGCGGTACTGCCGAGCGTTCGCACATCCAGCCGTTGCGCCCGACCTTGGGGACCATCGAGCGTATCGTGGTCGTCGAAGTATTGGCGCAGGCAGGCGAGCTTTTCGTCGGCCGGCGGCTCGCCCAAAACGTGCCGCCCCGGGCGCATAACCCCAGGTGATGCGCGTGCCGGCGCGCGTCGACAGGACGAAAAGCGGCTCTGCGGGACGCGCGCGAACCGCTGCCCCCGCCACGGCATTGGCCACCGCGTCGATCCGGTCGAGTTTCAGTCGCTGCCACACGTCGGCCAACGCCGCGGCGATTTCGGCGCCGCCGATAACGCGCGGATCGGTCCAGCGCCGGCCGGCCGGGCCGATCGGACGCACGTCAACGCCGCCGAGGTGTGGATACCGCATCGCCTCCATTGGCGTAAAGTCCTCCGGCGGCAGCAGCACGGCCTCCACGTCGACCGGCAACACTCTGCGGGGCTCGCCGGGCACTTCGACCATGCACACCGGCCGACGGTACTCGAGTTCCACGCGAATCGGATGGCCCTTGACGACCGAACGCACGTTGGCCACCCACGGAAGCTCTCGGAACGCGCTGCGGATCCGCTCGACGAGCGTATCGTCCAAGAGGGAAAGCGGCCCGTCAAGCGTCGGCTGGTGGAATGCCGCGGCCCGGACGTCGCTCTGGATCCACGGTGGCGGCGGATTGATCTCGATCTGTTCGACGCCCGCCTGATACTCCGGCGAGTTGACAATGCGCGGTCCCAGCCGTTTCCACGCCCAAAAGACACCGCCGCCGATGATCGCAGCCGAGACGGCCACGATCAACACCGGCCGGCCGCTGCCGAGCAGCCATTTGGGCGAGGACGGCGTTTTTTTCTTAGCGGCGCTCATCGTGTGATCGTTAAGGGCGAATGGAAGGACGAATGCCGAAAACGGAATGACGAAAGTGGGTAGGAAGAATGGCGAAGGACGAAAACGGAGTGACGAATCCCCTACCAAATCTCCAGTTCCAGTTCCAGATCGACTCCCATCCGGTCGCGGACCTGGCTTCTCACCAGGTCGATCAGCCGCAAGACGTCTTGAGCGGTACACTGCGGCTCGGCGATGACGAAATTGGCATGGCGGTCGCTAACCACGGCGCCGCCGATCCGCGTCCCTTTCAGTCCCGCTCGGTCGATCAGTTCGCCGGCGCCGGCGCCGCGGGGGTTCTTAAACACGCACCCGGCCGATTGATGCCCCATCGGCTGCGAGGCCTTCTTGACGATCCAGTATTTCTGCATCCTCTGCGCCAGATCCTTGGGGTTATCTTCCTCTAATTGGCAACAGGTGTTAAGGATGACGAGGTCGTCGATGCTGCTCTGGCGGTAGCCGAACATCAGTTCGTCGCCGCTGCGTTGGAACACCTCGCCGCTGACGGCGACGACCGTGGCTTCGAGAGTCCATTGTCCGATGGTGCCGCTGCGGGTGCCGGCATTTCCGTGCAGGGCGCCGCCGACGGTGCCGGGGATGCCGACGAGCGTTTCCAGCCCCGCCAGGCCGTGGTGGACGGCGGTGGTGACGGCGCGGCCCAGCAGCGCCCCGCCGCCGGCCGTCAGGGCGAAGCCTTCGATGCGGATTTCGGAGAACACCGGCGCGGAGAGCCGCACGACCATGCCCGGCACGCCCTCGTCGCGAACCAGGATGTTCGAGCCCTGGCCGAGCACCCGAATTTCCACCTCCTCGTCGTGGCTCCGCTTGACCAGGGCCAGCAACTGGTCGACCGTCTCCGGCTCGGCGAAATACTCGGCAGCGCCGCCCAGTTGAAACCACGTGTGCATGGCCAGCGGTTCATTTTCACGGATAACGTTCTCAAAGCCGGTCAATAGGCTCATAGAGGTGCTCCCTCGTCATTTCTCCCGCAATCCCCGCCAAAATCCGCAACCGCGCCACGTCGCCAGCCCCTAGCGTAACCAGTACGTCGCCTGAGGCAAGATGGGTTTGCAGGACGGCCGCGATTTCTTCCAACGAATGAAATGGCAGGACGTCGGCGCCCAACCGGCGGGCACGCTCAGCCAGATGGGCGGCGGTAACCTCGCCAGTCTGCGGGTTCCCCTCGCGGGCGCGGAAAATCTCCGCCACCATAACCTTGTCGGCATTTTGGAGGCTGGCCCCGAACTCGTCTAGCAGCCGCGCCGTCCGCGACGCCTGGTGCGGCTGAAAGACGCACCACACGCGGCAGTTCGGAAACATGCGGCGAACCGCGGCCAATGCGGCGGTTACTTCCGTGGGGTGATGGGCATAGTCGTCCACGTGCGTGATGCCCCGCCATGTGCCCAAGACTTCCATCCGCCGATGCAACCCTGGGAACGAGTTGAGTCCCGCGGCAATCGTCGCCGCCGCGACCCCGTTGTGCCACGCCAATGCGGCGGCCGCCAGCGCATTGAGCACGCTGTGCCGTCCAGGCACCCGCAGCCGAACGTCGCAGAAGCGCCGGCCAAAGTGGCGGACGCCAAACCGGAACATTCCGCGGTCGTCCGCGATCCGGTCGGCCGACCAATCGGCGTCCTCGCTCAGCCCAAATGACTCGACGCGGCATGTGGCTCCGGCGGCTGCCCGGCGAGTCGAAGGGCAATCGTGCCGGATCAAGAGCATCCCATCCGCCGGCACGGATTCGGCAAAACGTTGGAACGCGTCTTCGATTTGCTGCAACGACTCATAGCAATCGAAGTGATCCGGCTCGATGCCGAGTACGGCGGCCTGCTGCGGGCGAAGGTGCAAGAAGTTCCTTCGATACTCGCACGCTTCGATGAGCATCAGCTCGTCGCGCCCGGCGCGACCGCCCGATGTTGCGCCAAGTGGCGTGGCTCCACAAAGGACTGTGGGATCTCGCCCAGCCGCGACCAGGATGTGGGCGAGCATTGCCGTGGTCGACGATTTGCCGTGCGTCCCGGCAGCCGCCACCGTGTGATGATCGGCACTAAGCCGGCCAAGCATCTCAAAGTAGCTGAGCGTCGGGAGGCCGAGTTCGACGGCGCGGCACAACTCCGGATTCGTCATCGGCACGGCATCGCTATAAACGACCAACGCGGCCTCTGCCGGCACGTTTTCAGCCGCATGGCCTTGAGAATAATGGATGCTGCGGGCACCGCTGGACAAGCCAGTGGCACCCAGCCTTCCGTCACAAAAGCGATCCGAGCCGCTAACGTCCCATCCGCAGCCGGCCAGCACGTCGGCCAGCGCCCGCATGCCGTTGCCCGCGACGCCAACCAAGTGAACTTGCCCGAGCGGCGCACGATGACAGGGGACCGGAGCGTCCCCCAACACGGTGAAGCCGGCAATGACTGGCGTGTCCACGCGCAACGACAACTCCTCAATTACTGGGCGATGATACGCCGATTTGGCGTGCGCGGTCAATGGCGGCAGCCATCGCTATGCCGTCAGGCCGCCGAACCGCCGGTCCCGGCCGGCGTAGCTTCGCAGCGCCGCGTGAAGTTGGGCCTCGTCGAAATCGGGCCAGCAGACGTCGGTCACCCAAATCTCGGCGTAGCTGATCTGCCACAAGCAGGAAATTGCTGATCCGCATCTCGCCCGCCGTGCGAATCAACAGGTCGGGCTCGGGCATGCCGGCCGTGTAGAGCCGGTGCGGAAATCGTCTCTTCGTCGATGGCCGCCGGATCGAGCTTGCCCTGGCGTGACCTCGGCGGCAATGCGCCGCACGGCGTCGACCATTTCGGCCCGGCCGCCGTAGTTGATCGCCAGGCACACGCGCAGGCCGGTGTTGCCGGCGCTCAGGCGGACCGTTTCGTCGAGTGCCCGCACGGCTTCTTGCGGCAGACCTTCGCGGCGGCCGATCCAGCGTACCCGGATGTTGTGCTCCATGATCCGCGGCCGCTCTTCGACCAGATACTGCTGCGAGCAGTTGCAGCAGGAAATCGAGTTCCTCGGCCGGCCGCTTCCAGTTCTCGCTGGAAAGGCAATAGAGCGTGATCTGCTCGATGCCCAGCCGGGCGCACTCCTCGGTGACGCGGCGGACGCTGGTGGCGCCGCGGCGGTGCCCCTCGATCCGCGGCAGGCCCCGCTGCCGCGCCCAGCGCCCGTTGCCGTCCATGATGATGGCGATGTGCCGCGGCAGACGCTCGGCGGACCGCGATCGTCGGACAGGTCGGTGGAAATGGCCGGTGCGAGCGTCGGACACGTCAGCACTGCAAAAATCGTCTGCCGGCGGTCGGGGCCAACCGAGACCACTTCCACCGGGCGGCCGCAACAATTCGCTGATCCGGTCGAGATACTTTCGGGCGTTGGCCGGCAGATCGGCGAAGCTGCCGCACATCGCTGATCTCCTTCTGCCAGCCGGGCAACGTCTCATAGACCGGCACGACGCGCCGCAGATCGTCCACGTGGCTGGGAAAATCGGTGATCCGCTGGCCGTCCAACTCGTAGGCCGTGCAAATCTTCAGCTCCGGCAGGTCGCTCAGCACGTCCAGCAGCATGACGGCCAGCGCGTCCACGCCGCTGAGCCGCGGCAGTGTAGCGCACAGCCACGGCGTCGAACCAGCCGCACCGCCGCGGCCGGCGCGTCACCGTGCCATATTCGTTGCCGCGGTCGCGGATGTGCTCGCCGGTGGCGTTGTCCTGTTCGGTGGGGAACGGCCCGCCGCCGACGCGACGTCGTGTAGGCCTTGACGATGCCGAGGACCTTGGTAATGTACCGGCCCGGCACGCCCGAGCCGGCCGAAACGCCCACGCCCGAGCTGTTGCTGCTGGTGACGAACGGAAACGTGCCGTGGTCGATGTCCAGCAGTGCGCCCTGGGCGCCCTCGAACAGCACGCGACGGTCGGCCTCGACCGCATCGAGCAGGAAGGCGGTCGTGTCGGCCACGTGGGGACTCAGCCGCTCGGCATAGCCGTGATACTCGTCGAAGATCTTCTGCGGCGTCGAGTCCGCTTGCCGCCGCCGAGACCGTGAAACAATCTCGTTCTTCGCTTCGCGTGATCAGTTCGATCCGGCCGCGGAACTCGGGCCGATACATGTCGCCCAGCCGGACGGCCAGCGACGCGGCCGACCTTGTCGCGGTAGCACGGTCCGATGCCGCGCATCGTGGTGCCGATGGCCTCGCCGCTGGTGCACTGCTTGTCCAGCAGCCGATCTTCCTCGACGTGCCAGGGAAAGATCACATGCGCCCGATCGCTGATGATGAGATTTTGCTCGACCTTCACGCCGCGGGCCGCTAGGCCGTCGATTTCGGCCAGCAGGCTGGCCGGGTTCAGCACCACGCCGCTGGCGATGACGCACTGCACCTCGGGCCGAAAGATGCCGCTGGGCACCAGCGAGAGCTTGAACGTCTGGCCCTCGCGGACGACTGTGTGCCCGGCGTTGGCCCCGCCCTGGTAGCGGACCACGATGTCGTGCTGTTCGGTCAGCAGGTCGACGATCTTGCCCTTTGCCTCGTCGCCCCACTGCAATCCGATCACGCAAGTCGCAGGCACGGCCCAATCCTCGGTAACTATTGCCGACAACGCCCAAACCCATCAGTTTATAAGCGCGGTCGGCGGCGGTCAAGTGCCTGCTGCCTTGCACACGCGTTACGGCCTATCGGCCACGACTACCGAGTTCATCGCTTCATGACGTACGGCCAGTCGCGGGTTTTCGAAGCCGGCGGTACGCAGATCCTCGGCGTATTCCGCGAACGTGAAAGTGCCGCCGGCTATCGGTGTTGACCAGCATGTTGATGGCAAACAGCGCGCCCTCGCGAGGTGCCGTGCGGTCGTCGTCCATCACCATGTCGCGAATCGCAATGTGGCCGCCTGGCGTCAGGGCCTTGTGTACCTTGGTGAACAGCTCGCGATTGTGCGCGTGCGAATGTTGATGGCAGATGGCGCTAACCCAAGCGTAATCGGCGCCGGGCGGGAGAGCGTCGACGTAGAAGTCGCCGGCGGCCAACGTGACGCGCGAGGCAAGCGGTGTGGCCGCCAGCCGGCGCCGGGCTTGTTCAATAGCGTCGGGCAAGTCGAAGATCGTGGCCGTGGCCGTTGGCACGGCCCGGAGAAAGGCCAGCGTCCACGTGCCCGACGCCCCGCCGACGTCGAGCAGATGGCGAAATTTCGAGCGGCGCGAGCTGCGCGACCAGTCCGTCGGCCGCAGGCCCCGAGACGCTGTGCATGGCGCCGATGAACGCGGCGCGGTCCGCCTCGGCGCCGCGGATGCTTGGCTGCCGCGGTGCCGGCGCACCCTGCTTGACGACCGCGGCCAACTGGGCCCAGCCACGTGCGATGCAGGCGGCGTGTTGGAGCATCGGCAGGATCGTGTCGCAACCGTCGGCCACGAGCCAGTCGCGCAATTCTGCCGGAACGTTGTACCGCCAGTCGTGTTTCTCCAACAGCCCCATGGCAACCACGGCGTCCAACAGCATCGTCAATGCACGAAGGTTTGCGCCAAGCCGGCCGGCCAACTCGTCGGCGGTCTGCGGCTGCTGGGCCAGAACGGTCCATAGATCAAGCTCTGCCGCCGCGCCGATGACGCACGCAGGCCGAAAGGCACTCATCGTATCCAAAATACGCTGTCGCTCGGGTCGGGTATCCGGCATCACAGACTCCTTGCATTGTGAGACTTCAGCATAGCGGAAGCCATCCGGCTCTTACAGCCATCGCACCCCTCTGCGGCATGATGTAGTGCTGTTTTCGCGTGTGTTGGACTGTAGATTGGCATAGAATAGATAAAAAGGGACGGCTAAGGAGATTGTCATGTGGATTTGTCGGGTCTTCGTTAGCATTTTAGCAGTGTGCTTCTCTGGGGCTGCGCCGGCGCTGGCACAATTCAAGGCGCCTGACGCGACAGAGGTGAAGGTCGGCCAGTCGCGGACCTCGCAGTGGCGGACAGGCATGGTGGTCCGTGCCTCGGGCGGCACGTGTCGCAAGCTGGCCGGCTATTTTCCGGTGCCAACCGAGTGGCCGGAGCAGGAGGTGCGGACTGTCAAGGAGGACATTTCGCCCGAGGTCAAGTTGCGGTACGAACTGGTCGATGGCGGGGCGAAGATCGCGAATGTCCGCATTGCGAACCTGGCGGCGGGCGAGGAGGTCACGGCGCTGGTGACGCTCGAGATTCGTCGCAGCGCGATCTTGCCGCCGGAGAAGACGGACAAGTTCGTGCTGGCCGATCCGAAGAAGTTGCCGGCCGGCATCCGCCGTTACTTGTTGCCAAGCCCGAAGATCGAAAGCCGCGATCCGAAGATCCGCGAACTGGCCAAGACCATCGGAGCCGACAAGACGAAGGCGTGGGACAAGGTCGAGGCAATCTACGATTGGGTCCGGCAGAAGGTCAAGTACCAGAACGGACCGCTGAAGGGCGCCGTCGCGGCGTTGAAAGACGGGACGGGCGACTGCGAGGAGCTAACGTCGCTGTTCATCGCGATTTGCCGAGCGGCGGACATTCCGGCCCGAACCGTTTGGGTGCCCGGCCACTGTTATCCCGAGTTCTACCTTGAAGACGGACAAGGCAACGGGCGTTGGTTTCCGTGCCAGGCGGCCGGTGCGCGGGAGTTTGGCGGCATTTCCGAACTGCGGCCCATCCTGCAAAAGGGCGACAGCTTCCGCCCGCCGAAAAACAGCAGGGAGCGCCAACGATACATGGCCGAGTATCTGGTCGGCACTCCGACGCCCGGTGGCGGAAAGCCGCAAGTGCGGTTCGTCCGCGAGCAGGTGGCAAGGTAGCCGTCGCGGAGGCGTCGTTGGGCATAGTAGAGCCTGCGGCCTCGGCAAAAGGGGACAGTCCCATTTTCGCTGACACGAAAACTGGGACAGTCCCCGGGTTGCAGCCCGTGGGCCTGGAGCCGGTTCGACGCCCGTCAAATTGTCTCTTGCCATAGCGCCTCTTGCAAACCGCGGGGCGAAGTCGCACACTGAGGGATTGCACTTTCTTTCAGATTGAGAGAACCATGACGGAGCCGTCGAAGGTTGCATACCGAAATCCTGCCGATTGGGAGGCTGCCTACCGCGAGGGGACGCCGCCCTGGGACTCAAGCGCGCCGAAGGCGGCGTTGATCGCGGCGCTGGACGAGTACCGGCTGCGGCCGCAGACGGTGTTGGAGATCGGCTGCGGCACCGGCGCGGACGCCATTCTTTTGGCGCGCCACCGTTTCGAAGTGACGGCCGTCGATTGTTCGGCGATTGCGCTGGAGCGGGCCCGGGTGGCGCGGAACGGCAAGACGCCGCCATTCACTTCGTGCTGGCGGACATCTTCGAGTTCGTCCGTGGCGCGCCGCAGTTCGACCTTGTTTATGAGTGCGGCGTATATCAGGCCTTGCGGCACGTGAATCTGGATCGGTATCTCGACGTGTTGTGGCGGGTCACCAAGCCCGGGTCTCACTATCTCTGTCTGGCCGGTGCGCCGGACGACCAGTCGGAGCCGTGGCTGCCGCCAGTGACCGACGATGAAATCCATGGCGAGTTGGGGCGGCTCTTCGAGTTCGTCCATGTTCGGCCGATGCGATTGGAGGCGGTGGCCTGTCAGAACGGCTATCCGGGTTGGTCGTGCCTGATGCGCCGCCCAGTAGTTGCGGCCGCGGAAGACGCGGGGTAAGGATCGTCCCGCGCCGGCAACTCGCGATGTTGGCCGCCGTGCCGCAATAACTTCCACTCTTGCCAAGCGGACAGTCCCCCGGCAACTCGCGATGCTACCGTTCGTACGTCCCGATGAGCACGCCTTTGGCCAGTTTGTGATCCTGCATCTCCTTCAGCAGCGTTTTCTTGTCCAGCCCGGGCGTTGCCGGCAGTTGCTTGTCCAACGCGTAGAGCTTGAAGTAGTAGTGATGCACGCCGTGTCCCACGGGCGGCTTCGGCCCGCGGTATCCCGTGGCAGGCCAGGAGTTGACGCCTTGCAGCGCGCCGTTGGGCTCCTTCAACTTCGCGTCTGCGCGGCACGCCCTCGGGCAAGCCCTTCGCATCCGGCGGAATGTTGTAGATGACCCAGTGGACCCAGGGCTCGGGCCGCGGGGCGTCGGGATCGTCGCAGATCAGCGCCAGAGCCTTCGTGCCGTCGGGAACTCCGGACCAAGCTAACGGAGGCGACACGTCGGCGCCGTCGCCCGTGTACTTTTTGGGAATCACCTGCCCCTCGGCAAACGCCGTACTGGTGACCTTGATCATCTTCTTCTCTCCTTGTGACTTGGCCGCGTCGTGGCCTGGCGGATCGCCGGCTTGCGAGCAGCCGACCAACCCCACGAATACGGCGCCCCAGACGATCAACGCAACGCGGCAGGAAAAAATAGTCGCGTGTCTCATGGCGGCCTCCTCGGCGGCTGTTGCGGCCCCAATGTCCCTCCGTCTCTCATCAATCCCCGTCGGTAATCAGGAAATTCTTGAACTGCCACGGGTCGTCCGAAATCGAGGTCGGGCTGGTTGTAGCCGTGGAAGTTGTTGACGTAGTATTTCAGCGGCGTCCAATCGGACGGGATCGACAACGACTCGCCGAGATACGGCCGGGCGATGTCCAGAATGTACTCGTGCGGCAGATCGTCGGGCACGCACACGCCACGATTGGGATGCTCGACCATCCACATGGCCGCCGCGACGACCGAGATCGCCACCTGCATCGTCGTGGCGTTCTGGTGGGGCACCAGCCGCCGCGACTCCTCGATGCTCAGCACGCTGCCGGTCCACCAGCGAATTGTAGGCATGGCCCATCAACAGCGCGCCGAGAATGTCGGCCCCGCCGATGATCTCGTCGCGCATGATCCGCAGTTTCGGCTGCAAGCTCGTAGTCGCGGCCCGCGCAGCTCCTCCAGCGAGACGATCGCACAATCGCAGGGGCAATAGGCATAGTGGACGGTGGGCCGATAGACCGGCTTGCCGTCCTCCCAGACGGTCAGGTGGTCGGAGATGGTAAAGGCCTCGCCGTGGCGGATAATCATGCCGCGGATCGAGTAGTGGGGCACCCAGGAGACGACCCAGGTGTTGATGCCCATCCGGGCCAGGCAGATTTGGTTGCGCGGCCCGTCGGCATGTTGGTACGCCAACGGCGGCAGTTGCTTCTCGTGCGTGCCCCAGCCCATCTCGGCCGTGGTGATGCCTTCCTCGCGAAAGCCTTCGATGCTCCAGGTGTTGACGAACTCGTCGACCTGCTTCGGCCGGTCGGTGATTTGCGTGTCGCGCTCGCTGCAATGGATCACCTTCACGCCGAGCTTCATGGCCAGCCGGTTGAAGGTCTGGTCGTCGACGAACTGGCGGATTTCCTCGGCGTCGCGGCCGTCGACCTTCTTGTCGTCCAGCAGCCGTTGGGCGATGTCGATCAGTCCCTGCTTCGTCCAGTGCGAGATCAGGCCGGGGTTGGCGCCGTGTTCGAGCACGGCGGTAGGGCCTGGCTCGCTCCAGCCGGCCGTCATGCGGCGGATGTTCATGTGCCGCCAATAGAGCGTCCGCTCGGTGGGATGTTTTTCCGTGGCCCCGGTGTACGGATCCCAAACCTCGACCGACGTGTTCAGGTACAGCACGCCGCGGTCGTGGCACCACTGGAGAATTTCGCAGCAGTCGATGTTCCAGGCCAGATCGATCAGCAGATCGCCGGCCGAAAGGTGTTTTTCCAACGCCGAGCCGAGATTTTCCGGCGTGATCCGCTGCCGCACGAAACGCACGCCCTGGCCGTCCAGGGCGCCAGCGCCTCCGAGCGGTCCTCGAAATCCATGACCGTGATGTTCTGACGGCGCGACGCGGAAGTGCCGCAGGAGGATCGGCAGCGTGCACTGCGCGACGGCCCCGTAGCCCAGCATCAGAATCCGCTTGCGGAAGTCGATCATCGGCGGTCTCTCCGCAAAGCATGGATCACTCTACACGGATCGCCCTGAGCAACGCGTCCTTCTGAGCGTAGCGAACGATCCCGCCGGACAATCAGCGGAGATTGTCGCTTCGCTCGGAATGCACGGAGAATGGTCCCTCGTTGATCTCTTCAGGCGAACGCCCGGCCGGTCAGCCGCTCGTAGGCTTCGACGTACTTCTGCCGGGTCTTGCGCCACGACGTCGTCGGGCAGCGGCGGCGGGGGGCTGTTCTTGTCCCAGTCGGTCGCCGAGAGCCAGTCGCGGACGAACTGCTTGTCGAACGACGGCTGGCTGCCCGGCCGGGCTCGTACTGGTCGGCCGGCCAGAACCGCGAGCTGTCGGGCGTGAGCACCTCGTCGATCAGCAGCAGCTCGTCGCCGACCTGGCCGAACTCGAACTTCGTGTCGGCGATGAGGATGCCGCGCTGCCGGGCATACTCCGACCCGCGCTCGAAAACTCGCAGCGACCGCCGCCGCAACTCCTCGGCCAGGTCGCGGCCGACGATCTCGGCCATCCGCTCGAACGAGATGTTCTCGTCGTGGCCCGCCGCGGCCTTGGTCGCCGGGGTGAAGATCGGCTCGGGCAGCCGGCTGCTCTCGTCAGCCCGGCCGGCAGCTCGATGCCGCAGACCGTGCCGCTCTGCTGGTATTCCTTCCAGCCCGAGCCGGCCAGATAGCCGCGGACGACGCACTCGATCGGCACGACCTCGGCCTTGCGGCAGAGCGTCGAGCGGCCGGCCAGCATGGCGACGGTCCGCGCCCGGCGGGCAGGTCCATCTGCTCCACGTCGGTGGTGATCAGGTGGTTCGGCTCGCCGAGCAGCTCGAACCAGAAGGCGGCGATCTGCGTCAGCACCCGGCCCTTGTCGGGGATGGCCGTCGGCAGCACCCAGTCGAACGCGCTGATCCGGTCGGTGCTGACCAGCAGGAGCCGGTCGCCCAGGTCGTAGATGTCGCGCACCTTTCCCCGCCGCGACCGCCAGGCCGGGCAAGGATGTTTCTCGAACGACGTCTTGGTCATGATCAAGCCGCTCATTGCTTGCCAGTCTGCGTTGACAGCGACGAGTGAACCACCCGCAAATGCGGCCGCATGGCCGCGAATCACTCCGACGCCTCTCGAATATACCGAAGCAGCCGGCGCGTTGACCAGCGGGTACTGGGCCAGGGCTGCTTGTCGGGCCACGCCGGGACCGGTAAATTGGACTATTGAGGCCCTGTCTTCTTTGGCGAGGATACCGCATCCGATGGGCGTGATGCGATTTCGTGTCGTTCCGCCGATCGCATCACAGAGGAGATGACGCAGCAGGCCTACCTGTCGGGGATCGATCGGGTCCCCTGGCCGGTGCGGGCCAGCATCGACGGGGGAGAACTGGTCCTCCAACGATCGGTCTCCGACTCCGGCAATGTCCACATCCCCTGGGCCGGTCGAAGGGCCTCGGCACACTGACGCTCAGCCACCGGAACGCCTGATGGAGCGGCCGGAGCCGTACCTGCTGCCGCTTGGAGCTGGCCCGGGGCACGATCGTCCAGGTCCGCAATCAGCTTGCCGAGTGGCAGGCCATCGGGCTGTCGGTCCCGCCGGCGGTTCAGGCCAGGCTGGCCGAGGCGGTGGAGCGATTTTCCTGGGCGGCGGTGGCCCAGAACGAGCCGACGATGTCGGCCGAGCACGCCGAGGCGGCACTTCGCCTGGCGCTGGATGCGCCGGCGACCGGCTGGCCGATGTCTATGCCGAACAGGCCCTGGCGGTTCGCCGCCGCAACGGTGCGAAGCTGCCCGCCTTCCTCGGCGCCAACCTGGGCAGCACGCTGTTGGACGATCATACGGCCCGGCAGTTCCTGCGAACATTCAATGCGGCCGAGGTGCCCATCCGCTGGCGCGATACGCGAGACCACCGAGGGCACATTCTCCTGGACCACGAGCGACCGGCAGATCGAGTGGTGCCGCGAGCACGGCCTGAAGGTGTGGCCGGCCCGCTGCTGATGCTCGACCCCCACGACCTGCCCGATTGGTTCTACCTGTTCGAGGACGATTTCGAGAGCATGCTGGAGTTTTCGTCCGGATTCGTCCGGGCGGCCGTCGAGCGGTATCGCGGCAAGGTCGACTACTGGATCTGCGCCGGCCGGGTGAACGCTTGCCGACGCGCTTGCCCTGTCCGAACAGGAGCGCCTGCAGGCTGGTGGCCCGAACCGTCGAGTTGGTCCGCTCGCTCGACCCGAACACGCCGGCACTGGTTTCGTTCGATCAGCCGTGGGCCGAGTACCTGCGCGCACGCGAGTCCGACTTTCCGCCGCTGCACTTCGCCGACGCGCTGGTCCGGTCGGGCCTCGGGCTGGGCGGCCTGGTGATGGAAATGAACGTCGGCTACTGCCCGGGCGGAACGCTTCCGCGCCACCCGCTGGAGTTCAGCCGGCAGTTGGACATTTGGAGCTTGCTGGGCCTGCCGCTGTGGCTTTCGCTGTCGGCGCCAAGCGGTGACGCAGCGGACGCGTTGGCCCAACACAAGGAGGCGATGCCGTCGAGCGATTGGAGCCCGGCCGCCCAGCAGGCCTGGATCGCCCGCTACGTTCCCTTGTCGCTGGCCAAGCCGCTCGTGCAAGGCGTGCTGTGGAATCAGCTTCGCGACAGCCAGCCACACGACTTCTCCAACGGCGGACTGGTCGACCATGCCGGAAAATCGAAGCCCGCTGTACGCACGCTGGCGGCGATTCGGCATGCGCATTTGGACTGAGACGACGGTGGAATGCTGATTGATAATTGGTGATTGTCGATTGGCGCGATGGACGCGGCCGGACACTAGACACTCGCAAGGCACGCGGTACACTTTAAGGACTATTTTGCTGTCCTCACCCGAACCCTCTCCAGAAGGGAGAGGGGACATCGGAATCGATGCCAGACCTCGCCGAACAGGACGAAGACATGGAAAAGCGCGTTTACAATTTTTCGCCGGGCCCGGCCATGTTGCCATTGCCGGCAATTGAGGAGGCCCAGCGCGATCTGTTGGCCCTGCCCGGAACGGGCATCTCGATCCTGGAGATCAGCCACCGCTCGAAGACGTTTGAGAAGATCATCAACCAGGCCGAGGCCAATCTCCGCACCCTGCTGAGCATTCCGGAAAACTACCGTGTGCTGTTCCTGCAAGGCGGGGCGCTCATGCAGTTCGGCATAGTGCCGATGAATCTGCTGCGCGGCGGCAAGTCGGCCGATTACATCGTCGACGGCACGTGGAGCAAGAAGGCCCACGACGAGGCAAAGACGCAAGGCACGGTTCACGTTGCGTGGGACGGAAAGCCGGGCAATTTCAATCGCGTGCCGCGGCAAGACGAGCTGAACCTAAACGGTGACGCCACGTACGTCTACTTCACCTCGAACGAGACCATCCAGGGCGTGCAGTTCCAGAAGGTGCCCGAGACGGGCGGTGTGCCGTTGGTTTGCGATGCGTCGTCCGACTTTCTGTGCCGGCCCGTGCCGATCGACAAGTACGGCATCCTGTTCGCCTGTGCCCAGAAGAACGCCGGTCCCGCGGGAGTCACGATGGTGATTATCCGCGATGACCTGGTCGAGCGGTCGCCGGCCGACCTGCCGTCGATGCTCAACTACAAGGTGCTGGCCGGGGGTAAATCGCTCCTGAACACGCCGCCGACGTTCGCCATCTACATGGTCAAGCTCGTCACCGATTGGCTGGTCCGCGAGATCGGCGGTCTGGAGAAGATGGCCGAGATCAATCGCCGTAAGGCTGGGTTGCTCTACGACGCGATCGATCGCTCTGCCGGTTTCTATCAGGGCCACGCCGAGCCGGACAGCCGCTCGATCATGAACGTGCCCTTCCGTCTGGCCGACACCGCCCACGACGAGCCGTTCCTCAAGCAAGCGGCTGAGCGCAGGGCTATACGAACTCAAGGGGCATCGGTCGGTCGGCGGCTGCCGCGCATCGATCTACAACGCCATGCCGATTGAAGGCGTCAAGCGCCTCGCCGAGTTCATGGCGGAGTTCTGCGAGAAGAACCGGTAGCGTAGTCTCTCGCAGTTGAAGGAGCGTACGGAAGGCTGATTTGGGTGCCACTGGCTTTGCCGGTGCCCGAGGTCGCCTGCAATTCCCCACTGGCAAAGCCAGTGCCACGCAATGCCGTTTCCAGGTCGATGTGTCACGCTGCCTGTAAGTATTCATGAATCTTGGTCTTCTGCCGTCAGGGTTCAAAATGATGTCACGCGCAAACGAGGTGGCGATTGAATGTTGTGGTCCACAACAGGAACAGGCCGTGCCACCGTCCAATGGGGCATACGAGGGGGACAAACAGGTGCGCAGATTCATGTTGTGCGCACGGCGAGTGCGCGTCAGCCGCAGAAACATCGACAGACTTGTCTCACGCCGCGCGAAGCTGGTATTGGTGCGGGCGGCGGGATTGGCATTGCGTTCTTGCTTGCTTGCCGGAAGCGTTCTGCGTAATCAGCACTTAGCCACGGTCACTACCAACAATTATCGAGAAAGCATGCGGCACGATGAAAACTGCGATCAAGTACGTCCTGTCCGGGTGTGTGGGCATCGTTATCGGTGCTGTGATTGTCAGTCCGATGATACTCATTGCCCTATGGCGGATGCGCGTCCCGCTTTTCAAGGAATAGCATCGGTTTCGAAAACGAGGTAGACGAAAAATATCTGACCGACGGTGCGCTGCCCGCTCCAAGCGACCTTTCGGGCGATGGCTTTTCAACGCCCAGATACTACATCCCTATCCCGATGAGCGATTGATTGTCACCAACCCGAGGTAAGAGCCGTATGAAGTAATCCTTCACGTACGGATCTGTGCTGGGGACGCCTGGCAACCGGCGTTCCTACCGCGGCAGTCTTTTATTGGGCCGGTACGGAGCAACTACAGACTCGTGGCCCCTTCGTCTTCCCGGTTCGTGCCTCTGGGGGCAGGAGGTCAGGGTCTCATAATTCGCCTCCGGGGACGCCCTCGAACGGCAATCTCTGAAAAATAGTTCTGAGCCCTTTGTTACTCTGACTCCTTTGTTACTCCTTTGTTACTTTAGCCTCGCACAATCCGCACGAACGTCAAAACTGGCGGGCGTCGCGAGACTTGTGCGCTCCGAATCGGACCTATAGTTTCTTCGGGGGATGACGATGAACCAGCGTCCACCGCAGGAAAACTCGGACCGGTTGCGGCTGTGTCAGCATTGCCAGCCCGTGGTGTGGGTGCTCGGCGTCGGAGCGGCGTTCTCGCTGATGGTCTTCTTGGTGATTCACACTTGGGAGCACCAGAACATCGACAAGGCATTCCGCCTGGCCGCCGAGGATCGAGCGATTGCGGTGAAGAGTGCCTTCGACACCGAAGTCGCCATGTTGGAACTGGTTCGATCATCGTTGGCCAGCGACGGACGCATCGAACGCGACGAGTTCCACGAGACGCTCGACCCGTTTCTTTCGCGATCCAACAGCATCCAAGCCGTCGAATGGGTGCCGCGCGTGCCTGAGGATCGTCGCGCGGAATTGTGGAAGCCGAGCGGCGCCAGGGAATTGAGGGATTCCACATCACGGACCTTGGCGGGGACGGCCGGCTGGCGCCGGCGGCGCAGCGCGACGAGTACTTTCCGATTTCCTACGTCGGTCCTCGGCCGGGCGACCCGTCCGTCTATGGGTTCGATCTCGCTTCCGAGCCCGCTCGGCTCGCGTCGCTCCGGCTGGCTCGCGACACGGGCAAGACCGTGGCCAGCGGGCGGATCACGATGATCGAGGACGCGGAACCGACCGAGGGCTTCCTCGTCTACCTGCCGGTCTATGAAAAGGGCAAGCCCGTCGACGACGTGGCCGACCGTCGCCGGTATCTTGCCGGTTTCATTCTTGGCGTTTTTCGCCCGAGCGAGATGATCGCCTCGGCCGTTGGCAAGTTGCAGCCCGAAGGAATTGACATCGGGTTGTACGATCCTACCGACTCCGGCAAGCAGCCATTCTATGTCCACGCGTCGCGGCTCCGCGAGCGCCCCGGCAATCTCGTCGATGCCCGGTCGCTGCTGAAAGGGTCAGGTGCACGCTACACGATTCGGCTCGACGTGGCCGGCCATCCGTGGACGATCATCTGCGCCCCGACGGCAGAGTTCGAGGCTGCCCATCGAACCTGGTGGGCGTTGGGCGTCTTGATTGCCGGGCTGGTCTTCACGGTTATGGCCGCCGGTTACCTGTTGCTGAGCATCAATCACCGGCTGCACCTGGAAGAGCGAGTCCGCGAGCAAACCGCCGACATTCGCAGCGCCCAGGAGGAGGTGCTGTGTCGCTTGGCGTCAGCCTCGCAGTGGCGCGACGAGGAAACGGGAATGCACATCCGCAGGACCGGCCTGTTGAGCCAGGCGCTGGCCAGGGCCGCCCACTGGATGGGCGACGATCTCGATACCATTCGTCAGGCGGCGCCCATGCACGACATCGGCAAGATCGGTATTCCGGACGCGATCCTTCAGAAACCCGGCAAGCTCACCTCGGAAGAATACGAGGTGATGAAGACCCATACGCGCATCGGCGCGGAAATTCTCGCGGGATCCAAAGTGCCGATGCTGCAAATGGCGCGCGATATCGCGCTGAATCACCACGAGCGCTGGGACGGCAAGGGCTATCCTCGCGGCCTCGCCGGCAAGGACATCCCCGAAAGCGCTCGCATCGTTTCGATCGTCGACGTGTACGATGCCTTGACGCACGATCGCGTCAATCGGCCGGCCCTGCCCGATGACGAGGCCCTGGCGATCATGCACGCCGGCGCCGGGACGCTGTTCGATCCCCAGTTGCTGGCCGCCTTCATGCGTCGCCTTCCCGAGATGCAGCGCATCGCCCAGGGCCACCCGGAGCAGGCGTTTGGCGGCAGCCGACCGGTGCCTCCGGAAGTGCTACAGCCATGGCCGCCCGACACGTCCGTCGTGGCCGAGCCGGCCACCGTATGAACCCGCCGACGCGGGCAGCGATAGCCCTGCTGGCGGTCTGCTAGCGGCCCGATCGAGGTTGCTTCAATCCGGCCAAGTTGGTACTCTCCGCGCCATGTCGTCCGGTAGAATCGCGGCGGAGTGATCCAAGCAAGGAGGCGCGCGTATGGCTGCCAAGAGCACGGGTCTGTGTGCAAAGTGCGGGGCGAGGGTCCCGGCCGACTACCATTTTGGCGATGGACAGGTGTGGATTCGCAAGTCGTGCCCGGATTGTGGCGTGACCGAATCGCTGATCAGTTCCGACGCCGTGGCTTGGCAGGCCAAACGCGAGTTGTGGCCGGAAGCGCTCGAGCGGCCGACGCCGTGCAGCGTGAACTGCGACCGGTGCCGGATCGATCACGCGCCGGCCATGCTCTTCATGGACGTTACGAACCACTGCAACATGGATTGCCCCATCTGCGGCTTTTCGCTCCGCGAGATGGGCTTCGAGTTCAACCCGCCGTTGGAATACTTCGACAAGGTGTTCGCCGCGGTTACCCAGATGCGCCCACGGCCGGTCGTGAATCTCTTCGGCGGCGAGCCGACCGTCCGCGACGACATGTTCGAGATCATCGAACTTGGGCGACGACACGGCGTCGACACCCAGATCACGACCAATGGGTTGCGACTGGCCGACGAGGACTACTGTCGCAAGCTGTGCGCGGCGGGCGTCGGACTGCGGCTTAGCTTCGACGGCCGCCACCGCGACATCTATGCGCGGCTGCGCAATAACGGTGCGATTTTCGACAAGAAAATGAAGGCCCTGGAAAATCTCAAGAAATACAGCCGCCGCAAACACACCATTATCGCCTGCGCCGCCTTGGGCATTAACGACCAATGCTTTGGCGACCTGATCCAGTTCTGCTACGAAAACCGGCAACTGGTCTCCGATTTGGGGATCATCCCCCTATACGAAAATTGGAAGCCGGGCACCTTTGAAGTGACACAGCACACGACGGCCGACGACGTCGAAAAGATGGTCGCGGCCGGCGTGCAGGATGGTGGCGTCGAGTTCATCCCCGCCGGCATGAGCCATTGGCTGAAGGTCATGCGCCCCTTCTTCCGCGACCGCCCCTCGTCGGGCTTCCTGTTCTTCGCTGGGGTACATCCGAACTGCGAGTCGATCACCTTCCTGATCCCCGGCCCTGCGGGCTACCGCGGTGTCAATCACTATCTGAACAAGCCGCTTTCCCGAGCGGCCGGAGAGTTCGCCGACCTGGTCCGGCGCATCGAACCGACGCTCTCGCGCCTGGACCCCAAAAAGACCGTGCAGCGGTGGCATGGCAAGCTGCTATGCCTCGGTGCGCTCGTCCCCTGGGTGCTCGGCACCATGAACATGCGGCACGTGTTCGGCCGCCACGTGCTGTCCGGCATGATCCACACGGTCTGGCGACTATGGAAACGCCATCGCACGAAACGGCGCACCGGGCTGCCATCGCCGGTCACGTATCTGCGCGTGGCCGTGCTCCCCTTCGAAGAGTCGCACTCGATCGATTCCGAGCGACTGAAAAACTGCAAGGTCGGCATGCCCTACGAAGACGTGGCCACCGGCCGCATCGAAATCATCCCTCACTGCATCTGGTTCCCGTATCGCAATGCGCTCTTGCGGAAGATTGCCGCCAAGTATGGCGCCGTCCCACAAGGAAGACCGCCCCACGATTCTCAAGTAAGGCCGCATAAGGCCCGCAGGCAAGGCCATGCGAATCAGCACGCCGCACGCAGCGAATAACATCATCTTGATGACCGACAGCTACAAGTTCACGCACTGGAAACAGTATCCGCCCGGTACGCAGATTGTGTATTCCTACTTTGAGAGTCGCGGCGGCAAGTGGCATGATGTGGTGTTCTTCGGCCCCCAGTACCTCATGCTCCGCTACATGCAGGGACAAGTGGTCACGCCCGACAAGATCGACGAGGCTGAGGAGCAGGTGGCCCAGCATCTGGGCGACAAGACCCTCTTCAATCGCGCCGGCTGGGAGCACATTTACCGCAAGCATGACGGCGCGCTTCCGCTGCGGATCAAGTGCGTGCCCGAAGGCACCGTGGTTCCCTGTCACAACGTCTTGATGACTGTCGAGAACACCGACCCGGCATGCTTCTGGCTGACGAACTACCTGGAAACGCTGCTTGTGCAGACGTGGTACCCGTCCACCGTAGCCACACAAAGCCGAGAGATGAAGGCTCTTCTGCGCAAGTACCTGGAGCGTACCGGCAACCCAGACGACATCGACTTCAAGCTGCACGATTTCGGCTACCGCGGCGTCTCCAGTCAGGAGACGGCCGGGATCGGTGGCATGGCCCATCTCATCAGCTTCAAGGGCACAGACAATTTCGCCGGGATCGCCATGGCACGAGACTACTACGGCCATCGGATGGCCGGCTTCTCCATTCCGGCCGCAGAGCATTCCACGATCACGGCATGGGGGCAGGCGCATGAGGACGACGCCATGCGGAACATGCTGAAGCAATACCCTACAGGCCCTGTGGCCGTGGTCTCGGACAGCTTCAACATATTTGAAGCATGCGCCGATATTTGGGGCGGCACGCTCCGAGACGCGGTACTGAGCCGCGATGGCACGCTCGTCATCCGACCGGACAGCGGCGATCCGCCTGACATATTGGCCAGTGGCACGCCCAACGTCATGTCGCTCCTGGCAGAGAAGCTCGGCTATACGACCAACGCCAAGGGTTATAAGGTGCTCGACCAACACGTCCGTGTGATCCAAGGCGACCGGGTCGACTTCGAGATGCTCGATCGCATCCTCTACGCGATGCAGGCGGCCGGATTTTCGGCGGACAACATCGCGTTTGGATCGGGCGGTGGCCTCCTGCAGAAGCTCAACCGGGACACGCTGAAGTTCGCTTTCAAGTGCTCCTCCGTGACCGTCAACGGCGAGAAGCGGGAGGTCTACAAGAACCCTGTCACTGACAAAGGCAAAGTGAGCAAGAGCGGTCGCTTGAAGCTGGTTCGGAAGAGTGGCGCACCCAGCGACACCTATGTGACCCGCAAGACCCACGAGCCCGGCAAGGACGAGTTGGTCGAGGTCTTCCGCGATGGCGAGTTGCTGGAACAATGGAACTTCGATGCCATTCGTGAGCGGGCCAGGTTGCGGTGAAGAGACAGCGGGAGCGTTCAACCCTGCAACCTTCGGCTCTGGAGGTTGAAGTCGCAATCTCCGAAGGCTAAACCGGCGTAACGACCTGCGGCGATAATTCGGAGTCGCGGTGCGTGCGGTGGTGCCAGACCGCTCGCCGCTCTAGAGTCGAGTTTGCATCGATTCGCATCGGCGGCGGGTCGCCATCACGCCCCGGCCACACCACAACATGCCAATGGTTCGAAATCACACGGTGCGCGCACAGGCGCATCCGGCGAGTTCGCAACAATTCCTCCACAACCCGGTCCACCTCAGTCAAACGCCGAGACGTTCTCGTCCTTAGTGAACAGCGATCGCCGACCGACGCCACGGTTGGTGACGTGGAAGACCATTCCGCCCAGAGAGTATCGATTCGGTCGTGGCATTCACGGCCTTCTACCAAGACACCCCGGTCTTGTCAATTTGGGTGGCTGTCACCCTTGTTCCCTTCTTTGTTCTCTCAGCCAATTCCCGACTTAGGAATTGTCCGGGAATAAGTGTTAGAACTGACGATTGTGTCGTGTTGGCCGGATTGTATAGTTCCAGTCACCGTGGAAAGTTGCTGGATGGAGGCGGACTTGGGCCAGTTCTTGTTTCGTAATTGTGATGCCTTGAATGTAGGTTCGGTGGTCAAGGCCGGCCTGGACCGCCAACCCGGCTTCCGTTGTGGTGCGTCCAATCAGTTGTACGATGGTCTCACGGCTCAACAGAGGCTGTCCTCGCCAGTTGCGAGTGATATGGCAGAACAAACGGTGTTCGATCTTGTTCCACTTGCTCGTTCCGGGCGGAAAGTGGCAAACGCTTACCTTCAAGCCTGTTTCGTCGGCGAATCGCTGCAAAGCCACCTTCCACAAACGCGATCTGGCGCCGTTGCTGCCGCCGCTGTCGGCGGTAATCAACAGGCGGGCGGCGTTGGGAAATCGTTTTCTTCCCATCGTGCGCCACCAACGACGAATCGAAGCGACAGCGAATTCAGCGGTGTCGTGGTCGATGCCAACGCTGACCCACGCTTCATTGTGCGTCAAATCGTACACGCCATAGGGGACGACCTTGCCCAAAGCGGCGTCCTGGAAATCGTGCGTTCGCACTTCCAGGGGCTGACCGCGCGGCCGCCATTCCCGGCCGCCATTGCAGAAATCCCCAACCAGTTCCTTCTTCTTCGTGTCTACGGAAATCACGGGTTGGCCACGGCGCTGAAACGCTTTCACCTGCTGGTTGATGTACTCGAATTGGGCATTACGGTCGGGATGATTGGCTCCTTCGCGTGTTTTGCGGTTGGCTTGCAGGCTGTAGCCCATGCCGTGCAACAAGTCGGCGACTTTTTGTCGCCCAATCCGAAAGCCCTTCCGTTGCAGTTCGGCCGCAAGTCGCCGCACACTCATGCACGTCCACCGCAACGGCGACATGGGGTCGCCCCGCGAGGTTGGTTCGACCAGGGCATCCAGGACATCTTCGAGTTCCGGTTGCCTGGCCGTCAAAGGCTTGCGTCCTCCACCGGGCCGACGGATTCGCTCTCTGGGAACGGCGGCACCGTGGTCGGTCAACTCGCGCAGCCCGACGTGAATGGCACGCCGCGAGATGCCCGTCGCCCGAGTCACCGTCGATACGCCGCCGTATCCCAATTGCCTGGCCTCCGCCGCAGCCCAAATCCGTCGCTGCCGCTCGTTCAAGGTGTGCTCCACATCGGCAAACCGTTGCCGCACCGCCGCTTCCATGCTGTTGTTGCACATGAAAAGCGGCTTACCATATTCACCTCAAAGTTGTAACACTTATTTCTGGACAAGTCCTAATGTACCTCTGCCCGGCAAATCCGGCCACTTTGAAGCCGAATCGACACTACGCCCTCGAGTTGCACGACAGCGCGTTGCCGAATTGCCGTTGGAGACGCATGATTTCGCGGATTCGCCCACCGACGGCCATTGTCTCGACGTTCTCGATCTTGCCGATCAGTTCAACGTGCATTGGTAAACGTCGACCATGTTTGGTGCTATCCGTCGCCATCAAGATTACGTTTATAATCGGCCGACACGCAATAAGAAAGCCCGGCGAACGGTCCTTGCGACCATTCGACGGGCTCTATGCGTTTTCCGCCGATCCCCGGCCACAAGCGGCCGGGCTAAACGGGAGGAACTGGGCGTTGGGGGATGGCTTCCAAGCCGGAGTCCCGAATTCCGATTCCCTAACCCCGAGTCCCTAATCCGTCTCTCAATACATATCCTCATCGCCGGCCGGCATGGCCGGGGCCTTTTCCTTCTTCGGCTTATCGGCGATCAGGGCGTCGCTGGTCAACAGCAATGTGGCGACGCTCGACGCGTTTTGCAGCGCCGTGCGCATGACCTTCGTTGGGTCGATGACGCCGGCCTTGACCAGGTCTTCGTACTGAGCGGTCAGGGCGTTGTAGCCGAAGGCGCCCTTGCCCTCGGAAACCTTCTCGCAGACGATGCCGCCGTCTTGGCCGGCGTTGTTGGCAATCTGCGTCAGCGGCGCACGGACAGCACGCAGCACGATCTTATAGCCGACCTCTTCGTCCTGGCTCAGACCGTCGGGCTTAACCAGGCCAGCCGCACGCAGCAGGGCCACGCCGCCGCCGGGCAAAATGCCTTCTTCGACGGCCGCGCGAGTGGCGTGCAGCGCGTCTTCGACCCGGGCCTTCTTCTCTTTCATCTCGCTCTCGGTCGCGGCGCCGACGTTGATCTTCGCCACGCCGCCGGCCAGCTTGGCCAGCCGCTCTTCGAGCTTCTCACGATCGTAGTCGCTCGTGGTGTTCTCGATCTCGCGGCGCAACTGCTCGATGCGGCCCTTGATTTCGGCGCTCTTGCCGGCGCCCTCGATGATCGTCGTGTTGTCCTTGTCGATGATGATCTTCTTCGCCCGGCCTAGTTCGGCCAGGGTCATGTTCTCGAGCTTCTTGCCGAGGCTTTCAAACAGGGCCGTGCCGCCGGTCAGGATGGCGATGTCTTCGAGCATCGCCTTGCGGCGGTCGCCGTAGCCCGGCGCCTTGATCGCGCAGACCTTTAGCGTGCCGCGGAGCCGATTGATGACGAGCGTGGCCAGGGCCTCGCCGTCGACGTCCTCGGCCACCAGCAACAGCGGCTTGCCCGAGTTGACGACCTTCTCCAACACCGGCACCATGTCCTTGACGTTGGAGATTTTCTTCTCGTTAATCAGCACGTAGGCGTCTTCCAGGACGCACTCCATCTTGGCCGGATCGGTAACGAAGTAGGGCGAGAGGTAGCCGCGGTCGAACTGCATGCCCTCGACCCACTCGACCTCGGTGGCCAGGCTCTTGCCCTCGTCGACCGTGATGACGCCGTCCTTGCCGACCTTCTCCATCGCGTCGGCCAGCAATCGGCCGATTTCGGCGTCGTTGTTGGCGGCCACGCTGCCAACCTGGGCAATCTCTTCCTTCTTGTTCTTCACCGAGATCGACATGCTCTTGAGCTTGTCGGTCACGTCGGCGACTGCCTTCTCGATCCCCTGCTTGAGCTGGATCGGATTGACGCCCGACACGACGGCCCGCAGGCCCTCGTTGAAAATGGCCTCGGCCAGAATCGTGGCCGTGGTGGTGCCGTCGCCGGCAACGTCGCTGGTCTTGCTGGCGACCTCGCGGACCATCCGGGCTCCCATATTCTCGTAGACCTCCTCCAGGTCGATCTCTTTGGCCACGGTCACGCCGTCCTTCGTGACGGTCGGCGAGCCAAAGCTTTTCTGAAGGATCACGTTGCGGCCGCGCGGTCCCAACGTGACCTTCACGGCCTGCGCCAGCTTTGAAACGCCGCGCTTCAGCGAGTCGCGGGCTTCTTGATCGAATGCAATCATCTTTGCCATGGAACGGGGTACTCCGTGTGATAGTGGTCTGTTGTCAGTTGTCAGTTGTCAGTGGGGAGTGGTGAGTGGTGAGTGGTGAGTGGGCCAATCCCGAGTCCCGAGCCCCGAATCCCCGACCTCCAATCCCTAATCCCTACTTGATTACGGCCAAAATGTCTTCTTCACGCATCAGCAGCAGTTCGCGGGTGCCCAGCTTGAACGTGTCGCCGGCGTAGCTGCTGAACAACACGCGATCGCCCACCTTCACCTGCAACGGGCTGCGCTTGCCGTTATCCAGAATGCGGCCGTCGCCGACGCTGACGACCTTGCCCCGGGTAGGCTTGTCCTTGGCCGTGTCGGGCAGAACGATGCCGCCGGCCGTGACGGTCTCCGATTCCTCACGCTCGAAACCACGCGGTCGCCCAGCGGCTGGAGTTTGATCTTGCTCGGGTCGGACGCTTCTTTCTTCTTTGCCATACTCGAAATCTCCGGAAAAAGGGCTCCACGGGGATATGCTGTCTGCCAATGCGGCGCGCAACGTGCGTTGGGCCCGGAGGTAAGCAACTGGCGCGCCAATGACCGCGAACATAGTCGCTAAGTCATTAAACACGTGCAGGTTAAGCGATCATTTCATCGCTTCGAGCGGAGAAGGCATCGCGTGCCACCGTACCGCAAGCCTGCCAATCTGACAGCCGGTTGACTATGCCGCAGACTATACTACTGTTGAGGGGGACACCGGAGCAAGGCATTGTGATGACTTCGCCTGCGATATTGATGATTGCCATTACGTTGGCGCAAGGCGGCTACGGCACGCGGAGCGTGCCTGCTACGGAGGCGCAACCGAGTGACGCCGCGCAGAGCGCGTTTGCTGCGGAGGATCGTGCCGGCCGGTTCCGGCCCGTGCTTCAGCGAGTGGCGAAAATGGACTTTGCCCAGCAGCAAGCATTCTTGCATGACTTGGAGCATCGAGCCGATCGAGCCGCGCGGCTGACGCTGTCTCCCGACGAGGCTGCGCCGAGCAGGCGAAGACGCGATCGCAGTTGCACCAGAAGATGATCACGTGGCAGACGCTCTTGGACGTGATCGAAGAGACCGACGCACGCGAGCGCGAGGCCATCGAACGGCCCGCCACTCCACGCGTGGCAGCGCCGCCGTTGCCACCGCCGGAGCCTGCCGCCGAATCGTCGGCACCCGCTCGGTCCGCGGAACCGCCGCTTCCGCGGCCCGATTCCAACGAGGCCGCATTGCCGCAACGCGCCGGCGCAATCTTGGCTGCGCAAGAGCGCTCTGCACACGTCCGAGCTACGGCCGCAAGTGCCGGTGGCGGCCTCGCCGTTGCCGCCGCGCGAGCCGATGCTCGCATCGCCGCCGGAGGACGCGTTGAAGGTGCGGCCGGAGATCGCCGCGGCCAAACCGCCACAGCCGCCGGCGCAACGCACGAGTGCCAAGCCATCGGTGGAGATCCGGCTTGACGAGTTGACCGCTCGAATTGCGGGCTTCAACCTGGCGATCCGCGCGCATGGAGGCCGACCTGGATGAGGAAGCCAATTGGACGGCCGCGCGGCTGGACCCGTTTGCCCAGCGGCTGTCGGCTCTTGCGGTGCGGCGGCACGATCTCAGTCTCTTTCGCGAGGCCGTGCCCGAGTCTGCGCGGTCGTCGCTGCCGCAGTTGGCGATGCTAAACAGTGCGGTGTCGCAGCTTGGGGCCCGGGTGTTTGAGGTGCGTAGCCGCGTGTCCAGTGCGACGTTTGGCGGCACCGACGAAGACCGGCAGGCGGAACTGCGGCATCTCGAACGGCTGTCGCGTCGCCTGGCCGAAGCAGCCGGCAACTGACGGAACGGCGACCGGTCGTTAAGGACGACCGGCCGGGCAGGTCGCTCTTCTCTTTCGCCGAGGAATCGCCGAAAATGAAATTGGGCCGAGAGACCTTGGCGGCCCGCATTCCTTTCCCTTTTTTCACCTCTGGCTTGCATGGCCGAAACGCCCCCCGCCGACAATTCGCTGGCTGCCGAAAAGGTTCGTTCCTTTCCGCAGACGCCCGGCGTATACCTGATGAAGGACGATGCCGGCCGGGTGATCTATATCGGCAAGGCCAAGAACCTTCGGGCCCGGGCGGGCAGTTACTTTCTGAAGGCGGCGGCCGAGGACCCGCGAACATTCAAGCTGGTGCCGGAAATCCGCGACATCGACTACATCGAGGCGGAAAGCGAGATCGACGCGCTGCTGATGGAAGCGCGGCTGATCAAGGACATCCTGCCGAAGTTCAACCGCGACCTGCGCGACGACAAGACGTTTCCGTACCTGGAGATTTTCACGCACGAGGATTTTCCGCGCGTGCGATTCACCCGCGAACCCAGGCCGCGCGGGACGAAGCTCTACGGGCCGTTTGCCAACCCGCGAGGGTTGCGCGGGGCAATCCAGGTGTTGCAGAAGATCTTCAAGTTCCGCACGTGCATGCTGGACATCGACGAGAGCGACAAGCGGTGGCGCTGGTTCCGGCCCTGCCTGTTGCACGCGCTGGGCCAGTGTACGGCGCCCTGCAACCTGCGCATTTCGAAGGCGGAATATCGCAAGGACATTCGCCGCCTGCGACATTTTCTGGAAGGCGGCAAGAAGGCGCTGCTCGCCGAGGTGCGCGCCGAGATGAGTGACGCGTCGAAGGCGCAACAATTTGAGGCCGCGGCGCGGCTGCGCGACGAGATCGAGATGCTCGAATCGCTCGACGATCGCGGCGCGCTCGAGACGCACGTTCAGCCCGAGGTGTTTCCGATCGATCCCAAGAAAGGGCTTGCCGGCCTGCAGAAGGTACTGCGGCTGAAGAGTCAGCCGCGGACGATTGAAGGCATCGACATCGCCCACCTGGCCGGTACCGAAACCGTGGCCAGTGTGGTGCAGTTCCTCGACGGACTGCCTTTCAAGCCCGGCTACCGGCGAATGAAGATTCGCGGCGCAACCGGGCCCGACGATACGGCGTCGATCCACGAGGCTGTTTCCCGGCGATTCCAACACTACGCCCAGGAAGGCCAATCGCCGCCGGACATCCTGCTGATCGACGGCGGCAAGGGCCAGCTTAACGCCGCGCTTTCGGCAATCGAAACCGCAGCAGGCACATCAGTAGCAGGCACGCTTCGCGTGCCGTCGCCCGATGCTGGGTTGTCCAGCACTGCCGCCGAACACCCCGTGCCGATTGTCCTTGCGTTGGCCAAACGGGAAGAGCTAATTTTCATTGCCGGCGCCGACGAGCCGTTACGCCTGACACGGCACAGCTACGCGCTGCGGCTGCTGCAATACGTCCGCGACGAGGCCCATCGGTTCGCCCAACACTATCACCACCTGCTGCGGCGGAAGTCCCAGTTGGGCGAATAGGCCCGCGGCTAATCACCAAGGCTGATTCCCAGCGCACGCGCCGTACGAACAAAGCCGCCGGTCGGCGGCACCGTCTTTAGCCGCCGGATGGCCTCGGTGAGCTTCACGGCCGTCACGTGGGCGCCGTCGTAGGCCACCATTTCGCCATATCGGCCGCCCGCAATCAGTTCGACGGCTTCGGTGCCGAAGATGCAACACAGTGCCCGGTCGAAGTTCGTCGGGCACCCGCCTCGCTGCAAGTGGCCGAGGACGCACGATCGGGCCTCCTTGCCGGTCCGCTTCTCGACTTCGGCGGCCACGACGCCGGCGACGCCGCCCAGCCGGGCCTCGCGGTTGACAAGCTGGTCGGCCACGGTGACGAACTCGTGCCCTTTCTCCCGCGCGCCCTCGGCGACGATGATGAGCGTGAAGTACTTGCCCTCGTTCTTCTCCCGGTCCTTGATCTTGGCGCAGATGCTGTCGTAAGTAAAAGGGATTTCGGGGATCAAGATGACGTCGGCCCCACCGGAAATGCCGGCGTAGACGGCGATCCAACCGGCGTATCGGCCCATGACTTCGAGGACCATCACGCGGTTGTGACTCTCGGCCGTCGTGTGCAGCCGATCGAGGGCGTCGGTGGCGCAAGCCACGGCCGAGTCGAAGCCGAAGGTCATCACGGTGCCCGACAGGTCGTTGTCAATTGTCTTGGGCACGCCGACCAGAGGCACGCCGCCTTCGAACAACTGCTCGGCGATGCTCAGCGACCCGTCGCCGCCGACAGTAACCAGGGCGCGAAGCCCCAACTTCTGCATGCCGGATTTCACGCCGTCGATCAGCTCCCGGGGCAGACGGCGTGTCTCGCCGTGCCCCACTTTGGCCGAGAAACGGCCGCGATTGGCCGTGCCCAGGATTGTTCCACCGCGGGTCAGCAGGCCGCTGAGTTTCTGATAATCCAGCGGCATGTAGCGCTGCGGTTCGAGGATGCCCTCGTAGCCGCCGAGAAAGCCGATCGTCTCCCAACCACGTTTGGCAGCCGCCTTGGCCACGGCACGGATCACAGCGTTCAGCCCCGGACAATCGCCCCCACCGGTCACGATGCCTATGCGTTCGGTCATTATGCTCCTCCCGTCAGGGTTTGGCGATATTCCAGCCGTGTCGCCGTTTCTCCCTCGGGGAGAGGGCCGGGCGAGGGCGAACAGCAAGACATGTTACGGCCCACAGACAGAACGCACAACCTCGGTAAGTAGCAGACACACTCCAGTGTGCCGTTGCCAAACTCTCCGCACCGGTTGCTACGGCGGCACAGTGGGGCCGACATTGCTGTTTGTCCCGTGGCGCCACGCACCCACTCAGATTCCGCCGTCAACCACGTATCGATGCGCGGGATTATCACTCCGCACGGCCAGATTGTACTTCTTCGTCTGCGTCGTGCCCTGCGTCGTGCCCTGGTATTCGACGGGAACGCGCCAGTAGCCGGTCTTTCTGTCAAGAATCGGCTCTCCAACTTTCCCAGCAGCAAATGCGCGCCGGTGGGCTTCGCTTGTCGGGATTTTGATGGGAGCCACATCGATTACAAGCTCGTTGACGGCATCCGTGTCGCCCCTTCCGTATGCGTCGAGGAACGCCTGAACAACCTCCTTTGGCGACATCTTCGCGTATTTTTCGTTTTCCTTTACCCCACCGATGAGTTTTTCGGCCGCTCCAAAGCACACGACGTAGTGCTTGGCAGGATTGTCGTTCCGCACTATTAGATCCCTGCTCTTCGCGTGAAAGCCCAACTTGATCTCATAGGGCACATACCAACCGGGATAGCCTTTCGACTGAAATGGCGTGCCGAGATGAACCAATTCCAGGCCACCGAGGTAACTCTTGACGCGATCATCCAACGGCCACATAAACTTGCCAACTTCGTCCCAGTCCCTTCTACCGCAGGCTTCAAAAAACGCCCGGGCCGCCTGATCCGGCGTCATCTTCTCATACTTCTCGTTGTCGGGAAGCCGCTGCGGCTCGTGGAAGACGACGATTTTCTCCGGCAGCTTCAGAGCAAACACTTCCTGGCTGAGCGGCTTGTTGTACTCGATGTGCTTGATGGACAGAATGAGCACGTTGCCTTTCGGCTCATGCAGGTAGGCGTCGAAACTCTCGAGCCGCTTCGACTTCGCATCGAACCGATAGACCCGGCGCATGTCCGAATCCTCGAAGAACTTGTTCTTGAGATAGTCGTCAGCCGGCAGTCCGCTCTTGGCCTCCACCGTGACCAGCATCATCTTTTCGCCGGCGCCGGTCGGCTCGTGTGTCAATTTCATGTCCCACCCCCGTGCCTGGGCCGCGCGGAGTTCATGCGTAATCATGTCTTGGACATTGGCCAGCGCCAGCAACCAGCCCGTGTCGAACGCGCCATGGCTTGGCTTGGGAAAGCGGACGACGTAATTGGGACGGATGAGCATTGTAGTAGAAAGGCCGTCCATCACGGCCACGCGGCCCGGCTTCTGCACCCGCCATTTCGGCGTCTCGCCGAATTGTTCCCATATCTCGACGGGCACGAAGTCGTACTTGGCGCCGATCATTGAGAAGTTATCGTTTGGAAGCGTTCGCATCTTCGCCACGATGTGGACGGTCTTGGGATCCAGCACGGCGTCGGCGCCTTGCGCCAACACCTCGGCGGGGGTTTTTTCCGCGGAGGCGGGCTGCGCAAACCAGAAGCTGCTGACAAGAAGCATCAAGATCGCGGCCACCATTGCGCCGCTTATCCCCAACAGTCGAATACGCCGTCTCATTTTCAATCTCCTTAATTGAATGGCTTGTTCTTGGAGAATCCGATCCATGACCACGGTCTCCAGCGAGACGGGCGCACTGTTCCTCGCATCGATGGCCAATGCGCCCATTACTGTCCGCATTACGCACAGTTCCGCCTCGCAGGACGAACATTCCGCAAGATGAGACTCCACCGAAGTGCGGGCGGCATCATCGAGCAAGTGCTCGACATACGCAACCAGTTCCTCGCGACATTCATGGCAGTTCATGGTGGCACCTCGCTTTGCCGTCCGCAGCCGCCGTTAGACAGGCGCTGCCTCAGAAGGGCGTAGGCCCGGGAGAGCCGCTTCGTCACGGTGCCAAGCGGCACCTCCAGGTCTCGGCTAATCTCGAGACACGATCGATTCCCGTAGAATCGCAGCAGAATGACCTCCCGATAGAGGTCCGGCAGCTTGGCAACGGCTTCTGCGACCGAACTTACCGCAGCTTCCGTGACGGAACCCTCCAGGTTCGCGTGTCCCGGGTCGATCACTTCAGCCGACCCGGCTTGTTGCCAGTCAACTGTCCGGCAGCGTTTGGCGGCCCGGCGGCTTTCCTTGGTGACTCGGTCGGCGATGCCGCACAGCCAGGAGAAGAACGCTTCCGGCTTGCGGAGTTTCGGCAAGGTGAAGTACGCCCTCACAAACGCCTCCTGGGCAGCCTCAGCCGCCGCATCCGCATCGTGAAGCGTCGCGCCAAGATACCGCAACAGCGCAGCCTGATGCCGCTCGACCAGTTGCCGATAGGCATCCGGGCGACCGTCAAGACAGGAACGTACGCACTGTTGGTCGGATGATGGCATCCGCCCCTCGCGAATTGACACGGGACGACACTTTGTAGTGTCGTGGCGGCCGTTTTTGCGACCGAAAAAACTGGCACGCCATCCCAGAATACCGGCTGCCTTCGGGCCTGTCGTGGGGATGGTCACTCGATGGTTGGCGGCAGCATCGGCCCGGCCCAACAGTTGACAGCCAGAAATCGCGAAAAAATTCCGCGTCGGGGGGTTGTCAAAACCGCTGCAAACGCTACACTCAGGCCATGCAATCTGCGGGAATCATGCCCAATCTTTCCGAGAATCGCCAATACTTGTGGGAGAATAGCCCACACGCTAGAATAGAGTCGCCTGGAATCACGGGATCGTCCACCTCTGCCATCACAAGCGCTCCGTCGGACCGCCTTTATGTCCGCAACACAAGAGTTTCTCTTGGGCGAGTTTCAGCGGACGCTGGACGACCGCTATCGGCTCTCGATCCCCAACGAACTGGCCGACCCCCTGACGGCGGACTCCCCCGATTGCATTCTGGCCAAAGAGCGGCCGGGCTGTCTAAGCCTCTGGAGCGCCCCGGTCTGGCAGAAGCGGCTCGACGAGGGGGTCGAACTGGTCAAACAGAAGATGCGGGCAGGCAAGCTCCAGGAGCGGATTGCCGAGGTTCAACTCTTTGGACGGTTGCTCTCGACACGTCACCGCGGCGTGCAACTGGCCGGCCGAGGGCGGCTGGTCATCCCCGAGGGCTTTCGCGATTTTCTCGGCGTCGAGCCCGGCGGCGAGGTGCAGATTGTCGGCGCGGCGGTGTGTGTCGAGATCTGGAGCCCCGCGGCCTGGCTGAAGTATCTCGAAGGTCGCATGCCGCGTTTCCGCCGGCTCTTCGATCGGCTTTCGCGATCGCGCGACACCTCCACAACAACAGAACACGGGCGAATGCCCCCCATGCCCGGTCCGGTGGGTTCTTCTCGATCAGAAACCCACGGCCGTGTCACCCCGGTTGGAGCTGCAAGTCACCAAGGATGGGTTTTTTAGGGCAGCACATGCGCCCGCCCATTCTTCTCCGGGCCGGGCATGGTGTTTTTTCTTGCAACGAAATGTGAGCCGCGCCGATGCGGCGCTCTGGATCGCTGCGGCTACCGCGCTGTTATTTCGCCGCCAGCGACTCTTTCACGGTGATGAAGGTCAGCCGCAATTCGTGCAGCGCAGCCTGCAATTCCTCGCTCTCATCGGTCGTGCGGTTTCCCTCGGTCTTCTGCTGAAGCATCGCCAGGGTGTCGATGGCATGCTGCGCCTGATCGAGCTGCACCTCGGGTTTGTTCGTCGCGGGATTGGGCAGCAGGCCCAAGCCCAACGCTCCCTGCAAGTAGAGCGTGCTGACGAGAAACGTGAGATCGGCCGGCGGCAACGGCGCGTGTGCTTCGTCCGGCTGCGCGGGTTCGCCTGTCGGTTTGTCCTCGGCCTCCTGGCGTGCGATCTCTTTCTCCGCTTCGACCTGACTCTTCCAGTCCTCGTCGATGATCAGCTTCTTTTCGGGATTTTTCGGTTCGTCAGGCATGGCACAGTTCTCCAAAAAATCGCCCGGCATACGCGCCGTGGCTAAACGATCGCCCTTACGCCTGCTGCGGCTGATGTGAAGCCGCGCCATCGGTCTCTCTCCTCTCGCCTCTCTCCGCCTGGCGCTTCATCGCCGCGGCGATGAAGCCGGCGAACAACGGATGCGGCCGCGTCGGTTGCGACTTGAACTCTGGATGATACTGGACCCCAATGAACCACGGATGATCGGCGATCTCCACTACTTCGACCAGCGAACCATCGGGACTGGTGCCGACAACCTGCATTCCGTTGGCGGCAAACTGCTGGCGATAGACGTTGTTGAACTCGTAGCGATGCCGGTGCCGCTCCGCAATGTCCTCTGCGACGTAGCAGGCGGCGGCCCGGCTCCCGGTCGCCAGCCTCGCGGGCTGGCGCCAAGCCGCATGGTCCCGCCCTTGTCGGTAATCGTCTTTTGCTCGTCGAGCAGACAGATGACTGGATGCGGCGTGTCCTTGTCGAACTCCGTCGAGTTCGCCCGCTCCAGACCCACCACGTTGCGGCCAAACTCGGCCACGGCGCATTGCATGCCGAGGCAGATGCCGAAAAAGGGGATGCCGCGCTCGCGGGCGAACCGCACGGCGTCGACCTTGCCCTCGATGCCGCGCTCCCCGAAGCCGCCGGGCACGAGAATGCCGTCCACGCCGGCCAGCAGCCGCTCGGGCCCTTCGCGTTCCACAGCCTCGCTGTGAATCCGCTGGATGCTGATCTGGGCCCGGTGGTGTACGCCGGCGTGGTCCAGTGCCTCGTAGATCGACTTGTAGGCGTCGCGATGCTCGGCATATTTGCCCACCACGGCGATCGTGATCTCGTGCTCCGGATTGCGCAGCCGGTGGAGCAGATCGCGCCACTGGTCAAGGTTCAGCGGGCCGGCGTTCAGACCGAGCTTGCGGACGATCAATTCGTCCATGCCGTGCTCGACCAGGCTCATCGGCACCTCATAGACCGAAAAGTCCTTGTCCTTTTCTTCGATCACGGCCTCGATCGGCACGTTGCAGAACAGGGCGATCTTGGCCCGATCGTCGCGGCTGAGCGAGCGCTCTGTGCGGCACACGAGGATGTCCGGTTGAATACCAATTTGCCGCAATTGCCCAACGCTGTGCTGCGTCGGTTTGGTCTTCAGTTCGGCGGCGGCCTTCAGGTACGGGACCAGCGTCAGGTGGATGTAGAGGCAGTTCTCCTTACCCACGTCGAGCGAGAACTGGCGGATGGCCTCCAGAAACGGCTGGCTTTCGATGTCGCCGACCGTGCCGCCGATCTCGGTGATGACTACGTCGACTTCGGGCCCGTCCGGTTTCGCCAGGGCGGCCTTGATCTCGTTGGTAATATGTGGAATCACCTGCACGGTCTTGCCCAAAAACTCGCCGCGACGTTCCTTGTTGATCACCGACAGGTAGATTTGGCCGGTGGTGTAGTTCGAGTGGCGGTCCAAGGGGCTGTTCGTAAACCGTTCATAATGTCCCAGGTCGAGGTCCGTCTCGCTGCCGTCGTCCAGCACGTAAACCTCGCCGTGCTGGTAGGGGCTCATGGTGCCCGGGTCGACGTTGATGTAGGGATCGAGTTTTTGCATGCGGACCCGCAGCCCGCGTTGTTCCAGCAGCATGCCGATCGACGCGCTGGTAAGCCCTTTTCCCAGCGAACTGACCACGCCGCCGGTAACGAAGATGTGTTTGCTCATGCCAGAAGCCATCCTTGCGATGCGGCCGCGGCATGCGGCCAGGTAAGAATGGCATTATAAGACGCCGCCGGCCAAGGTGGAAGAGGCGGGTGGCGGTGGCGGTGCGGCCGAAACGCTGGACTGACTGGCGGTCCTTCGCACCGCTCAAGACGCACTGATCGCGCGAACATGCGCAATTTCACGATGGCTGATGGGACGGACTTGGGCCGACGAAAGCGACACCATGGCCAAGGTCTCCCCATCCAAAGTGATGAACTCGACCTCGTACTCACCACCTTGATGAATCAACACTGCGGTGCCCAGTTCGCCGCGGCTCAAGCCGTACTCAGGAAGGTCGACGGCCAACACGACGCCATCAAGTTCTTCTCGCATCAACTAACCCCGTGGAGCTCGCCTGCTTCACCACGAACGCGCGATAGTCGTCCGGCGTGTCGATGCCGAAGGTCGGCTCGTCGACCACGCCGACGAGGATCGGGTAACCGGCCTCCAGGACGCGGAGTTGTTCGAGCTTTTCGATTTGTTCGAGCGGGGACGGCGGCATCGCGGCCAGTTGCAGCAGAAAAGCACGGCGATAGGCGTAGAGGCCGACATGCTGGTGGAAAATGGGCGGATCGCTGTGCAACAGGGCATCGTCCCAGTGGCGAGGACAAGGAATCACACTGCGGCTGAAGTAGACCGCCCGGCCCTGGCGGTCGAAGACCACCTTGACGCATGCCGGATCTCTTAACTGCTTGCGGCAGCGAATCGGCGTGGCCAGCGTGCTTATCACCGCCGCCGGGTTGGCTTCCAGAAGCTCAATGGCCAAGTCGATCACACTGCCGGAAATCTCCGGTTCGTCGCCCTGGACATTGACAATGATATCGACGTCGGTGAGCCGCCGGGCAACCTCGGCCACGCGGTCGGTACCGCTGGAGGCCGCCGGACTGGTCATCTCGGCCTGGCCACCAAACGACCGCACCTCATCAAAAATCTCGGCGTGATCCGTGGCAACACAGATTCCCGCGGGCCGCGTTGCACCCTGGGCCGCCTCGTAGGTGTGTTGAATCAGCGTCTTACCCGTCTCACGCAACAGCAGTTTCCGCGGCAGCCGCGTCGACGCAAGCCGAGCGGGTATCACCACTTGACTCCTGGAATGAATACGTAGCTTGGGTGCGGCCTGGGCCATCGGGTGCGTCCTCCCTGACGTGAAAAGCGATTATGTACCCGATTTCCACCTTGAAGGGTAGACAGATTAGCCGGAGGTAATACAATGTATTAACTCCAATCCGTTGCGAGAACATCATGATCGACTCGAAACGCAAACACGACATCATCACGTTCAAGGTCGACGAGCCCCTCCGGGAAGCGATGGCTGGCATTCCCAACCGGTCGGAGTTCATCCGTGCGGCCATCCTTGCGGCCCTGGACAGCCTCTGCCCGCTGTGCAAGGGCAGCGGCATTCTCACGCCGGATCAGCACAAGCATTGGCTCGAGTTCGCCCAGCATCATGCCGTGGCCCAGTGCGACGACTGCAACGCCGTCCATCTGGTCTGCGAGGCGGATGCAGGCTCGCACGACCAGCATGGGAGACGCGGCTGATGGCGCACCGACCGACAAGCAGCAGGAACGCTTCGCGTGCCGTCGCCCGATGCTGTTGCCGCCAACTCTGCCTGGGCGCCGCCGTACTGCTCATGGCCGGATGCTCTGCCAGGATGCGTCACGACGCATCCGACAACCGCCTGCCGGTGTTTGCCGGCATTCCACCCGTGGCCTATCTCGTCGAGCAGATCGGCGCCGGGCATGTAGCGGTCGACGTACTGGTTGAGCCCAACCAGGACCCACATACCTTCGAGCCCGCACCCCAGCAGGTTCGAGCGCTGGCGAAAGCAACCATCTTCTTCAAGATCGGCATGCCGTTTGAAGGTGTCTTGTTGACCAGGATACGGCAGGAAGTCCCCAAGCTGCGCGTTATCGACGTGGGCCGCGGCATCGAACGACGCAAGCTGAAAATGACATGCTTTGACGAATCCCCTGGCGATGGACACGACGATGGCGCCGAGGCAGACCCGCACGTCTGGCTGTCGCCGCCGCTTTTGATCGTCATGGCCAATAACATAGCGTCTGCGCTGTGCGAAGCCGACGCGGCGCATGCCAAAGAGTATCGACGGAATCTCGCCGCGCTGGTCGACCGCGTCGGAGCACTACACCGGCGAATCACCGCCGAAATGGCGCCATTTCGTGGCCGCTCGTTCTACGTCTTCCATCCCAGTTTCGGGTATTTTGCCGATGCTTATGGTCTCAAACAGGTGCCGGTTGAGACCGGCGGCCGGGAGCCAACGCCAAAGGAACTTCGCGCTTTGACGGACAAAGCCCGGTCCGAAGGCGCAGGAACGATTTTCGTCCGGCCTCAGTCGTCGCAGCAGGGTGCGCAAGCGGTGGCCGACGCCATCGGCGGCAAAACAGTCGCGATCAGCGGCCTGGGCAAGGACGTGCTCGCCGATATTGAAGACATAGCCACGAAGATCGAAGCAGCAATGAAGGAAGGCGATTTCCGCAACCATGGCTGAACCGGCGATATCGCTTCACGACGTTACCTTCTCCTACGGCGGCGCGCCGGCGTTGACCGACGTGAACCTGTCGATCGACCAGCGGCAGGCCGTTTGTGTCGTAGGGCCCAACGGCGGCGGAAAGACGACACTGGTGAAGTTGATCCTCGGTCTGTTGAAACCGCAGCGCGGTGACGTGCGCGTGTTCGGCGAACCGCCAGACCGGGCCCGGCTTCGCATCGGTTACATGCCGCAGCACGTTCAGCACGATCCGCAGTTTCCCGTTGCAGTGATGGACATCGTGCTGATGGGCCGACTGGGTCAGAGCGCCGCGGGCGCATCTTCGGCTGGCCCGGTTGCAGCGATCGTCGAGCGGCCGCCGATGCGCTGGCGGAGGTCGGCATGGAACGAGCGCGCCGCCGGCCGTTTGCCTCGCTTTCCGGCGGCCAGCGGCAGCGGGTATTGATCGCCCGGGCGTTCTGCTGCCAGCCAGACCTGCTGTTGCTCGACGAACCGACTTCCAACGTCGACACCCTCGTCGAAGCACAGTTGGCCGACCTGCTCCGCAAGCTCAACCAGCGCATGACGATTCTCATGGTGTCGCACGACCTGGGCTTCGTCTCGGGCCTGGTCCAAAACGTCGTCTGCGTCAACCGTCGGGTCGTCGTCCATCCGACCAGCCAGGTCACCGGGGAGGCGATCCGCGATATCTACGGCGGCGAAGTCCGCATAGTGCGTCACAACGAGCTTTCGCCTTTCGGACACGGACATGATTGAATTCGTCGACGCCCTCAGAGAGCTTCCGTTCCTTCGCTACGCTTTGATCGCCGGCCTGCTGGCAAGCGTCTCGCTGGGGATCGTCGGTTCGTACGTTGTCACGCGACGAATCACGTACATCGCCGCCGCGATCTCCCATTGCGTGCTGGGCGGCATCGGCGCGGCGCTCTATCTGAACGTCGTTCACCACTGTCGCTGGTGCAGCCCCCTTGCGGGCGCCGTGGTCGCCGCAATTGCCTCGGCGATAGTGATCGGCATGGTGAGCCTCTACGCCCGAGAGCGCGAAGACACCGTGATTAGCGCCGTCTGGCGCTGGGCATGGCGATCGGGCTTCTGTTTTTCGCCAAGACGCCCCGCTCCGTCGACCCGATGAGCTACCTGTTCGGCAACATCCTCCTGCTTTCGCGCCTTGATGTCTGGCTCATCGCCGTGCTGGACGTCCCGGTCGTGCTTCTAGGTCTTGGCCTCTATCCGAAGTTCCTTGCCCTGTGTTTCGACGAAGAGTTCGCCGAACTGCGGGGCGTGCCGGTCAAGTTGTACTATCTGTTGCTCCTGTGTCTGACCGCGCTGACCGTCGTGTTGCTGGTTCGCGTGGTGGGCATCGTGCTGATGATTGCGCTGCTCGCCCTGCCGGCCGCCGTGGCGGGCCATTTCGCCCGACCGCTCTGGCAGATGATGCTGTTGGCCATCCTGTGTTGCATGGCGTTCGTCACAGTCGGGATCGCGGTGAGCTACCCCGCCAATCTGCCCAGCGGCCCGGTCATCATCTTGGTTGCCGGCGTGACGTACCTAGTGGTGACCTTGGCCGCACGGCTCTGGAACCGCGGCACGCCCTGAGTGCGTCACGAGGGTCCCGGCCGGTCCAGCGCATTGGCCCGTCGCAACATCGAGTCCAGGTGGTCCGCAATGCAATCGGCCAGAACATCGGGGTCGTAGCCGCCTTCGAGAACGCTGACCACGCGGCCATCGCAGTAGTGCGTCGGCCACGTCGAGCACAAGATTGGTCATCGGCAAGAAATCCTCGGTTTCCAGGCCGAGGTCGCCAATCGGATCGAGGCGATGCGCGTCGAAGCCGGCACTGAGCAAGGACCAGTTGGGGCTTGATCTTCGCCGCGAACGTTTCAAGATTTGCAGCCAACCTGCCCAAGATGTCTTTCCGCGGCGTGCCGTAGCGAATCGGCAAATTGAGTGTCGAGCCCAGCCCGGCGCCGCGCACCGGTCTCGTCGGCATCGCCCGAGCCGGGATAGAAGGGAAAGCGATGGAGGGATAGGTAGCCGACCCGGGCGTCTTGCCAAAAGACACTCTGCGTGCCGTTGCCGTGATGCACGTCCCAATCGACGATCAGCACGCGGTCCAAACCCAACTCGTCCACGGCCAGCCGAACTGCTACCGCCACATTGTTCAGAAGGCAGAAGCCCATGGCGTGGTTCGACAGGGCGTGGTGGCCCGGCGGCCGCACAAGGCACAGCGCGTGCCTCGCTTCCCCCGAACGATCCTGCTGGCCGCATCGCAAACGCTGCCGGCGGCCAACAATGCAACGTCGTAGCTCGCGTGGCTTAGAGCGGTGTCCATTTCAATATATCCGCCACCCGAGGCGGCAAAGGAACGAAGCTCGTCGAGATAGCGCGGGGCATGGATGCGAGCCAGTTGCTGCCGAGTGGCCGGCCCAAAATCCGGACGCACACACGACCCCCACAGCCCGGCCTCTTCCAAACGCTGGGGGACGCGCCGGATTCGGTCCGCGCATTCCGGGTGCCTGCCGGTGTCATGCTCCAAGAAGATGGGGGAATAGTACAGGAATGTCATGAACGAAGCTCCCGCAGCCCTACAGTACTCTATGGCCGGCGGCAAGCTGCGTATAGGGGCAGGCGCCGAGAGCGGAGAGAGGAGGGACTGTCCCGATTTTTGTGTCAGCAAGAATGCGACTGGCCCTTTTGCCCGGAGACTCCGCCACGATAACGCCGTTGACACAAAACTCCGTACAGGCCCAGAGAGGAGGGAGAAGCGATGAAAACGGACAAGAATTGCGGCGCGAGTGGACTTGAGATTGCATGCCCGTTTTGCGGCTGCCGGCACGGCGGCCACTCTGCCATCTCCACGCTGCCCGCTGTTCTCTCCCCGGTTCCCCTCTCCTTCGCCCTCTCAGCTTGACATCCATCTATCATCGCTGGTAGCCTATACTTAACGGTTTCCTTTCCACGCGCAACGAGAGAGTTGATGGGTCTTATGGTTACAGAGAAAAGGTCGTATGGCGGCGGGGGGCGACTGCCGTTCGGGGTGGGTTTGTTGCTGGCACTGACGGCCGTCGGTGGTCTCGCCCGCATCGCCATGGCTCAGCCGGCCAAGGGCGCAACGGACGCAGCCGAGGCCGCCGGCCAGCCGCAGCAGAGTTACGAACAGTTGCCCGTTGACGACAACCTGAAACACAACATAACCACGATCAACCAGATCCTCATATCTGGTCGCTTCGGCGCGGGCCAGCAAGCGATCTTCACGAACTACTACGAGAAATTCGCGTTGGCGCGGTGGACCGTTCCAGCGAACATCGCCCGGCTGCCGAGCTATCGGCGAGAGCTTCGAAACAGCCTGATGCGCCGTGGTGCGGGCGCCGGTCCCGATGTCCACGACTTCCTTGCAGGACTGATCCTCGACTTCATGAATAAGCTGATTGCCGGCCACTACCATCCGGTCGTGCAGATCAACGCCATGTTGATGATCGGCGAGCTCAACAGCGTTGAGAGTCCGCCGACACCGTTGCCGGCCGCGCTCGACGCGTTGATTGCCGCCGCCGGCAATCCGAAACTTCCGCCGGCGGTCCGCGTGGCCGCGATGGTCGGCATCCAACGCCACGCGATGCTCCGGCCGGACGCAGAAGTCCGCCGAACCATCTCGTCCGCCGCATTGAAGCTCGCCTCCGACGGGGCATCGTCGGGCAACGTCGGCCGGCAGTGGCTGCTGGCACAAGCCATCGAGACGTTGGCCGACATGGGATCATTAGGCGAAAACAACGCCGCCTTCAAGGTTATCGTCAAGACCCTATCCGATGGCGAGCTTTCGCTGTCGACGCGCGGCATCGCCGCCAACGCGCTGGGCCGACTGAACTACGAGGGGGCAACGGGAATCAAGCCGGCCGATGCGGCAGCCGCCGTCGGGCAATTCCTCGTTGACGCGTGTTCCGAAAACCTGCGGCAGGCGAAGAACTCTCAAACAGAAAATCTTCAGCGGAAGATGAAACAACAACTGGCGGCCGCCGCCACCGCCTTGGACGGAGAAAACGACAGTGGCAAGGGTTTGGCCTCCGCGGCACGGGAGACCGCCCAGCGCAACTTCGTCGGTAAATTGCAGGAGGAAGTCAAGGCGGCAAGCAAGGTGTTCGAAGACCCGGCGCACGCCCCCGCGGACATCGAGGGCGCCATCACGGACCTACGAAGCAAGCTCGAAAGCTGGACCAAGACGAAGCCTTGATCGCCGCACACGTATCAGGCACGCTCCACGTGCCGTCGGTTGTAGCAAGCACGCTCCGCGTGCTGTTCGCTCCGTCCTGCCGGAGGACCGCATTTCGAGTGCATATTCCTGGCAACGGCACGCGGAGCGTGCCTGCTACTTCACTCACCACTCGGGGAAGCCGTGGCCAAATTTGCCGTGTTACTGCCCGCTGCCGGGCGGAGCAGCCGCTTTCGTGACAAGAGCTACAAGAAGCCGTTCGCGCCGCTGGCCAACAAGGCGGTCTGGCTGCACTCGGCCGAACGCTTTCTCGGCCGCAGCGACGTGGTGCAGACGATTCTGGTCATCGCGCCCGAGGACCGTGCCGATTTTCAGCTCAAGTTCTCGGCCAATATCGCCTTCCTGGGCATCGAAGTGATCGACGGCGGCGCCGAGCGGGCCGATTCGGTCGAGGCGGCCTTGGCCCGGGTGAAGCCGCAGGCCGATTTCATCTGCGTCCACGACGCCGCACGCCCCTGTCTGACCGATGCCTGGATCGACGAGATCTTCGCCGCCGCCGAAAAGACCGGGGCTGCTATTTTCGCGATCCCCGTGGCAGGCACGCTCAAACGCGTCGCCGCCGACCGCACAGATCGCGGAGACCGTCGCCCGCGAAGAACTCTGGGAAGCCCAAACCCCGCAAGTCTTTCGCCGCCAACTGCTGCTCGACGCCTACGCCCGGCGCGAGGGCTTTGCGGCCACCGACGACGCGCAACTGGTCGAGCGCATCGGCCAGCCCGTGACGGTCGTGCCCGGCTCGCCGCTGAACATGAAAATCACCACCAAGGAGGACCAGCGCCTGGCCGAGCACGCCCTGAAGGCGCTGCCGAAGCCCAAGCTCGCCGGGGCCTTCAATCCGTTGGACGACCAGTGGCGGTGAGCGGCAAGACAGAGTGGAGGGTGGAGAGTACGGAGATTGGAGCAAGCTGTGCCCGTGAAAGACTCTCCGGAATATGCAATTGATCGTGTGGCAGATTCATTTGCGCAATCTCACAACCGAAATCGCGCGGCCAATAAGCGGGCTGGCAAGTTCGCTCAAAAGAAGGACACCCTCGTGACCGAATCCTCCACTGCCACTCTCCCCTCTCCACTCTCCACTCTCCACTTCCTTCGGACATCATTGCCGAGCTCTCCTGGCGCGGGCTGGTCAACCAGACCACGGACGACGCCAACCTGCCGCGACTGCTGCTGGAGAAGCCGCGAACGCTCTATGTCGGCTTCGACCCACGGCCGACAGCCTGCACGTCGGCCACCTGGTGGCGCTCATGGTGCTGCGGCGGTTTCAGAAGGCGGGCCATCGGCCCATCGCCCTGGTGGGCGGCGCCACGGGCATGATCGGCGATCCCAGCGGCAAGAGCGAGGAGCGCAATCTGCTGTCGCCCGAGATGCTTGAGGCCAACATCGCCGGCATGCGAACCGCAGTTGCGGCGGTTCCTCGATTTCGACTGCGGCGCCAACGCGGCGATCCTGGTGAACAACTACGACTGGATGGGCCGATTCGGTTACCTGGAGTTCCTCCGCGACGTCGGCAAGCATTTTCCCGTCAACGTCATGCTCACAAAGGACTCTGTCCGCAGCCGGCTCGAACGAAGCGACGCCGGACTGAGCTACACGGAGTTCAGCTACATGCTCCTGCAGGCCTACGATTTCGTGTATCTCAACGAGCATTACGGCTGCGAGTTGCAGGCGGCGGGAGCGATCAGTGGGGCAACATCACGGCCGGCATCGACCTGGCCCGGCGGCTCCGCGGCGTGCAGCTCTACGGCTGCACCTGCCCGCTGCTGACCCGCAGCGACGGCAGCAAGATGGGCAAGACCGAGTCGGGCGCCTTGTGGCTTTCGGCCGAAAAGACCAGCCCCTACCAGTTCTATCAGTATTGGATCAACCTCGACGACGCCGACGTGGGCCGCTGCCTGCGATTCTTCACCGATCTGGGCCGCAGAAGAGATCGACGACGCTGCTGGCCGAGCATCAAGCCGACCCCGGCCGCCGCATCGCGCAGCGACGGCTGGCCGCCGAGTTGACCAGTCTGGTCCACGGCGCCGACGGACTGCGCACCGCCCAGACGCGCGACGGAGATATTCTTCGGCGCGGAGATCGGCCGACTGAGCGACGCCCAACTGGCCGGCATCTTTGCCGACGTGCCCAGCAAGCAACTGCCCGCGACAGCGGCTGGCCGGCGAGGGCCTGCCGATCATCGACGCCCTGGTCGAGTCGGGCCTGTCGCAAAAACAAGAGCGAAGCCCGCCGCACCATCACCCAGGGCGGCGCCTACGTCAACAATCGCCGCGTCGAAAGCATCGACACCTCGTCTGACTGCGGCCGATCTGGCCAGCGAAACGATGATCGTGCTCCGCTCGGGCAAGAAGAACTACGCCCTGCTCCGATTCGCATACGCCGCAAGAACGCCCGACGCCGGTTGCGTCGCCCTTTGCGACAGGGCGCGCGGAAGGCGATCAGCCGAAGAACGCTCGTCTTCGTCCCTGTGTCTGCTCACCGCTTCTCACCCTTGCCCTTCGCAACATGGGAAGGACCAGCCTCGCAGGCGTCCCTCCGGAATCGTCTCGACGCGACCGCTCGTCATTGTGCGGGAACCACGACGGCTTCTCGACCTTCGTCAAGCCAGATCTGCTGGCCAAAATCTCTTTTGCAGAGAGTCCGAAGCCCTTGACGAAAGACGTAGTAGCCCCACGCACGTCTTGGCCGGCTACGATGCGCGGTCGTGGCTTTCGGCGACGGGCCTCGTGCACCGTCCTGCAAGCCGCTAGATGCCGGTGGAGTTGACTCTGCTCTCCAAACTAACGATGTTCGTTCTTCCAACTGATCCGACATGACTGTTTGTTCCTTCACGCCACAGGTGAACCGATTGGGTCGCTGCAACCATCGACGAGATCTCAGTGTGGCACCACCGGCCAATCGCGCAAATCGAGAAAAGTACGATCGCGCCACACGAGTCGCCCGACCGCGAGCGTCGGAAAATCACCGTGCGAGGCATCGGGAAAATCCTTAACGCTGTTTGGTGGTATTCGTTGCCGCGCAGCGATTGGCCCAGACGACCGTGGAGCAATGGCGACCGCAAAATCTGGGCTAACACAACGCCGGCGTCCCGAACGTCTGGGACTTTCCGTTGACGCCGAGAAAGCCATTCTGCGGAGACCTCGCGGTCATCCCGCCATGCCGAGGACTTGCCAACGCATGCGCAATCTGATAAATGTGGACGAACATCCGAACTGAGCGAGCCGCGATGCGGGTTCTTAGGTCCGGCTTTGGCCGGGCCTCCGATTGCGCAGCAACGTGGGAGTACAGGCGCGATGAGTTGCACTACGAAGACTCACGTGCCGGTCGTCAAGCACAAGGTGCTGATTGTCGACGACCATCCGATTGTTCGGGAAGGATTGGCGCGGCTGATCAGTCAAGAGCCGGACATCGAAGTCTGCCGGCGCCGACAACGTTGATGACGCCCTGCGCCAGGTCCGAGACCTTCACCCCGACGTGGTCGTGGTTGACATGTCGCTCAAGGGGAGCCAGGGCATCGACTTGATCGCGAAGCTGAAGGCCCTCGACGATCGAATCAAAACGCTTGTCTGGTCGATGTTCGACGAAAAGGTGTATGCCGAGCGTGCGTTGAGGGCCGGCGCAATGGGCTACGTCAACAAGCAAGAGCCGGTCGAGACCGCTATCGCCGCGATCCGCCAGATCTTGCTCGACGACGTGTATGTCAGTCCGGCGATGACCAATCGCGTGTTGCAGCGGTTGGGCAGCGGCAAGTCGTTCGACGACGACCCGGTCGCAAGTCTCTCAAACCGCGAGGTTGAAGTATTCCAAATGGTGGGACAAGGCTTGACCACCCACCAAATCGCCGAACGCCTGGGAATCCGACCGAAGACCATCGAGGCGCATCGCGAAAAGATCAAAGCAAAGCTCGGTCTCAAGAACGCTGCCGAATTGAACTGCCGCGCCGTGCGATGGGTGGTCGAGAACAGTTGAGCTGTGCGTCGCCAGCAACGGTGCCGTATCTTGCCGTGAGAATTGGGACAATCCGGGGGGTGGGACAAGCAACGCGAAGCCCTACCTTACGACGTATCTTGCCCATCCGTCATCCAAGACGACCCGGGGGCACTGTCCCGTTACGAACCGACTGGTTGACAGCCTTGGCGAATGCTTGCTATGCTGACTTTCCGTGCGGCAACGGGATGCTCCGGGTCGCACCCAGCAGGAGTCAAGGATGAAGCTCGAACTCGTTAGCGTGGACGGTCAAGAAATCACCGGTCGTTCTGCATCAGCTTCCCGTCATTGTGGGATTGGACCGAAGCGCCGATCTTTGCCTGGACGACTCGTCGGTGGGCCACTATCAGTGCATGATCGACGACAGCGACGGCGTGCTGATGGTGTGGGATCTTGGCACCAAGCTGGGCACGACGATCAACGGCGTCCGCATCTCGCGAAAGGCGCCGCTGTTGCCTGGCGACGAGTTGGGGATCGGCAAGAATCGTTTCATCGCCCACTACGCCGCACCGGCCAAGCGCGGGCCGAGACCCACCCATCGTCGCCGAGAGCCAGCCACGCAAAGCTCGTAGCAGAGCCCTCGCCTCCTGCGATTGTGGGACTGTCCCGATTTTCGTGTCAGCGAAAATGGGACTGTCCCCTTCGCCGCGATTGAACCAACTCTCGCTGCGTCAATAGACAAACACTCCACAGGCCCACCAACGACCAGTCGATTTCCAACCGAGCAGTCGACGCTGAATGACTGCGAAGCTTGCGACGCCCGAAAGTCTGCTTGAACGTTCTGAAAAATAATTTCACGCCCCATCGCGACTTTGTAACTATCCACGATCTGTCGATCACCCAGACGTGACTTGCTCAACACGTTGGTCAACCGTCGCAATGCCTGTAACAGGACATAGGCCACCGAAGAGAACCACAACCGCAACTGGTTGGCCCGCATCGTCGACGCGCTGGTGCGATCGGCGAGAGGATAAGAGGATAAAGGGGACTGGCGCATATACTGAGTAGATTGGGATAACTAGGATGCAAACATCGGCGATGGCAGCAACAAGTACGCCAGCCACAGAGCAGGGAGAAAAAGAGAGACTAAAGTACCGCCCTTTCTTGAACCGGAAAGCAGTTCTGACCCCTTTCCGGGCGCAGAAAATGAGTTCTGCGGTTGGCAAACGAGTCACGCACAATCAAATTCTTCGACGCTCAGGGCTATGGCGGGGACGCCGTACCAGATTCTCGGGTGATTCGTGTCAGTCTTGATGCCCATTGCACCTCAACTTCCCAGCCCCAAGGCAAAAGCAACGGCATTGCAAACCTCGCGCATCTTGGCGGCGGACAAGGTTGTCACCAATGCGCCGAGCCGAGCCTTGGAAACCGTCTGAACGTGGTCGCAATTGACCGCGCAGTCCTGAAGCACTCCGTCTTCCTTGTATAGCTGGACCTCGGACGGAATGTCGCGAATCGTGCTGGTGATAGGAGCTACGGTAACGTCGCCCAGGTACTCCAAGACCGCATCCCGCGTCAGGACCAGCACGGGCCGTCGCTTGTCGGGTGGCGAGAACTTGTACCAGCGGACTTCGCCGCGTCTCATTCGTCACCCCACCGCTGCTCGGTTTGCCAGACGTCAAACTCTCCGCGTTTAACGGGATGCCGATGGTATCCGAGGCGATGTTTCTGCTCTAGCTCTCTTACGCGATGCCTCGCCAATGCGTCGCGAAGTGCATCACGGGCAAAGGCGGACCGTGTCGTCTTCAGCTTGCGGGCGACTCGGTCTACCGCCGCCACAAGGTCCTCCTCAAGCGTCATCTGTACGGCTTTCATGGTCCTCGCCTCGAATGTGGATGTCTATCACTATGATAGTCCACATCCCAGCCGCGCGTCAAGATAGGACTGGCGTGATTCCCGGCGGTCACTGCACTGTCGATTGCGCCGTTGGCCCAGCGTCCGGTAGCGGGATATGCTCGAAGAAGCCGCCGTGGACCCAACCGTCGGCGCCGACGGTATCGGCGCCGACCGTCGACGCATAGAGGCCGTATTGCTCAGAGCATCTTTTCCCGGCAAAGCTGGCTACCACATCGCCTTCGGTCGGCTTGTGAAAGGCGAGGCCCGCGTCGGCAACCTCCAGCGGCGTCTTGCCGCCCAGTTCGTCGTACGGCTTGCTCCAGTCGTGCCAGAGCTTGTTGATCATAGGCAGGCCGGGATCGCGGTCTTGCAGGTGCATGTAGAGCTTCTTCGTCTGCCACACAGGCAAGCCGCCCAGGTCCTGGCTTGGATCGGCAGCCAACTTGTAGGCGTCGACGACCGCCTGCACCACCGCCTTGTGATCGGGGTGGCCGGCCCCGTCGCCTTTCGGTTCGTGCGTGACGATCACCTCGGGCCGGTACGTTCGGATCAGCGTTGCCAGCTTGATTGCCGCGTTCCGTTTGCCGCGAGCAACCAAGTCGGGGTCAACTTTGGCGGGCAGCGGTTTCGGGAAGGATAATGCCCATCCCTCGAGCGTCGTGGCCGCATCGCCGCCCTTGGAGACGCCGCCCCGTAGCCGCACGAAGATCGGTGGATTGCGCAGGCCGTATGCCCAATCGGCGTTAAGCAGTTCCTTCTCCCGGGTGGAACCCTGAATGAGATTTCTCGTTCGGCCGGGCGGAAGCCGTTCGCCACTGGTCGCCGCAACGTGTACCATCGGTTGCTTTAGCACTGCCGCGTAGTAGGGAATCAATCCGCCAAAGACAATCCCTTCGTCGTCCGGATGGGTGCTTACGAGCATCAGCGCCGCCTTCTTCGGCTGGGGATTCCATGTCCCATAGGCGACTGGAATCGGCGGATCGGCCGCAGCGCCGCGTTTTTCGTTTTCTCGCTGTCGCAATTTCTTCAGCGGCACTTGGGGTTCGGTGTCGCCGTGAACCGTTGGAGTCGGTCCAGTTCCGCGTGCAATCACGCTGCACGGCGGCGTAGGCCGGGTCGTCATAACGCTGGTCATTTCTTCCGGATCCTTCTGGAGATCGAACAGTTCCCAGTAGTCCACGTCGCCGTAGAAGTTCACCAGCTTGTAACGGTCGCTGACGACGCCGTAGTGCGGGCGCACGTTGTGAACGGCGGGCCACTCGTAGTAGTGGTAGTAGAAATACTTCCGCCAGTCGTCCGGCGTGTGGCCCTGCAGCACTGGGCACGAGACTCGGCCTTGCATCTCGGCTGGGATGGGCAGCCGGCGACTTCGCAGAATGTTTCGGCGAAAGTCGAGGTTCGACACGATGTCCTGGCGGTTGCGCGTGCCGGGTTTGACCACGCCCGGCCAACGCACGATCAACGGCGTGCGCAGCGACTCCTTGAAAATCCAACGCTTGTCGAACCAGCCGTGCTCGCCCAGGTAAGAAGCCCTGATCGGAAGTATAAATGACGATGGTGTTCGTCGGCCAAGCCCGAGTCCGGTCGAGGTAATCGAGGATCCTGCCCACGCCGTCGTCCACGCTTCGGATGCAGCGCAGATAGTCCTTCATGTAACGCTGGTACTTCCAGCGCACCAGGTCGCGGCCGGTGAGTCCCGGCTTTCTCGAAGGCGGCGTTCTTCGGCGCGTAGGCCGCTTCCACATCCTTTGCGCTGCTCATCGTTGAGGTCGCGAGGGCGTCTTGAGCTTCAGGTCCAAGTCGTTCATCGTCTTGGCGATGGTCATGTCCTGGGTCTTCTCGGCCTCGCCGCGGCCGGCATAATCGTCGAACAGCGTGTCGGGTTCGGGGATCGTCACGTCGTCGAAGAGGTGCAGATACTTCAGCGACGGCTCCCATCGCCGGTGCGGCGCCTTGTTCTGGCACATCAAGAGGAACGGCCGGTTCGGGTCGCGTTGGTGCTCCAGCCAGTCCAGCGCCAGGTCGGTGATGATGTCGGTCGCGTAGCCCGGTGTGTTGACCGCGCCGGCCCATGCGGTTCATCGGCGGATTGTAATACTGGCCCTGGCCGTAGAGGATGTTCCAGTAATCGTAGCCCTGCGGATCGCTGACCAGGTGCCATTTGCCGACGATCGGCGGTTTGATAGCCGGCCTTTTGCAGCAGCTTGGGGAAAGTGGTCTGCGAGCCGTCGAACACGTCGCCGCCGTTGGAATAGAAGCCGTTCTTGTGCGAATACAGGCCGGTCTGGACTGACGGCCCGGCTTGGCCCGCAGAGCGAATTGGTGACAAAGCAGCGGTCGAATACCATGCCTTCGCGCGCCAGCCGGTCGATGTGCGGCGTGGGGGCGATCGACGCCAAGGGGCCGCCGTAGGCGCTGATCGCCTGGTAGGCGTGGTCGTCGGAGAAGATGAACACGATGTTCGGGCGGTCGGCGGCGTCGGCCAGAGTGGTCCAGAGTCCTGCGACAACAGCGACAAATGCCAACGCAAACGTGTGCAGACGCATCGGTCACCTCCACGGGGGAAACGGTGTCGAATAACTCGTGCGATCTTGCGACTTTGGATCTTCAACGACCTCGCCGCTGTGGAGCTTGCCGTTGATGCAGTCCAGCCGGAACGATCGGCTGGCATCGTAGAACTCGCGTCCGGTATCCACCAGGTTCACCATCACGCCTGGCTGATCGAGCGGCAGCTCGGCGGCCACGAGCCCGTTCGGCGTAATGAACCGGCTCTGCCAACTGTGCTGCGCCGACGAATTGTTCGCCGAGACGTACATGTAGTTGACGCCCGCCATCGCTTGAACCGTGATGGGCATGATTTTCGGATGGATGCCGCCCTTCTTTTGCCGGGCATTGTAGAACGAGTGGAGGAGCAGTTGAACACCCTGCTTGGCATACTGCCGATTGAGTTCCGGAAAACGAACGTCGTAACAGATCAGCAGCCCGCACTTAACTCCGTTCACGTCGAACGTAACGAAGTGATCGCCCGGTGAATAGTATTTCAGGTCGTCGTCTGTGCAGAACCGCTTGTCGTAGCGATCGACGATCCTTCCCTGCGGGTTGATGAGATAAAGGCAGTTATGGGGCTTGTGATTGCCCGTCAGGCGGTGCGTGCTTCCCAGAACGACCCACAGTTTCAGTTCCTTGGCGAGCGCGAGGATCGACTTGGTTTCCTCGTGTAACTGCTGCCAGTCGAAGCCATCAAGCGACTTGAAATCGGCGCCGGCATATCCGCTCAGCGCGCATTCGGAGAAGTGGACCAGATCGGCGCCGCGATCGTGCATTTCCCGCATCTGGCGGCGAATCCACTCCGCGTTGGCACGGATATCGGCCGAGACGGGAAATTGGCACGTCGCCACCCGCAGCTTGCCCGGCGCCAGATGCGTGTCACTCGCGTCGGCCGCCATGCCGCAGTAGGCAACCGTTGCGAGCACGAGTGCCAGGCACAAACACGCCCTGATCGGCTGAATACGGCGCATGCGTCTTTGCTCCTGAGTAAGTGGACGGAAATGCGTCAGGGAGATGATGTTTCCTGATGACCCTACTGGTCGCGCAGCCGCACGGCTGGTGCAGGCTCGTAGTCGATGACTGCGTGCCGGCCGTTGTTGACGATCGAGAGCCGCGCGGCCTCGATTACCAATTCGTTGATGTAGCTGTTGGCCGGCGTGGCGATGATACCACGGCGGTCGATTTCTTCGAGAGCCTTCTGCGCTGGCGAGCCCGCCGTGGTCGACGGCTCCGGCGGCATTGACTGCGGCGGCGGCCTCGACGATCGCCGCGATCGAATCGTAACCGTAGCCGACCGGCTTGAGCCCTTCGCCTTGCCAGGGCACGAGCCGGAAGTAGTCGGGGCTGACGTACCGGAATGCCGCGCCGGAAAGCCGGTCGACGTAGCCGTGGCTGACGCCGCGGAACTGATCGTCGTGCCGGACGATCGGCCCCCTGGTCGCTGCCTTCGCAATACATGCACAGGCCCTGGTCGTTCATGCCGGCAGCTTCGTCGGGATAGCCCAGGCCGTCGAGCACGCTGAGGATCGCGCCGTTCTCCCACACCACCTGCCCGGCCGACCACAGGTAGCCGACGTTGCCGTTGGGGAATGGGCCTTCGACGCCGCGGACCGAAACCTCAACCGGCCGCAAACCGGTGATGAAATACACCAAGTCGACGTAATGGCAGCCAACGTACGTGAATGGGTCGCTGTTTTCCTTCGTGAACCAATTCTGGAAGTTCGAATGGCGATAATAGTAGGGCTCGATCATCTTGGCTTCGCCGCATCGAAACTCACCGAAGCGGCCGGCGCGATACAGCCCTTGCGCATCCAGGGCGCGACGATCGAAGCGTTTGTGATATTCGACGCCCACCAGCAGGCCGTGGCTTTGAGCCAATGCCTCCAGTTCCTTCGACTGGGCATATTGCAGCACCAGCGGCTTGACCGTAAGGACGTGCTGGTTGTGCTCCAATGCGCAGCGGATCACGGTATAGTGGAAATGGTCCGGCACGGCCACGATGACGAGATTCCGCGGAAGCATCGCGGCGATTGCCTGCTGGTACAGATCGGGAAACATCCGCTCCGGCGGCTCGTCCAGCCCCGGCAGCGGATTGAACGTCTGGTCCGGGAACGCCTGGCAAAATCCGGCATCGCCGGCCAATTGCGCCAGCGGCGCGGAATTGAGCGCGCAGATCTTGATCGCGCCCACTGCGCCGAGACGCTGCAAGTGATAGATCGACGGCAGGATCTGATCGTGCGTGATCATTCCGCCACCGACGATCAGCACGTCGAGCGGCTCGGCGGATCTTGACATCGCATTCATTGTAGCACCTCCTCGAGCGGCTCCTTCCAGCGTGGCAATTCCCTCGCGGAGTGCGTCCGAGGGCGTAACGAGCGGCGGCGAGATTTTCACAGACGCCCCGCCGTATCCGACTGGCGAGAACATCAAGAGGCCCTTCTCGACGCAGCGGCGGACAATCACCGAGGCGGTGGCCGAGTCGGGCTCGATGCCGCCGGGCTTGACAATGTGCAACGAGGCGACCGCGCCCTTGCCGTGGACGGCGCCGATGTGAGTCGGGAAGCGCTTGCCGATGCGGGTCAACTCCGGCATGAGGATCTCGCCGATCTTCCGGGCGCGCTCGACGAGACCCTCCTCGCGAATGACGCGGAGATTGGCCAGCACCGCGGCGGCGCACACGGGATTTCCGGTGTGCGTCGAAGTCATGGCCCCGGGCGGATAGAAGTCCATCACATCCGGCCGGCCAATGACGGCCGAGATCGGCATCCCGCTCGAAATGCCTTTGCCGCAGCATATCAGATCGGGCGTGACGCCGTAGTGCTCGAATCCCCAGTACGTGCCGGTGCGTCCGAACCCGGCCTGGACCTCGTCGAAAATCAGCAGTACGTCGTGATCGTCGCACCAGCGCCGCAATTTCTGCACGTACTCCGGCGGCGCGAAACTGGCGTTTCCGCCCTGGTAGGTCTCGCTCATCACGCCGGCAACCTGGTCGGCGGCGATGCCCTGCTCGGCCAGCGACGCGAGAAACAGATCAAAACTGGTGTCCGGGCATCGGAAGCCATCGGGAAACGGCACCTGGACCATGTCTTTGTCGAGGTTGACGATCCACTGCTTCAAGCTGGGAATGCCGCCCGCCATTTGGGCGCCGAGCGTCCGGCCGTGGAACGCATTCTGAAACGTCACGATGCCGATCTTCCGGTCGCCGCCGGCGTGCCGGCCCCAACTGCGGGCGAGCTTAATGGCACACTCGCACGCCTCGGCGCCGGTCGTGAGCAGGAAGACCTTGCCCAGCGCTTCCGGCGCCACTTCGGCCAACGCTGCGACCGTCTTCGCGCGGACCTCGGAGGGAAAGCAGTAATTGTGGATCAGGCCGTGCTCGACTTGTTCGAGGATGGCCTTGCGGATCGTCGGATGGCAGTGTCCGGCGTTGGTGACCAGCACGCCGCACGACCAGTCAAGCCACATGTTGCCCCAGCGATCGTAGACTTGAAAGCCTTCGGCGCGGTCCCAGATTACCGGCGGCTGGCCGCCCATCGACCGCGGCTCGTGCGCGTGGAGTTTCGTGAGAACAGGCAGCGACTCGGGGACCGGAATCTCCGTGACGATGCGGCGATACTTGGTCGAAACACCGGCGCGGCCGGGGACCTTGGATTCATTCGCGATCATCGAAGCACCTCGAAACGAGAGGGCCCGTCCGGTGGGTCAGAGGGCTCGTTCGTCTCCAGTTGTGTCAGCCGCTGTAGTGCCGCCACGGATGCCAGCGACTGACTTCGACATGCCATGCGATGCGTTCAAACAAAAACACTCCAACCCAGACCGCCCCGGTATTTCGGGTTTACGGTCCAGCCGGGAGTGCTCCGTGGGTGCCGACAGTGCCGCTACGGATGCCGGCGAGCATCGCATTTCCCTTCATTTTAGCAGATGCTGCTCCCTGCACAAGCCCTCCGTGCCGCGACGAGTTCGACGCCCGCCGCGACACCGGTGTCGTCAATTTTACTTCGAGCCCCGAACATCTTTCTGTTTCGCGAGGTATTGTTTTCTGCCTTCAACCATGTAGTCCCAGACGCCTTTGCGAAACAGGGCAACGCGCACCTTCTCCGTCTTGCCGACGGCCGTCCGCGTGGCTTCATCCATCAGCACGCCAAGCTCGGCCATCCGGGCTTCGGTGCCCAAGTCTTTCCAGGCCGTCTCTTCGTGCTGCCAGAGTTGACTCTTCCGGCCCTTCAACAGCTTTTCAGGATAGTTGCCAGGATTCTGATAGATGTCTTCAATCCGTAAGTAGATTCGCTTCATGGGCTCGGCGGCTGCCCCATAGTAGCGCGTGAAGAACTCGTTCAACACGGCGTCGACGTCAAGCGACGGATCGTCCAAGAGCTTGAACGTCACGTAGGCGTCGACCTGCTCGCCAACGCCGTTGAGAAACGCGCCGCGAATGCCGTCGCGGGCAAACATCTTGATCTGCCGGTCGATCGTGTGGGCGCCGAAGCCCGGAAAACAGTGATACTTCCACCGGTTGGCGATTTCTTCGGGATAGCAATAGTAGAGCCACACGTACAGCGGCCGGTTCTTGCCTTCACTGACCCAAGCGCGATAGTAACGAAGGTCGTTTTCCTTGACGCTAGGCGCCCACCAATTGCGCACGTGCAAGCACAACTGCACCGTGACGTTCGGCGCCAACGGTGCTTTGCGCGGCGGATAGGCATAGCTCGAATAGGCGAGCGTCGAGATAAACTTGTCGGGATGCGTCGTGGCAACTTCGCCGGCCACCTTATTGACGAACCCGAACCAGTAGTCGCTGGCGATGGCGGAACTGGCGATATGGTCCGCATTCTCGTTGCCGGTCAACTGGGCCTGGCACGCAGAGCACTTGCACCAACGGTGGTTGTCCATCGGCACGACGGCAAAATATCTGCCGGCCGCCTGTGCGCGATACTTGGCGCCGGCGCCGCTAAAATATGCATCCGCATCCGCGACGACCTGATCGACCAGCCCCTGGTTCGAGTAGCACATCTGCGGCGGCATTCCCTTGTAGGCCCCGCGGCTGCCTTTCGGATAGCCTTCGGCAAACCAGTCGTGGTGCGCGATCTCGAACACCGCTGGATGTTCGGCAGTTTTCTCCCAAAATCGATCGTAGTACCCGTAGAGCGAATGGTTGCAGGCATATTTTTCGCCGCCGATCCGAAGCCGGGCCCAGAACAGATCCACGTCCTTCCTGCTGGGCTTGTTCCATAACGAGCGGATAATCCGCCCCGGACCATAGGGTCGGCGATAGACGAAGGCGGGCGCGCGACGGACCTCCCGCGGCTGGACGACCAACGTTGCGCGATGGGGCAGCACCATTTCCAGTTCGCCCGGCCCGTACCAGCGCACGTCACAGCATCGTTCGAGGAAGTCGTGAACAGCGTAGGAGGTTGCTTGCTCGTCGTCCCATGCGGGCGGCGGAATTCGAATCTTCCCGGCCGAGGCCGCCCAGTTCTTTGCTTTCTGGATCGCATCGCGAGTCGGCGCGTCCTTGCCCATGAGCACGAGCGCATCGTCGGCAAAATGGATAACGTACTCCTGCTCGTCCAACTGCTCCGGCTTGAGCCCCAACCGTTCAGTAGCGGCACTGGCCCCGACGAGAATTCTCGGACCGTCAATCTTATCGGCATCCGACTTGATCGGGAGGATCGCCCCGCTGATCTTCCGTATGTGATACTGAAGCTCCTGGGCGGCGAACGCCGCGACGTCCGTGGCGGCGGCTGCCGTGACAATGGTGGCCGCCGGCCGGCCGTCGCGCGTCAGAACGAACTCCTCTCCCAAAGCGCGGCCCTGCCACGAAACCAACATCAAGACAATGCCAATCCACGGTCCGAGTCCAAGAAAAGCAGTCTGGCGCTCTCCGCGTTGAGCAGACATTATCGTGTCTCCAAGAGGCGTGGTGTGGTGGGACCTGCAGGAAGGCTCTCACCGCCATCCTATTCGGGGTAGAGACGCGTGTCAACGATATTGGGGACTGTCCCCTTTGACGCCGCTATTTTGCGGCCGGGGATACTACCGCGTCGACAACGGCAAACGACCAGGCGTGGTCGCAGGGTGGTTTCTCGCGAATGCCGGTCGGAACCTCGATCGTCAGCCCGGTATCCGCGGCGAACGAGAAGCCCACCGGCGCGCCGGCGCCGAGCATGCGCACGGCCTTGCCGCCGGTGATCGCTGGCACGTGCAGTCTGGCCGGCGGCGCACTCTCGCCGTTTTTGGCCAGGTAGATCACGTACACCGTCGAGCCTTTCTTCGTCAGCCGTACCTGGCCGATCGCGTAGGGAGCCACGGCGCGCGTGCCGTAGATCGCGTCGCCGTTGACCTTCAGCCATCGACCAATGGCCTCCAGGCGATCGACGTCGGGCTGGGGAAAGCGGCCGTCGGCGTCGGGGCCGACGTTCAACAGGAAGTTGCCCCCCTTCGCGACGATGTCAACCAGCATCTGGATCAACTGGCGGGACGACTTGTACTTGCCGTCGGGCTTGCAGCCCCAAATCTGTCCCATCGTCATGCAGGTTTCCCACGGATAGGGCAGCGCCTGGGGCGGAACCTGTTGCTCGGGCGTCCGGTAGTTCTCATAGCGTCCGCCGACGGTGCGGTCGACGATGATCAGGCCGGGCTGATGCTTCCGCGCCATCTTTGCGATGGCCGGCATGTTGATGTCGCGCTCGGGCGGATGCACCACGCCGCCGTCGAGCCAGAGGATGTCGATCCGACCGTAGCGGCTGACGAGTTCCTCGATGATGTCGTACGTGAACTTGACAAAGCGTGCCCAACGTTGTGGTTCCTTGGCGGTGTCGTAGTTCGCAGCGCCGTTGGGATGCGGCCGCGCCGGATCCCAATAGTCGGGATGATGCCAGTCGCTCTTCGAGTAATACGCTCCGATGCCGAAGCCGGCCTTGCGAAACGCATCGAAGACGGCTTTGACGACGTCCGCCCGGGGGTTGGCGTGGAACGGGCAGGACGGATCGGTCGTGCGGTAGTTCGTCTGCTTCGTATCGAACATGCAGAATCCGTCGTGGTGCTTCGTGGTGAAGACGACGTACTTCATGCCTGCCCGCTTCGCAATGTCGGCCCACGCCTGCGGATCGAAATGGTGCGGGTTGAACGTCTCATTCAGCTTCCGATAGTCGGCGACGAATTGTTGTAAGTTTTTTCCACGCTCGACCCATGCCGCCAGGTCGTCGGGACGGGCCCACGGCGCATCCTTGACGATCGGCCACGACACCTCGCAACCCCACTGGCTGTAAAGCCCCCAATGGATGATCAGGCCGAACTTCCAGTTCTGGAACTCTTCGAGGTGCTTGAGAACCAGCGGGTCGGTCTCGACCTCCTTGGAGTCGGCCGCCGCACACTGCGGCACCGCAAAAAACACGGTCGTCACGAACAGGGTGATTGTCCCTGCACAAGAAAGAATGCGCCGCATGGTATGGTCCTCCTGGGTGTTTATCGTTTCTTGACGCATGCCCGGGTTTCGATCAACAAGGGCACAGGTGCATTCATGCGTACATGCCGTACTCCTGCAGGGTCTCCCACCAGGCGACGACGTTTTCGGCTGGAACACCGGCCTGAATCACGTGGATGGGGGCGAAGACAAAACCACCGCCCGGGGCGAGGTCCTCGATTCTCCGCCGGGTTTCGTCGCGGACCTCCTGCGGAGTTCCGAAGGGCAGGACGCGTTGGGTATCGCAACTGCCGCCCCAGACAGTCAGGTCTCGGCCCCAGTCGCGTTTGAACTTCCTCGTGTCGTTCATACCCGTGCAGTTGACCTGCCAGGGATTGATGATGTCCACGCCCGCCTCGACCAGCAGCGGCAGCGTCTCATAGATGGCGCCGTCGTTGTGGAAGAAGATATACACCTTGGTCGCGCCCTTGGCCTTGCCCTTGATGTATTGGAAGAGCCGTTGGTGGTAGGGCCAGATGAGCCTCTTGTACATGTCGAGCGACACCAGCAGCCCGGTCTGGCGGCCGAGATCATCGGCTTCGGAAATCACGATGGTATGCCCTTCCAGAAGTTCCATTACGCGTCCCCAGTATGCCATCTTCAGTTCCAACTCTTTGCTCATGATTGCATGCACGATCGCCGGGTTGAGTGCCATGTCCGTGAAGAAACTCTCGTAGCCCCGCAGCCACATGGCGTGCTCCCACATGCCGGAACTCATCCGTTCGGCCACCAGACCACGCTGCTTCTGGACAACAATCTGGTCGGCGCGTGGCGGAAGCCGTCAAAGCGGGCCGGATCGAGCGGGTCGGGCCAGGGGTAGTTCTCGATGTCGGCGACGGTCTCAGCCGCGGCCAGCGGGCTGAGATACAGATCGTAGTAGTGGCCGCCCACGCGCGGCATCTGCCAGCCCATGCCGAACTCGTCGATCAACCGGCAGTACCCGTCGACGCAGCCGAGGTCCTTGGCGAGTCCCGGTTGCGACGGAGAACAGGGCGCACGCTTTCGACGTCGGCCCGAAGACGGCTTCGCACGTCGTCGCCTGTGTCGGCAATCTGCGTAACTTGGTCGAGCACTTCCGGATCGCCCCGCAGGTCCAATCGGGTCCTGAGTTCCCGCAGGGCGTTGACATTGATGCCCGTGACCAGCGCACCACCAAGATCGAAGGGGACGCGGTCCGGCTCGCGGTGTTCGAGGGCTGTCGACAGTCGCTGCCAACTGGTGTAGACCACAGCGGGCTCCCTTGTATAAATCGCGATCGCCTTCACTCATGATAACGTGCTGGCGACGCCTTGTCATCGCCCAACGCTGAGGCTACAACAGTAGTCTCGCGTTCGACCACCGGTGCCGGCCGCCATGCGGGCGAGCACGGATGGCATGGCGTCACGCGACTCGTGCGCATTCGGTCTCTTGGAGCAGGCCGCCCGACTCAAAGCATACGACCCACGGATGGATCTCAACCCCGCCCAACACGACGCGGTCAATACGCTTTCCGGGCCGCTGCTGGTCCTGGCGGGGGCGGGCACGGGCAAGACCCGGGTCGTCACGTATCGAATTGCCGAGTTGATTCGCAGCCGCGTGCGGCCGGATCGCGTCCTGGCCGTCACGTTCACGAACAAGGCGGCCGACGAGATGCAGGAGCGGGCCGCGGCGCTGCTGGGCAAGCGGCTGAAACAGCGGCCGGAAATCTCGACGTTCCACTCGCTATGTGCTCGAATCCTTCGCCGCCACATCCGGCAACTTGGCTATCCGGCCAACTTCGCCATCTACGACCGCGGCGACCAGGAAGCCGTGGCGCGGAGCGCCCTGCGCGAGATCAAGGTGGCCGACGGGCTGCTGCGGCCCAGCGATTTGCTCTACTTCATCGGCCGTTGGAAGAACGCCTCGGTCGTGCCGGAAGAAGCCGCCGCCACCGCGCAGACCGACAAGGAGCACCTGGCAGCCGCCGCATACCGTCGCTATCAAAATGCGTTGAAGGCGGCCGGGGCCGTCGACTTCGATGATCTGCTTCTGTGCACCGAAGAACTTCTGAAACGCTTCCCGAAAGTCCGCCAAGCCGAGGCCGGCCGCTTCGATCACCTGCTGGTCGACGAATATCAAGATACCAACGGCAGCCAGTACCGGATCGTCAAGAGCCTGGCGGCCGGGCACCGTAACCTGTGCGTCGTCGGCGACGACGACCAGTCGATCTACGGCTGGCGCGGGCGCCGACGTCGCTCACATCCTGCGATTCAAGAACGACTGGCCCGAGGCCAAGGTCGTCCGGCTCGAGGTCAATTACCGTTCGACCCGCGAAATCCTGGAGTGGGCCAATCGCCTGATCGCGTTCAACAAGCTGCGGCACGTCAAGAAGCTCCGGGCGACGTGTGCCGGCGAACCGCCGCGAGTCAAACAGCTCAAGGACGAGAACGAAGAGGCGAAATGGGTTGTCGCCCAGATCGCCTGCGGCATCACCGTGCGAAAGCGGCGACCGAAGGACTTTGCCATCCTCTGCCGAACCAACGAGCAGCCCCGGGCGTTTGAGATGGAATTGCGACAGGCAAAGATCCCTTACGTCTTGATGGGCGGCATGTCGTTCTACGATCGCAAGGAGGTGCGCGACATTCTGGCCTATTTGAAACTGCTGGTCACGCCGGCCGACGAAGTATCGCTGTTGCGGATCATCAACGTGCCCGCCCGGGGCATTGGCCAGACGACCGTAAAGCGGTTGATGGAGGAGGCGATTGCACGTGGCAAGCCGCTGTGGGACGTGCTCCCGCACGCCGGTGCGCTCGATCTTTCAGTCGCAGCCGTGCAAGCGGTCGAACGATTTCGGGCGATGATCGAGCGCTTCCGTCAGAAAAAGGGGACAGGTACGATTTGTGCAAAGCACCCTCCGGGCCATTCTGGCAAATTGTACCTGTCCCCTTTTTCTGGCCTGCTAGAAACGGTCAAAACACTGATCCGCGAGATAGCCTACAAGGATGAACTGACGCGGTTGTATGCCAACGCGGACGACCAAGAGGCACGCTGGGCATCGGTCGAAGAAGTCGTCAACGCAGTGGCGAACTACACTGCGCGGGCATCGGAGCCCAGCTTGGCGGGTTTCTTGCACGAAGTGGCCCTGACCGGCAACGAAGCCGATCAAGATAAGCAGTCGAAGCTCGAACGCAACGCCGTGGCACTGATGACGCTGCACGCGGCCAAGGGGCTCGAGTTTCCCGAGGTCTACATGGTCGGCATGGAAGAAGGACTGCTGCCACACCACCGCAGCGTCGCCGACGCCGGTGCAGCGGTCGACGAGGAACGCCGGCTCTGCTACGTCGGCGTGACGCGGGCCAAGCGACGGTTGACACTGACGATGGCGCTCGATCGTCGTAAGTGGGGCAAGCCGCGTCCAACGCATCCGAGCCGATTTCTCTACGAACTGACCGGGCAGGCCGACAACCCAAATTACCATGCCGCCAGCCAAGCCCACAGGAGTAGCAGGCACGCTCCGCGTGCCGCAGCGAAGTAGCACTTTTCGTCCGTCGAGGACGCGATCTGCGAAATCCGGCTGCGGCACGCGGAGCGTGCCTGCTACGATCCCCCGGTTCCTTTCCGGGCAGGAACTTCGTATCCTTGATGTAGGTAGACCGCTCGCTTTATCTCCGAGGGACCTTCATGCCAGAGCCGACCGCGAACAAGCCGAACCCGACTGACACGAAGACGCCGCCCGCAAAGCCGCGTGGTGGTCCGCGGCGTAATGCCTCGAACTGGTGGATCCTGCTTGTCCTGGGGATGGTGCTGATAGTCGTCTACTTTTTCGGCAACCGCGGGCGGTCCGAAATCACATACGGCATGTTCCGGCACCAACTGACGGTCGAAAAGAACATTGCCAAGGTGGATGTTCGAGGGGCCATGGTCTACGGGGAATTCAAGGAGCCCCCCGCGAATCCGAATGCAAAACCGGCCGCCGACGGCAGCCTGCCGCGTTTGGAAAAGAAGTTCGTCACTACGCTGCCGCCGATGGCCGAGGCCGATCCCTCGCTCGACAAGTTGCTGCGCGATCAGTTGGGCCAGCAATATCGGGCGTCGGAACCGAGCGACAACGCCTTCTTGATGATGTTGCTCTACACGCTGATTATGGTTGGTCTGCTTGTCGGACTATGGTTCATGTTCCGGCGTGCCCGCGACTCGTTCTTCACTGGCGGGCTGACCGGCAGCTTCACCCGCAGCGGCGCCAGGCGATACGACGCGGGCGAGAAGCCGATCACGTTCGCCGACGTGGCCGGCCTCGAGGGCGTTAAGAACGATTTACAGGAAGTCGTCGAGTTCCTTCGCAGTCCGGAAAAGTTTCAGCGTCTCGGCGCCCGCGTGCCCAAGGGGATTTTGCTGATGGGGCCGCCGGGGGCCGGCAAGACGCTGCTGGGCCGCGCCGTGGCCGGCGAAGCCGGGGTCCCTTTCTTCTCGATCAACGGCTCGGAGTTCATCCAGATGTTTGTCGGCGTGGGGGCGGGCCGGGTGCGCGACCTGTTCAACACGGCCAAAGAGAACGCGCCGGCCATCCTCTTCATCGACGAGATCGACGCCGTCGGACGCCATCGCGGCGCCGGCATCGGCGGCGGCCACGACGAGCGCGAACAAACGCTCAATCAGATTCTCAGTGAAATGGACGGTTTCACGCCGACCGAGTCGGTGATCGTGATGGCCGCCACGAACCGGCCCGACGTGCTCGATCCGGCGCTGCTGCGACCGGGCCGCTTCGATCGCCATATCACGGTCGATCGCCCGACGATGAAAGGCCGGCTGGCAATCTTTCGCGTGCATACCCATGACGTCCCTTTGGCGCCCGACGTCGACCTGGAGCGGCTGGCCGCCGGCACCGTCGGCCTGACCGGCGCCGACATCCGCAATCTTGTCAACGAGGCCGCGTTGTGGGCCAGCCGTCACGACAAAGAACGCGTCGCCATGTCCGACTTCGAGTACGCCCGCGACAAAATCCTGATGGGCTCGACGCGCGAAGACGTCCTTTCAGGCAAGGAGAAGTCGATGACGGCGTACCACGAGTCGGGCCATACGCTTCTGGCCTGGCTCGCACCGGGCATCGATCGCGTCCACAAGGTGTCGATCATCCCGCGCGGTCGGACGCTCGGCGCGACGCAACTGTTGCCGGAGGAGGATCGCGTCAACATCAGCGAAAGCGAGCTGCACGCCCGCCTGCTGTGCCTGCTGGGTGGACGCGCAGCGGAGAAACTGGTCTTCGACGAGTATAGTGCCGGGGCCGAGAACGACCTGAACGAGGCCACGCAACTTGCCCGGCGGATGGTCACGCACTGGGGCATGAGCGAGCGGCTTGGCCCGGTCGCCTTCCGCGACAGCGAAGATCATCCGTTTCTCGGTCGTGAAATGGCCGAACCCCGCCGCTTCAGCGAGCACACCGCGCAGGTGATCGACGAAGAAGTATCGCGGCTGCTGCGCGACGCCTCGGAGCGGGCAACCGCCATGATCGCCGACCACCGCGAGAAGTTGGATGCCCTGGCCAATCGCTTGGAAGAGATCGAAACCCTCGACGAACGGGAAATTGAACGTCTGATCGGCCCAGCCGTGAACAAGAGCTCGCGTCCGGCGAGCGTCGTCGTGTCGTACCGCTCCGGCAACGCCGCCTCACCACGATCGAACGACGCATAAACGCAGTCGTCGCGCAGCAATAATGGTCTGGTCATTGGTCGAGTGGTGCCGCTCGAACGAATCGCTGTTGGGCTGGCTCGGCCTGCTATCGGCGCTGATGTTTGTCGGCAGTTTGCTTTTTGTTCCTTGGCTGGTCATCCGGATGCCGGCCGATTACTTCGCGCGTCCTCGGCACTTCAGCGACCGCTGGCACTCCCGGCACCCGCTTGTCAGCCTTGCGGTATTCGTCGTCAAGAATATTTGCGGCATGGTGCTGATCCTGGCCGGCGTGGCAATGCTGGTCCTGCCGGGCCAAGGAATCCTGACGATCTTCGTAGGGCTCGTATGCCTCGATTTTCCGGGCAAGATCGCGTTGGAACGGCGCCTGATGCGAGAGCGGCACGTGGTCCGCGTGGTCGATTGGATCCGCACCAAGGCCCATCGTCCGCCCTTGCAGTTGCCCGGCGCTAACGATGCCGGTTGACGACGAACTCCGTCAATCCGAGCAGGCAATCACAAGGCGCCGACGGCGGCAACGCCGCAAGCTCGTCGACGGCCCGCCGGCTGAAGCGGCGGGCAGTTTCTCTGGCGTATGATATTGCGTCGTACCGCTCGAACCAGGATCGCAAGGCGTCGCGGTGATGGTCCTGCCCGTTTGACAGCAGCGAAACCAGTGCGACACGCTGCCGGTCATCGACAACCTCCAACAGCCGGATCAACGGCAGCGTGGCCTTCTGCTTCAGCAAGTCGGTCCCGAGCGATTTGCCGACGACGCGCTCGTCGCCGGAAAGGTCCAACACGTCGTCGGCAATCTGGAAGGCGACGCCCAATGCGTGGCCGTAGCGCGAAGCGCCAGGCAGGTTTCCGCATCGGCGCCGGCGTAGTAGGCTCCCAGCCGACAACAACAGGCGGTCAAGGAAGCCGTCTTGCCGGCCACAATCTCGACGTACTCCGATTCGTTCAAATCGTAGCGGCCGCGGCTTTCCATCTGGCGCAGCTCGCCCTCGCACATCTTGCGCGTCGATTCGCTGATCACGCGGCACGCCACCACGTCGTCCAGCGAGCTGGCCAGACACATCGCCCGGGCGAACAGATAGTCGCCCAACAGAATGCTTACCTCGTTGTCCCAGCGGGCGTTGACCGTGTCGAGATGCCGGCGGATCGTGGCCTCGTCCAGCACATCGTCGTGAATCAGCGTAGCGGTGTGAATCAACTCGGCCATCGCGGCCAGGGCAAGGTGGTCGGGCCGAATGCCGCCGCACGCCTGAGCCGACAGCAACACCAAGGCCGGCCGCAGACGTTTGCCCCCCAGGCGAAAGCCGTGCTTGACGAGCAAATCGACAAACGGATTATCGTTGGTAAGCTCGCGCCGCAGCAGGGCCTCTACCTCGCCAAGCTCTTGGGCGACCGGCGCATACAGAGCCGATAATTCCCTGGGAATGGTCGCCCGTCCGTCGCCCGTTTGATCCATACGCGTCCTTTCAACACAATCCACCAATTCTAACGCTAAAGATGGGTGCGTCGAGGGGGCGCGGGCGGCAAAATCGAGCCGGCACGTTCGCACCCCCCAATTCTCCGGAGGCGCAGAAAATTCCGGCGGCGCAAGGGATTCGGCTGAAACGCGCCGTCATCTCTAGCGCCATCGAGCCATTACACATCGGCGATTATCGCGATGGATCGTGTCGCCGCCACACATGAACCGCCAACCCCACCAGGCCGATGCCGAGCAAGGTCAAAGCCGCCGGCTCGGGAACCTCCTGGAAGGTGCTCAAGTGGAGCACCCAGTCGTTGCTGGAATCGGGCATGGTGAAGGAATGCACACCGCCGCCGGTGACGGTCGGCAGTTCCGTTGTTTCGCCGGTCCGCGGATCGTACCGATACGCGTAGTACGTACCAGCCGCCAGATTCAACGAAAAGGTTCCCCCGACAGCCGTGTAGGCGACATACTGCTGGCCGGGCTCTGCTAGCACGTAGGTACGCGTTCCTGCGGTCTTTAGCTCGTTGTGGCCGGTCATCCTCCAATACTCGATGCCTTTTTTCGTAAAGAACTCGACCATGTGTTTGATGTCGTCAAACTCCGTTGCGTCAGCCCATTCTCCGGTCCTGCAAGGCGTCCATTGGGTGGCGCCGTTGCCGAACATGCGGATGTCGCCCGCACTTCCGTAGCCCCCAGCCGTCGCGATACCCCAGATGGTGTTGCGGAGCACCTCCTGCGTAAACACCAATGTTTTGCCGGTATTGGAGTTGGTGCGAATGTCGCCAATATAGCCATACTCATCGTTGGCCATGGGCATCTCGCGGCCAAGAGTGCGCGCGAGATCGACGTTGTAAGTGATCCCCTGGTTGCCCCATTCGTCCCCGTTCACAATGCTCACCTGGTCGTGATTGAAGTGATATTGATTGCTCACGTACGTTGGCCATATCGCATCAAAGAATTCAAAGCCGATGCTTCCGGCAGTATTGTGAATCGACAAGGGGCGCAACGCCGCGCCTTGGGCAAGCCACGGATCGCTGTTGCGAACGATGCCGCCCAAACGGTTGAAATCGGCCTGATCTTGTGGATAGGTTGTGGACTCCGCGCCTCGCCGCCACTCGTTGGCCATAGACCACATCACGTTGTCGTAGGCCGCGTAGCGCACCATGGCATATTGAACAAATCTGTCATTTTGCGTATCGGTTCCCGCCATGTGCCCATTGGGGTAAAAATTGGTGACGATCAAGTCAGCGATCATTCCCTTGGAATTCATGTATTGGACCACTTCGTCCAGCTTCTGCCAGTAGGCAAGATTCAGATTGTCGCGGTCGGGACTGGCAGCGGTGCCGGCGTAGGGTGTCACGTCCGGATAGCCGTGGCTGACATTGTCCAGGCCGACAAAGCCCCCTTGGCTATAGACGAACATGCGGACCTTGTTCATCCCATAGCTGAGTGAGCGATCGACGGCCGTTTTCCAGTTGTCGTTTACCATCGCATCGTACATCAGCGAATAATAGGTCTGTCCCCACATGAAGGCGCGCGTCCCATCGTCCCAGACGAAGCTGTTCCTGTAGGCAGGGTCGATTCGTAGGAAGCCGTGGTTGCCTGGAAGTGCCGCCGTGGCTTTGACGGTGCCGGTCTGGCCGTTGAGAGTAGCATCGGAGGAAGAGGTCGTGAAGGACCACTCGCCATCGACGGTGGGAGTGAACCGGAGCATGAAGTTATTGCTGCCGTCCCAGAAGCCAGTGACCGTTTGGGTGACACCGCCAGGACCAGTGAATGTGGCGGTAAGATTCGGCCCCGACGCATAGCCGTTGAAATAGCTGTTGCCGGATTTCAAGCTGATGTCGTAGGTGCTCCATTTCGGCACGTCGGTCGCAAAGACTAACTTGGGAGCAAGGGCCAAAATCAACACGCAACTGAGATACAACACAGTCCGAACGCGGCTCAGTGACATGATCGCTGCCTCCTGGCAAGGTGAAGTCTTGTCGGGTCCGCCGTGCAGAGTGGATGTCGGTTTAGTACCGCCTTCGCCGCCACCGGTAAGTTGCCACCCCCGCCAAGCCAATGCCGAGCAGAAGCAGGGCGCTCGGCTCAGGCGCTTCCTGAAACGTGCTGAGGTGGAGCACCCAATCGTTGCTGTCGGGCATGGTGAAGGAATGCACGCCGCCGCCGGTGACGGTCGGCAGTTCCGTTGTTTCGCCGGTCCGCGGATCGTACCGATACGCGTAGTACGTACCAGCCGCCAGATTCAACGAAAAGGTTCCCCCGACAGCCGTATACGCGACATACTGCCGGCCGGGCTCCGCTAGAAGATACGTACGCGTGCCGGAAACCAACGAGTTCTGGCTCGTCATCTTCCAATACTCGATGCCTTTGGTCGTGAAGAAATCGACCATGTTCTTGATGTCATCGTACTCCGGCTGATAGGTCCAATCGCCGGTTGACTCAGGGATGCCCATGCCATTAGGATTTTCGCGGAAATCGGCGGTGCTGCTGTAGCCGCCGGCGACGGCGATGCCCCAGATCGCGTTGCGATTCCCGACCCGCGTAGACTGTCCAATGTAGTCGTACTCGTCGTTGCTGACAGGTTTGCCATCGTCAAGGTTGGCCGTAATCGAACTGTTCGCGAACACGTCGTAGTACCGAGGTTGGATGTAATTCCAATTTTTGTCTCGCGCCGTGGAACTGAAGCACATCATAGGACAGCCAATTTGACGTGGAGAATGGGAAATAGTTGGAGCTGGCGGGGTTATCAGGGTTGATGCCGCTCGGATTGTCCGGGTTTGCGCTTAAGTCTTTGATGTTGGCAGCGGAATGAATCGACTGCGGCCTTACTGCCCCCGAGGCGGAAGTCTGCCAAGGATCGTTGGTACGAATCAATCCGCCCATCCGATTGAAATCGGCTTGATCTTGGGGATAGCTGCCGCCGGTTGCCGTATTCCACTCGTTAGCAACGCACCAAATCACGTTCGGATAGGCCGCATAACGCGCCGTAACGTACTTAACGAAGCGGTCGTTTTGCGCGTCGGTCCCGTACTGGCGATAGCTATGGTAGGGTGTGGTAACGATCAGATCGGCGACCAGCCCCTTGGAATCCATGTACTGAACCATCTCGTCGAGCTTCCGCCAATACGCCAGGTTAAGGCTGTCGCGATCCGGGGTATATTCCGCGCCTGTGTAAGGCTGTGCATCGGCATAGTTGTTCGTCTCGCCGGGATAATTGCACGCATACACATCGAAGCGGACCTTGCTGAATCCGTAGTCGAGCATGCTGTCGACGGACGTCTTCCAGTTGTCATTCACGTTGGCGGCCTGCATCCAGTCATAATACGTCTGCCCCTCCATAAAGTACCGCGTGCCGTCATCCCACACGAAACTGTTGTTGTAGACGGGATCGATCCGCAGGAAACCGTGCTGGCCCGCAACTGCCGGCGTGGCGTTGATGGTGCCGGCCTGGCCGTTGAGCGTCGCGTCGGAAGAAGCGGTCGTGTAGGACCACTCGCCTTCGACGGTGGGAGTGAAGCGGATCGTGAAGTTGTTGCTGCCGTCCCAGAAGCCGGGCACCGTCTGGGTAACGCCGTCTGGGCCGGTAAATGTGGCGTTGAAGGTGGACGGCCCCGCCGAATAGCCGTTCGCATAGCTGGAGCCGGACGTCAACTTAATGTCGTACGTGTTCCATTTCGCCACGTCGACCGCAAAGGCCAACGTCGGAGCAACGGCCAGGACGAGTAGCCCAATGATCGACGACGTGGTGCGCGCGAGCGTTGATGACATGGAACTATCTCCAAAGCAAGGTGAGAATGGCAACAGGTAGGAAGTGCTGCTCTGGGCCTCGACATGCCAAAGCATGAAACGCCGCCATGAGCTTAATCTAACACTGTTTGAAAAATTGTGCCAGTATTTGGTGGGAAGAAAACTGGCGGGCTCTCGGGCCTCGTCTTCCAACGAAGGCTCCTGCCCAGCTTGTTCGCTAGCGAAACTCGCGGCAGAACCGGTGGAGAACCTCGGTCGCCTGGCGGAGTTGGTCTAGAGAAAGCCATTCGTCGTCCGTGTGGGCCTGATCGAGACAGCCCGGGCCAAAGACGACCGCCGGCACGCCCGCCGCTCGGAAGAAGGCGGCGTTGGTCGCATAGGGAACGCCCAGCCGTCGGCCGCCGCCGGTTACGTCGTGAACGGTGTGCAGGAGTTGATCGGCCAAGTGCCCATTGTTCTCGTCGGAAAGCGGCGGCCCAACCATGTAGGCCGGGTCGTGCTCGATCGGAAAGTCTGGCGACCCCGTCGTCGCCAAGCTCTCAATCAGCCGCTGCCGCACAGTGTCGGGCTCCTCGCCAGGAGGAATGCGATAGTCGATTTCGATCGTGCAACTGTCCGGCACTGTGTTGACGCTCACGCCTCCGCCAATCGTCCCGACGCTGAGCGTGGCAGGGCCGCACAACGGATGACACTCGCCGGATTCTTGCAAAGGGGACAGTCCCATTTTCGTTGACGCATAAATTGGGACAGTCCCCGCACCGGCGCCGAGTTGGGCGGCGTATTGTTCAATGGCAACCAGCACGTGGGCCATACGGTAAATCGCGTTGTCGCCCACCGCGGGCCGGGAGCTATGGGCGGCCTTGCCGCGGGCACGGCACCGCCAGCGGATGACTCCCTTGTGGGCGACCACGACGTTCAACTCCGTCGGCTCGGCCACGATGGCAGCGTCCGGCCTCCGTGGCAGGATGGCGTTGGAGTCGCCGTTCCAACATTCGACCAGCCGACGCGCCCCGTCGAAGCCATATTCCTCGTTGACCGTGCAACTGACGACGATCGTGGGCATTCCCGCAGGCCGCTCGATTGCCAGCCGCGAGACGGCCGAAATAATCGCCGCCATCCCGCCTTTCGTGTCGCAAGCTCCTCGTCCATAAAGTCGCCCATCGCGCCGCATTGGCCGAAACGGCTCGATCGTCATGCCGTCGACCGGCACAGTATCTTGATGCACGTCAAGCAACAGCAACCGCCCGCCGCGTGTTGCCCGAACACTGCCGTCGAGTCGCGCAATGAGGTTCTCTCGGCCCGGCAGCGCCGATTGGCGAAACGTCGCCAGCCCGATCCGCGCGAACGTCGCCTCCAGGAAATCGGTCAGCCGTGCCTCGCCAAACGTCGGATCGGTGTCCGTTCGGCCCATCGGATTGACGCTGGGGATCGCGACGAGCATCTCCAGGATTTCGACAGGATCGAGGATCATGGGTCGGCCATCGAAGCGATCCGAGGGTCGTCAGAATTTCCCGTCGCGGACCTCAAAGTGCGTCGCCTTATTGAGCGTCGGCCCGTCGCGGCGAAGCCAATCGACCACCCAGCGGATGATCTGCGACTCGCTGACTTGCGGCCGACCAAACAGTCCGAAGGCGCGGCCGGCGTTGCTCAACAGCGCATCCGTGGCCTCGGTTCCCACGAACTGGACCGGTATCTGCATCAATTCGCCGATCTGTTGTCCCACGCGCCGGACGCTGAGAACCTCTGGCCCGGTGACGTTGAGCACCAGCGGCGGCGAGGCGGCCTTTTCCAGCGCCATCAGCGTCATCGCGTTATTGTCGCCTTGCCAGATGGCATTGAAATATCCCATGGCGAGGTCGACCGTCTTGCCGTCCATAATTTTCTGCGCCAAGTCGACGAGCACGCCGTAGCGCATTTCGTTGGCATAGTTCAGTCGGATCAAGGCGACAGGAATATGCAGTGCTTCGCTGAAGTACGTGAAGATTCGCTCGCGTCCGAGACAGCTCATCGCATAATCGCCGATCGGCCCTGGCAGGTCGCTCTCGACCGAGCCGCCGCGCTCGACCGGCGTCAACGGATAGACATTGCCTGTCGAATATGCCACGATGCGGCTTCCGCGGTACTTTTCGCAGAGCATGCCCGGGAGATAGACATTCCTGACCCAGGTGGCCGGTTCCTGGCCGGTTGAGCCGAACTTCATGGCAGCCAGATAGAGGACGTTCGGGGCGTCAGGCAGCGTCGCATGCTGCTGCCGGTCGAGCAGTTCACAGCGAATCGTCTCGATTCCTTGCGACTGGAGTTGCTGTTGAAGGCCGGGCGTCGAGAATCGGGCGACGCCGATAATGCGTCGCTTCACACCGGCTGCCTCGCTAGCACGCCGCGCCATTCGCGCGAGGCTCGGGCCGATCTTTCCGCCGACGCCCAGGACGATCAAGTCGCCCTGTAATCGCCCCATCGCGGCGATGACTTGCGGCGTAGGGCGGCTGAGCAGCTCTTCCAACTGGTCGACATTCGCGATCATCTCCGGTAGCGCTTCATAACCTGCTGACGTCATCATGTGCTCCCGCGTTCAGCGTCCAAGGTGGAGTTCGACAGTGTACTGATTGGCGTAATGTGCGACAAGCGCACGCGCCGGCGCATCGGAATTGCCCGGACGGGGGCTTCGAGGTTGTTGCGAGCCGACACGCATGGTGTAGCGATACGCTGCGCCGTGGTTGGCCGAATCCATAAGCGTGCCTGCAAAAGCCCACTTCTGCCCTAAAGACGCAAAGCGTTGCACTAGAGGAAGTTGCAGCGACAAAGGCATGCCGATTGCGGATCGTTGTCCCCTTTGGCATGCCAAGTGCTCAAATGGGGCACGTCCGAACCGATGGTTCGGGAAATAGTTGGCTCGGCCCGTGGGGCCTGTGACGTTTTGTGCCGGGTGGTTGCCTTGCCCCTTCTGCCCGGTCGGTCGCCATGTACGGCGGCCCGTCAAGGCCCCCTTTTTATTGCGCCGCAAGGGCTTGAGGCTGCCCTCATCTGCTGCCAGCCAATCGATTCAGTGCGCACTTGCGGTACAGGGCTTCGGCGACCTATACTTGAAGCACGAAAGCCCGCGACGGGTACATTGCTGGGCGTCCTTTGTATCGATGCCCCGCTCGTCGGGGGTTAAGTCCGAGGCCCTTGGAGATTATGCTCAAAGTCACCCTGCCCAACGGAAAGACCTTAGAATACTCTCGTCACGTTCGACCGATCGACATCGCCGCCGACATCGGGCCGCGGCTGGCAAAGGCGACGCTGGCCGCCGAGGTGGACGGCCATCTGCAAGGTGTGGGCGAACCGCTGCCCATCGAGGGCAACATCACCCTGCGCCTGGTCACCAGCAAGGACCCGCAAGCCGTCGACCTGCTGCGCCATTCGTCGGCGCACGTGATGGCCAGGGCGGTGATGCGATTGTTCGATGGCGTGCAACTGGCGTTTGGGCCGACCGTGGCCGGCGGCTTCTATTACGATTTCCAGATGGAGCACGCCCTGTCCGAGGCCGACTTCCCCAAGATCGAGGCCGAGATGGCCAAGATCGTCAAGGAGAACGAGGCGTTCGAGCGGGTCGAGATGGATCGCCAGGAAGCGATCCAGTTCTGCCGCGATTTGCACCAATCATTGAAGGTCGAACACCTGGAAGACGGGCTGGCCGACGAGGCGAGCGTCTCGTTCTACCGTCAAGGCGAGTTCATCGATCTGTGCCGTGGGCCGCACGTCCCCGCGGCCGGCGCCATCGGGGCCTTTAAGCTGCTGTCCGTGGCCGGGGCATACTGGAAGGGCGACGCTTCGCGCCAGCAGTTGCAGCGGCTCTACGGCACCGCCTTCTTCAGCAAGCAGGACCTCGACGACCATCTGCGGCAACTGGAAGAGGCCAAACGGCGCGATCACCGCGTCTTGGGCCGGCAACTCGAGTTGTTCCTGATCGAGCCCGACGTCGGCTCGGGGCTGGTCTTCTGGCTGCCCAACGGCGCCATCGTGCGACACGAATTGGAGACGTTCCTCTATGGCGAGTTGATCCGCCGCGGCTATCAGCCCGTCAATACGCCGGTCATCGGCAACGTGCATTTGTACGAGACTTCGGGCCATTACCCCTATTACAAGGACTCGCAGTTTCCGCCGATCGAAATGGCCGACGGCGAACGTTACCTGCTGCGGCCGATGAATTGTCCGCACCACGTGACGATCTACAAATCGAAGCCGCGGAGCTATCGCGACCTGCCCCTGAGGCTGGCCGAGTTTGGCACAGTGCATCGCTTCGAACAGTCGGGCGAGTTGAACGGCATGACGCGGGTTCGCGGGTTCACGCAAGACGACGCCCATATTTTCTGCACCGACGAGCAGGTGGCCGACGAGTTTCGCGGCTGCATCGAGATGACCCGCTTCGTCTTGAAGACGCTCGGGCTGGACGACTATCGGGTCCGGCTGGGCTTCCGCGACCCGGCCAGCGACAAATACGTCGGCAGCGCCGAGACCTGGCATCGGGCGGAAGCGGCCCTGGAAAGCGTATGCCGCAACATGGACCTGCCCGACCTGCACATCGAACGGGGCGAGGCGGCCTTCTACGGCCCGAAGGCCGATTTCGTCGTGGCCGACTGCATCGGTCGGCCGTGGCAGCTTGGCACCGTGCAACTCGACTATAACCTGCCGAGCCGGCAGCGGTTCGCCCTGGAGTATATCGGGGCCGACAACACGCCGCACGAACCGGTGATGATCCACCGGGCACCGTTCGGGTCGTTCGAGCGGTTCGTCGGCATGCTGATCGAACATTTCGCCGGGGCGTTCCCCCTATGGCTGGCGCCCGAGCAGGTGCGGGTGATGGTTGTGAGCCAGAAAGTCGAAGAATATGGCCGCGGGGTCGAGCGGCAGCTTGCCGAAGCTGGATTGCGAGTGTCGGGCGACTATCGGGCGGAGAAAATCGGGGCCAAAATCCGCGACGCCCAATTGGCGTTGATTCCCTACATGTTTGTCATCGGCGGCCGCGAGGCGGACGAAGGCCGGGTATCGGTCCGCGACCGTCTCGAAGGCGATCTGGGCGCCATGCCCCTGGCCGCCGCCCTGGAAAAACTGCAAGCCGAAATCCGCAATAAGACGTTGCGGAAGATAAAGAGGGATTAGTCTGTCGGGGCCCCAGTACGAACCCCTTACGAGCTTGACACGTCGGCCTCACCGGAGAATACTGTTATCGGTTCTTTCTGCGTATCAACGTCCTTCGAGGTGCATTGCGTATGAGGAAATGGAGGCCGCCTGAGTCGGCAAACAAACAGCGAATCAACGAACAGATCCGTATCACTCCCGTCCGCGTCATCGGCGCCGACGGGGCTCAGTTGGGCATTCTGGCGACCGACGAGGCGCTGCGGCAGGCCCGGGCCATCGAACTCGATCTCGTCGAGGTGGCTCCCAACGAGAAACCGCCGGTTTGCCGCATCATGGACTTTGGCAAGTTCAAGTATCAGCAGAAGAAGCGGCAGCACAAAGGCCATGCCCACCAGGTGAAGCTCAAGGAGATTCGCGTCCGCCCGAAGACCGGCGACCACGACATCCAGGTCAAGGTGAACAAGGCGCGGGAGTTCCTCGTCCACAAGGACAAGGTGGTCGTCACGGTGGTATTCCGCGGCCGTGAGTTGGCGCACGTCGAAGAAGGCCGCCGCGTGATCGACGACATCCTGGTGCAACTGGAGGACGTCTCGAAGGTCGAAGCCGCTCCGGCCCATCACGGCCGGCGTATGATCTGCACGCTGGCTCCGAAGTAATCGCGCCGTGGCCACCATTCTCGACACTATCGTCGCCGCGAAGCGAGAAGAGGTTCAGCAGGCGAAGCGAGACATGCCCGAGGCGGGCCTGCGCCGCCGCGTCGGCGAGGCCCCGCCGGCACGCGACTTCCTGGCGGCGTTATCCGCCGGGCCGCCGATCCGTCTGATTGCCGAGGTGAAGAAGGCCAGCCCCAGCAAAGGCGTGATCCGCGACGACTTCGACCCTGTCGCGATTGCCAGGACGTACCAGCAGCACGGCGCAACCTGCATCAGCGTTCTGACCGATCGGCCGTATTTTCAGGGCGATCTCGACTGCCTCCGCCAGGTTCGGGCCGCGGTCGATTTGCCTGTGCTCCGCAAGGATTTCATCATTGAGCCGTACCAGGTCGTCGAAGCCCGCGCCGCCGGTGCCGACGCCGTGCTCCTGATCGCCGAATGTCTCGACGATGACATGCTCGAGCGGCTGCACGGCGCGATTCTGGATTTGGACATGACGCCGCTGGTCGAGTTGTACGAGCCGGCCAATCTCCCGAGAGTGCTCCGCATCGGCACCGGCTGATCGGCGTCAACAACCGCGATCTTCGCACGTTCAACGTCGATTTGGAACACACCCTGCGGCTGCGGCGGCAGATTCCCCGCGATCGCATCCTGGTGGGCGAGAGCGGCATCCGCACGCGCGAGGACGTCCAGCGACTGGAAGCCGGCGGCGTACAGGCGATGCTCGTTGGCGAGTCGCTCATGGCCAGTCGCGACATCGGCGCCGCGGTGGACATGCTGCTGGGAACGTAGCAGGCACCCGAGTAGCAGGCACGCTCCGCGTGCCTGCTACTCGACGAGCATCTTCGCCAATTTGCGCCCGGTGCTGCTCAGCGGGTATGCATCTAAGTCGGCCGGACGCAACCAGCGGGTCTCCAGTGACGCCACTTCCGCATCCTGGGCGAGATACCGCGCTTCGTAGCAGTCTAACGTGATGCGAAACCGCGTCACGCTATGCGTCAGCGTGGCAATGTGCCGGCCGGCGCGATGCTGACGCCGGTCATCGCTCGGACATTATCAACAAGCTCTCGGGCAATCGCGGCGGGCTGCTCGGCGCCGTTGGCGAATCGCGGAAAATCCCAAAGGCCGGCCCAGCGACGGCCTTCCGGCCAGCGCAGCACCAAGACGCGTCCACGGCGCCGCACCAGGACGGCGGCCTCGCGCACGGCGTCGGCGCCGCTTCGCTTGCGGTGTCGGAATTTCCGCTGGCGGCCTTGCTGCATTGCGCAGGCAATGCGAGGCAACGGGACAGGCGTCGCAGCGGGGCCCGTCGGCCGTGCAAATCTGGCTGCCCAACTCCATCAGCGCCTGGTTCAACCGGCCAGCGCTCGCCGCGGAAGCAGGCATTCAGCCATCGCCCAAAACAGCTCCTGCCCGTCGCCAGATCGCGGATTGCCGTCGTAGGCCAATAGCCGTGCAAACAGACGGATCGTGTTGGCCTCGAGGATCGGCTCGCGGGCATCGAAGGCGATCGAGAGGACCGCCCCGGCGGTATATCGCCCAATGCCCGGCAGACTTCGCACCGCCTCCCGATCCGTGGGAAACTGCCCGTGGTGCCGGGCGACGATCATCTTGGCCGCCTCATGGATCTGTCGCCCCCGGCGGTAATAGCCCAGCCCTTCCCACAGCCGCAAGACCTCGTGCTCGTCGGCCCGGGCCAGCGCCACGGATCGTCGGCAGCCGCTTGAGAAACCGCTCGAAGTAGGGCACGACCGTCGCCACCTGCGTCTGCTGCAACATCACCTCGCTCAACCAGATGGCGTAGGCATCGCGCAGTGCGCCGCCACGGCAGGTCGCGGGCATGCGTCGCGTACCATGCCAGCAGTCGCCGGCGGAAAAAGCGGCGGGACGAGGCGTCGAGAAGCGTCATAAAAATGCCTTGGTACAAGCAGCGCAAAGTGGAATCTCGTCCTGCCGTGCTTCGCGATGCAGACGGCGAAGCTCACGGTAGCGCGGGCCGTTCCAGACGCCGCGAATCAAACTGCCGCCATCCATGCGTCCGAGCAGCTCTTGTCCGTCATAATCCAGGCAACACAAGGCCACTTCGCCGCCGGCCAACACGGTAAACGTGCGCCACAGGCGCGAACACGGTTTGCGGAGCGATTTTCGCGCGCGCCGACTGGTCCGCCCAATTGTGCAGCTTGCCGAAGGCGAACCGATCGACTGCGTTTTCCAATAATTGCATCGTAGCCGCCTTGTCGGTCGTGCTGCAACAGGCGACGCGAATTTTCAGCGTCGATCGCATGCGGTCTCGCAAGGCAACCGCTTTCATCACGTTCTCAACCACCGCGTCGAACCGGAGCGGCTCGCGAATCTGCTCGAATTCCTCGCGGCTGGCGCCGTCGAAACTCACCTTGATCTCGTCCAGGCCCGCCTCGATCAACCGCTGGGCACGGTCCGGCGTGAGCAACGATCCGTTGCAGAAAATTTTGACCCGGCCGATGCCCTGCTGTTTTGCGTAGGCGACGCGCTCCGCCAGTCGCTTGTCCAACAGCGGCTCGCCAAAGTTGTGCAGATGCACTTCGCGGCAGCCGGCCGCGCCGCACTCGTCGATCAGCCGCCGATAAACGCTCTCGTCCATCGTCGCGATGGGCCGCTTCATCTGGCGATGCGGACAGATCGTACAGCGGGCGTTGCAGGCATTGGTTGTCTCCAGCCGGACGATCGGCGGAAACCGGCCGCGCGCGGCCTCTATCGCGCCGCCGATGGACCGGCAAATCGTCTTCGATAGCAGGGCGGTAAGCAAGTTCACCTTTGTAGGGCAGAGTGCCATTGATTCTCAAGAATCTTGTCGCACGCTTCGCACACGTCGGCCACGGAGATCGCCTCCATAATACACGGCGGCGCCGTGCGGCGTTGACGGGTTGAGCCGTTGAAGCGGGCCCTTTGCAGCGTGACGTGCTGAGGGCCGTAGGGGCCGTGGACTTCCATCGGCCACGGACCGTAGAGACCAACGCACGGTGCTCCGACCGCCGCCGCCAGATGTAACGGGCCGGTGTCGGAGCCGATCATCAGCCTTGCCCGGCGAGCCAGGGCCGCCAGTTGCGGCAACGTCGTCGGCGGGGCGCAACGCGCGTAACCGTGCGAGCCGGAGACGATCTGCTCTGCAAGGCGCCGTTCCTCATCGCCGGCCCAGACGACGAGCGACGGCAGATTGCAGGCGGCGCCCAGATGCGCGGCGACGGCAGCAAACCGGTCGGCCGGCCAGAGCTTCGACGGCCAGCCGGCCCCGGCATTGATCGTGGCATAACCATTCTGCAGGCCGGCGGCGTCAATGATGCGTTCGGCCGAGGCGGCGTCGGGCGGTTGCTCCGCCACCATGAACCGCACGTCGGGCGATTTGATGCCCAACGGCCGCAGCAGTTGCAGATTCCGCTCGATGATGTGCGGACCGGGCGTGGCTGCGGTTTCCGTGTTGAGCCACGGGCTCAATTCGCGTCCCCACGGCGGGCCGAAGCCGATGCGCCGTCGCGCCCCGGAAAGCCACGCCAAGATCGCAGCCTTCGTTAACCCTTGCGCCTCGATGGCCACGTCAAAACGCAGCGCCCGCAATTGACGGCGAAGCTGCCACACGCCGCGGGGCGATTTGAGCCAGCCGCGCGGCAAGGCGATGACACGATCCAGCGCCGTGTGCCCTTGCAGCAACTGGCCTGCATGCGTTTCGACCGCCCAAGCCAAGAACGCCTCTGGAAACCGCTCGCGCAGGCGCACAGGCAATCGGCATACTCTGGATCACGTCGCCGATGGCACTGAGGCGAACGATAAGGATGCGGGGCGATTGCATGCGTGCGCGGCGTGTGGGAGTGTTTAGCCCCGGCGATCGCGCCGGGAGAACGTGCCGGCATTATAGTTTGGCCGCAACCGATCTCCCAATAGCCGTTTGCCCAATATAGCAGGCACGCCCCGCGTGCCGTGGCCATAAGAAACGCGACGCCCAGAACTTTTCGCACTGACACGTGCCACTGGGTGGCATAGAATGAGGGGATGCCAAGCCCATCGTCCAACGACTCGCCGCCGCTTCCGATGACTTCGGCCGAGGTCGCCGCGCGCGGCTGGGACGCGGTCGACGTGGTGTTCGTCACGGGCGACGCTTATGTCGACCATCCGAGCTTCGCTATGGCCCTGTTGGGGCGTGTCTTGGAGGCCGAAGGTTTTCGCGTGGCCATGCTCAGCCAGCCGGATTGGCACTCTTGCGAGCCTTGGCGAACGTTCGGCCGGCCGCGGCTGTGCTTCGCCGTTAGCGCCGGCAACATGGATTCGATGCTCAACCACTACACGGCCAATCGCCGGCTGCGCAGCGACGACGCATATAGCCCCGGCGGCCAGAGCGGCCTTCGGCCCGATCGGGCGACGCTGGCCTACTGTCAGCGGGCACGCGAGGCATACAAGGGCGTGCCGATCGTTGCCGGCGGCATCGAGGCCAGTCTCCGCCGCCTGGCTCATTACGACTTTTGGAGCGACAAGGTCCGCCGTCCGATTATCCTCGACGCCAAGGCCGACCTGCTTGTCTTCGGAATGGGCGAGCGGCCGCTGGTTGAAATCCTCCAGCGGCTCGCCGCCGGCGAGGCGATCCGTGCAATTCGCGACGTGCGAGGCACGGTCTATCGGTTGGGGGCCAGCGAGGCGAGCGCCGAACGAGAAACGAAGGACGGAGAACTGGTTTTGCCCAGCGTCGAAGAGGTCACGGCCGACAAGGCCACATTTGCGGCGATGACGCGAGCGATTCACGAGGAGGCGAACCCGCACAACGGCCGGTGGCTCGTGCAACGCTGTGGCCCCGAGGCGGTCGTCGTCAATCCGCCGGCCTGGCCGATGTCGACCGCGGAAATCGATCGCATCTATGGTCTGCCGTTTACTCGGCGGCCGCACCCAAGTTATGGCGACCGGCGGATTCCGGCATTCGACGTGGTGAAGGATTCGATCCAAATTATGCGCGGCTGCTTTGGTGGCTGCGCGTTTTGCTCGATCACGGTTCACGAGGGACGGATTGTCCAAAGCCGCAGCGAGGCGTCGATCCTCGAAGAGATTCGCCGCATGACCGACCAGCCGGATTTCAGCGGGACGATTAGCGATCTCGGCGGCCCGACGGCCAACATGTACGCGATGAACTGCGCACGGCCCGAGGCGAGGAAGAACTGCCGCCGCACAAGCTGTCTATTTCCCGCGATTTGTCCCAAGCTGGCGACCGATCACGGCCCGCTGGTGCGGCTGCTCAGTGTTGCGCGACGCCAGCCGGGCGTCAAGCGAGCACTCGTGGCTTCCGGTATTCGCATGGACCTGGCGCTGCGAAGCCCGGCGTATATCCGCGAGGTCTCGAGGCATCACACCGGCGGGTTGCTGAAGGTCGCGCCCGAACACGTCGACCCCGAGGTGCTGCGGCGGATGAACAAACCGCCGATCGACGCCTTCGAGGTATTGGCGCAGCAGTTCGCTCGTGAGGCATCCTCGGCGGGTAAGCAGCAGTTTCTGGCGCCGTACTTTCTGGCCGGCCATCCCGGCAGCGACCTGCCGGCCATGATCGACCTGGCCCTGTACTTGAAGCGACACGGTCTGAGGCCCGACAAGGTGCAGGATTTCATTCCGGGTCCGATGGACGTCGCCACGTGCATGTACTACACGGGGCTGGATCCCATGAGCGGGGAGCCGGTTTACGTGCCGCGCGGCACCCGCCAGCGGCGACTGCAACGGGCGCTGCTGCAATACTTCGAGCCGGAGAACTATCCGGACGTCCGCGCGGCGCTCGAGGAGGCCGGCCGCCTCGACCTGGTCGGCGACCGACCCGAGTGCCTGATCCCATCGCGGCCGCCGAAGCCCGCTTTGCGTCGAAAGCCGCCCGCGCCGGGAGCAAGGAAGACACGCGGCCGGCTATCGCCCCTATCGTAAGACGGCCAGACGAAGGCCATAGGGTGGAAATGGCGCGACTTGGGCAACTCAGGCATATTGGGTCTGTTGATCGCGCAACCGGCCTTGACCTGCCACACATCCGGTGGTATTGAAGGCTTCCTTGTCCACCCTTGTCGTTGCCTCTTGCGTCCCCGCCGAAACTGCAAAGGGGAATGTCGTGAAAACCGCCCGGATCGTCTGCGGCCTTGTCGCGCTGTCGTCGACGCTGCTTCCGTCATCGGCAATCGCCCAACGGGTGCAGTTCGCCACGCCGGTCGCGCAGGTCGCGCGCACCCTCGTCCAACCTTATCGCTCCGCCGGGGCCTCAGCCCTATCAGGCGCCGGCCGCCGCCGCTCCCCTGACGACACCGGCTCCGGTGCAACCGCCGCCGGGCGCCGTTCCCGCGGCGCCCTATGCCACGCCAACGTACACGCCTCCACCGGGCTATGCTGTGCCTGCGCCCGCGCCTGCGGCGCCTGGGGCAGCCGTGCAACCGCCTCCGGCCAATTGGGACCCGTATGCCACGCCAGGCGGCACGCCGAGTGCCCTGTTGCCGCAAGATCCGTACTTCCAGTCGGGTCCGGCCGTCAATATCGCCACGATGCAGAAGTTCTTGCAGCACATCGACCTGGATTATCACTGGTTTGCCGGTAGCAATGGGCAGACTCGGCACGAAGAGCTTGGCATCAACGACGTCGAGCTCAGCGCGACATTCGCCTTTCCGCTGTTCTTCAATTCGCAGACGCCGCTCTTGGTCAGTCCCGGCTTTGCGGTCCACTATTGGGAAGGCCCGCTGTCGGTCCAACCGCTGGTGGCGACCGATCCGGCGCCGGCCGATCTGCCGGCACGAACGTACGATGCCTATCTCGATGCGGCGTGGAATCCGCAGATAACCGACTTTTTCGGCGCTGAACTTGAGGCCCGCATCGGCATCTATTCCGACTTCTACCGCGTGGCCGGCGACAGTATTCGCGTCACGGGCAAGGGGCTGGCCGTCATCAAGCTTTCGCCGAGCGTCAAGTTGAAAGCCGGCATGTGGTATCTCAACCGCAACCAGATCAAGATTCTGCCGGCCGGCGGCATCTGCTGGGCGCCCAACGCCGATGTCTACTTCGATATTCTCTTTCCCACGCCAAAGATCGCCAAGCGGCTGACGACCTGGGGTAACACCGATTGGTGGCTCTATGCCACGGGCGATTATGGCGGCGGCAAGTGGGCTATCCGACGCGAGAACGGTCTGCCGCCCAACATATTCTATCCGAACACTAACGGCACATTCGACACCTTCGACTACAACGACATCCGCGTGTCCATCGGTCTGGAGTTCAACACCCTCAGGCAATTGCACGGCTACTTCGAGGTCGGCGGCGCGTTCAGCCGTGAAGTCGTCTATCAGAGCACCATTCCGCCGGCATACTATCCGAACGATACCGTGTTTGTGCGCGCTGGTCTGTCGTACTGAGTCGGAAGTATACCATGAGGGGTGCGGAGAGACTTGATCGGTAGTCAACCGCAGATCAACACGGGCAAGGCACAACCGGATCTCCATGATGTCCTGCTCGTCTGCGTCTATTCATGGTCGTAAGCGGTTTCGTCCTTCTCGGTTTTGCCTCGGTGTCGTCCGTGTCTCCGTGGTGTTGTTCGCTGTCGCGCCGTCTCCGGCGTTCGCCCAGGTCGTTCGCCTGCCGGCGGTCGTGCCACCGAGCAACTTGCCGCCGGGCCAATTGGTGTCGCACCCCGACTCGTTCGCTCAAATTTTGCAGCGCCCGGCGCGCTCGATGTTGCGCCCGCATCGCCGCTGCCCGATGAGCCGCAACTTCCGCCGGGCGTGCGCAACGGCGTCTTTCAGCGCGTGCTGTTCGACGCCACGTGGCTTGCGCCGGACGGGGCCGATGGCCTGGGCAGCAACGATCTGCAACTTCAGACGATTCTCGCGATTCCTTGCCCAACCCGCGAGTCGCCGCTGGTCATCACGCCCGGTTTCGCCGTACATTACCTCCAGGGGCCGACCGGCGTCGATCTGCCGCCGCGGCTACATGAAGGCTACACGCAATTTCGTTGGCTGTCCCAGGTCACGCCGCAGATCGGCCTCGACTTTGCCATTACCCCTGGTGTTTACAGCGACTTCGAGCAAGAGAGCAGCGATGCATTTCGCATAACCGCCCACGGCGCCGCGGCTTGGACGTGGACAAACACGGCCAAAATCGTCTTCGGGGCGGCATATCTCGACCGCCCGGACGCCGTTGTGATTCCGATCGGCGGCTTGGTGTGGACGCCGCATCCGGACGTCGATTTCGACCTGGTCTTTCCGCACCCGAAGATTTCGCGCCGCGTCTATTGGTGGGCCGGCGAAAACGCCGACGTCCAAGACTGGCTCTACGTGGCGGGCGAGTTCGCCGGCGACGCCTGGGCCATCCGCCGCAGCGACGGCAGCAGCGACCAGATTGTATTGAGCGATTACCGCTTTATCCTAGGCGTGGAGCGGAAGGTTTTGGGCGGTTTCAACTCGCGCGTCGAAGTCGGCTACGTCTTCAGCCGCCGCATTCGCTACACCAGCGCCACGCCCGAGTTCCGCCCCGCCGACACCGTCATGCTCCGCGGAGGATTGACATATTAGAGTAAGCGTTTCATGAAGGTTCAGACGCGTGTTCGCGTCGGTGCATTGCTCGCTTTCCTCGCCACTCTTGCCCGCGACCCCGCCGCTTGTGCTAAGACATTCCCTTATCATTCGCTGCTGATTCGATGATCTTCCGACACGCAGCACTTGCTCGCGGCCGATTCTCTTGAGATACTGGCGGCTTGTGCAAAGTCCGCGGCGAAGGGGACAGTCCCATTTTCGCTGACACGAAAATCGGGACAGTCCCCAAAGGGCACGGGAAAGGGAAGCCCTGCGACCGGTTGAACCTCACCGAGGCTCTTCCGGCTTGTCGCGATTCGAACCACAGGAACATGCCCCTGTGATGTCATAAGTGATCGGAAGGGGGACCGATGCACACCGGCCGTAGCGATCAGGTGGTTTTCGTTGCCTGGGAGCCGCCCTCCAGTCGCTATCCGCACATCCGGTTCCTGTCCAAGCAGGAAGCCGCTGTACCTCCGTCCTCCCATTCTGGGTCTGCCGCGCGTCGGATCACCAGCGACTCGGCCATCGCACGTCCAAGGGAGGAACCGCTCGACGCGGAGACAAGACGATTCCTCCAGTGGGTCCTGGGCCGTGTTGGCGTCGACCCCGATTGCTACCGAAAAACGCCGTTGGCCCGCAGGCTCCCGGCTTGTCTCCGTTGCCTTTGTGTCCGGTCGCTCACAGAAGCCCGGCAGCGTCTCCAGCGGCAGCCGGAGCAGACATCCGTGGCGGCCAGCGCACTACTGATCGGGGTGACGCAGTTCTTCCGAGACCCCGAAGTGTTCTCATGTCTGAGCGAAGTGGTGATACCCACGTTGTTTGCCGGCCGTGACGATCTGCGGGTTTGGAGCGCCGGCTGCGCCGATGGCGCGGAGTTGTACTCGTTGGCGATGCTTTTGGCAGAGCGGGGATCGCTCCCAGGCAGCACGCTGGTCGGCACGGACTGCCGAGCCGATGCGATCGCGCAGGCCCGGCGAGGTTGGTTCGACGAGGCTCGGCTTCAGACGCTCGACGAGCGGTTTCGGCGAAAATATTTCGTCCCGCGGCAAGGCGGCCGGCAGGTCTGCAACGAGCTGCGCCGCGCGACGACCTGGCGGCAAGACGACGCCCTTGCCGGCGATTCCGGCCCAGAGGGCGGTTGGGACCTGATTCTCTGCCGGAACCTGGCCATCTATCTGGAGCCGGCGGCCTTGGTGCGACTATGGCGCGTACTTACCAAAGCGTTGCGCATCGGCGGCATATTGGTGGCAGGCAAGGCCGAGCGCCCCGAGCCGCTGTCGTCCTTGGTTCGCTTGGCCCCGTGCATCTTTGAGAAACGAGGATAATCCGATGGACGGGCGGGATGTTGCGTGGATGCAAAAACCGCCGTGGCGCCTGGCTGCCGGAGTGACTGCGGCTTTCACGGTCGGCATCATCTGCTTGCGGCTGAGTATCTATCCCGATCGCATCATACCACTGTCGTACGCGCTGCCACTGTTGATCGGGCTGTGGCATCGGGATCGGATCCTGCTTTGGACGATGGCAGGCTGCTTTCTGGTCGTGGTGGTCGTGAAGGACGTTTGGATCGCGCCCGATGGGTTCTTCGACGGCCTCGACCAGCAGATTCTCTTCACCGTGATGCAATGTCTCAACGTCGCCGTGCCGGCCGCGGTGGTCCACCTCGTTCTCAATTTTCGACAGGGGGTGGAGCGGAGCACCGAGAGCCTTGCTTCGACCAACGCGGAGTTGGAGTCCGGCAACGAAGAACTGGCCGCCAGCAACGAAGAACTGGCGGTGCGCGAGGAGGAGATTTCCCGGCAGAACGAGGAACTGCAATCCCAGGCCGAAGAGTTGGAGCAGCAGGCCGAAGAACTGAGGATTCAGACCGAAGAACTTCAGGGCGTCAACGAGGAGCTTGCGGGGCGCGAGAGCACGCTCCAGATGCTTCTGCGGCTTTCCGGCCCGGCGGCCGACGAGTCCGAGCTACTTGAACAACTGTGCGAGACCGCGCCGAAGCTGTTGGGCGAGAACGTTCGCAGCGGCGGTCTTGGAGCAATGCGACGGCCAGTTGACGGTGCGCGCGCATTCGGAGTATGACGCTGCTGCTGCCGGGGAACAGTTGCCATTGGCGGCCACGCTCGCCGCGACGGCGATCCAGCGGGCGAAAGTGGCGCAACTGGAAGACACGCGGCTTCGGCCCGATCTGCAATTTCCCCACTCGCCTTCCGGCGCCGTGCCGGCCTCCGTTCTGTCGGCGCCGCTGTTCCTTGGCGGCCAGCCGGTCGGCGCGCTGGAGGCGTACGCGACCGAACCTCGGCCCTGGACGCCGCATGAGGCGCAGATCGTCCAGTGGCTGGCCGCCCAGTGCTCGCGGGCGTGGGAGAACGTCCGGCTGCGACAGCAGCGCGCGCAGGCCGAAGAGCGGTTGGCCGAAAGCGAAAAACGCCGCAAGGTTGCCGAAGCCGTGCAGACCGAACGCGAGCGGTTCAACAACGTGCTCGACATGCTGCCGGCCTACGTGGTCCTGCTCTCGCCGGATTACCACGTGCCCTTTGCCAACCGATTCTTCGAACAGCGATTTGGCAAGTCGCAGGGCCGGCGCTGCTACGAGTATCTCTTCGGCCGCACGGAGCCTTGTGAGAACTGCGAGACCTTCAAGGTGTTCCAGACCCGCGCCGCACCGGTGGGAGTGGACCGGCCCGGACAGCCGCGATTATGACATTTTCGACTTCCCCTTCACCGACGTCGATGGTGCGCCGTTGATCATGGAGGTGGGCCTGGACATCACCGAGGTTCGACGGGCACAAACCAAGCTGAAGGAGGCCAACGAGCGGTTGGAACAGCGCGTGGCCCAGCGCACGGCCGCGCTGGCCGAAAGCGAATGGCAGGTCAGGACCACGTTGGAGAGCATCGGGGATGGCTTCGTGGCACTTGACGGCGATTGGCGGTTTGTCTACGTGAACGCCCAGGCCGAACGCCTTCTTGGCATCCGGCGCGAAGAGGTGCTCGGCAGAAACCACTGGGACGTGTTTCCGCTGACCCAGGGCACGCGGCTGGAAGATGAATTTCGCCGGGCCGCGGCAGGCGAAGTCGGCGACTTCGAGAATTTCGATGAGCCCTGGGAGCATTGGTTTCACAACCGCTGCTTCCCGCGCGAGGGAGGCGGAATCTCGGTCTACTTCGAGGACATTACCGAGCGCAAGCGGGCCGAGGAGCAACTGCGCCAAACCCAAGAACAAAGCGATTTTCTCGCCGACTTGGTTCGCACCTCGTCGCAGCCGTTGGGAGTCGGCTATCCCGACGGGCGCCTGGGCCTGGTGAACCGTGCTTTCGAGGAGCTAACCGGCTACAGCGCCGACGAGTTGCGGTCGCTCGATTGGGCGGCGGCGCTCACGCCGCCCGAGTGGCGAGAGATCGAACGTGAAAAGCTGGCGGAACTGCACCGGACCCACCAGCCTGTTCGTTATGAGAAGGAGTACCTCCGGAAAGACGGCTCGCGCGTTTCCATCGAGTTGCTGGTTCACCTGGTGACTGACCCTGAAGGCAGGCCGCAGCACTACTACTCGTTCCTGACGGACGTCACCGGGCGCAAGCACCGCCAGCAGCAAATCGACAAACTGACCAGGCTCTACTCGGTGCTCAGCCAAGTCAACGAGGCGATCGTTCGTGCCGACGATGCGGAAACGCTTTACCGCCAGGTCTGCCATATCGTGGTCGAAAAGAGCGATTTTCTGCTCGCCTGGATCGGACACGTGCAGAACGGCCGCGTAATGCCCGTCGCGGCAGCGGGACCCGCCAGCGACTACCTCAATGAAATTCGGGTGGACGTGGAGGGCGATTTTGGCGCAGGTCCCACGGGGACGTGCATCCGAGAGAATCGAGTGGTGATCAACGAAGATTTTGCAGTTGTCGCGAACGTCGCTCCCTGGCGCGAATCGGCCCTGCGCTATGGTTTCCGCGCCTCGGCCGCCTTTCCTTTGCGGCGCCTGGATACGCCGATCGGCGCTGCTGGCGCTTTATGCTCGCGATCCGAACGCCTTTGATGCGGAACACGTTGCCCTGCTCGAGTCCCTCAGCGCCGACCTCTCCTACGCGCTCGACGCGCTGGATCACGAGCACGTGCGTGCGCGCGTCGAGGAGCGAACACGGCTGCTTTCCGAGGTCACGGCCCAATTGCTGGCCAGCGATCGGCCGCAGCAACTGGTCGAGACGTTGTGCCGGCGCGTCATGGACCACCTCGGTTGTCACGTGTTTTTCAACTACCTGTTCGACGATTCATCGGATCGGCTGCACCTGAACGCTTGCGGCGGCGTTCCCGAGGAGGCCGCCTGTCACATCGAGTGGCTCGACCCCGGCACGGCCGTCTGCGATTGTGCAGCGCGAGATGGGCGCCGCATCGTCGCCGAGCACATCCAGACGACCTCCGATCCGCGAACCGAGTTGGTCCGTGGTTATGGCCTTCAGGCATACGCCTGCCATCCGCTGGTGAACCAAGGCCAGACCATCGGCACGCTGTCGTTCGGTTCGCGGACCAAGCCGGCGTTTACCGACGATGAACTGGAACTGATGAAAGCGGTGGCCGATCACGTGGCGATCGCCATGCAGCGCATCCGGCTGTTGGAGTCGTCCGAGCGTCATGCCCAAGCGGCCCAGGCCGCCAACCAGGCCAAGAGCCAATTCCTGGCCAACATGAGCCACGAACTGCGCACGCCGATGAACGCCATTTTGGGCATGATCGACGTGGCGCTGCCAAAGTCCGCGGACCCGATCGTCCAGGACTGCCTGCAAACCGTGAAGGGATCGGCCGGTTTGCTCCTAGCCCTGTTGGACGACCTTTTGGACACTGCCAGGATCGAGTCCGGCAAGCTGCAACTTGAATCGGCCCCGTTCAGCCTCCGGCAGATGTTGGACCAGGTTGCACGAATTCTCTCCGCGCGGGCAAACGAGAAACACCTGGCGTTCCGCTGCCATGTGGCAGACGATACGCCGGATGTCGTCGTAGGCGACCGGATGCGGTTGCAGCAGATTCTGTTGAACCTGGCTGGCAACGCCATCAAGTTCACCGACTGCGGTGGAGTCGAGATGGGCGTTCGCGCGCTTTCGCAAGACCGCGAAGCGTGCTTGGAGTTTGCCGTGCGGGATACGGGTATTGGGATCCCAGCGACCAGCCGGAAACGCCTCTTCGACCGCTTCACTCAGGCCGACGCGTCCATGTCGCGGCGGTTCGGAGGCACGGGCCTGGGGCTTTCGATCTGTAAACATCTCGTGGAGTTGATGGGCGGCTCCATCTGGGTCGAGAGCGACCCGGGCAAGGGAAGCACCTTCTACTTCACCGTCGGCCTGCCTTTGGCGAAGGGTCCCCTGCCCGAATCGAGGTCGTCTGCGGAAGTCCCGACGACGCCCGGCGCCTGCTCCGCATTCTGCTGGTGGAAGACAACCCCGCGAACCAGAAGCTGGCCAGGTACATCCTGGAAGACCGGGGCCATTCCGTGGAGATCGTCGGCGACGGCCAAGGGGCGGTCCGCCTGGCGCAAGCCAATGGCTACGACGTGATCCTGATGGATGTGGAGATGCCCGGCATCGACGGCTTGCAGGCCGCAGCGGCGATCCGCCGGCACGAAGCAGGCGGCGGTCGCCGCGTGCCCATCATCGCCATGACCGCCCACGCGATGACGGGCGACCGCGAGCGCTGTCTCGCCGCCGGCATGGACGAGTATCTCTCCAAGCCGCTCGACGCCAAGGAGATGATCGGCGTGATCGAAACTCTGGCGGCAACCGGAGCGGTGGAGGCCCAAAGGGTCTTAAGCGCCTCTGACCCGACAGAGCCTGCAATCCCACTGGCTGCCGCCGTCTTCGACCTAAAGCTGGCGATGAAGCGCTGCTTCAACAACCGTGATCTTGTCGAGCAGATGATAGTGTTCTTCCTCAAGGATGTCGACATCATCCTCTCCCAAATCCGCGTTTGCGCTGCAAGAAGGGGACTTGGTTGAAGTCGGCCGGCTTGGACACCGGCTCAAGAGCACGGTTACCCACATCGGCGCAGAGCCATCGCGAGCGGCCGCATTGAGCGTGGAGCGATTTCTGTTGCACCCCGGCGACCAACGCGAAGCGGAAGAGGCGGTCAGGGCATTTGAGCGGGAGTGTCGGCTTTTGAAGGCGGCGTTGGCCGAGTACCAAGCCGCAACCGCCCCGCCGCCGGAGGAAATCGCAGGAGGATGTCCCCCCACGAAGGATTGAACACGACACCGCACATGCTCAAGCTCCAACGGGCACCCGCGATGGCAGAAACCGGCGATGACCCTCGCCTCATCACGCCGACTCTTCCGCGGCCAGCGCGGCCTGCCCCACGCCGGCGCCGCGCGCAGCAAGACCCACCAGCGACGGCCGGCATCGAGCACGATGAGCGCCGAAAGGACGAGCATCACGCCGGCCAGCACGCAATTGAGCTTCAGCGAGAACGCGGTGGCCGAGGTGGTTTCGGGCAGCCACAGTTCGTCGAGCCACATGCCGATGCTCTGCACCCCGGCCGTGAAGACCGTGACCACAACGAACGCCAGCGGCAGCGCCGTACACAGCGCATAGACCTTCTTCGCCGCGTGCTCGAGCAGATAGGTGGTGCCCACGGCCAGGGCAATCGTTGCCAGCAGTTGGTTGGCAATGCCCAACATCCGCCAAAGGCTGGCGATATTCCCTGTGTAGAGCATGTAGCCCCAGAGGAAGCACACGGTAACACTCATAATGACGTTGACGGTCCACTTCGGCTCCTTGCCGATGGCGTACCTCGGATTGAATTCTGCCAACGCTTCCTGGAAGACGAACCGAGCAACGCGCGTGCCGGTTTCCAAGAGCGTCAGGATGAACAGGGCCTCGAACATGATGACGAAATGGTACCAGTAGGCCATTAGCCCGCGGCCGAACACGCCGGCAAAAATCTTCGCCATGCCGACCGCAAGGGTCACGGCGCCGCCGACGCGGCCGGCCAGGCTCTTCTCGCCGGTGCTCTCCTGAAGCTCATCAAACTCCTTGGGCCGCAGGTCGACGGTCGTGCGCACCGCGCGGCCTTCGCTTCGGCCTCGGCGACGATGTCGGCATACTGCGCCTGCTGCACGGCGTCCTGCTGCGGGATGTTGATCTTGAAGTAGTCGCCCGGTTCGAGCGCACAGGCTGCGATCAAGGCGGTGATCGAAACGAACCCTTCGAGCAACATGCCGCCGTAGCCGATCGGGCGGATGTCGGACTCCTTGTTCAACATTTTCGGCGTCGTGCCCGAGGCCACGAGTGCGTGAAATCCGGACAACGCCCCGCACATAATCACGATGCAAACGAATGGCCAGACGGTGCCGGGAATGACCGGCCCGCCGCCGTGGATGTAGGGCGTCACCGCCGGCATTTTCAGCATTGGATGGGCCGCGAAGATGCCCGCCGCCAGCACCGCAATCACCCCGATCTTCATGTACGAACTGAGGTAGTCGCGCGGGCAAAGCAGGATCCACACCGGCAGGATCGAGGCCACTGCCGCATAGGCCGCCAGGATGATCGACAACTGCGGCTTGGTAAAGAGCAGATAGTGGGCCCAGGGCGAATCGGCGAACGGCTTGCCCAGCATCACGCCCAACAGCACCAGGGTGACGCCGATCACCGACGCCTCGGCCATGCGGCCCGGGCGAATCTTGTTCATCCACAGCCCGGTGACAAGCGCCGCGGGAATCGTCACGATGATCGTGAACATACCCCAGGCGCTTTCGCTCAGGGCGTTGACCACGACCATCGCCACGCCGGCCAACGTGGCCACGATGATAAACAGCGTCGCCAGCGTCGTAGTGACGCCGGAGACGGGGCCGATCGCGTTGCGGGCGATCTTCGGCAACGAGAGGCCGTCTTGCGCGCACGGAGGCAAGCAGCACGACGAAGTCGTGGACGCCCCCGGCCACGCAGGCCCCGATGACGATCCACGCGAAGCCGGGGAAGTAGCCCCATTGGGCCGCCAACACCGGCCCGACCAATGGCCCCGGCCCGGCGATTGCGGCGAAGTGCACACCGAAAAGCACCAGCCGCCGCGTTGGATGATAGTCGACGTCGTCGCGGAGCCGGTGGGCGGGCGTGACGTTGGCGTCGCTCAGCACGGCGACCTTGGCCGCCAGAAACGCTCCATAGAAGCGATAGGCGACCAAGAAACGCCGCCAGGGCCGTAATGACAAGCCAGAGCGAGTTCATCAAGCTCCTCCGTCGCTGCCCCCAATATATTCGCTGGCACGAAACCCGGCAACAGCCAGTAGCAGGCAGGCATAGCGGGCACGCTCCACGTGCCATAGCCGGAAGTGACGCACGCCGGTTGCGGCACGCGGAGCGTGCCTACTACGAATGCCCACTACAACGGCGGACGCAGCCACATTATAATAACGGCTGGTGTTTCCGCTCGTCCTTGGCTTGGAGGCTTTAGAGTGCCGGAAAATGTCATTATTGTCGGCAGCGGGCCTGCCGCCTGGACGGCCGCTATTTACGCGGCCCGCGCCGCTCTGAAACCGCTCGTGTTCGAGGGCGCTGTTACCGAGGAGAACCGCCTGGCGGGAACCCTGCCGCTGGGCCAACTGGCCCTGACCACCGAGGTGGAAAACTACCCCGGCTTTCCCGCCGGCGATCTGACCGGCTACCTCGATAGCTCCATCGCCGCTGACCGCCGGCAGACATGGCCCCGCACAACAAGGACGGCGTCACCGGGCCGGAACTCATGGAACTGATGCGGCAGCAGGCCGAGAACTTCGGCGTCCGCATCATCACCGACGACGTCGTCGACGTGGACGTCGACGCCCGGCCTTTCCGCCTGACGACCCTGGAAGGGAACGTCCACGAGTCGCACGCCGTGATCGTGGCCACCGGCGCCCGGGCCAACTATCTTGGGCTGCCCTCGGAAGAGGAATACAAGAATCGCGGCGTCAGCGCCTGCGCCGTCTGCGACGGGGCCCTGCCGCGCTTCCGCAACAAGCCGCTGGCCGTCGTCGGCGGCGGCGATTCCGCCGTCGAAGAGGCCGACTACCTGTCAAAGTTCGCCAGCACGGTGCTAATGATCCATCGCCGCGACGAGCTTGCGGGCGTCGAAATCATGGCGGAGCGGGCGAAGAGCAATCCCAAGATCAAAATCCTTTGGAACCGCACCCTCGCCGAAGTGCTCGGCAACGACAAGGACGGCGTGACCGGCGTTCGGCTGCAAAGCACCGCCAACGAGGATGACGCCGTGTTTTCCGTTACCGGCGTTTTCCTGGCCATCGGCCACACGCCGAACACCGCCTTCCTCAAGGGCAAAGCTGGAACTGACTGACAAGAAATACCTGAAATGGACCACAGCCCTTCCGCACCTACACCAGCGTGGAAGGCGTTTTCGCCGCCGGCGACGTGGCCGACGATTATTATCGCCAGGCCGATCACCGCCGCCGGCAGCGGCTGCATGGCCGCCCTCGACGCCGAACGCTGGCTGGCCGAACAACGGCAATGACGCTGGAGTCGTCGAGGTTACGTGTATAATGAAGTTGGAGAAGGGCCACTATGAGAGATTCGGGAGAGCTTTGAACGGCGTCTGCCAACCCGAGTAACAAGGACTTGCCAATGGCCAATCAAAGCGAAGTCCAGTATATCTCCGATGCCGAGGGTAACCCCCTTGGCGTGATCGTTCCGATCGACCTTTGGCGTGAAATTGAGTCGGAACGGGAGACAGCATACCTTCTTAAGAGCGAGGCCATGCACCGTCGCTTGCTGGAAGCGAAAAATCGTACGGAAGGTTTCTCACGCGAGGAAACGCGTGAGAAGCTTGGCATTTGACGCCGCAGCCCTGGATGACTTGACGTGGTGGGTCAAGCACGACCAAAAGAAAGCCTTGCGCATTCTGGAACTTGTTCAAGCCGTGGGGCGTGATCCTCTTGGCGGGGTGGGAAAGCCCGAGCCACTCAAGTGTGAACTTGCCGGTTGTTGGTCGCGACGCATTGATGCAGAACACCGCCTGGTTTATCAGATCAAGGACGCGATGATACGAATCCTTTCCTGCCGATACCATTAGTGAAGCAGTCAACATCGAACCGATTCGTTGCTGACCGTCTACCCCATGGAGATAGCCATGTCAACGCTACAACCCACTCTGGTGAGCCGCCGTCAACTTCTCGCGCGCGCTGTAAAGGCCACTGCCGCAGGAGCCGCCATGACCGTTTTACCGCTGGCCCGGAGCAACGCCGACGAAGCGGAAAAACCGCGATTCAAGTACGCCATGTGCAATGAGACGTTCGGCGACTGGCCGTTCGAAAAGGCGTTTGCGCTGGTGGCCGAGTCCGGCTACACGGGCATCGAGATTGCGCCGTTCACCATGGCACAGTACGTGTCCGAGATCCCCGCCCAAGCGCCGCGCGAAGGTGCGCCGGCTGGCCGAGCGGAACGGCCTGCAAGTCGTCGGGCTGCACTGGCTTCTGGCGAAGACCGACCGGGCTGCACCTGACCAGCCGCCGACGCCGACGTGCGGCGCAAGACGGCCCAGTACCTGGGCGATCTGGCCCGGTTCTGCGCCGACCTGGGCGGCAAGATCATGGTCTTCGGCTCGCCGCAGCAGCGGACCTGTCGCCCGGAATGAGCCACGAGCAAGGCATGAAGAACGCCGCCGAAGTGCTCCGCGCGGCCGTGCCGGCGCTGGAAAAGACCGACGTCACGATCGCCCTGGAACCGCTGACGCCGGTGGAAACGAACTTCATGAACACCGCCGCCGACGGCGTCGGAGCTGATGAACTGGTCGGTTCGCCGCGTGTCCGGCTGCACCTGGACTGCAAGGCGATGGCTGCCGAGCCGACGCCGATTCCCGAGTTGATCCACAAGTACCGCAACGTGTTCGTCCATTTCCACGCCAACGACCCGAACCTGCCAAGGCCCCGGCTTCGGCAAGCTCGATTTCGTGCCGATCATGAAGGCCCTGGCCGACATCGACTACCGCGGCTGGGTCTCGGTCGAAGTCTTCGACTACACGCCCGGCCCCGAACGGCTGACGCGGGAGAGCATCGCATACCTGCGGAAGTGCGGCCGGCTGAGACGAACCAATCGAGGATGCATTGGGAACATGGCGGTTCATTGATGGTCAATGCCAAGTCTTCTATGTCAACGCCAGCCCCGCTATCGGCTTCCGCGAACGTTGTGTCCGTCGCCGAGGCCCGCCGGGCGGAATCGATCGGCCGCGAAGTTACGCTCCACGGCTGGGTCCGCACGCGGCGCGACTCGAAGGCCGGTTTCAGCTTCCTGGAAATCAACGACGGCTCGTGCTTCGGCAACGTCCAGGTCATCGCCGAGCGCGGGTCTGCCGAACTACGAGTCGGAGATCAAGCACCTTTCGCCCGGCTGCAGCGTCACGGTCAACGGGGTCGGTCAAGGCATCGCCCGGCAAGGGCCAGGCGACCGAGATCCAGGCGACGGCCGTTACGGTCCACGGCACGGCCGACGTGGCGACCTATCCGTTGCAGAAGAAGGGGCACTCCTTCGAGTTCCTGCGCACGATTGCCCATCTGCGGCCGCGGACCAACACGTTCGGGGCCATCGCCCGGGTGCGGAATTGCGTGTGCAACTCGATCCACCAGTTCTTCCAGGAGCGAGGCTTCCTCTACGTCCACACGCCGATCATCACCGCCAGCGATTGCGAAGGCGCCGGCGCGATGTTCCAGGTCACCACGCTCGACCTGGCGAAGGCCGAAGAAGGGGCGGGGAGGTCGATTTCTCGCAGGATTTCTTCGACCGGCCCGCCTATCTGACCGTCAGCGGCCAGCTCGAGGCCGAGACGTTCGCCTGCTGCGCTGGGCAAGACCTATACGTTCGGCCCCACCTTCCGCGCGAGAACAGCAACACGCCCCGCCACCTGGCCGAGTTCTGGATGATCGAGCCGGAGGTGGCCTTCTGCGACCTCTGGGGCGACATGGAACTGGCCGAGGGCCTCTTGAAACGCATCTTTCGCCGACGTGCTGGAAAAATGCCCCGAAGACATGCAGTTCTTCAACGAGCGGATCGACAAGACGATCATCGAAACGCTCCGGCACATCGTGGAAAGCGAGTTCCTCCGCAGTCTCCTACACCGAGGCGATCGACATCCTCGAACCGCTCGGGCCAGCAGTTCGAGTTTCCGACCGCCTGGGGCAACGACCTCCAGGCCGAACACGAACGCTATCTGACCGAAAAGCATTTCCAGCAGCCGGTGATCCTCTACGACTATCCGCGGGCGATCAAACCGTTCTACATGCGCTGAACGACGACGGCCGCACCGTCCGGGCGATGGACGTGCTGGTGCCGAAGGTCGGCGAGATCATCGGCGGCAGCCAGCGCGAAGAGCGGCTCGACGTGCTCGAAGAGCGGATGAAGCGAGCAGGGCCTCGACCCGGCCAGCTACTGGTGGTATCTCGATCTGCGCCGCTACGGCACGGTGCCCCACGCCGGCTTCGGCCTGGGCCTGGAACGGGTGCTGCAATTCATCACCGGCATGCGAACATCCGCGACGTGATCCCCTTTCCCCGCACGCCCGGCAACGCCGAGTTCTGATCGGCCGATGCCCGCCGCGATTCGAACGCGGAACCTTCGGCTCCGGAGGCCCGAACCGATAGAAATTGGGACGCTCAAAAGTCGCGTCGTAAGTCGTTGTGTTGTATGCCGTTGCTCCGATGCAGCGAATTCTCATTGAACTCGCCCTACTTTCCACGGCCGAGAAGGTCCAGATCACGGGTAGGCCGGTGCGGTTGATCGCCGCAGAGTTGAGAGAGCATGGCACCTTTCAGAACGAACACGTCTCGATGCTCCGATTGGCTCAATCGGTAAACAGATAGAGTCTGTTAACCATTCTGTCATGCCGGACGGCACACAGTCGCGAAGCGAAGGTCGTTGTGGGCAAGCCCTCGAGCCCAGGGATCAGGAATTGGAGTCTATGGGTTGGGGTGTAGGAATTGGGGGCTGGAGATTCGGGCTGGCCGTAGACTTCGATCCCATCGAAGCGCGAGCGTGCCGGCGCTCCGCCGCCGACCATCAAATCGCTCCAACCGACTTCCTCGACGCAGTTGAGGTCGGGGCGCGGCATGGCACCCTTCTACGACTTTGGCGATTTCGAAACCGCGCCGTCTCAAGGACGGAATCTGGAACTCGTTGACGTGCCAGTCTTCGGATTCGCCGTCCGACTGCTCGCTGACGATCCAGGCGCCATCGGCCAGCTTCAGGATGACCCGCAGTTGACGAAATCCCGATTGCTTGCGTCTCCAGCGAATCTCGGACAAGCCGCTGAGATTCATCAATCCCGATTTGGGGCGGAGGCTGACCGCCCGATTGCCGTAGGAGCTGTGGATTGGGGACTCGGAATTGAAGATTAGCGAACGACAATTGAATCGGTTACGGGGTCAATCCGAATTGGCCGCCATCCTGGCCGATGGGTTTTTCACAAAAAGATAACGCCTTTTCCGCGGAGGTCGCCCGCGTAGAATTCGATAGCGTTTGTGCAGAGATTCTTTCGGGCGAGAATATTCGCCGCAGGTGAGAACAATCTGAGGAGATTGATGATGAGCCAGAACAACATTACGACTGTGCGCGACGCCTACGATTCGTTCGCGCGGGGCGATTTTGCGCACATCCAGTTTGATCGGAATATCGAGTGGATGGAACCCGACGTAGAGGGCATTTGGTGCCGTGGCATGCACCGCGGTTCCGACGCCGTCATCAAGGAGGTTTTTGAACCCACCTCCGATAAGTTCGACGATTTCCGGCTGGAGTGCGATCAGTATCTCGACGCCGGCGAGCATGTGGTCGTCACCGGGCGTTTTCTGGGACACGGGAAGGATACGGGAAACGAGTTGAATGCGCCGTTTGCCCATATCTGGAGGCTGCGCAACGGAAAGATCGTGTCGTTCCAGAATTACAGCGACACGGCGAACCTCCTACATGCCCTGTACCGCGTCCTTATCGAGCGACCGGTTGGGGCGCATGGGTAACGCGGATTTTCCCGAACGATCGTTCTGTCGCGCACAGTTGGCGTGCAGGTCGCGCAGCAAAGTTGCGGGCAGGTCGTCGGGCTTAGGGATCGGGGCCTGGGGGTTAGTGGGCCGGTCTCCGCCCACCCTCAGCGTTTGTTGGCAGTGTCTCTTGGCGCACGAGCAATCGCTCACCCCCTGCCCCTCTCCCGGCCAACCTCGCGGTTAGTGCGCAGCGATGCGACGGAGCGGCGCCACCCGGGCGTCCCGTTCAAAGGACTTTCCGCGTTCGCCGCGGCCAGCGGACCATGACCAACCCGGTTCCCACGGCCAACAACGACATGAAGAGCGCTGACGGTTCCGGAACCTGACTTTGAGCCTCCGTGTCGATCCACATCAACTCGTTTCCCGCGTTCAGTCCATCCATGTTGAGCGTGAAGCGGATGGTATCGGCGTCGGGAAAACTATTGAGATTCATTCCGCCGGTGACGGCAAACCGATAGTCGGCCTTCGAAAACCCATTCTCGTCCTGCAGAATAATGGGCGTGTTGTTGGTGGGATTCGCGAGACTCCACGTCTGCACTACGCTGTTGCCGGCGTCCAGAATGTCAACTGTAAAATCGTTCGTGTTGAAAGTGCCAGGTGCATCGCCCGACTGCGTTTGATTGGCATCCAGAAAGACAAAGAGGTTGTCCTGCTGTGCCAAAGTAAGCCCCTCGGACGTCAAAAAGCCCCGCAGGCTGCCGAGCGTAGTAGACCCGGAATCAAGATAGCTCGTCGGCGAAGAGCCCGAGGGAGTTCCCGATGGCGCATTGGTCAGGTCGCTCGAGAAGGCCCCGTTGTCCACTCCAAAAAGAACGTAGTCAACGTTGTGAACTCCGATGTCGATGCTCAAGGGCGTCGGATAGTCGTGTCCGGTGACGGTGAAATCACCGCTCGTCCCTTGCTGATCGTGGTTGATGATAAGGCTGGCGCTCGCCAATGCCGGGCAAGATACAGCAATCGCTGCACAAAGGGCGAACCGAGTAACGTACCTCATGGCTGCCACCTATTCCAATAACAGGGCTGCGGGTTACGAACGGCAAAGGAAGTGTATGCCCGCTGACGCAGACGGGCAAATCGGGAAAATGCTGGATGACAGCCAGGGCATTCCGGATCTTAAATGCACCCCCAAACGCAGCAAAACCGGTTTCCCTGGAACGGTGACAAAGTCCTGTCCACGCACGCCATCGAATCCACTTCTTCGCGCTTCAAACGTGCCCGGTTCAGCTCGGGCGAAGGACGCTGCGTCCGGTTGCAGCCGATCGAAAAGATGCCTGTCTGCGCGAACAGGTCAAAGAGCAAAGCGCATCGCCCAGTCGGGCCGGCACCTCTTGAGAAGTTGTGAATTCGCTCGACCGAGCCGGTCGATCTCCTCCGGTTGACGGGCGCCGCTGCGCATCGTCATCGCGGCGCCGTCGATGGCTCGTGGTCGAGCAACTTCGGAGTGACGACAATCAGGATTGCGCGACCGCCTTTCTGCCGTTCGATCTGCTCCGAACCGAGAACGACGCTCTGGCCGCTCAGCGCGTTGATCGTTGATCGTGTAGAGAGGTGTTGCGTGGACGCGAGACGAACCTCCTCGCCGTCGGAAGCCTTAGCGATCACGGTGCCCTCTTCCGCAGGTCCCGGTTGCGAGCGCAACAACTCGATGGCCATGACAATCCGTCCGTCCTGACGGATCTGCGGCGTGACGCTCAGCATTGTACCGAAGTCTTCCATTGTGGTGTTATTGACCCGACCGGCGCGGGTAATCTGGCTACCGGTGATCCGCGCGACGCGCTCTCCAACTTGTAGATGGGCCGTCTGGCCCGCGACCGTAGCCAGTTTGACGCGGGTTACGACGTGCCGCTTGCCGGGGTTCTCTAACCACTCGGCGATCGCTTTGGCGTCGGCAGCCGAAGCAGGAATTCGCAGTACGTCCAGCTTCTCGGCCTTCTCTAATGGAAAGCGCTCGAGGCGGGCTTTGCCGTCGGTGGCCGACTCGGCCGGCGCGCCTTTGGCTGAATCGCTCTGCCGAACCGCGGTCTTGCCTTGCCGCGCGTCGGCGATCATTACCTCGACCATCACCATGCGGGCCGCGCCACTTTCGACCGCCGCCTCCGCACGCGGCTTGTCCGCCTGTGCGGCGGCTTTGCCCGGCGTTGGCGTTGCTTTCGCCCCGTCGGCCGCCAGCGCGCTCCACGCGATACACAACACGAACGTCAGACTACCGAGAAATTCGCAGCATGGCACCACTCCTTCTGCGACAGGTTAGAAGGTGTTGATCATCTCTTCCTGAAGGAAAATCACCGCACCCGACGAATCGGCCGCGTCACCGGGGCCGATGGGATACGGCGACAACGCGATCCTGCGCAGGCTCCCGTCGTCTCGGCGAAACTGCACGACGCTTCTGCGGCGCTGCTGCCCGGCATCCGGCCGGATTAGGGCGCGAATCGCGTGCTCGTCGAACGTCGAGCCCTCTTCGTGCTGCGCGTGCTTGCACAACTCCATTAACGACTCGCGGGCCAATTTTTCGGCCGTGATGCCCAGCATCCGCGCCGCCTGGGCGTTGCCGTCGCGGACGTTGCCGTCGGCATCGACGACGAGGATTCCGCACGGGGCCGATTCGACAACCGCCCGATAGCGCTGCTCGGCCTGCCGCAACGTGTGCTTCCATCTGCTTCCAGGCGGTGATGTCCACGTGCGACCCGGCCATGCGATACGCCTTGCCCGTTGCGTCGCGCAGGGCCACGCCCGCGGGCGAGGATCCAACGATACGAGCCGTCCTTGTGCCGCAGGCGATACTCATACTCATAGTGCGACGTCGTGCCGTTGATGTGGGCGTAGTTGGCCGTTAACACGCGGTCCCGCTCGTCGGGATGCAGCCGAGCGAGCCATTCGTCGAGGTCGGTTGGCGAGTTCGTCGTCTTCATAGCCGATAATGCTCTTCCAGCGCGGCGAGAAGAAGACCTCGTCCGTCTGGAGATCCCAGTCCCAAAGCCCGTCCTGCGACCCGCGCACTGCCAATTCGAATCGTTCGCGGCTGCGGCGCAGCTCTTCCTCGGCCTTGCACCGCTGCATTTCCTGCCACGTCTGGACCTCCTGGCCCAGCGCGGTGGCCGACGCGGGACGCTGGGCCGGGTCCTTCGACAACGCCCGCAGGCAAAGCGGCTTCGAGCGTTCGCGGCACGTCGGGCCAAAGCGGCTGGGAGGCGTCGGGGCCTCGTGCCTCACCTTGTCCAAAATCTCCACGGTACTCGCGCCGGTGAACGGCGGCTGCCCGGCAAGGATTTCGTAGAGGATCGCGCCAAGACCGTAGATGTCGGTGCGGCGGTCGAGCAGGTCCAGCCGGCCCTCGGCCTGCTCCGGGGCCATGTAGGCCGGAGTGCCCACGACGTCGCCTTGCATGGTCTGGCCCGCCACCATCGCCGGAGGCTGGATCGGGATCTGGCTGCCGCTGCCTTCTTCCGTCGTGCCGAGCACCTTGGCCACGCCCCAGTCGAGGATGAATACCTCGCCGAAGTCGCCCAGCAGCACGTTGTCGCCTTTCAGGTCGCGATGAATCACGCCGCGCGAATGCGCGTAGGCCACCGTGTTGCAGACCGTGACAAACGCGCTCAGCAGCGACACCAGAGCCAGCGGCTCCTCGTTCGCCTGCCCGCCGCTTCTGGTGATAGTCTCGCGATGCGAAGATCAACGTGCGGCCGCGGACGAATCGCATGCTGTAGAAAGGCGACCCGGACGGCGGGGCCGCGACAAGCTCATACACCGGCACAATCCCGGGATGTTCGAGCTGGCCGGTGATCTGGGCCTCTTGAAGGAACCGGCTTCGCACCCGGCCGTGCTCGAGAAACTCGGGCCGAAGCGTTTTCAGGGCCACATACCGGTTGAGCTGCTTGTCGTGGGCCAACCACACGCGGCCGATCCCGCCTTGCGCATGGAGCCGCCCCATCGCATAGCGGGACTCCGACGGCGTGCCGTCCGAAGCCGCCGGCGGCTGTGCGCCCGGCTGGTCCGAGGCAGCCGGCGTTACCGGCCAGTGCGACCCGACGGTCGTCGCGGCCACCTCCTCGCTCGGCACGAAATCGGTGGTCTGCTGCGGCTCGGTCGTCTGCTCGTCCGAGCGCGCAGGCAGGTCCTGCGCGAGCGTCTCTCGCGGTTCGACGCGTCCGTCGGTCGGTGATTTGCCGGTCACATCACGCCTCCAGGCAGCCTCACCCCAAAAGACAAGTGAGCAGGAGCGTGTCGAGGACCTGTCCCGATTTTGTGCCAGCAAAAATGGGACTGTCCCTTTTGCCCCGCCGTCCAGGTCCGCGGCCGAGCCCAAACCCGAGCCAAGCTCGTACAGCTATCCATCCTACCAAGCCGCCGCGCGAAAAAGAAGCACCCGCCGACCTTCGCGAAGAGGTACAGACCGACACCAAAAGGCCGGCGTTCCCCATTGGAGAACGGGCTGGCACTGCTTCGCTCATTCAAGGGCCTTGCGGCCCAGGTTCGCGGTTTCGTGGGAAGCCGTAAGTTTGACGCCAAAGGCGTCAGGTCAAATTGTCGGCTGTATTTTGCCGCTATCGCGGTTCTATTTGGAATTGCCCTACAAATCACCACGGATCCGCCGCTGCCGGGGCTAGGTGGGCTAGGAAGCGTCGGCGCGGCGTCGACTCCGCCAGATGTCGCCACTGCACGGCCTGCTTGCGACTCCCCCTTGTCCGTTGCCCGTGCCTCCGACCGTTGAACTCTCTCGCGTTGGGATTGCCGGCAGCTATAATGGGGCGAGCTTGCCCTAACTGCCGACTTTCCGCACACAGGTTATGCGGACCCCCATCCTCTCCATCGTGTTGTTCATTCTTGCCGCGCTGCTGGGCGCGGCGGGCCAGTTTCTCTACAAATCCGGTGCCGAGCGGACAACGGGCTCTTGGTTGAGCTATCTGGCGAATCCGCCGTTGCTTGGCGGAATCGTCTGCTACGTACTTGTGATGGGGCTTTTCGTCGGGGCTTTCAAGCGGGGCGGGGCGATGAGCGTGCTCTATCCCGTCTACGCGACCACGTTTATCTGGGCGGCGATCATCGCTTGGCTCGCCTTCCATGAACCGATTCGCGCGGTGAACGTGGCCGGCATGTTGCTGTTGGTCGCGGGGATGTGCCTTATGGGGATGGGGAAGTAGCCATGAGCGCGCACAATTTCGGAGCCCGAGCGACGCCCGCTGGCTTCGCGCGACCGCGCGGCGTCGAAGGCCGTCGCTCACTGGCTGGCCGTGCATGGCGCATCGCCCAACGCGATTTCGTTGGCGGGCATGGTCGCGGGCCTCGGGGCGGGTGCCGCGCTGGCAGCCACGGCTTTGGTCCCCAGCCCAGTTCTAAGCCGGCTGTGTTTTGTCGGCAGCCGCTGCTGCTGATTCAACTCCGCCTGTTGGCCAACATGTTCGACGGCATGGTGGCGATTGAGACCGGCAAGGCGTCGCCGACCGGCGCGCTCTACAACGAGGTGCCGGATCGCGTCTCGGACGCCGCAATGTTCATCGGCGCGGGCTACGGGCTCGGTGGCCAGCCGCCGCTCGGCTATCTGGCCGCCTGCCTGGCCGTGTTCCTGGCTTACCTGCGGGCGCAAGGCAGAGTGGCCGGCGCTCCGCAAGAGTTCTGCGGCCCGATGGCCAAGCCGCAGCGAGCGTTCGTTATGACTTTGCTGTCGCTCTATTGCGCCGTGGCACCCGCCGCGTGGCAGGCCGAGCTTATGGTAAGCGAATGGGGCGCGGTGGCTTGGGTGCTGATGCTGGTCATCGTGGGCGAGCTGTGGACCGCCGGCCGGCGTCTGCGGCGGATCGCCCGGCACCTTCGGGAGTTGCCATCATAGCAGTTTCAGCCAAAGGAAACCGACACCATGTCTCCCGACCGAGGCGATTGCGAGTGAGGTCTTCCGCATCTATCTCATCCTGATCGCGGCGATCCTCGTCGTGGCCGGCGCGGTGCTCGCGGTATTGGGCTGGGGACTCCGGCGCAACGTTGGCCATGCCTGGAAAGCCTATCGGGGCTGGCTCGTCATGGTGCCGCTGCTGGTGGGCACCATCTTTCTCGGCCGCGTGACGACGATCCTCTTCGTCACCTTGGTGAGCATTTTCGGTTTCAAGGAGTACGCCCGCGCGACTGGGCTTTATCGCGATTGGCTGATGACGACGGTCGTTTATCTTGGCATCGTCGCCGTGGGGGTAGTGTCGTTCGTGCATGACCCGCAACTTGGCCGGCCCGGCTGGTATGGCCTGTTTGCGATCCTGCCGGCTTATGTCATCGCCGCCATTCTGCTCGTGCCGATTATACGGAACCGTTCGCAAGGGCAACTACAAACGATCGCCCTGGCGCTGTTGGGCTTCCTCTACATCGGCTGGATGCTCGGCCACACGAGCTTCCTGGCCAACGCCAACCACGCCTACGGCTACCTGCTCTACTTGATATTCGCGGTGGAGTTCAACGACGTTGCCGCGTTCACGTTCGGCAAGCTCTTTGGCCGGCATCCACTACGTAGTAACATCAGTCCCAAGAAGACCTGGGAGGGCTCGCTCGCGCGCTGGCCGTCTCATTGGCGCTGCCGTGGCTGATGCGGTTCTCGTTCCCGCATTTCTCCGCTTTGGAACTCGTGCTCACGGGACTGATCGTGGGCATCGCCGGCCAACTGGGCGATCTCTCGATCAGCGTAATCAAGCGAGACTTGGGCATCAAAGACATGGGCGCTGTCTTGGAAGGCCACGGTGGCGTCCTGGATCGCGTGGATAGTCTCATTTACGTCGCGCCTTTGTTCTTCCACATGGTGCGCTGGTTCCACGACCTTTACTAATCCCGCGTCAGCCCGAGGGCAAGACCAGCACATGGAACCTTGGCATTACGACACGTCAGAACAACTCGACAAGACGATTGTCGAGCGCCTGCGGCAGTTCCCGCGAGAGCCCGACATGCTGGTCTTCGGGCTACGGAGCGCCGGTGCCGTTTGCATCCGTGCCTGGCTGTGGACCTATCACCGCTTGAGCATTGTCGGCCGCGAGAATCTCCCCCGAGAAGGCTCGTACATTATTGTTGCGAACCACGCTAGCCACATCGACACGCTGGCGATTATCTCCGCGCTGCCGCTGGCGAAGCTGCACCACGTCTTTCCGGCGGCGGCGAAGGATTTCTTCTTCGAGAGCCTACCTCGCACGGCCCTGGCGTCGATTCTCGTCAACGCCCTGCCCTTCGACCGCCAGACCCACGTTCGCCAGAGCCTGAGCCTCTGCAAGGCGGTGCTTGAGAACACGGGCAATATCCTCCTGATCTATCCGGAAGGGACGCGGAGCACAACGGGCAAGATCGGTGAGTTTCGGCCCGGCATCTCACTACTCTTGGCCGGAAGCGATCTGCCAGTGGTGCCCTGCTTCCTGGACGGAACGTTCCGCGCCTGGCCAAAGGGCGCCTGGTTTCCGCGTCCGCGAAAAGTGCGGCTGCTGATCGGCCAGCCGCGCTGCTACGCCGCCCTTAAACGCGGCAAGGACGCGGCCGAGGCGATATGCCGCGATCTCCGCGAAGCGGTGCTGAAATTGGCGCGGTTGAACGAATAGCAGGTCATGTGGGGCAACTCGATAGCTGAGAAGAAGTGTACAAACAGCCCGCCTCCAATTTCCCGACTCTTCACGAAATGAAAAGAGCCTCGCGCAACTCATTGCCACGCAATGCTTCATGTCAGTGGAGGATAGGGGGCTCGAACCCCTGACCTTCTGGATGCCATCCAGACGCTCTCCCAACTGAGCTAATCCCCCCAGCAGACACAACGGCCTTCTGGCCGACGCGAATGCAGACTCGTACATTATCGGCCTGGATACGGGTTGTCAAGCAACCTGTTCCACTGGGGGAGTGGAAAGTGGGCGGAGGGCCGGCCCCGAGTCCCGAGACGTGCAGGCGTCCAAGGGGACAGTCCCATTTTCGCCGACCACCGCTGCGCGGCGGTGCCTGCGAAAATCGGGACAGTCCCCCAGGCCCGCGTCCCTAGTCCCCGTCCCCAGCCCAAAGCGGCAGATTCGGCAAAACTGGGCATCACGGCACAGGCGGACGGATGTGAAGATGACGAGATGATGTGAAGATTGACGAATGTGCCACCGAGTGTAGGGGATAGCGGAGAGTCTGCGCGCACGCGCGACGCTTCGCGATTTCGTGGCCGCAACGACCCTGCGTAAAACGGGACAGTCCCACACGACGATGCGACGGCTGATCCACATCCCGGTCATTCACACCTCGGCCGATCTGGGCTCGCTCTCCCAGTTCGTTGAGGCACACTACGCCAAGGTCTGCGGCCCGACGAGTTGGAACCGGCGCGAGGACATTGTTCGGGCCTTGTGGACCGACATCGAGGCGAACGTCGACGCTTTACGACTCGACGCATGCAGGACGCGAATCTACCAGGACGGGCTGCCCGTCTGCGGTTTCGAGGAGCGCATCGTCCGCGAGCTCGCCAAGGCGGGCAGCAGCAACCACCAGTTGATCCTCCGGCTGCTCGATCAAGGGGCCGTCGTGATGGGCACAGAGGATCCGCAGCTTCTGATGGAAGAGTACGAGGTGCAGAAGCTGCGTCTCGGGCAAGTGCCGGGCAACCGCGCAGCGCACGACGAACAGGCCGCACGCCTGGATCGCGTCCTTCGGGCGCGCGACGCGTTTATCGCCGAGCGGATTGCCGCCACGCTCGAACCGGGCGAGGCCGGACTGCTGTTCCTGGGCACGCTGCATCGCGTCGACGCACTACTGGCCGGCGACATTCGCGTCGAAACGCTCGGCGAGAGTCCGGTCACCGACTGATCTGGAATGACAGGTGGCACGAGCACTGCTGGGCAAGCCGGCAGTGGCACACGGCGCAAACCTACGCGAAGCTGTACGGCGGCCACGGCCCTAGAACGGCGCACCGGCCTTCGCGACATGCGTTGCAGATGTTCTCGACGCAGCGCCGAAAGCCGGTCACGCCGTCGCGATCGACGAGGAATGCCAGTCGGATCGGGTGCGACGCGGAGGCCGGCAGATTTCGCCATTGCCGATAGTGCCCACAGAGTTGGTCGACCAGTCGCCCGATGGTCAAGCGGTCTCGCTCGGCGTCTTCGTCTGCTTGGTGATAGTAGGAGCGGCGCCGTTCGAGGTAGGTCAGGGGCGATTGCGACTCGCCGGCGCCGGTAATCCCGGGCTTCGGCGGTTCCGGCGACGCGATTCGCAAGCCCATTTCGCAAGCTCGATCGAGACGGCCGAGGCGGTCGAGCAGCTCGCGGCTGCGGTCTTCGAGCAGCGAGAAGATCTCGGTTTCGTCGCGCAAGGCAACTCCGAATCGGACCGGCAATACGCAGATGCGGTGATGGATCGCGTCCACCGTGGCGGCATGAAGCATCGGCGGAACGGCCTGGTGCGGGGCGTCGATGAAGGCACAGGCCAACTCGCCGGCAAGGCTCCATTGCACGTCGACAGATCCGGCAGCCTGTTTCGGCACGCGCGGCACATCCCGGCGGCGGCTGATGCCCAGCGGATACAACGGCATAAGGACCTCCGCAACGTAGCAGGCACGCTCCGTGTGCCGCTGGCGATGTTCTTTTTTTCGCTAGGTTACAGCGTGACGGCACACGGAGTGCGTCTACGATAGCTCCAAGCTGGGACAGAAATGGTACGGAGGCCAAGGGCCGCTCAGTTCTAACACCAGGCCCTGGCTCTGGACGTCGCGGCACGCCGTTTGGACAGCTTCCATCCACGTTACCCGTGCCGACGCGGGTAGCAGATAGGCCGCGTTGAAGACCATTTCGTCGGTGTGGCCGGTCAGGTCGCCCGGCAGATTGCGAATGCGGCAGCAGTTCTCGGCGTTTTCGGCCAGCGACCGTTCGACATTCTGAATCGTCTGATGCACGCCGGCACGCGCCTGTCGGCGGCCGTCGAGTTGGGCTTTTTTTTGGGCGAGGTAAGCCGTTCCTGTCCTCGGCGGTTCGAGGTAGTGGGGCGGCGGCGGGCCGGCGTGTGCCGCGATTGGCTCCAGCCGCTGCTTGTCCAGATAGAGTTTGACGCCCCACTCCTGCCGGTTGCCGAGTTGTTCGAGGAACTTCGCCGCGGTTGCTCGGCAGCGCAGCAGCATGGCCCTCAAGGAGTCGCACGAACGGAATACCGTGCCCAGTCGCAGCGGCAATACCGCGGAACTGGCGGCGGCCTGACAGATAATCTCGTTGTGCCGTGCCGCAACCTTGCCGAGCCAGTCAAGATCTTCGGCCGTATTGCCCTGCAACCGCTCGGGGGCAAAGCAGTCCAAACCCACGCGGCTGGTTACGGCGGCGATCGGACCCTCGCGGATCAGTTCCACGCGGAAGCGAGGATCGACGCCGGGGCCGATCTCTTGGACGCGGCATTCCGGCCGCGCAAGGGCATACTGGCAATAGCACAGATCATTCATGTTCGATTCGTGCCACGGGCGGCAATAGCTCGTCGATGGCCGTCTGCAGGTGTTCCTTCCGGATTTCGATGCCGCTGGCATCAGGCTGTTCCGGCGAAGCCTCGATCCGCGACGACAGGGCGGCCATCATGGCCCGATGGCACGCCCCCTCGATCTCCGCGCCGCTAAAGCCCCGGCTCTGCTTGGCCAACCAGCAGGCCGTGACGTCGCGAGCCAGCGGGCGGTCGTGTAGATGTACTTGGAAGATTTTTTCGCGGGCCGCTTGATCGGGCAGGGGAAGCTCGATCTGGAGATCGAATCGGCCGGGCCGCAACAGGGCCGGGTCCAACAGATCGCGGCGGTTGGTCGCCGCCAGGACCAGGACGCCTTTGAGTTCCTCGATGCCGTCCAGTTCCGTCAGCAGTTGGCTGAGCACGCGGCCGCCGACGCCCGCATCTTGGTGGCCGCCGCCGGCCCGGGTCGAGGCCAGGGCGTCGATTTCGTCGAAGAAGACGATGCAAGGGGCTGCCTGGCGGGCTTTGTGAAACACCTCGCGCACGCCGCGCTCCGACTCGCCGACATACATCGACATCAGCTCCGGCCCCTTGACGGCGATGAAGTTCACCTCGGTCTCGGAAGCGAGGGCTTTGGCCACGAGGGTTTTGCCGCAGCCGGGCGGGCCGGAGAGCAGCAGGCCCTTGGGCGGATTGAGGTGGAAGGATCGGAATAGCTCAGCATACTTCATCGGCCATTCCACCGCCTCGCGCAGACGCTGCTTGACCTCCTCCAACCCGCCGACGTCGTCCCAGCCGACATTGGGCACTTCGACAAAGACCTCGCGGATGGCCGACGGCTCGACTTCCCGCAGTGCCTCCTGAAAGTCTTCCATCGTGACTTCCAGTTGCGCCAGCAGTTCGTAGGGGACGTGGCGCTGCGAGAAATCGACTTGGGGCAACAGCCGGCGCAAGGCGATCATTCCGGCCTCGCGGCACAGGGCCTCGACGTCTGCCCCGACAAAGCCGTGCGTGATGCCAGCGAGCCGACCAAGCTCGACGTTGTCGGCCAGCGGCATCCCCCGGCTGTGAATCTCCAAAATTTCCTCGCGGCCGCGTTGATCGGGGATGGGAATGGAAATCTCGCGGTCGAACCGGCCCGGCCGCCGCAGGGCGGGATCCAAGACGTTCGGCAGGTTGGTGGCCGCCAGTACGATGACGTGTTGGCGCTGCGACAATCCGTCCATCAGGGCCAACAGTTGTGCCACGACCCGTTTTTCCACGTCGCCGACTGCCCGATCGCGTCGCGGCGCGATGGCATCGATCTCGTCGAGGAAGATGATGCTCGGCGCACGACGGGTCGCTTCGTCAAAAATCTTACGCAGATGGGCTTCACTTTCGCCGTAGAACTTATGGATGATTTCCGGGCCATTGACGGCGAAAAAATTGGCCTCGGTTTCGTGGGCCACGGCTCTGGCAATCAGTGTCTTGCCGCAGCCGGGAGGCCCCAACAACAGCACACCCTTGGGCGCTTCGATGCCCAGTCGCTCGAACAACTCCGGATAGCGCGGGTAGCTCGACGATCTCCCGCACGCGGTCAAGCTGGCGCCGCAGGCCGCCGATGTCTTCGTAGGAAATTGCGGGAGCGGTCGTGGGCGGAGCCGCCTCGTTCTTGCTGGCACCGCCGATTTTCAGCAACGTGTCGGACGCGATCACCACGGGCCCCTGCGGCGCAGTCTTCGTGACCTGAAAGTCGGCATAGCGGTTGCCGAACAGCGTCGCCCGCACGCGGTCGCCCGCAACCATGGGGAGGCCATCCAGCAGACTGCCGATGTATTGCAGGTCGCGATTCGAGGGAGTGTAGCCGAGCGGATCGAGGACCACTTCGGTGGCCGGCGGAGCAGTGATGCGGCGGACGACGATGGATTCTCCGATCGCGGCCCCGGCATTTTCGCGGATGATCCCGTCGATCTGGATGCGCTGCTTGCCGCGGTGTTCCTTGAAAGCCGGCAGCAGTTTGCAGACCGTGGTCTTGTGTCCTACGACTTCCACGAGATCGCCGATTTCGGCGCTGAGTTGATGCATGTCGGTGGGATCGATGCGGGCCAGCCCCCTCCCGACGTCCTTACCGGTCGACTCGCTTACCTTCAAGGTGAGTTCGCGTGTTGCCGTGGAAGAATCCGACATGGTGCTAGCGTCTCCAGAATGACAGGAAGGTGCGAGGGATCTGGTGGCAGTCCGAATTGGGTGGCTGCGATGCGACCACCCAACTCGGAAATACCATCATGCCCTACCGATCGAAACGCACTTGAAGGATGCCGTTGCTGCATTCCCAACGCATGTGTTCCGCCGAACAGCCCCCGGGCAAGTCGATCTCCTTACGGTAGGTTGTTTTGCCGCGCTCAGCGGAGAGTCCCAGTCGACCGTCGGCCAGTTTCAGATCGACATTCTCCTTGGCGACGCCGGGGAGTTCGACCAGAACCAACACATGGTCCTCTTCTTCATGGATGTCCACCAACGGCTCGCGCAGGTTCTTGCCCATCGGACGTTCTGTGGAGCCGCGGCGGACATTGCCAAAAGGCTCGACTTTCAGTTCTGTCTGGCCGCCTTCGCCCAGCGCGGTCCTCACGTTGATTCCGTAAATGCCGCGAATATTTCCGCTCTTGTCCTTCAACTCGCCCGATCGTGAGAGTTCCTCTCCCGCTTCGGCCAACTCTCCGAGTTTGTCGACCAGTTCGCCCAACCCGCCTAGAAGTCCGCCCAAGCTGAACGAACTCTTGACGACCTTGTCGGACGGTTTTGAGGCATCTTGTTTCGTATCGTCTTCACTGACTCGCGCCACGGCAATTCCCCTTTCGTGGTTGTGTTGTTCGACCCGCGTTGAATGCCGTTGTCGCTTGGCTAAGTCGTACTTCGTGCCGTATCGGCATTCTCCCGCACCAATATAACTTGCAGCGCAAGTGATTCGTTCGGGCGGCAACGTTGCCCCATGCGCGTGCGACATTTTCCACCACGTATGCGCTTTTCTCACCGCTGTGGCAGATCGGAATTGAATTCCCGTCGCACGCCGGTTGCATCAACACGCCTGGACGTAAATGCGACGGCGCAACATTACGATCCGGAACAATCGATGCACGCGCCGCCGCGCACGACACGGTAGAAGATGTCGCACGCGGCGCAGCGATCGTCTCCTGAGTAGTCGTGCGATGCGACTCGGCATGTTCCTTTCTCTGCTGTTTTTTGCGTGAGAAGGTGCGCGGTCTAGGGAGGCCGCTCCCGCAAGTTTGACTGTGCAGCAAATCAAGGTACGGTTCACTTCAGCAATGGATCGCAACGTGACGATGTCACGTGAACAGTCGGTCCACTGCCGGGAGAATAGCGAGAGTCGACCCCTTATGATTCTGCGCCTGGACGGTGTCAGTCCGAGGTTGCCGAATTGTCCTTCCTGAAAGGAGAGTTGCAATGGCGAACGTTCAGAAATCCACAGACTCGTCCAGCCTGGCCGAAGTGGTGGACCGCATTCTGGACAAGGGCATCGTAATCGACGCGTGGGCGAAGGTGTCGCTGGTCGGCATCGAGCTTCTGTCGATCGAGGCCCGCGTGGTTGTCGCCAGCGTCGAGACGTACCTGAAGTACGCCGAGGCGATTGGCTTGACCGCGACGGCTGCCGCACCGGCCTGAGCCGTAGAATAACGACCAAGGAGGGTTGCCGCTCGAAGCAAGGCTGGCCCGGCTGTGGTGTGCTGGGGCGCAACGAGGCAGACCACATGCTGGCCAGCCTGCTTTCGAGGCGGTTCTTGTAGGAGTTTACTTCGGCGGGACGAGCATGTGTCGCGGCCACAACAATATACCAGTCCAAGAGGAAACGACTCATGGCAACCTTTACTGAAGAGTTTACGCGCATGCGCCAGGATTTGGACCAGGCACAGGCGGAGCGGCAGCAACTGTTCCAGGATACCCGCGAGCACGTGAAAAACATGGCGCAGGGAGTCCAGGACCAGTTGGCCGGATTCCGCCAAAATATGCGCAACGTGCACGACGAAATCGCGGAGATGGCCAGTCAGGTGCGGACCGAGCTTCGAGAGATGAGCACGGACTTGCACACCGGTGGCAACGTCTTTCGGAAGGGATCGAGTCCGAAGGCGTCCAGAGCCAAGAAGAGTCACTAACCTGCGTGCCGCAAAGCATGCAGGAAACGCCGTCGCCGCCGACGGCCACCGCCGTCGGTGCCGTCTGCGGTCGCGGCGCAGATCGAGCGAGCCCTGCCAACACCCAGCCCGATTCGCGACCTGCCCAGCAGGAAAGGAAGCCGCCTCCCCATGACCAGAAACAGCAACGGCGCAAGCCGCCAGGTGATTGCACGCAAACTGACGCACAGCCCCGACCACATCCAGCCTGAGGCCAGCGACGGCTTCGTCATTACTCCTCAAATCGGCGAGTTGATCGAGCGGGCGTCCGCCTACCTCGAAGCCGGCTATCCGGTCAATTTCTCGGGACCGGCCGGCACCGGAAAGACCACGCTCGCGCTCCACGTGGCCGCAAAGTCCGGCCGTCCGGTGATGCTCATTCACGGTGACGACGAGTTCGGCAGTTCCGACCTCGTGGGCAACGACATGGGCTATCGCAAGAATCGGCTGGTCGACCAATACGTTCATTCGGTCCTCAAGGAAGAGGAAACGATGCGCACGCTTTGGATCGACAATCGCTTGACGACCGCCTGCCGCTATGGCCACACGCTGGTTTACGACGAGTTCACCCGCAGCCGGCCCGAGGCAAACAATGTCCTGCTGAGCGTGCTGGGCGAAGAGATTCTCAACCTCCCCAAGCTCCGCTACGCCGGCGAAGGATACTTGAAGGTGGACCCGGCCTTCCGGGCGATTTTCACGTCCAACCCCGAGGAATACGCTGGCATCCACAAGAGTCAAGATGCCCTGATGGACCGCTTGATCACGATTTGCGTCGATGATTTCGACCGCGAGACGGAGGTGGCGATCGCCGCGGCGCGCGGCGGCATTGCCGAGGCCGACGCGGGCCGCGTGGTCGACCTGGTGCGACGCCACCGCGAGCATTCCAGCCGGCGACACCGGCCGAGCCTCCGCGCGGCGATCATGATCTCGCGCGTCGTGGTCCAGCGGGGCGGGGCGTTCGATCCGTCCGACCTCATTTTCCAGCAAACCTGCCACGACGTGCTCGGACTCGATCGTCTCAGTTTGCACGCCGCGGCCGCGCCTCGTTCGCACAATGACATGAGCGCGGAGCTAGCCGGTGCGCGCGAACTCGTCGCAACGGCGATCCAGGAGTCCGTCTGATACGCTGGCACATTCACTGCGAAACAAGGAAGCCCCGACATGAAGTCGACTGTCCCAAACCGCGGATTGCAAGACATCCGCACCATGTCCGAACGCATCAGCGATGCGGACAATCCGCAAAGAAAATACCTCTCGTTGGCCATGCTCGAACTGGAGAGGGCCCGACGCAACAAGGAACGGCAAAGCGCCCGCCAACGCGTGACCAGCATCGATCAACGGCTGGCCGAAATCGCGGCCGAGCAAGCCGAGCTTCTTGCCGCCGCCGAAACCGAACTCGAGGCATCGGCGCCGGCCAATCGGCACGCGCAATCCCCGGATTCGGAGGGACGGTCGGGAGGCGGCTTCACACTCTCCTACTGAGTTGGATCGAAAAAGAAACCATGCCGCGCCCGCTGATTGTAGCGAAGACTCTGGGAGACACCGAGATTTTTCGCAGGAGTCAGGATGAGGGCCGGAATTCGAAAGAAAGGCAACGCAATGGAAACGATGCACGAGACGGATCAGGCTGGCCGCCCGAGTGTTGCTCAGGCGCAGGTTGTGGCCCGCAGTTTTCTCACCGGCGCGCTACCCGACGTGCAGCGCGTGGACATCACCAAAGTCGTCCCGCTGGCTTCGGGCAACGCGACCTGGGAGGCGGAAGCCGACGTCTGGCAGCCCAATGCAACGCTCCAAAGTCTCGGCCTCGAAACGGGGCGCCCTGTGCTCGATCACAACCATTACTTGATCCGGCTTGATGCGCTGCTCAACGTGCTGGAATACGAACTGAATCAGTAGAAGGCACGCTCCACGCGCCGTACGCAAAAGGCAGAGAGACATGGCCGGGCAGTACCCGTCCTGGGAATCTGATTGCGGCACACAGGGTGTGCCCAAAACAAGGAGGTGGGAGACATGAGTACCATCAGCGCCGTGGAAGCCGGCTTCTACGTCTACGGGATCATCGACGCCCGAGACGGCCTCAATGTTGCGACGCCGGGAATCGAAGGCGGCGACGTTGCCACGATCGAGGTGGATGGGATTGCCGCCGTTGTGACGCAGGTTGGCCGCCAGAAGATTCGCCCCCAGCGGGCTAATCTGGCCGTCCATCACAAGCTCTTGCACGCGTTGGTCCGGCACCAGCCCGTGATCCCCTGCGCTTCGGCATGGTCGCCTCCTGCGAAGAGCAATTGCGGGAAGTCCTTTGCGCCAACCGCGATGAGCTTCTACGACAGTTGGCTCGGTTCCGCGGGAAGCTGGAAATGAGCCTCAGCGTCTACTGGAACACGGCGAACATCTTCGAGTTCTTCGTGGCCACCGATCGCGAACTTGTGGAGATGCGCAACCGGGTGTTCCGGCCTGGCAAGGAACCCTCGCTGGAGGAACGGCTCGAACTGGGAAAACTGTTTGAGGCGTCGATGCGGCAGTGCCGCCAGCGCCACACGCAACAGGTGATCGATACGTTGTCGCCCTATTGCGCCGAGATTCGTGCCGTCGACCCCGGGGCGGAACAGATGATCATGAAGCTGGTGTGCCTGGTGCAGAGGGACCAGCAGACGCGTTTTGAGGATGGCATCCAAGAGGCCGCGCGGAAGTTCGACGACCACTATTGCTTCAAATACAGCGGGCCGTGGGCGCCGTTCGACTTTGTCGATATCGCGCTCGATCTGTCCTAGGGGGCCTCATGTTCATCTTGGATGACATCCTGCTGTCGCCCGTAAAGGGTCTGGTTGCCGTCTGCCGCAAAGTGGAGGAAGCCGCCCGGCAGGAACTTGAAAACCAGGAGAAGGGGACCATGTCCGCCCTGGGCGAGCTCCATCGGCGCCTGGAAACGGGCCAGATTGACGAGGCCGACTTCGACTTGGAGGAGACGCGGCTCCTGGACCAACTCGAAAAACTTGCCAAGGTGCTGCATCCGCACGATGGGCCCGAAGAGCGAGTCAGGTGAAGGGAATTGCCATGAGAAGTGACGCCACGGCTGCTGAAAATGAGGACAATACGCTGCTCGAACTCCTGGACCGACTGCTCAACGCGGGAGTCGTTGTTTGTGGCGACCTGGTGGTCTCCGTAGCCGACATCGAGTTGCTGTATCTGCGGCTTCAACTGACGCTTTCCTCGGTCGAGACGGCCCGGCGTGCAGGGTGGTTTGTTCCTGCCATGGGGTCGTGCAATGCGCAGTTCGAGCAGTTGGAGGGAAAATATGAGTCTGCCTGAAACCACGGTTCAGACTGAGGGCTGCCCGTGAACGCTCAAGCCGCACAGATTTTCAGGTTTGGCGAGGCCGGCCCGACAGAACGGGCCGCGGCGGCCGCGCTTGCCGACTTGCCTTCCAAGATTCGGCTGCAGCCGGAAAACGTCCGCAATGGCCTGGCGCAACTCGTGCTCACGCTGGTCGAGTTGCTCCGCGAACTGCTGGAACGCCAGGCATTGCGCCGGATCGACGCCGGCTCGCTTGCCTCGGGAGAGGTTGAACGACTGGGGACCACCTTTCTCCGGCTGGCAGAAGAAATCGACAAGCTCAAACAATATTTCGGCTTCACCGACGAAGACCTCAACCTCAACCTTGGTCCGCTCGGAAAGCTGCGTTAGCCGCAAGCAAGAGGGATCACCCCATGGCCGAGGCACAACTCATTACGCGAGCAACGCACGGGGACAGCCTGGCCGACATCCTCGAGCGCGTGCTCAACACCGGGTTAGTGATCGCCGGCGACATTCGCATCAAGCTCTGCGACGTAGAGTTGTTGAGCATCCAGCTTCGCCTGCTGATCTGCTCGGTCGAGAAGGCCCGTGAGTTGGGCATTAGTTGGTGGTGGCAGACATCCCCGCAGCCGGTCCCTGTTCCGGCAAGTGTGAGCCAACAGGCGCAGAACACTCTTCCCCCGCAGGGTCCTGAATCGATGGCGCCGGAAGACTACCAGCAGTTCCGCGACTTTCAGCGGTTCCGAGCGGCGATGCACGCATTGGAGCACGGACCGCGATAGTTGCTCCGGTGGCAGCTCAAATGCAGTGCGCCACGGGAACGTGTTCCATCGTGTGCGCCGGGTTTGCATCGGCAAACATGCAAATCAACTCAACGACACTCTCGACCTGCATTTTCTCCAGCACGCCTGCGCGATGTTTGGCCACGGTTTTCTCACCGATGCCAAGTCGCCGGGCGATTTGTTTGGAGCGTTCTCCAGCCAACAGCAGATCGAACACCTCGCGCTGGCGCGTCGAAAGCCCATCGACCTGTCGGGACAGCCCGTTCTTGCGGTTGACCTCACGTTGTTGGCAAACAGAAGCGTCGATAGCCTCTCGAATGCGGACCGCGAGTGTCCGACTGCTGATCGGCTTCTCCAGAAAATCCACGGCGCCAGCCCTCATGGCTGTGATCGCCGTGGGAATGTCGGCGCAACCGGAGATCATAATCGTCGGCATGCCTTTTCCCTCGGCCGCGAGCATCTGTTGCAGGCCGAGCCCGCTGAGGCCCGGCAGGCGAACATCGAGCACCATGCACTTTGGCGAATCGGTTGCATCGCCGCACCCGTCCAGGAAAGCCTCGGCGGATGGGTACGGTTCGGCCTCCAAACCCATGCTCTGAATCATCATCGCCATGGATTCGCGCACGTCGGGATCATCGTCGACAATATAGACTGTGGCAGTTCCAACGGACATCTCGATTGCTCCTGTACTGGTTGCACCGACAGGGAGCACTTTTCACGCGGGCTGCAACAGAACGGAGCCGGGCAAGCCGGCATGCATAGCCCACGATGCAGAGTGGGATGAAATCCCAAAAAACGCCACACTGCCCACTGCTGTGCCCCCTTGCAGCGGCCATCCACGGACCCCCACACAACTCGCCTGCAACGACCGCGGACGAGCAGGTCGTGGAGTTGACACGCCGTTCTGTGGATTCTGGCGGCGGCGCTCTGCGCAACGCGAGTTCACCTACCGCCCTTTCTCCTAGTTCGACCGAGTCGGGGGCACCTTAGAAATAAATACCTAAAATTGCGGGATTCTCGCAACTCCGCGAGGTGTCAGGGATCCACGCCCGCCTGGAGCGTCATTGTCCGCGGTTGTTTGCGATTCCGGCTCCCTGCTCGCTGCTCCTGTCCTTTACCGGCCCAAGTTGAGCGCCACGGTTGGCGCGGCGGCTGCCGGCGGCTGGAACTCCGCCGCCTTGGGCTGCTTGAACACGAAAGCGAACACGAGCGCCCCGGCCAGGGTAATTGCCAACGGCACGGCCCAAATCCGTCCCCATTGGAACTTACCGGCAACTGAGTTCTTGTCCATCACGACGCCGGCAAGCTGCGTGCCCAGGAACAGACCGATGCCGGTGGTCGCGATGAAAATCAGCGACTGAGCCGAACCGTTGATTTCTGGGGCAGCCATGGCGCTTACGAAAATCTGTCCGCCGATCATGAAGAAGACGTACGCCAGACCGTGAAACGCCTGCGAAGGAACGACGACTGCGGGCGCAGGCGCCACGATGTAGATGCCATAGAGGACCGTCCAGCAGATCGCACCGAGGGCAAAAGTCCACTGGAACCCCAGCTTCTCTATAAACAATCCCAGCAAGAAGATGGTGGCAAGGGCCTGCACAGCCTGGGCGATGCCCATCGCGCCGGAGATGTTGCGGCCGCTGAGGCCCCGGTCTTGCATGAACTGGCCCGTGCCGAGGAAGTAGAACTGCATCATTCCGGCGACGGCGGCTTGAACGACGATGAAGATCAGGTACTGCGTGTTGCCCAGCATTGCCAGCGCGGCGACGATGGGGTTGCCGGCCGACAATGGCTTCAGCGGTACTTGCACAAGACAGACGCCGGCCATGATGAATGACAAGATGGCGGCCAGATAGAGGCTGTCGGCGCCGTCGCCGCCGACCTTTCGGAGCTGCCGCAGCCCGGTCAGAAAATATCCAATCAGGGCCCAGGCCACCGGCGCCCAGAAGAAAACCCAGGTTTGCGTCACGGTGTCTGAGACCTGGGCTAGGAGCATCTTGTTGACCAGCGGCAGCGTGGCCGTGAAGAAAACGCAGTAGACGAGCATCGTCCAAAACATGCCCCAGAACTTCGTTTGCCGGGCGGCAATCAGAAGAAGCACGCCCCCGATCGCCTGCGAGATCAGGATGATTTGCTCGGCGTCGACCCACTTGTCGGCCATATAACCCGAGGCCAGCGGCGCGAAAATGCACGCCAGGGGGAACGTTGCGTAGACCCAGCCGGTCTGCTTGCCGGTCATCTTCAGCGGGCCGAGCAGCCGGACCGCGAGCACGGGCATCCACGCGCCCCAGATGGCGTATTCGAGGAACATCAAGCCGCTAAGCCGCAGATACAGATCCAGATTCTCCCAGTTCATGAGTGTCTCCTAATGTCGGAAGGCCCGGACGGCCCGACCAACGCCAATCGTTCCGGGCTGCGGACTGTCGAAGGAACGTCCTCGGCCGCCCTCGTTTGGGTGAGTGTAATCAATAACGCGAGAAAAAACAATCCGCGATGCTGGCTTGGGAGGCCGGTTGTGTTGTGACGCCCGACGAGGAGAATGAGCCCTCCGGCGCGTGACGCCCCGCTCAGAAACGCCCCGCTTGCAGAAAAAACCCCCGAGGCGTCGTGAGACGGCCTCGGGGGTTTCGTGGTTTAGATCCGGCGACACCTACTCTCGCACTTTGGGTACTACCATCGGCTCCGAAAGCTTAACTACCGTGTTCGGAATGGGAACGGGTGTGGCCTTTCGAATATGGTCACCGGAAAGGAGCGGCGGGCCCGTGTGAAGGCAAGCCGCTACGTCGGGGTTCGGGGCTGGGGCCTCGGCCTTCGGGTGACGATATCTCGATCGTTTCCGAATCCCGAGTCCCCAGTCCCGGTTCCCGCTGATTGTGATAAAGAAGTGACATCCTAACGCGGCTTCTTAGGAGCGTTGGATACATGCGGCCAAGCGTTCGTCCGTTAGTATCGGTTAGCTGAGCGCATTACTGCGCGTACACATCCGACCTATCGACCTGGTAGTCTTCCAGGGGACTTTCGGGGTTATACCCCAACGAAACCTGATCTTGGAGAGGGCTTCACGCTTATATGCTTTCAGCGTTTATCCTTTCCGTACATAGCTACCCAGCCGTGCCGCTAGCGCGACAACTGGCACACCAGAGGTACGTCCTTCTAAATCCTCTCGTACTAAAGAAGAACCTCCGCAAGTTTCGTGCCGCCCATAGCAGATAGGGACCGACCTGTCTCACGACGGTCTGAACCCAGCTCACGTACCACTTTCATTGGCGAACAGCCAAACCCTTGGGAGCTTCTCCACCCCCAGGATGTGATGAGCCGACATCGAGGTGCCAAACCGCTCCGCCGCTATGGACGCTCGGGAGCGATAAGCCTGTTATCCCCAGAGTACCTTTTGTCTGATGAGCGATGGCCCTTCCATACGGGACCACCGGATCACTAAGTCCTGCTTTCGCATCTGCTCGACCTATCCGTCTCGCAGTCAAGCACCCTCTCTACCTTTGCGCTCGACGCCTGATTGCCAACCAGGCTGAGGGTACCTTTGAACTCCTCCGTTACAGTTTTGGAGGAGACCGCCCCAGTCAAACTGCCCAACTGGAAATGTCCCCTGCCCGGATTCACGGGAAACAGGGTTAGAACTAAAATATGCCCAGGGTGGTATTTCAAGGTTGGCTCCACCGATACTGGCGTACCGGTTTCAACGCCTCCCACCTATCCTACACAAAACATACCTGAGCCCAATACCAGCCTACAGTAAAGGTTCATGGGGTCTTTCCGTCTAGCTACGGGAACGTGGCATCTTCACCACGGCTACAATTTCACCGGGTCACTGGTTGAGACAGTACATCAGTCGTTACGCCATTCATGCAGGTCGGAACTTACCCGACAAGGAACTTCGCTACCTTAGGACCGTCATAGTTACGGCCGCCGTTTACCGGGGCTTCGGTTGCGGGCTTCACCTTGCGGCTAACCCTCTTCCTTAACCTACCGGCACCGGGCAGGCGTCAGACTCTATACATCCTCTTGCGAGTTGGCAGAGTCCTGTGTTTTTGATAAACAGTCGCTGATGTCGATTTACTGTGACCCCCAGGAGCGTGAACCCCCGAGGGCATCCCTTATCGCGAACTTACGGGATCATTTTGCAGAGTTCCTTAACCAGTGTTCTCCCGAGCGCCTTAGACTACTCGTCTCGCCTACCTGTGTCAGTTTTAGTACGGTCACCGCCGCTTCAACCCTTAGGAGCTTTTCTTGGACGCCTTTCAGATGACTTCACGAACGTAAACGCGCTCGGTCCCACCCCTTGGCTTGCGAGGGCGGATTTGCCTATCCCTCACCTCAAGGTGGTCCACGGACATTTCTACTCGTACCGCTCACCCTCTAGACGCCGTCCCTCCATCGGTCCACGGCAGTGGCGCAGGAATGTTGACCTGCTATCCATCGTCTACGCCTTTCGGCCTCGACTAAGGTACCGGCTAACCCTGGGCGGAATTACCTTCCCCAGGAAACCTTAGGCTTTCGGCGGGCAGGATTCTCACCTGCCTTATCGTTACTCATTCCGGCATAAGCACCTGAAGACCCCAACACCGCTCCTTACGGTACGGCTCGTATCTGATCTTCAGCGCTCTCCTACCAATCCTTGCGGATTCCACTGCTTCGGTATCGGGCTTACTCCCGTTCATTATCGGCGCAGAACTGCTTGGCCAGTAAGCTGTTACGCACTTTTTAAATGGTGGCTGCTTCTAAGCCAACATCCTGGCTGTCACGGCAATTCAACTTCCTTAGTGACTAAGCCCGATTTCGGGACCTTAGCAGGTGATCTGGGTTGTTTCCCTCTCGACCGCGAAGCTTATCCCTCGCGGACTGACTGCTGAGATAGTCGCACCGGTATTCGGAGTTTGGTTCAGGAGGGTAGTCTGGGAGGACCCCCAACCCGATTCAGTATCTCTACCCCCGGTGCGTAGTGACTCAACGCTAGCCCTAAAGCTATTTCGGAGAGAACGAGCTATCCCTGCGTTTGATTAGACTTTCACTCCTCCCCACAAGTCATCCCCTCGGTTTTCAACCCAAGTGGGTTCGGTCCTCCACGCGGTATAACCCGCGATTCAACCTGCTCATGGGTAGTTCACGCAGATTCGCGTCTACCGCCAACGACTATGTCGCCCTATTCAGACTTGGTTTCCCTTTGGCTCCGGTCCGAAAGACCTTAACCTAACGCCGCAGACGGTAACTCGCCGGATCATTATGCAAAAGGCACGCCGTCACACTTTGCGAGCAAGCTCGCCATAGTGCTCCGACCGCTTGTAGGCACATGGTTTCAGGTTCAGTATCCTCCCCTAGCAGGGGTTCTTCCCATCTTTCAGTCGCCCTACTGAGTTCACTATCGGTCGTCAGGGAGTATTTAGCCTTGCGGGATGGTCCCCGCAGATTCAGTCGGGATTCCACGTGGCCCGACCTACTCAGGTACTCTTCGAGAGGCTACGCCGCTGTCGCGTACCGGGCTGTCACCGTCTATGGCCTGCCGTCCCAGGCAGTTCTGCTAGCTGGTAGCTTGGTAACTCTCATGTGAAGAGCCCTACAACCCCGTAGAGGAAAACCTCCGCGGTTTGGGCTGTTTCCTTTTCGCTCGCCGCTACTGGGGAAATCGAGTTTTCTTTCTTTTCCAACGGTTACTTGGATGTTTCGGTTCACCGTGTTTGCGACACACGCCTATGGATTCAGCGCGTGTTAATTCGGGTATCCCGGGATCAACGCTCGTTTGACAACTACTCCGGGCTTATCGCAGTCTTCCACGCCCTTCTTCGGCTCCTGACGCCAAGACATCCCCCATGTGCCCTTAGTAGCTTGGCCACATGAATCCAACGCTCCAGCAGCTATGCCGGAGCCGATTCACGTGATCGCGCTAACGGAACGACCCTTGACCGCTTTCCCATCGAACCACCGGCTGCCGAAGCAACCGGGCCCCGATCGAACGCGGCCCGTCGTCCCAAGTAACGAATGCTCTAAGTGCCTTGGAGCCACGCAACGACGCTACGGCGCCTGCGTGGATACACGTTAAGATGCCACTTCATTACCACAACCAAATTGTCAAAGAGCACACTGCCAACCCGCTTCTCGAATTGGCGAAACCCTAACTCTATCAGCCTGCCGCACGACTGTCAACGGCTACAAGACCCGGCCTGAAATAATTTTCTTCCGGGTCGCTGGCCGCTTGGCAACCCCGTCGAATCGGCCGACACAACGCAGATGAATTGTATCGGCAGCCGGTGGCCAGACAACTGAGCGGCTGTCCAAAAACCAGCAATCAGCGCTCACGCCTCCCATCGAGAGAGGGGGCCGGGAGGCCTTCGGATGGCAACGCCCGGCCTCAGCCCACCTTCCGCACCACGCCCACCACCACGCCGAGCACCCGGGCGTCTTTGACGTAGATCGGCTTCATCGCCGAGTTGGCCGGCTCCAGGCGGATGCGGTTCTTCTCGGGAAACCAGCGCTTCAGCGTGGCCTCGCCCTCGTCGGTCAAGGCAACGACGATCTGGCCCTTCCGCGCGGTGCGCTGCTTCTGCACCACCACGTAGTCGCCGTCGGCGATTTGGTCCTCGATCATCGAGTCGCCCTTGACCTGCAAGCACGAAGAAGTTTTTCGTGACGGATCGAACATGTCCTGGAAATCGACCCGCTCGTTCTGCTCGATGGCCTCGTGCAGCACGCCGGCGGCGATGCGTGCCGGCCAGCGGCAGGCCGCGCTCTTCGAATCGGCTCGGCCGCAAGTTGGATCGCCCGCGACATGTTCGGCTCGCGGGTGATGAGTCCCTTTTTCTCCAGGGCCTTCAGATGGCAGACCACGCCGTTGGGCGATTGGATGCCGAAATCGGGCGGCAATTTCGCGGACCGTCGGCCCGTAGCCGCGGCCGCGGATCTTCTCGCGGATAAACTTGTAGACGTCTTCCTGCCGCTCGGTGAGCTTGTCGAACAGTCCCATGCGTCCTCCTTCGCCATCGCTATCAGGGGTGATCGCCACACGCACTCACACCACAGTATAATATACGTCTGTACATAGTCAAGAGGCGTTGCGACCGATTTGCAGTTGCAAGTAGAATACCAGCCATGGCCACCGATTCACGCCATCCGGTTCAGCCGCCCCAACGGCTGCAGGGTCGCATTGTCCGCCGACGTCAGTCATCGGCGGCCAGCAAGTCAATCGCAGGCATAGGTCAGCCCCTGCCTGACGTGGGCAGGCGTAGGTCAGGCTGTGCCTGACGTGACAGATTGTCAGACGGATTGTCAGGCACAGCCTGACCTACGCTCTCACCCTTCGTTCCCCCTACCACTTCCTCATGGTGTTTGGCGCAGCGGCTGCGAGTTGCTGACGACCGTGAAGAGAAAGCGAGGGCAACCGCGGCCGGACCACCGGGCATGGCATCCGGCGAACCACAAAGGCACGAAGGCACAAAGTCGAGAGGAGGGAAACCGCGAATAAACGCGGGTAGACACCGATCAAGAAGCCCTATTTCCATCCGCGTTCATCTATGTTCATCTGCGGTTCCCTCCCTTGGTGTCTTCGTGCCTTCGTGGTGAGAAATCCGTCTGGCCTTTTTCGGCGATTGCATCTGCTACTGGCGTTGGGACATGTCCCGGTCAGGGCAGGTTGTCTTTGATGATGCCGACGAACAGACTGCCATCGGTGTGCCAGGGATCGCCGCCGCCGTTGCGTCCTTGTAGGATCGCATGGAAGTTCTTGACGACGTAGGTTTCGGCAAGGTCGCCGGTCTGCTCTAGGCAGCGAAAGAGGTAGTCTCGCTCGGCGTCGACATCGGGAGCGGTGACGTGCGTGATCTGGCCTGTTGTGCGGCTGACGCCGACCCTCTGGTCGTACACGGCCGATCCGACCCACACGGGACGGCCGTCGGCGGCCGCTCGTTGGGCGTGCCAGAAGCGAACGTGATGGCGATGCCGCGGATTGTCGCCGACAGGCTGTTCGAAGGCGAGATCTTCTTTGCGCCGAAAGAGGTAGAGGCTGCTCACGGGAGCGTCGTCGTACGGCCGCTTCAGGACCGTGGCGTCGGCAATTTCCAGGCAACTGCGGAACGTCAGCGGATCGGCCGGATACCACTTGGCGGCCAGCATACTCTTCTTGAGTTCAAGCTCGGTGCCGATCAACGCCACATTGATCGGGTCGCCAGGGATGCCATCGGCAGTCTGCGTAATGCCTGGCACATCGTCCAGCCTGGGGTGACGGTGCGTATAGCGCGTCCATGCGACCGGTGCCATGACGTATGCCACCAGCAAATACAACAGCAGCAGGCCCACGCCCAGCATGGCCAGGCGTTTCCGTCGCGACGGCCGTTTCGCCGGCGAGTTCGGTTGCGGTTCGTCGGATGGCGATTGATCCATGGTCCGTCATTATATTGTGGATCGAGGGCCACCGTCCATGCGGGGAACCACTGGCCCGGTGGCGTTTTGCCGCACCGTATCTTCCACCCAGCCGGCGGCCAGGTCTCATATCGCGACCGCTGGCTCTCCCAGGTAGTTCCCGTAGCTCAGCATAAGAATCGCGGATATGAGCACCAGCAGCGCCAAGTGGATGGTCCACAAGGTGCGTGGCCGGCATCCTTTCCACTCGTGGAACAACACGCCAAGCAGGTTGCTAAAGAGGACCAACATAATCATGTGAATGGCCCAACTGCTGAATTCATAGGGACCCAACCGAACGTGCGCGAGGTTGTAGAAGAAGAACTGCCCATACCAGAGCGTGCCGGTGAGCATGGCGAGCATGTGGTTCCATGCCAGGGCGGTTCCCGTGCTGTCGGCCGGGATCCGAACCAGTTGGCTCAGCGACCGGTTCCTGACAGCCAACCACAGGCTGTAGGCCAGCGCGGTCAAAAAAGCGCCGGGGTTGACGAACAGGTAGCCGACGTTGCCCTTCCAATATCCGGCGCCGAACTGTTCGGCCACGGCGACGATCGGTTTGGCCACGTCGTTGATGGCGATGCCGTAGACAGCGGAGAGCACGCCGGCCAAGAGCGAGAGCAACAACCCCTTCACCCACGAAAAATCGCCGGGGCCGCTCTCGTTGTCGCGCAAGTCGCGTTCCTTGAAACGCCCGGCGGCCCCGCACAGCGCGATGCCAAGAGTGCCCGCCGCGATCCCCAACAACACCAAGCTGCCACCGGGCTTTGCGACAATCTGGCCAAGCTTCCCCTGCAACAGCGGCGTCACCAGAGTGCCCAACACGCTCGAAAGCCCCACGGCAATGGCGTAGGTCAGGGCAAACCCGATGTAGCGAATCGAGAGATTGAACGCCGTGCCGCCCACACCATAGGCCACCCCCATCAGACAGCAATACAGCATCGGCAACTTCGGCGACGCGGCGAGGACATGCCACAAACTGGGAATCGTGCAGACGGCGCCGACGATCGGCCACAAGAGCCAGCACCAGACGGCTTGGGTCATCCAGAAGACTTCCCACGACCAGCGGCGGCAGGTATTTTTGCGGGGCATAGCAGTTGGCAGCCAGGAACGCCCCAACGGCGTGAAAGCCGACGCCCAAAAGCGGATTCGGCGTTACCGACGGCATGACGTGCTCTCACAGGCCCGGGCAGCTTGGGTTTTCCTGCGCCTCCGTGACCTATGCGAGAGCCGGCTCGAGCCGGTCGAGTTGCAGGGGATACTGCCCGCATTCCCGCACCAACTTGACGATGTAATCGTAGGTGCGGCCCGATACCGAACTGGTCACCGAATGGTCCGACTGGAAGATAAGCCCGCCGCCACGGGCGGCTTGAAGCACGCGCAGCACATCGCGGCGAACGGCGTCGCGGTCGCCCTGTTCCCAGACCTGAATGTCGCCGTTGCCACAGAAGGCCATGCCGTGGCCGTAGCGATTCCGCAGATCGACCGCGTCCATGCCGGCTTTTACCTCCAGCGGATTGATGGCATCGATGCCGATGTCGATGAAGTCCTGGAAGATCGCCTGGACGTTGCCGCAACCGTGGTAAATAACGTCCAACCCTTTGGAATGGGCGTGATCAGTGATGGCCTTAACCCACGGCTTGTAGTATTTGCGCCAGTAGTTTGGGTGCATGAACGTGCCGCGCTTGTAGGCGACGTCGCCCCAGATGACGAACCCGTCAAGCCACGGTCCTGCGGCGTCGATAGCCGCTTTGGCGCAGTCGAGATAGAACTGCCCGACGCGGTTCAGCACGGCCCCCATCCGCTCGGGCTCCAAGGCAATCCACATCAGATGGTTCTGCGGACCGATCAGACGCGTCATGCACTCGGCGCATTCGGTGATGCTGCCGTATACCGGAAAATCGGGCCAGAGCGATTTTACCGTGTCGACCCAAGAAGGAGAATTCCGCTCGAAACCGTCGCCAACGCCGGCTATCTGATTGTCGCCCGCCGAAAAGTACCGCCGCCGATCATACGGATCGTCGAATTCCGCCCGTTCCAAATTCTCCAGCGTATCAGTTTCCCAGGCGATGAACTCGGGCATCGGGCAAGTGAAGACCTTGCGCATGATCGCACCATAGCCGGTCTTCACCACAACCTCGCTTGCCGTCTCTTTAAGCGTCTCGAACGATCGGATCCACGGGTCCATGTTCGGGACGGTGACGATCCAATCGAGGTCGTAATAGTCGTACGGATTGGTATCGCGGGGCAAGCCAAGTTCGTCGCGCCAGCGGCGGGTGAAGCCGCCCCAGAAGACATCGCTGATCGGTACCCGATCCGGTTCCTGGTGATGGAGCGCTTGCCTCATTCGCTCCAACTTGCGCAACGTGTTTTCGTGGCGATGTTCAGCGGCCGTGCCCGCACCCATCGTGTTATACATTCCCATAGAAAGCACCTGCTTGGGCCGGGTCAGATGCCGGCGTTCTTCCGCAGTCGCGTCAACGCGGCCACGGACTCCGACGGAATCCGCCCGTGCTTGTCGGGAGGAACATCGAGAAGAAAATTGACGCCGCGCGTCCGGCAATCATTGAGCTGTTTCAACAGCGCTTCGTGCGACCGAGGACGATCGCCGGCAACCCAGAACCATTCTTTACCGATCGGGTCGCAGACCTCGGCCGGCAGGTAGTACCTCTTGCCCTCGATCTCTCGCCACCTCACGTGACCGCTCGGCGGCGGCGCGTCTCGCTCCAGAGCGACCAGGTCGGAAGGCCAGGCCGTGGAAACATCATAGTGGAGATAGGTGCCCAGACCGTTGTTCATCATGACGACCGTCTGCGGCTGCAAACGGTCGATGTGGTGGTAGAGGAAGGTGCGATAGCCGCGTCCGAGGACTGCCGGGATGTCAATCCACGTTTCGGCGATCGGGCCGAATTGCGTCAACAGCTCCGTGACTTGCGCAGTCTGGAAGGTCTGATACAGCGAGGTGGTGTAGCCTGGCAACTTGTCCCCGGCATGGGGCGCGGAAAACTGCCCATGCCTTCCCACGTTCCGCCATCGGACGGCGTTCGGCTGCCAAAACGATTGTGGTTGTCCCAGGAACAGTAGTAGAGCCCGGGCAGAACGCCTCGCTTGCTGCATGACTCGCAAAACTTCTCGACGACGTTCGTCGTGTTCGCGCTATTGGCCACCGTGTAGTCGGTGCACTTGCTCGGCCAAAGGCAATGGCCGGAAACGTGCTTGGCGGTCAGTATCATGTACTTCATGCCGGCGTCGCGGGCCACCGACACCCATTGGTCGACGTCGAGCCGGTCGGGGGCATACGTTGCGGCAGGGGCCGTGCCGGCGGAAAACTCACGGCCGTCGTAGGTGTTCATGCCGAAGTGGACGAACATCCCGTACTTCATCGCCTCCCATTTCTGCAACGCGTCCACAGAGAGCCGCTGGCTGCCGGCGGGCTTGTGCTCGTCGTTGCCGCCCACGGCCTGGCCCGGGGCGATTCCGGAAGCAGAAGCCAACAGTGCGGCGGACGCCGCGCCGCCGAGCAATTCTCGCCGTGAGAGTGTGGTGTGCGTCATGGTCTGATCTCCACGTTTGGGCAGGCCCGAAAGGGATGCCTGCAATTATCGGTTGACATGTGCTCACTGTGTCCGATACCCTATTGTTCTAATTGAATCTGCGGCAATGTCTATGTCAAGTGCGGGAGACGATATGGCTGATTCGGCACTTCCCGTCCGCAACCGGGGCGCCTATTCCCAGCCATTCTCCGGAGTCGGCATCGAGTTCTTTCCGCTCGGCGTGCCGCCGGATCATTCGGGGTTGGTCCTCTACGAGGCCGGCTACTTGCCAAGGAACAACGCGTGGAACTTCCCCAATGTGCTAAGCCCATTCTGGCGCCTCTACTACAACGCTCGGAAAGGACATCGAGTCATCTTCCGAGACGCTGCGATCGATTTGGCGCCGGAGCATCTGGTGTTGATCTCGGATCACCAGCTATTCCATTGTCAGGGGAGTGGGCCTGTGCCGCACTTCTGGCTTGCCTTCAACGTAGCCCGCCGGCTGGCCCCGAACCAGCGGATGCCCATCCTGGCGGCCGTGGGCCGGACGGAAAAGTCGCTCTTGGACGATCTTGTCAGCCTTTTCGCCGGCGACTCCGACGAGCGGAACCGAAATAGAATCTTCCACGGCAGTATGGCACTATTGCACCTGGCGTTGAACCGTCCGGAGATCCAGTGGCAGGGCAGCGCGCCGTTGGCCGTCGTGCAGACGGTCCGTTACATCGAAGAACATTTTGCCTCGCCACTGTTGATTCCGCGGTTGGCACAGAGGGTGAACCTCTGCTCCGAGGTGCTGGCCCGATCGTTCAAGAAGTATCAGGGGGTGACGATCGGCCGGTTCATCGTCAACGTGCGAGTGCGCGAGGCGGCGCAGTTGCTGATGCATACGGACACGCCGATCGAGGACATCGCCGAGAGGACCGGCTTTCCCAATCGTGCCTACCTGAGCCGCGTCTTCAAGAAGACAACGGGCCAATCGCCGGCGCAGTTCCGTCGCCGACACGCCGCGACGTCATCGGCATAGAATGGCGGCAATCCGGCGATCGGTCAAAGGGGGACAGTGCCATTTTCGCGGACACGAAAATCGGTACAATCCCCTTAAGCCGCCTTGCGACGGAGCGGCGACTGTTCTGGCACTTGTTCAGCCTGTGCGTCGTCGCGGATGATTTTCTGCACCCGGCCGCCCGGCATCACGCAATAACGGATGCCGCGCCAATTGACGTAGCGCCCGATGCCCGCGCTGGCCACCCCGAGCCAATGGGCGAACTCGACCAGCGGATTGGCCCACACGTCAAAGCGGCGAATGCGGCGTGAGCTTTCTTCCCAGTGCGGAAAGTAGGTTTGCACCAGATCTTGCCGCAAAGCACCGCGGTAAACGGTCGCCAGATAGAGTGCGGCGCTGACGGCGATCGGAATCCACGGCGAAGGAGAGCCGGTTAGCACGGCGCACGCGAGCACGGCAAGGTTGCCCAGCCAAATTGCGTTGGAAAACGTGGCGGCCAGAAAAGACAAGAGCCACCAGTCGAAGGTGTACAGCCGCGCGACGAGATACTGGCGCCGGATGAACGACATCGCCTCGGTCAGCGACATGTCGAGTGGTGAGGCCACGACGCAAGCCGGTTCGAAGCGGACATCCAGCCGCAGACGCCGCATCAGCCGGCTAGCCACGAGGTCGTCGCTGAGGGTTCCTTTCCAGTGCTCGCGGAGCCCGATGGCGTCGAACACGTCGCGGCGAATCGCCCACGAGCCACCCCAAATCAAGTGGTGGCTGCTGCGACTCAAGAGCGACATGATGTCGCAGTTCATGCTGTAGACCAGGGCATTGGCGACCGTCGGCCGCGCCGGCGTGAACCAGCGATAGCCGGTGACGGCTCCCACTTCGGCGCGTTCTAATCGCGAAACGAGCGTACGCAACCATTGCGGCCGCGGCCGGGCGTCGGAATCGACAAACGCCAAGTACGCGATGCGCCGCGAGAGGTGCTGCGTCGCCACCAGCAGATTGTGGACCTTCTGCCCGTCGTCGGCCGATCTGCCCGCCACGACGACGCGCGTCGGCACTTCCGGATGCTCCGAAATCACCCGGCGAATCGCCGCGTAGGCCGGGTCGTCGGTGCTCTCGACGATGAAGGTCACTTCGTAGTCGTCGTAGTCCTGCTGTAGAAGTGCGCGGAGATTCGCTTCGATGTCGATATCGAGCCCCTTGCACGGCGCGAACAAGGCGACGTGGCCACTCGGCTGGTGTCCCCGGGCCATGCTGCGCATGCAGCTTCGCACGTACCGTCGATGTTCCCATGTTTGCAGGCCCAGAAGCAGTGATTCGACGATCACCAAGCCTGCAAGGACAAGATAAGCAGTGATCCAAAACGCATCCATGCGTTCACCGTCGTCCGGCGATCCAGCCACGCCCTCGAAACGCCAGCGCGGCAAACGTCTCCGCCCGCCTCGGCGCAGGCATTTCTGACCAAACAACACCGTCACCGCCGAATCTGGCGGCTACTGGGCGGGTAGCGTACTCTCGGCCCAGCCGTAGGTCAAGATCAGGAACCGCACCCCCCCACGCGACGGGGCCGCAGTTTGCTTTTGCGCGGCTCGATCGATCATCGCTCCAACAACATTCAACAAGAGCTTGCGGGACAGGGGCAGGGCGTTTGCCAAGGTCGCCTATTTCCGTTCAAGCCGGACGGCGTCGGCAGCGCCACCCATGCAGGGCCAGCATGGCGCCGAAACCAGCCAACAAGCAGAAGGCCTGGTTCGGGCGCTGTGACCGCCTGGATGCCATCGAACCAGGTCTGCGCCATCATCGCGTAGCCATCCGCGCTGGGGTGAACTAGCGGCAAGGTTGTCGGGCTGGCGAATAGACTTGAATCGACGCTGCCGCCGGCGGTCAGGAAATTGGAGTACTGGTCCACCGTGGTGACGTGGTTGCCCAGCCCTAGATCTGCCTGGAAATACGGAACCAGCGTGTTCTTGATATAGTCGTCGTACTCCTGCACGGCGGAATAGGTCGCTAGCGGAATGATCTGGGCCACGATGACGTAGGTATCAGGTTTGGTGTCAACGATCGTCTGCACGAGGCTCTTTAACTTCAACTCCGAGCTTGTCGGCTCTGCCGAGCCAGCCATGTCGGAATTGTTGGTGCCGATGTGCAGCAGGACGACGTCCGGATCGTCCGAGTTCAGCCAGGAAACGACGTTGGCGGCAATATAGTCGGTGGTCTGGCCTCGATAGCCTCGATGGTTGTCCTGGCCTAACGTGCGGAGATCTGGCCCGGTCATCATCCGGCCGGTATCGGTTGGCAGCGGCGTCTTATTCCAGGGCTCAGGCGATGCTCCTACGAACTGAAAATCGTAGCTGGCACTGGTTAGCACGGAATACAAGGGGCCGCGATAACCGAAGGTAAACGCTCCGCTGCCAGTCCAAGAATTGGTGGAATCCGCGTTCGTGATGCCGGTGGTAATTGAGTCGCCCAAGGGCATGATCTTCAAAGTCTCGGCGGAGACCGGTCCGGTCGTGCACACCGAAAGTACCGAAGCTGCCAACCAGAACCGCCCGCCCAAGCCCAACGCGGGACGCCGTCGCCCTGCAGACCGCTCAATTGATAGCACCGCCATGCTGCCTCCCCGGTAAACGACATTTTCGACCACCCCGCAAAGCTCAAGTTATCATCAATTTGCAGTCCTGTCAAAATCCTTGCAGCTACGTGCGCCCTCCTCCGGGGCGAGGAGGCGTCATTCCGACACATCGAACCCTTTCGTGCCCGTTACCTTGCCGGCCAAAGGGCCCATGTCGAAGGTGATCTGGACGACGTACTTTCCGGCCGCACTGCTTGGCACTCGACACGAGTGCGCACAGAAGCCGCCTCACGAGAAGCCGGTCATGCCGCGGCTGACCACCTTGCCGTCGGGACTCAACAGTACAATTTCGGCATTGCCCTCCGCCTGACGGGAGTTGGCGTCGCCGCCGACGGCGCATGACGAGAGATAGAGCGTCCCGTCGGCGGTCAACTTCGGTTGGATCGAGAGGGTTTGGCCGGGCGATGGCCGGGTCGTCTCGTATCCGAACGAAACGTTGAGGTCCAATTGGTCTAGCAGCGTGACGGTCGTCTCGTGGTTGGTCGGCACGGAGTAGTTCTTCGTTTTGTCATTGTAAAAGCTGTACGTCCAGGTTTCGCCGCCAGCGTCGGGCGTTTCGAGCTTCAAGGCGGAGACGCGATACTGCCCATACGGAACGGCGATCGCTTCGTCGAGCTTGTCGATCACCACCAACTCGCCGAGGTCGCTGATGAGTTCGGCGGAAATCTTGGACTTGGGCAGATTCTTGGCCAACTTGAGCCGCACCTTTCCCTGGCCGGCGCTGCGGAGCTTGGCCTGGACGCTCGACGCGGCCGCGTCGCAACTTACGACGTAGACCTGGCCGCCGAAGGAAATGGGCTTGCCCAAGGGAAATTGCTCGGTCAGGGGATCGAAGCGGCCGTTGCGGTTGAGGTCCAGCCAGACGCGATCCTGGCCGACGTTGTCGAAGCAGCCGTTCGCATTGCCGTCGATCAGCAGGGCGGCATGCTTGGTTTCACCGAGTTGCAACCGGCCCTGCTCATAGCCGCGAACCGAATAGCGCAGCCCGTCGCCAAGACTGGAACGGCGGAAGATGAGCGTTCGCTCGATCTTCTTCACCGGATCGAACTGTGCGGTTATCGTGGCCGGGACTTCGAGCGTGCGGCCCTTCATGGCGTGACGTTCGTCGTCGGCCAACCGTCCATCGCCATTGGCATCGAGCCAGAGTTGCGGCCCACCGTCGGCCTCCGGCAGCCAGACGATCGTCAGCGCCGTCTCGGGCTTCGGTCCGACCGGTACGACGCCATAAAGCGTGCCGCTGGGAAACGCCCGTTCGTCGCCCAGCGGCCGCACGGGTGTGTTGCGAAACTCGACGGCCCGGTATTGTAGCATGGGTCGTTTCTCATAGACCGCAGCGTCCTTGAACTCGAACGTGCCGGATGCGTCAGCCGCCATGGTGAGTAGGGCGGAAAGAATTAGTGTTGCTGTCATGGCCGGAAGTAGTGGTCAGTAGTCAGAGGTCAGTAGTCAGAGGTCAGTAGTCAGATATCAGAGGTCAGAAGGCAGTGGTCAGATAGCAGAGGTCCGTGATGGACTTCCGAGCAACTGCCTTCTGACCTCTGACTTCTGGCCTCTCCCTAATCTCCGTGCTCCGGTGTCCAGATGCCGCCAAGACGCTCGGTGAGGTACTTCAGCCGGTCGCCAGGCGGCATGAGCCAAAGGTCGATCATTTGCGTCACGGCGCTCATGGTCGATCGTTTCTGATTGTCGTCCTTGCCGGTGGCCGTCAGTTCCTTGTCGCTCAATTCGACGGCGTGCGACGGGTCGGCCAGCGCCCACGCCTTTAGCCACTCGTCACGCCCGACGCCGCTGTAGCCCGAGCCGATGGCGGCGCTCTGCGGTTCGATGCTTTCGAGGAGTTGCCGGGCGGTCGGCGGATCGATGATCGCCAGAAACAACGCCATCATGACGCACGACTCCTGGGTGCGAACAGGCGAGAAATCGAACTTCTCGGGCACGGGCCTGGAAGCGAGGAGCCGGTAGATCAAGGTCTCCATGTCCGGATAGCCGATCTGCTGGGCTTGAACGACCAGCAGCGCGGCCTGCGTCGACCGGCCGCCATAATTGCCGTACGATCGCTCCGCGGGCTTCAGGTAAATGGCAAATGCACGATCGACCAGGTTGCGGGCCAGCCTGGCATCGTGCGGTGCGATGGCTACGGCCAGCCAGCCATAGGCGAGTGCCTTATTGTCTTCCTCGTTGCCGTAGCCGGGCCGCGCCGGCGCCTTCTCGACCAGGCGAATCGCGTCAGCCGGCCGAGAGGGAGCAATTCGATAGGCCAGCTTCATCCGCGCCCGCTGCACGTACCACGGCTGAAGATCCTTGAAGATCGCTTCGGCCTTGTCGATGTCATCCTGAGCGGCCGCGACGTTGGCCAGATAAGTCTCACGCTGATTCTTGTCGTCGATCTTGTCCAAGAGCTGTAGGGAACGTGGAAGATCGTCAGTCGCCACGGCCGCGGCCAGCGTGCCGAACATATAGCGGTTGCGATCGGATGGCGTCCACTTTTCGGCCATCTCGGCGGCTTCGCTGATCAGCTTGCGACCGGCCTCCTTGTTGCCCAGCCGGGTCGCCAGGGAACCGATTTGGGCCAAGGCAACGGCCCGTTGCGGCTGGTCAAGGCTGCGCGCCCGAACCACAGCCTCCTCGGCACAACGGCCGGCCTTTTCGGGATCGGACGTTGCAAAAGAGTCGGCCAGGGTCTTCAGGATGTAAAAGCCGCTGGCGCCCTGCTTGGCGATCACGCTCAGGGCCTCGTCGAGATCCTCGTCGGCCAGCCGCTTGATCGAAGACGAATCGGTGGGAGCATCGAGCGTGACCTTCGCATCTTTGGCCCACCGTTCGGCCAGCGGACGATCGATCTGGGCCATTTTGTGCACGCCCAGCGGCGGTAATTGGCGGGGTCGCTCGCCCAAAGCTTCTCTAACAGTGTATGAGCCGCTTCGCGTTGCACGTCTTCGGACAACGGTTGGGCGGACCACTTCGGCGCCGGCTCGTCGCTCCGCAACAGCTTCAATCGGACGCCGGTTGCGCCGCTGGTCGTGCGGGCGCCAGTAAATCGACAGCCAACCTTTTCGGCAAAGACATAGACCGGGCCTGTGCGAAAGCCCTGCAAGTGGAAGTGCCCCAACGAATCGCTGGTGGTCTCGATCAGGGCGATGCCGTCGCCGGAGTTGAACACGCGCACGTTGCCCAGCGGCTTCCCGGCCGAGTCGACCACCTGGCCTTCCACCACGCCACTGACAGCCGGGAGCGGGATCGTACCGAAATCGTGAACGTTGCCCGGAGTTGACTTAACCTCGGGCGAGCCAAACATTACGCGGTCCTTGGCGTTGATGCGGACTTGATACAGGTCGCCCGACCAAAGGCCGCCGAACTGAAAGCGGCCCTCGGCATCGGTCTTCTCCGTGGTGAAAACGAAACCGACTCCGCCACCCGCCCACCGCCAGTGCGTGATCAACGAGACATCGACTTGCGGCAGCGGCTTGCCCGCCTCATCGACGACAACACCGCGCATCGTAAAGGCGGTTTTCTCATCGACCATAAGCCGCAGCGGCGCCGTCAACTGCTCGGGCACGATGTTGACCGGTTCGGCCGCGGCCGTCTTGGTCCTTGCCCGGATCATGTAGCTCTTCTTTGGCGAGATCTTCTTTACGCGAACTTGCCGGCCGCGTCGCTGTGAAGCACGTCTTGGAGGGAAAGGCCCATTTCCGTGTCGGTATAGCGGATTTCGGCATTGGCCACCGGTTTGCCCGCCTTGTTGACCACGATGCCTTCCAGCGCGTTGGCCCTTTCCAGGCGGATCGGGTCGAGCGTCATGTCGCCCTTGATTTCGACCGTCTGCGGCTGCCGCGGCGAAGGAGCCAAGTACTGGTCCGGCACCTGGTAGATTTGCAGAAATCCCTTGCCAGGCCGAGTGCGTATGGCAAACTCTCCCTTGGCGTCGGACGGCGCCGGGCTTGCCGCGCCCGGAATGCGTTGACCGTCCTGAAAGTAAATGGACACGCGCACGCCGGCGATTCCTTCGCCAGTCTTCTGGTCCACGATCGTGCCTTTGACGATCGTGGCAGGCTTAAGCTGAAGCGAGGCGGCCGCCGTCTCGCCCGGCTTAACCTCGATCGTTTCACCGCCGTCGCAGTAGTGGGGAGACGCCGACGGCAACTCGGCCGCCACCTGATATTGTCCAGCCGGCACGTCTTCGAAGCAAAACGAACCGTCCTCCTTTGTGACGTCCTGCGCGGAATACGTGACGATGGCGTTCCGGCGCGGGTCATAATTTCGTAGATTTGGCATCAATCGGAGTCTGATGTTCCCGACCGCCTTCGCGTCATTGTCGCAAGAGATCGATCCCTCGATACTGCCAACGTGGCCAAGCTTGAGCGTGGCTGGCTGCTCAAGCTGCAACATTGCGTATGGCTCGCCGAAACCCGCGGCGCGAATCTTGGCGTTGAGCCTGCCTTTCACCGGCACGCTGTGGAGCGTGAACCGGCCGTCCGCGTCGGTTTCGGCAGCCAGTTTTGTGCCGACTCTGTCGGAAAGAAGACGCTGATGTTGTATCGCTCCTCCGTATTTTGCTCGCTGCAATACACGGGCTGGACGCGTGCCTTGGCAATTGGCTGACCGGACGGGTCCACCAAGCGACCGTGATAGTCGCCGACTGCCAGCATTGTGATGCGAATGTCCTTGGTGGCCGCCGCCGGAGGCTGCAACGTGGGCTGGCCATAATAGTGAATCTGCCCCCCGACGCGATTGATCGCATCAGCGCGCCACCCACAACTGCGGACGCGCCCGGCCGGTAGAGCTATCCAACGTCTGTTTCTGCTGGCCTATCCGGAACTGGCCCTTGCTGTCCGAGACGGTCTCGGCCAGAACGCGGGCCTCCATGGGCATGGCGTCAACGATCAGCATCAGCACCTTAGCCCCGGCCGCCGGTTTGCCGTTGGGATCGACCACCGTGCCGTTGAACGGCCCGATGGTCTTCTCTTCCGGCTTCTCGGCCGTTGCCGCCCGCGGAGCGACCGGCGCCGCATGGAACTGCCCCAAGACCGGCCGTGCAAAGAGACCGAACGCCGGCAAAATCAAACAAGACGCCAGCAGGCGACCTCGGCCGCCGACCGGCAGCAAGAGACGGCGCATGGCAATCTCCCCGCGGTTGCGAGAAAGGTTCATTCTGAAGCCGCTATCCTAGTCGGATCCGGGCCAAGCAGCAATACCTAGCTCGCGGGGGAGTGGAATGCGGTTGACCGCGGCGAAGGGGACAGTCCCATTTGCGCTGACACGAAAATCGGGACAGTCCCCGGTTGGCCGCCATGTCCGCGTTCGCAGTGGAACCACCACGGCACACAGAGACACCAAGGAAGAGACCGCAGATGAACTTGGATGGGCCAGACGGAAGGCGGTTTCTCGATTGGCATCCGCGTTTATTCGCGTTCCTCTTCGGTTCCCTCCGTCGTGCATCGTTGCATTGCCTCGCCGCCCTCACCCTGGCCCTCTCCCGGAGGGAGAGGGAACCTTGGGGCCTTGTCACCGCCATTGTTTGCCTGCGCTTAAGCGGTATACTACTGGATTCCCCGATGGTCCGCGGAGAGTCTCTCGATGTCGAGGGGCCGGGCGAACGGGGAGTGGTGGTGTGTGCGCGTTCAACAATTTTGTTCTTATGGTCAACCGCAACCTGATACGAGGACTGGATCTTAGCGAGGAAGAATGGCAGCAGGAGCTTGACGCCGCGCTGGAGGGCATTCCGGCCGAGGAAATCGCCTGGACTACCCAGGAGATGGAGCTGAACAAGATCGTCGAGGGCCGCGTGCTTCGCGTCGAGGGCGACGTGGTCCTGGTCGACGTCGGCTACAAGAGCGAAGGCATCATCTTCCGCAACGAATGGGAAGAAGGCGAGGAGCTGCCCGAGCCCGGCACGAAGGTCAAGGTCCTCATCGAAGACGTGGAAGACATCCACGGCCTGGTCGAAGACTCTCGCGGCATGATTACCCTCAGCAAGCGCAAGGCCGAGAAGATCGAGGCCTGGCTGAAGGTGATGGAGACCGTCCACGAGGGCGACGTCGTCACCGGCGTGGCCACGCGCAAGATCAAGGGCGGGTTGCTGGTCGACATCGGCGTGAACGTCTTTCTGCCGGCCAGCCAGGTCGACGTCCGCCGTCCGGCCGACATCGGCGACTACATCGGCAAGACCATCCAGTGCCTGGTGTTGAAGATCGACGAGGCGCGGCGGAACATCGTCGTCAGCCGCCGGGCGCTGATCGAGGCCGAGCGGGCCGAGAAGAAGGCCCAACTGCTGGCCGAGCTGGAAGTGGGCCAGCGCCGCAAGGGCATCGTCAAGAACATCGCCGAGTTCGGCGCGTTCGTCGACCTCGGCGGCATCGACGGCCTGCTGCACATCACCGACATGAGCTGGGGACGGATCAATCATCCTTCCGAAATGGTGTCGATCGACCAGGAAATCGAAGTGCAGATCCTGCACATCGACCACGAGAAGGAGAAGATCGCCCTGGGCCTGAAGCAGCGCACGGCCAGCCCGTGGGAAAGCGTCGAGCGAGAAGTACCCGGTCGGCTCGCGCATCAAGGGCACGGTGGTCAACGTGATGAGCTACGGGGCCTTCGTGAAGCTCGAAGAGGGCATCGAGGGCCTGGTCCACATCAGCGAAATGTCGTGGACCCGGCGGATCAGCCATCCCAGCGAACTGGTCAACGTCGACGACGAGATCGAAGTCGTCGTGCTGGGCATCAACAAGGACAAGCAGGAAATCTCGCTGGGCATGAAGCAGACCCAGGAAAACCCCTGGGACCGCGTGGCCGATCGCTATCCGATCGGCAGCGTCGTCAAGGGCACGGTCCGCAACCTGACCAACTACGGCGCCTTCATCGAGATCGAGGAAGGCATCGACGGCCTGCTGCACGTCAGCGACATGTCGTGGACCCGCAAGATCAGCCATCCCAACGAGATGGTCGAGAAGGGGCAGGAACTCGAATGCCGCGTGCTCTCGGTCGATCAGGACCGCCGCCGCATCGCCCTGGGCATGAAGCAGATGGCCGACGATCCCTGGGCCACCGACATCCCCGGCAAGTATCAGCCCGGCCAAATCGTCAAGGGACCGGTCACCAAGATCACCAACTTCGGCGTCTTCGTCGGCCTGGAGAACGGCCTGGAAGGGCTGCTGCACATCTCCGAACTGGCCGACCACAAGGTCGAGAACCCCGAGGACGTGGTCAAGGTCGGCGAGGTGATCGAGGTCAAGGTGCTGCGCGTCGACGCCGACGAGCGCAAGATCGGCCTGTCGCGGAAGCGCGTCGAATGGGCCGAAGAGGCCGAAGCCGAGGCCGGCCAGCCCGAACGGCCGGCCGCGCTCGATCGACGCGGCCGAGCTCAAGGGCGGCGTCGGCGACAGCAGCGGCCCGCTGTTCAAGCAGTCCGCAGCCGAGCCCGAGCGGAACAACCGAAGCGGCTAACCGGAAGAATCGGCAGAAGCCGGATAGGAGTCCGTCGCGTCTTGAGTTCGTACAGAGCGGCTGCGTCACCGACGCGCCGCCATGGCCGTCGTATTGTGCGTCGAGTCGGACGCACCTGGCTCAGGCGATTGCCGCGGGCAACGCCCTGCACGCCGATGGCGGTGCACTGCCGCTCGGTTGCATCCTTTCCTCGCGGCGAGGTCGTTCTTTTCGGCACAGTCCGAACCACAGCTACATTCGCCCCAGTTCGTCGCATCGCTCGCTTAGTTGCAGAAACCCCGCAGTCCGCGTCGATAGTTGTGTGTGACTGGTACGCACATCTCCCGCTGATGGTATCGACGCGATGACCAAGACCACACGCCGCCGGCCGACATCCGCCTCCGTGCAATCGCCGCTGGAGACCTATCTCCGCGAGATCAACGAGACGTCGCTGCTCTCGGCCGACGACGAGCACGAACTGGCCATCGCCATCGGCGCCGGCGACACCCAGGCCCGCGACCGCATGGTCCGGGCGAACCTGCGCCTGGTGGTCAACATCGCCCGCGGATACACCGGCAAGGGCCTGAGCCTGCAAGACCTGATCGAAGAAGGCAACCTGGGTCTGTTGCGGGCGGTCGAGGGGTTCGACCCGGCCATCGGCACCCGCTTCTCCACCTACGCCAGCTACTGGATCAAGCAGTCGATCAAGCGGGCGCTGATCAACACGGCCAAGACGATCCGCATCCCGGCCTACATGGTCGAGTTGCTGTCGAAGTGGCGGCGGGCCAGCAGCCGGCTGGCCGAGGAGCTGGGCCGCACGCCCACGCCCGAGGAAATCGCCCGCGTGCTCGGACTGCCGCGCAAGAAGCTGCCGATCATCAAGAAAGCCATCCGCATCTACAATCTCACGCCGCAGACCGATCAGGCCGAGGCCGGCTGGTCGCTGGGCGAGATGGTCATGGACGAGCGGGCCGTGCGCCCGACGAAGAGATGGTCGAGAGCGACAACCTGATCCACGTCATGCGGCAGTTGGAAACGATGGACCCCCGCGAGGCGACGGTGCTGCGGATGCGATTCGGCCTGGACGACAACGAGCCGCGGACGCTGAAGGAGATCGGCGAAACGCTCGGCCTGACCCGCGAGCGCGTTCGCCAGATCGAGACCGAGGCCCTCGGCAAGCTGGCCGACAGCCTCAACGGGCCGGTGGCGTTTGAGGGAGCGTTGGCCGGCGAGGCCTGATCGGCGGCGAAGCAGCTCTAAGGCCGATTTTTTACGCGGGTAATGATCGGTCCGGACGCGCGAGAGGGTGTCGCGTCAATGAGAAGCGTTCACGCCTCGCTGTTGCACAGTTGCACACGAGTTTGTGCCAATTCCGACCCCTGGGATCGTCTGGCAATTGCCCAGCAATTCGCTGGGGCAGAAGCCAGGGAAAACCGTTCGTTCGTCCCGTAGGGACGGTTGATGTGTGCCGTGGCGATGTCGTGCTCGACCGTCTCTACGGGACGCAAGTCTCTGCGATTGCCCGTATCCCCAGCAGCGAACTGCTGGGCTAATGTCAAACATCGCCGGCATTCTGGCTGTCTCGCGGACAGAGAGATGACCGATGGTTCGGACTTCTGAGCCACGCGATTGATCGTCAGCCGCAGCGTTCGAGCACGCACGTCGGGTCGGGCAAGAAAAAAATATCCGTCGCGGGGGTCCGTCCGCGACGGGTTGAATGAATCGGCGATTCTATGTCGCAACCATTCGGCCGGCGGTTGGGCCGGCGAGCTCTAAACGAGCTCTTTCTTGGCGCCGATCAGCGTCCGCATCCGCTCGGCCAGCAGGGCGGCGTCGAACGGCTTCTTGAACGTCTCGTTGATGCTCGAACGATCGAAGCTCAGCGAGCTGCCGTCATCGGGCAGCAGGGCGATCAGAATCACTTCCGCAAACTCACTGTTGCGGCGGAGATTCTGACAAATCTGCAGAGCTTCGGTCCGACCAATCGAGAAATCGACGATAATGCAGTCCGGGTGGAAGCTCTCGGCTTGAATCCCGGCGTCGAAGCCGCTGGCGGCGACGGCGGCTTTGAACGACCGCTCCAGGGGCAATTCTCGCTTCAGGTTCTCGATGAGCACCTGGTCCTGAGCCACGATCAGAACCTTGGCCATCGCCTCATCTTCCAGGTCGCCCAGAGGCATTCCGTGTTCCTTGAGGAACTTGATCAAGTATTCACGCGGAATGCGTCGGTCTTGCGATCCGGGGATGCGGTATCCCTTCAGCCGGCCCGAGTCGAACCACTTACTGACGGTGCGCGGGGCCACCTTGCAAATTTTGGCGACCTGACCAGTTGTGAAGACCTTCATCGCAGGCTCTCCGATATACAATTCACGTTGGTTTGGGTTGGTTCTCGACGGGACGACGTCCTGCCGAGCGTTTTGGCCCCTCGATACGTTGCGTTTCCGAGTGACGCCGACCGGAGCATAGGCCGCAGTCCACGTCGCTCTTGGCCGTCACCGTATCATGTCTGTGGATTTGCCCTCGTCGAGCGATCCTTCGTTCCGCTGCCCCATGGCAGTCGGCTACCCACAGGCATCTGGGTCGGGGCCCTCCGCAATTCGCGCTATTCTCCTTGGCTCTGGTTCAGCTCCTTCTGACCCGCGCCCTACTCAATACATCGGTAACCGAGCTATCCGGAAGCCAGAGAAAATCCGTAAAATAGAGAAGGTTGGTTTTAACCAATCTATTACGGCTTACTCGGACTTCCAGCGCACCTTCCGGCGAACTACGAAACATCTAAGGAGGGAAACAGCAGGTCGCCGCCTGGAGAGTGCAAAGACGGACGATCAAGGCGTGTGGCCTTCGAGGCAGGTTCCCCCCTGTCGCCTTGTTCCCACGCCGCACGTTCCCCGTCGCGCCGTAGGGCAAGGCTCCCCATAGAACTAATTCGATCTCCGGTGGGGTAAGACTTTAGAGTCTTTCTCCGGTCGTAGCGAACAAGCCGAAACTACCGGCTGTAACGGCCCTCAAAAATAGGGCCGAAATGAGGCCGCGCGGGATTCCCACCACCAGCGGATGTTGTCGCGGATGGTGAACAGGTTTTGGGCATCCTTACCGTCTACGATTCTCCATAAAGGAGAGGGAAGACTTTCCGGACGGCCTGTCAGCCGCCGCGGGACTGCTTACGCAGACGGCCGGCCAGTTCGACCAGGTCCGGCGATAATGGCATCTCGAAGTGCATGGGCTCGCCGGTCGTGGGATGTATGAAACCCAGTTCGACCGCGCAGAGGGCCAGCCGCGGCGCGGCGCTCGTGTCGAGCAGGTCCGCGTCAGGTTGATGCCTTCTCGGCCCATAAACCTTCTCGCCGCAGAGGGGATGCCCTTGTTCGGCCATGTGAATGCGGATCTGATGCGTCCGTCCGGTTTCGAGCCGGCATTCCACCATCGTATAGTCGCCCAGCCACTCGATCGACCGGACGTGGGTGACGGCCTGCTTGCCGACGTTTGGCAGCTTCGTGCTGCCGCGCCGACCATCGCCGCGATCGCGAACCAGACGGCTCTCGGATCGTCTGGGCCTTAACCGCCCCCCGGGCTATCGCAATGTATCGGCGTCGAACCGTGTGAAGGCGAAACTGGTGTTGAAGGTGTTTTTGGGCCTCGGCCGTGCGGGCGAAGACCATCAGGCCGCTCGTTTCACGATCCAAGCGGTGGACGGCACGAACGCGCCGGACCCTGCTCTTGTGGCGGCCTTCGCGATTGGCGATCAGCCGCGGCAGGAGTTCATCGAGCGTCGGCTGAATTTGGCGTTTTCGGGCCGGCAATTGGCGCTCGTCGGCATGGCGGGTCGACGTGACTCCGGCCGGCTTCTCAATCACCACGATGTGCTTGTCGAGATAGCAGACGCGGACATCTTCTTCGCGGGCAGCGGGCGTGATGGAATGCGGAAGGATTTTGACGACATCACTCAATCGCAGGCGATATCCGGCGTCTTCACATAGATTGCCGTTGACGAGGGCCTGTCGCGACTTCAAAAGCCGCCGGATCTCCGACCAGGATTGTCCGGGCAGCCAGTCCCGCAGCGCCGAGGCGAGGGCCTGATCGACTTGTCTCGGAAGCACCCGGAAGATCTCTCCACCGGCATCGCGATTGGATTTGGCCATGGGCCGCATCAGTCTCCGCTGCTTGGCCAAAGGGGGCAGTTTCAGTTTGGTTGACTCGGCAATCGGGACAGTCCCCGTTGCATGAACCGGTCGATCCTTGGCAGGTTATCACGAGTTTTGGCTGCAAGGCAATGGGCGAGACAGATTTACGAACCACCCAGCGTGGGGCCCCTGCGCTTTTTTCCGCACTGGCCATGAGCTATAAAGAGAGTAGGGGACTATTCTTAGGCCCTGACTGCGGTTGGCAACAGAGATACGTGACGATGTCGGTCCACGCGCAATGCCCGGTTTGTGGTGAGGAATTCCGCCGCCCAGATAGTATGGCCGGCAAGCGGGAGAAGTGTCCCGAATGCCACGCGGTGCTAAGGCTGCCAACCACGACACAGCCTCCGATGGCTCCTTCGGAAGGTGGCCAGCCGCAAGGAGATGTTTCTCCCGATCCGGCGCCGCAGCCAGCGGCGCAACCGGCACAGGAGAATCCGGCCGCTACGTCTCCATCAAAGGAATCGGAGAAACGCGAAATGGTGCCGGCGAAGAAGTCAAAGGCCTCGGCGAAACAGGCGGCGGCGGTAGCCGCGCCTGGTCTGGAACCGCAACCGGAATTGTCTGCGGAAATGCTGCCGGAGAGCGAAACTTGCGCCGAACCGCCGGCGCCGGAACAAGGGCCGCTTCCGTCCGACGATATCTTTGAGGACGAGATTTTCTCGCTTGCCGAACCGCCGTTGTTGAAGCCGGCGACTCCCCTGGAACAGCCAGCGCCATTGGAAGAAGATGCCGGTCAGCGCGACGCCTACGCCATTGTCGAGACGGCCGCGGAGCCTCGCGCCGAGGCTATCGACTACCCGTCGCAGGTTGCGAAGGCCGTTTGCGCCGGCCGGCCGCCCGATGCTGTTGCCGTCGAGGCCGTCGAGCAGGGAATGGACGAGTCCGAAGCTGCGGAAATGGTCGTCTTCATGTTCGAAGCGTACCAGGGCTACCGTCCGCCGAAGGGCACGTCATGGGTGAAACTGCTCGGCGGGTTGCTTCTCCTGATCATCGATGCCCCCGTGTTCCTGGCTGCGCAAAGCGGCGAAGGCTCGTCGCCGATGTCGCCCATCCTCCAATACTCCTTCCTGGCGCTTGCCGTTGTCGGACTGGTGCTGTTTTTTGCGGGCCTTTGGCGGCTGATTCGACCGTGCCGGCTCAGTGCTCGGCAGTTGATCGCGGCATGGCAACAGCGGAATGCGTAAGCTGCGCCGTTATGCCGCTTCGTCGGCAGCAGGCTCGGAGACGATTTGCCCGTCCTCGCTGACGTCTTCGAAGCGCACCGACACCTGTTTTGAGACGCCCGACTCCTGCATTGTCACGCCGTAGATGGTGTCGGCACAGGTCATCGTCTTCTTCGAGTGCGTAACGATGATGAATTGCGTCCACGCTAGGAAGTCCTGGAGCACCTGCGTAAAGCGGTCGATATTCGCCTCGTCCAGGGCAGCGTCGACCTCGTCGAGCACACAGAAGGGACTGGGGCGGCTGCGGAAGATGGCCAGCAGCAGGGCCACGCAGGTCAGCGTCTTTTCGCCGCCGCTAAGCAACGAGATGCTCCGGGGTTCTTTGCCGGGCGGCCGGGCGACAATCTCGATCCCACTGTCGAGGATGTCCACGTTCTCCTCGAGCACGATGTCTGCGTGGCCGCCGCCGAAAAGGTCGCGGAAAAGCGTCTGGAAATGTCCCTTGACAAGTTCGAGGGTCTCCTGAAACAACCGTCGGCTATCGGTATTGATCCGCTCGATGATCTTTTCGAGCGAGTTCTTGGCGGTTACCAGATCGTGATACTGGGCGGCGAGGGTTTTGTGCCGCGTCTCGAGTTGGTCGAGTTCGTCGAGGGCTTCGAGATTCACGTTGCCGACGTTATTGATCTTCTGCCGCAGTTCCTCGATTTCCTGCTGGACCTCTTCCCGCTGGCGCTGCTCATCGCCGCTGGGCTCGTGTTCCAATTCAGCCAGTTCAATGCAGTAGTCCTCGCGCATGCGGTCGACCAGCGTGGTGCGTTCGTGGCGAACCTCGTTGGCGGACAGTTCGATCGCATGAATCTTCTCTTCGAACGTGCGGACCTGACCGTGGACCTTCTGAACCTCGGCAGCCAAAGCGGTCCGCTGCTGGCGGAACGCTTCCCGCCGATTCACGAGTTCGACGGTGTGCGCGGAAAACGTCTCCTTGTGGACGTAGAGGTCGGCAATCTCACCTTCGGCCTGAAGAATTGACCGCCGCACGGCCTCGCTCCGTTCTATGCACTCGGCCAGTCGCTGCCCGGCTTCTTCGATCGCGCGCTGGCGCTCCGAACGGCTTTCTTCGAATTGTCTCATTCGGGCAAGGAGATTTCGCAAGCGTTCCTCGCACTTGGCCAACTCCACCTTGATCTCGGTCGTCTCGCGTCCGGCCGCCAGGCGTCGGGCTTCCAGTGCGTCGATCTGCCGGCTTAGTTGCGTCAAGGCCGCCTCCAATTCGGTCAGCCGGGCGTCGAGTTGGTTGCGTTTCTCCCCGACTTCGGCCAGGCGGCTCACGGCGGCGGCATGTTGATGTTCGGCGCCACGAAGCTCCTCGCCCAGCCCGGCACGTTGACGATCGAGTTGCGTTCGCCGTTCCTCAGCCGCGGCAATCGCAATCCGATTTTCGGCCAGCGCGTCCAGCGATTGCTGGTGCTCGTGCGATCGTTGCTCGAAGTGCGCTTTCGGCGGCAATAATGTCGTCGTTGAGCTTCGCCACGGCGGCCTGCTCATTCTCGATGGCGGTCTGCCATTGGGCGAGCTGGGTTTGCAGGGCGCGCAACTGGCTTCGCCGCGAGATCAGACCGGACGAGGCATTGCGCGGCCCGACGACCAGCGTGCCATCGGCCTCGAGCAACTCGCCGGCGAGGGTCACGAACGTCAAGCCTTGACCGGCAGAAGCCGCCAGGCGCAGCGCGTCGTCGAGCTTTTCGACGATCCACGTGCGGCCGAGCAACCGCTGCGCCAGCGGCAGAAACCGGGCCTCGGTCTCCACGAACCGGTCGCCGCGTCCCAGCACCCCCGGCTGCCCCTCCAAGAAAAAGGGGTCGGGAGTCTTTTCCGGCGCGGGCCGGGCGACCCGATCCTTGGTCTCCAGCCAAAGGAAACCCACCCGGCCTGCCAACCGCCCCGATTGTCGCTGTAGACTGTCGAGGAGTTCTGCGCTCCGCTCTGCCACGAGATGTTGCGCCGCCTCGCCTAGGGCGATGTCGACCAGCGGGGCGGCTTCGACGCTGGCGTGAAACAGATCGGCCGCCAGCCCAAAGATGCCGCGGAACGCAGAATCGGCCGGATCGGCTGCCCGGGCCAAGACCTCCTTCACGCCGTCGCTCAGGCCATCGTGGCGGCGAATCAGTTCTTCCAGCACCGCTGCGCGCTCGGTTGCCGCTCCGTGACGCTCGCGCAGTTGCGATAGTTCGTTCCGCCTGGTCGCCTGCCGCTGCTGTTGTTCGGCAATTGCGTCCCTGGCGGCTGCGAGGCGTGCCGCTTGCTGCTGGCTCTGTTCGGTCAGTTCAGCTCGCCGGCGGCGCGAATCTTCCAATTCGCCCCGCAATTCTTCAAGCGTGCGATCGAGCTCGGCGATGCGCTGCCGGCAGCGTTCGCCCAGAGATTGCGCCGTGGCCGCTTCACTCTCCAGCGCGCTGGTCTCGTTGCCAAGCGCGGCCGACAGTCGCATCTGCTCGATGTGGGCTGTCCGGTGTTCCTGTTTCGCCTCGCGAAGGCGGTCGAGCGCGGAGAGAAGTTCGGTCAGACCGCGCTCGGCTTCGACCAGCCGTCGGGCCGTCTGCTGTTGATTCTGCTGGGCCGTTTCCGACGCCGCCGCCGTTTCCTGCAACTGGCGCTGCAGGTCGCCGGCCCGGCTATTGAGAGTGACGAGTTGCCGGCGGCACCGGGCGATTTCCTGCTCGAGATCCATCTCGCGGCCACGGCCGTGTTCAATCGTCGACTCCGCGGCTGCGATGCGCTCGCGGTTGCCGGCAACCTCTGCTTCGGCCTGGTGAATCTGCTGTTCGACGTGGTTGCCCTGGGCGTCGATTTCGAGCAGTTCGGCTTCGAGCCGTTCGGCCGCGGCCGAGGCGGCGCTGCGCCCGTCGCCGTGGGACTGCAGCTCGCGATCCAGTGCAGCCAACCGGTCGCTCAGCCGCTTCCAATCGACCAATCCGACCTGGGTTCGCAATTCCTGAAGGCGATCCGTGTGCTCCTTGTAGCGCCGCGCCTTGCCGGCCTGAACCCGCACGCTGCGCAGCCGGTTTTCCACTTCATCGACGATATCGGACAATCGAAGCAGGTTCTGCTCGACGCGTTCCAATCGCCGCAGGGCTTCAATCTTGCGAATCTTGAAGCGGCTGATGCCGGCGGCTTCCTCGAAGATCACGCGTCGGTCTCGCGCCGACGATTGCAGCAACACGTCAACCTTGCCCTGTTCGATGACGCTGTAGGCTTGCGTGCCCATGCCCGTGCCGGAAAGCAGGTCGCGGATGTCACGGAGCCGGGCGGGACTGCGATTGACGAGGTACTCGCCCTCGCCGCTGCGGTAGACGCGTCGCGTGATGTGGACTTCGGGCGAATCAATGGGCAGCAGGTGCTTCGTGTTGTCAAACGTCAGCGTGACTTCGGCCGCGTTGGTGGCCCGGCGGCCGCCGGAGCCGTTGAAGATCACGTCGGCCATTTCGCGGCCGCGGAGGCTCTTGACGCTCTGCTCGCCCAGCACCCACTTGATGGCGTCGACGACATTTGATTTGCCCGAACCGTTGGGACCGACGACCACCGTGATGCCCGACGGAAACTCGAACCGCGTGCGGTCGGCGAAGCTCTTGAAACCGACGAGTTCGAGGGCCTTGAGCATGGGGAGAAATAGGTAGTTGGCACACCCCGCGTGCCGTAACCGGCAGACGGCGTGCGCATACTACTCCCTGGAACGCGAAATGTGCATAATACGTCACGGCACACAAAGTGTGCCTACTACTTGCTACTTCAACATTCTAGCAAAAAAGCCCTTCTTCGTCTGGGGTCGAATCGTCGCCGTCGGGCTTTTCTTCCTTCGCATCGGCGGCCGTGTTGGACGCCGCGTCCGTAGTTGTACCCCCCTTTTTGGCGAACAATTCCGGCACGGCCCTGGCCGGCGACACCTTGGCCGCCTCGGCCTTGCCATCTCTGGTTCCGGCGGCATCTTCGTGGTCTTCCTCGCCGGCGATGCGATCGTAAGTCCGGCCGGGTTCGGGCAGGGCGTCAATCTCAAAGCGTGACGTCAATGCGCCGCCGGCTTTGGCCTCCTGCAGCGCCTGGACGACGTCGGGATACGTGCCTCCAAGCTCGACGATCGCCCGAATCACTTCGTCGACGCGAGGCGACACCGTGCGTTTCTGATCGCCTTCGTGCGCCGAGTACTTGCTCACCGTGATCTCGTTGCCCGAAAGAGCCGTGACCATGATCGCGTTGCCCGCGTTGACTGCCAGCGGCAAGACAAGCTGCTGGGCTGGGCCGAAAACGACGATTTCCGGGATGCGGCTGCGCGTGACGTGGATCATCGGCGGACCGGCCACGTCGAGCGCATGATAGTTGAACTGTCCGCCAAGCATCTCGCCTTTCACCAGCGGATCGTCCCGGTTCATTGCCCAAAGGGCGCGGAACTGCGCCGTAGCGCGTCTCGGCGCTGGGCGACGAGAGCAAATCGCGGAGTTGCTCGTAGGCGACGTAGTCCTGCATCGTGCTCAGGGCCGAAAGGGCAAAGACGCGAAAGGCCGGCTCGTCTCGCGCGATTTTCCCGAGCGGCTCGGCCGCTTCACGACGATCGAGAAACGCCAAGGATTCAGCCGAGTAGAAACAGACTTCCGGGTTCTTGGATTGGACTTCCCTTCAACAGCGTGTCCGCGCCTTCCGAGCCGATGGCCTCCAATTGGATGGCTGCGTCGGCCGCTGTCTCCGGATTCAGCAGTTGCCGCCCGAGTTCGGCGATGCGCTGCATCCGTTCGGACGCCGTTTCCGAGATCGGCACCGCACGCACCACTTGCACGTATCGCGTAATATTGTCCTTGTAGCGCGGATGCACCTGCAATTCGATGAGTTGATCGTCGACGGCCTTTGCCATACCGGTCTTGACGCCGTTCTCAAGCGTGTGAAATCGCCTGTTGATGGCATTAGCCACCTTCGAGTTGAACACCGCGTGGTGCATTCGCGACGTAATGGTCGCTTCGTCCGGCGTCGAGTTGTCCTCGACGTTATGGTGGCCCGAAATGAGCACGAGCCCCAGCGGCCGCGATTTCAGGGCTTTGCCGCCCCCTAGAAACGCGCCCGCGACACATCACCACACGGTCCTTCGTCGGGTCGGCCGTCGGATCAACCATGACGGGCCCTTGCGCCAACGCCAGCAGGTTGCCGTAATGGATCTGATTGCCGAGATTCGCGGTTTCGGCCAGCCTGGTCTCCAGCAAGAATCCGCCGCGCAAGCTGGTCGTTTCACTCAATGACGGCACACGGACTTCGATATCGAAGTGGTCCCCTTTTTGTATGCCCGGCCGCAAAATGCCCTCGACCAACACCAGTGAGACGTCACCCGAGGCAAGCAGGGCGTTGGCGTTGGTCACACCGCGGCGTTTCATCTCATCCAGCAGCGCCTCCCGCTGTGGCGAAGGTGCCGGGTCGCTGCCTGTTCCGTGCAGCCCCGTTACCAGCGCCACCGCATTGACGCGTACGGACTGCATGTTCGTGGGGACGGCAATATCACCGACCAGCCGGGCCCGGGCCTCCTCTATCTCGGGTTCGGGTGACGGCGACTTCATCGCGAACCCGTCCATCCACGAGCAGCCACCCAGTCCGAGAGCAGCGATGCCCAACACAAGTAACAGAAAATACCGACGTTTCATGCTTCCCTGCACTTTGCCGTAAGAGGAGCCGCGAAAAAGAGCAGCCGCGCCTGCCTGTGGCTTGGCGCATAACGAGCCGGTCGGACGCGGACAATAATGATTTCGCCCAGCGGGGTCAAGAGAAAGATGAGAGAAACTGGGCCAGATGGAAAAAGGGGGGGCGAGTGATGCTTGTTGGTCCAACACAGAGGCAGACCTTTAGGATGGAAGTCCTATGCCCGTGCTGGTTCCCATCCCTTGACCCTGGCAGCAAACTCGTCGGCACATTGGGGCCATTCGTGCAAAGTCGCCGGCTCGAAATCGGCGCCGTTTGACCAAACAAGAGCGTGCGCCTCGGGATCAAGCCGCACCTGGCGAAACAACGACAAATCGCGGAGCGGGCCCAATAGGTCGGTAGCCAGAATTGGCGCAAAGTCGATGACGCGCCTGATTCCGCTCTCGAACGGCACGCCAAGCGTGTAATCGCCAACGATCTCAAACGCAACAACGCGGTGTATCGGGTGGTCCACAGCTCACTGCCTATTCCAGCGGTTCGATTGGCGTCGGTCTTCGGCCGGATTGGAGCAATTGCCAATCCGCAAGCAACTCCTTTTCATGGAGCTCAGCCCGAGCTTCGACAAACCGTTGCTGACGTCTTGGCAGCCCAGACGGCCAATTTTTCTCGGAATATCTTGGCGTTGTGGCGGATGTCGACCGGGAAGGCGGGGTGCAGGAGGAAGTCGCGAATTGTGGCTGTTAACGGGTTGGCCGCCGCGAGTCGGCGGATCTCACATTCCAGAGTCTCCTTCGCCTTGCGTCCTGCCGGCATGCTCCCTTTGTGCGGCTCCAGGACGATAACGGGGCGCTGTTGGCCCGGCAGCCCGATGCCGACCAAGGCGCTGCGGCGGACGGCTGGATGTTGGTTGAAGATCGCCTCGCAGCAGACCGGATACATCGGACCGTTGGCCGTCACGACGCGATGCGCCACGCGGCCGCAAAACCAGAAGCGGCCTGACTTGTCGAAGTGGCCCGCGTCGCCCATGCGATGCCAGAACGTAGCAGGCACGCTTCGCGTGCCGTCGCCGTCAACAATTTTCGCCAGCACATTTGCCTCAACGCGAGTAACATACTGCCGCGTCACCTGCGGCCCGCAGACGAGCAATTCGCCGATTTCGCCCGGCGGGAGTTCCTCTGCATCCTCGATCGATTGAATCGGGCCATCCACGATGCGGATGACTTTCCAGCGAATGCCCGCAAACGGCCGGCCGACACAAACGCCGGCGCCTGTCCGCGTTTTCTCCGCCGTCTCGTGGAGCACTTCGCTGGCCGCGATGGAAGCCACGGGCAGGGCTTCGGTCGCACCGTAGGGCGTATGGACGTCGCCCTCCGGGTCGATGCACGACTTCATGCGATCGAGAACGTCGACGGCAACGGGGGCACCGGCGGACAGCACGCGGCGGAGCGATGGCAGCGTGGCTCCGCGCTGCTGGCAATACCGGCCCACACGGTCCCAGATCGCCGGCGAGCCGAACGCCTGCGTTGCGTTCCAATCCCGCGCCGCCTCGATAATTTTGGCCGGGTCGACCTGGGCGGGGTGCGACGGGTCCATGTCCGGAATCACGGCCGTCACGCCCATCGCACAGTTGAACAGCCCGAACAACGGAAACGCCGGCAGATCGATCTCCCCCGGCTGGACGCCATAGAAATCGCGGATCTGTTCGACCTGGGCGTTAAAGTTGCCGTGGGTATAGAGTACGCCCTTCGGCGGGCCGGTGCTGCCGGTGGTGAAGATGATGGCCGCCGGATCGTCGGCCGACAGAACCGCGTCTTGACCGCGGCGTGTCTCGGCCTCCGGCGGGATTGCCGTTTCATCGCGGAGTTGCTGTAACGTCTGGCCCCTCCAAAACCACCGCCGACCGACGGTTACGTTGAACCGCGCCTTCGGAAATCGCCACGACAACAACCGGCGTACGGCCTGCGCCACGGGAATCGCAACCAAACCGTCCGGCTCGGCCTCGGTCAGACATTGGATGAGGCTCCGCCGTCCCATGCCGGGATCGATCAGGATGGCGACCGTCTCGGCCTTAAACAGTGCGAAGACCAGCGAGATGAAATCGATGCCCGGCCGCACGAGCAACGCCAGCCGCATTCCCCGCGTGACTCCCAGGCGCCGCAGGCCCCGAGCAATCCGGTCGCTATCTTCGTCGAGCTGCCGGAAGGTGACGTGCCGATATTGCCGCCGGCCGCCGGCGTCGTACCCAAAGGGTTCAGCCGCCGCTACCGTGTCGGGCCGCGCCTCGGCCATTTGCGACAGCCGCCGGGCAACGTTTACTGAAGTGTCGAGCATCGTCCTATCATGGCGATCCTGCCGCAACCGTGCAATGCCCGGCGGATGCAGTCACGGATTATGTGGCGTGACGATTGCGAATCGGCGACGACCCCTGGGTGCGTGACAGCGTGAGCTGCCGCAGTCGCAAGCTTTTCTCTCTCCGTCAATGCCGAGGGGACTGTCGCGATTTTTGTGTCGGCAAAAATGGGACTGTCCCCTTCGCCGCGGTTTGATGCGGCCGCGTTATATCCTCCTGAACTTTGTCGCCTATACTCGGGAAAGGAACGCGGCCATGAACCAATCGGTCGAAAAGCGCGCCGTAACCACCGCCCGTTGGGCGGCCCGAACTCTGAGCGTCTTATTGTTGTGGCTGTTCGTGACCATGGCCATCGGCGAGGCCACGCCCGAGCATCTACGCGAAATGGCGCTCGGCAACGCCCTGTTCACGATGCTGGTGGGGCTGATTGTGGCGTGGAAGCGGGAAGGCTTGGGCAGCCTCCTGATCCTGGGCGGCTTTGCAGCCTTCGCCCTGGTAAACGCCCGTCTGAACATTCTCGTGCCGTGGCCTCTGCACAATCCATTTTTCACCTTCCTGATCGTAGGCATGCTGTTCCTGTTCTGCTGGTGGAGGACGCGGAGAATTGCACGCGGATGACTGGCTGGTTTTTCGCCGTGTAGGATGCTACACTGCCCGCATGCGATATGAAGTCGAATTGAAGCCGCGGGCAAGGAAGGATTTGCGACGGATCGGTGAGTCAGACGCGGCCCAAGTTGCGGCAGTTGCGGCTGCTTTGGAGGAACTGAAAAACGATCTTCACGGAGACGTTAAACGGTTAACGAACTTCACGCCCGAGTATCGGCTGCGAATCGGCGATTATCGAGCGCTGTTTGAGATTGTGCAGGCCAATCGAATTGTCGTGTATCGAATTCGCCATCGACGAGACGCTCATCGAAATTAAGGAAGCAAAAAATGGTCGTTATTCACCCGAACATTCTTGAGCGTGACGGAGAGAAGGCTTTTGTGATTTTGCCCTACGAGGAGTTCTTGATGGTGGAAGAGGAGTTGCAGCAATTTGAAGACTTGAAGCAGTTGCGCGAGTCGAAGCTTATAGAATCCGACGCGCCAACTACGTCGCTCGACGCCGTCAAGAAAGAGCTCGGGCTGTAAATACGCGGAAAGAGCCCCGTGTCCGAATTACGTCATTGCGGAGTCGCAACGAGGACGCAGATAGAATTGGTAGGCTCAGGCATTTCAAATTTTTTGAAGATCGCGACATTGTCATCCTGAGCGCAGCGAAGGATCTCGGTGGCCAAGGAGATCCTTCGCTGCGATCAGGATGACTGATTGGGGAAAATTTGGAACTACTGAGGTTAGGATGTTATTCCACGAACTCCGGTACCACCGATGTCGGAATCACGCCGGCTTTGTGGCCATCTTCCAGCAGACGGGCGACTGCCTGACGGCCGACGGGGCCGAAGTCGAGAGTCCAGTCGTTAACGTACATCCCGACGAACTGGTCGGCCTTTGCGCGGTCGAGGCCGCGGCCGAAGCCCATCGCGTAGCGTAGCGCGTCTTCGCGGTGGTCCAAGCCGTACTGGATGCTCTCGCGCAGAAGGCGATGCACGTCGCGGATCGCCTCGGGGCCAAGGTCTTTGCGGATGCCGTTGGCGCCAAGGGGCAGCGGAAGGCCGGTCTGGTCGAACCACCACTGGCCCGTGTCCACGACAAGCTCCAGGTGCTCGTCGGCGTAGGTCAGTTGCCCCTCGTGGATAATCAGTCCGGCGTCGATCAGCCTGCCTTCATACTCGCCGGCGGTGACGGCGTCGAGGATGCGGTCGAAGGGGACGAGGACGTAGGTGAAATCGGTGCGCAGGCATAGCCGCAGGGCGAGATAGGCGGTCGTGCGCACGCCCGGCACGGCGATCGTCGCGCCAGCCAACTCGTCGAGTCCCATGCGCCGCCGCGCGACGACCATCGGCCCATAGCGGTCGCCTATACTCGCTCCGCAGGAGCACAGGATGTAGAGGTCGCTCAGGTAGGCGTAGGCGTGAATGCTGACGGCCGTCAGCTCCAACTCGCCCCCAACGGCGCGGCGGTTGAGGGTCTCGATGTCGACAAGTTCATGCGTAAAGCCGTAGGGCCCCGTGTCGATCAGCCCCTTGGCCAGGGCGTAGAACATGAACGCATCGTCGGGGTCGGGGCTATGGCCGACGCGAATGCGGCGCTGCGGTCGTTCAAGGGCCATCGTGTGAGGATTCTCGCTTGATTTTACCTGCCCACGGGCGACGCCGGCACGTCAGGAGCGGTGGCTCTGCGCCCTTCGCGCCGAATCGCTTCATAGACCTCGTGCCGATGGACCGGAATTTCGCCCGGCGCTTGAATCCCCAGCCGGACCTTGTCGCCACGAATGTCGACGATCGTCACCACGACATTCTCGCCGATCACGATGCTTTCGTCACGCTGTCGAGATAAAACGAGCACGGTTGAGGCTCCTTCCAAGGACGATTCCGCTACCGCTCGTGCGGCAGCACTGAGTGGTATGCACAAACTATATCGGACTAGGGTATATCGGTTAAATAGAAAAAACAACAATTTAGCGATATCTGGGATAGATATGCGGTACCCGCGCCAGGTCTATGCGATCCGCAGCCCCTTCGGCAATGACTCACCAAAGACCAGGCCCTGTTCCTCGCTGTCGAGCGTGCCACCGGCGCGGACAAGCTCGACAAAGTGGTGCGGTGCGTCGAGCGCCTCAAGCCAGCCGGCCGTCTGGCGGCGCAGCTTCTCCGCAACATCGCGATAGCGGTCGTCCGTACGCCGGGCGAGTTGCATGAGGGCCAGTTGCCCCTCCGGACTTTCGTCTCGCACCGCCAATAATTTTGCCAGCCACGCGGCAGCGGTATCGGCCGGCACGACTGTGTTGAGCGGGCCGTACAACGGAGCACGGGCACCCAATCGCCCCAAGGCCCAAAGGATCGCCGGCCTAACGGGCTGGATCTTGCGCTTCGGCAGTATGTCGAGTAACATCGTGCCAAGCTCGGCCTTCGTGTCGGCGGCCAGCAGTTCCAGCGAGCCCAACAGCCGCCACATTTCCGCCGTCTCTTGGATGGCGAAGCTGAAATCGCTGCGACCTTTGCCGGTGGTCAGTTGGCGGTGCAGACTTCGGATTGGTCCCAGCAGCGGGTCGGCCAGCGCCTGTTGCTGGCCGGCAAACAGCCCTCCGCCGGTGCGCCGCCAGAGAATCCACCCCTCGACGCGAACGTTGGCCGATGGGTGGACAAGCTTGCCATGCAGGGTGGTCCACGTTTGTGCGACGCGCCAATCGTCCACGGCCAATCCATAGCCCGGCCGCAGCGCAAAGCCGGCCAGGCTCAACCAGCGCGACTCGTGTACCGCGCTCATTCGACGGCCTGCTTCCCGTTCCATGAGCGCGTCCCAAATTCGCCGGCACAGAGACGTCGGCCACATATTCCGGGCCATGCCCGTGACGGCGACCAGGCGTCGAGCGAGCCGTTCGGGCTTGTCGGCACGGGCGGGCCCAAAGGTGTTTTCCAGGAGCGTCTCGCACTGGCGCCACGTGGCCTCGTCCACTACGCCCTCGCCTTCGGCCTGGGACTCGTGTGCCGCGACGTCGGTCTGCGTCGTCGAGCGGACGTCGAATTGCAGCCGCCAGCTTCGCCGGCCGCCGACCTCCGCGCACCACAGGTCGAGCGTGCCGATTTCAGTCAGTCGAGCGTGCAAGTTCACGGAGACCGTTTCGGCCCCGGACTTCCTGCGAGTCTTCAGCACGGTTCGCATCGGCGGCAGCGGGCTCATCCGCTCGCGGTCGACCGGCACGATCTCGCCCGGCTTGTCGGTCAGCCGGGTGCTGGAGAAATAGAGTGGGAACTCGGCCGGCTCCGAGACGACCAGGTCAAACCGTTGCCGGGTAAGCGCCACGTCGTGGCCCGGTTCGATGCCCGCCGGCAGCAGGCAGACCGCTGAAGACTCGGGCGGCGCCTGACAAGCGGCGCGCGAGGCAACGGTGGTCGCTTCGACGCCGATGTAATACGTGCGAGCCAGTCCAGCGGCGATGCGAACGCCCTGACCGCGCCGCACCATGCCGTAGTAGGCCGCTCCACGGGCAACGGCTAGATCGAGCCGGTCGTTCGCCAGCACCGTCGGTCGCCAGGCGGCTGGTTTCGATGCGTCAAAGGGAACAGTCCCATTTTCGGTGGAACGAAAATCGGGACAGTCCCCTGGTAGTTCGCCGGTTCCGCCGAACCAACTCCCGAGCACCTCCAGCAGTCGCCTTCGGAGTTGCGGCGATTCGAACACGCCGCCGTTGAGCAACACGACGTCCGGCCGCGCGGGATCGTGCTCGACCGCGGCGTCACTTTCATCGATGGCCACATGCCGGTGTGCGGTCAAGAAGCTTGCGAGGTAGCGCGTAATTGCGGCATCGGGGGCAAACGGCAGGCCGAACTCCTGAAAGCCGGACCGCCGGCTGGCAGGTTTGTCTTCGAGACCAACGCGTGGAAAAAAGCCCTCGACCAGCAACTCGTGTGCTTCGTCCCGCGTCAACTCGACGCTGATGCCGCCGCCGATGAGCTTCGTGCCCATGCCGGGCAAATTGACGGTGAATCGCTCCGGCGCCTCGGGACCCAGCAGTGTTTCCTTCACGGCGCGACAGATCCGCACCAGCACGGCCCATTGCCTGGGCTCGAGCTTGCCGAGCCGTTGCTCGACGTGGTGCGCAAAGGCCAGATCGAGGTTGTCGCCGCCGAGGATCAGGTGCTCGCCGACGGCGACCCGATGAAATTGCACTTTGCCGTCTTCTCCGCGGCGGACGCGAATCAGCGTGAAATCCGAGGTGCCGCCGCCGATGTCACAGATGAGGATCTTCTGGCCCGGCGCGACGCGAGCGTCCCAGTCGTCGGCGTGGGCGTGAATCCACGCATAGAAGGCCGCCTGTGGCTCTTCGATCAGTACGACGCGCGGCAGGCCGGCCAATGCCGCCGCCTTGACGGTCAGTTCCCGGGCCACTTCATCGAACGAGGCTGGCAGCGTCAGCACGAGTTCCTGTTCGCGGAGCGGGTGACGCGGAAATCGATAGTTCCAGGCGTCGCGAACGTGGCTTAAGTAGCGCGCACTGACGTCGACCGGCGACAATCGCTCAACGTCGTCGGCCCCGTTCCACGGCAGCAGCGGCGCCGTCCGATCGACGCCGGAGTGGCACAGCCACGACTTCGCCGACGCGATCAGCCGGCCGGGCGCCAGGGCGCCATGGTCCCGAGCGAAAAATCCGACCGAAAAATTCAGCTCTGTCTTGTGCCAGGGGCACCGCAGCGCCCCCGGCGGAAACTCGCCGGCGGCCGACTGGTAGTGAAACGAAGGCAGCGTCTCGCGGGCCTCGATCTGTCCGGGCGCGACCAACTGCGGCAGCACAAAGGTGCGAATTTGCCACGGCGTCTCGGCCGTGTCCACGTAGGTCACGGCCGAGTTCGTCGTGCCCAGATCGAAGCCGACGACATACCGGCTGGCCAACGGCGATGATGATGCCGGCGACTTCACCATGTCAGGTCTTCCTCAGCCACCAGTCCGGCACGATGAATTTCGATTTCCTGCCCGTAGGCCGCCGGGCAGAGCAACACCGCGCCAACGTCCGGATGTTCGCGGCAGTATGCTAGCGACCGTTCGGGGCCCATTACGTGGAAAGCCGTGGACAGGGCGTCGGCCAATGCCGCGGTGGGCGCGACAACTGTGGTCGACAGCACGCCTTCGGCCGGCCAACCGGTCCTCGGGTCGAGAATATGACCAAAGCGGCGTCCGTGATAACGAAACGATTGAAACTGTCCGCCGGACGTCCCGAGTGCGCGATCGCGGAGTCGAACGACGCCCATCCGGCGCCCTGGTTGGTAAGGATGCCGGATGCCGATCTCCCAAGGCCGTTCGGCCTCCGGATTTTGCATCCCGCGGGCCAACACGCTGCTTTGGCCGCCGTGCAGCAGAAAATCGGCCATGCCGCCATCGGCCAACCGTTGGGCACACAGGTCCAGGGCGTATCCTTTGCCGATACTGCCGAGATTCAGACGCAGGCCGGGCTTGAGAAAGTGGACGGTTCGTTGCGCGACATCCAACTCTACCCATTGTCCGCCGACCCGCGAGCGGGCCTCGGCCAGTTGCGCGTCGGAAGGAATTTCACCAGCCCGCCGGGCGAAGCCCCACGCCTCCCAGAGTGGTGCCGCGGTGATGTCGTAGGCCCCTTCGGTCTCCTTGTGGATCTGCGCGGCCGTGCGGAGCAGATCGAACAACCCGAGTTCGACCTTGACCGGCTCCTCGGCGGCCAGGAGGTTTATCCGGCTGATTTCGCTCGTCGGCCGGAAGTACGACAGTTGGTCCTCGAGCGATTCGACCAGGTCGAGGGCTTTCAGAGCGACTCCGGTGCCGTGCTCATATTGGTCCGCCGGAAATCGCACCTCGAACTCGCAGGCCATCGCCCGACGCGAGACATGGATCAGCAGATCGCTCATGCGAGAAGGCTATTTTCTCCGTATGCGGAGGAAATCGACCGGCCCAAGTTCGACCATTTCGGCCAAGCCGGCGTCGGCCAACTCCGGCCCGGTGACGTATCGATTCGTTCGGACCCAGCATTCGATGGCCTCGGACCGGCAGCGGAATAGATCCGCCAACAGGTGATCCATATTGGTCTCCAGTTGGGCAAAATGCCGTGCCCATTCGGCAGCCTCGCCAAGGGCCACGTTTTCCTCCGTCTGCCACCTCATCGGATGAAACAACAGGACACTAAACTGCGTGACCAACCGGCGTCCGCAGGCGGCAAAAGGCCACAGCGCCGCCGAGGAACACTCGCCGGCCACGATGCCCGTGGCCTTCAGGCCGCGGAGCAGGATTAACGACGTCAGCGCCATCGCGCAATAGGGGCTGCCGCCGAGCGAGTCGAAATACAAGATGCATTCGCCGCCCGGCGCTACCGATAGAATTTTATCGTACAAATCGGCGGCGTTCTCCGTCAGGTCGCCGACAACCGGAATCTCGATCGGCCCATCGTGCTCGCGGTCGGTCATGATTGAAAGATAGTAAGGATGCTCGAATGCCTGGACGGTCGATCGAAGGAACGACTCTCGCTGAGCCCTCAACTCAGCGCGGCGGGCGACTCGCTTCGCCCAACCGGGCCGGCCAGTCTACCGCCGCACAGCCTCGGCTCCTAGCCGAATCTCGAAAAAAAGGGCCGCGCAGGGCGGCCCACTTCCGTAACCTCTTTGACACGACGGCTCTTGCCCCAAATCTGGTCTATTCCAGACTGATGGCTTCCACCGGACAGACGTCGATGCACGCGCCGCAATCGCCGCACGTCTCGGCGTCGATGACCGCCAAACCGTCCTTCATGGAAATCGCATCCAACGGACACGAATCGACGCACGTTTCGCATCCGGTACATTTTTCGCCATCGACTACTGCTGCCATCAAAAAATCTCCCACAGCAAGGTATGGAACACGCACCGAATCTTAAAAGTCTACTCGCAATCACTGGCCACAGGCTATGCCTAGGACGGGTTATACAATACCACCGCATAGAGTTGCTGCAGCAAACTCGCCACAGAGCGTGGCAAAGGCTCTCGTTGACACCCAGTGGTGTTCCGTGTGGCTCGAGAAAACGGTCGCCTCGCTCGCAATAACGCTTTACGGAATGACGAATTGTTGGGGCTCTGCAGTTTTCCTCGGCCGCCCGGCGGCTCGCTTGACGTACATTTCACTATGATGGAAGTGCAAGAACTGCATCACATCGACGAATTAGACGCCGCTCCGCGCAGAGTGGACGCGATTGTTGCTGCAGACCCGCGGCGCCAGTCGTTCTTCCAGTCGCTCGAGTGGCTCGAAGTCTACTGGCGGCATTTCGGCACGGGCAGAGGCTGCGGGTGATGGCCGTCCGGTCCGACGGCGGTCTCCGTCGGCGTCTTGCCGCTTGGTGGTCCGCGTCGAAAACAGCAAAGTCGGGCGGCTCCGCGTGCTCACGTTTCCGCTGCACGATTGGGGCTCGTTCTACGGCCCCATCGGCCCGCGACCCGAGACGAGCGCTGGCCGTTGGACTGGCAACACGTCCGCCACATGCCGCCGCGATTGGGACATGCTCGAACTGCGGTGGCAGGGCGGCCCCGGCACCGACACGGCCGAGATCTGCCGCGCAATGCGCGCCGCCGGTTTTCATGCCTACGCGACAATATGGGACCGCACGCACGTCGTTGATATTGACGGGCACTGGGAGTCGTATTGGTGCGCGCGCAAGGGGCGCGTGGCTGCGACGGTTTCGCCACGACCGAGCGGAAACTCGCCGGGCACGGCGAAATCTCGTATCTTCGCTATCGGCCGACGCGGCACGCGCACACGACGATGATTCTCCCCGTTGGGACCTCTACGACGCCTGCGAACAAATCGCCCGCCGGAGTTGGCAGGGTGCGGCCACTGACGGCACCACGCTGTCGCACGAGTCCATCCGCGGCTTTCTGCGCGACGCGCACGAAGCGGCGGCGGCGGCCGGCGCGGTCGATCTGAACTTGCTCATGCGTCGACGGTGTGCCCGTGGCATTCGTCTATGGCTATCACTGCGACGGCTATGTCTATGGGCTGCGGCGCGGCTACGACGCTCGGCTGTGCCGCGAGGCGCCGGCAACGTTCTGTTGGCCTATACGCTCCGCGACAGCTTTGCGCGGGGCGATTGGATGTACGACATGGGCGTCGGTTCGCTAGCCAGCAAGCGCCATTTCCAGACGCGGCGAGCTGCCCGATCCTGCGCCTCAGCCACTTCCCGCCGTTATCGGTGCGCGGGCAGCTATTGCGGCAAAGCGATGGTGGCAGGCCCGGCAGCTTTCTACGTAGCAGGCACGCTCCGCGTGCCGTAGCCTGCGCAGTCAGGACTGCTTTGGCTAGCAGGGCGGACGGCACACGGAGCGTGCCTGCTACTTTGCTGCCGGCACACGGAGCGTGCCTGCTACTTGTGTCGGCTACCGCTCGCCACCTACCGAACGGGCACGGGGCCGGGCACGATCATCGGGGCGTGGCCGGATGCCGCACCCGCTGGTGCACGGGCTGGCCGCCGGCGTGCATGGCGCGCAACAGGAGTCGGTCACCACGCATGGTTCAGACACGACCACCGCTTGTTGCGGTCAGGGTGGAACCGGGAGTTCCATGCCTCACGCCAGCATTCGCAGACGTGGCAGCCGCTCGCTGCAGCAACGAGCATTCCAAAGCCGTCAAGGGCTAGTAGTCTCTTCACGATTGGCCTCCTCCCAATCAACGAGTGGCGGGGGTGTATGCTTCCGGACCTGGTGTGACGACGGCGCGCCGGCACAGGGGTCGCATGGGTTGTAAGTCGGGCAGGGCTCGGACAGGCCACGGGCGGCGCGGTCTGACGGCATGCCGGGCCGCGCCACAGGCATTCCAAGAATCGGCATCCCGCCGCGCCGCTGAGAAGCATCCCCAAAGTCGTTAATATCAGTAGTCTCTTCATTCCTCGAATCTCCCATCGAAACCGCTAACATGCCATCGTCAAGCTACCGCCACGAGAACTCTACACCAGGATTGACGATGTGCAAACGAAACTGTGTCGCTTTCCAGAAACCCCGACGTTGCCATTTCGCTACCCTCGACAAGAATTGCAGGCTATACTTCCTGTAAAAATACGGTGACTTTGCCGCGAGGGTAGGAACTACCGATTCGCAAAGACGGACGGCGCAGAGCAAAACTATGACGATCGAGATGCAAATATCGGCAAAGAGCCTTCATAGCAGGAACGCCCTGCGTGACATGGCCGGCGGTCAAGTATCACCGCCATCTCGATCCTCCTTCATGCCGTCTTCGCGCAAGCGGCAGAACAAGAGGTCTGGTTTGTCAGCACGCGTGCGGCCCCGCACGGCCCCTGTGCCTTGGCGACGCTCGACAAGGTTGGCTTTGGCGCTCGACGACAACTGCCAGTGGTCGCCTTCTGATCGCGAAGCATTTCATGCGACCGACGACAAGGCGGTGCCGACCGTTGTGTTTATCCACGGCGATCGCACCGACGCCGACGAATCGGTGACAAAAGGATGGTACGTTTACCAACAGATATTGGCAGTGTCCGGCGACCGGCCGCTGCGGTACGTGATCTGGTCGTGGCCGGCCGACCGCGTGCTTCCGCGGCCGCCGGGACATGTGGCTGAAGATCGGCTATTGCGACGTCGAGAGCAATTACCTGGCCCAGTGGCTCAACGACCTCACGCCGGGCGTCAAGGTGTGTCTGGCCGGCCACAGTTTCGGCCCGCGGATCATCGCCGGGGCCCTGCAACTGCTTGCTGGCGGTGAGGTCGCGGGCCGCTGCATGCCAGAAAGCACGGTTGCCGCTTGGAAGGCCGGCCGTCGCAACCCAATCCGCACGGTGATGCTGGCGGCGGCCATGAATGCCGACTGCCTCGCCCCGGGCCATCGTTTCGGGTTGGCGCTGTCGCAAACGGACCAGATGCTCGTGGCATACAGCCCGCGCGATCGCGTCTTGCGTCGCTATCCGCGGCTTTACGGCCGCCGCGGACCGCCGGCGATGGGATGCATCGGCCCCTGCGGCCTTGCCTGTCGCGAAAACGTGGAATCCATCGACATCGTGTCGCGAAAGCACGACTGGCGCTGCTATACGTCGGCGCCGTGCGTATGCTGCCGCTGGGCGTACTATGCGTTTCTGGACGATCAAGCGACCGAGTAGCGCTCTGATGCCGGCCGCCAGGACTGACGCGACGTTGCCCGCCAAACAATTTCGCCGGTTGACTACCGCGCCCTCACGGCATCTTGCATAATACCGGGATGGATGAACCGCTCGCGTACCTAAACGACCGTTGGATCCCCGCATCTGCTGCGGCCGTGCCGGCGACCGACGCCGGATTCGTCCAGGGCTCCACGGTTGCCGAGCAATTGCGGACTTTCGCAGGGTCGCTCTTCGATCTGGACGATCACCTGGCTCGCCTGGGCTCGCTGGAGATCGTCGGTGTCAGACCGGGCATAACACTCGATCAATTCACCGCCGCGGCACGCGAACTGGTCGCCCACAATCACGCCCTGTTGCCGCCGGGCGACGACCTGGGACTGTCGATTTTCGTGACGCCCGGAACGTACCGCGCCTATGCGAAGGCGGTCCGGGATATCGGATCGCCGGAAACGGGACGATCCCCTTCTGGTCGCGATGCCGGCGAGCCGCTTGTTTGCCTCCATACCTATCCTCTGCCTTTTCGCCTTTGGGCCGAAAAGTATGAGCAGGGGCAGACGCTCGTGACGACCGGCGTCGAGCAGGTCCCATCGCTTTGCTGGCCGGCCGGGCTGAAGTGCCGCAGCCGAATGCACTACTATCTTGCCGACATGCAGGCCGCCTCGATCGATCCGGACGCTCGGGCGCTTTTGCTCGACGTCGAGGGTTTTGTGACCGAGGCGTCGACGGCCAATGTGTTGATCTACAACGCGCGTGAAGGGCTGGTCTCGCCCCCTTCGTCCAAAATCCTCCGCGGCATCAGCCTTTCGGTCGTCTTCGATCTGGCGGCGCGGCTTGGCATCAAGACGGCCGAACGCGAACTGGCGACCGATGACGTGGCCGCGGCCGACGAGGTGTTGCTGACGAGCACGCCGCCGTGCCTCTTGCCGGTGGCTCGACTGAACGGCCACTCAATCGGCAGCGGGCGTCCCGGCTCCGCTTTTCGCCGCATTCTAGCGGCCTGGAGCGAGATGGTCGGCGTCGACATTGCCGGACAGGCTCAAAAGTTCCGAGATCGTTAGGGATCTGGGGACTGTCCCGATTTTCGTGTCAGCGAAAATGGGACTGTCCCCTTCGTCGCGGTCGGATCTGCGCCCGCCGGCGCGTCGACAGGCCGCTTCCGTAGTGCGATCGTGCTCGTGCGATGAAGACCGCGTCTATGCGATGACGATGGAGCCCAGCAGGCGGCCACCCAACCGCGAAATCGCTTCGCTTGCTTGACGCACGGTGGTGCCGGGGCGTATGGCCCAGTCGAACGACGAGGTAGACGCCGTCGCAACCGCACACCAAGGACCCTGTCTCCGGGTGCGAAAGCGACGGCGTGTCCAAGAGCACCAGCGGCCACGTTTGGCGTAAATCGTCCATCCACGAGGGGCCCTGCAAACAACATGATGCCGGCAGAACGTTCAGTCCGGGAAAACACGTGGAAAAGATCACGGCGGGCCCGGAGGCCGCGTCCTGACCGGTTGGAAGGCCAAACTGTTCGGTCAAGTCCGCCTTGCGCCGGCAGGCATCGACCACTAGCAGCGCGGTGGCGAGCTTCTGCATAAGTTGCGGAGCCAGCCCAACGATCGTGCTGGTCTTGCCGTCGCCATCGCCGGGGCTGGTAACCGCCACCACGGTCGGCCGACGCGCGAAGCAGTCGGAAGGGGCTGTACCGCGCGACAACTGGTGGAGGATTGCCGCGGCCGTCTTTGCATGGAACGGTGCGTGCTCGGCAAGGCACTCCGGCCAGACCAGGGGCTCACGCAATGCAAAGGGTGGATGACGATCCCACGGGTCGCACGCAGCCGCTTCGGCCGGCACCGTCCCAATCGTCGTATCGGAGAAGATTGAAATGTCCGTCTCGGCATAGGGCCCTTCCATGCCCGAGATTCCACCCTCGCTGTGGGCGTTATCCTCCGTTGCGCGGCTGCTTATGGGCGCCGCCTCGTTCTGCGTCAGGGGAACGATCACCGGCTCCGATGATCTGACCTCGATTTGCTTCAAGGCATCGAGCATTAAGCCCATGACGTCAACCTCGGCGGAGCTGGGTAAACAACTGACGATATTCGCGCCGTCGCAGCGGCCGACTCGAAGGCGGTGAAGCTGAAGCCGGCGGCAGCCATTGTTCGTTGACCGCAGCGTCGGGCGCCGAAGCATGGGATCCGACCGCAGTGGCGGGCACACTCTGTGTCGCGTCCGTACCGGCCGCAACGTCGGGCATGCTTGCCGGCGATTCGGCCGCTTCCCACGACGTGTCCACCGGCGCCTCCGCGGCCGCCGATGGATCGTGACACACCGCCTGTTGCGCCCCCCGCCTCCTGTTCGTCGAGCGACGCGAGAATTGAACTGTCGTGAAGCGCCACCGTTTTGGTCGCAATGGGCTCGGCCGACGCATAGCGATCGGCAACCACCTCCTCGTGTTGAAATTCCTCGAGAAACGGATCGGGGGCGTCCGCGAAGTGCAACTCGATCTCCGGTCCGATCGAGCCGGCCGGCCGAAAATCGTCGGCCTGGGCCAGGAGTTGCTCGATGCGGCGGATTTGACGGACGGGCCCTTGCGACTCTTCGGCCTGAGAATCCTCATCGGTCGGCGTGATCCGCAGCGAGGGCATTGCCACTGTCGCGGCATTCGCGGTTTCAAAGGTCGTGTTGTCCTGATCGTCGAGCGAGCCGAATTCGATGACCCCGCCGGCCGGCTCCGCTTTGGATTCGCCGTTCCACGGGGTGGGCAATTGTTGGAGATCGCCCCAGGCCTCGTCAATATTGCCCGGCTCGATCTGTTGCCGCCCGGCCACGTAGGCCAGCAGCAAGGCATGATCGCAGACCTGATTGACCAGCCGCGGAACTCCTCCGGTGGCCTGAAATACACTATGGCACGTCTCGGCCGGAAAGACTTCCTCGCCGCGTCCTCCGGCGGCGCTCAGCAACGATTGAATGTAGGCCTCCGTCTCCGTGCGATTCAGCGCTTCCAAGTAGCAGCGGGCGCCGAGGCGTTGGCTGAAGCAGTCGAGCCGTGGGCTGGCAAACTGTTCTTCCAGCGCCGGGCCGCCGGCAAGCACCAAACGCACCGACGGCTGGCCGCCGCGCACCAGATTCGTCAACAGCCGGAGCTCGTCCAACACGCGCAGCGGCAACGTGTGGGACTCGTCGACCAAGAGCACGACGCCGCGCGGCTGCCCTCGGCAACGGTGAGGTAATCGACCAGGGCCAGACGTGATTCGCCTTCATCGAGGCCCCGATACGGCCGGCCCAACTCGTACAAGATGGATTGAAACAAGGCGCGGCGCGTGCTCACGCCCAAACTGGCCAGCATCGCTACCTGGAACGACCGTCGGAACTGCTCGGCTAGCAACAGACAGAGCAGCGTTTTGCCGGTGCCGGACGGCCCGATCACCAGGCCCGTACCTTCGCCACGCTGAATAGAGCGGGCCAGAACGGTGCGTGCGCCTTCGATCGCGCCGGCCGGAAAATAATAGTCGATGCGCGGAACCGACGGAAAAGGTCGCCGGTTGAGACCAAAACAGCCGTCGAACATTGCCAGGCTTCTCCAGTATGCCGTCCGGGCGATTGCGGTCCCGGTCTGGATGTGAATACACTATCCCATTCCATCAATTCGGCAGTGGCGGAGCCAATGATAAAGGCAGTCGGCAAGACCAAGCGGCATGCGGTATCTTGGCGTCGACATGCGCAATCGAGTTAGAGTTTGTCGGATGGCGAAGCTGCAACAACTGGGAAGAGTCGGGCACCGTGGAAAAATGGTGTCACAGCGAGCCCACCTCGGCCATTCTGTGCAGAGCGAAGAATCCTCACTGGTTTCCCAAGAGGTCCTTCGCCTTGGCTCAGGATGATTCGGGGACTGTACGGATTCTTGTGTGACGAGGAGCAGTAGCAACGCAAACCGCGGCGGAGGGACAGTCCAATTTTCGCTGACACGAAAATTGGGACAGTCCCTGATTCGGGGCGGACTACTCGAAGATCCCTGCCCCGAAACCACTGCCATTGAGGTGGCGAGCGTGTTTCGTGGCGGGCGATTTGTGATGGGGCCCCTGAGGCCGCTCACTGCCTTGGACTGCCGTTTGCACCGCGCCCAGAGGCCGAGAAGCCACGGCCATATCCTCGGCATCGAAATCCTCGTAGGTCGGAACGTAGCCGGGGAGCTTGGAGCGGGCCCTTTCGTCCTCGAACGCGCGGATGACGCGCTGTTGAATCAGCTCGCGGCAGGTTGAATTGATCGGATGCGCGATGTCGGCGTATAGCTTGGCACGCCCTTCGTCGTCCCTTGTCGCTGCCTGGTCGCGTTGCCGGCCGCCGCACTGGTTGCAATAGGTTGCCCGGAGGTGGTTCTTGCAGCCGCACTGAGGGCAATGGGCGGTGAGCTTGCGGCTGGGCATGGCGACGAACGGTCCAGTCGAGCCCTCGATAATCTTCAAGTCGCGAACTACAAAGGCGTCATCGAACGTGATGGAACAGAATGCCTGGAGGCGCTCTCCCGGTTCCTCCATGAGTTTGACGCGAACTTCGGTGATTTCCACGGCCGTTCTCCTTGCGATTCGGGCGCTTCAATGGCAACTCCGCACAGCAAAAACTGCGCCGAGACCTCGTGCCTCTAAACGTTGCGCGCTCAGCCGGGCATGGCGGGCGTGACGGCAAAGTCCGAAATACGACGTGCCACTCCCACTCATTCCGTGTCCCAAAAAATCCAATCGCGAGAACTCCTCTTCCAGTCGCCTAACCCAAGGTGACAGCCTCGCTGCCGCCGGCTGAAGGCGATTCACCAGCCGCCGGCCCACACCGCTCCAATTCGCTCGCCGCCACCCATCCGCCACAAGCGCCGCCGACTGCGAGTTGGTGGACGCTTGACAGACGGCATAAACGGCCGCTGTTGCCAGTCCCTCCGGCGGCCTAACGACGACAAAATTGAGCCCCAAAAGTCCCGGAACCTTCGTCACGCGCTCGCCTCGCCCGCGGCAAATGGCGGCGCCGCCGACCAGGAAGAACGGGACATCACTGCCCAACTCTGCTGCCCAATCGATCAATTCCTCGCGGGAACGGCCAAGACGCCAGCCTTCGTTGGCGGCAACCAGGGCAGCCGCAGCGTCACTCGAACCCCCGCCAAGCCCTGCTGCCGCGGGAATGCGCTTGATCAACCGCAGTTTCGCGCCGCGCCGGACACCGGTGCGGCGCCGCACGAGTTCTGCCGCACGCACGACAAGATTATCACTGCCGTCCGGCAGATCGTCGAACCCGTGGTCACGACGGCTACCGGCGTCCGACGCCTGCCGGCACTCCAAATTCAACCGACCGCAAGGGTCCTCCTCGAAATGCAACGTATCGAACAAATCGATGGGGCACATGAGCGTTTCGATCTCATGAAACCCATCGCTGCGCTTAGCGAGTACCTCGAAGAATAGGTTAAGCTTCGCCGGGGCCTGGACAACCAACCCCGCCGACGACCGATGAACCTGCATCCCGTTGGCTGCTGACTTGTCTCCCTCCACGTCGGGTGTAAATTCCCTCACCGTGGTGCGGTCCGCACAAACAACGGCAATTCTATCGGCGCGTGAAAAGTACGTCAATAGAGTAGTAAGGCGGCTGCCGCGAAAAGTATGAGGAAATTCCCGTTTTTTCCCCATCAGCGGGTTACTGATTCGCGCCGGGGCCTTGCAAAACCTCGGTGTCTGAACTAAGTATAGGGCTTGTTGCCGTCCACGCCGCCCGCCTGGAGCCCGCCGGCGATCCTGTGCCCGACTTTGCCGAGGTGACGATCATGGCCGATCAAGAGCCCACCGACACGACCCCCCTGAGGGACCGAAAGAGGATCTTGCTGGTAGACGACGACCGGGAGATCGTCGAATCGATGCGAATCGCCCTGGAGGCGGCCGGCTACGATATTCTCGTCGCCCGCGACGGAAACCAAGGGCTGGCGCTGGCCGAACGCGAGGATCCGGACCTCATCATTCTCGATATGATGATGCCCAAGCGGAGCGGCTACCTGGTGCTGGAGAAATTGCGGCGAACCCGGCGCGTGCCGACGCGAGTGATTATGGTCACGGCCAACGAAGGGAGCCGCCACAAAGCCTACGCCGAACTGTTGGGCGTCGACGATTACATCCGCAAGCCGTTCGCCATGGATCGGTTAATGGAGAGCGTTGAGCGGCTGTTGGCGTGAGATTCCAGACGCGCTCCTGGCGCACCGCGACGCTACCACCGAACCGCGATCACGTCCACCAATGGCGTGCGAAGCTTCCGGGGCACGTCGATCGTAAGCGAATCGCCTTCCAGCCGCGCGTCGAGAGCCTGGTTGGTGCCTAGCATCTTCACCTGTTTGGGCTTGCCGACGCCGGTCAGCACCACCGAATCGTCGTGCGTTTGATGGCGGCGGCCGCGCGGCAATAGATGCAGGTACCAGGTGTCACCCCGGACGGTCACCGGCACATTAGACTGTTCCGGATAGGGACCCGGCTGAACGTCGATCACGGACTCGCGGTGTGTGTCCATCCAGGCCTTGATGTCGGCCATGCAACGATACACGGAATCGGGCATCTCGCCTGTCGGCCGCGGCGCAAAATTGGCCAATACGTTGCCACCCCACGCGCGGCACGTGACCAAGCGAGTCAACAATACGGCTGCCGGCTTACAGTCCTCGGAATCTCTGTATCCCCAGCGTCCCGACATGCAGAAGCAGTGTTCCCACCAGCCCTCGGGCCGACGCCTCGGCAGCCGATTTTCGAAGTGCGTGTTGAAATCACCCTTCCTGTGCTGGCGATCATCGATGACGATGCCAGGCTGCATCGCCCGAATTTTCTCCTGCGACAGGACCTTCGGACCAGCCGAGCCATCGAACCAGAGCAGATCGATCTTGCCATAGTTCGTCAGCAGTTCGGTGATTTGTCCGTTGACGTAGTCGACGTACCGGGCCTCGAACTCCGCCGGTCGCTTGGGCAATTGCACGACCTCGTGCTTTAGACCCAGATGGGGCGATTCCGGCGTGCCTTTGCTGTCGCGGTAGAATGACGTGTACTGCCGATTGAAGTACCAATCGGGCGGCGAGTAGTAGAATCCGACTTTCAGGCCGACCTTGCGGCAGGCCTCGACATACGGGCGAACGAGGTCGCGGCCGCCCATTTTCGTCCTCGTGCTGAAGTCGCCGTACGCGCTTGGCCACAGCGCGTAGCCGTCGTGATGTCGCGTCGTCAGCACGGCGTAGCCGAATCCAGCGTCCTTGGCGGCGCGAAGCCATTTTTCGGGATCGTACGCCTGGGGATTGAAACGATCGGCCAGCTTGAAATAGGCCTCTGGTGTCATCGCGGGCTCGAGCCACGGGCAGTTCTTCATCATCCCCCACGAAAGCTCATGCTTGCCGTCGACGCTCGAAATGCCCCAGTGGATAAACATGCCCAAGCCGGCCTTCGGATACCACTGCATGGCCGGATCCTGCGGGACCTTCGCCGAAGCATCTTGAGAGCCGACGCCGATCAGCGCGTGCTCCTTGTCAACGTCGCCTTGCTTCTGGGCCCAAACCGAGCCCGCAGCGACCGCCAAGAAAATCGTCGCGGCGCAACAGGCGACACATCTGTTCACTCTTGCTCGCGGGACTCTCACAGTGCAGATCATCGTTGTTTCTCCGATTTATGAGGCATCATGGCACATGGCACAGGCCCATTATACCCCGGGCGGTCCAGCCGGCACAACAAGCCGGCAATCAGGGGGCGGCATTGGCAGATGTGGGGTGCAACAAGCGCTGCACAGTCGCACCGGAAAACTTGTTCCACCCCGGCTGTCTGCTATCTTGACCATCGACAACTCGATGCCGGCCATCGGGGGGCATCACGGCAGATGATGGCGGCGGGTGCAGACCCCTTGACCTTTCGGAAAAATCTGGCAGACTGGCCAATCCCCTTCGTGCAGAAGTCCTTGAATACATCCCCATGAGCATCGCACCAGGCAGTCTGCGGCTGGAACTTCGTCAGGGCTGCAACGACGAGCGGGACGTCGTCGCCACATTGTCCGCCGGTACGACGGAGGCGGTCGAACGAACGGACGGGGATGTCCGCCCCCTCGGCCTCGACAACGCTGCAAATCCGCGTGCGATGCGCGGCGCCATCTGGCACGTTTCCGCACCGCGCGATGTCCGCAAAGCCTTTGCGGCGGGCCGCCGGTCCCGTGGCTGGAAGGCATGGCGACAGTATCTGCGCACGCGCACTCCAACGGCCGCCCAGTGCCAGTGCGAACATTGGCGCCGGCTGTCAGCGGACACCGGCGGTCCGATGGATGCGGAAACTGCCGCGGCGTTGCGCCGGTGGCTCGATGACGCCGAGACGGCCGAGTTTCGCATCGACTACGCCACGTCGGCCTTGACATTGTGCCGTCGTTTGCCGCGAATGGCCGCCGAGCTGCCTTCGGCCGATTGGTGGCGGCTAATCGATCATTTGCTACGCGCGGCCGTGGAAGCCGGCGAGGCTGGCGTCATCGACGAAATGTCCACCGATCGGGCCCTTGCCCATCAGATGCTTGCCGGTGAGTTGGCGCTGACGCTCGCCTGCCTGTTTCCCGAGATTATTCCCTGCCGCGAACTTCTCCCTCGGGCCCGCGAATCGCTGGCCACGGGCCTCAACACACTGCTTGGCCGCAAAGGCCTGTTGCATGCAAACCGGCTCGACCGGCTCGATCTGTTCCTGGCCTGCTGGACGCGCTGCTACGGTATTGGCAGCCGTCTCAATCATGGATGTTTTGGCCGGCAAGGCGAAAAACGGTATCGGCGGTTTGTCTGCAATGCCTTCCGCCTGGCGCGCCGCGACGGCTCGTACGCCTTTGCCGCCCAGTCCGATGGACGCGCGCAGGCAAAATTGCTCGAGGAGGCCGCCGCTCTGGCCGGCGTTGCGCGCACCCTCGCAAGCGGCCAAAGGCGGCAATTCACTCGCAGAAGGCGTCGGTGGCCGTGATGCGGCTCGGCTGGTCGCGCGGCTCGCCGCGACTCACGGTCCTTTATCCCGACGCCTCGTGCCGCATCGAGCTCGGCTGTGGTAAGGACGTGCTATGTTCGGGCCAGTGGTACATGGACGTTCGTCTCAACGGTGCCGCCACCGTGCCAACGTCCGGTTGGATCGAACGCTGCTGGGCGTCGGACCGCAACGTCGATTACCTCGAATTGGAGATCGATTTGGGGCCGTGCGTCCGGGTTCAGCGGCATTTCGTCATGGCCCGGAGAGACCGTTTTCTGCTGTTGGCCGACGCCGTGCTGGCGACGCAACCGGCGGCGATCGAGTATTGTGGAACTTTGCCGACCTGCCCAGGCGTCACGTTGCTCGACGCGTGCCAAACGCGCGAGACGGCGCTGGTCGGTCGCAAGCCGCGGGCAAGGGTGCTCCCGTTGGCTTTGCCGGAATGGCTGGTCGATCAACGAGTTGGCCAACTCGATTGGAATCCGGCTGAGATCACGTTACGCCAAACGATCGAAGGCCGGGCGCTGTTTGCTCCGCTCTTCTTCGATCTCAATCCTTCCAGTATGGCCGCCCCGCTGACTTGGCGGCAACTCACCGTGGCCGAGTCGCAAAGGATTCAGCCGGCAGACGCGGCCGTGGGGTATCGTGTGGCGATTGGCAACAGGCAATGGCTGATCTACCGCTCGCTATGCGGTACGCGGAACCGTTCTCTGCTCGGCTGCAACTTACGTAGCGAGTTGTTGGTCGCGCGATTCGATCGCGGGGGCGAGACTCAAACGCTCATCGAAGTGGAATAGCGGTGCTCCTGCTCACGCCGCTGGCGGCGACAATTCGTCCAGCGCCGCGGCAAATGCGCCATCGGCGCCGGCGTCGAAGAGCACGAAGCGAACCACTTCCGGTTGGCCGTGTTCCTTGAGGAAACCGATAGCGGTGGAAATCGCGATGCGCGCGGCCTGGTCCATCGGAAACCGATAGGCTCCGGTGCTCAACGCCGGCAGGGCGATGCTTCGGCAGTCGTGCTCGACGGCCAGCTCCAAGCTGCGGCGATAGGCGCCGGCCAACAGCACCGCCTCGTTGCGATGACCGCCGCTCCAAACGGGCCCCACCGCGTGGATCACGTGTTTGGCCGGCAGCGTGCCGCCGCATGAAATCACGGCCGAGCCGGTAGGGCAGCCGTCGGGATATCGGGCGTCGGTGTCGCGCATGATCGCGGGCCCCCCGCGACGGTGGATTGCGCCGTCCACGCCGCCACCGCCTGCCAGGCGGCTATTGGCCGCGTTGACGATCGCGTCGACTTGCTGTTCTGTTATATCGCCCTGGTGCAGTTCGAGTCTCTGGCCACGGATTTGCACGAACACAGCCCTGCTCCTTTCTCCAACGGGACGACCGAAAGCGGCCCCACGCGCGATCACGGCCCGACTTTGCCGTTGTTCGCGGCAGGCTTCGTCGTTCGGCTTCGCCAATCCAAATATGCTACACTTGAAGGTTATGCGAGAAAACCCTTGGTGAGCAGACAGGGATTGAGGGTCGGGTAGTTCTTGATATGTCAGTTCGCCGCCATTTTCGGCACGTCAACTTCCCGAGCCCCGAATCCCGAATCCCGAACCCCTAATCCCTTGGACACTGCCATGACGCGCGAGACCGTGGGCCGTCCTATGGAAATCCTCCTCGTCGAGGACGACCTGGAGGATGCCGGTCTGACGATCGAGGCGCTGCGCAACGGCGACGTGCCGTGCCGGATCAGCCTTGTGCGTGACGGCGAAGAGGCGATGGAGTTCCTAATGCGGCACGCCAAGTACCGGCGTGCCCCCAAGCCAGACCTGATCTTGCTCGACCTGAATCTCCCCAAGAAGAGCGGCAGAGAAGTCCTCGCCGAACTGAAGGCCAATTCGGATTTGGCTCGCGTGCCCGTGATCGTTCTACCGGCTTCCCGCACGCATCAGAGAATTCTCGAGGCCGAGAATCTGCACGTTGAGAGCTATCTGACAAAGCCCGTCGACCTTCAGCAGTTCGACAGCGTGGTCAAGTCGCTCCGCAAGTACATGCTCTCCGACGTGATCCTGCCCCAGTGAAACGCCGTCAAGCGTGGCGCGGTTTGTGTGGTATGCACGGACAACACCGTCCGCTGAAGTGGCCGGAATTCTTATGGAACGTCGGAGTTTCGCCGCGCGACTACTGAGCCGGCGGCCGTTCGTAGCCAGGGTAGTATTGCCCGTAGTTCATGTAGAACTGGGGCGTCGCCACGCCCTGCAACTGTTCCGCTCGGGTTGCTGGACGCTCATCATCTGCAACCGCGAGTTGCGTTCCAACGTGCCGAGATCCTGGCGAAATTGATTGTTATAGTAGCGCTGCCTCGAGCTGCGGTCGGACCAACGTCGTGTAGTTGTCGATCGTGCCGAGATTGTCGCGGCGGTACAGGTTCATGTAGGGACTCACGCCCGACTGCTGTTGAAAACCCGCGAACGCCTTTTGCGGCGGTTCTGCAGCGGCTACAGGTGGCGTGACTGTCGTGATGCTCGGTCGCTGCTGGGCACCTTCCTGGACCATTTGATGCGAACGCGGATGGTACGCCGATGACTTTGCAATGCCACGGGGCGCGCCGCCTGGCATGCCGCGCCGCCTCGCTGTCGGTGAACGCGGGTACGAGTAGCCGCCCATCATCGGCGCCGTCGGCTGTGATGGTTGATTGGACAATTCGTCCTCGGACACGGTTTCGGTAGGCGACACGATGTCATCCACGTCGGGCGTGGGCGTTTGGCGCTGGGCGGCCGTTTGACCCTGGCCCTGCGTCTGGCGTCTGCGCCGCCAGTCGTTCTGCCTGTGGTCGAACGTTCGCCATGCGACCGCGTGGACCTGCCCGGCGGCATGACCGGTCCAGGCGACGACGGTTCCTCGAGCTGGTTGACGTTGGACTGTGGCTGGCTTTCTTGCTCCGCGACCGGCTGATCCGGCGGAGCCAACACCCAGCTTCCCAACAGAACGGTACCTACTGCGACGGCTAGACACATGGCGTCTGCTCCTTTTCTGCGCAATGATGCGCAGCCCCCGCACGTGTTAATTTTACGACTCCTCGATCGTCTCGGCAACAGAATTCTGTGCCCCTCTCCGGCGTTATGCATACGTCGACGACGCTGCGATCACGCCCAGCGACGCACCGTGCCCCTTTGTCGCTGCTAGAAACTCCGTTGCCGGTTGTAGTTGCGGCCGAGGGTCTGGAAGCCGCGGATGGTCGAGGCGCCCAGGCCGGAGGTGCCTAGCAGCCGCTCGATCGGCAGCGTGACCTTCGCCAGGAAGTTGTTGAACGTGCTCACGTTGTCCTCGGCGAAAGAACACCCGGTCGCCCGGCATGATCTGGTAGTTCGTGGCCGCCAGCCGCCCGTGCGTGATCCCTTCGTAATCGACCGGCAGGATCTGCTCGCAGCCCAAGCCGCGCCGGCGCCGGACGGGCGATCCAGATCTTCTTGCTCGACACCTGCGACAGGCCGCTGACCGTGCTCAACGCGTCCAGCACCGTCTCGTTGCCGCGTGATCGGCACGCGGCGGACGTTGTCGCCCAGGCCGGCCCCTTCCGTGATGACGTAATACACCTTGCTGTTGTAGGCGATCACGTCGACCGAGACCTCGGGCGAATCGAAATACTGCGACAGGTGCTTCTGCAGACTCCTCGCGAATCTCCGTGACCGTCTTGCCGGCCACGTACAGCATGCCGTATTGCCGCAAGTTGATCGTGCCGTCGGGCCCGACGAGGTATGCGCCGGTGACCGGCTGCGTGCCGGCCGTCCTGGCCAGTTGGACCGAGACGTCCGGCTGTCCGAGCACTTCCTTCAGCTTGCGGGTGATGGCCGTCGGTGGCCTCCTCGATCGTCATGCCGACCACGCGGACCGTGCCGTAGGCCGGGCCGAGGCGTGACGATGCCTTCGCCTTCGACCAGGAAGAAGTCGTCGATCGGCTGGTCGAGCAGCGTGCCGAACACGCGGATTTGCAGCACGTCGTAGATGTCGATGCGGTAGGGCGGCAGCGGCACCAGCTTGAGCATCTCGATCTGCAGGATGTCGGGCGGCTCGACGCGATAGGCCGGCAGCGAGACCATCGACCGCTCGCGCGGCGGCTCCATGGCCGGCGGCGGCGGCTGCTGCAGCGAGCCGTCGTAGAAATCGACCGCATGGCAGCCCGAACGAGGCCAGCACCACGGCGAAAACCAGCAGCCGCATTGTTCTACACGCGGTCATGTTTAATAGTAGGCACGCTCCGCGTGCCGTAATCCTCTCCGCACCTGCCGGGCTCACTAAGGGGACTGTCCCGATTCTTGTGGCAGGACGCCACAAAAATTCGGGACTGTCCCCTTTCGCCGCCTCGCGGCAGTAATGAGCCCGCAGACTCTACTCAATCGCTACCGTCGACATAATCGGCAAAGTCGACAGCCGACTTTCCACTGATTTACGCAAAGACCGCGGGATTTCAGCATCGATTGGGCAATTTGCGGGGCATGAAGTTGATTATGTGCTATGCGTTCGTGCGCGCTGCGACCTGGCAGGATCTGTTCTCGCACTGGCCAGCGGAAATGGCGCGACGGGGGGTTGTCGTCACGTCGTTTGGGGAGCAAATCGCTTTTTCCGGGTTCGCAGCCGGCGAAGCGTTTCTCATGTTTGAGCGTCAATCGCCCGACGCGATGGGCGTCGGACCGTCTTCCTCCGCTATGACGACGTCGTGGGGCTTAAACTCGTGGACGTCATCAAAACAAAGGCGTACCAGTCGTTCGGATTCGATCCGCCGTCGTCAAAGTGACACGCACAGGCATCGGGTACGAGAGGCCACCCTCTAGGGTTGCGCGTCCATCCCTCATGCGGTCCTTCTGTCACAACCCGTTTCGAGTGGTATACTTCCTCTGTGCATAGACAGTTCATTGTCCCGATCGAGATGTACCTCTTTTTTCACTGACTGCCGAGGAGTATTCCGTGGCCAAGACACCTGAAAACCCAGACCAGAATCCCGATGTTTCCCCCGCGACGGAAGGAGCGCTGCCCCGGCAGCCGGCCAACCTGCGCAGCAACGCGTGCAAGTCGAGATTGACGACTCGAAGGTAATGGCGCTGTATGCCAATTTCTGCCGTGTCACCGGCACGCCTGAAGAGCTCATCATCGACTTTGGGTTGAATCCGCAGCCTTTCGGCATGCCGACGCATCCGATCCCTGTCACCCAGCGGATTATCACAAATTTTTATACGGCCAAACGGATGTTGCACGCGTTGGGTTTGACCATTCAACGGCACGAGGCAACCTTTGGCGTGCTGGAAACCGACGTTCAGAAACGCGTCCGCGCCGGCGCCGGCGGTCCGTCGCACGGGTAGCGCAAAGAGCAGACCGCACCACGGAGACGCGGAGGACAGCGACCTCCCGTCACCGTGGTGTCTTATTTCTGCTGTGCCGCTGTTTTCTTCGGCCGGTAGAGATCGGTGGCGGTGCCGAAGCGGACTTCCGCCGCGGCGCCAAGCGTTTCGCCGAGCGTGGGATGCGGGTGGATGGTTTCTACAACGTCGCGGAGCGAACAGCCCATCTCAATGGCTAAGACGGCTTCGGCGATAAGATCGCCAGCGCCCGCTCCGACGATTCCGCAGCCGAGGACGCGGTCTGTCTCTGGGTCGCTGAGCCACTTGGTCAGCCCTTCGGTGCGGCCGATGGACTGGGCGCGTCCGCTGGCGGCCCATGGAAATTGGGAAACGTCGTACTTCAGGCCCTGGCTCTTCGCATCGGTTTCCGTCAGTCCGGCCCAAGCGATTTCTGGATCGGTAAAGACGACGGCCGGAATTGCTCGCGGCGCGAAGACGACCGAATGGCCAGCGAGGGCCTCGACGGCGATCTTGCCCTCATGGCTGGCCTTGTGCGCCAGCATCGGCTGGCCCGCTACGTCGCCGATCGCAAAAATGTGCGGATTGCTCGTGCGGCGCTGTGCGTCGACGACCACGAATCTCCGATCGTCGACTTCGACATTGGCGTTTTCGAGTCCGAGGCCGGTGCTGTTGGGCCTTCGGCCGACGCACGAAAGGACGCGGCTGAACCGCTGGACCTTTTCCGGCAGTTCCCCCTCAAAGGTCGCCTCGACAGCGTCCTTCTTATCGGCCAACGACACGACCTTCGTGCTGAGATGAATCGCGGCGAACTCGCCCTGAACCCTTTTGTGCAGCGGCCGCACGAGGTCTCGGTCGACACCGGGCAGCAAGCCGTCGGTTAGCTCGACCACCGTGACCTTGCTTCCCAGCGCCGCATAGACCGTGCCCATCTCCAGGCCGATGTAGCCGCCGCCGACCACCAAGAGCGATTCCGGCACGTCCGGCAACTCCAACGCCCCGCTCGAATCCATCACGCAATGTGTCGGCAGGTCGAACGCCGGGATTCGCGTTGGACTCGATCCGGTCGCCACGATGCAGTGCTCGAACGCGATTCGATCGTCTGCCAACGGCTTGCCGTCGACGGGCTCGAGCCGGAGCGTTTGCGAGTCCTCCAGTGCCGCCCGGGCGCGAACGACAGTGACGTTTCGTTTGCCGCTGAGTTGTTTGAGCCCGCCGGTCAGCGTGGCAATGACCTTATCTTTTCGGGCGCGGAGGGCATCCAGTTCGATCTCGGGCGGCGGAAACCGAACGCCCCAATCCTGCAAGCCTTTGGCCTCACCGATCGCTTTGGCAACGTGCAGCAAAGCTTTCGACGGGATACAACCCCGCAGCAAGCAAACACCGCCGAGCCGAGCGTCCATGTCGACGAGCGTCACCTGCATGCCCAGGTCCGCCGCAAGAAAGGCCGCCGCATATCCGCCGGGGCCGGCGCCGACAACGCAAAGTTGAGTGTTCATGGGAAAGCAAGGGATTAGGGATTGGGGATTCGAGGTTGGAGTTGTGGATCCGTCCGGCGTGCAAGCCGTTTCTAATCCCTAATCCCCAACCCCTGATCCCTCATTTACAACAGCAGCACCGCTGGCGACTGCAAATAGTCGATTACTTCGTTCAGGAACCGCGAGGCCGCCGCGCCGTCGACGATTCGATGGTCGTACGAGAGGCTGAGCGGAAGCATGAGGCGCTCCTCGAACTTGCCGTCGTGCAGGCGTGCGACCGGTCGCGCACGTCCCAGCAGTAGGATAGCCACCTCGGGATGGTTGATGACCGGCGTGCTGTAGGTTCCGCCGAAAGCGCCGAGGTTGCTGATCGTGAAGGTGCCGCCGCGCAGCTCGTTCATCGAAAACTCGGCAGCCCTGGCCCGGGCGGCCATCGGCGTCAACCGCTCGGCGATCTGCCGGACATTGAGTTCGTCGGCATCGTGGATCACCGGGACCACGAGGCCCCGCGGCGTATCAACGGCCACGCCGATGTTGACGTACTGCTTGTAGACGACCTCGTCGTTGGCCTCGTCGATGCTCGCGTTGACGACCGGATGCTGCCGCAGGGCCAGCGCGACGGCCCGCACGGCGAACGGCAGCACCGTCAGTTTCACGTTCGGCGGCAGATAGGCGGCCGGGACGGTCTTGCGCATCCGGTCGAGGTCCGTGATGTCGGCATCGTCGAAGTTCGTAACGTGCGGGATGGTCGTGGCCGACTTGACCATCTGCGCGGCGATAGTGCGGCGAATCTTCGACATCCGCTCCCGCATGATCGGCCCATAGGCGTCCTGGCCCGGTTCGCCGGGCGGAGTAACCGCTTCGGTCGGCGCTAGCATCGGCGGAGGGCCCACACGCGCGGCTCCCCCTATTTTCGTTGGAGGGCCAGAGTGAGGGCGTGCTCCGGTTGCGGCGGCCTGGCGAACATCCTCGGCCGTGATCCTTCCGCCTCGGCCGCTGCCCTGAACTTGGGCCAGGTCAATGTCAAGCTCGCGTGCAACGCGGCGGGCTTCCGGCCCGGCCGGCAGTGTTTCGGCGGCTCCGGACGCAGCCGGTTGCGGCGCCTTGGACGGAGCGGCCGCGCGCCGCGTGGCGCCCTTCTTCCTTCGAGACGGGCGCGACTGGTGGTGGCTCTTCCGCTTCTTCTTCACTTTCGATCGTTAGCACCGGCTGGCCGACCTTTATCGTCTGCCCCTTGGTAACATGGATCTTGGCCACTTTGCCGGGGTGCGGACAGGGGACTTCGACAACCGCCTTTTCCGTCTCGATTTCGATCACGCCCTGGTTGCCGACGATCGCGTCTCCTTCATGCACAAGCACGTTGACCACGTCGCCGCTGGTGACGTTTTCGCCGAGTTCGGGAAGCAAGAAGTCGACGTTCATCAGTGAAATCCCCTGTCACGACGTTTTCGGGCACGACATGCGAAGCGCCGCCGCACCACGGTATGTGCTGGTTCCGCTAATCCATTCGTGCTGTGCTTGTCTGACGCAGCCCCTACCAAAACCTTCAACAAGACGCCAGCAACCTCTTTACGCGGAGATCGAATGCGGTTTGTTCGGATCGAGTCCGAGCGTTTTAATTGCCCCGGCAAGTTGTCCTTTAGGGTAGCCGCCCTGCCGGGCCAACGCTGCCAGCGCCGCCAGAGCGATGTTCTCGGCATCAACCTCGAAGAACCGCCGTAACTCCTTTCGGGCCTCGCTGCGGCCAAAACCATCGGTGCCGAGGACTGTGTAAGTGCGTGCCCTCACCCCCGCTCCCTCTTCCAGCGCGAGAGGGGCGTTGACGTACGGTGCAATTGAAAGGCCAACCGCAGCGACGTAATCGAGCGCGGCCACGACCGGCCCGGGCTCACCCTCCAGCGCCTGGGCGACGTACGGCCGGCGCGGCGATTCGTTCGGGTGCAGCCGGTTCCAATGGTCGCAATCGCGGCCGTCGTAGTACAGCGACTTATAGCTGGTGACGCTGTAGACGTTACTGCCGACGCCGAAGTGTTTTTCCAGAAGCTCTTGGGCGTGCAGCGATTCGCGGAGGATCGCCCCGCTACCGAGGAGTTGCACTTTGGGCTTCTTCGGCCCAGAATCGCGCGACGACAGCTTATAGATGCCGCGGCAGATGCCTTCGGTCGAGCCCATCGGCAGGATCGGCATCTCGTAGTTCTCATTCATCAGTGTGATGTAGTAGAAGCCGTCCTGCTCTTCGTAGTACATCCGCCGGAGGCCGTCGAGCACGATCACCGCCATCTCGTAGGCGTAGCACGGGTCATACGCGCGGCAGTCGGGGAACGCCAGGGCGTTCAGATGGCTGTTGCCATCCTGATGTTGCAGCCCCTCGCCGGCCAGGGTGGTGCGGCCGGCAGTGCCGCCGAGGACGAAACCCCGGCAGCGCATGTCGCCGGCCGCCCAGAGCAGATCGCCGATCGCGCTGGAAGCCGAACATCGAGTAGTAGATGAAGAACGGGATCATGCTGATGCCGTGGCTCGAGTGCGAGCTTCCGGCGGCGATGAACGACGACATCGAGCCGGCCTCGGTGATGCCTTCTTCGAGGATCTGCCCGTCCTTGGCTTCCCGATAGTAGAGAATGGTATCCGAGTCGACGGGTTCGTAGAGCTGGCCTGTGTGCGAGTAGATTCCGAACTGCCGGAAGAGGGCCTCCATGCCGAAGGTCCGCGCTTCGTCGGGCACGATGGGCACAATGTACTTTCCGATGTTCTTATCTCGCATCAGCCGCACCAGCAGCCGGACGAAGGCCATCGTGGTCGAGACCTCACGCCCGTCGCTGCCGGCGAAGAATTCGGCAAAATCTTCCCACGCCGGCGGCTTCAACTTCACGGTCGGCGCACGGCGGCCGGGCACGAATCCGCTCAGGGATTTCCGCCGGCCAAGAAGGTATTGCATCTCGGGGCTGTCGTCGGGCGGCTTGTAGAACTCGGCGTGCCGGGCGGCTTCGTCGGAAATCGGGATGTCGAAACGCCGCCGAAACTCGACAAGCTCGTCCTCGTTGAGCTTCTTCTGCTGGTGCGTGATGTTGCGGCCTTCGCCGGCTTCTCCGAGCCCATACCCCTTGATCGTCTTGGCAAGAATGACCGTGGGCGCGCCCTTATGCTCGACGGCCGCCTTGTAGGCCGCGTAGACTTTGGCCGGATCGTGGCCGCCGCGCCGCAGCCGGTGAATCTCCTTGTCGTCCAAGTCGGCCACCATCGCCTCAAGCCGAGGATCGACGCCGAAAAAATGCTTCCGGATGTACTCGCCGGAACTGACAACGTACTTCTGGTATTGGCCGTCGACCACCTCACCCATCCGCCGCACCAGCAAACCGTCGGTGTCGCGGGCCAAGAGGGGGTCCCAATCGGCGCCCCAGATTACCTTGATCACGTTCCAGCCGGCGCCGCGAAATGCGCCCTCCAGTTCCTGGATGATCTTTCCGTTGCCGCGGACCGGCCCGTCGAGCCGCTGGAGGTTGCAGTTGATGACGAAGATCAGGTTATCGAGTTTTTCGCGCGGCCAGCGTGATCGCGCCGAGGGCCTCCGGCTCATCGCATTCGCCGTCGCCAAGGAACGCCCAAACGCGCGACGCCTTGGCGTCGGGCTTAATCGCGCGGTCGACCAGGTAGTGGTTGAACCGCGCCTGGTAGATCGCCATGATCGGCCCAAGGCCCATCGAGACGGTGGGGAACTCCCAAAACTTCGGCATCAGCCACGGGTGTGGATACGAGGACAAGCCAGGCTGCGCCTGCAACTCGCGGCGAAAGTTCTTCAGGTGCGCTTCCGTGAGCCGGCCCAGGAGATAGGCTCGGGCGTAGATGCCCGGCGCGGCGTGCCCTTGAAAAAAGACTTGGTCCGGTGGTTGACGGCCCTCCTTGCCGTGCAGGAAGTGATTGAACGCGACTTCGTAGAGCGTGGCCGCCGAGGCGTAGGTCGAAATGTGGCCGCCGATGCCCGGGCTGAGTTTGTTCGCCCGCACGACCATCGCCATCGCGTTCCACCGCAAGAGGCTCTTGACCCGCCGCTCGATCTCGCGGTCGCCGGGGTAGGGAGGTTCGTCATCGGCCGGAATCGTGTTGATATAGGGCGTCGTGGACACACCGGCATAACGGACGCCGCGTTTGAAGGCTCGGTGTTTCAGCCTCGCCATTAGATAAATTGCCCGTTGTGACCCTTCCCGGGCAATGACTTCGTCCAGAGCCCGTAGCCAGTCGTCGGTCTCCTGGGGATCGGCGTCGTCGGTCATCAGCGGCGAAATGCCACCGGGCAGAACGCCCTCGGGCGCCTCAGACTTGCGTGGTTGGCGGTTTGCCATTTTCATGGCACCATTGTACGGGCCGAGTGGCAACGGTCAATCGGGGCGGAATTGTCGGCTTGCCGGGCCGGTGCTATGATGAGAACGCCGACGGCGTGGCTTGGGGCCAAATCAACTCGATTGTGGTGACAGTCTGCCATGATGGTGCCCGAACCGATCATCAGCGTGTCCGGACTTCGCGGCATCGTCGGAGAGACGCTCACGCCCGAGGTGGCGATGCAGTACGCCGCGGCCTTTGCCGCCATGGCGCCGCCGGGCGATATCCTGGTGGGTCGCGACAGTCGGCCCTCGGGGCGCATGTTGGCGCTGGCGGTTCATGCGGCGCTCCAGGCCGTCGGGCGGACCACGATCGACGCCGGCATCATTGCGACGCCCACTGCCGGGGTGCTCCTGCGCCATTTCAAGGCCGCCGGGGCCATCGAGATCACCGCCAGCCACAATCCGCCGCCTTACAACGGGCTGAAGTTGTTCTCGGCCGACGGCCGCGTCATTCCCGCATGCAGCGGCCAGAAAGTCTTGGATCGATACCGACAAATCGCCGCGCCGGCCTCAACGACCGGCGTCAACTGGTTGCCGCACGACCGCCTCGGGGCCGGCGAGCGTTGCGACGACACGGTGACGGCCCACCTGCTGGCCGTTCTGGACTCCATCGACGCCGATTGCGTCCGTCAGCAGCGGTTCCGCGTCGTTCTGGATTCCAACCACGGGGCGGGCGGCATTTTGGGTCGGCGTCTGCTGCACGAGCTAGGTTGTCGCGTTACCGTCCTTGGCGAACAGCCCGACGGCCAGTTCGCCCATCCAGCCGAACCGACTGCCGAGCACCTTGCCGGCGTGCTGCACGAGGTGGTCCAGGTTGGCGCCGACGTCGGCTTTGGCCAAGACCCTGATGCCGATCGGTTGGCGGTGATCGACTCCTCGGGCCGGTACGTCGGCGAGGAATACACGTTGGCGATGTGCGTCGATCACGTTTTGCGGCGGCGAAAAGGCGCGATTGTCGCCAACTGCGCCAGCAGCCGCATGTCGCAAGACCTGGCGAACCGATACGGTGTGCCCTATTTTCGTGCGGCCGTCGGCGAGGCAAACGTCGTCGACGTCATGCTGGCCAACCAGGCCGTTTTCGGCGGCGAGGGCAACGGCGGCCCAATCGATCCGCGCGTCGGCTACGTTCGCGACAGTTTCGTCGGCATGGCCCTACTCTTAGATGCCATGGCGGCGCGCGAGATGACAATCGGCCAATTGGCCGACGAACTGCCGCGCTACGAGATCGTGAAGACGAAGATTCCGTTGTGTTCCACAAGAATTCCCGCTGCGCTCGATGCGCTTCAGCAGCGTTTTCCCGAGGCCGAGGCCGATCGTCTCGACGGCCTGCGGCTGGACTGGCCCGATCGGTGGTTGTTGGTTCGCGGCAGCAATACCGAGCCGATCGTCCGCGCCATCGCCGAATGTCCTACGTCCAGCGAAGCTGCCGAGATGTGCGCCGTTGCCGCCCACGTCCTAGCGTGGGCATGAAGCGGTGTGCGCTCGTTCCTTCTCCCCGGGTGAGACGTGATTTTTCTACAACCGCTCTTCCGTTGGATACTGACAAAGCAGTGGAATTGGGGTCGACTATAGGGGTTGATCCGATTTGGCCGTTCTGGCGGCCTCACGGTGCTCCCTCATGGCCGACCTTGTCGCTGCGCCCGCGGCGCACACCCTTTGGCCAATCTATGTTTGAGGGACTCCCTCTCCGTGCTGCCAGCCTCGACGAAACTCGGTGGCGCAGAGACGGAGGGTGAGCAATCCACCCACATTCCAATCGAAGGGGGCTTGTCCGTGCTCGCTCTATTGCGGCGGCAGCGCATCATTGCGGCAGTCATCCTGGCGGTCGGGGTCGCGTCATCGGCAGCGCTATTGACTGTGCTGCGAAGCCAGCAACGCGAGCACATCCGCTTGGAATTCGAGAGGAACAGCCAGGATCGCGCCTCCGCGCTGTGGCACACCGTGGCGTTCGACTTCCAGGAACTCCAATCCGTCAAGGCACTGTTCGACGGTAGTGACACGGTCGAGCGACGGGAATTCGCCGTCTTCGGTGCTCCCTGGCTTAGGGATCGGCCAAGCGTTCGGGCGTTTGAGTGGGTCCCTAGGGTGCCCAATTCTCAGCGATCCCAGTATGAGAGCGAGGCGGCGCACGATGGGTATCCGAATTTCCACGTCACCGACCGCGACGTGATCGGCAATTCCGTTGTTGCTGGACGGCGCGATGCATGCTATCCGATCTTCTTCGTCGAGCCAACCGGCGGAAACGTTGCGGCTCTGGGATACGACATAGCCGCTGATCCCGCCTGCTGGAATGCAATGTGCCGGGCGTGCGACACCGGGCAACTCAGTATGACGCCAAGAATCGCCATTCCCGAAAATCCAGGCGATCCGACGTTCGTGCGGCTTCTCCTTGCCGTTTATCGAAAGAATGCTGCACTCGACACGGTCGAGGATCGGCGTGAACACCTCGAAGGATTCGTCGTTGCGGTGCTTCACATCCCACAAGTTGTTGAACGATCTCTTGCGACGCTCTTACCTGAAGGGATCGATGTTCAATTGATTGACAGCACAGATCCCGATCACGAACAAGTCCTCTGCAACAACTTGTCGCGGATGCGAATGTCGCAAGATGCATCGGGCGGCCAACGCGTTTTGCCGCGACAAACTGGATATTCCTGCCGTACATCGGAAGAGTTGGCCGGGCGCCGGTGGACGATTGTCTGTACGGCCGCCCCGCAATTCGTCGCGGCGAGGATAAGCTGGTATCCTTGGGGGGCGGCGACTTTCAGCCTTGTAATGACCCTCGTCCTCGTGCTCTATTTCGTGGGGGTCGAAAATCGGAATCGTCGAGCCACGCAGCTTGCCGCACAACTGCAAGAGACTGTCCAGCGGTTGACAAAGGAGATTGACGATCGGAAACGGCTGGACTTGGCCCTGCAAGCGAGTCAGACGAAATACAGGACTATCTATGGTTCGTCCAGCGACTCAATCATATTGATGGATCCCGACGGGCGATTCTTGTGTGGCAACCCGGCCGCCGTCGCCATGTTTGCCTGCAAGGACGAAAACGAGTTGGTGCTCCACGGGCCGATGAGCTTGTCGCCCGAATACCAGCCGGATGGAACCAAGTCGTCGGAGAAAGCCAAACGCATGATTGAATTGGCAATGCAAGAAGGCTCGAACCGATTCGAGTGGACGCATTGCCGACTGGACGGCACGAGATTTCTCGCCGACGTGTCGTTGACCAGGATGGAACTGGAAGGCAAGACAATTCTCCAGGCAACGGGGCGCGACGTTACAGAACGACGTCGGGCGGAAGAAGCGCTGTTCTCCAGCGAACAGCGTTTTCGGCTCTTCGCAGAAACGGTAACCGACCTGATCTGGATTTTGGACGTTAGCGGCGTGTTGACGTATGTAAGCCCATCGGTCACGACGACGCTGGGTATTCAGTGGAAAGAAGGGGATCGGCTGACGCTGGCCGACCTCATGACGCCGGCGTCGTTGGCCATCAGCAATGAGATCATTGCGACGTTCATCACTAAGGCCAAAGCCGGCGAACGGGCGAAGATCGGGGTCTTCGATTTAGAGTTGTGTCACAAGAACGGTTCGATCGTGTACGTCGAAGTCATCGCCGACGGCATGTACGACAAGTCGGGCCAGTTGAACTGCCTGATGGGAATGGCCCGCAACGTCAGCGAACGCAAGCAAGCCGAGGCGCGTCAGGCACGATTGCGCCGCCGATTGGATGGCATCGCCCGGCTTCAGGAAGACCTGTTGTTGCCGGCGCCTGTCGAGGCGAAATTCAAGAAGATCACTGAAGCTGCTATCGACCTGCTCAATCTCGACTTCTGCCGAATCTGGACCATAGGGTCCGGTGACCTTTGCGACGACTGCGTCCACGCGACGGCGGACGCCGAATGTCATCTGTGCAAGCAGCGCGACAGGTGCCTGCGTCTGGCCGCCAGTTCGGGACGCTACTCGCACGTCGACGGGGGGCACCGCCGCGTGCCGTTCGGCTGCTACAAGATCGGACGCATCGCCAGCGGCCAGGACACCAAGTTCCTGACCAACAGCGTTACGACCGATCCGCGCGTCCACGATCGCCAGTGGGCGAAGGATCTGGGACTGGTGTCTTTTGGGGGTTATAAACTCCGCGATTCGCTCGGCAATCCCGTCGGCGTGTTGGCAATGTTCTCCAAGCACCCAATGTCCGACGAAGATGATGCGCTGATGTCGACGCTGGCCGAGACGACCTCACGCGTCATTCTGGATCACGAGGCGGCAGAAAGCCTCTCGCAAGAAAACGCCAAGCTCTCGGCAATGATCTCCGGGATGGACGAGGGAGTGGTTTTCGCCAATGCCCGCAACGAAATTGTCGAAATCAACGGCTTCATGTGCCGCATGCTGGGCCAGCCTCGCGAGGCGATTGTCGGCAAACGGATCGAGGATTTCCACCACGGCGAGGTTCTCGACCGCATTCGCGCGCAGATCGACGCTTTCCGCAACCGAATCGGCTCCGACCCGCTCGTACTCCTTTGGCCGCTGGGCGGCAAGGACACCATCTTTCGGCTGCAGCCCATCTACCGAGACGGGCGGTACGACGGCGTGCTTCTCAACGTGATCGACGTGAGCGAGCTGGTCGAGGCACGCCGTCAGGCCGAGGTGGCCAACAAGGCGAAGAGCCGGTTCCTGGCCAACATGAGCCACGAAATCCGCACACCCATGACCGCCATTCTGGGCTACGCCGACCTGTTGAACGACCCGACGATCGACGCCGACACACGCAAAGCCCATTCAGACGTGATACGTCGAAACGGCGAACATTTGCTCACGCTGATCAACGACATTCTCGACCTGTCGAAGATCGAGGCCGGCAAGCTTACACTCGACGTCCGGCCGTGCAACCTGTCGGCGCTGGTGGCCGACGTGGCAAGCGTGGTGCGGCCGCGGGCCGAGGGAAAGGGGGTCTTGCTGACGGTGGAATACGCGGGGAGAATTCCGGAAACTATCCGCACCGACGGCGCCCGCTTGCGCCAGACCGTCCTCAATCTCGCCGGCAATGCCGCCAAGTTCACCGACAAGGGAAGCGTGCGCATCGTGGCGTCATTCCTGCCGTCCTGGCGCGAGCACCAGCCGGCCGTACGCATCGAGGTAATCGATACGGGAATTGGTATCGCCTCGGAGACGCTTTCGCGCCTCTTCCAGCCGTTCGAACAGGGCAACGCGGCCGTTGCCAACCAATTTGGCGGCACGGGCCTGGGCCTGGCGATCTCGAAGCAGATCGCCCATCTGCTGGGCGGAGAACTGACCGTAACCAGCGAGTTGGGCCAAGGCAGTTCGTTTGCCTTGACGGTCCCCACTGGAAACCTCGATGGAGTCCCCATGCTCGAACATCCGGTCGAGGCCGAATACGACACTTCCGCCGGGGCCGACGTGCAAGCGGCCGAACAACTCAAGGGAGTTCACGTGTTGGTGGCCGAGGACGGCTACGACAACCAGCAACTGATTCAAACCGTCCTGCAATTGGCCGGCGCCGAGGTGGAATGCGTCGAAAACGGCCAGGTGGCGGTCGAGCGCCGCCGAGGCCAAGTCGTTCGACGTGATCCTGATGGACATCAACATGCCGGTGATGGATGGCGAGGAAGCCACCCGGCTGCTTCGCGATCGCGGCTACTCCGGACCGATCCTGGCGCTGACGGCCAACGCGATGGAGGGCGACAGCCTCCGCTGCAAGACGGCCGGCTGCGACGAACATCTGACCAAACCGATCCACCGCGCACAGTTGATTCAGGTTATTGCCGCACACACCGGCAGGAAGTCGGCGCAGCCGACAGTGCCAGATCACGGACCCGCCGATGCGGCTCACACGATCGTGTCGCAGTTTGCCAACGATTCGGAAATCGCCGCAATTCTCGGAGACTTCGTCGGGCGACTCCCGGGACAAATGGACGTGATGCGTCAGGCGTACGCCGAGAACTGCCACGACGATCTCCAGCGCCACGCCCACCGGCTCAAGGGCGCCGGCGGCTCTTATGGCTACCCGTCGTTGACCGAAGCGTGCAAGGCGCTCGAGGCCGCCGCCAAATCGCGGGATCGCGAGATGGAAGGCAAGATGCTCGAAGCCGTCGTTGCACTGGTTGAAGCAATTCACAACGGATATTCGGCCCGCGTACCGGCAGGGAGTACTGCTTCATGAAAATACTGATCATCGACGACGACCCCGACGCGTTGGAAGTTGCCAGAATCCGCCTGGCGAAGGAAGGGCTCGAGATCGTCTGTACCGACGGCGGCGCCTCGGGACTGAAAATGGCCCGGCACGAGAAACCCGACCTTATCCTTCTCGACGTCGACATGCCGGACATGTCCGGCTTCGATGTCTGTCGTGCCTTGAAGTCCGACGCGGAAGTCTGCATGATCCCCGTCTTGTTCCTCTCCGGATCGGCCAGTGCCGAAGACAAGATTCAGGGGCTGGACCTCGGCGCGATCGACTACGTGACGAAACCGTTCGACGCCTTCGAGCTGCGGGCCCGCGTTCGCGCCGCGTTGCGGACGAAACACTTGCAAGACATGCTGTTCGAGCACGCGCACATCGACCCGCTGACGGGGCTACCGAACCGCCGGGCGCTGGTCGAGCGCTTGCAGCAGGAATGGGCCCGCATCGAACGGCACGGCGGCCGCCTGTCGTTCATCATGGCCGACATCGACCACTTCAAACAGATCAACGACCGCTACGGCCATCACGCCGGCGATCGTCTGTTGCAGGAGGTGGCTTCGGCCATCGTTGGCGAATGCCGCGAGATCGATCTGCCGGCCCGCTACGGCGGCGAGGAATTCGCCATCGTGGTGCCGAACGAGAGCATCACCGGCGCCGTCCATCTCGCCGAGCGCTGCCGGCGAGGCATCGCCAATGCGTGCGCCGTGGTGCACAACGAAGTACTCAAGGCAACCGCAAGCTTCGGCGTGACCGACGCCGGCGGCGCAACTTCGCCCGAGGTCTTGATGAAGCGTGCCGACGAAGCCTTGTATCGCGCCAAGGAAGCGGGACGCAACCAGGTCCAATCCAGCGACAGCATGCTGCCGGCGCCTCCGCTCGATGGCAGCGCCCAGGATGCCTGCACAGCCGCCGCCAGCGGAAGTTGACGCCCGCGTCGAGCGCAAGCGAGAGACGTACTGCTCGGTACGGAGCACTTGGTACTTGCTGCTACTGGGACTGTACAGATTCTTGTGTCATGGGGAGCAGTAGCGACGCACACCGCGGCGAAGGGGACAGTCCCATTTTCGCTGACACGAAAATCTGGACAGTCCCCTGCTACTCAGCACCCAGTACTCGAAATTCTGCACGGGTGCCAGGTGCACGCTCGGCATGCATCAATCCAATTCGCGCTATGACGCTCAGCTTCGACGACGCCAAGCATAAGCCAGCAGGCCCAGGCCGGCCGTGACCAGCAGTGCGAGTGTGCCCGGCTCGGGAACGGCTTGGGCGTACCAGATATCTCGCCCATTGTCCCCCACCTGGCTTTGGAAACAGAAGCTGCCGTCGGGCAGAAAGCTGCCAAAATAGTTGGTATCGCCCGCCGCCGGGGTGTATCCGGGGCCAGTGAGGTCCTCGGCAAGCGTCCATGTGTCGCCGACCTTCTCGTAGAGCAGCAGTTCATTGGCCGCCGTGCTCGGGCGCGTGCCCACGTCGACGACGCCCACATACGACTGGTCTTTTCCCCAGACCGGCCATTCCAGGTTGTGACTTGCGCTTCCAATGGCCACATCCGTGACCGAGGCGCCGCCGCTGAGGATGTGAATGCTGTCGTTCTGTTCGGCGGCCGTCTCGCCCGACCAGTACAAGACCTGGGAACTGTCCGAACCGAAGACGCGAGGCTCATACTCCTTCAGCGTGGACGTAGCGGTCAGTTGCGAACGGATTGTGCCATCGTAGACGAAAAGGTCCGCCCCCCCGGTCGAATTATCAGAGAAGACGACGGAGCTATCGTTGCCATAGAAATCGAAGTTGCCCCAATCCATGCCGATGGCCGGCGCGTACAGAGTGCTTATGGTTCCATCGACGATCTTGTAGCGATTGATGGCGTTCACGGCGGTGGTGTCGGTGCCGAAGCCGATGTAAGTGTCATCGGGTGACCATTTGGCATTTCCCAGCATGCCATTGACGCCGTTGGGGTCCGATATTTCTGCCACGGTGGTGATGTTCGTGATCGTTTTGGTCGCGGGGTTCCAGTCGCCGAACTTCACGGAATAGTCAATGTTCAGCGTTTTTGTAGCGTCCAGCCGGCGCTCATTCCAAAGGATTTTCGTCCCGTCGTTGCTGAACTGCGATTCTGAGGTTCGCGTGAACTCGTCCACATCGAGGATCTTGGTGTAGGTGTAATTCGGGTTGTCGAACGGGACCTGTGCCCGAGCAGCCTCGGACGGCAGGAGCGTCGTCGATACAATTATGGCTACGGTCAACGCAAGTCTCATTTTTTCGGACTCCTTTGGCCCATGCCGCGCCGCCTGATCGATTTGTCGTGGGAAGGGCTTGTCATCTGCCTACAAACGTCCGGACTGGCACGCATGGTCCTAATGGCGATAGTCCAACAGTGAGCCACCGGCCCCGTGCGCGCGGTGACGTGCGGCAGACCACACACGGGACAACACCCAGCCCACTAATGGCCCGCCGCCAGGTCATGCCTTGCGCTGCGAGCAGCAGGGACCGCAGATAGATGACGATGCCTCACGATCTCAAGACCAGACACCCAGCAAGTTCAGGGCTAAGCTATCACATTGCGGCAGATCCTGCAAGGGATCGGTGCTTGCTCTTAGTGAGCGGCATGATCGCTGGTCAGCAACGCGACCGGAAATTCGGTCAATGCCGCGGCCACGGACAGTTGCGAATCGGCGACCCGGCACGTTTGTCCCGTGAGAACATTCGTCGCCACGGCCGACGGCATGTCGGGAATCGCGACTTGCGTATCACCCCACACGGCGCCACCCAGCGGCGGCGGTGGAGGCAATCCCGGCGGAGGAAGTGTCAACTGGGCCAGCAAACGCGGTGCAATGACGATCGCAAGCCCGCCCGAGGCCGACCTGCGCCAGCGCACAGACGTGCCTGGCCCGGTCGCCGCGGACTTGCAGCGGGACGTACTGGCCGTCCTGAAAAAGGTCGGGATGGCGACGGCGAAAGTCCAGCGCTCGCCACGTCAGAAAGAGCTTTGTCCGCGGGTCGCGCGGGTTGTTGCCCAGTTCACCGGCGACACCGAGCAGAGCCGCGTCGCCGCCGGCAAGCTCCTCTTGAATCGCGCGCAGCATCGCCCGATGCGCCGCGAAATCCACTGGGCGGCGATTGTCGGGATCGACGAGGCTGAAGTCCCACGCCTCCTGGCCCTGGTAGATGTCGGGCACGCCAGGCGCGGTCAGCTTCAACAACACTTGCGCCAGCGCGGTGTACAGGCCCCAATTCACCACCTGCTCCTGGAACAGGCGAAACTCGGCCAGGAAGCGGTTCTTCGGGTGGGCATCGAGGGCCGCGGCGACGAAATCTCGCACCGCGGCGTCGTACTCGACGTTCGGATTGATCCAACTCGTGTGCAGCTTGGCTTCGTGCGTCGCCTTTTCCATGTAGGCCCGCATCCGATCGGTCAGTGCGAGCAGGTCTTCGCCCGTCGGCGGCGCCAACGGCCAGACACCCACCAGCGTTTGGTAGAAGAGGTATTCATCGTTGCGGCTGGGGGCGGGCTGGCCTTCGACCTCGCGGCGCCGGCGCCGGTGCAGCCGCGTCCAGCGGTTGACAGCCGTCCGCCACAGGTGCGGAATTTCGGAAAGGACGCTGATACGCGCCCGCACGTCTTCGCTACGCTTTGCATCGTGGGTCGTTGTCGCCAGCAGCGATCGCGGCCAGTCGCTCTGCCTGGCGAGATTGCCACGGTGGAACTCGTCGAGCGTCGTGGGACCACGATCCGGGGCGCCCCCCACTTCGTTCAGCGAAACCAAGGGCAGATAGCGATAGAACGCTGTGTCCTCGATCCCCTTGGCCATCACCGGACTGGTAACCTGCTGGAAGCGGCCCACCAGCAAGTCGCGCTCGCGGCACCCGGACTCGTCCATCTGCGGCGGCGTCTCCAACAACAGAACTCCTCGGATAAAATCGAAGGCCGCCGCATCGATTGCCGGGTTGCGGCGCTTCGCCTGCGCTACCGCACGACACACGACTTGGCGGTCGCGCTCGGAAACGGCGCCGGGCCCGATGTACGTGCGATAGACCGGGAAGCAGGCCAAAATCTCGCGCATCGCCACGCGCAGCGTATTCAACGTGAAGTCGCGCGACCGTCTGTATCGCTCCGAAATGCGGTTGAGCCGATGCGCCAACAGTTGCACGTTGCTCGACATGGCGGCATGCAGGATCAGCATCTTCGACTCGTGGCCCACCTCGCGGAACGTGGGCCGATGGTCGATGTAGCGGGCGTAGATCTTTAGCAGATCGTCCAGACCGCCGGGATCGATGAACAGTCCGCCAACGAGATTCAAGAAGTCGTACCCGGTTGTGCCGGCCAGCATCCATTTCTCAGGCAAAACCTCCTCGGTTCCCAAAATCTTCTCCGCCACGACGTACAGCGGCAGCCGCGACCGATCGGACAGGGTCTGCGCCGTCACCTTGGCCAGGAACTCCGGCTCGATTTCGTCCCACGGCGGCGGGTCGCCAACCGGCACGCTGCCGGTCGTCCCGGCGGCTTGTTGGTACAGGGCATTGCCCAGCGCCCGTAGGTACCCTTCTTGAAGTCGCCGCAGATACTCGACCGGGTCGTAGAGGCCGTCGATATGATCGACGCGCAGTCCGTCCACGTCGCCGCGGACAATCAGGTCGAACACGAGGCGGTGGCTTTCGGCGAAGACCTGTGGATCCTCCGTACACACCGCGGCCAATTCGTTGATGTCGAAGAACCGGCGATAATTGATCTCGTCGGCCGCCGCCTTCCAATGCGAGAGGCGATAGACCTGGGCGTCGAGCAACTTGTCCAGGGCGTCGAAACTGTGCGGCTCGTTCGGCCGGCCGTTGAACTGCTCGACATTGCGGTGAATGAACGCCGCCAGCGGCGGCGCACGCTCGGTCAACTCGCGCAGCCGGCCCTTGATGACCTCCTTCTCCCGCTGCCGTTCGGCCACGGCGGCCGGATCGGTTTGCGTACGCTCGGGCAGATGTTCCAGGGCCGTGATGATGCTCTCCAACTCCGGCACGTCCTCGGAGTCGGGCGGCAGAGCCGCCTTCAGATCGTCGAGCCCGGGGCTGAGGACCATGCGGTACGTGCGCGGATCCAACGGCAGCGGCGCACCGTAACATCGCACGAAGAAGGCGCCGTCGCGATATTCGAGCGTCAGCGTCCCGGACTCCAACGCCTCGCCGTACTGATCGCCAAGGACCGGCAAGAGGACCTTGTTGCGGAGTTCCTCCTTCACCGGCTGCCAATCGATGTCGAAATAGGCGGCCTGCGGCGAACCAGGCCCGTTTTCCAATACGTCAGTCCACCAGAGGTTCTCGGCCGGCGTGGCGCTCATGTGATTGGGCACGGTGTCAAGTATTTGGCCGAGGCCGTGATCGTGCAAGGCCGACACCATCGCCTGATAATCCGTTTCGCCGCCCAGGTCGGGATTGAGCCGGCCGTAGTCAACAATAGCGTAGCAGTTCGGGTTTTTGCTTCGCACTTTAAGGTACGGCGAGGCGTAGAGGTGGCTAATGCCCAGTTCCTTCAAATAGGGAACGACGGCCGCCGCGTCGCGAAACGAGAGCTTGCCGTTCTCGAACTGCATGCGATACGTAGCCGCGGGCCGGCAGGACCGCTCGCGCACGCTCCGCACGACCGCGTCGACCAGCCACTCCACCCAGCATAGGGTTTCGCTCATGGCCCGCCTCGTCTACGATCGAAAATAAGCAATTCGAACGGTAGGATTTGCATCATGTCGATTCCCGCCTCGCGGCTTCCGCCGTAACGGACGTCCTCCGTGCTGAGGCGCAGGGAGCTGCCGGTTGGGACGCGAGGTTCCGTCGGGCAGCTGCGTTTGGGCCGAGATTAGCGATGGCCAAGAGGCCATCGTCGCCGCCTCGTTCCAAAACCAATAGCAGCGGCGCGGTCTCACCGCGCTGATCGCCGCCCGGGCGGACGATGTGCGCGGCGGTGTGCTTGCGATCTCGCAGCCCGGGCCATTGGCGCCGGGCCGTGAGCAGGTCCTGGTACAACCGGCGGAGCCGGGCCTGCGACGAACCATCGGGCCACGACCAACTCAGCTTGGCGGCCTGAAAGGTCTCAGGGCTCTGCGGATCGGCGATTTCGCCCGACCACTGAAACGCCAGTTTCACGAACTCCTCGCGCCGCCCTCGCCGCACGGCCTCGATCAGTTCTGGATCGGCGAACGAACAGAAAAATGGAAACGGCCGCCGCTCGCCGTACTCCTCGCCCATAAACAATAGCGGCACGCACGGCGACAGTGCCAACAGGCCGCAGACCAGCCGCTGCGCCGCCGGCGGCACCAGCGTCGCGAAGCGATCCGATCCCGCCCGGTTGCCGACCTGGTCGTGATTTTGCACGCAAACCACGAAGTGCTTCCGATCAATCGCTCCCACGCGGCTGCCGTGGCGGCGGCGAAAAAAGGGGCTATAACCGCCGTCGTACGCGAATACGTCGCGATAGGCCTTGGCGATCTGTTCCGGGCGCCGAAGTCCGCGTAGTAGCCGTCTCGCTCGCCGGTAAAGAAGGCGTGTACCGCGTGGTGAAAATCGTCCGACCACACGCCGTCAAGGCCGTAGCCCCCGATGGCGACCGGTTGCACGTGGCGGACATCGTTCTGGTGCGTCTCGGCGATGACGTGAACGATGCGCCGCGCGCGGCTTGCCTCTTCGTTGGCCGCCTGCTCGATGTCGGCCAATATGTGGCAGGGGCTGAAATCGTAGATCGCATGCACCGCGTCCAGCCGCAGTCCGTCGACGTGGAAGTCGCGGATCCACAGGCGGGCGTTGTCGGTGACGAACTGCCGCACGGCATCGCTGCCGGGCCCGTCGTAGTTGACGGCATTTCCCCACGGCGTCCGATAGTGGTCGGTGAGATACTGTCCGAACTTGGCGAAATACGCCCCTTCGGGTCCGAAGTGGTTGTAGACAACGTCGAGCAGGACGGCCAGCCCGACCCCATGCGCGGCATCGACCAGCCGCTGGAGCGCCAGGGGGCCGCCGTAGCTGTTTTGCACGGCAAAAGGATGGACGGCGTCGTATCCCCAATTTCGCTCTCCGGGAAACTGCGCAACCGGCATCAACTCGATCGCCGTCACCCCGAGGTCAACGAGATCGGTCATTCTCGGCGCAACGGCGTCAAGCGTTCCCTCGGGCGTGAATGTGCCGACGTGCAGTTCATAAATCACCAGATCTTCGGCCGCGACGCCGTGCCAACTGTCGTCAGACCACTGGTATGCGCCGGGCGAAAAAACGGCCGACGGGTTGTGGACGCCGTCGGGTTGCCACCGCGACGCTGGATCGGGATAATCTTGCTCGTCGTCGTCGAGCCGAAAGGCATAGCGCGTCCCCTCCTCGACAGACGGCTCTCGATGAACGAAATAGCCGCGCCCCTGCGGCCCCATCGGCGTCCGACCGCACTGGTGAGCGGAAAAGGTCGTGAGCGACACCGACTTGCAGTTCGGCGCCCAGACGCGCCACGTGACGCTGCCATCCGGTTCGCGCAACGCCCCCTGTGGTGGATTTTCGCTGTCGCCCCGCATGACTCCCCCCTTCGGTCGGCAGCAATAAATATATCGGGCGGGCATAGTCGGTCAAGGCGATCGCGCGTCGGCGACGCTACGCGAGGGAAACCCCCTCGTTGACGGGGCTAGCGGCGATCTGTTATCGTGACGAACATGTTGACACGACGTTCGTTAGGCACGCCGATCCTGCTGGCCATCGCCATGATCGCCCTGCTGGCGGTCGTCGCGGTCGGTTGGGTGCTCGTGATCGTCATCGCCGCACTGAAGGACGCCAGTCTTTCAGGCGTCTATTGGGCGCTGCTGCCGATCGGCTCGTCGTTCATTCTGTTGCTGATCGTCGGCGTGGTGCTGTACTTGATCCTCTCGATCAAGGCCATCAACCTCACTCGCCGGCAATCGAACTTCATCGACAGCGTGACCCACGAGTTGAAATCGCCGATGGCCTCGATGAAGCTCTACCTGCAAACCCTCAGCCGTCACCAGGTAAGCCAGCAATTGCAGGCCGACTTTCATAAGTTCATGCTCGAAGACCTCGAACAGCTCGATCATTTAATCAACCAGATGCTAGACACCGGTCGTCTCGACGCCGAGCGGCCGCATGGCGAGGATGAAGATATCGACGTGGCCGACGTCTTGCGGGAATGCGCGTCGACGGTATGCCTGAACTATCGTGTGCCCGCCGAGACCGTCTCGTTCGATCTCCAGCCATGTGTTATCCGAGCCCGGCGGGTGGATTTGGACGTGATCTTCCGCAACCTGATCGACAATGCGGTGAAATACGCGGGTACGCCGCCAAAGGTCGAGGTCGCTCTGCGCCATTCGGGCAATGGTCGCGTGTCAGTGCAGATCGCCGACAACGGCCGGGGCATTTCGCCCAAGCTCCGGCGCAAGATCTTCGGCCGTTTCGTTCGGGTGGGTTCGGAGCTGGAACGTGAAAAGCCCGGCACCGGCCTGGGCCTGTTCATCGCGCGTACGCTGGTTCGCCGCTACCACGGCCGCATCCGCGTCCGTGATCCGGAAAAAGTGCCAGGAACCGTTTTCGAGGTCCATCTGGCAGGAGAGCAACCATAGCAAACACGCGCCATGCCCAACGAACATATCCTAGTTGTCGAAGACGAGGAGCACCTTGCGACCGGCATCAAGTACAACCTGGTGGCCGACGGCTACCGCGTGAGTGTCGTCGGCGACGGGCCGGCGGCGCTCAAGCTCTTGCAGGAAGATCCCGAGAGCATCGACCTGGTCATTCTCGACCTGATGCTGCCCGGCATGAGCGGCTATGCCGTGTGCGAATCACTGCGGGCGTTCGACATGGACACGCCCGTATTAATTCTCACCGCCCGCACGCTCACGGAAGACCGGACCCGGGGCTTCGACGCCGGGGCGAATCAGTACATGATCAAGCCGTTCGATCTCGACGAGTTTCTCAGCCGCGTAAAAAACTTGTTGACATTTCACAACCGGCGCAACGCGCGGCGATGGAAGCAGGCGGGCAAGGTGGCCGCTTTCGAGTTTGCCGAGGCGAAGATCGACTTCGAGAGCTTCGAGGTCAGCGTCCGGGGCGAGGCGCTCCGGCTGACGCAACTCGAGATGACGCTGCTCCGCTACTTCGTCGAGAACGAAGGCCGCGTCATCCCCCGCCGCGAGTTATTGGAAAAGGTCTGGGGCGTGCCAGGCACCATCAACACCCGGGCCCCCGACCAGTTCATCCGCCGCCTCCGCAAGACCTTCGAGCCCGATCCCTCGCAGCCCAGACATTTTTTGACCATCCGCGACGCCGGCTACCGATTCGTGGCCAGTCCCGATGTAGAAAACGAGAATGTGCCGCAAGGTGGCACGGAAGAGAACGCATGAGGATAGCAGAAAAAGGTGAACATTCGAGATTCAGGGAAAGAGACACATATGATGCATCGCATACTGGCATATTGCCTCGCGGTTATGGTGCTAAACATTGCTGGATGTGGTTCCAAGAGGCCGGTGGGAGGCGCGTCCAGTTCCGGCGCTGATGAAGTGAGAAGGCTCACCCAAAATGAAGTAGTTGGCCTCGCCAATCACAAAGCGCAGAGCAAGGGATATGACTTGGCTAAGTACGAAAGCCCTCGTGTCGAGTACGAGTCTAAGGGAGAGGGCGGAAAGTGGACGCTACTCTACGAGGGCAAAATAAAGGCCCCAGGTAATCATTTCTTGGTTTGGGTGAATGACACGACAAGGAAATGCACGTTGATGTCTGGTGAGTGAGAGTCGGGAGGTCGCGCGTATCCGGCCTCCACGCCCATCACTTCGTTCTAGGCGTGCCACCCAATCGGAATGCTTCGTTGTGGCCCTTAGCCCCGACATGGTGTCGCTTTGCGATTGAAACTGATTGCCTGCGAAATCTTCTATCGCGAGTTGTGCGCGGTTGTCTCGCGTTCGATCAACCAGGTCGACGTCGAGTTCCTGCCCAAGGGGCTGCACGACTTGGGGCAGGCCGGCATGGCGGTGCGGATGGCTGACGCTTTGGCCGCCGTCGACGAATCGAAGTACGAGGCCGTTCTCCTCGGCTATGGGCTGTGCAGCAATGGGATCGTAGGACTGTCGGCGCGCACGATCCCGCTTGTCATTCCGCCGCCCACGATTGCATCACCTTGTTCCTGGGCAGCAAGGAGAAGTACCTGGAGTATTTCCGCTTGCATCCGGGGGTGTACTTCAAGACCACCGGCTGGCTCGAACGCGGCGAAGGGCTCACGCAGCATGGCGTGGAATCGATCCGCGACGCCGAACAGGACACGCCCCTTTTCACCGACTCGCCAATGGAGACAGTCCCTGAACAGGCGGGAATGTTGCAGACCTATGAGCAGTTGGTGGCGAAGTATGGCGAAGACAATGCCCGCTTCCTCTACGACGAGCTCTGCAACATGACGCGAAACTACAGCGGCATGGCGTTTATCGAGATGGGCGTCGAGCCGGACGATCGTTTCGAGCGTCAAGCCCGGCGGCAGGCTGGCGAGCGCGGCTGGAAGTTTGAAAAGCTCCGTGGCGACATGACGCTCTTGATGCGGTTGGTCGACGGCCCGTGGGACGCCGACCAATTCTTGATCGTTCCGCCCGGTGCCTGTGTCGCGCCGAGCTATGACGAGAGCGTCATTAAGGCGGCGCCGCTCAGCGATCGGAGTTCAGCAGACTGAAACACCAGTCGCTAACCTTCAGGTCCCATGACACTGTGAAAGTGAATATGACCGGCTACGATCGCATCTTGGCCACGTTTGATGGCACGGCGGTGGACTGCCTGCCGCTGATGCCGATTACCATGATGTTCGCCGCCGACCAGATTGGCGCGCCGTATGGGAGGTACGCGGCCGAGCATCGTGTGTTGGTCGAGGCCCAGCTTCGCACGGCCGAGAAGTTCGATTTCGACCACGTCTCCTGCATTTCCGACCCCGTTCGCGAGGCGGCGGACTGCGGTGCCGCGATCCAGTATTTCGACAATCAGCCGCCTGCGGCGGACGAGACCAACTCGCTGTTGTCGGACAAGAGCGTGCTCGGCCGGCTCGACGTTCCCAATCCCTTGGGTGGCGGACGGATGCACGATCGCATCCAGGCGGCTGCGTTGTTTCGCCAACGGATTGGCGGCGAGAAATTGATCGAGGGTTGGATCGAAGGCCCGTGCGCCGAAGCGGCCGACCTACGCGGCATCAATCGTCTGATGACCGATTTCTACGACGATCCCCCCTTCGTTCGCGATTTGTTCGATTTCGTTCTGGCGATGGGATTGGAGTTCGCCCGGGCGCAGGTCGACGCCGGCGCGGATTTGATCGGCGTGGGCGACGCCGCGGCCTCGTTGGTCGGCCCGCAAATCTACGAGGCGTTCGCCCGCCCCTACGAGAAAGAACTGCTCGACGGCCTGCGCGCCATGGGCACGCGGGTTCGGCTGCACATTTGCGGCGACATTCGCCGCATCTTGCCCGGTGTCGGCAGCCTCGGAAGTGACATGATCGACGTCGATTCGATCGTGCCGCTGGCCCATGCCCGACAGGAAATGGGTCGAGCGGTTGTCTTGGCAGGCAACATCGATCCGGTGAAGACGCTTCGCAACGGTACGCCCGAGTCGATCACGGCTGCGCTGGCTGAGTGCCATCGCCAGGCCGGATCGCGGTATATCGTCGCGGCCGGATGCGAGATTCCCCGCGATACGCCCGAAGCCAACGTGATGGCCCTGCACGACTACGCACGGTCGCACGGGCCGGCGGTTGTAGAGTAGGATGTACCCCCTCTGTACGCGGTTGGCGTTACCCATGCGGAAACTGGCGGCAATACTCGTAAAGCGCCATCGCGGCGGCTGTGGCGGCGTTGTGGGCGTATGGCAACCCATAAACGGGAATCTCCACCGCGTGGTCCAAGAGCTTCAAGACGTCGCTTTCGATGCCCGACCGCTCGTTGCCCACGACCAACACTGTCCGCCGCGAAAATTGGAACTCCCACAGTCGCGTGGCGTCGGATGTTTGCTCCAGGCCGATAATCTGAAAGCCGTCGGCTCGCAGTTGCAGCAGCACCGGCGGCAACGTTCGATGCGTTTCGATTTGCAGCACGTCGGCAGCATCCCGGGCAATCTTGGCGATCACCTTCGCGTTGCCACAACAGATCATCCGCCGCACGCCGCAACATCCGGCCGCCCGGGCAATCCGCGAGAGGTTTACGTTGCTCCGCATCGGAGGGCAAGCGACGACCAGTTCGCGTGGCCGGTCGAGCCGCTCGGCAGGTTTATGGCGCTGTTGCACAAAATCGGACATCGGTGGTATACCAGTCTGGCGAGCCGTTCCTCGGCTGCTGCGTGCAAAAAAACAGGCCAGGAGACGGCTGGACGGTTGGGTAGACCGACGAGACGCCCCTGGCCGTTGTAGCGATAAACGCTACGGTACCTGCATGCACGCCCTCGAATTGGCGCACATGCCGATTGGAGTGCCGGGTATGGCGCGAGGTTCGAATCGAACCGAATCGAAAAGCCACCGGAAGAGCGGCAAGCGACAGGCTCCGACTGGGCAACGGTCAAAATGACCCGCCCGCCTCGCGCCAATTACAGTCTACACGGTTGCTGCGTTTCTGAAAAGAGACGGCCAGAATTTCATGCAGAGAGAAGCAAATCTTTCGCTGTTGTCTCTCTCCTCTCTCCTCTGGGCCTGTACAGCGTCGGACAAGAGGGACAGGCCCATTTTTGCTGACACAAAAATCGGGACAGTCCCTCTCCTTTCTCTCCCTATAGTTCGCCGGCGTCGGCCAACTGCATCAACCGGGGGACAATTGCAGCGGCGGCGCGGCAGCGGTGACTGAGATACGACTTTACCAGTGGGCTAAGTTCTGCGAACGAGCGGTGATATTCGACAATCTCGAACAGCGGATCGTAGCCGAAGCCGTGTTGGCCTCGGCGCTCGAAAAGGATCCGCCCGCGGCAGGCCGCTTCGCTCTCGGCGCGTACGGTGCCCTGGGCATCAGCCACGGCGATGTGGCAGACGAACCTGGCGGATCGCTGATCCGGCGGCAGGTCGCCCAAACGTTCGAGCACCAGGCGATTATTCGACTCATCAGTGGCGTCCGGCCCGGAATATCGGGCGGAATAGACTCCCGGCGCTCCATCCAGCGCGTCGACCAGCAAGCCGCTGTCGTCGGCCAACACCCAGCGGCCAAGATGCCGGGCGTATCCGATGGCCTTGAGCCTGGCGTTGGCGGCAAATGTCTCGCCGTCTTCGGCCACCTCGAACTCGACCGAAAGGTCGGCCAGCGTCCGCAACTCGGCGCCTGCCGGCCGCAGCAGACCGGCCAGCTCGAGCCCTTTTTTCCGATTGGCAGTTCCCAGGACGAGCATAGTCGAATAGTTACTTGCGATTACGGCTCCGCAAGGCGACGCTGATCGAACGTTTTGGAACTTCCACCGGGATGGGCTGAATGTCGAAAGGGATGCCGACGAGCGTCTTCAAGGGGGTTACCGGAGCTGTTTGGCCGGGCAACGTCGTGGCTTGGGCGCCAAACGTCTCCATTATTTTATGAATTTGCGGATTGATTTCAATCTTGCCGTCCGGCCGAGGCGTGCCGACGGAGTTGAAACTCCCCACCGTGACGATGCTCGCGTAGCGATCGTGAAACTCGTATGCCTCATAGCCCTTCATACGCAACGCCTTGGCGAGGCGATGGGCCTTGTCGGCCGCCTCGGCCAACTCGCTTTTCAGTTCTTTGGCGCCGCTTTGAATCTTCTTGATCTCGTCCTGCTTGATCACGACCTGCCCTTTGAACGTCGCCACCTGGACGGTGTATTTGCCGGGACAATCCAACAGGCTGAACTCCGCGTCCCGATTCATGTCCAGCACCATCGGGTCGACAGTGTTCTTGGAGGAGAAGAAGTCGGGCGGCAGCAGCGGGTTGGAGGTCATAAATGCATGCCCCATCGGTCCCTTGTTCTTCTTATCGCTGCCGATGGCTTCGTAGACCTGGCGCTGGATCATGCGCCAGCCCGTCAACGATTGATGCGTTGCATGGCCGTCTTTGACTTCCAGGCAGGTTGGCGTGGCGTACTTGATCTTTTGCAGCGTCTTCTGGGCGGCTGGCTCGTCGACGGCCTGATAGTCGCCGACCAACACCGCCACCTCGGTGAGTCGCGGGTGCCTGGCCTTCTCTTTGTCCTTGCTGTCCTTGTATTTGTTGTATTCCCATTTCAGCGGGCGGCCGTGCTCGTCGACGCCGCGGCCGTGTGCCTCGCCCGGATCGAAGTGGCCTTGATACGTGTAGGCCGGCAGCTTGTACTTCTTGCGCAGTTCGTAGACGAGATCCCGGGCCTGCTTCTCCGCCCCATCGCCCGAGAAGCTGCATGCCATGATCATCCACGGCCCGTCTTCCTCGGTCACCGGGTATGCCTCGTGCGCATCGGCGTCGACGGTCTTGAACGATATCAGATCGGCCCACGGCGGCGCTGCCGCAACGGCTTCACATACTGCCATCATGGCGACGCCCATCGCCAGCCGGAACGTCCTTTTTCCGCACATAGCACACTCCCAAAACTGCAGGCACGCTCTGCGTGCCGTCAAGGCGGCATTCACACACGCGAAAAACGGCGGGAGTGTAGCGATTTGTCCGGCACCGTGAAAGAGCGGTTCCGGTCGGGGAATCGGCCGGAGGCTGCCGGTGCGACCGCTCACATGGGTGGCCAACACACCGGCTTGGCCCGGAATTCACCGGCGGCGCGGAAATTTTGATGGATTGCCGCGAACTTGCGGTTGCATCGAATCCGCCTTATCGCGAAAATGCCCCCTCTTCGACGATTCCGCACCGAGCTAACGAAATGGATTTCGGTTTCGACCAGGAGGGTCCCCATGGTCTCGATACAGGCGGCCATCGTTGCCATCGCGCTTTCGGGCGTCGGCCAGACAGGAATGCTCGACTTCTACGCCGACTGGTGCGGCCCGTGCCGAGCCATGAGTCCCACGGTGCAAGCACTCGTCGCCGCCGGCTATCCGGTGCACCGCGTGAACGTCGACCAGAATAGGGCGCTGGCGGCCCAGTATCACATCAAGAGCATCCCGTGCTTCGTGATGATCGTCAATGGGCGCGAGGTCGATCGCGTCGTCGGCGGAACGACGTACTACCGCTTGGAGCAAATGTGCAAGCGCGGGGCGCTGCCGGCCGCAAGACAGGGACCGCCGACCATGCTGGCGGGCACCGCGCCGTCGAACTCGGTACCTGCGATGACCGTCTCGGTTCCCGCCGCCAATGCAGCCGGCGCCAACAATGGCTGGGGGCCGCGAGAGCCGGCTGCTGCCAGCGGCCGCGGCGACGGCACGCGGAGCGTGCCTGCTACTGCGGCGCCGGTGCCCGACGCAGCCTTGTTGGCGGCCAGTGTGCGAGTGCGCGTGGAAGATCCTACCGGACACTCGTGCGGCTCTGGCACGATCATTGACGCCCGCGGCAGCAAGGCCCTCATCCTGACGTGCGGCCATATCTTCCGCGAATCGCAGGGCAAAGGCCGGATCGAGGTGGATTTGTTCGGGCCGAACGGCCCGCAGCGCGTCGCCGGCACGTTCGATTCCTGCGACTTCGATCGCGACATCGGGCTGATCGTGATCGACGTCCCTGGCCCGGTGGCGACGGCACGTGTCGCTCCGCCTGGCTATCGCGTGCAGCCGGGTGCCGCGGTCGTCAGCATCGGCTGCAACAACGGCGAATCGCCGACCGTACAGCATAGCCGGGTAACGACGCTCGACAAGTTCCTCGGCCCGCCAAATATCCAGGTGGCGGGCCAGCCGGTCGAAGGTCGCAGCGGCGGCGGGCTGTTTTCCAGCGAAGGCTACGTGATTGGCGTCTGCAATGCGGCCGATCCGAGCGACAGGGAGGGCCTGTTCGCGGGTCTGCCGTCGATCTATGCCCAACTGAATCGGAAGGACAGCGCCGGCGAAGACTTGTCGTTCGTCTACAAGTTGCCGAGCAGCGGCGCCGGTGCAACCATTGCGACGGCGCCAACAGCCGTCGCCGCGCAGCCGGCACCATATACGCCCGGCTCGATCGCCCTGGTTTCGACCCATTCGGCGGCGCCGCTCGCGCGATCCCCGGCCCCGTTGGCCCCGCCTGAGCAGGCCGCGATGGACGAGATTCAGCGGAGCTTGAAAGAAGGGGCCGAGGTTACGATCGTGGTCCGTCCCCGCGGCAACCCGGCAGCTAAGAGCGAGGTGTATCAACTGGATCACGCCTCGGCGGATTTCTTGAAGCGGCTGTCCGCCGAAAATCGAGGCGCAGGACGGCCCGCACTTGACGTCCCTGCAACAGCCGAAGCCGCGCCAAATTCTGCTAGAGTGGTCGGCCGCGAATCAAGGACCGCCGCAAACCCGCTCGCCACTGCCCACTGCCCACTGACCACTGCCTACTCTTCTTCAGACGTCCCCGGTGAGCTTGTCGTAGAAGTCGACGTACTTGTCGCGGCACTCGCCGGCGCGGGCGGCCATGGCACTGCGGGGATGCTGGTTGAGCTGGCCGGTGATGTTGTACTGGGCGTACGGCCCCCACTCGACCGTCTGGCTCAGCGGCAGCAGATGGTCTTGGAGCACGTCGTAGATCGGCCGGATGCGGAACTTCGGGTTGCGGAGGAAGCCGATCAGCAGCTCCATCGGGCAGTTGCCCGCCCCGCGGCCCAGGCCGGCCATCGAGGCGTCGACCCGGTTGGCGCCGTGGATGATCGCCTCGATCGTGTTGGCGAAGGCCAATTGCTGGTTGTTGTGGGCGTGGATGCCGACCTCCTTGCCGGTCGCCTTGCCAAAGGCCAGGTACTTCTTCACCAGCAGCTCGATCTGCTCGGCGTACAGCGAGCCGAAGCTGTCGACCACGACCAGGACGCTGGCCGGCGTTTGGCGAGATCACTTCCAGCACCTGGTCGACCTCGGTGTCGGTTACTGTCGAGACGGCCATCAGGTTGGCCGACACCTCGTAGCCCTTGTCGGCCGCGTCGTTGATCATGTCGACCGCCTCGGACACCTGGTGGGCGTAGAACGCCACGCGGATCATGTCCAGCACGCTGTCCTTCTTGGGCAGGATGTCGGTCCGCCAGTCGGACTTGCCGGCGTCGGCCATGGCCGTCAGCTTCAGCGGCGTCGGGTTGTCGCCGACGATGCGGCGGATGTCGTCCTCGTCGCAGAACTTCCACGCCCCGAACTTGTCGCGCGCGAAGAGCTTCTTCGACGCCTTGTAGCCCACCTCCATGTAGTCGATGCCGGCCGCCACGCACGCCTCGTAGACGGCCTTGACGAATCCGTCCTCGAAACAGTGATCGTTGATCAGCCCGCCGTCGCGGATGGTGCAGTCGAGGACTTTCAGTTCGGGCGATAGGTAATCCACGGGGCGGTCATGGCAGTGGGCAGTGGGTAGTGGGTAGTGGTCAGTGATTGATGGTGAGTAACAGTCAATTCTGATAGCGCCGTAGGGGCCTGTCAACTCTTCTCCATCGGAGTGGGATTGAGGATGGTTTGCGGGGATTCACGCGGTACGCTATCATCCGAATCTAACGTTTTTCACGCCCCGCAACGGCACCGCCGGCCGCAGGCGGCCGGGCTAAACTCCACCAATAACGAACGGCTACCCACTGCCACCTGCCCACCATGCTCTTCCATCTCGTCCGTCACGGAGAAACGACGTACAACGCCGAGGGGCGGATTCAGGGGCAGTCCGATGCGCCGCTGTCGACTTTGGGCCGCCGCCAGAGCGAGGCGGTTGCCAGCGCTTTGGCTATCGTCTCGGTTGAAGCGATCTACTCCAGCCCTTTGCGCCGCGCGATGGAAACCGCTCAGTATGTCGCCGATCGACTGCAGCTTCCGATCGAGACGGATAGGCGGCTGATGGAACTTGACGCCGGAGTTTTTGAAGGCCGATTGCGCAGCGACCTGACGGTAGACTTTCCGCAAGAGCTTGCCCGCTGGCTTGGCGGCGACGACGATTTTGCGATTCCCACCGGTGAGTCGCGACGAGAGCTGGCCGAGCGCGGCTGCGCTGCCCTTCGCGCCATCGCCGCAGCCGGCCATCGCGAGGTTGCCGTCGTGACGCACGGCGGGCTCTTAAGCGCAGCGCGCTGCGCGCCCTGGTGAACCTTCGAGAACCGTTGCCGCCGTTTGCCCTGCAAAATGGTTCCATCACGCGACTGTCGGCCAACGCGGACGGTCGCTTTGCGTTGATCGCGCTCAACGACGTCGCACATCTCGATGGCATCAGTCTCACCGGCGGCGGAGATCTGTGATACAGCTCCCCTCTCCCAAAGAGAGAGGGGAGCTTGAAGGCCCGTCGTCAGAATCCGACCTCGTCTTCGTGGCCGATCAACTGGGAAACCCGGGTCTCGACGAGGATCGATCGCGCCTTGGCTCGCTTGTCGATCGCTTCGCGCAATCGCTGCAACTGTTCTTCAAGCCGCTTGAGTTCCAACGTACGACGTTGTTGGCGAACGTCGAAATGCTTGTTCACCAAGTCCACCAGTTGCTGTTTGATCTTCTCCCGATCCTCGCTGGGGGCCCCCCGATATTGCATCGCCAATTCGCGGCTCTGGCGCTCAAGTTGTCGATCCTCTTCGACGAGCTTATACATCTCCGGGTCGCGCCTCTGCAATTCCGTCTCGAAGGGCGAAAATCGAGGGGCCATTCGTCCGGGTCCTCCTGATGGTGGTCCGCCTCGGCCTCCCCCGCGTTCCGTGGTGCCGTATGGGCTGCGTTCGTCGCCGCCTCGTGGCGGAGGCGGCGGCTGACGGCCACGGCCGGCAGCGTCGGGATTCCGCTCGAACGGGGTCGGCGGCGGTGGACGTCGGTCATCTCCATCCCGCGGTGGTCCGGGCGGACCATTATCGTCGCCATCCCGCAAAGCGACCTGGAAGGCGCCCGTAATCGGCCCGCCGTCGTCCCATTGAATCGCAGTCGGCCGTTTTTCGTCGGCCGCAGAAGCCGTCGCGGCCGACAGCAACGATACGGCCATCATGGTCGCCAAGGCAATCGCACAGCTTGTTCGAAACATGGATAGGTCTCCTGTCTGCTCCGGGAAAATGGAAACAACTACAGCTTATTCGCGTCGAGGTCCTTCTGCACTTGCTCGATGCCGTATCGGAGCGAACTGAACGGATCGGCGGCCGTATACTGATCCCGTTGCGCGTCGATGATGTTCTGCCCGACCTGGGCGATTTGTTCGTCCAGCGCAGCGTCGTCCCACTGCGGCTCGGCTGCGACTTGCGTTGTCTTATGCGGCGCTTCCGTCTTGCCCGTCGAGGCCGTCCCATGTGGCGCGGCCTGGGCCGGCTCGTTTGTCGAGCGGTTCAGCCACATCGTGGCGGCGGCGATTAAGAGCGACGCGGCTAGAAGTGCGGCTGTCGCCAAACGCTTGTTGTGCCGGCGGACGCGGCGAGCAACTCTCACCCCCGGCCCCTCTCCCAATGGGAGAGGGGAGGCCTGCTCTGGCGACTGCACTTGCAGCAACTCCCCGAAGTTGAGCCACGCTTCGCGCAACGAGGCTGTCTCCGGATCGAGTCTGTCTCCTGCCGCCTCTTTGCCGGCGGTTGCCTGTTCGAGCATTCGTTGCAGTTTATCCAGATCGTGATTCATGGCTCGTTCTCCACTGTAGCAGGCACGCTCCGCGTACAGTCCGCTGCCACGGCACGCGGACAGTGCCTGCTACTTGTCCACCAGCAGCCTCCTGAGCGTCTCCAACCCACGACGGCAGTGGCTCAGCGTTGTATTCACCGGGCAATCGATCGCGGCGGCGATCTCGGCAAAGCTGAGTTGTCCGTAGTATCGCATTAACAGCACACGGCGCTGCATCGACGACAATTCGCCGAGCGCCACGGCCAGTCGGCCCGTTTCCTCGGCTACCGATAGGGCCTGTGCGGGTTCCGATGCCGATTCGGTCGGGGCATACATCTTCCAGCCCTCGTCGTTGAGGTGCACAAGCGGCTCGGTTCGCCGGGCATGGTCGCATGCCAACCGGTCGGCGATTCGCAGGAGGTACGCCCGGGCGTTGCCCTGTTCGCGATACCGCTTCCGGCCCTGCCACGCCCGGCAAAAGACCTCCTGGCACAGGTCGTCGGCCACTTCGTGCCGGCGAACCATCGCCAATAGAAATCCCCGAACGGACCGGCCATGCTCGCGCGACCATTCGGCAAACAGCCGCTCGTCCTCGACGTTTCGGTTAGAATCGCCCATGCCTACGATTGTAAACGAATCCGGCGGCCGATTATTGCACTCGGGGAGCTGTTTTTTTTGGCCGACGGCAAGCGGCGTGTCGGGTGCCACGGGTGGCTTGCCCACCCGTGCTTCAGGCACTGCTCGACAGGCCAGCACTGGCACGCAACTCAACATTCTGCGTGTGCCAGACTACTGCTGTACCTCGAAGATGGCTTCGATCTCGACGGGTACGCCTAGCGGCAAGCTGCTCGCACCGACGGCGGTGCGGGCGCCGATGCCGGCCTCGCGACCGAAAACGTCGGCAAACAGCTCGCTACAGCCGTTGACTACGGCGGGCTGCTGGGTGAAGTCGGGCGTACAGTTGACGACACCGAGGACTTTCACCACGCGGCGGACGCGATCGAGGCTGCCGAGTGATTTGCGGAGCGAGGCAAGGATGCCCAGCGCGGCCAGTTGCGCGGCCCGATAGCCATCGTCGACTCCCAGTTCTGCCCCGACGCGGCCGACCACTAAATTGCCCGCGGCGTCAATCGGCAGATGGCCGGAGGTGTAGAGGAGGCCGCCGAGCGCCACCAGCGGTTGGTAGACTCCCTTTGGCTCTGGCGCCGGAGGGAGTTGAAGCCCGAGTTCAGTCAGTTTGGCGGCGAGTCGGGCGTCGGCCGACATAGACGATGATTGTTGATTCATGATTTCCATAGCCCTCATCGATCAACAAACATCGATATGTCAGCCAATGATTTTGTTCAGCGGATACTCGACGATGCCTCGCGCCCCGGCCGCCTTCAGACGCGGGATGATGTGCCGGACCGTCGATTCGTCGAGAATGGTGTTCACGTCGACCCACTCGTCATCAGCCAGGCTGGAAACCGTCGGCTGTTGCAGCGCGGGCAACAGCGCCAGGACGCTCTTCAGCCGATCGCGGGGCACATTCATCATCAGGCCGACCTTCCCTTCGGCCGCCATCGCCCCTTGCAGCATCAGTGCCAGGTCGTCGATCTTCTGCTTCTTCCAGCGATCGGCGTAAGCCGCCCGATTGGCGATCAGCCGCGTGGTGCTTTGCAGCACTTCGTCGACGATCCGCAGATTGTTGGCCTTCAGCGAGCTGCCGGTCTCGGTCACCTCGACGATGGCGTCAACGAGCTTCGGCGGCTTAACCTCAGTGGCGCCCCAGCTAAACTCGACCTTCGCCGTGACGCCGTGCCGAGCGAGATAGCGGGTCGTCAGCCCCACAGCCTCGGTGGCGATCCGCTTGCCCTGAAGATCGGCGACGGTCCGAACGGGCGAATCGTTGGGCACGCACAGTACCCAGCGAACCGGGCGGCGGCTGACCTTCGAGAAGATCAGTTCGGCAACCTCGTGAACGTCGGCGCCGTTCTCCAGAATCCAGTCGTGGCCGGTCAAGCCGGCATCCAGGGCGCCGTCTTCAACGTAACGCGCCATCTCCTGGGCACGGATCAAGAGACACTCGATTTCGTCGTCGTCGATGGTCGGATAATAGCTGCGCGAGCTGAAGGTGATCTTGAAGCCCGCGCGGCGAAACAGTTCGGCCGTGGCCTCTTGAAGACTCCCGGCAGGTATTCCGAGTTTCAGGACGTTGCCCATGGATGATGTGCTCCGTGTGGAAGACAGAAGTCAGAGGTCAGAGGTCAGAAAGACGTGATTCGGTCTGACTTCTGACCTCTGACTTCCGGCCGCTACTTCTTCCGATACACCTCCGCAGGATCAAACACCCGCTGGCCCACCACCTTCAACCCGTCCGGCGTGACCTGGCGGAAGAAGCAACTTTTGTAGCCTTCGTGGCAGGCGGCGCCGCCGATCTGCTCGACGCTCAGGAGGATTGTATCGCGGTCGCAATCGACGTAAATGGCGCGAACGATCTGCATGTTTCCGCTTTCTTCTCCCTTGCGCCACAGTTTTTTCCGGCTGCGGCTGTAATAGACCGCCCGGCCGGTCGCCAGCGTCTCGGCGTAGCTCTCGGCGTTCATGTAGGCCATCATCAGGACGTCGCCGGAGTCGGCATCCTGGGCAATCGTCGGCACCAGGCCGTTGGCGTGAGAGAAGTCGGGGCCGGACGCGGCTGTTTCTGTATTGTCCATTATTTTTTGCTCACAGGGGCCTGTGGGAGACGCCGCCAGTCGCCGGACGGGATAGTCGTTGTTCGCCCATCGGCAACGGGACGGGCCTCGTACAGCGGCCCAAAACGGTACGTCAGGAAACTCCAGCATAATCGTCGCGACCGACAGTCGCCAGTGGCCCCCCGCCTGGCCTGCTCGTCAAAGAAGGGCCAGGGCGGTTGGGGGGCATCGGCTCCTACAACGATCACGACACGCACAGGGCGGCTGACGTAAGCTTGTCTATAGAGAGGCCGGACTTGTGGCCGACGTTCACTCCAGCGCCCCACGTGTGCCCCGATTTTCTCGTAGCGAAAGGACCCGGTTCGTGCAACGCTCGCTCTCCGTGCTTCTGCCGGTGAAGGACGCTCAGGCAACGCTCAATGCCTCGGTTCATGACATTCTCGACGTGGTGGCTGATTCGATCGACCGCTTTGAGTTATTAATTATCGACGATGGTTCGACGGACGCGACCAGCGAGGTTGCCCACGAACTGACTCACCACTATCCCCAAGTCCGGGTAATCCGCCATGGGAAGCCGCTGGGGCACGAGGCCGCCATTCAGACCGGGCTGAAGCGGAGCCGCGGTGAGGTCGTCGTGGTGCGTGACGGCGGCACCCGCTTCCGCATGTTGGAACACCGGCCGCCGTCGAGGCACATTTCCAGCCGGCCGGGGCGTCCCAACTATCTCAGCCGGCTAAGAAGTCTCGTATCAGACGAGTAACGCGGATGGGTTATTGACACCCCCGGCAACATGGCAACCCGCGCCACCCCAGCGCGTTATTTGCTATCGGTAGGCGCACCGAGTATCATAGACGCTTGAGGGCGGTCGCCGTTTTTCTTTTCGGGATGCTGCAGCCGCCGTCACTGGCAGCAGCCAGCGGGTTAATGCTTGGCGCGACGCTCGAAGGATGGGCAGGTCCGTCGCCATTGCGTATCGGCGTTTTGTGTGGCCGCACGGGGGAAGCTTGCAGCCGAATGCGTCACATCTCTTCTCGTTGTCCCGTTTACGCCACGCGATTGGCGTAAGCGAACTTGGAGGCACCTATGAGCATCGCACAATGTGACTCGACCAACTCTGAGGTAACACCGAAAGTTGCAGTTCTCGCCGTCGAGCAACAACCGCTCCAGCGTCTGGCGATGGTCCGGCGACTGCAAGGGATTTCACGCCGCACGGTAGCGCGTCGGCTGAATCTCGAAATCGACCAAGTGCGGCAGCAGGAGTGCGAAACGACCGACTTGCCGTTGAGCACGGTCTACGCGTGGCAGAAGGCGCTGGACGTTCCCGTTTGCGAATTACTCGTCGAGGCCGGCGATTCGTTGGTCTCGCCAATTCTGGAACGCTCGCAGTTGGTGCGGCTGATGAAGACGGTGCTGGCCATTCGGGAACAGGCCAAGCAGGAATCGATCCGCCGCATGGCGCAGACGATGTGCGAACAACTCACGGAGATTATGCCCGAACTGGCCAGCGTCAGCGCGTGGCACGCCGTGGGCAAGCGCCGCCGTTTGAGTGAATTGGGCGTGGCTGCCCATCGACGTCTGACCGAAGACGTCTTCGTCGATCGCGGCGATTGACGAAAACCGCGGAGCGGCATGTGCAGACGGTCGGCTTCGGCCAGGCACGTCATTCTTCTAATCTCGGTCGCTCATTCTTCCGGTCCCGCTCTTGACCTGCGCGGCCAAAACGGCCACGATGATGGCGCCTGCTGCACCTTGGCTGTCAAGGGGATTTCGCATGAAGCTAGTCGCTTATCCGCTGGCCGCTTTGCTGGCCGTATTCGGACTGATTTTTGTCGGTTCTGGCGCCGCCGGCCAACCGTATCAGATTGCCGTCGGAGTGATCTTGCTTGCGGCGGCTGCCGCACTCATCTGGCTGGCCCTTCAGCGGCCTAAACCATCGGCGACGACCGTCGTGCAGAAAATCGATCTTTCGGGCGACGTGAATCTGCAAGACTTCACGTGCCGCTCCTGCGGCGCCACGCTGGGAAAAGACTCAATTTCCGTGAAGGCCGGGGCTGTCATGGTCAGTTGCCAGTATTGCGGGGCGACCTATCAGATCGAGGAGGAGCCGAAGTGGTAACCGCCGGCCGTGCAGTCCGTTGGACGCGCCGCCTGTGGGCGCCGTCGGCAACGATCTCAGCGGCTTCCGGGCGACGATTTTCTGGGGCCGCCGGACGTCTCGGGGCTTGCATGCCTACGACGTCGCCTTGCCGCAGGGGCATCGGCGCTTCCATCTGCGCATCGATGGCGACGGGTCGGGCGTGCTGCTCGTCGACGTGACCGACGTCATCCACCTGAATCCGGCCGCCGCGCTGCTGGTCCACATGGCCCTGGAGTGCCCAGGCCGGCCGCCGCCGCGGCGGCGCTCCGCCGTCGCTTCCGCAACGTCGCAGCGAGCGAAGCGCGAGACAGGCCAACGAGATCTACTTGCTCGTCGATCAACTCGCATCGGCCACCGGGCAGTGTACCACCTGCGGTTTGCAAGGCGTCCAGTGGGCGCCGTCGTTCAGCCTCCCGGTTGCGGTCCCCCTGAAGGCCGATCTCGCGCTCAGCTACGCCTGTAACAACGCCTGCGCCCACTGCTACAACAGAGAGCGTCTGAACTCATCGGGGGACTGTCCCAATTTTCGCGCGAGCGAATATGGGACTGTCCCCTTTGGCACAACCCAATGGCGGCGCGTGCTCCGCCGCCTGTCCGCGATCGGCGTTCCGCACGTTATCTTCACCGGCGGCGAACCGACGCTTTTTGACGGGCTGGCCGAGTTGGTCCGCACAGCAACGCGGCTTGGACTCGTCACGGGCCTGAACACGAACGGCCGGCGATTGGCGGATCGCCGCCTTACCGCGTCACTCCGCGCGGCCGGTTTGGACCACGTTCAGATCACACTGGAATCGCACCGTCGCGAAATCCACAACGCCATGACCGGGGCTGACTCGTTCGACCAGACGTTGCTTGGTATCCAGAACGCGCTGGCCGTTGGACTGCATACCATCACCAATACGACGCTTACGAGGCGAAACGTCGAGGGCGTGTGGCGTATCGTGCCCCTGCTGCACTCCCTTGGGCTGCGGACGTTTGCCGTAAACGGCATGATCTCGCCGGCGGCGGCCGCGGCAGCCGTGACGCCATTGCAGCCGAGGCCCTGACGCCGGTATTGGCCGACCTGCGCAACCGCGCCGTGGCGCGTGGCATGCGGATGCTCTGGTACACGCCGACGGAGTATTGCCGGTTGTCGCCTGCCGAGTGGGAACTCGGCCCGCGCCGCTGCAATGCCGGACAGTATTCGATGTGCATCGAGCCGAACGGCGCCGTATTGCCGTGCCAATCGTACTACACGCCGGCCGGCAACATCCTCCGTGATCCCTGGGATCGGATTTGGCAGAGTGAGTTGTTCCGCGGTTTCCGCCGTCGTGCCGTCGACCCACAAGCGGCCGGCATGCCAGAGCAGTGCTGGCACTGCCCCGACCTGGCCGTTTGCGCCGGCGGATGCACCTTGGAAAAGATGAGGAAAGGCACCGCAGATGAACGCAGATAGACGCGGATGTAGACAGGCTTCTCTTAAGCTGCGTTCATCCGCGTCAATCTGCAGTTTCCTTCTTGGTGCCTTCGTGCCTTTGTGGTAAAAGAATCTGCCGCCATGAACATTCGCGAGCTGCTCCACTGCCTGACGCCCTGTCCGATGAGGCGATCGCGCGTTCCGCCGGGCTTGTACCACTACACGCGCGAATCGGGCGGCAGCGTCACCCGATTTCATCTGCGCGTCAGTGCCGTCGGCGAGGGGCTGCTGTTGGCCAACGCAGCCGCCATGGCCCGGCTCAGCTTCTCGGGCGTCGTGCTGGCCAAAGGATTGCTGGAAGGCAAGGACGCCGCAACGCTGGTCCAACGGGCAATCTCGATCTTTCGTGGCGCAACAGTCGAGCGACGTAAGGGCCGACGTGGCCGCGGTCGAGGCGCTGCTCGCGCACCTTGAGGCGCCCGGTGGCAGCTATCCGATCATGAACCTGCCCGACCCGGCATTTTCGCAAGCACAAGCGGAGGGGCCCCCGGCAAAAAGACTCCCGACCCCTTTTGCGGCGGAGGTGAGGCTGTGTTCGCCGTCCCAGATGCGGCCCATACTCCAGCGACTCTGGGACCTCGGTATTCCGCACGTCACCGTGATTGTCGGCCGCCAGCCGGATGCGGCGGCGCTGGTCCAAGCCGTCGAGCGTGCCGGCGATCTGGGGATGATTACCGGCGTGCGCGGCCGCGGCAGCGATTTGGACGAGGGTAACCTCGTCGCCGACATGATTGCGGCCGGTCTCGATCACCTCGACGTCTATTGCCTATCGGCCGAGGACCAGGTCCACGACGCGCTGGCCGGGCCTGGCGACCGCGAGAAGGCGGTGCGGACGCTGGCGACGGCTCTGAAAGGCGAAAGTTGCCCGGTAGCGCAGCTCGCGCTGGTGCGTCCCACGATCGGCACGATCGAGGCCACGTTGGAGGCCCTGGCCAGGCGCGGCTTGACGAATGCGAGCGTGTTTGCCGTCGCGACCGCCGACCCGGCGGATGCTCCGGCCGGCCCGCTGTTGGCCGACGAACTGATTCCGGCCGCACGGATGGTCGAAGAACTGGCTGAACAATTCGGCGTGCGGCTGATGTGGTGTCCTCCGGTGAAGTATGATGCGTCGAAGGACGTGGGCGAGCAGGTCTGCCGTGGGCCGCGTTGTGGCGGCGACACGGCCATCCGCGTCGAACCAGACGGCTCGGTGGTGGCTGCCCGCGGTCCGTTTAGCGCGATCGGCAACTTGATTACCCAGGATTGGGCCGCGATGGAGCAGAGCGAAGTCTATCAGCGCTATCGGAATCGGTTGGAGAGCAACACGCATTGCGACACGTGCCCGGGCCTGGCGATTTGCGCGGCCGATTGCCCTCGCGAACCGGCCGGTTGGGCGGCCGCCGAACGCGACATTCTCAACGAGGAGGCGGGATGAGCCGGCGTACGACCGTGCTACTCGTCGGAGCCTTGCTTTGGGGCGGCGTCCGCGCCGATGCCCAAGACTATCTCTTCCGCGTGCCGGACGTGCAAATGCTCGTGACGGTCAATCCGGATGCGTCGGCGCAGGTCGCGTATGACTTCGAGTTTCAGAACATGCCGCGGGGCCACGCCATCGACGTGGTCGACGTCGGCTTGCCCGACGAAACCGGCCGTCTGCCTCGCGTGCGCGCATCGCTCGACGGTCGGCCATTGAATGACATTAGCGTTTCGCAGTACGTCAAGCCGGGGTTCGAGGTCCACTTGGATCATCCGATCCCGCCGGGCCGCTCCGGCCGGCTGCACGTCGAGTTTGCCGCGCCGAACATGGTGTTTCAGGACACGACCCGCAAGGACTACGCCTCGCTACGAATCACTCCGACATGGTTCGGCGATCGCTACGTCGTCGGCACGACGCATCTGCGCATTGCTATCCAGCTTCCCAAAGGCGTGGAACCGGACGACGTGCTATATCAACTGGATCGGAGGTTCACCGCGAAGGCCGCCACGCCGCACGGCGCATTGGTCGGCTGGGACTTCGCCGCCATCCGGTTGACCGGACGACACATGGTCGGCGTTTCGTTTCCAAAAGTTGACGGGCAGCGGGTCGTCGTGATGAGCAATTTCGATCTGCTGATGAAGTGGTATCGCAATTCAACCTCGGCCCGAGTCACGCTTGGCGCCGTCTTTCTCGCGTTGCTCGCCTTTCTGTTCTTTCGTTTCAGCGGCGGCACGGGCTGGTCGGTTTTTGCCATTCTGGCGATTGGTGCCTGCGTCCTGTTCGCCTACAGCCCTGGGCTGCACCTGCTTGCTTTTCCGGTGATTGTCGTGCTCATCGGGTTGAACGAATGGTTGTTGGGTCGTCGCAAGATGCACTACATGCCGCCGATCGCCCAAGTCGAGGGCGGCGGCATCAAACGCGGGCTGACCGCGCCGGAGGCCGCCGTGCTGCTCGAAATGCCGGTTGCCAAAGTCCTATCGCTCGTAATCTTCGGCATGTTGAAGAAGGGCATTTTGCACCAGACGAAGGCCGATCCGCTCACGGTCGAAGTCGACAAGGCGTTTCAGGTGGCTGGCGGCGACGAAAAGGCCAACACACCTCGTGCCCAGTTCTATCGCGAGGCCGCCATCAAGCGCGGCACGGCCGTACACACCTACGAACACTCGTTTTTGTTCCTGCTCGAACACAACCCCGGGAAACCGGTTCGCGACATCGATTTCGGCCAGCCGGTCAAAGTGCTTATCGAGAGCACCGCCGGGCGGATGAAAGGATTCGACCTTTCCGATACGAAGGCGTACTATCGCGCGATCGTGCGCCGGGCGACGCAGCAGGCGGCCGCAATTGGTGACATTCCGCAGCGCGAGCAGGTGATCGACCGCAATTTCGAGTGGATCCTGATGGATGACGACTATCCGACCGTGTTCAGCTACGGGCCCTACTGGCCTGTCTGGACGCGCGGTTCGATGGTGCCGACTTCGGTGCCGTCCGCGCCGGCATCCGGACCGCACCTGCCCGGTACAACATCGTTCGGTGACGTCGCGTCGGGCTTCGCCGGTTGGGCCCAAAACACGATGGGCAGCCTGGCGTCGGCGATTTCGCCCGCCGCGCTTACTCTGCCGCATCCCTCGGGCGGATTCCTCAACCTCAGCGGCGCCGATCACGTCGCCGGCGAGTTCTTCCAAGCCCTGTCCGACGCCGCGGTCAACAGCGGTAGTGGCGGTGGCGGCGGCTGCGCTTGTGCCGGCTGTGCTTGTGCATGCGCTTGTGCCGGCGGAGGCAGATAGTGGAGCGTCCTGGCGTTCCGTTTGCAGAGCTTCTGGCACAGCAGGCCCGGTGGCTTGCACCGGCCCGATCTCGGTTGCTGCGGCGCGCGGCTATTGCACGACGACGGCGCGTTCTTGATCTGGGATGCGGCTGCGGCGCCGTCGCCGAGGAACTGGCGCGGTGCTCGGGTGGCAGAGTCGTCGGAGTGGATTGCAGCCGAACAGCGATTACGGGGACTGTCCCACTTCTCGCATCGACGAAAATGGGGCTGTCTCCTTTGTCAGCGAGCCGCAACAGCAGTCTGCGGCTGCGCCGAACAGTTGCCGTTTCGCAACGGCTCGTTCGACATGGTGTTTTGCCAGTTCGCTCTGCTGTGGATGAACGCCCCCGGCGGCCGTGCGCAAAGTCCGCCGCGCCACTTATCCCCGGCGGCGTGCTGGCCGCGCTCGAGCCCGACTACGGCGGCATGATTGAGCATCCGCCGCAAATTGCCACACGCGACCTGTGGCTGGCGGCTTTGCAACGAGCAGACGCCGATCCGTACGTGGGCCGCAAGCTGCCCAAACTGCTGGCGGCCGCCGGTCTGCGAGTCGACGTTGCACTGCTCGACCGATTGCAGCCGCCGTCACCATTGCGATTTGATCTCTTGGCCGGGCTGCCGCTGACGCAAGATGAAAATGCCGCCTTGCAGCGCATCCGGCGGGCCGACGCGGAGTTGAACGACGCCGATCGGGTGGCGCATTTGCCGATGTTTCTGATCCTGGCCGAAGTGCCCGGCCAGTAGCCGCAAGCCAATCGACGTTGACTTTACCCCCGCTTCCGGGGATACTTGGGAGTTGACGTTCGGTGTCAGGACGGGTCGTTGGATTGCGCATGCGGATGGGCGGCGCCGATGAGTGAACTTCGCGAATATTGCCTTGATCTGGCTCAGCGTGCAAAGCACGCCGCGGCCGATCTGGCCGTCGTGACCGGAAAGCAAAAGCAGGACTGGCTCCGCCGCGCCGCGCGACTGTTGAACGAACGTTCGGCCGGGCTGATCGAGGCCAACCGGCGCGACATCGCCGCTGCCCCCGGCTTCGGACTGACCGATGCCGCAGTCGATCGCCTGCGTCTGAACCCGGAGCGGATCGCCGGTATGGCCGATGGCCTGACGCAAGTCGCCGCTGCTGCCCGAGCCGATCGGCGAGATCATCTCGAGTTCGATTCGCCCCAACGGGCTGGAAGTGCAGAAGGTCCGCGTGCCGTTGGGCGTGATCTTCTTCATCTACGAGTCGCGGCCGAACGTCACGGCCGACGCGGCGGCGCTGTGCGTCAAGGCGGGCAACGCCGTGATCCTTCGCGGCGGGAAGGAGGCCGCACATTCCAACGCGGCCATTGCGGCGATGCTCGCCGAAGCGGCCGCCGAGGCCGGCCTGCCCGCCGACTGCCGTGCAGTTGGTCGCCACGACCGACCGCGCCGCCGTGGGCGCAACTGCTCCGCATGCCCGAGTACATCGACTTGTGCATTCCCCGCGGCGGCGAGAGCCTGATCCGCCGCGTCAGCGAAGAGGCCCGGATGCCGGTCATCAAGCACTTCGCCGGCAACTGCCACGTGTATCTCGACCAGTCGGCCAACGGCGACATGGCCGAGCGGATCGTCGTCAACGCCAAGTGCCAGCGGATGGGCGTGTGCAACGCGGCCGAGTCGCTGCTGGTCCACCGTGCCGTGGCCGAGACGCTGCTGCCGCGGATCGCCGGGGCGCTGATGGATCGCGGCATCGAGATTCGCGGCGACGAGGCGCACGCGCCGCTGCTGCCGACGGCCAAGCCGGCCTCGGACGAAGATTTCGCCGCCGAGTATCTCGGGCCGATCATCTCCTGCAAGGTCGTCGACTCGCTGGACGAGGCGATTGAGCACATCAACCGTTACGGCTCGCGACATACCGAGGCGATTGTGACGCGCGACCTGGCTGCGGCCCGGCGATTTGCCGCGCGGTGGACAGTGCGGCGGTGATGATCAACGCCAGCACGCGATTCAACGACGGCGGCGAGTTCGGCCTCGGCGCGGAGATCGGCATCAGCACCGACAAGTTTCACGCCCGAGGCCCGTGCGGCATCAACGAGTTGACCAGCTACAAATACGTCGTCTACGGCACGGGACAGGTGAGAGGGTAAGGCAAGGATACTGTCATTCTGAGCTGCAGAATGACGTTCGTCAGCAGTATCGAAGGATCGACTCATGTCCTACGGCGGCCGCGCCACTCAGCCAGCCCGCGCATTGCTCCGCAGTTGCTCCGGCGGCTGCGTGCGGTGCACGACGGCTTGGCACACGATCTCGGTCCAGCATTTTCCGGCCTGCTTCGTGCTCCGTGCGCCGCCAGTGGTGGCCGGCTTGGAAGAGACCACCTACGACCAATTTCTCGCCGGCCTGGAATCGCCCGCCTGCTTCTATCTGCTGAAGGCCGAACCGTCGAACGAGCGGCTGATGCTGGATATCGAGCCGGCCTTGCTGCACTCGATGATCGATCGCCTGCTGGGCGGCAATGGCAACGAGCCGCCGCCGTGCCGGCCGATGACGGAGATCGAGTTGTGTGTGGCCGCACGGATTGTCCGGCAATTGCTCGAGCAGTGCGGCAGCGCGTGGCGGGGCGTGCTCGATCTGAGGCCCGAAGTGGTTCAGGCCGAGAGCAACCCGCGATTGCTGCGCGTGTTTCCAGCCGACGAAGCGGTGTTTGTCGTCAGCATGGAATTGGATCTAGGCGAGGTCCGCGGCATCGTCCGGCTTTGCCTGCCGATGCGGGTGGTCGAACCGGCCGCCGACAAACAGTGGCGCGTGGCCGCACAGCCGGCCGCGGCCGCTGATGAAACGGTCGAGGCTGTCGTTACGTTGGCAAGGACGCCGATCACAAGCGGAGAGGTCAGCGGCCTGCACATGGGCGACATCATCGCGACCGAAACGCCGGCCGATAGCCCCGCAACCGTCTCGCTGACCGGCGTCGAGAAGCTACCGCGCAAAGCCGGGTCTCTACCAGGGCCGCAAGGCCGTCGTGATCCTGGAGGAAATCAAACCATCACCGTCGCCCGAGCACGACGCCTGACGTTCCCCGACCTCGCCCCCCGCCCCCCTTCCCGCTACGGCGTTCCTCCTTCATACTTGATCGTTGCCCCGGGCCCGTAGCTCAGCGGTTAGAGCAGGGGACTCATAATCCCTTGGTCGGAGGTTCGATCCCTCCCGGGCCTATTTTCGCAAACGATTGTAGGATCACGGATTATATTGCCGGCACTGACCGCGGAGCGGGCGTCCGGATTGTCAACGGTACGCAAAGCAGCGGGGCCGCCGCCAGCCGGACCGCATCCTTGCACCTGGCCTTGGTGTCGTGGATGGCCGAGACGGCCCGTTCAATATCGTTGCTCCGAAGCGTCTTGAACGACCGCGTGCGGTACCGGACCAGTGAACGGCACTTGGGGCGGCAATGCGTCGCTGTGATTGTCGGCCGCCGCGTAATAGAATGTAGGCTAGTGCTTCGACCGCGTTCAGTTGACAAGTTGGGTGCCACTGCCGGCTTGCCCGGCCGTGGGGGGAAACACAGTTGGACAAGCCAACCGTGGCACCCGTCAATTTAGGTCGGTTGAGGCGCTGGCCGTGATAGTTCAGGAGACACGCGCAGCGAAGGGGACAGTCCCCACTTCACGATCATTGCCCATTCTGCGGGTAGCAATATGGAACCGCGCGCTAGGCCAATCGACGTCAATCAAAAGATCGTGGAACTGATTGACAGTGGCGCCGGCCTAGCGGTGGCGACGGTTCTGTCGACTCAGGGCTCGGCACCCCAGTGGGCCGGGGCAAAGGCCGTAACGGATGCGGCGGGTTGTCTTTGGGGCACCGTCGGCGGAGGCGCCGTCGAGGCCGAGACCCAGCGAATCGCTATCGAGGCTTGCCGGTCACGGTTGCCCGTTGTTTTCGAATTTCATCTGGACAATGACAAAGCCGCGGAAGCCGGCGCAATCTGCGGCGGTATGATGCGAATCCTCGTTGATCCGACGGTCGCCAGGCATCGGTCTTGCTTTGCCGCCGCGGTCGAGGTCCAGATCGGCGCCAGCGCGGCGTTCTTCTCACGACGATCCGGCAAGGTCTTCAGACCGGGTCGCAAACGACGGTGGAAATCGAGTGGCTGCCGGAGGACGCGATCTCGCGTCGGACGGGTTTTCCAGAGGCCCGATTGATCCAATCCTGCTTGGAGCGTGAACGGCCGGAACGGTTCGTTGAGACTTCGCAGACGCGTGACGTTACAGCCGAAACCTTTGTCGAGCCCGTCGTTCCCCGCCCCTTGCTCTTGATTGCCGGCGGCGGGCACGTAGGTCAGGCGTTGGCGGTCCAGGGGTTGCAGATCGGTTTCGACGTGACGGTCGTCGACGACCGGCCGGAGTTCACCGATCCCGCCCTTTTTCCGCGGGGAGTTGAGACGTGTTGCGGTCTCATTCCAGAGCAGCTCAGCAGTCGTTCCGCTGGATGCCAGACACCTACGTGGTGATCGTCACTCGGGGCCATCAGCACGATGCCGAGGCGCTGGCGGCCTGCATCCACGGGCAGCCCGCGTATATCGGCATGATCGGCAGCCGCCGCAAAGTGGCATTGATCCGCCAGCAGTTTTCTTGACAACGGCTTGGCTACATCGGAAGAGTTGGATCGCGTGTTTGCTCCCATCGGCTTGAATATCGGCGCCGTAACTGTGCCGGAAATTGCCGTGAGCATCGCTGCGCAGCTCATTGCCGTCCGGCGGAAAACCAGCGTGGAGGCGGCAGTCAACAGCCAGGCATTGCAATGATCTCAGCGATTATACCGGCCGCCGGGCTTTCTCGTCGGATGGGCGTTCCGAAGCACCTCTTGCCGTTTGGAGGAACCACGGTAATTGGCCATATCGTCGATCAGCTCGTCCAAGGCGGCGTCGATGAAGTCCGCGTCGTTGTGGGGCATCATGCCGATCAGATCGCCCAGGCTTTGTCGCATCGGCCCGTCTCCATGATTCTCAATCCCGATTATCAGCAGACCGACATGCTCGCGTCGATTCGTTGCGGCCTGAAGGCGTTGCCGGAAGCCTGCGAGATGGTTCTTGTTGCGTTGGGCGATCAGCCGGCGGTGACGGCCGCATTGGTCCGTGACATGATCGCGTCCTGCTCGACCGCCGCCGGGGGAATTGTTGTGCCGGTCTACGGCGAGCGACTGGGACATCCGCTGTTGTTCTCCAAGCGGTATTGCGGGGAGATTCTTGCGAGTTACGATGACGTGGGATTGCGAGGGCTGCTTGCGGCGCATCCTCAGGATATCATGGAACTTCGAGTTCCGACGCCCGCGGTCCTCTCGGACATGGACTGTCCGAGCGACTATCGGCGGGAGCTCGCACGGCTGACGACGAAAACGACAGGATCAGACACTCGATGACAGCAATGATTGATTCGTACGGAAGGACAATCAACTATCTGAGGATCTCCGTAACCGACCGGTGCAACCTGCGCCTGCACCTATTGCATGCCGTCGCAGGGTGTTCCGCTGGTTCGCCACGAGGACGTCCTCACCTTCGAGGAGATCACCGCCGTGGCACAGGCAGCGGCTGCGATGGGCATCACCAAAGTGCGTCTTACCGGTGGGGAGCCGCTGGTGCGCCGGGGCATTGTCCGCCTTGTGCGCATGTTGGCCGCGATTGGGGGCGTCGACGACTTATCGATGACGACCAACGGCACCCTGCTGGCCCAGTACGCCGGGCCGTTGGCGGCCGCCGGGCTCAATCGCGTGAATATCAGCCTGGATGCCGTCGATCCGACGCGCTACGCCGCAATCACACGCGGCGGCGACGTGCGGCAAGTGCTTGCCGGCATCGACGCAGCAATCGACGCCGGCTTTGTGCCCGTTCGCATCAACTGCGTGGTAGAGACCGATTCCCAGGAACCGGATGCGCAGGATGTGGCGCGGTTCGCGGCAGCAACGGGACTAGAAGTCCGTTTTGTCCGCAGAATGGATCTGGTGCAAGGAACATTTGCGGTCGTGGAAGGAGGTCACGGCGGCGACTGTCCGCGCTGCAACCGGCTGCGCCTTTCCAGCGATGGCTGGATCCGGCCGTGCCTGCTTGCAAATCTGTGCTTCAATGTGCGCGAATTGGGGGTTGTGGAAGCGCTGACCAGGGCCGTGAAGTCGAAGCCCCAGGCCGGTTCTGCCTGTACCGACCGTTTCATGCACGCGATCGGAGGCTAGAATGGGAGAACTGTCGCACAGCGATGCCGAGGGTTGTGCCCGCATGGTCGACGTTGGCCACAAACAGCCGCAACGCCGCCTGGCCCGAGCTACTGGCGGCATCGAAATGGCCGCCGCGACGCTGGAATCGATCCGCAACAACCAGATTGCCAAAGGCAACGTGTTGACAGTGGCGCAGGTCGCCGGAATCCAAGCGGCTAAACGCACCGGCGAACTTGTTCCGCTCTGCCATCCGTTGGTGCTGGACCATGTGGCCGTGACGTTGGAACTGACCAGCTCGGGCGTGACTGCTACGAGCGAAGTCTCGTGCGTCGGGTCGAACCGGCGTGGAAATGGAGGCATTAACCGCGGTAAGCGTGGCCCTTCTCAGCGTTTACGACATGTGCAAGGCCGTGGACAAACAACATGCGCATTGGAGGAATCGTGCTGCTGAAAAAGGTAAAGTGCGACGATGAGGGTTGAGGTTGTCTCGGTCAATGTCTCTCAGCAGAAGGGCACGGCGAAGTTGCCCGTCGACCAGATTGTCGTCGACGATCTCGGCATTGTGGGCGACGCCCATGCCGGTCATTGGCATCGACAGGTGAGTCTGTTGGCCCAGGAAACCGTGCAGCGATTTTCGGCAGAGCTTGGCCAGAGCATTGCACCGGGAGAGTTTGGCGAAAACATGACCTTTCGCGGCATTCCCGCGCAGGAGGTCGCCCCGCTGGATACGTTCGCCTTCGGCGACGTGGAGCTCGAAGTCACCCAGGTAGGCAAGGAGTGTCATGGATCGGGCTGCACGATTTTCCAACAAGTCGGCAAGTGCGTCATGCCGGCGGAGGGCCTGTTCGCTCGCACGGTTCGCGGCGGAATTATTCGTCGGGGAGACTGGGGAGTGTTTCGCCCCAGGCCGTTCACGTGCCTGGTGCTCACGCTGAGCGATCGGGCCGCGGCAGGTCGCTACGCGGATCGCTCCGGCCCTCGCATCGAGGAGTTATTGAAAACATTTTTCGCAAATCGACGTTGGCGACCGGAGATCAGCAGCCAGATACTGCCCGACGATCCTGAGCAACTCCGGCAGGAAATTCACGGTGCCACGGAGCGGGGGACGGACGTGGTGTTCACGACGGGAGGAACGGGCGTTGGCCCACGCGACATCACGCCAGAGGTCGTCGCATCGCTGTGCGACAAGCTGATCCCGGGCGTCATGGAACACATCCGCATGAAGTCTGCCCAGCAGAATCCTCGCGCACCTGCTCAGTCGCTCGATCGCCGGCGTGATAGGCCAGACGCAAATCTACACGCTGCCGGGCAGCGTTCGCGCCGTCGAAGAGTACTTGGAGGAAATTCTGAAGACCCTGGAGCACATGGTCTATATGCTCCACGGGTTGGACCTACACCAATGTGCCGAGCGATGATCAGCCCTGACGAAGCCCTGACGCTTGTGGTTCAAGCGGCGAGCCCATGTTCGCCGCAGTCGGCTTGTCTGGCGAAGGCGCGTGGACTGTGTCTGGCGGAACCGATCTATGCCGACCGTGATTATCCGCCATTCCCTCGTGCAATGATGGATGGATTTGCGGTTCGCCTGGCCGATGCGGGGCAGATCGTTTCCGTGGTCGGAGAGATTCCGGCCGGCCGCGTTTGGAACAATGAGTTAGTTCCCGGCCAGTGCTTGGAGATCTTGACAGGCGCCCCGTGCCCGCCGGCGGCGGAAGCCGTCGTCAAGAAGGAAAATGTGGATCGCCGCGGCAATCAGGTGCGGTTGCCGGAAGTGATCGAGCCGGGGCAGCACATTGCCCGCCAGGGAAGCGAATGCCAGAAGGGGCGACAGGTGTTTGGCTGCCGGCGACGTGGTCACACCGCTGGCGATGGCCGTGATGGCAGCTTGCGACATTACCTCGGTGACGGTCGTCCCCCGGCCGCGAATTGGCATTATTACTACTGGCAGCGAACTCACGGCCCCGGGACAGCGACCGGAGCGTGGCCAGATTCGCGACTCGAATGGCCCGATGCTGTTGGCGATGACCGAAGCACTGGGAATCGAAGGACGGCTGCAACGGGGTGTAAACGACAGCCTGGAGGTGATCGCAGACGCCCTGGATCGTTTTGCCGAGCTGGATCTCGTCATCTGTGGCCGGCGGTGTTTCAGAGGGAACGTACGACCTGGTTCCTAATGCCGTGACCGCGTACGGGGCCGAACTGGTTTTCCATAAAGTGGCACAGAAGCCGGGCAAGCCGCTGCTTCTTGCCCGCAAGGGCCGGCAGCTTCTCTTTGGTCTGCCCGGCAATCCGATGAGTTGCCACCTGTGCTTTCATCGTTACGTTGCCGCTGCTATCCGCCGGATGTCGGGCCGAGACGCCGTAACCAAGCTTTTCTATGGCCAGGTGTCTCCGACAACCGGCCCGGCGAGAGCCGCTCGGCCGCGCAGACGCACTTCGACAACCGCGACACACTTCATCCCCGCCTGGGCAGAATACGTCGCTGACGCCCAGACTTGCTGGCGTATCGAACTATTGCCGTGCGTAACGTCCGCCGACATCTTCAGCCCGCGTGGAGCCAACTGTTATGTCGAGCTACCGCCGAGTCACGGCGCGGCCGAGGCGGGTGAGCTTCTTCCTTTTACATGGTTCAACGGCGGGCCGCTGGCCGAGCTGAGCAACCTCTACTCGACGATGCTGAGGCTGTGGGCCTTGATGAGACAAGTCACTTCACTGCCCGGCTGGAGACCGAGTTCGTTGCACGCTTCGTGGGTCAGCTCAGCCCAAAGGATTTGGCCCACGTCGACCGCCACGAATCGACTCTGCCCTGCCGCGGTGAGTTTGCAGACCCTGCCGCGCAGGTGATTCCGCGCACTAATGCCTGCAATGTCCTTGCGGCTAAGCGTTACATCCTTCGGGCTGAACTGGACGAAAAGCGGCGATGCTCCAGGCAGTTCGCCGGGCGGCAGGAAGAGTTGCCGGTCGCCGAACTCCGCCGCCAGGTGAGTGGATTCGCGACGGATTGCGTCGAGTTTCAATAGGTTGATCGGTCCGGTTGAATCGCCCCACGTGAGCGGTTCCGGCTGGCTCAACGCTTCCTGGGGAGGACCGGACGCGATAAGACGGCCTTGGTGGATGACGACGACCGACTCGGCCGCGCGGCGGACCTCGGCCTGGGAGTGCGTCACGTACAGCGTCGGAATGTCCCACTCCGCAACCACTCGAATGAGATAGTTGAGAATTCTGTTTTTCAACGGCGCATCGAGCGAGGCCAGCGGCTCATCCATCAAGAGGATTTCCGGACCGCTGAGCAGCGCGCGGCCCAGGGCCACTCGCTGGCATTCGCCGCCCGAAAGGCATCGTGGAAAACGGGTCAGCAGGGAACCGATTTCCAACACCTCAACGACGCGAGCGAACTCCGCCGTGCGATGCCGACGACGCTGATGGCGCAGGCCATAGCGCAGATTGCCTTCGACAGTAAGGTGTGGAAACAGCAGCGCGTCCTGAAAGACGATGCCAACGTGGCGATGTTCAGGCGGAAGGCATAACCCGACGGCCGTGTCGACCAATGTGCGATCGCCCAGGCAAATCGTGCCGGACCACGGTCGAACAATGCCGGCGATCATCGAGAGGATGCTGGTCTTGCCGCTGCCGGAAGGGCCGAACAGTGCGGTGAAACGGCGGTCTACGTCGAAGGCCAGATCCAACTGAAAGCTGCCCGGATACTCATGGCGGCAAGCAAAATGGAGAGCGTACCCACCGGTGCTTCCCTCGCCTGTCTTGGGCAGGAAAGAACAGGACGGACGTGACAAGACTGAATTGCGTTGCATCATTCCGGCTCCGAGGCGTCGTCACGCTGCCGCTTCTGCAATGGGGTAACGGGACATGGCTGCTTCAAGTGGTAGAGACGCTCGAGATAACAGCGTCCCTCGGTTGTCTGCGTTCCACGAGTCCGCACGCGGCAAGCGCCGCGCACGCCACGAGGATCGATAATGTCACCAGCCGCCACGACTGCTCGATCCCATTGGGCCGATTGGCGAGAGTGTAGATGGCAAGAGGAATAGTGCGGGTCTGTGCCCTCGATGTTGCCGGCAATCATGATCGTCGCTCCGAATTCGCCGAGGCTTCGGGCGAAGCCGAGCAGCCAGGCCGTGATGACTCCCCGCCGGGCCAGTGGCAGCGAGACCGTGAAAAATGTGCCCAGGCGACCCGTTCCCAAGCTGCGGGCCGCTAACTCCAACCGCGGGTCGATGCCTTGAAACGCCAGGCGGGCCGCCCGAACCATCAGTGGAAAACCCACGATCGCCGAAGCCAAAACCGCCCCCAGCCACGTAAAAGGGATCTTCAGACCGAACCAGTCGCACAAAGCGGCCCCGATTGGGCTGTGCGGGGCGAAGCACACCAACAGCAAGTAGCCCGTCACTACCGGCGGCAGCACCAGCGGCAGATCGACGAGGACATTCACAATCCACTTTCCGAGAAACGCAGCGCCGGGCCAACAGGTAGCCCATCGCAACAGCCAAGGGCAGTCCGGCCGTTGCCGCGCAGAGGGCCACCTTCAGACTCAGTCGCAATGCCATCCATTCCTCAGTGGTCAATAGTCCGAAAAGGCTTGATTCCATGATGAGAGCCTGTTTCGATTTTTATGTCAGGCGTCAAAGGGGACAGTCCCATTTTCGCTGACACGAAAATTGGACAGTCCCCATGATTACCGAACAACAAAGCCATACTTCTGAAAATGTCCGCGGCCGCCGGCGACTGCAAATGCCGATAGAAATCTCTGGCCACAGTTCGCTCTGCACCGTGCTTCAGCAGGACCACCGGATAGCAAATCGGCTCGGTCAATTCGGCCGGGACCTCCAAGACAACCTTCACTCGCTTACTCGTGGCGGCATCGGTCGCATAAACGATCCCGGCCTCGGCGGCGCCGGTGGCCACATACGTCAGAGCCTGCAAAGTATCTACGGCCGGCAGCACTTTCGCTTTCAATGGCTGCCACAGGCCAAGGCCGCAGAGTGCCTGCTTTGGCATACTTGCCGACCGGCACGCCCTCCGGGTCGCCGAGGGCCAGGTGCTCAATGCCGGCGTCTGGCAGCTCCTCCAGCGTTGTGAGTTTCAGTGGCGAGTCGCGGGAACCACAACTACCAGGTGGTTTCCCAGGAGGTCCTTTGCCTGGCCCACAAGGTTCTTCGTCGCCAGGTAGTCGGCCCATTGCTTATCGGCCGAAAGGAATACGTCAGCCTCGGCGCCGTGGACGATCTGTTGCGCCAGAGTTGCCGAGGAGGCACAACTCGCCTGCACTGCGACGCCCAGTCTGTTCGGTGAACTCTCGGCGGATCTCGTCTACGGCGTTGGCCGCGCTGGCCGCAACGAACACAAGGATCGTGGGCTTCGACGCCTGCCGATACTCCCGATCCGCGGTCTGCCGGCACCCGATAGGCGTCAGCAGCAGTACGACCGAAAGGGCGAGTGCGGGGACTGTCCCGATTAGTGCGGGGACTGTCCCGATTTTTGTGGCAGGATGCCACAAAAATGGGACTGTCCCCTTAGGAATAATGAATGCGGAAACTCGATTCATCGTGCAAAAAACGCTCTGATCAAGTCGATCCGGCCGCCGCGGTCGCCGCCAGAATGCGTTCAGGAGTCATGGGAAGCTGGAACAGTCGGACGCCAATCGCGTCGAAGATGGCATTGGTGATCAATCCGCCCATGGCGACGATCGCCGGTTCGCCGCCGCCCTTGGGCGGCAGACTCGCGGTTGTCGATCAGCACGCGTTTCGATTTCTGGCACCCAGGAGAACTTGGGGATCTGATAGGTGTCGAAGTTGTTGTCGAGGACCTTGCTGCCCTTGAAGCGGATTTCTTCGCCAAGGCAGTAGCCCAGGCCCATCGTAACGCAGCCTTCCATCTGGATCTTGGCTCCTTCGGGATTGACGGAGAGCCCCATGTCCTGGGCGCAGAGGATGCGTTTCACGCGGACGCGGCCCAACTCCTTGTCGACCGAGGCTTCCGCCATAAGCGTCACATAGGTCTCCGAGTCGATGGCGCAGGCGACGCCCAGACCCTTGCCGCTTGGCGCTTTGTGAGGCGTCCAGCCGAACTTTTCCGCCGCCGCCGTCAAGACGCGGATCATCCGTTTGTCCTTGAGATTCTTCAGGCGGAATTCCACGGGGTCGATGCCGGCCTTGGCGGCCATCGCGTCGATTTGCGATTCCCTGGCGTGGGAGTTGGTGTTGACGCCCGGGCCGCGCCACGCGCCGGTGGCCAGCGGTTGGATGCGGGTTGCCGACCGCCAGCCCTCCGAATGGCTTACCGTCGAGTGGTTGGCGATGTCGTAGAAGTGCCGCGCGCCGCGCTCCCCTGCATAATAGCACGTGGTAGTCCCAGAGGACGATCCGCCCGGCGTCGTCGACGCCGACCTGATCTTCACGATGGCGGCCGGCCGGAAGGTATCGAAGAAGAACTCTTCGGCGCGGGTCCAGGAAACCTGGACGGGTCTGCCGACGGCCTTGGCCAGAATCGCGGCCTCCTCGGCCTGCTGGTTATACGTCTTGCCGCCGAAACCGCCGCCGACGTACGGCGTAATGACGCGGACCTTGTCGGCGGCGAAACCGATCGCCGCGGCGATTTGGTCGCGCGCGGTGAACGGGTTTTGCGTCGAGACCCATACCGTTGCCTTGCCGTCCTCGATTTGGGCCGTGGCGGCGTGCGGCTCCAGGGCGGCGTGGGCCACGTAGCTGTTCAAGTACGTGGCGTCGACCAGCGTGCGACGCGAGCTTTTCGCCGGCCTTCAGGTCTCCTCCTTCGGCAATCGTTCTTGCCCGGCGGGGCGAGCTTCAGCAGGTGGTCGAAGATCGTCGTGTCGTCTACCTTGGCTTCGGGCACGTCGAACTCGGCATGCACCTTTTCAAGCGCCATCTCGGCGACGTCGGGATGCTCGTGGAGCACGGCCACGATCTTGCCTTCGCGGACGACGTGGACGCCCTTGACTGGCCGCCGCCGCGGAGGTGTCGACGCTTTTGAGCGTTGCCCCGTGCGCCGGCGGCCGCAGAATCTTGGCATACAGCATGCCCGGCAAGCTGGATGTCCGCCGCGTATTTCGCCTGGCCGGTTACCTTGTCGTGCCCGTCGCGCTTACGGTCGGCTTGCCGACCACGGTGAAATCGGCGACGTCCTTCAACGGGCCTTCTGCGTCAGATGCCGCTGGATTCGCTTGCCGCGGGTCAAGTCGGCGTAAGACACCCGCTGGCGCTTGCTGGCCCTTGACGAAAATGACTCCGTCTTCCGCGGCGAGCTGATCGACGGGCTTTCCAGCCGCTCGGCGGCCAGTTCCATGAGCACGGTTCGGGCCTCGGCGCCCGCTGCCCGCAGCGGCGGCCCGAACATCCGCGTGCTCAGGGAGCCGAACGTGCCCATGTCCCAGGGGCAGAGATCGGTGTCGCCCATCACCATGTCGACGTGGTCCAGCGGCACGCTGAGTTCGTCGGCCAGCATCTGGGCCAGCGAGGTGATGATGCCCTGCCCCATCTCGATCTTGCCGGTGAAACACCGAGACCCGCCCGTCCTCGCCGATCTTGAGAAAGGCGTTGAAATCGTTGGGCAGCCGGTGAGGGACGGCAGGCGGCCCTCCTGGGCGAACAGTTCGGCATCGCCGAGGGACAAGAAAGATCAGGATGCCGCCGCCTACGGTCTTGAGAAAATCTCGGCGGTCGGTGCGGAAAGCCGTCCGAGAATCGTCGCGGAAATCCAATTCCAGGTAGTCGCGGTCGTCTTCGGTCATGACTTCTTCCCTCCGTTCATGCGTGCGGCGGCGGTCTGGATGGCTTCGATGATTCTCACGTGCGCCCCGCATCGGCAGTAGTGGGGCTCCATGAATCGCACGATCTCGGCACGGCTCGGCTTGGGATTCTTCTTCAACCAGCCCACGCCTTGAATGATCATCCCCGGCGTGCAGAAGCCGCATTGGAAGGCGTCGTGCTCCATGAACGCCTCCTGCAGCGGATGCAGACGGTCGCCTTCGGCCAGCCCTTCAATCGTGACGACCTCCTTGCCCGCAACGCGACTCACGGGGACCTGGCAAGACTTCACCGGCTCGCCGTCCACCAGCACGGTGCATGCGCCGCAATGGCCTTCGCCGCACCCATACTTGGGGCCGGTCAGCTTCAGATCAGATCGCAAGACCCAGAGAAGCGTTCGCTCTCCGTCCACGTTCAGACTTGTGGGCTTGCCATTGAGCTTGAACTGAATCGTCTTTTCCATCCGGGTCTTCCTTTCATGCTGATCACGGCGCCTGTACTGCCAATCATCTTACCGTGGCGCCTCGCTGTCCAGCATCTGGATAAAATTTCCCGCCACGATGAATCGCGCGATCCGACGCTGAGTCGCCTGAAATGACCTTGTTAGGGGGGTGCTTGAGCCAGCTTCGCGCGTACCCGTCGGTGTGCTCGACGAAGGCGGGCAAGCGGCATGTGGCCGTAGGCAGCCAAAGCGCTAGTGCTCTGTCATTCTTAGATTGATGGGGCGTGCCTTTGGGTGCCATTGGCTTTGCCAGTGCTTTCCCGAACGGACACGGGCAATGCCCGTGGCACCCAATCCATCAAATGACGCTTGACAGAGCCAGCGGCCGCCGGTGCTGGAACAGGAACTGCCACACGATCGTCGACGGCTTCGGCAGTCGGCAACGCACTGTCTTCCGTGCGTAGCGACTTCTCCGGATTATGCCTCGGCACGACGTGGGCTGACCTGACGGGCGATTCGCCGTCCGTCAGCATCCACGTCGACCATCCGCGACCATACCGCCAGCCCGACCACGCTCGCGAAAAAGAGCATCGCGAAGGCCTGGTCAAGCGCGGCGTACACCCAGTGCAGCGGGTATAGGATCGATAGCCCGCCGATCACCGCGGGAACCAAGAGCATCAGTAGCGACATCAAGCAGTACATCCAAAGCCTCCCCGGCAGCCAGGCCGTTCGGATGATCAGTGTCACCATCGTGATGAAAACCATCAGCACGAGCAGGCGATGGGACCATTCCCAGAAGACCAGGGGGGTCATCTCCGGGACTAACCGACCGAAGGCCAGCGGCCAGTCCGGTATCGAGGTGCTGGCGCCGGTGACCCGCACGATCTTGCCGAAGACGATGACGAGAAATGTCCCGACAGCGAGGATGGTGGACAGCACTCTTACGGATCGCATGGGCTCCTCGCGTGTGGGGATTGCCAGAGGGAACAGGGAAACGCGTCTCTTCTTCGTGCCAATCGTCGCCAGGCATTATTGCCAGCGGCGCGAGCCAGTGCAAGGCTTTGCTCGGGGGCATCACGCACATTTTGGGCCCCGCCCGGAATTGGGTATCGCGTTATTGAATGACGAGTTGGGTGCCTGCAATCCCTCGGGCTTTTTCGATTATCTGGGCAAGCGCCGCCATGTCATCGCAATTCTTTTGTGCGGAAGCGGATTGTTTCTTCAGAGCCGGAATCTCCTGCTCTTTTAGCATTTTTAGTCGTAGCTGGGCCGCAGCGCGCCTTGCGGCAGTTTCTGCCCGGGCGCTTTCAGCCAGGCATCGATCTTGGCAGCTTCCCGCTTGGCTGCCTCCACTTTTTGGACCATATCGTCTGCCTTTTTCGCTAAGGCCCGGCGAAACCAGTCAATTCGTTGCTTTGTAAGCGGGACCTTCTTTCCTTGTCCGATATCCAGCTTGGGGGCGACCTCCACAAACGCATTCCTCGCTCCGAGCGAGACGTGGATGCTGGCAGCGGGAAAGTCTGTGAACCGAATATCCACGGGCTGACCAAACCCGAGCACGCCGTTCTTCGGATTCAACTCGTAGGGCGTATCTAGTCTCACGACCCCTTCGATTCTGATTTCAGCATCCTTCGCTTTCGCCGCGGGCGGAAGCGTGGTGCGCTTCACGTTGCGTAAAAAATCCAAGCCAATGTTCCAAGGCATGCCCTGCGGTATGCCCTTCGGCGGAGGTGCCGCCTTCGGGACGGGCTGGGGCGCTGGTTGCGCCGGAAGCCCACCTGGCGGCGGAACTGCGTTAGAGAATTCCGCCGGAAGCCCACGTGGCGGTGGAGGGGCATTAGGATTTCGCTGTGGCGGCTGCCCTTTACCTTGGGGCGGAGACGAGGCCGGTTTCTTGGGAGGAAGGGCGAGAAATTTGAACAGGGGATGCTTCGGGTTCACCAAGAAAATAATGAAGCCGCCGAGGGCCAAACCGGCCACGCCGCCCAATATAATCTGGGCAATCAACAGAACGCTGCGCGTTGACGATCGTTTCGACCTGCCTCGCACCTTCCTCGCGTACCGTGTCGTTCTTGCCGTGGATATCGCGCCTATCTGGCCGATTTGCGGGAGAACGTCGAGATTATTCGGAGACGGCGGAGTCTCGACCGCCGAAACCAATGGCGGCGAAACGGCGGCCGGTTTTTCGACGTAGGGCTCCACGCGCGGCGCAAGGCTCGTCCGAAGCCCGTCGTCGTAGGCTGCCCTTGTCTTGGCGTTGAGCAGGCAAAGGCGGGCGGCCGCCACCTCATTGAGCAGCCTCTGCGATAGGGCGACGTGCGGCCCCGTGGCGCAACCCTGAAGATAAGCGGCCTGCCGGCTGGCGGCGGCGTCAATCACGTCGGGGTCCGACTCGAAAGTCGCGATGCCCAACAAGCGGTAGTGGTGCGGCGGTTGTTCCTGTCGGCGGAATGCCGAGCCATTTGTAATAGGGATCGAAGTCGGCCATCATTGACCCGAAATTGATGATCCGTCGGATAGCACACCGGACCTCTTCTCTTCCGCTTCCGCTCGCGCTAGCTCAGCCTCAGCGGCCCGTCGCGATTGTTGCGGCGGTCCAGCCACGTTTGCAACATCGTGTCGGAGAGGCCCGACTCGCGTTCGATCGTCAGCACAGCCGCGCGCTTCGCCATCGGCAATCGGGCCTTCAACGTAAGTCTGCCGTTCTCCGCATACTCGAAAACCACGTCCACCCGCGTTCCGCTGGGGAGGCCGGCCGGGAGGTTCTGAATCACGCATTTTCCGATCGGCGTTGCATTCAGTCCCGCCGCATCGCCGCCTTCCACCACCTGAACCGCGACGCTCGGCTGATTGTCGTGCAGCGTCTCGAACCGTGCAGCCTTGGTTGCCGGCAATACCGTGTTGCGCCGAATCATGACCTTCGGCGCGAGGTCGCCCCGTCGCCGATTCGACTCCCAACACGCTGAGCGTATGCGAATTTACGTTATGGACGCTGATCGACCGTTCGGAGATCTTCCCCGAATTGAGGAGTAGCCCGGCATAGAGCGCGGCGCCGTGCGCGACGGCCTCGTCCGCCGACAGCGTGCGGTCCACGCTCATGTCCGATTCCTCCGCCAGCATCCTCTCGACCATCGGCATCCGCGTCGCCCCACCGACGACCAGCAGTCGCGTTATGTCCTTCCAGCTTACGGCCGCCTCGCGCAATACGCTTCGGACGGTTATACAAGTTCTCTCCAAGAGATCGCTTGTGATCAATTCGAATTGCTGCCGACTGACGGTGGACTGAATGGTTTGACCGGCATGGTCGAACATCACGGTCGCTTCGAAGGCGCGACGAAAGCGTTCGCTTCGCCTCTTCGACCACTCGCAGAAGGCGCTGGAAGGCCGCCGGAATTGACCTGGGATCGACGCCATGTCTTCGCCTGGAATTCGCCGGCGAGGTAGTCGGCCAAACGCTGATTCCAATCGACTCCTCCCAGATACACGTCCCCGGCCGTCGCTCGCGCGGTGTAGCTTGTGCCGTCGATCTGCATCAATGTCACGTCAAATGTACCGCCGCCAAGGTCATATACGAGAATGGTCTCGGGTTGCTGCGACTCTCCCTTCGGCGATAAGAACCCCTGCTGGAACCCGAAGGCGATGGCCGCGGCCGTCGGCTCATTGATGATGTCCACAACGTCGATGCCCGCCAAACGCCCGGCATCCTGGGTGGCTTTCCGGCGTGGCTCGTTGAAGTAGGCCGGAACCGTGACCACCGCCTTCTCAAAGGCCCCGATCTTCTGCTGGGCATCCTGCTTCAGCTTCTCCAGGACAAACGACTGGATCACCTCGGGTGGAAACAGCACGCCGTTGATCGGTTTCGAATACGTGGCGGAATCCCATATCCCGCTTGGCGCATTCCGCGATTCGGTTCGGCTCAATGCACAGAGCCTTCACGGCTTCTCGTCCGACGACGACCGACGATGTATCGAAGAGGACTACGCTTCGGCGTGAGCGGCTCGCCTTCGAAGTTCGTGATTGTCAGCGGCCGACCGGCGTCGTCGAGATAGGCAACCACCGAAAACGTGGTTCCAAGATCGATCCCGACAGGCGCAAGGAGTCCATGCTTCAGGCTCTCAGATTCTGGCGGAGTCCCAACCGGTTACTGCCGCAGATTTCTCACCCCCCCGAACTTCGCCACTCCTTCTAGCCTAGAAAAGAGGTCGCGCCTTGCCAACACATCCCCCAGCATCGGAGGAGCCAGTCGGCAACAATGCACCTTTCGGCAGGCGCGAAGTGACGTCTTGCCGGTGGCTCATGCAGGGCCGAATTCTGTATGAGCCAGGAGCGATTTGCCTCCGAGCTTGCTATCACTCGCCTTGCGGCGCAAGCCGAATGGCCTCGCCTCCATGCGCGGTAACAGCGATTTTCAGCACGCCTGCGGCGTTGGCCAGGGATCGCTCGAGCCGGACGTGGGTGCGGGTGGGAACACTTGGGTCGTCGGCGTAGACTTGCGCCACGTAGAGTTTGCCGCGGTCCAAGAAATCCAGGCGCAGGTCGAACGCGCGCGGTTGACCGGCATTCATGCAGCCGACAAACCACGGATCGCCGCTACGGCGGGCGATGATGGCAGACTCGCCGATCTTGCCGTCCAGCACGCGATCTGCTCCACTGCCGACGCGGCTGCGCCGCCATGGGACCATGACGGCAGCGAGCAAGCTGCCGACAATGCAACCGCTTGCAGGAAGACCGCTCTCCAGGAGAGGCGTCTTGCGCATGATCCGCCCGGCATCGAAAATTGCTCGCGCCGACAATCCGCCAGCAAGTTGGAAAGGGGCTCCATAACGTTTTACTCCACCAACTCGCCAAGCAGGAGGATTCGGCTCGCGCGGACCTTCGTGCCTTGATACTTTGGTCCGGCCAACTCCTTGTCCGGATCCTTGAGACGAAAGGCTACTGCCCGGCGGTCCGGCTGTTCGGGATGTATCTCGATCGTCACCGTATGTACGGCTGCTGGATCCAGCCTCGCGGCAATGTCCAGCGTGGCGATGCGGTGGTAGGTGCAATAGCTGTCGAAGCGGGGCACCGGCTTCTTGCGTGTCCGACCGTCGACGGTGACGATCACCTGGCCGCCGTCGGGGCCTAACACGTCGTAGAGCTTTGCCTGCGAGCCGCGAAAACGGAACGTGATCCGGCTGCCGGGCGTGGTCGCTTCCCACAGGGGACCCATGCGCCGGCCGAAACTGCGGACCAGCGGGCTGTTTTCCGGTAGGAGCGTCCAATCGCCGGTGAGCATCGACTTGCCAAGCGGCACCATCTTGGCCGCCTGCCAGTGGTCCGAAACAAACGGTGTGACCAGCTTTGCCGCATGGTCCATCGGCTTGGACGTGTTTTGCATGGCGGTCACGGCGTCGGCGATCACGTCGGTGTAGATTTGGTGCCCTTTGTCCAATGGATGGACGCCATCACGGGAGAAGCAGATCATGTTTCTGCCAGCCGGCTTGTCCGACTTGTAGATCAGCTTGCCTTGCTCCTGGAGTTCGACGATCCGCAGGGCGACGTTGATCGAGGGAATTCCATAATGCTCGGCCAGCATCTCCGTGGCCGATGCCGCCCTGGGGCATAGCCGCCGGCCGAGGTCCTTCTCGTAACCGACCCGGAAGGTGTACACGAAGCATATGTCGGTCCGCGGATCGGCCATCCAGATTTGCCGGACGATTCCGTCGATGGCCTTCCATATCTGCTCGGCCGGGGCCCCGCCGTCGTTGACCGAGAACTCGATAAAGATCAGGTCCGGTCGCTGGTCGAGCACGTCGTGCTTCAGACGAAAGACGCCCAAATCGCTGCCGGTGCCGCCGATCGCGGCATTGATTTCGCCTACCTTTGCCTTGGGAAAGGCCTGGGCGAACCACTCCCGAGTTTTGATCCGCCAGCCGTCGGCGGCGGTGATGGATCCACCGAAGTAGGCGATTCGTCACGTCCTCGCCAGCCGCAAGCTTGGCCAAGACGTTGCCGAGTCCGTCGCGGGCTTGGACGATCGTTGCCGGGACCGGCCTATACTGGGGTTCGGCGGCGCTCGCTACGACCGACGCGAGCAAGAGCGTGACGGCTGCAAGCACCGCGCACAGGCGCTCTCGGAACATGATGCGTCTCCTGGTATTGTGTTCTTCTAGCGTTCGGAACAGGCCATTGCGACTCACGCTGCCGGCGACGATCCGCTTGTCAGAACCCCAGACTTCCGATGAAACGAAATCACCTTCGCAAAACGCATTCTACTTCCGATCTGCTCACGTTCATAGTCAGGCGGCATAATCCGTACGTCATCATGCGGTGCCATCGTCATGTGCGGCGGGAACAGGAAATGGCGCATCGACCGTTGGCAGTCTGGACAAAGCGGCTCACCTCACGTATAACGCGCACTTCGCGGTCGTTGGTCATGAGGGACGGGATCGATATTTGACTTGCTCGGTGGCCCCAGCAATATCGCGTACGAACGGGAGGAAAAACAGATGCCAGGCCCAGGATCGTATTGGATCGGAGACGAAGAGCGCCGGGAGGTGATGCAGGTATTGGACTCCGGGTATTTCTCCCGTTACGGAGACCTCAACGACCCGAAGTTCACGCACAAAGTCTATTCGTTCGAGAAAGAGTTTGCGAAATATTGCGGCACCAAACACGCCTTGACAACAAGTTCCGGCACAAGCGCCATCACGATTTCAGCGTTGGCGATGGGTCTGAAGCCGGGCGACGAAGTGATCGTGCCCGCCTACACGTTCGTAGCGTCCTACTCGGCGTTGATCTTTATCGGTGTCGTTCCGGTACTGGCCGAGATCGACGAAAGCCTCACGCTGGACCCGAAGGACGTCGAGCGCCGCATCACGCCGAAGACACGAGCGATCATGCCGGTTCACATGCTCGGCAATCCTTGCAACATGGATGCCATCATGTCGATTGCCACGAAGCACGGACTGATGGTGTTGGAAGACGCGTGCCAAGCAAACGGCGGCACTTACCACGGCCGGAAGCTCGGCACCATCGGCCGCATGGGCGCATTTTCGCTCAACGTGTATAAGACGATCACCACCGGTGACGGCGGCATCGTGATTACGAATGACCAGGAGTTGTACGAACGGGCATTCGGCATCCACGACCAGGGGCACAAGCCCATGCGAGCGGGACTGGAAGTCGGCAACCGCAGTATTCTGGGCCTCAACTTCCGCGTCAACGAGATCCTCGGCGCCTTGGCACTGGCGCAGCTTCGGAAGCTGGACAATATTACGTCTACCTTGCGCGCGAAGAAGCGGAAGCTCAAGGCGCTGATCGGTGACGCGGTGGGCTTTCGATTTCGCACGTTACACGATCCCGAAGGCGAGTGCGGCACGCTGTGTACCGTCATCTTCGAAGCACGTGGCGAAGGCTGCGGAAGTGGCCGCCGCCTTGGGAACGACGACTGTGGATCACAGCGGATGGCACGTGTACGCCAACATGGAACACGTTACCCGCTACCTGAAGGAGGCCGGCCAACCGTACGGCAAAGGCGCCTATCCCCAGACCGACGACATCCTGCGACGAGCTATCAACGTTAGTGTTGGCGTTGTCGATGCCGGTCTTGGCTCGGCATTCGGCATCAATATTAATTCAACCGATCAGGAGATCGCGCAGGCCGGCAAGAAATTCTGCAGGCCTGCGCCGCTTCGTCCGCGAAAACGAGATAGTCGATTGGCGGCGGATCGGTACGGCACGCAGTTAGGCGCGGCCACCTATCGGAACGCCGCTTTTTCCAGCTGTTGCACGAGGGTGTAGATTATGAAGACGATTCGCGTGGGACTGGTGGGCCATCAATTCATGGGCGTGGCCCATTCCAATGGATTCCGCAACGCGGGCATCTGGTACAACCTTGCTTGCCAAGTCGAAATGACGGCGTTGTGTGCGAAGGATACAGACGAGAATCTCGCCGCCTTTGCCAAGAAGTTTGGCTGGCAATCGGTTGAGACAGATTGGCGCACGCTTCGTCGCTCGCGACGACATCGACCTAGTTAGCATTGCCGCCCCCGGCACGCTGCACAAGCCGATCGCGTTGGCCGCTGCGCGAGCAGGCAAGCACGTACTATGCGAAAAGCCACTGGCCAACAATCTGGCTGACGCCGAAGAAATGGCCGCGGCCATGGCGCAGGCCAAGGTCAAGAACTGTTGCGGCTTTTCCTACCGCAGCACGCCGGCCCAAGCCTTGGCCAAGCGCCTGGTCGATCGAGGGCCGCATCGGGCGGATCTACCATGTCTATGCCCGCTATGCCCAGGATTGGCCATCGGATCCGAAGTTTCCGCACGTCTGGCGGTTCGACAAAGCGCTGGCCGGTTCCGGTTCGTTGGGTGACATTTGTGCCCATTCGATCGACGCCTGCCGGTTCATCACCAGCCTGGAGTTCGCGGAGGTCGTCGGCCAGTTGGCAACGTTCGTCCACCAACGGCCGGTCGACGCCTCGAAGCCCGGCGGCATTCAGGCTCCGGTCACGGTCGACGACGTGGCGCAGTTCCTTGGCAAGCTCAGCAACGGTGCCACCGCCTGCTTCGAGGCCACGCGGTTTGCCACCGGCCGGAAGAATCATAACTGCATTGAGATCAACGGCGAGCGGGGTTCGTTGTACTGGGACTTCGAAGAGCAGAACTTCCTGTACTTCTACGACAAATCCAGGCCGATTGCCGAACAAGGCTTTGTCAAAATCAACGCCACGCACGACACCCATCCTTACGGCGGCGGGCCTTGGCCGCAAGGACATGGCATCGGCTACGCCGATACGTTCGTGATCGAGATCGCCAATTTCCTCCGCGGAATCGCCAACGACGAGCCGTTCCGGCCTGACTTTGTCGACGGGGTAGCTTGCCAGCGCGTGCTCGATGCTGTCGAGCGATCGGCCAATCAACGGCAATGGATTTGTGTCGAGGTTTAGGGCCCGATCCACGCCAGTGGTCCGTCGCGGTATGGACTCTTGCGAGTCTCACCGGTCGCTGACCTGTGTCACGCCGGACAGCGCCGCGATCTCTTTCATCGGCATGGGAAGGCTATGCCAGCTCGTTCCGATGCGCCAATACTCTCTCGAAGGCGGCAACGTACTGCTCGACCAACTCAGGCACTCCGGGCGGAACAGGGGGAGGTTTACGCGCGAGCATTGACTGTATCAGTACCCGGCAGCACCTTGGGCACATCTACCGGATGATGCCACCACTGCGGCTCGGAATAAATAGCGAACTTGTGATTTTCCGGGTACTCCCAGACAGAAGCCCGCACGCCCTCGGCCTGCAAAGCCTTCACCAGACTTTCGCGTGATACTCCTGCCTTGGCTTCATCGAGGAATAAGGTGTTTGGTGCAAATAGGGTGGAGCAGACTTCATTCGCTTTGCACGGCGGCAACGCGCGCTTCCTCGTCTTCTTCATCCGGGGCGGAAAATTCGATCGTGTGGCGGAACCAGTTCGTTTTCCAAGCACCGTATAGCAGGCCAAAGAGGAGCCACGTCGAGCCGACGATTTGTGCCGTCGGCTTCAAATTCCACCACAAGTATGCGCAGATGGAGAAGCCGATAAGCGGCATAATGAAGTTGGGGACCGTTTTCTCCTTCGCCCGTACGAAGTAATGCACGAATGTCGCAATGTTGACGCCCATGAAGCCGATTAAAGCGCCGAAATTCAGCATCTCGCAGCCGAGGCCAAAGTCGACCAGGAACGCGCCAGCCAGTGCCAGAGCGCCGACGAGGATGATATTGTTGCTCGGGATCCCCGTTCGCGAGGTCAGGACACCGAAAAAGCGTCGCGGAATAGCGTTATCGCGGCCCATGCCATACAGCAGTCGCCCGGCCGCCAAATGAGCCCCCGACCCTGATCCCGTTTGTGCAAACAAAAGCGCAAAGTTCACCAAAACGCCAAGCCACGCTGCGCCCATCAACCCGACCAACGCCGGCCAGGCAGCACCTGCGCGTTCGGCAATTTGAGCGAAAGCCGTGACGGGATCCTCGAACTTCACGTGCCCTGGGGAGATCAATTGCGCGGCGTAACACTGCGTGGCTGCCAGCAACGCGGTGATCACGCACGTTAGCACGGTAGCCAGCAGGATGTTGCGGCGCGGATTGTGTGCTTCCTCTGAAAGGGTCGAGATGGCGTCAAAGCCGATGTAAGTGGTCATGGCTAGCGCTGCGCCGGCCGAAACGTCCCTGAGCTTGAACAATTCAGGATCGTACAACGGTCGGAGGAAACGCCCCAGCGCCGCATTGGTATCCAGGCAGATGTATCGCGCCGCTGCAATCAGAAACACCACCACAACGCCCATCAGGCCTGCCGCAATCCATTTGTTCGTTCTCGCGCTCGCCTTGATCCCACGGAGATTCAGGGCCGTAAAAAGCGCGGCGAAGAAGATCTTCCAGACCCAGGAGGGAAGCTCAAACGAAAATGTGCTGAACAGCGCCATTGCCGTGCCTGCGCAGAAGATGACGCTGATAATCGGGTTCATTACATAGTCGAAGACCATCGACCAACCGGTCGAGTAGCCCAAGGCTGGATGCAATTCCTGTCCCACATACGTGTACGCGGAACCGGCGCTGGATACACGTTTGCCATGCGGCCGTAGCTAATCGCCGTAAAGAGCATGGCCACCATGCAAGGAAGTAGTGGTGACGACGTGGCCGTGTGCTTTCGCACTCACCTCGCCATACAGCGGCATGGCCGCGGTTGGCTGGATCAGGATGATCCCATAGAGCACCAGTTCCCACAGGCCCAGGACGCGTTTCAGTTTTGGCGTCGTGCCGCCGCCGGCCACAGACATGTTGGCGTTTCCATTGGCTGAAGCTGCTATTGCATCTCGAACTCATCCTGCAGGCGAATGTCATCAGACGAAGCTCCGACCATCACGCGGAACTTGCCCGGCTCGACCACGCGCTTGAGGTTGACGTCGTAGAGTGCCAAGTCGTCGGGCGTCAGCCTGAAGCGGCAGGTTCTTGTTTCGCCCGGCTCCAGGTCAAGCTTTGCAAAGCCGCGAAGTTGCTTCACCGGCGTCGCAACGCTGCTGATCACGTCCTCGATGTAAAGCTGAACCGTCTCCTTGCCGGCGCGGTCGCCCGATGTTCTTCACCTTCAGCGACACGTCGATCGCATTCGGCCGGGGCGATCGTCGCTGGGCGCTGAGCTTGCAGGTCGCTGTACTCGAAGCGGGTGTAACTCAGGCCGTAGCCGAACGGATAGAGCGGCTTGGCGGTCCAGGTCGACGTAGGCGTGTGCCCCAGCCGTGCTGCAGCCAGTAGCGCTTCGACTTCTTGTAGTTGTAGTAGACCGGCAGTTGGCCCGACGTGGCGGGGAACGGTCACCGGCAGCCTGCCGCTGGGATTGACGTCGCCGAAGAGCACTTCGGCCACTGCCTGGCCGCCCTTGCTCGCCCGGCAGCCAGGCCTCGACGATCGCCGGGACGTGCTGCGGCGATCCAGCGGGTGGCCAGCGGCCGGCCGTTGATCAAGCACCACGATCGTCGGCGTGCCGGTGGCCTGCACGGCCTTGACCAGCTCCTGCTGGCGGCCGGTCAATTCGAGCGTGGCGGCGTCGTCGCCCTCGCCGTCGGTCGCGCGACCATTCTCGGTCCTGTGCCAGTGCGCATTCGCCGACGACGACGATCGGCCACGTCGGCCTCAGCGGCGGCGTCGCTTCGCCTTGGCGAAGTCGTCGACGATCTGCGCCGACGACATCGCAGCCTTTGACGTAGGTGACCTTCGGTGCTCGGGCGACGACCGTCTTGCGGATGCCTTCCAGCACCGTCATGATGTGCTGCGGGATACCGCAGGCACGTAATCGCCCAGCTGGTTGTGCGCGTCGTCGGCGTTGGGCCCGATCACGGCGATCGAGCCGAAGCGACTTCTTAAGCGGCAGCAAGCTTGTTCTCGTTTTTCAGCAGCACGATCGCTCTCGCGAGCCGCTTCCAGCGCGAGCTCCTGATGGTCGGCGTGGTGGACGACTTCGACCGCGTGATCGCGATCGACCAATGGCCGCTCGAACAGGCCGAGGCGAAACTTCTGCTTGAGGATGCGGCGGACGGCGCGGTCGATCAGACCCATCGGCACCTTGCCTTCGCGCACGTTCGCGATCATGGTCGTGCATGTAGCCCGACTCGAAGGAGATGCCGACGTCGACGCCGGCGGCAAGCGCCAAGTGCGCCGGCCTCCTTTTGCGTGCGGCGCCAGCCCTTCGTAGACGAGCGTGCCGATGCCGCCGCCTTCGGAGAGCACCAGGCCGTCGAAACCAAGCTCGTCGCCGAAGAATGCTGCGTGAGCAGCTTCTTCGAGGCATGCGTGGGCATGCCGTCGATGGCGGGATAGGTGGCCATCACACCCAGAGCGCCGCACTCCTTGATGCCGGCCTCCCAAGGCGGCAGAAAGACCTCCCGCAACGTCCGCTCGGAGATTTCCATCGCCCCGCGCTCCAGCCCGCTGACCGGCTGGCTTTGGCCCGGATAGTGGCACAGGCCGGCGACGACCTTGTCGGGCGCGGAGACGTCGTCGCCCTGCATCGGACACGGACGATGGCCTCGGCAATGCGCGACACAGAGAAGGGATCTTCGCTGTACGCTTCCTCGTTGCGTCCCAGTCGCGGATCGCGGATCGGCTCGATGACCAGCGTGAAGGTCTGGTGGACGCCAATCGCCCGGGCTTCGCGGGCCACCGCGGCGTAGACACGGCCCAGAAGTTCCATGTTCCAGGTGCTGCCCAGCGCCGGCCCTTCCGGAAAAATCGTCCCGCCGGGACACATCAGGCCGTGCGTCCCTTCTTCCGTTTCAAGCAGCGGGATGCCCAGCCGCGTTTGTTCGCTGGCGATCCCTGGAGGCGGTTGAGAAACTCGGCCTGCTGCCGCGGGCCCTGGCGGAGGATTGTGTTGGGCAAGCGTGAAGAAGCCGCCGCCCGGTCCCAGGCCTGTCAACAACGTGCCGGCGGCGAACTCTTTGCACCGCCTCGGTCTTTTCGGGGATCGTCTTGCCCAGCTGCCCGACTCATAGACGCAGGGCATGTTCATCTGCCCGATCTTTTCTTCCAGCGTCATCCGGCCCAGCAGGTCCTCGACGCGCTTTTTCGATCGGCTGTGACGCGTCGCGGTACGCCGGAGTGGCGGCGAAAGCGGAGGTAGCCGCAAACAGCAACATCGCGCATGAACGGAGACAAACCGCAGAAGGCATTACCATTCTCCCCAAGTTAGTGGTTCTTCAACTGCCGCAGCATATCGGCGACTTCTTTCAGCACCACGCCGGCGGCATCAGATGTGAACGGACTGGTCTCAACTTCGTAACCGCCTTCCGCATACGCTGCTTTCGTAGGCAGGTAGCCGGCCGCACCGTTGCAATGCGTAATAATGAACGTGTGCGGAAACGGCGACGCTCGCTTTATGGCTTTGCCGATCTCGTTGAAGATCTCGGCACCGAATCCGACAAACGCGGAACGTCGCCAAGGCAGGCGATCGTCACGTTAAACTCGCGGGTCTCGCCGCCGGTCGTGGTCACGATGTTATCACGGCGTTTCCGTGGCAAGGTCAGGGTCTTGAAGCTGGTCTTGATCGGACCTGCCGGGGAGGCCTTCTTCGCGCTTTCCAAGGCGTAAACCACTTCTTCACCTAGCATCGTGCCCATGAGTTCCGTTTCAGGAACCCAACCGTTTCCTGTCTTGAACTTCGGCAATGTCCGATACCAGGGATCAATGTTGCCCGACGCGCCGGCGAACGCCGGAGCGATTACGCCGCCGTCGAGGTACTTTTCAATGAATTGCTCTGCCAATCCATGGACGTCGCCGGTAATCAAGTAGTTGCCCGTGCCCATGCCGGTGCTATGCATCGGATAGTCAAACAGCACGGCGATAAGGTCTCTCGAATCGGCCTTGGCCACCTTCAAGACCTGGACTTCCCGGTCGGTCATCACGTCTGGATTGCGGCCCAGCCAGAACTTCTGCTTACTTGGATCATTCCAGTCTTGCACCCAGGCGCGTCGATTCACGCCCACCGGCGACGAACCCGTGCCAACGCTGATTCGCACCGGCGCAGTGTTAGCCAGCACTCACGGACTGCGGCGACCAGGCTCGTTTCCAGTGTTTTCGTGTACTCGACGTTGTTGGGATGAACCGATCCGCCCAGCGTCACGATGGGTCCGGAATGGGTGTGGATGGCCGAAAGGAATAGTTCCGACGGTTGCAGATGGCAGGCAGCCATGATCGCCTTGCGCATGCTATCCGCGGTGCCTCCGTAGAAGCCGAGGATGTCGGTCGACACGAGCACCAGCCGCTTCTCTCCCTGCTGGAAGGCGACAACGCGAACCGACAGCGGGTCGTGGACGCCCTGCGAAAGCCCTTTGCGGGCTTCGTAACCAGACAACTGTACCGGCTTGGTGGGAGTGATATCTTGCTTGGCCGTTCCGGCACGCAACGCTGCCGTCGGGTCGGCGCCGAAGTCGATGCGACCAGCAAGAGCGCCGCGGCCAATCAGGGCGCAGTGGCTTTCGCCATGCAGCCGGGAAAAAACCGCGGCTTGAACGACGGTCGAAACCAATTGATGATGCGCACGATAGCGACTTCTCCGGCCATACGTTGCGAGCCGACGAGCTGTCTGTAGCAACCGCCACTAAGCCTACCGGCTGCTATGGGACAATGCAAGCTGCACGAAGGTGGACAGGATCTGGATGGCCGTGGAAGCGCCAATGGGCAACGCGACGGCAATGCCGCAAACACGCAGCGCACAACCGGCAGGTGGTTGTGTTCGAGCCATACGAGCCTCCTGTTTCTCGGGATTTGGAGCCGCGATCATCGCGTGCCGCTGAGCAACCGTTGGGCGTTCTCATACTCGATGGCCCGTCGCTGACTCTCGTCAGGCCCGCCTCCCGCATTTTCAACACAGCAGACTCCAACGAATATAGCGGCAAATGCGAGCCGAAGAGCATCCGGGACGGCGGCACCCATTTCAGCAATTCGGCCACACCGGCGATGCCCTCTTGCATGCTGATATCAAACCAGACTTGGCCCGCAGCCGCCAGCTTCTGTAAGGCAGCACCGTGCAGCAACGTCAGGCCGTTGAGCACAATCAGGCGAAGGCCTGGCCGCGACTTTATCAGTTCCGCCAGCGGCCGAAGGTCAACGTCCTCGATCCGCATCAGCCGATGCTGCACCCGCACGTCGTCCATTCGCACGACAAGTTGGACGATCAGGTTGTGCCGTGCGGCTAAGTCCAGGACTTCGGTGGCCGAGGGCTCGTCCAACTTGTAGCCGTGATAGTTGGGGTGCAGCCGAATGCCGGGCATCTTGTATTCTTCAACGCACCGCCGCACGTCTTCTTGCCAGTCGGGCAGCATCGGATTGATCGACCCGAATGGCACGAGCCGTACGCGGCCCTTCGGCCAGCATTCCGACACGAGCCGTTCGTTGACGGCAGCGATGTCGCGATGGAACAGACCGTCGATGCTGTCCGCCCAGGCCTCCTGCACTCGGTACTTCACGCACTTCAGGATCAATGGATCGAGTTCGTCGCACGGCGTGCGGCGGAACGGCCATCGCGACAGGTTCACATTGACGTCGACAATCACAGCACTGCCCCTTTCTGGGCCAAGATTGGTTGCAGCAACCGGCGGATGTTTCCGCCGAGGATCTTCCGCCGAGCCTCGACCGGCAGTTCGGCACTGTAAACCTTGGCCAACTGCGAGGCAAAGCTCCGACCGCCGGCATCGCTACCGTAAATGACGCGATCAGCCCCGAGTTCGCACACGGCCATCTCCACCATGCCGGCGGTGGGGTCGCAGCCTGAGACTTCCGCCATCACGTTTTTGTACGGCCGGATCGCTCGAACGCCCCGCTCCCAATCGTTGCCCGTATGGGCACAAATCAGGTGCGCATCAGGGTGCCGAGCGGCCAGCGCGGCGACCTCCATCGGTCCGGACTCGCCCGGCCAGTTGCCCATCACGCGCCAGTAGGCGTGCTGCACAAGGGGAACCTGCAATTCGACCGCGCGGCGTACGATCGGGTCCAACTCCGGGCGATCGCATTTCATGGCGATCCAAAGCTTGACGCCCACCATCGGACCGTTGGCGAGGCAGCGGTCCATTTCCAGGCTGGCCTCGGTGTGCTTTGGATTGAGGTAGAGCATTCCCAAAATCCGTTTCGGCCAGTCCGGCAATGGCGCAGGGAGCACATCGTCGTTCTGTTGGTGCAATTGGTCCGGCGTCGGATCCTGTGCCCACGTAGCACCCATGAAGACGACCAGCCGCTCGATTCCCATCCGATCTGCGCACGTCAACAGGCGGTCAACCCGTTGCTCGACCGTTCCCGGGCCTGGCGTTAAGTGGACGTGGGCGTCCCAGATGGCCGCACCGGCGTCTTGGCTTTGACCGCCAGCAAAAGCTGGTTCCAGAAGACGTCCGGCGGCCCATGCGGCCACCGCGCCCATCGTGCTCTGCAATACGGTCCGCCGCGTCACACGTCTGCGAAAAGCCTTCATTGCTTGTTCCTCGCCGCGCAGCGTAGTCCTCCCGTCCTCCACCTGTAAAATCTCGAGTCGGCTGCCACGGCTGGCCTCGAAGTGACCGCAAGTCGGACCAAGCTGCCACGGTCCTATTCTCCGAGCTTTACACGATACCATCCGCAGATGTCTGCGGCAGTCCGGGCCTTTGCCGGCCAGCTCTGGACAAGAGGTGCCGTTTCGTGACGCACACGCAGGCTACCGAAAAAGCACCCGTTCTGGCAGCGCGTGACGCGGCCGTTGGCATTCGCTAGAATCGGGGGAAGGGTGGCTGGGCTGTATGTCCGATCCTCACGAAGGGGAGAGTTGCTATGGGTAACGCATTTCAGGGAACAACGATCCTATCTGGTCTTCTGCTGGCTGTGGGAGCCATGTGGAGCAACGTCGGCTTTGCAGAGGCGGGCGGCATTGCTTGCCTGGATCTGGGGGGAGCTTGGCAAGTGTTCGCCGAGGGCGACGGCCAGGCGATCGCAGCCACTGTCCCGGGTTGCATTCATACGGACCTGTTAGCGGCAAAGAAAATTCCTGATCCGTTCTATCGCGACAACGGAAAGCGCATGCAGTGGATCGGGAGGACCAATTGGATCTACCGGCGCTCGTTCGAAATTCCGCCGACGATCGCGGAGAAGCGACACGTTCTGCTGCGTTGCGAGGGATTGGACACCTTGGCGACCATCAAGCTCAACGGCACGGAAGGCGCGCACACCGACAACATGTTTCGCACGTACGAGTTTGACGTCAAGAAGCTGCTCGAAACAGGCCCGAACACCATTGAAATCAAATTTGATTCCGTGGTGCCGCTGATCAATGCCAAGGAAGCCCAGCGGCGGCTGCCGGCGTGGTCCTATCCCGGGTCCGCCTACGTGAGAAAAGAACCGTGCAACTTCGGCTGGGATTGGGGGCCCACGCTCATCACGTGCGGCATTTGGCGAGACATCCGCCTGGTGGCTTTCGACAAGGCAAGACTAACGGATGTTGCCATCTCGCAGAATCATTCCACAAAGGGCCGCGTTGTCGTGACGACCGAAGTGGCAGCCGCCCCGACCACCGACGAACCACTTCAGACAGTGGTGTCCATCTTTCTCGACTCGAAAGAGATCGGCTCTACGACTGCTGTTCTGAAGGATGGTAGCGCCAAGGCGGACGTCGTCATCGCAGATCCGCAGCTCTGGTGGCCCGCCGGCATCGGCGCGCAGCCACTGTACACGGTCAAAGTCGACCTGCGGGACGGCAAGGGAAACAGGCTGGATTCCGCCAGCAAGCGCATCGGCCTACGGACCCTGCGGCTGGTTGAACAGACGCCAACCTCGCCGCTGCACTTCACCGTCAACGGAGTTCCGTTCTTCGTCAAGGGGGCCAACTGGATTCCGGCCGATTGCTTTCCGAACCGCGTTACCAAGGACATCCTGCGACGCTACGTCGAAGATGCCGTCGCGGTCCACATGAACATGCTTCGCCTATGGGGCGGAGGTTATTACGAGGAAGACGCCTGTACGATCTCTGCGATGAACTGGGCATTTGCGTTTGGCTCGATTTCAAATTTGCCTGCACGACCTATCCGGCCTTTGAACCGGCCTTTCTCCAAAACGTCGCCGCGGAAGCCAGGGACAACATCAAGCGTCTGCGCCACCATCCGTCGATCGCCGCCTGGTGTGGCAACAACGAGATCATGGGCCTTCGCGATAAAGACCGGTGGACGGACGAGAAGATGAGTGAAGGAGACTATTACAAGCTCTTCCGTGACACGCTTGGCGGCAGGTCCATCGATGGGCGCCGCAAGCAGACTACGTTACCGGCTCGCCCGACTGCGGCAACGTGCATTATTGGGAAGTGTGGCATGGCGGCAAGCCATTCGAGGTCTATCGCGACATCCACGGCTTTGCCAGCGAATTCGGATTCCAGTCGTTTCCGGAGCCGAAAACCGTTCGGTCATTCACCGAGCCGTCCGATCGCGATTCGGTCTATTCCGACATGATGAAGTATCACGAGTGCTCGAACCGCATGTACCTGGACGTCAAAGAGGACGGTACGATCGGAACCGACAAGATCATGAAGACGATGAAACGGTACTTTCGTGATCCAAAGGATTTCGAGAGCACGCTGTGGCTGAGCCAGATTTTGCAGGGGTATGCCATCAAGTACGCTGCGGAGGGATGGCGACGCGACTGGCCCAGGTCTACCGGCTGCATGTATTGGCAATACGACGACTGCTGGCCTGGCTCGTCGTGGTCGTCGGTCGACTACTTCGGCCGCTGGAAGGCGTTACACAACATGGCCAAGAAGTTCTACTCGCCGATTTTGGTCTCAGGCGTGCCGGATGCTAAGACCGGAAAGGTCAATTTGTACGTGATCAGCGACCGCATGCAACGCTGCACCGGGAAGTTGAAGTGGATGGCGACAGATCTGCTCGGCGAGGCGCTCACCGCCGGGTCTCTCGACGTGGACATTCCGGCGCACAAGAGCGAGATGGTGCGTACGCTTTCGCTGCAAGAACAGCTTCACAGGAACGGGGCCGACAACGTCCTCCTATGGCTGGAGCTGGAGGTCGACGGTGCCACTGTCTCAGACAATACGGTCGCCTTCGTGTATCCCCGAGAATTGAACCTGGCGGACCCGGCGCTGTCCGCCGAGGTGGACGAGAAGAATGGGACATTCGTGGTGGCGATCACGGCGCAGCACCCGGCGCTGTGGGCGTGGGTGTCGCTTAACGGGATCGACGCGCGGTGTTCCCAGAACTTCATTGACCTGGCGAAGGACGCACGCGCCGAGATCGAAATGCGCCCCGCGAAGCCGATGGGCAAGTCGGCATTCGAGAAGGCGTTGCGCGTTCGAAGCCTCTTCGATACCTACTCACGATAGGCGCCGGAATGTTCGGGCATCGCCTGGGTCGCCGATCGGGCACAACGCGCGGCTCGCGATGGGGACTGTCCCGATTTTCGCGGGCACCGCCGCGCAGCGGTGATCGGCGGAAATGGGACTGTCCCCTTTCGCCGCGGGGGGATCGCGAGCGGCCGCTCCCTCTTGTCGTTTCTACCGCCCTGCCTAAAATAGGGAGGTTTTCGTGCCATGTCTTCCAAGAGTTCTCTCGCTCGGAAAGGTCACGATCATGAGGATGCCGACCATAGACCGGACGACGCGTAGTGTCGCGGTACTGGCTGTTTTCGCTGTTCTCGCCGGCTGCCCTTGGGGTGGGACGAAGCCCGGCAAGGAGGAATCTCGCAGCGGCGCGCCTGGCGGCCAAGTCGCAGGAACAGGTGAAGCAGCGTTCGGCCGAAGAACGGTCGGCCGCCGAGGCGGGCGCAGCGACCGCTCCGGCCAAATCGCCTGTGGCGCAGACTAAGCAGGCAAAGAAGCCGTCGAAGTCGCAGACGCCGCAGAAAGAAGTGGCCGAGGAGTTGGAGCGGGCGGAGGAGCCGCCGCGAGACCTCGGTCCGCCGCTGGTGGACGATGCCAGCGCGTTGCGACGGCTGAACCCCGAGCAACCCGTCTGGTATGACACGAAGAACAAGTACGTCATCGTGCAAGGCGAAGCCTGCCGGGCCGGCTATCCGTTGGAGTTCTTCGCCACCTACAGCAACCGGTCGTACGAATCGGTCGTGGCCGTCAACGTTACGCCGTCGATCATCCATGCCGGGCTGTTGTTGGCCGGCGCCGTGCCGGGCCACCCGGCCCAGTTCAGGCAGCACGAAGGGAGCAACGAGCCGGAAGTCATCCCACCGACCGGCACTGAAATCGCCATCGAGGTCCGCTGGAAGGACAGCAAGGGTACGGTCCAGTCCGCGCCGGCCCAGCAATGGGTTCGTAATCGGGCGACCAAGAAGGCACTGGACACCAACTGGGTGTTTGCCGGCAGCATGTTCGTGACCGACGAGAGCGGCGGCAAAAAATATTACCGGGCCGACACGGGCGAAATGATCTGCGTCTTGAGCCTCTCCGGCGCGATGCTCGATTTGCCGATCAGCAACTATCGGGCGATGGATGCGCGATCGTTCGAGGCGTTTGCCGAACACCTGCCGCCGCCGGACACGCCGGTGACGCTGATCCTGAAGCCGATCCTTGGGCCGAAACCAAACGAGGCGGCCTTTCCGACGAGCGAGAAACGAGCCGAGGCCGAGAAAGCGGCCGTCGCGGCGGCTGATGCGTGGCTCGCCCTGGTCGACCGTGGAGAGTACGCCCGTAGTTGGGAGACGGCCGCAGACTACCTGAAGGATACGGTTGACAGAAAGGAATTCGTCAAGCTGCTTGGCGCGATTCGGAAGCCGCTGGGCGCGGTGAAGTCGCGGCAGTTGGAGTCGCGGGTCTACATGTTGCGAATGCCGGGCGCCCCGACGGGCAATACGTTCGGTTGGAGTACAAGACATCTTTCGAGAAGAAGGCAGTGGCCCTCGAAACCGTGACCCCCATGCTCGACAAGGACGGGAAGTGGCGCGTATCGGGGTACTACGTCAAGTGACCGCCGGGGACTGTACCGATTATTGTGGCAGGAGGCCACAAAAATGGGAATGTCTCCCTAGAAGCCACCGGTTGACACAGAATTGTGTTCAGGCCCATCGGCGGGAAGGCTCGGACTTTGGACACTCGGCCGCCAAGAAATGCAAGAAGCCCGCACACCGAGAGGCGGGCTTCTTGTTTGCGTGTCTTGAGAAAGAGGCGCTACGCCGACCTCGGTTGCCTGTTGCCCTCCTGTCTCGGGCCAGCGGTCAAAACCCGGTGTATCGGCCCTTTCTCTTGGCTCGCCGACTACGTCTATGGTAACGCCGTTCTCGAACGGTGACCATGCCGCTATCGGCGGGGACGAGATGAAGTTCGGGCGCGATACGTTCTGCTCGCTCGCTAGGACGGCGGTCGCCAGTCGTTCGACAGGTCGCCGGGGTAGACGTAGTCGTCGGGCAAGCGGCGCTCGAGTTCTGTCAGGCGTCGGTCCACGGCCGCCCATTCCGAGTAGAGCTGCGCGAGCTTCGCCGCGCAATTGTTCGTATTCCGCGATCATTCGCATTTCGTCGTCGGTCACCATGTTTGCGCAAGGAAAAAGGGAACGCCGAACCGAGGCCGCTCCCAGGACCCTTGCAACGGGGACGCCAGAACAGCACCCGGCCGGCGTTCCCATGATGGAACGCGGTCGTCACACTGCTTCTAGCCTACAAGAGTCCGAAGACTCAGGGTTGCAATTCCTGGGAAGCAGCCATTTGGCGCATTGCGCCACCGAGATTGTCCGGCAAGTCTACCACCTGAAAGCGGCAGAGGCAAGATCGAACGATCGGCCGGTCTGCGCCAAGAGCGCGCACTCCCATCTTCGTCGACGCGGAAACTGGGACAGTCCCCTACTTTCCATCGGACGGGCCGGCGAGGCCCTCGAACAACGGCGTGGATAAGTATCGCTCGCCGAAACTGGCGGCAATCGTGACGATCACCTTACCGCGGTTTTCCGGCCGCGCCGCCATCCGAGCGGCGGCCGCGACGTTGCCGCCGGAACTGATGCCGGCCAGAATGCCTTCCTCGCGCGCCAGCCGCCTCGCCCACGCAAACGCCTCGTCGTTGGTGACGGTTTCCACGCCGCTCAGCAGGCTCGTGTCGAGGTTCTTGGGGATGAATCCGGCGCCGATGCCCTGGATCTTATGCGGGCCGGGCTGGCCGCCGGAGATTACCGCCGAATCGACGGGTTCGACGGCGTATGCCTTGAAATCGGGGTTCTTTCCGCGGATGTGGCGCGTGATGCCGGTGATGGTCCCACCGGTGCCGACCCCGGCGACGATCATGTCGACGTGCCCGCCGGTGTCTTCCCAAATCTCTCGGCCGGTTGTGTGCTCGTGGACGTCAGGATTGGCCGGATTTTCGAATTGCTGTGGAATCCAGCTATTGGGCGTCGAGGCCGCCAACTGCTGTGCCCGCGAAATCGCGCCCCGCATGCCGTCCTTGGCCGGCGTCAACTCCAGGTTGGCGCCAAAGGCCCGCAACAAGGCCCGTCGCTCCAAGCTGAACGACTCAGGCATCACGATGGTCAACCGATACTGCTTTGCGGCGGCCACGAAGGCCAGGGCGATGCCGGTGTTGCCGCTGGTGGGTTCGATGATGTGCGTCTCGGGATTGATCGTGCCGTCGCGTTCGGCGGCCTCGACCATTGCACGCCCGATGCGATCCTTGACGCTCGAGCAGGGATTGAAAAACTCGAGCTTCAGCAGCACCGTGGCTCCGTCCGACGGTATGACACGATTCAGGCGGACCAAGGGAGTGTTGCAGGTTGTCTGGACGACATCGCCGAAGATTTTACCCGATGGCATGCTTCAAACCTCCTACAGGGGCCTGTTTCGATTCGCGTTCTAGGACGGGTAGTCCGAGCGTCAAGGCGGGACAGTCTGTTTCAGTTGGTACGAAAATCGGGGCAGTCTCTCCGACTGGTGTGCCTGCCTGAGATATCGGCCGCGTAGCGCCGAATACTTTACAATGTGCAGAAACATGATGACCGATTGTAGCGCCGCGGCACGAACAAGTCAATGGTTGGGTGCCAATAACCGGCTGGATGTCCCGCAGCGGAAGTTCTTTGGTGACGATGCTTTACGAGCCGGGCCGCAGGTCTCGCCGAAGTTGGCCGTTTCCTTGACATTGCGAAAGCCGAAAGAGGATACTGGGTAACTGTTTACTGCTTCGGAAATATTATGCACCGGTCTTGGTCCGTTCCACATAGGGCGATCATTCTCCTGTCAGTCGGGCTTGTTGCGGCCGTGTTTGCCGCGGCATCGCCGCGCCATGCCGTAGGGCAGGACAACAAGCCGGCCGCCGAGGCAAATGCCGCCGATCAACCGGCCGATGGCAGGACGGAGATTCAGCAACAGAGCCGCCTGCTCTGGATCATCCGTTGTTCAGGGTTCATCGGCCTGGTGATTCTGTTGCTCTCGCTCTACTTCGTTACGACGGTTGCCCGGCTGTTTTGGGAGATGCGTCTGGAAGTCGCCGCGCCGCCGGAGACCGTGGCCCGGTGCGAGGGGCTGTTGCAGCAGCGCGACTTCAAGGGCATCTACAACCTGGTCAAAGACGATGATACGTTCTTCGGGCGTTTGTTGGCCACCGGCATAAGCGAGCTACCCAACGGATTAGCCGAAGCTCGCGACGCGATCGAACGTTTTGGCGACGCCATCACCGCGGAAATGGAAAAGAAGATCAGCATGCTCGCGGTGCTCGGCACGCTGGGGCCAATGATCGGGCTGTTGGGGACGCTGAAGGGGATGATCACGAGCTTCGGCGCGATCGCTTTGTCGTCGGGCGTCCAATTGGACGCCGGCCGGGTGGCCAACGGCATTTCCGAGGCGTTGCTGCTGACGTTCGAGGGCGTCGCCCTGTCGGTGCCGGCGATTTACTTCTACGCACTTTTCCGCAATCGCGTGATCTACATCTCCACGTCCGTCATGTTGACCGCGGACGAGTTATTGCGCCACTTTTCACACGCCGGCCGGGCGAAATCGCCGGCGGCCGCGTCTCCGGGCAGGGCATCGAGTTGAGGCAATGTTACATGGCATCTTGAACGCAGCGAAGGATCTCGCTGACAGTCGCAGAGATTCCTCGCTGCGCCGAAATGACAAGCGAAGGAGAGAAGGGCCATGCCGGCGAAGCTGTCGGAGGATGTCCGGGCCGAACCGAACCTCACGCCGATCCTCGACATGGTGTTCCAGTTGATTACCTTCTTCATGTTGGTGGTCAGTTTCAAGTCGGCCGAGATCGATCTGAGCCTGAAGCTGCCGGTCGTAGGGTCGGCCCGGCCGGTCGAGACGCACGGCCAGCAAGGCCTGTTGGTCCTGAACGTCGACAGCCTCGGTAATCTGAACGTATACGGACGGACGGTCACGGACATTGCCGACTATATCGCCACGGAAGCGGACGCGGCGAGAATGGCGGCACGGCTCAGGCCGACCGATGCCGAGGCTACGGAGAATTTGCCGACCATGGTGGTAATTCGCGCCGATCGGGCCACGCCCTTCAAGCTGCTCAACCGCGTAATCCGGGCCTGCCAAGAAAACGGTTTTCGGCGGTTCGCATTGAAGGCCGTCACGAAGGAGGTCTGAGATGGCGCAGGCGACGGCCGAAGCGACGCAGCCGACCCGAGCGTCGAGTTGAACCTGGCCGCCATGCTCGACGTGGCCTTCCAGTTGCTGACGTTCTTCATCCTGACGTTTCGGCCGTCGCCGATCGAGGGGCAGATTTCGCTCAGGCTGCCGCCGCCGCAATCGACGGTCGTGGTCGACGGCGGTAAGGCGGCCGGTCGCCATACGGCCGACCTCAGCCCGGTCCAGGGCCTGAATACGCTGACAATCAGCGTGCTAGCCGATCCGAAGACCGGCGAGATTCAGAGCCTGGCCGTCGGCGAATGGCAGGTAGCCGGCCTTGCGGCCCTCGACGGTCGGCTCAAGACGATCTTCGCCGACGCCGGCAACCCGTTCGACCAGGTCATCATTCAGGTGAGCGACGCGTGCCGTTACGATGCCCTGATGAAAGTGATCGACATATGCACACGTCAGGTGTTGCCGGACGGCCGGAAGCTGTCAAAGTTGAGTTTCGTCGGGCTGCCCGACAGATAATGAACCATGCGATCTCATCGGCAACGACAACCGGAACAAGGCATGTTTCGCGGCGCGGAACGGCTTCGGCTCGTGACGGCGCTGCTCATGCTTGCCGTGCTTGCGATGTTGATCGTGTGGGCGCGACGCCGGCATGTGGCGTTGGCTGGTCGGTGAGAACGCGAAGGCGCCGACGGCCGCGCAGCCCGATTTTGATGCCCGACGCGTTACCACCGGCCTCCGGCCCGACCGATGAGGACTCCGACCAAGCGGGGAGCCGTGCGCGAGGAGTTTGAGGCCATCACGGACGGCACGTCGGCCATCGGCCCCGAGGAGATGGAGGCATACGGTCGGCTGGTGTACGTGGGTGACGAATCAACCGTTTGCCCGGCTTTGCGCGCGGGCTGATAAAGACGTGCGTTATCCGATCTCTACGACGATGCAAGCAAGCACCGTGGCGAATTGGTGGCTTTCGACCTGATCGTTTGCGATGCGAAGGACTTGGGGAAGAATCCGCTTGGAATTCCGTTGCACGAGGTCTGGGGCGCAACGGAGGAGTCGCGGACGCGGTTGTACACCATGATCGTCGTCGATTATCCTCCGAAGATGCCCACCGGATTCAACATCCGCCAGCGCGGCGAGAGTTCGCCGGCTATTTTCTGAAGCTTCACGGATATATGCCGGCGCTAGCCGGGCCGGGCCAGCCGCCGGAACGGGCACCGCTGTTGATCGGCCGGCTCCAATGGGAGCTGCCGGCCGAGACAATCGGGAGTGGCAGCACGATCGAGTGGATTTGGGGACTCGGCGTGTTGGCGGTCATCGCGGTGGCGTTGGGCGTTCGCGCCGTTTACGATAGATCGAAGGGGCGCAAGCCGGCCGCGCCGCCGACGATTTCCGGTCCTCAGACGGGCGAGGTAATGCCCATCGACGAGTGGCTCGACCGTGCCGACTTCGGCGACGACGATCGTGCCGATCATTAGGGAACGGACTGCCCCGACTTTCGTCTCAACGAAAATGGGGGCTGTCCTTTTGTGCCCGAAAATCGAGAAAGTCCGGCAGAAAGCAGTGACGGCAGTGGCAGAGCAAGAGTTGGCCGACGAGCCCGCCAGAAACGCCGGCGTCGCCGATGCGCCGCAATTGCCAGCGCCGGCCCGATGCGTCGGATGGCGACATGGTTTCGCGAGGACGGGCTGTGGTGGTTTTGCAGCTTTTCGTTTCACGTAATCCTGATCTGCACGGTGGCATTGCTGGGAGGCACGGTTGTCGAAAAGGCCGTCGATCGGGCCCCGTCGTTTGAAGCGGCCAAGATCGAACGGCCCGATGTGGGCGCCGCAGAAGATCGAGCGATTCGAAATCGGCCAGGCACCGATCGAGCCTACCGAGTTGAACACCGAGACGCTGTCGCTGGAGAAGCCGGGCGAAATCGCCCTGGCGGAGAGGCACGAAGACAAGCACTTTGGCGAAGTCCGGCATCGGCGGCGGCGGGCGGCGGCACGGCGACCGCGGCCGACCGGCCCAATCTCGGCGGCCTTGGCGGCTTTGACGTCAGAGGCCTGACGGCCGGCCCGGCCGTGCGCGGACGAGGAGGCGTCGGCGTCGGCGTGGGAACCGGAATCCATCCCGGCACGCGGCGGCAACGGCTTTGGCTTCGCCGGGCGGGGCGCCGGCAATCGCCAGGCCCTGTTGGCCAGCGGCGGCGGCACGCGGCAATCCGAGCGGGCCGTGGCCGGGGCGCTGAATTGGCTTGCCCGGCACCAGTCGGCCGACGGCAGTTGGGGTCTGACCGCGTACAAGGCCCGCTGCAAGGACGGCACAGTGCACCGGCCAGGCCAGTGCCGGCAGCTACGAAACCGCCGCCACCGCCTTGGCCCTGTTGCCGTTCCTCGGCGCCGGCCAGACGCACCAGTCGAAAGGTCGATACAAGCGAACGATTCAAGCCGGCCTCGCGTTCCTCATTGCCAGCCAGAAGCCCAACGGCGACCTGCGACTGGGCGCGACGATGTACGCCCACGGCCTGGCGTCGCTGGCACTATGCGAGTGCTATGGCATGACCAGCGACAAGGTGTTGCGGCCGCGCGGCCCAGGCCGCGCTGAACTTCATCATGGCCGCCCAGGACCCCATCGGCGGCGGATGGCGCTACGAGCCGCACCAGCCGGGCGATACGTCGGTGACCGGCTGGCAGTTGATGGCCCTCAAGAGCGGGCAGATGGCATACCTGACCGTCGATCCGGCGGTGTTCGACGGGCAAGACGTTTCTGAAGTCGGTCACCACCGCCCGGGCGGCCACTTCAGCTACCTGGCCGGCGGCAAGTTGCTGAAGGACGAAGAGTCGTGCGGTCAGCGCCGTCGGCCTGCTGTGCCTGCAATATCTGCGGCGTGCCGCGAACCGACCCGGCGATGGTCGCGGGCACGGCTTTGTTGATGGACAACCAGCCGGACACGAGCGGCCGCAACATCTATTACTGGTATTACGCCACGCAGGTGATGCACAACCAGCCCGGCCCCGCTTGGGACGCTTGGAACCGTAAGATGCGGCATACCCTGATCGACACGCAATGCCGCAGCGGCGGCTGCGCGGCGGGGAGTTGGGACCCGAACGAGCCGCAAGTCGATGCGTGGGGCCCCGACGGCGGCCGGCTGATGATGACCAGTCTTTCCGCCTTGACGCTGGAAGTCTATTATCGCTACTTGCCGCTATACAAGCTCGACAGCCAGGCGCTCGACAGCGTGCCCGAGAGACTCCCCGAGGACAAACAGCTCTCACCCTAGCTCTCTCCCGAAGGGAGAGGGGACCACGTATCTATGAACACACGTCGCGCAATTGCCGTGGGACTGGTCGTCTTCGTCGCCAGCGTGGCGACGGCGTCGGCTGCCAGTCCACGGCAGCCGCTGGAGTTTGTTCACGCTCTGCAAGAAGGCGGCTATGGGGACGTGGCGGTCGATTACCTGATGATGCTCGCCCGGCAACCTAAGCTACCTCGCGAGCTTCGCGACACGTGGGACCTGGAGATGGCCAAGAGCCTCCAGGCAGCGGCCGACGATACCGCATTTAACACCAAAGAATCAACGGCGTTGAAGCAGGCGGCTTGGAAGCATCTGGCGAGGTTTATCGAAGAGAAGCCGGACCGGCCCGAGGCGGTAACGGCCATCTCGTCCTGGGCCGACTTCTTGGTACGGCAAGCCATGGCCGCCGTCCACGCGGCAAACGCCGCCGAATCGGGCGACGTGCAGCAACACGACGTGCGCATGGCCGAGGCGCGGGCAACGCTGGCCGAGGCCCGGCAGAAATACGGAGAGGCCCAGGCGAAGTTCAAGGCACGCCTCGCCGGACTGCCGCCGCGGTCGAAGCTGCCGACGAAGAAGGCCGACCGCGCCGAGCTTTCTGAGGCCCGCGAGCGTGCCGAGACAGACGTCCGCCAAACGGAAATTCAACTGGCGCTGATCGACTATTACCTGGCCCAGACCTACAGCGATCCGAAGGATGCGGCGCGGATCGACTTGCTCAGCAAGGCGGCGTGGTCGTTGGATGCCATTTTTCAGCGGAACCGCGGCGACGTGCTCGGCATGTATGCGCACCTGTGGCACGGCAGGGTGGCCGAAGAGCTTGGCGACCACCGGCTGGCGTTGGACATTTTCGACGAGGTGCTGGCGGCCGCGCCGGAACCGTCCGATCGAAGTCCCGCGACCGGCCTGGAAGCATTGTTTGCCGAGACCCAGCGCTGGCGTTTGATGGTTCTTGCCAAGAAAGACGCACGGGAGTCGCTGGACGAGGGAATCGTCTGGCTTCGCGAGCATCATCGCTGGAAGCAACTCGACGGCTACCAAGGCATCGCCTTGGACACGACCCGGGCGATGCTCGCGGCGGCGAAGAAAGCCACGGGCCCGGAGCGTAGCCGGCTTTTGGGCGAGGCGTTGCAAATTGCGACCGAGGGCTCGAAGATCCGAAGCCCCTTTCAACAGGACTTGTGCATTCGGCGACAGGAACTTCTGCGGCTCTCCGGCCGTGGCCTGGAGGCCAGCAGTTTTGAAGAGGCCAGGGCGCTGGGTGATGCCGCGGCGACAAGTTCCGACTGGTCCGGGGCGCTCGAGGCTTACGGTAAGGCGATTGATCTGGCCGAGAAAACCAGGCTGAACAATCCCGCGGCCATCGCGGCGGTGCGCGAGGCGATGCTCCGCGCTCAGGTCATGATCGCCCGCGAGTCGTTCGACAAGGGCCGGTGGAACGAGTGTGCGGCGCGGGTGGCGGAGATTGTGCGCGACCCGCGAGGGAACGTCCGGCGACAGAGCGCGGCGGCGGTGCAGGCGGCGGCCCTGGGAGTGGCCGCAGCATGGAAGCTATACGCAAGCGTACCAGAGCTGCAAAAGCCGGCCGCGCTGGCGAAATTGCTGAAGGCGGCCGAGCTGATCGAGACGAATTGGCCCGATCGTCCCGAGGCCGACGCCGCACGAATGGCCCGAGGCCAGGCGAAACTCGTCGCCGGAGAGGTTCGCGACGCGGCGGCGAGTTTTCGAGCGAGTAAACCCGAAATCCGAGTTCTACGCCGTCGCCATGCACATGGCCGGACGATGCTATTGGCATCTGTACGTCGAGCGAGCGAAGTCATGCCGCACCGGGCTCGAAGCCTACGGCCGAAATGGCGGCCGATCGCGATCGTGCTGTCGCGTGTCTTCATCGTGCGATCGAGCTTTTTGAGAGGCGATCCGGCGCCGGCGCAGGCGCCGACGCCGCGATGCGTTCGATGCACGGCTGCTGCTTGCAGAAATCTATTACCATGGTGGGCAGATGGGCGAAGCGGCCGCCGAGTACGAACCACTGCTCAAGGCCGTCAAGGCCGGCACGATCGCCGTTCGAAAGCCGGTGCCGCCCGCGTATACTCCGGGGCACTCGGGACGATTTGCGCTGCGTCAGCTCGACAAGGCCGGCGCATTGAGCAGTGTGCTGCTTGAAAAATATCCCGACATGCCGCTGGTCAATGACGCGCTGGTCGAGTTTGCCCGGACTGCTCAAGAAGGATCAGAAGGAAGCCGGCGCGTCGGCGACTGTGCAGGGTTCGACACGCGGTGCATTGGCCCGAACGCTCATTGGCCTGTCGAAGCGCCGTGAACTCAGTTTCGGCCAGATGATGTTCGTCGGCGAGAGTCTGGGCGCATTGGGCATGTCGGCCGATGCGAGCCGGGTCTTTCAGGACACCCTCAATCGAACGCAGGCGGACGCCGTGTTTGCCCGGCAGGCGGCAAATGGAATGACCCGCCTGCGCACCGAACTGCTGAAAGTGCTTCGCCGTGACGGAAAGTTCGACGAGGCATTGCGCCAGGTCGAGCAGCTTATCCGAGACAATCCCAGAGCGCTGGAGCCGTTGATGGAGAAAGGGCGGATCTTGGAGGCGCTGGCAGAAAAAGAGCCGGCTCGCTTCGACGGGGCCGTAAACCATTGGACGATGGTCCGCATGCGGCTTCAGGGCATGCGTCCGAAGCCGCCGGAGTATTATGAGGTCATCTATCACGTGGCGAAGTGCCTGGTCCGCGAGGCCGAGACCAGCAGCGTCCCGGCAACTCGCGCCGACTGCGCCAAGCAGGCCGAGCAGGTGCTCAAGGCGGCTCTGGTCCTCAGCCCGCGATTGAGCGGTCCGGAAACGGTGGCGCAATATAATGAATTGCTGTCGAAGGCCCTGGCGATTCAGGGCAGGCGGCCGGACGCTGGGCGGAAGGGTGGAAAGAAATGATGCGCAACACGTGTCTTAGGTTGGCTGCGATTGTGGTGGCGACGGCTGCGAGCGTCGTCACAGCCGCACGCTCAGGAGTCGCCGCGTCCTGCCAGACAGCCCCAAGGACTTGAAGGACTGGGCTTCTCGATCGCTCCAAGGGAAGGGGGCAAGGCCCGGACGAGCCTCTTCGGACTGGTCGGCGAAGGTTACAAGTTCGTGTATGTCTTCGATCGTTCCGGCAGTATGGGCGGCTCGGGCCGAAACTCGCTGCGGCTGGTCAAGGCTGAATTGCTCGCAAGCCTCAAGAACCTCGACACCGTCCACCAGTTCCAAATCGTCTTCTACAACGAGCGGCCGGTGGTTTTCAATCCGAGCGGCACGCCCGGCCGGTTGGCCTTCGCCACAGAGCAAAACAAGCAGCGGGCAATTCGCTTCATCGACTCGATCACGGCCGAAGGCGGCACGGCCCACGAAGACGCGCTGAAGTTGGCCATCAATCTTCAACCGAACGTGATCTTCTTTCTCACCGATGGCGACGATCCGAAACTCACTCCCGCCCAGTTGGCGAAGATTCGGCGCCTGGCGGCCGGCATTATTATTAACGCCATCGAGTTCGGCCCTGGGCCCAAGCCCGCCGGTCGAAGTTTTCTCGCCGACCTTGCCCGACAAAATGGTGGCGGGTACAGGTACGTCGACGTTACGAGGTACGGCGCCGACGGTGCGAAGGGACAAGCCGGCGACTAGCGTTGGGTGACGCGCTTGGGTGGCACGCGCAGAACACAGTGATGGGTGTGATCGCCTGTAGCCACGCCCTTCGCTGCGCTCAGGGACGTGCCACCAACTCCGCGATCCTTCCATCGCTTGCGAAACTGCACTGTCTTGGCAGTGGGACGGGGGTATGGGATAATCAACCGACCATGACGCACTCGTCGTTCGCAGAGCCATGCGTACCGCACTCGTCGAGCGACGATGCGACCGCTCATCTAACGCCGGCCGAACTGGAAGCCGCATTGCGAGCGGCTGATCCGGCGGTGCTGTTGATCCTGCCGCGAATTCTGCGCCGCGTTATCAAGCATGACTGCAAGCTGGCGGGGTTCGGCCTCAGAGTTCCGCACCACAAGAGCTACGTCGTCGGCCGCCAGGCGGTCCTGGAAATTGTCGAAACGGCGGAACTTGGCCTTGCGTACGAGACGCCGCTTCCGGACCGCGTGATCCTGCTGCCGTGGCCCAGCGCGAAATTGACCGATTGGCCGGCCGCCGCCGCATTGGCATACTACTGGCGGCTGCTGTTTCATGCACGCGTGCATGCCGCGATGGAGGAGCGGATTGCTTCAGGCGCGTTATCGACCCTGGCGATTCGCGGTCGGATCCAAGAGCTTGGAACGACCCGGTTCGACGAGATCCGAAGCGTGCTCGGCCAGGAGGGATTCCTGCTGCCGCCGCGCAACGACGAGTCGGTGTACGTGGAGTTTGCGGCCGTCTACTTAGAGTTGCGGTATTTTGCCGGCGACCTCTTGCCGTACTATTTCCCCGGGTTGCAGGACCTGGCGGCAGTCGACGCGCTGCTGCGTCGGGACGTAGACGACGCGGGCTTGTTTCGGGCGACCCGGCCCGCGGGCGCCGTAGCAGCCACGCTCCCCGTGCCGTCGCCCGAGGCAGATCGCGAGTCGACCAATGGAGACAATGCCATACTCGTTGAGGCGGCAACGGAGATCGTTACCGACCTCGACCCGTCGGAAGCAGAATACCAACGGCTGATGCACAAGGTGCAACGCCCGGCTGCACGGGGCAACGTGGTCCGGGCGGCCATCTCCCGGGCGCGGGCCGCGCGGCGGCGCCGCCGCAGTGGATGGCGTGGGTTCGATCGGCCATCGAGATGGACGTCTATCGTTTGGTCCGGCGGCTCCAGGCTGCGCTGGAGCCGACGAGGCCGAGTCGCGAGCCTGGCAACGGCCTCTCTTGGCCCTGGTGGACCAGACAACCCGCGGGACTTGGACGCCCGAGGCCCGCCTGCTCTACGATCTGCAAAAGGCGTGCGTGGACCACGAGCGGGAAGTCTATGCGATCGATCTGGCGGAATGGCTATTGTCGTGGGGGCGCCGGCCGATCAAGCGGCAACTGCCCAACCAGCGCGACGTGCTGATGCTGAAGCACCTCCGCAGCGCGTCGCGGCGGCTCGGCGTGGTGCGGCTCTCGGACCGAAGGGCGACGGCAACTGGGTCGGCTCGTTGAAGAGGCGTGCGGAGGGTCGAGGCGCGGCTGCGGCAGCAGTTACGGCCGAAGATTATCGCCGCCTTGGACGAGGTGGGGCTCATCGCGCGGAATCTGCCGGAGCGGGTGGCGCGAAAGAAACTCGTCGAGGAGCTGCTCGACAAGGTCGCACGATCGCGGCTTCCTGACGATGGGCGACCTGCGCGACGCGATCTCGCGCAACAATCTGAAGCTGCCCGATCTTGCCGAGCGCGGCGACTTTTTCCGTGGCGACCAACTGCTTGCAGGCCGATCGCAAGCTTGCGATTCTTCTGGACGGCGTCTATCGTCGCGGCGAAGTTCTACGTGCGCTGGATGCAGCGGATCAGTTCGCTGGCGTTCGGCACGCGCACGGGCCGTTTCTTGACGCGGTTTGCCGTGGTGCCATTCGGCGGGGCCTACGTGGCCTTGGCGGGTGTGCACCACGTCTGGGAAATGTTCGGCGGTGCAAAAGACCTGCCGACAGAGATCGCGGCCGAGCGCACCGAGGCGGAGCCGCCGTCGGCGGCAGCGGACTTCGCTGATGTCGCCGGCGATGTGTTGGTGTTGGGGCTGTTCCTGCTGTGTCTGATCAACTCGCGGCGTTCCGCCGGGCGGTCGGCTCTGTCTTCAAGAATCGTTCCGCGTCTTCGTGCGGTGGTGATCGAGCCGATCCGCTGGCTCATCCAATCGCCCTGGCTGCAAGCAGATTCTGCGCAGCCGGCTGTTCGCTTCCTCGTTGCGTTTCGTCGTCAAGCCACTGGTGTGGACGGCGTTGGTCTGGCTGCTGCTTCCGACGAGGAGACGACCGGCCAACGTCGGTCGGGTGACGGCCGTGTCGATCTTTTTGGCGGTCAACCTGCTGTTGAACTCGCGCGCTGGGACGAACGTGCGAGGAAGTGGTCGTCGATTGGATCGTGCAGGGCTGGCATCGCTTCGGCCTGCGATTGATCGGCGGGCCTGTTCTGGTTCGTGGTCGACCTGTTCAAGCGCATCTTGGAGACGATCGAACGGATGATGTACGCGGTTGACGAGTGGCTCCGCTTCCGCAGCGGCGAGGGGCGCATGTCGCTGGCGGCCAAGGTGGCGATTGGGCTGGTGTGGTTCTTCGTCGCCTACGTGCTGCGATTTTGCGTCAACGTGCTGATCGAGCCGCAAATCAACCCGATCAAGCATTTTCCCGTCGTGACGGTCGGCCACAAACTGCTTGTTCGGCCTGTACAAGCCGTTCGCCGACCTGCTGGAACTGCGAATGGGCATGGCCAAGTTCCAGGCATGGGCCACGGCGACGACGATCATGTGGTGCATTCCCGGTGCGTTCGGCTTTCTCGTCTGGGAGTTGACTGCGAACTGGCGGCTTTATGCGGCCAATCGTTGGCCGAACCTCTCGCCGGTGGGAATCGGCGCGCACGGCGAAACGATGGGCCGGCTGTTGAGGCCCGGCTTCCATTCCGGCACGGTGCCGAAGCGCTATGCCAAGCTGCGCCGCGCCGAGCGCTACGCCGAAGCCAACGGCGACGGGCGGCCGGTTAACAAACATATGCGAGCACTGGACCACGTCGAGACCGAGCTGCGCCGCTATGTCGTACGCGAGTTTCTGGAACTGTTCGCGCAGAGCCGATGCTGGCAGGCGCCGCCGCCGGAGTTGACCGGCGTGCGGCTGAGCACGAATTGCGTTGCGATGGAATTCTCCTTCACCGAGATTGGCGATGCCATGCTAGAGCTCGCGCTGGAAGCGCGATGCGGGCGGATCGTGGCCGGGGCCAAGAGTTGCGGCGTCGAACGACTGCTCTCGCACCAGCGTCAAGTCCTGATCACGGCGATTCTCGCGCTGTACAAATCGGCCGGGGTCGACTTGGTGCGGGAGCAGGTCGAGTCGCACTTTCCGCTGCCGATACCGCCTTATGACTTCTCACCGGTCGGACTGGTTCTCTGGCCGGAAGTCGTCGACGACGTGGAAGTCCTCTACGACCTTCGCGAGGGCTCGTGGATCGCGCCCCAATCGGTTCGTGGGCTGGCGCGGAGGGCGCTGCCCACGCTCCAGCGGCAGCAACTCGTCTTCGGCGAGGTCCCCGTGCCCTGGGAGCGATGGGTGGCAGCGTGGACCCGAGACGAGGCCGGCCAGGCCCTGCCGGAATTACGCCGGACGTTCGCATTCTGTAGCAAAAAGTGGCAAAAGCGGCAGAAGACAATGCCGGTCGATGGCCTCAAATGACGCGGCAATCAATGGCCTAATTGGCGTGGCCACTCTTAACATTGATAATCACGGGCGCGCTTCTGAGGCTCTGATTGTCAAAGACGACTTCCGCCCACAAAATTGCCGTCGGCACAAAATCATTTCCGCGTAGTCGATGGATCGGAGAGGACGGTGGCTTGGGGTGCGCCGCCCAAGTCCATTCCCATTCTCTCATCCGCGTACTGTCTCCGCTCACGATTTCCGAGAGGTAAGGGTCGCGGGGAACAAGAAGCGAATCTGGATCATCATTTGCGTGTACCAACACTGGCGGCTTATTCCGGCTCGCTATTGCTTCGATCATCCGGTCAATCTGCCGGATGCGCTGTGCGGAGGGCTTCGACTGCGCGGAGGCGGACGAGCCGAATGTGATAGCGAATGCAACAGTCAGCGCCGCTGGAAAGTAAAGAGAAAACAACGACTGTGGGTGCGGGACAGCCAAGTTCATCATTCGCACCCTACGGACGCCGGGTACCACTGCTGGCTCGCCCAGCACTGCCGCGCTGGATGTGGCCGGGATCATGGTAATGCCGAATACGTTCTTGATGCCCCGTGCGGTCATTCATGCCACCTATCATACCTCCCCACGCTACTGCTGGGCAAGCCAGCAGTGGCACCCGGCACTGCCCACGCTCCAGCGGCAGCAACTCGTCTTCGGCGAGGTCTCCGTGCCCCGGGAGCGATGGGTGGCGGCATGGGCCCAAGACGAGGCGGGCCAAAGCATCTCGGGAAGCCAAAAGGGGTCAGAACTGCTCTGTAGAAAACCCTGATCCACCAGAGGGTCATAATGTTGAGAGTGAGTGTTCGGAGGAAAATTTCACGGCACTGAGTCCAATAACGTCGTGCTCGGAGGGCCTCGGAGGGCCGCGTCTTGCAACCGCTTCAGCATACTGTTGACGGTTTCCACTTGCCAACGTTGACCATATCGACTGTGCCCCAGATGCGCCGCCATTTGTCGTCGCCAATTGCCCGAGGGAGGTTTTTTCGTCGGACGACCGATCCGCGGCGAAATCAGCGTGCGCACTCCGCGCCGTCCTCGGGCGTAGGTGTGCAGCGCCTCGCTGTCGTAGCCGGCGTCCGCTGTCAAGGTGGCGATACGCACACGCCGCAACGCCTGGTCCAAAGCCGCGCGAAAATGGCGCATGTCGGACCTCGGTCCCCGACCGGGCACCACGGCCAGGATCAGGTGGCTTTGACAATCGCAAAGAATGCCCGCCTTGGGAAAATGCCGATAGGTGATATTCTGCCAGGTTTTCCCGCCTTTAGCGCGACGGCAAACATAATAGTGGCTGGCGTGGTGCGACTCCAAACCCGTGCCGTCCAGCGCGGCCAACTTGACGCGCCGGCCAAGGCGTCGTTGCCTGACCGCGATGCCGATGGTCTTGTCCGACAGACGTTGGGCGCGTTTGCGCCGCAGCAGCCGACGCGACGCCTTCTGGAACGTGGTGAAGTGCGGTACCGTCTTCAGACCGATAACGGCGCAGATCGGCTGTGTCGGCCAAGAGAGCCGCCAACTTTCGGTAGTCCAACCGCAGAAACTCTTTGAGCACCAAAGCAGCAAACAACTGCGGCTGGGTAAACTTCTTGGGGCGGAACCGATGCGCATACGGGCGCAGCGTTCCTTGTCCCACCTGGTAGGCCATCAAGAGAACTTTGCGCGGCGATTTGCTGGTTCTTGCCATCCATCATATCTACGAACTTCCCCGTCCACCTTGTTTGGCTAGCTTTGCTAGCGTGAGTTTTCTACAGAGCAGGACAGAACTATTTCTTTCGACCGAGAGGGGTTGCTCGGCGCTATAAACCTTTCAGGGGTCGTTCGTGATGTGCCGCCTTGAACCAGGGGGAACAGGTGCATATATATTGGGAAGGCTGCATGTGACAGGCAATTCATGGACGTTGCTTTTTTGGGCTGCCGCGACGACGGAGAAATATGCGTCTGTCTGCTCTATTCACTTCGCCACGCAGCGATTCTATCGACCCTTCTTCCCTTCTACCAGCAAAACGGCAGAACGTCCCCTTTGTGCGCTCGTTCTTGCCCTCCGGGGCGAACGCTACTGAACCTCGGCCCGCATGATCGCGAAGATGTCGGTGTTGTCGATGCAATCGCCGGGGCAGTGCCAGTTCGTGGCGGCCGCACGATCGACGCCCTTCAGCAGTGCCAGGAGCCGTTGGCTGCCCGCGCCTCGGGCGTACAGGGGCACGAGGCTGTTGCTGTGCCCGTGCGAGTTGTATTTCATGCCGGGCAGCTTGCCGGGGCCGCGGTCGGCGATCGGCTGAAAGGCGACTTTCGACGAGTTTTCGCCCCATAGCAGGCCGCACTCGTGATCGGCCGTGAGAATCAACAGCGTGTCGTCCCAACTGCTATGCGCGTCGACCCACGCGACGACCGCCTCGACGGCCTTGATAAAACCCACCTGTTCCTCAATCATCCGATCGGGTTCGTTCGAATGGTTCGCCCAATCGACGGCGCCGCCTTCGATCATCAGGAAGAAACCGTGCGGGTTGTCGTCCAAGCAGTTCAGCGCCGCGCGGGTCATCACCGCCAGCGACGGGACATCCGCGTTCGGCGGATCGGCGAACGGTTCGCCGGGACCTTCCGCAATGGAACGCAAGACAGTCTGGCCGCGTGCCCGACTTTCTTGCAACGTCGAGGCGACGCGTGCCGTGCCCAAAACCTTTGGTGGCGTCGCTCCGGTGGCGAGTGCCTCGAAGTCGGCCTTGCTTTCGACCAGCTTCCACTCCCGATGGCCCGCCCGGAGTTCGCTCCAGGTCTTTTCGCCGCCGACGTACCGATAGTCCGGCTTCTTGCCGTTGGCCAGCGGCCGGCCATTGTCGTCGAAGTTGGGGTGGCCGGCGCCCATGATGACGTCCAACCACGGCGCGTCGAGCATCTCGTTGGCGATTGCGGTGTAGTTGTTGCGGCTGCGGTTGTGCGCGCCGCCAAGGCCGGCCGGTGTGGCGTGGCTCCAGGGCACCGTCGTGATGACACCGGCCGACTTGCCCTGGGCCTTCGCGATTTCCGCGATCGTCTGGCCGCGCATCGGCCGGTCGTCGTTCGACCAATTGATCGCGCCGTTGTACGTCTTCCGGCCGGTGGCCAACGCCGTCGCCGCGGCCGCCGAGTCGGTGCAGGTCTTGACCAGGTAGTAATAGCCGGCAAAGGTGGCAAGTTTTGGATCCTTGCGGCTGGAATCCCATGCCTTCGCCGCGTTGTAGACGAGCGCCGAATCTTGCCTGCTATCGCCTGATGGCTTACCCGAGAGAGTAAGGGGGTAGGTGCTGCACGACAGCTTGATCCAGCCCGGCTGGTCGAAGACCTCGCCGCCGACCTTGCCCCGGTACATGCTTGCCGCCAGCCAGGTGTTGTATCCTGCCCCGTCGGCAACCATCAGAATGATGTTTTTGGCGCCGCAGGCCGGCTGTGTGACGAAAACCATCGCGAGGACGACTGCGAGCGACAGCAGACGGGCGAACGTCGCGGCGCAGCGGAGCGGGAAGCGTGGCATGGCGGTTTCTCCTGATGGGGTGTTGCCTGCATTTTATGGCGGCGCTGAACGGGCCGCAACGCGGTCACGCCTGGTCGCGGAATCGGGCCCAATGGATGCCGAGCTTGCGCATCCTCGCACGCAACGTGTGCGGATTGATTTGAAGTAGCGCGGCCGCGCCGTGGCGTCCCTCGACGCGCCCGTGCGCAGCCACGAGCGCCGCCTCGATGTGGCAGCGGACGACCGTGTTGAGCGGCTCGATTGCGGTCGAGCCGTGGCGCGACTTCGCCGGGCGGCTGTCGACGTCGAACCGCGCCACCGGGCTCTTGCCGTCGCTGCCCAGTGCGGTGCCGACTTCCAGCCGTTTGCCCTCGCCCAAAATGGCCGCGCGATCGATGACCGCCGCCAATTCGCGCACGTTGCCCGGCCAGGGATACGCGCTCAAGAGGGCTAGGTCCTCGGGCGTCGGCGCGGTGGGCGTCAAGCCGAACCGCGTCGCCGCGCGCTTGGAAAAGTGCGCCGCCAGGCTGGCGATGTCTTCGCGCCGCTCGCGCAGCGGCGGCAGAACGATCGGGAAAACGGCGATCCGGTACCACAGGTCCTCGCGAAAGCGCCCCTCGGCCACCATCGAAGCGATATCGCGATGCGTCGCCGCGACAATTCGCACATCGACGTTAATCGCCTTCTCGCCTCCGACGCGCTCCATCCAGCCGTCCTGGAGGATGCGGAGCATCCGGACTTGGGCGGCCAGCGGCAACTCGCCGATCTCGTCCAGAAACAGGGTGCCTCCGTCGGGCGCTCGAACCAGCCACGGCGGCTCTCCACCGCGCCGGTGAACGCGCCGCGCTCGTGACCGAATAACTGCGAATCGATCAACTCCGGCGGAATGGCGCCGCAATTGACGCGATCGAATGGCCCGTTGCGGCGGGCCGAGCGATGATGGATTGCCCGGGCAATCAATTCTTTTCCCGTTCCCGTCTCGCCGAAAATCAGCACGGGCGCATCGGAGGGCGCGACCAGTTCGACGCGCTCCATCACGGCCCGCAGGCCCGAACCGGCGCCGACGATCGTATCGCCCAGGGCTTTGCGTCCCAACCGCGTCAACAGCGACCGCTTGTCGGCCTCGGCCGCCTCGCGCAGCGCCGCCATCTCGCGCAGGCGAAGGTCATTGTCCAATGCCACGGACAGCGGCTCGAGAAGCAACTGGCCCAGACGAATGTGCTCGGCAGTGAAGGCTTGGCCGGGAGGTGCCAAGAATAGCAGCAGGCCGCAATGCCCTGCCGGATCGCCTACGGGACCTGCCAGCGCGTCGCGATTGGATCGTCCGAACAGCAGCCGGGCCAATGCGGCCGACGAGTGTTGGCCGCCCGGCCGCGCCACCTCGCCGCCGCGACACCACGCCAGCAGCGATTTGAGCTCGCCCGGCGTGCAATCGCTCCGGGCGTCGATGAGCGATTGGCCGCGGCCGGCCAGACCCACGGCCACGGTTTCCAGGCAGGACCGAGCGGAATCGATGCGCCGCACCAGCATCTGTTCGACCGGAACATGTCGCGGCAACATGGCGGCGATGTTCGAAGTCGATTGGCTGATGTCGATGTGCCGGCAGGCTTCCTGCCAAACACTCAGCAGCAGTTCTCGTAGTGCTTCCACGGTTCCCTCGTGCGGCCAGCGACGGACGCTCGAATGCCTAGGGCATTGCACGGGCATACTAGCAGATATGCTGGTCTATGTCCAGCATATTTAACGGCCTTTGGCCGCGCAAATTGCCCGGTTTTCCCTGCCAGGACGGATTCGGTGTCGTGCCGGGGGAGTCGGATGGCCGGTATGCGAATTGCGTACCAAGAGCGAATCCTGCCCCGGACGCGGTGTTTGGCTGCTGGCTAGATGGCCGAGGCGAGGAATGACTCGAAGACTTGCTCAAGGAGGCGATCAGATGCGATGGAAGGGCCCGATCTCTTGTACGGCGTTGATTGCGGCGGGAACGGCCTTGGCAATCGCCGGCGGTTGCCAGGGCAAGTCGGAACAACAGACAAGAATTCTGAACGTGTCGTATGACCCGACCCGCGAGCTGTACAAGGAGTTCAACCCGGCGTTTGCGAAGCATTGGCTGAAGGAGACCGGCGAGACTGTCACTGTCGAGCAGTCGCACGGCGGGTCGGGAAAGCAGGCGCGGAGCGTGATCGACGGCATGGAGGCCGACGTGGTTACCTTGGCACTGGCCTACGACGTTGATGCGATTGGCCGCAAGGCGGGTCTAATCGCCCCGGACTGGCAGGCACGGTTGTCCCAGAACAGCGCCCCTTATACATCCACGATTGTTTTTCTGGTCCGGCCCGGCAATCCGAAAGATATCAAGGATTGGGACGACCTGCTTAAGCGGGGGGTTGAAGTTGTCACGCCCGACCCAAGAACGTCCGGCGGCGCCCGTTACAACTACTTGGCGGCGTGGGGATACGTCCTGAAACGCGAGTTGGGCGATTTGGCCAAGCTCCACGATCCGAAACAGGCCGCGGCCATCGCGACGGCCCAGTCGAAGGCCCGAGACTTCGTCAAGGAACTCTACGATCACGTCAAGGTGCTCGATTCGGGCGCCCGAGGCTCCACGCTGACGTTTCTCCAGAATCACCGGGGCGACGTGCTGTTGGCCTGGGAAAACGAGGCATTCTTTTCCGTCAACGACATGAGGCAGGGCGAGTGCGAAATCGTGACGCCGTCGATTAGCATTTTGGCCGAGCCGACGGTGGCGGTGGTCGACAAGATCGTCGACCGCCACGGCACGCGGAAGGTCGCCGAGGCGTACTTGCGGTATCTGTACTCTCCCGAGGGGCAAGTCATCGCCGCCAAACATTACTACCGGCCACGCGACACCAAGGTTGTGCCCGAGCCATATCTGAAACCCTTTGCCCGCCTCGATCTATTTACGGTTGATGATGTATTCGGCGGCTGGGCAAAGGCTCAGGCCAGGCATTTCGACAGCGGCGGCGTTTTCGATCAACTCTCGCGGCCGTAGGTTGGCTCTCTCTTGGGATCAGGCGAAGGCTTCGACGACCGTGAATCTGAAACAGCGAAGCGTATTGCCCGGTTTTGGCCTGACGATGGGTTGCACGATGACCTATCTGAGCCTCATCGTGCTCATCCCGCTGTCGGCGCTGTTGCTGAAGTCGGCGACCATCAGTTGGCCGGAGTTCTACGCGACGGTGACCGATCCACAGGTCGTCGCCTCGTACAAGCTCTCGTTCAGCGCCGCGCTGATGGCGGCCTGCGTCAATGCCCTGTTCGGCCTGATCGTGGCATGGGTGTTGGTGCGATATTCGTTCCCGGGCAAGAAGCTGGTCGACGCCATGGTCGATCTGCCGTTTGCCATGCCGACGGCCGTCTCGGGCATTGCACTGGCCACGCTCTATTCGTCTCACGGCTGGATCGGCCGTTGGCTGGCGCCGTGGGGTATTGAGATCGCCTACAGTCGCTGGGGCGTTATCGTGGCCTTGACGTTCATCGGGCTGCCATTTGTGGTTCGGACGTTGCAGCCGGCCCTTGAGGACCTGGACCGCGAGATCGAAGAGGCCGCCGCCAGCCTTGGCGCGACGCGGCTGCAATCGTTCGTCCTGGTCATCCTTCCGATGATTCTGCCGGCCCTGCTGACCGGCTTCGCGCTGGCGTTCGCCCGGGCGTTGGGCGAGTACGGCTCGGTCATCTTCATCGCCAGCAAGGCCGAGAAGGTGATCCCGATGCTCATCTACACGAAGCTGGAACAGTTTAGTTATGCCGAGGCGGCGGCCATCGCGGTCGTTGCGCTGGCCGCATCGTTTACCGTGCTTTTGTTCATCAACCTGGTGCAATGGTGGAGCCGTCGCTACGCGACGTAGCGGAATCGCCATTTGGCCCAGGCGCCGAGAGGATCGACTTATGGCGGGAACAATCGCGATGAAATTGACCGGGGGCACGGCCCGGGCGACGACGGCCGCAGCGGCAGACGCCACGACCGAATCGCGTTGGGTCCGGTACCTGTTGATCGGCGTCACGCTGGGCTTCCTGGCGCTGTTTCTATTGCTGCCCCTGGTCGTCGTGTTCGCCGAGGCGCTCAGACAGGGTTGGGCGGCGTATGGGGCGTCGCTGGCCGACCGCGAGGCATTGTCGTCCATCCGCTTGACGCTTATCGTGGCGGCGATTGTCGTGCCGATCAATTCGCTGTTTGGCATCGTCGCAGCCTGGGCTATCGCCAAGTTCCAGTTCGTCGGGAAGACGGTGCTGATTACGCTCATCGACCTGCCCTACAGCGTGTCGCCCGTCATTTCCGGCATGATTTTCGTGCTCCTCTTCGGTCGACGAGGCCCGCTGTGGCCGTGGCTTCAGCGCATGGAATCCATATCGTGTTCGCGCTGCCGGGCATCGTGTTGGCAACTCTATTTGTGACTTTTCCCTTCGTCGCCCGGGAGTTGATCCCGCTGATGCAAGCGCAGGGCACTGAGGAGGAAGAGGCGGCGTGCGTCTTGGGGGCCGGCGGGCTGCAGACGTTTTGGCGCGTGACGCTGCCGAATATCAAGTGGGGCTTGCTGTACGGCGTTATCCTCTGCAATGCCAGGGCGATGGGCGAGTTTGGCGCGGTCTCGGTCGTGGCTGGTCACCGGGCGAGCACCAACACCATGCCGCTGCACGTTCAGGCCCTGTACGAGGGCGGGTGCGATCTCGCCCCGGCGTTTGCCGTTGCCTCGCTGTTGGCGATGCTGGCCCTGGTGACATTGCTGTTGAAGGCCGTGCTGGAATGGAAGACCTCGCAGCAGTTGTCGTCGGAAGAACTGGGATGCACCGGAGACTGACGTTCTAGATAGAACCGCGGAGAAGCGAAAGTGACGCACGCTTGACAGCCACACAATTGTCGGCGGTCTACGCCCGCCGCCACTTTCGCAATTGTGTGGACCTAGTTTGGAGGCTGGAAGTCGTATCATGGGCATTGAAGTACACAACATCACGAAGACCTTCGGCGTCTTTGCCGCGTTGCGGGACGTAAGCCTCAGCGTTGCTACGGGCGAGTTGGTGGCGCTGCTGGGACCGTCCGGATCGGGCAAGACGACCTTGCTGCGGATCATCGCCGGACTCGAACAACCCGACGAAGGCAGTGGAGCAATCCTGTTCCACGAGCAGGACGTCGCCCTGCGCAATGTCGGCAGCCGGCAGGTCGGCTTTGTTTTTCAACATTACGCGCTGTTTCGCCACATGTCGGTCTTCGAGAACGTCGCGTTTGGGCTGCGCGTGCGACCGCGCGGCCAGCGGCCGGGACGCAGCCTGATCAAGTACAAGGTTATGCGGCTACTGAAGCTCGTGCAGTTGGAGAGCATGGCCCATCGCTATCCACACCAGCTTTCCGGCGGCCAGCGGCAGCGCGTGGCCTTGGCTCGGGCGCTGGCCATTGAGCCCAAGGTGCTCCTGCTGGACGAGCCGTTCGGCGCGCTCGACGCCAAGGTGCGCCAGGAGCTGCGTCAGTGGCTGCGCCGTCTGCACGACGAGATTCATCTGACCAGCGTCTTCGTCACGCACGATCAGGAAGAGGCCCTCGAACTGGCCGATCGCGTGCTGGTGATGAACGAGGGGCGGATCGAACAGATCGGCACGCCCGACCAGGTGTTCCACGAACCGAGCACCGAATTCGTGGTGAAGTTCCTGGGACAGGTGAACTTCTTTCACGGGCGGCTGGAAGGCGGCAAGGTGCATTTCTCGACGCTAGCTTGGGAGTCGCCCCAGCACGCCGGCACGCCGACAAAGCCTGCCCGCGTGTTCATCCGGCCGCACGAACTCGACGTGGACGTGCAGCGCAACGGCCATCCCGCCTTGCAGGCGGTGGTCCGGCGCATCCACTCGGCCGGCCCCAACGTCCGGTTGGACCTGACGGCCGAATCAGGCGAACGGCTCTGCGCCGAACTGACGCAGGAGCGGTACCGCGCGCTGCACATCGTCACCGGCGACACCGTCTTTGTTACGCCGCGCGACGTCAAAGTGTTTGCGGACAATTAGGTAGCAGGCGCGCTCCGCGTGCCGTCCGCCAACGCCTGTGGTTTGTCGGGGCCCACCCTGCGGATGTCCAAGCGGACGGCAGGCGGAGCGTGCCTGCTACAATGTTTGACAGCCGTTGGACGGGCTGGCATAATAGGAATCACTGTGGAGACCCGGTTTTCCCGCCAAAACGTCCGGAGCATGCCATGCCACGTACATCCCGCCAGAATCGCCGTCATTTCTTGAAGCAAACCGCTGCCGGCGGATTTGCCGCCGTTGTTGTCGCCGGAACCAACGCCTCGGCCCGGGTGCTCGGGGCCAACGATCGCATGCGCATCGCCATTGTCGGCGTCAACGGCCGCGGCGTCGAGCACATCCGCTGCCTGTCCAACAGGAAGGATGCGGTCGAGATCGCCTATATCGTCGATCCCGATAGCCGGTTGTTCGCCTCGCGCATCAAGATGGTCGAGGACCGCGCCGGCGTCACGCCGAAGTGCGTCCAGGACCTTCGCAAGGTCCTGGACGACAACAAGATCGATGCCATTTCGGTCGCGTCGCCGAATCATTGGCACACGCTGCAAGGCATTTGGGCGTGCCAGGCGGGCAAGGACGTCTATCTTGAGAAGCCGTGCAGCCACACGATCCACGAGGGCGCAAGCTGACCGAGGCCGCGCGAAAATACAACCGCATCGTTCAGCACGGCACGCAGTCGCGTTCCAGTTCGCCGATGATCCGCGAGATCGCCGCCGTGCGGAGCGGCAAATATGGCAAGCTGCTGGTCGCCTACGCCTACGCCGGCAAGCGACGGGTGGGCATCGGCTTCAAGCAACCCAAGCAGCCGCCAAAGGAACTCGATTATAACATCTGGCTCGGTCCGGCGCCGCAGCAGCCTTATAACGAGAACTTCGTGCCCTACAAATGGCATTGGTTCTGGGACTTCGGCAATGGCGAGATCGGCAATCAAGGCGTGCACCAGGCCGACATCGCCCGATGGGGGCTTCCCGACGGCGCCGTGCCAACGAGCGTGGTTACCTTCGGCGGCCGTTTTGCCTGGAAGGATCAAGGGCAAACGCCTAATACGCTTTTCTCCGTGATCGATTGCGGAGGGCCGAAGATTCTCATGGAGAGCCGCGACCTGGTCGACGCCCGTCTCAGCCCCTCCTACACCCGAAACGAGTTCTATACCGAGGGAGGATTGATCAAAGACGGCAAGTTTTTCGCCAAAGGCACGAACCGGGGCGAGCCGTTGCCCGGCGTCGGCTCGGCAGCAGTGCAGCAACAGGTCGACCTGGCCGGAAAGGCCATCAACCCGGAGGCGACGGAGGACATGGCGCAGTTGCACTTTGACAACTTCCTCGACTGCGTCCGCAGCCGCAAGCGAGAGAACCTCCATGCCGAGATTCTCGAGGGGCATCGCTCGGCGATGCTCTGCCACCTGGCGAACATCTCCTACCGGTTGGGCAAGGAGGTGCCGATGATCCACCCGGTCGACTCCTTCGGCGGCGACATTGCCATGCACGAAGCCTGGGCGAGTATGAAGCAACACCTGGTCGATTCGGGCGTGAACCTCGATGTCACGCTGTGCCGGATGGGCCCCAAGCTCGTATTTGACGCCGCGGCCGAGCAGTTTATCGGAAACAAGGATGCCGACAAGCTGGTGACTCAGCCGTACCGAGAGCCGTTCGTCGTGCCGGAACAGGTGTAGCGCGCGACCGTCGCGACATTGTGCCGACTTTCGCGTCATCGAAAATGGGAATGTCCCCGTCGATGCGTCGGGACAATCGCGACACTGTTTCGACTTTTGTGTCAGGAGAGGTGATCCCGGCGTCAAATGGGACAGTCCCATTTTCGCTGACACGAAAATCGGGACAGTCCCCACTGCCGGGCAAGCCGGCAGTGGCACCCAACTTGTCAAGCGAACGCGGTCGAGGCACTAGATGTCGTCCAGCGACGGCGATTCGTCGTCGCAGTAGGCGATTGGAGCTGCAATGGGCCGCTCGACGAAGGCAGCCAGCTTCTGCGCCCGTATCGGATGGCGCAGCGCCCGGACGGCTTTGCTCTCAATTTGGCGGACGCGCTCGCGCGTGACCGAGAAAATCTTGCCCACCTCTTCCAGCGTGTAGGAATAGCCGTCGGCCAGCCCGAACCGCAGCCGGATGATCTCGCGCTCGCGGTAGTCGAGCAACTGCAGCACTTCGGCGATCTGCGTTTTCAGCGACGAGCGGTTGAGATCCGACAGCGGATCGGCCTCACGGTGATCCTGCAAGAACTCGCCGAAGTAAGTGTCGTCGTGATCGCAGACCGATTGATCGAGCGACAGCGGCTGACGGCTCATCCGCAAAACACAGTCTGTCTCTTCGACGGACAGGCCGGCGGCTTCGGCGGTTTGTTCGAGCGTGGGCTCGCCGCCGTTCTTCTGAAAAAGCGTGCGGACGGCGTGTCGCACCCGCCCCATGTTGTCGACCATGTGGACCGGCAGACGGATCGTCCGGCTGTGGTCGGCGATGGCCCGGGTAATGGCCTGGCGAATCCACCACGTGGCATACGTTGAGAACTTGTAGCCGCGGGCACATTGGAACTTGTCGACCGCCCGCATCAACCCCGTGTTACCCTCTTGAATCAAGTCCAGAAAGCTCAGGCCGCGGTTGCGATAGCACTTCGCGATCGAGACCACCAGGCGGAGGTTTCCGGCCGACAGCTCGCGTTTAGCTACTTCGTAGTGCCTATTGAGGCCGTCGATCCGTACGAGTCGGCGTCGCAACGTGGCGGGGCTTTCCTGCGTGATCCGCATCAAGTGGCGTAGTTCCTTGCGCAGTTCAACGGCACGCGCAAGATCTTCCTCGTCGCGGCAGGGGGTGGCCAGTTGCTGGCGAATCGCTTCCATTCGCAGGGAAATCAGATGCAGCTTCTCGAGGAACGGTTGCAGGCGTTGCGTCCGGAGCCCCAGTTCCTCGACTAGGCGGACGGCCTTCGCCCGCCGCGTCAGCAGTCGCCGCCAGGCCGCGCGACGCTGCGCGAGCGGCTGCCGCCGGCTGATGGCAAGGTAGAAATCGCGGTTGTTTCGTAGCGCCAGGTGGCGCAGCGTCGTCAGGTTTGGACCGAGCACCTTCAAGAGACGGGTCTTCTCGCGCAGATTGACCACGGAGACCTCGATGGTGCGATCGAGCCGCAGCTTGTTGTCGCGGATGCTTTCCAGCAGTCCGATGGCGGCTTGAAGGACGTAGTCGTTGGCCAACATGCAGTTGCGAAAGCGGCGTCGGCCGCGCTCGATGCGCCTGCGCCACGGTCAACTCCTCGTGGCGGTTGAGCAAAGGAATCTCGCCCATCTGCATCAGGTAGATCGCGCACGGGGTCGTCAATCTGATCGTCGTCGCCGGTCTGTTCGCCCTCGCGATCTTCGGCCAGCGCGTTCGTGCGACTCGTTGTCCTCGATTGCCTCCGGATCATCCCCAAGCTCGTCGCCTGCCGGTCCATCGACCGAGTCGTCGACGGCAGGCTGCGGAGGTTGGCGGTCTACAATCTTTCGAGAACGACGAGAACGTTTACTCGGGCGGAGCGAACGCCGCGAGGCCGGTCGGCTCAGAGTCTTGGGCAAGGTTGCGTCCTCCAGGCGTCAGACAGTGATGGCTGCACACGGGAAATGCACACCAAGTGCCAAAGCCGGCCGCCGAAAGCGACGGCGACGTAAGCGATTGCAAAAAAAGGAGATACGATGATGGCTTGGGCGAGAATCGCTTAACGCGCCGGCGGTGTGTTTGATTTCTTCACCACTGGTGGCAAGCCGATGTTGCCTTCCGGCACCCTTGCCCGGTTCGCAATCGTCGCATTATTCCCCCTGTTGGGGGATGTAGAAAACAGCAGATGAACGCAGATAGGGGGACTGTCCCGATTTTCGTGTCAGCGAAAAATGGGACTGTCCCCTTCGCCGAGGTAGATAGGAGCAGATGAAGACAGACGCTCGTGAACTGCGTCCGTCGGCGTTCATCTGCGGCTCCCTAACCGGAAAGCCACGCCAGAACGTCGTACGCGGCATGCGCGCCGGCGGCGATGCCGAAGCCGCGGTAGAGGAAGACCACCGAGAAATACGTTCCGGCAAACGTCCGGAACAGGAAACGCGACCATACGACCGGCCATTCGCCTGAGGGCCCGACGTGGTGGGCGGCGGCGAACAGTAGGCTGGTGAAGACGACGGCCGTCACCGTGCTTGACCGCGGTCCGGTCCCGGCGCGGCAGTGCCCAGGCGACCAGCGACAGAAGAATAAGCCGGAAGAGCAGTTCTTCGTAGATTCCCGCGCCGAGAAAGCCTATGCACTCCTTGACGGCCTCGCCAAGGCTCAGCGTCAGCAATGGCGCTGGACGAACGACACGGCAAACAGCACGGCTCCGAGCAGGATCGCTTCGGCCGTCATGGCCGAGAGTATGCTGCCCGACAGCCGCCACGGCTCGCGCGAAAGGTAGTGCCACGCCAAGAGGATGCAAATCGTGAGAAGCGGCAGCAGAAAGTGCTGTCCAAAACCGAGCACGTTCAGCAGACGCCGCATCAACTCGTCGGCCCCGTTGCGAACGCCAAAGAACATCGTGCCGGCTTCGTAAACGATCAGCAGCGGCGCAAGAAACACCAGGCTGGCCAGCGGACCGCGCGACTGGACCCAGTAGCTATCGGGCGCAGGCCGGACAGCGTCTGCTGCGAGGAGGTCGCCATGTTTCGCATTTTTCGACATATACTGCTGCCAGCCTTGAGCTAGAGGCATTCAGGCCGGATAATGCGTTTCCTATGACACTACGCAAATCCGCCCCAACGCGAATGGCGTCGCCGCCGGCCGAAACGCATCGCCGGCTGCTGGCGGCCTTTGGACCCCAGCACTGGTGGCCGGGCGAGTCGCCCTTCGAAGTGATCGTCGGGGCCATCTTGACGCAAAACACGAGCTGGAAGAACGTCGAGCGGGCGATCGCCAACCTGCGCGAGGCGGATCTGCTCGATCCGCGTGCCCTTTACGGTGTGCCATTGGAGGAGTTGGAAGAGTTGGTCCGTCCGGCGGGCTATTTTCGCATCAAGGCCCAGCGACTGCGCAGCCTGCTGCAATTCCTGATCGACCGCTACGACGGATCGCTCGAACGAATGTTCCAAACGTTGCTGCCCAAGCTTCGCCAGGAGTTGCTCGGCGTGTACGGCGTCGGCCCGGAGACGGCCGATTCGATTTTGCTCTATTCTGGCCATCTTCCGAGCTTCGTCGTCGATGCCTACACGTACCGCATCTTTTCTCGGCACGGATGGATCGGCTTCGACGCCGGCTATGAGGAGATCAAGGACTACGTCGAGGGACAACTGCCGTCGGACGTGCCCTTGTATAATGAGTTTCATGCCCTGCTGGTGCGGCTCGGGAAGGACTACTGTCGGAAGTCGAACCCCAAGTGTGCCGCATGTCCATTGTGCGAGATGCTCCCACCCGGCGGTCCGTTGGAGTCCGAATAAGGTTGTCAATCCCGGTTGGTCGCTGGCACGGCGGCCCTAGGACGGTAATCTATGATTATTGCTTATCACGCGATTTTCACGACGTACGGCACCTGGCTCCCGAACGATTCGCGCGGCTCTCACTCAAAAGCTATGTATAGCGATGCGCTTGCCGAGCTAGCAGCCCGTTGAAATAGTCCTAAATTCGTTCGGCGCGGCGGCCGTCACGCGGCGGTCGCGCAGAGTTCCAAATCAACACGAGACAACTCCGGGACGCGATGCCGACGATGCAATAGGCTGTACATGTGAAAACACACAAACCGCACAGACACGGAAAGGCCGCCCTCGGCCTGCAAGCTCGTCGGTGTCCCTATTCCGAACAGCTTGCGCATGACCAAGCCCAGATTCCGGGCCACCGCGGCAATCAGGTAACGCTTTTGAACCTTCTCGATCCCGCACAACCAAGTTCGTCGTGCGCCGCCGGTGTTGCACACATGAGCAAAGCTCCGTTCCGCCAATTCGCTCCGCTGTCGTTGCAATCGCTTGCTTAGCGCGCTGCGCACGCGACGACGGTTTTCTCCAAGGCCATCGGACGGCTGGTCGAAAAGGCGGTGCAAAATCAGGTGCAGTTAAGTGATGACTTAGGTGCAAATTCGGGTACAGCAGCCTGCCGCAGCGATTCGCAAGAGGTCGCAAGAAACGACATAAGCCGCTGTAAAACAACGGCTTATGCGAAATCTTGCGATGACTTGCCGACGCCTGCAAAATACATCAGCGGAGAGGACAGGAGCTGCACTGCCCCAGAAAACCCCGAGGAAACAACACTTTTCGAAAGCCGGCGCTGCAGAATCCGGTGCAGTCACCATTGGCGCGGCAAACGACGTTGGGAGTTTTCACGAATTGAGTCTTGTCGTCGATGCGTGGCCGTCACTCAGTGTGGAGATTCGAGCAGCGCTGCTGGCAATGGTCCAAGCATGTCTGGAGAAACAATCCGACGCGTCGAAATCTGGCTGATCGTAATACTCCGACAACAAGGATTATGTGTGCGGACTCTCTCCCGGTTCAGTGGTTTCCACGGTGCGCGACGCTCGCAGTATTGCGTCGAGTACCGTGTCGAGGTGCTTGCCGACGTCTTCGGCAAGAAAACGCAACACAAAGTAGCCGTTTTCCTGCAATAGTACGTCCTTTCGCCGGTCTCGACGGTAGGCCTCCACTTCGGCCAAATGCTGCGAACCGTCGATTTCAATCGCCAGCCGGTTTTTGACGCAAAGGAAATCGACTTCCATTTGTCCCCAGCCATCGAAGGGGATAGGCAATGTGCCGTTGAGCTGAAAGAGATCGGCCGTTTCGGGAAGCGTCTGGAGCCGGCGGTAAAGAAATGCTTCGGATGCGCTTCGCGCTCGGCTGACTCCTTCGCAATCGGGAGAGACTATCTCGCGCCACGTGAACGAACGCCTTGGCCAGCGGCCGATCGACACCATCGCGGATCAGTCGCTGCACGCTTGCTGCGTAGTCGCTTTTCCACTGCGGATCGACCGGAAGCGGCACTTCGGTCGGCCAACCCGGCACTGCGCTGGCGGGCAGCAGAATCCGGTATCCCACTGATTCGTAGCTGCGGCAGCGACGATCGAACATTCGGGCCAGCATGGGCACGTTGAGATCGGCATAGTCGTACACGCGCACCTCGCGTTTCTGATCGTATAGCCGATGCAATCGGCCGACATACTGTGCAACGGTTCCACGCCACGAAACGGGCAGCGTCAAGAACAGCGTATCCAGCCGTGCATCATCAAACCCTTCTCCGATGTACCGACCGGTTGCCAACAATACGCGGCTTTCGGCTTGGGGAATTGCCTCCAAATGATCGAGCGTTGCACGAATCTTCTTCTTGCTCATGCCACCACGAAGTACGACTAGGTGGCGAATGTGTGACGGCAGCAGGTCCGCCAACCGGTCGAGATGCTCGTTGCGTTCCGTGAGCACCAAGGGGGACCGGCCTTCTCGGACGGCTTCGACAACGTCATCTTAGCCGATTGACGCACCTCCCATCATTGGGTACGATGGCCGGGGATGTAGGGGCACGGGTATTCAAGAGGTCTGTTATGTTGATTTGCCTTGCGACACAGGTGGCGACATGGGATTGTTCTGCTATGTTGCTGAACGCTGCCATAGCGATTGGATCGCTTCTGATTGGGTGGTTTGTGAAAGTGCTTGCAGACCACATGTCGGAAAAACGGCTTTGTGATCACCGCATCCGGTTGGAGAAAGAGTATGGTTTGTACAGTGACTTGTGGGACAAGCTGTTCGAACTCCGTCGTTCAGTTGGCCAAGCTGTCGATTCCATGAGTGGTACGAATGAAGTTCGGCACGATCAAGAGATACTAGATCTGTTCAACGCGTACCAAGCGGTGGTGCGTAAGGGCGAGCCATTCATGGACGTGTCCGTCTTCACGCCTGCAAGAGAAATAGTGAGAATTGCAGGCCGCATCATCAGCAATATCGGAAAGCTAGAATCCCACACCAATCACATTGCAACAGGGACCATGCGAGAATCAGACGCCGAAATGCCTGCGAAGAAGGGTTTTTAATTGGAAGAGGCGAATAATACGGCTTTTGGCGAAATCGAAGAGTTGTTTCAAGGTGTTGCGACAGCAATTCGTCGTCGTATTACGCCATAGCCGGGCGACATATGACAGAAACGGCCTCTTGGAAGAACAACCAGACGTGTCCGCCGTTGCCGGAGCGGGACCGCTCCAGGGCCGCGGTTATGCCCATACGACCGCACGTTTCGAGCACCGCCTCGGCATCTTCCTGCCAATGTTGCTTGTCGAAATCCGCGGCCAGGAAGAAACAGGTTTCATCCTGCAGCATTGGGTACATGCCCATCACGAACTCTTGGCCCCGCTCGTCGCGACCCGACAAGTGCCACTGGACGACTTGATCAGTTACCGGAAGAAATCGGCGGTGCGGGCACGCAATGCACTTGACTTTGGGTTTCTCGCACAGTCCCCGCACCCACTGGTTGGCACAGGCCGGTTGATAGCTGGATTTGCCCGTCTTTCGGCTCTCGAATCGAAGCGGATAAACATCATCGCGTCCGCGAAAGAGCGAGCGAAAGAGGGCAACCTTCGCGGCAACCGACGATCGATGATGAACAGGGCTGGCCTTGTGGTTCATAACATCAAAGGATTACGGCGTCGTGATCAGGTTCGTCTTGCAGGCTTTCGCCGCAACTGATTGTCGGTCGCATAGGGCCAGAAATGGTCCGGCGATCAATTTCTCGCTCACACCCGTCGGCAATCGCCATGAACCGCCACGAAACACCAATGGCTGGTCTCCTGAAATATGTTGGTATACTTGTTTCATCTTGTCCATCACTGACGGCAGGCCGCCTTGCTGCGGTCGAGTAATCTTGGCAACAGAGTAGACGATGCCCTGTATGCCGACCTCCCGGCCGAAGCCGATCAGGCACTCCAAATCGCTCGTCGACTGAATATCTGGCAGGCCAAAATCGGCCATTGTTTTGCCGCCGTCCAATGGATCGTGTGGAAACAGCGGATCGATCCGCAGGAAGATCGGCAACCCCCGTTTCCGCAAAAACCGAATTGCCTCCATGCGGCTCGCGACACTCGGAGCCATTGGGTCAAACAGCCGGCGATGCTGGTCGTCGAAGAATGCCAATGACACCTCCAGCCGCAACGGCGAGATACCTCTCTCCACGAACCAACCGCGTCGTGGATGGTCGACCGGCAAGTCGTTCAGTCGATGCAGTACATCGATGTACCTGTCGTCCGTCAGCGCCGCGGGGTTCTTGGTCAGCAAGGTGACCGTCGTGAACCGATTTCGATGCTCAGCCAGCTTCTGGAGCGTGAAGAGCGTATGGCGATGCTCCTGCTCCAACGGCTGGAGCGCATCGGTGCTATTCGACAAATGCACGGGGGCGGGCGGAACACCAAAAGCTTCCAATGCCTCCAAGTCCTTGCATAAGTCCTGCCGAAAACGACTCTTGCAGCCTGGCTGTCGGGCGCTGTAGCCGTTGACGTAGCAGTATCGGCACCGGTGGTTGCAGCCCGTGTAAACGTTGATCGAATACCGATGGCCAGAGGGGAACTCTCGCTGGTCGGCGAATGGGCAATACCACTTCACCACCCTCGGCCGCGTGACTTCCAGCACGTCCTTCTTCGAGCCATGCGGCAAGAAGTAAAGCGCCACGGCCGCCCGGTCCGACTCACCCAGCTTATCGAAAACGGGCTGGTATTTGGGGTGGACGCGCTCGGCGAGCGACAGACCCCTGTCCACGTCACACTTGGAAAGGCCCTCGGCGGCGAACAAGAGGCCGTGTGTTTTCATGGCTGTGTGCATGGCCCGACCTATCCGACTCGAATCACTTTGATCCCGCCGCGAGTGAGGACTTCGCCGGCCACGCCTTCTCGATCGCACGAGGGACTTCCGCCTTTGAGATAAGCCCGCCGTGCGCCGACAATCTCGGCGATTTCTAGGGCGTAGCTCGCACCATCGACATGGAACCTCGTCACGTCCTCGCCATTCTCCGGCGCAATAATCCGCAATCCCTCATCCAACACCTGAGCGCCAGTGCCGTGCAACATCTCGCCCGTTCTGGGCGTCGGCATCCCACCGAGTTGTTCGGGGCAGATCGGCACGAGAACATACCGCCGCTTGAGCCGTTCGATAAGCTCCTCTCGCTTCTTCGGTCTGCGTCCATGCCATCGGCAAGGGATGCCGAGCAAGCACGTGCTGACCAGAACCGGCTCGGCGTGCGAGCCGTCGTCGAAAAGACGCCCTTGCCGTACCGGCCGTTGGTCCGTATTACGTGCCATGCGAAGTCTCCGGCGTATTTCTGAACCGCTCCAAATCCTTCTTGATGAGGTAGCCGTGGCCTTTTAGGGCGGCTTCAACGTCGATCAGAAAGCAGTGCCAATCAATGGCAGCCTCGCGCTGCCGATCGTGATTGAGCTTGCCGATCTTCCAGAAATCGACTTCGCCCCGCAGGTTTTCAACGACCCGGATCGCTTCGGCGGGGTCCACGACCGGCTCGACGGAGACCCAAGTAAAAATCCCCTGTCGGTGAGCTTCCCGAATCGCCTCGATGCGTTCGGCAATCGGCGGCGCACCTGGCTCCCACTGCTCGCGCAGTCGCTCGTCGAGAAAGATGATCGTCGCGCCGTATTTCCACCCGTTGCGGGCGAGAATGTCGAAGTCTTGGATGCTTCGCCCACCGCCCTTGGTCAGAACTTGAACACGCAAATCATGCTGTTCCAGCAAGAGCAACGCCTCTCGCGTCAATCGGGCGGCTTCGTCCGAATGGTACGGGTCGCTCATAAAGCTCAGCAGGATTTCCCGCGTGTCTCCTTGCATCCGCTTGGCATCTCGCTCAAGTTCCCGCAGGACATTCTTGCGAGGCTGCGGATCGAGCACCCATGCGTCGATCGTCTTCCGCAAGACCGCCGGACAGTAGCAATACCGGCAAGCATGGGAGCAGCCGGTGAATAGGTTCACCGCCAACTCGCTGTATTCACGCGCCTTGCCACGAGGTTCATAAATGATCGACATGGGCGGTGTCTCCGGGCTCCTCGTGGGCGGTTATCCGCTCAGTCTAGAGGTGACTGTGTATCATGGCGTCTTTGGACAGACAAAGGAAGTAGTGCTTGTTGGCACAGTGATAGACGTGAACCTCCTCGTATCCGAGCAGGCGCAGATAGGCGCTCCACTTCCGCCAACCACCGCGATAAAACAGCTTGGTGATCTTCTCGACCATGTGCCGGGGATAGCCCAATTCGCGCAACATCGCAAAGGGCAGACCGCCATAGGCACATTGAATGAAGGTGCCGACGACAATGCCCTTGAAATGTCGTCGCGAGATGATGTGCATCTGTTCGTAGGGCACGCCGTAGGCATCAAGATCAATGAGATTATATTCGTCCAACGGCAAGAACTGCAAGTATCTGCGATTGTCGCCGAGATAGCGAGCACTACTCCTCCATGCCTTATCAATCCCCACATGAACGATTCGCTTTCCGTACTCCCGCGTTAACAGTCGCCATAACACGCCGCTGCCTGCGAAACAGTCCAGAACTCGAACCGTGTGCTCATCACGGTTCAAAATCGCATCCACGGCACACATCCGAAGTGCCAGCTTCTTGGAAAGATGGTCGTTGTCGGTCTTATGTTCCATCAGCGGGTCCCCTGCTCCAGAGTACACCAGGACTCGCCTTTCAAGTCGGCAACGAGCTTTGCCATTTCCTCACAATCCGAAGCCCGGCAGCTTACCAACAGGTGTAACTCAGCTTGTGCTGATGTTACCTCGCGCTGAGGTGGCAGTTCACAGTTGGCTTTGCCCAGATCATGGACTCCGAGAATGTCGTCGATCTCGGCGGTGCTGAACCCTGGAATCTCGTGACAACCGCCGCCAGACAGTTGCTCGATCTGCTCGATGAGCTGACCTTCGTCCCAATCCGACAATTCCGAGAGTCGGTTGTCGGCAATTTGCAACCGCTGCCGCTGCGCATCAGCCAATCCACGGAGGATTACGACTGGAACGGTCTTGTACTCCAGGGACTTGGCCGCTTCAAGGCGACCGTGGCCAATAATCACGACAAAGTGTTCGTCAACGACAATGGGCTGTACGAATCCAAATTCGCGTATCGACTTGGCAATCTCCGTCACACTTCGTCTTTGTCGTCGCCTCGGGCGCTTTGGATCGGATCGAATCTGCTCAAGGTCCAATTCGGTCCATTCGGTCTGTATGCTTGAATCGAAGACGACCATCACGCAACTCGCTAGCAAAGGGTAAACAGTTCCAATTGGCTATGACTGGCATGTGGCCAACGCCCCGAAATGTGGCACGAGCCACTTGTGATGTCCGGGTTCTTGCAGCCGCAGACGAGAACTTGCAGCCCGTGACGACGCGCGATGGCATTTAGCGCTCCATGATTTCAAGACGCGATTCGGTCGGAAGCGCCCGCACGCGGCTGTTTTCCGCATGAATTGCCAGCGGCTTGGCATTGGCAAAGCAGTCCAACAACTTGTGAAGCATCGCCTTGTCCGATATATGCCGACGCAGCGATCCCATCACAGCCGGTCGAAGAAACAGTACGCTCGCCGCAATCGTCCGCACGCCGGTGGCCGCGAACGCCTCGCAAAGCGGCTCCAGGCAGTCCTCGCCGTCGGTCATACCCGGCAGGATCGGGTCGAGTCTTGCGTCGACCGAGACGCCTGCGCCGATCAATTCGGCGGCTTGCGCGAGCCGGACTTCCGGCGAGGCCGCATGGGGTTCAAACGCGGCGGCGATTGACTGGATCAAGCGTAGTCACACCGATCCGCCCCTGAACCAGCGGTGCATGGGCGGCCAGCAACTCACGGTGCCGCGCGGGAATCCGCCCCTTGGTGACGAACGTCACGCCAATGCCCGAATCGAAGAGATGCTTGAACACGTCATACGCCATGTCCAGAACCTCGGGAACCGGCTGAAACGGATCACTCGACGGGCTGAAATACACCGTAGTCGGCTTCTTGCGTTTGCGGGGCAACTCCGTCTCGTAGTTTGGAGAGCGTGTTCGTGTAAAACCCAACCTTGCCTTCGCCGGGGTGCGTCAGATAGCCACGGGCGTAGCAATAGCGGCATTCATGAGCGCAACCAGCCGTCAGATTGACTGTCGGAACATGTTTCAGACAGGCCAAGCTGGAGGGCGTGAGCACCGCTGATTTTCGCTCGAAGTGGAGAACTTCGGTCATGGCGATACGACCAACAAGAGGGGGGTGTGATATGTGTACGCATGATATGGTTATCCACTTGACTCCACCAACCACTACTGCTTGTGTTTCGCGGATTGGTTGGGCTTGCCACCAACGATCAATTTGTAGGGAACCGGCTCGATTTGCACGGCTTGCTGGAGCAAACGGTAGAACAACTTGCCGCGTGAAGCGGAAGTCCGTCGGTTGAAACGAAATGTGAATTCGTCGAGGTAGTAATCCAAATGCTCCACGCTTACCGCTCCTTGATGGGTTCCCAGCAACCACCGCTTCAGCAGGGCCGCCACCCGATGCACTCGCGGCAACAGCCGGATCGCGGCATCCTCGCCTTTACCCAGCAGAACAGACACTTCATGGCCGTATCCAAGAGGCTCCACGCCTCCATACGCCCTAAGCCCGTCGGTATGCACAACACTTCCAGGCTCGATGGCCCGTTGGATAAAGCCGTGCAGGTGCGTTTTCGTTGCCTCAGGAATGCAAGCCATACGGATTCGTCCTATGCCTCGTCCATTTTCTTCTGCAGCGATTGCCACCAATGCTTTGTTGCCTATATGCCGCCCAGCGCCTCGGCCAAGTCCGGCATCCTCTCCACCCACGTAGGTTTCATCCACCTCCACGCGGCCGTGAAGTTGGTCTCGCCCCGGACGCACCATCGCCCGACGCAACTTGTGCAACCACGTCCAAGCCGTCTGATAGCTTCCAAGCCCCAGAACCTGCTGCAGACTCGCCGCGCTGGCGCCGTTCTTTTGGCTGGTCACATGCCAAATGGCTCGAAACCACAGCCGCAGTGGCTTGCGAATGTCCTGAAAGATCGTGCCGGCGGTAACCGAGGCTTGGTAGCGACACGCGCCGCAGACGATTCGGCCGCGGGTGGCCGGCCAGCCTCCGTGGTTTGTGCATCGCGGACAGACAAAACCGTCTGGCCAACGCAGTTGCACCAAATAGTCCCGGCAGGCTTTCTCCGTGGAGAACCTGTCCTCCAGCTCCAAAACAGTACGCGGGTAGTTTTCCATACCCGCAAACACTACGTATTGGGGCAGGTGGAGTCAAGTGGATAACCATAACGCATGATCATGTTACGCTTCTCCGCCACCGATTTCAAGACAGGTTTTTGGCCACCCCAGGCTTGGGGTGCACGTCAGCTTTTGCGCCGGGTCCCCTGCCGAGCGCCGAACCCTGACGAAGAGGACATACCGTCTGCGTTGGACCAAGAAGATTGGCGACCCAACGCATGATGCGTACGGTGCTCTCCAGTGTGGCGTCTTCTCAAGAGTTCGGCCGGCAGATGGCTCGCGAGGCAAAGCAGCGGCGATTCCACAAAGCGCCAAGGGCGAGCGTTTCTGGGCGATGGGCTACCGTGGAATTGGTCGATCTGGAAGGAGCACTTCCACGACTTCACGCCGATCCTGGACTTCACGCAGCCCTGAGTTACTTGTTTGTGGTGGCCAAGGCGATCTACCCACCGTCGGAAGACGCTTGGAGTCAGTATTTGGCGTGGATGCGCGGTTGCTGGCGAGGCGAAGTAGACCATGTGCTTGAAGAGTTGCGTGTCTGGCAAAGCCGCCTGGGCCTGGCCCCACCCAAGTGCCGGAGCACGATCCGCGTCGCCTGGTGAGCAAAACGATTACCTACTTCGAGCACAACGGCAGCGGATGGACTACCCCGCCTATCGTCGCCAAGGGATGCCGGTCACGACCGCCTGGATGGAATCGCTGGTCAAGGAGATCAACTATCGGGCGAAGGGGACGGAGATGTTCTGGAACGATCCCGAGGGCGCCGAGGCGATTCTCCAAGTCCGGGCCGCCGCGCTCTGCGACGACGACCGCCTCGTCGAGCACCTGAAAACCCGCCCCGGCCACCCGTTTATTCGTCGCCCCAAAGCCCCTATCCTTCCATCTCGAAAACGCAAAAGCTGACGTGCACCCCCAGGCTTGGCTCAAATACCCTTGCGCATGCGACAAGAATGTGCCGGCGTAGCAAGTGTCCTCCCCGCATTTCCCGTCATGTATTCGGCGAGAGGTTCGTGGCGAGCTACATCCAACAAGGAGGCCTCTGATTTCCCCGCGGGGCAGAATACCGATGGCAGCGGAAGCTGCTTCATGCCCAAAGGCAGTGAAGTGGCATAGCGTGCAACCGCTCGCCGAAAGGAACGGCCACGTCGCCCGTGTATAAGACGACGCCGCGCACAAAACGCTTGCCTACCGCGGTGGCCATCGTTTCCAGGCCGCGAAAGTCGTGACGTTCGACCGTCGCGCCGGCTTTCACCTCGATGCCCACCAACTGGCCGGAGGCGTCTTCGAGCACGAGATCCACTTCCTGACCGCTGGTCGTACGGAAATGGAACAAGCCGCACTTCCTCCGCGACCAGCCGAGCTGCTTGAGCAACTCCACGGCGACGAAGTTTTCAAGCACGTGGCCCAAAAGTGTGCGATCGGCTTGCAGTCGATCAGCATCGACCGCCAACAGATGTGTCAAAAGCCCGGTATCCAGTAGCAGAAGTTTCGGCGATTTCGTGAGCCGCTTGCCGATATTCATGAACCAAGACGGAAGCAGTCTGACCAGGAAGGTCATTTCCATCATCGCCAGATATCGTTTCAGCGTCGTTTGCGGAATCGAGAGATTTCGGGCGATGTCGGCATAGTTGACCAACTGGCACGTTCGCGACGCCAGCAGTGCCAAGAGTCGGGGCACTTCGGCCAGACGGTCGATATTCACCAGATCACGAACATCCCGCTGCAAGATTGCGGTTAGATAGGAGTCAAACCATGCGTGGCGCCGTTCTTCTTTCGTGCGGGTTTGCGCCTCGGGATATCCACCGACGATCAACTTCTCGACAATTTCCCGTTGGGTAAGTGCCTTCGCATCAGGAGGGTCCAGCTTCGCGCTAAACAACTGCGAGACAAACGTTTCGCGCTGGCCAGATCAGTTCTCCCTGACTGAAGGGCCAGAGGGTGTGCAGCTCCATACGCCCAGCAAGCGACTCCGAGAGTTTGGGCAATGCCATGACGCTGGCCGACCCGGTCAGGAGGAATCGGCCGGCTTGACGCCGCCGATCAACCGCCGCCTTGATGGCAAGTGCAAGGCGAGGCGCCCGCTGAACCTCGTCGATGACGGTCGGCCCTTTCAGGCCGGCAACAAATCCTTCCGGATCGCTCTCGGCCGCCGAGAGCACCGCTGCCGTGTCGAGAGTCAGATAGTCGGCAAACCCGTGCTTGGCGGCAATCGCCTGGGCCAGCGTGCTCTTTCCAGTCTGTCGGGCACCCTGCAAGTAGACGACCGGCGTGTCACGCAGAGCATCGAGAATTCGGGAGGTAAGGTTTCGACGGATCATGACAATGGATTCTACCACACTGCGGGCGAATATCAACCACACAATGGACGATATGCACATACAGCCCACGAAACCCTGCTATCGCCAACGTGAGATCAGCGTCGGCACTTGACGGCCTGCAGACGTAAGTTGCTTCAGGTCAACAACATGCCGACGCGGCAGGCCACGAAAATAGACCTACATCTATGGCGGGGGTGCGAGCAGTTTGATATGGTCCTCCAGGGGGGAGTTCGGGAGCTAGGACAGGAATGGAACGCCCCCCAAAACCCCCGAGGAAACAGCACTTTTCGAAAGCCTGCGCTGCAGAATGCGGTGCAGTCGAATTTGACGCGGCAAATCAGGCCAAATTCGACCCGAATTTGCGGGTTATTATCGAGGCATGGCCGTCGCTCTCTGCACCCATCCGCCGGGCGATAATGGCGCTGTTGGATTGCGAGCAATAGCTCAATTTGCCTGGCAACATTCGGCGTTTTTGAATTCTGCTGTGGATTCACCAGCAGCAGAACGCGGGCTTGCGTGCGTATGATGCCATGCCCCATGGAGGATGCGGGCGATCATGCGGCACCGGGCTCGACTGGCTGGGAAAGTCGATAAAGGTCCTCGGGATACATCATGTCCGGCATGCCATCAGAATTGCGGTAGTCGTGCCCCAGCGCCCATCCAAAGGCAAGGACGTTGTATAGCTCAATCGTCTCCCTGCGTCGTTTAGCGTCCGGTTCGATGTCGGCCTGTCGGGCGATGGCCACATGGAGTTGATGCAGCAGGTCGTTGGGACCGGCCTCCGCAGGACTCATGTCAGTCCGCAGCGGCACGTCGGGATCAGGGTTACTTGCCAATGCTTCACCGACCTCTGCCATGTATCCGCGGGCGAGGCAGAACGCGGCCGCCCGAAGTGCGTCGTATGACCAGGCGAGTGTCACGACGTGCCAACCGTGCGCCTCATCCTCGGCGTACGTGTCACTGGTGACGGGAAGCTGCTGGTCTTGCATCACCAATCGGCGGCCTGCATTCTCCGTCGGTTCAAAGTGAAATCCGCGAGTCAGGAGCCACTTTGCTGGTTCCACAAATATCTGAGCAACTGGGCTGTTCTCCCTACGCCCATTCCACCCATTTTCAGCGAGTTCGCGTCGAACCATTCACCTCCGACCTTGACGCCGCGTGCAAGCGCGGCGAGATGGCTCTTGAACTGCGATGCAATCTTCGACGGCCTCACGTATGTCGACTTGATCTCTATGATCGCGTAAATCGCCAAGCGATTCCCTGGCTCGACCGAAACGACGATACCATCTGGCCCTTGAATACCTTTGGAAGCTGCCCGTCGCCGCCCGATCATCCGGCCTTCGCGCTTTGGCAGACATCGAATCGAACTGCCAAGGACTACGATGGCATTTTCGGATGCGCTGCCTTCAGCCTTCATCTTCTCGACCACGCTGGCCAGTGCGATCGTCGAAAGAACCTCCGCGATACGACCTTGGAACTTTGTAACCATGTGCCCGGACACGAAATTAGCGAACGAAACGAGTTCATCGTCGTTCAGGGCACGCGGCGTATCTGCGAAGTGGGATTCCCACGAAGGCAACAGGGACCCATGGGCGATGAAGCGTTTCAAGAAATCGAATCGCCCGTGGTTGTGGATCCCTTGAATCACATCCGACATCGCCTCGCGAAACCGTTCGTCCACGATTCCTCGGGTGCATTTCCCCCGGTATCCAAGGGCGACACGAATCGCCTGAGCCAGCTCGGCGCACTCAACGTCATCAGGAAGAAGTTGCGTGTGGCAAGGAATCATCGATTTGTCCTCTTGCACGACCTACAGCCTCCGACGGCCGACCTGCCGACCTCAATGGCCTGCCCTTGTCATCTCGTATTTTCCGTTGGCGGACAGCAGATCGCCAAGACCTCGCATCGTCTCTGCAAGTCCGCACCACAGATCTGTAACAGCCTCGCGCCGACGGATGGAGCCATGAAGGCGGTGCCGAGAAAAGGGTCGTTTCTCGGGGCTCCCAACTAAACGGCTGAGATTACAACGGGATGTCCCTTATGCAGCGATTTTAAGGGGCCTATTGATTTGACCCTTCGTGGCTCAACCAAGGTCAAACGCCACGAAGTAAAGGCGATCGTTCACCTTCGCCTCGATGAAATGGTCTTCCAAGATGCTGGGGCCTTGCGGCGTGTCACTGATCCAGATTCGTGGGCGACCGTAGTAATCTTTGCTTATCTCGCTCGGCTTCAGTGGCGAACTGCTGTAGATGATGCCCGACCAGTTGTCTTTCCAGCCGACCCAGGTCTTGAGCAGCAGGACCACCCTGCCGTCTGCGAGCACGACCGCATCCACCTTGCCGTCAGCCGAAAACCCTTGGAATTGCGAAGGCAAGGCAAGGTCAGAATGGGTGCCGGGGGCCGAGTGACTGCTTCGCACCCACGTAATCACCCGCTCGCAGTCACGGCCGAGTACTCGTTCACGTAACGCATTCAGGACAACCGCACCCCCCACTAACAGCATCAACAGCACGATGCCCGCTACGGCTTCTCGGCCCCCTGTCCGTTTTGGTGTTCGCCACCAGCAACACAAGAACAGGAACCCCATGAGCAGCAGGGGGCCAAACACCATGAAATGGACGCCGTAGTTTACAATGGCGAGGAAGGCAGTCCCACCTAGGATTAGGAGGCTGCCTAGCCCTTCCCATTTCCAGGCTACGATGAGGCCAATCGCGATTATCAACTCCGCCACAAGAAGCGGGCCTTCTCGGGCGGACATATTGCCCCTGGAGATGAAGATGTTGAAGAGGACGATTAACAGGAGGATAACCGCCCCGATCGCTCGGGCTGTCCAGCGAAGCACGGCCACAACGAAGCGTTCACTGAAAAAGGTTATGAAACACCTCCCTTCGTCACATGAAAGCGCAGCCGAACGACAAGCGGTGCTTCATGTCTGCGTCAACCCCATCCCCCGCGAGCCACAGCACCTCACGCGATCACTGCCTTAGCGTTTGATTATATCGCGTCTTTCCACGTCTGCCAACAAGCACTTGCTCGCCCATCCGTGAGGCCGGTCAGCGGAAGCGGAAGTCCAACTTGAATCCGTACAACCACGGGATGTGCGGATCAACGTGTTCGCTTTCCAGGCGTTCGGGAAGACCTTCGTAGTGTTGCCGAAGTTGGTCGGCGTTGGGGGCATTGTAGTACGTCACCACGATGGTATCGTCGCGGACGCGAATGTCGCCTTCCAAGCCCGCCAGCAGAGACTTGGCGAAATGATCGGCGTCCCATCCAGAATACGGCTCGCCAAGTAGGCGGCGGGTTCGATGCAGCGCTGCTTGGGCAATCAGGGCCATCGTCATTTGGCCGTAGCGGATGTTGAGGTTCATGGTGCCCGCCCGATTCCAACCGAGGGCTTGATGGGCGTTGAAGAACTCCTCCACATGCCACCGTTTCGGATAGTCAAGAGTTAGAGCGTCCACTTCGTCACGATCCGTCGTGGAGAGGAAAGCACCGAAGTAGTGCGCATCGGCTCTTTCGCCGGTTCGCTGGACGAATTGAACGAACGGTCCTGCTGCATACGACGCCATCTTGTAGGGCTGCTTCATGGTTGCGAATCCAGCCCAACGGCGTGTAAACTGCTCGGGAGGAATGGTGCGCAGTTGCTTTTGCAGCGAGCGTTCGTTTTTCATCGGCACCAACAGATCGAAGGGCGTGTGGAGTTGGACGTGCGAGAACAATTCGACGCTCAGATGCTCCACGTCGGCCAGGACCAGAGTTTTGCCGGGCGGCGAAGCAAGGATTTCGGCCGCTTGTTCCAACAGGTCGATCGCCGCCCTGGTGGCCGTTTGCGCCGAAGTGGCGATAGTGAAACAAACCGGCTGATGGGTGTCGGCGTCGAGAGCGAAGAAGGTCGGGGCCACTTTGTACGCTCTGACCTTCACGTCGTCGCGGAAGCGGCGCATCTGCCGCTTGCTGTAGCTCCGGGTGCGATGGGGGTCGATGGCCAACAGTTTTCCCGCGAAATCGCCGGAAGTTCGGCGGATTTGCCCCAGCGCGATCTGCAATCTCCGCAATTCCGCCACCGTATGCTCGGCCAGCAAGGTGTGCATCGCTACGTCGTTGGCGACGAACGGCAACCCATTGGCCAGCTCAAATCCCCGTTGACTGAGGCTCCGCTGGTTGCGCAAACCGGCGCTGCACAGCGCAGACTCATGGATCAATTGAAGGCCCAAGCGAGGTTCGACGCGCTCTCCCGGCTGTCCGCTCCAGCCGCAGAGCAAGTCCCAGGTTCCCAGCCGCAGGTGTTCGGGAATGAGAAGCCATAGACCAACCATGTTGCCGGAGATTTTGTCGGCCAACAGTTGGCGCACGCCGCGTTCCACGCTGAGCGGATCGCAAGGCTCGGTACGGGTGCGCCTCTTCGTCCGCTTCGTCTCGATTGTCAGTTCAGCCTTTGGCCGATACTTATGGAGTTTTTTTTTTGAAGGCCGAACTCTTCGATCACCCTCTGTACGCTACGGATGCTGATTTCCCAGCCGCTTTGAGTGAGTTTCTGAGCGATCACTTCCGCCGAAGCGTCGAGATCGAGAAAGCGATGGCGGATCACCTGGCGAACCACCTCAGCCGTTCGCCGGTAATGGGTCTTCGGACCGCGTTTCTGACTGTACAGCGCCTGGGCACCCAGTTCGGCAAAGGTCGCCCGCAACTGAAAGTAGCGTTGCTTACTGAAGCCGAACTTCCGCGCGGCCTCAAGAGGGCCGAGTCCCTCGCACTCCCCCTCGATCAGCATCGACAGCTTTCGGGTGATCTCGTCGTCGGTGCGCACAGCCAGAAAACCACCTGTCCCGACGAGGGCTTGCTTTTCCAGATCGAATTGTGCCATGACTGCTTCCTCCATAAATGCAGCGGGATCGCGGGCGGCGACACCGCCGTCCCACGAGACTGAGGATAACAGAAACGGCTGGAAAAGTCCAATTAAATATGGCGGCCTAGAGCCGTTTGCGATGTGTGGAAGTGGAGTAGAAGAAACATGTTGTAATCAGCTTGTGGAAAGCGTTCTCCGCGAAGCGGCTCGTTTTACTCGGCAAGCGCGACGCGGGCGGCGGTTTCTTTCGATTTTTCGACCACGAATGGGCTTGAGCGGGGATGCGGTGCGGTGTATATTGGCGCCTCAACGTTACGCAAGGAGGTGACCCATGCATATCGCCATGACCAAGCCGTTGTTCGCCTGGGATTGCTTGCAAGACAGCCCGAGTCTGGGCACGATCAGGCATTTTCTGCGGTCCATCCCCGATGCGAAGCTTTTGGAGGGGCTCAGGCAGCATCGCGGCCGCGGCCGCGACGACTATCCGGTCCATGTCCTCTGGGGCGTCTTGCTCCTGCGAATCGCTCTGCGGCACGTCAGCGTGGACGCCACGTTAGCGGAGCTGGGGCGTAACGAGGGCCTGCGGAGGCTCATCGGCATTGAACGCGAAGAGGGTGTTCCCAAGAGCTGGAACGTCTCGCGATTTCTGGATGTCTTGGGGCAAGAACCGCATGTGTCCGAATTGCGGCGAATCTTCGACGCGATGATCGAGCGGTTGGGAGTGGCCGTGCCCGACTTGGGAAAGAATACGGCCGGTGATTCGACGGCGTTGCACGCTCGGCAGAAGAGACAGGAGGCGGCAAAGGCGGAGACCGCCGAAGGACTGCCGCAGCCCAGCGGTGGAAAGAAGGAATACCTCGATGAGGAGGGCAAGGTAACGAAGGTCGTCGAGTGGTTCGGCTATAAGTTGCACCTGCTGGTGGACGCCAAGCATGAGGTGGTGTTGGCTTACCAAGTGACGACCGCCAACGCGGCTGACTGCAAATCGCTGCCGGAGTTGGTCGAGCAGGGGCAAGGAAATCTGCCTCAGGGCCGCATCGAAACCCTGGCCTACGACAAGGCGGCCGACGACAACGAGTCGCATCGGGTGCTGCATAAGGCCGGCATCCGCCCAGTGATCCAAAACCGCCGCTTGTGGAAGGATCAAACCGAACAGATGCTTCCCGGCCACGACGGAAGGTCGAACATTGTCTACGACGAAGCGGGCACGGTCTATTGCTACGATCGCACGAGCCAGCCGATCGTGCGGCAGAAGATGGCCTACATCGGTTACGAACCGCAGCGGGAAACGATCAAGTATCGCTGTCCGGCGAGGCACGAAGGTTGGCCCTGCCCGCATGATGCGGTCTGCAATGCGGGCAAGTCCTACGGCAAGACGGTACGTGTGGATCGCACGATCGACCTGCGGCGGTTTCCGCCGATTCCACGCGCTACCAAGAAGTTCGAGCGGATGTACAAGGGTCGCACGTCGGTGGAGCGGGTGAACGCCCGGTTGAAACTTTTCTGGGGCGTCGATGATGGCAACCTCGTCGGTGCGCGGCGATTTCACGCGATGGTCGGCGCGGTGCTGGTGGTGCATGTCGCCTTTGCAACGCTGTTGGCTGCGGCTCCCCGACATGATGGCACATTGGGCAAGCTCCGCTTGGGGCCAATTCAGAAGGCGTTGGCGAAACCATCTGCTGCCTGAGCGGCTGAGACGCTCTTGTTTGCACGATGCGGCGATGGCCGTCTGCGCCCATTGACAGATTCGGCGCGTGCAAGGCTGGGACTCCTCGCGATCCTACGCCAATTCCCCACCACCGGAGGGCCGCATTCGCTCCGTCGTCGATTTCGGCCCGGCCCTCGTGCGCGACAACGCAAACGGCTCGGCGGCCTAAGCCGAGAGGATGATGGAATACTGCCGAGATAGTGGCGATATGAGTCGGCTTGGCAGCTTATAGAACGCCACATTTAATTAGACTTCGCGGGGGATGGGATAGCGGCGGAAACGGGCTAAAATGAGGGGGCCGCTCGGGCGAGGCTAATGAATAGGCCCGTGAAAATCGCTGCTTATGGGGAATGGCGACGTTTGGATAACTTGCATACAACTGCTGGTTTGTTGAGTAGTGCCTGCGGCTGCAACGATGGAGGTGGTTGACTTTCGCCAATCGTCACTTTTCAGCGCCACGTGTTCTTCTTGCCGAAGAAGACCTTCATCATCCGTCTGTGTACGCTAATTACACCCTCAAACTCTGCGTCGCGATAAAGTCGGAGATCATCAGGGAGAGACTCCCATGTGGGGCGTGCTCGATATAATTCCTCAAGATATTCCCCAGCAAGCCATCCTATCTCGTGAACCACCTGCCTCCGTGGGAATCGTTGCTTCGGTACCCATTCACGCGATGGCATATCAGAATAGGCTACCAGACGGTTCCCGTCTCGCCGAAACACTTGCCCCCTTCCGGCGTAAAGTCCATACAGTGAAACCTAACATATGGTGTGTTGTATAGATCTGACACGTCCACCGGATCACTATTGTCTTGCTGGAGGAAATTATGCTGAAACATAGGTTGAAAGAGTTGTGTGCCCCCTGGCCTGAAGTGTCTCCTCACTAATGGAAACTGAAGAGTTTCAGTACCTTCCACCAGATCACCCCACATCCCCCCCTCCTCGCGATGCCTGCGATTCTTCAAAAACGGGAAACCAAATCGCTCAGAGAACAGGAAGTCACAGGAAGCATTCAGAAAAATCAAATTGTCTATGATCAATGTGAAACAGCTAGGCATATGACCGAAAAGCGGCGATTCAGTATTCCCCCATCCGACTCCCTTGTCTCCATCATCCTCGATCTCGTAGACGATGACAAAACGATCCTTCGATCCGAGTCGGTCCCCGATGTGAAAACCTGGAGCAATGGCGAGGTGATTCTGATTAAGGTAGATCATCCCCAACCATATGCCGATTCGCACCTTGTCCAGCCAATCCAGAAAAGTGTCCCAATGGTAAGAAGTCAAGGACCCGCGATCGAGTATCGTTTCTACGATTGACTTGGCACGCGTTTCAAGGTTCGAGAAAGCTGAATTGCATTTGTCGCATGCTGGAAACGCAAACGAGTCAAACGAGAATTCCCGTTTGTCGAGTTTCGGACTCGCCCATTTTCTTCCGAGGTAGACCTGCCGATGGGGATTACCTGTTAGGTGGATCAGCCATTGAGGAATCACGTGCTCAACGGTCTTGCATCCTGGTCGCTCGCCACAGAATATGCAAAATCGGTCCATCAATTTGAGGAAACGCTTTGTTTTCCGCTGATTTGCCCGCTACAGCAGTGGGATACAAATCGAGATTAAGCGATGAGACCATCTTTCTTCTGCCCCATTCAACTTAGCGGGTACTTCTGGGCTGTCAAGATATGTTCGTTTTTCGATAGCGAGCCGAGTGCTTGCCGGTTTGTCCGGCTTTTTCGGCCGGGGGAATCGGAGATTGCCTTCTCAGAATCGTCTCTGGCCACCGTGCCGAATGCCGCAGGCAAAGTCTCGTCGTTAAAACCGCGATCATCAATGGTGGAATCCCGAAGCCTCACGAGCCGTCATCGGTGTTTCGACCGGGTGGTGCTGGAAGTGGTCAAGCGCCCGCTTCATGTCATCTACCAGTAGCGAGGCCAAGTCGTGACTGACACCGTGACGGACCAGGATGCGCTGGACTACCAAGTCCTGCCGATTGGGCGGCAGCGAATAGGCGGGCACCTGCCAGCCACGGGCCCGTAGGCGGTCGGCCACGTCGTAGAGCGTAAAGCCCGGGGCGGCGCCCTGCTTGATCTTCCAGCAGACGGCCGGGATGCCGCCGTGCCGATCGCCGCCGTAGATGATCTCGAAAGGCCCGAGCTTTTCGATTTCGCCGGCAAGGTATCGGGCGGTTTCGTAACAGGCCGCGTGAATCCGGCGATAGCCCTCCCGGCCCAGACGAAGGAAGTTGTAGTATTGGCAAACAACCTGTCCGCCCGGCCGCGAGAAGTTCAGGGCAATGTCGCGCATGTTGCCGCCGAGATAGTTGACCCAGAAGATCAGGTCGTCGGGCAGGTCCTTCGCCTCGCGCCACACAATCCAGCCGACGCCTAACGGGGCCAGTCCAAACTTGTGGCCCGAGCTGTTGATCGACGTGACCCGCGGGATGCGGAAATCCCAGACCAGCTCTGGCACGCAGAACGGCGCCAGAAAACCGCCGCTGGCCCCGTCGACATGCATCGGAATGTCGAGGCCCTTTTCCTTTTGGAGTTGGTCCAATGCTTTGGCCACGGCCTCGATCGGCTCGTACTGGCACGTGAACGTGACTCCCAAGGTGGGCACCACGCCGATCGTGTTCTGGTCGCAGCGACGGAGGACCTCTTCAGGGGTCATCAGCAGTCGGCCGGGCTCCATGGGAATTTCGCGGTGCTCGATGTCCCAATAGCGGGCGAACTTGTGCCAGCAGACCTGGACCGGCCCGGTGACCAGATTTGGCCTGTCGGTCGACTTGCCGGCGGCCTTACGCCGTGCCTCCCATCGCCGCTTCATCGCCATGCCGCCGAGCATGGCGGCTTCGCTCGATCCGGTCGTCGAGCAGCCGATCGTGTTGGCTTCGGCCGGCGAGTTCCACAAGTCGGCAAGCATGTGGACGCAACGGCCCTCGATCTCCGCGGTCTGCGGATATTCGTCCTTGTCGACCATGTTCTTGTTGAGACACTCGTCCATGAGCCGGTGCACTTCGGGCTCCTCCCAGGTCTGGCAGAACGTGGCCAGATTCTGTCGCGAGTTGCCGTCGAGCATCAGTTCGTCGTGCACCACTGAGTATGCATGGCGAGGGTCGTGCTCGGCTTCGGGAAACTTGAACTTGGGCATATTCGCCGACAGGTCCGTCGACGCATAGACGTCGTCTTCGAGCATTTCCCGAACCGAGTCCTTTTCGTGCAAAACCATTTTGTTCCTTCCATAGTCTGTGTGTGACGTTGCAGGGCGAGACTACTTCGGCACGAAGCCCTGGCGCCGCAGCGCAGTGGTCAGCAAACGTAGCGTCGGATTCGCGGTCTTCAGCTTCACGGCTTGCTTTTCGGCCAAACCCGATTGTTTGCTGCCGGCCAGCGCCTCGCGCAAATCCGCCAACGTCTCGCTGACCTTCTGGTATGCATCGGTCGAACGCTGGGCCACCAGCCGCTCGGTCTCGCGGAGAAACGGCGTCGGGTCGGCGGCCATTTTTTGGAGCCGTTTGGTTCGCTGACGAGCCGCCTTGGCTTCTGCGTCCTTCTTTCGCCGCTGTTCGACCTCTTCGGCCACGGCCTCAAGCTGCGCTATCGTTCGACCTGCTTGTACTGTCGGCCACGACTGTTTCGACGAAGCCTTTTCATACTTCGCCCGAATCTTCGCTCGCACCGATGGGCCTGAGTCAGTGAGCAATTCGACCAGCCACGCGTCCTTGGTCGCTTCACGCTGCTCGGCAAACCACTTGGCATATTGGGCACGCTGATCTTCCGCGGCCGGCAGCGGGCCACTTTCGCGTGCCGCGGCTGCGACCAACGCGTCACTGAGCCCGTAGAACTCGGCCAAGGTCCGCTGCGCGTCGGTCGGCTTGGCCAAGCCCGCCGGAACGGGCGCCTCGATTGTCTCTTCAGGATCGTGATTGCCGTCATGAGCGACTGCCAGGTGTGCCAAATACAGAGGCCGCAGGTCGCCGTCGAGGATCTCCGATCGCAGCGAAACGAGTCGATCCAGCATTTCGCCCAAGTCCCACAACTCCTCAAGTTCGCCTGGCTCGTAATACGGTTCGATCGCCAGCGTGCCCCCGGGCCCTTTCTTGTCCTTCAAAAGCCGAAGCGAATCACCGACCAGATAAGGCTTCGCCGCGCGAGCGTCAGGAAGCCCATCCGGCAGCCGAATGAGTAGCGTTCGGACGCCGAAATTCGCGTAGTGCAGATGGATGTCGTATCCTTGGCGGAGCATCTCGATGGCGTTGCCATGGAAGTCGCCGTAGTTATATTCGTTCTCGAACGACCACGGCGTGATTTCCGCACGCGACGACTGTCGCCTCATGTACGCCAGATTCTTCTCGCTGACGGCCCTGTCGATCGCACGGAACGCAACGTACTGATACTCGCTCATCGTGCCTCCCTACTTGTACGATTCGCCGATTTCGCGCGACTCTTTGTCCAGCTTCTTCCGACGCTCCGCTGCCATGTACCGATGCGGTCGCCGTAAGTGGTTAGGACGCCGCCAAGGAGCGTGACCATCGCAGGCGGGCCGAACGAATCGACGTTACAGCCCGAGCTTTGCGGCAATGCCGTCGCCGTAGGCCGGGTCCGCCTTGCGGAAATGGGCAACCATTTTCTGCTGCAATTCCTTCGGCACTTTGCCGAGGCTGCCGGCGATATTCTCGACGAGCCGTGTCTGCTGGCCTGCCGACATCAATCGATAGAGTTCGCCCGGCTGGATGTAATCGTCATCCACGCCTCGCTTTTGTTCGTAACGGTCGGCGTCCCCGGAGATCTTCAAGGGCGGCTCGGCATAAGCGGGATCCGCAACGGGACCGCCCAGGCTGTTGGGTTCGTAGTTTGGGTCCGGACCGCCGTTGGCGTCAAACCGCATGGCGCCGTCCCGCTGATAGGTGTTTTGGACGACCGTTGCCCGAGGAGCGTTGATCGGCAGTCGTTCGAAGTTGGCACCCAGCCGATAGCGATGGGCATCGGCATACGAAAAAATGCGGGCTTGCAGCATCTTGCACGGCGAGAAGGAAATGCCGGGTACCACGTTGGCCGGCGAGAAGGCCGCCTGCTCGACCTCGGCGAAGTAATTTGCAGGGTTGCGGTTCAACTCCATCACCCCCACTTCGATCAAGGGGTAATCCGCGTGTGGCCAGACCTTTGTCAAATCGAACGAATTCCAGCGGTAGGTTTCCGCTTCTTTTTCCGACATTACCTGGACATAAAGCGTCCACTTGGGGAACTCTCCGCGCTCGATTGCCTTGAACAATTCAATCGTGTGATAATCGGGACATTCGCCCGCCAACCGGCACGCCTCGTCCACGGGCATGCACTGAATGCCCTGCCGGGTCTTGAAGTGGAACTTGACCCAAAAACGCTCGTTGCTGCCGTTGATGAAACTGTAGGTATGGCTGCCGTACCCATTCATGTACGGAATGCCCTTGGGAATGCCGCGGTCGGAAAACAGAATCGTCACCTGATGGAGCGCTTCGGGCACCTGCGACCAGAAATCCCATTGGGCAAGATCCCGCGGGGCATTTGTCTGTGGGTCGCGTTTCTGGGTATGGATGAAGTCGGGAAACTTGATGGCGTCCCGAATAAAGAACACCGGAGTGTTGTTCCCCACCATGTCCCAGTTGCCTTCTTCCGTATAGAACTTCAACGAGAAGCCGCGCACGTCACGGACCGTGTCGGCGGAGCCTTTTTCACCGGCCACAGTCGAGAATCGCCCGAACATCTCGGTCTTCTTACCGACTGCGGAGAACAACTTGGCCCTGGTGTATTGGGTGACGTCTTTGGTCACGGTGAACGCACCGTGCGCGCCGGCCGCTTTCGCATGGACCACCCGTTCGGGAATGCGTTCCCGGTTGAAGTGCGCCAGCTTTTCCAGTAGATAGTGGTCTTGCATCAACGTCGGGCCGCGCTCGCCCGCCGTCAGAGACGTCTGATTATCCGGAACGGGGATTCCCGCCGCCGTAGTCAGCGTTTGTTTGTTGGCCATGATCGATGCCTTCCTTGTCAGGAGTCTTTATTGTCTCAAATCACCGGCCAGATAGACCGTGGTCATCATGGCTCGTGGGGCATTCTATCGAATACACCAGTATCAAGCAATTGGGCGGCACCTCAGGACTGGGAGGCCGGTCGCACGGCGGCTTCTTCTTCCTTGGCCTATAGCTGATCGGGCTTCTCAAACCATTGGGCTGACAGTCGATCTCGACCACATTATCACACTCGGCTGAAATAGGGCTCTCCGCAGGGCGCCGCTATTTTAGCCAGACATCATTTTCTGTACCAGGAGCCAACTACAACTGCCGAATGCCAGTATTTGAGCCGAAAGGAACGCCAGTCGCGTTAGGCCGGGACCAACGGCACAGTTGGCGATCGACGTCACCGAAGCTCGCAAGTAGACGCGGCCGGGTGATGCGTCGGTGGGGGCGACCGAGGTAGGTCCGAGTTGTGCTCCAGAGCCGACAACTGGCTCCGACAAATCGGTCATATTCTGACGTATTCGAGAAAAGGGATGACTTGATGGGATGACAGGGGCTTCAATGTTGTTCGTAAGCGAGTGGGTAAAAGGCGCTGATTTCAGAAATCAGACTGTCGGCCACTCCGATTCACGGCATTGTTATGCTGCGTTAGGTGGCGACAATAAAATCTGTTTCAACATTGCCGACGCTTGGGCACTTGTGTAACTGGTTGTGATTCTGGATTGAATCGAAAACTTTTGGACCTCTTTTGTATCGACACACTTCATCGCTGCCGCCTGTTGACCCAAAATCGAGAACACCACAAGAAGATCGACAAGCCCAATGTTGTGTGTTGGTGAAGTAATCCCAATACGCCGCGAATCGCGATGAAGCACTACCTGCAAGTGACCGAGGACGATTTTGCCCGGGCGGTCGGCAAGACCAACGGCGACTGCACGACCTCGAAAACCATGGCCACCGCCCCGGCTGCGCCGATCCCCGAAACAGATTCCAGCCGAAAGAGTGGTCCTCGGCATGACATGTCCACAGAGGGGAGTAATCCCGGCTCGGCGGTAGGAAAAGAGGATTCGAACACTTGCAAGCGTGACGATCCCCACCTCAGCAGGCGCGCTGCAGAACGCGGTGCAGTTGTTGCGCAAAACGCGGTGCAGTCAGCGCATGCCAGGGTGTGTCAGGGTATGACCGCGCAAAACAAAAACCCTGTCACCACAGGGGTTTATGCACATCCTGACACACGTGGACACACGCTGTCAAAATACATTAGCGGAGAGGACAGGATTCGAACCTGCGGACCAGTTTCCCGGTCACCGGTTTAGCAAACCGGCGCTTTCGACCACTCAGCCACCTCTCCGAGCGTCTACGGCTAAGAATACCATATCGGTCGGCACCGGCAAGCCCTGTGGTCCGACTGATCGGCGCGCCGAGGCGGACAGCGGCGCACGGCCAGCGATGGTGCAGCGCGACCTGGACGATCTCGAACGGGACCAACAAACCGGGAAGATACGGTCGCCGCCATCGGCGAGCGTGGTGCGCAACGCGGCCCCAGGTAGTCCGTTCGCCGATGGCGACGTGGCGCCCTGCCCGTATGCGGACGCTGGCCAGTACGGCAACGTCGATGATGCGGGCACGTGGTGGACTGCCGCCCATGGTACGACGACTAGCCTAGCGTCTTGCCCCCTCTGCGTCGATACCCCGGCCCCTACCGGCTGCGGCCAGCAGGGGGCTATTTACTAATTATGGGGGGCTATTTATAATAGTGCCGTGTTGTGAACATGCGTGTACTACCGGACGCCGGCCCGTAGCCCGGCCAACAAGGAGCGTACCCAATGGCCAAGCAACAACCCAAGCCCGAAAAGCCAGCCCCCACCCAGCACCTTACCCATGCGGCGGCTGCCAACCAAGTAGTGGCTGCCGTGACGGGCAAAGCCACGGCCACCGAACTGGCTGCCCAGGCCGAGGCGCTGGTGGTGGCAGGCGGCAGCGAAAGCGGTTGTACGTACAACCGCAGGCGCACATCACGGCACACGATGGGACATGCTCGCGGGGGGCGAGAAATGCAAAAGAGAAATGACGTATTGCTCTTGCCGCTAGATCGGTGATGGCCGGTCCAATTTTAGCAAACCGGCGCTTTCGACCACTCAGCCACCTCTCCAAGGCGTCTACGGCCAAGAATACCACATTGCCTGGCACCGGCAAGCCCTGCGGACCGGGCACGGCTTGGTTTGGAGGCGATCGTACGAAACGGCCCGTCGTCATCGGACAATCGATCGCCCGATGACCATCGGTCGCGCCCTCATATTTGTTCCAAGTGCAGACCGCGACGGCGGCGCTCGGCCAACCGGGCATTGTCGAACAGGCTGGTCACGTCTTGGACACGCTCGATGCCAGGTAGAATCAGGCTCGGATCGCTCCGGTCGTGCGAGAGGATCCGAATGCTGCCGACGCCGACCAGCCGCTCCAGCAGCCCTTGTTCCGAACTGATGTCGTCGACATCGAGCAGTTCGATCCGATCGTGAACCCGCCGCAGGATACCGTGTTCGTGGATAAACCTCTGGCTGGTCAATAGGTAGCGAACGCTCATCCAGCGGTAGGAGAGCGTGGCCACACAGTACAACCATGGCAGAAGCATCAGCACCGACACGATCAGCCAAGCCACGGCGGTGCCTGCCCAAAGGATGCCGGCAATGAGCAGTGCCAGCGATGCCGCGCCGCTGGCCAGCCATGCACCGTTCAGGGCCTTGGCCGAATAGCCGCCGCGCCATAGCTCCGTTTCGGCCGGTTGCGAGCCACGGGCGGCGACCGCCTGGTTGATAAGATCGGCCGGTTCCGGCGTCCCTGTTTCGGCGGCGAGCAAGCCAATTTGCTCGCCACTCACCGTTGGCAGCCGCTGGCCACACCGGTGGCAGTAGGCGGCCCCTTCGACGGACTCGATGCCGCATGTCGGACAGCGCATTGCACACCCCTATTTGGCCCAAGAGTTGTTCTGAACGCGTTTCACATTATAAAGGCGGCGGATAGGGGGCGGAAGACGGGCTGGCTTGAGGGCCGATGCCTGGACGTCGGCCCTTGCCGTCACGACTGAAAGCGGAAAATTGTCGCAAAGCGGCAACCGTACATAGCCGGCGACATGAGCCGCGGCGAATCGCGACGACTTCTCTCTCCTGCCACAGGCTTGGATATCTGCTTCGGAGAGCCTAGAATCGTTGGGCTTCGATAGCACATGCGGTTGTTGGGGTTGACGCAAAGACGCCTGGGCGCTTACGCCTCTGGATATTGACTGTCACCTTTCCGGGCGTTGGTGTCGATGCCCGCAGATTTGGCGTTTGGACAATTCGGAGCAGGCGAACTTAGCGTCAACTCTGATTTCAGTCACGGCTCGATTCTTCCTAGCTGTTCCATGCGTACTGCCGGACTCTTCATCACAGGCACCGACACAGGCGTGGGGAAGACGTACGTCGCCGCAATGATCGCCCGGTCGCTGACGAGCGACGGTCTTTGCGTGGGCGTGTATAAGCCGGCGGCCAGCGGATGCCGCATACGCGGCGGGCGCATGGTATCGGACGATGCACTAGCCCTGTGGGATGCCGCCGGGCGGCCGGGCACACTGGAACGGGTGTGCCCGCAATGCTTCGCGGCGCCGCTGGCTCCACACCTGGCCGCTAGGGAGGAAGGCAAGCAACTCGACGGCAAACTGTTGCGTCGGGGCTTGGAATACTGGCAGCAGCAGGCCGACGTTGTCGTGGTCGAGGGGGCTGGCGGGCTGATGTCGCCCTTGGGCGACACCGAGTATGTGGCGGATCTCGCCAGAGACTTCGGTTTTCCGCTGGTTGTGGTTTCGCGCAACGCGCTGGGAACCATCAACCACACGTTGCAAACGATGGTCGTGGCCCGGACTCGGTCACTACTCGATGTGGCCGGCGTGGTGCTCAATCAGCCAACGCCTCCCTCGATTGAGGATGCCAGTCTGGCGAGCAACCGCCGCGAGTTGGCTGCGCGGTTGGAGGTGCCGATCCTTGCCCAAGTCGCATGGCAGTGCGGTCGGTTTGACACAGCCGTCGATTGGCTCGCGCTAGCCCGATAGATCGGCAAATTCGGACGAGAAACACGGCCGAAGGTGCCGGCGACCCATGCTTTTGGGTGGCCTGCGTCGCTTGAAACCCCATCGACTTGAATTACAATGCAATAATGTTGGGATTGCGACCTGCGACGAACATATGCAACACGTGATGCGAGTCGCCTGCATTATCTACCTGATCTTCCTGACGGCGCTGTTACTGACTGAGGATCCGTTGCGGTTGATCGGGGTGCGCAGTGGCGCACCATCACTATTGCGCTGGGTGATGCCGGCCGCGCATCTGGTGAGCTTTGGCGTTCTCGCCGCGCTGGCGCTGACGGCGCATTGGCCGCTCCCGCGTTGGGGGGTGGTCCTGTTGATGGTCGCATACGCCGGGGTGACTGAACTGGTGCAAGGCTTGGTGCCGCTACGAACGCCGGAGTGGGCCGATTGGCTGCAAGACTTGGCCGGCATTGGCGTGGCTTCGGTCGTGTGCTGGCTGGTGGCAATCGCGGTCGGGAGGCGGGCGAAGCTGGCTCTACAGGCCCAGCCTTGCCGCCGTGACCAACCGGCGCGGCACGACGAACGCCGCCAATCCTGGTGGAACTGAAACGCTGCCCGTGTCGAATGCACTTTGGTACGAGTCTTTTCAACCTGAAACGCTAATACTCTGAGGTGTACGTTGTGAGAACGCTCAATGTTCCGCTGGCAATCGTGCTCGGGGTGCTTGTCATGGTGCTTGGCGGCACCACCTATTTCGTACACAAGCTTCAGATGGTCCACCACGCCGATCTCTTCAAGCACGAGGCCGACGCATTTCTCGAACAGGCTACAGAGGCCGAGAAAAACAAGGACGAGGAGGCGGCGGACGAGGCATACCAGCAAGCGATCCGGAACCTCGGTTGGTTCGTGCGGCTGAAGCCGCAGGAAACCGACACGATGGAGAAACTCGGCCTGTTGATGGCCGACCGGGCCAAGGACTCTCGGTCGTTTGGCCAGGCGTTCGCCTTGCTGGAAAGCCTGTTGCGCAGGGAGCCGGAGCGACAAAAGGCGCGCCGTCGCGTCATCGACATGGCCATGTCGCACGGGCTATACCGCGACGCCAAGGCACATCTGCGCGACTTTCTGCTGCCGCAAACACCAAAGGACAAGCAATCGGACTTGTGGGGGCTGTTGGGGCAATGCAATGCCCAAACGGGCGATTACGACACGGCGGTGGAGAACTACCGGCAAGCAATTGAACTCTCTCCCAGCAACGTTGAGGTGTATGCGCGCTTGGCAGCGGTGCTCCGCTTTCGGCAAAACCGAACACGAGAGGCCGACGAGCTCATGGAGAAGGTTGTCGAGGTCAATCCCAAATCCTACCGGGCGCATTTTCTGCGGGGTAGCTATCTCAAGGGCATTGAGGAGGAGGACGAAGCCTTCGCCGAGGCGATGGAGGCATTGAAGCTGGCGCCCGACGACCATGAAGTTCTGTTGCTGGCAATTTCCTGCTATGTCGCACAAAAGGACTTCGACAAGGCGCGTGTGTGTGCGGCCCACGCGTTGAAGCTGAAGCCGGATGGGGTCGACGTGTATCTCGCGATGTCGCAGGTGGAATTGGCAGCGGCAGATAGGGACAAGGCCATCGCCGTGTTGCGGGAAGGGCTCAGAGCGACCAAGCGCGATCCGCAACTCCTATGGCGTCTGGGGGCCGTGCTGATCGATGCCAACCAGTTGCGAGAAGCAAAGCAAGCAGTCACGGATTTGCGCGCGGCGAGTGGCAGCAGACGGTGGCGAGGTCACTGATCGATTTCCTCAGTGCGCGCATCGACGTGGCGGAGCAGCATTGGCTTGCCGCGAGGAAGCGTCTCGAGAAGATCCGAGCCGCGCTCGGCACATGGCCGACCGTCCAGGCACAGGCCGACGTCTTGATTGGGCAGTGCTATGCCCAGGCCGGCAATCGGGACCAGGAGAGCGAGTCATTTGAGCGAGCCTTGAAGACGGATCCCTCGAATCTGTGCGCGCCCTTGCAGGACTCGTCGACGTGCTGGTGGCCCAGGGCAAAATCGACGAGGCGCTCAACGCATACGATGCGTTGGCAAAGGCCGGCAAACTCACGCCGGCCATGTTGATTCCGAAGGTGCAAATGCTCATCCAACAGAACCTCGAGAGGCCGGCGGCCGATCAGCATTGGTCGGATGCCAACAAAGTGCTCGACGAAATTCAGAAATTGGACTCCAATATCGTGCAGGTTCCCATTCTGCGAGCGCGGATCCTGGCGCTGCAGAAACGGACGTCCGAAGCGGAAGAGGTGCTGAAAAAGGCACTGGTGAAGAACCCGAAACACAGCTTGCTCCGCGCGGAGCTCGCTAAGCTGTCGACCGACCCGAAAGAAATTGAGCGCATGCTTCAGGAGTGGCGGAAGACGTCCGGCGACACCGTCGACCAACGATTGGCACAGGCGCAATCCACTGTCCGGCTGCACGGCGCCAACTCCGGGGACGAGCTGCGCAAGCTGTCGGAGAACAGCGCTCACTTCAGCAACCAAGATCGCCTGCGATTGTGGGCTGGCCTGGTCAACGCGGCGATGCGAGGCGGCGATGTCCCGTTGGCCAGAAAGCTCTGCGAGCAGATTGCACAGAAGGAGCCCAACAACATCCAGATCCGCTACATGATGTTTGACTACGCAACGTACGCCGGCGATGAGACAGGAATGGAGGCCGCGCTAAAGGAAGTGGAGCGGGTCGCCGGGCAGGACCCGTTCTGGCTTTGCGGCCAGGCCATTTTGCTGGTGATGCGGACCAAGGATCCGAAGGCCAGCGGCGATTCGTTGGACGAGGCACTGAAGAAACTTGCCCAGGCCCGAGAACTGCGGCCGTCGTGGTCGCGGCTGCCGGCCGTGATGGCTACCATCTACGATCGGCAAGGAGATTCGGATTCGGCCCTAAAAGAGTATCTTCACGCCCTGGATATGGGCGAGCGCAGCCCGGGCGCCATCCGACGAACGATTCAGTTGCTCTTCCTGAGACAGCGTTATAGTCAGGCCGATCGCTTGCTGCGAGATTTGGAGAAGCAGCAAGTGCCCTTTACCCCAGAGATGAATCGCGCCTGCGCCGAGGCCGCCTTGCAAACGGGCGACTTCGACCGAGCACTTGAAAAGGCCCGACTGGTGAACGCGGCGGACTCGAAAGACTACCTGCAGCATATCTGGCTAGGGGAGGTACTGAACATTGTCGGCCGCCACGCCAAGGCTGAGGGGCGTTCGAAGGATGCGGAGGGACTTTTGGCCGAGGCCGAAAAATCGCTGCGCCGGGCAGTCGGGCTCGAACCGACGAAGTCGGACGCCTACGTCGCGCTGGTCCGCTTTCTGTACGGCCTCGATAAGAAGGACGAGATCAGCAAAGTGATCGCCGAAGCACAGGCAAAGATCCCCAAGAAGGAACAGGCGCTGGGATTGGCCAAGTGTTACGAAGTGATGAATAAGAACGAGTCGGCCCAGGATCAGTATGAGCTCGCGCTGGCCGCGGCGCCGAACGATCCGGAGATCGTGCGGACCGTGGCGGACTTCTATTGTCACAGCGGCAATTCCAAGCCGGCAGAGACGCTTCTCTTGCGGATGATTGACCAAAAAGTCGCGTCAAACGACGCAGACGTGGCCTGGGCGCGACGGGAACTCGCCAAGATCCTTGCGCGACGAGGCGGCTATAAGAACCTGGAGAAAGCCGGAGATCTGATCGACAAGAACCTGGCGTCTGCCCCAAGTTCCGCCTTGGACCTCCGCGTGAAGGCCGGCTTGGATGCGAACGCGCCGCAGCGATCACACCGTGACGACGCAATTCACATTCTTGAGTCGATGATTCAGAATCAAACCGCCACGGCAGACGACCGCTTTGCGTTGGCGCAGTTATATTTGAACTCATCCATGTCGGGAAAGGCATACGGGCTGCTTCGCAGCTTGACCGTCGCAAATCCTAAGGAGGGGCGGTATCTGGCGACCTACATCGCGGCGCTGCTTGCAGACAATCAAGTCTCCAGTGCCACGGAACAACTCGATCGTTTGGACAAGCTATACCCAAATCAGTTTCCCGCGGTAAGCCTTCGTGCCGAGGCGCTGGTCGCCGGGGACAAAGCCGACAAGGGTCTCGAGCTGCTCAAGGATTTCGTTGACAAACCAGGTGCGCAACCCGCGGATCGGAGTGTCCGCGTCTTCTTGGTTGCGCAGAGGCTGGAGGGGCTTTCCAAACGGCTGACGAAGCGCGGGCAGACTACGCTGGCCGACCTGTTCCTCCAGGAAGCCGAGTCGCTCTATCGATCCTATGTCGACCAAAACTCAGGAACGGATTGGGTCATGGTGGCCTACTACACACGTCAAGTGCGCGTCAACGAGGCGCTGGACCTGCTGGAGCGAACATGGGACAGCGAGAGCCCGCCCGTGCTCTCCCAGGTCTGCCAACTGTTCCTGCGGGACGGGGTTGCCGGCGCAGAGCAGCTTGAGCGAGTCGGCCGCATCCTGCAGAAGGCCACGACGCGATTCCAGCGGCCGGTTTCGCTCTTGCTCGCCGCGGCCGACGTCTCTGGCCGCCAACGCCACTATAGAGATGCCGAGGAACTGTACCGCGAAGTCATCGAGAAGGATGGTGCCAATATCCAGGCAATGAACAATCTTGCGGTCCTGCTGGCCCTGCAAGGCGTCAAGCTCGAGGATGCCTTGCGATTGATCAATCAAGCCATCGACATCGCGGGCCCCTTGGGACCAATGCTCGACTCACGCGCGACCATCTATCTCGCCAAGGGCGATCTTGAAAAGGCCCAGGCCGACATCGACAACGCCCTGGCCGACGAAGAGTCCGCCGTAAGGCTTTTCCACCAGGCCCAAATCTACGACAAGGCGGGACGCCACAACAACGCCACCGCCGCAATGAAGAAGGCGGTCAAAGCGGGGCTCACCAGACAGATGCTGCAACCCGAGGAAGCCGAGTCGTTCAAGAGACTGTCGCTCGCCTCGAATAAATGAGGCAACGGGAGTTCGTCAGAACCGATAGTCCACGCCGAAATTCAGACCCTGTGCCCAGAAGTCGGCGGGCCGAAAGGCGAATTGGGGCGCCGGAAAACCGGTGAGTGCCCCACCCGAAAACTGGCTCGGATTCACGCTCGTATCGAGTTGATCGGCGGGCCTCGCGACCTGGCTGAGATACAGGAATGTGTATCCGAGAGTCGCCCGCAGCCGGCAGGTGATGTCACAGCCGATGGTGGCGCCCAGTTCGGGAATCACCGCAAGACTGGTGCGGTCGTGCTCACCGCCGTTTGTCGGCAAAGCGAACACACCGCCCGCCGTAGTCACCGGCGACTGCCCCGGTACGGTCGTGATCGTGGACCCGCTGATCGATACCTGCGACCGCATGCTGCCCAAGGCAAGCTTGCTCAACAGTTCGAACGTCCACCGGTTAAAGCGGCTTCTGGTGGCGAAGCCAAACTCAATGCCGTGAAACTCGTTGCTGGCGCCAAACGCGTCCGAGATTTGCTGCGAGGTCCCGACCGGGAAGCTCCCGGTCTCGGTGAGATACGTCGTTGCTTCGTCCATTGCCAGGCTTTCGTCGAAGCGCGCAAAACGGTATCCGACCAGGAAGTCCAAGTGGTCGCAGCACCGCTCGACGACGCGCTGCCGGAATAGAACTTCTGCGGAAGTGAGTTCGTTGGCAAAGCCCACCTGCGCCGAGCCGGCCTGTTCGGCCGGACTCGCCACGATGACCGCGTCTTGCAACGCTGTATGGGCGTTGAAAATCGGCACGGCAAGAATTGGTTCCTGCGTACTGTTGCGGTCGAAGCTGAGCGACTTGCTGCCGAAGAACGTGTAGACGGCTTCGACGCCCGTCCCTTCGCACGGATCGAACCAGTAGCCAAGGCTGAAGCGACCGCCAGATCGCAGCCCCAGATCGATGCTGTCGCCGCCGAAGAGAATTTCCGTCCCGTCCTGGCCGATTGCGCCGACGGTCGAGGTACTGTCGGCAAGCACGCTGGTGGTTACCACGGGCGGAAGATTGGCTGCCTTGCCCCACCAGGCCAGATACTCGCCGCGGAACCAAAGCCGCTCTGGCGCGCAACATCCGAAGTTGCAGATGTCGTCGCAGCCTTCGGCACACTCACCCTCGGCGCATCCGCCGCTGCCGCTTGGGAGCCCCGGTTCTGCATCAGGCGCTTGGTCACTGCCACCGCCCGAATAGTACGGCTGGCCCGTCGGCTGTACCCGATCGGTTGCCGGGGACACGTTCTGCGCAACGCGCAACTCCCTGCCGGCACCGGCGTCGTGCGATGCCACACGTGACACGGAAGCCGCGCGTTGGCCGGGTACGGCCTGCCACGGGGCACGTGCAACCACGTCGGTCTGTGCCACGGCGCGCGAAGATAGCGAGAACTGCGCAAACGAAGAGCGCTGCACAACTGAGGGCTATGCGACATTGCGAACGGAGCGCAGCAGGTAGTGTTGGTAACACAAGCGCACCCCCGTGAAAAGACCTTGAGTTGTGTTGGAGAAAACTCGATGGCAAAGTTATCGGCATCCGCAAGGTTTGCGCTTTATGCCTTTTTTGACTACGCGGCAAGGTCGACCAAGAGCACGAGAATCGGGACGCGAAGAGGGAAACCGCGGATACACGCGGTTGGACGCAGATCTATGTGGACGTGAGTCTAGCCGCACTATCTGGCGACTGTCCCGATTTTCGTGTCAACGAAAATGGGACTGTCCCCCTTTGACGCCCCCAGATCTAACCCGCTCCTGGAGGCTGTGATTGCCGTTGGCCCTTGCCGATCGAAAACGCCTTGCCCAGGCAGCGGCCAACGGCGTGGTAGGTCTGCGTTTCGGGTGCGTAGACCATGGGCAGAAGTCTTTCGAGGTCGGGCAGGCCATCTTGAGTCAGCACGTTTTCATCGGCCTTCACATCCATGATCTCGCCGACAAACTGGGTGTGCAGTCCGAGTTCGAAGGTCTGCACCAGTCGGCACTCGAGAACCAGCGGGAACTCGACAATCAGCGGGGCATCGACCAGGTCGCTGCGAATCGTGGTCAGTCCGGCTGCGGCCAGTTTGTCCTCGGCCTTTCCGGAGGCGATGCCAAAATAGTCGGCTTCCCGGACGTAGCGTTCCGACGGGACGTTGACGGTAAAGGCCCGATGCTTGACGATGCCGGCGTAAGAATACGTCGCCTTCCGTAGCGAGACGGCGACGCACGGCGGCACGGAGCAACAGATGCCGCCCCAGGCGGCGGTCATGGCGTTCGGCTTCCCGTCCTTGTCATAGGTGCCCACGACCAGAACAGGGGTCGGATAGAGGATCGTTTTTGCGCCAAGCGACTTTTTCATGTGCGTGCTCCTGATTCGTGTGATGAAGGCTTGCCATCGATGAGGCTCGATAGCATTCGCGGCGTGATGTCGGCGGCGTTGCGGACGACTGCCCGGGCATCGCTGAAGTCTTCCCGCCGGCGGCCGGTGCTCAGAAATCCGACGCTGGCCATGCTGGCGGCATTGGCGGCTGCGATGCCGGCCGGGGCATCTTCGATCACGGCACAACGAACCGCCGGTACGGCCAGACGCTCGGCCGCCAGCAGGAAAACCTGTGGGTCCGGCTTGCCCCGGCGAACGTCTTCACCCGTCGCGACCGCGTCGAATAGCTCGCGCTGCCCGAGCTTATCCAACGCGAGCACAACGTTCTCCGGCGGACCCGACGATCCGACGGCCAGCTTGAAGCCGGCCTGGTGCAAAGCGGCAAGCACGTCGCGAATTCCGGGCATGGCCGGAAAGTTACGCTCGACGAGGCGACGAAACGCCAGTTCCTTTCGGGCGTCCAGTGCAAGGATTTCATCGTCCGAGCGGCACCTCCGACCCCAGACCTCGGTGATGATCTCGCGGCTCGTGCGGCCGAAGCCGCGGGCGAACAGCGCTTCGGTAAAATCGAACCCCTCGGCTTCGGCAATCTCCCGCCAACTGCGAAAGTGTGCGTCGTAGCTGTCGATCAACACACCATCCATGTCGAAGATGGCCGCGTATGGTTGCTCCAATGCCGTTACCTCCGGAAAAAAACGACGGTACCCTCGCCCGTTATTCCAGATACTGTTCGTTGCAGCCTATCTCTTTGCCGTTGCGAATGCTGTCGGCCAGCGGCAGTTCGACGGTGATCTGCGTGCCTTGGTCCTTGGCAGAGTCGATGACGACGCGCCCATCGGCCAGTCTGTGCGCGCTCACGGATGCCTCGCAATCCAAACCGTTGTTCGTCGATCTTTTCCGTCGAAAAACCTGTGCCCCAGTCGCGGATCACGATGCGCAGGCAATCGTCTCGCTGGACCAATTCGATGCGAATCTTGCTGCTGCCGCTGTGCTGGCAGGCATTTTGCATCGCTTCCTGCACGATGCGAAACGCGGCGATTTCCAGCGGCGGCGTTAGCCGGTCGAAGGCGACGTCGTGTACAAACTCGATCTCCGGCCCGTCAGCGCTGCGGCGTTCGCAGACGAGGTACTCGATCGCGTCGACGACGCCTGATTCTTCCAGGATTGGCGGCTGAAGTCTGCTGATAAGCCGCCGTGTCTCGTCGAGCGCGCGGCCGACCAGCCGAAGGCCCGAGTCGAAATCGCCCCAGGCCCTGGCCGGATCGCGGTTTTGCGACTCTCGAAATCCTTGCAGGCGAAACAATGCCCCCGCAAGCTGCTGTGCAAAGCCGTCGTGAATCTCGTAGGCCGTCAGACGGCGCTCACGTTCGTGCAGCTCGAGCAAATGCCGCAACAGCTTCTGTTCCTTCGCGACGGCCTCGGTGGCCAGTCGCTCCTGCGTGATATCGGTGCCGATCAGGATGGCACACGCAGCTTCGCCGCCGGCAGCGATTGGCACGGCCCGGCCGAGCCACCAGTGGCCGAAGACGTCTTGGAGTTGGATGCTTTGCGGCAGTGACGTTTCAAACGTCTGATCCAGCGTATGACGGCACGCCTCGCGATATTCCGGCGCAACGAACTCGATCCCAAGAGGATCCGTCGCCGCAGACTCATCAGCACCCTGCCAGCTACGGTTTGCGAACTGGACGGCCCCGGAGCGGTCGACAATCGCGACAACGTCGGGGAGATTGTCGATCAGCGTCCCCAACACGCTGTCTGAATCGCCCCAGGCCTTTTGAGACTGCCTCCCGTAGAGTGCCATGGAATTGAGGGATTCGTTCATCGACGTCTCGATGCAGGCAAAGAGTCCGCTGCGCCGCATTCGCCAGGCACGCGCCGCGCCCGCCTGCCTGCCTCACGAGAGGGGTTTCAGCATCGCAACACCCGATTATATCTTCGCACGCACACAATCCAAGTGGTGCCGGGGGACGTCGACTCGGCTGGCGTTTGCCTGTCCCTTCGACCGGCCAATTTGACTGACGGACGTCACCCGCGACAATGCGAGAGGAGAGGCGTACGCATTATCGTACCGATGAAGACCGGTTGGTCTCCTTTGGACCAGAAACATGCCCTGTAAACTCTGCCGGCCGTGGTCAGTCCTTTCGAGTGTTCTAGCAGCGGTCGTTTGCATCGCCTTGATGCCTCAAGCCGCCAAGGGAGCGATGCCGTTCGGACAGCGGTTTGTCGCGCGACCTTTCCCGCAGGGGCTTCAGTGGATCAACACACCTCGGCCGATTCGATTGCAGGAGCTTCGGGGCAAGTTCGTCTTGCTCGACTTCTGGACCCTCGGCTGCATCAACTGCATGCACATCATTCCCGAACTGCGGAAACTCGAGGGGGCCTGGCCCAACGAGCTTGTGGTGATCGGCGTCCACTCCGCAAAGTTCGCCCGCGAAAAGGACACAAAGAGCATCGCCGAGGCCGTGCTGCGCTACCGCGTGCATCATCCGGTAGTCAACGATGCCAACTTCGCCATTTGGAACAGCTACGGTGTGCGAGCGTGGCCGAGCTTGGTGCTGATCGATCCGGAGGGCTACGCCATTTGGGCCCAAAGCGGCGAAGCAACCTTCGAACAGCTTAATGGCCTGTTAAGAAAGGCGGCGCTCCTCTACCGCGCGCGCCGCTCATTGAGCAACCGCCCAATGCGGTTCAACGCTCCCGCCGTCGAACCTGACAGCCGGCGACTGCGGTTCCCCGGCAAGATCGTAGCAGATGCCGTCGACAAACGGCTGTTCATCGCCGACAGCGGCCATAACCGCATCGTCGTGACGCGTTTGGACGGCTCGGTGCTGGCGATAATCGGGTCGGGCGCATCCGGTCGGGCCGACGGCGACTATAGCACCGCGACATTCAACTCGCCACAGGGCATGGCCTTGGCGGGCGACGCGCTGTACGTCGCCGATACGGAAAACCACCTGATCCGAAAAGTCGATCTCACACGTCGCCGCGTCACGACGGTGGCCGGCACCGGTCGACAGAATCGCGAACCGCCGCCGCCGGGCGCAATGCGCAAGCCGCTGGCCACTGCACTCAGCAGCCCGTGGGACCTGCTCGTCCACGCCGGCGACGTGTACATCGCCATGGCGGGCATTCACCAGATATGGATTCTCAAAGGCGACGGTTCGGCGATCGGCGTCTATGCCGGCACCGGCAGGGAAGACATCGTCGACGGACTCCTGCGGCCGCGGCGCGTGTCCGGCCCACAGGTTGCGTGCTTCGCGCAGCCGAGCGGGCTGACGTCCAATGGCGACTGGCTCTACGTCGCCGACAGCGAGGGCAGCTCGATCCGGGCGGTGCCGTTCGAAAACGCGGCAGGCACGCTCCGCGTGTCATCCCCGGGTTACGGCGGCACACCGAGCGTGCGTGCTATGACGGTCCGAACCGTCGTTGGCACGGCGAAGCTCGCCACAGCGCGTCTTTTCACTTTCGGCAACGTCGACGGCTCCGGCCCCAACGTGCTCCTGCAACACCCGCTGGGCATCGTCTACTATGACGGCAAGCTATACGTCGCCGACACGTACAACAACAAGATCAAGGTCGTCGATCCCACCACCGGCGATACGCAGACCGTGGCCGGGCAGACGACGCCAGGCCGAAGCGATGATCTACCCACCTTCGACCAGCCTGGCGGAATCGCTGCCGCCTTGGGAAAGCTCTATGTCGCGGACACGAACAACCACGTGATTCGCACGATTGATCTCAGCCGCGGCAACATCGTCGCAACGCTGCCGATCGTGGGGCTCAAATCCGCCCAGCGCAGGTCCCGATCCGCCGTTACGAAATCAGCCGGCGGATTGAGATCCGTCGGCTGTTTCGCTCTGGCGGCGCACGCCGGGGGACGACCGCGCGATTCTCCGCTGCTTTCAATAGGTGCAGGCCGGGGAGGCTGGCTGCGCGCCGCACTTCGGGCAGCAGTAGACCACGACGTACTTGTAGGTCGGCACCTTGCAGACGACCTCCTTTTTTTCCAGCTTCTTGATCTCGCGGACCCTGCCGCATTTGGGCGTTGCGTAGCACTTGCTCTCCGCGACCGCGCACGGATTGCACTGTTTGCAGCCCGACTGGCAGCATGCGGCGGTCTCGCAGCCGTTGCCGCCGCAGTTGCCGCTGGCGCAATCGCAACCGTGGTGGCAGCAGGACGGCAACAGCGTGCAAATCTCTTGGCACTTACAGACCCAAACGACTTTCTTGATTTCTTTCATCTCACACACGATGCGGCAGTGGGCTTCGCACTGGCAACCGCAGTGGCCGCAGCGGCCGCCGCCGCAGGCTTGCGCCGCCGCACAAGGGGCAGGGCTCGCGGCCATGTCCCCGGCCGGGGCCGTGGCGGCCGTAAGCCAGCCGATTGTTAGCAAAACGCAGAACAACGTGGTCTTCATCGCTATCTCCTCATGCCGCGCCGGACGCACGGGTCTTGGAACGTGATCGTTGTGAACAAATCTCCTGGAAAGCCTAGAAATCGACCTGGACGCGAGTTTCGACGATATCGGCAATGCCTCTACCTGGAAGTCCGCCGGCGACCACGCGGTCGGTGGTTTCTGAATGAACGTAGTTGAACATCATGCGGGTATACGGGTTCAAGTACCAGTTGACGCCGAACGTCTGGTCGACCACGCGGCCGGCTCCAGGTGCCAGGGTGTTGAGGTTCAGGTAGTCGACGCGGTAGGCAACTTCCCAGGCGCCCTTGCCGGTGCAAATGCCGCCGTCCTCGGTGCGAACGCGGAAGAAGTTCTCATACGGCTTGACGCGGCCGAACATGCCCTCGTGCCGTTCGTAGACGCGATTTTCGCCCGTGAGGAAGTAGCTTACGTAGATGTAGCCGCCGTCGAACGGGGCGGTGCCGGCGTTCGGTCGTATTGACAAACGCCCATTCGTATTCGGATTGAACCGAGAAGGGACCATAGACAAAAGCCACTTCGGGCTGAAGGCGTTGATCCGATTGGCGTTGTCGAAGGTGGTGATGTTGCTGGTGTCGACGACATAGTTGCCCAAATGGGCCTCGGGCCGCTGAGCGACGCGGTAACGGGAAACGGTCGCGGCGGTGCCCGGCTTCAGGGCAGCGATCTCGCGGTACGTATAGTCCATGCCAAAGTGCAGCAGGCCGCGGCCCTCGGTTGCTTCGTCGTACCATGGCAGACACGTCCAACGCGCAGTCCAGGGCATAGCCGCCGATGTCGTCGTAACTGGTGCCGGCGGGAAACGCGTCATAGGGGTTCACCGACTGCCAGGCAAAGCAGCCAATCCACCACGTCATCGTTTCGGCCTCATTCCAATCGAAGGCCATGATGCCCGGCTTGCGGTCGCCGATGCCGCCGACCGGACTGATGAGGCTGCGTTCCATAAAAGTGATGTAGTTCGAACTCGTTTGGGTGTTCAAGCCGTAGCATTCGTAGATGTTGCCGAAACGGATGTTGCCGGCGTAGGGTAGTTCCTTGACAGTCATGTACACATCTTTGAACGCGACCGGCGAATCGGCGAAGTCCACTTGGAACTTGTAGTCGATCACGTCGAACGCCTCGCCTTTGGCAAAGAGCCTTGCGCGGCGGAATTCCGTGCCGTTGAGCATGTCACCGGCCTGTGAGAGGCTTTGGGCGTTTTGCGAGAACGCGGCTGTATCCCATTGAATCCGTCCGCCGACGGTCACCGATGGTTTTCCGGCGGCCTTCGCTTTGTCGGCCGCGGCCTTGTCCTCGATCTTCTTCAGCGCCTTTTCCACTTCGGCCAATCGCGCCGTTAAGGCGGAATCGGCAACACCGGTGTTCTGCGAGACATACTGATTCGGGCTTGGCGCCGGCGACACGCCGTTGGAATCGGCCAGCATCGGATAGCCGGTATCGGTATGCTGCATTGGTGGCATGCCGTCTTCTGCCCGGGCATGCGCGGCCGCGCCGCACGCGATCGCGGCGGCAAGCATTGTCAGGACCCAACGTCGGGTGCTTCGGTCCATCTCCATCCCTTTCCGTTTAGACGCGCGGATAACCGCAGTCGCTCCATCGATGCGGGGAAGAAAATCCGGTACGAACAGGCTTCTTCCGCGGTTCCCGCACGGCCGCTACAAGTGGCGCCTGCGGTGTCCCAGGAATAGGTTTCGGGGGCTGGCGGTGAGAGAATTGAGTTAGAGAAGGGTTAGGGGCCGTTGCCGGCAACGGAATGGCGTCCGCCGGTCAGAAAGACCGCTACAGGCGACAGACCTTGCCGCGCAAGGCTAACCGCGATCCCGGGGTTGGTCAGATGGCAGCAGCCTCCGCAAGACGGCGACACCGACGAGCACCGGCAGCACGACCCACAGAAGCCGTGGCCAGCGAACCAGCACAATCAATACAACCGGCAACGAGACGGCCAGCCAATTCGGCAAACGCTGGACGTCGTCGAAGGCCAGCCAGGCGGCCGCGAGAATCGCGCCGCCGCGCCAGCAGCAGCCCAGCGCCATTTCTTGGCCCGGCCACCAGTGGCGGATTGCCAACGCGCCTAGCAGCATCCCAACCGCGGCAACACCCAGAATGAGACGCCGCATCGGATGCATCTTACGTATCGATCTCCGCTCAATGGGAAACGGCGGGGTGAACGTCGACGTCAGCGACCGCACGGGCCGGACTCGCATTGTACTTCGAGGCCGCCTCGACAATCAAACCGGGCGCCGGCGCCGCTTCGTCGGGAGCATGGCAGGGGGCTGTCCCGATTTTCGCGTCAACGAAAATGGGACTGTCCCCTTTGAGGCTCAAGTTGTGTCAGTCCCCTTTGCCCCCACGAGGATCCGATTCTGCCGGAGGCGCGTCTTGCGGCGGAAGCTTCGCCACCAAGCGGAGTTCGCGCTCAATCCGCTGACGGCCGCGCAGCACCGTCACGCGCACCGTGTCGCCGGCGTAATAGCGACCAAGTTCCTGCTTCAGGTCGGCCATGCGGAGGATTTTTCGGCCGTCGATCTCGATCACGCGGTCGCCGCCCTTTAGTCCGGCCTCGGCCGCCGGCGATTTCTGCCGGCAGTGGGCGATGACCGGGTCGGCGGCATAGAGGTTCGACCCCTTCATGCTGAACCCGGCCAGGCCGGGCCAGAGGTCTTCGCCTCTTTCCAGTCGTGGCAGCACGCCGAGGACGCGTTCCAACGGAATTGCAAAGCCGATGCCCGAATCGTACCATTCGACACCTGCCATCGCATTGGCCGCCTCGGGCGAAAGCGGCACCAGCACGCCCAGTACGCGGCCGCGGATATCGACCAGCGGCCCGCCATAGTTGTTTGGCGAGACCGCGGCATCCGTCTGAATGGCTTTTCCCCAGACGCGGCCGAGCGCGCTGAGGATTCCGACCGCCACGTTCGGCCGTTGGCTCTCGAAGGTTCGCCCCACGGCGATTGCCCATTGGCCCACGCGCATCTGGCCGGGCGGCGCCGCCTCGCACGTCGGCAACGGCTTGTCGAAGTCGATCTTCAGCAACACGAGCATCCGCGAATGATCGGTGGCCACCAGTGTCGCCGGCTTGCGGCTGCCATCGCCGAGACACACGACGATCGCGCTTGGTTTGTTGACGAAGTTGAACGCGCTGGACACGATGTAGCCGGTCGGATCGACCACGAGGCCCGTGGTGGGGCCCGTGCCGAAAAGCACCCGTTCGACGCGTTCCAATCCGCCGACGGTCTCGATGCGGACCACCGCCGGCGCGACGCGGTCCACCGCGGCACGCAGCGCGGCTTGTTCCAGCGCGTCCGAATCGGCGGCCGCAACGGAGGATGCGGCCAACAGGCTCGACACCAAGGCGAGAGCCGCCAATGCGCAACGGCGCGTTTCACACATCCCCCAAATCGACCAGTGTGTCATGGTTGTTCCTTCTTCGCAGCGGCGCGATCGTGTGCCCGCAACGAGAATGGGATCAGTTCCGTGCCGCGCTCAACCGTGATCGTGATTGCGTCCTCGTAATCGACATATTCCAGCTCGGACACGAGGGCCTTGCACGATTGTACCAGGCGGTCGCCGACTACCAGGATCAGGTCATCCGGCCGAACGCCGGCCTTGGCCGCGGGCGAGCCGCGCCGCACGGCGTCGACATACGGCGGCGTGCGCTCGACGACGTCCGGAATCAGCACAATGCCCAGCGACGCCAGATCGAGCGATCGGGCCGGCTTCTTCGCGGTTTCCGGGCCAGCGACGACCAGCCGGCCGGCCTCGATTTGCTCGACCGACCGGCGGAGTTCGTCGATAGGCACGGCATAATTCAGCCACGTGTTGTTCAGCGAATTACGCAACTCCTTGCCCAGCATGCCGGTCAATTGCCCGTCACGGGTGACCAGCGCGCCGCCGGCCGCGCCGGGATTGTTCGTCGTCATGTCCAGCACGTAGACCGGTCCGTGATAGGGCGTCTCAAACGCACCTCGCCGGGCGTCGAAGCGCTGCAACTACCGAGACAGTCCCTTGCTGCACGCTAGCCGGCTCGTTGCCCACGGCCACGCCGAATAAGTTGCTCAGTGCCAACACACGGCTTCCGGCGCGTGAGCGTGCAGCCCGGGCGAGATCGAAGCAGGGAACTCCCGTGGCGTCAATCTTCAGGACGGCCACTTCGAGACGCGGATCGGCGCCCAGGAGCTTTGCATCAAATCGCCGGCCGTCCGCCAGCACGGCCGTGATCCCGTCGGTGTCGAGCACGTGACTGAAGGCGGTCAGAATGTGCCCCCGTGGTGAAATCAGGATGCCGCTCTGGTAGGCTTCGAGGCCGTGGAATCCGCCGGCGCCGTAGATCTTGACGATTTTCGGTTGGACCTCGGCGATGGTGGCGACCAGGCCCGCGGCGTTGCTTGCGCATGGTGATAGGGCAACGAAGAAAGTCATGCTAATCGCAGCGAAGTGTCCGCGCAGAGGGAGACGAGATCCGTCGCTGCGCTCAGGATGACGCCGACGCGATGCAGGCCCTTCCGTCTTCAATTTCCCGTCCTCGCCCTGAAGTCGCTTACTGTGAATATGGCAAACACCTCGTCGCCGAACCGCACTTCAACGCGCCCCGGTACAGATCGTCCCTGCGCAGGGCGATATTCCGAAAAGTAGACCTCGCACGGGTCGGATTCTTCGTCGCGAGACATTTCCAGCGCCAACAGGCGTCCCTCCGTTGCATCGAAGTAGAAGCGGCACTGGAGACCGCGGTGAAAGCCGACCAGCACGTCGCACAGTCCCGCGTGTTCAGCCAATGGCGCGGTGCCGTCGTAGTAGACTTCACCAAAGCGTCCGAGCCCTTCGACGGCCAGTCGTCGCCACAGGTACAGAGCGGGCAACAGGCCGCCGCTGCCGTCTGGCAACAGTGACGAGCCGGGCTCGCTGCCGGCGGCCCAACGCGTTTCACCGGACGGCAACCGCATTGACACTCCGGCGTCGTCCACCACAAATTGCACCGGCCTGCCAGCTTGCGACCGCCCGGTTAGCGTCCAGGGGCCGGTGGCGCCCCCGAGGCCCTCGGCGCTGATCCACGCCCGCCACACGCGCTCTTGGTGCAGTGTGTTGAAGTAGTAGTTGGAATAGCCGCGTTTTGCGATGAAGTGTGACTTCACGACCTCGGGCACGGGACGATCGATGGGCGGCGGCTGCACCGCCTTTGGCTTCCCTTCACCCGGCTTCGGCTCGTTCGGCTTCGGCAACGGCATTGGTCCCTGCGTCGGCCGGGCGATCAGAGCTTCGAGCAATTCCTCCTGGTTGTGAACGCCGGTCAGCCGAACGAGAATGTCGTGCCGCTTGCCGTCGCGCCGGAAGCTGAGCGGCACTCGCCAGCCTTTGGGATAGATGCCCAAGGCGTTTTTGAACCCGTTGGGGGTGGAGATCGGCCGGCCACCGAAGCTGACGATCTCGTCATCATAGCGAAGCCCACGGCGATAGGCGTCGGAGTTGTCGAGAATATCACTGACGACGGCGCGGCCGTCTTCGTCGTCGGCGATGCGTGCGCCGAGTGTAGCGTGGTCGACGATCAGGCCGCCGCGAAGCGCGCCGAGAAAGTTCTTGATCTGGTTGATCGAAACGGCATAAGCCGCACCGACGTTGACGCGGCCGCGCTTCTCGAACAACGCGCGGCCGTTGATGCCGATCAACTTGCCCTCGGCGTCGAACAGCGGACCGCCGGAGTTGCCCGGATTGATCGAGGCGTCGATCTGCAAGCAATCGGCGTACTCCAACAGGGTGCCGGCGGGAAACTGGTAGCGATGTACGCCGGAAACGATCCCATAGGTGACGGTCGGTTGCAGATCGGCGGCCAGCAGGAAAGGATTGCCCATTGCCAGCACCCAGTCGCCGGCACGGACGCGATCGCTGTCGCCCAGCGTGGCGCACGGAAAAGCGTCGCGGCCGAAGAGCTTCACCAACGCAACGTCGCCGGTCGGATCGACGCCCACCAGCACGGCATCATAGATTTCGCCATTGGCCATGCCACACTGGAGCGCTTTGCCGCATGGGACCACGACATGAAAGTTGCTCAACGCGTAGCCGTCGTGCGTAACGACCACGCCGGAGCCGCCGCCTTGCCCATTTGGCGCGAAAACCGACAGCACACAGTCTTTCACCTTGTTGATGACCGCGATGCGCTGCGCCTCGGCGTTTAGGACGGACGCATCGGGCTGTGCCCGGGCAATGGCCACCGTGAGCGATAGGACGGCGGAAAGCAAGCAGGTCGATCTCATTTGCTCAGCCTCGCATTGCACAGCAGCAGGCAATCGCCGGCGCCGAGACTCCCGGCAAAGTCCACCACGATCGCCAGCCGCCGAACGCCCATTACGTTGACGTCCAGGGGCCGTGGTGCGTCGCGGCCTGTAAGCACGGCGTCGAACAGCACGTTCTGATCGCCGCGGACGATCAGCCGGACCTTGCCGTTCGGGCGAACGGCATCGTCGATTCCCGCGATGGCCTCCAAGCGGCCAAAGCCTTCGGGCAAACGATAGACAAGCTCCGTCCGGCTGTAGATTGCCAGCCCCTTTCGATACTCGCTCCCGCCAAGTTGCAGACGCCGCGCGTCGCTGCCGCGATCGTAGCGCGGAGCGAAGAAACGCTCGACGGCTGCGGGCAGGCCGCCGCCAAAATACGGCGTCCACCGCGTTGAGTCCGGTTGGATATCGCTCAGGTAAAGGACCTTGCCGCTCGAAAAATCAACCTGCGCGATGGCCTCTAGCGGCTCCGACAGCGCCAACCCGCCAGGCGTCGTCCACTGAAGCACGTCAGACAGCGTCAGAGATCGAACGGACCACTGCGAGCCCGACGAATCGGTAATGCGGCAGACGGCCGCCGGCAGCGCAGGCTCACCAGCGTGGCGATAGGCCACCCCAAAAACCTTCGACCGCTTGACCGGCAACACCTCGCCGTCGAGATTGAATTGAACCTCGTCGGCGCTGATGTCGTGGAGGATTCCCTGGTGATAGTCGAGCCCCGTTCCCTTGTGGACCACCAACAAGTCGCTCTCGACAGCCGTCTTCATTAGCCGGGCCCATTCGGCATCCGCCGACGATGACGGTTGAAGTCGGATGAAGCGGATCGATTTCGTCGGCAGTTTCAACACGGTACCGTCCGACATGGTCATGAAGGCCGTCGGCCCCTGCACGATGCACTGCCGCGCGTGGACGATGGATCCATCCATCAGTGCGATAACCACCGACGTGGGTCCCTCCGCAGGCCGAGGCTGCCTGGCCACGATCGAGAGCAGCCGCGAGGCATTGAGCGACACGCGGCTATGGTCCGTATCGACGGCGACCCCTTGGACCGACAATTCAGCCAGCGTGCCTGACACTGTCTTGTCGTCCAACGTCTGTACGTCAAACGTCGGCAGCGCCGCTATCAACGCAACAGCCAAGAAAATCGCATTCATCATCTCTCCCTTCTCCTCTCTCCTCTCACCTCTTTGCCATCCTCAGTTGCCAACTCCCGGAAATACTGTTCGACCACGTCGCGATAATGCGAGGGGAAATCGCGGCCGATCTGCTGCATGGCCTCATCGCGATCCTTCGGAGGCAGGTCGCCCCAACCGCTGCCAGAGCCGATGTGTTTCTTGGTTACCTCGCCCGGCCCCTTGCCGCCGAGGATGCGGCTTTCTTTCGCCGGGTTGTTGGGACGGATCGCGCTGGCCGCGTTCGCAGCTTGTTGTTGCTGCTGGTCTTCGAGCTTCTTGATCATCTTGTCGAGCGAATCGATCACCCCGTCCTCTTCTTTCCGGACCTTCGACCCGGCGCGTCCGAGGTTGAGGCGGCGATGAATGTCGTTCATGCGCCGCGCGACATGGTCCAGCGAATCGTTCTCGAGGTCCTTCAAATCGTCCTGCATCAGCCGTACGAGAGCAACGTACCGCCGAGGGCTTGCGCCGGGACGTTCCAGGAGTGCTTGCATCGCCTTCAGCCCCGACTGTTTATCGAGCAGGGCGTAATCGACTACGCTCTGGCAAAATAGCAGCGAGGCCGGCGCGATGACGTCGGCCGGCGTCAAACCTGCCAATTGCTCGCGGGCCTCGTCGAACAACGACTGCTGCACCAGCCACCGCGCGTACAGAAGGCGGAGGTTAGCCGTGAAGATACGCGGCGCGCCGGCGTCGGCAAGCCACGTCTGCGGCTGAGGCGTCGGCCCGTGATACGGCTGCGAACAAAGCGCCACCAGCGCCGCCGCGTTGGCATCGGCCAGTGCAAAAGTTCTGGCTGCCCGGTCGAGCAATGCGTTCTCTGACGCGTTCCGCGACGCGTCCGACCAGATGGCCTCGGCCTTGGCCCGCGTCGAGGCATCGGGCGTTCTGGTTTCGAGCCACGCGAAAACATCCCGGCGAACATTGCCGGCCGCGGCCGATGCAACGACGAAGCACGCTATGATGCCGGCAACCAGCACGACCACCGGCCGCCTCGCGGGGCGAGGGCGCGAGACACTCGGTGCGTTGACTGATTCGATATGGCGAGCAATCACTGGTTCTTCCCTAACTGCAAATCGTGCGTGACCTGATAAATGCGCCGCTGGCGTTCGGCCAGGCGGCCGAGCGCTTCGAGCAAGTCGGCATTTTCGGCCTGCTCGCCGTCGATCATCTTCGAGTACCGGGCCGTGCGGGCATTAACGCGGAGTTGCATAGCCCGGATCATCCTCAATTCCGAAAGCGCGTCGACCAGCGGCGGGTCTTGCGGCTGACCATCGCGTTGCGGCGATTTCTTCTTGCTCTGGTTGCCTTTCTGCACCTTCTTCAGCGCGTCGACCATCTCCTTAAGCGCCGCCAATATATCCTCTTCAATGCCCTGCGTGGTGTTACCAACCTTGACCTGGGCGAGCCGCCCCACGACTTGTTGCATGTCGTCGCGGGTTTCCTCAGTCGCTTCGAGCATGGCGGCGGCCGTACCGTCGTCGCGCAACAAGAGCAACGCCCTGTCCATCTCGACGACGATCTCCGACTCCCGGTTGCTGAGCCGGCTGGATTGAATCTCGTGGCTGTGGGTGCGATCGGCTACGGGCACGCGGTCGAGCCTCACCGTTCCTTCATGCACTTCTTCCTGCATTTCGAGCATCTTGTGGAAACGGGCTTCGAGCATCGCCAACGTCCGCTCGATTTCCTCCTCGCGAAGCTGACGAAGAATCGATTCCAGGCTGGCCTTGGCCAACTGAAGCTGGCGGATGGCCTCCTCCTGTTTCTGGCCGGCTCCCTGGCGCTCGGCCGCCTTCAGTTTCGCTTCGCCCTCCCGCATGCTCCGTTGGGCCGATTCCAAGCGCTCGCGAACGGCCGCCGGCGATTGATCGTTCTTGGGAGAGGCCGACTCGTCATCCCGTTTCGAACCCGGCTGTTCCTCAGCGTTCGGACGCGGCCGAGACTTGCCGCCGTCGCGCGGCTTGCCGCTACCGTGCGATTGCTCCTTCTTGGCCGGGCTCTGAGCTGCCGGTGCTTCGCGGGCACCGACGTCGCGAGCCAACTCGCCCGTCTTTCCCGCCAACTTGCCCTGCTCGGCGGACAGACGCCGGGCCTCATCGCCGCCGGCCGTGCGCCCCTGAATGTCCTTCTGCTGGTTGAGAATGGCGGCGATGCGTTTGAGATACTCGCGGATGCGGGCCTTCTCGTTTTCGATGTGCTTCTGCCGATTCTCACTCAACAGCAGGTCCAACAGGCGCGAAGGTCTCGGTCCACGTCGGCCTGGCCCTCCAACGCCCGCGACAATTGCTCCTTGCCCAGCAAGTCTACCAGCCGGTCTAAGCGAACGGCAATCAATTCATCCTTGCTCTTGGCAACGGCCTTTTTCAGCAGTGCCGCCCGGCGTGGATCGGTCGTCGCACTGAGTTCGGCCATGCGAAGGAGCACGTCTTCGAGGTGTTTGTACTTTTCGGCGATTCGCTGTTGCGGCACCGCGAGGCTGTCTGCGGAGTCGGCGCTGGCTTCCAAAGGCCTCCCGGCAGCCGCACGCGCCAGCGGCGGGCAAAGCCATACCGCCGCCAAGGCGATTAACGCGATCAGTAGTCGCCGACGAACCGTCATGCTGCTACTCCTTGAGCAAATCTCGCAGCTTGTCTTTATGCTGCTGCCGAGTCTGATCGTTGAGCTGTTCCTGCATTTTGATGATGTCTCGCAGCAGGTCGACCGCCTGGTTGAAGTCTTCCAATTCAATCATACGTCCGAGGACCTTCTGCATCGACAAGAGGATGGCGTCGGCCTGTTGCTGGGCACGGTCGCGCAGACGGGGGCCATGTCCCGGGTCGTCCAAGGCGGGTTGAAGCAGCTCGAGCCGCTTCTCCAATTCGGGAAACATCCGTTCGGCAATCTGCCGCAGCGGGTCGGCAATGCCCGCCTTGAGCCGGTTCTTCAACTCCTCGGTATCAATGCGATTGTTGACCAGTTGCTTGCGGATGTCGTCGAACGCATCGGCAACGCCCAGAACCTCTTGGGCGCTCTTGCGGCAGTTCGTCAACGCACCCTGCACGCGCAACAATCGCAGCGTGCTCTGCCGCGCGGGAGAGTCGTCCGGTTCGTCGCCCGGCTCACTGCCCTTGGCCAGCGGCTTGGTCGCCGAGGAAGGCCCGAACTCCAGACGCGCAAGCAGGTCTCGCGTCTCCGTCATTTCCTGTACTGTGGCCTCGAATCGCTGCCGCAGGATGAGTTCTCGAGCATCGAGCATCACCCGCAACTGTTCCGGCGCGACAACGTCGAGGCTCCACTGTTCGCTGCCGGCAACGTTTGGCCCATGCCCGAGATCGCAAAGATCGGCGGCCTTCATACTGAGCAGCAGCTTTTGGCCTTGCGCGGCGCCCAGGTCGTGCACCTCCAGCGCAACGTCCTTCAGCGCGAACTCCGTCGGGCGGTCCGAGAACTGGCGGATCGGATGGCGTCCCGGCTTGGTTTGACCTGCCGCACCCTCAAACCACAAGCGGGCAAGGCCGTAATCGTCGGTGACGCGCCCGACAACCGGAATTCGGGCCCGCGGCGTTACGGCCGTGCCGATGCCGTCAAGCTGCACGTTCATCTGCGGCGGCTCGTCCGGCAGGGCGACCATCGCCAAACGAACCGGCTCGCGGCTGGTGATGCCGTCTGTGTCCGTCAGGCTCAGCAGCAGCGTGGTGTCTCCGGTAAGCGGCTCAAGGGCATACGCGAAACCACGGCGATCCGACGTCAGTTCGCTATGTTCGAGTGTCCGCGCCGTTGTGCGTCGGTGCCCTTCGAGCCACCCGATGACGCGAGCCAGTCTCTTGTTGGCCGACGCCCGGACCGTAACGCTGGCGCCGGTGGGAATCTGGATGACGCCGCTGACCGGCATGCGAAGCGGCTTTCGGCCGATGTAGTCCGGCAGGCGGCAGTCAAGCGTCATGCTGGAAATCGCCGGACTGTCGACGACCTGAATCCAGCGGTCGCGCACGCGGTCATCGCCGCCGACCAGATCGAAGTGGATGTCGGCCAGCACGCTTCGGAACGTATACGCATATTCCTGGAACCGATCTTCCGGCGCTCGTGCAATGCCGCGGCGTTCCATCGTCGCCCGGCCGCTGCCGGCGCCGTCGGCGCGATAACGGAGTTCGACCACCTGCGGCACGCCGCGGCATGCGGGTATCGGCCTTGGCGATGATTTCTACGTCGGAGCCGCGGGCCACTTTTCGCACGCCGCCGGGAAAGCCTTCGACGTCCAGACGCGTGCTTCGCGGCCATAACTGGTCGGATAGCGTCAGCGTTCGCCGCGCCCACACGCCGAATGCATCGCTGGCAAACAGCGCGAATGCCACGACGCTCAGCGCCAGCAGCCCTCCGGCGCCGCACTTCGCTCGTAATGGACGCGGGTCGAAGACGCGATGAACGTCAACGGCGGCCAATCGCGCGGCAGCCTGACGGCACGTCTCGGCCAACATCCGATCATCGATCTCGTCGTCGTTGCGGCCGCTGAGCACGACCGCCGTCAGAAGGCTGTCGTCAAGCTGCGGAAAATGCCGTTCGAGAACTGTGGCCACGTTGCCGTCGGTGATGCGAACCAGTGCCCGCCGACCGATCAGCCGCCAGGCGATGACGGCAAGGACCGCCAGGATTGCGCCCAACGTCAGGCCGCGGACAAACGGTCCGGGCTCGAAGAACCAGTCGACCAGAAGCGTCGCCCAGAACGCCAGGCCGAGCCACGCCGCCACGCCGCCCAGCCCTTCCAGCCAGACATACCGGCGAATGCGCCACCGCAGCCCCTCCAACGCCGATTGAACGGCGGGAGACACATGCGGGCGATGAGCGAGTTCGCACGTGGCCATCGGTGGACTCGGGGGTTGTTGGGAACCGTCCGCCTACATTTTACGCCAGTTTCACAAGCCGTCGCACCAGCCACTCCAGACACAGCAGGCCGCACAACAGCACCATCATCCCGCGGAGCCACATTTCCTCCCACTTGGGATTGGGCGTTCCACGCTGGATGACGGTCGTGGTACGATCCTTCAATTGTTGGGTTAACGAGTTGGGGTCGTTTGGGTCGATTGCGCTGGACAAACCGACATAGTATTTTCCACCCGTACCGCTGGCGAGGAGGCTCAGCAGGGCATCGTTGCGGCGGGGATTCTCGCGCTCCAACTCGGGCACCTTCACCTGGATACGGCGGGAGAGACGTTGGTCGGCAGCTTCCGGCACAGGCAGGTCGAGACGATAGGTGCCCTCCTGGAGCGCGGGGAAATGCCCAAGATAGGCACCTGGCCGCGCCGGATCGGCCCGCATCGCAACCCTGGCCGCTGAACCGTCCGGTTGGATCAGTTGCAGGTTGACGCTTGGCGCCGAGAGCGGTTCGAGCCGGGCGTTGCTCAGTTGCGCCCGGACTTCGACCGTGTTGCCCAACGTGTAACGATCCTGACCGACCAGCAACACGCCACGATTCGATCCGCGCAGCAGGCGGCCCTGGGAAACATGGCGGATCAGCTTCGTGTAGAACTGCTCGAAGTATGCTGTGTCGACTGCGCGAAGCCGCCACATTTCGCCGCTGCCGAGATAAAACACGCGGCCGGACCCGTAGAACTGCCCAGCGAAATAGACGGGCCGCCGCCCGCCGTCGGCCGTGCGAGGATCGCTGAAGCGGGCGAAGACGGTGGCCCCGGGCTTCGGCCCACGGATGGGGCAGTAGCTATACACGCCCGGGAAGTCGGCCCACGCCTGGCGCGACTCCGTCGGCGTGTCGCCCAACCAGAGGAAGTCCGCCTCGATGCCTTCGCGCGTGAAATCCAACGGCCACGGCTCCTTGCTGGCGTAGGCGTTGCTGTCCATCGCCACCAACCGACTGGGAAAGACGACGGGATACAAGTTGCGGATTGGCCCCATCGCGGCGTCCTGCGTCCAGCCGCCAACGCCTCGGCCGGCATACACCGATCCGGCAATCAAGATCAGTCCTCCGCCCTGTTCCGAGACCCACTTTTCGAGCAGTTCGACCTGCGCGGGACTAATCGCCTGCCAGTTCGGGTCCATCGCCACTACGCAATCATACTGGTACATTTCCGTTCGCGTCGCAGGGAAATTGACCAGGAGCTTCTGCGCTTCCTGCGACATTCCCGGGCGTCCCGATTGCAGCAGCACGTCGAGCGTAGTGGAACGATCGCGGAAGAGCTGGCTGCGGAGGAACTGGTATTCCCGCATCGGCCCACCGGCCAACAGCAGAACGTGATTCTTATGGTCGACGATTTCTACGTCCGCCTCGCGTAGGTTGTCGGCCAAATTGCGGTCCTCGGGCGGGGCCTGAATGCGAAAACACAAGGTCCGGCGGCCGGGGGCTTCCGGCGTCAGATCGAATTTGACCGGCAGCACTTCGCCATCGCCGCCAAGGCTGATCTGACGCGTCTCGACCACGTCGCCGCCAGTTTGAGGTCCGTTGTCACCCGCCGCCCGCGCCAACAACTGTACCGTAACTGACTTGCCGCCCATGCCCTGGGCTTGAATGTAGCCGGTGACGGTATATCGATCGCCGGGATATGCGCGGGCCGGAACGGCGAAATCGGACACCGCGACGTTGGTCGGCTGCCGATCGGACCCAAGGCCGACGGTGAACACCGGGATTTTTGCCTCCCGGGCCAACTCGATGGCTGCATCGGGTGCGATGCCCGAATTTTGCGCACCGTCGCTGAGGACGACGACGCCTGCGATAGGCGTGCCCCGCTGGGTTTGGATCAATTGCCGCAGCGCCTGGCTCAGCCCGGTCTCGGCCCCTCTGGGCGCCAACAGCTTTCGCCAATCGACGCCGCCGGTCGATGGCGACTCCAGCCGTGGATTTCCATCGCTGCCCGTGACGGTAGACTCCTCTTTGACGAGCGTGACGGCCTGATCCGCCTTCAAGTCCTCGCTGAACGGGAAGACCGCCACGTCGTGAACCCTGCGCAGGCGGGCCAACAGATCGGTCTCGCCCAGCGTACTGGCAACTTGGCTCGCGCGGCTTATGGGAGCCGATGAGGCAGTCTCCACGTCAGTCAGGCCCATGCTCAAGCTTGTATCGATCAGCAGCAACGCCCGTGAATTTCTCACTACCTCGTGCTGCGTGCGCCACTGCGGCTGAAGGAAGAGAGCCAACAGGCCGAGGAACGTTGCGGCCCTCAAGCAGGTCAACACCCAACCGAGCCACGACGGCAACTCGGCCGCATCGCCGCGGTACAGATACCGCACAAGGAGCAAAATGCCAGCGCAGGCCGCAATCGGCAAAACCCAATCGGCATTCGACTGAATGCGGCCAAACTCGAAAATCGTTTGCGACGGGGCGTCGGCCACCAGCGGCAAGGCGATCATGCGTCACCTCGTTCCGCGGAGCTGGGGACTGTCCCGATTTTCGCGGTGCCGCTCACCATGGCGCTGCTGGTCGATGTGTTCGCCGCGAAAATGGGACTGTTCCCTTTCCTCCGAGTGACCGGATGATAGCTGGCCGACCACGCGACAAGTTGCTCGACCAACAATAGTGCGATCACTCCGAAAAACAACGCATCGCCCAGGTTCGATCCGGCATGGTCGCCGGTGGCAGATTGAAATGTCGCAGCCTGCTCGCAGTGGCAGTTCACGCCTTCGAGCCGGGTGGCAAGCTGGTGGGCGTCTATCGCGGCAAGGTCACCCTCGGCGGCATCGACGTTGACGGCGTACCGACGCGCCTCTGCGGCGCCATCGGTCCGCAGCAGTTCCGCCTGATAGAAGCCGCTGGAGTGGGTGTCCGGAAGCGACGCTGTGAGACGTCCATCGCTTGCGGGCGTCGCGTTGAGTGTTACGGCCCCCGCATCACCAGCCGGCGTGAAGCGAATCGCCGTTTGATAGACCGCCGGGTCCAATTTCAGTTGCAGGGGGATACCGACAAGCCGCGGCCGCTCGTCGGCCGGCCGTGCGGACAAGTACGCCTGCAAGTCCTGCAAGACGACGACGAAGCTTGGATTGCGCGGCCAGTTGTTCCAGGTCGGCCCGGCCGAGGTCAAGAAGGCCAGGACGCGCCCCTTGCCAAATGCCCGCTCGACGACCAGCGGCGCGCCGTTCCGCAGGCGCCGCGACGCGCACCGTCGCATCGCGCGGCGGCCGCCAACCCTCGGGCACGGCCATGTATCGTTCGACCGTGACTGTCCGCAGCAGCGCGTTCCGGCTGGCGGCAAAGACGCGGAAGATGAAGTGGTCGCCGGGCTCGATGTCGGGCGCCGGCTCAAGACGATCGACCACTAATTCCGCCTGCCGCTCTAGTGGCACGGGGAAAAGCCCCTTGCCGTCGCGAAACAAGGCGTCGTTGTAGTATTTTGGCTGGCAGCGGTCACCAAGAAAGAATGCCACGCCGCCGCCGGCGGCCACGTACTTCTCCAGGGCCGCAATTGCCGACGCATCGAGCCGTTCGACGTTCAACAGCAGGACGGCGGCAAAGCCATCGAGCGGTTTGAGGCTCAGATAGCGTGGAGATTCGACCTGGGGCCGGATTCCGGTTCGCACCGAGCCACCAGGCGACAGCGCCAAGCTTAGGTAGCGCGCGTCCCGCCCCTCGGGGTCGCCGTCTACGACGAGCACCGGCACGTCGGCCGGCAGGTCCATCGCGTAGTAGCGACGATTGTCGGCGGCAACGGCGTCGCTTTCCAGCCGCGCGGTCACGTTGTGCGGCCCGGCATGCGGAAAATCGACGAGGAACCGCTCTTTAACCACCGTTCCCGGTGGAACTTCTCGTAGCATTACGCCTGGCCGACCGTGCCCGTCCTCGCCCAGGTTCACCGAAACGTTTTGCGCCACGGCGGTCCCAAAGTTCTCGACCCCCACTTCCATGAACCACGGCACGCCGGCCGTACGAATGCTGTCGGCCGGCGCGAGCGATGTAATGGCCAGATTCGGCCGCGCACGATCGACACAGTCGACCAGGTGAACGTCGACCCCCGACTCGGTAAGGCGTCGCAACTGCTGCCGAAGATCGCCGGGGTCCTGCCACTGCCGCGCGCGGAAATCCGACAACACGTACACGATGCACCGATCGCCGTCGCTCTGGCCGAGCAAGTCAGGCAGGGCCCGCAACGCCGGCAGCGGTCCGGCAGCAGTCTGGCTGGCCGTAAGCCTCGTCAATAGACTGCTGAGCCCGGTGGGAAGATCTTCGCCCAAAGGCTCGTTCAAGAGATCGGGCTCGGCCACCTGACCCTGCGCACGGCGCTGGAAAATCGCAACAACGTCAGCGTCTGTGGGCTCGATTGGCGCTCCGCCTCCGAACCGATGCGCTCGACCACTTTCTTGGCTTCCGTAAAAGCGTCCGTATTGTCCCAATGGTCGGACATCGAGAAGCTGTCGTCCAACAGCACGACGTGGTGCGTCCGCGCACCGTCCAGGAAGCCGCCCAAGCGGCTCCGCAGCACCGGCTGGGCCACCAGCAGCACGACCGCCGCAACTGCCGCCATCCGCAACAGCAGCAACCACAATTGCTTGAGAAATACCCAGGTGCGGTTCTTCTTCTGGCTAAGCAGCAGAAACTCCATCGCCGCCCACTCGACGCGCCGGTGCCGCATCATATTGATCAAATGAATCAACACGGGAATCGCCACCACGCCGAGCGTCGGCAGGCCGAAGGTCCAGAACAGCGACGGATGGACGAAGGAGGGCATCGAGGACTGTTGATTGTTGATTGATGGTCGTTGATTGAAATTGACGGTGCCAGGGCAACCATCAATCAACAAACGATAATCATCAATTTCTATGGTGTCTTCCCAAACGGTTGCTTAAGTAGGCTGCCAAGGCGGCATCGAGCGGCTGACTCGTGCGCAGCAGGGCGTAGTCGACGTTCTGCCGGGCGCAGCCGCGGCGAACTTCGTCCAAGTAGACGTTCAGAGCGGCCAGGTAGCCTTCCCGCAGCGCACGGGGATTACAGCCGAGTTGTTCGGCCGATTCGAGGCCGTCAAAACGCGTCGGTCCGTTGAAGGGAAAGTCCATCTCGTCATCGTCGAGGACGTGGAAGACCATCACCTCGTGGCCCCGACTTCGCAACAGCCGCAGGCCGCGAAACAGGCCCGAACGCTCGACCAGCAGATCGGACACCAGGACGATCAGGCCACGCCGCGTGTTGTTTTCGGCCACGTTTCGCAGGACGTGGTAGAGATCGGTCTTCTGACGCGGGCTGCTCAGTTCGAGTGCCTGAATGATCGAGGCCAGATGGGTCCGCTTCGTCCGCATCGGGACGGTCGTTCGCGCGGCGTCGTCAAAGGCCACGCAGCCAACCGCGTCCTGCTGCCGCAACAGCAGATACGCCAGGCTCACGGCGATCGTGCAGCCGTACTCGTACTTGTTCATGGCACCCGGCCGTACCGCATGCTGCCCGACACGTCGCACAGCAGCATGCAGCGAAGGTTGGTGTCCTCCTCAAACTGCTTGACGTAGTAGCGGTCCTGCTTCGCCCAAACCTTCCAGTCGACGTATCGCGGGTCGTCGCCGAAGGTGTACTGGCGATGCTGGCGGAATTCAATTGACCGGCCAAAGTAAGGGCTGCGATGCAATCCGGAAAGAAACCCTTCGACGACAAGCCGCGCGCGGAGATCGAGCCGTGCGATCCGCTTGATTGCCTCGGGATGTAAGAAGCGGTTCGATTCCATACTATCCGTGGAGCGGGCTTGCTTCGCTCGACCCGCCCCACTCGCTTACGATGCAAAAATCTTCTGGAATCGCGGGTCGGTCGTCAGCTCGTCCTCGCGCGCGGGGGTAATCGCAAGGACCCGGTCGATCAGGTCGTCGGGCGTTATGCCTTCGCTTTCGGCGGTAAAGCTCAGCACCAGGCGGTGTCGCAGCACGGGCCTGGCCAACGCCTGGATGTCTTCACACGTGACGTGCGTGCGGCCCTGCAGAAGCGCCCGGGCTTTGGCGCCGAGCACCAGGAACTGCACGGCCCTGGGACCCGCGCCCCAGCTCAACTGCTCGCCGACAAACTCGGGAACGCCCGACTCGCCGACGCGGGTCTGCCGTACGATCGACAACGCGTAACGAATCACGTGATCGGACGCCGGCACCCGGCGAACGACGTGCTGCAAATCGAGAATCTCCGCCGCCGTGAGCACCGGCTCGACCGCTTCGGCCATCGGCGCGGTCGTCCGCCGGGCCACCTCGAGCTCCTCATCGAAACTCGGATAGCGGACGTAAACCTTGAACATGAAGCGGTCCTGCTGGGCCTCGGGCAAAGGATACGTGCCTTCCTGTTCGATCGGGTTCTGCGTGGCCAGCACGAAGAACGGGTCGGCGAGCCTGTGACGCACCCGGCCCACGGTCACCTGGCGCTCCTGCATGGCCTCCAACAGGGCGGCTTGGGTTTTCGGCGGCGTGCGATTGATTTCGTCGGCGAGGATCACGTTGCTGAACAGCGGCCCTTCGAGAAAGCGGAAATCACGCGTGCCCGTGCTGCGGTTCTCCTCGATCACGTCGGTGCCCGTAATGTCGGCGGGCATGAGATCAGGCGTGAATTGGATGCGGCTGAACGAGAGGTTCAGGGTGCGGCTGAGCGTACTGATCATAAGCGTCTTGGCCAGGCCCGGCACGCCTTCCAGCAGACAATGGCCGCGGCTGAAAAGCGAAATGAGCAATTCCTCGATCACATCGGTCTGCCCGACAATGACCTGGGCCAGTTGCTCCACGATTTTTCGCCGGGCATTGCCGAGTTGCTCAATGGCTTTCTCCGGGCTGCCCGCCGTCTTGATGATCGCTCATGAAGGTCCCTTCTCCGTGTTTGCCTCACCGCTGGTAAATCGGCAGCATCGCCTTTGGTAACTGCAAGATGACCAGATTACTCGATGTAGTATAGACGGCCCCGATGTATCCTTGGTTCCACGATCCGTCGGCGCCCGCCTCCGAGACGATTCTTGCAAAGATCTTGTCGCGATACTCTTCCCACTCTTTGCCGCCCTGGCGGTAAAGCACCTGGGAATAGTAATAGTGGGCGTAATGCCAATGGCCGAAGCCCTGGTTGGAAATGTTGCCGAGGTTCCTCTTGCAGTAGCTTAGCAGCTTGGGGACGTACTGGCTGTCGTACTCGCCGGCGTTGAACAGGCAAGCGACGGCGGCAGCGGTGATGGGCGGTCGGCCGCCGCCGCCGACGCCCGCTAAATTGTACCTCACGCCGCCGTCCACCCCTGTGCATTTTTTGATGTAGTTGATTGCCTTGTCGATGATTTCCTTGGGAACGGGAATGCCGGCGTTGCGGCAGCCTCGCAGCCCCTGCACCTGGGTGATCGTAGTCGAGCCCTCGTCGAAGCCGCCGCCGTCTTTGGCGCTGACGTATCCCCAGCCGCCGCCAACGGTCTGGGCGCGGCCCGTGAAGGCCACGGCGCGGCGTCAACACGTCGGTCAATTGCTTGCGCCGCTCGGCGTCTTCCTCTTCGCCAAGCACCTGCGAGAGAAACAGCATTGCGAAGCCGTGGCCGTAGGTGTAGCGGTCGTCGCGGGTCGGGTCGCCGATCAGGCCGTTGGATCGGCTGCGCTCCACAAGATACTCGACGGCCTTGTTGATGTTGCCGGCGTACTTGCCTTGCGTCGTGGTCGATCCTTCGCAGAGCATCGCGGTGGCCGCCAGCGCCGTCATCGCGGTAGGATAGTGGTCGTTGGCCGCCGACCAGTGTCCCAACCGCGACTGGTGCGAGGCCAACCAATCCAACCCGCGAGCGACAACCCGGTCGACGTCCGCATCGGACGTGGCGGCCAATGCCAGGTGGCAAGAAAACAGTGCCATGGCAATCGTCATCACGGTGCGTTGAAGACCGGGAATTGCCATCATTTTGCGTTCTTTCTCCCCTCTCCTCTCCGCAGCTTCACCGTCCGCCATCGTCGTCTATCTCGTCGACAAGCCGGTCAAAGGCGTGGCGCATCGAGTCCCACAGCGCCCGTGCAGCCGCGGCTCCCGGTGTCCTTTGCATCTCTGATTCGGTCTCGGCGCCCGGTGGCAGCGGTTTTTCGGTGAAGGTCAGACGAATCGTTGCGCTGTGGTGTACGACCAGGTCAATCCGCTTCCGATCGCGGTTGCCGACGATGTCGAGAGAGCCGGCAGCAGTCTCGAAGTCCTGCTTGTACGCCGTGCGGCCGTTGCGTTTGTCGATGCACAGCACGGATGTCGTCATCGAGCTGCCGCCCATGAGATGACGGTGGTATCGCTGGCAGGCAAACGTCAGGACAGGCAGTCGCGGCGGCTGGTCCAGCAACAGGAACTGATTCTCGATGATCGCCGGCTGCGGCCACTGGAGCCGCCCCTGCCGGTCGAAAGCATACATCCTTCCGCGATAAATCGCCGAGTAGCCGGAGCCTACCAGCGGCTGAACGGAGAGTCGCTCGCCGGCTGGAGGTATGGTCCGTGTGATGAGAATATATTGGCCAGCGGAGCTCAACACGGTGATTTCTCGCAGGCCCGGCTCGCGCTCGATTTGTGCATCGGCAATCGTACGTCCGTCTGGCAGTCCCAGGAGGAGAAAGTGGCCGTCCGGCTCCATTACGCCCACGGCTTCCCGACCGGCGACACAGCTCTGGGCGGCCCGAGAGAACCTTCGCTCCGGCCACAAGTCGCGCCCTTCGAGCGGATCGACCAGCGTGAGCACGCGCTGGTTTCCTTCGAGCCACCAAAGCAGCATTCGCCGGCCCAGTGTGGCAAGGCAGCCGGTCTCGAGTGACCGATAGCCGGTTCGCACGTCGCCACCAGGCAGTACTTGGTGACTGCGGAGCCGGGGAAGTCTGCGCGTGCCCACCCGCTCGCCATCTGCAGCCCGAAGCAGCGTCGCTTCCTCGCGTGCGGGCGAAGCGACGAACAGATACTCGCGGTCCCCAAAGACCTCGCTTCCCGGCGAAATGTCTTCGCGGGTCCACAACGTCTCTCCATTGCGGAGGTCGACAGTCGTGAGCGTACGCGACTGTTGGAAGCAGACGAACTCACTCGTCAACGGTCCAAACGCTCCGCTCCGTCCGAATGTCTGTGCGACGCGTTGCCACTGCCACGGGACATTTCTAAAAGCCATCGGGAGCGCATTGATGCCCGCCGCGGCGGTCTCAGACGACGTCAACTCGTGCGCCCACAGCATCCGCGGCGTTGGGTCGGCCCGAGTGCCGAGCGTGTCGATGGCGACGACCTTTGGCCCCAGCGCGACCAGCACAAGATGCCCTTGCACTCGCGCATGGGCGAGAGCCCGATTGTAGCTGAGATGTGTGCGACGCGCATCGGTGGGTAGCGAGAGCCGCCACTGTTCGCGTCCCCAGCCGTCGCTTCCAATTATGGTGTGTCCGTCATTTTCCAAGTGCAGCGACAGGTCCGAGAGATATGGCGCTTGGCTGCCGTCAATCCGAATCAGGAAACGGGGAAACGGCGTGACATGCTGCGTCACTGGCGTGGTGACTTCGATCTTGCCAATCGGCCAGTTTGCATCTTCGACGGCATCGTGTCGCCGCACGGCCTCGTCGACCGGGCCGGCGGCAATTTCCGCATCGAGCAAGCGGCCGGACCGTTTCAGGCGCGCCACCAGTTCTGCCCGCGCCGCCGCGGCCGCAGGCTGGGTCCAAAAATAGTCAAGCGACTGCTGCAACGGCCGGATCGAGCCGGCCTCCGTCGCAGCCTTCAGCCGCCGCACAACGGCCGCATCGATCTTGGCCGCCGCAGCCGTATCCGCGTCGCGCCGCAGGAGTGTCAGTTGGCCCAACAGCCAACGATCGCGGCGCACCGAAAGGCCGTCGCTCACCTTGTCCATGGGCCGCTGGTCAGGCGCGAGGTCGATCAGCTTTTCGCAATAGTCGAAAGCATCGCCAAAACGGCGCATCTTCCTCGAGCCGTCGGCCATCAGGCGGAGGTAGGCCGCACGCTGGGACGGATCATCCAACAGCCGCTCGACTTCGCCGGCGCGATCGCGATATGCCGCGAAGTCGCTTTGCATACCCTCCATCAGGCAATCTCGCAGCAGTCTACGAGTGCGCGGCGCCGGCGCGAGTTTGTACGCCCGGCGAAAACACGCGATGGCCTCGGACCGCTTCTGCTGGTACAGCAGGATCTCGCCTTGCAGGGAGAGCGCACTGGCGTCGTCGGGGTTGGCGGCCAGTTTTCGCTCCACCTCCGCCGTGGCGGCGTCCAATTGATAGTAAGCGTCGACGCTGCCGAACCCTTGCGAGATCATCTTCCCGCCGTAACAGACGAGGTTGCCGGCAATGTTACCGCCACGCGACTTCGAAATCTGAACGGTCTTGCCGCGCGTGACGTCGACGGCCGCCACCTCTGCATTGCTAAGAGGCACGAAATATCGCTGGCCGGCCAGGAAGCCGCGGCCGCTGGGCATACTGTTTTCGGGCAGCCGCAGGCTTCGGCCACGCCAGGCAGGTTTGCCGTCGGAGAGGCGAAGGGCCCGAATCGCGTGGCGGCCGACCAGCACGACCTTGTCCCGATCGGCACATGCAACGTACAACTCGTCCTGGCGTGGTACCTGCCACAGAACTTCACCATCGAGCAAGTCGAAACAATAGAGGAAGTTCGCCTCGATCGGCGTGGCAATGACCCGACCGTCGACGACTGAGACGTTTCCATCGATCCAACGCGACGGCATCGGCGCGCCCGACGCCAGGGCGTTCGTCGGCCTGAACCCGCGGCTGCGGCCGTATTGGCATCCCCACAGCAACGATCGCGTGCTGAGTTCGACGCCGACGATCGCACCGGCCGACGTGGGGCAAACCAAAACGCCGTTGGCATAGGACGGCGATGCGCCGGCGTAGCGGCGCCACGGGTCCTCGGCCACGCTCCGCTCAGCCACCGCAAGCTGTTGGGACCACAGCACGCTGCCGGTCGCCGCCTCCAAGGCCATCAAACGGATTTCGCCCTTGATCTCGCCCAACACGTAGAGCTGGCCGAACAGCGGCAGCGGCGGTCCGAGAAAGAACGTGTCAACCTGCCGCAGTGCATTCGGACCGGCCGGGCCGCCGAGCTGCCACTTCAGCTTGCCGGTGTGGATGTCATATGCCGCCAGCCGATTGACCAGCGGGGCCTCATCGTCGTCGTTTACGACGCCCAGGCCAGGATTGCCCCCCATGGGACCAGCCCGCAGAATAATGGCCCCAGGCTGCCCGAAGCCGAGTTCCAGGTCGAGGTCTTCGACGGCGAACACCAAGCGGCCGTCACTGCTGAGCGTACCGTACGTCATGTCGGTCGCCATGCGCTGCCGCAGGCTGGCCGAAAGCATGGATTGATCCGGCCGCGCGTTGACCGGTTGCACCCTTGACGCCGCATCATTGCCTGGCGCTTCGGGCGATTCCCACAATCGCTTGCCCGTGGCGAAATCGATGGCCAGCAGATTTTGCGAGGTCCGCATCAACAGCACGTTGGCCGTCACCAACGGATGCAACGCGGGCAACAGCGGCACATCTCGTTCGCCGCAAAGCTGCTGGTACTGCCGCAGGTCGTTTTCCAGCTTCGGATCTTCTGCAACGTTGACCCGCCAGCGCACGCTCAGCAAGGGCGAGCCGCCAGCCACCGGCGCATTCCGTGCCGTATTGCCTCCGGTCATCAACCAGCCATCCGTGCGGCGGCTATGAAGCGGCGTCTGCGATCCGATGATTCCGACGAACCACGGAATCGCTTCGGAATCGTCGGTGAAGATCGCAACCTCGCGGCCGGCGACCGTTACACGAAGCGTCGGTTGGCGCTGCCGCAACGACACGAGGCATTGCTTGGCCCGGTCGATTCTATCCGCTTGAAACCAGCAAGCCGCGGCGCGAAGCGACAGCCCCGGCTCCAACTCATCGGTATACGGTGCCGCCTCGCGCAGGCGTTCGAGCGCCAACGCTCCCGCCAGGGGGCGGCCGTGGTCGAAATGGTGCAGGCCCAAAAGAAACGTCGCGTAGTAACCGGCGCGTGTGTGAAAGAATTGCCGCGAGACATCGGCTACCGCCGTCATGTCACCGGACGTCAGCGCGTCGTCGAGCATCTGTCTCGCTTGAGCGCCATACTGTAATTCGTAGAGTTCGCGCCCCTGCGCGGCATTTGGCCGATGAGGCGCTGCGCTTCGGCCCTCAAGCTGTGATACGTCGGCACGCTCGGGTCCGGCCGAAAAAAGAAATCCTCCCGGCTTTCGAGAATTGCGTTTAGAAACCGCACGGCCTCGCCAAAACGACCTTCAGCGATTAGCGTCCGGGCGTCGGCCATGTGTTGCAGCGTGCGGCGGTCGGGAGGAAGAAAGACGTTTTCCGATACATCTTCTTCACCGGACTGTTGACGCACGATGCGCAGGGGCACCCGCGGCGCCGCGACCCGCCGTGGCAACTGCGCATCGGCCTCGGTGGCCAGCGTCGACAGGACCACTGCCGCGACAAGTCGCAGGCCGTTCAGGACCATCCACCTTCCCGCTGTGCGCATTCGTCATTCTCTCGTCCAGGCGCGAAATCGCCAGCGCGAAATCGCCATTTTTACTACCCAAGTATATCGTAGATGGCGGTCGCGCGAGGGGCAAGCTTCGGGCTCGCCGGGCCGGCCGAGTGCGCATTCTCGACGAAGCGGCAATTGGGGCTGGCCGTTATTCCGAGCTTAGCGGCGGGTTGCCCTGGCTATACCGAGACCCCCGCGTGCCGACGCGATCCGTCGCCCCGTCCGGGATGGCCCGGGCGCAGGTACTCGCCATCAGGGCGCTCGGGCTGGGCAAGGCGTGGCATGAGCAACCGGTTCGTAGTCGGCGCTGATTACGCCAGAATCCGCCCGATTTTGAGGTCCGATCCGGCCGGCACGCCGAATTTACCGAAAAACCAGGCAAATTTGCCGCTGACCGGTCAGAATTCCGCCGAATTCGCTGAAATTTAGGGTATTTTCGGGTTGCTTTTTTCGATGAACAGACTTTAATCATCACGTCCACTTTGTCGGACGGTCAGACTCTCACCCCAACGACCTCGCGAGGAGGAAAAGCGACTATGGCTAAAGCTGCCAAGAAAGCGCCGACGAAGACCGAGATCCTTCAGAACATCGCGTCCGCCGCCGATTTGTCGAAGAAACAGGTCGCCGCTGTGTTCGACGCGCTGACGGACGAGGTTCGCAAGAGCCTCGGCAGCCGCGGCGCGGGCGTCTTCACCCTTCCCGGTCTGCTGAAGATCGAGAAGAAGAAGGTCCCCGCTCGTCCCGCCCAAAAGAACGTCCGCAATCCGTTCACCGGCGAAATGCAGGATCGCCCCGCTAAGCCGGCATACAACAAGGTCAAGGTCCGCGCCTTGCGAAACCTCAAGGACATGGTGCAGAAGTAGGCGAGTCCGGGCGGGCTGGGTATTCGTTTTGCATGCGGCCGCACCCTACAGACCGCGAGCCGCTCGTCTGCGGTTTCCATGGCCTTGGCGACATCCACCGGGCATCGGATCCGACAGGCGAGCGGCTCTATTGGAACACGATCAAGGTGAGCGTCACCTGCCGACGACGCTCTCGATCATCTCCGCTAGAAGCTCCATCGGCAGCCCGACCACGTTCGACTCGCTGCCGTCGACGACGTGGACCCAGTCGAGCCCGTCCTGGTAGCCGAACGCTCCCGCCTTTCCTTCCCATTGACCGGTGGCCAGGTAAGCATCGAGTTCTGGTGCGGTCAGTTGGTCCATGCGTAGCGTCGTGACGGCGACGCGCACGACCGGCTCGCCAGCGGGGACCTCGAGCAAGCATAGACCGCTAAAGACCCGGTGCATGCGCCCGGTGAGAAGCTGTAGCATTGCCAGGGCCTGTTCTTGATCGGTCGGCTTACCCAGAATTCGCCCCTGACACTCGGCCACGGTGTCGCATCCGAGGACCAGCCCTCGTTTGATCTCTCGTGCCACGTCGGCCGCCTTTTGATACGCGAGCCGGGCGACAAATTCGGAGGGGGTTTCTCCGCTGCACACGCCGCACTCGGCCGCTTCTGTCGGAATCTGGACTTCAAACCGGTAGCCCGCCGCAGCCAACAACTCTCGCCGCCGTGGCGAGCGGCTGGCCAGGATCAGCTTCGGGAGTTTCGATGTCATGCAAGGTGCGTCGCTTCGATCGATTTTGACAACAAATGTTTCGCGGCGCCGGACAGCACGTCCCTGCGCAGCAAGGGGCGTGCGATCAAGCGCGCAATCCCGCGGCAAATCATCTTGCCGCGCTTCCGAGATCGAGGCAAGCAATTCCATCACGGCCTCGACTGCCTGTGGAATGGCTGCTTCGACCGCGGGCGTGCATGGTTGACCGAACGTCAGTATGTCCTCTGCTTCGACCCCAACGAGCCGGATGTGCTGATTGTCGGGCAGCCGGACGCCGGCCTGGCGGCCGAACTCCAGGGCGGTCGACAAATTCACGTCGTGGGCCGAGGTGCTCCGCTGGGTGGCGATGCCCTCGGGCGTCAGATGGTGAATCGTGCCAGGCGCCGCGCCCGTCTGAATCGCGTCGACGACAATGACCCGATCAAACCCGATCATCCGCTCCATCAATCGCAACCCTCCCCAGTAGTCCTCGGAAACCTCCACGTCGCTGCGGCCAGCCAGCCGCGGCTTCAATTCCGCTGCTACGCGCAGGCCGACGCTATCGTCGGTAACCAGCGGGTTTCCGAGACCGATGATAAGGATATTCATGGGAGAATTACCGCTTGCGGCAGGCACGCCCCGCGTGCCGTTCGCTGGGCGAATCTCTGGAACGCTTTCGGCCACGGCGCGCGGAGCGCGCGTGCTACAGGGCGCTGCTACTTAACGTCGTCCAACTTGATGGGCCGGCGTTCCTCGGCGGAAATCAACGCTGCCTCCAGCACGCGCTGGGTCTGGTAGGCATCTTCAAAATCGGGAATCGGCACGGTCGGCGCTTCGCCCGCCAGCACCTTCAGGACGTCGAAGGCCTGGTTTGTGAAGCCGTGTTCATAGCCGATTAGATGCGCGTCGGGCCACCAATTGGCCACGTACGGATGGTCGGCGCCGTGCGTACACATGATCGAACTCCAACCCTGCACGGCCCGGGGCAACGTGGCATCGTAGTATTCCAGTTCGTTCATTCGCTCGAAATTGAACTTGATCGAGCCCTTGGTGCCGTTGATCTCGAAGGCGTTGCGGTTGAGATTGCCGGTCGCCTGTCGGGCGGCCTCGAACGTGGCGACCGCCCCGCCGGAGAACCGGGCAAGGAACAGCACGGTGTCGTCGACGGTCACCTTGCCCTTCTGGGCCGCGCCCTCGCGGCCGGAAGCAATCCCGCCGCTGGCCACACCGGTGGGCAAAGTCCGTTCCTTGATGAACGTCTCGGCAATCGCGCCGCTCACCTCGGTAATCTCCTCGCCGGTGACGAACCGGGTCATGTCAATGATATGGGCGTTCAGATCGCCGTGGGCACCGGAGCCGGTCAGTTTCTTGTCGAACCGCCACAACAACGGCACCGACTCGTCGGCCCAATCCTGCAAATAGACGGCTCGAACGTGCCGAATGTTTCCGAGTTTCCCCTGTTTCACGAGTTGGTGGGCAAACGCAACCGCGGGGCATCGCCGGTAATTGAACCACGCGAAGGTCTTCACCTTCGCCGCCTTTGCCGCCTGGACCATGTCGCGGGCGTCGGAGAGCGAGCCGGCGATCGGCTTCTCGCACGAGACGGGCTTGCCCGCCGCGATGGCAGCCCGAGCCACGGGGGCGTGCATGTAGTTGGGCGTCACGATGTCAACTAATCCGATCTCCGGCGAGCGGACGAGTTGCTCCCAATTGGTCGAGGCGTTCTTCCAACCCCAATTGTCGGCAAAGGCCCGCGGATTCTCCTCCGGCTGCCCAAAGACGGTGTGCATGACGGGTTGCAGCGGCGGCTTGAAGAACTTGGCCACCTGTCCCCACGCGTTGGAGTGCGACCGCCCCATAAAGCCTTGCCCAATCAAGGCCACGTTGATCGTTGCCATCGAGTGCTCCCTTGAACTAGCGACGCGGCAAGCACGCTCCGTGTGCCGTTGCCCGTCGCGGGTCGTAGCAGGCGCGCTCCGCGTGCCGTTGCCGGCGCAAGTTACCATACTCCTGCATGATCTACGGTACCGCGCACGATTTTTATAGATGGATTCCCTTCGGTCTGCAAGAGCCGGAACGAGAATCAACAGTCCAGGAGCGGAAATTGGCGACTGTCCGCCTGTTGCGCCGTGCGTGGTTCCAGCGCGAAAAACCGCCCGGTTCGTCTGGCAATCCACGGGAAATCCCGGTAAGATGCTGGAAAACGCTGGAGTATCAAAGGGAACGGTCCCGTTTTCGCCGGCACGAAAATCGCGAACGTCCCCCGCGAACACTCGATTTCTAGGAGAGCGTCATGGTTCACCGGAAGAACTGGCGTTGGCCCGTTGCATTGGCAGTCGGCTTGATCGCCGGACTGATGCTCGGCGGCCTCTGGCCCTCGGCTGCCCTGCATGCGGTTGCGACGGATCGTTGCGAGACGTACGCCATGGCAACCGGGCCGCTGGACCAGGATATCGAAGCGGTCTATCTGCTCGATTTTCTGACCGGCGATCTCGGGGCGTTTGTGCTCGGACGCCAACCCGGGCTGTGGAGTGGCTTTTTCAGGCGGAACGTATCGGCCGACTTGGGCGTCGACCCGCAGAAGAACCCGAAGTTTCTGATGGTGACCGGAGTTACGGCAATGCGCCGCGGCAGCGGCGGCCGCACCCCGTGGAGCGGCTCGGTTTGCTACGTGTTCGAGGTCACTAGCGGCCGGCTGGCGGCCTATGCAATCCCGTGGTCGGCTCCGACGTTTGCGGCAGGCCAACCCCAGATCAGTGATCTGAAGCTGGTGGGCGTCACGCAATGCCGCCAAGGCATGGGCACCGGCGTGGGCGGCGTGCCAAAGTTCCGCGAGCGACCGTAGCACCATCCACCCTGGTAGCGGCCAGTCCCGGCACAGCCCGCGACGCCGGCTACTTTTTTGCCCCGTCCGGCCGGCAGTAGGCCAGCGCCAGCAAGGCATAGCCGGTTACCAGGCTGGGTTCGCCTTCGAGCCAGCGCGGGTCTTGGTTGACCCAGGAGCCGTCGGGCCGCTGCCGCGTGAGCAACGCGTTGCGGAGGTCCTGGCGCCAATCGTGCCGCGTGCCGTCGCTGGCGACGACCTGCTTCATGCCGGTTGCGTCCAGGGCTTTCGCAAAGACGTGGTAATAATAGTACAGTCCGGATTTGCCCATGCCGGGGTTGTTGGCGACGTCGTAGTGCTGCTGGATCCACTTGACGGCAGCCTTGACGCGCGGATCATCGGGTCCCACGCCGGCATAGAGCATGCTCTTCAGGCCGGCGTAGGTCATCGATCCGTAGCTCCGCAGCCCGCCGTCGGCCGTCTTGCCGGCCATGCTGATCCCGCCGGCGGCCGGGGTGTAGTAGAAGCCGCCATCGGGATTCTTCGCGGCAAACGGCAGGGTGTTGTATTCGCTCTCCAGGTTCTGGCAGCGCGAGACGAAGATCAGGGCCTTTTGCATGGCCTCGTCGTTCGGTCCGGCGCCGGCCGCTCGCAAGGCATCGACCAAAAAGCTCGTGTTCGACAGGTCGGGACGCTTGCTGTGGCCGTAGCCCGCGCCGCCGTAATTGGGGCTCGACTTGTCCTGGCCTTGGGCCTCGGTCCACTGGTTGGCCTTCAAGAAACTTTCGGCGTTGCGGATGAGTTTCGCGTAACGCCCATCGGCGTTGGCCTCGGTGAAACAGACCACCGCCAGCAACGTTTCGTAATTGCGGTACATACTGTCTTTCACGGAGACGGCGCCGTCGGGCTGCACGAAACCTTCGAGATACTTGAGGCTCTTGGCCGCCAGCGGATCGCTGGGCGTTCGGCCGTGGCGCAGAACGGCGGTAGTCACCACGGCCGTGACGCCCGGCCCGCTCTGTGCGGCATACGAGCCGTCGGGCGCCTGGGCCGTGTCTTGCAAAAATGTAACGGCTCGGTCTACCGCTCGCGCGTAGGCTTGGGCGTCCGTCGTGTCTGCGGCTTTCGCCACCGTCGCCATAAACAATGCCAACAACGCGCACGCCACTGCCGACGCGAAGAAGTGGATCGTCCCATTTCTAGCAACGCGAAAACCGGGACAGTCCCCTCTAGCATACTTGAACATCGTGGAGCCCTCCGTATCAGTGTGTTCGTCACGGCATGACGGCCAGGATATCGTCCTCGCTCATAATCAGCACCTTGTCGCTGTTGACGACGACCTCTGTGCCGGCGTAGCTGCCGAACAGCACGCGGTCACCTTCGTGGACCTGGTGCTTGACCCGCGTCCCGTTGTCCAACAGTCGGCCGTCGCCAATCGACAGCACGCGACCCTGTCGCGGCTTCTCCCGCGCGGCATCAGGCAACACGATGCCGCCGGCAGTGACTTCCTGAGCCGCCAACCGCTTGACGACCACGTTCGCGCCTACGGGAACGATCTTCATAATGTCCTGTCCTGACAAGTGCCGCTGCAACGGTGGACTGAAAAAATGATCTCGGCGAAGATTGCCGCCGCGCCGGAACGTCGCAGCAAGCATTCTTGCGCCGCGGCAGCCCGACGCAAGAGCACCCCCAACACGAGGCACGAATTGACGAGGCAATTCGCGAAAGCGCGGCAAGATCGCCGGTCTACGAGCCGACGGCATGTCGCGGCTCCATATCCGCGTCGGTCAGCCCGAGGCGCGCGAGCCAGCGACTGCTGCACTTCGCCACCGTCTGTTGGCGCTTGCCGGTGTCGGCGTGAGCTTGTGGGGCCTCGGCCTCGGCGTGGAGTTGCCCTTCCATCTCGGCACGCTGCCGAGCGAGCTTGGCACGCTCCAGGGCGAGTTCCACCTCGGCCTGGCGGAGTTTCTCGCTCCACAGGTCCTGCAATTGTCGGAGCCGCTCGCGCTCCTTGCATACCACGTCATCGTTGTCGACGGCCGCGGCGGTCGAAGCGTTGCCGTGTGTGCCGGAGTCCAGTTGCTGTTTCAATTCCTGAATTTCGCGGTCTCTCGACGCGATGGCTTCATCGGTGCTGCGGAGCACATCGGCAATTTTGAGCCGCTCGTTCTGTTGCACGTCGTCGTCTTCGTCGAAATCGTTTTCCAACGCGGCGAGAATGCGCTGCTTCTCGGCTTCCCAATTGAGCCCGCCGGACGGACGGGAAAGCTCGGCGGGCCTCGAAGCGTTCCCCCTTGCCCTTGGCCTCTGGTCTTCAATCGCGGCATTCTCCGCTTCAAAGCGACGGAATTCCTCGACGACAACGTGCCCCGCAGAATCCAGCCGCTGCCGTTGGTCGGCAAGGAAGTCGAGGACGCCGCGGCGGTGGCGCGGAGCGATGCGGTGAACCGTTCGGCCCACGCTTCGAAGTCGGACGACTCCGGCGAGATTGGTTCCATAGGCTTAGCTTCGCGTCGCCCGATCGACCCGTGCCCGTCGACGCGGCCGGCAAAATCCAAAGATGCGTTCCGTCTGACAGTGGGCGAGAAGCTCGCCTATTTATGTATACGTCACAGGCAGCGGGCCGCAAGACGCCGGCTCGCCTACTTAATGCCGTCGATAAAGCGGAGAAACCGGGCCTCCAGCATCCGCCAATCGGAGCCGAAAATCGCCGTGAAATCGGCCAGCCGCTCTTTGGCCGGGTATTTTTCAAACGCCGGCCTGGCCGCGGTTCGCTTGAGGTATTCGACGTATTTGCGAGGCTCGGTCTCGGCGAGGAAGAAACTCAACGCCCAGGTTTCGGCGTATGCCGCGCCGGGTTGCGCCGGAACAGCTCATCGGACGCGATCATTGCCGCCAGAAGCTCCGGCCGATGATGCGGGGCCACGCCTTCGCAAAATATCTTCAGTCGCTCCCGGTTGACGCGGTCTTGCGGCTGCGTGTGGTTGTGCGGATCGTACACGCCGGGCCCTCGAACATCATCGCCAGCCCCTCGACCAGCCACCGGGGCGGCTGGCCATACCGATTATGAACGCCCGTGTTGAAGGCGATCTGGTGGGTCGCTTCGTGAATCAACACCGCCGCGTTCTCTTGCCAGCCGGCCGAGTCCTGCTTGCAGCCCATGTCGTAGAGATTGATGCGGTTCGATTCGATGTTGTAGTATCCGAGCACGCCGTGCGGCGCCGCGTTGCCCTGCGCCGCAGCCCCGCGTTGGAAGTCGGCCCGGTCCGCGCAAACCACGCCGATCAAAGGAAACAGCGGCGTCTGCAACTGGAAACCCCGAACGGCAAAGTAGTGCACGAAGGAGCGATACAATGCCTCGAACCGCTCGGCCCACCGGTCGCGCTGGCCGCGGGGATGGGCAACCAGGTAGTGGCCCGTGCCGCTGATTTCGTAACCGTCTCCCAACTCGCGCAGCAGCTCGGCACGAAACTCCGAGGGCGAGTAACCGCGAAATGTGGCCGCGATCTTATGGAAGTCGTGGGCCTCGGCCGGGTTGAACTCCCACAGGCGGCCGTCCCGCCCCAAGAGGTGAACCTCCTGCTCGTTCCACGCCAGCGGCATGCCTTCAAGCCGATGCCCCTGCAACCGGAGTTCGATCATCTCCGTCGCCCGCAACGGCGACCGGCTACCCAACATGACAACCGCCAGGACTGCTGCGGAGAGAATCGCAAGAGAAATGTGCATCGTCGGCCGTGATGGGGACATAATGGGACCTATTCAACTATAGCACGGCCTGCCGGGACACCGATTGTCTGCGATAGCGTCGGTCGCTATGCTGGAAGGCGTTACTGGAACGGATCCTTCGATCAAGCACGTCCTCGCTGCCGCGACAAATGGGGAATCCCGTAATGAACGAGGCGAACGCGTCACCGGCTGAGCCATTGGGCCAATCTCGTCGACGGCCGTTGCTGCGCCTGGCTATCTTGTTGGCGATCGGTGGCGCGCTAGTTGCTTCCGCATCGCTCTACGTGTACCTGTGGTACTTGAAGCCTATTGGCACCGGGCCGGCGGGACCTAAGGTGCCGCACCAGGCTTTCGCCAACGTGTGGACGACGCGCAAGGTTCTACTCCTCGGTCTGGGAGACAGCGTGACGGCTGGTTTCGGCGTGAAGCCGGAATACTCCTATTTCGGCCGGCTATTGAAGAATCCCGGTGACGAGTTCGACGACCTCCGCGGCATCTGCCTATCCGCTGTGCTGCCGAGTCTTTCGGCAAAGAACATGGCCATATCCGGCAGCACGTCCTTGATGCATGTGAGGAAAATTCGAGAAGAGGTGCCTATCCAGGGAAGCAACGTCTTCGGGCTGATCGCGATGACCACCGGCGGGAACGACATCATTCACAACTACGGCCGGTTGCCTCCGCGGCAAGGCGCGATGATGGCGCCAGCTTCGACCAGGCCCAGCCGTGGATCGACAATTTTGACGAACGACTGTGCGACATGATGGCGATGCTCAAGGATCACTTTCCCGGCGGTTGCATGGTCTTCCTGGCTGACATTTACGATCCGACCGATGGACTTGGCGACGCGGAGAGCGTCGGGCTGCCTGCATGGCCCGACGGCGTGAAGATTCATCGAGCGTACAACGAGGTCATACGCCGATGCGCGGATCGTTATTCCTTCGTTCACGTCGTGCCGATACACGACGCGTTTCTCGGCCACGGCATCCACTGCACGCAGCCCTGGCAAGAACATTATTGTTTCGGCGACCCGCACTACTGGTACCTCGAAAACCTCGAAGATCCCAATATCCGCGGCTACGACGCCATCCGTCGGCTGTTCTTGATTGCCATCGCGGAGCACGCCGGAGACCTCACCACGAGCAAGCTTGCACCGTAGAGCACAGGCGGGTCGAATGTCTGCCCCGCCTCACGGCACCCGGCGCCGGGTCACACGATGCGGTTCTTCTCGTCGACGTGGACAAGCTTCGGCTTGAGTTGCCGGGCCTCTTCGTCGGTAACCGCGACATAGCTCAGAATGATGACCTTGTCCCCGGGGCTGCCGAGCCGGGCGGCGGCGCCGTTGAGCATGATGGTGCCCGAGCCGGCCGGCGCCTCGATCACATACGTAATCAGCCGCTGGGCGTTGGAAATGTTCAAGACATGGACCTGCTCGCCGGGCAGGAGGTCGGCGGCCTCGATCAGGTCGCGGTCGATGGCGATGCTCCCCTCGTAGTCCAATTCCGTACCGGTCAGCGTGGCACGGTGAATTTTGGCCTTCAACATGAAACGTTGCACGTAACTGCTCCGTCGCCAGATTGGGCTTCAAAGGGGACAAATCCCATCTTCGTAAGATACGAAAATTGGGGCGGTCCTCGCAGTCCCAGAACATTCACTATGACGCAGCGGCCGGGAAATTTCAATGCCTCCACGGGCAATGGCGCATGCTCGGTGCGTTCCGCACTTTGCAGTACTGGTTGTGCTGGAGTAACGAGCCTGGCTGACTTTTTCCATGCCCGTTCACGGGCATCGCCGCGCCAGCGGTAATCGGCCCGGCGTACACGCCGGGTCTGCGGGTTGCAATACAGCCTGTTCTTCGCATCTATTTATGTCACGCTCGTTTACCGGGCGTCCTGTTGGCCGCAACGGCAGGAGGCTCGCAAGCGAGCCTGACAAACCGGCAACCACGAATTCCGACCCGACGTAAAACGTCGGGCCTGAGAACCGCCTGCGGCGGAAAGGGTCGTAAACGACCCCCACAGAGTGCGAAACGCGCCACGCAGGCTACTCGTCGTCGGCTTTCGCTTCCGGCAGCGGCCCGACGCCAACGTCGCCGGTGGTCGGATCGTCCAGCTTTCCACCGTCATCCTTGAAATTGCGGCCGACGGAATAGACAAGCCAGCCTCGTGGTGTTCTCTTGACCTTCAACGGCTCGCCGGTAAATGGATCGATTGTCGTCTCGGTCGGCAGACCCAATTCGCCGAGTTTCGGCACTTTGTTGCTCCCCGATGGCACGCGCATCTGCAAGGCATTCAGCACCCGCAGGCAGCGAATCTCGGCCTGGGTGCGTGTCGCTGCATCGTGGACCGCCTGCATTGCCGGTGTAATGAGATCCACGAAGGCTTTTCCAAGCCTGCTTGTCGCGGAAATTCGGAACTGTCCTGTGGATGAGTTGCATCGCACACTGGTAGGGATATTGGCCGTCAGCAACATCAAGAAAGCGTTGCATTGACTCCAAGTAGTCAGACTCCCCACGATTCCAATAGCCGCGGGCTATCAGCCAGAAGTTGCGAGCAGGCAAGGCGTTGAAGTAGCTAAGACCGTAGGCTCGCTCGCTTTTCAATGACCACACATATCCCGCGAGGAGTTCTTGCTTCGCAAGTTCCGCATTCAGAGCCTCGCGAGTCTCTTTCGAGACAGATCCGCTTTGCAGCGCACGGTTCGTCGCATTGACAGCGATGCCTTGCAGCGTGGCCGCGACGAGATACCCTGTGATCAGAGGATTGCCCTGGGAGTGTCGCCCAGGCGAAACAGCATAAGGCCGGTCCGCACCGCTTCATCACGCTCACCGTCACCGGACAGCACACACGCACGAAGATCCAGCACGCGGGCGCGGCGCGGACTTGTTGGAAGAAAGGAAGCAACTGTAGAAGGAACTCCCCGGGCGATACCGTATAGTCCAGTTGTGCGTCGTAGTCCGGACATGCGGCGGCTTGCCTCGAGAAGCGGCATTACCTCGGGATGAGCACGAAAAGCAGCCTTCACGATTTTCGCCACGTCAGGTGGCAGTGGCCGCTTTGTGTCCCATCGTTTGGGCCAATCCGTCGTGTACACCTCCTTTTCAAAGGCATTGATACCTGGTTCCGCCCGGCGAAGATAGGTGACGGCGTTCTTCTCCGGCGGAATTGGCGAGCGGGCCAGGTCGGCCAGGGTCAGCGGGTCGCCGGCGGCGCAGGATTGCGACCAACTGACGCTCAAGCCGTGTATCGGTAGTCCAGACGAACCAGGCGTTGGCCACTAGTCCGATCGCCACCAGCACGCCAGACCGATGCCCGTCCATTTCAGTGTCTTCTTTAGGTGTTTCATAGTTGGAATCTCGTGGAGACGTTTCCAGTTCCTTGATGAGTCGATTTACGGTCGCGAGGTATTTTGCGTATACGGCCGGCGTATCGTGGTTTGCGCTGCCCGCGGTAAGCTGCTGGTAGACCCACTGGCCGGTCTGGCGGTTGGTCAACTGTTCGACGTCCTTAGCAATTTCCATCGCCCGGCGCGAGATCGGCGGAGGACCGAAAAGCTGGGCCAGGCGCCGCTCTGACGCTTTGCTCGCCCAGACGTTCAATATAATGCCCACAAAGATCGCAGCGGCCGTGGCCAGCGCGCATCGTCGCAGCCAAGGCGACGGCGCGTCCGACCGCAATTCAACCTGCATCGCATCGAGCACGCGTCGGCGCACATCGCCGCCAACGCCACGGGGCGTCAGGCGTTGAAGCACGTGTTCTATGTCGTTGTTCATGGCGGCGAGGTGACCTCGTCTTGACGCCGAAGGTGTCGCATAGGATAGCCCAGGGCAAGCGGGAGCAAGTCCTCACGCACATCGCCCTCGCCCTAACCCTCTCCCGGAGGGAGAGGGGACCGAACACGTTATCATTCCGGTTGTCTCGAACGCCAACGTCGCATCTGCTCAATTGCCGTCCGGTAGCGAGTGGCGACGGTACCTCGCGGCAAACCGGTCAGCTCGCTGATCTCCTGAAAGGTGAGCCCTGTATATGTCTTCAATTCTACTATCTCGCGAAGATCCTCATCCAACTGTTGTAATGCTCCGGCCACAATCTCGGCCGCTTCACGAAGATCATTGTCGCCGGCCGGCCACACAAAAAGCTCCGCAGCCCTGAGCGGCGTCTGCCCGCGCTGCCGCCGTGTCTTCCTGGCCGCCCACCGCGCCGCCTCGTTGCGGGCGATCGTAATCACGTATGCTTCGAGGTTCTCAACCTTCGCAAGTTTCTTCCGAGTCCGCACCAGTCGCAAAAAGACCTCTTGCAGCACGTCGTCGGCATCAGCTCGCGATCCCAGCCGCACCAATAGGTAATGGCCGACGCGATCGGCACAGGCGTCGTACAGTTCGGCGAAGGCGGCCGGCTCTCCTCGGGCCAGTCTCGCCTGTAGTGCTCCCATCCGTGTACTCGTCTATCGGCCGCGTTCCAGAAGAAGACCCGCCAGCGAGGCCGATTTATTGGAGTATCTGGCGAGAATCGGGCCGAGATGAGGTAGATGACTACCAAATTGGGTTAATACAGGAGGCAACGAAGTCCAAGGCGATTAGGGCTGATGAAACGGCGAGTTGGCCTGGTAGAGTTTGATCCGGGTTCGCAGGGTCGCGGCCAAGTCTGATTTGTTCTGGCCGGCGGCCAGTGCCAGGGCTCTCTCGGCTACTTGCACGGCATCCGCAAACCGGCCGTCCTCGGCGTATGCCGCGGCCAGCGTGCCCAAGATCGCGGGTTCCTTCGCGCTGGAGACTTGGGCCGCTCGTTCGGCCAACGTTACCGCCTCGGCACCGTTGCGGATCGAGGCGTTTGGATCGGTCGCCAGCGTCCAGGCCACATCGTTCAGCAATGCAAGGTCGTTGGGCCGCCGACGGAGCATTTCACGCTGCCTGGCCAGTGATTCCAATATCTTGTTCCGTTGGGCCTGCACAGCGCCGAAGGCGCTCGCGCCACACTGGAATTGGGGTCGATTCTCAAGATCTGTTGAACTTCGGTGGCCCCTTCGTCCACATGGCCCAGCAGTCCCAAAATGTAGCCGAGGTTGGCGCGGGCTTTCACGTACTCCGGCCGAGCCTCAATCGCCCTGCGATAATAGACGATCGCCTCGTCGTACCGCTGGCGGGAAGCGAGAGCGTTGGCGAGGTTGTTGTTGGCCTCTGGATAGTCGGGCATGAGTTCGAGGGCCTTCCGATATTGCTGCATCGCCTCGTCAACGCGTTCGCTGCGGGCCAGCGCCAATCCGAGGTTGTTGTGATACTTCGGCAGCTTGTCCTGGATCTGAAGGGCTGCCTCGAAGCTGGAAATCGCCTCGTCTAGCCGGCCCTCCTCCAGATAGTAGTGCCGAGCCCGTTGAACACGACGCAACTCCGCGGCGTCACGGTCAGTGTATGCTTCCACAGCGTTTCGCTGTTTCGCCAATAGGTGGTTTGCCACCACGCGCAAGCCGTGAGACAACCGACGACGATCGTTGCCAAGCGCCGCATGCCCAGCCACCAAGGGGCCGACTGCGGAACAGGGCTGCGGCACCCCAGGTCAGGCCGATGCACGGCCCGATCAGTGGAAGATACGTATAGCGATCGGCCATTGCCTGCTCGCCCACTTGCACAAGTCCGATCACCGGCACAAGCATGCCCAGATACCATAGCCAACCCACGAGCAAATACGGGCACTTGCGGCGCAAGACGCCAACGGCTACCGAGATGCCGACCAGTGTCAACAAGGCCACAACAACCTTCACGGCAGGCAAGGCGTCGTGAGGATGAACGTAGAGAATCGCCAAGCCGACCGGATAAAAAAGCTGCCCCAAGTACGCGACGTAGGAAACCAAGGCGTTGGCCAGTCGCCACGGCAAGGGAATCAGCTCACCGGCCATGGCCTCCTGTTGCGCCGCGAGCGTCGCCGCACACGACGCGACAGACAAGGCCAGGAGCGGTAATTTTTCTACGATCAGCCATTGCAGCGAGGGCCGTTCGTGCATCGTTCGGTTGTTGCGCCTGGTTTTCGTAGAAACCGGCGTTACAGAAGCAGGTGGCATACCAAGTGTGCCTATTGCCATCCGTCCCAGCGGCCAGTAGTCCAACAACAGCAGCACGAACGGCGTCGTCACCAGCATCGGTTTCGACATCAGGCCCAAGGCGAGAGTAATCGCGACGAGAAAATAGCGGCCGAGCGAGAATGGCCGCCGGACGTAATGGACGTATGCCGCGATCGTCAGCACGAAAAAGAGGCCGCTGAGGACGTCCTTCCGCTCGGCAATCCAGGCCACCGATTCGACCCGCAGGGGATGAATGGCGAAGATACCGGCCACGAAGACGCTGGGCCACAGATCGCCGGTCATCCGCCATAGCACCAGAAACAGCGCGATCGCCGTTGCGGCGTGCAGCAGAACGTTAGTCAGGTGATGGCCGCCCGCTTGATTCCCAAAGAGCTGGCAGTCCAGCATGTGGGAGAGCCAGGTGAGCGGATGCCAGTTGCCGGCGTGCCCGGTCGTGAAGGCCCAGCGAATCCCCTGTTCCGTCAGGCCCTGGCGCACCTGCGGGTTGTCGTACACGTACACGTTGTCATCGAAGTTGACGAACTCGTGCCCGACCGTCTGGCCGAACGCCAAAACGACCGCAAGTAGCAGAAGCCCGCAGACACCCAAGCGAACGTAGCGACGGTGCGCCGCAGTCTCCGGCCGCGGGAGCCGGTTCTTTCTATTGGATTCTCGGCTCATCGCGTCGCGCTGGGACCAAGAGGAGCAACGTTGTTCCCACCCGCTATCGCTGTCATACCTTGACTGTACCAGCGATCGACGTTCTTGGCCAGGGAGCCATCCGGGACGAGAGCAGACCAATCCGAAAGAAGAAGAGCGGGTCCCGAATGGCACACAAACTCAAGAGCGAACCGGCACGCGAGATGCGATTGCCGTTCACGTCCTCTTCTGATGCTTGACGCCCTTGCCTGCCTTTTTTGCGGCCGGTTTCTTCTTCGCGGCTCGCGGTGCGGACTTCTTACGAACCGGCGCTTGCTGGGCCCGGCTTCCGCGCGGTCCTTCAGAAGATTCAAGGCATACTCGAAGGTGACTTCTTCCACCGTCGTGCCGCGCGGCAGCGAGGCGTTGGTCGCGCCGTCGCTGACGTACGGGCCGTAGCGGCCCTGCATCAGGCGCACCGGCTGGCCGGTGACCGGCGAGGCGTCGAACACCTTGACCGGCTCCTTGCGGGCGGCCGCGCCGCCGCGCGCGCAGCTTCGGCTGGGCCAGCAGCTGCAGCGCCTGCTCCAACGTGACGTCCAGCGGCGAAAGACCCTCGGGCAGCGAGCGGGTTTCGTCGCCGCACTTGACGTACGGTCCGAAGCGGCCGTTGTGGGCCACGACCGGCTCGCCGGTCTGCGGATGCTCGCCCAGCGTGCGCGGCAGCGACAGCAGCTTCAGCGCCGTCTCCAGCGTCGACGTGCTCGGGCGTCCATGCCCTTCAGCAGCGAGGCGTTTTGCGGCTTTTCGTCGTCCTCGGCCGTGCCGCGCTGCACGTACGGCCCGAAGCGGCCGACCTTCACGAAGACCGGCTTGTGCGTGTCGGGGCAGATGCCCAGCGGCTGTTCGCCTTGCTGCCGCCTTGTCGAGCATTTCCAGCGCCGTCTGCGAGCGTCAATTCGTCGGGCGGCATGCTTGTCGGGCAGGCTCGCCCGCCGCTCGCCCTGCTCGAGGAACGGCCCGTAGCGGCCGACGCGCACAAAGATCTCCTCGGCCTCCGGTCCCTTCGCCTTGCGGCTTGCCGATCGAAATGCGGCACACGTCGCGGGCGTCGATCTCGCCGACCTTGTCTTCGAGCAACTGCTTCAGGCCCGGATGGTCGTTGCCGAAATAGAACATCCGCAGGTAGTCGACGTGGTTCATCTCGCCGCGGCTGATGGCGTCCAGTTCGTCTTCCATCTCGGCCGTAAACTGGTAGTTGACCAGGTCGGGCAGATGGTCTTCCAGCAATTGCGACACGGCAAACGCGGTCCACGTCGGCACCAGCACGTTGCCGCGCTTGAGCTTGAAGACGTAGTCGCGGGCGAGGATCGTGTCGATGATCGAGGCATAGGTGCTCGGTCGGCCGATGCCCATTTCTTCCAGCGCGCGGGTGAGCGAGGCCTCGCTGAAACGAGTGGGCGGCTGTGTCGTGTGGCTTTTCGGCTCCATGCCGACGCATCGCAGCGGCTGGCCGACAGTGACGGCCGGCAACACGGCTTCGCGATCGGCCAGCTCCGATTCCGGATCGTCGGAACCCTCGACGTAGGCCCGCAGATAGCCGGCGAATTCGATCGTCTTGCCGACTGGCCTGGAACATCGCCCCGTCGGCCTCGACGGTGATGGTCAGACGCCGCCCTCGGGCATCGGTCATTTGGCTGGCGACCGTCCGTTTCCAGACCAGGTCGTAGAGTTTGAACTCGTCGGGGCTCAGGCGATGGCGGAGCGACTCCGGCAGATCGAACGGATGGCCCGCCGGCCGGATGGCCTCGTGGGCCTCCTGCGCGTTCTTGACCTTGGTCTGGTAGTATCCGCGGCGACGGCAGGCAGATACTCCTTGCCGTACTGCGAGTCCACGAGCTGCCGGGCCGCCTCAACGGCCACCGAGGCCAGGGTCGTCGAGTCGGTCCGCATGTACGTGATGTGGCCCGTCTCGTAGAGCGATCTGCGCCACCTGCATCGTGTGTCGGGCGGTGAATCCGTACTTGCGGTTGGCCTCCTGTTGCAGTGTGCTGGTGGTAAAAGGAGGATAGGGCCGCGTCGTGTACGGCTTGTCCTCCAGGTTGGCCACCCGGCAGGCCGCCTTGCACAACCGGTCCTGCAATTCCGCCGTCTGCCGTTGATCGAGCAGCATGAGCCGCGGCGTCCTTCAGCTTGCCGGTGGCGGGATCGAAGTCGCGGCTCGACGGGGATGCGGCGACCGTCAACCGAAACGAGCTCCGCCTGGAACGACTCGCCGCCGGCCGTGGCGAAGGTGCCCACGAGATCCCAGTACGTGGCAGAGACGAACGCCATGCGCTGCCGCTCGCGCTCGACGATCAGCCGCACGGCCACGCTCTGCACCCGGCCGGCCGAGAGCCGCGGGCGAATTTTCCGCCACAAAAGCGGCGAGACGTCGTAGCCGTACAAACGATCGACGATCCGGCGGACCTCCTGCGCCTGGACTAGGTTTGCGTCGATGTCGCGGGGATGGTCCAACGCCCCGCGGATAGCCTCCTCGGTAATTTCGTGGAACACCAGGCGCCGCACCGGCACCTTGGGCTGCAACACCTCGCACAAATGCCAGCTAATGGCCTCTCCCTCGCGATCTTCGTCGGTGGCCAGGTAGAGTTCCAAGGCGCCTTTCAGGAGCCCCTTGAGCTTGCGGACCTGCTGGCTCTTCTGCCGTGGAATGACGTAAACCGGTTCGAAATCCCGGTTCACGTTGACGCCCAGGTAGGCCCAGTCCTCTTTCTTGTACTCGGCTGGAATTTCCTTCGCCCCTTGCGGCAGATCGCGGATATGGCCGATGCTGGCTTCGATGGTATATCCGCGGCCAAGAAACTTGCTGATCGTCCGCGCCTTGGCAGGCGACTCGACGATCACCAACGAGCGGCCGCCTGTCGTACTGGATTTCTTGGGCATGTGTTGTTGAAGCTAGGGAAAACGAGCAATTCTAACGGCCACCCCGGCAGATACAACCGGCGCGAACTGACATTGCATTTGTTCCCAACCCGTTTAGAATTATTGGATTACGACGCACCCGCTGCTACGGCATAGGGAACAATACTGAGGAATTGTGACACCATTACTCGCGCAAGGTCGGGCTTGTCAAGCCGAGTTCCTGCGCACTCCCCCCTCTTTGGAAGGATACGCACGCGATGGCCAGCCCGTTTTCCATTTTCCGAAAGAACCAGAAGGTCATGCTGGCGGTGCTCACGCTGCTGGCAATGTTCGGCTTCGTCTTTCTGCCGATCTTTCTTCAGAATATCGGCGGACAGCAGGGCCCGGTGAACCGCGTGGTCGTAAAGACGTCCAAGTTTGGAGACCTGAAGGAGAGCAACGTCGAGATGCTGCGGCGTCAGCATCAGCGAGTCTTGTCGGTGCTGAGCAACCTGCTGCAGCGCGTCGGCGTGTCTCCCGACATGGCACAGCGTTTCCTGGAATCGAACATGGGACCGGGCACCGAGCAGGCAGCGGTCACTAATTGGCTCTTGGCGAATCGCGCCGAGAACTGGGCATGGTCGTCAGCGATGATACGGTGGTCCGCTTTCTCAAGGGAATCACTGAGGACAAAGTCAATCAGGAAGGCTACCAGCAGGCGTTCAAGCAATCGGGACTCACTGAGCTGGAGTTCTTGCGCCATGCGCGGCGAACTGGCGGCGATGGAACTCAAACAGATGTTCAGCGTCTCGCTGCGGGGAGTCACGCCTGCGGAACGTTGGGGCTTCTTCAAGCGCGTCAAACAGATGGCGAAGATTGAAGCCGCCGCCGTGCCGGTAGCCAACTACGTCGGTCGCGTGCCCGATCCTGGCGACAAAGATCTCGAGCCGTTTTTCGACGAGCACAAAGACCACTATCCGCAGCCCAACTCGCCCGAGCCGGGCTTTCGCGTGCCACAGCGCGTTGCGCTGCAGTATTTCAAGGCAAACCTGGATCAGTTTGCCAAGCAGATTACCGACGACGAGATCAAGCAACAGTACGAAAAGAACAAGAGCGCCTACGACGAAGCGGAGAAACCCGCAGGAGAAACGGCCCCGGCCGCACCGGCGACCACGCCGGACACAGACAAGGCCGGCGAACAGGCGCAGAAGCCCAGCGAGCCGAAGGCGCCCATAAAGGACGAACCGGCGAAGGACGTAAAGAAGTCGAAGGATACGTCGTCGGTTGTACGCCCCTCGCCGTTTCGACTTGCTGCCCTGCAAAAAGAGGATAAGCCGGCGGATGCTGCGGCTGCCAAGAAGGAGGCGTCCAAGTCTGAGGCCGAGCCGCCCAGCAAATCGCCTGGACCGGCCCTGAAGCAGCCCACGGCGGCCGAACCGGCCAAGTCCGCGCCGGCAACGAAGCCGCCTGCCGCGGCCGAAGCGACGAAACCCGCGCCGGCGTCGAAGGCGCCCGTTGGGCCTGAGCAGTCCCCGTCACCGAAGGCCCCAGCGGTAGAGAAGCCAACGGCTGAAACGCCGGTCCCGGCAACGCCGGGCCTTTCGGACACGATGAAAGAACGCATTAGCCGGGAATTGGCCTACGGCAAGATCGAGAGCGTCTTCGAAAAGCTCCGCGCACAGATGGACGAATATCAGCATCGGTGGCAGCTCTACCGTGTGAAGAAAATTGAAGCCGAGAGCGAAAACACGACGCTGCCTGCTCCGCCTGCTGAGCCCGATTTTGAAAAGCTGGCCAAGGAGTATGGCGTGACTGCCGGCCACACCGGCCTCATGGCGGCAATGGGAAGCGGCCAGTTCAGAGATCGGCGCCTCCTGGGTTGCACAGATGCGCGATCAGGTCTATCGGTCTGCTTTCGCCAACCCGACCAAGTTCCAGCCCACGCAGTCCGTCGGGCTCACCGGGGACATCTACTTGTTCTGGAAGACGGAAGACGTGAAGGAGCAAATCCCGGAGTTTACCGACAAAGGAGTCCGTGATCGAGTGCTGGCTGCATGGAAGCTCGAACACGCACGGCCCTTCGCCCTGAAGCATGCCGAGTCGCTTGCAGCCGAGGCAACGAAGAAGCACGAGCCGCTGAAACAGTCGCTGGTCGACCAGCCGGACCTGTCTGTCATAACGCCGCAGCCTTTCAGTTGGATCACGTTCGGCAACGTGCCGCTCGGCTCGGCCCCCAGCGCAGCGCGCATCAGTCCGGTAGAAGGCATCGACGCGGCCGGCGAGCAGTTCATGCACGTCACGTTCCATCTCGATCCGAAGACGGCGGGCGCGGCTTTCAATGAGCCGAAAGATATTGCCTACGCGATCTACCTGGTCGAGTTCACGCCGTCGGAAGAGGTGTTGTGGAAGCAGTTCGAGGTCGACGACTTCAGCAAGTATTCCGCCGCAGCCCAGTCTGACCGCCGGCAAATGGTCGAGGCCTGGTTGGACCACATCAAACAATCGGCCGGTTTCCACTGGGAGCGCGAGCCGGACCAATTGGGCGAAGCAGCACCGGTTGAGGAAGACTAGCGGCTGCTGCGGAAACCTGTCCCGTCTGTGACTATGCCATATTACCGGGCCCGCTGTCGGAAAATCCTCGTGCTTCTGGCACTGACCGCCGTGGCAGCATGCGGCATGCACCGCGCCGCGGCCGGTGAGCCGGCCAGCGGTCCGTTGCGGCTAAACCCTGCCAACCCGCGCTACTTCACCGACGGCACTGGGAAGGCCGTCTATCTGACCGGGTCGCACACCTGGACCAACTTCAAGGACATGGGCCACAGCGACCCGCCCCCGGCCTTCGATTATCGCCGCCTACCTCGACTTCCTCGAGCACGCATCACCACAACTTCATCCGCCTGTGGACCTGGGAGCCTGACGCAGTTCGAGCTACCGGTCGCAGCGTGACAAGCTGACGTACGTCGACGCCCTTCCCCTGGCCGCGCACCGGCCCCGGGCAGGCGCTGGACGGCAAGCCGCGATTCGACCTGACGAGCCTTCGAGCCGGCCTATTTCGACCGCCTGCGCCGCCGGGTTGCTGGCAGCCGGCAGCGCGGGATCTACGTGTCGGTGATGCTCTTCGAGGGCTACGCGACTGCACGGCTTCGCCGGCGCCGTGGCGCTGGGACGCGCATCCGTTCAACACCCGCAACAACATCAACGGCATCGACGGCGACCTCAACGGCGACGGCACGCGGCATCGAAGATGCACGACGCTCGAGGTCCCGCGGTGATCGCGCTGCAGGAGGCCTACGTGCGCAAGGTCGTCGATACGCGTCAACGACCTGGACAACGTGCTCTACGAGATCGCCAACGAGAGCGGCAGCTACTCGACCGCAGTGGCAGTATCCACATGATCCGCTTCATCCACGAGTACGAGGCGAGGCAAGCCCAAGCAGCACCCGGTCGGCATGACCTTCCAGTATTCCGAACCGGTCGATGAACGGGGCACCAACCAGGCGCTGTTCGACAGCCCGGCCGATTGGATCTCGCCCGCGACCCGGACCGCGAAACTACCGCGACGACCCACCCGCCGGCCGACGGGCCGGAAGGTGATCCTGTCCGACACCGACCACCTCTGGGGCGATCGGCGGCAGACGCGACCTGGGTCTGGAAGAGCTTCTGCCGCGGCGCTCAATCCCATCTTCATGGACCCGTACGTGAAAGACCCCGTTTTGGGGCCGCTGGCGCAGCCGGCTGATTCGGAGCTTGTTCGCGGGACAACATGGGCTATACGCGCGACTACGCCGATCGCATGGGCCTGGCCGCGACCGCGCCGAGCACATCGCTGGCTTCGACGCAGTACTGTCTGGCCAATCCGGGCAAGGAATATCTGGTCTACTTGCCCGATGGCGGCGACGTAACGGTGGACCTATCGGCTGCGGCCGGCCGGCTAAACGTCGAGTGGTTCAACCCGCGACGGCAAGCGGACCGCTGCCGAACCAGTCGACGGCGGCGTGAAGCGGGCATTCCAGCCACCCTTCGAGGGCGAGGCCGTCCTGTACCTCTGGAAGGCCCGATAGCGGCCATTCTTCGCGACAGTCAGGTGGGCATTCCTGCCTGCCTCTAACAGATCGACCTGCAGGGCAGACAAGCCACCGCCGGGGACTGTCCCGATTTCTCGTGTCAACGAAAATGGGACTGTCCCCCTTGACGTTGCCAACGTCAATGCACCAGTTTGTGTTCGACGCGGCCCAAGTTGCCCACGTGACGTAGAAAGCCTTCGCCGGCCAGCCATGCGCGTGCCTTGGCATCGTCCTTCAGATAGGCATTCCAGAACATTGCGGAGCACTGGGCGATCATCCGTTGATATGCGGCGTCGTGGCGCACTGTTGGCCGGCCGGGCATGGCCTGAGTAGGTCATGTGGTCGGCGCCGAAGAGCGTCATAAGATATTGGTCGGCGCCGGACGAATAGTCGAACGGCAACCGCCGCTGTTGAGCCGTGGTCGTCGCCACAATGCTGTTGTCGGCCGTGCCGGTGATGTGCAGGCAGGGGAGTTGGATGTCGCCGAAGGCCACATTGAGCGGCACCTGCCCCAGCGGAACCGGTGAACTCATCGCCACCACAGCCTTCACGCGCGAATCCCGAAATGTCACCCTGCCGGGCAACACCTCGCCGGCCAGCGCCAACACGGTCTGGCGCCGAAATCGTGTCCCGCTACGCCGATGTGGCCGAGATCGCACTGGCTGCCAATTGCGGTTCGCTGCCGATGCTGCCGCTCGACCTGGTCGAGGACAAAAATGATGTCCAGCGGCCGGTTACGAATGTTCTGGGGGGCGTAGAAGGCCCGTTGCAGTTTCTTTCGTGGTCGGATACTCGCCTCCCGAGCTTCGTCGTCGCTGCCCGGGTGTTGCACGTGGATCGACACGTAGCCGCAACTGGCCCAATGACGGCCCAAATATGCGCAGTCGTCGCGAGATCGCCCCAGGCCGGTCGAGAACACGATGACCGGAGACGGCTCGGTGTCGGCCGAGGGAAAGTAGATTTTCACCGGCACGCTGCGGCCGCGCTGGGCATCGAACCAGTTACGGTCCGTCACCGAAACGGCGTAACGACGCTGGGCGACCGGCGCGGCCGTTTCGTGGACGCCACCAGACTCAATCGCCCCGATGACGGGACTGTCGCCGACGCGCTCGACCGAGTCGGGCATCGCAAGTGGTGCAGTCACTAGCCCGGTAAGAAGAATCACGAGGTGACAATACACGGCTGCAGTCCTCTCTACCATTTTCTCGGCACGTCCAAAGGTCCCGATTTGGAAAATCACGGGGACGCCGCGTCGCCGGACCAGTCTTATCGAATGTAGCGTCCGTGCGGCCCCGATCGCCGCGGTACAATCCGCAGAATCGCGCAAGAGCGCACACCCGGGGACTGTCCCGACTTTTGTGTCAGCGAAATGGGACTGTCCCCTTCGCCGCGGTTTGCGTCGCTACTGCTCCTCGTGACACAAGAATCCGTACAGTCCCACACCCGGGAACTGGGAACGTCACCCGCATTGAGAATGACCGGTCGTAGGACGGGGCGTCAGGACGCGCGGCCAAGCGCCCTGCGCCGGATGGTGTGCGGTGGGAATGCCGGCAGCGGCAGAGTCCTGCAAATAACCGTACTGCTCGATAAACTTGCCCCAGCGGCGGGTGATTTCGCTCGCGAAGTTCCGGCGTCATCTGGTAGCGGTTCGTCTTGTAGTCCTTCTGACTGGCAAGATAATCCTCGATCCCCGGGCGTACGGCTCGAAATCGCCCAGTGCCAAGTTCTTCGTAGACGCGTCGCATCTGGCCGAGCGGATCGGCCACCAGCTCTTCGTAGCGAACCTCGCAGAACTGGCCCGGACCGAGCAGCTTGCGGTCGCGCTCGAACGCGTCGTACATCCGCGTCAACGTCTTGAAGACGTGCTCCTCCAGGCCCTCGCAGGTGCGGCACCTGGAGGCCTTCGTCGCGATACAGCCGCTTCCAGAGATTCACGGTCGAGGGAAAGATGACGTACGGATCGCGGACGATGTGGACGAACTTCGCCTTGGGAAACATCTCCAGCAACACGCGGATGCGGCAGGTGTGCGGCGGCGACTTCAACACGATCCGCTTCGGGTCTGCAACGTGACGCACTTGAGGAACCAGAGGAAGCCTCTCTTCCAGCGATTCAGCGCGGGCTGCGGACACGCCGCGAAAGTCGAGATACTCCTGGCATTGCGGCGGACGGTTGGGAAAGGCGATCGTCAGATACGGCGAGGGGACGCCCATGTTGCACAGGGCGAACTCGTCTTCCTGCGGATGGTCCCAGCCGGCCGGCATGTTGTCGATCGGCCGCCGCGACGGCAGCAGGATCTTCAGACACGGCTTCATCCACCAGCCGAGACGAGAAAATGGTTGGGCGCGAAACAGGCGTACGTGTCGGGATAGGTGTGCCGCGGATCGCGGACCAGCAGTTCGTGCAACAGCGTCGTGCCCGAACGCCAGTGGCCAATCACGAAAATCGGATCGTGCTCGATCTTCGTCCGGTCGATCTTCCGCCCAACAGGCATGGTTTGGATCAGCCACAGCAAGCCGTTGACGAGGCTCAAGGCGGCGATGAGCACGGCCATGGCGATGCGGACGGGGAGCGACGCGAAGCGGTTCCGCGCCAACAGCGAGAACCAGCCGCGACACGCACATCCCGTCCCAAAAGCGGGGGATCCAGAACCGGTCCTTATAGCCCGTTTTTTGTTCCGCCGGCTTTGCCGTCCTGGGCAACGCTCATTCGCATCTCCTTGCGCATGAAGGCGGACGCCAGCCAAGCCGTCTTCGCCATCCGGCCCCGTCTTCGCTGATTTCAGCATTTGATGCACGCTTCCCATGCTGGCTCTGTATCGTAACAGATTCGGCGGTCGGATGACAAGGCGACTATTTGCTACGCAACATCGGCTCGCAGGAGTGGATTGAGCGTGCTGCAAACCGACCTGGACAGTGACCACGCTTTTGGGTACTTTCCCGCACCTTATCTACAAGATTGGAACCCGCGTCCGATTATTGTGCTCGTGTATGAACGGGGACGGTCCCCATTTTCGTGGACGCGAAAATAGGGACAGTCCCCAAGATGGAGCCCTTGATGTCGTCCGATGTTGTGTCGCGTTCGGCCGGGCAGAGCTCTGGGCCCGGGTGCCGGACTTGATCCTTCCGCTCTGCATAGTCGCCAGCGTGCTGGTGATTATGGTGCCGCTGCCGTCCTGGTTGATGGACCTGCTGCTGGCGGCGAACATCACCGTCGCCGTGATGATGCTGCTGACGACGATTTATGTCCGCACGCCGCTGGAGTTCAACGTCTTTCCTTCGCTCTTGCTGGCCACGACGTTGTTCCGCCTGGTGCTCAACGTGGCCACGACGCGATTGATTCTAACCCACGCGAGCACCGACGGGGAACTGGCCGCCGGCGGGGTCGTGCGGGCCTTCGGGCGGTTCGTCACCGGTGGAACTAGCCGGCGCCGACAACATCGTTGTCGGGCTGGTCATCTTCGCCATTATCGTGGTGATCCAGTTCGTGGTCATCACAAAGGGCGCGACGCGGATCAGCGAAGTGGCCGCGCGGTTCACGCTCGACGGCATGCCCGGCAAGCAGATGGCGATCGACGCCGACGTCAGCGCCGGGCTGATTGATCAGCGCGAGGCGCAGCGCCGCCGCCAGGAGATTGGCCAACAGGCCGACTTTTTCGGCGCGATGGATGGTGCCAGCAAGTTCGTCCGGGGCGATGCGATCGCCGGCATTGTCATTATCCTGATTAACATCATCGGCGGGCTGTTTATCGGCATCGTCGTGAAGGGCATGCGTCTGGACGAGGCCGCCTCGCTGTTTACGACGCTTACTATCGGCGACGGACTGGTGACCCAGGTGCCGGCTTTTTTGATCTCGTTGGCGGCCGGCTTGTTGGTGACCCGCAGCTAGCCAGGAAAGCAACTTGCCGAGAGAGTTCATGCGGCAGCTTTTCGCGCGGCCGCAGGCATTGGCCGTGGCCGCCGCGTTTCTTGCCGTGCTGACGTTGACCGGGTTGCCGCTTGTGCCGCTGTTTCTCGATCGGCGCCGGCTGCGTCGCCGTGGCGGTGACGATTTCGCGGCGCGAGAACAAGGCATCGAGTCGCCGTGACGGCGAAGAAGCAGGCCGACGCGGCCAAGACCGAGCATCGCGTCGAAGACTACCTGGCCATCGATCCGATGGAGTTGGAACTTGGCATCGGACTGATTCGGCTGGCCGACCGAAAACGGGGCGGCAACTTGCTGGAGCGGATCGGGCGCGTGCGGCAGGACATGGCCGCGGAAATCGGCGTCATTCTGCCGAAGGTTCGCATTCGCGACAACATGCGGCTTGACCAGCATCAATATCAAATCAAGATCGCCGACATGGCGGTCGCCCAGGGGTCGATCGACGTGGCGGCGGCCGATCCGGCCGGCACCATTGCCTCTCAACTCGAGCGAGACCGCCCGCCAACACGCCGACGAGTTGCTCTCTCGCGACGCCGTAAAGCACCTGGTCGATCAACTGCGGCAGACGTCGCCAGCGGCGGTCGACGAGTTGATTCCCGGCGTGATGAAGCTCGGCGACGTCCAGCAGGTATTGCAATTGCTCCTGCGCGAGGGCGTGCCGATCCGACAATTGCGAACGATCTTGGAGGCCCTTGGCGACCGTGCCCCACGGTCGCGAGACCCGGCCGCGTTGGCCGAGCACGTTCGCCAGCGGTTGGCACGCACGATTTGCACCCGGTACCGCGACCAGGCGCATCGGCTGCACGTCGTGACGCTGGATCCGGCGCTGGAGGAGCGCATTCGGACGGGGTTGGAGCCTGGCGACGAGGGGCCGGCGATGCGCCTTCCGCCGCACGAGGTGGAGGCTCTTTGCCGTCTGGTTGCGCCAGAGGTCGCGAAGCTGGAGGCAGCCGGCCGGCCGCCGATCGTACTGGTCACTCCCGAGATTCGCCGGGCGGTCAGACAACTGACCTTAACAAGCCTGCCGGAGGCCATCGTGCTGAGCTACGGTGAAATCACGCGAGATACGAGCATTCACGCGGTCGCAATGGTGGCCGACGTTGCCGAGGATGAGTCTCGATTTGTTCGCAGCAGCGCCGCCTAGACAACAGGAGTGAGACGAGAATGGAACTCCGCACTTTTCGCGCGGCGTCGATGCACGAGGCGTTGATGCTGGTGCGCCAGGAACTGGGCCCGGACGCGGCCGTGCTGCACACTCGCGAGGTGCGCGATCGCTTGTGGAAGGTGCTGCCCGGGCCAAAACGGATTGAGGTGACGGCCTCGTGCGGCATCAACGTTCCGAGCCGCTTGCCTCAAAATCTGCACGCGGAACCGGCGCCGTCGACGCCCGAAACGCGGCCGGCTCGCCCCAACGCCCGGGCCGCGGAACAAGCAAAGCTCAATCACCAAGTCCAAGGGCAGCTAAGCACGTTGCAGGCGATGGTCGAGGATTTATGCCGACGATCGAAGTGTGGTGGGCCGGAGCAGTGGCCCGAGGAGCTGTTCCGGCTGTTCACCGATCTGCTTGATGCCGAGATGAACGAAGACATCGCGCGAGAATTGATCGAAAGCGTCCGGAACGATCCCGGCGCGGCCGGCGTGTGCGATCCCGCGGCGATGAAGGCCCGGGCGGGGGCAATGATCGAAGAGGAAATTCGCGTCGCCGGCCCCATCGCGGTCACCCCGGGCCGTTGCCGACTTGCAGCCTTGATCGGCCCAACGGGCGTGGGCAAGACGACAACCATCGCCAAGCTCGCGGCCAACTTCCGGCTGAGAGAAAAACGCCGCGTCGGACTGATCACCGTCGACACCTACCGCATCGCCGCGGTCGAACAACTTGCGAACGTATGCCGACATCATCGACCTGCCGATGCACGTGGTCTCGTCGCCCAAAGAGATGCGGCAAACCGTTGAAGCAATGAGCCACCTCGATCTGATTCTGCTGGATACGGCGGGACGCAGCCCCAAAGACGATGTCCGAATCCGGGAACTGAAGGCATTCTTGACCGAAGCCCGCGCGGATGAGGTCCACCTCGTCCTCAGCAGCGTGGCCGCGGCGAAAACGCTTGAGCAGACGGCCCGGCGATTCGCAGGTGTCGGGGCTACGTCGCTGATCCTCACAAAGCTCGACGAGGCCAACGGCCTGGGAAACCTTTTGCCGCTGATGCGCACAAGCGGCCTGCCGCTGAGCTACCTGACCGACGGGCAGAACGTGCCCGATGACATCCAGACGGCAGAAGCGAGCCGGCTGGCCCGCTTGATTCTGCCGACCGATCCGGCACCTGCGGATGCGGTGCTTCACTGTGCATGACATAACTCGGAATCAATTGGACAATTAACCTCTTGTTTAGTCGCCTGGCGGCCAAAATCTGATGCTCGATCAAGCCTACGATCTGCGACGCCTGGCGATGGGCAGTGAACGCGTCACGGCAAACGGCGGGGCAGGACGTCCGACGCTGGTCGCCGTCGCCGGCGGCAAAGGCGGCGTGGGAACAACGACCGTGGCAATCGGCATCGCTACGGCACTGGCGGCAGCCGGGACGCGAACGCTACTGATCGACGTCGATCCGCGTGGCGGCGATGCGGCGATACGTTGCGGCATCGAAGAACGATACACCGTGGCCGATCTATTGGCCGGCCGCCGGGAATGGGTGGAAGTGATGGAAACCGGCCCCAACGGACTGTCGCTCGTAGCCGGCACCCGATGGTCCGAAGACCTCGGCAACGGGAAGCTCGCCGCGACAGAGATCCTGCTGTGCCTTCTTCAGAGACGCGGCGAATCCATGCCGACGTGGTGGTGCTCGACGTCGGCAACAGCCTCGGCCAGGGGGTGCAGCACATCTGCCTGGCGGTGGATGCGGTGGTGCTGGTCACCACGCCGGAGACGGCCGCCGTCGCCGGCGGCTTCGCCGCGATCAAGGCGCTGATGCGATCTGCACGTCCGCGGCGCCTGGCGGCCGTGAGCGATCCGCCTCGGCTGCTTTACGTTGCGGTCAACCGAGCCCTCTCGAAACGGGAAGTGGCGACGGTTCGTTACCGGCTTGGCCGGGCTTGCCGACGGCTCCTGGGCGTGGAACTTGACGACGGGCGACGGACTCGCCTGCCGCAGCTGAGCATTCTTGACACGGCGACGGAAAAAGAGCTAAACAGCGAGAGGTTCAGCAACCGATACAATACGAGAACTATGGGCGCAGCGGAGTGCCGTTAAACTGGAAAAGCGACGCAGAGTTTAACGCCCGTCTCCACCCCGCCGCTGGCCGGAAGGAAAAGGATTTCTAGCCGCCGGGATCCCGGCGAATCATGGAGGATTGCATGGCAACCGCTGTGGCTCCGGAAGACGTTGAGCAACTGTGGATCGAATTCAAGCACGATATGTCGAACCAGGAGTTGCGCAACCGCCTGGTCGAAATGTACTTGCCGCTGGTGAAGTACAATGGCGAACGGATCTGGGCCCGGCTGCCGGAAGGCGTCGAGTTGGACGATCTGATCTCAGCCGGCGTTTTTGGGTTGATGGACGCCATCGACGCGTTCGACCTGACACGCGGCGTGAAGTTCGAAACGTATTGCGTGCCGCGCATCCGCGGCGCGATGCTGGACGAGTTGCGGACCATGGACTGGGTGCCACGACTGGTTCGGTCGAAGGCGAGCAAGCTGAACGAGGCGATGAAGAACCTCGAAGCGCGGCTGGGCCGCCAGCCGAACGAAAACGAGCTGGCCCAGGAGATGCAAATTTCCGTGCCCGAGCTGGAAAAGATGATGCTCGACGCCAGCGCCGTCAACCTCATCAGTCTCAACAAGAAATGGTACGAAACCGACAGCTATAAGGACGTTCGCGAGATCGACATCCTCGAGGACAAGAAGGGCGAGGACCCGACCAAGCGGATCCAGAAGAACGACCTCATGCGACTGGTCACGAAGGGGCTCAATCGCAACGAGCGGCTCATCATCATCCTCTACTACTACGAGGAGTTCACGATGAAGGAAATCGGCGCCACGTTGAATCTATCGGAGAGCCGCGTCAGCCAGATGCACAGCTCAATCGTGCAGAGGCTGCAAACCCAAATTGGCCGTCGCCGCCCCGAGTTCGGCACGTAGCGAGCGTCGAGCGGGGACTGTCCCAATTTTCGCTGCGTGAAAAATGGGACAGTACCCATGTGCGCGTTCATTTGTCGCGTCTGTCAATCGCGACTGCCGCCGCTAAACCGCATGAGCAGGTACATCAGCGTCAGAACGGCCTGAAGCGTCGCCGCCACGTAGGTCAGGGCCGCCGCATCGAGAACCTTGCGGACGTAGACCAGTTCCTCGTTGTTGATGATGCCCAGGCTGACCAGTTGCGCCTTGGCGCGTGAACTGGCATTGAACTCGACCGGCAGATTGACCAATTGGAAAAAGACCACGGCGGCGAACAGGGCGATTCCTACCTTGACCAGTAGGACGCTGAAAAAGGCGCCAAGGACGATCAGCAGGATGCCGAAATTACTGCCGAATCCGGCCACCGGTACGGCGGCGTTGCGGACGACCAACGGCACATAGGCCGAGGCATCTTGCATGGCGTGGCCGGCCTCGTGTGCGGCGATTCCCACCGCAGCCAGCGTCCGGTTCCGGTAGACGTCCGAACTCAATCGCAAGACTTTGGCCCGGGGATCGTAGTGGTCCGTAAGCTGACCTGGAATTTCCTCGACCTGGATGTTTGTCAGCCCCGCCGAGTCCAAAATGTGTCTTCCCGCGGCCGCTCCGCTTAGCGGCGCCGCCAACTTCTGGGCTTGGGCGTACGCGGTGCGAATCCGAACCTGCGCCCACATGCCGAGCAGAACGGCGGGTGCAATGAACAGGAAGTAAATCGGGTCGAAGAAACCAAACATGTCGTTTGCCTTTCGGGTCTCTATGCTATACGCAAGCAACTCGGGTTGGTTCGATGCCCCTGCCCAGAAAAACCTGCGAAAAATGCGGTTTATGCGGTGGCGCGGCTGTCGAATCTGAACGGATAGGCGATCGCCAGGGCGAGGAAGTAGACGAAAGCGCCCGCCCAAATCACGTCGCTTGGGAAGTGGCCGCCTGCGACGACGCGGCTGAGCCCCATGACGCTCCCGCTCATAGTCCCCAAAAGCAGGAAGGCCAACGCCAGGCGAGGCCGACGCCGGCGAAAAACGAATGCCGGGGCCATCAAGTAGAAGCCCATTGAGGCGTGGCCGCTGGGAAACGACGATTCGTCCTGGCCATGCCCATACTGCCACACCGGGAGAAACTGGCGCTGGCCGCCGAACTCGACCAGGGCATTGGGGCGAGGCCGGCCCCAATAGGGTTTGAGCACGCCGTTAATCAAAATGCCGGGCCCCACGATCAGCAGCAAGCCGCAAAACAGGCCGGGATCGCGCCACGACTCGAGTCGTGTCCAAAAGAAACTCGCGATCCACGCGATCAGCCCACCGCACCCGAGAATCAACGCCGGGTAGACGCCGAAATCGTAAAAACCCTTCCACGGATAAGTAACCATCATCGGCCAGCGGTCGGGAAACTGGTCACCCGGGACGTGACCGCCAAAAAACGGGCGGACGCAGGCCACGTCAGCATCTGTGAAACGAAACAAGAGTGTCAGGAGGACCAGCAGCAGTGCCGGAATCCAGACCGCCGGGGCGCAAACAGCCGCTAGGGTGCCCCGAGCCAACTTCTGCACGGCGCCGGGCCCCGGTGCCGAGGGAACTTGCCGAAGGTGCGAATCGAGTTGGGACGCCGTAACTCGGGACATGGGAGCGGTCTTTTTAGCCGTTATCCGCATCGCAGACCAGAGGAGATTTCTCGAGCGCGGCTGTCAACGTCCTTTTTTCGGCGGCTCTTGCTTCGCAGGCTGTCCCTTCTCCAGGCGCTGCCGCCTTATCGGTTGCGCGACCCGGCTTGGGTTTGGCCGGGGTCTTTGGCGACGGGGGCGACAATTGCTTGGACTGGTAGCGCCACGGAACCGTCAGCGGGATTGGCGGGCCAAGCTCGGGCACTTGGGCAAACACGCCAAAGTGCTGGCCGGCGTGGCCCATCACGAGAATCACCTTACCGCCATGCCCGATCGTCGTTACCATGCCGCCGGTGTCGGTCGAAAGCAAGCGGACCTGCGGCTCTCCCTTTGCCGTGAAGGTCTCGACCGTGCCCGCGCCGCTTTTAATCTGGGCCCCGGCGACGACCACTGGCCGGCCGCTGGGCCCATTGACAATCAGCGCCCGGCACTCCGACTGCTGCGATTCCAGACGGTCGCAGACCGCCGTCTCGACCCGCAATTGCTTGCACCGCAATTGACCGGTGGCGATTTCACCTGCCAGAAGCCGCGTAGAAGCGCCGCCCAAGAACCGGGGCGGAATGATTTTGTCGCGTAAGGTGATGCCCAAGGTCAGGAATAGCAACGGGTACACGATCCAGCGTTCGCGGGTGGACATCGGACGGTTCTCCGAAAGGGAAGAAGACTATTCGTACACCGATTCTCTCTGTCCTCCGCACGGCGTCAAGGCCGAAAATGGGACTTATATCTTTCACCGCGCGTCGAAAACCGGCACGGCAACGCGACTATCGAGGACGGGATTCGACTCGTACAATTGGGGTGCCAAGGCACTGGCGTTCCCTCGAAAGGTGGGCATATTGCCGCTGGAAATTCTGTACGAAGATAACCATCTGTTGGTCGTGTGCAAGCCGGCCGGTCTGCCGACGATGGGCACGCCGGAAGGCAAGCCCACGCTGCTGACGCTGGCGAAGCAGTACATCAAACATCGTTATCAGAAGCCGGGAAACGTCTACTTGGGCGTGATGAGCCGGTTGGACGCCCCGGTAACCGGCGTCGTGCTCCTGGCGCGCACGTCGAAGGCCGCCGCCCGGCTGACCGAGCAGTTTCGCAGCCACGCCGTCGAGAAGAGCTATTGGGCATTGGTCGAAGGCGTGATGGATTCGCCGGAAGGCAGGCTCATTGACTGGCTGGCGCACGACGACCGCCACCGGCGGATGCACATCGTAGGGCCGACTGTCCAGGGCGCTGCGCAAGGCGCGGCTCGCATTTCGCCGGCTGCGGGTCCTCGGCGGCGACAGTCTGATCGAGGTGCAATTGGAGACCGGCCGCAAGCATCAGATTCGAGTGCAACTTGCAAACCGAGGCTACCCGATCGTCGGCGACCGCAAGTATGGCAGCCGCACGCCGTTTTCCGCCGGCATTGCGCTGCACGCCCGGCGGCTGGTCGTCTCGCATCCAACGACCGGTGCAGTGCTGAAGTTCGAGGCCCCACTGCCCGAGACATGGCGGTCGATCGGCGTCCAATGATGTTGGAAACCGCTCGCCTTTGAGCTAAAATGGCAATATGAAGACAATTCGATATGTTTACTGGCAAGAAGGGGTGATGTGGCTTGGCTATCTGGAGGATTATCCCGATTATCGCTCGCAGGGCCAGACGCTGGAGGAACTGCAGGAGAATCTCAAGGACATCCATCAGGACGTCACCAGCGGGGCCATTCCCAGTGTCAATCGCACTGGAGAGTTGCAGATCGCATGAAGCGAAATGACGTGATTCGTGAGCGTGAGAAGGCACGATGCCTTCTCTTCCGGCACGGCGGAAAGCACGATTGGTATCAGAATCCGCAAACCGGTGAGTGCCAGCCAGTTCCTCGCCAACGGGACATTCAAGAGAGTCTCGCCCGACACATTATCAAAAAGCTGAAGGGTTGACCATACTCTGTCATGGAAGACCAGCAGCCCTCGGTCGACGTGGTGATGGCGACGTACAACGGCGCCGGCTTTCTCGACCAACAAATCCGGTCGGTGCTCGATCAGTCGTATCCGCACTTCCGACTGATCGTGCGCGATGATGGGTCGACCGATGGAACGCCCTCCGCGCTCCAGCGGTACGCCGATGAGTCTGGCGGCAGGGTGCAACTTGTTGCCGGCGGCGAACATCTCGGATCATGCGGCAATTTTTCGCGACTGCTGGAGCATGCCGAGGCAAATTACGTTATGCCGTGCGACCAGGATGACGTGTGGCTGCCGGACAAGATCGCCGTGACCTGCGCGGCCATGCAACAGATTGAAGCAGCCCGTGGCCGTGACGTTCCGATCCTGGTGCACACAGACCTGCAGGTAGCCGACTCGGAGTTGAAGCCGGTATGCCGTTCATTTTCGGCCTATGAAGGGCTGGACCCGGTGCGCGGCGGCAGCTTGCATCGCTTGTTGCTGCAAAATGTCGTAACCGGCTGCACGGCGATGGCCAACCGGGCGCTGCTCGATAGGGCCGTGCCCGTCCCGCCGGACGCCGTCATGCATGACTGGTGGCTGGGGTTGGTGGCGGCCGCTCTTGGCCGCTTGGCCTACCTTCCGCGCGCGACGGTACTTTACCGCCAACACGGCAGGAACCACGTCGGCGCCCGTCAACTGGACGCAAAATACGCGCTCCACCGAGGGCTCAGCTTCTTGCAAAGCCGGGACATCGCCAACCAATTGTTCGACACCCAGCGACAGGCCCAAGCGCTGCTCGACCGCTTCAACTCGCAGCTTTCGCACCAGCAGCAGACGGCGCTTGGCGCGTATGCGGCGATCCGCCGCCAAAACTTCCTGCGCCGCAGGGCAATCCTGATCCGCTACGGCTTCTATAAACACGGCTGGCTGCGAAACTTAGGGCTTTTTGCCAGCACATGAATCCGTATTGACCGTCAATCGCAAGCCGGGTTATCATCCTCCGGCCGGTTTTGTTGCGGCGGCCGGTTTTGTTGCGGAGTAGTGGCAGCTTTCCGCACTCGCGGCACGGCAGGCCAGGGAAGCAACAGGCGCGTCTCATGGAAGAGCCATCCACTACCTCGTATGCCGGACGCACGCTCGTCGTTCTCCTGTGCATGCACCGTAGCGGCTCGAGCCTGGTGGGCAATCTGTTCCAGCGGCTCGGCATGTCTCTGGGACCATTCGAACTGCTGGGCGCCTCGTTGTACAACCGGTACGGGCATTTTGAGGCCCTGCCCATCTACCGGCTCGATCAGGAATTGCTCGCCGGCCGGTTCGACTTTCACGAGGACGTTCCGACCGACGCCGACGTTCTTCGCCGGTTCTGCGAGGCCGAGGGACGCTGGACGCTCGAAGAATCACCGATTGACGAGGCGTTTTTCGAGCGCGGCGCCGAGCTGATTCGCCAGTTAGTCGAATCCGGGCCTATCTCCGGCTTTAAGGATCCGCGGGTCCCGTTGTTGTGGCCTTTTTGGGAACGCGTTCTTGCCGGCTTCGCCGGTTTGCGGGTCGTGCCCATTTTTCTCGCCCGGTCGCCGCACGAAATCGCCATGAGCATCTTCGTGCGGAGCAGCGGCGCATTGGACTACCGTGATGCCCTCGACGTGACCGCCGTACACTACAAGCGGCTCGTGGCCATTCGCAACCGTTGGCCTGGCGAGCAGGCCGTGGTCCGATTCGAACCGGGGTTGCTTGCCGACGACGCTCGCAGCGCTGCAAAACTCTGCGGCCTCGCATGGAATGATGAGGTCTTTGCCCAGGCGTACGACGCCGCCTGTCGTCATCACGAGGCGGCCCGCGTGGAGCATGAAGTGCAGAGCCTGTATGAAGATCTGTGCAGTGGCCAATCGCATCCGTCGGCAAACTTCGACCGGCTGTTGAGCGACTCGGCCGTCCGCGAGCGCATCCTTCGTGACGGCAGCGAAAGCAAGGCGGCGGAGATCGTAGAGTATCGCAGCCAGTTGGCCGATTGTCGCGAGCAAATCGAGCGATACCAATGCGATCTGGCAACGTGCCGTCGGCAACTCGACGATAGCTGTCAGGCAATCGAGCGATTGAAGAGCCAATTGGCGCTGATCACCGGCTCGCGAACGTGGCGATGGCGCCAGCGGCTGGTGAGCATGCCGCCGTTACGGTGGCTGAAAGACTCGCATCCGCCGGAGACCAGCGACACGCCGGCCGCTGCGGCGTGCGCTGCGCCCGCCGTCGCCACCGATCCCGCGTCGCTCGATCGTCCTTGCACGATCGTCATTCCCGTCTACAACGCCTTTGCGGAGGCCCAGGAGTGCCTGTGCAGTGTCCTCGAACACACGCCGTCTGATTGCAGGGTGCTGGTGGTCGACGATTGCAGTCCGGCGGGCGAGTTTGCCGACGTGCTGCCGCAGGAACTGCGAAACGACTGCCGCCTGCACATCGTCCGGAACGCCCGCAATCTGGGGTTTGTCCGGAGCTGCAATTGGGCAATCAAGCATGCGGCGCCGGACGACCTGGTGTTGTTGAATAGCGACACGGAAGTGACGCCGCGCTGGCTCGACAAGATGAAGGAGGCGGCGGCCAGCCGCGCGGACGTTGGCACGGTGACGCCGCTGACGAACAGCGGCACAATCTGTTCGGTTCCCGAGTTTCTTGCCGACAACCGCCTGCCGGCCGGACACGATCTGGAGAGTTTCGCGGCCCTGATCGAAGCCGTGTCCGCCCGCGAGTACCCCGAGTTGCCGACGTGCGTCGGATTTTGCGTTTACATCAAGCGCGAGGTGATCGAGCGGATCGGGGCGTTCGATGCCGAGACGTTTGGCCGCGGCTACGGCGAGGAAAACGATTTCTCCTGCCGTTTGCAGGCGGCCGGCTACGTCGACATTCTCGACGATGCAACGTTCGTGTATCACCACGGCAGCATGTCGTTCGGGACCGAGACAGAGCATCTAAGGGCCGAGCACGTAAAGACGGTCGCCAGGCTGCACCCACATTTCGACAGGCGGGTGCAGCGGTTCGCGCTCTCAAATCCGTTGCGGCACATCCACGGCCGCATTGGCGACGCGCTGGTCCAGCGGTGGAGCGACAAGGCGGACTACACGGTGTTGCACGTCCTCCACAACCGGCCCATCACCCACGGCCGGGCGTCGTTGCCCGGGGGAATCGAGTACCATGTGGCCGACCTGATCCGCATGATTCCGGAGGCCGCCCACTGGAGCTTTTACGCGGCCGCAGGCGAGTATTGCCTGACGGCCCACGCGCCCGGAAAAGAGCGCCACTACCGAGTGCCGCGTCGGGCGTTGGACCTTTCTGCGCTGTTCTCGCGGGATCTCTTCGACGTCGTGCATGTTCACCACACGAATTCTCTCGACTACCAGGCACTGGCAGGCTGCCTGCTGGAGCATGGCCGGTATTTCGTGTCGGTGCATGATTTTCGGCTGTGTTGCCCAACGATCAACTTGCTCAAGCCGAATGGCCAGCTTTGCAACGGGCATGAGTGCGTGGCGGCGTGTCGGCGAAAGCCGGCGGAGATTCGGTCGCTTCGCGCGACGACCGACCAGGTTCTCCAGCACGCTCAGGCCGTGTTCCATTTCTCCGAGTCCACGAAACACGAGTTCGTCAAGATACTCGGCGGCCCCTACCCGTGGCAGCGAATCGAGCATGGCGTGGACTTGCCGCCGCGCTCGGCAGGCAGCGATGACCCGGACTGTCTGGCACAACCTTCGCCCGACGTTCCGTTTCGCGTAGCGTTTCTCGGTGGCATCGGAATCAACAAGGGTGCCGATCTGGTGCGCCAACTCGTGCGCCATACGCGACTTCCCGGCGGCGTGCCGATTGAGTGGCATCTTGTCGGGCTGATCGACGGGTCGCTGGATCCTGTGGTGCAACAGCACGGCCGCTACGACCGAAGCGAATTGCCGGCGATCATGAAGTCCGTGTCGCCACACGTCGTCGCAATTTTGTCCATCTGGCCGGAAACGTACTGCTACACGTTCGACGAAGCTCTGGCCTGCGGCATACCGATTGTGGCGACCCCGTTGGGCGGGCCGGCCGAGCGTCTGCGGCGGCACGACTGCGGTTGGCTGGTCGATTCGCTCACGGTTCCGGCAGTCATGCGGACGCTGCAACACGTCGTCGACCATTGGGACGAATATCGCGACATTCGACGGCGAATTCCGACCATCACGCTGAACTGCGCGGACGCGGTCGCCCGGCAGTATCACGCGTTGTATCGCGGCGTCTGCCAGACGTTCGCGCTTAGCGGTTTGGAACGGCTGGCGGTCATCGAGCGGCATCTGAAAAAAGCAGTCGGGCGACGGCGGGTGTCCCTGCAGCGCAGGCCGGTCACGCGCTCGCGGATGCATGGCCGCCCTGGAGGCGGCCGGGATGCGCGAAGCGGCCGCGCGGGGGGCCCGCCGGATCCTCTCTGCGCCCATACGACGCAGGATGGCCCAACTGCGGCAAGCGAGTTTCACCGACGGCGCGTGGCCCTGCGAACCGCCAGAATTGGGCCCGTAGAGAAAGGAAGTCGCATGGCGGATACAGCCATCTTTGCAGCGTTGCCGAAGATAAACAATCCCGATCTCGAGTATCGCAAGTATCTCAATTTTCTGGTCGCGCTGCGCCAGCGAAGACGAAGAACTTCGGTCGTCAGTTCGCGGCCGTTCGACATCACGACCGACATGTCGACAGCCTGCCACTTGCACTGTCCCTATTGCGGCACGGGCAACAAGACGATCAATCCGCGCCGATGCACCTGACCCCCGAAGTCCACGACGACATGGTCGAGAAACTCGGCGACACGCTGTTCGTGATTTGGTATTTCAGCAACGGCGAGCCCCTGTTGAATCCACGCCTTCCGGAGTTGGTCGCACAGACCAGGGGCAAGGAAATTTTCTCTTCGATTTCCACGAATCTCAGCATGCCGCTTGGCGACGCCCGTCTGGACGCAATCCTGCAATCGGGGCTTGGGCTGATCACCGTATCGCTCGACGGAACCTGCCAGGAAACATACGAACGTTATCGCCGGGGCGGCGACTTCGAGTTGGCCATCGGCAACTTGCGGCGGATGGCCCGGCGCAAGCGGGAACTCGGGCTCCGCTGGCCTCTTCTGGAATGGCGATTCTTGATCTTCCGCCACAACGAGCACGAGATCGCCGACGTGCGCCGGATGGCCGAGGAGATTGGCGTCGACGCCTTGGAGTTTTTCTACGGTTGTGCCCCCGACGACGCACCGGCGGACAGCGTACAGCGATCGCACGCGCCGGTTGTCGGGCCGCACGAGTCCGGCCCCGCCCTGCAACAAGCGCTCTTGCGCCGCGACACGTGCCTGCGGCGGCGGCTCGGACGGTACATTTGCCGGCCGCCCGGCGCAGTATTCCCCCGCCATGTTGGCGAAGAAATGCGACTGGCTGTACTACAGCACCATGATTTATCCCAACGGCCGCGTCGGGCCGTGCTGCGTGCTCGGAGACGAACGCGACGATTTCGGCACCTTGGATCCCAACGAGCGATTCGACAGCCTCTGGAACAACCAAACCTATCAGGCCGCGCGATCACTATTTACCGGCGGCACGGCACCCGATCTGGGATGCACGCGTTGCAGCGTACCGCTCTCGATGGATTTGCAGTTCGTCAAGAGCGTCAACGCCATACTGGCCAACGCCCCCGACTGGGTCGTGGCGACGACCGCCGCCGATCCAGACGCCTTCTTTTATGAAATCGACTACGTGACGTTGCCGTGCGCCGCCGAACTGCGGCGCATCGACGCCAACCGCTTGGGCCCATTTCCAACGATCGCCGCGCACCTTCGTAACGAAACTGGCGGCGACAGCGGGTGGCAAGAGGATGTCCACGACATTCTCGATCTGGTAACGAGGCCGAAGGCCAGATCCTGGTGGAATCGCGTGCTGTGCCGGGCGTAAGGGACTGTCCTGATTTTTGTGTCAGCAAAAATGGGACTGTCCCTTTTTGCCCGACGACTCGGCCACGATAATGCGGTTGACACAAAATTCTGCGCAGGCCCGGCGTGAGGAGCGGCTTGCAGCGTTCAAGGGGGCAGTCCCTTATTCGTCGACACGAAAACCGGGACAATCCCCTCCGCTCTCCTAGCTCTTCTCGCCCCCCATGGCGGCGCGAACCGCCTGAAGAACTTTTGCCTGGGCTGAGGCTAACGGTTCATTCAGCATTGCGCCGGCCGCTTGTTTATGCCCGCCGCCGTTGAAGTGCTCGGCGATTGCACTGCAATCGACGTCGCACCGGCTCCGAAAGCTGACTTTGAATCCGCCGGTCGCCTGCTCAACCAGGATGATCGCCATTTGGGTGCCGCCGACCGTAAGCGTCATGTTGATGACGTCCTCGCTGTCGGATGACGCGGCACCCGAGGCGGCAAAATCGGCCTGCGTGAGCCATGTATAAATCAATCGCCCGTCAAGGTCGGTGTTGGCATGGGCGAATGCCTGCCCGATCAGTCGCAGCCGGGCAAGAGTATCGGTTTCGTACAGCTCTCGGTAGACGTTGTGCGGCACGGCGCCCGCCTCGACCAGTCGTGCCGCCAGCCGCAGCGTATCGGCGGTCGCCGAGGCGAAACGGAACCAACCGGTATCGGTGGCCAAGGCAACAAAGGCCGGTGCGGCGATCGCGGGCGTCAAGGCTACGCCCAGATGGTCGGCCGCTTCGACTACCAGGCGTCCCGTCGCCTCAGCGTCGGTGTTCTTGAACAGTTCCGCCCCGAGGTCGTCCGCGCTCACATGGTGGTCGATCACTACCTTCAGGGCTTTCGTCGTTTTGACCACCTCGGCCATGGTCCCCAGCTGCGCCCATGCCGTGGTATCGAGAATAATGAGCACCTGCCGATCGTCCAGTTCCTTGGCGTCGATGTCGACTCCAAGCTGCTTCAACTTGTGCGACGGATCGAGAAACCGCAGATTCGGAGGAACCGGAAACCCGTTGCACATTACCACGTCCTTGCCGAGCGACTCCAAAATCGCTGCCATCGCAAGCTCGCTGCCCAGCGCATCGCCGTCGGGCCGGATGTGGACCGTCAGCAAGAAGCGGTCATGGAGCCGGACGATTTCGGCAAAGCGAGACCATGGTATTGTCATAATTGTTTACGGGTTCTCTCCGGACTATTTGTGCAGGCCGGGGACCGCCTGTCCTTCGCCCGCTGAAACGCGATCGCCCCGCTCGATGCCGGCGACGATCTCCATGGTTCGAGTGACGTCGCTGGCCATTTGCGCCACCAGGGCCTCGACCGAATCGAACCGCTTAATTTCCCGTAACCGCGTAAGAAAGTCAACCTCGATCGCCTGCCCGTAAATCATCCCTTGGAAATCAACCAAGTACGCTTCGACCTTCGGGCCGGCTTCATCGAACGTCGGGTTTGGACCCAGGCTGACGGCGGCCGGATGCCAGGCGTGCCCGGCTTTTGCCCGCGCGGCGTAGATCCCTTCGGCCGGCAAGAGCGTATCGACGCCTCCGACGTTGGCCGTTGGATAGCCGAGCCGCGCCCCGCGGCCGGCACCGCGCACAACGAGTCCGCGAATTCGGTACGGCCGGCCGAGCATCGTGCGGGCTTCGTCCACCCGGCCGGCCATCACCACCGCGCGGATTCGCGAACTAGAGACAATCCGGCCCGCCGCCTCGACCGGCTCCGCCACTTCAAAGGGCATCCTCGCTCCGGCGCAAAGCTGGCGCAGGACCTCGACGTTTCCGGAGCGGTTGTGGCCGAAGAAGAAGTTCGGGCCCTCGACCATCGCCCGGGCTCCCAGACGCCGGCAGATGACTTGATCGAAGAACGCCTGGGCCTCAAGCTCCAGGAGAGCCTTGTCGGTCGGATATACCAGGACGGCGTCAACGCCCAGTTCCGCGAGAATTTCGATCTTCCGCTGGACCCAAACGAGCGGCTCGGGAGCAGCATCGGGCCGCAACAGTCGCACCGGCGGCGGATCGAAGGTGAACACCGTAGCCGGACCGTCGACTTTGTGCGCCATCGCCCGCAGCCGCTCGACCAGCCGGGCATGGCCGAGATGCACGCCGTCGAAGTTGCCGATCGACACGGCACTACCACGAAGCGACTCGGGAAAATTGTCTAGGCTGTGGAGGAGTTGCACGTGAATGAGGAGCTAGGGAAAAAGCACGGGAACATCCGGCAACTCTCGGTATCCATCTCGCGAACATAGAACAGCACGTCGTTAAGCATGCCGACATTGTATGCAAGAGGGCGGGCTTTGTTTAGCCCGGGCGTCGTCGGCTGCGTTGAGCGCCTCACCTACGGCTGTGGAATGTCAACCGCCGAGATCGGCCGCACTGTGCGGCTAGTCGCTTGGGTCGCGGGTGACCGGCTCCATGACCTTCGTGTTGCGGTCAACCGCAAGCACAATGGTGCGCTGTTCGGCACCGTCGCGGCTGCTGGCAACCATCGGCAGAACGTGTCGGCGGTCGGGCAAGTTGAATCGGACGGCGAACGTGCCATCGCTACGAATTTTGACCGGCTCGCCCCGCAGCGTTACCCGTGCATCGGGCTTGGTCACACCGTGAACGATCAGTTCGGTGTCGACCTCGAACTCGAACCCCTCCCCGTTGCCGTGATGCGGCCCACCTGCCCGACCCGAAGTGCGAAGTAATGGGATCGCCGATGGGGCGATGGAGCCGCTCCTCAAGCACTTCCTTGAGTTCTCCGTTGCTTTCCGGCTCGCTATAACCTCCGCTGAGGGCGAAGATGCGATCGAAGTCTTTTGCAACGTCGGCCCAGTTCTTGTCAAACGTGTCGCCGGCTGCTGCGGGGGGGGTGCTTACGACATTGCTCCGGGCGACGGAGAAGAACCGCCCGCCGGAAGCCAGATAGCCAACATCGAGTTGGTAACTCCGCGGAGGATCTTGTACATCGATGTACCAGTTGTTCACGCCGCCGTGGATCTCAACATCTCGCACCGGCTGCCGGCTGGCGCTGGTTGTTCCGTCGCGAACGACCTCGCAAACTCGCAGGACAGGGCGAGCCTCGTGCCAATATTGGCCCAGCGCCGCCCTGGCCCGCTCGACGCTCTTGCGGCTCAACTCCCAATAGGCGTGCAGCCAATACGGGTCGCGCACCATGACGACCAGCCGGTCCTTTGTGCGTCCCTCGGTGTCAACCAAAGGCCGAAAGGTCAAATCCTTGGCTTCGGCAAGCTTGACCTTCAATTCCTCGATACTTCGCGGACCGCTGTGGTTGTGTTTGGCCGACGATGTGCGGTGACCGTTGGGGGCTGCGCCCGACGTTCCTCCGCCCGCAACCTGCGCAGCAGGGCCTTGACCAGTTCGTCCTTCCTCATCCCGTGCCAGCCCGGGACCTTCTTCTTCCGGGCCATCACGGCTAAGTCCCTAACTGTTCGATTCTTAAGATCCGATGCCGTCATTACGAGACTCCACTATTGCGGCAGTCCGTGGCCGCCAGAATTCACGTCCCGCCGTGGGCAGGCACCCGGCAATAGGCTGGGCAAGGCAGGAAGCACTGCTGTGGTTCATTATACCGAGACTGAGCCGAATACGCAACGATTTGGTTCCGTGGGTGGCGTGTGGTCTCTCTAAAGAATTGCCCCTATCTTAGTACGCACGAACGCGTTGCGGCGTTCGTCATTTCCCTACAGGACAGCAATACACAGAATCTTAGAAGCCGACCCGCAATGCGACAACCCTCTGTGGCGGGGGTGTTCGAGCGTGCGCAAGGCGTCACCCGCCGGCAGGCGGGTGGTAACACAACTCCCTGCTTGCACAAATCCCATCGACGGCCAAGGCAGCCCATAGCTGCAAGGATCATTTCGGCTATTCTCACCCGCGTAACGTCGTAAGCCGCTGGATCAGGATTCCACTGGTACCAGGAACTGGCCAGCGGCCCAGCGGCAGGACCACCTCTTCCGCCTCCGCCGCCAGCCTCCGACGTTCCAGCATCGCCATGTACTCGCAGTCCTCGATCGAGTCGCGTGCGGCCGTGAGACGCGATCCCTTGAGCGGTTTGCCGGTGACCGGATGCACAAAAGGAATCAATGCATCGGGATACCGGCCGGGCGTGAAGCGCTCGTTTTGATAGCTGGGGGTGGTGATGTGAAATTGGTGCTGCCGGTACAGCCGCGCGTCGGACGCCGGCAACATCGCGCCGTGCGGCCCCACGAGATCGTCCGCGACAACATTGACGCCCGACACGGGGGCGTCCGATCGCACCAGAATCAGGAAACTCCGCCACTCGTTGCGCGCGGCGGCAAGTTGCACCGCGGTAGTATGCTCGACCGGGGCATCGCGAAGCACCCGACGCGTCTGAGTCGTCGTCCAGACCTGCCAATCAGCTCGGACAACTGGCACATCGCACAGGCATACCACGCCAAGCAGTGGAAGAAGCAGTCTGCGTATGGGATCATCTTCTTCTGCCGAAGGCAGACGCGGCCAGCAAATCAACTCGTCGTAAGTTGCAGGACAAAACGGCAGAAAGCGGCGCGGCGGGCGGCAAAGGCGGGGAAACGACGTTGCCGCCATTCTAAATGGAGCCGCGCAGTGCGGCAAGCGATGCATTACGAAGTCGCGCCATACGTTGACACAAGAGAGCCCCCGTGTTAGATTGGGGGGGTTCAGAGCTAACTGGCCGGCAATTTTGCATGGGCCGTGACGAAATACCCGACGACCGTTCGCTGGTGGCCCGGGCGTCCCAGTTGGCGACCAATGCTACGGCCGTCGCCGCCGAGATGGTCCTCCCCGTCTTGATCGGTGCGTGGGCTGATTCTCGGCTTGGTTCGGTACCGTTGTTTGCTATCCTCGGGGGCACTGTCGGCGTTACGACCGGCATCTGGTCCTTGATGCGAATGGTTCAAACGCTGTCGGAAAAACCTCGGCAGAAGGATAGCCACAACTCTTCTAGGAGGTCGGAGCCATGAACATTCGAGAATGGATCTCGGCGCTACCCAGCCGCAGCTTGCGGTTTGGAATTTCCATGTTGGCAACAACGACCGGGGTGGCATACGGCGGCGCAGTCTTGTTGGTAGACGCCGTGGAGAGCCCCGAGGGTGTTGCCGCGGCGTCTCTTGCGGCAGGACTGTGCTTAGTGTCGGCGGTCGTGGCGCTGGTCATTGGGCGAATGCTTCCCGACCCGCGCATCGCGGCAACCGCCATGCTGCTATCGATGGGAGTCCGCACGGGCATCCCGCTGGTGGCGGCCATGGTCGTCCGCCTTCGGTTTTGGGGGCTGGTCGAAAGCGGCTTCGTGTATTATCTTGTGGGATTCTACCTGCTGGCGTTGGCGGTCGGGCTGCCGCTGTCGCTGCCGGTCGTGGTGCGCCGCCAGCCGGGTGGGACGCAGCGGGAAGGGTGGAAGCTCCATGGCTGATCCGGCCGAGATGATTAAGCACATCAAGGATGGTAGTTCCTACCATCTGCCGTTCGGCTTTGAGATCCCCATTCCGCAACCATTCGAGGCATTCGGCCTGCACTTAACGAAGTTCATGGTGACCGAGGTGCTCGTCGCGCTGGTGATGTTGGCGATCTTTATCCCGTTAGCGCGGCGATTGGTTTCGGGCGGGCCACCGCGGGGTCGGTTTTGGAACATGCTCGAAACGATCATCGTGTTCGTACGGGACGAAGTAGCCCGGCCGGCCATCGGCAGCCACGACGCCGATCGGTTCCTGCCGTTTCTCTGGAGTCAATTCTTCTTCATTCTGTTTCTCAATCTGTGTGGCTTGCTGCCCGAGGTCGGAGCGCCGACCGGCGCGCTGGCTGTTACCGTGGCGATCGCCGTGCTCACGTTCGGCGTGGTCGTGGTCTCCGGCATTGTCCAGTTTGGGCCTTTGGGATTCTTGATGGCGCAGATTCCCCACATGGAGGTTCCCAAGGGGATGGCCTTCGTCTTGAAAGCGATGATTTTCGTCATCGAAATTTGGGGAATGATCCTGAAGCACTTCATTCTGGCCATGCGTTTATTCGCCAACATGTTCGCCGGCCATCTCGTGTTGGCGGTTGTGCTTGGGTTCATTGCGAGCACGGCCCAGTCGCTGTTGTGGTTCGGGGTGGCTCCGATGAGCGTCGTCGGCGCCGTGGCGTTGAATCTGTTGGAGTTGCTCGTGGCTTGCCTGCAAGCCTACGTTTTCACGTTTCTATCGGCCCTGTTTATCGGCATGGCGATTCACCCGCATTGACCGACTGATGCCATGCCAGGCACCCATTTGCTAAGGAGATGTCTCACGTGAACCGGTTGTTGAAAATTGCAGCGTTCTGCCTGTTGCTGCTTGTGGTGGCGGCGCCGGTATTGGCTCAAGAGAAAGCGGCGACAGCGCCAGCCACAGCGCGCAAGCCGCCGCGTCGCAGAAGGGCGGGTTTTCGATCTTTATCGGGGGGGCGTTCGGCGCCGGATTGGTCATCATCGGGGCGGGCGTGGGCATCGGGCACATCGGGGCGTCAGCCGTCGAAAGCATGGCGCGTCAGCCCGAGGTCGCCGGAAGCATTCAAGGGGCCATGATCGTTGCCGCCGCGCTAATCGAGGGCGTGACGTTCTTGGCATTGATTGTCTGCATGTTTTCCCCGTGATTGTCCCGCGTGCGGCGTCCCGCGACCGCGCGGGCCCGATTCGCGCGGCCGCGGCGCGTTGCCGGACGTGCCACGCGGCTGCGTCCTTTTGCCGATTAATTTGAGGCCGTTGCACCATGATCCCGTCTTCGTTGGTTTCCGCCCTGATCCTCGCTGCCGCCGACACGGAACAGACCGGAGGGTTCAATCCCCTGGAGTGGAAGAGCGATCTCGCCCTGTGGACGGTCGTGGTGTTCGTTTGCCTTCTGGCCATTCTGTGGAGGTTCGCCTGGAGACCGATTGTCGAGGGGCTCGATAAGCGCGAACGCAACGTGGCCGATCAAATCTCCGAGGCCGAAGCCGCCAACCAGAAGGCCAAGGAGATACTGGCCGACTACGAACGCAAGTTGGCGGCCGCACAGGATGAGGTCCTCGCCATCCTCGCCCAGGGGCGTCGCGATGCCGAGCAGGCGGGGCACGAGATGATCGAAAAATCGAAGGAGGAGGCCAAGGCCGAGTATGCCAGGGCGCTGGAGCAGATCGACGCCGCTACGGCCGCGGCCATCAAGGACCTGGCTCGCCAGAGCGCCGCGATGGCCGTCGACCTGGCCGGTAAGATCGTTCGCTCCCGACTCAAGCCCGGCGACCACACGCGGTTGATCGAGCAGGCCGTGGCGGGCTTTGGGCACGGTCAGACGGACGTAAGCCAGAACTGACCGGGAGAATGCCATGGCCGAATCGCGCGATAGCACCGCCGAACACGCCCGAGCCGCAGCCCAGTTTGAGGCCGACGTGGGCGTCGAGCACATCGCCGAGGTCTATGCCAAGGGTTTGCTCGACGCTGCCGCACAAGCGAGCCAAACGGCGGCGGTCGTCAATGACTTTGACGCCGTGACAGCACAACTCTTGGACCGTTTTCCCAAGTGGGAAGAAGTCTTGGCGTCAGGCCTCATTTCTCCGGACGACAAGGCGGCAACGATCGATCGGGTCCTTAAGGGCCGGGTGTCGTCCATACTCGTGAATTTTCTCAAGGTCGTGGCCCGCCATGGAAGGCTCGATTGCCTGCGGGCCATTCATTGGCAGGTGCACGTGCGGTACGACGCGATGCACGGCCGCATTCCAGTTCGGCTGAGCACCGCCGCGCCGTGCAGCTTGGAAGAAATCGAGAAAATTGCGGAAAGCTTGCGTGTCCAGCTTGGCGGCGAGCCGGTTTTTCAGCAGGAGACGGATCCGAACCTGATCGGCGGCGCCGTCCTCCGCATCGGCGACACCGTCTACGACGGTTCGATCGCCAATCAATTGCAGAATCTGCGTCAACAGATGGTTGAGAGGAGCGCCCATGAAATTCAAAGCCGACGAGATCGCTTCCGTGATCCGGCAGGAAATTGAGCAGTTCGAGTCGCAGATCGACGTTCGCGAGGTCGGCCGCGTCATCGAGGTGGGCGACGGCATCGCCCGCATCTACGGCCTTTCCGGGGCGATGTCGGGCGAAATGCTGCAATTCCCCGGCGGCATCGACGGTCTGGCGTTCAACCTCGAAGAAAACTCGGTCGGTGCGATCATCCTCGGCGATTTTCTCTCCATCCATGAAGGCGACGAGGTCCGCAGCACCGGCAAGCTGCTGTCCGTGCCGGTTGGCGACGCCGTGCTCGGCCGCGTGATCGATCCCCTGGGCAATCCCCTGGACGGCGGCGGCCCGATTGCGACCAGCCAGCGGCGGCTGGTCGAATCGTCAGCGCCGGGCGTAGCCGAGCGGCAGCCCGTCAAACAGCCGCTGCAAACCGGCATCAAGGCCATCGATTCGATGACGCCCATCGGCCGCGGCCAGCGCGAACTAATCATCGGCGACCGCAAGACCGGCAAGACGGCCATCTGCATCGACACGATCATCAACCAGAAGGACACCGGCGTAAAGTGTTTCTACGTGGCCATCGGCCAGAAGGAATCGACCATCGCCGGGCTGATCGAGATGCTCCGCAAACGCGGGGCGATGGACTACACGACCGTCGTCGTCGCCGGCGCCAGCGATCCGGCGCCACTGCAGTACGTGGCCCCGTACGCCGGCTGTGCCATGGCTGAGTATTTTACCTATAACCGGCAGGACTCACTGATCGTCTACGACGATCTGTCGAAGCAGGCCACAGCCTACCGGCAGATTTCGCTTCTGATGCGCCGCCCGCCGGGGCGCGAGGCATATCCCGGCGACATCTTCTACTGCCATAGCCGGCTTCTGGAACGCGCGGCAAAGCTGAGCGACGAACTTGGCGGCGGGTCGCTGACGGCCCTGCCGATCGTCGAAACGCTCGAAGGCGAAGTATCAGCCTACATTCCGACGAACGTGATCTCGATCACCGATGGTCAGATTTACCTCCAGCCCGACCTGTTCTTTGCCGGCCAGCGGCCGGCGATGAACGTGGGCATTTCGGTCTCGCGCGTTGGGGCGCCGCCCAGGTGCCGGCGATGAAACGCGTGGCCGGCGGCTTGCGGCTGGACCTGGCCGCGTTCCGCGAGTTGGAGGCGTTCGCCCAACTGGGCACCGACCTCGATGCCGCCACTCAGGCCCGGCTGGACCGCGGCTACCGCATGACTGAGCTGCTCAAGCAAGGCCAGTATCGCCCCATGCACGTTACCGACCAGGTGTTGAGCATTTACGCCGGCACACGGGGGTATCTCGACAAGGTTTCCTTGCAGGAAGTTGAGGCATGGGAAGAGGCCTTCTTGAAGTTCTTTCGCAAGGACAAGAAGACACTCTGGGATCATATCACCAGCACCCGCCAACTCGACGACGAAACAGCCGCCGCGGTCGACGAAGCCATGAAGGAATTTCAAGGGCAGACGGCGGGCGCAAAGAAGACGACCGCGACGGTTTAAGCTCCGGCGATAACGCGGATCAGAAATTCGCGCGTCATGGCTTGGATGCCGGGACACTGGCTTTCGCGCGGGCCGGCCACGTTCAGCGTCGCGACGTTCCGCTCGGCGAGCCAGCGGCGAACTGCGGCCGGATCCGCTTCGCCATCGAGATCAATCGCCGCCGCCGGCATCCCAAACCGTTCTGCCAGCCGTAGCGTCAGTTCCGTGCCGCCGCTCGGACGTCCGCGGAAAAGCACGAGCGTGGCATCGCTCTGGCGCACGTTGAGTTCCGTGCGAACTGGATATTCGGTGGAGGCCGTCTCGCGGAGCCGGTACTGATCGGGAATGCGCCCATCCTCGGCCAGCCGGCCGTGGGGGCACCAGCCTCCGTGCGGAAGGCCCAATTCCAAGGCCGCATCCAGCGCACCGCGATCCACGCCGGTCTGTCCGCCCGAGATGATCGTCAAAGAGATGGGACAGGGCAACCTGTTTCTTCCTCCACGTTTTCCACCTCTCCGTGGCGAACCTGTCGTTGCGTGGCACGCTGAACCGCAAAGGGCGTGGCCGACGGCCAAAGCACGCACTTCACTACGTTCAGGGACGTGCCACTCTCCGCCATTACCGTGCTCGATGCTTCCGCAACGCGTCGATCGTCGCGGCAATGTCCTCGGGCAAAGGCGCTTCGATTTCAAGGGGCTGGCCGGTGGTCGGATGCTCGAATCGCACGCGGCGGGCGTGCAGCGCCTGGCGCTCCAGCAACACACGGTCATCGGTCGGATCGCGGCGAAGCTCGCCCAGGCTGATTCGCCCCCGCCCGCCATACTGCCGATCGCAAAGCACGGGGCAGCCGATGTGACTAAGATGCACGCGGATCTGGTGCGTGCGGCCGGTCTTCGGAAGCAGCTTCACCGTCGCGAATCCGTCAAAACGTTCCAGGACCTCGTAGAACGTTTCGGCCGGACGGCTTTCGGGCGTGTCGCGGCGGATGGCCATCATCTGGCGAACGTGCGGATGAAACCCGATGGGCGAGTCGATATAGTCGCGGTCGTGCGCCGGGCTGCCGCAGACAATCGCAAGGTACTCCTTTTCGATCTGACGCGCAGCAAACTGCTCCGCCAATCTGGCATGGGCCTGGTCGTTCCGCGCCACCAAGATCACGCCGCTGGTGTCACGATCGAGCCGGTGGACGATGCCCGGCCGGCTCAATCCGCCCGTCGCGCTCAGCGTCGGTCCGAAATGAAATTGCAGCGCGCTGGCCAGGGTGCCGGACCAATGTCCGCGGGCGGGATGCACAACCATTCCGGGCGGCTTGTTGACGGCCACGAGTTGTTCGTCTTCGTAAAGCACTTCCAGCGGAATGTCTTCCGGTCGGGCGCCTCGCGCGGAATCTCCGGCAGCAGGAACGACACGCGCTGCCCGACCTTCAGCCGGTACGCCGGTTTACCGCCGCGTCCATCCACCTGCGCCCCGCCCGCCGAGATTGCCCGGCGAAGATACACCCGGCTGTAATCGGGAAAGCGGCTGGCCAGAAATGCATCGAGTCGATGCCCAGCCTCGCAGCTTTCCACCGTCAATTCGACCGGTTCGGATGAAAGAGACATCGCGCGACGAGATGCTTCCACGGTGCGTGATACGCACCTTGCCTACCGGCGGTGCATGTCACACGCCTTCCTGGTTATTTCTTGCCTTCGGTTGCCTTTGCCTTGCCGGTGCCCTGTTGGCCAAGGTCCAGATCGTAGGTGGTGCCAGGAATGCTCTTGTTCTCCGTCGCGTTTGCCTTGCCGGCGCCCTTCAGGCCAAAATCCAGATCGTCGGTCGGCGCGGGAATTTGGGCGGGGGCTTCGCGCGGCAGACTGTTCATGTCGAATGCCGGCCGCTCGGCTGGCTCGCTCGAAAACGCCGGTTTCGGATCGAACTTGGCGAACCGGTCGTATATCCGTTTCGTTTCCGGCCGCTTCAGGTCGTCGAGTCGCTGTTGCGCCGCCTCGGCAAACGCGCCGTGGGGCCACGTCGAGACAACCTCGGCATACAACTTCTCGGCCTGTTTCAAGTCGGGTGCTTGCCCCTTGGCTTCCGTGGCGCGGGCGAGGCCGAACGTGGCACGCTCCCGGAACGACGGCACCTTGCTCTTGTCGAGAACCTGCTGGTACGCGGCAATTGCCTTGTTCAGATCGTCCTGTGCGGTGGCTTTATTCACAAACAGTTGGTTGCAGCCCGCGGCAAGGTGGGAATCGCCCAAGACAAGCCCCGCCATCTCCGCGGCGTTGGTATCGGGGTACTCCTGGATCACCTGCGACAATTTCGCTACGTCGCCGCTGTCGATAATGTCCGCGGTCGTGTTCCATGCGGCTGTGGATGCCGCCGCCGTTTGGTGCGCCAAACAGCATACGCGGCCACCGCGATCACAACAATGCAGGCAACAACCAAGACGACGTTTTGGTACGGCTTGACCGCCGCGCTTGTCTTGGCCAACCACGCGGCCAGTTCGTTGTGCTGAAGCTCATGCCGCCGTTCGCTTTTCATTGGCCACGTCCCTTCTTGGCAAACGCACTTGGCTCACGCCCAAACACCGCAGTATACGGTGCGACGTGCGGTGGCGTCAAGGTCGCCGCAATAGCAGTCGCGTTCCGCGTTCCGAGTGCCCTGGCGGTAGAGCGCAGTTCCCAATGCACCGCAATTGCGGTAATCTCAGATGCGTCTGAGACGCGCTCTGCGGCTGCTATCAACGAGCGAACGGCACACGGAGCGTGCCTGCTGCTAAGGCGTGAATGCCCGCTCGTTGTAGATCGCCAGCCCATGCAGGGCATGGCCCAGGGCGGCGATCTCACGCGTCGAAAGCGACGGTGCGTTCCACTGGTAGCGCTGGGTGCCCAACAGGTTGGCGACGTATTCGACGGCCTTGATGACCTCGGCGTCGTCCAACCGTACTTCGGGAAGCGACATCGCCAGCCATTCCAGCACCCGGCCGGTGGAACGCAGTTGTGCAGCGGGATCGTTGCTGCTGCCGCGGGAGGCAAAAAAGTTGGGCCCCCAACTGCCGTCGGCGTTCTGCAACTGCAAGGCGAATGTCTGAAACTCCGCGATGAAGTTCTTCGCCCTGAGAAATTGTCCGTCGATCGGTTTGTGCCGCTTGCCGCGGCGTTCGACCGCGTAGGACAAGCCCATCAGCCGATTCATGCCGCCTTCCGCCGCGGACACCACCGGTTGCGACATCTCTTCCTTCAGCATGCGGTCGATTGACCACGTTTCACCCAAGTCATTCTTCCACGTTGGCTCGTCGACGTAGTACGACAGTCCGATCAGCTTTAGCGACATGTCGCTGCCGCTGCGACAGCCAAGTTTCTCGGACTCGACCAAGTCGGCAACGGTTCTGGTCTGATGACCTGCGCGGGCGGGGTAGTTCGGTTGCACGCCAGACATGGCCAACATCGCGAGAAACTCGCCCGGGTGCTCTTGTGTCCCATAACCGATGCGCGCGACCAGGTGTTTCTGGCCGGCCGCGATCATCTCGAACCCTGCGCAAGGGTAGTTCCAACACAGACAGGTGATGCCGTTGAGTTTGCCGTCGACGCCCTCGGCCGACACTTCGGTGTTGCAACCGAAGGCAAGGCAATAATCCATGATTTCGGTGGCCGTGTTTTGCCGTGTATTGAACGGCTGTTTTGCATGCGCTTCCAACGTGCGGCGAATGCCGTCGCGCAACGCCGCCATGGCCGGGCTGAGCTCGTCCTGTGGTTTGGTTGCTGTTGCCGCGTCCTTCGGCGTTGCATCCGTCTCCGGCCGCTTCGTCGTCTGGGCGTCTGGTTTGGCTCCTTGTTTCGGTGCGGCGTCATCCGCCCGGGCGAAAAGACCCGGCAAAACAAAGAAGCACGCCGCCGCTATGCCGACGGCTCTGAACGAACTGTGGCGAACCATGAGATTACCTCCCGCACCCCTGTTTGTCGGGCTATTCCGATGATGTGCCTCTTCGAGACCCTTCGCAGACGCTTCTCGAATCACGAGCCACCCGTCGCCCGTGGACGCGGCTTTGCGTTTGCCGTCGCGTGGCTTTCGTCTTGCCCCGGGCGGTCGATCAAGAAGCCGCCAGCATCACCCCGCTGGATGTAGCAATTGTTGTCCGCCCCGCACCCGTATTTGTCTTTGCCGCCGTAATCGACGACGAAGCTGAAGTTGCCGCCGCAGTTCGGCAAGTCGTGGTACGAGATGCTCGACGGTGCGAGTCCTTGGCCGTATCCGTCATACTGGTCGTCGCCTTTGTAGTCGAAGAGGATGCCGAAGCCCATCTGGGCCCCGGTGCCTTGGGTGAGTCCCCCGGTGGCTTCGTAATGGTCGTTGCCGGCGAAATCGCAGAGCATTCCCATCGAGCAGTCCCATGCCATGCCGGTGCCCATGATGGTGCCTTGGTATACGTCGTCGCCGGCGTCGTCGAAACAGAAGCCCAGCGAGTAATGGCAACCCCATCCGCAGCCGAATCGCTGGAAGCTGGTCTGGTTGCGCGGACCACCGTTGTACTCGTGCTGGGTGATTAGCCGCTGATCGTTGCCGCCGAAGTCGCGGGCGAAGCCCAGCCCGCACCAGTAGCCGCCGCCGTGAGACAGATAATCGAACTCGTACACGTCGTCGCCGGCGCCGTCGAGGATCACGCCGATGCCACCGTCAGCCACCTGGCGCACGCCGGCGCCGACGCCCTGACCCCAGCCCTCGTAGCCTGGAGTTTCCGGATACGAATCCGCGCCACATCCCACCGCAATAGTAGTGGTCGTTGCCCGAGAGGTCATCCAGCAGGCCGAAGCCGAGCGGGCCGCCGAATCCCTGGGCCCACATCGCCGCGTGGTAATCGTCGTTGCCGCCGCGGTCGACCAGGATACCGATGCCTCCGAGCGCCTGTCCTTGCACGCGGCGAATCCCGGTGTAGCGGTCGTTGCCGGCACAGTCGATCAAGATGCCGACGCCGCCCAGCGACGAGCCCTGGGCAACGTCCTGGGCCTGGTAGACGTCGTCCCCGTCGACGTCGAGCAACATGGAAATGCCCAGCACGGCGCCGCCTTGGATGCCGGGCTGGGTGCCGCGGTAGGTGTCGTTGCCGCCGAGGTCGATCGTCACCAGCACCGGGCGGTACGGGCCAACGGTGCCTTCATAGTATGCGTCCTTCCCGCCAAGATCGATCACCACGGCCACGTCTGTCATGTCGTCCAGCCGGTACGTGTTGTTTCCCTTGCCGCCGATAACGATCGCACCGCTGGGCGTGTCGATCCGGGCGGCGATGCTGCCGGTCACCCCCGGCACGCGCACGTCGTTGTCGGCCGGCAATGACTTGAGTTGTTCCAAGAGTTGTGGATCACTGAGCGGGGCCAACGCGGCGGCGGCTGCGTAGAGCGACTGCCGGTCCATCCGTTCCATCAGATCGCAGAGCTGGCGGCCCGTCCCGCGATCGACCAGCGTGTGCCCGACCTTGTTCTGCGAAGACAGCACCGGCACCAAGTAACTCTGCAACTGGCGAATCTCCGCCTTGCTGAGCGGCGCGACTGCCGCGCAGTAGGCGACCTGTGCGTCGGTCAGGCATCGCTTGACGACCTCGATGGCCTCGTCGGGCGTCCTCGCAACGACCACCTCGCGCGGTTTGCATTGGCCGGCGTCCATCTTGACCGACGCCATTGCGAGCACCTGGGCCAGTCCGTCGCGACCGTTCACGGCGAGATGCAACTGACGGGTGAAACGCTCGGCCTCGATCGGTGCGGCCATGACGTTCCGCAGCATACGGTCGTACCATCGCAGGCGGCAATTGCCGGTCAGTTCCGAGCCGGTAAAGCGGCTGGCCGTCGAGTTCAGCTTCATCGACGCGTAGCTCTGGAACCGGGCGAAACGATCGGAAATGCCCCGCCCACGAATGCCGGCGCGGATCTCATCCTGCAACAGTTTCACGATGCTCGGGGCCAGCGGTTCACCCACAACGTCCTTGTCCGGCTCGGCCCCGACTTTTTTTTCGACTTTGTTGCCGCGTTGCGGCACCTCTTTTGCCTTCTTGGCCCCGGTGGCGGTCTTCTCCTCTTCCCCCTTCTCTCTTGGCTTCACCGCAGGATGCGAGTCCTTTTCAGGCTCGGGCGACTTTTCCGCCGGCGCAGTGTGATCGTTCTGGGTTGCGTTGTTCGATGGCGCCGTATTGTCGGGCGGCAGATCACTATCGGCCGGCACCGCCATCACCGGACCTTCGGGATCGACGGCTTCATCGCTTGCCGCGTTGGCAAATCCGTTGAGGAGCAGCACAGACACAATAATCAGGCAGCATTGCCCGATGCGTCGGCCGTGTTGCCGACATGGATGAAATGACATCAGAAAACCTCCCCGTGACCCTGCAAGAATCGCCAAGATTGGCTATTCTAAGGAGCTTGCCGAATGTCGTCAACTCCGCGGCGTTGCGCATCGGCGGCCCGCTTTACGGCGTGAATCGGCGTGTTGTTCGGCATTCCTTGAATTACAAACGGATACCACGTCGTACATTCGCTGGCTACCGCAACCATTCCTTTGCGCGTCAAAGGGGAGTCCCATTTTCGTCGACACGGAATATTGACATTCCACCGCCGCGGGAATCCTGACGAAGACGCGACCCCTTCACATCCGATGAAACGGCTTCTGCAAGGCAGCCACGCAAAATTCGCGGCGATTATGCTGGAGTTGGCGGGCGCGGACGATGTTGTACCCCCAGCTTCGAACCCTATCGAGATACTCCGGCACTCGACTGGCGAGGCTCCACTTGGGCAATTTGAGCGTCAATAGCAGGCCGCGAATGTGGACTTCCGGGTGGGTGACGATTGCTTCAACCGCGTCGAGCGCGTTACTTCGGCGCGACATTCATGTCGACAGTCAGCCAACGTATTTTGCGGAAATTGCGGCGTTGAACCTGTGTGCTCCGTTGCCGGATATGCAAAAAACGAGGATTGGCCAGCACCGATGGCGCCATTTCAGCCGGGTCGATCCCGGTAACGCAAAGCCCTCGGGCGAGCAGGGCCTGGCTTGAGCCGCCGGGCGCACTGCCGATCTCGGCGACCCGCCCCCGGGCCAATCGGCAATCGCGACCATTGCAGCGCCTCCTCCATCTTGAGCCAGGCACGGGAGACGGCGTCCGGCGGCATTTCCAGCGGCATCATCCCGCCGGGATATCGCGACGCGACCGACCCCGCCCGGTGATACCCGATCCACCAGTGATCTGGCGCCAGCAGCACGCAATCCAAGACCATCTCACCCGTTCGGGCGGGCCGCATTACATCGGCTGCGCCGGCCGCCAGGCTTCGCGGATACGGGCAGCCTGCTGTTAACATCCTGTGAAATTCGACCGCCTCGGCCGTCATGCCGGGCTCATAATCGCGGTCGCCCGGCACGCTCCGGTCTCTCTCCCACACGTGACACCGCTGCACAACGTGGCCCTCGGAGACGTCCCAGGCCGCCTCGACAAGCTCCTCGCGGGACCGGCCGGTCACGCCTCCTAACGAAATCCCGTGCGCCCTGGCAAACACGGCGTCGAGATCAAAGTCGTCGGTCAGCCGATGTCCATCGGGCAGTTTGAACGTGAGAAAACCGGGCCGCGAGAAGGCGAAACGGAACTCAGGCCAGCGGCGGGCCACCTCGGCCTTTACAGCCGGCTCTGCTTGAACCTGGCACGTGACGAAGATGAAATCAGGCATCGGCTGATAGTTCCAACATTTCGAGCCCCTGGCATTCTAATCAGGGCGAAGAATCTCCGCAGTTCGTCAAACTTGTCACTCCATCCCAACTGCGCATGCTGAAGGGCACGGTTACAATTCTGGCACTGTACGGATTCTTGTGTCACGAGGAGCAGTAGCGACGCAAACCGCGGCGAAGGGGACAGTCCCATTTTCGCTGACACGAAAATCGAAACAGTCTCGAATTTTCGCGTCGCGCAAATGGGACGGTCCCCCTGCCAGCGCCTTCAGCGACATCACCCCGAGCGGCTCACGACTGGCAAACGGCTCTCCATACCGGGCGCCGATCGACCAGCCCCAGGTGGCGGCCTGGTCACGTAGACGGTCGACGAACGTGGGCGCCGTCTGCGGCCGGCCGTCGATGAACTGGCTGCGGTAGCACTCGATTGCCGCCCGCTTCCGGTCCCAGTAATCGCTGATGTCGAGTACGAATGCCGGTTGGGGGATGATGCGGAGATGCACGCAATAGTAATAGAAAATACGCTCCGGGTAAAACGGCTCGCCCGGCATGTCGGTCTTGGTGAGTTTCGACCAGAATCGCGCGGCCTCGATCAGTTGCGTGGCGGCAACGTGATCAGGATGGGCGTCGATCCAATAGGGCGCGAACAGCCATCGCGGCCGGGTGCGGCGAAAAACCGTGGCCAGTTGTGCCCGGGCCGCCAACGTCGGTTCGAGACTCCGGTTGGGCAGGCCGAGGTTTTCCCGCCACTGGAGGCCCAGGGCACGCGTCGCCTCGGCCGTTTCGCGGCGTCGGAGTTCCGGCGATCCGAAGGGCGTCGGCTCGCCGTCGGTCAGATCGAGCACGCCGACGGTAAGCCCCTCGTCCTGTAACTTCATGATCGCCCCGCCCATGCCCAACTCGGCGTCGTCAGGGTGCGGAGAGACAACGAGAACGTCAAGCACGGCCGCCCCGCCCTTGTCTGGCATTTGATTTTCCATTTATCCCCCCTTGCCCAATTCTCGTGAGGAGGCAGCCCCATTTTGCCGCGGCGAAGGCGACAGTCCCATTTTCGCTGACACGAAAATCGGGACAGTCCCCCATTTTCGTTGACATGACGACCGGGACAGTCGCCCGTCGACGCCGCAGTTATTGTAGGGCCCGCCGATGCAGACCGGATGCCACCGGATCGGTATTTCAGTCGCCTCAACTGGCCTGGACTGAATCCCATTGTTTTGGGAGACTCCCGGCCTTCTCCGTGGTTACATTTTTCACATGTTGGCTATAATGGCTCTTTTTCGCTTCGGCAGCAAGGCGCGCGCGCACGCCCGCCTCTGTCTCGGGTCGGCACTCGTGGCAATTTGCCTGGCCGGTTGTTCCGGTTGGCAGGCGCGGGAGGAGGGCTTCCGCTCTAATGGCCTCGAAAAGACCGCTCAAACCGCCCGCGGCCAAAAGACCGACACAAAGGCCGAGAAGAACAAGCGGGTCGACTACTGGAGCTTCAGCGAAAAGGGGCGGCAGATCGAGCGGGACTTGACGCCGCAGTAAAATGGGGACTGTCCCGAGTTTTGTGTCAGCAAAAATGGGACTGTTTCCTTCGCCACGGTTTGCGTCGCTACTGCTCCTCGTGACACAAGAATCCGTACAGCCCCGTAGAATTGGCTGGTGTCCCTATCTTCGTCTCAACGGAAAAGAGACTGCTCCCTTTGACGCATCGATTGCTCCATGACGCACCACGCAATGTACGACGACGTCTGCCAATACGCCCGGCGCACTGCCGTAATGGCCTCGGTTGACGCCGTCCTTGGTTGGGACGAGCGAACGCAGATGCCGGCTGCCGGGGCCGAACATCGTGCCGAGCAGTCGAAGCTGCTGGCCGGATTGATCCATCAGCGATGGATCGATCCGAAGTTCGGCCAGCAGTGGGAAGAACTGTCCGAGCAGCTTGTCGGCGAGCCGGAAAGCGATGCCGGTATCATCGTCCGGCGGTTGAAGCGTCAATATGACAAGCGGGTCAAGCTGCCGCAGACGCTGGTCGAAGAGCTGGCGCAAACAACCGTTTTGGGCCAACAGGCATGGCAAGACGCTCGGGAGAAGGACGATTTTCCACGGTTCCTCCCCCTGCTGGAAAAGACCATTGATCTGAAGCGTCAACAGGCGGAGGCGCTTGGATATCCGCAAAGTCCCTACGATGCCCTCTTGGACGAGTATGAGCCGGAAGAACTGACCGCCAACGTGCGGCCGCGTGTTGGCGGGCTTGCGGGACGATCTGGTGCCGCTGGTCGCCGAAATCGAGCAAAGCGGCGTCCGTCCGAATACAGACCTGCTGCATGGCGATTTTCCTATCCACGCCCAGGATCGGCTGGGGCGTGAGGCAGCGGCGGCCATCGGCTTCGACTTTGCCCGCGGCCGGCTCGACGTAACGGCCCATCCCTTCTGCACGACCTTGGGCCCTTGCGATTGCCGCATCACCACCCGCTACGACGCCGGTTTTTTCAACTCGGCCTTTTTCGGCATCCTCCACGAGGCGGGCCACGGCATTTATGAGCAAGGGCTGCCCCCGGGGTATTTTGGGCTGCCGCTGGGCGAGGCAATTTCACTGGGCATCCACGAGTCGCAATCGCGGTTGTGGGAGAACTTCGTCGGTCGCAGCCGAGCGTTTTGGACACACCTCTTCTCTAAAGCTCAATCACAACTGCCGGCCCTGGCCGACGTCGCGATTGACGATTTCTATTTTGCCATCAATGACGTGCGCCCCTCGCTAGTGCGGGTCGAGGCCGATGAGGTCACATATAATCTGCACATTCTCGTCCGCTTCGAGTTGGAGCAGGCGTTGCTGGAGGGGAGCCTCACGGCTGCGGATCTGCCGGGGGCGTGGCAGGAGAAGTACCGGCAGTATCTTGGCGTTTCGCCTGACGACGACCGCGACGGCGTCCTGCAAGACGTTCACTGGAGTGCCGGCTTGATTGGCTACTTTCCAACCTACGCCCTGGGAAATCTCTACGCGGCCCAGCTTTTTGCCAGGGCAGCGGCAGAGATTGGCGATCTCGACGGACAGTTCGCCCGGGGCGAATTCCGGCCTCTTCGCGATTGGCTTTGCGCGAAGGTCCACCGCCACGGCCAGCGTTACACGGCGTCGGAATTGATCGTCGAGGCGACCGGCAGCCCGTTGTCGGCGCGGCCGTTGATCGAGCACTTGCGCCAAGATGGCGCCGCTCTACCGGCTTCGCTAGCGGGATTGGCAATTGTCTTTGGCACGGGCTACACTTCAATAACCGTCTCAAAGACACTTTGGAGCCCGAAATGTACGCCGTCTCGCTGTGCCCCCGTTGCGGGAAACCGGTGTCGCTTCCCGCCGGCGTTGGTTCGGTTGCGTTGGTGCGTTGCCCTCTGTGCGATGCGGAATATGAGCTTCACGAAGCCATTCCACCGAAGTTGATCCCGGTCGGCGTCGTTGCGACGCCGCAACCGGCGCGGCCAGTCGCGCCGGAAATCCGCGTCGCGCATGGCAACGTCCGCCAGACCGCCGAAGAAGAAGACGAGGCGGCGACCGCCGTGCGGACCCTGGTGGCCGCTTCACGGCTGCCGAGACCGCCGGTGCCGCGATCGCCACTGAAGACAATGGTCGGAATTGTCCTTGGGGGGCTGCTCGGTTGCCTGGTCGCCTACTACGGTCTGGCGATCTACCTGGGACCGGACTTCAAGAAGCGGGGTCTGCCGGAACTTCCGTTGCCGTTTATCGCCGGGCTGATCGATCCCCAGGGCAACGGCGGTCAACGAGAGCAGCCGGCGAAGGCCGACGACGACACGACGGGCAACGCAGCAGACCGTTCGGATTCCGCTGAGCCCGCCAACGTAACAAACCGATCACCCGCGGAGACGTCGCCGCCAGCAGAAACGCCGGATGACGCCGTGGACCAGAAGCGACCCGCCCCCCGCCCGGCCGATTACGTCGGCCCACGGTTGAGCCACACCGTCACCACGGAGGAACTGGCCGAGGCGCTGCGAAAGGCCAATGCCGTTTCAATTGCCACCTCCGACGATCCCATGCCGCAGGCGTTCTATCAGTCTTTCTGCCGCCTTGGAGAAGCGGTGGCATTTGCCGGCAAGCCGGTCGAAAATGAGGAGCTTACGGAGTTGATCGGTGCCGCCCACGCGCTGCTGATGAAAGTCGGTGATCTGCCAAAACGTCTCGACAAGATCGGACAACTGGCCAACGAGCAGTTGGGCACGCAGTTGCCCCAGAACGCCGGGATTCTGCTGGCGGGAACGGTGACGGACGTCACTCCGCTGGATCGGCTTTGGATAACCACGGTGCAGTTGAACGGCCAGCAGACCACGGTCACCGTCGTCAGCCGGGGTTCGATGGGTGTAAAGGCCAAAGACCGGCTCGCGGTCTTGGGCGTCGTCATCCACGACCCGGTGGCTAACCTCGTCGGCTACGCCGGCGCACAACCCTTGGTAGTCTGGTCCGGCGTTTCGGTCACGCTTCCATAAGCGTGCGTTGACCCGGTGTGAAACCTGGCGGGGTGGTCGCGGGACGCTGCGGCTCCCATCATTCTTGGTGCGATGGCGAGGCCATTGTCGCACCCTACGAGTCCCGATCTTGTGGACACAGGATTGGGACGCCCCCAACGGCGCCGAGGCTTGCCGCGCCGCCATAAACGTCGTAAAATCAGTGCTCCTGTGCAGGGGCGTCGGATGCCACTGCCTGCCGCCCGGGATCGTGCCATACCGTGAAAAAGCAACCGAGCCGGCGAACCATTCCACTGAAGCACTTGCCGGTTGGCCACACGGCGCGGATCGCCCGCATCCTCGGCCGGGCGGACCACGTTCACCAACTCGAAGAGTTTGGACTTCGCGGAGGGACGAAGATCGAGATGTTTCGCTCGGGCAACCCCTGCATCATTCGTTTAGCCGGCAACAAGGTCTGTCTCCGCGCGGGCGATTTGCTCGATGTGCTCGTTGAGCCGATTGCGGCCCGATGATGTCTCCAACCATTGATACACGTGTTTTCACCGTAGCCCTGATCGGCAATCCGAACACGGGCAAGTCGACGCTCTTCAGCGGGTTGGTCGGCGTCCGCCAGCACGTGGGCAACTATCCCGGCGTAACGGTTGAAAAGAAGACCGGGCGAATGCGGTTCGCCGGGCGGCAGTTCGAGTTCATTGACCTGCCGGGGCTCTACAGCCTCGCGCCGCGGTCGCGCGACGAGATGGTCGCCGTCGATCTGCTGCTGGGCCGGCGACAAGACGTGCCGCCGGTCGACGCCGTGCTGTGCATCATCGACGCCAGCAATTTGCAGCGCAACCTGTACCTTGTCAGCCAGGTGATCGAACTCGGCCTGCCAACGGTCGTGGCCGTCAATATGCTCGACGTGGCCGAGGACCACGCGGTCAAAGTCGACGTGGCACGATTGGAACGCCAGTTGGGCGTGCCGGCCGTGCCGATCCAGGCGAATCGGCGCATCGGCCTGTCGCAATTGAAGTTGGTTTTGGCGCGCGCGGTGAGCGAGGGCGGGGGGCTGGGGACTGGGGACGGGAATGACGACGGGCTACGGCACGCGGAGCGTACCTGTTACACGCCGCTGCCGGCGGAGTTCGAGAGCGAAGTGTCGTCGCTCGAAGCCCTCTTGACGACAGAACATGGTTCGCTCGATGGTAAGCCGCTGCCACGATGCCTGGTGCAGCGGCTGCTGCTGGATGTTAACGGATATTTGCAGCGGACACTGTTGAGCGATGCCGACGGATGCTGGGATTGTCGCCTGGCGGAGGCGCGAGCCCGCCTGGCAGACGCCGGCCACCCCGTGCCATCGGTTGAAACCGCGGCCCGCTATGCCTGGGCCGGCCGCGTATTGAAAGGCGTGTTGGTCGAACCTGGCCGATACAAAGTCACCGTCAGCGACCGGATCGATCGCGTGCTGACGCACCGTTTCTGGGGAACGCTGGTATTCATCGCCGTGATGCTGGTGATCTTTCAGGCGGTGTTTGTCGGCGCCCGCCCGGCCATGGACGGCATCCAAGCGGTCACGGCGGCCGCCGGCGGCTGGATCGAGGCACATATGGCCGAGGGTGCCTTTCGCAGCCTGGTCGTCGGTGGACTGCTGGGCGGTGTCGGAGGTGTGATCGGCTTTCTGCCGCAAATCCTCGTCCTATTCGCCTTCCTGGCCGTTCTGGAAGATTGTGGCTACATGGCCCGGGCCGCCTATCTGATGGATCGGGTCATGGTTCGCGTGGGTCTCAGCGGCAAATCGTTCATCCCGCTGCTATCCTCGTTCGCCTGTGCCGTACCCGGCATCATGGCCACGCGGGTGATCGAGAACGAGCGCGACCGGCTGACGACGATTCTCGTGGCCCCGTTATTGACGTGCTCGGCCCGATTGCCGATCTATGCGCTGTTGATTGCGGCAATGATCCCGTCGCAGAGCTATCTCGGCGGGTTGCTCAACCTGCAAGGGCTTACGTTGGCCGGCTTGTATCTGCTGGGCATTGTCGCCGCCGTGGTGTTCGCGCTGGTGTTCAAGCGGACGATCCTCCGCGGTCTGGCGCCGCCGTTTGTAATGGAATTGCCTGCCTACAAATGGCCGTCGCCCCGCACCGTGATATTTCGCATGACCGAACGCGGCTGGGTGTTCGTCCGCTGCGCCGGTACGCTCATACTGGCCGTGTCGATCCTGGTTTGGGCAGCTCTCTATTATCCGCATATTCCGCACGCCTCGCACCAGCAGCAACAGCGCGAGAGCTTCTTGGGCCAGGCTGGCCAGATCATCGAGCCGGCCGTCCGGCCGCTGGGCTGGGATTGGCGCATCGGCTGTGCGGTGCTGGCGTCGTTGCCGGCGCGGGAGATCGTCGTGGCCACGATGGGCGTAATGTATCACTTCGACGATGAGCCGGCCGGCGGCGGCAATCAGGCGGCGCCGTGGAGCGAAAGGCTACGGGAGGTCACCTGGGACGGGACCGATCGGCCGGTCTACAGTATCCCGGTGGCCCTGTCGATCATGGTCTTCTTCGCCCTTTGCGCCGCAGTGCGCGGCCACGCTGGCCGTCATCCGGCGGGAGACCAACAGTTGGCGCTGGCCGGCGTTCACGTTCGCGTACATGACAACGTTGGCCTACGTCGGGGCATTGGCCACGTATCAAGTGGGGTCGTGGTTGGGAGGCTGATGGGGACCATCCGAATTTTCGTGTCAACGAGAACCGGACTGCTCCGTTTGGGGGGCTGACAAACCATGAGCATCACATGGCAGAACCTGTTGACCGCAACCCTCGTCGTGCTCGCGCTGGGCTACGTCCTACTCCGCGTCATTCGCGTGCTGCGACACAAAGGGCTGCCCGGCTGCGGCTGCTGTCGCGGTTGTACGCCCTCCGAGAAACCGCTTGTCAATCTCGAAGAGCCGCCGGGGGAGTCGTCAGAATAGTCTGCCCCATAATCGGTTGCCACGTGGCGCCCGGTGGCAGAAATGGTCCGCGAACCAAGAGCACAGCCCAGATATTTCTCAACGCAAAATGGCCACTTGCCACTTGCCAATGCAAATTCAGTAGTTCCAAATTTTGGGAAATCCCGACATTGTCATTCTGAGCGAAGCAAAGAATCTCATTGGCCACCGAGATCCTTCGCTGCGCTCAGGATGACTGATTGGGGCAAATTTGGAACTACTGAAATTAACAAATTTTCACGGACCGATCCGTTGAACCTTACTTCGCCGCCACCACGGCGTAGGCGGCCAGTTCGGGCGTCATCTCGCCTTGATCGGTCTTGATCTTGATGGTCTTGACGACCTTGCCGGCGTCGGCCCCGGCGGTAAAGGTCACCGGCACGAGGTGCAGTTCCTTCGGCGTGCCTTCCTTCGACGTGTCGAACTGGAAGGAACCATCGTCGCACGAAATACCCAGGATGCGGAACGGCTTCTTGCCCTTGACGACGAGTGGCTTGGTTACTTTTTGCCCGGGCTGGACCACGCCCATGAACAGCGCGGTGGGGCTCACGGTGATGCCCGGCATCACGCGTCCCTCGACCAGCACTGGGATCTGGCTCGCCGCGGCGTCGTTGGTCACGAGCATCAGGTGGTCGTTCAAATAGCCGGCTGGCGCGGCCGGGTCGACGTGGACCTGCAGTTGGTAGGAAACCTGACCATTTTCCCGCAATGTCTGAACCGCCTTGGCGGTGATGTACGGGTTGGAACTCTTCACGCCTGTGATCTGCCAATCGGTGCGACCGGCATAGCTGACGCCAACGGCCTGATTGGCTCCAACGCCTTGATCGACGGTACCGACCTGCACACTGCCCGGCTCGACGACCACGTCACCCCGGATGTACCCCCTCACCTGGAGTTGAACCTCTGCGTAAAACGGCTGGTCGATCGTCACCGTCAACGTTGCCCCCGCTGGCCGCGAAAGAGCGGCGTGTTAAACTTGGCAACGATGGCCCCTTTTTCGTAGGTTTTTAGTGTCGGGTTCTCAATCGACGGCGTCGTGCAACCGCAACTTGTCCGAACACCAGCCACATGCACCTCTTCCAAGTACAGGTTCTCGAAGACAAACCGATATTCCGCCTTCGCGCCTGCGGCCACAGTGCCAAAATCGTGTTCGGTGACTTTGAACATCTTCCGCGCCCATTCCTGGCCCAGGCAGGGGGTGTAGACAATTAGGGCTAAAATCAGTGATCCCAGAAACTTGCGCGTCATGCTCTCCCACTCCTAAATAACGGTGCAACAATGCCTTCCGCGAAAATCTAGACCCTAATTCGCGTAATGTCAACTTATCTATGTTGTCTTTTTCACAGCGTTGTTTTTGTTGTTCGCAATCGCGCCACGCAAAAAATCGCGGGGGGCTGTTCCGAAACAACCTTCTGGCGGCGATCTCGACCACCGTGTTTACAACAGCCTGTTCTTTGGAGCCGAAACCATCGTCCCGCCATAGCTGGCGGCGGCTTCTCGCTGCTCCTTCCAAACAGAGCTGTCAAGGAATCCCGATTTCGCTCGGGGAAACGTGGTCGTCCCTGAAAGTTGTTGGGGAACCTCGGGGGTCGCGCCGGTCGCCAAGCCCACACGGCCCCTCCGCAACTGAATCCTACTCGCCGGTGCAAGAGCGGTCCACACAATTTCGGGGGGGAACGTACATTGGCCGCCACCCCTGCGCCGTGCCTGCCGAAGCAGACTCACTCCGCATGCCTTGGCGGCGGTCGGCATCTCTCCGACCCGCGAAAAATCTCACCCCGTGCCACCTCGACCGCATTGCCAGAATGGCGGGATCTCCGCTAGAATAAGGGATTACATTTTTTGGGCCGGGGTCGTAGCGGGCACACAGCGTGTGTCATTGGTTGTCCTCGCGTTCCGCCGATCGCCATGTTTGAATCGCTCCAAGAGAATCTCGGTTCGGCGCTGCGGGCCTTGCGCGGACGCGGAAGGCTTACCGAGTCGAACATGCGCGAGGGCCTGCAACTGGTCCAGCGAGCCCTGCTCGAGGCCGACGTCAGTCTGCCGGTCGTCAAGCAGTTCATGGCCAGTGTTGGCGGTCAGGCCGTCGGCGAGACGGTGTTGAAGTCGCTGAATCCCTCGCAACAGCTCGTCGCCATCGTCCATCAGGAGCTGATCAACCTGATGGGACCCGTGGACCACTCGCTGCACCTGCGCGGCGAGGTCTCGGTGCTAATGCTTTGCGGCTTGCAGGGTTCCGGCAAGACGACGACTTGCGGTAAGCTTGGCGGGCTGCTCCGCCAGCGGGGGCGCAGTCCGATGCTCGTCGCGGCCGACTTGCAGCGGCCCGCCGCCATCCAGCAGTTGCAGGTGCTCGGCCAGCAGCTCGATCTGCCCGTCTACGCGGATCTGACCGCGAAAGACCCCGTCGCCCTATGCCATGCTGCCGTTAGGCAAGCGCAGGAGACCGGCGCCGACGTGGTGATTCTGGACACGGCCGGCCGCCTGCACGTCGACGCCGAGTTGATGGACCAACTGACGATGATCGACCGCCGGGTCAATCCCGACCAGGTGTACCTGGTGGTCGATGCCATGACCGGCCAGGACGCCGTCAACAGCGCCAAGGCGTTTAACGAGGCGCTGGAGCTCGACGGCGTCATCATGACCAAGCTCGACGGCGACGCCCGGGGCGGTGCCGCGCTGTCGGTCAAGGCCGTGACGGGCGTACCCATCAAGTTCGTCGGCACCGGCGAGCATCTCGACGCCCTCGAGGAGTTCCACCCCGACCGCATGGCCGGCCGCATCCTCGGCATGGGCAACGTGCTGTCGCTGGTCGAGCAGGCGCAGCAGAAATTCGACCAGGAGGAGATGGCCAAGCAGGAGGCCCGGCTCCGAAAGGGCGAGTTCACGCTGGACGATTTCAAGAAGATGCTCGGCCAGACGAAGAAGCTCGGACCGATCAACAAGATCGTCGGCATGCTCCCCGGCATGAGCGCGGTGACCGACATGCTCGACGACGTGGACGCAGAGTCGGAGATGCAGCGACTGGTCGGCATCATCGATTCAATGACCCCCGACGAACGGCGCAACCCGTCGAAGGTTGTCGACCAAAGCCGCCGTCGCCGCATCGCCGCCGGGGCCGGCGTCGAGCCGCACCAGGTCAATGAGCTGGTCAAGCAGTTTGATGCCATGGCCGACATGATGAAGCGGATGTCGGGAATGGGCTTGCGTGATCGTTTCCGCGCCGTCGAGGAGTTGAAACGCGGCGGCCTTTTCGACCCGGGCGGCAGATTGGCCAAGACGAAAGTCGGCACCGGCAAACGGCTGACGCCGCAAGAACGGGCCAAGCTGAGAAAGGAACGCGAGCGCGAAATTCGCCGTAAGAAACGCGAGGCAAGGAAGAAATAGTAACGAACCATTTTTTGGGAGGAACGCGTGTCAGTACGTATTCGGATGAAGCAGTTCGGGCGGAAACACCGCCCCTATTATCGGATCTGCGCGATGGACATTCGCCGGCCGCGCGACGGCGCGCGTGCTGGAGGAACTGGGAACCTACGACCCGCTGGTGCCCGAGACCGATGCGCGGGCGGTGCTCAATGGCGAGCGGATCACTTACTGGATCGGTGTCGGCGCACAGCCCTCGGACAAGGTGCGAGTGCTGATTAAGAAGTACGGTGCCGGCGGCACGCACGTCGAGGCCCAGCGACTCGCCCTGGCGCAACTGGCGCAGAGTCGCCGTCGTCCCGAGCCGCCGCCGCCGATGCCGAAGGCCGAGAAACCGCCGAAACCGGCCGAAGGCGAGAGACCACCAAAACGGCGCCGTCAAGCCGGACGAGGCCGGCCGGGAAGCGGCCGTGCCCGAGGTCGCCCAAGAGGCGGCCGCGCCGAGGCGGGCCAGGAAGCGGCCGCGCCGAGGAACAAAACTGATCGTCGGCAATGCGCTTTGACATCTTGACCCTGTTTCCTGACATCTTCCAGGGATACCTGGGACAAAGCTTGTTGAAGCGAGCGATCAATGCGGGGCTCGTCGAGGTACACCTCCACGACATCCGCGACTGGGCGCGAGGAAAACACAATTCGGTCGATGATCGCCCTTTCGGCGGTGGCCCGGGCATGGTGATGCGGGTCGAGCCGGCGGTCGAATGCGTCGAAGCGGTGCGAAGCGAAGATAAGGACCCCGGGCACTTGGTGATGTTGACTCCCCAGGGCCGCCGGCTTGAACAACCGATTGTCGAGGAATTGGCGCAGCACCGGCGGATCATCCTCTTGTGCGGCCGCTACGAGGGATTTGACGAGCGAATTCGGCTCATCCTCGAGCCGGATGAAATATCGATCGGTGACTTCGTCCTGAACGGCGGCGAGGTCGCCGCCATGACCATCGTCGATGCGACCATCCGGCTGGTGCCGTGCGTATTAGGAGACGAAGACAGCAGCGCGGACGATTCCTTCTCCGGTGGCCGCCGGCGATTGGAGTGTGCCCAATATACGCGACCGCGGGAGTATCGCGGCTTCGAACCGCCGCCGATCCTACTGGGCGGCAACCACGAAGAAATCACCCGCTGGAGGGAACAAGACAGCCTGGACCGGACCCGTCAACGTCGGCCCGATTTATTGAAACACGAAAAGGAGAACCCATGAGCCAGCAAGTCATGTCACTGGTCGAGAAGGCCAGTTTGAAGGCGGAAGTCCCGCAATTCGAGGTCGGCGACACTGTCGACGTCCACTGCCGCATCCTCGAAGGCGACAAGGAACGCATCCAGATTTTCAACGGTCTCGTAATCGCCCGGGCCGGATCGGGCACGCGCGCAACGTTCACCGTGCGACGGATCGTGCAGGGCGAAGGCGTCGAGCGGAAGTTTCCGCTCCACTCGCCGAGAATCGCCAAGGTGGAAGTGAAGCGTTCCGGCGTCACCCGCCGCGCCAAGCTCTACTACCTCCGCGATCGGACTGGTAAGGCCGTCCGGCTGAAAGAGCGACGCACTTCGACCGAGAAGTCGTAAGACGCCAGTCCTCTCCGTCCCGACGCCCTCAAGGAGAGCGACAGGGCGAGTGCGGTTTGATAGCGAGGCGATTTCCTCACTCACCGAGTCGTCGCCGGGCTCAGGGCCGTCTCCCATTTCTGGCTGCGCCGCGGGGACTGTACAGATTCTTGTGTCACGAGGAGCAGTCGCGACGCAAACCGCGGCGAAGGGGACCGTCCCATTTTTGCTGACACAAAAATCGGGACAGTCCCCGCCGGGCGCTCGTCGTCCCGGTTCCACACGCCGTTGCCGTCCGGCAACGGTGCGTCGCATTGTCGCATCACCAGGTCCGGCGCGGCGAAAAACCATGGCCGCGCGGCATGCCCTAAGCCTATTGACGGCCATCATTTAGCCATCGCGTAGTCGTTGCGATCCCGCCCGGGCATGCGCTTTGCCCTTCCAGTCGCGGGCGGCGGTGTCTGGCCCTGTCTCTTTCTCCTCCTGCAACAGCGCGCCCTTGCCCGGATGAACAACCTCCCCACCGCCACGGTAGCTCGCTGGACCTTTGCCATACTCCTGGCTGTCGCGTTGCCTCTTTGGTCCGAGGCCGCCACAGGGCAACCGACGTCGGCCGCTGCAATTGTTGCTTCCGACGCGGACATTTCGGTTGACCTGGCGAGCGGGCGGACGTTGACGGGCGCCTTGGATGCGAGAACGACTGCCGCGGAGCTATGGCTGCGAGCGAGCCATGGGGGTGCGGAACTTCTCCGGCCTATCCGATGGGACCGGGTGGTATCGGCCGAGGTCGCCGGCTGTCGATTGACCGGCGAGGAGATCCATCACCTGATCGTCCAATTGCGCGAGGAGATTCCGGCCGAGCCGGTCGTGCCGCCTGCGAAGACGAGCATCGTCATGGTTGGACAACTGAATGGCGCCGCACCGATTACCAATCCGGCGGCTGAGCCGCTCGGAACGCACCGCGTGGTCTCGTTGGCGATCGACGCTAGGGCGGCCCGATGGGATGCAAACGTCGAGCCGGACGGCCTGTTGGTTCACGTCTATCCGTTAGACGCCGACGGCGCCGTTGTTCCGGTTCGTGGAACGCTGAACGTCGATCTCAAAACCCAGTGCCAAGGCCGGCACCGCTTGACGGACCCTTTTCTCGACGCAGGTCATTGGACCGAAGCGGTCAACACAGCGGATTTCGGTCCGTCGGGCGCTGCCTATCGCCTGCGATTTCAGGCAATCAGCCCCGAGTTTCTATCCGCAGAATCAAGTCGACGCGTTGCCCCGCGCGGCCTCGTCCACGCGTGCTTGGCCGTGCCGGGCCAGGGCACCTTCGAGGCCTCCGACGACATGGCCGTCCTTCGGCCCCTCAGCACGGTTCGCAATCATCTGGAAGCCGTCACGCGTCACGGCGATTTTCCCGGCTACCGCTACTTCGACAATGAGCGGACCGACAACGGCCGCCACTAGTAGCAGGCATGCTCCGCATGCCGTAGCAAAGCGTTGCCACATCAATCGGCGTGTCGATGACGCACCCTGCCGAGCTACTCGACGGCCTCAAATGCGTGCTTGATATGCTCGATCGCGGGTAGCCACTTTTGGGCCGGCCAGGTGACGGCGATTACGTCGAAGCGAGCCGGGCATTCGAGCAGACCATAGCGCTTCAGAAAGCCAAGGGCCAATCGGGTAAGCTGGCGCTGTTTGTGCGTGTCGACGGCTTCGGCGGGGTGGCCGGCGTCCTGCGATTGCCGGGTCTTCACCTCAACGAAGACGATCGTTTCGCCGTCGAGCACCACCAGATCAAGTTCGCCGCGGCCGAAGCGGTAGCTGCGGGCAAGGATCTTGTAACGACGGCGGCGAAGATACCGAGCGGCAGCCGCCTCGCCGCGTTGGCCCAGCGTCTTCCTCGGAAAGTATCGCCTCCGCCAGCCGGAGAGAATCTGCCGCAGCGCCATGGTGTCGCACGCCATTGGTAGACGGACGCAGCCAAGCCGTGGCACCCGCCATTCCCCTTGGGCTGCGGTCTGGTATTATTGTAATGTACACGGGTGTTTTGCCTAGCCGGCGGGGACTGTGGATATGAATGACCGCACTCGCCGCCGTTTCGACGAGCAGTTGGAATGGGTGCTCGGTCGGATGCCGCCGTTGGTTCACGAGTTGATCGACAAGGTGCCCTTGCACGTTGAGGACTATCCTTCCGAAAGCGTGATGAATCGGACGGGCGTGAGGTACTTGGACAGCCTTTGCGGGCTGTACACGGGCATCCCGATCGGCGAGAAGAGCGTCATGCATTCCGGCACGTTGCCCGACGTGGTGACGATCTACCGCGAGGGCATTCTAACGGCCGCCGCCGACGGTGATGGCCGCATCACCAACGAGCGATTGCGAGAGCAGATTCGCATCACCATCCTTCACGAGTTGGGCCATCACCACGGACTGGGGGAAGAAGAACTGAGAAAACTAGGATATGGATAGGCCCATCGCATCGATCGATGTCGACCGCATCGTTCGTGAAACGTTCATCGCCCGTGTGGAACACCACGCGAGCATCGCCTCGACCAACGGCCGCGCGGCAACGCTCGCGGCATGCGACGGACAACCGCTACCGCTATTGATCGTCGCCGACCGGCAAACGGCCGGGCGGGGGCGCGGCGGCAATCGCTGGTGGACGGGCGACGGCGGTTTGGCGTTCAGCCTGTTGCTGGCCGGCGACTCGGTCGACGCCGCCAGCGGCCGCCCGCCCCTGATCTCTTTGGCGGCGGCGGTCGCAGTCGTCGAGACGGTAGCTCCCCTGGTCCCGCAACACCAGGTCGGCCTGCACTGGCCCAACGACGTGTTTGTCGACCAAAGAAAACTCGCCGGCATCCTCATCGAGGCGTTGGCCGACGGCTGTCACGTGGTCGGCGTCGGCTTGAACACGAACAACTCGCTGGCCGGCGCCCCGGTGGAGTTGCAAGGCAGCATTGCCACGCTTCGCGATCTGTGTGGACATGCCTGCGACCATAGCGCCGTGCTCATTGACCTGTTACAGCGATTTCACGACGGGCTGGTCCGCTTGGCCGCCGAGCCGAGCGCCGTTGCGGCTCGGGCCGACGTCCTTTGCTTGCAGCGAGGACGCCAATTGACGGTCCGCTGGAACCAACGCGAGATTGCCGGACGATGTCGGGGGATCGCCCCCGACGGGGCGCTTCTCTTGCAGACGCCGACCGGCACGGAGGCCCTCTATTCCGGAGTCGTATCCGGCGATGCACCATGACGAAATGCTACTTTGTCGCTGATCTTCACCTGTTCGCCAACCGCTCCTACGCCCATCGTTACCTGGAGGAGATCACCCGCAAGGCGTCGCAAGCCAATACCTTCGTTCTGGGCGGCGACATCTTCGACTTTCGCTGGTCGCGCATCCCGATTCTCAAGGCCGTGGACCGAGCTGCCCGCTGGCTGGAGGAATTGGCCCGTGCGTGTCCTGATTGCCAGTTCCACGTCGTGCTGGGGAACCACGATTACCACCGGGCGTTCATCGACCGGCTCGTCGAGTTGGAGCAGCAGTTGCCGAACCTTGTTTGGCATCGCTATTATGTCCGGCTCGGCCCAGCGTGTTCCTGCACGGCGACGTGGCGAACAAGGTAATGGACGCCCGAATGCTGGCCGAGGCCAGGGATGAATGGCTTGATCGCCGCCGCCGCGGCCCGTTCCTCAGCAAGCTCTATGACGTGGTCGTGGCGACGCGGCTGCACAAGCCCTTGCCGCGGCTGGTGTTCGCCCGGCGGATCGTCGTGCGGCGCATTCTGAAGTATCTCGAAAACATCGGCGAAGGACCGGCCGACGGCGTTCGCGACGTTTATTTTGGCCACACACATCGGCGGCTGTCGAACTACCGCTACCACGGCTTGGCATTTCATAACGGCGGCGCCCCGATCAAAGGCACGAAGTTTCGCGTGATCGAGGCCCGGCGATAGGCTGTCGGTTGCAGCTACGAGACCGGCTGGTCCGAAGGGTCGCGGCGCGGTAAATTGGGGTTGTGGTCTGGTAACCAGTTACCAGTGACCGGCAATCGCCAATCCCTGATCCCCAATCCTTCCCATGGAACTCGAGTGGCTCGGCCCCTATCAGATCGTCGGCAAGCTCGGCCGAGGCGGCATGGGGATTGTGTACGAGGCGGTCCACCGCGAGACCGGCGAGCCGGCGGCCGTAAAATTGCTGTCGGCGGCGTTGGCTGAAGAAGAAGGCTTTCGCGTCCGGTTTGAGGGCGAGATCGAAACCCTTCGCAAGCTTAATCATCCCAACATTGTCCGCCTCTTCGGCTTCGGCCATCAAGAAGGCCATCTGTTCTATGCGATGGAGTTGGTCGACGGTAGCAGCCTTGAAGAAGAACTGCGCCGTGGGCGGCAGTTCGAGTGGCGTGAGGCCGCGCAGGTCGGCGTCGAAATGTGCCGGGCTTTGCGCCACGCACACGATCGCGGCGTCATTCATCGCGACATCAAGCCGGGCAACGTGCTCTTGACGGCGGATGGCCACGTCAAGCTCTCGGATTTCGGCATCGCGCGGCTGTTCGGCAATTCACGATTGACCATTGCCGGCAACATCGTCGGCACGGCGGAATACATGTCGCCGGAGCAGGCGTCCGGACAACCGGTCGACGCCCGGTCGGATCTCTACAGTCTCGGGGCACTGCTGTACGCATTGTTGGCGCGGCGGCCGGTGTTTCGCGGCAAGTCGCTGCCGGAAGTCCTTCAGAAGCAGCGATGCGACCAGCCTGAGCCCGTGCGCAAGTATGCCGCGGACGTGCCGCAAGAGTTCGAACACATTCTCGGTGAACTGCTCGAAAAGGACCCGTCGCGACGGATTGCCAACGCCAATTTGCTCGGGCGGCGGCTGGAAGCCATGCTACGGCGCTGTCGGTCGAGCGCGAAACGATGCAAGCCAATGCCGACTGGTTTGGTGGTGACAAAGCGATGGCCGGAAACGGCGTGCCCGAACTGGAGCCCGCGGAGGCTGAGGCATCCGTCGCGGCGACCATCGATCGGCCCGGCAGCGACGCGGCCGCGAACGAGGCGCCGAGCGCGTCTGCGAAGGAATCGCCGCCGCCGGAGGTTCCGCCGCGACCATTCAGCGAGCGAGGCACGTTTGTGCCGGTCCACAAAGACGAATTGGACCCGTTGGAAGCTGAAGAGCCACGGCCGGCGCTCATATCGTGGCAGACCTGGGCACTGGCGGGGGCGCTGGTTGCGGTGGGACTCGGCGTGTGGTGGTCACTTCAGCCGCCGTCGGCCGACACGCTGTACGCCCGCATCCAGGCACGGGTCAAGGACGGATCGGCCGATTCGCTTCCGCGCAAGGGGAGCGAAATTGACGATCTTCAGCGATTGATCAGTCGCTTTCGCGACAACTTTCCCAAGGATCCTCGCGTCGCACAATTGCGGGCCTATGAGAGGACTCTCGATCTGCGGCGACTCGAGTGGAAGTTCGATAAGAAATTGGCGCGGCGAACGGCTCTCAACGACCTGCTGCCCATCGAAAAGTTGTACTACGCGGCGAAAAGCGATGCACGCTCGGACCCGGCCCGCGGTGCCGCGGAATTGCAGGCCCTTGTTGATCTCTACAGCCAGCCGGACATTCCGCCCGGGCCGACCGAAGACTGCCTCGCTTTGGCGCGTCTTCGGCTGCCGCAAGTCCGGCGCGAAGCGGAGCAGTTCACGCGGGAGCAGCTCGCCGTCCTCAACGAACGTCTCAACGCGGCCGACACACTTCGACAGCGTGAGCCCGAGCAGTCGCGAAAGACCTATCAGGCGATCGTCGATCTCTATGGCGACAAGCCTTGGGCAGCCGAGGTCGTCCGCCGGGCGCGAAAATCGCTGAAAAAGTGACCGCCCGGCATGCCGCGACCGGTAAACGGACATGTTCATCGTTGATTGTTGTGGCCGGGGATGAAGGCTACAATAGGGCGGTTGCTGGAGTGCACCATGTTTCCCACGACTCGACTGCGACGACTTCGCTACCATCCGGCCGTGCGTGAATTGGTTCGCGACACGCGGCTTTCGCCGGCCAACTTGATCCTGCCCGCTGTTCGTACGGCCGGGCAGCGGCCTGCGCGAGCCGATCGCCGCGATGCCGGGCCACGCCCAATTGTCGCCCGACATGCTGGCCGACGAGATCGCCAGGCGGTCGAACTGGGACTCGGCGGCGTGATCCTCTTCGGCATTCCTGCTGCGAAGGACGCCCTGGGCAGCGATGCCATGAGCGATTCGGGCATCATTGCCCAGGCCATTCGCATGGCCAAACAGGCGGCCAAGGATTTTCTGGTCATCACGGACGTCTGCTGTTGCGAGTATACCGATCACGGCCACTGCGGCGCGATCGGCCACTGCGACCGGCCGGCTGGACGTCGAGAACGACGCCACGCTCGACCTGCTGGCCCGGCAGGCGGTGGTCCACGCCCGGGCCGGGGCCGACATGGTGGCGCCCAGCGGCATGATCGACGGGATGGTCGGCGCGATCCGCCGGGCGCTGGATGCCGCCGGCTTCGCCCACGTGCCGATCATGAGCTACGCGGCCAAGTACGCCAGCGCGTTTTACGGGCCGTTCCGCGAGGCGGCCGAGAGCGCCCCGCAGTTCGGCGATCGCCGCGGCTACCAGATGGACCCTGCCGCCGCAGCCGGCCAGGCGATGCGCGAGATCGAACTCGATCTGGCCGAAGGCGCCGACATCGTCATGGTCAAGCCGGCCCTGCCGTATCTCGACATCATTCGCCAGGCCGCCGAGCGTTTTCCCGGCGTGCCGCTGGCGGCCTACAACGTTTCGGGTGAGTACAGCATGGTCAAGGCCGCCGCCGAGCGCGGTTGGCTGGACGAACGCCTCGCCGCCGAAGAATCGCTCACGGCCATCCGCCGCGCCGGCGCCAGCATCATCCTGACCTATTGGGCGAAGGACGCCGCCCGCTGGTACAGCGGTCTCTGAAGCAGCGGGCACGCTCCGCGTGTCGTCGCCGCGGACGGCGTAGATGGCGTGTTGTTGTTCCCGGCAACGGCACGTGGAGCGCGTCTGCTACAGCACGCCCTTCGTGCTGGGCACGCCGGGCAACCGCGGGTCGGGCTCGACGGCTTGCCGCAGCGCCCGGGCCGTGGCCTTGAAGATCGCCTCGGCGATGTGGTGGCTGTTGCGGCCGTAGGGGACCAGGATGTGCAAGTTGCAAAGGGCGTTGGAGGCAACGGCCTGCCAGAAATCGGCCACGAGTTCCGTGTCGAACTCGCCGATCTTGTACGTGGGAAAATCGGCCTGAAAAACGAAATACGCCCGGCCACCGAGGTCCACGGCGGCGGTGCAAAGGGTCTCTTCCATCGGCAGCGCGAAATGCCCATAGCGGCGAATGCCAACCTTGTCGCCGACCGCCTCGCGCAGCGCCTGGCCGAGGCAGATGCCGATGTCTTCGACCGTGTGGTGCTGGTCCACGTCAAGGTCGCCGACACACTTCACCGCCAGATCGAAGGCCGCGTGCTTGGCCAGCAGCGCCAGCATGTGATCGAGGAAGCCGACGCCGGTCGACACCCGGGCTTCGCCGATGCCGTCCAGCACCACTTCGAGGTCTACATCGGTTTCATTGGTCTTGCGGTGGATGTTCGCCGATCGGGTCATCGAGGGCCTCTATACGATCGCCTTGAGCTTCTCCAGACACGCGTCCGTTTCCACGTCGGTCCCGACGCTGATCCTCAGGCCGTCGCCCCAACCAGGATAGTTCATGTATCGGACCAGGATGCGGTCGCGTTTCAGTCGCTCATACAGCGGTTTGGCTGGAAGGGCGCGGATGGGTGTTCCAGGTGAAGTTGGCCTGCGAATCGACCGTTATAAACCCTAGCTTCCGCATTTCCGCCACCAGCCGGCGGCGGGTGGCGAGTATCTTGGCGCGATTGTCGGCCAGCCACTGCCGGTCGCCCATGGCGGCCGTGGCGGCGGCGATGGCCATCGCGTCGCAGTTGTACGAATCCTTCACCTTGCTCAACTGCTCAATCATCTGCGGCTGGGCCACGACGTAACCGAACCGGAGCCCCGCCAGCGAGTACGATTTGCTGAGCGAGCGCGACACCATGATCTTCTCACACCGGGCGACCAAATCCACGCAGTTCGTTTCGGCGAAATCGGCATACGCCTCGTCGACCAACAAGGGACACGGCAGTTGCTCGGCGATTTCAAGCACCCGCTGCGGCGGAATCGTCGTGCCGGAAGGGCTATTCGGATTTGCCAGGAACACCAGCCGCAGGTCGTCCCGCGCAGCGGCAAAGGCCGTCGGCAGCGACCAATCGTGGTTAAAAGGCACCTCCTCGCTTTGAGCCCCCTGCAATTCGGCCAGTGTCTTGTAGAGGACATAGCTCGGGTAGGGAAGGCGGAGTAATTGCCCTTGTCCGACCAGCGCCCTGGTAACGATCGTCAGGATGTCGTCGCTGCCGTTGCCGCAGAGGATCCAATCCGACCGAACGCCCAGCGTCGCGGCGCGCCCGGCGGCGGAAGGCGTCGGCCACCGGGTCCGGATATTTCCGCAAGCCGAGGGCCGCCTCCTCGATCGCCTGGGCAACGGCCGACGACGGCGGATACGGATTTTCATTCGTGTTGAGCTTGATGAAGTCGCCGTCCTGAGGCTGCTCGCCCGGCACGTAGCCGGACATGGCTTCGATTTCAGGGCGAAAGTAGGGCATGGGGATTGATGGTTGTTGCGTGATGACTGTTGATTGACGACGGATGATGGACACATTCGCGAGTCGACGATCATCAATCTTTCATTCGTACTACGACGCTCGCACGATGCGCGGTTAGCCCTTCCTTGGTGGCCAACACTTCCACTTCCGGCGCCAGCCAGGCCAGGCCTTCTCGACTGAACTGCAGGATGCTGTGCGGACGCAAAAAGTCGTTGCACGACAGTCCGTGGGCGAATCGGGCCGTGCCGCTGGTCGGCAGCACGTGCGACGGGCCGGCCGCATAATCGCCCAGCGCCACGGGCGTGTAATTGCCCAAAAACATCGCTCCGGCATGCCGTATTTTCGCCGCCAACTCCTCGGCGTTTTCCGTCGCAATGTGCAGGTGCTCCGGCGCGATTTCATCGGCCAACCGGCAGGCTTCGTCGGCGTCGCGGGCGAGAATCACCGCGCCGAACTCTTCGAGGCTCTGCCGGGCCAGGTCGCCGCGGTCGAACCGGCCCAGTTGCCGGCCAAGCTTCGCCACCACTGCGTCGAGGACTTCTTGGTTCCAACCGATCAGCACGCTCGCCCCCGGGGCGTGTTCGGCCTGGGCGATCAGGTCCACGGCCGTAAACTCCGGCCGCGTCGAGCCATCGACGATGACCACGACTTCGCTCGGCCCGGCAATCGCGTCGATGTCCACTTCACCAAAAACGTAGCGTTTGGCCAGCGCGACGAACAGATTGCCGGGCCCGACGATTTTGTCCACGCGCCGGATGCCCTCGACGCCGTAGGCCAGCGCGGCGACGGCCTGGGCGCCGCCGAGGCGATGGACCTCGGTGATTCCCAGCTCGTGGCAGGTGGCGAGCACGTCGGCGTTGTAGGCGCCGAACTTGGTCGGCGGCGCGACCACGGCCAACTGTCCCACGCCGGCCACCTGGGCCGGCACGGCAGTCATTAACAGGGTCGATGGATAGGCGGCGGCCCCACCCGGCACGCAGATGCCCACGCGATCCAACGGCCGGTAGCATTCGGCGAGATATCCGCCCGGCCGCTCCAACCGAACATCGTGATGGAGAATGGCCTGCTGAAACTCGCGGATGTTCTCCGCCACGCGGCGGACCGCCGCCAACAGCCGCGGATCGGCCGCGGCATGGGCTTGGGCCAGTTCGGCCGCCGGGACACGGATCGTCTCGGCCGTCAGATCTGCCATGTCGATTTTCGCGGAATATTCAAGGGCCGCCGCCAGGCCCTTTTCCGCCACGTCGCTGCAAATCCGCGCAACCACCTCGGCCGGCGAAAGCGGCTCGCCGAAAACCTCGACCGTCCGCCGCCGTCCCGCCTCGCTGACAACGTTGCCCCGAGGGCTCAGCCGGCGCGTAGCTCGCCCATCGCTGCCCAAATGTCGTCCCGGCAGCTGTCAATGCGGCGGATTTTCAGTTGGTCATCGCTCATTGCACGCTAATTCCAGACAAGCAAGCCCCTATTATGTTCGCGGCAGCCCGCAATGGGAAGCCTTTTCAAGCCATTGTGCGATAAGCAGTTCCGGCCGGTCGGCGTCCGCCAACGCCGCCGTACCCTGAAAATGACAGGTGCATGACATCTTAGGACCGATGGCGTAAAATAGCTGGTGGAACATAAACGGGGCCGCCACCGGGACAGGGTATGGCGGTCGATTGCCGGCCAGGGGACTGTGGACGCGAAACTTTTCGCCATCACCTGTATGACATGCCAAGCCCGGCTGGCGGTGCGCTCGGCCGCGGCCATTGGGACGGTCTTGGAGTGTCCCCGGTGTCACAGCATGGTCCACGTGACGCCGCCTGAGGGCTGGATGCCACCTGACGGCACAGGCCATCCAGCCCCGAGCCAGATAGCCGGCCCACCGCCTTTGACCCGCGTGGCTACCGAGTCGCAGCCGCTGGAACTTGATCCGGCCGAAGCGGCTTCGAGCAGCTCGTCCTATTTGACGTGGGCTACGGCCGGTGGTGCGACGCTGGTTGTGCTGGTTACGCTGCTGACGTTGCCACGGCTCCTGCCGTCTTCACCCGAGTCCGAGCCTGTCGCGGTCGATGCGGGAATCGTTCAGCCGCGCGACGTGGAGTTGCCCAAGTCCGTGGCAGCGGCAAAGACCCGCAAACCCGTGGCAGCACCGACCGGGACCGCATCATCGCCTCCCGCTACCCAGCCGGCTCCTTCGGTCGCGTTGTCGACCCCGACGCCTTTTGAAGCGTCCCACCGTCCCGCCTCAAAGCCGCGCCGCCCGATCCGTTCGCCGGCATGGCTGAGAGCCCGGAACCGACGTATCCCGCACAGATCAAAAAGGCGCCGCCGATCCACGTTGACGTAGCGGCGCGGTTGTCGCAACCGGTGCCCCGGATCCAATTGAGCGACATGCCGCTAGCGAAGGCCGTGGAGCTATTGGCGACGATCGGCGGGCTGCCGGTTACGATCGACGCCGACGCCCTTGCAGAACTCGGCGTTGGGCCCCGAGATTCCGTCTCGCTCGACCTCAAGGGGGCGACCGTCGCTGAGGCGCTCCAAGCAGCCGCGACACAGAAAGGCCTGGCAATGGCGGTCGACAGTGGGCAAGTCCTCATCACCGCCCCGGCCGCGTATCGCGAGACATTGCGGCGGGTTCCCTATACGGTTACGGACTTGCTCGACGGTGACCGTGCGAGTGCGGACCGACTGGCCTCGCTCGTCGAGAGGTTGGTTGCACCCGAGTCGTGGCAAGAGGCGGGCGGGCGCGGCACAATCGCCGCCCAGCAAGACGCGCTCGTTGTGACGCAAACCGGCGACGTCCACCGGCAGGTGCTCGCATTCTGCGAGAAGCTTCGCAACGCGCGGCATCTGCTGTTTCGGAGCCATGACGACCCGCTACGTTTTACGCTGGCAACACGGCGAGACCGGGCCCGCAGTTTGCTCGATCGCAAAATCTCGCTGAACTTTCACGACCGGGCGCCGCTGGCAAAGATTCTGACGCGGTTGGCCGACGACCTGGGCATCGAAATCCTCGTCGATCATGCCGCGCTGGCCACGGCCGACACCTCCGACCGCGTCGACACCACATTGACCGCACGGAAGAAACCGTTCGCCACGGTGCTTGACGAGTTGCTACGACCATTGGGGCTTGCGTATCGGACTGTGACGCCGGGCACGATCCAAGTCACCACGAAGGAGGCGGCTGAGGACCGGCTCGAATTGGAGTTCTATCCGATCGCCGACTGGCTGTCGGACTCGATATCGGGCGCAGCGTTGGCCGAGCGGTTGAAGGGCCGTGTGGTCGCCGACGACCTGGAGCGACGTTGGCGGCCCAGCGGACATCCATTTCGACGCGCCCTCACAATGCCTGTTGGTCCTCCAGTCGCAGCCCGCCCAAGCGGCCATCGAGAGGTTGTTGGCGAAAAGTAGCAGGCACGCTTCGCGTGCCATCAGCCAGCGGTAGGGTGCGTCAGGGACGCACCGCACCGCTACAGCCGCGCGATTTTTTCGGCTTTTTCCTGTTGCTTTTTTGGAGAAACGGACGAAAATGGAGGTTGTCAGGGGTTTGGCCCTTGTCCGCCATTTGTGAGCATAGCATGAGTCGGTTCTGCACTTGTTATTGGTATTTTTATTTTACCCCCGAGGTTTCGGGGTCGGAGGTGGTGTGTAGCCGCTAGACACAACCCACAGAAGACCAAAGCCCCGAGACCTCGCAAAGGTCTCGGGGCTTTTTTTGTTGCTGCCGGTGCAGGCGTCACGCACGGCGGACTCCACGCTGAGACCAACCCACTATACAAAGGAGACCCTCAAGGTGATTGTCGTGATGAAACGAGGAGCAACCCGCGAACAGATCGAACACATGATCCAGCGCGTCGAACAACTTGGCCTGAAGGCCCATCCGATCTACGGCACCGAGCGGACCGTGATCGCCGCCATCGGCGAGAAGCGCGACGAGTTCCGCCAGTCGCTGGAAAGCGGGCCGGGCGTGGCCGAGGTCGTGCCCATCCTGGCCCCCTACAAGGTCGCCAGCCGCGAGGTCCAGCCCGAGCCGACGGTGGTCCGCGTCGGCAGCCTGACGGTGGGCAACTGCCACATCGGCATGATCGCCGGGCCCTGCTCGGTGGAGAGCGAAGAGCAGACGCTGGCCACCGCCCGGGCCGTGAAGGCGGCCGGGGCCACGGCCCTGCGCGGCGGGGCGTTCAAGCCGCGCACCAGCCCCTACAGCTTCCAGGGACTGAAGGAAGACGGGCTGAAAATCCTCGCCGCCGCCCGCGACGAGACCGGCCTGGCCGTGGTGACCGAGGTGATCGCCACCGAGGACGTCGCCGCTGGTGGCCCGCTATGCCGACGTGCTGCAGATCGGCGCCCGCAACATGCAGAACTACCGCCTGCTGGAGGCGGTGGGCGACGAGGGCAAGCCGGTGCTGCTGAAACGCGGCCCCAGCGCCACGCTCGACGAATTGCTGCTGGCGGCCGAGTACATCCTCAACGCCGGCAATCCGAACGTGATGCTCTGCGAGCGGGGCATCCGCACCTTCGAGACCCACACCCGCTACACGCTGCCGCTGGCCTCGGTGCCCTGGCTGCACGAGCGGACGCACCTGCCGGTGGTCGTCGATCCGAGCCACGGCACGGGCCACGCCAGCCTGGTGGCGCCGATGGCCGCCGCCGCGGTGGCCGCCGGGGCCGACGGGCTGATCGTCGAGGTCCACCCCGATCCCGAGTCCGCCCTGAGCGACGGCTATCCAGTCGCTCAACTTCGAGCAGTTCGAGCGAGCTGATGACGCTCTGCCGCCGCGTGGCCGAGGCCGTGGGGCGAAAGATCGCAACCTAGCAAGGACAGGGCCGTCGGTCCTGTAGAGAAGCGAAGTATTCCATCAGCGCCTCATCGTCACTCCGCGCGTCGGATCGATTCCGCAACGTCGCGGCAGATGGTGCGAAGCTCGCTGATGGGCACCTCTTCCAGGCGCTTGTTGCGCTTGTCGAGTTGCTCGTTGATCTTGATGGCCGTCTCCTGCATGACGGCGTGCGTCTCATGGCATCCGCCGACCAGCACGAAATTCTTGCTGCGCGTGAGCCTGGTATGGCCGTCATCGTTGTCAAAGGCCACTCCCAGTATTGCGGACGATTTCCGAGCTTCGTTGGCTGCTCTCACGTTTCGTTCTCGATCTGATGCTTGCGCGTCCACGGTGTCGGGGGGAGGCGCCTCGCAATTCGTGCCACGGCCGGTGGCGCTGACCCATTCCTGTGGAAGAACTTGCGAAGGGTCTCCTCGGCGGCCGATTTACTGCTTTCTGCGATCGGCTTGGTCGTCCGTTGGAATTGGCCGGCACCCGCGTTGGCTTCGGTTCCTTCTTGCCCGGTTTATCCTCTCCGATCGTTGTCGGAATGTCTGTCGCCGTTTCGTCGCCAGGCTTCGCGGCGATCGTATCCTGCACGGCGGTCCTCGCGTCCGGTTCGGCAACGCTCGGACCTTGCTGGTCGGGTTCGAGCCAACCGCTGATATCCAGATCGTCGTCGCCGGCCGTTTTTTGGCGTTCCGAAGCCTGCCGGTTCGCGACTGCCTTCGGGTTCCTACTGCCGGCGGCCGCAATGCGGACTTCGAGTTCCAGCAGTCCGACCTTGATATGGTCGCCGTCGGTCAACTCTCGCCGTTGCCGAACCCGCTCTCCATTGACCAACGTCCCGTTGGTGCTGCCAAAGTCACGGACTGTGACCACGTCGCCTTCAACGCTGATCGAACAGTGCTTGCGGCTGACCAGGCCGCTCCGCGGCTGAAGATGGCACTCCGCCCCGCGCCCAATGAGAAACTCCGGCCCTCTGATGGCAATCTCTGTGCCTGCCTGCTTGCCGCCGACGACAACAAGCCTCACTTGCATGACATGCTCCTTGGGCCCCCGTGCTCTGTTCGCGCAGCCCTTCGGAAGAAGGGTGCCTCGATCGCCAAGCCCCCTTCATGCTGGATCGTACCAAATACTACCGATCGAGTCAAAGGATTCGCTCAGGCGGGCTGTGGTCTGCGAGCTTAACGATGCTCGGTCCAGGCGGGCGAGGCGTATTTCTCGTCAGCCAGCATCGAGGCGCGACGGTAGGCTTCTAACGAAAGCTCCGTTGGTCGCCACGCGGCCCGCAGTCGTCCACTGAGCAGCGATGCCCACGCGCTGCGCCAGATCGTCCGGCCCGATCGACATGCCAGTCAACTCCGAGAGGCCCTCAAGCTCCGGCGCCGCGACCGATCGGCCCAACAGAACGCTGCCGTGCTGTAGCACCGCGCCGCGGCAGCGCCGCCGCTGCGCTGCCGGCAATCTTGGCGTCGCCCAGCAGCACGTCGCCCGGGCGACGGCGCTGGAAGCACAGGAACGGCTGCCGATTCTGCGACGCCCGCGTCGGACGTGCGCACATCGCGCCGCGATGCCCCACTCGGCCAGCGCCGCGATCAGGCTGGCGTGAACCGCCCCATAAAATGCCAGCCGATCGACGGCCAGCGGGTGACGGCTGGGCACCGCGAAGCTGTAGGTCAGTTCCCGATCGTGCAGAATGGCGCCGCCGCCGCTCGAACGGCGGACTACCGCCGCCCGCTGCTCGGCCGCGTGGCTGCCAGCGGTCGGCGTAGGTCTGGAAATATCCCAGCGAAAGGGTCGGCTCCTGCCACCGATAGAATCGCAGCGTACATTGCCCCTCGGCCGCAGCCGCCTCCAGCAGGGCCTCGTCGACGGCCATGTTCCATGCGCCGGACGCCGGCGGATCGAGCAGAAGCGTGAACGAGGAAAGACTGGGAACGAAGGACGCGGATCGATAGCTCCTTGCGATTCCCGGCGCCGGTGCCAGCTCTTCGCTCATCGTTCATCCCTCGCGCCTCCATCTCAGCACCGGCTTGCGGGCCGCCGCCACTTCGTCGGGCCGGCTGATCGGCGTGGTGTGCGGGGCTTCGTGCAGCACGTCGGGCGGCTCCTCGACGATTTGCGCACAGCGCCTCGGCAAACGCGTCCAGCGTGGCCTTGCTCTCCGTCTCGGTCGGCTCGATCATCAGCGCCTCGCGGACGATCAGCGGAAAATAGACCGTCGGGGCATGGAACCCATAGTCCAACAGCCGCTTGGCGATGTCCATCGCCGAGATGTCGCGCTCGGCCTTCAGCCTGGCGGCCGACGCCACGAACTCGTGCATGCAGCGGTCGCCGTGCGGCACCGGCAAGAAGTCCTTCACGCGAGACAACAGATAATTCGCATTGAGCACCGCGTCTTCGGCGATCCGCCGCAGGCCGTCGGGCCCGTGCGTCCGAATGTAGCAGTACATGCGCACCAGCACGCCCACGTTGCCGAAAAAGCTCCGCACCCGGCCGATCGACTTCGGCCGGTTGTAGTCGAGATGGTAGCCGCGCGCCGTCTTTGACCACGATCGGCGACGGGCAGAAACGGGGCCAGTCGCTCGGCCACGGCGATCGGTCCGGCGCCCGGCCCGCCGCCGCCGTGCGGGCCGCTGAACGTCTTGTGCGGGTTGAAGTGCATCAGGTCGGCGCCGAAATCGCCGGGCCGCGCGATGCCCAGGATGGCGTTCATGTTGGCCCCGTCGAGATACACCAGCCCGCCGGCGTCGTGGATCATCCGTGCGATTCGCTCGATCTGCGGCTCGAACATGCCCAGCGTGTTCGGGTTGGTGATCATGAACACGGCCGTTCGGCTCGTCGAGCTTTGCGGCCAGGTCGTCGAGGTCGACGAACCCTTTCGGCGTGCTCTTGACCGGCACGACGTCGAAGCCGGCCATCGCGGCGCTGGCCGGATTGGTGCCGTGGGCGCCGTCGGGAATCAGCACGAACGATGCGTTCTTCGTGCCGGTCGCGGAAATAGGCCGCGGCGACCAGCAGCGCGGTCATTTCGCCGTGCGCCCCGGCGGCCGGCTGCAACGAGACGGCCGGCAGCCCGGCGATCTCGGCCAGCATGTGCTGGGCCTGGTGCAGCAAGGCCAGCATGCCCTGAATCGTCGACTCGGGCTGGTACGGATGCAGGTCGGCCATGCCCGGCAGCGCGGCCAGCCGCTCGTTCCGCTTCGGGTTGTACTTCATCGTGCAGGAGCCGAGCGGATAGAAATTGGCGTCGACCGACATGTTCTTCGTCGACAGATTGACGAAATGCCGCACCACCTCGGGCTCCGAAAGCTCCGGCAGCGGCAGCGGCGCGTCGCTCATCGCGTCGGCCGGCAACAGATCGGCCAGCGGTTTCTCCGGCACGTCGCAGGCCGGCAGCCGCACGGCGCGACAGCCGGGGTTGGAAAGGTCGAAAAGAAGCGATGCGGATTGAGTCTCTGAAATTTCTGACATTGTTGGTACAGCCTCCGCAAATGCTCCCCGTTCTAGTCCGAACGCCCGGCCTCCGCATAGATCTTATCCACTTCGTCTCGGATGGCCGATCTGTCTCCGCCGGCAAGCAACTTGTATAGCGATTCCTTTTCGCGATCATCTATTTTGGCAACGTATGCGTCAAGTATCTCTTCCCTGAGCAGGATGATTGGTCCTGGTTGTCCATGCCCGAACGACAGCGATCTGCCGAATAGGTTCTTTCCCGTGCCGCTATAGCTCGTCCATCTGTGCTTCAAGTCATTTGGATGCCGTTCTTGATGAATTTTTCCAGAGCCGACTCGTTATGCCAATGGCCAGTTTGCACTCCAAAAAACCACTGGCGATAGCCCTTTCGAGAACCCGTATTCCTGCAAATGAATGCCCAGTTGCAATACACTTCAAAGTTGAAGATGGCGAGCGATGTGACGAAAAGTGCAGCGCCTACGACCAAGAACAGGGCGGCCGGTTTGATGTAGCTGTTCTTCACACGATGCTCACAGATTTCATGGGGTGTTGTGGATCATCTCTCACCGGGTGGGATGATCTACGTTGCATTGGCCAACCGCACAAGTCGGTCAATCTCCTCCTTGGTTCGTTTCTCAGTTACGGCGACCAGCAGGCAATCGTCCCACTGCGGATACCATTGGCCGAGCGGCACGCCGGCAAAGATGTTCTGCTGCCGGGCCGTCTCAATCAACTTCGCGACGGGCCGGTTCTTCACACGCACGACGAACTCCTTGAACATCGGGCGATCGAACCGAAGCGAAACCGACGGGCCCGCAGTAAGACGTTCGGCGGCGTAATGGGATTTTTGCAGGCACAATTCGGCGACGCTCCGCATGCCCGCCGGGCCCATCAGCGCCAGGTAGACCGTAGCGCGCAGGGCCAGCAGCCCCTGGTTCGTGCAGATGTTGCTCGTGGCCTTTTCGCGGCGGATGTGCTGCTCGCGGGTTTGCAGTGTCAGCACCCAGCAGCGGCGTCCCCGGCGGTCCACCGTCTGGCCGACCAGCCGTCCCGGCATGCGGCGCAAGAATTGTTCGCGGCACGCGAGGATGCCCAGGTAGGGACCGCCGAAGGCCATCGGATTGGCCAGCGATTGCCCTTCGGCCACCACAATGTCTGCCCCGTACTCGCCTGGCCGCTTCAACAGGCCGAGGCTGATCGGATCGACGGAAGTCACGAACAACGCCCCGGACTGGTGCGCGATCTCGGCAGCATGTTCCACTTCTTCCAGGCAGCCGAAAAAGTTCGGATGCTGCAAGAGCACACATGCGGTTTCGTTGTTGACCGCGTCGGCTAGGTCGCAGACCGAAATGGCGCCGTCTGGTGTTTCGCGGTGACCAAATCGACGCCGAGGTTGGCCAGGTACGTCGCCAGCACCTGCCGATACTCGGGATGGACGCTCTCGGCCGTGACGACTCGGCTGCGGCCGGTGGCGTGCATGGCCATCAGCACCGCTTCGGCCGCGGCGCTGCCGCCGTCATAGAGGCTGGCATTCGAGGCGTCCATGCCCGTCAGTTGCGTAACGAGCGTCTGGTACTCGAAAAAGGCCTGGAGACTGCCTTGGCTGGCTTCAGGCTGATAGGGCGTGTAGGCGGTGTAGAACTCGCTGCGGGCGGCCACCATGTCGACCACGGCCGGTATGAAATGGTCGTACGAGCCGCCGCCGAGGAAACAGGCCACCTCCGTAGCAGGCGTGTTCCGCCCGGCGAGCTCCGCGAGGTGGGCCGAAAGCGCCATCTCGCCCAGGCCCGGCAACAGGCACAGGTCGCCCTTAAGACGGAGCTCCGCCGGAATCATGGCGAACAGTTCCTCGACCGACGCCGCGCCGATCGCTTCCAGCATCGCCTGACGATCACTGTCAGTATTGGGAAAGTAGGGCATGGTAACTAGACACCGCACCATGGCAGACATGAAGCGCATCAAAACCTCACGCAAAGGTGCAAAGACGCAAAGGGCTCGTCCCTTCCCTATCTCTTTGCGTCTTTCCGCCTTTGCGTGACCTCCACTTCTTGCTCCTGTCAGTGCGGTTCTTCCTCACATTGTTTCTTGTACGCGGCCTCGTTGAGCAACTCGGCCAAGCCGGCTTCGTCGCTGATCTTGATCTTGATGAACCATCCGCTCCCGTATGGATCGTCGGCCAGATGCTCGAGGTTGCCGGCGACGGAGGAATTGACAGCCGCGACCTCGCCATCCACCGGGCTGTAGAGGTCGCTCACGGCCTTGACCGACTCGATTTCGCCGAACGGCTGTCCGGCTTGAACTTGCCGGCCGATCGTCGGCAACTCGATATGCACCAGGTCTGTGAGCGACTCGAGGCGCGAAAGCCGTCAGGCCCACGGTGGCAATCTTGCCGCCGGAAGCGTCCGGCTCGACAACAACCCATTCGTGCGTTTTAGCGTACAAGCGATCTTTGCCCATTGGTTACACGCTCTTTCCCAATTGCCCCCACAAAAATCCATCTTTCGCGTTTTCGCTCCTTCGCGATCTTTTTTTGAAGGGGCCGTGGCTCTGCCGGCTCGACAATTGCGTCACTTTCCGCCGCCTGCGCCGGCGGCTTTGTTGCGGCAGTAGAAGGGAAGCTCGACAACCCGTGCCGACTCGACACGCCCTCGAATGTCGACGTGCAGCGCGGTCCCCGGCCGGGCGAACTCCGGCGCCACGTACGCCATCGCGATTGGAATCCCGAGCGTGGGCGAATAGCTGCCGCTGGTAACCTGGCCGATCGAGCGGCCATCGAGCGTTAAATCCGCCCCCTGTCGCGCGGTCCGCTGGCCGACCATTTCCAGGCCGACGCGCACCAACTTTGGCGGTTGCTGTTGGATTCGCAGCAGGGCATCGCGGCCGGGAAAATCGTAGCCGACCAGGTGGCAGGCGAAGCCCAGCCCAGCCTGGAACGGATCGATCTGTTCGCTCAACTCGTGGCTGTAGAGCGGCATTCCTGCTTCCAGCCGCAGCGTGTCGCGCGCCCCGAGGCCGGCAGGCACGATACCCAGCGGGCGGCCCATCTCTATAAGCACTTCCCACACGCCGACGGCGATGTCGGCGCCGAGGCTCAATTCGAAGCCGTCCTCACCGGTGTAGCCGGTGCGGCTGATGATCGCTCCCTGCCGATTAGCCGCCGGGTGGAGAATGCGAACCTGTGCGCCGCGGTAATAGCGCATCGACCGCAGATCGACGTCCACCAGCGGTTGGAGCAACTCGACGGATCGCGGCCCTTGGATGGCCAACATGGCCCAAAGGCGGCTCACGTCGTTCCACACAATCTCCTGCCCCCGCCGCTCGGCGAGCTCGTCGGAGAGATGGGCGCGGACCCAGTCGACGATCTTTGCCCGATTGCCTGCATTGACCACCACGAGAAAGAACGGCTGTCCGTGCGAATTGTGGTAGTAGCCGACAAGCACGTCGTCGAGGATGCCACCCTGGTCGTTGGTCACAAGCGAATAACGGATCTGGCCAAGCTCCAAGTCGGCGACGCGCCGCGTCAGCAACTCGGCCAAGAACACCGCAGCCCCAGGCCCCTCGAACCGCAGCCGGCCCATGTGCGAGATGTCGGCGATGCCAACGGCCGACCGGACGGCCAGATGTTCCTGGATAATCGACGTGTATTGGATTGGCATCGCCCATCCGGCAAAGTCGACTATGCGGCCGCCATGCGAAACATGCCAATCGTACAGCGGGGTATGCAAGAGCGGGACGTCCATGACCAATTGTTATACGGGAGAATAAAGCTACATGCCCGGCGGAAAACCTCCGCCGCGAAAACGGCCATTTTAGAGGAAACCGCGGAGGACCGAAAGTGGTGCAAAGCGTCGACCATCCGTTGGGGCGTCGTAGCGTCCACGGCTTCGCTCGCAGCGGCCCGCACCGCGCCGGCGCTGCCGCACTTCAGAGTCAGGGGGTTGGAGCCTCGGGAGCGACAGACTGACGGGCGGAAGACTCGACCCATTGCCGCCATACGTTGCGCAGCAGCGACATGAGGTTCGCGGCGAAACGTTTGTTGTCGCACAGTGGCGAACCGGCCATCCGGCCACGCAGACCGGCACGCAGGCCGGACAGTCGCGGCAGATCGCCGGCCAACGAAACGGCCCGCTCGACATAGTCCTCCAAGCTGCCGGCGATCAGTTCCGGCAGCCCGACGTTCGACAGGTGCGTCAGGCCGAGCCGCCCGGCGAATGTTTCGCCGGGACACGTGAGCACCGGCACGCCCATCCACAACGCGTCGCAGGTCGTCGTTCCACCATTATAGGGGAACGGGTCCAACGCCAGATCGATACGACAATATTGCTGCAACGAGTCTGCATGGACCGAGAATCCGAGCATCTCGAGCGCGGCGGATCGACGCCACGCGTCGAAAACTCCTCATGCACGTGCTGTACGACCCACAAATCGTCAAAGCCCCGAAACTTCAGCACCAGCCGCGACTCGGGGACCCGCCGCAATATCGTCGCCCAAACGTCGAGCACTTCTTCGGTGATTTTGGCCGCATTGTTGAAGCTGCCGAACGTCACGTGCTCTGTCTCCATGCCGGCAGCGACGATACCGGCGGTGCGTAGTCCGGCGGATCGTAACACAAAAAACCGTCGGGCATTCGCAGCACGCGCTCTCGATAATACGGCTCGGCGTCCGCCGGAACCACGTAGCGATCGACTAGCAGGTAGTCCATCGCCGTCAGTCCCGTCGTGCCGACGTAGCCCATCCAAGTGATCTGAATGGGGCACGGCTTTCGCGCGAACACAAGCAGGCGGTTTCCGGCCATTTGGCCGGCCAGATCGAACAGAATGTCGGTCGCGTCTTGCCGGATTTGTTCTGTGAGTCGCTCGTCGCTCATGCCGGCAACGTCACGCCACAGGCCAGCCGCCTTGTGAAGCCGCTGGGTGATCGCGTCGCTAAGGAACTGATCGTTGTAGCAAACCGTCTCGCATTGGCCGGGATCCAGGTTTTCCACAACGTTGGCCAGGAAGCGTCCGACCGGATGCTGATGGAAATCGGCTGAGACAAAGCCAACACGAAGCCGCCGCTCGGGATCACGGACGTTATCATGAAACCGCCAGGCGGTCCTGAAGCGGCGCGGCGTGCCGTTGTTCGAACTCCTGGTGTGCCTCGGCCAACCGTGCCAATGTCACACCGCGTTGATAGTGCAAAGCGTAGAGCAAGTTGTTGCGCGTTCTCGCCGATGTTGGGTCCAGCTTCAAGGCACGGCGGAAGCAATCGATTGCTTCGGCCACCCGCCCCTGTTCCTTCATCGCGTTGCCGAGATTGCTGTGCGCCATGGCGAGGTTTGGATCCAACTCAATGGCCCGCCGATAGCAGGCAATCGCATCGCCAAACTGCGCGAGATCCTTCCAGGCGTTGCCGAGGTCATTCTGCGCACCGGCATCGGCGGGGTCCAACTGCACGGCCCGCTGGTGCCAGGGAATCGCATCGGACACGTGGCCCAGTTCTCTCAAAGCGTTGGCCAGGTTCTTGTGTGCGCCGCAGTGACCGGGTTTGAGATCGATGGTCCGCCGAAAGCAGTCGATGGCTCCGGGGAGTTGCCCTTGTTGTTGCAAGACGACACCGAGATTGAAGTGGGCTTCGGCATGGTTGGGCTCCAGCTCGATCGCCCGGCGACAACAGGCGGCGGCTTCGGCCAAGTTTTTCAGAAAGACATGGGCGACGGCCAGGTTGACGTGGAAGCTTGCGCAATCCGGCGCCAGTGCGACGGCCCGCGAGATGTGCTCGACGGCCGACTGGTAATTTCCCGCCTGGCCGGCAAGCACGCCGAGTAGCTGATGTGCGTCAACGTGCCGCGGTTCGACCTCGAGGATCTGCCGATACAGCGACGCGGCTATCTCGATGCGACCGGCCCGATGGTGTTCGAGCGCCGTCGCCATCGTTTCTTGCAGAACCGCGTTAAGATTCTGATGAGCCGCGTCGTCGCCGGGCGAGATCTCGATGGCGCGCCGAAAGGACCAGATGGCCTCGGGGTATCTCTGCAAGGCTCGATAGGCTTGTCCTAGATTGACGTGGAAGTCGGCCTGATTGGGCTCGATCGAGATCGCTTGTTCAATGTACTGGACGGCCGTCGCATGGTCTCCTCGCTGTCCGGCGCATACGCCGAGAAGGTGGATCGCATCGACGTGGCGCGGATCGGCCGCCAAGATCTGTCGATAGATTTGCTCGGCAGCCTGAAAACGGCCGGCTTGATGGTGCGCCAGCGCAGCGGCAAATGCTTCGGAAACCGTCGCCATGATGCTATTGTAAACCAGACGGCCGTTGCCGCAATCGTCTAGCAACGCCCTTGGCACGTCCTGCCCAAGACGTCGCGATAGAGTGCGGCGTAACGCGCGATCATCTTCTCGACGCTGAAGTTGGCCCGCACGCACTGAAGCCCCGCAGCGGCAAACGACGCGCGCAACCCGGCGTCGCCCAGCAGACGTTCGGTGTATTTCGCCAGCGCAGCCCGGGCCCCCACCGGCACGAGATAGCCCGTGGTGCCGGAAGAGATCAACTCGCGGGTACCCGGGATATCGGTCGCTACCACCGGCACGCCGGCCGCGAAGGCCTCGAGGATCACGTTCGACTGCCCCTCACAGGCGCTGGTGGACCAAAGGACGTCGAAGTGCGGCAGGATTCGCGGCACGTCGCCGCGCTCGCCGAGAAGATGGACCCGGTCGCGGATGTGGCACAGGTCGCGGAAGCGGCGCAGGCGATCGCGTTGTGGGCCGTCGCCGACAATTAGCAGATGGACGTCGTTGCGAATGACCTTCAGCAGATCGGCGGCCCAAATGGCGTCCTTGACCCGCTTGCGCGGCGACAGCGCTCCGATCAAGCCAATGAGCCGGCTGTTATCGGGCAGATCCAGCTCGGCTAGCAGTTGACGGCGCGTGGTCCCAGAAGCCTCGGACACCCCAACACCGTTTGGAATGACAACGACACGATCTGCGGGCGCGCCGTGCCCAAGACAGAAGTCTCGTACGGCCTGGCCGTTGACGACCACCCGACTCGCGCGGCAAGCTACCGCGCGGTCGACGGCCAACTGGAGCCCGGTCTTCCACGGGGCGACGCACCGCTGGCCGGCCACGAAATTCTTCACGCCGCACGCTCGGGCGGCCGCAAACCCGTAGGCGTTGGCGGCAGAGGTCCAGGCGTGGATCAGCGCGGGCCGAACGCTGGCGACATGCTCCTTCAATCGCCAGAACGCCCGAGGGTCGAGTTTCCATCGTTTTCCGATCACTACCACCGGCATGCCGGCCCGTGCCAATTGTGGCGCCAGCGGACCGCCGCGAGCCAACGCGCAGACGTGGACCTCGAACTCATCGCGCGGCAGACCCTCGGCCAATAGGCATAGCTGCTTCTCGGCGCCGGCCCGATCGAGCGTGGGAATGAGTTGCAGAACGCGCGTGCTCACGGGCCGAGTTCCTGCGGTTCCAGGGCGGCAACGTACGGCAAGTTGCGGTGCATGTCGTTGTAGTCCAGGCCGTAGCCGACGACAAACTCGTCAGGAATGGTGAATCCGACGAAGTCGGGTTTCATCGCTACCTCGCACCGCCCCTTTTTCTCCAGCAGGACGGCACTGCGAACGCTGGTCGGCCCAAGCTCGTCAATCTGCGGAATCAGCTCCCAGAGCGTACGACCGGTGTCGAAAATGTCGTCGACCAGCAGCACGTCGCGTCTCTGGATGTCGCTACACAGCAGATCGAGATTCAGCACCAGCGCCCGGGCCGGGTGTTGTCGCCCCGATAGCTGCGGGCTTGAACCAACTCGACACGCAATGGAATCGTCAGCCGCCGGATCAGGTCGGACACCAGCACGACGCTGCCGATCAACACGCCAATGATCGTCAGCGGACGGTTTTGGTAATGGTTCTGAATCTCGTCAGCCATGCGACGAATGCCGTCGCAAAGCTGCTCTTCGGTCAGCAACGTTTTCATCGGGGGCATGCCCTTGGGTTGATGCGGTGGGTCATGCGGCCACCGCCGAACGATGCAGAGCCGCTATTCTACTGTACCTTCGCATTTGTGCCCATACGGAGCTGGTACAATGTCGCCGGCACACTCCGGGCGATTGGCGTCCACGTTGGACTGCCGCCCAGGTACTGGTCGAATTGGCCGCCGCTTTCGACTAAGGCGTATCGGAAACCATACTGCTGCTGCCAGCGGTCGATCCGGGCCGGGTCGTTGCATCGGGCGAGGTCGTAGGCGACCAGGAATTCGGTCCCATAGAGCGAACAGCGATCATCGATGAAGACTCGCGATCGCGGGGCATAGTAAATCAGGAAGCCGCCGAAGTTCAGATCGTTGAAGATCGGGACGGGCTGATCGGCGGACTGGTTGATCGCGTCAAGCTGGGGAAGGATGGCCACCGGCCAGCACGCCGGGTCCAGCCGCGCCCAGCCACGACCGATCACCGGCAATTGCACGCCGCCAAATTGAATCATCGTCGCCAGGGCGACTGCCGCCAGCGGCACAACCACGGCGTGCCAGTCGGCCGCCGGTCGCGCAGCACCGAGCATCCCGCGACGTTCGAGCCACCGACCCAGCCGTGAGCAGGGGACTGTCCCGATTTTCGCGGGCACCGCCGCGCAGCGGTGGTCGGCGAAAATGGGACTGTCCCCGTTGGCGTGGCGTAAGTGGGGCAGCATGTCCGCCAGACCGATCGCCGCGGCAACGCCGAACAACGGCGTGTTGCGCACGCGGAGCAAAGCCAGCGCGAACCAGGCGAGCGGCACAAGCCACGTGATTCGAGGCCGGGCGGGATACACGCTGATGAGAACAGCCAGATAGATGGCGCCCAGCAGCAAGGTCGCGCCGCCAACCGGCGAGATTAATGCCAACGGCGCATGCTCTTCGATGATCGTCGGCAGGGGCATTGCCAGAGTCTCCAGCCACTCCTGCGGCAGCGCGACGCCGTACGGATTGACCAGCATCGTCGCTGCCAGCGCGATCGGGAGAATGGCGAGCGAGGGGACTGTCCCCTTCTTCGTGTCAACAAAAATGGGATCGCCCCGTTTGACGCCACGATGCCGATCCATCAGTTCCAGAATGCTCCAGCCTGCCGTACACAAGGCCACGGTGGCGATGCCGCCGAGCATTCCGCCGTGCAGATTGGTCCAGAGCACGAAAAGCGGCACAAGCCACCAGAGTTGCCGCGGCGATTTGCGGCCGGCTTCGACGTCGACCAGCCAGGCAAACGTGACTCCCAGCAGCGCGATTGTGAAAACAAGCGGCCGCACGTGAAATTGCGGCACGCCCAACAGGAGCACCACGGCCAACAGCAGCAGCGTGGGCAGCCGGTGCAGTCCGCTGCGGGCCAGCCGCACGGCCAGCCAGGCGTACACGGCGGCCAGAATTGTCGCCGTTGCCAGGAGCAGGCCGTCCCAGCCTAGAAATCGATGGACGACCGCCATGCCGCACTCGGCCAACCATTGATCGGCCACCCAGGGCCGCCCGGCGAACGTGAAGCTGAACGGGTCGTGGCGGATGACGTGTCCGGTGGCGAGCATGCGCCGGCCGGCGGCGATGTGCCAGAACGTGCCGGGGTCGCGGAGCATCGCGCTGCGGCCGAACAGCAGCAGGCCCAGCCACAGCACGACAAAGACGGCAGAGGCGCCGCCCAGAAGACCCAGCAAACGACGGTCCAGTGGATTCATCGTTTTCTCGGCTCCAAACCATCAGGCCGGATGCACTACTCGGTTCGTCCCCTGCTGGGCGGTTGGCCCAATTGGAGCGAGCGGGCGTCGATAATCTTGAACGCGCGGGTGTTGATCCAATAGTTCAGCTTCTGGGCGGCGATCTGCTCGCGCTCGGCGCCGGGCGCCAACTGGCGGTAGAGCACGGCATCGCTGCGGCGCGTGCCCTCGAGAATGAGCAAGTCCTTCGACTGGTCGAAAGTGACGCGATGGCCCGTGGCGGTGTACTGCCTGCCCTCGACCACGGTATTGCCGAGGGCTTCTAACAGAATCGACTCGCGGTTTCCGATGGGCAGCAGCATTTGGCTGACCGTAAGCTGATCGCACGTGGCGACGATGCCGTGGTCGCCCAGCTCGTCGGGGTTATCGGTGGTCAGTATGGCGGTGAAGTCCTGCACAGGCCCATACGTCGTTTTGACCTGGTCGGCAAAAACGAGCGTCCGGCTCAACACGTTGCCGGTGATCGATTTTTGGAAGGAGACGTGTAGACAGTTGATGGAATTGTCTTCGACGGGACTACTGACGGCGAGGTTGCCCGGCATGGTTGGGAATGTGTCGGCGCCAATCGGTGCGCTCTTCGGGGCAAGGCCGACGCTGTTGATCCAACCGGGCCCGCCGGCCAGGGCGCCGCTAAGGACGTTGACGGCGAAGTCTGTGATTTGCACCAGATCGTGGCGAACGAGTTGCTGCTGCACGTCGAACGATCGGCTTTCAATCAGCACGCCGCCCCGGCAGCTAATGTTTTCGACCTGCGGCTGCTGTTGCAGACTTGTCTGGACGAAACTGACCGGTCGCTGCAATTGAACTTGCATCGTCTGTGTCTGCAGTTGCTGGAACTGGGTATTGGCAATGACCGAGTCGGCGAAGGTGGCCGTGCGGCCGTCGAACGTCATGCCTTTCCGCCAAACGACTCTGAGCGGGCCGACAATGCCGCGGGCTTGCAGGTCTTTCGGCACCGGAAGGCCCATCTCGCCGGGCCCGTTTATCCACACGCGATTGGCGCTACGATCGAGGTGGATGTTCGTGCCGGTCAGGCCCAGCCCGCGGCCTTCGAGATGGGCCGGCTGGCCCGGCTGACCGGTAACCACCACCGTTCCGCTGCGGTCCGACAGGTTGTCTGCGACTAGCCGATTGCCACAGATCACCAGAGGCGGTTCGCCGGGCTGCGGCGTCTGCGCCTCTTCGAGCCGTACGTTCTCCTCGATCGTCAGCTTCGAAAGCGTCGGCTCGGGCTGTTGCAGCAGGACCTCGGCCAACAGGCGCCGGCCGGAGATTTCGAACCGCTGAGATGCAAGCGGAGACGAGAATTGTCCGGCGGATTGAGTGGCCCCCGGGCCGCTGGTCCCACGGCGGCCGCTGGCGCTGGACGATGCAGCGAGCGGCGCCCCTGCCGCACCGGCAGCGTCCTTAAACCATACGGTCAGCTCATCGAGTTTCTTGAACGAGAATCGTTCGGAGTTCATGTGGACGTTGTTGCGGGCCAGCATGCGATGGGGCTTGAGGCCCGGCTGCGAACTGCCGGGCTCCGGTGGAAGTTCGGTGACCCAGAAGTAAACGTCGTCGGCCTGAAGCTGCCCCACGCCTGGGAACGTCAGTTCCGCGCCGCCGGTCAGGGCAATGATTTGTTTCTGCTCCGACGGATAGACTCGCAGGTTCTTGGCCCAGCGCGCTTCGAGTTGCTGGTCCGGGCGATCGGGCGACTGGCCGTGGAGGTAGCCCGGCCCTGCGGCGGCCATCTCGCCCAAGTGCCCGGGACCGGCCGATTTGTAATACAGAGCCGGCCCATGAATTTCGTTGGGGCCCTGCTGCAAGAAGACCTCCGGACCGCCGTCGAGCGTGATCGAATTGGCCAGCAGATTGTATTCCAGCCGCGGGCCGCGCGACCACGACTCCCCCGTTGTCCTTCTGGCTCGGCGCAGAAACCAGCACCGGATTGCCGCGGGCCTCGATGCGCTCGGCCACCAGGTCGAGCGAGCCAGGTTTGGCCGGCTTTGCGGCTTCACCCGGCTTGTCGTTCGATCGCCCGGTAAAATAGATCGAGAGAAGCTCGCAAGCGATTTGATCGGCCGGGCCCGTCGGATTTCGCTTGCGCACGTCGACGCGATCGCGGAACGAGGCCACGCGGCCGGGCACGTCGAACCGAAACGGCCCCTGGCAGTCAATGTCGACCGGCACGCTCGCCGGCGGCTGACCCGCTCTGTTGGACTGCGTGGCCATGGCCTGGCCAAGATCAAGCCGCAGTTGGTCAACGTGGCGAAGCTCGAATGACTTGATGCCGGAAATGCTCACGGGGCCCGGCGCGGCGCCGGGCGTTGGCTGGTCCGCCAGGAGTTGGATCAGCATGTCGCGACCGCGGCCATAGTTCGGCCCCCAGCGGAACGTCACTGGCTGTGGCGTTGATATGGTCTTCTCGGTTAGTTCGACATCGTGCGTGACGACCAGCAGGTCGTCTTCGGGGCCGGGCTCCTTCCAGCCGCTGCGAATCCGGACCTCGCCGCTGAGCCAGCCGTGTTCAAGGTGCCTGATTTTCAATTCCGTGAAACTCAGCGGCTGATCGAACTTGAGCACGGCCGACGGCGCTTCGAGAATGACCGATTGGCGGAGTCGCTGCTCGTCATTCGCCGCCGGCCCTTCGTAGCGATAGACGATCAGGCAGGGCCGGATTTGGACGCTGTGGTCCGGCCGATTGTTGTCGTAATCCTGAAAGATCAACCTGGCCTGGCCGCTCTCAAAAATCTTCGGATCGGTCAATCCCCAAGCGGCCCAAGCGCCGGCAGGAAACAACGACTGAAGCTGCTCGATCTGAACGTCGTTTGCGTCGACGAACTCATTTCGATCCTTCTCGGTGATCGCTCCGCTCGCGGCAATGTTGGCCGGTGGGTCGATCCACCGCACGACGAGCAGCGCGTACATCCAGTAGGCAACCACGACGATCGCAAAACTGCCGGCGATGCGAGTCAGTCGATCCATCAATGCGCAACCGAATTACGGATGTCGTTCTTCGCCCTCTACCGGTACCCTTGAATCAAATCGTCCCAGCGCGACTGGGCCTTGAGGATCAACTCGATCGTTTCGCGGACCGCGCCGCAGCCGCCGCAAACCGAAGTCACGTAGTCGGCCGCCTCGCGCAGCTCGGGACAGGCGTCGGCAACCGCCACGCCAAGCCCCACGGACCGTACGACCGGCAAATCCGGCAAGTCGTCGCCGACATAGCAGGTCTGGTCGGCCGTCAGCCGCAAATCAGCCAGAATCGCGCAGGGCTGTGAGTTTGTTGTCGATGCCCTGGCGGATGATGGCGACACCCAGTTCGGCCGCCCGCATCTTTACGATGTTCGAACTACGATACGTGAGCAGTCCGAAACGGTAGCCGGCCTTCTGCCACAGCTTGACGCCAACGCCGTCGCGGACGTGAAATCGCTTGATCTCGATTCCCTGGTTGTCGAAGATGATGCCGCCATCGGTCAACACGCCATCGACGTCGGCGAGAATCAGTTGGATAGGTCCGCAACGTTGATCGAGCGACATAGGAGATGGGAGGGATTTGGGATTAGGGGCGAGGGACACGAGGCGGGGCATTGGACCCCTGCATCCTGACAACTGATAACGGACAACTCAAGACTCCGTACTGTCCCCACCGACGACCCGCCAAGCCGCCAACTTCGACGAAACGGTCGAAGCGGCGTCCGAGTCCGATTGCTTCGGCAGCAACGACACGACATCCGTGATGTCGATCACTCCGACCGGCTTGCCATCTGCGTCTACTACGGGTAATTCGCTGATTTTGCGCCGCCATCGTGGCCACGGCGTCGGTCATCATCGAGCCGGCTCTTACGCACATCGGGTTGCGCAGTCATCACGTGCCGCATCGGTCCGTCGAGCTCGCCGTCGCAATGTTGCTCGAATAGCCGCGCCAAATCGCTGTCGGTGAAAACGCCGGAAAGCTTCCCGTCGGCGTCGACGAGCATCGTGGCGCCAGTGCGTCGGCCGGGCATGCGCACGGCAATGAGCACGTCGCGCACGGTCTGCTCGTCGCTGGCAATCCGGCATTGCTCCCGCGGACGCATGTGCTGCTCGATTTTGCTCAGCTTGTAGCCCAGCCTGCCGGCCGGGTGAAACCGGGCAAAGTCTTCAGGCCCGAAACGGCGCATCCGGCTTACGACCAGCGCCAGGGCGTCGCCGACGGCCAGCATCGCGGTTGTGCTAGTGCTCGGCGCCAAGCCGAGGGTGCAAGCCTCGGTCAGCGGGCCAAGCTCGATCGTCACCGTGGAGGCTCGACCCAACGTGCTGGACGCACGGGCGGTAACCGCCACGATCGGAACGCCGATCGCGCCAGCGCGGGAAGGAGCCGAACGATCTCCTCGGTCTCGCCACTTTGCGACAGAACCAGCATCACGTCGCGGCGCCCCACGCGGCCCAGGTCGCCGTGCACGGCCTCGGCCGGATGCAGACAATGGCTCGGCGTGCCAGTCGAGGCCAGCGTGGCCATGATCTTTTGACCCACCAGCCCCGCTTTGCCCATGCCGCAAACGATGACGCTGCCCTGGCAATCGAACAGCAGTCGCAGGGCACGGCAGAACTCGCTGTCGAGCCGTTTGGCCACCTCGGCCAGCGCACGGCTCTCAGCCAGAACCACCTGCCGGGCGAAGCGGAGTTGCTCGAAAGGGCTCAGCGTGTCCGCCGAAGCGGCGGCTTCCGTGCTCATCGACTCGTCAGTCCTTGACGGAGTTTGCAGTAACCAGGATCGGCCGACTGGCAGATTGTACCCCGAGGGGCGTTTTGCGGCAATGTAGAGTTATGCACCCCCCGGTCGAACCATCGCCCCTTGCACAGCCCCTGGCATGGCCGGTGCAAGGTTTGTAGAATGAGGCGTTTATCGTTCTCTTGCGGAAGGTTCACCAGGAGTCAACTCGTTCCATGATCGTTACGACAAAGCAACTGTTTCGGCCTGCCTACGGTAAATTTGCCGTCGGCGCGTACAACATCAACAACCTGGAACAGACCGTGGGCTTGTTCCGTGGCAATCTGGGCAAGTCGAAGTCGAACGACGACCCGGTCAACGCCGCGACAAGCGCCCCGTTCATCCTCCAGATTTCTCGCGGCGCCCGGGGCTATTCCGATAAGCGGTTCCTCGAAGCGATGATCCGGACGGCCGACCAGGTCTTTCCCGAGGTCATTTTTGCCGTTCACCTGGATCATGGCACAGAGGACGTCTGCAACGACTGCATCGCCAGCGGCTTTTACAGTTCCGTGATGATCGATGCGTCGCACGAGCCGTTCGAGAAGAACATCGAAATTACCCGCCGCATAGCCGATCGAGCGCACGCCAAGGGGATCGTGATCGAGGCCGAACTGGGACAACTCGGCGGCGTGGAGGAAGACATTCACGGCAGCGTCTGCTTGACCGATCCGGCTCAGGCGGCGGAGTTCGTCGAGAAAAGCGGCTGCGACTCGCTGGCCGTGGCCATCGGAACGTCGCATGGGGCGTTCAAGTTCACCGGAAAACAGGGCTTGCACTTTGACGTGCTCGAAGCAATCCAGAAGACCCTGCCCAAGGGCTTTCCGCTGGTCATGCATGGCAGCAGCAGCGTGCCGAAGGAGTGGGTCGATCGGATCAACAATGCCGGCGGCCAGATGAAGAGCACCAGCGGCGTGCCCGAAGAGCAATACCTGCCGGCCGCCAAGCTGGGCGTGTGCAAGGTCAACATCGACACCGACGGCCGGCTGGTGTGGTGTGCGATCCATCGCGAGGCGTTTCGCGACGATCCGGCCAATTTCGACCTGCGTCCGCCAGGAAAGGCATTCATGCAGGCGTATGCCGACTACATCGTTCACAAGAACACGATGCTGGGTTCGGCCGGCCAACTGGAATCTGTGCGGAAGACACTCCGGTAGCAGGCACCCTACGCCGCGACGGCACGCGGAGCACGCCTGCTACTGCCCGGCAAACAGACTGTGGGGTTGTGTCTGCGTCAGGCGCACGATCAGCAGCTTCTGTTCGAGCTTGCCGTCGTCCTCGGCGAAGAAGTCGTGGCCGAGACTGCCCGGGCGGTTACAGAGGCTGCTGAGAATGAGCATGCTTCCCGGGGCCAGGTCAACGTCGAGTGCCATGTCGTCAAAGACCCGCTTGTCGCGGCTCGTATCCAGGCGCATCATCCCGCGGCCGGCAATCCATCGTTGGCGCGATTGGCCGTGGTGCAGCTCAGGCACGATGTGCAGCCGGACGCATCCGTCCGGCTGCGGATAGGACGTCAGGGCGAACAATCCCTGGGCGTCGGTGTACGTCTGGCCGCTGGCCTGGCCCGGCTCGGCAATCAACAGAGGCAATTCAGGATAGACGCTCGAAGCCATGATCCTGCTCGGGTGGCCGGCCCGAAGTTGCATGTGCTGACGCATCACCCGAGGCTCGGCATCCAGAATGTCGACTTTGGTCCCTTCTACTTCGGTCGCCGGCGGCGGCTTCTCGCTCAGTTCCAATAGCTTCGACAACGCCGTCGGCATCTGGCCGCATACCAGCCCGGCCCGAAAACCGTTGCGGGCCAGTCGTTGGCGCAGCTCCGGAGCAAACTGTTGCTCATCGATCTCCTGCCACAGTTTTTCGTTGACCCCCGCGTCGCCGAACGGATAGCGGACGAAAAAAACATCGAGCACCACGCTGTCCGACGACATCCGGGCCGGCAAGAGCAGCGATTGCCGCTTGGGCACCGGGGTCGTACAGCCGGCAACGACCACCGTTGCCAGTAACAGAACGGATTGTCGCCGAAGGAGCGGCATATCGGCTGGACACAGATAGAGATAAGGAACAGGCCACGGCCCAAATCGGGCGGCACAGCGTAGTGGCGCCCTGCGACCGCGTCAAGAGAAACTGGGCAAAACTTCAACGGGGCCAGGCCCGCCGCAGCGTCAATCCAGCGGCACTAACTTGGGCACCGGCACCCGCCGGCCGACGACGCGGCCGTGCCGCTCGGTCAGGACGCGGAAGTTCAGCGTGAGAAACGCATAGAGCGGCTCCGGCGGACCGAGGCTGAGCCAACGCTCGGCCAGCGCCGCGATGTGGGCGTCATATTTCTTTTGCGACGCACCATGGGCGAAACAGCGGCCGCCGAGGCGCCGCAGATCGCCGTCGAACTTGGGCCCAATGTGCCACAGCTCGTGCAGCGTGGTAGTTAGTTTTTCGCGGAAGGACAGATCGAGAAACCGTGGCAAGTAGAAGTTGAGGATATAGAGCATCTCGCGGCCGTCGGGGGCATAAACTCGCTGGAGGCCCCAACGGCGTTTGCGGCGGAAGGTGTGCATCGTGCCGCCGGCAAACCGCAACGGCGTCAGCGAGGCGAACATGCCGAAACTGCCGGTGCGTCGGGTCTGGGCGAAACTCACGGCCACGCGCGACATGTCGACGTGCCGAAGTTGGTCCAGCCGCATCGCCATGTCTTCGCACAGCCGGCGCATGTGAGCCGTGAAGTCAAAACCGGCCGGCGGGACGTCGCGGCGGCGAATCCGGTGCTCCTGCGGTGCAGAACTCATCCGTGATGGCCCTGGCGATGCGGCCTACGGAGCCTTCGTTTACTCGCTCTTATCGGCCGGTTCGTCGGCAGCCGGGGCGGCTGGTTCGGCCACGTCGGTCTCGAACGCGGGTCGGGCAGACTTGCGGCGGACGCGGTCGTTCTTGCCGACCAGTTCGAGAATCGCACGCGTGCCCGCGTCGCCCAAGCGGGGCTTGGCCAACCGCAAGACCCGGGTGTAGCCGCCGTCGCGATCGACGAACCGCGGGGCGATGTCGTCGAAGAGAATCTTCACGGCTTGCTTGCTGCCCAACATGCGCAAGGCGCGCCGACGGGCCGCCACGACCGGCGCGATCGTCCGGCTCCATTCGTGCCAGCGATCGCTCTGACGCCATGCCCGCCATTGCTCGCTGTGGCGCTCGGCGTTGGGCTCCAATTGATCGGCGGCTTCCTGGTGTGGCAGGGAGTGCCGGGCCAGGGTGATGCACCGTTCCACGAGCGGGCGTACTTCCTTGGCCTTCTCGATCGTGGTGATGATCCGCCCCTTGGTCTTTGGCTTGTTGTCGTCGAGTTCCGCGTCGCGCTCCGTCAGGAACAGCGCACTGGCCAAGCTCCTCAACAGGGCTCGCTGGTGGTTCGGGTTGCGGCCGAGCTTGCGGCCTCGTCGTCGATGTCGCATGGTCGTTGCTTCTCAATGCGCGACCGATGGTCGCAGCTTGACAGGTTCGTTTCTTACATGGCGCCGGCCGTTGCCGACGGCAGCCGCATGCCCAGGCGCAAGCCGATGTCGGCCAGCTTCTCGCGGACTTCCGACAACGTCGTCTCGCCGAAATTGCGCACTTCCAGCAGTTGATCTTCCGTGCGGCTGGCGAGGTCGCGGACCGTGGTGATGTTTTCGGATTCCAGGCAATTTGTAGCCCGAACCGACAAGTTCAGTTCGGCCAGGCTCATGCCGAGCTTGGCCTCGGTGGCCGGATCGAGCACGATCGCTCCCAGGGCGCGGGACTCGCTATGGACCATCAGTCCCAATTCGTTGTACTGCACGAAGGGGTTGAGGTGCTTGCGGAGGATTTTCGCTGACTCGACCAGAGCCATCTCCGGCGAGACCGAGCCGTTCGTCCAAATCTCGATTGTCAGCTTGTCGTAGTTCGTTTTCTGGCCAACTCGGGTTTCCTCGACCTCGTACCGCACGCGGGTCACGGGGCTGAAGGCGGCGTCGACCGGGATGATGCCGATTTCCTGGGCCTGCGGCGTATGTTCGTTCGACGGCACGTAGCCGCGGCCGTTCTCCACCACCATCTCCAGCAGGAATGGAACGTCTTCGGTCAACGTGGCAATCAGATGATCCTTGTTGATCACCTCCACCTGTTCGTCCGTGCGGACGTCGGCGCCGGTCACCGGCCCCTTGGTGTTCTTCTCGATCCGCACCACGCGGGTCTGCTCGCTGTAATTTTTCACCACCAACGATTTGACGTTCAGGACGATCTCGGTGGCGTCCTCGACCACGCCCTTGAGGCTGCTGAACTCGTGCTGGGCGCCGTGCAACTTGATCTGGGTCACCGCGCTGCCCTCGAGGCTTGAAAGCAGGATGCGGCGGAGGCTATTGCCGACCGTCACGCCGAATCCCCGCTCGAAAGGCTCGGCGGTGAACTTGCCATAGGTGCCTGTAAGGGTCGTGCTGTCGGCCGTGATCAAACTGGGCAACTCCAAGCCGCGCCATCGAATTCGCATGGGTCGGACTCCGATCGAGCTATGTTGACGGCACGCGGAGCGTGCCTACTACTGATTTGTTACAACACGCGGGTCGTGCCTATTACGGGGGCTACTTCGACAAAAGCTCGACGATCAGGTGCGGTTGCACCGGGATCGAGGCATCCGCGGCTTCAGGCAATCGCAGCACGTGTCCTTCGGGCTCGGCCCCCTCGACGCGGCTGAGGAAGTCGGGCACGTCGCGGTGCGACTCGGCCAGCACCGACTGCACCAATTGCTGGCTCTTCGGCCGGTTCTTAATGCGAATCACGTCGCCGGGACGCGTCAGGTAGCTGGCGACGTCGACGCGGCGGCCGTTGACCGTCACGTGGCCGTGGCCGATCAAGAGCCGGGACTGCGCCCGCGACAGACCGAAGCCCAGACGGTACACGATATTGTCGAGGCGGCGCTCCAACAGGCTCATCAAGGCCTCGCCGGTGTTGCCCCGACCTTTCTCCGCCACGGCAAACACCTTGCGGAATTGCTTTTCGAGCAGGCCGTAATGCTGCTTCACCTTCTGCTTTTCGCGGAGGTGGACGCCGTAGTCGGTCAACTTGCCGCGGCGGAAGGTATTCATGCCCGGCGGCGATTCGCGGCGTTCGACCGCGCACTTGGGCGTATCACAACGCGTGCCCTTGAGAAAGAGCTTCATTCCCGCGCGGCGGCACAAACGGCAAACCGGTGATTGTTGGCGAGCCATAACGTAAAGGGTCGGAGTCGGAGTCGTGGATCGGGTTATACGCGGCGGCGTTCTTCGGGCGGCAGCCGTTGTGCGGCAGCGGCGTGACGTCTTCGATCGACTTGATCTTCAGTCCCGCGGCCTGTAGCGCGGTGATCGCGCTCTCGCGGCCGCTGCCGGGGCCCTTGACCTTCACGTCGACCTCTTTCATGCCGAACTTCACCGCCTTTTCGGCGACTTGCTGGGCCGACATCTGGCCGGCGAAAGGCGTACTCTTACGGCTGCCCTTAAAACCGCACGTGCCGGCACTGGACCAGCAGAGCGTCTCGCCCTTGGTGTCGGTGATCGTGATAACGGTATTGTTGAACGTCGCCTTGATGTGGGCGACGCCCGCGGTGACGTTGCGGCGCGTCTTCTTTCGCGTACTCGCAGCCGCACTAGTTGTTTTCGCCACGCTCGATAGCTCCCAGCAAAAAACGGGGCGGGAAAGATCGTCCCGCCGATTGTGTTAGTGTAAGTCCTTGACGCCCTTCTTGCCGGCGACCGTTTTCTTCGGGCCTTTCCGGGTGCGTGCGTTGGTACGCGTGCGTTGGCCGCGAACCGGCAGTCCGCGCCGATGCCGTAGCCCGCGGTAGCAGCCGATGTCCTTCAGCCGGGCAATGTTCTGATTCCGCTGCCGCCGCAATTGCCCCTCGACCACGTAGTCCTTGTCCAACAGCGCGGCCAAGCGGGCCAACTCGTCCTCGCGAAGCTCCCGAGCACGGGCCTGCGGATCGATGCCCGCCTTGTGGCAAAGGTCGCGCGCCGTCCGCGGCCCTACACCATACAGGTAGGTGAGCGAGACCAGCGTGGGCCGATCGTTCGGGATGTCGACACCTAGCAGACGCGGCATGCTTCGATTGCTCCTGGAAATAACGACGCGGATTGCCCTTGGCTCGTTAACCCTGACGCTGTTTGTGCCGCGGGTTGGTGCAAACCACGTACACTACCCCGCGGCGGCGCACGATCTTGCAACTCTCGCAAATCCGCTTGACGCTGGCACGTACTTTCATGGCTTCGGCACACTGGCAAATAGTTGGTACGGGGCAAAGCGCTTCAGTATAGACGCCATCCCCAGAATCATACAAGGGGCTTCAAGCGACAAAAACTCATTCTGGCGCGATTTCTGCTGCGATAACACAATAGGGTAATAGCCGAATACCACTGCGGACCTAGTAAAAACTCCGGCTAAATCACGCAGCCCACCCGGTGAAAATCAACCAATCGCCGTATTTATCGCGTGGCGTTCTTTCGCTCGGTATCCCCCCATTCCTTCGCTTCTCACCAAGTCTCTCCGTTGGCGCCGGCGGTGAGAATCCACGGTCCCTTGTCTGTCAGTGGCGATGGTGTGCTCGAAATGGGCGCTGGGGCGGCCGTCGGCTGTGGATTGGGTCCAATGGTCGGCCTTGGTGCGAACCCGTTTCGTGCCGATGTTGACCATCGGCTCGATCGCAATCACTAGGCCCGGCACCAGTCGGAAGTCGCCCGTGCCGTGCCGCATCTGACGGCTGACGAAATTCGGCACCTGCGGGTCTTCATGCATGTCCCGGCCGATCCCGTGGCCGACGAACGATTCGACGACCGAGTAGTGGTGCTTCTTCACGTACGCTTCCATCTCGCCGGCCACCTGACTCCACTTCGAACAGCGGCCCATCAGTTCGATGGCCAGGTGCAAGCACATTGCGAGTAACGTCCAGCAATCGCTGGATTTCGGGGCTGACGTGGCCGACCGGGTAGGTGGCTGCTGCGTCGCCGCACCAGCCGTTCAATCGACAACCCGTGTCGACGCTGACAATATCTCCTTCCACCAGCCTCCGTGGTCCGGGAATGCCGTGGACAACTTCCTCGTTGATCGAAACGCAGGTGCTTGCGGGGAACGGCACTGTGCCGGGCACGCCCTTGAAAAGCGGCACGGCGCGATGCTCGGCGAAAAATCGATCGACCACCGCATCGATCTCGGCCGTGGTCACCCCCGGGCGAACGGTCGCCGCGACGAGTTGATGCGCCTGCCAGACCAGCAGCCCGGCTTTACGCATCTCAGCCATCTCCCGCGGCGAACGTAAAATCTCCACACCTGTGGGCTCCTGTCAAAGCAATTGAAGGACCAGCCCGGCCAATCTCGTCCAACACGTTGTTCGCCCTATCGAAGATCTCGTCGACGCTCCCAATCCATCGACGCTCTTCAAGATGCCTTTGCCCTGATAATACTCCAAGAGCGGCTCGGTTTGCTTGCCGATAAGCGACCAACCGCTGACGGATTACCTCGGGCATATCGTCCGTTGCGGCCGCGACCGGCCAGGCGGCGATACAGCTCCTCTTCCGGCACTTGAAGCTCCAGCACAACGTCCAGCGGCGTTCTCTTCTCGGCCAGCATTGTGTCGAGCGCCTCGGCCTGCGCGATCGTCCGCGGGAAGCCGTCCAAGAGATAGCCCGTGCGGTCGTCGAGCGATTCGAGCCGCTCGGCGATGATGCCGATGATGATGTCGTCCGGCACAAGTTTGCCGGCCGACATGTACTTGTCGGCTTCGAGGCCGGTCGGCGTCTTACCGTCCCGGGCCGCCCGAAGCATGTCGCCGGTCGACAGGTGCGCCATCTTGTAGCGTTCGACCAGCCGCTGGGCCTGGGTTCCTTTGCCAGCACCAGGAGGTCCGATGAATACCATCCGCATGATGTTTTGTCGAGCGGAAGGAGGCTAGAAGTCAGAGGTCAGAAGATTGGAGCGCACCGCCTCCGGTTCTGACCTCTGACTTCTGGCCTCTCTCCTCTCCCCCTCTTCTCTTATCCTCTTTCCAACAATCCTCGATAGTTTCGCATCACCAGGTGGCTGTCGATCTTCTGCACCAGGTCGAAGGCCACGCTGACGGCGATCAGCAGGCTGGTGCCGCCGTAGAAGCTGGCGACGCCGTAACCGCCGATGCGACCCACGTGGCAACCATCGTCGGGATGATGGCAACCACAGCCAGGAAGCCGGCACCGACGTATGTAATCCGGACCATGACCTTTTCCAGGTAGTCGGCCGTCCGCTTGCCTGGCCGATAGCCGGGAATGAACGTGCCGTAGTCCTTCAGGTTGTCGGCCATGTCTTTCGGATTGAACGTGATGGCCGTCCAGAAGTAGCAGAAGAAGTAGATCAGGACGACGTACAGAAAGTTGTACATCCAGGAGTCGCCGCGCTGAAAGGCGTCGGCCATCGCGTTGCAACTTCGGATACGACGTTGGCCAAGTACGTGAACAACACCTGCGGAAACAGCAACAAGCTGCTGGCGAAGATGATCGGCATCACGCCGGCCTGGTTGACCCGCAGCGGCAGGTACTGCCGCGTGCCGCCGTAGACGCGCCGGCCGCGAACGTGCTTGGCGCTTTGCGTCGGGATGCGCCGCTGGCCCTGCGTGATGAACACGACGCCGACCACGACGCGCGACGAACAGCACCGCCAGCACCAGCAGCGTTTCGACGCCGATCGGGCCGCGGACGCCGCCGAGTTCCAAGCCCCGTCTCGCTCATCGGCTTGATCAGATCTCGCCAGATCGGCTACGGCATGCGGGCGAGGATGCCGGCCATGATCAACAGGCTGATGCCGTTGCCGATGCCATATTCGTCGATCTGCTCGCCCAGCCACATCAGGAAGACGGTGCCGGCGGTCATGGTCAGCACGGCGGTGAACTGCCAACTCAGCGGCAGCGAGCCGTCGACGAGGAACTGTCGGGTAAATCAGGTTGTAGTGTATCAGAAACCCCATGTAGAACCAGCTTTGACCCAGGCACAAGACGACCGTCGCGTAGCGGGTGTATTCGTTGATTTTCTTCCGGCCGCTCTCGCCTTCCTTTTGCAGCTTTTCCAGCGGCGGATAGACGCTGCCGAGCAACTGGAAGATGATCGAGGCCGAGATGTAGGGCATGATGCCCAGGCCGAAGATCGTGGCTTGGTTGAGCGTGGCTGGCGCTGAACATCGCCACCTGGTCGAACAGCGCCGCCCAGGCCGCCCGAGCCGGCTGAAGAAGGCCGTCATCTTGCGTCTGGTCGACCATCGGCAGAGGAATCTGGCAGCCGATGCGATAGATCGCCAGCAGAAACAGCGTCAGAAGGATCTTCTGACGCAGTTCCGGGATCGTGAAGATGACGCGAATCTTTTCCCACATGACTCGATCCTTCCGTAGTAGGTCAGGGCTTCGCGTGACCAGCGACTTGCGGACGGCACGCGGAGCCGCATGCCGGCTACGCCGGCCGCTATCTCTAGTCGCCGCTCGCCTTCCTCATCTTGTTCTTGACCACCGGCGCCTTGCCGGGCAACACGACCGCCTCGCCGCCGGCCTTCTCGATCTTCTCCAACGCCGGCGGCTGAACGGTGGGCCGAGACCTTCAGATTCTTCGTCAGTTCGCCGTCGCCGAGCACCTTCAACTCGTCGTAGCTCCCCTTGACCAGCGCTTTGCCGCAGAGGGTCTCGGGCGTGACCTCTTCGCCGGCTTGAAAGTCCGCTCCGAGCTCGTCGACGTTGACGATTGCGACGCGGTCGGCCCAGCGATTGTGGAAACCGCGCTTGGGAACGCGGCGGACCAAGGGCATCTGCCCGCCCTCGAAGATCGGCGAGCGAACTGTAGCCGGTCCGCGAGCCCTGGCCCTTGTGGCCGCGGCCGGCCGTCTTGCCATGGCCGGAGCCTGGCCGCGGCCGAACGCTTCGCGCGACTTGTGCTTATGGATTCCGCGATGGACATCGTTGAGATTCATGACAGCGAGACTCCCCGCAGCCGCTCGACTTCGCCCTGCGAGCGGAGTTGCTTGAGGGCGCCGATCGTGGCTTTGACCAGATTGATCGGATTGGTCGAGCCGAAGCTCTTGGTCAGGATGTCGCGGATGCCGCAGGCTTCGCACACGGCTCGGACCGCAGCCCCGGCGATCACGCCCGTGCCGGCGCCGGCCGGCACGAGGATCACCTGGGCCGCGCCGAAGTGCCCTTGACGGTGTGCGGGATGGTGGTGCCTTCCAGGGGAATCGGGATCATGCTGCGGGAGCCGTCCTTGACGGCCTTTTCGACCGCCGGCGGGACTTCGTTGGCCTTGCCGTAGCCCCAGCCGACGCGGCCTTGGCCGTCGCCGACGACCACCAGCGCCGTGAAACTGAAGCGCCGGCCGCCTTTGACCACGGCGGCGCACCGCCGGATCTTGACGACCTTGTCGATCAGTTCTCCTTGAGTGGATTCGGTAGCCATTGTGAAGTGGCCAGTGGCTAGTGGTCAGTGGCTAGTGGTCAGTGGCTGTGGTCAGTGACTTCACCGAACCATCCGCCACTGTCAAAACACCAATCCTGCTTCTCGGGCGGCGTCGGCCAGGGCGGCGACGCGGCCGTGATACTTGTACTCCCGGCGGTCGAAGGCGACCTGCTTGATGCCGGCCTCCAGCGCCCGGCGGGCGATCGCCTTGCCGACCGCGGCCGCGGCGGCCTTGTTTCCGCCGTAGCGCAACTCGTCGCGGAGTTGCTTGTCCAGCGTGCTGGCGGCGACCAGCGTCCGGCCCTGCGCCGTCGTCGATGATCTGGGCGTAGATGTGCTTGTGGCTGCGGAAAACGGTCAGCCGCGGCCGGGTGGAATCGCGCTTGATCCGGTTGCGGACGCGGAAGCCGCGCCGCGGCGCTGTTTGCCGATCTGCTTTTCGTGTTTCACGCACTTGCTCTCCGCGACCTGCGGTCGCGACCTTTCCACCGGTTACTTCACCATGGCCTTGCCCTGCTTGCGGCGAACCGGCTCGCCCTGGTAGCGGATGCCTTTGCCCTTGTACGGCTCGGGTTTGCGCAGGGCACGGACTCGGCGGCGAACTGGCCGACCACTGCTTGTCGATCCCTTGGATCACGACGTGCTGCTGGTCGGGCACGCTGACCTTCAGGCCCTCGGGAATCGGCACCTGCAACTCGTTGGCCAGTCCGACGCGAAACTGCAGCGTTTGTCCCTGCACGGCGGCCAGGTAGCCGACGCCTGAATCTCCAGACGCTTCTCGTACCCTTGCGTCACGCCGACGACCATGTTGGCCAACAGCGCCCGGGTCAGCCCGTGCAGAGCCCGGCTCTGGCGCTCGTCGTCGCGGCGGGTGACGTCGACACGCTTGGCCGGCTCGTCGTAGGCGACGGAGATCTCGGGCCGATGCTCCCACTGGAGCTTGCCCAGCGGGCCTTCGACGGTGACGGTGCGGTCGGCAATCTTGACCTTCACCCCGGCGGGCACGTGCACGGGTTTTTTTCCGATCCGCGACATTGTGCTTGCCTTCCGGGTCAGTCTCTGGTTGTCAGTTGTCAGTTCTCTTGGTGCCCGCTGACGACTCGCCGACTACCCGCTCCTCTACCAGACTTCGCACAAGGACTTCGCCGCCGAGCTTGCGCTGCCGCGCCTCGCGGTCGCTGATCACGCCGCGGCTGGTGCTGATGATGGAGATCCCCAGTCCGCCGAGGATCGGCTGCAGCTTGGCGGCGCCGCTGTAGACGCGGCGGCCGGGCTTGCTGACGCGCCGGATGTGGCGGATCACGCGCTCGCCGTTGGGACCGTACTTCAGGTGGACGCGGAGCTGGCTGGCCGGCTGGCTTTCCACTTCCTCCCAGTCCCAGATGTAGCCTTCGCGCTTGAGCACCTCGGCCAGTCCGCGTTTGACCTTCGACAGCGGCATGTCCACGTGGGGCCGTTCGACGCGCACCGCGTTGCGGATGCGGGTCAACATGTCGGCGATGGGGTCGGTCATCATCGGTTTCTTGGTCCTCAACGAAAGGCCACCACAGCTTGCCGTCTCCCGGCAGGCCACGTGAGCCTGCTCGCACCAGTGTCCCTCTCTACCAACTCGCCTTCTTCACGCCGGGAATCAGCCCTTCGTCCGCCAGGTTGCGGAAGCAGATCCGGCAAATGCCGAACTTGCGGTACACGGCCCGCGGCCGCCCGCAGAGCCGGCACCGCCGCTCGGCGCGGGTGGAAAACTTCGGCTTGCGCAGCGCCTTGGCGATCTTCGATTTGCTTGCCATGTTGTGGTAGTCTGTTCAGTGTCCAGTTGTCAGTTGTCAATTTTCACTTCAGCGTCTCGATTAGTCTCAGGACTGACATGGCCGCTGACCACTCCTATGCCGCTCGAAGCGGCATCCCGAAGCCCGCGCAACAGCTCGCGGGCCTCGTCGTCGCTTGTCGGTGCTGGTGACGAGCGTGATGTTCATTCCCTGCGGCGCGTGTACTTGTCCGGGTTGAACTCCGGGAAGACCAACTGCTCGGTCAGTCCCAGGTTGTAGTTGCCGCGGCCGTCGAAGCCGTTCGGGTCCAGCCCGCGGAAGTCGCGGACCCGCGGCAGCGCCAGCGAAATCAGCCGGTCGAGGAACTCGTACATCCGCTTGCCCCGCAGCGTCACCTTGCAGCCGATCGCCATGCCCTCGCGGAGCTTGAAGCCGGCGATCGACTTGCGGCCAGCGTGACCAGCGGCTTCTGCCCGGTGATCTGCCTCATGGCGTCGACCGCCTCTTCCAGGTGCTTCTTCTCGCCGATGGCGGTGCCCACGCCCATGTTGACCACGATCTTCTTCAGCCGCGGCAGCGACAGGCGGTTGGTGCGGCCGAGCTGCTCGGCCAGCGCGGGCAGGATCTCGCTTTCGTACTTCTGCAGCAGTCGGGGAGTCGGTGCCGCTTCCGGCTCCTTGCTTCGGCCGCCGGCTTCTTGCTTCTGCGGCTTCTCGCCTCCGTCTTCTTTGCTTTGGCTGCGCTCATGTTCGATTCGCGTTATTTCTTGGCGTATCGGGCCTTGGGCGGAGACGATCTGGCCGTTGCCGGCGCCGCACTTCTTGCAGTAGCGCTCCTTCGCGCCGTCGTCGAGGTAGCGGACACCCACGCGCGTCGCGGCGCCGCACGACTCGCAGACCAGCAGCACGTTGCGACAGCGATCGGCATCTCCATCGACAGCCGGCCGCCCTGCGGGTTCTTCTGGCTGCGGCTGGACGTGCTTGTAGACGCGGTTGACGCCCTCGACCACCACCTTGCCCGTCTTGCGGTCCACGCGCAGCACCTTGCCGCTGGTGCCGCGGTCCTCGCCGGTGATCACTTCCACCGTGTCGTTCGCTTTGATCTGCATCACACCACCTCGCTGGCGAGGCTGACAATTTTCATGAAGTTCCGTTCTCGCAGTTCGCGGGCGACGGCGCCGAAGATGCGCGTGCCGCGGGGGTTCTTTTCGTTGTCGATGATCACCGCGGCGTTGCTGTCGAAGCGGACGTAGCTGCCGTCGGCGCGGCGGGTGGGCTGCTTGCAGCGGACGATCACCGCCCGGACCACCGCCCCCTTCTTGAAGTCGCTGCCGGGGATCACGCTCTTGACGCTGCAGACGATGATGTCGCCGAGCCCGGCGAAACGCCGGCGCGTGCCGCCCAGCACTTTGATGCACATCAGCTCCTTGGCGCCGGTGTTGTCGGCCACGGCGAGCCGGGTTTGCATCTGAATCATGACTGCGGCGCTCCTCCTCTTCGGCGCTCGCCGCCGGCGGGCGGCCGCCCGCATCGCGGCCACGTCGATCACTGGCCCTTCGCCACCACCCGCACCAACTCCCACCGCTTCATCTTCGACAGCGGCCGCGACTCGACGATCTCGACCGTGTCGCCGAGGTGCGACTCGTTGTTCTCGTCGTGGACGTAGCAGACCGTCCTGCGGCGGATGTACTTGCCGTACTTCGGATGCTGGACCAGCCGCGGAATCTCCACCCGGCGGGTCTTCGCCGTCTTGTCGCTGGTGACGATACCCGTTGCTAACTCTCTTGGGCATGGCTGGTTCCTGCTTCTCGGTCGCCGGCGGCCGGCCGCTCGGCGGCCTTTTCGCGCGGCGGCACGCTGCCGCTCGCTTCTGGATCGTCTTGATCCGGGCGATCGGCGCCGGTGCTTGCGGAGCTCGCTGGGAGCGTCCAGCCGCTCGGTCTGGGCCTGCAGCCGCAGCCGGAAAAGCTCTCGGTGGTGTCGTTGAGCGTCAACGCCAGCTGCTCGTCGCTCATCTCGCGAAGTTCGGATGCCTTGGTCATCGCGTCGTCTCGGTCATCGGGCGGCCGTGCGGGTGACGGCTCAACGGTTGCTGTCAGTATGCTGCCAGTTGCATGCTCTCTACACCGGCCGGCGGCGGAGGAACCGGACCTTGACGGGCATCTTGTGGGCCAGGCGGGTGAAGCACAGCCGCGCGGCGTCCTCCGTTACGCCGCCGATCTCGTACAGCACCGTGCCCGGCCGGACCACCGCCGCCCAGTAGTCCGGCTCGCCCTTGCCCTTGCCCATGCGGGTTTCCAGGGGGATCGACGTGATCGGCTTGTGGGGGAAAATGCGGATGTACAGCCGGCCCTCGGTGCGCAGGTATTGCTGCGCCGCGATACGGCCGGCCTCGATCGTCGCCGCGCTGATCCAGCCGCCTTGGATGGCCTGCAAGCCGAAATCGCCGAAGCACCACGCGGTTGCCGCGGGTGGCGTTACCTTTTATACGACCTCTTTGGCTTTTTCGATGCTTGACCCGCTTTGGCATCAACGCCATCGATCTCGTCCTCGCTATACATGCCCTGGTTGATCCACACTTGCATGCCGATGTGGCCTTGGGCGATCAGCGCCTCGGCAAAGCCGTAGTCGATTTTCGCCCGCAGCGTGGAGAGCGGAATGGAGCCGGCGATCTGTTTCTCGCGGCGGGCCATTTCCGCCCCGCCGAGCCGGCCCGGCCAACTGGATCTTGATCCCCTTGGCCCCGGCCTCCATGGTTTGCTCCATCGCCCGCTTCATCGTCCGCCGGAAGCTCGCCCGCTTCGCCAACTGCTCGGCGATGTCCTCGGCGACCAGTTGGGCGACGATTTCCGGCCGGTTGATCTCTTCGATCTTGATGTTGATCCGGCGCCCGGTCTTCTCTTGCAGCTCGTTCTGCAGCTCCTCGACCCGCTCGCCCTTGCGGCCGATCAACACGCCCGGCCGGGCCGAAAACAGCACCACCTTGACCTCGTCGCGCGTCCGCTCGATCTCGATCTTGGCGATCGTCGGGTACATCGGCTTGCCGAACCGGTCCTTGCGGTTCTTGATGAACTGGCGGATCTTCTGGTCCTCGATCAGCAGGTCGGCGAACTCCTGCTTCGAGGCGTACCAGCGGCTCTTCCAGCCGATCATGATGCCGGTGCGAAATCCGACGGGATTGACTTTTTGACCCATGCTACTGGCTACTCCGGTACTTCCAACGCCACGCGGATGTGCGACATTCGTTTCTTGATGACCGAGGCCATGCCGCGGGCCTTGGGCCGCATCCGCCTGAACATCGGCCCCCCGTCGACCGGCAATCGTCACCACCAAGCTGATGCAGGTTCTGCGCCCGGCGGTCCTCGGCGTTGGCCATGGCGCTGCGGAGCACCTTCTCCAGCATCCGCGCCCCGCGGTGCGGCTGATACCTGAGGATGTCCAACGCGTCGTCGGCGAACTTGCCGCGGATCAGGTCCGCCAGCGGCCGCACCTTGCGGGCGCTGATCCGGGCGAATCGGTAGGTGCTTGGTACGCCATCGCTGTCGCTCCCTACCGCTTGCCTTTCCCGCCGTGACCGCGGAACGTCCGCGTCGGGGCGAACTCTCCCAGCTTGTGCCCGACCATCTCCTCGGTCACAAACACCTTCAAATGCAGCTTGCCGTTGTGGACCATGAACGTGTGGCCGACGAATTCGGGCACGATCGGTGCACGCCCGAGCCCACGTCTTGATCGGCTCCTTCGTCCCCATCGTCGTTCTGCTTCTCCACCTTGAGGAACAGCTTGGGGTCGACGAACGGGCCTTTTTTAGCGATCTTCCCATGGTAGTCATGCTAGTCTAGTGCTGTCAGTGGCTGTGCAGTGTCTTCAGCGATCGTGCTTCTGATGCTATGTCTCGGCTCATGGATGGCCACTTCCACTGATCACTGGCCTCGAACCATTTCTACTTAATCTTCAACAGTCCGTATCGCCGCGACCGGCGGCGGCGGACGATCGCCTTGTTCGACGGCTTGCGACGCTTGCGGGTCGAACCGCCCTTGGCCGGCTTGCCGGTGGGGCTGACCGGGTGGCGTCCGCCCTTGGTGCGGCCTTCACCGCCGCCGTGCGGATGGTCGATGGGGTTCATGGCCGTGCCGCGGACGTGGGGCCGGCGGCCCAGCCACCGCTTGCGCCCCGCCTTGCCCAACACGATGCCCATGTGCTCCGAATTGCCGATCGTGCCGATCGTCGCCCGGCACGCGGCCGGCACGCGGCGAATTTCGCCGCTGGGCAGGTTGATCTGCGCCCAATCGGCGTCGCGGGCGGCCAGCGTCGCGCGGGCGCCCGCCGACCGGCACAGCACGCCGCCGCGGCCGGGCTGCATCTCGATGTTGTGGATGTCCGTGCCCAGCGGAATGTTCGCCAGCGGCAGGCAGTTGCCGACCGACGGCGGCGCGTCGGCGCCGCTGAGCACCTGGTCCCCGGCCTTCAAGCCCGTCCGGGGCGAGGATGTAGCGCTTCTCGCCGTCCACGTAGTGCAACAGGGCGATCCGGGCACTGCGGTTCGGGTCGTACTGGATCGAGTCGACCACGGCCGGCACGCCGTCCTTGTTGCGGCGGAAGTCGATCTGCCGATACTGCCGCTTGTGGCCCCCGCCGCGGTGCCGCGCGGTGATCTTGCCCTGGTTGTTCCGCCCGCCCGTGCGCTTCTTCGGGCCAGCAGGGTCTTGGCCGGCTTGGCGCCCGGCGTCAGATCGGCAAAATCGCTGACGCGTCGCCCCGCGGCGGCCCGGCGTCGTCGGATTGTATCGGCGAATGCCCATGGGAGTTGGCAGTTGTCAGTGTACGGTTGTCAGTTTTCAGTGTTCTGACTGACAACTGCTGTACTGCCTAGAAGAAATTGATCCGGTGTTCCGGGTCCAGCGTAACGATGGCTTTCTTCCAGGCCTTGGTCGATCCGCCACGGAAACTGCTCCGGCGCGGCTTGCCCTTGCGATTCTGCGTGTTCACCCGCACCACCTTCACGTCGAACAACTCCTCCACCGCCCGGCGAATGTCCTCCTTGCCGGCCATCCGGTTGACCTCGAAGGCGTAGGCGTTGTTACGGCTCGCCTTGTGGATCCCTTCTCGGTCACCAGCGGCCGCAGGATGATCTGGTGCGGCTCCAACTCAAGGCGGTCTTGGTGACGTCTCGGGCCATGGCGATTCCTATCGTCTCCATCGCGTCTTGCCAATGGCCGCGGCTCTACGCACTATTTCTGCCGGCCTTCTCGCGGAAGGCGTCCATCGCCGACGTGGTCATCAGCAGCCGCCGGGAGTCAACACGTCCAGGGCGTTCAGCTCCGCCACCGGCAACACCGGCACGTCGGCCAGGTTGCGGATGCTCTTGTAGACGTTCACGTCGTAGCCCGGCACGGCCACCAGCAAGGCTGGCCGTCGAGATTCAGCGCCTTCAGAACGGCCGCCATCTCCCGGGTCTTCGGCTGCTCGAACGCCAGATCGTCGATCAGCGTGATCTCGTCGTCGGCAATGCGCGAGGCCACGGCCATCCGCGTGGCCAGCCGGACCGCCTTCTTCGGCAGCCGGTACGACCAGTCCCGCGGCCGCTTGGCGAGGATGTGCCCGCCGCCGCGGCGGACGCCGCTGCGGCGCGAGCCGGCCCGGGCGTTGCCCGTGCCCTTCTGCCGGTACATCTTCTTCGTCGTGCCGCGAGACTTCCGACCGGGTCTTCGTCTTCGCCGAGCCCTGGCGGCGGTTCGTCTGGTACATCACCACGACGTCGTGCAGCAATTGCTTGCTGATGCGCGGGGCCAACTCGGCCGGGTCGATCTCGTACGTGCCGACTTCCGCGCCGGTTCGATCGTAGACCGGCAAGCTGACCATTTTGCGTGTCCGTAGGGTGCGTCCGGACGCACCGTCATGGGAAAGCGGTGCGTCGTGGACGCACCCTACTCCTTCTACATCCTTACAACTTGTTCGTCTGCCGAATCACCACGTAGCCGCCGTTGGGGCCCGGGACGCGCCCCGCGGACCAGCAGCAGGTTGTTGTCCGCGTCGATCTGCACCACCTTGATGTTGCGGACGGTGCGGCGGGCCGTCGCCATAGTGGCCGGCCATCTGCCGGCCCTTGAACACGTGGTGGGGATCGGCACTGCAGCCGATGCCGCCGACGTGGCGGTGCACCTTCTTCACGCCGTGCGACGCCCGCTGGCCTTTGAAGTTGTGCCGCTTCATGGCGCCGGCGGTGCCGCGGCCCTTGCTGGTGCCGACGACGTCGACCGCCGCGACTTGCGAGAAGACGTCGACCTTGAGTTCCTGGCCGACCTCGAGCCCTCGACGCGTGCCGCGAAACTCGCGAACGAAACGTTGGGCTCGCAGTCGGCCTTGGGCAACGGCGCGACCCCGGCGGCGGCACGGCGGCGCTGGCGTTTGCTGTCGAGTTGGCGACGTGGCCGCGATCGGCGCGGCTGGCAAGGCGACGAGGCTTATCCAGATAGCCTAGCTGAACCGCCTCGTAGCCGTCTTGCTGCTGCGTCTTCACCTGCAGCACGTGGCAGGGACCGGCCTGGATCACCGTCACCGGGATCACCTGGCCGGTCGGGTCGAAAATCTGCGTCATCCCGACCTTGCGGCCGAGTAGTCCAACTATCATCGCTCTTGCCTTTATCACGTCGCCGGCGGGAACGGCCGACTCGTCGGCCGGCATTACCCGCCCAGCTTCCGTTTCATAGCAGTTCTCAAGGGTTCGGGGTTCAGGGTTCAGCTTCCCAGACGTGCAGATCTGAACCCCGAACCCTGAACCCTCTTACTTCTCCTAGTGCCTGCTGGTGGCCTTGATCTTGATGTCGACGCCGGCCGGCAGGCTCAACTTGTTGAGCGCCTCGATCGTCTTGGCCGTCGCCTGCATGATGTCGATCAGCCGCTTGTGCGTGCGGATCTCAAATTGCTGCCGGGCCTTCTTGTCCACGTGGGGACTGGACAGGACGGTGTAGCGCTCGATTCGCGTCGGCAAAGGAATCGGGCCGTGAACCACCGAGCCGGTCCGCTTGGCCGTGTCGACGATGTCCGTGGCGCTCTGATCCAGGACGGCGTGATCGTACGCCTCCATCCGGATCCGGATGATCTCCTCGTGTGACCTGCCACGGAAGTCCTCCGACAATCTTCGCCCGCCGACTTGCCAACCAACACTCCGCCGATAAAGCGGAAACCAAAAATCCTATCACCGCCGATTTGTGGCGTCAATGGCCGATTTACGAAAAAATCGGCAACAACTTGTCGCGGCACCACCTGGCGACCTCACAACACGCCGAACAGTCCGCGTGGATTCGCCAGATTACGCGTGAGGAGCCGGCGTAGAGGGCGGGGGCTGGCGGTTGGAGCGGGGGGTTCGTCGACCGCAGCCCGCTTTCCAACCTCTTGACGAGGCCCTCGCTATCGCATCACGGTCACTCTCGAGCCGACGGAGAGGATGCCGTAAAGGTCCTGCAAATCGCGGTCGCTGACGCAGATTGTGCCGCGGTTGTCGTCGCGGCCAATGGCGGCCGGATCGTTGGTCCCGTGGATGCCGATCCGATCGCTGAGGCCGATCCAGCGCCGCCGAGCGGGTTGTTCGAGTCGCCAGGATTGGCGTTGGCGCCGTCCGATCCGTAGTAGGCCGGATTGAGCACTTTCTGGCGGACCACGTAGCTGCCCTCGAGTTGCGGTTGGTCCTGCCCGACGCCGATGGCAAAGCGCCCGGCGTAGCGATTCTGGACCATGAGCGTCAATTCGTGGCGGTCGAGATGCACGACGGCTTCAAACGGGCCGCGCACGACCTTCAGTTCCATGCCCACAGGCAGTGGCAAGTCCTTGGTCGCCGTGTCCGCAAAACCTTCGCCCGGCGGCATCAGGCCGTTGACGTGACCGAGCAGTTGCCAGGGGACGTTGTATTTCTGGGCCACGGTTTCCAAGGTGTCGCCTTGCCGGGTGATATACGGTGGCTCCAAAAAATGGCGCCGCGAGTAGACCACTGTGCCCGCCAATTGATCCAACAGGGCCGTAACCTGCCTCTCTTGGTCCGCCGGTAGTTCGGCCGAGGTGTAGAGGGTGCTTAGAGCTTGGTACGCCTCGGCCAGCTTGTTCTGCTGAAGGTTCTTCTGCACCTCCGCCATGAAGGCCGCAAATTTGGATTGCAGGAGGCGCTCCGTCGGGTTGGTCGCCGGCGCGAGGCCCCGTGCAGCGCCAAGCGGCGCTGCAAGGCTGTGCATGCTCTCGGGCAGCGATGCCTGTAACGGCGCCGGCGGATTGGCTGTCGTCCGAGAGGGCGTGACGGGGACCACCGGCGCGCCGAGGGTTATTGCAGGGGCGGCCGCGGCTGACGCGCCGTCAGGCGATGCCCCGCTGGCGACCGGTGAGGCCGATGTGGAAGGATAGGGCAGCAACGGCGCGGCACCGGCCGATGGACTGCCGGCCGTGCCGGACATCGGGGGGGAAGCAAACGGCGGAGCGGCGCCGCCGGCGCCGAGTTTTGTGGCGGGTACGGGCCGAACCGGCGTGGCGCCCAACGCCAACGGAGGGTTGGAGGCCGGTTTGGTCGCGGGCAGTTCGACTTTCGGTACGCCCGGCCATGCGGGGGCAACGCCCGGCGGCGGCGACGTATCGACATTGTTGCGGGCCAGCGAGGCGTACACCCCGTAGCCGACCACCCCTAGAACAGCGATGATGGCCAGGTTCTTAAAGAAGTTCATGTTCGTCCTCCTTGACGAATCACGAAGAGAGCTAGTTGGCAGCTAGGGACTCGAGGCTCGAGATGAAACAAGCCCGTTGCGTCCCAATCGACTCACAGTTCTAATCCCAAATTCACCAGTCCCGAATCCCGAGTTCGCTAGTCACGTGACCCATGCTTCCTGACGACTCCGATTTCGACGACCTGGACGACGAGTATCCGGACGAGGACGACCAGTCGGACGACGCGACGGACACCGTCGCGTGTCCTCACTGCGGTGCGGAAGTCTACGAAGACGCCGAGTATTGTCCGGTTTGCGAGACCTACATTACGCCCGGCGAAACCGTGTTCTCCAACAAGCCGCTGTGGTGGATCCTGCTCGGGTTGGCAGGCGTGGCGGCCACACTGGCTGCGCTAGCCGGATTCCTTTCCTGGTAGCAGATGCGGCCTTCCTGGCCGACCCAAAGCGCGTGGATCATACGCGAAAGAGGCAGAGGATGCTATGGCAAAATCGGCTGTCTCGCTCGCAATTTTCGGCGGCTAGGCATGGTCGGCAACCGGGTAGCCGGCAGCCGGCGGGCTTTGCCCCCAAGCTCTGCTCACTTATCCCCTCGCAGCCTCGCCCGGATTGCCTCCAGACGCCGGGCCAATTCCTGCTCGAAGCCGCGATCGGTCGGACGATAGTACTCCCGCTCGACGCCAAGATACTCCTGGGCGGCAATTGCGTCGGCCGACTCGTGCGAGTATTGATAGCCCTCGCCGTGCCCCAGCCGTTTGGCGCCCGGGTAATGGCTATCGCGCAGGTGGACGGGGACGGGCAGCAGGCGGTCTTCGCGGACGTCACGTCGGGCCTCGCCGATCCCGACAGTGGCCGCGTTCGATTTCGGCGCACAGGCCAAATAAGTGACCGCCTGGGCCAAGGTGAGCTGACACTCGGGCAGGCCGACCAACTCACAGGCGTGTGCCGCCGCCACGGCCAGCGGCAGCGCGGCCGGATCGGCGTTGCCGATGTCCTCGCTGGCCAAAATCACCAGCCGCCGGGCTAGGAAACGCACGTCCTCGCCCCCTTCGAGCATCCGCGCGAGCCAGTACAACGCGGCGTCGGGATCGCTGCCGCGAATACTCTTGATCAGAGCGCTGATAGAATCGTAGTGGGTGTCGCCCTGGCGGTCATACCGCACCGCCTTGCGTTGCACCGACTCTTCGGCCAACTGGCGAGTGAACTCGACCGCGGTCTCGCGGCTCGAAAGCACGCCCACCTCCAACGCCGAAAGTGCCCGGCGGGCGTCGCCATCGCTCGTAGCGGCCAGGAACTCCAATGCCTCGTCGTGCAAGTGGATCGGCCGCTGGCCCAGGCCGCGCTCCGGATCGGCCACCGCCCGGCGCACCAAGGTCTTGATGTCGTCGTTCGAAAGCGGCTCGAACTGAAACACGCGGCTGCGGCTCACCAGCGCGCTGTTGATGGTAAAGAACGGATTTTCCGTCGTGGCGCCGACCAGGATCACCACTCCCTCTTCCACGCCGGGCAGCAGCACGTCTTGCTGAGCCTTGTTGAAGCGGTGGATTTCGTCGACAAACAAGAGCGTTCGCTGGCCCGATGCCGACAGCCGGTCGTATGCCTCGGCGAGAACTTCACGCAACTCTTTGACGCCGCTGGCCACGGCACTCAGTTGGTGGAAGTGACTTCGGGTGGCGCCGGCCAGGACCCGCGCCAACGTCGTTTTGCCGCTGCCGGGCGGGCCGTAGAAGATCACCGAGCCAAGCCGATCGGCATCGAGCAGCCGCCGCAGCAGTTTTCCTTCACCGAGGAAGTGCTGCTGGCCAACGAACTCGTCGAGCGTCCGTGGCCGCATCCGCGCCGCCAGCGGTTGGGCATCCTCGCGATTCGCGGCTTCACTCGCGTCAAACAGCGACATATTAGAAAACGACAGCAGTTTGCACGTGGGTCGCCGTGCCGGCGACCGGGAAACGGCGGAAACAGCACCCAACAGCGGCTTCGCGACCGCTAAACGCCGATGGGTGTCCAACAGAAGTTTAGCGGCCGCCGGCACGGCGGCCAATGCCCCGGATTGTCCTGAAAAACGCTTTAGCGGTCCGGTGGCAACGGCGTCAGAACTCCCATCGCTGCGACCGCAAGCCCGCCGCCGTTGGATTGGCATCGACGTAATTTGCCGCGACTGGAAGCGACAACTCGTCGTTGTGGAACACTTTCCAGGGACCTTTCGTCCACGGCGATTCGGGCGCCCCGAGCGCCAACGTGGCAGCCCCTTTGAGTTGGTTGACCACATATTCGATATTCGACCGCGTATTTCGATCGCCACACCAAAAAATGCACATGATCGTTCATAATGGCACAGGCCGGGACGTCCAACCGCAAGCGATTGACTACCTTGCAAAAGGCATCGGCAACCGTCAACCGCAAGGCATTGTTCAGGTAGAACGGTGGACGTGACAATCGCGGAATTGCCGCGATACAAAAGCAGCGCATCAGGTTGCGTCCTGGTTACGGGCACTGACGACCGTAACGGATATCGCCTAGGCCGTCTTGAAGCTTGCCAAGATAGAAGGCCGTCGGTTGCCCGAGCCGATGAGCTTTGCGGTCGACTTCGGCGAGGATTTCAGGCAGATTGGGGAATACTTTGACCGTGGGAGAAAATCGGATGCCTTGCGTGCCCGCCAGGTAGCAGTAGGCACAGCCAAATGGGCAAAAACCATACGGCGAAAAGTGCCAATAGTTGGGGCAAGAGTTCTTTTCCTCCGTGCTCTGACGGACGGCACTGTTGTGTTCGGCTAACACCAGTGTGCGTTTGCCTTCCTCGTGGAGCCCCAGCGGATCGGATTGGCCCAGATCGACCCGGTTGTGCGGCGTGCCGAAATCTTCAACTACCTTGGCCTCCGGGTAGACCGCGCAGATGCTTTGGGCAAGCCGTCGCCGTGCTGCGGTCGTGTTGCTCCCCTTGGCCACGACGATTCTAGCAGGCAAGAAGCCGGCCGCCTTTCGCGGACGGTGTGTTTCCAACGCCTCGGTCAAAAACGACTTGTGTGATAACGAGGTTACGAGACTATCTGGTCAGGGGGAAGATTCGGGGGTGTGGGAGCTTGTATTGAATATAAACATGCGTCATGGTTATTCAATTGACTCCACCGACCACTATATCTTGTGGTCGTGCAATTCCTTGGCGACGGTCACAATGCTCTGGTAGGGCGCAGGCTCGACCTGCATTGCCTGCTGAAGCAGTCGGTAGAAAAGCTTGCCGCGAGATCGTGACGTACGGCGGTTGAAGCGAAAGGTGAACTCATCAAGATAATAATCAAGGTAAGCTTTCTCTACCGCCCCTTGGTGAGTCCCTAGCAGCCATCTTTTCAGCAAGGACGCAATACGGTGAACTCGCGGTAGTAACTGGGTGGCGGCGTCTTCGCCATGGCCCAGCAAGGATGTCGCCTCGTGTTGATAGCCGATCGCTTCCAGCTCCCTATAGGCTGGATAACCATCGGTATGGACGGTACTGCCTGGCTCGATCGCGGCTCGAATAAAGCCGTGCAGGGACTTGCGCGTCACATTGGGAATTCTGGCCATCCGAATGCGTCCCGTTCCCCGCCCATCCTCTTCTGCGGCGATTATCACGAGGGCCTTTTCTGTCTTCCGCCCGTCTGCTCCTTTCGTTTCCCCGCCCACATACGTTTCATCCACCTCCACCCGTCCCTGCAAACGGTCTCGGCCCGGACGAACCATAGCCCGTCGCAATTTGTGCAACCAGGTCCAGGCCGTCAAGTAGCTCCCAAGCCCCAGCACTTGCTGCACGTTAACGGCGCTGGCGCCGTTCTTCTGGCTGGTGACCTGCCAAATCGCACGGAACCACAGCCGGAGAGGCTTGTGCGTATCCTGGAAAATGGTTCCTGCGGTGACGGATGCCTGGTAGCGGCAATTTTGGCAGACGAGGCGGCCTCGCGTGGCGGGCCATCCACCGCAGTGCCCACAACGCGGGCACACAAAGCCACTTGGCCATCGCAACCGCATCAAATAACCGCGGCAAGCCTCCTCGGTGCGGAACCGCTCTTCCAGTTCCAAGATGCTGCGAGGGTAATCTTCCATGCCTCGCATACTACATCTTGCGGTCGGTGGAGTCAATTGAATAACCCTGACATGCGTATACTATATTGAATTCTGCTCGTAGGTCAAGCTATGTTTTTGGCCAGGCGCTGCAGGCTAATTGACCGGAAGGAGCAAAACCTATCTGGAGTAAACGTTGCTCCGCCGTGCTCGCATGATCATGTCTACCGTTGGAGCGATCAAATGCCACGAACGCCTCGGCGGCCTGCTCCAGTATTATCATGGGCGAGCAGCCTGATCACGGACGCCGTTGGCCGGTCCGACCGTTGCTGCCAGGCGGCCGAGCCTTGCGCCGGTGCAAGAACTTGCTGGAGGACAGGCCATGAACAGGCTGGAGTCGATAGCCCCGTGCCTCCACCTCAGCCGAAGTCTCGGCACTTCACCAAACTCAAACCTCGAATGCCGCAGGGCTTGATGCTCGACGGCATCTTTTGCCATACGCCCAAGAGAAAGCAGAATGTCAAAGCGGAGGCTGGGTGAGCAGCCGCATAACTTGACGGTGCGGCGTCGTTTCGGCCGGTTGTTCGGAGACATCGATCCACGCAGGGGCGTCGATGGCCAAGACGACCTCGTCGTCGAAAATACCGGCAACGGTGATGGTAATCTCACCATTAATGACGATGCTTTCGCTCCTATTCTGGGCAAAAACCTGCACGAGTTGAGACCTCCTCTCTGGCGAAAGGTTGTGAAGGGGAACAGCACGAATCTGAAGGTATTGGGCAATTAGCGTTGGCAGTAGGAAACCGTCTGCCAGTTCCAGAACCACTGCCAGTAGCCCTCAAGCAATTGGAAGTTCGGACCACGCTGGGGCATATGCAACTCGACCAGCGGTATATTGACCTCGAACTTTCCTTTGCGGACTTCGCAGAAAATGCCGTCGTACGCGTCGCCAAGGAATTCATTCGGGTTGAGCACCTCCAGAACGCTGCAGCAAAACTCGAATTCCTCGACGGCGTTCGTCGGCTCAGGATAGTAAGCCGTAAATGGCAGCGAAAGGTGTTCCGACAGGTACTCGTAGTACTCAAGCAACGTTCGCTCTGTCGTCGCGGTGCCTGCTTGGCGTATCACCGGCAGTTGAAGCCCGCTGCAATTCGCTTCGGTGATGGTCGGGAGTGTCATGGCATGTGCTCCTGGGTCATCTGAGTTGCGGCTCGCTGCTTGCTCCTACGCGCACCCGGCAAACCGGAACGTGGCCGAATCGTCTCCGATTTTCCGGTAAATCTCCTCCCGATGAACGGGCACTTCGGCCGGGGCGACCACGCCGAGTCTTACTCGGTCGCCGTGGACCGCTACAACGGTAACCGTGATGCCGCTGCCGATGACAACCGTTTCCCCTCGCTTGCGACTTAGAACCAACATGTTTCGTCCCTCCTTGATTGGGATATCCTTTCTCGGACGGCCCGTATTGTACGCTGTGCCGATAAGTTCCAGGCCGGGAACGTGCTGAACTGTTCATCGGGGCTTTCCCGATGCCAATCGCGGCCTGGCCGCTGCGGTGCACGCGACCGGTTGTGGCCGGTTAAGTGGTTTTGCAGCGATTTGCGCGTTACAGCAGCGACGATTGCCGTGCTGCCGACGCTGGCCGCCAGCCACGCAAATGGGCCCAAACGATAGCGAAAGTGGCTGCGGGACTAGACCGCGGCCAGTAGTGTTGTTTTTGCGACGTGTCTCCCAGTCACCGGGCGGCCAGCGATCGCATGCCTGCCGAGAATAGTTCGCGACCGTGCGCCGCGTGGGCGAACTGCTCAACGGGTTTCACGCTCGGTTGATCGGCCAGAAACGCGGCAATCTGCCGGCCGACGGGCTGACTGTCTTCGTCCAATGCCGAAAGCAGACTCTCCACGCCGGCTCGGTGTGTCAACTCGTATGCCGCCACCGCACCGAGGTCGAGCCGGTCTACCAACGCCGCCCGAACGTTATGCAGTGTGCGAAGCGACCCATTTTCCCGGACCTGCACTTGCGGCGCGGTGGGCTGGATGCTCGGTGAAGGTGTAACGGTCTTGTCGTCGCCCGCCACTGCCGCAGGCACCAACCCGACAACGCCCGTCGGTGCAACAACTCCTTGGGGGTCGCCCGCAACGGACGACGCACTGGTATCCAGACTCGGATCGCCCAGAGGGCCGGTCGGCGACAAATCCGTCAACGCACGGCCGTAGTTGTCTCCCAAGTAACCGAGGTCGGATAGGTTCACAACGCCGTCGTAGTTGAAGTCGCCTTCCTGCCAGGTCATGCCGGTGCGGCCATAATTGTCTCCCAAGATGCCGAGATCGGATAGGTTCACCTTTCCGTCCAGGTTGGCGTCGCCATACAGCGTGTAGGCCACAATTACCTGGCCGGCTGTGCTGTTGTACGCCCAGCCCAGACCGTGCGCGTCGTCCGCGGTCGAACTCTGGAACTGGCCGGTGTCGAAGTGGGTGCTGCTCTCGGCGTCATAGCTCGCGGTGAGCAGATCCACGACCATCGCCATCTGGCTGGTTTCGCCGGTGTAATCCAGCACCAGCGTGCCGCCCTTCAGGTCGACGCCGGCGCCGCTTAGCACCGGAACCTGCGCCTTGGCAAAGCCGCTGAGTTGCAGCGTGCCGTCCTCGACGGTCGTCAGGCCGCCATAGGTATTGACGCTGGCGAGGGTCACCTTGCCGGTGCCTTGCTTCGTCACGGTCGTGGTGGGTCCGGCGATCCCTTTCGTGCCGGTGACCGTGTAGTTCGCTGTCGAGTTGTCAAAGGTGACGCTGGTGGGCGTAACGTCTGCCGCGCTGATGTCGGCCGTCAGTGTCGTTGCCGTGTCGTTGAACATCACGTTGACATCGTTGCCGTAGTCGGCCGTCGTGCCGTCGCTGGTTTTCTTCCAGTTGCCGGAACTAGTGGCCGTGCTCCAGGTGGAACTGCCGCCGCCGGTCCAGGTGACGTCGACCGGCGTGAGGATCATGCCGCCGCCGCTGCCGTCGAGGACCACGTAGTTGTCGCCGACCGTGCCCGCGGTGCCGGCGAGTCCCGAGGCGACGAACGTCCAACTCCTTCCATCGCTGGTAACGGCGCCGGTACTGCTGCTGAACCCGTTGAACAACGCGGTAACGTCCTTGGCGTTGTAGTTCGTGCCGGCGATGCCCGTCAGGCCCAGGTTGTACAGGGCCTTGGACTGGGTGGCGGTGAGTTGCGTGCCCCAGACGGCGAAGTCGTCCATCGAGCCCTGGCTGCCATCCACGGTGCCAGCCAGATCGCGGGAGACCGCCCATTCGTTGAAGTTGCCGATGTTCGTCGTCGTGGTGAAAGTGTCATCGATCTCTGTCATCGTTAGCGGGTCACCGTCCAGGTAGATTTGGGCTGTGCTGCCGCCGTTTACGGCAAGGCTGTACGTTACCGTCAACTGGTGCCAGGCTGCTCCACCGTCATCCCAAACAGGACTACTGGCGGTGAAATAGGCCCGACCGTCATTGGCGTTGTTTTTACTGTACCAGGTAAGGGCGTTGTTCGAAAAATTGACAAATGCCCCATGATTGATGGTGTTGGTTCCATTGGAAGCCACCCACAACATGGGCTCAATCATGCTGCCGCTTTGGGATATCTTGAACCAGATGCTTTCGGTGCCGAGGATCGCGCCACCGTCGGTGGCATTGGGACGGGAGCCGGAGGCCTCGTTGAAATAGGAGTCACTATTGGCCAACGCAAGGCCGCCGGTGCCGATCAGCGCGGCCCCACTGCTGCCGCTGGCAGCTCCGCTAACGGCCGTGCCGCCTGTCGGCGGCCGGGGGCAATCTGACCGCCATTGCTGGTGTCGAAGGTATAGTCACTCAACAACTGCACGGGCGGGGTGAGCGTTGTGGCGATGGCCGTGTTGCTGTTGGTCGAATCGTTGGCGCCGCCAATGGTTGCGCGGACACGGTAGTAGTATGTTGTGCTGGGGTTGAGGCCCGCGGATTGGTACGTCGTGATGTTGGCCCCAACGGTAACCGTTATCAGCCCGCTGCTAAACGCGCTGTTGGTGGCCCGATCGATTTCGAAGCCCGTTTCATTCGTGCTGTTGTCCGTCCAAGTCAAGTTGATCTGCGATGTTGAGATGACCGAACTGCCAAGTCCCGTGGGCGCAACCGGAGGGAGATTGCCTGCCATCGCGCTGGCCGTGTTGCTGTTGGCCGAGTCATTGCTGCCGCCGATCGTGGCTCGCACTCGGTAGTAGTAGGTCGCGCCGTTGGTAAGGCCCGTGGACTCGTACGTGGTGATGTTGGCCCCGACGGTGAACGTCGTCAGATCGCCGGTAAACGAGCTATCCGCGGCCCGATCGATCTCGAATCCTGTTTCCACCGAGCTGTTGTCCGTCCAGTTGAGGTCGATGCGGCTGGTGGAGACGACCGTAGCGACGAGATCGGAGGGAGCTGCCGGACCGACGCCGATTATGTCGAGCCTAGTTACCAGCAGCACCCAATCGGTGCCCCCGGCGGAGTTTGTACCGGTGAGGTTCCAGGTGTGTATGGCGCCTCCGGCAACCGTGCCGAGGTCTGTCATTGTTCCATTGGTCGGGTCGAACTTGACTACTGCGAAGTCTCCGCCGTAACCGCTAAGGTTGATTCCGGCCGAGGAGTCGCCGGCCGCCGTGTACAGGACGTATTGGCGCCCGGGTTCTGCCAGAAGATAGTCGCGGCGAACTGCCCGACTTCAGTTCGTTGTGGCTGGCCATCTTCCAGTACTCGATGCCCCGGGTCGTGAAGAAGTCGGCCAGCCGCTGGATGTCGCCATACTCACCGGGCGCATCGACCCAATCGGCGGACTCGGCCGGTTTGAAGGTGCCGGCGGCGTCGCTACACCATCGCCAGTCGCCAGAGCTGCCGTATCCGCCTCCAACCGCAGTGCCCCAAATAGCGAGGCGGAGATTTTCCCGCGTCATCGAGACGCTGCCCGAATAACCTGAAGTACCCACGATCTGGCCGATGTAGCCGTATTCGTCGTTGACCACGGGCATCCCATGTCCGGCGTTGTAGACCGCACCGGCGTTGCCCCACTCGTCACCATTATAGTACGTGCCTCCTCCACCGCCGGGGTTCTTCTGGTTCCAGCCACCATACTGGAGAATCACGTGACTCGGCCATGTCTGGTCATAAAACTGGAAGTCGATCCGTCCGCCGCCGGGATGGATGGACAAGGGACGCGGCGACGTACCTTGGTCCATCCATGGATCAGACATTCGCAGCAGGGTGCCCATCCGGTTGAAATCGCTCTTGTCTTGTGGATTGTCCCCACCCGCACTTGCGGACCGGTCCCACTCGAAGCACAGGTTCCACGTGACGTTGTCGTAAGCCGCGTAGTGCGCCGCAACGTACTGGACATACCGGTCATTTTGTGCGTCAGTTCCGAACATCCGGTTGCTGCTATAGGCGTCGGTGACGACTAGATCGGCCACCAACCCTTTGGAATCGAGGTACTCAACAATTTCGTCCAGCTTCTGCCAATAGGCAAGATTGAGGTGGTCGCGGTCGGGGTTGGTCATGGTCCCAGTGTAGGGTTGAGCGTCGGGGTAATTGTGGTGCATCTCGGCGCCGCCATAATTGTCGGTGTAGACCTCCAGAATAACCTTGGTCATCCCGTAGGCGGCCGTATTGTCGATAGCCTCCTTCCAAGAGTCGTTGCTCAAACCGTGTGAGACGATGTCATAATACGTTTGCCCCCACATGAAATAGTGCGTGCCATCGTCGTAGACGAAGCTGTTCGTATACGTCGGGTCGATGCGCACAAAGCCGTGGTTGCCGGTGTCCGGGCGCCGACGACGATTTGACTGCCCGAGACTTCGGTCTGGTTGGTCAGATTGGTGATGGTCGAGTCAGCCGTGCTGTAGGTCCACGTCCCTGTCGTGGTCGGAGTGAAGCGGGCTACAAACGTGCTGCCGCCGTCCCAAAACCCCTTGACCACGATGGGCGACAGTCCGCTGCCGGAGGGCGGGGTGAACGTCACCTGAAGCTGTCTCGAATCGGTGTACCAGTTCCCGGAAGTGTCGGCTGTCGTGTAGACGATGTCCTGCGTCGACCACTGCGCCATCGTGATCGACAACAGCATCCGCTGCTCGAGCGGCTCGAACGTGGGCCGGAACGTCTTGATCTTACGGGCTGAGGACGAATGTCCCGACCGGCGGGAGGGCGAGATGACATGAAAAAAAGACCTGGGGAACACAACATGCTCCTTAGTTTCGTGGTGCCGGTGCTGAGGCCAGCGGTTCTGAAAAGATGCCGCGACCGTGCGCCGCGTGGGCGAACTGCTCAACGGGTTTCACGCTCGGTTGATCGGCCGGAAACGCGGCAATCTGCCGGCCGGCAGGCTGACTGTCTTCGTCCAATGCCGAAAGCAGACTCTCCACGCCGGCTCGGTGTGTCAACTCGTACGCCGCCACCGCACCGAGGTCGAGCCGGTCTACCAACGCCGCCCGAGCGTTATGCAGTGTGCGAAGCGACCCATTTTCCCGGACCTGCACTTGCGAGGCCGCCCATTGCCGCGCGGTGGGCTGGATGCTGGGTGAGGGTGTGACGGTCTTGTCGTCGCCCGCCACTGCCGCAGGCACCAACCCGACAACGCCCGTCGGTGCAACAACTCCTTGGGGGTCGCCCGCAACGGACGACGCACTGGTATCCAGACTCGGATCGCCCAGAGGGCCGGTCGGCGACAAATCCGTCAACGCACGGCCGTAGTTGTCTCCCAAGTAACCGAGGTGCGGATAGGTTCACAAACGCCGTCGTAGTTGAAGTCGCCTTCCTGCCAGGTCATGCCGGTGCGGCCATAAATTGTCTCCCAAGATGCCGAGATCGGATAGGTTCACCTTTCCGTCCAGGTTGGCGTCGCCATACAGCGTGTAGGCCACAATTACCTGGCCGGCTGTGCTGTTGTACGCCCAGCCCAGACCGTGCGTCGTCCGCGGTCGAACTCTGGAACTGGCCGGTGTCGAAGTGGGTGCTGGCTCTCGGCGTCATAGCTCGCGGTGAGCAGATCCACGACCATCGCCATCTGGCTGGTTTCGCCGGTGTAATCCAGCACCAGCGTGCCGCCCTTCAGGTCGACGCCGGCGCCGTTAGCACCGGAACCTGCGCCTTGGCAAAGCCGCTGAGTTGCAGCGTGCCGTCCTCGACGGTCGTCAGGCCGCCATAGGTATTGACGCTGGCGAGGGTCACCTTGCCGGTGCCTTGCTTCGTCACGGTCGTGGTGGGTCCGGCGATCCCTTTCGTGCCGGTGACCGTGTAGTTCGCTGTCGAGTTGTCAAAGGTGACGCTGGTGGGCGTAACGTCTGCCGCGCTGATGTCGGCCGTCAGTGTCGTTGCCGTGTCGTTGAACATCACGTTGACATCGTTGCCGTAGTCGGCCGTCGTGCCGTCGCTGGTTTTCTTCCAGTTGCCGGAACTAGTGGCCGTGCTCCAGGTGGAACTGCCGCCGCCGGTCCAGGTGACGTCGACCGGCGTGAGGATCATGCCGCCGCCGCTGCCGTCGAGGACCACGTAGTTGTCGCCGACCGTGCCCGCGGTGCCGGCGAGTCCCGAGGCGACGAACGTCCAACTCCTTCCATCGCTGGTAACGGTGCCGGTGCCGTTGATAAAGGCGTCGAACAATGTGCTCGTGTCCTTGGCGTTGTAGTTCGTGCCGGCGATGCCCGTCAGACCCAGGTTGTACAGGGCCTTGGACTGGGTGGCGGTGAGTTGCGTGCCCCAGACGGCGAAGTCGTCCATCGAGCCCTGGCTGCCGGAATGCGCGACCGTAGTCTCGCGACCCCCCAGTCGCTGAATGCACCAATGTTTGTTGTCGTAGTGAAGTTGTCGGCCGTCTCTGTCGTGGCCAGCGGGCTGCCGTCCAGGAAGATTTGGGCCGTGCTGCCGCCACCCGTTGCAAGGCTATAGGTCACGGTCAGCAGGTGCCACGCTCGCCACCATCGTCCCAGGCGGCAGTGTTGGTGCTAAAACTGGCATAACCAAGGCTGCTGTTGTTCTTGCTGTACCAATTGAGCGTATTGGCTAAAAAATCCCCGTATGCGCCGTGATTGATGGTGTTGGTGCCGTTGGAAGCCACCCAAAACATGGAAATATTGACGCCATTGCTCTGGGAGATCTTGAACCAGATGCTCTCGGTGCCGAGGATCTGCGCCACCATCGGTGGCATTGGGACGGGAGCCGGAGGCCTCGTTGAAATAGGAGTCACTATTGGCCAGGGCAAGGCCGCCGGCGCCGATCAGGGCCGCGCCGCTGCTGCCGCTGGCGGCTCCGCCCACCGAGGTGCCGCCGACCGGTGCGCGGGGGCAATCTGACCGCCGTTGCTCGTATCGAAGGTATAATCGCTCAACAACTGTACCGGCGAGGCAAACGTCGTCGCATTGGCCGTGTTGCTGTTGGTCGAATCGTTGCTGCCACCAATCGTTGCCCGGACGCGGTAGTAGTACGTGGTGCTGTCGTTGAGGCCCGCGGATTGGTACGTCGTGAGGTTTGCCTCGACCGTGACTGTGGTCAGGCCGTCGGTGAAGCTGCTGTTGGTGGCCCGATCGACCTCGAAGCCTGTTTCATTGGTGCTGTTGTCCGTCCAAGTCAGGTTGATCTGAGCGGCCGAGATGGTCGTAGCGACCAGTCCCGTGGGCGCGGCGGGAGGAAGAACGCCGGCTGTGGCGCTGGCAGTGTTGCTGTTGGTGGAATCGTTGCCGTTATTAGTGGCTCGCACGCGGTAGTAGTAGGTCGTGCCGTCGGTAAGATCCGTAGACTGGTACGTAGTGACGTTGGCCTCCACGGTGAACGTCGTCAGATCACTGCTAAACGAGCTACTGGTGGCACGGTCGATCTCGAAACCCGTCTCTGTCGAACTGTTGTCCGTCCAGTTGAGATCGATGCGGCTGGTGGAGACGGCCGCGGCGACGAGACTGGAGGGAGCTGCCGGACCGACGCCGGGCACGTTGAGTTTGGTCACCAGGAGCACCCAATCGTTGTCGCCGGCTGCGTTGTTACCATTGAGGTTGAGGTTCCAATAGCGTGTGGCGCCGCCGACAACCGTGCCAAGGTCTGTCATTGTTCCATTGGTCGGGTCGAACTTGACAACGTTGAAGTTTCCGCTGTAGCCGCTGAGGTTGATCCCGGCTGCGGAGTCGCCTGCCGCCGCGTACAAGACATACTGACGTCCGGGTTCGGCCAAGAGATAGTCGGCGAACTGCCCGACTTCAGTTCGTTGTGGCTGGTCATCTTCCAATATTCGATGCCCTCGGTGGTGAAGAAATCGACCATGTTCTTCAGATCGCCATATTCCACGGCATCGGCCCATTCGCCGGTCCTGCACGGCGTCCACCGCGTCTCGCCGCTGCCGAACATGCGGATGTCGCCCTCGCTTCCATAACCGCCGGCGGCAGCAATGCCCCAGATCGTTTGGCGTGTCCGCGTCCGTGTCATTCCGGTATTTCCAACGTAGCCATACTCATCATCAACCACGGGCATGTCGTGGCCGAGATTAGCCCGAATCGAGCTGTTGCCGCCTTCGTCGCCATACACCGGAGTCCCGTCCCAAGGGCAACCGTATTGGAAGGCAACGTTGGTTGGCCAGGTGGCATCAAAGAACTGGAAGTACTCGCTCTGGTTATGGATCGATAACGGCCGAAGCGACGATTCTTGAGTCATCCAAGGATCACTATTGCGGATGATGCCGCCGATGCGATTGAAGTCGGATTTATATTGTGGATAGATCGCCGTATCGTCACCTGTGCTCCCACTCGTTGGCAAGGGTCCAGATCACGTTGTCATAGCCCGCATAGCGGTTGACGACGTACTGCACAAACCGATCGTTCTGTGCATCGGTTCCTGCCATGTAGCCGTTGGGATAGAAGTTGGTGACGATCAGGTCGGCCGCCATCCCCTTGTCCTGCATGTACTGTACGACCTCGTCGAGCTTCTCCCAGTAGGCGAGGTTCAAGTCGTTACGGTTGGGGCTGTCGAACGAGCCGGCGTAGGGCGTCACGTCCGGATAGCCGTGGCTGACGTTGGTCTGGCCGACAAAGCCGCCTTGCGCGTAAACAAACATGCGAACCTTGTTCATCCCGTGGCTGAGCGACTCATTGACGGCCTGCTTCCAGTTGTCATTCTGCATCGCGTCGTACATGAGGGAATAGTAAGTCTGTCCCCACATGAAGTAGCGCGTGCCATCGTCGTAGACGAAACTGTTCGTATACGTCGGGTCGATGGCACAAAGCCGTGGTTGCCGGCGTCCGGGTGCCGACGACGATCTGGCTGCCCGAGGCTTCCGTTGTATTCGTCAGCCCAGTGATGGTCGAGTCAGCCGTGCTATAGGTCCACGTCCCCGTCACCGTCGGAGTGAAGCGGGCTACGAACGTGTTGCCGCCGTCCCAAAACCCCTTGACTACGATGGGCGACAGTCCGCTGCCGGAGGGCGGGGTGAACGTCACCTGAAGCTGCCTCGAATCGGTGTACCAGTTCGAGCGCTATTGGTCGTGGTGTAGACGATGTCCTGCGTCGACCACTGCGCCATGGTGATCGACAACAACATGCGCTGTTCGAGCGGCTCGAACGTGGGCCGGAACGTCTTGATCTTGCGGGCTGAGGACGAATGTCCCGACCGGGGGGAGCGAGACATTACAGCGAAAAAAGACCTGAGAAACACGATGCCGTCCTCCATCCCGTTGTGTCAGCGCTGATAGCCCAGCCGGTCTTGCGGCACGACCGAGGGCCTTTCCGTAAGACCCAGGGCCTGCAAAACAACTACCTAAGGAGACCGATCCGTGTTCGACCTTCCGGTGCTGAACCGCGTGCGGCGTCACTTCCAGCGGCCCGGGGGATTATCGCAGTGGCTACAGACAATATAGTCGAACCCGTTCAAACCTGCAACGATCTGACCGCCCACCTGGCCACAAAGCGGCGCCGTTGCTCGCGGGCTGGGAGCGCGGTCGATTGGTGAGCGTTCGGTGAATGCACGGCACAGGGGGGCAGAGGAGGGGGACCTCTTAACGCGTGCTCAGATGGATGACCCAGTCGTTTGCATCGGGCAGAGTAAACGTGCGGCTGCCGCCGGCGACACTCGGCAGCGTGCTGGTCTCGCCCGTGCGCGGATTGTACCGGTAGGCACGGTAGTTTCCGGCCGGCAGATCGAGCGTGAAGGTGCCGCCGACGGCGGCGTACACCACGTACCGCCGTCCCGGCTCGGCTAGCACGTAGACTCGCGTGCCCGCCGTCTTAACCTCGTTATGACTGGTCATCTTCCAGTATTCGATCCCGTTGGTGGTGAAGAAGTTGACCAGGCGTTTGACGTCATCGTATTCGGGCTGATAGGTCCAATCGCCGGTCGACTCGGGGATTCCCATGCCGTTTGGATGCTCGCGAAAATCGGCAGTGCTCGAGTAGCCACCCGCGGCGGCGATGCCCCACAGGCACTGGCGGTGCTTCGTCGGCGTGATCTGTCCGATGTACAGAAACTCGTCGTCCGCTACGGGCATATTATGGCCCAGATCGTGAACAATTCCTTGATTCACCTCTCGATCGTCGGTTCTCCCGTATTGCAGGACAGCATACGTCGGCCAGCCGGCGTCGAAAAATGGAAAATGGACATTCCGGTGCCAAGTGTGAATCGACAAGGGACGCAGGAACTGCCCCTCGGCCATCCACGGATCCCCGTGGCGCACCATTGATCCCATGCGGTTGAAGTCCGCCTTGTTCTGAACGTTCGTGCCCTTGTATTGCTGCGACGAATCCCATTCGTTGGCCATGCACCAAATCACGTTCGGATATGCTGCATAACGGGCCAGCGTGTACTTGATGAACCGATCATTTTGCGCGTCCGTGCCATATTGGCGGTTGCTGCGATAGGGCGTGGTCAAAATAAAATCCGCCACAAGACCCTTGGCGTTCATGTACTGCACCATCTCATCAAGCTTGCGCCAATAGGCGAGGTTCAACGCGTCACGGTTGGGACGAACGCGGCCCTTTGAGGTGTCGACGTACGGCTCCGCATCGGGATACCCGTTGTGCTCGCCGGGAAAATTGTCAGCGTACACGTCGAAGCGGACCTTGCTGAAGCCGCACTTCAGCATGTTGTCAACCGACGTCCTCCAATTGTCGTTGACGTTGGCAGCTTGCATCCAATCGTAATAGGTCTGCCCCTGCATGAAGTAACGGGTGCCGTCGTCCCAGACGAAACTGTACGGATGCTTGGCATCGATCCGCAAGAATCCGTGTTGGCCGGCGCAGGCGCGACGGCATTGATGCTGCCACTCTTGCCATTGAGACCTTGGTCGCTCGAGGAGGTCGTGTAAGTCCAGATTCCTTGAACCGTGGGGGTTAACCGCACCTTGAACGTCTTATCACCATCCCAGAAGCCGGTGACTTTCTTCGTAGCTCCGCCCGGCCCGGTGAAAGCGACCGTGACCAGAACATCCTGGGCGTACGCATTGGAGTAGCTAGCGTCGGCCGCAAGGCTCAACTCATAGGTTGACCATTGCGGCACATCGTCCGCCGCGACCGGAGACGAGAAAAGAGCAACACTCAGGCCGCACTCACGAATAACGAAACGCCAGCACCGAATTTTATTCGCATGATTTACTCCTTGTGTGAAATCCGTCGGTCGCCATGGAATGGCTCCTGGAACTACTATGGCAAAGCAAAAGAAACCAAATTACTTTTAAGGTTCCTCTCGAAACGTGCTCAGATGGATGACCCAGTCGCTTGCGTCGGGCAGAGTAAACGTCCGGCTGCCACCGGCAACATTGGGCAACGGGCTGGTCTCGCCCGTGCGCGGATTGTAGCGGTAGGCATAGTAGTCTCCCGCGGGCAGCTTCAGCGTGAACGTGCCACCGGCGGCGGCGTACACAACGTACTGCCGTCCCGGTTCGGCCAGCACGTAGACTCGTGTGCCCGACGTCTTGACCTCGTTGTGGCTGGTCATCTTCCAGTACTCGATGCCCTTGGTGGTGAAGAACCTGGTCAAGTTCTGAACGTCGCGGTATTCACCTCCGGGCGGAACGGTCCAGTCGCCAGTGCTTTCGGAGACGCCCTTTCCGTTGGGGTTCTCCCTGATGTCGGCGGTGCTCGAATAACCTCCCGCCGTGGCGATGCTCCACAGCGCGTTGCGATGGTCCGTGCGCGAGAGTTGCCCGATGTACTTGAACTCATCGTTGGCGACGGGCATATTGTGGCCCATGTTGTTGCGGATCGCCAAATTGTCCCCTACGTCCTGGTAACCTGATCGCGGACCATATTGCATCGTGGCATAGGTCGGCCAGCGCTGGTCGAAAAACTGAAAAAGCCCCTGCGGATCACGCCAGACCTGAAGCCCATGTATGGTCAAAGGCCGCAAAGCCGAGTCTTGGGTCATCCAGGGGTCCTTGTTACGCACGATACTGCCCAGCCGACTATAGTCGGCTTTCTTTTGAGGGTAGTTCCGCATCCGCGCCGACTTCTCCCATTCATTGCCCATGCACCAAATGACGTTGTCGTAGGCTGCATAACGATTGACGACGTATCGCACGAACCGGTCGTTCTGTGCATTGGTGCCGAACTGAATGTTGTTCTGCCCCACGACGCCGTAAGGGGTCGTGACGATCAGGTCGGCAACTAATCCCTTCGCGTTCATGTACTGGATCATATCGTCAAGCTTCTGCCAGTACGCAATGTTAAGATGGTCGCGATTGGGAGAAGCCGGCGTGCCTCCGTACGGTGTCCTGTCGGGATAGTCGTTGTGTTCGCCGGGAACGTTGTTTGCATACACGTTGAAACGGACCTTGGTGAAGCCGTACGCCGGCATGTTGTCCACCGACGCCTTCCAGTTGTCATTTGCCATGGCGCCGTCGAGCCAATCGTAGTACGTTTGGCCCATCATGAAATACCGCGTGCCATCGTCCCAAACGAAGCTGTTCGTATGCTTCGGGTCGATGCGCAGAAAGCCGTGGTTGCTGGCCTTTGGAGCGGCGGCGTTGATCGTGCCGCTCTTGTTGTTGAGCCCGGCATTTCGGGAACTCGTGGTGTACGTCCACGTGCCTTCGACGGTAGGCGTGAAGCGGATATCAAAGACATTGCCGCCGTCCCAGAATCCGTTGACGGTCTGGGTGACCCCGCCCGGGCCGGTGAGCGTAGCGGTGACAACTCCCTTCGGATCGGTGTACCAGTTCGAGGAAGTGCCGGTAGCCGTCAGGCGAATGTCATAGACGGACCATTTCGGCACGTCGACGGCCGCGGCCAGAGAAGAGGAGAGAACGAGGGCCAGTAAGACGGCAAATGCTGACGCACATCGGTGAAACTTTAAAGACACGGTTCGTACCTCCTTCAAAAATAGATATGTTACCTGTCAGCTTCCGACTAGCATCAGTCCAAAATGCTCGCCACGGAAACGACGTGGAATCGTCACGGCCGCCGTACACCCTGTCGACGCCAAGCCACCGCCCCAACACAAACCACTGCTTCGCCGAGCATCGCACAACTGCCCGGCTCGGGGACCTCCTGGGATGTGCTCAGGTGGACGACCCAATCGTTGGAGTCGGGCATGGTGAAGGAGGCGGCTCCACCCCCGGCAACACTCGGCAGCGGGCTGGTCTCGCCCGTGCGCGGATTATACCGATAGGCGTAATACTCTCCGGCCGGGAGGCTCAACGCAAACGTCCCCCCAGTTGCCAAATAAGCCACATATTGCCGCCCGGGTTCGGCCAGCACATACGTTCGCGTGCCCGAGGTCTTCAACTCATTGTGGCTGGTCATCTTCCAGTATTGAATGCCCTTGGTGGTGAAGAAGTCGACCATGTGCTTGATGTCGTCGTACTGGGGCGCGTTGGCCCAATCGCCCGTGTTGAATGCGATCCATTGATTGCTGCCGTCGGTGAAGACGCGTCCGTCACCCGAACTGCCGAACCCTCCCGCCGTGACGACGCCCCATATAGCGTTGCGGTGAACGGTCTGGGTGAAGGGCATGTTGTTGTAGTTTCCGCCGATATACGCGTATTCGTCGTTAACGACGGGCTTGCCGTGACCGAGGTTTGCAAGGATGCCGGCGTTGCCCCAGACATCTCCGTACTGAACGTTGGACACCAAATTGCCGTTGCGGTGGTATTGCTGGCTTACGCTTGTCGACCAGGCCGCGTCCAAGAACTCGTGAACGATGGAGTCTGCACAGTTGTGGACGCTCAAGGGCCGGAGGCCGCCGTCCCGGGCAATCCAGGGATCGTTGGCCCGCACCAAGCTGCCAAAGTGGTTGAAGTCGTTCTGGTCCTGAGGATTGCTATGTCCGGCGTCATCGGCGATCACCCACTCATAAGAGAGATTCCACGTCACGTTGTGATAGGCGGCATAGCGGGCGACAACGTATTTTAGAAAACGATCGTTCTGGGCGTCCGTTCCGAAGACGTTGTTTTGGTTGTACGGGTGAAAAATGGTCAACTCCGCGACCATGCCTTTTGAATCGAGATACGCGAGCACCTCATCGAGCTTGTTCCAATACGCAAAGTTCAACTGGTCCTTGTTAAGTGCCTGGCTATCGGCGCCGACGTAGGGTGACGTGTAGGGATATCCGTGATTTGCGTGCGACCAGACGGTGTCGTGGCCGGTGTAATTAGGGGTAGAGCTATCTGTGAGGACGGTAATCCGAACCTTCGTCATCCCGTGCGCCAGCGAATTATCGATGCCCGTCTTCCAGTCGGCGCCCGCCATCGCCGTCTGTACGATGTCGTCATAGGTTTGCCCCCACATAAAATACCGCGTGCCGTCGTCCCAGACAAAGGTGCGATTTTCGTTGTCCGGATCGCTCCGCAGGAAGCCATGGTTGCCCGCATTGGGTGCCACGGCGTTGAGACTGCCCGACTGATTGTTCAAGCCCGCATTAGGGGAGTCGGTCGTATAAGTCCAGTCGCCCTGCACGGCGGGCGTGAACCGGATGTCGAACACGTTGTCGCCGTTCCAGAAACCAGTGACGGTTTTGGTGATACCCCCGGGGCCAGTAAAGGTCGCGGATACGATTCCAGCAGGATCGGTGTACCAGTTTGATGAACTGCCGCTGGCCGTGAACTGGATGCAGTACGTCGACCACTGCGGCACGTCGGCGGCCTGGGCCGCTACCGGCAGCGAAGTCAGAGCAAGCAGACAAATCAGACACGCAACAGTAAGAGCGGACTTGCACGGCATGCCCACTTGCTCCTTGGAAGTAATCGCGATCATCTCAGGTTAATAATCTCTGCCGCTGCTTGCAATAGAACGTCAGGGCCGCCAATCCAAAGCCAAGCAGCCCGAAGCTGGTCGGCTCGGGAACTTCCTGGAAGGTGCTCAGATGGATGACCCAATCGTTCGCATCGGGCAGAGCAAACGTCCGACTGCCACCGGCGACGTTCGGCAGCGGACTGGTCTCGCCCGTGCGCGGATTGTATCGGTAGGCGTAGTAGTCTCCATCCGGCAGATTGATTGTGAACGTGCCGCCGACGGCGGCGTAAACCACGTACTGCCGCCCGGGTTCGGCCAGCACGTATGTCCGCGTGCCCGAGGTCTTCAACTCGTTGTGGCTGGTCATTGTCCAATATTCGACGCCCTTGGTGGTGAAGAAGTCGACCATGCGTTTGATGTCGCTGTATTCGTCCGGCGCGTCGGCCCACTCGCCCGTCCGGCAAGGCGTCCAACGTGTTTCATCACTACCGAAGATACGGATATCACCGGCTGCTCCATAGCCGCCCGCCGTGGCGATGCCCCAAATGGTGCCGCGCAACTTGGTGCGGTCCATTGGCACGGGGCTGGTCGTTTGGCCGACGTAGCCATATTCATCGTTGACTACCGGCATGTTGCGGCCGAGGTTGGCGACGATGCCCCAGTTGCCCCACTCGTCACCGTTGGTAAAGTGTCCTCCGCCAGGCTTCTCATTCCATCCACCGTATTGAAGGATTACATGCGTTGGCCAACTCGCCGCGTTGAAGCCGAAATCCGTTTTGCCACCTGACCGATGGATGGACAACGGGCGCAAAGCCGCTCCCGCCGCCATCCAGGGATCGCTGTTGTGCATGATGTCGCCAAAGCGGTTGAAGTCGGCCTGATCCTGCGGATAGTCACCGCCGTTGCCGAGGTCCCATTCGTTCGCCAGGCACCAGATAACGTTGTCATAGGCCGCGTAACGCGCCGCCACGTATCGCAGGAAGCGGTCGTTCTGCGCGTCGGTGCCGGACATCTCCCCGTTGCGATAGAAATTGGTCAGGAGCAGGTCTGCCACCATTCCTTTCGCCTGCATGTACTCCACGACCTCGTCAAGCTTCTGCCAATAGTCGAAGTTCAGACTGTCGCGATTCGGATTGTCCCACGTTCCGGAATAGGGCGTCACGTCCGGATAACCGTGACTGACGCTGGCGAGATTAACGAAGCCACCCTGCGCGTAGACGAACATCCGAACCTTGTTCATGCCATAGGCGCGCGAGTTATCGACCGCCGCTTTCCAGTTGTCGTTGACCATTGCGTCGTACATCAGTGAATAGTACGTTTGCCCACACATAAAGTCGTGTGCGCCGTCGTCCCAGACGAAGCTCTTAGGATACGCGGGATCAATCCGCAGAAAGCCGTGGTTGGCGGCCTCCGCGTTGGTGGCGTTGATGGTGCCGCTCTGGTTGTTGAGACCCGCGTTCGGCGAACTCGTCGTGTACGTCCACGTGCCTTCGGCGGTAGGCGCAAAACGAATCTCAAAGCTGTTGTCGCCGTTCCAGTATCCATTTACTGTTTGAGTAACGCCGCCCGGGCCGGTGAACTTGGCGGCGACAACGGCGTTCGGATCTGTGTACCAGTTCGGGGAACTGCCCGTAGCCTTTAGGCTAATCTCATAGACAGTCCATTTTGGCACATCGATGGCCACAGCCAGAGAAGGGAAGAGAACGGTGATTAGCAGGACACCAAGGGATGGCGCACATCGGTGAGACTTCAAAGCCACGATCGCGACCTCCTGCGAAAAAAGGGCGTTCTACACCTCGGTCTCCCACCAACAACAGTCCAAACTGCTCGCCAGCGAAAGCAACGCAAATTCGTCACGGCCGCCGTACGCGCTGTCGACTCCTGGCCACCATTCCAACGCTGAGCACCGCCGCGCCGAGCCCGAGCAACCCAAGGGCACCCGGTTCGGGAACCTCTTGGAATGTGCTCAGGTGGACGACCCAATCGTTGGAGTCGGGCATGGTGAAAGAGGCAGCTCCACCCCCGGTGACGTTCGGCAACGGCGTAGTCTCGCCCGTACGCGGATTGTACCGGTAAGCGTAATATTCGCCGGCTGGGAGGCTCAACGCAAACGTCCCCCCAGTTGCCAAATAAGCCACATATTGCCGCCCCGGTTCGGCCAGCACATAGGTTCGCGTGCCCGAAGTCTTCAACTCGTTGTGGCTGGCCATCTTCCAGTATTCGATCCCCTTGGTCGTGAAGAAGTCGACCATGTGCTTGATGTCGTCGTACATCGGTTCGTAGGACCATTCGCCGGTCACACCAGGGGTCCAGTTGGTGTGGATGCTCCAGTCCGAGGCACTTCCGTAGCCTCCGGCAGTCGCAATGCCCCAACTGGTCAAACGGCAGGTCGCCTGGGTCACCGTCACACCGCCGTTGACTTCGTTCAGGTAGGCGTATTCGTCATTCACTACGGGCATATTGTGACCGAGGTTATAGACGATCCCGGCGTTGCCCCATTGGTCGCCGTGGGTGCTCTTCGGCGTGCCGGCGGGAGAGGCCCCCGGGTTCCGCGGCCCATATTGAACGATGGCATCGGTTGGCCAGGCCGCGCCGAAGAAGTTAAAGTCGATGCGCGTTCGCTGGTGGGTTGACAATGGGCGCAGCGCAGCACCGTTGGCGAGCCATGGATCGCCATTGTGCACGATCTCGCCCATCCGGTTGAAGTCGTTCTGGTCTTGGGGATAGGTGCCGCCGTTGGTGGCAGAGTAATTCCATTCGTTGGCAAGACACCACGTGACGTTCCGATACGCTGAATAGCGGTTGACGACGTAATTGAGAAAGCGGTCATTCTGCGTATCGGTGCCGAACTGCCGATTGCTGCTATACGGCGAGGTGAGAATCAGGTCGGCGACCATCCCCTTGGATGCGATGTACTTAACGACCTCGTCCAACTCCTGCCAATACGCGATGTTCAGGACGTTGCGGTTGGGGCTCGTGGAACTGCCCGCATAGGGCTGCACATCAGGGTAGCCGTGACTTCGCGTGGAACCCAAGGCAAACGGGTACACGGCCATGCGAACCTTGGTCATCCCATACGCGGCCGAATTGTCGATGCCGGCCTTCCAGTGGTCGTTCACCATGGCCGTCGTCGCGAGATCGTAATACGTTTGCCCCCACAGGAAACTGCGCGTGCCGTCATCCCAGACGAAACTGCTCTTGTACGTGGGATCGATCCGCAGGAAGCCATGATTGCCAGCCTCGGCGGCCACCGCATTAATCGTGCCCGTTTGGTTGTTCAAGCCCGAGTTGGCAGAACGGGTGGTGTATGTCCAGGTTCCTTCCGCCGTGGGCGTGAAGCGGATATCAAAGGCATTGCCGCCGTTCCAGAATCCGCTGACCGTTTCAGTGATCCCGCCCGGCCCAGTGAATGTAGCGGTGACAGCTCCGTCTGGGTCCGTATACCAGTTGGACGAGCCGCCGGTGGCCGTCAAGTCAATGTCATAGACGGACCACTTCGGCACGTCGACGGCCATTGCCAGAGAAGGGCAGAAAACGAAGCTCAGCAGGAAGGCAACTAGCAACGTGCAACGGGCGAACTTAGAATACACGATCGCTGCCTCCGAATTGGACGTTTTATGGTTCGGCTTCAGGCCCGTGGCAGTCCGGAGCACTCGCTGAACGGACACGAAGCCGAAGTATCAGGATCCAACATACCAAGAAGCAGAAAATTCCACCACAATCCGGCATCGAAAATCGCCGCTTCTTGAGCATTCTCTATGCGCAATAACCCGTGTTAGCTATCGGCATATACCGACAGTGGTGCCGGGCCGAAACGAATGGGAAACCTCAAACTCGAGCCAGGCCCGCCCCGGGGAGGCGCATGAAGCGGAAGCGATTTACGGAGGAGCAGAGTGCCGTTGCCCTACGGCAGGCCGACGGGCGGACGAAGGTCGCCGACATCACGCGGAAGCCGGGCGTCTCGGGACAGACGTTCTACAACTGGAAGCAGAAGTGTGCCGATCTGGCCGTTGCCGAAGCGCCCAGCCGGAGGAGTTGTTCCGGCGGGATGGTGGCTTCGTGCAACGTCCTTGCGCGGTCGATCATGTGCTTTGACGCGTAGCGATGATCGGCCGTGAACCCCCAGCAGCCCGTTCTCACCCTACCCCTCTCCCAAAAGGAGACGGGACCGGGCATTACTCCTTCACCTCGAACTCCGCGTCGATCGGCTCTTCTTCGCCGCCGGTTGGGGGCGTGGTGCCGGGCTGCTGGGCGTCGGGCGCGGCACCGGGGGCCGCGCCAGCAGCTTGGCGCCGGCCTTCTCGTAGAGTGTCTTACTCAACGCGTGCGACGCCTGCTCCAACTCGTGCACCGCCCCCTTGATCCGGTCGAGATCGTCGGTCTTGGCCGCTTCGCGGGTTTTCTCGATGGCCTTGCTGACGGCTTCCTTGTCGGCGCCGCTCAGCTTCGCGTCATGCTCCTTGATGAGCTTTTCGAGCTGCCAGCACATCGAGTCCGCTTGGTTGCGCTGTTCGGCCAGATCCCGCTTGTGCTTATCTTCGTCGGCGTGCGCGTCGGCGTCGTGGCGCATCTTATCGATCTCCGACTCGCTTAGCCCGCTCGATTGCTCGATGCGCACGGTCTGCTCCTTGCCGGTGCCGAGGTCCTTCGCAGCCACGTTGAGGATGCCGTTGGCGTCGATGTCGAACTTGACTTCGATCTGCGGCATGCCGCGCGGCGCCGGCGGGATGCCTTCGAGGTTGAACTGGCCCAAGAGCCGGTTGTCGCCCGCCATCTGCCGTTCGCCCTGATAGACCTTCACCGTCACGGCTGTCTGGTTGTCGTCGGCCGTGCTGAAGATCTGCTTCCGCTCGGTAGGAATGGTCGTGTTCTTCTCGACGAGCTTGGTCATGATGCCGCCGAGGGTTTCGATGCCCAGCGACAACGGCGTCACGTCCAGCAGAAGTACGTCGTGGACGTCGCCGGCCAGCACCGCGCCTTGAATCGCCGCGCCCACGGCCACGACTTCGTCCGGGTTCACGCCTTTGTGCGGCTCCTTGCCATCGAAGAGGTCCTTGACGAGTTGCTGAACTTTCGGCACGCGAGTCGAACCGCCCACCAGAACCACTTCGTCGATGTCTTTCGGACTCAGATGCGCGTCCTTCATCGCCTGCTGCACCGGCCCGCGGCATCGCTCGATGAGCGCATCGAGCAACTGTTCGAGCTTCGCCCGGGTGACGTTCATCTGCAAGTGTTTTGGCCCACTGGCGTCGGCCGTGATGAACGGCAGGTTGATGTCGGTCGATTGCGCCGCGGCTCAGTTCCTTCTTAGCCTTCTCGCAGGCCTCCTGCAACCGCTGCAAGGCCATGGTGTCCTTGCGCAGATCGATGCCATATTGTTTCTTGAACTCGTCGGCCACGTGGTTCATCAGCATCTGATCGAAATCGTCACCGCCGAGGTGTGTATCGCCGTTAGTACTGATGACGCGGAACACGCCATCGGCCACTTCGAGTACGGACACGTCGAACGTGCCGCCGCCAAGGTCGAAGACCACGATCTTCTCACTCTTCTTCTTATCGAGCCCGTAGGCCAGCGAGGCGGCGGTCGGCTCATTGATGATCCGTGCCACTTCCAGCCCGGCAATCTGGCCGGCATCCTTCGTGGCTTGACGCTGCGCGTCGTTAAAATACGCCGGCACGGTGATGACCGCTTTGTTGATCTTGTGCCCGAGATACGCCTCGGCCGCCTCTTTGAGCTTGCGCAAAATTAGGGCCGAGATCTCAGGCGGGGTATAGTCTTTGCCGTTGACTTGCACCTTCACATAGTCCTCAGGGCCACCGACGACCTTGTACGGCACGATCTTCTCTTCGCTGGCCACTTCGTTGTGGCGACGGCCCATAAAACGCTTGATCGAGTAGATGGTCCGCGTCGGGTTGGTGACTGCCTGTCGCCGGGCAGGCTCGCCGACGATCGTCTCGCCCTTGTCGGTAAAGGCCACGACGCTCGGCGTCAGCCGGTTGCCTTCGGCGTTAGGAATCACCTTAACTTCCTTGCCCTCCATGACGGCCACGACGGAGTTGGTCGTTCCCAAGTCGATCCCGATAATCTTTTCACCAGACGGCATGCTCATACTCCTTTGGTCGAAACGGACGAGGGTTCGGCACCCTCTTTTGGGATAATAGCTCAAAGCAAAGGGCATGCCGAGTCGGCGGCCGTGGCGCGCGGCGTTCTCATAACTCATTTTCAGAAAGCACGTTACGTCGATTCGTCAGACTTGGCTCAGTTGGCCGTCCATCGCGAGGCTGCCATTTTGGCATGATCAGCCGCCGCCGTGGCCATCCGGTGCCGCCGGCCCGGCACGGCGCGAAAGACCCGTTGACCGGACTAGGTCCGAGACGCGGGTCCAGGTTTTGCGTCGCCGATGCGGCAATGATGACGTGCGGGGGTGAGCCAGGCTACGGCATACGGAGCGTGCCTGCTACAACTGTAATTGCTTGACGCCGACGCCACGGAAGACTATTAGTGAGGGCAGGTCAGGAGTTGGCCCGAGCGTCTGCCATTCTGACTTCCCGCCGCGTCCCACCACCACCCGCCAGGGAGCACGACCATGCGAATCTCTCAGCACGCTGCGCCGGCATTCTTGCTGCTTATCACGACCGCCGTCAGCTCCGGGCTCCGCGCTGACCAACCCGCCGTTCGCTTGCCGCAAGGCGTTAGCGCGATCTGGGACATGGACAAGGCCTGGCACGACACGACCCCTACCCGCGAGCGCATCTCGATCAACGGTCTGTGGCAATGGCAGCCTGCCGATGCGAATGCCGACCAGCCGCCCAGCGAGAACTGGGGATACTACAAAGTTCCGGGCTGCTGGCCAGGGAGCCTGCACTACATGATGGTCGACTCCCAAACCCTTTATCGGCATCCCAACTGGAAGCCGACGCGTCGCAACGGCATCGACGCGGCGTGGTACCAGCGCGAGATCACCATCCCGGCAGCGTGGAAGGGACGCCGCATCGCCGTCTCAATGGACTGCGTCAATTCGTATGCTGCCGTGTACGTCGACGGCAAGAAGGCGGGCGACATTCCGTTCCCGGCGGGCGAGGTCGAACTCACGTCGCTCTGTTCTCCCGGAAGCAAGCACATGCTCAGCGTGCTGGTCGTGGCCATGCCGTTGCAGGAGGTGATGTTGAGGTTCGGCAACACCAACGCGCCGACGCGGGGAAAGAGCACGGTGGCGCGGCGAGGGCTGTGCGGCGACGTGTATCTGGTCAGCACCCCGCCGGGCCCGCGCATCGGCGACGTGATGGTCGCCACCTCGGTTCGCAAGGGTGAAATTGCTTTCAATGCGGGACTTCGGGACCTGAAAGGTGACGCGCGCTATGCGCTGCATGCCATCGTCTCCGACCACGGCCGCAGGGTTGCGGAGTTCACCAGCAAGCCGTTCGGCGCTGCCGACCTGAAAGACGGCCGCATCGTCGTCACCGAAAAATGGATGCCCGAGAAGCTCTGGGACCTCAACACGCCACAGAACACCAATGACCTGTCCGTCTCGCTATTGGCAGCGGGCGGGACGATTCTCGACACGGACTACCGCAGCCGCTTCGGCTTCCGCGAGCTTTGGATCGACGGCCGCGACTTCTACCTCAACGGCACCCGCATCTACTTGTCCGCCGTGCCCTTGGACAACGCGCAGGTCGGCGCCGGCGCGGCCACCTATGAGAGCGCCAAGGAGAGCATGCTGCGGCTGAAGACGTTCGGCATCAATTTCGTATACTCGCACACCTTCGACTGCCAGCCGGGCACGCACATCAGTTATGCAGAAATCCTCCGAGCCGCCGACGACGTGGGCATGCTTTTCGCGCTTTCGCAGCCGCACTTCGGCCAATACGATTGGAGGGCGCCCGACGCCGACAAGAATAACGGCTATGCCCGCCATGCCGCATACTACGTGCATGTGGCGCAAAACCATCCGTCGGTCGTGTTCTACTGCACGAGTCACAATTCGGTGGGCTACCGCGAGGACATGAACCCCGACATGATTGACGGCGTCACCGATGGCCGCACCGAACGCTGGTCGAAAGACAACGCCAAACGCGCACTGCGGGCCGAAGCCATCATCACGCGGCTCGATCCTGCCCGCATCGTCTACCATCACGCCGGCGGCAACATCGGCGCGGTGTACACGTCGAACTTCTATCCCAACTGGGTCCCGGTCCAAGAGCTCTCCGATTGGTTCGGACATTGGGCCACCAAAGGCGTGAAGCCGTTCTTTGCCTGCGAATACGGCGCACCGTTCCCTTGGGACTGGACGATGTACCGGGGATGGTATAAGGGCCGACAGGCGTTCGGCAACGCGGTGGTGCCCTGGGAGTTTTGTCTCGCCGAATGGAACTCCCAGTTTTTCGGCGATCGAGCCTTTCAGATCAGCGAGCAAGAGAAGGCGAATCTGCGCTGGGAAGCCAACTTGTTTCGCACCCGCGAGGGCTGGACTCGCTACAACTACCCCTACAATCTGACGTCCAAGGAACTGCGCGAGCGCTATCCCGTCTATGCCATGTACCTGGCCGACAATTGGCGAGCCTTCCGTACGTGGGGAATGTCGGCGAATTCCCCCTGGGATTTCAGCCATTTCTGGATCTTGCGCCGCGGCGTTGACCGGCGGCGCAAATACTTGCAGGTCGACTGGGAGCACTTGCAGCGGCCCGGGTTCAGCCCGGACTACGTTAATAGTCGCGGAGGCTCGATGGAGCTGAGCCACGAGCGGTCCGATTGGATTCCTACGGTCGCCGCCAAGGCCCTTATCCGCAACAACCAGCCGCTGCTGGCCTACATCGGCGGCAAGCGCGGCGCGTTTACCAGCAAGGACCACAACTTCCTCTCCGGCGAAACCGTGGAGAAAGAGGTCATCGTCATCAATAACTCGCGAGAAACCGTCACTTGCGACTGCCGATGGTCGTGCAACCTTCCGCAGCCGGTAGGCGGCAACAAGACGGTCCGCATCGAGACGGGGCAACAAGAGCGTATTCCACTGGGTTTTGACGTCCCGGCGGCCGCGACCGGCCCGTACACAATTCACATGACGGCCAAGTTCAGCAGCGGCGAGGTTCAGGAAGACACGTTTGCGATCGACATCCTGCCGCAGCCGCCGGCGCTGAAATCGACCGCGAAAATCGCCTTGTTCGATCCCAAGGGCGAAACAAGCCGGCTGCTCGATCGGTTGGGCGTGAAGTATCAACGCGTCGACGCGGGAGCCGACCTTGCCGGCTACGATCTGGTCGTGGTGGGCAAAGCCGCGCTCACCGTTTCCGGTAGGGGGCTCAATGTCGCGGGCGTACGCCAAGGTCTGAAAGTGCTCGTGTTCGAGCAGACGCCCGACGTGCTGGAAAAGCGATTCGGCTTCCGCGTGAACCAATATGGCCTGCGCACCATCTTTCCGCGTGTTCCCGACCATCCGGCGTTGGCGGGCCTGGGACCGGAAAACCTGCGCGACTGGCGTGGCTCGTCCACCATCCTTCCACCGCGCCTGGACTACCAACGTCGCGAAAAACCCTTCGACTTCCTGCCCACGATCGATTGGTGCGGCATCCCGGTGACGCAGCTATGGCGCTGCGGCAACCGCGGCGACGTGGCCAGCGTGCTGATCGAGAAACCGGCCTGCGGCGATTTCCGCCCCATCGTCGACGGCGGTTTCAGCCTCCAGTACAGCCCCTTGATGGAATACGACGAGGGAAAAGGGATAGTGTTGTTCTGCGAGATGGACGTCACCGGACGTACCGAAGCCGATCCGGCGGCCGAGCGGTTAGTTCGCAACTTGCTCCGGTATGTCTCCGATTGGAAACCGGCTGCCCACCGCCAGCCGCTGTACGTCGGTGAGCCCGCCGGCAGAGACCATTTGCAGAAGACAGGCATCGCGGCGGCGTCCTACCAGGGCGGCCCTCTGTCAACCAACCAGGTGCTCATCGTTGGTCGCGGCGGTGTGAAAAAGCTCGCAGCCAATGCCGGCGACATCGAGAAGTGGCTGGGCGCGGGTGGATGCCTATTGGCCATCGGCCTGGACCAAAGCGACTTGGTTGCGCCTTTGCCCAAAGTCGCCATGACAAAAGCGGAGCACATCGCCGCCTATTTTCAACCGCAGCCCAAGAATTCCTGGCTGGCGGGAATCGGACCGGCCGACGTCCACAACCGCGATCCGCGCGAGTTGCCGCTGGTGTCCGGCGGCGCTAACGTGACGGGCGACGGCGTGCTCGCTGTGGCCGACGGCGCCAACGTCGTCTTCTGCCAACTCGTTCCTTGGCAATTCGACTATGGCCGGCAACACACTGCCAAGCGAACGTTTCGGCGCGTCTCGTTTCTGGTGACACGGTTGTTGGGCAACATGGGCGTGCAAGGAGCGACACCGCTGTTGGCGCGGTTCCAGAGTCCCGTCGATGCGGCAACGCCGGAACAGCGCTGGCTCAACGGACTGTATCTGGATAAGCCTGAAGAATGGGACGACCCGTACCGCTTCTTCCGCTGGTGAACGCGGATTGAAAGCAATTGATATGGCGACGCCGAGGCACGCACTCCTGCCTGCCCGCGGCAGAGGTCGATATCTGCACGTCGGTCAACTCAGGCTGGACGAAGTGCTACACCAATTCTTTCCGCACGGCCCAAACGGCGGCCTGGGTGCGATCGGAAACGCCGATCTTGCGCAAGATGTGCTGCACGTGCTCCTTGACGGTTTCGTAGCTGATGTGCAGCGTTTGCGCGATTTCCTTGTTCGTCAGCCCGTAGGCCAACTGCTTCAGGACTTCGCTCTCGCGCTGCGTCAAGGGGACTTCGACGTCGGCAGTCAACCGCGGAGTGGCCAGGGCGCCGGTGACGCGCCGCAACTCGTCGCGGGTCCAGGCGCTTTCGCCGGTAGCCGCCGTGCGAATGCCGGCCAACAGTTCGTCTCGGGTGCATCCCTTCAGCAAATACCCGTTCGCTCCCAACGCCACGGCGCGGGCCACGTACGTCGGATTGTCAAAGGTGGAGAGAATCAAGATGGGCAAGTCCGGCTTGTCGAGCTTGATTCGTCCCAAGGTCGTCAGACCATCGCCGTCGGGCATGCGGATGTCGAGCAGGGCGACGTCCACATCATTTTCCAGGGCGAACTTCACTGCCGCCGCGCCGGTTGCGACTTCCCCACCACCTTGACTTCCGTGCCGGCTAGCATCGTCTTCAAGCCGCTACGAACCACTTCGTGGTCGTCGGCGATCAACAAGCGAATCTTGTTCGTCATCGAGACACTCCTGTGTTCCGGTTTATATTGCTCGTTCACCAACCGTGGCCATTTCGCCACCAGGGGCATTTGCCGATTCCGCAGCCTTTGTCCCCCAATGTTACGGCGGGCCATTCACCACTGAATCATAGCAGAAGAATTGTCCGGGGGGGAGGGCCCTAGCGGAATTCTGGGGGCACTCCCACCGCAAGCTCGGCGAAATCACTGAAATCATCGGGAAAACCTCCCGCCCCGCAACCCACGGCAGCCAATTCTCCTGGTTTTCTTCCCCTGTTTGGGCTCGCCTTCGTCGCCTATTTCCGCGGCCAGCTTCCGGCAAATCGCCGCGGCCATCTCCTGGGTGCCGACCGCCGTGGGGTCGTCGCGGTCGGGCTTCATGTCGTAGGTGACATCTTTCCCCTCGGCAATCACCGCTGCGACGGCCCTCTCCAGTCGGTCGGCCGCGTCGATTCTCCTTCAGATGGTGCAGCATCAGCACGGCCGAGAGGATCAGGGCCGTGGGGTTGACCTTGTTCTGGCCCTTGTACTTCGGTGCGCTGCCGTGGGTGGCCTCGAAGACGGCGCCGTCGGGACCGATGTTCGCCCCGGGCGCCACGCCCAGCCCGCCGACCAGACCGGCCGCCAGGTCGCTGAGGATGTCGCCGTAGAGATTCGGCAGCACCAGCACGTCGTACAGCTCGGGCTTCTGCACCAACTGCATGCACATGTTGTCGACGATGCGGTCCTCGAACTCGATGTCGGGGAACTCTTGGGCCACCTTGCGGGCCGATGGCCAGAAACAGCCCGTCGCGTGTGCTTCATGATGTTGGCCTTGTGGACGGCCGTCACCTTGTGGCGGCCGTTGTCGCGGGCGTACTCGAAGGCGCAGCGCACGATCCGCTCGCGTGCCAGAAATGCTGATCGGCTTGATCGACATGCCGGTCTCCCCGCGGCCGGAGCGGATCGGCCGCTCGGAGACCTCGCGGTTGATATAGTCGATCAGCTCGCCGGTCGCTGGCTTGACCCGCCTCGAACTCGATGCCCGCGTACAGGTCCTCGGTGTTCTCGCGGACGATCACCAGATCGACCGGCCGCTTGCTGAAGAAGGTTCGCACGCCGGGATAGTACTTGCAGGGGCGAATGCAGGCGAACAGGCCCAACTCCTGGCGGAGATGGACGTTGATGCTGCGGAACCCCGTGCCGACCGGCGTGGTGATCGGCGCCTTCAAGGCACAGCGCGTGCGGCGGACGCTCGCCATCGTGGCCTCCGGCAGCGGCGTGCCGCGTCCGGGCCATCACGTCGGCCCGGCCTCCTGGACGTCCCATGCGAACCGCCACGCCGGTGGCGTCGACGCAGCGGCGCGCCGCCTCGGCCAACTCCGGTCCAACGCCGTCGCCGGTGATCAGCGTCACTTCGTGAACCATGTTTCTCAGTGCTCTTGCACCGCCGACGGACACGGAAACCGTCGAATCTACCAAGCTCAGGATTGCCAGTCAACCGGACCGAGCGAAGGGTGTGCAGCCGAATGTTCGGGCAGCCAGAGTGATTTGCCGTTCCGAACGCAGCAATGAACCTCGCTTGGGTCCGCAATTTTGTCGCAACGCGCAGAGGGTATGTTTCCCAACAAAAACGTGGCAAGAAGCGCCGCTTTCGGCTACGATAGAGGCGGTTCCCGCCGCTCAGCACATCCCGCGCAGTCCGAGATCGTCACTCACCCGGAACAGCAGACATGCGATCATGCCTGATCCGCCGCCTTGCAGCGATGTGCAGCCTGCTTGTTGTGCCAGCCATCGTGGATTCGTCCGCAGGGGCAGAAGATGTCGCACCAATGGTCGACGTACGATATCACGCTTGCCGCCAGCGGAAGCTATGCGAATCCTTATGCGGCCGGACCGAGCCTTACGGCCACGTTCAGCGGCCCTGGAGGCGTGACACAAACCGTCACCGGTTTTTGGGACGGCGGCAGCACCTACAAGGTCCGCTTCACGCCGACGGCACAAGGCGACTGGTCTTACACGACGAGTTCGTCCGACTCGGGATTGAACGGTCAGACCGGCGATCTCAACGCCGCGGCGCCCCTGGCCGGTGAACGCGGCTTCGTGCGCGTCGACCCGAATTACACGAACAGCTTCGTCTACGACGACGGACGCACTATTTCGTCATGGGGCAAACCTATTACGACTTGATCGCCTCCGCGCTGGTCAATGACAACTGGAAGGCTTCGATCGATAGCAACGTCGCCTACGGGATCAACAAAATCCGCTTGAACGTTTACGATCAGGGATATTACATTTCCGATGCCGACTCGATCTATCCCGACGCCCAGCCGTATGCGGGCTCCTCTTCCAGTCCCGACCGCGACCATCTCAACCTCACCCAGTACAACGGCTCCACCTATTGGCAGAAGCTTGACGAGATTGTCGCGTACATGGACTCCAAAGGTGTGGTGGCCGACTTGATTATCACCAATCCCTACCGATCTAACCGGATGTTCGGCACCGATACGCAGAACGACCGGTTTATCAACTATGTGGTGTCGCGCTATGCGGCCTATGACAATGTGGTTTGGAACCTGGCAAACGAGTTTGACAAGGGGTCCACCAGCGGAGGAGACTATCCGCAGGAGAAATCGGATTTCAACCGGATGGGCGCCTTGGTGCACAACGCCGATCCGTGGCAGTCGCAGGGGGCGGCCGTACGACCGTTGTCGGTCCATCAGGGAGAGTACACATTCCGCGGCGCGTTTCAGTGGTTTGGCACGCCGTGGGTTACGCACGTCTCGACCCAATACGGCCACTACGACTACGGCGTACCACGCGACGCAACCGGCCAATACGGCATCACAGAGAACCTGGGACACGATATCCCGGTGATCGACGACGAATCCGCCTATATCGGCGCCGGTTCGTGGACTGCGGCCGACCGCCGCCGCGAGATTTGGGGGGTCTACACCGCCGGCGGCTACTTCAGCAACGGGGATTGGCGCAATCCCGGCACAGGGATTGTCGCCGTCACGGGCGATTGGCTCGACGAGCCGACGGTCTACGGTGACGTCAAGCGGCTGATCGACTTCTTCACCGCCAAGGGCATTGAATACTGGAAGATGGCCAGCCAGAATTCGCTGGTCACCTCGGGAACGCGAACGTACTGCGCTGGCCGAACCTGGACGCCAGTACGTCGTCTATGCGGCCGTTGGCGGCACTTTCTCTTTGAATCTAGCGGCCGGCAACTACTACGCATACCTGTACAATCCACGGAATGGCGATACGGTACCGCTTCCAGATGTCGCCGGTGGTGGGAACCGCTCCTTCAGCATGCTTGATTCAACGAACGATTGGGTGCTGCACCTGAGCACGTTTCAAGAGGTCCCTGAACCCACCACGCTCATGCTGCTCGGCATCGGCGCGGCAATCGTGGTCGTCTATCGGCGGCGCACCAACCAACGGTAGCGGTACGAACACTTCTCCCGTACCGATCACGTGACCTGTGCTGCTACGGCAACTCGTACAGTCCGCCGCCGACGCTCCGCAGCCTGCCCTGCCGGGCCAGTTCTTCCCAGATCGCCGACGGATATTGATCCGGGCGGCGTGATGGCCACGATCCCCGAAGCTCGCCCGCTGCTCATCGGACCGACTCCAATCCGCGACTGATCGTCCAAACACGTCGAGTTTCAACCGCTTCTTGAACGCCTTGAGTGCGGCTTTGAGTTTCTCGAGGGCTTGGCGTCGGGGTCGGTGCTGAATTCGTAGTACACATGGTCGTCTTCCTTGTCAGGGTTTCGATGATTGCCAGCTCTACCACACAATCGCCGCCAAAATCGGGCACACAACGTTCAAAATGGCGGCGCGTTACAGAGCAGTCCGGGCTTGACATCCGTCTATCGCGAAACGGCGAAAGAACGAAATCAGGAAAGGCTGATTTCATCGCCGTATTGTTGCCTCTTTCGGTCTTTCGCACTTTCGCGTTTTCGCGATGAAGAGATGGTCGACGTAACGATCAAGGGTTGATCGGGCGAACCGTTACGGCGGAAATCACGGGCCGGCGGCCACCGTGGCCAGCAGGTCGAAGTCGCCGTTGACGCAGTGCTCGATACGAATCTGTCGTGTAAATGGCGATGGCCGTCCAGATGCAAACGAACGTAATCAGTTGCGGAAGCGCAAACGACTCCTTGAAGACTGAAACGGCAATCACGAATTGCATGCTGGGCGTGAGGTACTGGAGGATGCCCATTGTCGTCAGCCGCAGCCGCGGCGCGGCGGCGCCGAAAAACAGGAAGGGCACAGTAGTCACCGGCCCGCTGAGCAACAAGAGGCCCAAGATCGCCGGCTGGTTTCCCGTGGCCGTCGCGGTACCCACCAAATAGCAGACATAGCCCAGGGAAAAAGGCAAGACGAAAAGCATTTCCACCGTAAGGCTCACCAACCCGTCAGCCGTCACGGATTTGCGTATCAACGAATAGAAGGCGAACGTGGAGGCCATGACAATCGCGATCCACGGCATGTGCCTTACCGAGCCGGCCAGCACCAGCACACCGGCCAATGCCAGCGCCATCGCGGCAAGCTGGTACGGGCGAAGCCGCTCCTTGAGAAAGATGACTCCTAACATAACGCTGACTAGCGGACCGATGAAGCAGCCGATGCTGGTTTCGAGAAGCTGATCGCTCTCGACCGAGTAGATGAACGTCAACCAGTTGGTGACGATCAACAGCGCGTTGATGGCGAACAGCAACGCCGACCTCCGGCTGCGGCAGTTCGCGGCCGACCTCGCGCCAACGACCGAGGAAGTAAACGATCGCCAGCACGATCACAAACGACCAGAGCGCCCGATGCGCCAGCACCTCGACCGGCGCGATGTTCGCCACGGTCCTGAAGTAAAGGGGCATCAGGCCCCACAATCCATACGCAGCGATGCCATAGGCGGCCCCGCGACGATGGCCGTCGTCCGCCAGACTCGGTAAACGGCCGAGCTGCTCAACGCGAGCGTCCGTGATGTTCCGTGGATCCATGGGAAAGTGCTATGCCGCCGTACCGAACTGGGTTGTCAGAAACCCAGGCCCGGGCCGTCGAGCACCGCCGTGCCCAGCGTGCCGTCGGTGATGTGGAACATGGAGGGAAAGCGCTCGGCCCAGCCGCGATTGCCCGCCGGGCAGTACTGCCGCGCGTTCCCTTCGATGGCCGCCACGGTGGGAATCCGCGCCGACAGACTGGCCGAGTGCAGGAACGACGCGCCGGGGCAGGTCAGATCCTGCACGCAGAGGAACATGCCGTATTTCTGCGCCGCGGCCCCCATCAGCAGCGCTTCGCTGTGCCCCTTGCAGGCCTTCAACGCCACGCCCGAGTAGCCCAGCTCGCGGCTCAACAGCAGGCTCTCGAAATCGACCAGCGATTCGTCGATCACCACCGGCTTGATCTTGGCGGCCTCGTGCATGCGGTTCTCGCGGGTTCGCCTCGAGGTCGCGGTGCGTCGGCTGCTCGATGTACTGGAGCCGGTGCAAGCGCCGCGGCGACTCGCTGGCCGACGCGGGCCAGAAAATCGAGCACGTACTCGACGTTCGCGCACTTCTCGTTGAAGTCGGCCGAATAGCACCAGCTTGGCGCAGCCGCGGGCGGCCTGCGCCTCGGCCGCCACCCGCTCGATCGACACCACGCGCTCCACGTCCCAAGCCAGGTCGTCGCCGTTGAGCTTGATCTTCAGGTGCGTCAGCCCGTCGGCGGCGATCCACTCGGGCAGCGTCTCGGGCAGGCCGTCGTTGATGCGGCTCGACGACGTCGGCATCGGTCAGCGGGTCGAGCGCGCCGATCAAGATGATACAGCGGCATGACGCGGCTTCGGCTGCCGCAGCGTGTAGCGGTCGAGATATTCGCCGGCGAACTCGGCGCTCAAGTATGCGCCCAGGTCGCGATTGACGTATTCCGGCCCCAGCAGATTGTACGAGTTTGCGCCCAGTGCCTTGCCATAGGCGTCGTGGATGGCGGCCTCGGTCGGGCTGGCCGCGACCAGCTGGGCCAGCCGCGGCATCGGCTCGGCCAAGCCGGCCGCCTGCACGACTCGTCGGCAATCGAGGCGTAGCCTTGCGCGCCAAATCGTGCGGTGATTTCCAGCGGATGGCCGATGCCACGGTACTCGGCCGGCGGCCGCGGCAACGCGCCGGCCCACTTCGATCATGGCCTTGCAGCGTTTCTTCGGTCGAAAGCTGTCGACTCGGCCATGCCCAGACGTTGCCCATCGGCATCGAGCCGAAACCCCCGGCCGCGGCGGCCGTCGCGGGTCTCCGCCGTCACGGTGACGTTCAGCAACACCACGTCGGTCACCACCCGGCCGCCAAACTTGATCGGCGCCCGGTACTTGATGTGTTCCGTGTCGGTCTCGAAACGTCGACGATGCGAATGTCGCTTTCTCTACTCATTTTTTGTGCTCGAAATTGCCGCGACCAACGATCCCGTTCAAATCGTTCTCCGGGAACCCTAGAATCGTTGTACAACTCGCGACGTGTCCGTGCAAGCGGTGCCGTGCGAACTCTTGCGGAATACGCGCGAATCTGCTCTCGCCCGGAAAGGCAGCAGCGGCGGGTAGCTGCGCGGTTGGCACGACTCTCGAAACGTGACCGGGCGCGTTGGTTCTGGATTGGGCTTTACGGATCACTGCCGGCGATCTGGTTTCGCCAGGCGCAGACCAGCAGGGCGAGCAAGCCGGAGCCCAACAATGCGCCGGTCGTGGGTTCCGGTGCGTAGAGAGCGTGGACGGCGCTGGTGCCGTCTCCGACCGTGAAGAGGGCATAGTCGGATCCGGAAATAGTCTGGACGACATAGTTGGCGTTCAGGCCACCCACTTGGATGCCCGTCAACAGCCGGCCGTCGAAGGCAGTTGGGAGCATCACTGTCAATGCCCCGTAGCCGGCGACAGGGGATGCAACGGAAAACAACAGATCACTCCCGTTCCATTGGATGTCTTTGAAGTCGGCAGCATCCCGCATCTGTAGAAAAGAGTTCATCTCTCCGCCGCTCCAAATGGGAACGCCACGCGCGACGGCATAGTCGAGGATCTGGCCTGCCGAATTGTGAAAGTTGCCCCAACTAACCGGATGGGAATTGACGACGATCCAGGAATAGGCGCCGTCGTCCAAGCTTGCGTCGACCAGGTTCTTATAAAGGGCGACGGCATCCGAGCCGATTTCGTCCGTGACTTGCGAATCGGCCTGGAAGATATCGAGAACCTCACCCGCGCTCGTGGTGAAACGCATCGGCAGGCCGCTGGGGATCGTGTTTCCGCTTGTGTCCTGGCCCGGCAGTCTCTGGTTGTAGTAGTTGAACTCCAGTTCAAAGCCGTTGCTTTGTTCGATTTGGGCCTGGGCAGCGAATTCCTTGGACCCGTCCGCCGCCTGGCCTACCCAGACAACGTAATGATTGCGAAGCGATTTTGGCGTGGGCGCAGTCGGGTAATAGGTGTTGAAATCGGCGATCTGATCGGCATAGATGCTGCTCATGTTCGCCCACGTCGGACTCGCCCGTTCTGCCGTATCGTCGAAATGGATACTGATCTCGTGACCGGCGCTGGTCCAGTCGGCAACGTTGGCGGCCGAAGGCATTGGGCCTCGCGGCCCGTAGTTGCCATTCAGCGGCAGCAGAGGATTCAAGATGTAGATGCTGGCATGCCCGCCATGCGCGCTGACAGTGTTGAGTTCGGTTTGGATGGCGCTGATGGAACCGCCGTCTTGATCTCCCGTCCAAACCAGGACCGACTTTTCGGCATTGGGGAAGTACCACAGTCGTGGCAGCGGCGCCTGCAACGCGCTGGTCGCCTCGATCGCGTGCGTCAACAGACGCATCTGTTCGTCGGCCTGGAGGATGCCGTCTCGGATGGGCCCTCCGTTCCAGTAGGTGTTCGATGGCTGGTCGTAGAACAGGTCGACGGTCTTGAGCCCTGACGACCCGCTGTGTTCTTCGTTGGCCCAGTCGGGGTTGCCCTGGCGCAGGTAGACAGTGCTCTCGGCCAGATCATACGAAAAAGCCACTACCTGTCCGGCACCATACGACGACCGGACAACGCCGGCATATCCCGTGTCCTCGGCCGCGGAATTGCAGAGCGACGCCACCTTGGTTGCACCGCCGGCGACGCCATAGAGGTCGGCGGTGCCGTGGATCCTCATCGACACCGTCGACTCCAGCCCCGCGCCGATCGGCGTTGCATTGATCTTGAGATAGCCCTCGGAGACCGAGCCGGCATTCGCACCAAGCCGAATACGTCGTCGAGCTTGCTGTCAGGGCGCATCGCAATCAGGTTGCCGCCCCCTGACACATAGGTGCGAAACATCTCCGCCTGCGGCGCCGTGAGAGACGTGTCCGAAAGAACGATCGCCTCGTACGACTGAAGATCGGCCAGCGCCAGCCCGTTGAGAGACCGGGTCTGGAGGCTGCGAAAGCCTTCGGTCTTGAGAATCTCGCCCAGTAGCTGCCGAAGGGATTCGAAGCGTTCTCACCGAGGACGATACCAATGGCGTGCTCCGTCTGGCCACATGCGACGCCACCGGCAAGAAGTATCGTGATCGAGCCAAACAGGCGCCAACCATGCGAAACTGGCACATGCGGTACCCCCATTGAAAATCAGGTTGACCTTCACCGCAACAGAATTGCAAGTCATGCGAACATGCGATTTGCTTATTCTATCGAGTTCGTAAAATAATACAAGGACTTGGTTCAGGATTTTTCCCGATCGCACGTTTAAGAATGGGCAACGAATGCGATTTGCAGAACAGTACGCGGCACCTACTCGATTCCTTCGAGCGGAATGGCCTCGTTGGCAAGCAGCACGGGGATCTCTTCCAGGATCGGATACAGAAGCCGCCCGTCGGCTCGCACCAAGCCGGCGACGACGGGTTGATCCACCGGCTGGCCCGCTTGGTTCCGCACCCGTCCCGCGGCGATCGCCCGGTTGAGTCGGGCAATGAGCCGAGTATCGGCCGGAGACAACGGAGTGTGGTCGATCGGGCAGACGAGAATCGACAGCAAATCCTTGTCCATGATGATCCCACCCCCGGAACCGCATTGCCAAGCCGTCACTGGGACGCGAGAGACGGTCCCATAGGATCGCGGATTTCCCGTGGCTCCGCAAGACCCTGTGGCGGATGCGGTCCGCAAATTCGTTTCCGTTGCGGACCCCGCGCCCATGCTAATTTGCCGTCGGCGCGTGCGTTCGCGAGCGCCGTTTGGCGGTCTTCAACGCAGTCCAATCCTTGGTCAGGGTCTCGAACACCTCAGGCGATTCGTAGCGGATGACGTTTTTTCCCTCGGGCATGGGACCGATCAGCCCGCGAAAGACCGGCAGACCGCGCAAACCGAGATCGGTGCTACAGTCGTCTACTCCCACCTGGGCGTGGCGCTTGAGCAAGTCTTCTTGCGAGTCGTAATCGCGAGTGCGAATTTGGCCGTCGGCCCGCGGGTCACAACGCGATAGGTGTCCTTATCCATCATGGCGATTCCTCTCCGGTCTAGTAGGGATCTCCGGCCAGCAATAAAGATGCTCGACGGCCATACGCGGTATCGTCGCACCGAAGTCGCTCGGCGAAACGAATCTCAGCCGGCCGCCTGAGCGGCATCCCCAGAACCGGCAGATTTCTCATCGCAGACAAGGTCGCTACCATCTGATCGCGCACAGGTACAATGGAGTGATTATGCCGGTGTGACGTGCCGGCAAAGACCGTCCGGCCCTATGCACAAACCTACTCAATGTAGCAGTCTTGCCGACAGATGCTGCCAGGACGGGTCGTCCGGCGTTTACCACTTTTCGCATGGAAAAGACAGCCTTATGATAAGTCGTTGCCCGGACCAACAAGGACCGTTCCGATTTCGTCGAGACGAAAATGGGGACAATCCTTCAATGACCGGCGTAAACCGGTTAACAAGCAGCCCGTTCTGATTTCTCTTTTTTCCACGCCAAAGAACTCATGATCCAACGCATCGACCACGTAAATATTGTTGTCGCCGAAATGGAGACGATGATCGCCTTCTATCGCGATGCCCTCGGTTTTCGGCTGACCAGGCAAGCTACGATCCATGGTCCATGGATCGACGCGGTGACCGGCCTTCACGGCGTAGAGGCCGATGTGGCGTTCCTCGAATTGCCCGAGGGGCCGGGCATCGAGCTCCTCGATTATCGATCACCACGCACGACACGGTCCGCAGGATCGGCGGACCTCCCAACGCCCAGGGGTTCCGCCACATCGCCCTAAGGACATCGCATCTCGACGAACTCGTGGCGTCGATGAGCGCGGCGGGGATCGAATTCCCCGCGCGATCAAGAGGTTCCTGCCGCACAGGTGGATTATGCGACGCAGAAACGTCTGCTTTACTGTCGCGATCCCGAGGGGAATCTTCTGGAACTGTCTTCGTTTGGATGAAGAGCCACCCCCTCACACGGAACCATTCTCATCCCAATCAGAGTGATATCGGAATCCGTCGTTCTGTGTTACCTTATTGCGTTGGTGGCATTTTCCAAATGACGTTCAAGTAGCGCTTTCACGCGGAGGCCGTTGACATCCTTTCCGCGTACTGACATCCCGAAGCCGGCAGTGCCGGTCCAACCCCCGGCAACAGTTCAGGAGGCAGCGATGAGGCACATCCCGCCCGCAACCGCGTTCTACGCGGCTTGACTTGCTCTGGCCAATTTCCCTTCTTCTCTCTTCGGCTGCGTTCGCTGTTGACGTCTCCAAGTGGTCGACCTACGACATCGACCTTGCCTCATCTACCAGCTACGCGAACGGGTACACGTCCGGCCCGAGTCTCACCGCCACGTTCACCGGACCCGACGGCATCACACAAACCGTGAGCGGTTTCTGGAACGGCGGCGCCAACTTCGAATCCGCTTCACGCCGACCGTGGAAGGAACGTGGACCTATACGACAAGCTCGAGCGACTCGAGCCTCAACGGCAAGACAGGAACGATCGACTCCACCGGCCCAGGCCGGAGACCATGGTTTCTGCGCATCGATCCCGAACTTACCAATAGCTTCGTCTGGGACGATGGCACGCGCTACTTCATGTGGGGCCAGACGTATTACGACTGGATGCAGGCCGTGATGGTCAACGACAATTACAAGACCTCCGTCGACAACTCGCTCGCCAACGGCTTGAGCAAGATTCGCTTCGACGTCTACGCCTGCAACGACCCCGTGAGCACAACGACTATCCTGATGCACAGCCCTACAAGGGCACCTCCACGAACCCCAACCGCGACGTTCTGAACCTGGACTACTGGCAGAAACTCGACCAATTGGTTCAGTACATGGATTCCAAGGGCATGGTGGCGGACCTGATCGTGACCAATCCCTACCGTGAGGACCGGCAGTTCGGCACGGACACGCAGAACGATCGATTCGTCAACTACGTCCGCACCGCTACGCCGCCTATACGAACGTCACGTGGTGCGTGACCAATGAATGGGCCACCGCGAATACCGGCAGTTACCCGCAGAGCCAGGCCGACTTCAACCGCATGGGCACGCTTCTTCGCAACAACGATCCTTGGATCGCCAACGGTTCGTCATTGCGGCCGCTTTCGATTCATCAGAACACCCGCATTGACTTTCAATTCTTCGGGGAAAGCTGGCCCACCCATGCCATCATTCAAGACAGCCCTCGTAACCAGGAAGGCTATCGCAACGGCGATCAATGGGGCAACTCGGGCATCGTTTACAACCTGGGGCACAACATGCCGGTGGTCAATGACGAGTATGCCTACTTCGGCGAAGTCAACAGCGGCAGACTAGTGACGCGGGACATACACCGCAATGCCATGTGGGGCGTCGCCGTGGCCGGCGGCTACGGCAGCACGGCCGACTTCTACGAAAACCCCAACGGCAAGGGAATCGCCGAAAGCACCGGCGACTGGAACGATCGGCCCGAGTACGGCGACATCAAACAGATGGTCGATTTCTTCACGACCAAGAACATCGAATATTGGAAGATGGCTTCCAACAACGCCCTGAAGTCGAGTTCGCGAAGCCGAGACTATGTTCTCGCAGAGCCCGGACGTCAGTATGTCTTGTACACGGCACGCGGCTCATCGTCCGTCCAATTGAACCTCAGCGGCTATGGGAGCACGACCTTCAACGTCTACAAGTACGACCCGACAAGCGGAGCCATGACGAGCCTCGCGCCGGTAACGGGCGGCGCCTGGCGACGTTAACCTCTCCGGAAACAACGCGGCCGGGTCGAGGGACTGGGTGCTGCTGGTTACCACGCTCCACACACCGGAGCCAGGCACGCTAACCCTGCTGCTCATCGGTGGCGCGGGGATGGGCTATTATGGTTGGCAGCAGAAACACCGCAACTGAGACGCCGGACCACGCCGTTCGGGCAGGCCGGCCAATCGCAGGAAACCCTGCCAACACGTGGCACCCGCAGTCGGTGAGAATCGACTCTGGGTGGAATTGCAAGCCGACCACCGGCAGGCTGCGGTGCTGGATTGCCATGATCGTGCCGTCGTCGGTCCGCGCCGTGACGTCCAGACACTCGGGCAGCGATCGTTCGTCGACACCAGCGAATGGTAGCGGCAGCCGACTAGCGGATTGGGCAACCCGGCGAAGATGCCGCGGCCGTCATGATACATCGGCGATGCACGGCCGTGCATAGGCTCCGTCGCCCTCATGATCTCTCCCGCCCAGCGCCGCCGCGATGGTTTGATGCCCCAGGCAGATGCCCAACAGCGGCACCTGCATGTGGAGGCGGCGAACCAGCTTCCAAGCGCGCAGCCGGCGCGCTCCGGCGTGCAGGGGCCCGGCGAAAGGACGATCGCATCCGGACGCAGGGCCTCGACCGCCTGCCGCGTCGATCGCCGTATTGCGCACGACCGGCGTCGCGTGCCCCAACCGCTCGAAATATCGGGCGAGGTTGTAGACGAAGCTGTCGTAGTTGTCGATCAGGAGAATCATAGCAAGCCAGCGAATGGTTATTCAAGGCTCGCAGCAGCCCTTCTGCCTTGTGCCAGGTCTCGTCATATTCTCGCTTGGGGTCCGACTGGGCTACGATGCCGCCGCCGACGGGGAACTGCCACCAGCCGCGGCCGGCCGTAATGGTGCGGATCAAGATGCTCAGGTCCATGGAGCCGTCGAAGCCCAGATAGCCCAGCGAGCCGCAGTAGGCGCCCCGGGCCGTTGGCTCCAACTCGGCGATGATCTCCATCGCGCGGACCTTCGGCGCACCGGTGATCGATCCGCCGGGAAACGCTGCGCGGAGCAGGTCCATCGGGCGAGCATGCGTCGCGCAAACGCCCGCAAACGGCCGAGACAAGATGCACGACATACTCGCACCTTTCGAGGCCGCAGAGCTGGCGTCACCTGAACGCTGTCGGGCGTGCAGACGCGCGAGAGGTCGTTCCGCAACAGGTCGACGATCATCACGTTTTCGGCGCGGTCCTTTTCGCTGGCCAACAGTTCGGCTTCGGCCGCGCGATCGGCGTCCGGCCGGCCCGTTCTTCGCCGGGTGCCCTTGATGGGCCGGGTCTCTACGCTGCCACCTGAGAGACGAAGGAACCGCTCCGGCGAGGCGCTGACGATCTGAAAATCGCCCAGATCAAAATAGCCGGCCATCGGCGCGGGATTGCAACGCCGCAAGCGTCGGTAGAGCGACACCGCGTCGCTCTGAGCCGGCGTCAGCAACCGCTGCGCGAGATTCACCTGAAACACGTCGCCGGCGTAGATGTAATCGATCACCCGCCGCACGGCCATCAAGATAGCCTTGCTCCGAGAAATTGCTGGTAACGCCGGCCAGGCCGTCGATCGGGTATGTGCGGCGCCATGAGCCGCCGCCGCGGATCGTCTTGTCGGTCGGTTCGCGTTGTGGACGCCTCGGACTCGTCAACATTGTTTCTGCCGTCCAGGCCGAGCCATCGTCTGGCCTGGGCAAGTCGCCGCTCGGCCCGGTGCCGGCGGCGGCCGGGCTCGGTCTCCGGCCATCCTTGTGAAATGAGCCACGCCCGCCGCTCCAAATGATCGAACGCGACCACGACGTCATAGAAGCCGACAGCCAACGCGGGGACCTGGAACTCGTCGCATTGCGCCGACGGGACGTTTTCCAGGCTGCGTCCCAGTTCATAGCCGAACAGCCCGGCCGCGCCGCCCTGGAACGGCGGCAGTCCCGGCACGGCTGTCGCTGCGAACGAGCGCAGTCCGCTCCTCCAGGGCCGCTCAATGCGTCGCTCCCGTCGGCCGGACACCGGATGAAATCGAACGGATCGGCCGCCAGAAACGAGTAGCGACCGAGCGTCGGATGCTGCATCGCGCTGATCGAGAAAGAGGCAATGCGGCAGCCGTGCCATTCAGTTCCAACGCCGCTTCCGCGTCAGGCGCCGGCAGCAAATCCTCGACAAGCGGCGGAACAACGGGCAAAGCCGTCACGACTACGCCCCCTGGGGCCATGGATAGTGCGAATCTTGCTTTTTAGTCCCTCGATGTGCAGGCAGCAAGGAGGAGGGCAGAAGCGGGAGAACGCTCCGCGTCCAAAATCGACCCAAAGTAATTGACATAATTGACGACAAATGTTATTTTCCAAGAAGATTTGAGGGTGGCGGAAGGCCACCCAAGATGGCCGTTTGAAAATTGCCCGGCTGTGGGTACTCAAGGCATCTCGATCTGTGCAACTCTGACGAGTACCCTGTTTCCGGTGGTGTCCGACTGATCGCGGATCCACTCTTCCTCGTTGCTGGACTTCTTTGCTTGGGCGGTTCGCGGTTTGTCGTCGCGGTAACGGCAGTGCGGCTTGGCCGTACGCCGACGAGCAACAAATCAGCTTCTCATTTCCAGACGAGGCAGCGCACACGGTAGATGGTGGGGCGCATCGGGTTTCTTCTCTCTTCAAGTCTGGAGGTGCGTGCTATGGCTGCATCGCAAAAGAGTATTGTTATCGGTGTTGTTTTGATCGTAGCAGTCTTTGCGTCCGTGTCGCTATCGCAGGCAATCGTAACGACCGGATGGATTACCGGCTCGGCTCCCGATTGGGACCAGCCGTACGATTATGGGCCGCCCGCAACGGTCGGCCCCGGCGGCTGGCCGGTTCCGCCGGCGCCGGCGCCGTGGGCGGCGTGGTGTGCGCCCACCTCGGCAAGTAATTTAGTCGGCTACTGGGAAGATGGCCGCGGCATCGCCATCTCCGACGGGTTTGTGTTCGGGGCCACCGCCAACTACGGAGTTGGCGCCGACTGGCACGACTACAATCTGGACGGCAGTGTAAACCGTCTTGGCAAGGCGGCCGCATTGCCGACAGCCCCTGGCCCGCCGGCTGATCTCGGCTGGTACATGGACACGAACAACGGCGGGACCAACTTACGAGGCAACGGCGCTCATGCCGGCACGTACATCAAGGACATGGCTGACGCCGTGGGTGACTATCTCTCGGTTTGGGGGACCGGCTGGATGGCTAAGACGGAAGGCCAGACGGGCCCGATCCCGCCCGTCGCCTACACGACTGATCCCATCAACTACCCCGCCGCGCCCGCATGCCACTCCGGCCTCGGCCTTTGCCCAAATCCAGCAGGAGATTGACGCCGATCGCACGTTGATCATCTCCTTCGATCAATGGAGCCTCACGCAAACGGCTCAGACGCTGGCCGCAGCGGGCACCGGGGAATCGAACTACGGCGGAACGTACTACACGTGGAACCCGTATACCAGTTGGGGCAGCCCGGACCCCGGGGGACATAACGAAGTCTGGAACGGTGAAATTACCGGTGAAGGACTTGGCCATGCCGTGACGGCCGTCGGTTACATCCTGGCCGGCTCGCTGGACGATCCGGGACCTCAACTCGGCTTGGGACCGACCGACTGGGTCATCGTGCACGACAACTGGACCAGTACCGTGCGAAACGTGATCGTGCCATTTGACCAGGGCGTCTTCAGCCACTGGGTGGCCAACACTACGGTCGTCCCAGAACCGTCGACCATCGCACTGCTGATCGCGGCGGCTATCGGCTGGTGGCTGCTTCAGCGGAAGCGATAGTACATGTGGGCGCGGCAGGGTGGCGGCCCCCAATAGCCGTAGGGATACGTTTGAACGACGACCGGCGGCGGAGCCTGCTCGACGACCACCGGCTGCGGCGCAGGCGGCGGACACGCCTGCATCGTGGCGATTACCCGGGGAGTGACGCCTTGTTGCTGGAGGGTAATCAGGTCGTTGGGCTGCAACGGAGCGGCGGTGCCGTGCGAGCGGATGTGGTTGACGATCAACTCCTCGTTGACGCCGCCGCGAGTCATGGCAATCACGTCGTTGGGCGTTACGGCCGACGCACTGACCTGACGGCCGAGTTGCTGCGCAATCATGGCGCGATTCCGCGCCTCGATCTCGTCCTGTCCGTGGCCGATCGCGGCGCCGCTTAACGCCCCAACGCCGGCGCCGATGGCCGCGCCCGCCCCGGGATGGCCGACCGCGCTGCCGACGACCGCCCCAGTGCCCGCGCCAACAAGCCGCCGAACAGCGCGCCCTGGTCCTGGTGATACGGAGACGCACACCCACCCGAAGCGAGAATCGCGCAAGCACAGCAGCAACAAGAGATAACGAGAACAAAGGCGTCCGTGCCACGATCTGTCCCTCCAAGCGAATCACGACGACAACCGTGTCCGTCGTGTCTGTGCAGCCAAAAACCGGCGGGGATTATCGGACGTTTCACGCCACTCGTCAAGAAAGACTAGGGAGACTGCGAAGATGTGCCCCCCCAACTGTTTCTGCTAGACGTTCCAACTCGCAGCAACCAGGGCCGCTAGAAGCAATGCGGCCGTCTCGATGCGAAGAATTCGGGGGCCTAAGTCAACGGTCTCCCACCCGGCGGCCAGTGCCATCGCCACTTCATCGTCGGTAAAACCGCCCTCCGGTCCGATGGCCAGCCGAACATCGCCAGGCGATGCGACCCAAACCGACAGCCGGGCGGCAACCGTTACGGCCGTTCCGGGGATGCGCCAACAATCGGACGGCCGCTTGGCGATCATCGCTTAGGTAATCGGCCCATGTTCGTGACGGATCAATCCGGAGCAGTCGGTTCCGGCCGCATTGCTTCGACGCCTCGATGACGTTGCGCCGCAGCCGTTCGATGGCCTGATCCCCCGGCTGTACGACTGACCGCTCCGTTTCCAGTGGAACGATCCGCGTCACGCCTAGTTCAACGGCCTTCTCGACCAGCCATTTTTGGCGTTCCCCCTTCGGCACGGCGACGCCGAGCGTCAGGTCGAACGACAACTCACGATTCATCTCGTGCCGCGAGATTGCCGACAGCTCAACCTCGCTCCGCCCCACGTGTTGAACGACGGCCGGGAACTCCGCGCCACTGCCGTCAAAAAGGACGAGGCGTGTGCCGGGGGCTGCCCGCATCACGTGGATCAGGTGATGGGCTTCGGCGCCGGCCAGCACGACGCGGCCCAGAGAGATCGGCTCATCGACAAAGTAGCGGTCGGACATGGGAGTGGAAAGTCGTCAGTGGGAAGTGGGTAGTGGGCAGACGATAGCGGTATGGTGGGCGAAAGGTGTAGTGAACACCAGCGGCCCGGTCATTCTCCAGTCCACCGGTACCCTGAGACACTAACCACAAACCACTCACCACCCGCCACTCCCCACTACCTTCAAGTTTCCTGCTCGATTGTACCGACAAGAAAGGATATACGGCAGGGACTGTCGCCGGAGTGGAACGCCGATGTATCAGATGCACTGGGGACTGCGCGAATCGCCGTTTGGGGTAACTGCGGACGCAAAGCGCTTCCACCCGAGCCCGACGCACGACGAGGCGCTGGCCCGCTTGCAATTCCTCGTCCAACAGCGGCGCCGGCTGGGACTGTTGTTGGGCCCATCGGGCAGCGGTAAGTCGTTCCTGCTGGAGATTCTTGCCGCCGAGCTTCGCCGCAATGGCCGACCGGTTGCGAAGTTGAGCCTCTTGGGCCTTGAGCCGGCCGAAATGCTCTGGCGTCTGGTGGCCAGTTGGGGTGTGAGCCTCGACCCGACGGACGCCCTGTCAACGCTTTGGCGGGTGGTGGCCGATCGGCTTGCGGAATACCGCTACCAGCAAATTGAGGCCGTCGCGCTCCTCGACGACGCCGATCAGGCCGACCGGCAGGTGCTGCAACACGTGACGCGGCTGGTCCGTTGCAATGCCTCGCCCGACGTGCGGCTGACGGTCGTTTTGGCCGGCCGTGGGGAAGCGATGCTGAAGCTCGGCGCCCGGCTGCTCGATTTGGCCGATCTGCGGATCGACCTCGAACCATGGGAGCCCGCCGACACGGAAGAGTTTCTCAACTCGGTGCTGACCGCGGCCGGTCGGGAGTTGCCAGTCTTCGAGCCGGCCGCAGTCACCCGGCTGCACGAGCTCTCGCAGGGCATTCCCCGCCGCATCTCGCAACTGGCCGATCTCGCCCTGGTGGCCGGAGCGAGCCAGCACCTCGAGCATATCGACGCCAACGTGGTCGAAGAAGTCTACCGCGAACTCGCCACGTAAGTAGCAGGCACGCTCCGCGTGCCGTAGCAAGTACGCCGCCAAGTCTTATTCGCGTCTTGCCGCATCTTGGTGCAGTCAAACAATCTCGCTATGATGCAGCCAACAGCTTTGGGCTACCTCTCGAGACGAAAGGGATCGATCGCCTTTCCGTCGTTGCGCACAAACAGCAGTTTGAGCGTTTCGCCGTCGAGTTTTGCCGACAGCACGCGTACCGAGCCGTCGCAGAACCCGGCCAGGAAGCCGCCCGACTGCATGCCGACGAGACCCTTCGCCGGATTCTGCTCGTCATACTCGAAATCATCCGGCTTCGTCCAGACAGCGGCCTGATCGTCCGGCACTTCGACGACCATGATCGTGTTGGACGTGCCGTCCGTGATGTCGCTGAGCGGCACTCCTTCGGCGCCGGGGAAGGCAGTGCGCGGGCCGCGCACAGTCAGGTAGCTCGCCTTCCCCTCGGCCGCAGCACGGCTCGTCGGGTTCTTATAAACGCCGGGCATGCGTGCGAGCAGTGCCTTGTTGTGCTCGCTGTCCCATCGTTCATCGAGATGGAACTGCTTGTACAAATCGTTTTGCTCCAGATAGGGCAGAATGAGCACGCGCGCAACTCAACAACGGCTTGCCGTCCTTACTCGCCTTATAGGCCGGCGGGAAGTGCCCGTTGGCCTGTTCGTAGTTGAGCATTGCCAACGTGATCTGCTTCATGTTGTTTATCGACTGTGACTGCCGCGCAGCGCTCCGTGCGCCATGCACCGCCGGCAGCAACAGTCCAACCGCCATCGGCATCGAGGACGTCAGGCTGACGCCCGGCAGACTGTAGCGTTCCACAAGTTCCACGCCGGACGGCGTCTTCCGCACGACGGAGACCAGCGGCGCCAGGTGCGAGCGAATTGTGTTGGCCGAGGGCAGGCTGGACGGGTTGAAGCTGATTCCCTGATGTTGCATCATTGCGGCTGCCATCGGCAGCGTGGGGTAGACGCGGTCAAACACCTGCGGCAGGTCGCAGTATAGCAGGGCCAATGGTCCGCCATTGATGGCATCGGCCACTTGCGGCGTCTGGCTGAGTGGCTTGAACCCGGTCGGCGGCAAAAGGTGCGATTGGACCGACGGCAACGTTAAGCCGACGACGAGTTCCTTCTCCGTCAGGCACCACGTGACCGGGGGAACGCCCGGCATGGGCGCCTGCAAGGTATAGGCGTCCTTGCCATCCACCTTGCTCTTAATGAGCTTCATTCCGGTCGGATTGCCTTGGCTGAACATGGCTTCGGCCAGTTGCATGAGTTTGGTAAACGACTTTGCGGCCTGCTGCGAATCGGCGACTTGGAGTGCGACAACCAGACTGGGCGGTCCCATCGTGCCCGCCGAGCCGTAGACCACCAGCGTATCTCCAAGCGGCCGGAGGACTTCCTCGCGGAGCTTCAAGCCGAAGTGGGCCTCAAATTGTCCGATTGTCCGAAGCTTATTAGCATAACCGATGGGGTCAGCGGTCTTCATCGCCTCCATCGAGGCATCGAGGGCGCCAAGCGGGCTGATTTTCACCGCCAGCGCCACGGCCGCATCCGCAGGAATGGCGGCAAGATCGGCCGCGGCCAAGGGCTTGATGCCCGCAAATCCCAAGAGCCCTTGCGGCTGGCCCTCGATCTCCAGGAGCGTCCGACTGACGCAGCCGTTCTTGTCCAGGCCCGTGATCGAACTCACTGCGGCGAAATTCTCGAAGCCCGTGCCGGAGGCGATTTTTGCAGCCTGCGGCCCGGCCATCGGCAGAGCAACGCCGGCAATCGCCTTGAGATTCAGATACGCGACGGTCGCCACGCGCTCAATCGGTGACTGTTCGTGGAGTTGCGCAAGCCATGCTGGTGGATTACCCTTGGCGCGGTCCATCATGGCTTCCAACTCACCGTCGCCGACGGCTGCCAAGAAGTACTTGCCGCGAAAACCCCAGACGACGGGCCCAATAGGCGTCTGCCGGATCGCGTGCCATTTCAGGCCGCCAATCTCGGTCTCTTGCACCATCTGTGGCGGTAGGATCTTGGCGATTTTTTCGACTTTCGCCTTGATCGCGTCCATCTTGTCGCCGAGGTGGATCGCCAGTCCGCCGCGCACTCCCATTCCCGCCGGCTGCATTTCGACGCCGGCGACATACACGGCCACCGGCCGCGTCATGAGCACCTGGACCAGGTCGGCGACGTCGCCCGACGACACATCTGGCGGAAGTGCGCCGGAGGTCAACTGCCGATCGAGGCCCGTGCGAATCATCTGCTCAAGCTGCGCCCGCAAAGCCCGGACTTCCGGCTCGGCCAGAAGCTGTTCGGTCTGATTTGTGCTCTTCGCATCCGGCTCGGCGAGGCCCGACACGGCGAGGTACGCCACGCACTGCTCGGGCGCGATCTTCGCCAGCACCGAATGCGGCGGCAGCGGCGGCACGCCTTGTGGCGCGGCAAGCCCACCCAAGAGCGCCATCCAGACAATCGTCATCCAACTCATGGCTGCGCCGGCGGCAGGAACTGCGGTCATCGTAGTGCTCCTTTGGCAGAAAAGTGACCAGGAAGACTCAAAGAGCATCAGGGGGCAACGGATGCCACCATACCAGACCGGCGGTGGCGGTTCAATCCCCAGTGGATGCTCCGGGGGCGCAGCGAGTACTGGTTCTCACGCGCCGCGGCACCCTTGAATCCGCGGCCGCTTGCCGCTACCTTCTATTGCCATGAAGCAATCAATTCCGGGCGTCACGCCCTCGGACCTCGCGGAGGTCACCTGTAAAGTCGTCTGGCCCACGATCGCCGCCACGCGGCTCGGGCGCGTTGTGGGCCGGTTGGCAGCTATCCGGCTTGGCTGCGGCGAGTTTTTCACGCTCGGTAAGCTGTTGGCCGTGGCGACGATCCCAGTCAGCCTCGCCGTTTTTGCCTGGCAACTGATGCCCTACGTCTGCCGCCGTTATACCATCACCAACCGCCGGATCATCATCCGCAAAGGACTCTCAGCGCTGGATCAGTGCTGGATCAGCCTCGACGATTTCGATGCGATCGTCATCGACGTCCTCGCCGGCCAGGAGTGGTTTCACGCCGGTGACCTGGTATTCCGACGCGGCGAGACTGAGGTTCTTCGTCTGGCCGGCGTGCCGCGGCCCGAGACCGTTCGGCAGTTCTGCCTCACGGCTCAACGTGCGGAACTCGACGTCCACGATGTGCTGCGACGGCAGGCCGCCGGGGCCGCGTAGGGGATCTACGGATTGACGATTGTTGATCGTCTGAGACTCTCCTTTCTATTCGATGCCGGTTGTCGGATAGATTGGGATTGAGTCGCTCGGGAACTGAATGACGCTGGCCGGGCTGACGTAGCCTGGCACTACCGGCGGCAATCGCCGGATGCCCGACTCAGCCATGTTGTCGGATGACAATCGCGACAGCGCTACCGGCACCATCGGCACCATCGCTTTTTGCACCTCCCTAGCGCCAGCCGCACCTTCGGCATTCTCCGAAGACGTGCCTTGCGTCTCATCCGCGGCGGCGTCCTCGACAAGTTGCGGCGAGGGTGGTGTCGTCAAGGGGGACAGTCCCATTTTCGCTGACGCGAAAATCGGGACCGTCCCCGACGTTGTCGCCATCGCTTTCGGCGGCTCCACCGCACTTCGTGGCACCGCCGGCGTCTCGGCCACGGCTGGTGACGACGGGCTCATATTCGTCGGATCGCTTCCTTCGCTTGTCCCGGTCGGAGCCACCATCTCCCACACCACGGGATATCGGACCGTGTTGAAGCCGATGGAAAACGCGACCAACGCAATCCCCAACATCGCGGCCGCGGACCTAGGCATGTGTGTCCCCCATTTGCTCCACGTCGAGATTCGCTTACACAAGAACCATACACCGCGACAGCGCCCCGGCAAGGAAAAAAGACGCTGAGGAACAACGAACCAGGGCAAGACGCGAAGGAGCAAAACGGTTGGGTAAAATCTAGTGAAAAGTGGAGTGCGGCGAAGCGAACGTGAAGAATGTCTGCGGTTTTCCGATGGCGAATGCAGGCCCGACGTAGGTCAGGCTGTGCCTGACAACCGCCACATATCCGCCACATATATACTGTCAGGCACAGCCTGACCTGCGGGCTGCCTGACCTACGGGCTTGAAACGCGCTTCACGCGGGGAGGCGCACGTCGGCCGGGCCGCGATCGAGGAGGGCGTGCTCGATCTCGTCGCGTTGCTGCGGCGAGAGTTCCCACCCGCTGGCGCCGGCACACTCGCGGATTTGATCCGGCCGCTTCGCGCCGCAGGGCGCCGCAGTGATGCCCGGCTGGTGGACCGTCCAATTGATTACCAGTTGCGTTACCGAGCGGCCCGCGGCGTGTGCGATGGTGCGCAATCGATCAACCAGGTCGAGATTTCTGCGACGCTCGTCGCCTTGGAACACCGGATATTTCCCACGGCTGTCATCCGGGCCGAACACCTGGTCGCGACTGATTTTGCCGGTCAGAAGGCCTTTCATCAGTGCCCAATAGACGATCACCGCGATCCCGTGTTCACGGCACCAAGGCAGCGTGTCGGCCTCGATTTGCCGCATGAGCATGTTGTAGGGAGGCTGAAACGCCGCCAGGGGGCATTCCGCGGCGAACTGCTGAAGTTCCACCAGCGCGGCAGTCGAGATGCCGATCGCCCGGGTCTTCCCTTCGTCCATCAGCCGCTTCAGTTCGCCGGCCGACTCGGCCACGGGAACGTTCTTGTCGGGCACGTGCAAGTACAGCAAATCGACCCGATCGGTCCGCAGTCGCCGCAAGCTGGCTTCGCACTCCCGCCGCAGCGTGGCCGGCCGCGCATCGCTCGTCCGCTTGCCGTCCGCGCTCCAGTGCAGCCCGCATTTCGTGGCAATTACCATTTCGTCGCGCCGCGTGTCGATCGCTCGGGCGATGAGCCGCTCGCTTTCACCCGCTGCGCCGTACATATAGGCGGTGTCCAGATGGTTGATGCCCAGATCGAAACAGGCATGGATCGTGGCGACGCTATCGGCGTCATTGGTGCCGGGCCCGGTCATGCCGGCCATCGGCCAACAGCCCAGGGCAACTTCGGAGATTTCGAGGCCGGTATCGGCAAGTGAGCGATAGTTCATCATGGCGCAAATTTAGCGGAAGATGGTCGGTTGTCGCAACGGCTCGTACCCTTTAAGATGCAGTGCAACCCCTTTGGCTGATCCATCATCATGCGATTGATTGTTGCGTGTCCAACCTGCAATCGGCAGTTTGATGCCAGCGGCAAGCCCGTCGGCGGGCGGTTTCGCTGCCGTTGTGGGGCGGTGTTGACGGTCCGCCAGCCCGTGGGACACGATGCGGCCGTGGTGCGGTGTTCGTCTTGCGGCGCGCCGCGGAGCGAGGGAAGCCCCTCGTGCACGTATTGCGGGGCCGATTTCACGCTGCGCGAATGCGACCTCGATACCGTCTGCCCGCAATGTCTCGCCCGCGTGAGCCATACGGCGAAATACTGCCATCACTGCGGAATCGCCTTGCTACCCGAGCCATTACCGGGCGAAACGACGTCGTCCCTTTGTCCAGCCTGCGGGGAAGGCTCGCGGCTGCGGAGCCGGCAAATCGGCGACTTGGCTGTTTTGGAATGCCCGCGATGCGCTGGCTTCTGGGTTGCCCGCAGCGTGTTCGAACACCTGGTCGAGCAGGTTGCTCGCGATCCATCGTGCCAGGCCAGTCATTTGCCATTGGCGCCGCGGCCAACCGGCTCGTTTAGGCCGGGTGATGAGCACAGCCCGCGCTATCGGAAGTGTCCGCTTTGCGGCACGTTGATGAACCGCTGCAACTACGCCCACCACAGCGGGGTCATTGTTGACGTCTGCGCCGAGCACGGCGTGTGGTTCGATGCCGACGAACTGGCGCGGATTCTGGACTGGGTTCGATCGGGTCGCCTGGCTGAAGCAAGGCAGGAGGACTCCAACGCGGCCGAGCGACAAGAGCGGCTCGCGGCCATCGAACGAGCCAGCCAAGAGCGCGGACCCTTCACGCGCGACCTGCACGGCAGCGAGATGAACGTGTTCCGCGTGTTCTCAGGCTTGGCCGAGCTGTTCCGCTAGAAGGCGTTTGCAGACAGAGTCATTAGACTCAGTAGTTCCAAATTTCGGGAACTCCCGACATTGTCATCCTGAGCAAAGCGAAGAATCTCCTTGGCCACCGAGATCGTTCGCTGCGCTCAGGATGACTGATTGAGGCAAAATTGGAACTACTGAGACTGGTATTGCAGGAACTTGACAAAGAAACACAATAGTTCTGATCTTTAGGGCGTTGGAAGACAAATGGGCTACCGATCGTGAGGGACCCACAATGTGGCAACAGAGAATTACGATGGATCCTGCCGTGCTGGCGGGAAAGGCAGTGATTAAGGGAACACGACTTTCCGTTGAGTTCGTGGTCGGACTACTCGCTCAAGGTTGGAGCGAAGCAGAAATCCTACAAAACTATCCGGGACTCGTGTGAGAGGATGTGCTGGCGTGTTCAGCTTACGCCGAAGACCGCCTGAAAGAGGAGCGCGTCTACCCTGTCGGCACGTAGGAATGCCACACCATGCGGATTCTGGCCGACGAAAATATACCGGGCGGTGCGGTCGCGGTGCTTCATTCACGTGGCCATGATGTGACGTGGGTGCTGAGGGACTCCCCTGGTGCGGTGGATGCGGCCATCGTTCGTCAGCGCTGTCGCAACAGCGCCTGCTGATTACGTTTGACAAAGACTTCGGGGATCTGGTCTTCTGTCGAGGGCTTGCGGGGTCATGCGGTGTGGTGTTGTTCCCCAACGTCTTTCCCTCTTCGATCGTTGCTGCAACGAAAATTGCCGAAACGCTCGGTCATCGCAGCGACTGGACCGGTCATTTCTTGGTTGTTGACGACCGCCGTATTCGAATGGTTCCGCTGCCCGTCCCGCCGCCAAGGCCACGCTGAGTTCTTCAACGGCTGCCCGAATGAAGAACCGCAGGTGCGCAACAGTCTGCATCGCACTGGTCCGGCCATGGGCCGTCCGAACCCAATGCCAATCGCGGCGTTGTGCAGTCGATTCGCTCCAGGATCAGCTCGACGATCATGCTGACGAAGCGCGGGTGGCTGCCGATGACCGCTGCGCGGACCATGGCGATGCCTAACTCCTCGCAGAGTTCGCGCACTTCCACGTCGAGGTCATAGACGATTTCGAGATTCTCGGCCAGGAATCCAAGCGGCACAATTACTACGCTGCGGAGACCTTCCGCGGCCATTTGACACAGGCATTCGGCGATTGTCGGTTCCAGCCAAGGTTCTTCCGGCCGACCGCTGCGGCTCTGAAAGGCGAGTTGCCATGACTTCACGTCAAGAGAGGAAGTCCTGTCTTCATTGCCAAGAAAATTGGGACAGTCCCCAATCTGTTCCATCACCAACCGGCACGCTTCGCGCAACTGCCGCTCATAGGGCGAGCGCTCGGCCACCGCCACGGGCAGACTGTGTGCGGAAAACAAAAGCCGGGCCTCTGCTCGCCGTTCGGCGGGCAACTCATCGAACGCCGCGACAACCCGATCAGCCATCGCCTCGATGAAGCCGGGGTGGTTGTAGAACAGGCGGATCTTGTTGATCTGTGGAGCGCCGGGACCTGCCTGCTGACGAGCATGCTCGACGTCTTCCAGATACTGCCGGCATCCCGGATACGAGCCAAATCCCGACGTCACCAGCGCCAGCGCCCGGTGCACGCCGTCCTCGGCCATTTCGCCGACCGTATCGGTCAGCAGCGGGTGCCAGTTGCGATTGCCCCAGTAGACCGGCAACTTCAGGCCCTGGGCGTTCAATTCGCCAATCAAGGCGTGCAGCAGCGCACGGTTTTGGCTATTGATCGGGCTGACGCCGTCGAAGCGTTCGTACCGCTCGATCATCTGCTGCCGGCGCTCGCTCGGGACGCGTTTTCCCAGAAACACGTTCTCCAGGAACGGTCGCACGTCCTTCAGTCCTTCCGGCCCACCGAAAGAGACGAGCAAAAATGCATCATAGGGATCGGATGGCCTCACAGCGTCGCCGACGTTTTCAACATTCATAGCTGCTCCGATCGTCGCGGTGTAGAGCCCGCTTCATACAGGTCGTACAGCGTGAACAGTGTTTCGCGGAAGTCGCCCCGATGTTGCGCGAGAAGCCTCAACACGTCGTCATCGTCAAAGGGCGCCGCTCGATCGCGCACCAGTCCGCCGACGACCCGGCGGCGCAACGTCCGGAGTGACGGTCGTGTGAAAAATCGGAGGAAATCCCATTGGCCGATGCGCCGTGACCAATAGGCCAATCGCCCGGCGGCGGCAGAATCGCTTCAGCGCCCAGCGGCTCCAGCGGCTCAGTTGCTCGTAGCCGTCAACGATCACCACCGCGGGCGCGCGGAAGCGCGCATCGCCTCGTAGGTCGAGCGGCAGCCGGCGCTGGCGATCGTGCAACGTCACCAGAAACACGGGCTGGCCGGCACGTTCGATGGCCGGAACCAGCGCGACCAGCAGCGTCGATTTTCCGGATCCGTTACCGCCGATGATTTCGCCCCGCCAACTGTCTTGCGCGCAATCGTTCGACGAGCCCCTCGATATCTTCACCCGGCGGAAAGACGAAGGGAATCGCGCCCGGGCGTATTCGCCGCGTGGAAAAGGGATTGTCGGAGGCGGACGGTGGGTCTTGATGGTTCACGACGGTCTTGCCTTGACGGGCGCAACGTCGCCCAACTGGAACGCCTTCTCGCCGACCACTTCCTTGCCTCGGCAGGGGAACACCCGCACGCGCACGCACCAGCGGAGCTTGACGATCTGCCCTTCATAGCTCAAGGGGCTGTTGGGCAAGGTCGTTTGGAAGCGGGTCGGCTGCGAGAGGTCAATCGGGTGCATTTCGTCGGCGTCGTGCCGCCAAAACTCGTGGATCGCCATGTCCTCGTCCCCCTTGCCCTCGGTGTGCCAGAGCACGGAGACCTCGACCGCCTTGACCTGATCGGCGTCGAGCGACTTGACCCAATACTGCCCGGAAAGCGTCTCGCCCGGCCGGAAGACGAGGTCTTCGCCGTCGAAGCCGGATGATCACGATCGCGGTTGCGCTCATCGGCGACGCCCCCGTTGGCGGGCCGCACGACCAGCGGAAACGAACGCTTGCAACTCGGGCCAGCCGGCGACGTCGACCTCGACGGACAGCACCCAGTTGACCTCGTTATGGTCGGACTTGAACGAGTGCATCGCCCGCTCGGCATATTGAACTCGACACTCGGCCTCGAACGGCAGACCGCTTTCGACCGCGAACGTTCTCGCGGCGGAACAATTCCTGGCGGTGAACCTCTTGCGTTTCGGTGCGCGTGTTGGTGCCCTGGCGGTACGTGGCCGTTTCCTCGCGCAACCAGCGCAACGCGCAGGCAGTCGATCTTCAGCCGTCCCGATTGCGAGAGGAACAGCCGATACTGGCCGCCGGCATCGGAGCGGGTGATCGGAGATCTCCACAAGCGTCGGCCCGACGCCGGTGGCACGCAGCAGTTGGCGCAGAAACATCATGACCATGCCCAAACCGACCAGGGCGAAGGGGACAACGAAGAGCGTCAGCGACCAGTCGGGCCGGCCTGCAAGGTGGTGCCTTGACGGCAATCACGGCAAAGTACGCGACGACGCCGTTCGAAAACGACGCACAAGCGCGAGCGTGCCGAACAGGGCCCAGCCGGGCGAGCGCGGCCATCGGCAGACGGAAGCGGAGCCTGGTGCCGGGGCTGTTGGTCATGTCGGCGCCGGCCGGCACGAAGGGATAAGCCCGGCCGATTGCCGTTGCCGCCGAAGAACGTCGCGCTCCTGGCCGCGCTGCGCCATCGCCGCGCGGCGTTCGGCCGACTTGCCCCAGCGCAGCAGCGTGTAGAGAGCCCGCCGGCGCCGATGGCCACGAAGGACAGCGGCACGGTAAACACCAGCCACACCCACCCGCGATATCCGCGCATCGAGCACGGCGACGCCGCGGATTGGCCGGATCGTACCAGCAGGGATAGCGGTTGTCCCTGGCCGGGTCGTACAGGTCGAAACGATCCAGTACGGCTTGCGACGCCACGCCCGGCGGAATACCGCCATCGAGATTGTAGCGATGGATGTCGTAGTGCCAGCCGCGATACGTCGCGCCGTCGACCTCGTATTCGATCGTTGAATTCAGGCCGGTAGAGCGGCCCGTCTTCGCTCTGCTTCTCGCCGACCCGCTTGTCGAGCACCTTGCAGGTCGTCGCGACGGAACTCGTGATTGACGCGCCACTCGGGCACAACGAAGCTCACCGAGCAACAGCACCGCTCCGCCGCAGCCCAACAGCAGCAACACGGCCCAGAAGACGGCCTCGCCCACGCTGCCTAGGGCCGACGAACCGGTCCGCCGGTGTGCCGCGTTTCTTGCCGTAGTAGCGAAAGCTGCGAGCCAAGATGCTCACTCTCCGAAACTGCTGCCCGCTACCGGGTGCGAGGCAGCCGCGGCGGCTCGCGTCTGCCCTTGCGATAGAAAGCCGATCCCCTCCAGAGCCTTGTAGACCTCTTCCAGGGTCTTCTCGCCGAAGTTCGAGATGCCAACAGATCATCCCTGGTGCAGTGCAGCAAGTCGTTAACCGTGAAAATCCCACGCTCCTCCAAGCAGTTGGTCGTCCGCACCGACAAGCCGATCTCCGCCGTGCTCATCTCCAACTTCTCGGCCAGGTCCTGGCCTGGCGTGTCGTCCTCGCGAAGGGGAATGCGGGTACTCATGGGGTCCCTCCCAAAATCGGGTAACAAGAAGCGTTTGATCCGCGACGGGTCCGTCCCGCCGCGGACGACGTAGTATAGCAGTTCGGCGATTTTGGGTAGTAGCCGAAAGAGCTGAGACCCCTACAAGATACCGTCGCTCCGCGGATATACTCACAGTAGCAAGGCGCATGAAACGCATCATGCATCGACTCGCCACGCGAAGGACCACATCTTGGATCGGCCCTGTTGAACGGACTCACCGAGGCCCAACGCGAGGCGGTAACGCACGTCGAGGGACCGCTGCTGATCCTGGCCGGGCCAGGCAGCGGCAAGACCCGGGTCGTTACGCACCGGGTGGCGTGGCTGCTGCACCAGGGCATCCCCGGCCGCAAATCCTCGCCCTGACCTTCACCAACAAGGCGGCCGACGAAATGGCGTTCCGCATCGAGCGGCTCGCCGACGACCCCTCGGTCTGGGTGGGCACGTTTCACCGCTTTTGTGCCCGGCTGCTGCGACAATATGCGCCCTTGGTCGGGCTTCAGGAAAACTACACAATCTACGATGTCCGCGACAGCGTCCGCGCGCTGCGCCAGGCCGTCGGGCGGATGAAGATCGATCTCGATCGCTATCCGCCCGAGAGTCTGGCTCGGGCCATCAGTTGGGCCAAGAACAACGTGATCGGGCCCGACGCAGTACCAGCCGCGGCCCGGCCACGCGCTGGGCAACATCGTCCAGAGGGTCTACCCGGCCTATCAGCACCAGTTGGCCATCTCGAACGCCGTCGATTTCGACGACCTGCTGCTCCACGTGGCCGCCATTCTGCGCGACAATCCCGAGATTCGCGCGGAGCCTCGACGAGCGCTACCGCTTCATCCTGGTCGACGAGTACCAGGACACCAACCTGGCCCAATACGCCATCGCTCGGGCGCTGTCGATCGATCATCCCAACCTGGCCGTCACCGGCGACCCCGACCAATCGATCTACGGCTGGCGCGGGGCCAACCTGAACAACATTCTCGAGTTCGAGCGCGACTATCCCGACGTGCGCGTCGTTCGCCTCGAGCAAAACTACCGCAGCACACAACGGATCCTGCGCGTCGCCGCCGAACTGATCGGCCACAACGTCCGCCGCAAGGAGAAAGGGCTGTTCACCGAGAACGGCCGAGGGGCGGCCGTCCGGCTGGTGACCTATGCCACGCACAAAGACGAGGCGGACGGAATCGCCGCGCCAGATCGCAGACCGACATCGTCAGCGGCCGGCGGCGGGCGGGCGATTTTGCCATCTTCTACCGCGTCAACGCCCTGAGCCGGGCGTTCGAGTTCGCCTTGCGCGAGTTCGCCGTTCCCTACCAGATGGTCAACGGCCTCGAGTTCTTCCAGCGCAAGGAAATCAAGGACGTCCTGGCCTATCTGCACCTGTTGAACAATCCGCAAGACGCGGTCGCGCTGCTGCGCGTCATCAACGAGCCGCCGCGCGGCATCGGCAAGACGACCATCGGCCGACTGAACGATCATGCTGCGACACGCGGCTTGCCGCTTCTGGAAGCTGCTCGCCGCGCCCGGCAGATCGATATGATTGGCCCTCGGCCCGCCATTCAACTGACGGCGTTTGCCGCTATCATGGACCGCCTGGCCCGGGCAATCGACGGTCCGATCGAGGAACTGCTGGGCTTAGTCCTGAGTGAAACGGGCTACCAGCGGCGATTGAGCGAGTCGGAGAACGAAGACGATCAGCAACGGCTGGCGAACATCGAGGAGTTGTTGACCGTCGCCCGCGAGTATGACGAGCGGCGCGGCAAGGCGGCGCAATTGGAGCAATTTCTCGAAGAGACGTGCCTCGTCAACGAGACCGACGCCTGGGAAGTTGACGCCGACCGCGTGACGCTGATGACGCTGCACGCCTCGAAGGGGCTAGAGTTTCCCGTCGTGTACCTGACTGCCGTCGAGGAGGGAATCCTGCCCCACGAGCGCAGCCGGGAGCATCCCGAGCAACTCGAAGAAGAACGCCGGCTAATGTTCGTCGGCATCACGCGTGCCCAACAGGAGCTGCAGCTTAGCCTGGCCCGATACCGAGATTTCCGCGGTCAGCGCAAGCTGACGATCCCCAGTTCCTACCTGATGGAGTTGCCGCGCAGCGAGATGGACCTCGCCTTTCCCGAACCAGAAAGCAACACACAAACTCCGTGTGCCGTGGCCGATCGGTCCGACGACGATTTCCATCACGACGACGTACTTGACGAATCGGTACACGATGACACCGTTTTGCAGCAACCCGCTCGGCCCGAGCGGTCGCCACTTCCGCCGACCATTCGCCTAACCACGGCAGCAGCATTAGTCAACGGCGGCGAGCCGTTTCCACCAGTCGATCCGGAAATCTTTCGCCAAGGCATGTGGGTGCTTCATTCTCAATACGGCCTGGGCCAGATCATCGCCGTAAGCGGCGCCGCCACCCGCCGCAAAGCAACGATCGTCTTCCAGTCCCCCGCCGGCCGCCAATCCGTGCCACTGGCCGATGGCTCGCTACGGCCAATGCGAGGCTGACGCGATCAGCCTGAGCGTAGCACTTCTGCCGTTCTCAAGAACGTGGAGGCCGAGAAAACTGCCTGAGCGGAGAAAACAACCTGCGTCCCGGTTTCGACTCCCGGTTTCGACGCCGGATTTGGTGGCTGTCACCTTTTCTTCCCATTACAACTACGCGCGCTGCTTGCAGCGTCGGAGGCCAACGAATGCAAACCCCAGGAATGCCATGCCCAGCAGCGTCAAAGTGCCAGGCTCGGGCACGATGGTAAACACGCTGTGGATTCACAACGGTCATCTGATAGATCTGCTGTTCCGTTACACCGACGGCCCGCATTTCATCCAAATATACATTTTGGAGGGCATCGTATCCCAGTCCCGGTGGGCTATGGCTATGGTAGCAGCCCTGGAGGCAGACGTCCTGCGAGAGCAGCAACTGATCCCCAAAGCCGTCCTGGAACGCTTTTGTGATGAACAGGCCTGGGTCGTCGGCACCACCGCTCGTGAGCTTCGATCCGATGCCCGCATCGGCCACCTCCAGGCCGAAGTAGTCCAACTCCAGGTATGCGCCGGTTTCGAACAGGGAGACCAGTTGGTTGTAGCTGTACGTGTCGGTTTGGGGGATTACGTGACTGATCACGAGGCGGGACAAGTCCGCCCCGTACCCATCGAGTTGCGCCAAGACGGTACCACGACGCGAGGGGCTTGTCTCATAGTCGAAATGCATATTGATCGGCAAGCCGGTGACTTGCTGGGCGATGGCCGTCGCCTGGAGCGATCTGTCCTCGAACGCCGTGGTCGAGTATCGGCTGACACCGACCTCGCCGATCACGCCGGAGTAGATGGTGCCGCCTTGACCATCGGGGACGCCGTACACGAAATCACTGACGATGTCCGCGGCAAGCTGCTGGACCGTTTTGGCACGTGTCGCGGCCGTTTGGTAATAGATGGTCCCAGAGCCTTCCTTGTAGTACCCGGACCCCATGATGACGTTCACGCCCGTGGCCTCGGCGATGGTCTTCAAGCCGGTCGGATTACGGCTGATATTGGTGTTCGTCATCTCAACGAGCGTCCCCTTACCGTTCCACGGCGACGCGTTATATGGCTCCTCGCCAACGGCGTTCTTGAAGTACTGAAGCTCGTTCGTCGCAACGGTTACATTGGTGAGGTCTATGCCAGCGCCTTGGTGCGTAATCAGCAAGTGCTCGTGCGGGAGCGTGAAACCCATCTCGCTGGGACTAATCAATCCTGTAACAGTCATCACTTCGCCAGCTCTGGCATCCCGAGCCGCCAGCGCCGTAGCTTTGAGCGCCGGGTCTTCCAGTTCTAGCGCTTGGGCGGCAATACAAACCAACGACAACAGCAACGTCAGCCCACATATCCTCTTCATAATGCTACCACCTTTCTTTGAGTCAGCGATTCCCAGTGAACTCGCATCGTGAAATTGACGTCCGATGTTACAATTCCTCGATAAATGTTAAGCTCGCGAAGGGTGCGGACGGCGAAAGCAACCGACCACCGCTTTCGCCATCCGCAATGTGATGGCTTACCGACGGAACCGCAATGTCATTTGCGCTTTCTCACGGCCAAGACGAGCAGTCCGATTGCACCGGCCAACAGCAGACCGAGCGTGCCAGGTTCTGGAACGATTTGCACGCCCGATCCATCGGCGCCGCCGAGATTCAGGGCACTGCTGCCGACTACAGCACCGCCCACTTCGCCCAAGCCAGAAGCGACCTTCATCCAGGTCTGGCCGCCGATCGAAGCCGTGCCGCCGAGGGGCCCTGCGTACAGATCGAACAGATCGGCCGCTTCCTTGGCACCGTAGTTCAACGCGTCATTGCCTAAGTTGACCAAAGCCTTGATTCCGGTCTCCGTGAGCACGTTGCTCCAGTGGGCGAAGTCGTCGCCGCTACCAATCCACGGCAAGCTGCCGTTGGTGTCAATGGCAAAAATAGCCGCCCCAGTAATGCTGTTCTGGAGAAGGCTGGAAGTAGCGGTGCCGAGCGAGGTAACGGACATCACGGGGTTGCCATCAATGTAGAACACGCCACTACCGGTACCGGACGTACCCTGCGTGATTACATAGGTGTAGGCCAGATGGTGCCACCCGCCATCATGTGTATCCGTCACCTCTTCGCCCAGAGTGGTGGCATGTTGGAAGACATAGGTGCCGTTCTTTCGCATACTCTCTTTCGGGAGCCAGCTCGTCGCATCGTTCCTTTGGATGTAGCTCGAACGGAAACTACTGCCGGTGTCCTGGTAGTACGCGACCGAAAGCGAGTTGACGCTCTCCGTTGTCGAGCCCCACTTGACCCACGCCGACCAGCTTCCGTTCCAGAAGGCGTTGTTGTTTGAGCCCCAGGCCTCGTACGCATATACGCTGGTGCCGGTGATATTGACGCCGCCGGCCGTCCCGGCGTTAAGGTAGCCGCCGCTACCGATCTTGCCCTCGCCGAACGTCGCATCGGCCATCAACGTGCCGTCTTGCTGGGTGTCGATGGTGTTGGCGACGGTCGTACCCGAGCCATCCTCAAACTCATAGAGACTAATCAACGCTGCCCGACTTGTGGCGACGCCAAATGCGACGATCGCCAAAGCCATGAGAAACAAACCGAACGTTTTCATGCTAGTTCTCCTTGTTGGTGGACGAAAGAGCAGTCGGAAGTGCCGCTAGTCCAAATCGCATTAGACGCGATACACGCAAGCGGCCGGAACAATTCCCGACGAACCCGATTCCGGCCTCAGAAAAACAGACGAGATGTGGAGACGTCTTTTCCCAGTTGTTCGCTACCTAACAGTGGTCGGTCGAAAGATCGGTCGGGCAGGTCATTCGCCGACGGTTTCGTTGTGCATATGGTTTCGGAAGCGTTCCCGACGGCTCACTTCCGCCATTACACCTCTATGACGTCTTCGCTGCCTCGCAATCGTCGATCGAAAACCAGCAGTCGGGAAAGGCATCCCGACGCTGCCCACCCGTCTCAACCGTACGCGTGAATCGTGCCTCTGCTGTCGGCACCATCCCAACGGCTCTCAATAGCCACAACGGCGTGGCCAACGACACGTACTATGCGCGAAAGTCGCTTTATTTGCTTTCAATTGAGTACCTGTTTCTTTCCGTGCAATACCCGACCAGTGCAACGGTGCGCTCGACCGACTCGCGCATTCGACTTCGCGACGGAGCCGGCGGAGCGGCCAACAGCCTTGCAAGGCCGCCGTCGCGTCGGGTAAGATTCTTTCCGTGAGTGCAGGCGGTCCAAGCGAACATTACGGTGTGGACATGTCCATGAAGCAGACAAAGATGCGCAGAAGCCGCGCGGAAGCACACAAAGCCGCAACCGGCGGTCGCGCCGACCAAGCCAGCGGACAGCCTCCGAAGCGACGCATCCCCTGGACCTTCTGCCGCACACTTGTGCTCGGCTCACAGGGGGAGTACGAAATCACCTTGCCCAAAGAATGTCCTTTGCAGGCGCTCTTCCTGGAATTGACACGCCAGTACAATCCCGAGCCCAGTTACCATGATGCTTTGGAGGTGGTGTTCGTTGTGGAGGGCGACGGCCGGTTTACCCTGGCGGGTGAAGTAGGCCCGGTCGGGCCTGGCGATTGGGTACTTATCGGGCCGCGCGAATTGCACCGCTTGGAAGTAATGAACGTCGGCGTAATGAAGGCCATGTGCCTGTACCTCTTACCTGATCTCCTGGTTCCGCCGGGCGGCTCGCCGTTGGATTGCGAGTTGCTGAGGCCTTTTTATTACCGGGGGCCCAAGTTTTCCCACAGGATCCCCGCGGCGGCATGTTTCGCATTTTCCAATCATGGATTGGATGCTCCGCATCTATTACGAAATTCAATCGAAAAGCCCGCACCACGTATTGGCCGCGCGAACGTTCACGCAGATCATACTTCTTGAAGCGGTTTGCCAGCTCTCGGCCGATTGTGTCGCCGTCAAGTCGGACAAGCATTTGCTGGATTTCAGGCGGTTGGCAGGAGTCTTCGACTTTATCAGCCAGCACCTCACTGAAAAAATTACCCCACAGCAGGTGTGCCGGACGGCCCACATGAGCCGTACACATTTCCACCGATTTTTCAAAAAAGTGACGAATATGACTTTAAGCGCGTATGTTCAGAGAGGGCGGTGCGATTTTGCGCGGGACCTTTTGCTGCATACTGATCTGTCAGTCGCGCAGATCGCATTGCGTGTAGGGTTCGGGAGTCACGCCTATTTTGACCAGGTGTTCTGTCGCGTGACGGGGATGTCGCCCTCCGCGTATCGCCGCGGATCGTCTTGAGCCGATTGCCGCTTGCTGCGAGATGCTCGTTGGATGTGGCTCGACCGTGTCTGTGTTTTCAATCGACGTAGGCAATTGTTTAATGCGAAACGAACCCACGGCCTACGGCATTGCGACCCTGGCTGCTAAGCCATTTGAAGGCTCTTGACTGGCCGTCGACCATTGGCGGTTTCCAAACTCAATCGCAACCGCTGGGAGGGGTTTTCTCGAAGAAAACCTCACCGGGAGTTTCGAAACCCGAGGCACGCGCGGGGGCGGTTGTTGAGTAGGTTTTCCACCTGCCGCACCTGGGGAATGGGAGACGTTGCGAAAGTCAGTCCCTTTGGGAAAGTATTGGCGGATTAAGCCATTGGTGTTTTCGTTCGTGCCGTGCTGATACGGACAGCCCGGATCAGCAAAGTATAACTCCATGCCGAGGTGTTTTTCCAGCCGGTGGCAGTGCGTGAATTCGGCGCCATTGTCGAAGGTGATGGACCGCCGTCGCTGTTCGTCCAACTCCTTCATGCGTTGTTTGATTTTCGCATGTACATGGTCGGCATTCTTGGATTGAACCTTGACGACGATTGTGAACCGCGACTTGCGGTCTACCAACGTTGCCATACTGCCGGTGCCCGCCGGGCCGAGCACGGTGTCGCCCTCGAAATCGCCCAGCCGCAACCGCTCCTCGATCACTTCGGGCGCTGGTCGATGCGGGCGGCATCTCCGCTGGTGGCGGCGTTTTTCCGCCGGTAAGGACGCTTCCCGCGACGCCGCAGGAACGATTCCCAGTGCTCCCGATTCGCGTCCTGCTTGATCCAGGTGTAGATCGTTTGCGACGACACGCGGCGCGGTGCGCTTGCTGCTGCATCCGTCCGGCGATCTGCTGCGGCGCCCATTCCCGCCAACCCCCTGCGAACAGCCTCGTTGACCGCGGGATCATCCATCTTTCGCGCCAGTGGTCGTTCCCGGCGGCGTTGCGCGGCTTTCCATTGGGCTTGGGTGGAGTAATATTCGCCGGCGGTGCTGTTGCGTCGCAGCTCGCGGCTGATCGTGGAAGGGCAACGTGCCACAGCCCTGGCGATTTCCTTCTGGTTAGCTCCCTGATACCGCAATTGCGCGATGCGATCGCGCTCTGGGGCGTAAGATGATGTGCCATCGCTGGGACTCCGTTCCCAAGGGAAGCTTTGTGAACTTCTCCCTATTGGAGCCTCCCAGCGATGTCTTTCCCCATGCCAGTTTCCGAGGCTCATTCTTCAGGCCTCGATTGCATTTGAGATTTGAGACCGCCATTTATTGTGAAGGCTTCTAACCACTCGAAACGCTGAACAAATGCACTTCGCCGCCCTCTCCGCTTTCCAGCGTCGCCGGATTACACTAGCTTCCAGGGATGCACCACGTCGAATGGTGGAGAACGAATGAAGACCGACCTAATCGCCCTGTCGCTGTTGTCATTGGCCACGATCCTCTCTCCCTTCGCCCAGGCCGACACGGCCGAGCAATCCGTTCAATTCCCAACCAAGGCGTTGATTTCGGGTCAGGCGGCGGCGCCCGAAGGCGAATGGATACTCTGGTATCGCCGGCCGGCCGAAAAATGGGTCGAGGCACTGCCGCTTGGCAACGGGCGGCATGGGGGCGATGGTTTTCGGCGGCGTGCCGGTCGAACGCGTGCAATTCAACCAGAACACAGTCTGGACGGGCAGGCCTCACGCGTACGCGCATTCGGGGGCCGCCAGGTTCCTGCCTGAAATCCGCCGCTTGTTGAACGATGGCCGTCAGCGGGAAGCCGAGCAACTGGCCATGGCCGAGTTCATGAGCGTCCCGCTCCACCAGACCGAGTACCAACCGTGCGGCGACCTGTGGCTGGAGTTTCCCAAGCACCGGCGGGTGGACTCCTATCGCCGCTGGCTCGACTTGGACCGCGCCGTGGCGACGACCGAGTATCGGGTCGGAGACGTGACGTACCGGCGCGAAGTGCTCGCATCGTACCCCGATCAGGCAATCATGCTCCACGCCACCTGCGACAAGCCGGGGCAACTCCGTTGCATCGTGCGGCTGATCAGCCCGCATCGCGATGCGCACGTCCATGTCGAAAACGGAGATACGCTCAGGCTCCGCGGGCAAGTGGAACAAGGCGGCATCGAGTTCGAGGCTCGTGCCCAGGTGACGGTCGAGGGCGGACATCTGGCCGTCGACGGCGACTGCGCTGCGCGTCTCCGATGCGACGAGTCTCACCATAGGCCTGGTGGCCGACACCAACTTTCGGAACTTCCGCGACGTTGGGGCGGATCCGGTCGCCCGCTGCCAGGAAGCGCTGCAACGCTCTCATGGCAAGACGTGGCAACAGATCGTGGACGACCATCTGGCCGACCACCAGAAACTATTTCGCGCGGTCCGCCTCGACCTCGGGCGGACGGAGGAAGCCCGCAGGCCGACCGACGAGCGCATCGAACGATTCGCCAGCGTCAACGATCCGCATCTGGCGGCGCTCGTCTTTCAGTATGGCCGCTACCTGCTGATCGCGTGCAGCCGGCACGGCGGGCAGCCGGCAAATCTCCAGGGGATCTGGAACGAGGAACTGTCAGCCGCCCTGGGGCAGCAAATACACGTGCAACATCAACACCGAGATGAACTACTGGCCGGCCGAGGTGGCCAATCTCGCGCGAGTGCACCGATCCGCTGTGGGATGCCCTGGACGACCTGACGGTTTCCGGCCGCCGGACAGCCCGAGGTTCACTACGGCGCCCGGGGCTGGGTGCTGCACCACAACTTCGACCTCTGGCGCGGCACGGCCCCGATCAATCGCTCCGACCACGGGATTTGGGTCACCGGAGGGGCGTGGCTGAGCCTCCACGCCTGGGAGCATTTTCTGTTCTCGCAGGACGAGAAATTCCTGCGCCGGCGGGCCTATCCGATCATAAAGGAGGCGGCGCGATTTTTCACCGACTTCCTCGTCGAAGACCCGAAGACCGGTTGGCTGGTGTCCGGTCCGTCGAACAGTCCCGAGCAGGGTGGCCTGGTGATGGGCCCCACGATGGATCACCAGATCATCCGTTCGCTTTTCAGCGCGTGCATCGAGGCCTCGCGCCGGCTCGGCGTCGACGAGGAATTCGCCGCCCGGCTCAATAACCTGCGAAAGCGAATCGCGCCGAATCAAATTGGCAGCCGCGGACAATTGCAGGAGTGGCTGACCGACATCATGGAACCCGATGAGCACCACCGGCATGTCTCGCACTTATGGGGCGTCTATCCTGGTTCCGAAATTACATTCCGCCAGCCGGAACTTTTCAGAGCCGCCCGGCAGTCGCTGGTTCTCCGCGGGGATATCTCGACCGGCTGGTCGATGGGGTGGAAAGTGAACCTGTGGGCTCGCTTTCTGGACGGCGACCACGCATACCTGCGCCCTCTGCGACCTGTTGAGGCCCGTCGACGAAGGACACGGCGGGTTGTATCCCAATCTTTTCGACGCCCATCCGCCGTTCCAGGTCGACGGCAACTTCGGGGCTTGTGCCGGAATCGCGGAGATGCTGCTCCAAAGCCACATCACCGAAGCAAGCGGCACGCGTCTGATCGACCTGCTTCCAGCGTTGCCCAAGGCGTGGCCCACCGGCTCGGTCAAGGGCCTGCGAGCTCGCGGCGGGTTCGATGTGGATATGGCTTGGAAAGACGGGGCTTTGGTCTCTGCCACCGTCCGAAGCACAGCCGGCGCCTTGTGCACGGTCCGCTACAGGAAGAAGGCGGTCAAGATGAGCCTACAACGGGGGCAAACGGCGAGATTGGATGAATATTTGTACGAGGCGCCACTGAGGTAATGCGAACGGACGCCAAGATAGGGCACGCGTCGACATACAAGCAAGGGCAACCATACTCAACAGGAGACTAATCCATGCAGATCGAAGTTCGCAAACCGACGCCGCAAGAAGAGTCGCAGATGAAACAGTGCCCCACGTGGGAAAAAGAGCCGTCGCAATTTCCGTATCACTATGACGAGCAGGAGACGTGTCTGGTCCTCGAGGGCGACGTGACGGTCGAGGCCCCCGGCCAGACTGTGTCATTTGGTCCCGGCGACTATGTCGTCTTCCCCCAGGGCCTGGACTGCACCTGGAACGTGAAGAAGACGATCCGCAAACACTACAGGTTCGGCTAGTCGGGCGTGACTGCCGGAGTCGCCAAAATCGCTTGCCAGGGGGCCATTTTGGCGGGATGCCCGCAATTGACCGAAATCTGCGTCTCTCTATACTTATTGCGGCGGCCGCCTGGCAGCCGAACCACGATCGCCACTCCGAAGAAAGTGCGCCAACGCCGTGAAAGCCGCCGAACTACTGGTCCGCTGTCTGGAAAACGAGGGCGTGGAGGCCATCTTTGGCATCCCCGGCGAAGAGAACGTCGATATTCTGGACGCCCTGGCGGACAGCAAGATCCGCTTTATCGCCACGCGGCACGAACAAGGCGGCGGCGTTCATCGCCGACGTTTACGGACGGCTGACCGGCCGGGCGGGCGTGTGTCTGGCGACGCTCGGTCCCGGCGCGACGAACCTGGTCACCGGTGTCGCCGACGCCCAATTGGACCACGCCCCGCTGGTGGCCATTGCCGGCCAAGCAGCCACAACGCGAATCCACAAGGAAACGCACCAGCACCTGGAACTGGTGAACCTGTTCCGCCCGATCTCGAAGTACGCCGTGCAGGTGATCGAGCCGGCGACGATCCCCGAGGTGGTGCGAAAGGCCTTCAAGCTGGCCCAAAGCGAGAAGCCCGGCGTTAGCTTCATCGACCTGCCCGAGAACATCGCCCAGATGGAAGTGGAGGGGACGGCGCCCTTGAACGTGCAGCAGCCGCTGCAGCCGGTCGCGCCAGCCGCGGCCATCCGGCGCAGCCGGCGGAGATCATTCGCACGGCCAAATAGCCGCTGATTATGGCCGGCAACGGCGTGATCCGCGCCGGCGCGGCCGCCGAGTTGCTGAGCTTTGCCGAGAAGTCTGAACATTCCGGTGGCCAACACCTTCATGGCCAAGGGCGTCGTGCCGTTCTCCCATCCGTTGTGGCTGGGGGCGGTGGGGCTCCAGGCCCGCGACTACGTGTCGTGCGGGTTCGATCGGGCCGACGTCGTGATCTCGGTCGGCTACGACATGGTCGAATACCACCCGAACCGCTGGAATCCGAATCGCACCAAGCGAATCGTCCACATCGACAGCGCCCCGGCCGAGGTGGACGAATACTACGTGCCCGACGTCGAGGTGGTCGGTAGGATCGGCGAGTCGTTGGAGGCGATTGGTGCACACGCCCAGCCCGAGCCGTACTTCCCGGCCGAGCCTGTGGCGGGCGATCATGGACGAGCTTTCGGCCCATGCCGACGACGCCAGCTTCCCGATGAAGCCTCAGCGGATCGTGTGGGACTTGCAGCGGGTGCTGGCGTCGCGCTCGATCGTGGTTTGCGACGTGGGGGCCCACAAGGTGTGGATGGCCCGGATGTATCAGCCGGAGCAGCCCAATACGTGCATCATCTCCAACGGCTTCGCGGCGATGGGCATTGCGGTGCCGGGGGCCATCGCGGCCAAGCTCGCGTTTCCCGACCAGCCCGTGGCCGCCGTGACCGGCGATGCCGGCTTCATGGTCAACTCGCAGGAGATCGAGACCGCTCTTGCGGATCGGCACGCCGATCGTGATCGTCATTTGGAACGACAACGGCTACGGGCTGATCAAGTGGCACCAGATGCGGCGTTTCGGCCGCGGCAGCTACGTCGATTTCGGCAATCCCGACTTCGTCAAGTATGCCGAGAGCTTCGGTGCCAAAGGCTATCGCGTCGGCGCCGCCGACGAATTGATCCCCATCCTGCGGCAGGCCATCGCCGACAAAACGGTCGTCGTGATCGATTGCCCGGTCGATTATTCGGAGAACATCAAGCTGACGGAGCAGTTGGGCAAGATGGTGTGCCCGGTGTGAGACGACAGAGGCGGAGGTCAGAGGCCAGAGACGTGTCATCCTGAGTGTAACGAAGGATCTCGCTGGCTTGTCAGGCGGCTGCAGAGGCAAATTCTTCGACTGCGCTCAGACTGACGGAGAGCCGTGCCCGGAATGATCGGGACGCGGGATTTAGATGAGGAGGCCGGCAGTGGTCGAGCATTTTGCATTGATGGTGCCGGGAGCGACCGACCTTTCGCAGGAGGCCGAGGTCCGCTCGCCGTTTGACGGCGCGCTGCTTGGCGACGGTCCCATCGATCGACCGCAGCGGCGTGGACCGTGCCCTGGCCACCGCATCTGCATTATTCCAGGACCGCGACCAGTGGCTCAGCCCGGGCGAGCGCATCGCCATTCTCCGCCGTGCCGCCGGATTGATGCAGCAGCGTCGCGAGCAACTGGCCCTCGAAGCCGCTCAGGAGGGCGGCAAGCCACTGAAAGACTCGCTGGTCGAAGTCGATCGGGCGATCGACGGCGTCGGCCTGTGCGCCGAGCACTTGAAGGTGCAGGCCGGCAGCGAAATCCCCATGAACCGCAACGCGGCCTCCGCCGGCCGGCTGGCCTTCACGCAGTACGAGCCGATCGGCGTGGTGCTGGCCTTCAGCGCCTTCAACCATCCGCTGAACATGATCGTCCACCAGGTGGGCCCGGCCGTGGCGGCCGGATGTCCGGTCATCGTCAAGCCGGCCGCGGCCACGCCGCTTTCGTGCATGCGATTCGTCGCAATCTTGCGCGAGGCCGGGCTGCCGGAGGCCTGGTGCCAGCCCATTCTGGTCAACAGCCACGACGTGCTGGAAGAGATGGTGGCCGATCGCCGGGTGGGGTTTTTCAGCTTCGTCGGCAGCGGCCGCGTCGGATGGCATCTCCGGTCCCGGTTGGCGCCGGGCACGCGGTGCGCGTTGGAGCACGGCGGCGCGGCGCCGGTGATCGTGGCCGCCGACGCCGATCTCGACGCCACGCTGCCCTTGCTGCTGAAGGGCGGGTTCTATCATGCCGGCCAGGTGTGCGTGTCGGTGCAGCGGGTCTTCGCGGAGCGGGGCGTGGCCGCGCCGCTGGCCGAACGTTTGGCCGAATCGGCCCAGGCGCTGAACGTCGGCGATCCGGCGCTGCCGGAGACCGACGTGGGGCCGCTGATACGCCGACGCGAGGTCGAGCGCGTGGACCAGTGGGTTCACGAGGCAGTTGCCGGCGGGGCGAAACTGCTGGGCGACGGGCGCAGGGTCGCCGCCAGTTGCTATGCCCCAACCGTGCTGTTCGATCCACCGGGCGATTCGCGCGTCATGACCGACGAGGTCTTCGGTCCCGTGGTGTGCGTATCGCCGTTCGATCGCCTGGACGATGCGATTGCCCGGGCCAACGCGTTGCGATACGCATTCCAATCGGCCGTGTTTACCCGGGATCTCGATACGGCCCTGCGTTGCTGCCGGCGTCTGAATGCCGCCACCGTGCTGGTGAATGACCATACGGCCTTCCGCGTCGACTGGATGCCGTTTGCCGGGCTCGTCGAATCGGGACTGGGCATCGGCGGCATTCCCTATACAATGGAGGAGATGCAAGTCAAGAAGCTGATCGTGATTCGCTCGAAGGAGCTGTAGCGGAGAACGCTTCGCGGCACGGGGGGAACTGCTTGTGACACGGCCGGACGTCGCCGCCGTTTTCGGACGGCACGAGTTCGCCATTCGCCGGCTGCACTCGCTGACCGGACTGGTGCCTGTCGGCGCATTCCTTCTCGTCCACCTCATCACGAACGTGAGCATTCTCGACGGTACGGCGACGTACCAGGACCGGGTCGCACAAATCCACAGCATCGGGCCGGTCAGCCTCTTAATCGTCGAATGGCTCTTCATCCTGCTGCCGATCCTGTTCCACGGCCTGATCGGGCTGGTGATTGTCACGCGCGGCAAGCGCAACATCTTGAACTATCCCTACCGCGAAAATCTCCGGTATTCGCTGGAGCGTTGGACGGGCGTCATCACGTTCGCATTCATCCTCTGGCACGTCTTTCACACCCGCGGCTGGATCACGTCGTCGTGGTGGCTCGATCACGTCACGCGCCGTTGGGCGGCGGCACATTCAACTTTGCCCAGGCTGCCGTCACGTCGGCCGAGGCCATCCGCAACTCGCCGCTGGCCGGCGCCGCCTACTTCGTCGGCGTGTTGGCCGCGTCCTATCACCTGGCAAACGGTCTGTGGACGTCGGGCATCACGTGGGGCGTGTGGACCAGCGCCAGTGCCCAGAACCGGGCCAGCATCCTCGCTCTCGGCGTCGGCCTCGTGCTGGCAACAATGGGAATCGCCTCGCTGTGGGGCATGTACACCGTCGCGCTGCCGTAGAAACGCAACTCCCCTCCTACACCGGGAGAAAAGAAACACATCATGGCAAAGCCCTCGGTCATGATCGTTGGCGGCGGACTGGCCGGCATGGCGGCCGCCATGAAATTGGCCGAGCTTGAGTGCGACGTGAGCATCATGAGCCTCTTGCGGTTGCGACGCTCGCATAGCGTCTGTGCCGCAAGGCGGCATCAATAGCGTCAACGATCTGACCCGTCAGCTCGGCGATAACGAGTGGAAGCATTTTGAAGACACGGTCTACTGCGGGGCCTTCCTGCCGCACCAGCCGCCGGTAAAGGAAATGGCCGATTGGGCGCCGCGGATCATCGACTTGATGGATCGGCTTGGAGTGACGTTCAACCGCACGCCCGAGGGCTTTCGCGACCAACGACGGTTCGGCGGAACGCTCTACCAGCGGACGGCGTTTGCAGGAGCCACGACCGGACAACAGTTGCTGTACGCCCTGGACGAGCAGGTGCGCCGCTGGAAAGTGGCCGGGAAGATCACGAAGTACGAGAACTGGGATTTTCTGGGCCCAATCCTCGACGACCAGGGCCGCTGCCGCGGCTGCGTCGCCCAGGACATGATCACCATGCGGGTTCGGGCGATCCCGGCCGACGCCCTGATCCTGGCCACCGGGGGATGCGGCCTGATCTTCGGGCGATCGACCAATTCGATGGCCTGCACCGGCAGCGCGGCCAGCCGGGCGTTCCAGGCCGGGTGCCGCTACGCCAACGGCGAGTTCATCCAAGTGCATCCGACGGCCATCCCGGGGGCCGACAAGCTGCGGCTGATCAGCGAAAGCGCCCGGGGCGAAGGCGGCCGCGTTTGGGTGCCGCGGACGCCCCACGACCCCCGCCCGCCCCAGACAATTCCCGAACGCGAGCGGTACTACTTCCTCGAAGAGCGCTATCCGAAGTACGGCAACTTGCTCCCCCGCGACATCGCCACCCGCGAAATCTTCAAGGTCTGCATCGAGGAGGGCCTCAGCGTCGAACCCGACCGGATGTGCGTCTATCTCGACGTGACCCATCTGCCCCGCGACCTGCTCGATCGGAAGCTGGGCGGGATCATGGAAATCTACGAGAAGTTTCAAGGCGTCGACCCGGCCGTCTCGGCCATGAAGATCTTCCCGGCCGTGCATTATTCCATGGGCGGGCTGTGGTGCGACTACGAGGCGAACGGCCAGGGGGGACTGCTCGTCGGATCGCCGCGAAACCAGCAGACCAACGTTCCGGGCATCTTCGCCATCGGCGAGTGCGAATACCAGTTTCACGGCGCGAACCGGCTGGGAGCCAATTCGCTCGTGGCCTGCATTTTCAGCGGCCTGTCGGTTGCGCCGGGCATCGTCCACTACGTCGACAACCTCGCCGGCGGCCACGCGGCCGACCAGCCCGCTTCGCTCTACGATCAGGCCGCGGCCAGGCACCTGTCGCACTACAAGGCCCTGCTCGCTCGGCCGGCCGGCGGACCAAATCCCTATCGCGTCCATACCCAACTCGGTCAGCTGATGACCCGCGTCGCCACGGTCGTGCGTCACAACGCAGATCTCGACGCCGGCTACGACGAATTGTGCGAACTCGAGCAGCAGGCGCAGCGGTCTTCGCCTGCCGATCACAGCGAATGGGCAAATCAGGACGTTGTTTTCCTCCGGGCGCTTCAGGACATGTTTCCTATGGCGAAAACGATCGTCAAGGGCGCCCGGATGCGCGACGAATGCCGCGGGGCGCACTACAAGCCGGAATTCGCCATGCCCAAGGTCGAGGCCACCGAGCCGGCCGAGCGCCGCCGCGCAGGCCGAGGAGTGGTGCCGCCGCTTTGAGGAAAACAACCGCAAGTGGCTCAAAACGACGGTGGCAACGCTCGATCGCGACGGCGAGCCCCAGTTGAGCTATCAGGACGTGAATCTCGCCCTGATCCGGCCGCGGCCGCGGCTCTACGGCGTGGTCGGCGGCGAAGCGATCGAAGAAGCCTGGAATGATCGCCAGGCGGCGCAGACGGCGAGTAACGCGAACGCACCCTAGGGCAGCAGCCATGTCCGACCAGGAACCCATCCGAAAACCGATCGCCGTCGGCACGAAGTTCCGCGTCCGCATCCGTCGCCAGGACATGCCGGGACGCAAGGGCTATTGGCAGACGTTCGAGCTCACCTACGAGCCCGACATGAACTGCATCAGCGTCCTGCAACGAATTGCCGAGAAACCGGTCACTGTCGACGGGCAGCACGTTGCGCCGGTCGTCTGGGAGTGCAACTGCCTGGAAGAGGTCTGCGGCGCGTGCACGATGCTGGTCAACGGCCGCGTCCGTCAGGCGTGCACCGCGTTGGTCGTGCATCTCCTTCAGGACCGGCCGGGGGAGATCGAGCTGCGGCCGATGACGAAGTTTCCCGTGCTCCGCGACCTTATGGTCGATCGCTCGCGGATGTTTGCAGTGCTGGAGAAGATCTGCGCATGGGTGCCGGTCGACAGCTACTACGACCTCGGCGCCGGCCTGCGACAGTCGCAGGAAGCGCAGCAGATGGCCTATCTCTACAGCAAGTGCATGACGTGCGGCTGTTGCCTCGAGGCGTGTCCGCAATTCCTGAAGATCGAGCTGCCGTGCGAAGAGGGGGAGACGCCCGAGCAGTTCGATGCCCGGCTGCGCGCGGAGAACATGCGCGGCTTCATCGGAGCGTTTGCAATTGCCCAGGTCGAGTTGTTCGACGCCAATCCCGTCGGCGCCATGAACGCCCGCGAGCGGCTCGATGCGTTGACCTCTCAGGGCGGCATCCAGGTCTGCGGCAACGCCCAGAATTGCGTGAAGGTCTGTCCCAAGGGTATTCCGCTGACGACCGCGATCGGGCATGCCGGCCGTGACGCCACGAAGCACGTCATCCGGAAGTGGTTCGACCGGTGAGGCCGTGTCAAAGGGGACAGTCCCATTTTCGTTGCCACGAAAATTGGGACAGTCCCCCAAAAAAGCGGCCGTCGCCAGCTTGGGGGGGTAAGCCGGCGACGGCACAGGGAGGGCGTCGCTCGTGTTTCGCTGTGCGGCCTTCCGGGAAGTCGGAAAGCCGCACCTTCGTTTACGGTTGGATGCCGAGTTTCTCTTCTTCCTCTTCTTCGATGATGATTCGCGGCGTGACCATCATCATGAGGCTTTGTGTTTCACGTCCGATGCCCACGTTCTTGAACAGCCGGTTGATGTAGGGCAGCTTGTCGAGCAACGGAACGCCGAACTCATTGCGGCCTTCGCTGAGTCGCTTGATGCCGCCCAGCAGCACCGTGCCGCCGTCGGGCACGCTCACCGTCGTCGTGACAGTGACGTAGGAGAACGTCGGCAACTGAACCGTTGTGCCCGACTTCGTGTCGGTCACGTTGTCCGATTTGCTGTTCCAGAGTTTTGTTGGATCGGTAGCCGCCGCTTGGATACCGGAACGCGTGGTATCGGTGGTCGTCGTCTCCGAGCCCGTGAACGTAAAGGTGTTCACTTCGCCGATCTTGCTGAAGAACGGCACGACCGTCAGGCGCACGAAGCGTTTGTCATTCGACACGACCGCCTGAACCGTCATGAACGTCCCCTCAGAGAGCACGACGATCACCGGCTGTTGTGCGGCGGCGAAGTCGCCCACCACGGGGATGACGCTGATGACGAACGGGCTTTGCGAGGTGTCGGAGACATACGCCTGCTGGCCGTTGAAGAGCGTGACCTTTGGCGCCTGCAAGACGTTGCTCCGCCGATCGCCTTGGGCGGCATTGATGAAGAAGTAAGCCTCGATGTCGCTGAGAATGGCGAAGCCCAATTGGGCCCCCGCCGTGGCATCGAAGCCGCCGAACTGCGGCACGGCCAGGCCGTAACTGTTCTGAGTGAAGGGGATATCGAGGTCGGCGCTAAACAGGTTCGGCGCGCTCATGCCGACGGTCACCGTACGGTTTGTATCTTGATCGGTGACGTTGCGAGGTCGGCCTTGGTTGATGGCGAAGTTGCTGGGTGCGCTGGGGACGAATGCGTTCGGGTCCGACTGGGTGCCGAACCACATCCCCTTGCCGTCGATGTTGTCGCTGATGTCGAAATCGAAGCTCACGCCGATCCGCTCGAAGAAGTTGTCGTTAAGCGTAATGAAGCGGACTTCGATCGTAACCTGCAGGTCTTGCAGACGCCGCAATTGCTGTAGCAAGTCGTCGATCTTCTCGTGCACGTCTTGCGTCTGGCTGACCACGATGCTGAGATTCGTATCGAACTCCTTGATAGAGCCCGGCCCGCCGACCTCGTCCCATGTGGTGGGCTCGACGGTCGAAGTGATCAGCTCGATAAGACTGTCGAAGTCGGCCTGAGCGCCACCGCCAAGCCCACCAGGGCCTTGCCCAAACGGCACGTTGTTTCCACCGCCCAGTCCTCCCGAGGACGCTCCGCTGCCCATTCGCTGCTGGGCCAACATGGCGGAATTCAGCATGGCGCTGCTGCCCTTGCCGTCCTTCGTGGCCACGACGGCCATCGGCGTGGAAGTCGAGCCGGCGCCAAACGGTGCTCCGGCGCTTGGCCAGGAGTTCACGTTGGCCATGGCGTTGTTGTATGCACTGGCCAGGCCCATTTGCGTGGGCACAAAATTCGGGATCGGGATGACCAGGTCGGCGACGGGATACACAACCTGAAATACCTGCCCGTCGCGCGCCTGTTCGCTGGTGATCTTCAACACCTCGTCTTTCACTACATAGCTCAGATGCAGCGGCTCCAGGATCAGGTGCAGCGCGCTCTTGAGCATAATCTCCTTCGACAAGTCGATCGTGACCGGTGTGTCCGTGGTCACGCCTTCCTCGGCCAAGCCTTGCGGGTCGACGTGCATGTTGACGTCGGCCATCTTCGACAGGCTTTCCAGCACCCTGCTCAACGGGGCATTGGTGTATTGGAGCGACACCGGAGTACGAAGCTTCTTGTCGATTTCGATTTCGCTTTCCGTTCGCTGGCGCCGTTGTCCGGCGAGAAGCTTTCTGCGGCTGCCGCTGATCTTCTCCCATTGCCGCGCGTCGGGGAATACCATCGGGTTCTTGTCGGCGAATGGAATCGAGGATTCGTCCACACCCTCGAGTGCGGCCAGGAACCCCTCTTCCTTGCGCTCCTTGATGTTCATCTGGTTGGAATAGGCGCGTACGAATTTCGACTGCTTGAGAAGCTGCACGACCACGGGGTTTTCCGGGTCCAGGTCGGCCGCACGTTTTGCCACAACCTCTGCCTGCTCATACGCGCTGCTCCTCCATGAGCTTGTTGAACTCATCGACCATCAAGGCGAGTTTCTCGCCCACCTCGACCTTTAGCCGCTGTTGCCGCTCGATGTCTTGGGTGACATGCAGGTTCTTTTCGGCCAGTTCAATCTGGGGACGATTTCGCTCGATCAGTTGCTTGGTCTCGGCGATAGCCCGGTCGACGTGCCGAAGCAGTTGATCGCGGGCCGACGTGTCCAGCCCGGACAATTCCACTTTCTTCCTGGCTTCTTCGAGCATCGCCAGCGCGCCTTTGGGATCGGTGTCGCGCATCGCCCGCGCGTTCGATTCCCGGTGCGCCAGATCGCTGGCCACGCTCTTGGCGAGCACTTGCTGCCTGGCTAACGCCTGGTCGGCCATCGTGGGGTTCTGCCCTGCCCGCGGCCGCGTGGCCGGCGCCTGCGACGGCGCGGCGAGCATTTGCAGATTGTCTTGCAGACGTTGCGCGGTGGCCGCATCGAGTTCATCCATGTGCGTCGCGGCCTGGCGGAATAGTTCGTACGCCCGTGCCGTATCGCGTGCCTGCAAGGCTGCCTCGCCCTGAGCGAACAATGCCATCCCCGCGCTCGGCGACGCGGCGGGTCTCGTCACATGAGACTCCGCCGATGGCGTCGGTGGCTCCGGCGGCATCGGCGGCCTGGTCGCGGGAGTCTGGGCTACCCGCAAGTTCGGCCCGTACGCGGGCTCCTGGCTCGCCGCCTGCATATTGCGGGTGCGGTCCATGTTCGGATCGTATACGGCGTGCGCGGCCGTCTGGTTCGGATTGGTGCCGGAGTTGGCCGTGAACTGGCCGCCAGCCGCCACTACGCCGGACGAACCACGCGAGCGAAGTTGCCGCAAATCGAGCAACACGAGGCCCGGACGATCGTCGTTGGTGGAATAGGCAGAACCGGGCACGTGCAACTGCTCGGCCTGCGCGCGAGCCGTTCGGCACGATCCAAATCCCCCGAGGCAATCGCGTCGCGCGCCTGCCGGACCAAGACGACCGCCTGTTGGTGCGCGGCGGCGACCGTGGCAGGTGAACGTGCCGCACTGGCAAGGTCCGCTGGGTTGGCCAGATCGAGCGCACGGCCGGCCGACTGCCGCCGCACGGCCGCAATTCGTTCGAGCATCTCCTGTGGCTTCTGTTCGAATGGGCCGTAAATAACGTGCATTCCGGCCGCTTGGGTAGCCAGGCGTTCTGCCTCGTCGCGCTCACCACAGCGGAGCAAGGCGTCGGCCTGCTCGACCATGTTGCGGGCGTAGGCCCGGCGGTACGCCTCGGTACCCTTATCCAAGCCGCGTAGTTCTTGATATTTTCGGATGGCGTCTTCGACGCGATCAGGGGTGTCGTCCAGCGGCTGATAATTCAGGCGCATTTTCTTGGCCTTCTCGACAAACTCCGCTGCACGGCGTACGTCGCCGACCGCCAGCGCCAAACGTGCCGAACGCAACAGGCCGTTGCCGGCGGCGTTGGCCGCGCCAGCGCCCGCGACTGCCTGGCTCCTGGGCTCCGTGGGCGGGACCATTGTTATCGCCCAGACCGGCCTCGGCGCCATGTGGCGGCACCATGGCTTGCCCCACGTCGCCGGGCGCCGTCAGCGTCCGGCCGGCAAATGGATCGGCTTTCGGGCCATCGGATCGCGTCGGCGAAAACATCTGGCTTGGTTTGCTAACGATCGCCGAAGACGAATTGCGTTTGCGTTCGAGGTCTCGACGAGCCTTCTTTGGCGTGTCGCCCATGTACAACAGGTTGTAGGTAACACCCAGCGCTTCGCCTCGCGAGATCAGGGCTTCGGCCGCGGGCAGATCGTTTTCGGCCATGGCTGCGCGGGCTCTGCGCAACAGGTCGGCAGTCACTTGTCTTCGATCTTGCGCGGGGCTGTCGGCCGTCGCGGATTGGCCGATCGCCGCCACGCCAAGCCACAGCGGCGACACATTGCACAACGATCCCGCCGCCGCGATTCTCGCCGAAAGTGCGATCGCCAGCGCGATCCCGCCGACAAGCGTGTTTGCGGTCGTTTTCAACAGAACTCTCCTTTTTAGACCCATCGTGTCGCGCCGGCTGTTTTTCCGCCTGCCAGACATCGAGAAAGGCTGCTCTTGAAGTCAGGTCCTGAAAATTCCGTAGATGAGAGCGGGTTAAATACCCGGCGAGCAGCATCCGGTCAAGGGCAGTTCAGCAGAGATTTTTCGGTCTTTCGGCCGACCGACCGAATTCGCGGACAACGCCCGGCCACTATGGCGCAGATGCACTTGCGGGACTGTACGGCCGCGGCGAAGGGGACAGTCCCATTTTCGCTGACACGAAGATCGGGACAGTCCCCCCTCGCTGCCACAAATCCTGCAGAATTCGCCCTTCAGCGTGTCGCCCGCGTCGGGACAAGGTCAGGCGTTGTAGTAGAAATCGGGACAGTCGCCGGCGTCGTTGGTAGGATGAGCAGAGTGGGCCCGAGAGACAGCCCATCTTCGGCGTTTCAGCATCGAGAACTGAGCGCGCGGGCAGCGGATAGAACCAAACCGCTGACGCGATCTACCTCCGCCCTTAGCTCTGTCAGAATGGGAGTGGACCGACGAGCAGGCGTCCCGCCACCCAGTCCTCAGTCATACTTGCCGCCGTATTTCCTGCCCTTGCCGCCCCGATCGTCGAGCTTGTCGAGTTCCTTGCTGTCGGCGCGACCAGGTCTGGCTCGACTTGGCTCCGATGGTTGCTCGCTAGCCAACTGTTGGCATTGGGCCGCGTCGTCCAACTCGTCGCGGACGCGCAGGTTGCCGTCGGGATCGAGAATCAGCATTTGGCCGCAGGCAAACTGGGCATCGGCTCGTGGACCAGGCAACCGCTCACCGCCGCGCATGTCGACGATCGTCGCGTCGCTTGCGAAATCAACGGTCGTCCCGTCGACATTCTCATTTCCAAAGTTGGCCATTTGACCGCGTGTCACGAGAAACTTCTTGCACAACTCAAGCCCCGTCGCATGCACCCACGCCGCGGCCAAAACCTGGCCCGACGGCTCGTTGTTGCTGCGCGCCGGCTTCACCGAAACGACAAACAGTCGGGTATCCAGCGGCACGTGAACCGCGCTGGTCGGCTCCGACCACTTCGTCTTCAGGTACCAGTCGTTGGCCAATTCCGGCGCTTTGAGGTCCGACACCTTCCGATCATAGTTCGGATTCGCCACTGCAAGACAGACACGGTAGACGTACTGCTTGCCCGGCTGGACGTCAAAGTCGAAAAAGCGGAACAGTCTGTACGGGGACGGTTTCGCCTGTGCAGCCGATCGCGTCTCTGCCGGGGTACCGCCACGCGGATCGGCGTTGGGGGCCTCAAAGGGAGAGAACAGGGAGTTCTTGCTTGCGCCATCGCGTCCCCCTTCTTTCGACTCGGAAACAAATCTCCCCCGCCCACCCATTCCCTCTTTATCGGCCATCGGTGCGCCGTAACGCCCGCCGGCCGGCGCCCTCGGCTCATCGGCCTTTGGCATGGGAATGTCTTTCTCGTGCGCTACGCTGGCGTCCCAGACGCGATTGGCCAACGGCCCGAGCGGAAAAACCAGGTTCTCTTCGATATATTCGGGGTCGACCACTTCGCCCGCTGGCGACCATTCCTCCAACGCCTTGGCCAATGCCTTCGTTGAAAGGAATTCAGTGGCTTTGCTCCAATCGGGATCGGCGGCCTCGCTGGCGTCTGTCACGTCAACCCGCTGGACCCAATAACCCTGATAGGCGGGACGATAGTCTTTCTGTGGATCGTAGCCGCGCGAACGTTCGAAAAGCCTCCGCGTAGGCCGCCTCCTGCTGCTCGATCGGGACCAGGCCAGTGATGACAACCCAACGCTTTCCGAGCAAGTTCTCGCCGGCGGCAGCGCGAGCGACCGCTGGACCTGTCGGCGCCCCTCTCCCACCTTTGTCGGCATCGTACTTGCTGTCCGCTCCGCCATATTTGCTGCCCCGTGGGCCGGATTTGCTGTCCGCTCCGCCATACTTGCTCTCACGTGGACCAGACTTGCTATCCACTGCACCGTACTTACTGTCCCCTGCACCGTACCTTCCTGCGGCCGCGCGTGGTTGAATCGTACCCCTACCGCCGCGCGGGCCAATCGCTCCGCCGCCGCCGGCGAGAAACGCGCCCACGCCTGCCGACCCGCGGAGTTCTTGCACCGTTAACAACCGCGGTGCATCGCGCAACGGTCTGCGGGCAAACAGTGGCGGATCCCACAGCACGTGATTCTGGTAAGGAGCCTCTTCGACGCGATCGAGATCGCGTTTCGCCAGCGCGGCATAGTCCGTCACTTTCAGGTCCACCTCGGGCGACGTCGACTGGATGACGCCGTCGCCCTTGCGTACGTCGGCCTGGAGTTCGTCAGGCGATTTGCCAAAACCACCCGCCTTGGACAGCGACGAGACCAACATCCAGAGGAATAGCATCCCTACGATCCCCAGCACGATCTTCTCGACGTTGCGCAGCAAGAAGTCCCGAATCGCCTTCTGGTCGAATTTCGCCTTGAATTTCATCGGTTCGCTCTCACCCACTTACGGATTCTTGCCGGGCGTTGCCGCCGGCGCTGGTTCGGCCGGCGCCGCTTCTTCGTCCACCTGTTCCGTGGTGGTCGTGCCCGTGGTGGGCGGGTTGTAAATGTAGATGATGCCAAGGATCTCAACCGGGATGTCGTAGGGCGAAGCATCGGTCTGGTTGCCCCCACCCGCTCCGCGGCCGCCGAACGCTTGTCCATGGGGCACATAACCACCACGGCCTCCTTTGCCGCTGTCAGATCCCTTACCGCCGCCGCGGCCACCACGACTGTCGCCGCCAAAATCCAACACGCTGCCGGGAGTCTTCGTAAGCTGAACCTGGCGAACCTCGATGGGCATGCTGGAATTCGCGCATTCCACCAGGAGTCTCGACACCCGACGCTGGTCCATTACCAAAGACATCCGGATCGGCATCATGACAAACTCACTGTAGGGATGCGTGGCGTAGCGAGGGGCCTCTTCGTCATACGGCACGGGCTCACCTTTGCTGTCAACGTAGCGCCCCTCGATGAGTTGCTGTCGGCTTCCCTCCTCGCCCAGGGCGGTCGTCTTGCCTGTCCTGCCACCAGCTCCCATATCTTCTCCCTTGCCGCCGTATCTTCCCCCACCCGTCGTCGCCGTAACGGCAGCCACACCATGTTTCCACGCTGCAGCGGCCTCCTTGCCGAATTGCAGACTCACGATCTGTTTGACGGCGGCCGAGGCGTTGCTGGTGGCTCCGTCGTTCGTCTTGCGGATAACGCGCAGCAATGCCTGGATAACCCAGAGATTCTCCTGGGCAAGCTCGACCTCCAACGTCGACGGGCGGGCTTTCCAATAGAATCCTTTCTTCTGGCCGCTGAAATCACCTTCTAGTTCACTATAGTCCGCGGGGTTCCAGTCCACGATGCCGACCAAATCTTCCTCGGTGGTTTCGCCGCGTCCTGCCGCCGGGCCCACAAACCGGCCTGCCAGATTGCCTTGGCCAGGTCCGACGCGCGACCCTATGGCCGCGCCCTTGGCACCAGCGTCACCAGACGGTTGCCGCTTGTCTTCGCGCTGGCGGCGAGCGTCGACGAGAGTCAACAACGTCGGCAATTCCCTGAGGATGAAGTTCTGATACTGTTCGCGATAAACGGGAGCAAGCTCCTCCCTTGGCTTTAGGCTCTCGAAATGCGTTTTGAAGTCCTTGTCCAGTACGGCGGGAAGCGGATTATTCTTCTTCTGCCTGCTATAGAGGATTTGCCAGGCCTCGTAAACGCTGTGCTTTAGCGTGTCGTCCTTTTTCTGAATTGCCTCGATGACGGCCTGGTTAGGGTGATTCGGCTCGACCTTGACCGCCTTGAATTTGCCCTCCAACTGCTTGGTCCGAGCACTGGTCTGCCTGGCCAGACCGCTGCTGGCGGCCACGTAGCATATCAGCGTCACAAGAGAGACCGTGGCGCAGATGAACCAGAACTGGTACTTCTTCAGGACGGCAAAATATTGGGTGAGTTTGTCCATGTTGCGTTACAGCGCCGCTCGCCGCGGCAGCTTGTCGGGCTACTGTTCTTCGTCTGCGGCGTCTGACTGTTCCTCTGCATTCGCCTGCTGGAGGGCTTTCGGCTGCCAACAAAACTGGACGTCAAACCTGAAAACCCGTAGCTTGATCGTCGGGGCGGCGGCCGCGCCGCCACGGCCGACGATTCCCGGCATCATGTCGCGCCCGCCTTTTTCCTCGAAAGCGCCCCTTGACCCCGCGTCCAACTTCCCTGCGCCCGCGCCGGCATACCAGCCGCCGCCGGCGCCACAACCGGCACGGCGTTCGAGTCCACCACTTCCTCATCTTCAACCCCCAGCGGATTGACTAGCACCGGATAACTGATGCCGAGGTCCGACATGCTGACCTCTCTTAGCACATGTGTTTCAGGGTTCGGGAGCTTGATCTTCTTGGTGCGGAGATTTTCGATCAGCGTATTGCGGACAAATTCCGCTCCTTGATTCCTTTGATCGGCATTGTGATAGTGGTAGCCTGTAAGTCGGATCATCCAACCTTTCCCTTGGGGCCCCGGGCGCTCTTCTTCTTCGTCTTCGTCCGCATTTGCCGCCTCTTCCGATGGATCCTTAGTCGCCGGGCTGGCCGTCGGCGGCGACTGATCGTACTGCCTGATCTTTTCGTACCACTGCCCGATCTCCTCGAACTGCGTGCAGTCCAGACTGGTAACGTGCAGTTCGTTGCGCTCGGGGATGGGCGGGAGCGGGGTGTCGGGCTTGTGCTCATCCGTTGGGAGGCATTGGTTGATCGCTTTGAGCAGTTCCAGCCACTCCAGGCGCCCTTCGACGTTGCCTACCAGGTGTCGCCCGATTTCATTGGTCTTGTTGAAATCGGCCTGGGCTTCGTCGAAACCGGCTTTCAGGTTGGCCGCCTTCTTGACGAATTGATTGGCCTCGCCCTCGGCAGCGCTCCACCGGGTGGCGTCAACGCCGGCCAGCGCCAACGAGTAGGCGGCAAAACTGATGCCGCACGCCAGAAGGAGCAGCGGCCGCGGCCGCAACCGCCCAGGGCTTCTTGCGGCGGATCAATCGGTCCTGGATGATTTCCTTCGGGAGCAGGTTGGTGTGCACCGCCGACCTTGTCCAGCCCTTGCACCGCCAGCCCATAGGCGACGCCGAACGACAGCACGTTTTCTTTGAAGGCCGGCGGCCGACGACCTGCGGATTGCTCAAACCGTCGGAACGAATCCAGCTTTTCGATTTCGTAGCCGAGGCTTTGGGAGAGATACCGGCGCAGGCCCGGCAGCTTCATGGCGTTGCCCAGGGCCACGACGCGGCCGATCGTTGCCGCGCGGTCCAGATTGGTGAAGTAGCTGATCGAGCGCTGCAGCTCGGTCAGCAGGTCGGCGAAACACCGGCCGCATCGCCTGGAACACCGCCTTGGGATCGGGCGCCGCGGTGGCGTTGCGCTTCAGGTGCTCGGCCTTGGCGAACGTGAGCTTCAGTTCCTTCGTCAGCGCCTTGGTGAAGTGGTTGCCGCCCAGCGGAATGCTCCGCTGCCACACGCGATATCCGTTGGTCACCACGAGGTCGGTCGCGTCGGTGCCCAGCGAGATGATCACCACCGACTCCGGCGGGGTCGTCGGGGTCGTATTCGTCCGGCGACGGCAAATCGTGCAGTTGGTCGAAGAGCAGAAAATTGTAGAGCGCCACCGGCGTCAGCTGGACGACGTCGACTTCGATGCCCGCCTTGGTGAACGGCTCCAACGCGCGGAGACACTGCGTCGCGCTTCATCGCGAACAGGCCGACCTCGGTCTCCAGGGCGAAGCCTTCTTCCTCGCTGCCGCCGCCCATCCGCTGATAATCCCAGACACGTCGTTCAGATCGAAGGGGATCTGCTGCCGGGCCTCGTAGCGGACGATGTCGGGGATCTTCTTGGCCTCGACCGGCGGCAGCTTGATGAATCGGGCCAGGCCCGCCTGGCCCGACACCGAAATCGCCACGCGGTCGTCCAAGACGGAGTTGCGCGAGAGAAATTGCTTCAGCGCCTCGCCGACCAACTCGGCCGGCTCGGCGCCGGGCTGACTGAGAATCTTGGGATACTCGATGTAGTCGAACGCTTCGGCGACAAGGTTGCCCTCGTCGCTAATGCGGCATCGCAGGGCCTTCAGCGCACATTGCCCGACATCGATTCCCCAGACAGCCCCAGTTGCCATATATGCAGCTCCTCTGTCGTGCCGGATCGAGGCGGCGATAAGATTTGACCGTTCTTCCTGTTCCCGACAGCCCAAGGCCCGAATTGGCCTGTCAAGAAAGCAACTGCGCTGGGCTGCCTATGCCCACATTCTAATGTATCGTCAGGGGAGCGGCACTGTCAACCAATTGCCCTGCCCCACCACAGAGGCTATGGTAAAGGGTTGTTGCACGGCCGCAACCATCGGCCCTGCGCCCCGCGGACCCTCCTCAGCCCGCACCTCAACTCCTTCGCCCACCCCTCGGCCATGAAGTTCGACCAACTAGCCGTCCTGTTCCCGTGCGATAGCCTGGAGGACTTTGACCTCCGGCGCAGTGAGCATGATGCCCAGCAGTTGCTGGCGGCGTGGTCGGCCCTGTGGCACCCGTTGTTGCTGTCTGCGGTCGGCAAGATTCCGCAGTGGCTGCCCGCCGCCTCGCCGCCCGATCCGACCGGTCACCTGATCGTGCTGCCGGATTGCTGCGGGGCGTCGCTGCCGGACGGCTGGCTAGAGCAAGCCGGGACGGTCGATGCCAGCGTTCTGCGACACATCGCCAGCCGCGAGCAGTTGGTGGCCGAGGCCCTCCGGAAGATCGACGCGGATCCGGCCGGCATCGATGCCGAATTGGCCGCAGACTTTTTGGCCCTTGGATACTGCCATCTTCAGGTCGAACTGCTGACTGCGCAAGCTGCGATACATGAGCAACCTGGACGAGTCTTCGTTGCAGACGGCGGCAGTCGCGGCAGCCGAACAGGCCGTCAGAGGGGATACGGCGGCGGCTCGGGAACAACTCCAGGCGGCCTTCGACCGGCTTTACGAAGCCCGTGAATACTTCTATCCGACCGACGCCCGACTACTCGACTTCACTCTGGTAGCACCATCCACGCTTGGACCGGCCCTGACGGCTGAACTCGCCGCCACGCCACCGCGAAACTTGCTGATCTCCGGCCAGTTGCTCGAACAGATCGCCCAACGTGAGCCGGCGACCCTGGCGATGCTGCGAGACGCGCTCGCCGGGAAGCGCGCGGCGTTGGTCGGCGGCGAATACGCCGAGGCACCGCTGTCACTCATCGAGCCCGAAGCCGTCGAACATCAGCTTCGCCGCGGGCTGGCGGCGTATGAACAGCATCTGGAATGGCGGCCGACGGTTTTCGGCCGACGGCGATTCGGGCTGTCGCCCGGGCTGCCGCAAATCCTCGCCCGCAACGGCTTCACCGCCGCGCTCGCATTTCACCCTTGACGATGGCCGATTCCCCACGGGAAACCAGAGCCGTATTCAATGGGAGGGTATTGACGGGGCGACGGTCGAGGCCATCGGCTCCGTTCCGATCGACGCCGGCGGGACCGGTTCGTTTCTGCGGCTGGCCGAAACGCTCGGCAGCGCGATGAATCTGGACCACACGGCCACGGTGGTTCTCGCCCACTGGCCTGGGCGTGCGAGCCCTTGGTACGACGACCTGCGCCGCATTGCGGCCTATGGGTCGATCCTCGGCGCCTTCGCCACCGTTACGGATTACTTCGACGAGACCGAAATGGCCGGACAGCGGGAGGACTACGGAGCGGATGAGTACCGCCCGCCGTATCTGAAGCAGGACGTCGCCGCCGGCCGGCCCGATCCGATCTCGCGTTGGACGCGCTATTTTCGCCGCCGCGCCGTAGTGCAAGCGACGGAAACGCTACGTGCGCTCATTCCGCAGTGTGCCAAGCGGCCGCCGCATTGCCGGCCGAGGGCCAGGACCGTGCCGACGAGGTGGCCGACTCGCTCGAAGCAGCGGACGAGCGACATGCGACGTTGGACGCCAGACTAAGCGAATCGTTGCAGAAAGAGCTTGCCGGTTTCGCCGAGTCGCTCGTTGGAAAATCGCCGTCGCCGCGTCGCGGCTGCCTCGCTGTCAACCCTTGGAACTTCTCGCAACAACTCCATCTGTCCACCTGCCATCCCGCATTCTTCGCCGCTTGACGTGCCGGCGATGGGTTTTGCATGGGTCAATGCCGACGGCGAACCATCCCCGCCACCGACGAAGCCAGCGGGATGGTTTCGCCGACGCCAACTGCAAGAGCCGCCACTGGCCGAGGAGAACGTGCTGCGCAACGAGTTCTTCGAGCTCCAATTCGACCCGACCACCGGCGCCATTCGCACGATCTCCGACTACCGCAGCCGCGATCCGCGGCTGGCACAGCAAATCGCCCTGCGCGAGCCACAGGGTAGCAACCCAACGGCCGAAGCCAATTACTCGCGCATGGCGGCCGACGAGTTGCGCGTCGCGGCCGCTACGCCGCTGGTGGGCGAAATGCTCAGCCGCGGCCGTCTGCTGGACCGCGACGGAAACCGCGTGGCGGGCTATCGACAGAAAACACGCGTGCGACGTGGCAGCCGCACGATCGAACTCGAAATCGAACTGGAGACCAATCGCGAGCCGGGCCACAATCCGTGGGATTCCTACTACGCCGTCCGCTTTGCTTGGAAAGACGAAACCGCCACGCTCCATCGCGATGCGAACATGGCCGACGTGGCGACCGACCTTCAACAGTTCGAAGCACCTCATTTCGTCGACATCCGCCACGGTACGAAGCATGCCACGGTGCTTGCGGCCGGGTTGCCATACCATCACCGCATCGGACCGCGGCGGCTCGATACGTTGCTCGTTCCGCGGGGTGAAACCGAAAGAACGTTCCGCCTGGGGATCGGCATCGACGTGCCGAACCCCATGGCGGCGGCAATCGAGTTGATCGCGCCGGCATTGACGCTCGACGATCAACCGTCTCCGCCGACGCCGACCGGATGGCTCTTCCATCTCGATTGCCGCAACGTGCTGGCCACCCACTGGGAACCGCTGCCCGGGGACTGTCCCGATTTTCGCGCCAGCGAAAATGGGACTGTCCCTCTACGCAGCCACCGGCTTCCGCGTTCGCCTGCTGGAAACCGACGGTCGCGGCGTACGGCTCGGCCTGCGTTGTTTCCGCCGGTTGGCATCAGCACAGAAGGTCGGTTGCGGCGACGCGCCGCCGCTGGAGCTTATCGTCGAAGACGATCGCATCAACGTTCCGATCGGCCCGTACCAATGGCTCGAAATCGAGGCCCGCTTCGCATGACACCCGCGGTCCGACTCGTTCTGCTGCCCGGTCTCGGGGCCGACGATCGCCTGCTCGAACCGCAGCGAGACGAGTTCCCGGACCTCCTGGTTCCTCCTTGGATTCCACCGACAAAGAACGAATCGCTGGCCGAATACGCGGGGCGAATGGCGGCGACCATCCCCCGGGCAACCGACGTCCCCATGATCCTCGGCGGCGTGTCGTTCGGCGGCATGCTGGCTTGCGAGATGGTGCGCCATCTGACGCCGCGGGCCGTCGTGTTGATTGCCAGTTGCCGCACGCCCGACGGGCTGCGCCCCGCCTGTCGCGTCGGGCGCGTGCTGCTGCCGCTGGTCCCTCTGCATGCATGGACCATTGCCAAGGCCCTCGCCAACGTTGTTCTGAAGCTCCGGACCGGCGTGCCGCGTGAGCGTCGCGAGTTGGCCGTGACGATGTTTCGAGAGATGGACTCTCGCTTCATGCACTGGATCCTCCACGCAATCCTCTCTTGGAACCCCGCGCCGTTGGACGACATACCTGTCTTTCACATTCACGGCGGCCGCGACTTCGTCATCCCGGCCCGTCGCGTCGCGGCCGACGCAATCGTCCCCGACGGCGGCCACCTTATCAACGTCACCCACGCCGCGGCGGTCAATGCGTTCCTGCGAGCCGTTAGCGCCGGTTCAACGCAAGATCGCGGGCAGGACGGCCCCTAGCTAGGTCAAGACTCGTCCGGCTGCGTCCCTGGCCTCTTGGGCATCTTCAGGCGAAGGCTCAAACCAGTCGTCTGGATATCGGATCTCGACAGCATAGGGCATCAAAACGGCCAGATCGTCTCGCAAAGACTCTGCGCTTGGGCAGACAGACAAGATTTCCTAGAGCAATAATAGCAGATCGTGTGTGCGCGGAGCGAAATGTGCGCCAGCCACCAGGAAAGCCTTCAGCAGCTTTTCGACCGCCTGCTGACAATGAAAACAGACCAGGTCCAACGGGACTTCTGCCGCCTTCAAGTTGTTGTCGGCGCTGAGCAGGTCGTTCTCAGCCTTGGCTGCCCACTGGCGAGCAAGCGTCACTTCGTCGGACATACACGATCTTCCCTTCCCGCAACACTTGGGACACCAGTGACAGCGGCGACTTCTTTCCGCGTTCCATTTCTTCCGGAGTGTATACGACCAGATCCATCGGGAAGGGGTAGGGGCGTAGCAAGCGGTAGAGCGCCCGACTTCGCTTGAATCGCGGTAAGTCGCTCTTGGCGACGATCATTAGGTCGACATCGCTAGTAGCGCGGGCATCGCCGCGGCATGCGACCCGAAGAGAATCACCCGCTCCGCTCCCACAGCTTCCGCCAATTGAGCGGCCACCGTCTCGATTTGATGCGATTCAATCATGCCACTCAAGTATACCGCCAACTGGTCGGAACCTACCATAGAGAACGAACCCGGCTTGCTGCCGCTCTGTTGAGGGGTATAATCGGTGATCTTCAACAAGCCAATGCTGATTATCAGGTCGTGAGCCGTGTGTCCGACCAGAACTGCTTACGGCGAACGTTCGTGACCGTGTGCCTGACATGATCGTAACCATCGACGGACCCGCCGGCGCGGGAAAGAGCACTGTTGCCCGGGCGCTGGCCCAGCGGTTGGGCTTTCGATTTCTGGATACCGGCGCAATGTATCGGGCGGTGGCCCTGGCCGGCATGCGCCGAGGACTCGACTGGGACGTGCCCGATGACCTGGCCCGGCTGGCGCGACAGATCGATCTGCAGGTGGACGGCGACCGGCTGCTGTTGGACGGCGAAGACGTGACCGAAGCCGTGCGGACCTCGGAGGTCACGGCCGTTACCCGATACGCCGCCGACAATCCTGCAGGTCCGCGAGCATCTGGTGCACCTGCAGCGCGCCATCGCCGGCGACGCCAACGTGGTCACGGAGGGGCGCGATCAGGGGACGGTGGCTTTTCCCAACGCGGAGTGCAAGATCTTCCTCACTGCCACGCCCGCAGAGCGCGCCCGGCGGCGGCTGGGCGATCTCCAATCGCAGGGGGAACCGGCGACGTTCGAACAGGTTCTGGCTGCTCAGGAGCGCCGCGATCGCGAAGACGCCAAGCGGCCGGTTGGCCCCCTGTTGGCCGGCCAAGGACGCCGTGGAAGTCCGAACCGACGGTCAAACGCCCGACGAAGTGGTTGACAAGCTAGAATTGTTGGTGCGTGACAAACAATCACACACGTAGACGGGTTGCCGCACCGGCGACCGCTAAACGGACGGCCCACCCTGTTTCCCAATCCCCGCGGTCTCATGTCCCCACGCTCACTGCCCGGCCGCCTCTGGTATCGACTGCTGCAAACCGTCCTTCAGGTTCTTGCCGTGGCCGTTTACCGCGTGCGCCACACGGGCCGAAACAACATTCCGATCAACGGAGGCGTGTTGGTGATTTCCAATCATCAAAGCCACTTGGATCCGCCGCTGGTCGGCATCGGCTGTCCACGGCGAATGAACTACCTCGCCCGCAAAACGCTCTTCCGCTTTCGGCTCTTTGCCTGGCTGCTCCACTCGGTCGACGCCATTCCGATCGACCGCGACGGCATCGGGCTGGGTGGAATCAAAGAGTCGCTGAAACGGCTGAAACGGGGCGAGATGGTGTTGATCTTTCCCGAGGGCACGCGGACGTACGACGGCGAGATTGCCCCGTTCCGCCCCGGCTTCACCACGCTGGCCGTGCGATCCGGCGCGGCGATTCTGCCGGTGGCCATCGACGGCGCCTATCGGGTGTGGCCCCGTTGGCGGCCTTACCCGGGCCCCGGGTGTATTCGCGTCTGCTACGGCGAGCCGATCGCGCCCGACCAGTTCGCGGGCCGCAACGAACGAGACCTGGTCGCAGAAGTGGAACGTCGCGTCCGCCAATGCCATGCACAGTTGCGAAGCACGACAGGGTTTGCGCACCATCCAATCCGGCATAATGACCGGCGCTCGCCGTTATGCCAAGGCATAACGTACGCATGGCTCACGCCTTTTCCGCACCCCAGTCGCGGCGCTGGCGTGAGCTGAGAATACCCATCGCCTTGCGATACTTCGTCACGGTGCGGCGGGCGACCGTAATCCCGTGCGACGGCCAGTTGCTGGACGAGCTGATCGTCGCTCAGCGGATGCTGCTTGTCCTCGCCGTCGACGATCTCCTGCAGCTTCAGCCGGACAGTGTCCCAGGCAACCTCTTCGCCCGCGGCGCTGGTGGTTCCGCCGACGAAGAACCGCTTCAGCGGAAAGATGCCGCGCGGCGTCTGAATCCACTTCTCGTCGACCGCCCGGCTCACGGTCGTGACGTGGACGCCCACCTTGTCGGCGATCTGCTGCATCTTCAGCGGCTCGATCGCCTCGGGGCCCTTGTCGAGAAACTGGCGCTGGTGATCGACAATCGCCTGGGCCACCTTCGTCAGCGTCGAACGCCGCTGTTGGATCGAATCAATCAGCCATTGGGCCGAATTGACTTTCCTCTTGATGTATTCGCGGGTCTCCTGGCTCGTATCCGGGTTTTGGAACAGCTTGCGATAGTAGGGGCTGATGAACAACGTCGGCGTATGCCCGTCTTCCAGGCGTACCCGATACCGTCCGTTCTCGTCCGGCTCGACAAACACGTCCGGCGTAACCGGCGGCGCCACGACTTTCGTAAAATCGGCCCCCGGCTTCGGGCTTAGCTTGCGAAGCTCGCCCAGTGCCTCCTGGATCAACTCGATCGAATAGCCCGTTCGGCGCGAAATCACCGGCAGACGGTTGTGCTCCAGGTCTTCCAGGTGGTTGGAGATTAGCGTGCGAAGCTGCTCGTAGCACGGCATGCCGGACTGCAACTGCAGCAGCAGGCACTCGCGCAGGTCCCTGGCGCCGACGCCCGGCGGATCCAACCTCTGAACCAGCATCAGCGCCTGCTCGGCCAGCGCCACATCGTCCGGCCCCGCGTCCTGGCCCAGCAGGTCCTCGAGCCGTCCCTGAAGATAGCCGTTGGTGTCGAGATTGTAGATGATGCGATCGGCCATCGCCCGCAGGTCCGGCGCCAGGTCGAACCAGCCCAACTGGTCGTGCAGATAATCTTGCAGCGACTGCGGCCGTGCGACCATGTTCGCCATGGCGTCCAGCTTGCGCTCGCCGGCTTCTTCGATCTCGCCACGCGACGGGCGCGAACGTTCCTCGAAGTGGTCGGGCCACTCCTCGTCCATCTTCATCAGCCGCTCGAAGTCGCCCTCGTTGTCGTGCGTCTCGTCGATGACCAACTCGCGCTCTTCTTCCGTCGGCCCGTCGGGAGCTTGACGCTCCTCCTCGACCTCCTCGACCACCTCCGGCTCCTCTTCCACCATCTCCAGGACCGGGTTTTCCTCCATCTCCTGCTCGATCCGCTCCTGCAAGGCCAAGATCGGCAACTGCAGGATCTCCATCGACTGGATCATCCGCGGTGCCAGCACCTGCTTCTGAACGAGTCGAAGGTCTTGGCCAAGCGATAGACGCATAAGACACCATTGTAGGGTGCGTCACCGACGCACCGAAAATGTCCGAATCAACCCGGTGCGTCGGTGACGCACCCTGCCTCACGTACTCCATCAACGGGTCAAAGACTTGCCAAAGGGGACAGTCCCATTTTCGCTGACGCGAAAATCGGGACAGTCCCCGTCAAATCGGGTCAGTTCCCGTCAAAATACCTGCCGGCCGGTCAAGGCGTCGGCCAGTACCTCCTTGTTGGCAAATTCCAACACGCTTCCGCTGGTGATTCCCCGCGCCAGCCGAGTGATGCGGACCGGCAAACCGCTCAGGCGGTTCGAAATCTCCAATGCCGTGCCATCGCCCTCCGTCGTGGGGTTGGTCGCCATAATCACCTCCTTGAGTCCCTCCGACCGGACCCGTCGCACCAAGGCGTCGATCGTCAACTGCTCGGGCCCGATCTCCTCCAACGGCGCGATCCTTCCCAGCAGCACGTGATACAACCCGCGATAGGCTCCCGACTGTTCCAAAGCGATCAGGTCGCGAGGCTGCTCAACCACGCAGACGACGTCTTGCTGCCGGCTCGGGTCGCGGCAGATCGAACACAACTCCTCTTCTGCCAAATTATAGCACCGACGGCAGTATTGGACATTGTCTTTCACGCAGCGAATCGCATCGGCCAACTCCAGGGCCTCGTCGCGGTGGACCCGCAAAACGTGATAGGCCAGCCGCTCGGCCGACTTCTTGCCGATGCCGGGCAGTTTGGAAAACTCGTTGACAAGCCGGGTAACGGATTGTGTAAGTTCGGACATGGTGGTGGGGTGCGTCCACCGACGCACCATCGTTTGTTCTTTGGGGTGCGGCCGAGGCGCGACCCTATGCTTCGCTCGCCCCCTGCCCCCCGTCCCCCGTCCCCTCTTCTTCCGGCTCCGACGCCGCCGAATTTCTCCAGGGCATCTTGAAACATCGCCGGCAGGGGCAGGCCGCCGGTCAGATTGCGAACGGCATCGGCGTGCATCTGCTTGCCCTTCCCAACCGCTTGGTTGACCGCCGCGGCAATCAGATCCTCTAATAGCTCGTGGTCCTTCTGGATGATCAATTGAGGATCGATGCGGCAGCGTAGAACCTCGATCAGGCCGTTCATCTCGACCTCGACCATTCCTCCGCCGGCGGATCCCGTGACGCGCCGCTTCCGCATTTCTTCGGTGATCTGGCCCATCTGGCCGCCGATCTGCTGAGCCTGCTTCAACAAGTTGCCGAGGTTTCCAAGTCCTTTGAACATCGTGATTTACTCCCGAGGTGCCGGCTCGTCCACCCGAACGGGCTGGGCGCCAAACAATTCTACGGCGCGATGAACCAGCGGGTTCTGCATCACTTCCGCCATCCGCTGATGAGGCGCGACCACGCGGGACGCGCCCGGCTGCTCTGACTCTGTTGCTTCGTCCGCCGCCAAGGCAAACTCCACGCGAACCGTCTGGCCCGTCACTTCCGCCAGCGCCTGCTCGAATCGCGCCACTTGCTCCGGACGCTGGCAAGCGGTCTGGCAAACGGCATAGGCCCGCTTGAAGCGAACCACCAGCCGATTCGCCGCGGGCACGTCGATCGAGTCGAACTGCCGGGCCTGATCGGCCGCCATGCCGGAAAGGCGTGTAAGGGCATCGCTCCAAACGGCCGCCGCATTTTCCGACGTGACAGGAACCGGACCGGCGGGGTTAAGGGTGCCACTGCTGGCTTGTCCAACCGTGTCTTCCTCGCGGTTCCCACTGCCGGACAAGCCGGCAGTGGCACCCAATGCATCTACGGCCCGGTCATGCTTTTTTTTTTCCGCCGCCGGCCTCGCCGCCGGCGCGATCGTCGACGGCCCGCCCGCCGCCCCGGCGCGCAGCTCGGATATCACGGCCGACAAGTCTTCGAGATCCTCCAAATGGCTGATTCGCACCAGTGCCAATTCGGCCAGGATGCGGCCTTGCGTGCTGTAGCGCATGCGCGACAGCGTTTGATCGAGAATCTGCATGACCGCCAGCAGGCTATCGAGCCCCAATCGCTTCCCGGCCTCGGCGACCTGCGCCGCCCCGGAGGGTGACGTGTATAAGAACGCCTCGCTCGGGCAGCCGACCGCCGCCGCCATGCAATCGCGAAGGTAGCCGAACAACTGCTCGATCAACTGCCCGGCATCGACGCCGGCGCCGAGCGCCGCGTCCAAATCAGCCAAGGCCGCGGCGGCATTGCGATCGAGCAGGTGGGCAACCAGTTCCGCAAGCCGCTCTTCGCCGGCGGTGCCCAGCATGCCGTGAACGTCGGCCACGGTGATCCGGCCCGGCGCGAAGGCCAGCAGTTGCTCCAAAAGCGACTGGCTGTCGCGCATCGAGCCTGCCGCACGCCGGGCGAGCACCTCAAGCGCCTCCGGATCGGCCTCCACGCCCTCGGCCGCCACGATCTGCCCGAGCCGCTCGTGGATCGAGCGCGTCTGGATGCCCGCAAAATCGAACCGCTGGCACCGCGAGAGGATCGTGATCGGAATTTTCGTCGGCTCGGTCGTGCAAAAGATGAACTTGACGTGTTCGGGCGGCTCTTCAAGCGTCTTCAACAGGGCGTTGAAGGCCTCGCGCGTGAGCATGTGGACTTCGTCGATAATGTAGATCTTGAATCGCGCCCGGCTCGGCCGCACATTGACGTTCTGCCGCAATTGCCGGATCTCATCAATGCCGCGATTGCTGGCGCCGTCGATCTCCAGCACGTCCACGTCTTCGCCTGTCGCGATGCTACGGCAGATGTCGCACTCGTTGCATGGGACCGGCGTGGGACCTCTCTCGCAGTTCAACGCCTTGGCCAGGATTCGGGCGGCCGACGTCTTGCCCACGCCGCGGGCGCCGGTAAACAGATACGCGTGCCCGACGCGAGCCGTCGCAATCGCGTTCGACAGCGCCTGGGCAACGTGCTCCTGCCCGATCAGTTCGGCGAACGTCTGCGGCCGGTACCGCCGGGCAACGACGACGTATTGGCGTGCGGGAGTCGCCTCGGCAGTTGTCATTGCGTCACGAGAAGCCATCGGCGGCATCCAAGTGCCCGGATTCCAAATCCCTAAATCCCAGAATTCCAAATCCCCAAATCCCACGTCTCCAAAGGGGACAGCCCCATTTTCGCCGACCACCGCTGCGCGGCGGTACCCGCGAAAACCGGGACACCCCCGCGAACTAATCCCCAAATCCATTATTGCCGGCGCCTGATGAGAGGCCCGCCGCACCTGGAGGTGACCGCTTATGGCTGCTGACTTTCGCCCCTGACCAGGTTCGCAGGCCCCCATTGCGGGGACCTCTCATCGGACGCCGTCGCGCGATGCCCACAGTAACTGTTGTACGCCCCGACATGGCGATCGTCAAAGGGGTGCGTGTCTTGAAAAATCGTGTCTCTGGGGACTGTCCCGACTTTCATGGGGACTGTCCCGATTTTCGTGGCTACGAAAATGGGACTGTCCCCTTTGGCCCCTCAATGGCAAGGACGTTAGGTGCTGAAAAAGACATATATCGGCCGAAAAAAGGAAATTTCGGCCTAGGGTGGTAAAAAGTCGGCAATCTGCTTGACAGAAGTTCCATCCCGATTAGACTCAGAGGTGTCTGACGTGGGCAAGGCAACTTGCATAGGTCGCGAAAAGGGACAAATTAGCAAGCATCTCATTAGACTAGTTTGGCCGTGCTGGGATCACGGCGCATGTTGCGGAACCTAGTTTAGCTTCGTCTGCTACAACACCCTGAGGCAGCGTCCGCTTCTTAGAACGAAACCCGCCGTGCGTGCGGCGACCTCTTCCGTTCTTCTGCCATCGTCGCATCCCACGACGACTGAGCATGCCAAGGATTCGGCAGTAGAGATCCTCGCACGGCATCTGTAGGTTTCGGGTGGCTAGCGCGCGCCCTGGCGCTGGTCGGTCACAAGGGGCAACCGGCGAAGAGGTCTTTTCGCTTATTCGAGGCTGAGTCGGGCTCGTCGGGAGCTGCTCGGGCCTCGCACGTGTGTCGCACCAATGAGTCTTGGACGAGGCGCAACCCCGACGGTTGTTTCGTCCACACGCAAGGAGAAAAATGTTATGAAGAAGTTCGGTATGCTTTTGATGGTTCTGGCGATCGTCGCGTTTAGCGTTGCGACGAGCCAAGCCGCTTTGGTCAGCCTCTACACGATGGACAACACCGGCAACAACGCCATCGGCAGCGCGCCGAATGGCAGCCTTGGTAGTGGCGCCGCCTATGACGCGGGCGACTTTGCTGTCGGCACGGGTTCCGTCGCGCTCGATGGGACTGCCAACGGCTATTTCGACCCGACGTCCGATGCTCTGCCAAACGTGGCAGCCGGCAACACCATGTGGACTGCCACCCAGTCATTGTGGGTGAAGCTCACCGATCCGAATGCTTGGAGCGGCTATCCGCAGTTCTGGGCGTATCGGGCCTCAGCCGGCGCAAACTTCGGCGGGTACGGCAACACAGGCTCCGGCGCGATCGAGTTCTACACCAAGATCGATAGCAGCAACGCCTACAATCTTGAAGCCAACATCACCAGCACCACTCCGTATGATGGGGATTGGCACTTAGTGACGTGGGCGTACAACGTGTCGACCGGCGCTTTGGGTACCGGCAGTTCGTCGGTCTGGATTGACGGAGTGCCGCAGGCGGTCAGCATTGGCAAGAACACCATTGACACGTCAATGTCGTTCACGGCGTATGAGGCGGCCGCAATCGGTTCGGACCTCAATGGCGGCCTTGGCCACGAGTACAACTGGACCGGCAACATGGACGATGTGGCGACCTTCGACGTCGAGTTGGCCGACGCGCAGGCCAACGCCCTCTACCAAGTCGGCAGCCAGATGGGTCTGAACGCTCAGGACGCCCAGGACCTGTTCGATCTGTACGTTGGCGGCGGCTCGGCCGTCGTGGGCGGACAGACCTGGGAGAAGTACGGAAGCGGCACGGCCTTTGACGGCACCGGCGCTCTTGCCGGCGGCCAGTTGGCCCTCGGCGGCGCTGGCGGCGTGCAGATCGTTCCCGAACCGGGTACGCTCAGCCTGCTGTTGGCCGGTGCGATCGGCCTGTTGGTCTTCGCCTGGAGGAAGCGTAAGTAAACGCGAAAGCGAAAGCTAGCGCGAAAATGAAGCGGACGGTCGAGCGACGCGAGTCGCAGGATCGTCCGCTTTTTTCATGCGCACAGACAAAATAGGAAACCGGGGACTGTCCCGATTTCCGTGTGAGCGAAAAATGGGACTGTCCCCTTCGCCGCAGTTTGCGTCGCTATTGCTCCTCGTGACACAAGAATCCGTACAGTCCCGAAACCGCGGATGAACGCGGATGAAAAACAGGTTTTCCCGATCGCAATCCTCTGCGTCCATTTGCCTTCATCGGCGCTTTCTTTCTTCTCACAGCAATGCGGGTCTGCAGTACTATTCGCCGGCCTACTCCAGTGGGGGTGTGCATTGGGGTCGTAGCCTCCGATCGTGGCTGCAATTCGTGCCGGCATGCGATATTTCATCGTGTCCAAGAAGCTCGCAATTTGCTTGACAAAAATCCCCCTGCGATTAAACTCAAAGGCGTCTGACGTGGGCAAGGCAACTTGGGTGGGTTGCAAAAAGGGACAAATTAGCAAGCATCTCATTAGACTAGTTTGGCCGTGTTGGGATCACGGTGTATGTTGCGGACCCTAATCCAGTTTCTTCATCTGCTACACATCTGAGGCAGCGCTGACTTCTTGAAGCGAAACTCGCCGTGCGTGCGATGATCTCTTCTTCTTTTTGCCATCGTTGAATCCCACAACGACTGAGCATGCCAAGGAATGGCTGTCGAGTCTCTTGCACGGCATCTGTAGGTTTCGGGTGGCTAGCGCGCCCCCTGGCGCTGGTCGGTCACGAGGGGCAACCGGCGAAGAGGTCTTTTCGCTTATTCGAGGCTGAGTCGGGCTCGTCGGCAGCGGCTCGGGCCTCGAACGTGTGTCGCACGAATGAGTCTTGGACAAGGCGCAACCCCGACGGTTGTTTCGTCCGCACGCAAGGAGAAAAACGTTATGAAGAAGTTCGGTATGCTTTTGATGGTTTTGGCGATCGTCGCCTTTACCGTTGCCACGAGCCAAGCTGCCCTCTTGAGCGCCTTGTCGCTCGATGACGGTAGTGGTGCAGTTGCTGCCAACTCAGTCCCCGCTGGCCCTGCCGGCGCGGTGGTTGGCAACCCGGTATGGCTCAGTGCGGCCAACTCTGCCGTTGGCGCCAGCGCGCTGCAGTTTGACGGCAGCGGCGACTGGGTCGACCAGGGCGCCGGTTTTGTGCCAAACGGAGCCGGCATGTTTACCGGCACGTGGTCGCTCTGGATGAAGGCAAGTTCGGACGACGGCAACAACTTGATCACTGCCAGGAAAGGCGACTCCCCGAACGTCGGTATCTACAGTTACCAGGGATTGCACATGTATGCCAAGACCGACCTTCGAGCGGGCACGCTTGACTTCTCGACCCCCTTTGGCAACGTCTACGACGGCGATTGGCATCTGGTCACCGTTTCGTGGAACGCCGCGACCGGCGCGGCTGGCACGGGTAGCGGGCAGTTCTATGTTGACGGTAACGCGACCGCAACGACCATGGTCACCAACACCATCACCACCGGCCAGACCTTTGGCAGTCCTTTTGACGCCGGTGGTATCATTGGCGACTGCGGCGGTTCCGGCCTCCCCTACGCGTCCAAGGCGGCGTCTTTCGATGATTTTGCGTCTTGGAGCGATCGGATCACCGACATTGACGCGAAGTCGCTGTACAACCTCGGCGTCTCGGGTCTGGACTACGGCGATGCGGATGCCCAGAAGCTTTGGGATCTGTTCGCTGCCGGCAGCGGCACTGCGGTTGTCGGTGGACAGACATGGAGTGTGGCGTCGGGACTTGCCGATCCGGGCAACGGCATCGTTGGCCAGAACGGCGCCGGCGGCGTGGGCGCCAATTACGTCGTCCTCAACGGTAACGGTGGCGGCGTCCAAGTTGTTCCCGAACCGGGCACGCTCAGCCTGCTGTTGGCCGGTGCGATTGGACTGTTGGTCTTCGCCTGGAGAAAGCGCAAGTAAACGCGAAAGCGTAAGCTACCGCGAAAATCGAGCGGACGGTCGAGCGACGCGAGTCGCAAGATCGTCCGCTTTTTCATGCGCACAGATAAAAAAGGGAACCACAGATGAACACAGATGGACACAGATAGCCGCATTCTGGAAAATCCCCTGCATCATCTGCGTTCATCCGTGTTGATCTGTGATTTCGTTCTCCTGTCTTAGTCTGCGTCCATCCGCACCCATCTGCGGTTCCCCGTTTGGTTCTTTGTGACTTCGCACCTCCTCAGAGGTGGGGACAGTCCGGCCCGGTCACGCGAGTGATAAGATCGTTCTGACCGCGGCGAAGGGGACAGTCCCATTTTCGCTGACACGAAAATCGGGACAGTCCCCGTCTTGGGCACGCCCCGTCTTGGGCACGCCGTCAGATTCCAAGTCGTTGCGGCGCTGGCGTTTAGGCCGATCGATTGGCATGAGTCTCCTTCGGCGCCGCCGGTCGCGGCGAGATTCTAGCCAGGGGTTGCCCGTTTGCCCGCCGAAGTCATAATTCGCTTGACAATAGTCCTGTGGCGATTAGGTTGAATAGCTGGTGTGAGCGCAAATTTAGCGGTTTGCGGGACCTTAGCGGCTCCCGCGGTCACGTCGGGAAAAAGGGACAGTCCCATTTTTGCTGACACAAAAATCGGGACAGTCCCTCGGAACAAGGCTTTTCTGGCCGTGGCGGAAACACGGCATTCGTTCTGGAAAAGGTTTAACCCACTCGCGGAGGCAGCGTCCGATTGAAAGGAGAGATGTCTTATGAAGAACCTCGGTGTATTCTTGATGGTTCTGGTGATTCTCGCATTTAGCGTCGCCACGAGCCAAGCCGCTTTGGTCAGCCTCTACACGATGGACAACACCGGCGCCAACGCCATCGGCAGCGCGCCGGATGGCAGCCTTGGTAGTGGCGCCGCCTATGACGCGGGCGACTTTGCTGTCGGCACGGGTTCCGTCGCGCTCGATGGGACTGCCAACGGCTATTTCGACCCGACGTCCGATGCTCTGCCAAACGTGGCCGCCGGCAACACCATGTGGACTGCCACCCAGTCGGTGTGGGTGAAGCTCACCGATCCGAATGCTTGGAGCGGCTATCCGCAGTTCTGGGCCTATCGGGCCTCAGCCGGCTCCAATTTCGGCGGGTACGGCAACACAAGCTCTGGCGATATCCAGTTCTACACGAAGGCCGATAGCAGCAACACCTACAATCTCGAAGTCAACCTCACCAGCACCACTCCGTATGACGGAGACTGGCACTTAGTGACGTGGGCGTACAACGTGACTACCGGCGCTTCGGGTACCGGCAGCTCATCGGTCTGGATTGACGGAGTGCCGCAGGCGGTCACCATCGGTAAGAACACCATCAGCACGGACCAGTCGTTCACGGCGTATGAGGCGGCCTCCGTCGGCTCGGACCTCAACCCCAGCCTTGGCCACGAGTACAACTGGACCGGCAACATGGATGACGTGGCGACCTTTGACGAAATGTTGACCGACGGTCAGGCCAATGCCCTGTACCAAGTCGGCAGCCAAATGAACCTGAACGCGCAGGACGCTCAGGACCTGTTCGATCTGTACGTTGCCGGCGGCTCGGCCGTTGTGGGCGGACAGACTTGGGAGAAGTACGGCAGCGGCACGGCCTTTGACGGCACCGGCGCCCTTTCCGGCGGCCAGTTGGCCCTCGGCGGCGCTGGCGGCGTGCAGATCGTTCCCGAACCGGGCACGCTCAGCCTTCTGTTGGCCGGTGCGATTGGACTGTTGGTCTTCGCCTGGAGGAAGCGTAAGTAACCGCGAAGCGCAAGCTAACGCGACAATCGAGCGGACGGTCGAGCGACGCAAGTCGTAAGACCGCCCGCTTTTTTCGTGCGCGCAGACAGGAATGAAACCGCAAGAGCGTCAACGGGGACAGTCCCATTTTCGTTGATACGAAAATCGGGACAGTCCCCTCTTAACGTCTGTGTGCCTTCGTGGCTCGATTCTACAAGAGCGCGGTGCTAAAGTACCGTTCGGCGCGGTCCGGTAGCACGGTGGCGATGTTGCCGGACATGCGGCGGGCCAACTGCCGCGCCGCCCAGACGTTGGCGCCGGACGAAATGCCGACCAGCAGGCCTAGGTCGCGGCCGAGTTGCCGGGTGGTTTCGATCGCGTCTTCGTCGGACACCTCGACCACCTCGTCGACCATCGCAGATGTCGAGCACGGCCGGCACGAAACCGTCGCCGATCCCTTGGATCTGGTGCAGTCCCGGCTCATGGCCGAGCAGGGCCGAGACGTTTTTCGGTTCCACGGCGACAATGCGCACGCCCGGCTTGTGCTCCTTAAGGAACTGGCCCACGCCCTGGAGGGTTCCGCCGCTGCCGACGCCGGCCACGAAGCAGTCGATTTCTCCGCCGGTCTGCCGCCAAAGCTCGCGGGCCGTGCCCTCGTAGTGGCATCGCGGGTTGTCGGGGTTTTCGAATTGCTGCGGCACGAAGACGCGCGGATCGGCCTCGGCGATCTCGCGCACCCGCTGCACGGCCCCGCCGATGCTCTCTTCGTCGGGCGTCAGGATCAGTTCGGCGCCCAGCCCGCGGATGATCTTCTTGCGTTCCTCGCTCATTCCCTGCGGCATGACGATGCGGACCTCGTAGCCCTTCAGCCGGCCGATCAGCGCCACGCCGATGCCCGTGTTGCCGCTGGTGGGTTCGACGATGATCGAGTCGGCGCGGAGCCGGCCGTCGCGCTCGGCGACTTCGAGCATCGCCAGGGCGACGCGATCCTTGATACTGCCGCCGGGGTTGAGGAACTCGGCCTTCGCGTAGATATTCTCGCCCTTCAGCCGCACCAGCGGCGTATTGCCGATCAGGTCGAGAACGTTGTCGGTGAACATCGCAGTCGCAAGGGAGAGGCAGACTACTCGGACACGCGCCTCAAGCCGGGCACGATTGTAGCACGCGGCGGACCGCGGCAGAAGACGAAGGCGGCCGGCTGTTCGTTGAAGCCTCGGAGAGGGGGTTCACGCGTCGCCAGATGCCTCTCGGGCGTGCTCGATGATCGTGTCGCGGCTGAGTCCGCGAATGGCCGCACACTCGTCAACGGTGAAGCCCGCCGCTAAGAGCCGCTCGGTCCAATAGTGAGAGGGATGAGCCGGCGGAGCGGAAGCATCCGAGGCCTCACGGCCCTCGATTGGCGGTGTGTGGCTTTCCGGCGGCACGGATGTTGCCGGCCGATCGCCAGGTTCCTCGGCGGCGCACAACATCTTCAGCAGCGGCGCACCGTAACGTTGTGCCTTCACGGGCCCGATGCCCTTCAGCTCGAGCAAGTCCTCGTAGGTCTGCGGCCGGCAACGGGCCAGCTCGGTCAGGACCTCGTTGCTGAAGATTACGTAACGCGGCACGCCCGCCTTATCGGCGATTTCGGCCCGCCATCGTTTCAACACCTCCAGCATGTCGTGGTCCGCCGGCTCGTCGGCCGCTGCCGCCACGACCGTCTCCTCGCCGAGGAGTTTCCGCAACAAGGATTCGGGCAATGGCAGCGGGCCCGAGAGCGGCGTCTCGCCCTTCATCACTTCCGCGCCGAAGTCCGTGATTTGCACGACCGGTCGGAACTGCTCTCGCTCGATCTGCTCGAGGCACCGCAGCGCCATCAGCGCGTCGACTATTTGCAGCACGTCGGCCTGCTTCAGATATCGCAGCAAGCCAAAAGTGCTCAATTTGTCGAGTCGCAGCTTCGCCACCTTCGCATTGGAGGAGCCGCAGAGCATCTGTGCGATGAGATTTTTGCCGCAGGGAAAGCGGGCCTGCGTTCTGGCCACGCCGCTGAGAACGATCTGCACGGCTTTCAGCAGTTTGCCGGCAACATGGCCGTCGTCGCTTGCCGGTTCGCCCTCGGCACACGTGCCGGGGCTAAACGTTGAGGACTCGTTGCGATCGTGTTGCCGGCAGTTGTCGCAATGGCCGCATCGAACGGCATTCTGCTCGCCGAAGTACCGCAAGATTTCCCGCTGCCGGCATGCCCCGCTCAGGGCAAAGCGGATCACGTTATTGAGCTTCTCGTACTCCAACGCCTTGCGCCGCTCGAGCGCGTCGAAGTCGATCTCCAAGTTCTCGAACGCAACGTCGCGCTGGATCATGCGAATCGCCCGGCCGCGAAACGGCGGCACGTAGGTAAACGCTTCGAGCTTCGCGAGTTCACGCAGCGCATAGGCGATCGAGTCCGGATCCAGTTCGTCGATCAGGTTCAGATCGCGGAGCTTGAACTGGATCAATTCCTGACGCCGCGGCCCGACGAGCCGTTCGACGGCGTGCAGCACCTTCCGCTGCGTTCTGGCCTGCTTGGGCAACAAGTCAACGAGCGTCGGCAGGTCGCTGTCGATCCGGACCGTAGCCATGTTCTGCGACGCAATCAATCGCTCCAGCACGCCGGCCCCTTCGAGTAGTTGCTCGCAATTGCCGATCCCGTCGTTGCCAATCGGCAGTCGAAGCGTCTCCTTGATCTCTTCTTGCGTCAGTTCGATCGGGTTCTCGTCGCGCTGGCGAAGAAAATCATAGACCGCCTCCACACACTCGCGGCCGGGGTAGGCGCTTTCGATGAAATACTCTTGGATGTAGCGATCCGACGGATGGTAGAGCAGGAAGCAGTGGGACGGTTTGCCGTCGCGTCCGGCGCGGCCGGCCTCCTGGTAATAGGCTTCGAGGCTGCCGGGGATGTTGTAGTGAACGACGAAGCGAACGTCGGCCTTGTCGATGCCCATGCCGAAGGCGTTGGTGGCCACGACGATCTCGCGACGCCCCGTCATGAAGTCGTCTTGGGCGGCATGCCGCTGGTCGGGCAGCAGCCCCGCATGGTAGACGACCGTGCGGCGGCCGGTTCCGGCGGCGATGGTCTCGGCCACTTCCTGCGCCCGTTTGCGCGTGGACGTGTAGATGATGCCCGAGCCGGGCGTCTGGCGGAGGAAGCCCAATAGCATCTCGGGCTTCTGTCGCTCGCCGCGCGGCGACCGGACCTCGTAAAAGAGATTCGGCCGCGCAAAGCCGGTGATGAACGTTTTTGGCTCGCGCAGGGCGAGTTGATCGATGATGTCGCGGCGGACGCGATCGGTAGCCGTGGCCGTCAGCGCGATGGTCGTCGGGTTGTCGAGCAAATGGCGAAAATATCCCAGCCGGGCATAGGCGGGTCGGAAATCGTGCCCCCACTCGCTGATGCAGTGTGCCTCGTCAATCGCCAGCAGTCGGACGCCGACGGCGCGGACCGCCTCCAGAAAACGCCCGCTACGAAATCGCTCGGGCACGACGTAGACCAGCCGGAACTCGCCCGCCGCCATGCGATCGAGCCGCTCGAACTGCTCGGCCGGCGAGAGCGTGCTGTTGATGAAGCTGACCGGCAGGCCCAGCAATCGGAGCTGATCCACCTGGTCCTTCATCAGGGCAATCAGCGGAGAGACGACCAGCGTGAGCCCGTCGAGCGCGACCGCCGGCAACTGGTAGCAGAGGCTCTTTCCGCCGCCGGTCGGCATGACGCACAGGCAATCCTCTCCGGCCAGCACCGACTCGATCACCGCCTTCTGCCCCCGGCGGAAGGACGTCAAACCAAAGCGCGGCAAATAGGATTCCACCGACATAGCGGCCGGATTGGGCATCATGCGGACCTCGCTAGCCCCACATTATAAGGAACCACCGCAATAAGGTGTAGGCACAAGTAGCAGGCACGCTCCGCGTGCCTGCTACTAGCCGCGAGCCGCCGGCCGGCGTTAGAATGGCCTGAATGGATGCAATTCCGGATGATTCCGGCCGGTGCGGGGCCGTGGCGATTGTGCTCCGCGACGGACGGATGCTGGTGATCCGCCGGGCGCGGAGCGTCGTTGCGCCGTTGGTCTATTGCTTTCCCGGCGGTGGAATCGAAGCGGACGAATCGGAAGAAGAAGCGCTGGTCCGCGAGTTCCGCGAAGAGGTCGGCGCAAGCTTGCGACCAGTCCGGCGTCTGTGGCAGTGCGTTACGGCGTGGAAGGTCCAACTTGCCTGGTGGCTTGGTGAAATCGAGCCCGGCGCCGCGCTGACGGCCAATCCGCGCGAGGTCGAGTCGATCCACTGGTTCACGCCGTCCGAAATGGCTCGGTTGCCCGACCTCCTTGAGAGCAACCGGGAGTTCTTGAGACTCGTCGAGAGCGGGGAGGTATGGCTGTGATGGCAGCAAGCCAGGGACTGCACGGATTCTTGTGTCACGAGGAGCAGTACCGACGCAAACCGCGGCGAAGGGGACAGTCCCATTTTTGCTGACACGGAAACCGGGACAGTCCCCAAGCTATGCCTACTGCTTTGCCTCAGCCGCTTCCTTCTTCGTACGCTGCTGCTCTCGCTCGGCCGCATAGCGGCGGTTGAAAGGTTCGGGATCGTACGGATCGGCGGGCTGAGCAAATGAAGCCGGAGCCACTTTTCCGGTAGAATTGCGTCGCGAACCGGCCCCGCGCTGCACTACCTTTTCTTGCTCCAGCGACGTCACTCGTCTGGCCTTCTTCGCCTCGTGCGACGCCATTTGCGACGGGACAACTGGACGACCGCGAAGCTCGGCTGCCAAGCCGCCAAGCGTCGCCGGCATCTCGAAATGCGGCTGCTGCGCCAGCTCGCACGCCCAACCCACCAATCGCTGGTATTGGCCGGCCTGGTGCTCATCGAAGATCGCGTGCTTCACTGTGCCGTGCGGTCCGGCAGCCGCCGTAAGCAGCCGGCTGTCGGCCGGATTGTTCCGGTCGATAAACGGCAGCACCGCGTACAAATTGCGTTGCGTGATTCGCCGGCTTGCCCACTTGCCAGTCGCCACGCGGAACAGCCGGAACGAAGTATCGGACTGCGGTCCATGGCAGCCGCCGGTGGCGCAGTTGTTCATCAACACGGGCTGAACCGCCTGCGTGAAGTCCTCCACCGCGCCGTGCGGCAGGCTTTGGACCATGCGGTCCAGATCGTCGTTCGACGGCGCCACGCGTCGCGCGCTCTTGGCGTCCGGTGCAGCGGGTGGAGCGAGTGCCATTTTTAACCGATACTGCAACGCGCCGAGCATGGGGTGATCTGGCTCGATCGCAGCGGCGTCGGCCAACTCGGCTGCCGCCGCCCTCAGAAGATCGTGCTGCAGACACCATTGGGCCAGTTCGAGATGGTGATGGACATTGCCAGGCTGGATGGTCGCCCGCTTCTTGCGGTAGCCCTCTTCCAGGTCGCGGCAGACCATCTCGACCTCCGCGGCCCTCACCCGGAGTCGGCCGTCGGAGAGATCGACGACATACATCCCGTTCGATTGCGTGATCCGCCCTTGCAGCACTTGCCCATTGCGCAGCACGAGAACTCCCTGGTCCCCTGCGCCAGGTGCGATGGCCGGCTCCGGCACCTCGGCCGCGAGCAAAGGGGCAAAAATACTCAGCAAGACGGCGGCAATGTGCGCAGAACGAGCCAGCATGGTGCGCGCGAGGGTAAAGACTTCGCCCCCTCCGGTCAAGAGCGGTTCAGCGGCAAATCGGCAAGCCTGCGGAAACCACTTGTCGCTACACGTGCGACGGCTCTTCGGTGGCGACTGGCTTGATGGCATTTAGAGAGCCGATCGACAGGATTTCGGGCCAGATTATCGCGGCTGCCAGCACTACCACAATCGTGCCGACGCCGCCGCCAACGACCGAAAGTACGGGCCCGAACAGCCACGCGGTCAGCCCGGACTCGAGCCCGCCCAGATCGTTCGAGGCGACGATGAACACACCGTTGACAGCCGAAACGCGGCCGCGCATTTCGTCGGGCGTGAGCAACTGCACCAGGGTGTGACGCACCACGACGCTGATGTTGTCCAAGGCGCCGATGACGAACATCATGGCCAGCGACAGCCAGAACCATTGCGACAGTCCAAAGACGATCGTCCCCAGGCCGAACCCCACGACCGCCCAGAGCATTGCCACGCCGGCGCGGCGCAGCGGCGGCATGTGGGCCAGCAACATAGCCATGCATACAGCCCCGATTGCGTCGGCGGCGCGGAGCACGCCCAGGCCGGCCGATCCGACGTGGAGGATGTCCTTCGCAAAAATCGGCAGCAGATACGTCGCTCCGCCGAACAGCACCGCAAAAAGGTCGAGCGTTATCGTGGCGAGGATCAGCTTGGTGTTCCACACAAAACGCACGCCGGCGGCAACGCTCTCCCACGACATCGACTGCGGCTGACGTGCCGCGGGCTGATAGTCCATCCTCACGATGGCCAGCAGGGCAATAATCCGGCACGCCAGGACAACGGCAAAGGCCGGTGCCGGGTTCTCGATCACCGGAGTTCCCGGAACCTCGGACAAGGCCATGACAACGCCGGCGACGACCGGACCTGTCACCGCGCCCATGTAGAACGCCGAACTGTTCCACGCCACGGCGTTCGAAAAGATCTCGGTGGGCACCAGTTGCGGCAGCAAGGCCGATCGGGAGGGACTGTTCAGCGCCTGGCCCACCGCGCCGACGCCCAATAGGAGAAAGATTAACGGCACCGAGCCATTCCACAGCGCAACCCCAAGCAATCCAACGGACGAAAGGACGCTGACGGCCAACGTGAGCATTACCACGCGGCGGCGGTCGAAACGGTCGGCCAGATGTCCGCCGGCCGGCGCCAGCAGCATCACCGGCAGGGCCTGAACAAGGCCCAGCGCGCCCAGCGCCAGCGAGGCATCGCCCTTGTTGTAGATGCTGACAAAGAAAATGCTCACGGCCAACGTCTCGATCTGCCGCGAGAACGTCACCGTGAACCAACTGCCGGCGTACTGCCGATAGTTGCGGATTCGCCAAGGAGCGTACGGATCGGGCTTGACCGGGGTGTCGGACATGGACTGCTCATTTTCCCTAGCAAGCCGCCGCCATGCAAGGCCGAGCGGTCATTGCCAGCCGTCGCCAGGTCGCGTACACTGGCGGTTCGCTGCAAATGCCATCGTTTAGCGGCCGTCGCCGCGGCGGCCCACCGACGTGCCCGAAGTCACTCTGAAGCCTCGCAAGGCCCGCCCGTTCTACGCTCGGCACCCCTGGGTGCTCGACTCGGCGATTGCCCGCGTCGAGGGCGTTGCGGCCGACGGCGACGTGGTGGACCTGCTCTCGGACAAGGGCAAGTTCATCGCCCGGGGCGTCTTTAACAGCCGCAGTCGCATCCGGGTCCGTCTCTACACTTGGAACGCCGCCGAGACGCTGGACGACGCTTTCTGGCGTCGGCGGCTTGAATCGGCCCTTAGGTTTCGCGACGACCTCGGCTATGGCGACCGCCAATCGGCGGCCCGGCTCGTCTTCAGCGAAGGCGACGGACTGAGCGGCCTGATTGTCGATCGTTATGCGCAACACCTGGCGGTCCAAGTAACCGCGCTGTCGATGGCCGTACGGTTGCCGCAGATTATTGCAACGCTGGCCGAGCTGACAAATGTTAAGGGGGTAATGATCCGCACGGAACGCGGCGTGAGCCGGGCCGAAGGGCTGCAACTCCGCGACGGCCCCTACTGGGCGCAACACCCGAAGGTCCCCTGACGATCGTTGAAAATGGTGTTTCCTACCAGATCGACCTGGCCGAAGGGCAGAAGACCGGATTCTATCTCGATCAGCGCGAAAATCGGGCCGCCGCGGCGCGCTATCTCGCGCGACCGCCGCGTGTTAGACATGTTCTGCTATAGCGGCGGCTTCGCCCTGACGGCTTCGGCCCTTGGGGGCGCCGCGGGACGTCCTCGGCGTCGACACCAGCCAGCGGGCCGTCGACCTGGCACAGTCCAACGCCGAGCGCAACGGGCTCGGCAACGTGCGGTTCCAACGCGGCGATGGATTCGAGACGCTTGATTCGCTGGCGGCCGCCGGCGAGCGCTTCGGGGGCGTGGTGCTCGACCCGCCCAAGTTCGCCCGCAGCCGCGGCGCGCTCGACGAGGCCCTGCGAGCCTATCACTGGCTGAATCGTCTGGGTGTGACCCTGCTGGAGCCCGGTGGTATTCTCGTTACGTGCAGTTGCTCCGGCCACGTCACGCGCGAGGATTTTCTCTACATGCTTGTGGGCGTGTCGCAACAGACGGGACGCGAAATCCAAGTGCTCGACCAGCGCGGCGCATCACCCGACCACCCGATCAATGCCGCCTGTCTGGAAAGTGAATATCTCAAGTGCTTTATTTGCCGGGTCGTATAATGCCAGCAGCAGGTGCAGCTCCGCGTGCCGTCGCTAAGTTATCCTTGTGCAAGACTGCTATTCCGCGATTTTCACACTGCCACCCTCAACCCCCGGCCCCTCTCCCGATGGAAGAGGGGAGAACCATGTCCGTTGATCGCCTGCGTCGGCGCATGGCCTTCGAGGCCGCCCGGCTGATTTTCGCCCGCGAGGAGACCCAATATGGACGGGCAAAAGCCAAGGCAGCCCGACAACTCGTCGCCGGGGAGGTCAAGCCGAGCGACATGCCGTGCAATCGGGAAATCCGCCGATGCGTTCGCGAGATTACGCACACCAGCCGCATGGAACAAGAGCGGCTTCTTTCCCGCGCCGGTGCCGATCGGGCGCTTGGGCGGCCGATCGGGGCGAGCGAAAACGCCCTGGACCGCTTTCGCACCTATCACCTGCTGCTCGCGCCCTTGGAAAGCGTGGCGCAACGTCCGGAGGATCATCCCGAGGGGGACGTGCTTTACCATAGCCTGCAAGTGTTCGAGCTGGCCCGCCAGGAATTGCCGTATGACGAGGAGTTCCTGCTGGCCGCGCTTCTGCACGATGTCGGGAAGGCCATCGATCCGCGCGATCACGTCGCCGCCGGCCTGGAGGCGTTGGCCGAGGCGATCAGCCCACGCACCGCCTGGTTGATCGCGCATCACGTCAACGCGCTCATGCTGCGCAACAGACGGCTTGGCATGCGCGTTCGCCGCCGGCTCGAAGCGGCCGAGAATTTCGACGAACTGATGCTCCTGGCCGACTGCGACCGGCGAGGCCGTTCGATCGGCGTGCGCGTCCCGGACGTTGGGGACGCGCTGCACTATATCCGTGAGTTGGCAGACGAATGTGCGGCGTAGGCGAGCGGCCCTTGCCACGTCATGGTTACGACACATGGAGTCTGCCAAACGGGTGGCATGTCCCTGAGCGGAGCGAAGGGCGCAGTCGCTCGTCTCCACGCCCGTCACTTTGTTCTGGGCGTGTCATACGACAGCTACGGCACGCGGAGCGTGCCTGCTGCTAATCGTGCTTGATCTTGCAGTTTGGCAGCGCCTGCTGTAACTCGCGAGCGCCCTGTGCGGTGACCTTCGTTTGCGAAGCGGTAAGCGACTTGAGGTTGCGCAACTGCTTCAACGGGGCCAGGCCGGCGTCGGAGACCTTCGTCAGATCAAGCTTGAGGCTCTCCAGGCTGGTCATTGCGCCTACGGCCTTCATGCCCTCGTCGGTAACGCCGGTGTCGGTGAGATCGAGATACTTCAGGTGCTTCAAGGATGCCAGCGGTTCCAGCCCGGCATCCGTGACGCGTGTGTGCCAAAGATTGAGCCACTGGAGCCCGTTGAATTGGGCGACGTTCCGCATGGCCTCGTCGGTGGCTTGCGTTTCGGAAAGATCGAGCTTCGTCAAGCCCGTCAGACCTGCCAATTGAGCCAATCCGGCCCCGGTTATTGACGTGTCGCGAACGTTAAGCTGCCGAAGCGCCTTCAGTCCTTTCATGTGCCGAAAGCAATCGTCTGTGACGCTGTAACAACGAAAGATGGTCAAGTCCACGAGGCTGGGGAAGTTCCCCAGAACCTTCAATCCGTCGTCGGTGATCTGGGCATCATCCTCGATCGACAGCGAAGTCAAGAGCGTCAGTTGAGAGAGGCAATCCAGTCCCGCATCCGTCACAGCTTGGTTGCGGAGCTTCAGGCTCTTAAGGTTTGTAAGTCCTTTGATTTCCTCGAGGCCCGAATCGCTGATCTGGTCGCAGCCGCGAAGGTCCAGCAACCTGAGCTTGGTGAGCCCTTTGAGATAGGCTAGCCCAGCATCGTCAATGTTGTTGTAGAGCAGCGAAAGGTACTGGAGATTGGGCAGGTCCTTGAGCCGCTTCAGTCCGGCGTCGGTCATGTACGTGCTCCGGCGGAGATTGAGCGACTTCAATTGCGGCAAGTGATTGAGGACGTCCAGCCCGGTATCCGTGACCTCAGTGTTTTCGAGCACCAGGTTCGAAAGCTCCTTGAAGCCGCCAAGATGCTGTACACCCTCATCCGTAATGTCGGCGCCCCACAGAGCCAGTTGCGCAAGTGGGCCAGCGACGTGAGCAGCTTCACATCGGCGTCGGTCGTGGCGCAGTTGAGCAGATCGACGCCGATAGGGGTCTTCCTCGCATCGAAACGGACCTTGCCGCCGAGATCGGCGACGCGCTTCAGGGCGGCGGCTTCGTCCTTGGCAGGCGACGCGTCGGCCGCCGCTGTCTGCACGGTACGCAGCAGACAAATGGCTACGAGAGCCACAACCATACCGAGCGGCAGTCTGATCACAAAAATCTCCTTTTCATCGCATAGTTACACGCGGGCGCACTGTGAACGTTGACAATAATTAGCCTAACGAAGAACGCCGGCGAAGGCAAACTCCCCCTATTGAGGCACCAGCCCCTTTCCGCCAGGATCCTCCAGCCATGCTTGTCTCGCCGTATGAAATACGGTAAGTTGGAAATTGGCAGTTGCCGGGGAAGTGCGAAGTTCTTGGCCCCGTCGCTTGCCGCGTTGCCTTCGAGTTCCCACCTAAACTGGTTTCTCTACGCCAAGGAGTGTTAATCCATGCCTCAACGCACCAATCGCCGTCGATTCTTGCAGACGACCGCCGCGTCGGGCGTCGGTTTCTGGGTGGCCGCCGGCGCCACGGCACAGCCGAGCAAGTCGCCCAATGAACAGGTGGCCATCGCGTGTATCGGAGTAGGAGGAAAGGGGTCCAGCGATTCGAAGGACGCCGCCAACCATGCCCACGTGGTCGCCGTCTGCGACGTCGACACAGCGACGCGCAACGCGGGCGCCAGACGGGTGGAGCAAATTGCGGCCGACAAGGGAAGTCATGCCAAAGTGAAGCGATACACCGACTTCCGCAAGATGCTCGACGAGTTGGGCAAGAGCATTGACGCCGTGACCGTCAGCACACCCGATCACACGCACGCCCCGGCCGCGTTGATGGCGATGCGGATGGGCAAGCACTGCTTCTGTCAGAAGCCGCTGACGCACACGATCTACGAGGCCCGGCTGATGAGCAAGGTCGCCCGCCAGGCGAAGGTGGCCACACAGATGGGCAACCAGGGGACGTCGTTCAGCCCGCTCCGTAAAGCGGCAGCCATTATCAAGATGGGAACGCTCGGCAACGTCAAAGAGGTTCACGTGTGGACCAATCGGCCCATTTGGCCGCAGGGCGGCAATCGGCCGGAGTCCGCGCCGTGCCCCGGCGTCGACTGGAATCTCTGGCTCGGATCGGCGCCGGTGCGGCCTAGCGCCAAGCGTGGCACGTATCACGCCTTCGCGTGGCGCGGTTGGTGGGACTTTGGCACCGGCGCACTGGGCGACATGGCCTGCCATACGGTAAACATGCCGTACATGGCCTTGAACCTTCGCGATCCGGTGAGCATACAGGCCGAGTGTTCGGGCCATAACGGCGACAGTTACCCGAAGTGGTCGATCATCAAGTTCGACTACCCGGAATTGAACGGCCGCGCCCCCGTGAAGCTGTTCTGGTACGATGGCGGCAAGAAGGTGGACAAAGAGCTGCTCGAAGGGAAAAGGATGGACGCCAGCGGCTGCCTTGTGATCGGCGATAAGGGGAAGCTCTACGCCCCCGGCGACTACGCCGAAAAGGAGATTTTCGTGTTCGGCGGAGCCACCATGCCGGATCAGAAGACGATCAAGTATCCCGAATCGCCCGGCCACTTCCAGGAGTGGATCCGCGCCATCAAGGGAGGCGAACCGGCCATGTCGAACTTCGTCGACTATGCAGGCGGACTGACGGAGACGATCCTGTTGGGCAATCTGGCCGTGTGGGTCGCCGCAACCGGCAAGGCTGCAAAGCCCGAGGGGAGCGAAAGTCGCAGTGGTGTAAGCTACATCGGCGAGACGGTCGAGTGGGACGCCGAGAACATGCGATCGCCCAACGTCGTCGGCCTCGAAACGATCATCAAGCCGCTCTATCGTCCTGGGTATACGCTGGACGCGTGAGTGGGACTTGCAAATGGCGCGTGATTCGTGCAGAGCGTAGGGTGGGTCGAGCCACCGCTTTCAAGCTGTCATTGATACGAATGCTGTCTCTATTTGCGGCGGCATATTCGAGCGGCCCGACGCGGGTGGCGAGGGGAGGTGCTTTCAGATTGCAGGGTGTTTCATGTTGGGTGTTGGTAGCACTTCGGTGCGGTTCAGGGTGGCGGCGGACCGGAGCGTCCAGACTCCGGCTTCAGGGTCGGCTTCCTCAACAACGCAACTCTCTGCACAACCGGAAGAACACCGGCAAGTGCGGATTGTAATTCAAGACACGGTAGATCAACTGGCGGCCCGCGCGGACGGTCTGGCACGGAATCTTGATGAAAGCGTTCAAGAAGGTCTTGAACTCCATCCGCAACACCTCGTGCTTCTGCGCCTGATGTTCTTTCGCCCAGCGGCCGTCCTCCGGCAGCCACAACGCCAACCATGACTTCAGATTCCACGCCAAGCTGGTCATCACCATATAGGCCCAATTGCTATACAGGTTGTCCACCGGTGCGGACAGCGCCCGTAGGAGCGGGTTGCCGATCCGGCGGTGCAGCCAGGGCATGGCGTCCGGCTTGATCTCGCCGCGCAGGCGATTGCCCATCACCAGGTCGGCCCCTCCCCGGAGCCGCTCGACGAATCGTTCGAGATTGCTGAGATCGTAGCTCTCGTCGCAGTCGGCCATGAGAACGTACGTCCCGCGCGCTGCCTCGAATCCCTTTCGCAGTGCATTGCCGTAACCTCGCCGGGGCAGGTGAACGACGCGCCCCCCGGCTTTTTCCGCCAACTCGATGCTGCGATCGGTCGAGCCATTGTCCACGACGACGACTTCACCCTCGATGCCCGAATCCAACATGGCTTTCTTGGCTCTTTCCACACACGCGCCCACCGTGCGCTCCTCGTCGAGACAGGGCATTACTACCGACAATTCTGGCGGACCGTGTTTGATCGTCTGCCGATCCACTTTCCGTGATCTGGCGTCTGCAATCGGGACGCAATCTCCTGCCTGTGCCAGAACCGCCCTCATACGGCATCTCCACGTACGTCCACTGCGCCCGACTGATTATGTTCATCGAAGTTAGCGGATCATCAGTGGTCGATGAGTTTTCCACTAACTCGAAAACAGCTCGCGTACGCGATCGCCGCATGCCGACGCCGCCAGATGATGTGCTCTTGCGGCGCGACGCCGATTGGATCGAGCGGGGAGAGTAGACGCCCGTCGGAAAGTCCTTTTCTAACACAAACTTGACGGAACCTTTTTTTCGGACACATCAAACCCTTACGCGGCTTTCCGATAATCCGACCAGTCTGAAGGCCGCGTATGGCCGTCAGTCGGTCGCCGAGAGGGCGATCAACACGTGCACGCCGAGGAAGGCCACGATGTCGACTGCGAAGCAATGGATAGCCGCCGATGAGACCCGGCCGGATCGTCCGGCGGCGCCCCAGGGCAAGTCGATCGTGAATTGCCGCCTCCACCCGTTGAAGGCCGCCAGATTCCCAGTGCTCAAGGAGGCGCGGGAAGTCGCCTGGTCAACGCCGTGCACGGTGTTCCGCTGCCGATTACGCCCTCTGGCGACCCGTTTCGAGCAAACCTTTCTTTCAGGAGGTGAGAGATGACTTTTGGAAACAAGACCCGACGTGGTTTCACGCTGGTCGAGTTGCTGGTGGTGATTACCATCATCGGTATCCTGGTGTCCCTGTTGCTGCCGGCGGTGCAGTCGGCGCGCGAGGCCGCTCGCCGCGCCTCATGCGTCAACAACATGAAGCAGCTTGGCCTGGCGGCGTTAAACTTCGAATCAGCACACAAGAGGCTGCCCAGCGGCGGCGAGGGAAATGGACCGGGCGCCCTGGCCACGAAAACCGCATTCTCCGCCCACAGCGTGATGGTATACCTCCTGCCGTTCCTCGAAAAGAACGACATCTACCAGAGGATCAACCTGAACAAGTGCTATCGTGAGGCGGCCAACGTCGACGTCTGTGCCCGCGGCATTTCGACCTTCGTATGCCAGAGCAACCCATTCCAGAATTACAAGGACATCGACGGGCTGACTGCCACACAGTTGGCCGCGGGACAGTATTGGGGCACCTCGGACTACTTTGCCACGGTCTACACGTCGATTAGCGACGGCAGTAGTACCGCGGCGAGTGCAAAGCCCGCCGGCTATGATGACAAGGCGAATTACCGGGCTGACGGAGCTCTCGCCGTTGACAATACCGCTCGCAAGTTCTGCGATGCCGTTGATGGCGGGGAAGGTGGGTTCTTCGCCAGCGCGACGAGTGTACCGATTTCGGCCGTTGCCGATGGCACGGGCAGCACGATTGCTTTCATCGAAGACGCCGGCCGCTGCAATCCGCACAGCATGCCGACAGGCTTCGCGTACCAGGGAACGCCGTCGCACTACAGCTACCCGACAACAAACCCGGATGGCACGGCCACGGCCCCCGTGGACGTTGGTCTGCCGAGAGATACGGTTGCGAACCCGGACACCCACGAGCCAACCGCCGTGTGGCGTTGGGCTGATCCGGACGCCTGCGGCAGCGGCATCTCGGGACCGACCGGAACCGGAACTGTCGCCGCCGCCGACATTGACACGACCACCGGTGCCTACGTCGGCAAGGTCATCAATCAAAACCCCTACCCCGTCGGTGGTCCTGGCGCCGCGACCGGCGACGCGTACGGGAATTGGTACTACAACAACGAGGGCCTCAATGATGAGCCCTTCTCGTTCCATCCGGGCGGCTGCAATTGCGTCATGATGGATGGCAGCGTGCATTTCCTGAGCGAAGACCTCGATGCGATTACCTTACGCTACCTGGTCAGTCGTGCGGAAGCCAAGTCGACCACAAAAGAGCTCGACTAATCCGGGACGATGCTCGTTGCAGTATGTCGGATCGCGTAGGCGAGAACTGGGCGTTCATCTCATTCAGAGCAGGCATCGAATCCGACCGGTGCCTGCTCTTCTTTGTTCCGTCCGTTGCACCTTTCTCATTCTCTTCTAACGTCACCCTAATCTTCTCCTGCTATAAGAAGACGTCGTCGATTGAGAGGTGCTGCGTGGTAGTGCAATTCTGCAGACAGACAACCGTCGTGGGCCTCTGTTTGCTGGCCTTATTCATGGCCGCTCTTTGCGGGGGGTGCAGCTCCGGCTCCGACCCAAGCGAGCAGCGCGGCCCCGGCGGCGCGACGAAGGCGGCGATCGAGGCAGCCAAACAGCAAGCAAAGGCTGAAGCGAAGGAGGAAGCGGAAGTCACAAGGCGTTGGCAAGCAGCGCACCGGCGCGCACCGCAGAAGACACCGTCCCCTAGCTTCGTCCCATCGGCTGCGCCGCGGGCAGTTGCCGCTGGGGCGCCTCGTGTGGCGCCGTCATCGCCGGCGTCAGCAACACCAAAAAGTCCCGCCCGTTCAAACAACGTAGCCGACTGGAAGCGAGACGATTACTACAGTGCCCAGCGAGACGGCGACCTTGTGCCGTCCGGCCGGCGCGGATGGCGATACCAGGTTGGGAGGCTCCTGCGGTTGCGGATCGATCGTTCCACCCCACTCGCCTGGGGAGGCGGGCCTGCGCGTCGACACGATGCAAACCGACAGCTCGGCACTCTATAACGTGCTCGCGACGGAGTCGTTCTTCGACGACCAGATTGCCGCAGGCGTGTCCCCTGGTCCGGAGAGAGCTGTCGCCGTCGTCGACATCGGCGATGACGTTTCGTACGTGCTGGTGGCGTCGCCCGGCTGCCTGTGGTCGCGCAGCAGCGGCCTGGGCGCCGGGCGGTAAACACCGCGCTGGTGCGCGACTTCCAACTGACGTTCGCCATCTCAGAGCAATGGAAACGCGAGCCAGCGACGGCCATGAGCCTCCATCGTCTGCACGCGGCCATCGAGCCGATTTTCACCGACCTGGCCAAGCAGCTTGACCAGTCCTTGACGCTGTTCGGCAAGGTGCATCCGCAAGCCCGCGTCGGGCATGTGTGGCTCGTCGGAGGCGGCGCGTGTATCCACGGCCTATTGGGCCATCTGCGCCGCGCCGACTTGCAGTGACCGGGGAGCGATCGTTCTCTCCGTAAATGGCCGGGCTCAGCGGGAGGTGTGGCAGCCGGCCGGTCCGTGCCTTTCGACGTAGCGCTGATGACGCTCTTCGGCCCGCCAAAATGTCGATGCCGGCACGATTTCCGTGACGATCGGCCGGTGGTAGGCGCCGGCGCTTTCCAGCCGCTCTCTGAACGCAGTTGCCGCGGCTTGCTGCTCGCGCGTGTGGTAGAAGATGATCGAGCGGTACTGGCTACCCACGTCCGGCCCTTGTCGATTTCGCGTCGTCGGATCGTGGCTCTTCCAAAAGACGTCCAGAAGCTGGTCGTACGACACCCGGTCGGGATCGTACTCTACCTGGACAACTTCGGCGTGCCCGGTCTTGTCCGAGCATACGTCTTCATACGTTGGGTGATCGTAATCGCCGCCGCAGTATCCGACGGCCGTCGATTGTACGCCGTCGACGTGCTGGAACGCGGCTTCGACGCCCCAGAAACACCCGGCTCCAAACGTGGCCTTTTCCATTCGCTCGGTCTCCGACACGTGTCCAATTATACGCAGACGGGCACAAAATTCCTTGTTCCTTGGGCCGGAATGTGATCTATGCTTTACTATCGTGGCGACACTTTAGCTTGGGTGCGTGCGCCGGCACAATCGGCGTGGACGGCAAAGCTTGCCCGGCTCGTATAATTGCCACGACCGGCAATGATAACCAATTGGCCGATTGACTGCGCGGCAGGAGCTTGACATAGCGATTATGCCGCGGTCTGATGAACACGGGTAAAATCTCTTCTCGTACGGAGGTGTAGGCATGTTGAACGTGAAAAGGCGAATTCTCGTCATAGCGTGCGGCATGGCGATAGCAGTGCTGGCAATGCCGGCATCCAGTTTCGCCGGCCTCTTTGACTGTTTGTTCGGCCATTGCCCGCTGTGCGCGGCCTGCGTGCGCGGCACCGGTGGCAGTAGCGCCGGCATGTGCTACTTGTGCGCCGCGTGCATGCGGTTATATGCCGACGGTCGTGTACCGCGCCTTGTACCAGCCGGCAGCCCCATGTAGCACGTGTACCGCCTATGCGCCGGCAAGCTGTTCGACGTGCGCTCCGGTTTATGCGATGACAACCTATCGGCCAGCGTTTGGCTGGGTCACCGCGCCGCGATTGGTGACCTACACGACGTATCGGCCGGTGGTGCCCGCCGTGGCATGCGGCTCGTGCAGTTCGTACAGTCCCTGCGCGTTGTGCAGCACGTGCGTAGCTATAGCCCGTGCGTTTCATGTCCCGGCAATTGCGCGACCGGTTCTCGTGGAGTGCCGGTGCCGACCTGCGGAACATGCCAGCCGGCAGTTGCCGTACCTGCTGCGGCGGCGACGGTAGTGCCGGCCGCTCCGGTGGCGGCTGCACCGGCCGCACCAGCCGCGGTTGCGCCCGGTCCGTACTATGATGCTGGCCAGACGCCCGCGACGCCAGCTTCCACGCCGGGCGTTGGCGCTCCTACGACATTCCAGGAGAACAAACCGTCGACGGAGACGCAGCACTTGACGCCGATTCCGGAGCAGCCCGGCGTGAAGTTCAACTCGGCGCCGTTGCCGTTGCTGCCAAAGCCGGGCGACCGTACGGCGAGCCGCGCCGTGTACACGACGGCGCGGGTTCAGTTGATCGCTGCACCTGCGGCGAGGTCGGCCGTGACCGATGATGGCTGGCAGCCGGCCAACGAGTAGGTCGACGATCCACGTTATCCTCGATACGCAAGCAGCCCGCCGGCTTGGTGCCGGTGGGCCGCTTTCGCTTCTTGAGTGCGGTAAGCCAATAACGCACAACGAGGCTTACGGTGCGCGGAGCATGCCTGCTGCTTTCTCCGCTGGTCGAGCTGTCGCACGTCCGCTAGACTAATCTCGATTGGTCCGATCGAGAAAAACTGTCGCCTTGTCCCATGCCCGCCAACCTCACTCAACAATATCTCAAAGCCGAAGGAGATTACCGTCGGGCGACGACCCTGGAGGAAGAAGTGCTGTGCCTCCAGATGATGATGAAGGAGATCCCCAAGCACAAAGGGACGGACCACCTTCAGGCGGAGCTAAAATCGAAAATCGCCAAGCTGAAGAAAGAGTTGGCGACCGAGAAGAGCACCGGCAAGAAGAGCCGCGGCCTGCGCATCCCACGGCAGGGGGTGGGCACGGCAATACTGCTCGGCGGTCCCAACGCCGGCAAGAGCCAACTGATTGCCAGTCTGACCCGGGCGACGCCCGAAATCGCACCGTATCCATTCACCACGACCGTGCCCGCTCCGGCCATGATGCCTTGGGAGGACGTGACGGTCCAACTCATCGACACGCCGCCGATTACGGCCGACTACATGGACTCGCATCTACAAGGGCTGGTGCGGGCCGCCGACCTCGCCTTGCTGTTGGTCGATCTCGAAAACGACAACGGAATCGAGCAGACCCAGGACCTGCTCGACCGGCTTTCGCAGACCAAAACCCGGCTGGCGGCAAGCTCTTCGCTCGATGAGCACGACGTCGGTTTGTCGTATACGAAGACGTTCTGCGTTCCAAACAAGTTCGACGCCGCCGGGGCCGCCGAACGTCTTCAATTGCTGCACGAATTGCTCCCATTGGAATTTCCCGAGTACGTCATTTCCGCGAAACACGGCACGGGCCTGGAGGCATTGGGGGAGGCAATTTATCGGTCGTTGGACGTGGTCCGGGTGTACTCGAAACTCCCCGCCGCGAGGGAACCAGACCGGGAGCGGCCCTTCACGCTGCGCCGCGGCAGCACGCTCTTGGAGATGGCCGGCATGGTTCACAAGGATTTTCTTGAAGGCCTGAAGTTCGCCCGGGTTTGGGGTACAGCCGTTCACGATGGTACGCAGGTCAAGGGCGACTATGTGTTGCACGACCGGGATATCGTGGAATTGCACATGTAGCTGGATCGCTGCTGGGCTGCCAAAAGTGTTCTAATTTGACTGCCGCGACGCGTCGTTATGCAACGGTTGGCAAGAGTTTCACATTTGCGGTAACCGTCTTGAACGGGCGAGGCCGGTGTTCGAGATTAGATGTCAAAACCACAACATGTTATTTCATAAGGTCTTAGGACGCGTTAGCAAGACCGAGAAGAACGACAGAAAGGCCGGTTTTTTTGATTGGGCATGGCAGTTGCAATAAGGACAGATGCCCGACCCGGAACGTCGGAACCCTTTTCCCCAAAAAGCCTAGGTCCTCATGGCGGCCGCGAGTAAAATGTCCTGTCGGAGAGAGGACTAGCGGCGAGGCGGACGGGGGCGTTGCTCGGATCGAGCGAACCCTCTATTTCACGGATGCGTATCAAAAATGAACGGCACGATTGAACAACCGCGTATGCGTGCCTGCGGCCCGAGCCCGTTGATGTCATGGACCGACGAGCGGCTTTTGTTGACTTACCGCTCGGAGCGACGTGGCGACGTGTTCGCCGAACTGGTGCGCCGGTACGAGAAGGAGCTATACGGCTACCTGCGCCATTATGTCGGCGACGCCGAAATGGCCGAAGACGTCTTTCAACAGACGTTTCTTCAGGTTCACCTGAAGTGCGGCCAGTTCGAGCCGGGCCGGAAGGTGCGTCCTTGGCTTTATACGGTGGCGACGAATCAGGCCATCGACTGCCAGCGGCGCAACCGGCGGCATCGCATGAGCAGTCTTGATCGTGCCACGCGACATGATACGGAGGAAGAGGCCGGTGCCTTGGTGGACTTGCTCGGTGATCGGCAGGCGGGACCTGCCGGTGACGCCGAAGCGGCCGAGGAGAACGACGCACTGCATGCAGCGGTCGACGCGCTGCCGGAAGCGTCGAGGCAGGTGGTGATGCTGGTCTATTTTCAAGGGCTGAAATACCGCGAGGCCGCCCATGTATTGGGCGTTCCCGTCGGAACGGTCAAGAGCCGCTTGCACACCGCCATGCTGAAACTCACCGAATCATTTTCCCACGTGAACCTGCCAAAGTAGAGGAACGGGTCGCTTGGTCCGTCTGCCTGCCGCATGAGTGATCCACTCGATCAACAACTGCTAGGGCACCTGTTGGACGCTTTGGACGACGACGAGCAAGAGACGCTCGACGCCCGGCTGGAGCGCGACGTGCAGTGTTGCCGCCGTTTGGCCGGCTGGCGCCAACGCTTGTCATCGCTCGAGACGATGCGCCCCGATTTCGAGCCACCCCGCGGTTTGGCCGAGCGGACGTGCCGGTATGTCGCGGCATGTATGCCGGCGGTGGCCGCGAGGAAGCGGACGCCCCGGATGACGCCGGAGCCGACGACGCCGGGTCCTGCCAACGCGGTTCGCTGGCCCGATCTGGTTGCAGTCGTGCTCGTGCTGATGGCCGCGACCGCCGTGCTTTTTCCGGCAATCGCCAATAGCCGGTCCCAAAGCCGTGTGGCGATGTGCCAGGCAGGACTAAGGCAGTTCGGCCTGGCACTGGTGCAGTACAGCGATCAGCACCGTAAGCCGTTCGGGCAATTGGTTGTCGGAGGTCAATTAACTGGCATCGGGGCCTCGGCGGTGCAGCGATTGCGCGACGTGTATTCGCGTGAGAACCCCCACGACCTGTGTTCCGACGGCTGGCTGGCTGCCCAAGGCGTTTTGGGCAGCGTAAAGCAGACAAGCAATTCGCCGGCGCCGCAACCTCCTTGCGGCGATGACTGGCTTGGCACGCGGCGCAACGGGACGAACGACGAATGGCAACTTCCCCTGATTGCCACCTCAAAGCCACTCCTGGCCGACGCTCCCGGTGCCGACCTGCCGGGCCAGCCACTGGAAAGCCATGAGGGCCGCGGGCGGAACGTCTTTTTCGAGGACGGCCACGTTGCGTTTGTTCCGGCTGTATCCATCGCGCCGGCCGGCTGGGGTATCTCTGGCAGCGATGCTCTTTCTGGGCCAAGCGACCCAACGCTGATCCAGTTCGTCAGTAGACGCGGACGCTGACCGCGCCCAGGTCGCCCCCGGCGACCGCTCTTGGCCCAAACGGCAGAATGTGCTACAAGGGCCGCCGGTCTGAAAAGCGAAGGGTTGCACGCATGAATTTCGTCCGGGTACTGCGGATGGCGGTCCGCTACAGGTCGGTGTTTGCGGCTTCGGTCGTCTCGGCATTGGCCGTGGCTGTCCTTTGGGGGGCCAACGTTGGCACGGTGTACCCGTTCATCGAAGTGGGACTGTTCGGCCAGTCGCCGTACAAGTGGATCGAGACCCGGATCGAACAGACCGAAAAGGCGATCGCCGACGAGTCGGCAAAGATCGAGCGGCTCGATCGCCAACTGGCGGCTGCATCGGGAGAAGCGAAACGTCCCCTTCAGGCCGACAAGGCATCGGTTGAGAAGCGGCTGGCGGCCGAGAACTGGTCGTTGGCGGCGTACCGCTATGCCAGGCCGTACGTACTTGCCTACCTGCCCGATAATCCGTTTCTGACGATTGCCCTGGTCATCGGTCTGCTGCTGGTCGGAACCGTGGTCAAGGATCTCTTTCTGATTGCCAACAACGTCCTTGTCGCGCGCTGGCGCAACACGCGACCTTCGATCTGCGCAAGCTGTTCTATCGCCGGACGCTGCGCATGGACTTGGCGACGTTCAGCGAGGACGGCACGGCCGACCTGATGAGCCGCTTCACGAACGACATGAACCAGGTGGCCGTGGGCATCGAATCGCTGTTCGGCAAGCTCGTCCGCGAGCCGCTGAAGATGATCGTCTGCCTGGCAGTGGCCGGCGTGGATCTGCTGGCGGCTGCTGCTGCTGTCGATGGTCATCGCGCCGCTGGCCGGTTACCTGGTCGGCTGGCTGGCCAAGGCGCTGAAACGGGCAAACCGCCGGGCGATGGAGGAAATGGCCCTGATCTATACGACGCTGGAAGAGACGTTCCGCAGCATCAAGATCGTCAAGGCATTCACCAACGAGCGATATCAGCGGCGGCAGTTTCACGAAAACAGCAAACGCTACTTCCAGAAGTCGATGCGGATCGCCCGCTACGATGCCCTAACGCACCCACTGACCGAAGTGCTGGGCATCGTGACGATCTCCCTGGCGATGCTGGCCGGCGCGTGGCTCGTGCTGTCGCAAAGCACCCACCTGTTGGGCATACGGATGTGCAGCCGACCGATGGACTGGGCCGTGTTGCTATCGTTCTATGCGCATGTTGGCGGCCGCCGCCGACCCGTTGCGAAAGATGTCGGACATCTTCAGCCGTCTGCAGGCGGCCAGCGCGGCCGCGGATCGCATCTACGCGCGGCTTGATCGCCGAGCCGCACGTTCGCGATCCCCAGCGGCCTGTGCCGTTTCAGCGGCATCGGCACGACCTGGTTTTTGAGAACGTCGGCTTCGAGTATCAGCCGGGCAAGCCAGTGCTCGAAGCAGATCAATCTGCGAATCGCCTTCGGCGAGACAATTGCCATCGTCGGGCCAAACGGCTGTGGCAAGAGCACGCTGGCCAACCTGATCCCGCGCTTTGCCGACCCGAGCACCGGCGCGATTAAGCTCGACGGGGTGCCGCTGCCGGCCATGCGGGTGCGCGACCTGCGCCGCCAGATCGGACTGGTCACCCAGGAGACGATGCTTTTCGACGAGACGATCTTCAATAACATCCGCTACGGAGCCCTCGACGCAACGCGGGGGCAAGTCCTCGAGGCGGCCAAACGCGCCCACGCACACCGGTTCATCGAGCAGGATCTGTCCGATGGCTACGAGACGTCGGCCGGGGCGTTGGGCAATTGCCTCTCCGGCGGCCAGCGCCAGCGGATCGCGCTGGCCCGCGCGATCCTGCGCGACCCTGCTATCTTGATCCTCGACGAGGCCACCAGCCAGGTCGACTTGGAAAGCGAGCAGGCGATTCAACAGGTCTTGGAGGAGTTTACGCCGCGGCCGGACCACCATCGTAATTACACACCGCCTGGCCGTCCTTTCGCTGGCCGACCGAATTGTCGTCATGCAGGCGGGTCGGATCATCGACGTGGGCAGCCATGACGAACTCTTGGCTCGGTGCCCCTTCTATAGCCGGCTCTACCAGATCCAGTTCGACGATCTGCGGCAGACGGCCTGAAGCACCAGGCACACTCCGCGTGCGCCGCCGAAATGTACGCTCCGATACCCGCCGGACCAGTTGCGGACGATACGTCTTCTTCCTGAGTTCTTCCGCCAGTTCGTCCAGCCATAACTCTACCCCGTACTTCGCGATGTCGTCAAACGTCTGGCCGTCCACACCTGCCGCCCCGCCATTGGCCAGGCAGCATCGATAGGCAAACGCCAACACGTCGCGTCAATACACCTTGTCGTACAGCAGATAGAATCGGTAGCCAGGCGATCCCTTAGCTTTGGCATGTAACGCCGCCTGTAGCTTCTGGACCTTTGGCGGAGGTGTCAGGCTCATCGCCAATCTCCCGGCTCTCGCCACGTCCTGCGTTATCCTTGAACCAAGGCCCCTTCCCTCCACCGGCATTACCCGGCTTCGACGGTACTACGGGCCTCTCCGTCACCCCACACGGCCCGGCGTGTCCCTCGCGGGCTGCCCGGTTGGCGGTCACGCGCCGCCACCGTTGTGGCTTCTCGTGTTGCTCGACGTTTCCTTGTGCAGACATGCCATCGCCATTACCCCGGTGGGACCGCAAACCCCAGTCGCTCCTTACAGGGCCTGCAACATCGGCCTTCCCCGTCCCATTGTCGGGTCGGCTCCCACATCGTTCGTTTCGAGGCCTGCTCGGCGTTCACTCGCGTTACGGCCTGCCTGCTCGCGGAGTTGCCCAAGGCAACCCTTTCCATCGAAGGCTTCGGCAGCTTCGTTACCTCCACTGTCGCTCCGATTGCTACCGGCCGCAGCGACTCGTTGCCGGGTGGGAATTGCACCCACTGAAAACGCCAGCCTTTTCACGACGCACAAGGGGGCAGAACTAATTACTTTGATCGGCGGCGCCCCTGGGACCGCGGAATAGTTCTGCCCTTCGGTGCCCGTCTTGGCTCACCGGGATCTGATCGCTTTTCTTGACGAGAAGTACCGGAGGTCGGACTTGAACCGACACCCTCTTGCGAGGACTGGATTTTGAGTCCGAGAACGGTGGCCCGACGATAGGCCGACGATAGGCCGATCGCGGAATTCTTCGGGAAACACGAGGGGCCGAAGGCGGGCCGATGGCGTTCCGACGGTAGCCCGAGGCCGGTTTTGGTAACATTTCAGGTAACATTGCGCTATTGAGCGGAGGGCGGGATCGAGTAAATTTGTTGGTCATTGCCGGGTGAGCTGCCGACGGGCGGCCAAGCGGCCCGGCGGATGTCTCTGGTCTTTCTCAACCTTCGCCACAGGCATCCGCGGGCCGGCCTGGCAGAAAGGTTGAATTATGTCAAACGACTCAGAGGTTAGGGAAACCCTTCGAATCGTAGTCGATCAGTTGACCACCGGATCGTTGGCATCGCGGTCCGCCAACGCGGCTATATTTCGACCAGGCATCGGAACAAATGAGCGGGAGCGCGGGCCGGATACTCCTCCACAGGTTCCGAGGGATGTTTCGGACGGCACGGCGGATGGTCCGGTCCATCCCGGCAGTTTTTCATGGGCCGGGCAATCATTTTCGGGGCTCGCCCCCAAGCCTTATCGCGCCGTCTGCTACCTCTGGTCACAAGGAAACAGAACGGCCCCAGTAGACGATCTCGCTGAACCTGTTTGGGAAGATCACGAAATGATGCCAGACAACAATGCGATTGGTGGCCTACGTCGACAAATCAACAGGTTCTTTCGGAAACACGGGATCCCGTTTCACGCCGCGGTCAAGAACCATTGCATATTACTTCGCGATGGTCCTCCGTCATCTGGTCGCCGCGGCCCACGCCGCCGTCTTGCCCGCTAAATTCCCGTTTTTTGCCCGTTTTTTGCCCGGCCGGGCTGGTATCGTCGTGGCGTCCCTATCGGAGGCACGACATGGCGATACCAGAAAACTTTCAAATTCCGCCGGCCGACGAGGTTCGCAAACAGCTTGCGGCGGCGCTCGCTGAAGTCCGCGCGCTGCGGGCTCTGCTCCGAATCGCAAAGGATGCTGAGGTCGCCCAAAATTTGCGGGGTGCCGCGAAGGAAGGTGGCAAATGAAACCTCGCAAGGACGACGCAGCGAGCGGCGAGCGGCAGGGAGCGGTCGGCAGCATCCGATGCGGTGAAATAATGCTGGCGAGCGAGGCATGCCGAAGGCTCCGCTGGGGCAGAAAAACGTTTGGACATGCGAGGCGACAGGGCTTGCCTGCGGTCAAATTTGGGCGGTTGGTTTTCATAAGGGGCGACGATGTCGTGCAATTTTTTTCTCGGCTGGCCGCGGAGCAAAACGGCGAGAATCGCGGCCAACAACCATCTCGTTTTCAGGAGGACCAGTGATGCGAATCAGCGAGATTTTTCAGAGTCGATTTTTGAAGGCGGCGGACCTCGGCGGTCGGGAGGCGCGCGTAGTGATCGATCATGTCGAAATGGTCGATTTGGACGCCGATCAGCCGCAACGGCCGGCATTGTTCTTCGTTGGCAAATCGAAATCGATGGTCATCAATCGCACCAACGGCGAACTTCTTGCAAAATCATTTGGCGACGATTGCGACGCATGGCGTGGCCGCAGCGTCATCATTTTTTGTTCGCAAACCGTTTTTCAGGGACGCGTCGTTGACTGTTTGCGGCTTCGAATTCCCGCTGGTCAACAGCCATCGGCCCCGCAACAGCAGCCACCGGTTCAGCAGGATGAGGCGATGCAGTTCGGCGCCGGCGAATGCGAGCCGCGGTCAGACGACTGCCCGTTTTAAACGTTAGGGCACAACCATGTTGGTGCGACAGCGATCGCCGGCAAAACGGACCAGCAGCAAGGTGCACGTCCTCGCTGTCTTGTCGCGGAACGGATTCATCGAAATCTTCGCACCGTTGGGAGTGCAGATTTACGTCGCCCAGCGCCTCGACGTGCCGGCGGCGCTCGAGGCGCAGGCCGAGGAGTATCTCGACGGCACACTGCCCAAGGTTTTTCGGCGGCTGTTCATCCCCGGCTGCCTCCGGGCAACCGGCCTGGTTGAACGCGTCACGCCTGAACGAGCCTTGGCCACCCTGCACGAGCTCGAGGAGCTTCGTGAGCTGCGTCGCCTGAAACACGACATGGAGGTGAAGCATGGGAATTGATGTCCTGGCTGGCAGACGCAACGGTCAGCAGCGAAGGCTGATTACGTTGCGAAGTGGCACTGCCGAATTTCGCGACCTCCTCAACACCGACTCGGCTTGGCAGCGCGAACAGCTTCTAGAGCGAGCCGCTGCCCGTTTTGACGTGCCCGCCGAGGAAATGCTGACCCTCGATGCCGAGCTCGTTCGGCAAGCCGATAGGGCTGATGCCGATGACGCCAAAGATCGGAAAGAGCGGGATGGGACCGCCGAGCAGGTCGACTATCACCGCATCTCTTGTGCGGAGCTGGATTCGACGGACTACCGGCTCGAATACCTCATCGATAACACTCTGGTGGCCGGGCAGCCGTGCGGACTCGCCGGGTGCAAGAAGACGCTGAAGACGTCTCTCCTCATCGATCTGGGGATCGCCCTCGCGATGGGCGGCTGCTTCCTCGGAAAGCTACGCGTCAACAGGGCTTGCCGAGTCGGCGTAATGTCCGGCGAAAACGGACTCGCCACGATCCAGGAGACGGCACGACGGATCTGTGACGCAGCCGGCTACCGTCTCGCCGACATCGGCGGCCTGGTGTTCTCCGACGAGTTGCCGACGTTCGGGAGCATCGACCATCAAGAGGCGGTCGAGCGGTTCATCAGCAACGACGAGCTTGAAGTTCTGATGATCGACCCAGCCTATCTTTGCATGCCAGGTGCGGATGCCTCCAACTACTTCGTGCAGGGCGAGCTGCTGCGCGGCATGGGCGAAACCTGTGCCGCGTGCGGCTGCATGATGGTCCTGGCCGCCCACAACAGGAAAAATCGGGCGAACAGTTTTGCAGTCCCAGAGCTTGAAGACATCGCCTGGGCGGGCTTCCAAGAGTACTTTCGGCAATGGCTCCTGGTCGGGCGCCGCGAGCAATACAAGCCCGGGACGGGCTCACATCGACTCTGGCTCAACGTCGGCGGCTCGGCCGGGCATTCGAAGCTGTGGCGCTGAACATCGAGGAAGGCACGCGGGAGACGCCCGGCGGCCGATTTTGGGAAATTGACATGTCGAGTTCCGACGAGGCAGAGCGGCAGGCGGCGGAAGAACGGGATCGGAGCAGGGCCGCCAAGACGCAGGAGGCGATCGAGCGGGACGCCGAGAAGGTTCTAGCCGTTTTGGCCAGGTTCCCTGATGGTGCCACTAAGACGACCATCCGCGACCGGGGTGGGTTGAACGGGGCTCGCACCGGTGCAGCTATTGCGTGGCTGCTGGGCGACGGCCAAATCGTCGAGACGACCATCATGGTATCCAACCACCGCACCCCGCAACTGGCCTACAAGCTAGCCGAAACAGAGGGCGAAATATGAACACCCGGACCACCCGGACAAGAGCACCCGGACAATTCTGTCCTACCGAGTGCCGGAGCACCCGGACAAAAACGCCCTGTAAGGGCGTTTTGGTCCGTCCGGGTGCTCGGTGCCCAGAGGATAGCACCCGGACAAAACCAAAAGTCGTCCGAGTGCTCCGATGCCCACCGTCTGATTGTACCCTCCCCGAGGGCTTCGAGGCGATCGAACCCGGGCGCACCGAACCGTACCCATTCGGCGATTGGGTACGCCGTCCAGACTCGCGCGGCCGCATCGGCTGGGAGGCGCCCGGCCTGCCAGCGTCCATCCGCTGGTGGGCGCGGTGTGAATTCGAGGAGCTTCCCATGCTCCCCCCCGAAAAACCAATGGTTCCTCCGCGGGGCATCTGGCGATCGCGGGACGCGGGAACAGCCGCGCAATGTAACACACAAAAGCTGCGACACCAATGTCCGACTTTTTTAACATAGTTGTTTTGCTCCTGGCCCAGGAGCGAGCCCTTTGGCGTCCCTTCCGTGGCGCTGATTGGGCAGCGGCGGGGGCTGTGCCGGCCCGGTGCGAACTCCAGCGGGAATTCCTCGCCACCGGCCTCCGCTGGGCCGGCGGCGCCGACAAACATCGCGAGCGCGAACTCGACGCTGCCGAGGACGGCAAATTGGTCGCCTGCACCCTCCAAGGGGGGCGGCGATCGCATGTGCGACTGACGGAGCGTGGCGAATGGATCGCCGCGGCACTCGCGTACGTCTCGGATTTGGGGGACGGTTACGCGGCTGTTCAAAAGGTCCTCCACTTCGGGCGGCCCGGCCAGCTGGTCAGCGAGCTGCTGCTGGTCGGCCTTAGGGACTACACGAAAAGCTGTCGACCGAGGCTCTTCGATTTTCAATGCCGCATTGCACCGGCGATCGCGGTCGGATGGGCTCGATCTCGATCGGATTCATATGGCCGCACTGCCTACCTCGTGACTGACAGGGGAGCCGCTGCATGTCGGCCCGCCAAGCCCGAAGGTCTGCCGGCGCCGACCATCCGTGCCCAGGACCTGCTTTGGGACACCTACGAGGCTGAGCGGGACCGCCTGCTCACTCTCGTTCCGGAAGGCCGCGACATCGGCGAGCTGCCGCTGGCCGTCGAGGGGTGCTCCGCGATCACCGGGCTGTGGAATTTTCATCCCCAGAGGAAAAATGGCCATGGGTGATCAGCCGACCGCCGCCGACCTTCGTCGGCCGGTCTACGTGCGTCACGTGCTGCCGCGCTGTCCGCGATGTGGTTCAACCCGAATCGTCGGCAACCACACCTCGAAATGGCCTGGTGGACTGTCGCTCCGCCACAGCCGATGCCAAACCTGCGGCCAACGAATCAACGTCGTTCGCGAGTGAGTTTTCCCACCGTGGGAAAATCCATGTTGTACATTCCACAGAATCGGGGAAACTTTCGAAAAAAGGAAACCGCCATGTCCGATCAACCAAAACGCCTCGCGAGCATCGCCTTCCTCTGCGAGCAGCAGCAGCGCGGCTATTTCGATGTGCTCCGGTCGCTGGACGACGCCGGCGTCAAGCCTGCTGAAATCCGCGACTTGACGCCGTGGTACGACTGGGACCAAGCCAGCCGCGCGCTCGAGCGGAGCGCGACGATTCGCGGGGGAAAGCGATGAGCCTCGAACAGCTTCACCTCCGCGGCGAAATCTTGATCCAGGCCGCGGCTTCCGATGCCAAGCGGCCTAGCTTCCGCCTGGTGGCCTACGACGGTTCCCAGGCGATGCGCGTCAGCGACTTCGGAACCGTCGTCGTCGACCTGGCCGGCGTTGACGTGGCCGGCGTCATCCCGCTGTTAGCCTCCCACGGCGAGGACCTTGATTCGATCGTTGGTGAGGGGCGTGCGACGATCGATGGGACTCAGATCATCGTGGCCGGTGCGCTGACGGACGCAACGCCGAGCGGAGCGAAGGTCCTGGCATTGGCTCGCGCCGGCATTTCTCTGCAGGCGAGCATCGGGCTCGCCCCGGAGAAGCGGGAGTATGTTCGTAGCGGCGACACTGTCCGCGTCAACAAGGCGACGTTCACGGCGCCATCGGATGGCCTGATAATCGTGCGTGCCGGCCGCCTTCGCGAGGTCAGTCTCGTTCCGGTTGGGGCCAATGCCGGAACTACAGTAAGCATTGCCGCCACGGCGGCTTCAAACCCGAAAGGAACCGGGAAAATGGACGACGAGGTTGTAGTGAATGCTCAGGCGGCGGAGCGATTGGAAGCAAATTTCCGTTCGGCGATGCCCGATCCGGAATTGGAGCAGCGGCGGCTAAAGCTTATCGACTGCTGGGCGCCGCGGATGGACGCGTCGGCACCGGCCGAACTCCAAACTCGTGCAGCAAACCTGAAGGCGGCGGCGGTGGCCGGCGACATTTCGCTCGACCAACTGCGGGCGGGTGCCGTTGAATTGATCCGTGCCGCACGGCCGAAGGCACCGGCGATCCACGCCAGCGGTCATGATGTGGCCGGCCTGGACGCCCAGAACATCCTCGCCGCGGCCTGCCTGGCCTACCTCGGGCAGGAGACCCTGGCCGAGAAGGCGTACGGCAAGGCGGCGATGGAGCATGCGCGAGGGCTGGGGCTGAAATCGATCTTCGACCTCAGTCGATTCGCGTTGCACCAGAAGAACGCCGATGTACCGTCCGGCAGCGAACGGGCACTGAAGGCCGCGTTCAGCACGACCGATTTGCCGACTGCCCTGGCGGACAGCGCCGGCAAGATCGCGTTGAATAGTTACGCTGAGCAATCAGCCACCTGGAAATCCTGGTGCGACGTGGTCTCCGTCGGGGACTTCAAAACGAAGTCGCTCGTCCGCTTGGGCCATACCAGCGGCCTCGACGAGCTTCCCGCCAGCGGCGAAATCCATCACGCGGCGCTGGACGAGACGACCGCCTCGATCACCGCGGCGACGTTCGCGAAAATGATCGCGATCCCGCGGCAGCTGCTCATCAACGACGACTTGGGACTGATCCAGCGGGTGGCAGCGGAGTTCGGCCGGCTGGCCATGCGGAAGGTTTCCGAACCTGGTGTACACCGCGCTGTTGGCCAACGGCGGCTCGTTCTTCGCTGAGGCCGCCGGCAACCTCATCAGCGACGCGCTCGACGCCGACGGCCTGGCCGCCGCATTGATCGCGTTCCGGGCACAGGTCGACACCGACGGCGAACCGCTCGACATCCGTCCCGCGGTGTTACTCGTGCCACCGAGCCTCGAGGCAACGGGCCGGCAGCTGCTCAACAGCACGCAGCTGCAGCGGTACGTGACGTCCGGAACCGACCAGCAGCCGATGGGGAATCCGTTTGCAAACCTCAACCTGACCCTGGAGGTCGAGCCTCGGCTCGAAGCCGATACCTACGCAAATGCGTCGGAAACCGGCTGGTACCTGATCGGTCCCCCGAGCGCCCAGGCCGGCGTCATCGCCTTCCTGAACGGCGCACAAGGCCCGACGGTCGAGTCGAGCGATTCGGACTTCGAAACCCTCGGCCGGCAATGGCGCTGCTTCATCGACGTGGGTGCCACGCTGTGCGACCCGAAGGGGATCGTCTTCTCCTCGGGCGACGGCTGATCGTTCATCGTATTCGCGCGGGCTCGTAGCCTGCCGCGACCTTTGGCGCCCGGCCAGCGCACGCAGAGCGCTGGCCGGGTTTTTTGGTAAATCGCCCAGGATCGCCCGAGAGGGCCTCGAGGCTCAGACGTACCAATGGTCGACCTGCCGGCAACGGACGCAACACGGCGCAAACGTCGGCCTCACTTTTTGGCCGACGACGATGAAAGTGGCCGCTGCTGCATTTGCAACGGCCTTGGGGCCACCGGGGCGTGGCAACTCTGCCCAGACTGCCGCCAGAACCTGGCCGAGCGGTCGGCGGCCCGACGTGCTCGCATGGCACCGGGCAGATGCATCGGCTGCTGCAGAGCTGTCGCGCGGCTGCCAGGATTGGTCCTGTGTTCGCGCTGTGCAACACGCTTCAGGTAGGTGAGCGATGGTTGAAACGCAGCTCCATCTCCACGGCGAGCAAACCGTGCGACGAACCTTGCCGGCGATCCCGGCAGCTCGCACCTATCTCCGCGACGAGGTCGCCGGCGGCCGGCTGTGGCTCGTCGACGCGGTCGTGCTCGAGGGCCTGGAAATCCACGCGTATCTCATCGCAGTTTCCGATCGCCAGGAAGCCTCGCTGACACGGGCGTGGGCCTCGTGGGGCGATTCGGTCGGCGACGCGGATCCTGCATCACGTTGATGACCCCGCGAGGCCTCCACCGCGATCCGCGGCGGGATGGTACCGCAGGCCGCGATCGACTATCGCCGCCGGCAGCGGCTGTCGACCTCGACGCATCTCTGCCGACCTCCTATAACATTTGCTGGCGGCTCTCGATCCTCCGGCCTGGCCTCGGAGAACTATTCGTGGGCGACGGCGAAGTCTCGTCGATGCGGGACATGGCGGCGATGGCCTCCAGGGCGAAGGCCAACGAGGGGGGCGGCTTCTCATGCCGGCGCTGCAACTGCCGGCGTTTCTGGGTCGTTTACACCCGGCCAGGGGACGGGGTGATCAAGCGCGTTCGGGCCTGCGCCTCCTGCGGCTACCGGATCGCGACCTACGAGCGAGAGTTGGGGCCCATGCGGCCCGGCGCCCAGGGGGCACCGTCTCGAAAATAGCTGCCGCCTGGGCGCCGTCGCCAGCGCCGTCGACGCTCGCCGGCGGCCGCGGTGACCGCGGCAGGCCAAACACCCCGCCAGGATGCGACATTTGCGCCGCTGGGCGTTCCTTGGGCCCGAGGCGGGCCGTCGGGCCAAGTCTCGCCAGTGGCCGAGATTTCCGGCCCTGGACCGGTTGACGATCCCACGAAAAGAGCGACACTGGTGACGCGTCAAGAGTTGGGAGTTTTGGCCATGAACGACGTTGCTGGACTCTCCACGCGTTTCCCTTTCACGAACGCAATACCCGCTCCCCCTAGCCTGAGGTCATCCGAAAGGACGCCCGCGCGACCCAGCAATCGCGTTGACGCGGCCACGGGGGAGCGGTCTTTTGGAGGCCCGCCGTATGTCCGAGGAAATCAAGGTGACGGTCTGCAGGTACCGGGACCGGCCGAACCTGGTGTTGCGGTACGTTGACCCGTTATCGGGCAAACAGAAAACGAAGTCGGCCTGCACGACCGACGAAGGCGAAGCGATCAAGGCCGCCGGCAAGTGGGAGGCAGAGCTGCGAAGCGGCCGCTACCAGGCGCCGAGCCGGTTGACGTGGGCCGAGTTTCGCAAGCGCTGCGAAGCCGAAAGACTGTCGGCCATGCCCGAATCGTCGCGCGTTGCCTATCGCGTGGCCCTCGATCACCTGCAAAGGATCATCGACCCGGATCGCCTGGCAAAGGTGACGCCCCAGGTGATGAGCCGGTTTCAGGCCGAGGCCCGCAAACAAGGCATGAAGGGGACGACCCTTGCAAGGCACCTGCGGCATATCAAAGCGTGCCTGCGGTGGGCCGAGCGGCAGGGTCTGATGGCGAAGGCCCCAGCAATCGAGATGCCGAAGCTGCCCAAAGGACAATCGTTGGCGAAGCATCGGCCCGTGACGGCCGAAGAGTTTGACCGCATGGTGGCCGTGGTGCCCAAGATTCGGAAACGCGACGCCGCGGCATGGGAACGGTTGTTGCGAGGGCTCTGGCTTTCGGGGTTGCGGCTGTCCGAAGCCGTCGCTCTCGACTGGAACGATGGCCCATTCATCTTGGACACCGCGGGAAAGCATCCCGCGTTTCGTATCGAGGCCGAAGGGCAGAAGTCGCGGAGGGCCGAACTGCGCCGGCAACGCCCGACTTCGTAGAGTGGATACTCGCCGAGACCGCCGAAGGCGAGCGGGTCGGCCGGGTCTTTCCATTGGTGTCGCCAGAAAGCGGCGAGCTAATGAAGTCGCATTCCGCCAGCGCGATAGTCTCGGCCATCGGCCGCAAGGCCGGCGTCGTGGTTGGGCAAACGGAGAAGCTCGTCGAAGAGAACGGAAGGCGGATCAGAAAGCCCGTCAAGTTATTTGCCGGCGCCCACGACCTGCGCCGGGCGTTTTGTTCGCGCTGGGCACGCAAGGTGATGCCGGCAACGTTGCAGCGGTTGGCGCGCCACGCCCATATCTCGACCACGATGAACTACTACGTGAGCGTGAGCGCCGACGAAATCGCGGCCGACCTCTGGGCCAATCACCGGGCCGAGAGCCAAGGTAACATTCCTGGTAACATGGCCCCGAAGATGGCGGAAAACGCGAAGGGGTGAAACGTGCGTAAGTGTTTATCGTGTTTGAAGTACCGGAGGTCGGACTTGAACCGACACCCTCTTACGAGGACTGGATTTTGAGTCCAGTGCGTCTGCCATTCCGCCACTCCGGCTCAGATAATGGCTCAGACCAATATGCCAGACTCGTGGCAGACCGTCAACCCGCCGTCCCGCCCGCTGGAGCCGTTTGCGATGTGTGGAAGTGGAGTAGAAGAAACATGTTGTAATCAGCTTGTGGAAAGCGTTCTCCGCGAAGCGGCTCGTTTTACTCGGCAAGCGCGACGCGGGCGGCGGTTTCTTTCGATTTTTCGACCACGAATGGGCTTGAGCGGGGATGCGGTGCGGTGTATATTGGCGCACTCAACGTTACGCAAGGAGGTGACCCATGCATATCGCCATGACCAAGCCGTTGTTCGCCTGGGATTGCTTGCAAGACAGCCCGAGTCTGGGCACGATCAGGCATTTTCTGCGGTCCATCCCCAATGCGAAGCTCTTGGAGGGGCTCAGGCAGCATCGCGGCCGCGGCCGCGACGACTATCCGGTCCATGTCCTCTGGGGCGTCTTGCTCCTGCGAATCGCTCTGCGGCACGTCAGCGTGGACGCCACGTTAGCGGAGCTGGGGCGTAACGAGGGCCTGCGGAGGCTCATCGGCATTGAACGCGAAGAGGGTGTTCCCAAGAGCTGGAACGTCTCGCGATTTCTGGATGTCTTGGGGCAAGAACCGCATGTGTCCGAATTGCGGCGAATCTTCGACGCGATGATCGAGCGGTTGGGAGTGGCCGTGCCCGACTTGGGAAAGAATACGGCCGGTGATTCGACGGCGTTGCACGCTCGGCAGAAGAGACAGGAGGCGGCAAAGGCGGAGACCGCCGAAGGACTGCCGCAGCCCAGCGGTGGAAAGAAGGAATACCTCGATGAGGAGGGCAAGGTAACGAAGGTCGTCGAGTGGTTCGGCTATAAGTTGCACCTGCTGGTGGACGCCAAGCATGAGGTGGTGTTGGCTTACCAAGTGACGACCGCCAACGCGGCTGACTGCAAATCGCTGCCGGAGTTGGTCGAGCAGGGGCAAGGAAATCTGCCTCAGGGCCGCATCGAAACCCTGGCCTACGACAAGGCGGCCGACGACAACGAGTCGCATCGGGTGCTGCATAAGGCCGGCATCCGCCCAGTGATCCAAAACCGCCGCTTGTGGAAGGATCAAACCGAACAGATGCTTCCCGGCCACGACGGAAGGTCGAACATTGTCTACGACGAAGCGGGCACGGTCTATTGCTACGATCGCACGAGCCAGCCGATCGTGCGGCAGAAGATGGCCTACATCGGTTACGAACCGCAGCGGGAAACGATCAAGTATCGCTGTCCGGCGAGGCACGAAGGTTGGCCCTGCCCGCATGATGCGGTCTGCAATGCGGGCAAGTCCTACGGCAAGACGGTACGTGTGGATCGCACGATCGACCTGCGGCGGTTTCCGCCGATTCCACGCGCTACCAAGAAGTTCGAGCGGATGTACAAGGGTCGCACGTCGGTGGAGCGGGTGAACGCCCGGTTGAAACTTTTCTGGGGCGTCGATGATGGCAACCTCGTCGGTGCGCGGCGATTTCACGCGATGGTCGGCGCGGTGCTGGTGGTGCATGTCGCCTTTGCAACGCTGTTGGCTGCGGCTCCCCGACATGATGGCACATTGGGCAAGCTCCGCTTGGGGCCAATTCAGAAGGCGTTGGCGAAACCATCTGCTGCCTGAGCGGCTGAGACGCTCTTGTTTGCACGATGCGGCGATGGCCGTCTTGCGCCCATTGACAGATTCGGCGCGTGCAAGGCTGGGACTCCTCGCGATCCTACGCCAATTCCCCACCACCGGAGGGCCGCATTCGCTCCGTCGTCGATTTCGGCCCGGCCCTCGTGCGCGACAACGCAAACGGCTCCGCCCGCTGCCGCGTCGTTTGTTGACCCGTCGCAGGGGCGATCCATGCTCGATCATCTGCGATAGCCGGCGATCGGGCCACCGGAGAGTCCGCTATATCGGGACTGTACGGATTCTTGCGTCACGAGGAGCAGTAGCGACGCAAGCCGCAGCGAAGGGGACAGTCCCATTTTCGCTGACACGAAAATCGGGACAGTCCCCTATATCCTCTTCCCCCATATCCTCTTGCGGCCGACGCGGCCGGACAGACGTGCCAGCCGGGGCACCCAGGGACCTAAACTGGCTGGCCTTTGCCAGTCCACCGCAATCCGCCATCCGTCCCGGCGCGGCACTTGACCGGTTGCCCCCCGGCAGAATATGATGAGCCCGATCGGTGCGGCTGTCCATTCCGCCCCCGAGAGCACGCGCGAGGAGCCCTTTTGATGACCGCATATCGACGTTTGGAGGTTGGCGAGGTCGGCGACGTGACGGTGGTTCGCTTCCACGATCATAAGATCGTCGAAGACATCAACATCCAGCAGCTTGGGCAGGAGCTGTTCCACCTGGTCGAACTGGACAATCGCGACAAGGTGCTCCTGAACTTTTCGTCGGTCGAGTTCCTCTCCAGCGCAGCGTTGGGCAAGCTGATTACGTTGGACAAGAAGATGAAGGCCCACGGCGGGGTGCTGAAATTGTCCAACATTCGCCCGGAAATCTACGAGGTTTTCGCCATCACCAAGCTCAACCGCCTGTTCGACATCCGGGACGACGAGGCCGACGCGCTGGCGGCGTTCTGAAAGGGCCGGCCCATAATCGCCTCTCTCTCGGTGAGAGAGGTCGGGAGGGCATGACGAACCTGCACTGGCCAGGAGACCGTTCGATGATGCCGACGCCCCCACCCAGCCTCCGTGGGACGGGAGAGGCGACGGATGGTTTCCGTTTTTTCCTGATTTCCAATAGCGCCGAGCTTGATCCGGGAACCATGCCGACGTCCCCTGAGAATTGGACATGGCAGTGCGACCACGTAATGCCCAACGACCCGATCGTGGGCCGGCGGCTCCTGGACGAACTGCTCAACCAGCTCGAAGCCGCACGCTGGACACGGCGAGAAATCTTCGGCGTGCACCTGGCCGTCGATGAGGCGCTCGTGAACGCCATTCTGCACGGCAATGCCCTGGACGCCGCGAAGCACGTTCACTTTCGCTGTTGGCTTTCGCCGCAGAAAGTCCGCGTGGAGATCACGGATGAAGGGCCGGGCTTCGATCCCGAGAGCTTGCCCAACCCCACCGATCCGCCGCATCTCGACCGCCCTCGCGGCCGCGGCGTGATGCTCATGCGGGCGTTCATGTCCCGCGTCGAGTTTCAGGACGCCGGCAATCGTGTCGTGCTGGAGAAGGAGCGGCAGGACTGACCAGATCGAAACGAAGAAGAAGACACTCCCATTTTCGTCTACACGAAAATCGGGCTTCCTAGTCTGACTGGACCGCCGATTGCCTCAGTATGTCTTGCGGGGCAATCCGAAACGAAAGCCGGCGCGCCGATAAGCGGGCCGCAGCACCCGGCTGATGGCCAGCACAAGCTCGGTGAAGTCAGAACTTTTCGAAACGCACGCCGAAGCTAGTTGTGCCCGGCGATCGATGACGCAGGCTTCGTCATTGGCCGTATAGATGATGATGGGAATATCAGGATCCATCCTTTTCAGCTTCTCGGCTACATCGAAGCCGCTCATGCGCGGCATCCGCACGTCGACCACGGCAACGTCGGGACTCTCCGACTTGACCGCGCCGATCGCTTGCATCCCGTCCTCGGCGAGGACAACGTGATATCCCTCTTCCTCGAATATCCGTCGGCAAATCTCGCGAAACGCCTCATCATCGTCAACGAACAATACGGTCTTCATCTGCGTGCAGGCTCTTTGGCGGCAACGACCGGTCGATACAACGGGCGGCGACACTTCAGCGGTGCCATATATTCTACGCATGTATCGGGTGGCCGGTTCGTCGGAGCCCGCCGCCCCCCGCGCGATGTTCCAGGACAGCTTGGTCAACGCGACACGACGCCCGGGAGGAATTGACGGGGATGGAGTCCGGCGAGCCACCACCCTCGCCGCGTTCAGGGCCGTGCGACCCCGAGATCGGCGATCAGCAAGAAGAAGCCGCCGCGAACGGCGATCGCCGCACGTATGCCCTATGCGGCAATCATTTTCGCTACGTAAGAATCTGCGACCGCCCGCCGTCGAAAAGAGCGAAGTCGCTGCCCCCCTGTGCCTTGACCCGATACATCGCCCGATCGGCGTCATGCAACAGGCGGCCAAGTTCACCGCGGCCGCAATCGTACAGCGCCACGCCGATGCTGGCGGCTGCCCGGATGGCACGCCCCTCGACCATAACGGGTGTCTGCAAGCAGGCCAGGATACGTCGGGCCACACGCCGGGCATCGGCCGCGCCGGTCAATCCGTCGAGAAATACTGTGAACTCGTCGCCGCCGAAACGCGCCACCATGTCGCCGGTCCGCACGCAACCGGCGAGACGGTCGGCGATTTCGCATAGAACCCGGTCGCCCACAAGGTGTCCAAGTTCGTCGTTGATTTCCTTGAACTTGTCCACGTCGAGGAAGCAGACCGCAAAACTATAGTCGGCGCAGTCGGCGGCGCGTTGGCGCGCCTCGGACAGGCGGCGCTCGAACATTCGCCGGTCTGGCAGACCCGTCAGGGGGTCGTGTCCGATCTGTCCCAGCCCCTCGCGCGTCAGCAAGGGCCGCCGAATGCACCGATAGTTCCGTGGTCATGATAATCCACCATTCGGCGCGAGTTGACGCCAGGGCGGATGCATGCCACTCGACCGGAACCAAGTGTCCATCCTTCCGCCGCTGCTGGAGCTGAATCGGCGTTGCCGCCAGGCGTCCCGGCCAGGCACGCTCCAGACGCTCGCCGATCGCCGAGGCGTCCTCGTCAGAACAGATCGAGCCCAAATTCATGCCGAGCAACTCGTCACACGAATAGCCCAGCATACGGCATGCGGCGTCGTTTGCATCAATGAGTTGCAGCGAGTTCCGGTCCGCGCAGAGGATACCATACGGCAACGCACCGAACGCACAGGCACGCAACTCAAGCATGGCACTGTTGGGACTTTCTAACCGCATAGGCTTTGTTAGGCGCGGCAGGGGTCTCAAAACTTCCAAACTCAGTAGTTCCAAATTGCGGGAAATCCCGACATTATCATTCTGAACGAAGCGAAGAATCTCCTTGGCCACCGAGATCCTTCGCTGCGCTCAGGATGACCGATTGGGGCAAATTGGGAACCAATGAGACTATTCTAGGGAGCCTGCACCAGTCGTAAAGCCGCGAACACGCCCGCTGGGGACCAGCGCTGCCTCGGCACGGCGGCCTCCCAGGTGCCCGGGCTGTTTGGTGCAGCCATCCGTCATCGCCGATCGACCCTGTTCGTGCCTCCACCGGCCTGAATTGATGGGTGTCACGGTTGGCTTGCCCAACCGTGCTTCCTGCACTGCCGGGCAGGCCGGCAGTGGCACCCAACATGTCAAGTGAACGCGGTCGGGACACTCGGCGTCGCACCGCACCTGTGCGTCCCGCCGCTGACATTGTTGTTTGCACTCCGGTTGGGCGCTGCTATCCTTGCCGGGGCGGCCTTGTGGCGGCCGGTTGTTGCCGACGGCCTTGTTGGCCGACGCCGGACTCTGCGGGACGCTATGTCTCGGTTGGACAGCAGCCATGCAAGAGATACTTCTGGATGCGGCCGTGCTGCCTGCGCTGTCCTCGTTGGAAGACGAGCGGTTCGCGGTGTTTGGTGTCCCAATTCACAACGTCACGCGGCGGCGCGCCGTCGAGCTGATCGAGCAAGCCATCGTTGACCGCCGGACGACGAGCATCTATTTCGTCAACTCGCACACGCTGAATCTCGCCGCCGGCGATCACGCCTATCGCGACGTGCTCGACGCCGGCGATTTTGTCTTTGCCGACGGCACGGGCGTCCGCTGGGCGGCTCGCTGGCAGGGCGTCCGCCTGCGCGAGAACATGCTCGGCACCGACTTTACGCCGGAATTGCTCGAAGCGCTGGGCGGCCGCGGCTACTCGTATTTCATGCTCGGCGCCGACGCGCGGACCATCGCCGCGGCCGCCGATTTCGCCCGCCGCGCGTTCCCGGGCTGCACGCTGGCCGGGTTCCATCACGGCTACCTCGGCGCCGACACGATCACTACGGCCGCGATCGACCAGATCAACGCGACGGAGCCGGACATCTTGCTGGTCGGCATGGGCAACCCGCTGCAAGAGCAATGGATCCACGCCCATCGCGCACGGCTAAACGTGCCGGTGTGCATGGGCATTGGCGGGCTGTTCGACTTCTGGGCCGGCAACGTCAGCCGCGCCCCGCGGTGGTTGCGCCGTGCGGGCCATGAATGGCTCTGGCGCCTCTATCAGCAGCCCGGCCTGAAAGCCCGGCGCTATCTGATCGGCAACCCCCTGTTCCTGGCGCGCATGCTCCGCGACCGACGCCGCTAGGGCGGCTCATCTGTGTGGCATTGGGCGGCACGCCCTGGGGAACGAAGGGCGTGGCAGGCCAAGGAAGTCACGCCCTGCGCCTTCAGCAACATGTGGCTCGTCCCCTGCAATCAAAATGCACCAATCCTGCGGAGAGCATGTTCCAGGCGCGGAAAACGATTATGGACCACAAGGGGTGATTGTGATAGATTGCCGCATACGTTGAGGGACTGGCGGCGTTGTTGATGGGCCTGCCGCCGGTAGCGCTGGCGTCGTCGATCGTCGACGGTGTTTGCCGAGTGGGATGAGATGGCCCGGTGTTGGGCGGCGGGAGCAGCTTCCGAAAATGGCTAAGCAGACCCTCTTTCCCATCGACTCTACGGTCGCGCTGCGTCAGCCCAAGACGGACCGCCTCATCTTGGCGACATTTCTGAAGGATGCGGCCAAGGACAAGCGGCTCGACGAGAACGAGCTGAAGCGCCGCCCACGCCGTGCTCGTCAAATGGGCCGACTTGGAGAGTTCGGGCCGCCTGGCAAAACTCAACGAAACCCAGATGCAGGGCGATTTTCTGGCTCAGGTGTTTGGCGATGCGCTCGGCTACGCCGGGCTCACCGAGGGAAAGGAAGTCTGGCACCGAGAGCAGCACCATCCGATTGCCGGTGAAACGCCGGACGCGATCCTCGGCTTCTTTCGACAGACGGAGGAGCCCAAGCCGCTGGCGGTGATCGAACTGAAGGGGCCGAAAGTCCACCTCGACCGCGACCGCAGCAACGGCAGAACCGCCGTGGCCCAATGCTGGGACTATCTGGTCAACACGCCGCCCGAATGCCGCTGGGGCATCGTCTCGAACATCGTCAGTTTCCGACTCTACGAGCGCGCCTCGACGAAACGGGCTTACGAACATTTCACGCTGCAATCGCTGCGCGACTTCGACGTCTTCAAGCAGTTCTACGTGCTGTTTCATCGCCAGGGCTTGATCGACAAGTCGCTGCTCGGACCGCCTCGCGCCGTGGCCTTGCTGCAAAAGATCGACCGAACGCCAACGGGAGGTCAGCGACGAACTCTACGACGCCTACTCGCGCAACCGCACCGAGCTGATCGCCGAATTGCACTTCAAGCAGAAGCGCCCGCTGGACGAGGCGATCGAAATGGCCCAACGCCTGTTCGATCGCATCATGTTCATCGCCTTTTGCGAAGATCGCCAACTGTTGCCCGAAAAGACGATCCCCAAGGCTTACACCGTGGCCGGCTTTCATGCCGTCACCAATCCCCGCTGGCAGAACTTCAAGAACCTGTTCCGCTTCATCGACGCGGGCAACGAGACCCACGGCATTCCCAAGTACAACGGCGGGCTGTTCGCGCCGCACGCGGTCGATGAACTCGAACTGCCCGACGACCCCTGGACGAACTTCTTCAACACGATCAGCAACTACGACTTCGCCGACGAAGTGAACCTCGACGTGCTGGGGCACCTGTTCGAGCGGTCGATCACGGAATTGGAGAAGCTCAAGGAATCGGGCCTGTTCGGCGACGCCGAAAAGGCGAGCCAATACGCCGCGATGCCGCAATCGGCCAAGCGCAAGCAGCTTGGCATCTACTACACGCCGCCGGAACTGACCAGCCGGATCGTGCAGTACACCGTCGAAGAGCTGATCGCCGAGCGATTCGCGGCCGCGGCCGTCGAGTTCGGCATTTCCGAAGAGGACGCCAGCCGGGGCATGGCTCCCGACGACGCCGAATACTGGCGGCGCTGCCTCGCCATCTTGCGGAACCTCAAGATCGTCGATCCGGCCTGCGGCAGCGGCGCGTTTCTGTTCCAAGCCTACGACGTGCTGGAAGCGCGCTACAACGAAGTCATCGGCCACCTCGACCAGTTGGGCGAACCGGACGCGAAGAAACTCGCCGAAGAGATTCCGACGTTCATTCTGCAGGAGAACCTGTACGGCGTCGATCTCTCGCCCGAGGCGGTCGAGATCACGCAACTGGCCCTGTGGATTCGCTCGGCCAGTCCCGGCCAACTGCTGGCCAAGCTCTCGGAGAACATCGTCCACGGCAACTCGCTGGTTCACGACCCGGACGGTCCACCCGGCCGGTTTCGATTGGCGCGAGCGGTTCCCCGGCGTGCTTCAGACCGCGAGGAAGCCGGGCTTCGATTGCGTGATCGGCAATCCGCCGTGGGAGCGGATCAAGCTGCAGGAGCGCGAGTTCTTCTCGTTGCCCGCCCCCGAAATCGCCACCGCCACGAATGCGGCCAAACGCCGGCAACTCGTCGCCAGGCTGGAATCCGACGATCCGGCTTTGTACGAGCGCTATCAGCAGGCATTGGCGCGCCGCCGATTCCCTGCTGACCTACTGCCGAACGAGCGACCAGTACCCGCTGACCGGCAAGGGCGACATCAACACCTACGCGGTGTTCGCCGAACTGGCCTACCGACTGGTCGCCCCGCACGGCCGCGTGGGATTGCTCGTTCCCTCGGGCATCGCGTCCGACATGACGACCAAGGACTTCTTCGCGGCGGTCGCCGAATCGAACCGGCTGATCCGGTTGTATGATTTCGAGAACAAGAAGGACTTCTTTCCCGAGGTTCATGCGTCCTTCAAGTTCTGCATCCTCAATTTCGGCGGCGAACAGAGCGGCAGCGTCGGAAGCCGATTTCGTCTTCTTTGCTCATCGCGTGGAAGAGTTGGAGGACCGGAAGCGGCACATTGCCCTGAGCGCCGCCGACATCCGGCTGCTGAATCCCAACACGCGAACGTGCCCGATCTTCCGCTCGCGGCGCGACGCGGAAATCACCAAGGCCATCTACCGCCGCGTTCCCGTATTGATCGACGCGAACCGCGAGGGGCCAACCGGCAACCCGTGGGGCATCCAGTTCAAGACGATGTTCCATCAAACGAACGACGCCGAACTGTTCCGCGAAGCCGACACGCTCAAGGCGGACGGTTTCAAGCTGAAAGGGAATCGGTGGGTCAAGGGCAAGAAGGTCTTCCTGCCGCTTTACGAAGCCAAGATGCTTCAGGACTATGACCACCGGGCGGCCGACGTTGTGACCGACAAGTCCAATTGGGTGCGGCAGGGGCAAACCGAAAAGACGATCGCTGGTCAGTCATCAGAATCCCGAACACTTGGCCATGCCGCGATTCTGGGTCGCGCAAGAAGTCGTGCTGAACCAAAGCAATGAACAGACGTCGCATTTTCTATGCTTCAAGGACGTAACGAGCCCGACAAACCAACGAACGATGATCGCGGCGATGACGCCGCTTGTGGGTGTCGTCAACTCCGCGCCGATCATTTTGACGTGATACCTCGCCCGTGCGGCAGTGTTGCCTGTTGGGCAACCTCAATAGCTTTGCGTACGACTTCGTGATGCGGCAGAAAGATCAGCAACGTTCATTTGAACTTCTTCATCGTCGAGCAGGTCCCGACGCTGCCACCCGACGCTTACGACAAACCTTGCCCGTGGGACCACCGCACGACGCTGGAATCGTGGATCAGCGAGCGGGTGCTCAAGCTGACCTGCACCGCCGAAGACATGCTGCCGCTGGCCGACGCCTGCGGCTTCACCGAGCGGCAGCTTCCAAGCGGAATACGGCGGCCGGCTCAACAAGTGGGATGAAGCCGAGCGGGCCGAACTCATGGCCGAACTCGACGCCGCCTTCTTTCACCTCTACGGCATCGCCCGCGACGACGTCGAGTACATCCTGTCGACGTTCAAAGGCATCCACGACCAGCAACAGCCCCTCTTCCCCGGCGCTGCGAGCGTCGCGCGAGCGCATCGTACAGAAATACGCGGAAATGTCGTTTTCTGCGTAGTTTCGTCCGTCGTTACCAGAACGGATTGGAATACAAACAGCCTTACGGGCGGAAAATGCTGCGCCGCTTCACCCTCACCCTCGCCCTCTCCCGAAGGGAGAGGGGACCACTGATGTTGCCATGCACTATCGAATTCGCCGGCGGCGCTGGCCTCTGGCGGGAACCACGGCCTGTCCGGCCGCCAACTCGCCCGCTACCTTGTTGAAGTACGCCACGCACTGGGCAATCTCGGGCATTGAGTTTAGCCAGTTGTATTCGTACTCGATGGAGAAGACGCCCTTGAAGCCTTGGCGGTGAACTTCCGCGAGCATGCCTTTCACGTCGCAAACGCCCGTGCCCCACGGCACGTCGTGGCGCGCCGGGCCCTTCTCGTTGAGGTCCTTCAGATGGAAGCTGATGATCCGGCCTTTCAGCATCTTGATGCACTCGAGCGGATCGAGGCCGGATCGCTCCCAGTGGCCGGTGTCGGCGCACGCGCCGATCCGCTTGCTGCGGCCTTTGCAGACCTCCAAGACGGTTTCGGGATTCCAGTAGAGCGACCTGCCCTTCGGATGATTGTGGATTGCCACGTTGATACTGTACTCGTTGCACAATTTGTCGAGATTGTCGAAGGCGTCCAGGGGCGGCTCGGAGACGATGGTCTCGATGCCCATGTCCTTGGCGAAGTCGAACACCTTGCGGCTCTTGTCGGTGTCCTTGTAGAGTGGGCATACGCCGTAATTGATAAGCTTGACGCCCGAATCGTGCAGCTTTTTCTTCACGGCCGTCCGCGCGTCGGCCGGAAGCGACTCGTTGGTGACAAGGTTCGGATGTTCCTTGCTGATCTTCTGGCTCGTATAGGCCTCGATGTAATGCAGGCCCAGCGAAGCGGTTTTATCGATGGCGTCGTAGAAGGTGAAGCGGTTGAAGCTCCAAGCCTGGCAGCCCAGCTTCCAGCCGAGCTTCGCGGCGTTCGGAGCGCCGGCACCCATGTCCGCGGCCAGCAACCGGGCGCCGCCGAGACCGACGATTCCAACTCCGGCGCCGACCGCGCCGGTCGCTTGCAGGAAGTTACGACGATTGATGCAGGTCTTCATTCGGAAAACTCCAAAAAGGGTGGGCACAAATGCGGGGTCGAACGATGGCACAATTGACTTATTCTACCCCCGGTGCCACGCGAGCGAAAGCGGCTCTGCACGAACCACCCCAATTTTCGTTCCACGGATAACAGGAGCGTCCGATTTAACGCCCACGGCATCTTCTCGCCAAAAAAACGTGCCATTCCCCACCCGAGCGGTGTGTCAGCAGCGCGGCTGATTGACCGCTCTATCTCCGTAAATTAGAATGGGCTTTGGCTCTTCGCACCCAGGGGCGTTCGCCCCGCGGGAGATAGGACGTCTTTTGCGAGCGGCGGCTGCCCATCTCTGCAGCCGTTGCAGGATGGTGGCGTGGATGCGGAGCACGGCGTTTAGGACGAGCGAGCGATGAGCGATACCGCCTCCCATCTTCGCGATCAGCAAGTCTCGGCAGACGCCGGCGAAGCGGTCGACATTCACGTGGGCGGATCCTCGTCGCTGTCACGCAGAGCGTCGGTGGCCGACGACCAGCCCACGATCATCAGCAACCGGCCGCCTCTGCCCGCACCGGCCACGTCCGATTCGGTTTCTCGCATCCTCGACGGGCAGGTGTCGCCGGGCGATCGCCTTGGCCAGTTCGCGTTGCTCGAATTCGTCGGCGGCGGGGGGATGGGACGCGTCTTCCGCGCCGGCGATACCCAATTGGACCGCATGGTGGCCTTAAAGGTCCTGCCGCCCGACCAGGCGTCCGACCCCGACGCCGTGCAGCGGTTTCAGAACGAGGCCCAGTCGGTCGCCCGACTCGACCATGACAACATCGTCCGCGCCTATTGCCTGGGCGAGGACCGCGGCCTGAACTACATCGCCTTTGAATTCGTCGAAGGGGCAAACGTTCGTCTACTGGTCGAGCAGAGAGGTCCCTTGCCGCTGGGCGAGGTCGTCAGCTATACGCTTCAGATCGCCGAGGCCCTGGCCCATGCCGAAAGCCGCGCGGTGGTCCATCGCGATATCAAGCCGTCGAACGTGCTGGTGACGCCCGACGGACAGGTGAAGCTGATCGACATGGGCCTGGCGCGGCTTCGGCAGGCCGATCCGGCGGTCGCCGACCTGACGGCCAGCGGTGTGACGCTCGGCACGTTCGACTATATCTCGCCCGAACAGGCGCGCGATCCGCGCAACGCTGACATCCGCAGCGACATCTATTCGCTGGGGTGCACGGTCTTCTTCATGCTCTGCGGTCAGCCGCCCTTCCCCCAGGGAACCGTGCTGCAGAAGTTGCTCCAGCACCAAGGAGACGAGCCGCCGGACATCCGCGAATTTCGCCCCGAGTTGCCCGTGGAACTTAGCCCATTCTGCGCAAGATGATGGCGAAGAACCGCGAGGATCGTTATGCCGTTCCGGCGGAGTTGATCGGCGACCTCGTGCGGCTGGCCGAACAAATCGGATTGCAGCCGGCCCGTCGGGCGAGCCGACTTTGGGTCGTGCCGCAGGAGAGACCCCTGTCGTTCGTCCAACGGCACGTGCCCTGGGTTGCCGCCGTGGCTGCCCTGATCGGCATTGTCGTATTGCTCGATTTTTCTTCGGCGCCGCGCGACGAGCATTTGCCGGCACCGGCCACGGTCGCGCCGGCAGCGCCGGGCACTCCGGTTGCGTCGTCGAATGGACCGTCGCGGCCCTCAGCCAAACAGCCCTCCGAGGGGCTGGCCATGTCGGCCAGCCCGCTTGTGCGGCCGGACGATCGGACGACTGGCCCCCGAGATGTCGCGGTGGCTCACGATAGGACAGGTGGACCGCCACACATCGCCACGGGACCAGACGGCACCGCCGTCGCTTCTGCCGGCGCGGCGTCGCCGTCGCGCGGGATCGCCCCTGGCGCCGCAGAGTCGCAGGATGATTCCTGGGAATCGCCTGCGCCAGGGTTCTCCGATGAGTTCGGCGCGGCAATGGAGCAGCCGGACGTGTTGGTAGTCACAAATTCGCCCGACGGGCACAACGAGTTTTCCACGCTGGCGGGCGCATGCGCGGCGGCCCATAGCGGGGACACCATCGAGTTGCGATTCGACGGTCCGCGCCTGGAACGCCCGATTCCAATCTCGAACCTCAACCTGACCATCCGGGCTGCGGAAGGGTTCCGGCCCGTCGTGGTGTTCTGGCCCACCGACGCCAATCCGATCAAACAGCCGCGGAGCATGATGACGTTGGCCAGCGGCCAATTGGCGATGTTCGACGTGGCGCTTGAGCTGCGCATTCCGCGCGGGGTGCCGGCTGATAGCTGGTCGCTGTTGGAGACGGAAGGCGGTCAGATGGTCCACATGGAGCGGTGTACGCTCACGACGTCCAACGCCACGGACCAAGGTTCGACGTACCATCAGGACGTGGCGTTCCTGCGTGCCCGATCTGCCCCGAATGCAGACTTGATGATGGACGCCGTTCGCGCGGCCACACCACTGGCTACCGTGGAACTGGTTGACTGCATCGCCCGGGGCGAAGCCGACCTGCTTCGCGTCGACGATCCCCAGCCGGTCTCTCTGACGTGGGACAACGGGCTACTGATAACAACCGAGCGGCTGCTGACGACCAACGGCAGCCAGTGGACCCCAAAACCGGACGAGATGCGGATTGAACTGCGGCACGTGACCGCCGCCGTCGGCTCCGGACTCTGTCGCCTGACGAGCGGGCCGTCGAACCCGCACCAACTGGCCGTGCAATTCGTTTCGACCAACAGCATCCTGATCGCGCCGCCCGGCGTACCGCTGATCGAACAGCAAGGGGCGTCCAGCATTGAGGATTTCCGCCGGCTGTTCGTTTGGAACGGCGATCGCAACTTCTACGAAGGCGTCGACGTTTTCTGGTCCGTCAGCACGCTCGATCCGGAGGACTCGTCGGACGTCATGAACTTCGAGGCGTGGAAGACTTATTGGGGTCCCTGCGCGAAAATCAGCCCAGCACGGAACGGCTGCTGTGGAAACGGTCGGCCGATCCGGGCCAGCCGTTGCACAGTCAGGGCGTCGGCGATTATACTCTCGAAGACCCGACCTTTGGCGATTCCTCGGCAGGCGCGCCCGGCTGCCGCGTCGATCGGCTGCCGCCGCTACCAGCGGAACCGGCATCCGAACGGCCAGGCCCGTCGATGCTGAGGCGGAGCGTCGGAACGTTGCCCGGCGCCCTCGGGCGATGAGCCAATCGATCCGGCGTCGGCCGACCAAACATGCTCAGGGCGATTAGCTCAGTTGGTTAGAGCCCACGCTTACAACGTGGATGTCGGCGGTCCGAATCCGTCATCGCCCACTCAGAAGACTCGTTGACAGCGATTGTCAGCGGGTCTTTTCTATTGACCGCATAAGCACTTCCGGCGATGGCAGCGGTCGCATTCGATTTCCCCGCCGCGCTGGCTGCCTTGTCCAGAATTGACCCCAATATGCTCGTTTTGACGGTGGTTGGTGCAAACTTTGGTGCAAACTGGCCGACAACCGAATTACCAGTCCCCGTTGCCTTTAGGGTGACGGCTTCGCTTGCTTGCCCTACCACAAGAGGCAGCGCCGGCAGCGCGTCCATTGCCCCAGCGACGTCCAGCAGCTTCGGATCGGTGTAGACATTCATCGTCAGGTCGATGGTCGAATGGCGCATCGCAGCTTGCGCCGTCCGCGGCGCCACCCCGGCCTTACTCAACAGCGTGCCGAACGTGTGCCGCAACGCGTGTACGTCGATGGTCCGCCCGCGCTCATCGCTCTTGTCGATCTTCCACTTTCCGGGCGATACTTCCACGCGCCGAGCGATCCCCGCGGCGACCAGGTCGCGGTCGAGGATTCGGACCATTCCGGCCGGCACAGTGAAGAGCGGCGTATCAGCCGGTAGCCGAGTCAACGGCAGACAAGATTGTCCCTCTGGCCCCGTAGAATCGCCCTGATTGCGTTTTCCGCCTTTCTGGTCTGTCGAGTCGAATCGGACCGTTGGCGCACGTCTGGCGGCTTCCTTCAACGCCGTCGCCTTGTCGGCGAGCCATTGCCGCAGATCGTCAGCAAGATCGGCTCGAAGCGGGATCGTCGAGCCCTGCCGGTTCTTCTCGTCGGCGGCTTTCAAAATCAGATAGGGCGGGTCGGCGTCGAGGAGCACTTGCCCCACGGTGAGCGAAGCCAATTCGCCCTTGCGAAGCCCAGTGACTACCAGCGTCTTGTAGATCAAGGCGCGTTCGTAGCCCAGCCGCTCCAGCCGCCGTTGCACTTCCGGGCGCAGTTGCCCGTACACTTCGCCTTGTCGTTTGCCACGGTGAACCGTCATGCGATCCAACAACGGCCGACGGCGTGCCACTTCCAGAAGTCGCGTTAGTTCGGCTTCGGTGAGCGCCCGGCGGGTCCGGCGACGGTCAGCATTTGCGTCGGCCTTAGGCACCCTGACAAATGGGTTGGTCAACAGCCGCGCCGGCCTCGTCGCCAGACACCAGTTGCAGAAGGTCAGCCAAGCCCCTCGATACTCGTTGCGGGTCGCCGCGCTCATTCCGTCGCCTTTGCGGTCCAGCAGCCAGCGCTCCAAGGTGGTCGGGTTCAAGTCGGCCAGACGGAGAAACCCGCACTCACGGGCGACCCGGCGAAGTTGCGAGGCGGTATCATTCACCCGGCGGGAAAGCCCTCTCGCCATCTGGTGGTCCACGAAGTCGGCAATATGATCTTCAAGCGGTGTGCCCTGGTGGTCGACTACCGCGTCTTCGGCGGCGGTGAGCACTTCGCCCTTGACCAGTTCGGCCCGACGTTCGAGCTTGCCGAGCACCGACCGGGCGGCCGATTCATCCCGGCAGCCGGTGGCCACTTCCTTGACGATGCCCGAGCCATCCCGATACTTCGCCATGTAGGTCCGGGCAGTAATGACAAGCCGGTCGGCGCCATCCTTGCCCACGGTGACCGGCGCCGTCCGGCGCTTCTGCTTGGCGTCGATCCACTCGGCCAGCCGTTGCCCTTTGCGGACGATGATCTTCGCCCCGACCGGCAGCGACTTGGTTACGGTTTTCTTGAACACGGTTCCCATGATTTTGCCTTTCAGCCTTGTTGCTCCAATGTTGCAATGTATTCTTGCAAATCGCGATTCTTCTTGTCACCAGATTCGCCGAAATGCATCTCAGAATGGCAGTTCGGACATACCGCCCCTACCCATCTCGGATGATCCGGCCCACCGTCGGCTAATCGTCGGGTGTGATGAGGTTCAAGGTAGCTAGTCCCATCTCGCCTACAAAACGGCGCCGGTTCTCGACAAGATTCGCAAATGCCATTCGCCCGCGCTAAAACGTAATCCCGAACCGCATTACTTCGGTCATAAACCAGCCGCTTAGCCTCCATCACTCTTGCTTCGGCAGCCCCGGACGCCGCTTCGTAAGCACCCCTTCGCAGGATGTCAGCCGGAGCGGTTGCGGCTGTTGAGTTCCGATCTGCCGAAATGTCTTCGATTGGCACAAGATGAAAGACAATTACGTTTCGCTTGTTGCCATCGGAATCGAGACCCTGGCGAGACTCCCATGATGCACAAACGAACTGCCCAACATAGCGATACCCATGACCCTTGCCGAGCGATTCAAACAATTCCAAGACCTTGCCGTCTTGAACATGGTCTCTAATTGCACGATTCCCGTGTACAAAGTCCATGTCTCCTGTTTGTCCTTCCCCGGTGTAAAGGAAGACGCCGTTTTCATTCCAGCCGTCACGGTAGCCATACTTTTCACCACTTTTGCCAGTGAACAGCATAAGGAAAGACTGGCGTGTCGGCGTTGAGATTCCACCTTGGCGTTGTCCGCCATAACGACCATGTAAATCATCCTGACGATTGTAAACTCGCCCAACCTCAAACATTTCCTTTCGCCTTTCGTTTCTTCGTTTGCTTCACCAGCATCGGCCGCGCCAAGTTCTCTGGCGTCGGTTCCGGCGGTACAGCGTCAGGGTCCGGCACAAGCCGGAGGCCCAGGTAGTCGGCCAGCACGTCGGCCTTATCGAGCCGTAGGGACGTTTCGCCCCGCATGAAGCGACTGAGGGACGTTTGCAGAATCCCGGTTGCCTTGCTGATTTCGTAGCGGCTTACGCCGCTTTCTTCGATTGCGGTCTTTATCGCGGCGGTCATGGTCGGTTTCTGTTTACTCTTGCTCATTACTGTCTTTCTAACAAGTATCGGTATTTTCGTCAAGCGGCCTTCGGTACCCCCGGCGTATTTTCTTTCAGTGTCCCCCGGTCCGAAGGACACAAAGGGGACGCACTTATGGTCCCTTATGGAACGCAGGACAGAGCTTTGTCCGCAGTAAGTGACGCGGTTTGTCCGGTTACAACCGGACACAGCTTTGTCCGTTACCTTTCGGGGGGCAAGGGGTAAATACGGTAGGCGGAAGCCCCTCGTCCAATCCCGCCGCGATACGTCACTTTCAACAGCCGGCGCCCTTGCAGCCCTTTCAGGGCGCGGCGGACACTACGGTCGCTTATCCCCGCCCGGCGTGCCAAGTCCGCTTGCGACGTGCGAGCGGTGTCGTTGCGGGTGTCACGATAGAGCACCAGCCAAACAAGGATTTCGTTTCTCGACAACGCCCCGGCGGTGAAGTCCACAAAGGCGTTGAGCACGGCGAAGCGGTCGGCCGTGTTGCGGCGGCGAGAGGGCTTTCCCTTCGCTTTCGAGGTGTCGCCCTGGTGCCGGCATGGCGAGCCGTTGCGCCTGCGCATGGGCGACAGCACGGCGCAGCCTTCGAGGATCGGCGGTTGCGTGGTTGTGCTCATGCGAAGTCTCGAAACTCCTCAAAACCCTGGAAGTCGTCGGCGTCATCATCGGCCGGCGGCGTCCGATCCCATGCGCTGCGCAAAGCGGCTTGGAGCTTGCCGGATAATTTCGTTCTCTTGCGGGTGCCCGGGTCTTCGGCTGCCTCGAATCGTTGGCAGCAGCGGTCGAATTGCAACACAACGTCTTTCGCTTCGGTGTGCCGCGCCTTGAGGTGCCGAAGCACAACCGTATCATCTTTGTCGGGGACCAGCATAAACGCATCGTCCGCCCCAAACTCCAGTTCCGACGATTCCCGGAAACTGGCCAGTGTCAACGCATCGCCAGAGTAGGTCGAACGGCCCTTGCTGTCTTTGCCCCTCGAAACCGCGGCGACCACGACCACGGCAACTCCAGCGTCGGCGAATTGCCGAAGATAGTTCATCGTGGCGTCAACCGATCCCCGCCGGTCCCCGTGTTCGCCCGGCGGCGGAATTCGCTGGATATAGTCGAGCACGATCATATCGGCTCGGAAGGCATCGGCCGAAGCGGCAACGTTTGCCAGATTGAACGGCGGCTTGACGAAGGCGAGCCGTTCAGCCAGCGTTTCAAGCGTGTTTAGCGCCTGGTCCAAGCGGTCGGCATGTTCGGCGGTGAAGCGGCGATAGCGAATCGTCCCCAGGTCGATCCCCGAGAGCCGCGCTAGTTGCCGGTCCAACAGCACGGTGGCCGGCATTTCGACATTGCACACCAGCGCCCGCAATTTCGATGTCAGCCGAAGCGCATCGACCGCGGCTTGCATGGTGAAGGCGGTTTTGCCGGCCCCCGGTGCCCCGCCGATAAGCGTTACCAGCTTCGGCCCGATTTCGATTCTCGCCAATTCGCCCGAGCCGATCGGATAGAAGACGGGTGGCGAGCCGGTATGCACGTCTTCGCGCCAACTCTCGAAAGCGTCGGCCGCGGTGACAAAGTTAGCCTTGTGGTCGCTCATGCTGTTGTCCCTCCCTGGTCATACCACTTGCCCCAGCCGAGAAATCGCCCACACTGGCGGCAATCGCGGCGGCTTCGGCCTTCGCTGATGGCCACGTCGACATACTCTGTCGAGCCACAACGGCACGGCTTGTCGAGCGTGCCCGAGCCGATGGCCCGCGGTGGCAACGATGCCAGCGGCGGCGGCAACGGCGGCAGTGGTGAGGGATTGGGAATTAGGGATCGGGGATCGACGACGGCGGTCCCATCACCCTTTGGGAAAGGGCAAGGGTGCGGGCTTCCGCTCTCGGCCGTCGTCGTCGATTGCCAGAGCTTCGCCAACACGGCTTGTAGATCGACGGTCGATGGCGTTTCAACCGCCGCCACGGCGGTTGGTGCCGAAAGCAACATGGCTTCACACTGACCATTGACCACTGACCACTGACCACCACTTAGTCCGCACTCGATTTGCCGGCGAACGTCCTTCGGCGGCAAGCCCGAATCGAGAGCCGATTCTTCGAGCAATGCCAGAGCCAGCGCCGACGGGCAACCAAACTCGGCAAGGTTTGCGGCGGCCGAGAATAAGAGCCGGTGTCGGTCGCCCTGGTCAGCACCGTGCCGGATAAAGTCGAGCGTCGAGCGGTTTACCATCGGCATACCGTCACCGGCAGCGCGTCGAGCGGCTTTTGCTTCGTCTTCTCTTGCTACATGGTCGATAGCGGCTTGCCAGTCGGCGGCGGCCTGGTCGCTATGCTGCGTTGGCGTTGGCAAGACGAAGGGCGCCGGCGCCTTGGCGAGTTCAAGAATCGAATCGAGCGGCCCACACAATTCATCGAATGAAAGCCAGCGCTTGTGCAAGCCGGTCTTCGGGTGCCGAGAGTTTGGCGCACGGAAGGCCCGCACACGATCATATACCCCGGCGTCAATTGTCACGGCCGCTAGCTCGGCAACGTGTTCGGCGAAGCGTCTACAAACCTTATGGAAGTCGAGCGAAGGCGACGGCAAACAGAGCGCGGTAGACAAGCCGACGTGAAAACCCTTTGAGCCCGAGAAGAAAATCAACAGTTCGTCACCAGCGACGGCGTATTGCTCCACCAGGAACACGGCCAGCGCGGCGGCGTCCTTGTGGGCATAATGCAATTCCTCGCCATCAAGGTCGAACCAAAGCCACGGCGACCAGCATGGCCCCGAGTAGCCGGCCGTCGATCCCTGATTGTCTTCGAGGTAACGGCGGAAAGTCCCATCAAACCAGAAAGCCGAAAGATAACATTCCTTGTCCGGCTCGCAGCGCGAATCAGCGGCGGCATGAGCCGAGAGCGCGGCGGCGGCGTCAACCAACCGCCGCGTCTCGAAACAACCGCCGACAATCCGAAAGCCATAACGACAATCAGAAGTCGTCATGTTCGCCCCCTGCCGATCCATCGGCGGCAAGAGGTTCTTGCGCAGTCCCCTCGCCTTCAGAGAGAGGGCTAGGGTGAGGACCGTCGATCGGCGCGAACGGATCTTGCTCCGGCGAATCGATCCCGATTACGTCAAAGTGCCGGACCCGGTTGTGTTCCGAGCCGTCATCGTCCCGGCGAACAGCGAGTTTCACCTTGCAGCGTATACCTGGCGGCAGCGGCTTTTCTAGCTGTTCTAGCGCCGTGACACCGAGTTTGCCGAGGTCACGCTTCGCCATCGGCAGTGCGGCCGGCGTCAGCCAAACGTCATGCCAGAATTGCCGGCCCTGGTGGTCGCCCTCCAAGGCGCGGAAGGCGAGCCTGTACCCGGGCGTGCCTTTTGTCTTACTGGTGAACAGTTCCCCGCTGACGATCCGGGCGACGTATTCGCCCGACGGCAGCGGCGTGAAATCTTCGGCGGCCTGAGTCTCGCCCCATGCCCGGGATAGACACTGCCGGTCGCCTTCGTGTAAAATATCTGTCAACGATTTTCGCATGATGCGAGGTCCTTTCTGCGTTTGTGAATCAAAGAATGGATTCAAGCAATGCCGATGGTGCCAGCCGTCGGCGTTGCGTTTTCTTGCGGATCGAACGGAGTGGCGGCCCCTTCGCTCTTGTCGAGGTCGTCCGCCAGGTCGGGGTGATCGGCGAGCCACCGCAGTGCCTTCGCGCGATCGGCCAGTCGCCACACAGACAGCGGCCGCGCATGGGCTGTTGCTCGGCAGGTCGGCGCGAAGCCGTCGCGGTAGATGACGCCCGCCCGAGCCAGCGCGACCGGCACGGCGCCGAAACACACCGCGTCGATGTCAGGCGGTAGGTTGACGGACCGGCGCACATCATCGGCCGTCGCGGTGCCAGTGGCCAACAGCGCCGCAAGCAGCGCCCGTTGCCCGCGACGTATATAGACGGCGCGACGATCGGCCAGCAGGGCGAGCACGTCAGCCTTGCGGCGTTCGCCTTCGCACTCGGGGCAATCGCGGGGATAGCAAAGGGAGCACGTCGCCATCATGCACCCCCTTTCCTGATCCGAACCGGCTTGCAGCCCTGGTCGATCCACGCGCAAATTGACGAAGCGGACCAGCGGACGAGAGAGCCGAGCTTGACGGGCGCCGGCATGCGGCCGGCATCGGATAGGCGGTAAACGTGCCGTTGCGAGCAGTCGAGCAGTTCGGCGACGGCTTGCACGTCCAAGAGCTTGGCGGAAGGTTCCGCAGAGAGAATAGCACTCATTTTCGATCCTTTCAGAATCGAGGCGCGGCCGGCGAAGTGCCCACCGCATAAGTGCAAGTATCTGCGATGGAATGGAAGAACTGGGGCAGGTCGATTTTCCGGCGCACCGTTAATTCCGGCGTAATGAAGGAGAACGCCCCAAATTGCAGGGAGAAGACAAGACTAGCCAGGCTGGAAGGAATTAAGCAATCCGCTATTGACTCAGTTTCTTCCGGGGCCGCTCTTTTGCAGATTGCCGGTGGCGGTGGCGGTCCCTTGCCCGATGCACGTCAATTTCCTCCATGCTCAAGGCCGTGGCACAAGCCGCCTCAGTTCGGTATCGGCCTGTGACATATGCATCGGCAACTCTCTTGTCGTCTTTGGGGTCGCTTCGTTTCTTGCGACGCTTCGGCTTGTTGCCCTTCACGCCGTTCCCTTCGCTTTGCTCCGACTTGGCGGTCGGTAATGGCGTCGAGCCAGCCACTGCGGCCTTTGCGTCCTCCTCTTTCAACCAAGCCGTCAAGATTCTCTTTACCTGCACGGCTTTCGCTTGCTCAACATCGTCTTGCGCCCGCCGACTATCTGGATCCGAAAACCGCTTATTCGGTAGCTGGGCGAGCTCGCTTTCTATTCCGTCGGCCTCGCCAGTGCACCAGGCGCCGCGCAACCTAATAGCGGCTTGCCGTGAAGACTCCTGCCAGCGACCGCCTACCGCGACCTGAACAGCCTCGGCTTCCTCTTCACTGGACGGACCACTGAAGGGCTTTTCAGACGCATCGTCCAGTTCTTGGGGAGTAAGCGAACGTATCCCCTTTAACGGCTCCTTGTACACCGCTCCCGAGATTTTGCGGGGCTTGCCCTTGCCCTTCAACTGGGAGTACAACTCGGCCATTTCCTCCAAAACGTTCTCCTGCTTATGCCGATTGTCCAGAAAGGCGCCGATGTCGAGAATCGCTTGCGCTATGCAGGGACGAATCGCTATGAACTCCGAGGGTCGCATGAAAAGGCTGCCTTTCTGGCTTAACCGGGCCGAACCCAGGCAGGTGCCGCCGAAAGGCAGAGAAGGCAAAACACCTGCCGGGGTCCACTTCGAGCCGGACGGGAGCGACCCGCCACGGCCAACCCGATCTATCAATCAATCGTGCTAGGGCTCGATTTTGACGGGAATTGGATCGCCATCCTTTATGTTGTGGTATTGTAGATTCACGTCTGGTGTGTTCCAAACATTCACGTCTGGTCTGTTCTGGACATTCACGTCTAGGTCTGTATTCTGGACATTCACGTCTAGTGTGTTCTGAACATTCACGTCTGGTGTGTTCTGAACATTCACGTCTGGTGTGTTCTGGACATTCACGTTTAGGTCGAAATCTGTGATAGTAACTGGAATTGACGCGCGCAGATGCTTATGCCAATCAGTCGACTGTGCAGAACCCACGCTTAGCACTGGTTTCGATGCAATGCCCGAAAGGGTTGCGAGAATGCACACCTGCAAAACCACCGAAAGTGCCGCGATGGCAATCAGAACGGACAAAAGAACGGGAAGAAGCATCCGCTTCCGTCGCCTTGGAAGAGAAGGGGGGCGAGGTGGGCCCATTCCCGGCCTACTTGGGCCGCGTCTCATCTTTGACACAAGTCTGGAAAACAACCCCTTCCCGGGTGACGCAAACGCCGGCTCGGCGTTGGCGATAGTCCGTTCGTCGAGTAACCCCTTCACTCGCCTGGCAGGTATCCATTGCGTGTCATTGTCTCTGCGTACAAGCGTCTCGGGTGTAATCGTGCCAACGTCTGCCAGCTTCCGAAGTTCGTCGGCCGAGACTGGTCCCACTTGCTTGCCCGCCGGCCGCTGGTAGTGCCATTGGACCATCGTTCTCGCCTCCTTCGTGTTGGAAGAGAATTGACGCCGCCCATTGTAACGACAGAGCAGATCGCCCGCCTATCCCCCGCGCCCGCGCCCGCGCCCGAGGGCCAGCTTGCCGGACCAGCGCGCCGGAAATTGGGGTTCTGCGGTCTGCTAATCGATCGCCGTGTCACCAGAAGCGGGGGCAAGAGCCGTAATGCAGTCGTGGACCAATCGGGCAACCTGGGCCTCCAAACCACTCCGGGCGTCATCGGTGAGGGACAGCCTGTAGCGTTTGGCCCATTCCGACACGTTGCAGCAGGCGGTTTCCTGTATCGTTCCCGGCACGTCGTCTAACAACTCTCGCTTCCATCTCTCACGAGCCGCGTCCTGAAACCGCCGCAGTACGGCCTCGATCTCATCGCAACGCTTCCGCTCCCGACGCACCATCTGATCCTCTTCCTCGCCGGCCGTGCGGGCGGCCATCGCCTTGGGCAAGACTTGCTCGAAAAAGCGGTTGCGATACTGCCGGGCCCACTGCAACAGACTCCATGCGCCGAGGCTCGGGGCGTCCGCTGGCTTTGCTTTGCGATTGGCCAGGGCCTCGTAGGTCCACAGAGTATCCCGCACCAGGTTGGGCTGCCCGTCCCCAAACCGTTCCAACAAGGCGTCGATGTCGATGTCATCGTCGGCGACGGGTGCCATGCGGCGGTTTCCCTGTGCGCTTTCACCGCGGCCGTCGGCAGTTGTCGTCGGGCACCCGCTGGCTGTCGGTACTGTCACTGTGGCGCCAGGCTCGTCATCTTCGGCAGTTGGCGTCGGGACCAAAGGCGGAAACGACGCAGCCATTGCAGCCCATGCCTGCTCGATGGCCTCGGTTCTCTTCCTACCTTCGCGGCGTAGCTTCCGCACCGTCTCGTCCTTGAATCGCGACGCTTCGGACCACCGGCCTTCCCGGCGCAATCGTTCGGTCAGTTCCATCTTCGATTCGGTCATTGGAAATGCTCCTTTCCTATTTTGACAGCCAATTTTTCAGCGCAGTTTCGAGAGCAATATTCGGAGTCCCGCCAGCGCGACCCCGGGGGGTGGCGGTTCGTTTTCCGGTCGGCGAGCCGTCTTGGCCTCGCCGCAAAATCCGCCGGTTTCCGTCGACGTGCTCGTAGTCGGCCGGCAGTTTCGATTCTGGCGCGGTGCGACGCGTCCTAGCTGTCCTTTGCCTGGCGCGGATGTCTTGGGACGACCTTGAGAGCCGTCCCACGCGATCAGACGTGCTACCACTGCACTGCGAGCGACACCAGCAACGGCCATCGTGGGTGCCGGTGTAAGCAATGCCGACCAACGTTCGGCGTCGTGCGTTGTCATCCGGTTCGGCCCTCGCCTTCTCCCTGGTGCCCGGTCAGCATGGCGGCCAGCCGTTCACGCTCGACCGGCGAGAGGGTCAGCAGGGCCGCGGCGAGCTTCGCCAGAGGGTCGGCGTCGGGGGCGCCGGCGTTATCGTTTTCCGGGTTGCTGGTGCAAACCGGCGACGGCGTCGGCGTAACGTCTTGCTGTTCCGTCGGTTCGGTTGTGCTGCTTCCACGCTTACAACGTGGATGTGGGGGGTTCGAGTCCCTCATCGCCCACTGATTGTGACACGTGCGGAATCCTCGGCAAAGGATACCTGCCGATGGTCGGCAGCGCGGCCTGACGTTTCCTGAGACGCCGGTAGTCTACCGGACGCGGGAAAGTGAAGGTCGCAATGCCAGACGCTCTTCGTGGCCCATGGTGCCGTCACAGGCCCTCGATGCGGGCCATCGTCACTCCCAACGGCAGCAACCGCAGACTGGGCAAGCGGAACCCGCCGCCGGCAAAGCCGAGTAAAAACGCCTGATCGGTGAAGCTGGGCAATTTAGCGGGAACATTTTGGTCTGTGCCGATTGTGTCAAGCGTGCCAGATGTTTCCCCGATAGCGAAGATATCGGAGATAGTCGCCAGCGGAGAACTGCGGCTCTTCCATCCCGCCCAAATCGAGTACTTGGGCAAACCGCGCGGGAGTAAGCGGGGACAGTCATGCAACGGTGTCCTTTGACATTGGCCTGCGGATTGCCCGCTGCGATTCTTGTGTTGGCCGGATGCAGTGTCTCCAGGCAAATCCGCGATCCCGAATACGCTGGCGTGGTCAACGCAGTGGCGCAGTCACCGGACGTTCCGGCGCCCCGACGACTGCCACCGGTAGCTACACAGCTTGCAGGTCCGCAGCCGGTCGATGTCTACGTCGAGTATGCTTTGGCCCAGAACGCGGATATTCAGGCGGCCCGCAAGCAGGTCGAAGCGGCTGCCAACCGCGTGCCGCAGGCGGCCAGCCTTCAAGATCCGACGTTGGCTGCGACGGCCTATCCGGCCCCAGTCCAAACGGCCGCCGGTCGGCAGGAATTCGGTCTTAACGCCAGCCAACACCTTCCTTGGTTCGGCAAGCTCGATGCGCGGGCAGGCGTCGCGGAAGAAGAAACGAACATCGCTCGGGCACGGCTGGCCGTGGTGGAATTGGAAGTCATCGAGCAGGTGAAGCGGGCGTACTACGAACTGTACTTTGTTCAGAAGGCGATTCGGATCACCGAGGACGACAGAAGGCTACTGACGGACCTCAGTGCAATCGCCGAGAGCAAGTATCGTACGGGGACGGTGAGTCAACAGGACGTGTTGCGCGCGCAGGTCGAGGTTTCCAATCTGGATAGTCAGTTGATACGGCTGCGGCAGGAATTGGAGACGTTCGCAGGCCCGGTTGGCTCGGGTGCTTCACGTATCACCGGATACGCGGCTCCGGGCGACGGAGCAGTTGCCCCGGGAACAAGTCCCACAGGATCTCGATCGGCTGTATGAACAGGCGATCGCGGCTCGGCCTGAGCTACAGGTCCAATTAGCGGCCGTGCGCCGGGATCGCCAGAACGTTGAATTGGCGCGTCTGAACTACTATCCCGACCTGACCGCCAGCATACTGTGGAACGAAATCGCCGACGGTGGGATAAGTCCTGTGGCGAACGGGCAAGATTCGGTCGGTGTCGGCGTTTCGGTCAACGTGCCGTTGTATCGCAAGCGCCTCGACGCCGGCATCCGGGCCACGGAGGCTCAGGCCACGGCTACTGCCAGGCAATACGATTCGGTGCGGGACAGGACCACCGCAGAAGTCAAAGACCTCTTTGTGCAGGCCAATAGCCAGTATCAGTTGATTCGCCTTTTCCACGACGACATTGTCCCCAAGGCCGATCAGACGTTGCGCGTATCCATGAGCGCCTACGAAGTGGGGACAACGGACTTCCTACAACTGATCGACAACTGGCGAGAACTTCTGCGGTTCCAAGTCATGTACCAACGGCTGGAGAGTCAGCTTCAGCAAACCTTGGCGTCGTTAGATCGCGTGGTGGGTGGGCAACTTCAACTCGAAGCAGTGCAACCCAACACCAACACATTGCGGCCGCAACCGCCACAACCCGAGCAACTTCCCCCGGGACCGCCTCAAGCCGAGCGGCGTTCGCAGGCAACACCGTAGCGGGCGGAATGCCGTCATCGAAGAGAAAGCGCACAAGCCATGTCTGTCAGATCTACCACTTGGCCGTGGCTCGCCGCAGCACTATTGGGCGCGACGTTCGGCTGTGCCCGGGCCTACCACGCCTATCCGTGCGGGTGCGTGCCTTACGGGTATTGCTCGGCGCCGCCGTTGCCGTTTACGAACTACTGCGGCTGCCCGACGCCACAGGCTGCCAGGTTTCGCTGTGAACACCGCGTGGGGGCAGTTGAAAGCAACGAGTTGCCCCCACCGTCTTCCATCGGTCACGCAGGCGGCAATTAGGCCGAGGAATCTCAATGATGAGCGATGCTTTGATCGCCGTCACTCTGCGCCGTCTCGCGTCGCGACCCTCTGAAGCCCGTTGAGCACGCCGACGGGTAGCCGATTGTGTGAAGATACCGCAATGTCTCGCAAAGGATGGCGGTTGACAAAACTGCTTGCAGGAACGGCCTAAAGGTGTAAACTCATTTGAAATTGCAGGGAAGACAGGCATTCCGGCCGGCAAGCGTAATAGCCGTGCAATTTGGATCTCACTGGTTCGAGGGGGGTAGGAATGCGTCTTATTCTACGTTCTGGACTACTATGCCTAACCGCGATCGTCGCGACAATCGCCGTCGATTTTGCCGCGGGCGGCGAGCCGCACCGCGGAGACGTCGAGGCCAAATATCTTATGGATCACCTGCGAAGACACCGGACCGCAACTGGGCTGCTACGGCGACGCCTACGCGAAAACGCCGAACCTGGACCGGTTGGCGGCCAGGGGTCTTCGCTATCGGGCGGCGTGGTCGAATGCGCCGGTTTGTGCGCCCGCTCGCACCACCATCATCAGCGGCGTCTACGCAACGAGCACCGGCGCCGAACACATGCGCAGCCTTGTGGAGATGCCTCGCTGGATGCGGGTGTTTCCGCAGCTACTGCGAGCGTCGGGTTACTACTGCACCAACAACTACAAGGAAGACTACAATCTCAAGCCACGAGGCAAGGTTTGGGACGAATCGTCGGGCAGCGCCCATTGGAAGAACCGTCGTCCCGGTCAGCCGTTCTTTGCGGTCTTCAACATCGAAGTCAGTCACGAAGGCCAAATTTGGAAGCGCCCGCACAAGCTTCAGCATGATCCCGCCAACGCGCCGATACCTCCCTACCACCCCGACACGCCCGAGGTACGACACGACTGGGCACAGTATTATGACATCGTGACCGAAATGGACGCTCGCGTGGGCCGGCGTTTGGCGGAACTGGAGAAGGCCGGACTGGCGGACGATACGATCGTCTTCTTCTATGGCGATCACGGTCCCGGAATGCCTCGCAGCAAGCGTTGGCCTTACGATTCCGGGCTGCACGTGCCGCTGATTATCTACGTGCCGCCGAAGTACCGGGACCTGGCGCCGAAGGACTATCGGCCCGGCGGCGAGAGCCGGCGACTAGTGGCGTTTGTCGATCTAGCCCCGACGCTTTTGAGTCTTGCCGGCGTGCGGCCGCCCGATTGGTTGCAGGGCCATGCCTTCATGGGACCGGACGATACTCCCCCGCAACGTTATCTGTTCGGTTTTCGCGGACGAATGGACGAGCGCTACGACCTTGTCCGTTCGGTGCGGAACCAGCGGTACATCTACATTCGTAATTACATGCCGCACCTGATCTATGGGCAGTATCTGGACTACATGTTCCGGATGCCCACCACGCAGGTCTGGAAACGGTTGTACGACGAAGGCAAACTGAAGCCGCCACGGACCTATTTCTGGGAAAAGAAGCCGCCGGAGGAGCTGTACGACCTGGAAGCCGATCCGTACGAAGTCTGCAACCTGGCTTCTTCTCCCAAGCACCAGTCCATTCTCCAGAAACTGCAAGAGGTGCTGCGGGACCATATCGTCCGGATCCGCGATGCCGGGTTCTTGAGCGAAGCCCAGCAGCACCGCCGGGCGGGCAACACCAGCATCTACGAGCTTTGCCACGATCCACAACGCTATCCGCTGGAAGAGATCCTTGCGATGGCCGATCTGGCCTCGATGATGAAGCACGACGCGTTGCCGCAACTGAAAGCGGGCCTGAAGCATCGTGACAGCGCGGTCCGCTACTGGGCAGCTTTGGGGCTGCTGATGCGCGAGCGGCAAGGCGTGCAATTCGCACGGGAGGATCTTGGAACGGCGCTCCACGACGCATCGCCTACGGTGCGGATCGTGGCTGCGCAGGCCCTTGGACAATTTGGCGATGACGACGACTTGCCCGACTCGCTGGCAACCCTCATGGCCCTCGCGCCGCCGTCGACGAATGGCTTCGCTGTCTCAATTCATGCGATTGGCGCGATCGACGCGCTGGGCCCGAAGGCTGCAAGTCTGAGCGACCGGCTCGAGACGATGAGGACTGATGATCCCCACGCACCCCAGCGGACTAGCACGTACGTGCCCCGGTTACTGAAGGTCATTCTGAAGAGGTGATCGGGCGTGACCCAATGCCCGGCACGCTGATGCGTCAGCCACTGCACGGCCCGCGCCCATCCGCAGAAGTCAGTCGCTGTAGATTTCCCGTGTTCCACGGCGCGCCTTGCCGCCTTGTACCGCGGTGTGGTGAACCCGCTTGAGTAGCCTCCTCATTTCTGTCACGATATCCGTATATTGGGTATCGCCCGCGAGGTTGTGCAATTCGTGGGGGTCGCGATCGTGGTCGTAAAGCTCGGCCCCCTTGTCGCCAAATCCCCATTCGGTATAGCGCCAGCGCTGGGTGCGGACGCTGTGGCCGGGAGTCGCGCCCCGCTGGACTTGCGTGTACGCCGGTCGGCTCCAGACCTCGGCCGGGTTGTCCAGCAGCGGGCGGAGGCTCGTCCCTTGCAGATTGCCCGGCGGCTTAAGTCCCGCGAGATCGGCGAGCGTCGGATAGAGATCGATCAGCTCAACCGGACGCCCGCTGGCCTGGCCGGCAGTCTTTCGCCCCGGCGCGGAAATAATCAGCGGCACCCGCGCCGACTCCTCGAAGCAACTCTGTTTGAACCATAGGCCGTGCTCGCCCAGGTGATAACCGTGGTCGCTCCAGAAAACGATGATGGTGCGGTCTTGAAGTTCCAACCGGTCGACGGCGTCGAGCAGCCGGCCGATCTGTGCATCGACGAACGAGATGGCCGCATAATAGGCGCGCTTGCACTCCCGCGCCTGGTCGGCCGTCACGCCGAAATAGGGCCACGGCTTGGTTGAGGCGAGCGCCAGTGCCGGATAGTCGCCGAATGTCTGGGGGCTGATCGGCGGCAAATCAATGTCGCGCAGCGAATACAGGTCGAAGTACCTCTCCGGCGTGACCCACGGACAATGCGGCTTGTAGAATCCGGCCGCGATGAAGAACGGCTCACCTTGGTGCTTCTCCAGCAGGCGGATCGTCTCTGTGGCCACCTTGCCATCGGTGTGTTCCGAATCGACGCCCTTCTTGTCAGCCAGAAACGCCATGGACGAGCCCAGCCCGCGACGCGGCGTATAGCTCATGATGTCCGGCTCGAGGGCTGTCTTATCGCGGCCCGCCGGATTCACGCGCTCCTGCCATGACACTCGATCGTCCAGACCGTTGGTGCCAATGTCGCCCGGGTTGCCATAATGGTACAACTTGCCCACGCGTGCAACGTAGTAACCGTTGTTCGCAAACATCTGCGGCAACGTAACGATGTCCGGCAGCCCCTGTCGAAAGTGATACTTCAGGTCGAACACCCGGGTGGTATCCGGGCGCAGTCCTGTCAACAGGGACGACCGGCTCGGACTGCACAGAGGGAACTGGCAGTAGGCATGATCGAAACGCACGCCGCGCGATGCCAGACGGTCGATATTGGGCGACTGCACCAAGGGATGTCCGTAGCAGCCAAGGTCATTGTTCATGTCGTCCACAGCGATGAACAGCACGCTGGTCCTTGGCCCCGCAGCAGCGGACGGCATGCCGCGAAATACAACAAGCGTCGCAGTGGCCGCACAACAGAGCCACGCCACAATTTGTACTGAACGATGGGCTTCCATATCTTCCATCTCCTTCGCACCACTCATCACTTGGATTGTCCCTGTATCCTAGCGTGCGACGCGCGAGCATTCAATGCATCCGCACGTCAACCGGCGTCCCGACGGTGAAACGCGGCAGTCTGGCCAGCGGCCGCGTCGGCCGCCGCCGGCAACAGCAGCACGAGCAACACAATGACCGCAAACAATCCAGCTTGTGGAGGCATATCGAGCGAAACGGCTATCGTGTTCCAGCCTGGGGACTGTACGGATTCTTGACCGCGGCGAAGGGGACAGTCCCATTTTCGCTGACACGAAAATCGGGACAGTCCCCAGCCTGCTGGTGCAAACCCTCGTGCAGACCGGCAGCGGTGTCGCTGCGGCCTATGTGCCCGGTGGATCACTGGCCGTTGTGTATATGCCGACCGCGCGGAAGGTCACCGTCGATTTAGGTACGCTGCGTGGTTCGGTTTCTTCGCGATGGTTCGATCCGACCAGTGGAACGTACCAATCGGCCGCGTTCAACACGTCGCCGACCTCCGGCAACGCAAAGGCACTCGGCCTCGTTCAGAAAAGTCGGCGACAAAACGGGAGCGATCGTAACACGTGGGCGTTGACCGACAACACTCGGCTCTGGCCATTTACCGCCCTCTCCGCCGCCCTCCACTGCCGTGGCCGTGCCCGCCGCCAGAGCCGGAGCCGCCGTCGCCACCCGTATCGCCGGCGCCGCCACCACCAGCACTACCGCCGCCGGTGTCGCCACCGCCGCCGCCCTGATCCGACCCCGCCTGGTTGCCGCCGCTTGCTGAACCACCGCCGGCGATCATCGGATTGTCGAGCAACTGCGTCGGATCACCAACGCCCGCCGCAGTCTGGTTGATCTGGTCGGAGGTCAGACCGCCGAGTTGTCGTACAACGACCAACAGGACGACAGCCACGCCTGCGACAATGAAGACCCATTCTACCTGTGTTACGCCATGTGGTGTTTGTCGATGGTGCGGGTTGTGATACTTCATGACTTTTCCTCCCAGGCACGAAGAACGAAACGACGCGTCGTTGTTTCGAGCATAGGTTATTCTCATGGCGCGTCCAGCAAGTTGGGATAAATCGGATTTCCAAGACTCCTGGGATCATTGGGCTTCTCAGGATTCTTGAGATATCTCGGCTTTCCGGGATTCTGCGGAACGTGCGGCAAGTTGCCGCACCTTGGCACAAGCGGCGGCCGTACAACCGGAGCGCGCATCAGGGGGCTGTCCCGATTTTCGTGTCAGCGAAAATGGGACTGTCCCCTTCGCCGCGGTTCGTACAGTCCCGCCTCAGAGGAGACCGTCCCATTTTCATTGACACGAGAATTGGGGCAGTCCCTAAAATTGGCAGGCTCCCCGCTCCGGCGGCCCATCGAAGGACGACAATCAGTCGATTGCGGGAAGACAGCGTGTTTTCCGACGAAAAGCTGCAATTGCTGAAGACAGCTTGCAAATGCGGCCGAACCGTATAAAATCGTTGAAAAACTCGGGAAATACCGGCTTTTCGGCCAATTTGTGGTGTGGTCTTGCTAGGCGAGTGTCGGCGGTCGGAATCTGTCGTCGTCCGCTTGAACCTCGCGGCACGTTGGCAACGCAAATCCGGGCTGACCAGGATGCGGCATTCACATGGACACTGTCAAAGTTGCCATTATTGGGTACGGGACCATCGGCTCCGGCGTCGCCAAGCTGCTGTTGGAGCATAGCGACCGGATTATGCGGCAGGCCGGCAAGCGGCTGGAGTTGGTCCACGTCGTCGACACCGACCTGAAGCGGCCGCGCAATTTTGCCCTGCCGCCGGGAATTCTCACGGCCGATCTGGCAGACGTGATCGACGACCGCGAAATCGTGGCAGCCGTCGAACTGGTCGGCGGGCTCGAACCGGCCCGGTCAATCGTCCTGAAGCTGCTGGAAGGCGGAAAGGACATCGTTACGGCCAACAAGGCGCTGTTGGCCGAGCACGGGCCGGAGCTATTCAATGCGGCGCGCAAGCAGGGACGTTCGATCGCCTTCGAGGCGGCGGTCGCCGGCGGCATCCCCATCATCGCCACCATCAGCGACTGCCTGTGCGCCAACCAAATCGAGTCGATCCACGCCATCCTTAACGGCACGAGCAATTTCATCCTTTCGCAAATGGAGGAAACGAACGCCGACTATGCGTCGGCGGTGGCCGAGGCGCAGCAGCGAGGCTACGCCGAGGCCAATCCCGTCATGGACGTAAACGGCAGTGATGCCGCCCAAAAGCTGGCCATTCTCGCCCAGTTGGCCTTCGGCGCGCGGGTCAACTGGCGCAACATCCCCCGCACCGGCATCGACATCGTCGACGTGGCAGACATGCGCTATGCCAAGGAACTGGGCTACAGCATCAAGCTGCTGGCCGTCGCCGAGCTTGTGCCGGAGGGTCTCGAGTTGCACGTCTCGCCGACGCTGGTCCGTCAGAGTACGCCGCTGGCCGAAGTCCGCGGCGCCTACAACGCCGTGCGGGTCGTCGGCGACGCCGTGGGCCGCGTGTTCCTTCACGGCCTGGGAGCCGGCCAAATGCCCACCGCCTCGGCCGTCGTTGCCGACTTGATCAATACCGTCGTCGGGCGCACCGTTATCACGTTCCAACGGCTGAACCTGTGGTCGACCGATGGCGAGCCGCCCGTGCAGCCGCGCGATCCCGCCCGCGTGCCTGGCCGCTTCTATCTTCGCTTCAACGTCGACGACCGCCCCGGCGTCATGGCCGAGATCGCCAGCATCCTCGGCGGCCACAATATCTCGATCGCCTCGGTCATTCAGCACGAAACCGAGGAGGAAGACGCCAGCAACGCCGTCCCGTTGATCATCATGACGCACACCTCGCCGGAAGGCGCGATGGCAGCCGCCATGAAGACCATCGGCCAGTTGGCCAGCGTTCACCCCGGGAGCGTGCGGATGAGGGTGAGGGATTAGGAGTAGCAGGCACACTCCGCGTGCCGTCCCCAACGAATAGAGCAATGAAACACCATCCCTAACCTGATCCCTCCCCATGAAGTTTGCAATCATCATTCCCGACGGGTGCGCCGACGAGCCGCAGGATTCGCTCGGTGGCAAGACGCCGCTTCAGGCCGCCAATATTCCAGCGATGGACGCCGTGGCTGCAACCGGCGTCGTCGGCCGGGCGAACAACACGCCCGAGGCGCTTCCGGCCGGGTCGGACACGGCCAATCTCAGCCTGTTGGGATATAGCCCGCTCGAGCATTTCACCGGCCGGGCACCGCTTGAAGCCGCCGCACAGGGAATCGCACTGGGCCCGAACGATTGGGCCATCCGCTGCAATCTGGTCACGATCGAAGACCAGACGATGAAGAGTTTTACCGCCGACCATATTTCCTCGGCCGACGCTGCCGAACTGCTGAAGACCGCCCAGGAGAACCTCGGCAACGCGGAGCTTCAATTCTATCCGGGCGTTGGCTATCGCAACCTGCTGGTCTATCGCAGCACGGGCCGGCCGGCGCCCTTCTCGCCCGACACGCGGACCACGCCGCCGCACGACCTGACGGACAAGTCTGTGCTGGACGACTATCCCCGCGGCCCCGGCAGCGACCTGTTGAACCACCTGATGAGCGAGAGCGTCGGGCTGTTCGCCGACCATCGGGTGAACGCCGCCCGGCGTGCGGCCGGCAAGCCGCCGGCCACGAACATCTGGCTCTGGGGCATTGGCAGCACGCCGCATCTTGAACCGTTTGCCAAGCGATACGGCAAGCAGGGCGCGATGATTACGGCCGTCGACCTGCTGCGCGGCCTGGCTGCGCTGATCGGCTGGCGGCGGATCGACGTGCCCGGGGCCACCGGCTATCTCGATACCGACTACGCCGCCAAGGGCCGTTATGCCGTCGACGCCCTGAACGATGCCGACCTTGTGTGCGTCCACGTCGAGGCGACGGACGAGGCCTCGCACGAAGGCAACGCCGCCGCCAAAATGAGGGCGATCGAGGAGATCGCCCGACACATTGTCGGACCGCTGCACGAGGCGCTGAAGAAACACGGCGAATATCGAATTCTCGTTACGCCCGACCATCCGACGCCGCTTCGGACCAAAACGCACAGCCACGGCTACGTTCCCTTCGCCCTATCCGGCACCGGCGTCGCGCCCGACGCGGCAGCCACCTACGACGACGCCACGGCCGAGCGCTCGCAACTCGTCTTCCCCGAGGGTTGGCGCCTGATGGGGCATTTCTTGGGCCAGTAGGGTGGGTTCCCGACACGCTCTTTCAGATGGTAGGGCGCGTCAGTGACGCACCCGACAAGGCTCGCCACGCGCCGCGCCGACGATTATGCTGGAATCGTGAAAAACTCGGGCGTCGGCGGTGTCTTTTCTTTGAGGGCCCGGTTGCGAGACGCGTCGGATGGAGATCAGCCCGGAAACGGTGACGCGGCTTTGGGAACAGTACGGCCCGGCGTTGGTCCTCTACGCGCGGCAGTGGTGCGAGACGCCGGAGGACGTGGTGCAAGAGGCGTTTCTGCTCCTGGTGCGGCAGCCCACCGCGCCGGACAGCCCCTCGGCGTGGCTGCATCGTGTCGTGCGGAATCGAGCGATCAACGCCGCGCGATCCGTGCGTCGGCAAACGCGCCGCGAGGTGGTCGTGGCGGTTGGCCGACAGCCATGGTTTGAAGCCGCCGAAGGCAACCGCCTCGATGCGGCTGCCGCGACGGCGGCATTGAAAGAGCTTTCGGAAGACGAGCGCAAGGCGATCATCGCGAGGCTGTGGGGTGGATTGTCGTTTGAGGAGATTGCGGTTATCGGCGGCGTGTCAGTCAGCACTGCTTATCGGTGCTATCAGCGCGGGCTAAAAAGCCTGCAAGAAAGGCTTGGTTGGTCATGTCCGAAGAAAAGCAAAACCGGGCGATGAGCGCTTTCGAGTCAGCACTGGCGGCACTGCGCCCGCGCAGCAACCTTCTCCCCTCTCCCTTTGGGAAAGGGGCAGGAGGTGAAGGCATGCCAGTAGCATCCGACGCCGATCAAACTGCCCTCACCCTAGCCCTCTCCCAAAGGGAGAGGAAAAAAGGGCAACCGTGCAGCAATCCTGGCGGGCACCAATTCGTATGTCTTTACTGCGGAGCCGATGCCCCGGGCTCCAGGGCCGGACACCGTTGGGTTTGGCCTGCGAGCTTTGCCGTGGTTGGCTCAACGGCTGTGCTGTTGGTGATATTGGTCACGAGTTGGAAAACGCCAACGGCCGATCACGGCGCGGATACGGCCGCTGCCGGTTCACGGGTCGCGACACAGCCGCAGAACGATTTCGCCCGCACCGAGCAACTCAGCCCCTTGCCCCAGCGGTTGTTTGCCGGCGGTAGTGACGCTACGTGCTATCTGAACCTCCGCGACCAGGTCCTCCGCTACGGCGTGGAATCGTGGAAGTCGCCTGTGGCGGCGATGGCTTCGCTGCAGGGCAAGGCCGAAAGGCCGCTTAGCTACCGTGAACAACTGGAATCTCTATTGCAGCAGCAAGACATGCGCGGCTCTTAGCGGGCCCTGCCGTGTCTGGATTAGGAGTCCATTTATGCGACATATTCTTCGCATCGGCCTTGCGTCACTGGCGTTCCTCGTTCCGGCATCGGTGTTCGGCCAATCGGCCGCGCCGCCGGTTCAAGTCGCGCTCTATCCCGCGGCGCGCGCCACGGCCGGCATTGAAGTACAGATTGCTGCCCCCGTTTCTCGAACGGCGCCCCGGCAACGCCGCGGTATGGTGGAATCGGCTGCCGGCCGAGAGAATGGCGTTCATCCAAAAGTTTGAGAAGGAGTTTACCCCGCCGGCCGGGAAGATTGCGACGTGGATGGCCCTTCCGCTTGGCAGTCAGCGTGAAAAGGAGTACCGCAAGAAGGACTTGGCCAGCGTGATCGGGATGCTCAGCCCGAGCAACCGTATCTACGCGGATATGGAGCGGGCGGCCCAGTTTGAGAGCTGCGACTGGGAATTGCCGATCCGCGACGGCAACTATATTTCCATCACGCTGCCGGAGATGCAGCAGTCGCGAGCCTACACTCGCATGCTCTCGGCGAAGGCAGACCTGGAAATCGCGGAATGCAAGTACGACGAGGCCGTGCGCACATTTCAGATTGGTTACGCTCAGGCACGGGACCTTGCGCAGGGACCGACGATAGTCAATGGGCTCATCGGAGTGACCATCGCCTCGATCATGTCCTATCAACTCCAGCAACTGATTCAACAGCCGGACGCGCCAAACCTGTATTGGGCGCTCAGCACGCTGCCGCGGCCATTGGTCAGTCTTCGACCTGGCGGAGAAGCTGAGTCCAACATTCTCTATCTCCAGTTCCCTGAACTATGCGACGTGGACAAGAAGAAGATGGCTCCGGCGGAGTGGACGGCGCGCTACTGAATCGCATGATCGACGCAGCCCGCAGCCTCGAATCAACGCCTGCCTCGCCAAGCGTCTACCGGGCGGCGATGCTTCTGTCAATCATCCAGGGCTATCCGCGAGCGAAGCGTTATCTCATCGAGCGGGGTCGCACGTCCGAGGAGGTCGAGGCCATGCCCGTCGCACAGGTCGTCCTGCTCTATACCGTCAAACTCTATGATGAGTTCAGCGATGACGAGTTCAAATGGTTCTTTCTGCCGGCCGCGGAAGCGGGCAGCGGTGTCCAGCGGTCGGAAGATCGGATGCGGGACGCATTCCGAGCACAAACGGAAATTCTCCCGTTCGCGTCGCTGCTTCTGCCGGCCGCCGCGGCAGCGAAGAACGCAGAGACGCGATGCCAATGGACCGTCGACAAACTGCGGATCTTTGAGGCGCTTCGACTTTATGCTGCCGGGCACGACGGCCGCTTGCCCGATCGTCTCGACGACATTACCGAAGTTCCGATTCCGCTTAATATCTATGACGGCAAGCCGTTCTTATACCAGCGCGAGGGGGACACGGCGATGCTCACCTCGCAAAAGGGCCCGCCCAGCGAACCGTGGCGCTGTGAAATCACGTTACGAACCAAGTAGGGTGCGTCCCCGACACACCGTCCAATGCGTAAGAATGGAGAATCAGCAATGAAATCGTTGGCCTATACCGTTGCGGCATTCGTGGTGGCTACGGCATGCACGTGGACCCATTCGGCAATTGCCGAGGATGTTGCCGTCCGAGCGAAGGCAATCGCCCCCTTCGTCGAAACGGAAACCGCCGTGGTCGTCCACGTCGATCTGTCACGCATGGCCTCGCAACCGATGTACGCGTTGTTGAGTCAGGTATTCACGGTCGCTCCCGTCGACATGTATAGCGACAAGATCGCCGCCATCGCGGAGACGGGCGCAAAAGACATCTATATGATCGGCCCGCCGTTGGCCTTGTTGGCCGAGCGTCCGTCGATTTGCCTTGTAATTCCGTTCTCGTCCGCCCAGCAGGAGAAGAGCGCTTCGCAGCGCAGTTAAGGCTAAGACCCGAAGAGGGCCAAACTGTCAGCGGCGCCGTGGTCGTCGGGTGGCCGCGAACGAAAACGTTCCGGCCCGCGGCCCGACCGGAACTTGCCGCGGCCTTCGAGGCAGCCGGCGACACGGCAGCCCAAGTGATTCTCATTCCACCGGCGGACACGCGTCGTGTGGTCGAGGAGCTTGTGCCACGATTGCCCAACGAACTTGGCGGCGGGCCAAGCTCGGTGTTGACGCGCGGCGTTCGCTGGGCGGCGCTTGGCATTGATGTGGAGCCGAAATCGCTACGGCTGGTCATTCAGTCGGACAGCCGCGAGGCCGCCGAAGCACTCCGCGCGGCGCTGGCGGATCTGCTGAAAGCTGTCGCTGGGCAGACAGCCGTTCGGAAGACGCTGCCGCAATTCGATGTAATCGCGGCCACGCTCCTGCCGCGCGTCGACGGCAGTCGTCTTGTTCTGAGTTCCGAGGCGAGAAAAGGAGATTTCGAGCGCGTCTGGTCAGCCCTGATGAGACCCATACAGGAGATTCAGGCCAGGGCTGCGTCGCTCAACAATCTCAAACAGATCGCGCTGGCAATGCTGAACTACGAACAGGCGTACGGGCATTTTCCCCTGCCGGCCAGCCTGAACGCCGAAGGAAAGCCGCTTTTGAGTTGGCGGGTGCTGATTCTGCCGTTCCTGGGGCAAGGCGATGCGTACAAGTTGTACAAGCAGTTTCACCTCGATGAGACGTGGGACAGCGCGCACAACCGCACGCTGATCGACAAGATGCCTTCCGTCTATCGTTTGCCGCTCTCGCAAACCAAACCGGGCCGAACGAATTATCTTCTGCCGGTTGGCAATGGCGCCGCCTTCACCGCCGGCAAGCCGACGAAGATGGTAGACATCAAGGACGGCACGTCGAATACGATTATGGTCGTCGAGGCGGACGACGCGCATGCGGCGATCTGGACCAGGCCGGACGATTTGCCGTTCAACCCGAAGGAGCCGGCCAACGGATTGGGGCGCTTCTTTGACGGCGGCTTCGACGCCGCATTCTGCGACGGCTCGGTGCATACGTTCCGGAGCAAGCCCGAACCCGAAATGCTGCGCCGCATGTTCGAACGTGCCGACCGAAAACCGATAGAGTGGTAAGTCGACAGTCCGAGTACGATCAGTCTGCCGCCCCGGCGGCCGGCATCAAGTAAATCACCCAGTCCCTGTCGTCCGGCAGCGTGAAGGAATGCGTGCCTCCGCCGGCGATCGTGCCCAGGCTTGTTTCTTCGCCGGTGCGCGGGTCGTAGCGAAAGGCCTGATACTTGCCTTTAGCGAGTTTGATCGAAAAATCGCCGCCGACAGCCGCATAGATCACGTATTGCCGACCGGGTTCAGCCAACACGCACATCCGTTGGCCGGACGTGACAAGCCCGTTGTGACTGGCCATCTTCCAATACTCGATCCCTTTGGTCGTGAGGAGGTCGATGAGATGCTTGAGGTCGCCGTATTCCGGTGCGTCGTACCATTCGCCGGTAATTTCGACGTTGCCCATGCCGTCGGGCGTAACGCGGAAGTCGCCGTGGCTGCCAAACCCGCCCGCCGTGGCAATGCCCCAAATCTCCTGCCGCATCCGCGTCCGGTTCATCAGCGGCACGTTCTTGATGTAGCCATACTCGTCGTTGACCACTGGCATGTTGTGGCCGAGGTTGGTCAAGACGCTGTCGTTGCCCTCCTTGTCGCCTAGCGTGGGTTTGCCGGCCCAGGGGCAAGCATACTGAATAATCACATGCGTGGGCCAGGCGACATCGAAGAACTGGAAGTTGATGCTCTGATTATGGATCGACAACGGACGCCGCAACGCGCCGTTGGAAAGCCACGGGTCTGCCTTGTGGACGAGCGTGCCCATCCGGTTGAAATCGTCGCGCGTTTGGCGATTGCCCGCGTGCCCTGCCGCTTCCCACTCGTTGCATAGGCACCAGATCACCTGGGGATAGGCTGCGTAGCGGGCGACAACGTATCGCAGAGAAGCGGTCGTTCTGCGCAGCGGTGCCAAACTGGCGGTTGCCTTCGTACGGGTTGGTGAGAATCAGGTCGGCCACCATCCCCTTCGCGCCGAGGTATTGGACGATTTCGTCCAGCTTTCGCCAGTAAGGGATGTTCAGCCGGTCGCGGTCCGGCTTCGCGGCCGTGCCGCCATAGGCCGGAACCTGCGGGTACTTGCTGAACTCCTTCTTGTTGTAAATGCACTGCGCATAAACGTGCAGCCGAACCTTGTTCAGGCCGTATTCCTGCGACTTGGCGACGGCCGTCTTCCAATGATCGTTCACCAGCGCCGGCCGAATCACGTCGTAGTACGTCTGTCCCCACATAAAGCACCGCGTACCATCGTCCCAGACGAAGCTGTTGGGATATTTGGCGTCGATGCGAAGGAAGCCGTGCTCGCCCGGCGCGGGGCGACGCACTGGATGACCCCCGTCTTGCCGTCCAGGCCCGAATCCCGGGAACTGGTCTTGAACGACCATGCGCCTTCCGCTGTGGGCGTAAAGCGAATTTTGAACGTCTTGCCGCCGTCCCAGAAGCCAGCGACAGCCCTGGTCTGGCCGCCCGGCCCGGTGAAAACGGCCGTCACGGCCGCGCTGGGGTCGGTGTACGGGTTGGCGTGTTCGCCGCTGGCGGTAAGACGAATCTCGTGCGTCGACCATTGAGGCACGTCGACTGCCCAGGCCAGCGAGGGCAACAGGGCGAATGCCGAGAATAATGCAACGCCGCAGATCTTCGGACTGCTCTGAAACCGCATGGGAATGCCTCCCCCAGGGTTGGTGAAAACGTGCCGCGACTCGCCAGGGACTGCGAAGAACATGTCTCGGAAGGTGGGCCAAACCGCTTGTGCTATTTCACAGCGTAAGAGAGGCATAAATCCAACGCAACCCCCCCGACGTGCCAACAAGTCGGCGCGTCCCCGACGCACCGCGCCGCTCACCGCCGTAGCAGGTTCTTCAGCCCCAGCACGAGAATGATCCGCAGCGCCGACGCCGCCTCGCCGGCATCGATCTTGGACACGCCGCGCTGCCGATCGACGAAGACGATGGGCGTTTCGCCGAACCGTGCGCCCAGACGTTTCAGGCGCCAGAGGATTTCCTCCTGAAACGAATAGCCGCGGCTGCGGATGGCGGCGAAGTCGAGCCGCGCCAAGACCTCGGTCCGATAGCAGCGAAACGCCCCGCTGCAATCCTTCGTCCGCAGGCCCAGCAGCCATCGGGCGTAGAGATTCACGCCGCGGCTCATCAGCCGGCGCCGCAGCGGCCACCCTTCGACCCCGCCGCCGGCAACGTAGCGCGAGCCGACCATTACGTCGACCGCCGGACCGCCCGGCGGCTCCATGCCCGCCAACAGCGCCGACAGGTATTTTGGTTGGTGGCTGAAATCGGCGTCCATGTTCAGCACGAACCGGTAGCCATGCTCGATGGCATAGCGCATGCCGGCGATCGTGGCGGTGCCCAGCCCGAGTTTGCCGGGCCGGTGCAGGCAGGTCAGACGCGGGTCTTCGGCGCGCCGCCGATCGCACCACTGACCAGTGCCGTCCGGCGAATTGTCGTCGATCACCAGGATGTCGGCGTCCGGCACAAAGCGAAGAATCTCCTCCACCAATCGAGGCAGATTTTCCATTTCGTTGTAAGTGGCAACGGTGACGAGCGTCTGGCTGCTAGTGGTCATGGACGGCAATTTTAGCACACGGACCGGAAAAAGCGGAGTGAGGCCGGATTGAGGGACTGTCCCGATTCTTGTGTCAACAAAAATGGGACTGTCCCTTTTGCCAGGAGACGCCGCCACGATGACGCCGTTGGCACAAAATTCCTTACCGGCCCGGTTCGATGGCCTGCCAGGCCCGATGCGGCGGCTTACGTCGCCTTCGAAGACGGTCGATCGTCGCTACGCCCAGAATGACTACGCTTCAGGATGACCGCCAGCCGTTTTTGGCACATCTGGCGCAATCGGTGGGGCTCGCTGCGCTCGACCCAGCCTACATGCCTCTCGCCGCTTCCGCCGAATGAGCCGTTTGCGTTGTCGCGCACGAGGGCCGGGCCGAAATCGACGACGGAGCGAATGCGGCCCTCCGGTGGTGGGGAATTGGCGTAGGATCGCGAGGAGTCCCAGCCTTGCACGCGCCGAATCTGTCAATCGGCGCAGACGGCCATCGCCGCATCGTGCAAACAAGAGCGTCTCAGCCGCTCAGGCAGCAGATGGTTTCGCCAACGCCTTCTGAATTGGCCCCAAGCGGAGCTTGCCCAATGTGCCATCATGTCGGGGAGCCGCAGCCAACAGCGTTGCAAAGGCGACATGCACCACCAGCACCGCGCCGACCATCGCGTGAAATCGCCGCGCACCGACGAGGTTGCCATCATCGACGCCCCAGAAAAGTTTCAACCGGGCGTTCACCCGCTCCACCGACGTGCGACCCTTGTACATCCGCTCGAACTTCTTGGTAGCGCGTGGAATCGGCGGAAACCGCCGCAGGTCGATCGTGCGATCCACACGTACCGTCTTGCCGTAGGACTTGCCCGCATTGCAGACCGCATCATGCGGGCAGGGCCAACCTTCGTGCCTCGCCGGACAGCGATACTTGATCGTTTCCCGCTGCGGTTCGTAACCGATGTAGGCCATCTTCTGCCGCACGATCGGCTGGCTCGTGCGATCGTAGCAATAGACCGTGCCCGCTTCGTCGTAGACAATGTTCGACCTTCCGTCGTGGCCGGGAAGCATCTGTTCGGTTTGATCCTTCCACAAGCGGCGGTTTTGGATCACTGGGCGGATGCCGGCCTTATGCAGCACCCGATGCGACTCGTTGTCGTCGGCCGCCTTGTCGTAGGCCAGGGTTTCGATGCGGCCCTGAGGCAGATTTCCTTGCCCCTGCTCGACCAACTCCGGCAGCGATTTGCAGTCAGCCGCGTTGGCGGTCGTCACTTGGTAAGCCAACACCACCTCATGCTTGGCGTCCACCAGCAGGTGCAACTTATAGCCGAACCACTCGACGACCTTCGTTACCTTGCCCTCCTCATCGAGGTATTCCTTCTTTCCACCGCTGGGCTGCGGCAGTCCTTCGGCGGTCTCCGCCTTTGCCGCCTCCTGTCTCTTCTGCCGAGCGTGCAACGCCGTCGAATCACCGGCCGTATTCTTTCCCAAGTCGGGCACGGCCACTCCCAACCGCTCGATCATCGCGTCGAAGATTCGCCGCAATTCGGACACATGCGGTTCTTGCCCCAAGACATCCAGAAATCGCGAGACGTTCCAGCTCTTGGGAACACCCTCTTCGCGTTCAATGCCGATGAGCCTCCGCAGGCCCTCGTTACGCCCCAGCTCCGCTAACGTGGCGTCCACGCTGACGTGCCGCAGAGCGATTCGCAGGAGCAAGACGCCCCAGAGGACATGGACCGGATAGTCGTCGCGGCCGCGGCCGCGATGCTGCCTGAGCCCCTCCAAGAGCTTCGCATCGGGGATGGACCGCAGAAAATGCCTGATCGTGCCCAGACTCGGGCTGTCTTGCAAGCAATCCCAGGCGAACAACGGCTTGGTCATGGCGATATGCATGGGTCACCTCCTTGCGTAACGTTGAGGCGCCAATATACACCGCACCGCATCCCCGCTCAAGCCCATTCGTGGTCGAAAAATCGAAAGAAACCGCCGCCCGCGTCGCGCTTGCCGAGTAAAACGAGCCGCTTCGCGGAGAACGCTTTCCACAAGCTGATTACAACATGTTTCTTCTACTCCACTTCCACACATCGCAAACGGCTCCCGCCGAATCCGGTTGACTTTTCCCGCATCTTGAAGTCGAATATTAGTAGGAAGCACTCGGGCCGGGCACTGATGGGCAAGCGTGCGTCCTGACGCCCCATGCGCCACGCGGGGGGCGGCGGGGCAAGGGAAAGAGGTCTTATGAAGCGGCCCGTTTCGTTGCCAACCTGTTGGGTGCGTCAGCAACGCCCCGTTTGCCGCGGCTACACGCTGGTCGAAATTCTGGTAGCCACGACGCTGTCGCTCTTGTTGCTGGGCGTCGTGGTGAAGATGTTCGGCAACGTCGGCCAGAGCATCACCAATTCCCGCGCGATGCTGGAGTCGGCCGATCGCCTGCGGATGACCGCCGCCCGATTGCAGCAAGACCTCGCCGGCATCACCGTCCCGATGAGCCCCCCGCGTAAGCCGGAAGACAACGAGGGCTATTTCGAGTATATCGAGGGGCCGGTCACGGCAGCAACGGCGCCAACTACGCCGTAAACACCGACGTGTCCTCCACTGAGCCGGACACCACCGTTGGCGACTTCGACGACATCTTGATGTTCACGACCCGCAGCACCGGCCGGCCGTTCGTGGGTCGTTGTGCTACTGCCCCAGGCGGCGTCATTCAATCCGACGTGGCCGAGGTGGCGTGGTTCCTCCGCGGCCGCACACTCTATCGCCGCGTGCTGCTGGTGGCGCCAACGGCGTTTCATGCGAAGCCGTCGGCCGGTTACTACGGCGACTACGACGTTTCCGTCCACCCCATTGTCCACGGAGACGTTGTCCCAAATACGTTGGGCGACCTGACCCGTCGCGAGTGCCGCTTCGCGCACGCCGGCACGTTTCCTTTCAGCATCAGTCAGTGGTGGTATTGGACCTGTAATGTCCCCAGTGGCGGGACTATTCAACTCCCGACCTTGCCCACGCTGCACGAGTGCTCTAACACGACCTGGGACGTAGGCAACCCTCCAGTGTCGCGGCATCGCTTTCTCCTATCGATCTCGATTTCTGGACGAATGACGCGACTCACCGGTTGGGGGACCTGGCTCTAAACTCAGGCAACGGCGGAGCCCGCATCGCCGACGATGTGATTCTGACCAACGTTATTGGTTTCGATGTGAAAGCGTGGGACCCGGTTGCAAACGCCTACGTTGACTTGGGTACGGTGGCTGGCATTTTCAAGCGGCGTCGCGCCAGGTTCAGCAGCGGGAAAACACTTGACCGCACATACGATACCTGGTCGACACACTATGAGTACTGAGGATACGCGGCAGGCTTGTCGGTGACACCGGTGGGCCAGGGCGTAAACGGATTTGATGACAACGGAATCAACGGCGTAGATGACGCTGACGAGTTGCGGACGTCTCCGCCGTACCCCGTTCCGCTTCGCGGCATCCAGGTCAAGATTCGGGTCTTCGAGCCGGATAGCCGGCAGGTGCGGGAAGTCACCGTCGTGCAGGACTTCTTGCCGCAATAGTCTTGGGCATGAAATTGACAGGATTTACCGGATCGACAAGATAGGATTGTCCTGTGACGCTGCAAATCTCGCCGACTCCGCCTTCCAAGGGTCAGAAAGCCAGCAGTAGCTCTGGGTGAACACGGCCGTCAGGATTGACGACGCCAGTATTCATCCCGTAAATCTCGTAAATCCTGTCAATCCTTCGGCTCCAAATTGCACCTCCTTCTATCGCAACCGACGACTGCCTCAGACCGTTAAGCATCGGATGACCGAACCACTTCTGCCCGCGCGGTTTTTGTTTCGCTTTTCGGCCCCCTGCAGCTATCGCGATCCGCTGTGGACCGGTGACGTGTCGCCGCCGGACGAGACGCACCGGCTGCTGGGCCTGGCCGAACTCGAAGACCGCGCGACCTGGGCCGACGTCCGTGCCGCGTGGAGCGAGGCGGGCCTCGCCGTGTGGGTCGAGGTGAAAGGCAAGACGCAGCCGCCCTGGTGTCGCGACTCGCGGCTGGAAGACAGCGACGGACTCCAACTTTGGATCGACACCCGCGACGTCCACAACGTGCATCGGGCCAGCCGCTTCTGCCACCGGTTTGTTTTTTGCCGTGCGCGGCGGAGGAAGACAAAGCGGTCGGGCGGGCGCGCCCTCACCCTAGCCCTCTCCCAAAGGGAGAGGGGACTCGTCGGTCTGTCTTTCCGGCGGTGGCCGAGGTGCTGCCGATCCATCGCGCCCGGGAACTGCACCATCCCGTCCGACACGGCTTGCTCGAGGCCCGATGTCAACTGTACGAGGACGGCTATCGATTGGCGGCCCTGGTGCCGGCCGAGGCCTTGACCGGTTTCGATCCGGCTGAGCACCCCAGGCTCGGCTTCACCTACGCGGTGCTCGACCGCGAGCTTGGCGAGCAAACGTTTGGCGTCGGCAGCCCCATGCCGTACCAGGAAGACCCGAGCGTCTGGCCGACGCTCGAACTGCAGCGGTGAGTCGGGGACTGTCCCAATTTTCGCGTCAGCGAAAATGGGACTGTCCCCCTTCGACTCTTTGCCCGCCGGCCAAGAGCATTTCGCCTGCGTGATAGCTCGAACGCACAAACGGCCCGCTGGCCACGTGCTCGAAGCCGATCCGCCGGGCCAACTGGCCGAGATGCTCGAACTCCTCCGGCGGCAGGTAGCGGACGACGGGCATCTGGGCCGGCGAGGGCTGAAGGTATTGGCCGAGCGTCAGCATGCGGCAGCCGGCCTCGCGCAGGTCGGCCAGCGTGTCGAGCAGTTCCTCGGTCGTTTCGCCCAGCCCGAGCATCAGCCCGGTTTTCAGCGCGATCGCCGGCTTGCGGCGGCGCGATGCGGCGGAACATTTCCAGCGTCCAGGCATAGTCGGCTTTCGCGTCCACGGACCGACGCATACAGCCGCGGCACCGTCTCCGTGTTATGGTTGTAGACATCGGGCGCCGCGTCGACGAGCCGGTCGACCGCGGCCGCTGTTGCCGGCGAAATCGGAGGGCAGCACTTCGACCGTCGCGGCCGTCGACGCCCGAACCGCCTCGATCGTCTTCGACAAAAATGTTCCGCGCCGCCGTCGGGCGAGATCGTCGCGAGTGACGCACGTGATGACCACGTGGCTGCAGACCGAGTTCGCCGGCGGCCTCGGGCCACGCGCCGCGGCTCGTCGGCGTCGACCGGCCTGCGGCTCGCCTTTCGGCACGCTGCAAAACCGGCATGCCCGCGTGCAAACGTCGCCGAGGATCATGAACGTGGCCGTCTTCTGCGAGTAGCACTCCATCCGGTTCGGGCACTTGGCGTGGTCGCAGACCGTTTGGAGGCCCAGGTGCCCGATCAGCTTGGCCGTAAAGTGGTTGGCGTTGCCCTTCGGCACGTTCCGCTTCAGCCAGCGTGGCAGCGCCCGGCGGCGTTGGTTCGAGGTTTGCAGGTCGGCGTGCGCCATGGATGCATCGTACCCTGCCGGCCGGATTCGGGCAACAACGCGATGGGTTGTCACGACCGCCGCGGTCGGGTAGGTTGGTGAGGCAGTTGATGCGTGCCCCAAGCGGCACGAGATTGGTTCGGGCAAAAGGGACAGTCCCATTTTTGCTGACACAAAAATCGGGAAAGTCCCTCGAGTGCAGCGAGCCCCACCGGCATCTCGCGGCGACGGCACGCGGAGTGTGCCTGCTACTTTTATGATCCTTACGTTGATCGGCTATCGCGCGACGGGCAAGACGACGCTGGCCAAACTCTTGGCCGAGCGGCTCGGGTGGGATTGGATTGACGCCGACGTCGAGATCGAACGACGCGCCGGCAAGTCGATCGCCCGCATCTTTGCCGAAGACGGCGAGCCGGCCTTTCGCGATCTGGAAGTCGCGGTTATTGCCGACCTCTGCCAGCGCGAGCGGCTAGTGCTGGCCGCCGGCGGCGGTGCGCCGATGCGGCCCGAAAGTCGCCAGGCGATGCGGCAGTCCGGAAAGGTCGTCTGGCTGACTGCCCGGCCCGAGACGATCCTCAACCGCATGTCGGGCGATGCTACGACCGCCGCCCGGCGGCCCAGTCTAACCGGCGGTGGTCCTCTGGACGAGATCGTTGATCTCTTGCGCCACCGCGAGCCGGTCTACCAGGCTTCGGCCGATTTCAAGTTGGACACCGAAGCCAAGCCGCCGGCCGAATTGGCGGACGCGATCATTGAGCAGTTGCAATTGCTTTAGCGGCGCAGAGCAGAGCGACCCTGGTTCACGACCGCCGATACTACTCGTAAATGAGCGGGAATGATTCGGGATGCGCCAGCGAGTTGAGAGACAGGTCAATATCAAGAGCCGGCCAGTGCAAATGATCGCCGTGGAGTAACTCGACACCAAGGATTTGCTCAACCGTCGCGCTTCGAAACCAGGGGAAGCCGTCAAACGGTAGAAAGTACTCTTTATCGTCCACGATAAGCCACAGACCGTGCCGGTCGATGTTACCGATCTCAATTCGGGAAGTGCCTGTGCCACGCGTCGAGGACGTCATCTTTTCGAGTCTCCAGTGTCTTACTCAACTCGGTCAACTGGGCGGCTGATAGTCCTTGGCTTCTTGCGAGTTCAATTTTCGGCTCCAACCAGAATTTCGCCTCGCCGTCGGAGCAATACACGTGAATGTGAGGTCGAGTCTCTTCGCGGGAAAAGAAGAAAAACCGATAGCCTTTCCACTGGACGCCGTCGGACTCATCGGTCCTCCCCTGTCATCTTAGCACACGTCTGATCGGACGACAATTTGTGCACCACCGCCTGTGGATCGTCAGATTCGCCGTCTCCTTCGGGCCTTCTAAGCCAAATCCGCGATTCCTGACTTCTTCACGTCCGTTTGAACTGTTTGTCCAGTTCCTCCCGCGTAAAGACCAGCGCCGTGGGGCGGCCGTGCGGGCAGTGGTGGGCGTCGTCGATCAGATGACGCTGCTCCAACAGGGCCGTAATCTCTTCGGGCGCGAGCCGGTCGCCGGCCTTGATCGCCGCCCTGCAAGCGACGGTATGCAAGAGATCGTCCAGCACGTCGCGACGGTCGGGTCGCTTGACGCCCGAGAGGATGCGTTCCAAGAGCGCCCGGAGCACGTCGGCCGGGCCCATGTTGGCCAGCATCGCGGGATAGCCGGCCAGCAGGAGCGTGTGGCCGCCGAATGGCTCGACTTTCACGCCCAACTCGGCCAGCAAGTCGCGGTGCTCGAACGCCGCGGCGGCCTCGGCTGGGCTCAGGTCCACCGGTTCGGGCACCAGCAGGTTCTGCGTTTCGATGCCCCCCTCGGCCACCCGTTGCCGCAGTTGCTCGTACAGGATCCGTTCATGCAGTGCGTGCTGGTCGATGATCGTCACGCCCTCGTCGGTTTCGGTAACGAGGTAGCGATTGTGGACTTGCAGGGCCGGCGCCGGCGGCGCCGTCGCACCGGATTCGGCGGCGTCCGACCGCCGCCAGGCAGGACCAAGCGGCCGCAACTCCAGGGGCGCCGAAGGTGGTGAAGACGGAGGTGTCGCGCCGCTGGCGCCTGCCCGAGCTCCCCACGACGCGACCTTGCCCTTGGCCCAATCGACTAATTGCTGCCGGAGCTGCGCGGTCTGAGCCGCATCGTGGCTTGCCGTCGGATCGTCGGTGGCTTCACTCGGCGTATCGGCCGAGCGGGCGTGCGTATTGAGATCGGTCGTCAGGAACTTGCCGCGTAGCGTGGCCAGCAACTGGCTATAGAGCCGGCCGGAGTCCTGAAAGCGAACTTCGAGCTTCGTCGGATGCACGTTGACGTCGACCAACTCGGGCGGCATCGTCATCGCCAGAAACGCGATGGGATAGCGGCCGACCATCAGCAGGCCGCGATAGGCCTCGCCCAGCGCATGCTGCAGCGCGCGGTCGCGGATGTGCCGGCCGTTGAGGAAGAAATACTGCATCCGGTTGTGGCTGCGGCTCTGGCTCGGATGGGCTGCATAGCCCGAGAGCCCGACCTCGTCCTCAACACTCTCGACCCAGATCAGGTTGTCGGCCAATTCGCGGCCGAAGAACACGCGCGATCCGCTCGAGCCAGCCGTCGTGGGCGGCCAACTCGAAGATCGGCTTCTCGTTGTGCCGCAACGTAAAGTGGATGTTCGGCACCGCCAAGGCGATGCGCGTAAACGCCTCGCTGACGTGGCCGAACTCCGTCGCCGTCGTCCGCAGAAACTTCCGCCGCACCGGCGTGTTGAAGAACAGGTTATGGACCTCAACACTCGTACCCTGGGGGCAGCCGCACGGCGCCGGTTCGCTCAACGTGCCGCCCGCCGCCTCGAGTTCCGCGCCGCTTTGGCCGCCGAACGTGCGGCTACGCAATACAAGTCGGCTCACTTCGGCGATCGACGCCAGGGCCTCGCCGCGAAAGCCGAGCGTCCCGACGCGGAACAGGTCGTCGGCCTCGCTGATTTTGCTCGTGGCATGGCTCGCCAGGGCCAGCGGCAGTTCCTCGGCCGCGATTCCCCGGCCGTTGTCCACCACACGAACCATATCGAGCCCGCCCTGTACGACCGAAACGTCGATCCGCGTCGCCCCCGCATCGACGGCATTCTCCATCAATTCCTTCACCACGCTCGCCGGCCGCTCGACGACCTCGCCGGCAGCGATCTTGTTGACGAGCGATTGCGAAAGACGATGGATGGACATGGGAAAAGCTGCGATTGCGTCGTTCACGCCTGCCGCCTGCCTCGGGGAGAGTGATCGATAGCCCGGCGACTTACATTCCGTACTCCTTGATCTTTCGGTACAGCGTCCGTTCGCCGATGGCGAGCATTTTGGCGGCCTCTTCGCGATTGCCGGCGGTCAGGCGCAGCGTCTCGGCGACGAACAGCTTTTCGATCTCGTCGAGCGGCTTGCCCACCAGCGCCGTCAGCGACGCCGTCGACGGCTGGTCGACCGGCGCCGGCGGACCGGCCAGTTCTTCGGGCAGATCGTCCACGTCCAACAGGCCGTCGTAATCGACCACAACCATGCTTTCGACCACGTTGCGAAGCTGGCGGACGTTGCCGGGCCAGTCGAACGCCAGCAGCTTGTGGCGGGCGGCGGGCGAAATGCCGCGAATCTGCTTGCTGTGCTGGTTGGCAAACTGCCGCAGGAAGTAATCGATGAGGATGGGGATGTCCTGGCTGCGCTCGCGGAGCGTCGGCAGCCGGATGGTGACGACCTTCAGCCGGTGATAGAGATCGCTGCGGAACGTGCCCGCCTCGATGCCGTCCTCCAGGTTGCGGTTGGTGGCGGATAGGATGCGAACGTTGACTTTGATCGGCTGGTTCGAGCCGACGCGGGTAATCTCGCCGTTCTCCAACACCCGCAGGAGTTTGATCTGCGTCGGCAGCGGCATGTCGCCGACTTCGTCGAGAAACATCGTGCCGCCATGGGCGAACTCGAACTTTCCGACGCGGTCCGTCGAGGCATCGGTGAACGCGCCCTTGACGTGCCCGAACAGCTCGCTCTCTAAAATGTTCTCGCTCAAGGCGGCGCAGTTCAGCGCCACAAACGGCTTGTTCTTCCGCGGGCTATTTTGATGAATCGCCTGGGCGACCAATTCCTTGCCGGTGCCCGTCTCGCCCTGAATGAGCACGCTGGCGTTGGTCGGGGCGATCCGCTTTAGCCGCTCGATAACGTCGCGCATCTGGGGACTGTCGCCGATAACTCCCTCGAAGCCAAACCGCTCATCCAGCCGCCGCTTCAATTCGAGATTCGTCCGTTTCAATCGGGCACTTTCGACCGCCTTTTCGACACTCGCACGGAGCTGGGTAATGTCCAGCGGCTTCAGCAGATAGTTGAAAGCGCCGCTTCGCATGGCCTCGACCGCCGACGGCACGCTGCCGTAGCCGGTCATCAGAATCACCTCGGCGTCAGGCTGACCGGACTTGGTTCGTTCCAGAATGCCCAAGCCGTCGATGTCGTTCATCACCAGGTCGGTGATCACAACGTCGTAATCGGACTCCTCGATGAGCCGGGCCCCGTCAACGCCGGAGGTTGCCACGCGGCATCGGCATCCAATGCGTTCGAGGCTCTCCGCCACTGTGTCGGCGTGGCTGCGGTCGTTGTCGATAATCAATACCTCGGCCGGCGGGTCGAAGCCCTCAAGGTTCGCTTTCGATTCGGCTGCGCTCATGCGGCTGATGATACCGCATCGCCGCCGCGTCGGCGAGGGGCGCGGCGTGATGGATCCGGACGACTGACTCCTCGCCGGAGCCCTTGGTGCGCAACGTCACCCGACGCCCAAACGAGCCGGGGGCTTGTTTTGCGTCTGTGGCGCATTTATGATAAGTGTCGTGTGTGGCCAGCGTCAAACTTGACGACGGCTCCCGGGAGACGCCCCGATGGCTTTTTGCATGAATCGACGCGAGTTCTTGGCAGCTTCCACGGCCGCCGGCGTAGGGGTCTTGCTGGGAGCGCGATTGGAGGCCGCCATGTGGAAGACGACGCTGCACAAGGCCCTGATCGAAACGCCCAGCGAAGAGACCTTCAAGAAGTGGAAAGCGGCCGGTTTCGAGGGCATGGAATCGATTCAGTGGAACATCAAACCGCAGAAGGCCGCGGCCGACCGCAAAATGGCCGAATCGCTGGGCATGCGGATTCACTCGGTTCTGTTCGGCTGGGGCAGTCTCAACGGCGGAGACGCCGCGATGGCAGATGGCGTGGCCAAGATGGAGACGGCGTTGCAGGCGGCCAAAGGTTACGGCGCCGACACCGTGCTCTACGTCCCTTGCCGCGTCGGCGGCATGGCAATCCCCGACGCCTCGAAGTTCGACATCCGTTTCGATGAGAAGACCGGCCACGTCAAGCAGGTCGTCGCCGGCGACAACGCGAAATACCAGGACTACATCGACGCCCACAACCAGGCGGTCGACGCCAGCCGCAAGGGCATCAAGCGGCTGATCCCCACGGCCGAAAAGACCGGCGTCGTGATCGCCTTGGAGAACGTCTGGAACAACCTCTGGGTGAAGCCGGAGATCTTCGCGAACTTCGTCGCCTCGTTCGACAGTCCTTGGGTCCGGGCCTACTTCGACATCGGCAACCACGTGAAATATGCGCCGCCGCAGGATTGGATTCATACGCTCGGCAAGCTGATTGTGAAATGCCACGTGAAGGACTTCAAGCTGGGGCCGAAGGGACGCGGCGGCTTGTCGAATTTCTGTGACATCCGCGAAGGCAGCGTCGACTGGCCCGCCGTGCGCAAGGCGCTCGACGACGTGGGCTACAGCGGATGGATGACCATCGAGGGCAGCGGGCTGCCGTTGACCGAGACCAGCCGGCGATTGGACCTGATCATCGCCGGGAAGTGAGTCGCCGGCCTGACCTTGGCTGGCGCGAGTTATGATTTGCAGGGACTTTGTGTGGTTGCCTGGATGAACAAGAAACACCCCGCGTCGTCCTGAGCGCAGCGAAGGGCCCCACCCGAAAATCAGCGGAGACCGTTTGCTCCGCTCGGAATCGTTATGGCGCCAAGTGAACACTTTGTTTTCTCATAACCTTAGGAGACGTCCGCTATGTCGCACAACAAATGTCTGGGGCTACTCTGTCTTGGGATTCTGATCGTCGCTTCGCCACTGGCCAGCGCGGCGGAGAATTCCAAGCCCATCAGGGCTGGCATCATTGGCCTCGACACGTCCCACGTGGTCGCGTTCACGCAGACTCTCAACAACCCCAAGGCGAAGGGCGAACTCGCCGACATGAAGATCGTGGCCGCTTACCCCGGAGGCAGCCCGGACATTCCGGATAGCCGCGATCGGGTCAAGGGGTTCACGAAGCAGGTCCGCGGCATGGGCGTGAAAATCGTCGATTCGGTCGATGAGTTGTTGAAGCAGGTTGACGTGGTCCTCTTGGAGAGCGTGGATGGGCGGGTACATTTGGCCCAGGCCCGCCCCGTTATCGCCGCCGGAAAGCCCCTGTTCATTGACAAGCCGATGGCCGCGTCGCTGGCCGACGCCATGCTGATCTTCCGGCTGGCCAAGCAGAACCACGTTCCGTGCTTCTCCAGTTCCTCGCTGCGATTCGTCTCCGACTATCAAAGGGTCCGCACGGGAACGTCCGACTTCGGAAAGGTTCTGAGCTGCACGGCCTGGAGCCCCATGCATATCGAGCCACACCATCCCGATCTGTTCTGGTACGGAATCCACGGCGTCGAGTCGCTGTTTACGATCATGGGCCCGGGCTGCAAAACCGTGATCCGCTTGGATCCCCAGACGGTCCTCGGCATTTGGCAGCGACGGCCGCACAGCCACGTTCGTCGGACTGCACGAGTACAAGTACGGCGCACTGGTCGAGGGCACGGAGAAGACCGGCGAGATCGGCAAGTATGAAGGCTACAAGCCGATGCTGGTTGAAATCGTGAAGTTCTTCAAGACCGGCAAGCCGCCTGTGAGCGCCGACGAGACGCTGAACATTTTCGCCTTCATGGAGGCCGCCGACGAGAGCAAGCGCCAAGGCGGCGCGCCGGTGAGCATCGAAAGCGTGATGCAGAAGGCCGAAGCCCAGATCGACAAAGCCGCGAACTGACGTTGCGAGCGATCGCTGTGGCGATCGCCCGCACATCCTTCCTGGTTTAGCTGCCCGCCCCAGCTATCCTCTTGCGCACTTCCCACGCAGGCGCAAAGAAGGCCGCACCGGGCGGTCGATAACGTCAGAACAGACCTGTCAAACTGTTCCCTAGTCGATCCGCGCCCAATGAAGAAGACTCTGACGCAGCCCGACCCGCTGATCCTGAAACTGATTGACAAACTTCGAGATTCGGACCCTGTGATCCGTCGCAATGCCGCGGGTGCCCTGCGGCTGCAAGGCAGCCGGGCAATCGCTGCCATCGCCGCGTTGTCCGCGCTATTGAGCGATCAGGACATCAGGGTTCGCAACGAAGCAGAACGGGCAATCGACCACCTCAGGTTGGTGGCCGCCTGATCCAAACCGGCCCGCCTGGATCACGCTCTTCGATGCCGCGTTGTTCTCGGCCGCGGTTAGCCGGACGCAAAACGGGGACTGTACGGATTCTTGTGTCACGAGGAGCAGTAGCGACGCAAACCGCGGCGAAGTCCCATTTTCGCTGACACGAAAATCGGGACAGCCCGCAAAACGCGCCATTTATCGCCTGCGGCCGGCGCACGACGCGCGACGCGTGCCGATCTGCCATCTCCCCCAACCGCCGGTCTTGCGGCGGGGGCGTCCTTCCGGTATCTAAGGGAAGTCCAGCGGGACGCGACGGTCCGCTCGGATGCTTTTCCATTTTGGCGAAGCTCGCATGAGGAAAACGATGAAAGCCCTGGTAAAGAAGGAAGCCCGGGAGGGCCTGTGGCTTGACGATGTGCCGACTCCCGAGATCGGCATCAACGACGTACTGATCGAGGTGCTCCGCACCGGCATCTGCGGCACCGACATCCACATCTACAACTGGGACGCCTGGGCCCGGAAGACGATCCCCGTGCCGCTGGTGGTCGGGCACGAGTTCGTTGGCCGAATCGTGGAGACCGGCAACAACGTCAAGGACTTTCGAGCCGGCGACGTCGTTAGCGGCGAGGGGCACGTCGTTTGCGGGCGCTGCCGCAATTGTCTGGCCGGCCGCCGCCATCTCTGCATGGAGACGGTCGGCGTCGGCGTCAATCGCCCGGGTGCCTATGCCGAATATCTCGCGTTGCCGATGACCAACGTCTGGCATCTCGATCCGGCGGTGTCGCGCGACGTCGCTGCCATTTTCGACCCGTTGGGTAATGCCGTCCATACCGCTTTATCGTTCCCCGTGTTGGGTGAGGACGTGCTCATCACCGGCGCCGGTCCGATCGGCATCATGGCGATTGCCGTGGTGCGCCATGCCGGCGCTCGGCACGTCGCGATCTCGGACGTCAACCCGTATCGTCTCGAACTGGCCAAGAAGATGAAGCCCACGCTTGCGCTCGACGCCCGCGAGAACAGCATCGCGGCGGCGCAAGAACGGCTGGGGATGAAAGAGGGCTTCGACGTCGGCTTGGAGATGTCGGGCAGCCCGGCCGCTTTCCGCGACATGCTCGCCAACATGTGCCACGGCGGCAAAATCGCCATGCTCGGCATTCCCACTGCCGAGTTGGCCATCGATTGGACCAAGGTCGTCTTCAACATGCTGACGATCAAGGGGATCTACGGCCGCGAAATGTACGAAACCTGGTACAAGATGACGGTCATGATCCAGAGCGGATTGAACATCGAGCCCGTCATCACCCACCGCTTCCATTACACCGAGTTCCAGCAGGGTTTCGACGTCATGCGCTCGGGAAACTCGGGCAAAGTGATCCTCACGTGGAAGGACGGCTAGCCGTGTTCGGTTCGATGAAGGACTACCTGGCCGCGCAGTTGCAGCAAATTCGCGATGCCGGACTCTACAAGTCGGAGCGGGTGATTACCACGCCACAGGCCGCCCGGGTCGACGTCCGGAAGGGCGACCGCGGCACGCAAGCAACGCCGCCGCGCACGCCGGATGTTTCGCCCCGCCATCTCCTCAACCTCTGCGCCAACAACTACCTGGGCCTGGCCGACCATCCCGACATCATCGCCACCGCCCACGAGGCACTCGATCGCTGGGGCTACGGCATGGCGAGCGTCCGCTTCATCTGCGGCACGCAACAGATCCACGAAGAACTCGAGAACCGCATCAGCCGCTTCTTAGGGACCGAAGACACGATCCTGTATTCCTCTTGTTTCGATGCCAACGGCGGGTTGTTCGAAACGCTTCTTGGAGCCGACGACGCGGTTATCTCTGATGAATTGAACCACGCCAGCATCATCGATGGCGTGCGGCTGTGCAAGGCCCAACGGTTCCGCTACCGCAATAACGACATGGCGGACCTGGCGGAGCAGTTGAGACACGCGGCCGGCGCCCGCTTTCGCCTCATTGTCACCGATGGGGTGTTTTCGATGGACGGAATCATCGCAGACCTTCGCACCATCTGCGATCTGGCCGAGCGGCATGACGCCCTGGTGATGATCGACGACTCGCACGCCGTGGGCGTCCTTGGCCGCACGGGCCGCGGCACGCATGAGCATCATGACGTACAGGCCCGTGTCGACATCATCACCGGCACGCTCGGCAAGGCATTAGGCGGGGCCAGCGGCGGATACGCCAGCGGCCGCAGAGAGATCATCGACATGCTGCGCCAACGCAGTCGGCCGTACCTGTTTTCAAACATCCTGGCTCCGCCGATCGTGGCGACGTCGTTAAAGACGCTCGACCTGCTTTCACGTTCTACCGAGCTGCGCGATCGGCTGGAAGCGAACGCCCACACGTTCCGAGAGGGAATGGCCCGGCGTGGTTTTCGCATCACCCCCGGGGTGCATCCAATCTGCCCGATCCTGCTTGGCGATGCCGTGCTGGCCGGACAGATGGCCGAGGCCATGTTGCGGCAGGGGGTCTACGTCGTGGCGTTCTCGTATCCCGTGGTGCCGAAAGAGCAGGCCCGCATCCGGGTGCAGGTTTCCGCGGCCCACACTGCGGCGGATCTCGACTTTGCGGTCGAAGCGTTCTCTGAGGCAAGGCGCAGAGATCGGGGCAGGCTGAGACCTCGCCACGGGGACTGTCCCGATTTTCATGTTAGCAAAAATGGGACTGTCCCCTTCGCCGCGGTTTGCGTCGCTACTGCTCCTCGTGACACAAAAATCCGTACGGTCCCCGCCACGCTCGGGATGAAGCTCGTGGACGATCCCGCTCAGCCGCGTTGGGAGTCGTCTTCGTCCGACAGCACATCGTGCGAGGCAGTCCGCTCGGCTGGCTTCTTCGCCTTGTCGGCAGGCGCCGACGCCGGTTTCTTGTCGGTGTCCTGGTGGGCGAGACCTTCTTCGATGAACTCCTCGACCTTCTCGACGCTCTGACCGCCGACCAACTCGTTCCGCACCCAACCCTTGCGCGTCTTCCGGAACATGAGAAGCTGCGGAATCGGCCCTCCGCCGATTAGCTTCTGGGCCAAGTCCTTCTCGCGATCCGGGTCGACCACCGCAAAGGCTACCTTCCGCAACAATCCACGCTCGCGAACCCGCGGCAGGATAGTCTTCTTCATGACCTGGCAGTGCGGGCACCAGTCGGTGCTCACCATGACAACCATCGGCTTGCCAGTCTCGGCCATCGTCTTGCGGGCCGCCGCATAGGTCTCGGCCGCCGGCGACGCGGCCGGGGTAGCGTGCGCGTCCGTGGCCAAAAGGGCCGCCTGGACGATAGTTGCCAACAGCATCGATGTCATGGTGCTTCTCCTTCTTCCGGTTCGAGAAATTGGCGGGAAAGCCGGTCAAGCCGTGTGCGGGGAATCCTGTCTCTGACTTCGCACTACGGCCGTGAAAGCTTGAGAGTAAACTGCCTGTCCATCCGCGGACGGTTGCCGCCGTCACAAGCCGCAAAGGATGCACGCACTCTGTACCAATCCAGCGCCGCACAACCCTGCAAAACCTAGCTGCCTTCCCATGCGAGAATCGACCCAGTGTAACTGGAGAATCTGAATTGACAAGTAGGGACACGGGGAATTTTCCTGATATGCAATATAGGCATTTTTTCTAACCCCGCCGTGCGATGTGAGAAACGAGAAACCGTAGGGAGACTACATGCGAAAATTACGCCGAGAGCGGCATAATAAGAAGGAAGGGAGCTATGGATAACTGCAGCCAATTTGCTACATGGCGACTTTCGAAAAACACCCGCTTCCGCGCACGGAGGCGATTGAGGCCGGTCTTTGGCGGACGATATAATTCCAGTATGAAACTTCGTGTCGGTCTCGTAGGTCTCGGCGACGTCTGGCAAACGCGACATGCCGCAGCCCTGCGGGCGCTGGCCGACCGCTTCGAGGTCAGGGCCGTCTGCGACCAGGTCCGACATCGGGCCGAACATGCGGCCGGCGAGTTCCACGCGGAGGTCGTCGACGGCTACCACGTGCTGGCGCAGCGCGAAGACATCGACGCTGTCCTGGTCCTCTCGCCCCAGTGGTACGGGGCGCTGCCGATCCTCGCCGCGTGCGAGTCGGGCAAAGACGTCTACTGTGCGGCGGGCCTGGACCTCGAGCCGGACGAAGCCCAGCGGATCAAGCGGCGGGTCGAAGAGGCGGGCATCGCGTTTGTCGCCGAGTTTCCGCGCCGCCAGGCCCCGCCACGCTGCGGCTTAGGGAACTGATCGCCAGTCAACTCGGCACGCCCCGCCTGCTGTTCTGCCATCAGCGGTCGGTGGCCGAGCCGCCGGGCGAGCACCGGCCGGGCCAGCGTGTCCCCGATCCGTCGTTCCGCCACATGATCGAGCAGGTCGATTGGTGCCGGTACGTCGCCGACCGGGAGCCGACGGGCGTAACCGGCGTGGTCCATCGTACCGGCGACGGCGACGCCGCGAACGATTATCAAATGATGAGCCTCGACTTCTCCCAGCGCGGCAAGCCGGGCACGGGGGCCATCGCCCAGATCAGTTGCGGCCGCTACGTCCCGCCCGGCTGGCAAGAGGCGATCAGCTACCGCCCGCTGGCCGCCTTGCAGGTCTCCTGCGCCCGGGGCATCGCCTTCGTCGATCTGCCGACTACGCTGGTCTGGTTCGACGAGGCCGGCCGGCACCAGGAATCGCTCGACAGCGAGCGGCCGGTCGGCGAGCAGCTTTTGACGCAGTTCCATCGCGCCGTCACGAGCCTGGTCCGCAGTGCGTGCGACTTGGAAGACGCCTACAGGGCGATTTCGATCGTCCAGGCCGCCCGACAAAGCCACCAAGACGGCCGGCGGATCGATCTGTAGGGGACTGTCCCGATTTTTGTGTCAGCAAAAATGGGACTGTCCCTTTGGGACGACCTCACGCAAAGACTTCGATCCCTTTCGGCGCCGGCGGCGGGAACTCGGCGCCGCAGGCAAAGCACGTCTCCCGATCGCGCAGGGCGCCGGGCATCCGCAACTCGGACACGCCAGCCGCGCCGGCCACGAGCGATGGGCGAGATAGCCAAAATAGGCGGGCAGACCAAACAGGAGCACGAAGCCCGTCCACATTCCGGTCCACGCCATCCCATACCGGCGCTGCCGGCGATAGGTGAACCATGCGAGCACGATACTGATGATGCTTGTCAGTAGCAGTGTCGGCCACTTTTGCCACAATGCCTGACCAAGAGCCGCGAAGTAACTCAGTGATTCATCCTGTATCGCATTCCACCGATTCCACACCCGCACGGCGATAAACCCTGTGATAACGGATGGGGACGGGACGCTCGCGCCAGGAACCAGAACGTCGTCAAATGCCGTCCTCGCGGCCGATTTTGGCGTGGGCTCAAGCAGCGCCACGTGCTCGTGCCGAACGATCTTCCCGTCGGGCTGAACCCAATACAAATCCTCGCCTTTCCTGACCAACGCCTCGTTCTCGGTGAGTTGGATCCAGCCCAAGCTCGAGTCTCTCAGCTCCGCAGGAAGTTGGAATGCCTGCAATTGCTGACCGCTCGGGCCGAGGATCACGATTTGATCCGGCATGCGGGCTAAGATTGTCGGTGGCCGCACTGACCGTTGCGGCTCGATCGGCCCCGGCTCGTGTGACACCGCGACCCAGAAAATGCCCGTGGCCCTGTACAGGGGCTTGACTGCTCGTTCATCCAGTTCGATCAGCATCAGGCCATCGTCGGTCACGAGACATGGACAGAGTGGGAAGCCGTGCGTCCGTACACCCGTGCGTTCCTCCAGATTGTCTTCACAGGGCAGGTAAGAAATCGCGTTATTCGCAGACCAGCGGACGAAGGTACTGAACTGGTCCTCAGGGGGCGGCTCGGTCGACCGGAAGCCGGCGCGTCCGATGTACCCGATCCTGCGATTGGTCCTCGAGTCATAGCCCACAAAATAGCCGCGGCCCTCGGCGCGGTCGCCATGCACGAAGTACCAAACCTTCTCCGCAGTACCATAGACTTGTGCAATCCTGGCCGGCCACCCTAATATCTTGTCACGGTCGCGCTGGTCGAGCGGCGCCGGCATGTCGATCAGGTAGTTGACGCCGGAAGCGTTAATCGCAGTGCCGTCTAGGGTGACATAGTGTGTGCGGCCATCCTGCAAGTAGAGTCGGATGACCGGCGTGTTATCATCGTTCTGGACTCCCAGTTGCCTGAATCGAATCTCGTCCGCCGGTCGGACGGCATCGTCGATGATGGCGCTACACAGCGAAACTGCGATGGCCCAGGCCACGCCCGCGCCGGTCGCCAAAATGACCGCCACGATGAACGTCGGAAGCTTCTTGGGCTGTGTTTGCATGCTTTGGCTCCCTGCCGAAACGGCCCTCGGCTTACAAGTAATCGCGCATTTGCGCGACGAACAAGATGGCTATCAAGAACAACATGTCGGCGACGATAATCGCCAGCACCGCCCACAGCGGTCTTCCAGGCTCCAAAGCAAGGAATGTCGCGAGGACGACCGCCAGGCCGGCGGCCGGGAGCGGCAGCAGCCGCGATTTGTACCATCCGCCGGGCCGAAGACCCGTCAGAAACGCGCCCAGGTATAGGACCGTCATAGCGAACCAGCAAATCCAGCTTGGAACGGTCATGGACCACTGAAAAGGGCTGGCGTGAGTCCCCGGCGTTGCTGTCCACAGCCCGTAGGCCACAACAGGAATTGCCGCGCAAATCAGATATCCGACGAGTCCCACCAGCAGCTTCATCCCGATTAGCCAACGTCGCCGCGCGGGTCGATGCAGCAGAAACGGATAGGTGCCGCCAATCGACTCGCCCAGCGTCTGCCGCAATCCCAGGCCGATCGCCGCCGCCCCGGCAATGCAAATGAACAGCGGCAGAAACGTGTCCTGAATAAACGGTACGGCGACGGCGCGCACGACTGAAAAATAGCCACGGATACATCTGGCTGAAGAACAGATACACAAAGGCTGCCAGGGCCGCGAGAAAGATCGCCCTCGTCTCCCGCAGTTCTTTCAAGGTCATCGCTCTAAACATCGGCCACTTCCTCCTCCGAAAAGACCGGCAGACCGCGGCGCGAACCGCGGGTGTATTCGATGAAGGCGTCCTCCAGGTTGAAGTCGATCACCTCGACGCCGCGGGGCTTCAGCGAATCGAACAACAGGCGGTGCTCGCCGTTATAGCCGACGACGATCAACTCCAACTTACGGCCGACCTGGCGGCTGTGGACCAGTCGCGGACACGGCGGCAGCTCGGGCGGCTCGCCGTCAAACTCCAGCAGGATCTTGCGCACCGAGTCCTTGAAATGGTCAGTCGGACAATCGACCCGCAACACGCCGTCGACCAGAATTCCGATCCGATCGGCCACGCGCTCCACGTCGCCGAGGATGTGCGAGCTGAACAGGATTGTCCGGCCGCGGCGCTGGATAATCTGGATAAGCGACTCCAGGAAATCGCGGCGCACTACCGTGTCGAGGCCGAGCGTGGGATCGTCGAGGATCAGCAGTTCCGGGTCGGTCGCCACGGCCAGGGCCAAGGCCACCTGGGCTTGCTGGCCGCGCGAGAGCCGGCGGATGCGCCGCTTCGGCGAGAGCTCGAAGTGGTCGAGAATCTGCTCCAGCAGACGCTGGTCCCACCGCGCGTAGAACGCCCTGGTGAACCCGACTGCCTGGCCGATCGTCATCCGGCGATACAGGGGATGCCCCTCGGAGAGATAGGCGATTCGTGCCCGCGTCTCCGGCCGAAGGTGCATCGTGTCTTCGCCGAAGATTTCGGCCCTACCGAAGCTGGGGTGGGCCATGCCCATGAGCATCTTGATCGCCGTCGTCTTGCCGGCGCCGTTGCGGCCCAGCAGGCCGTAGACCGTCCCCTGGGTCACGTGGAGATCGAGGCCATCGACGGCGCAATCGTCGCCGTAATACTTCGTCAGGCGGTGTGTGACAATCACGTCGGGCATGATGGGTTCTCGCTTGTAGGGAGTGCTACGGCACGCGGAGCGTGCCTGCTACTTGCTCCACTGAAATTGCCTGGCTCGTTCACGGACCAGCGTCGTCACCTCGTCCTCGGTGAAGCCGAGATGCACGGCCTCGGTCAGGAACCGGTTCGCAGCCTTTTGGAGGCGCTCTTTGCGGACCTTTCGCGACAGGTCATTGCCGGGCTGCGCGACGAATACGCCCAGCCCCGGTCGCGTGTTGAGAATTCCCTCGCGTTCCAAGTCGGAGTAAACGCGCGCGACCGTATTAGGGTTGACGACCACCGAACGCGACAGTTCACGGACCGACGGCAGCCGCTCGTGCGCGCTGAGAGTGCCCCGCGCGACGGCCTCGCGAATCTGTTGGCTCAGTTGCCGGCAGATCGGCAGCCGGCTGGACGGATCGACGGAGAATTCCACGGGCACCTCGTTAACTGTACTAGTAAATATAGTACAGACGGCGCGGGCTGTCAATAGGAATTTGCGTGATTTCTGTAGGGTGCGTTCCCGACGCACCCTATCCCGTCTGCGGGCTAGCGCCTCAACCGACCTGAATTGACGAGTGGCACCCGGCATGCCCACCCTCCAGCGGCAGCAACTCGTTTTCGGCGAGGTTCCTGTGCCCTGGGGGCGATGGGTGGCAGCGTGGGCCCAAGACGAGGCGGGCCAGAGCATCTCGGAATTACTGCCCAAGGTTTGCGTATTGGGTCGGCAGTAGTAGGCACACTCCCTGTGCCGTAACCGGCGGACGGCACGCGGAGCGTGACTGCTACGATGTTCGGCCGACTTGGGCTTCGAGGACTTTCTGACGGCGGACCTTGCGGACGACGACCCGCAGGCCGGGCGTCTCGATGATGTCGCCGCCACGGGGTGGTCGCTGCAAGTGTTGGAGAATCCAGTCACTCACGTTTCGCACGCTCCGCCGCCGGGTCGTTTGCCGGGCAAGTCGGCGGCCAAATCAATGCCGGTCAGGTCCTTCAGCCGTGCCAAGGGCAGTCCGCCGCCTGCAACCCATGCCTGGCCGGAGGGCACGAGCGTGGATTGGCAGCCGATCGTACTCGTCCTGGATGTCGCCGACGAGCTCTTCGAGAATGTCTTCCAGCGTGACCAACCCGACGACGCGGCTGGCCCGATCGCGGACCAGCGCGATGTGCGTGTGTTCGCGGATCATCCGTTCCAGGCAGGCGGTCAGCGTCAGATCGGCGGCGAGACTGGGCATGGGGCGGAGGATCGCCCGCAGCGATGCCGCGTGCGGCAGGCTCAGCCGCATCAGGGCAACGAGGTCCTTAAAATTGACGTAGCCGAGGATGGATTGCGGATCGCCGGCCTGCTCGGCCACGGGAAAACGCGTGTGCATTTCGAGATGGGCGGCGATCAGGCTCTCGTCCAGCGGGGCGTTGACGTGGAGCATGGTGATGTGTTCGGCCGGGAGCATGATTTCGCGCACCGTGCAACTCGACAAGCCGCGCGGCACCGAGGATTATGCCCTCCTGCCGCTCGCCGATCAGCCGCGACGCCCGGGCATAGGCGGTATGGGCGCGCAAGTTCCAGCAGTTCGATGGCCTCGCGTTTGGCCGAAGCGTCCATCCGCGGCCGCCAGCGGCGCTCGCTCCAACGCATGGACGCCCGCACGGCAGCCCTCGAACAGCCAGACCGCCGGCCAAACGCTGAAGCAGAACCATCGCATCATCGGCGACAGCCGGAGGCAGACCCACTCCTTGTTGCGCAGCGAAAACACCTTCGGCATCAGCTCGCCGAACATCATGGTAAAAAGTGTCAGCGGAAGCACGACCAACGCGATGGCCAAGACGGCCGGATCGGCGGGCGACAGGCCCAGCCGGTCGGAGCAGGAACGGCTTGAGATGCTCGGCGGCCCCCAGACCGCCGATCGCGGCGGCGATGGCCGCCAACAGCGTAATTGCCAGTTGCACGGCGGCCAGGCTGGCCTCCATGTTCTCCTTCATGTACAGGGCGGCCTTGGCGCCGGCGCGATTTTCGCGGGCCAGGACCTGCAGACGAGCAATGGTGACGGCGGCCAGGGCAATCTCGTAGCCGGCGAAGATGCCGTTGAAGGCCACCATGACCACCATGATGACCAGTTCGATAATTTCCACGAAACGAGCCCCCGCTTGGCTCAGAACTTGGCTATTGGAACTTGCCCAGAGACTGGATGTATTTGACCGACTCGGCAATATACCGTTTTGTCTGGGCTTCGTCCATCGTCACGCCATGAATGCCCTTCTACCTCCATCGTGATGGGTCCGTGGAAATGGTGCTCTTCGAGGACCTTGAGAATGCCGGGGAAATCGACCACGCCCTTGCCGAGCACCGGGAAATTCCAGTCCATGTATTTGCCGTTATGGTCCTTGAGCTCGACCGTGGCGACGTAGTCGATGATTTTCTTCAGTTCCGTGACGGCGTCGGTCCCCCGGTTGTAGAAGGTGATGTTGCCGGTATCGAAATTGACGCGGACGTTGGGGTGATTGACGCGGCGCATCGTTTCCAGATGGACGTCGCCGTTGGCGCCCAAGTCGCGATGCGTCTCGAGGACAATGATGACGCCGTGCTTGCGGGCGACGTCGCCGGCGCGGCGCAGGCGCTGATAGGCCACCTCCTTGCTCACGCCCGGTATGCTTCGGCGAAAGAAACAGGTACTTGACGCCCATCTTTTCGCAGACGGCAAGCTGGCCCGCCAACTCGTCGACGCAGGATTCGCGGCCGATGTCGGTGTCGCCGCGGAGCACCAAGGGGTGGAGGTGATGCTCGGCAAGCTTTTTCTCCAGCGCAGGCACCTCATTTGGAGCAGGCGCGGCCAAGAAGACGTAGTGCATCCCGATCGACGGCAAGTGCGTCCAAGCGGCCTCTTCGTACTGTCCGTAGTTCATGATCCGAATCGCTAAGGGATTCGTAAGCGACGTAATCGGGGCAGACACGGACTGTCCAGCGGCCGCGGCTGGTGTCGTGAAGCTCGCAAGCAGCGACAGCGCGATGGTGACGCCGAGCAAGAGCTTCGGCCATAGATCAACGGCGTTCATCTTCAATTTTGGCATGCAAGCACCTGGATAAATTTGCGACAATTTCTATGGTTCTCTGGCATGGCAGCGAGGACAGGATCATCAGTCGGCTCCGAGCAACGCGGTAATGGCCTTCTTCACTAGCGGCGCGGCCTCCGGCGTGACGCGCGAGGCAGTGGGCTCGTAGCCGCCTTCCTTGTACGCTTTTGCCGGGCAAAGATAGCCGGGGGCGCCGTCGCCATACCCGGCCACCGCGACAAAGGCATCGGGCTTGAGGGTCTGCGCGAACTGTTGAAAACAGATCATCGGCTCGCCCGGCAGGTGGACGATGCAGACGTTGCCGATTTCGAGCGATGCCAATTCAATCGGCCGCTGAATACGCCGGTCGAACGCGACGCACGCCGCACCAAAATAGACTCTCTGGACGGGCGCAGCCGTCGCATCCTTGGTGCGGGCAACTGCCTTGTCGATTTGGAAGTCGCCGTCGGTTCGGGCTGGCAGCACGAGCGCATACGTCCGCCAACGGATCGGCTCGGCGGCGACGAACCGGGTCGCCGCCGCGGCCGCCCGCATGCCGGCCAACAGCCGCTTGGCAAGCGCCGGGCGACATTCCGGCGAGCCGTCGTTATACTTGCCCATCGTCACGTCGCCTGAACAACCGGTGAAGTATATCTGCTCAACGTTCTCCTCGCGTTCCAGGGCCTCCCGGGCATCGCCGACAATGTCGCTTGATGCACGGCCGTCGCCGTAGCTGGTTTGCGGGTGCGTGGCGTAATAATGGAGCCGCACGAGCGGCTTGTCGCCGCGCGCAAACGTGATTGTCTTCACGTAGGGATCGATGTTGCCCTCGGGCAACGCCCGAATCGCAGGATCCGAACACGTCGAAAAACGGACGGCGATCTTGCCGGATGCGTCGACGGGCCGACGGTTGGATGCCACGCGTTCAACCTTGGCCTGACCGATTCCGATGTGATCGACCGGTTGAAAGCCGTCCAAAGACTGCCGCACCGCCGCCGCGACGCGCCGGCAGATGGCGTCGAACGCCTTCTGATCGACACCCAATTCCGGGCGCCCGCTGCGGCGAGCAACTTCTGTGCGTCCGTATCGACCAGCGGGGCAGTGTGCTGGTGGACGGTTTGTACTGCCACGTGCGCGGGCGACGTACCCGCCGCGGCCGCAATCGCCCCGCGCATCGAGTCGTAGGCGCCGTTGGACAACAGACACCAATCCAGGGCGCACAGCACGTAGCGCTGGCCAGCCGACTCCAAGACGATCCCCTTTGCCAACAGCGGCTGCTCGACGGTGCGAAGCGGATCGCAGGAGAACATGGGTTCGCCCACGGCGGGCGTGATATCTGCACGAAATGCACTGACGCGCATCGCTTCGCCCGCCGATGCGGAAGAAACGGACAAAGCGGCCAGGCAGACGCCTGCCAGGCACACCACTGCCGAGAAGCCAGGCATGATTGACTCCGAATGAAAGGTCATAGCGGCCCAATGCAGCCAACGGGCTGTACAGGTGGGATGGTGAGACGTGGTGTCTGTAGCGCCAAGCTCGCGCACCGCAGCAGAAAATCAGTATATCCGCCCGCCACCTGAAGTCAACTATTAGCGTGGCTGCAATTCGAGCGCCAGCGGCATTTTCACCGAACGAGCATGCACTGCCGAGAGCGACAGTCCCCTCTTCGTTGTCACAAAAATCGCGGCAGTCCGCGCTGCATGGGGCAGCTATCCGTGCCATCGGATCGGCAAGTTGACGACACCAGTAGTCGTACTGCGGATCGCCCAAGCGAAAGGCGAACACAGCGTCGGGCAAGCGGCCGCCTTGGCGGTCGCGCGAGTGGACGCGGACCAGTACCGCTCCGTCGCTGCGGCGTTGCACATCCCAAAAGGTCGGTTGCGTGGCGGGCATGGCACGGTACGAAGGCGACGTGCAGCTACAACTACAACCCACTCAACCTTCAGCCGAGGCACTGCGACGTCCGGAAAGCGGCGGTATTCTGCCGAGAACCGCCGTTCAATTCTAGATCATTTTGCCAACTCCAGGGCCAGAAGCCGGCGTTTCATTACCGCACCACCTGCGGCCGAGTACGAGCCGACCCGCCCATCCGCGCAAACCACCCGATGACAGGGTATAATCAATGGGACCCGATTCGCGGCCATGCAGTTGCCGACTGCGGGCTGCTCCAGGATAGCCTGCTTTGGCGGCCAGTTCCGCGTAGGTGATCGTGGTGCCATGCTGCACCTGTCGGCAGTGTTTGAGGACGCGGCGTTGGAAGTCGCTGGTCGAGGCCGATTCGACGCGAACGTCACGGAAATCGTCCCGCTCGCCTTCGGCGTAGGCTTGCAGCCGGGCGGTCAGAGGGTTCGTCGCGCGACCGGGCGAGGCACCGGCCACTTGGCACGGATCGAGCGCCGCCCGGGCAGCCGCCGCAGTTTGGTGACCGAACGTGACTTGCTTGACCGCTGTCCCGGCGACAGCGATTGCCATCCAGCCCAATCGGCTGGGGAAGACCGAGATTGCGTCTCGTAGTTCGCTTGTAGGATATCTTGTAGGATATATCGTTGCAGTTGGCATGACGGTGTTCCTCAGAATGGTTCTCACGCGATGACGGTGTGTCCGCCTTTGACAGGTTGTGCTGGCGAGCCCTATACTTGGGACGTGCGAGCCCGGCGTCGACGCGAGCCCACCGGCCCGCCGCTGCCGGGCCGGGAAAGGCTAATCGGAATGTATGCGTTACGGCTCCTTGTGCGACGATTTCTACGTCAACATGAATCTCGGCACCGAGATGGAACTGCCGGCCAATCGGGAGACGGTGCTGCATTTCTTCGAGCGCGTGCAGAAGACCTATCCGACGATGCGGAACTTCTACAGCCGGGAGCGGGGGGATTTCGTGTTGGAGGAGGACAAAGACCAAGGGGCCTACCGGTGGTGTACGATCGAGCCGCGCCGGGTCTGTTCGGGCCAGGTCAACCCCGATTCCATCGACGGGGCGATGGAGCAGCACAAGCTGATCCTCGAATTGGCCCCCTACATGCTTTCGGTCAGCCCGCTGGACTGCGAGGCCCTCGATCTGCTGTTCGGCTTTGATTTTACCTATCGCGGCAACCACAATCAACTGATGGCCGAGGTGTTGGGCGTCAGCCCGTCGATGGAGCCGGTGCTGGAAATGCCCGGGGCAACGGTGATCAATTGTGAGCCGTCGATGACGATCGCCATCGATCCCGATTGCCGCATGCAACTGCGCATCAGCGTCGAGACGCGGACCAACGCCTATCAGGTGCGCATGGGCGAGTATCCCGAGGAGCAACTGAGCGTCTACGTCACGGCGCGGCAGTACGGCAGCCTGGCGCCGGACAAGACGTTCGTCGAAACGATCGATCGGCTGCGCCAGTTGTGCCACGAGACGATCGACGGCCACGTGATCGAGCACATTCTTCAGCCGCTGGGCCGGGCGATCTCGCTGCAATAGTTATCAAAGCCGACTTCATGGCTCTGGTAACCACGCCGCCACGCTCGCGCTTCCGCGAGTTCTTCAGAATCCCATGCGACCCCAGCCGCGGCGAGTGCCGTCCAATGGGGGCAGGCCCAGCATCTCTCGGCCGAGCTTGACGTAGTAGCGGTAGTTCTCCAGCGGCGTGCCGTTAGGATGCGGTGGTCCAGTCCGAACACCATGCCGCCCTGCTGCATGAGCGGCTGCAACTTGTACTCCAATTCGCGGCGGATTTCCTCCTTGCTGCGGCGCAGCACGTGCTTGTCGATGCCGCCGAGCATCGCCAGCCGCCGTCCCGTATTTCTTGCGAAGTGCGACGACGTCCATGCCGGCGGCCGGCTCCACGGGATGCATCACGTTGACGCCGCGTCGCAGGAAAGCATCAACGACCGGGCCCACGTTGCCGTCACTGTCCAGGTTGAACAGCCGCGTGCCGCGGCGAAGCAACACGTCCCAGGCTTGCCGATAGTACGGCGCGATGAACCGCTCCACTTGCGCGGGCCGACCAGCGGGCCTGATTTGCCGGCCAGGTCTTCGTGGACGAACAGCTGGTCGATCGTCACCCGCTCGGTCACGCGTTCGAAGACTCTGACAGCCGTGTCGCGCGAGCGTATCGAGCAGGTCGTGCATGAGTTCCGGCTGCTTATAGTAGGCCAGGCAGGCAATCTCTTCGCCCATCAGTTCGCGGGCCATGTCCCAGCCGCCGGGAAGCCGCCCCACACAAGCGCACCCGCCGTTTGCACTCGCCTTGCAGCATCGACGGCCGCCCAGTCGATGCGCTCTTCGGGGAACTGAAGTAAGCGGCTTCAGCCGCAGCCAATCGTCCATGTCGCGGACGGGAAAGTCCAGGGGCAGCGGCACGGTCGCGATATGCTTGCACAGCTTCAGCGTGCGGCCCAGCCCATCGCGCTGAATAAGCGTATTCGTCATCTTCGTAGAGCGTCTCAGGCGGCTTGTCGGACCAGGGGCCGGTGTTACCGCCGCACTCGACGTAGGGCACGTAGTCCCAGTCGAAGGCCGTCAAATCGATCTCCGCAGGCGAAGCGCCCTGCGATTGCCACTCCGTCTCGACTCCGACCAGCAGGCCGAACAACTCGCACAACATCTGCCGGGGGCACGGACCGAACGTCATCAGGTCGATAAACTGTCGGCGATCGAAGCGCATGGCTAACTGCCAGTGACGAATAGGCTGCTATGCCGGCTCCACTAGCATTGGCGGAACCAGAATTCGAGTTCCGGGAGGATGCTCCGGATGGCTGATGCGCACGAGAAGCTGTTCGACGGGCGCTCTCCGATCAGCCCAAAGTTCAAGTCGATGCTCGGCGGCCGCGGGTCCAACTGCCGAAGCCAGAACTCTTGGCTGTCGCAGGAAATGACTGCGATCTCCTGGCCGAATCGCAGGCCGCGACCGGAGAGCAACGGATAGAGTCGTGCGGTTTGCTCGTCGGTGGGCACGAACAAGCCTGTAGGCTGCGGCGTGACGCTGAGCAGTTGATCCAACAAAGGGCCCTGGCGGCCCGCTCGTTCAAGGTCCCATGGATCGTCGGCGTCCTCAGCGTCGTTGCAGGCCGCCACGAGCGTCGTGACGTCGAGTCCGCGCTGTCGCCTCCGATTCGAAAACTCTCGCCACGTTGTCGAAAGCCGGGGTGCCTCGGCTGGTCGTTCACAAATGCCACCCGGCGATGGCCGTGCTCGGCGAGGTATTTTGCGGCTAGACGGCCGACCTCGGGATTATCAGGCAGCACGTGGTCGGCCCAACGCTGCATCCGCGATTGACGGCTAAGGACCCATACAGCCGGAAGCGCCCGGTACGGCTGGGGCAGAGCGTCACTGGCCTCGCCAATCAGAAGCAGGCCATCGACTTTGCGACCGACGATCGCGGGGGGAAGATCGCGAAGGTTTGCGACGCCCCCCAACATCAAGCTCATGCCGCGCCCTCGCAGCAGCGTCTCGATACCAGCGATGACCGCATCGACGCCCGGCCGCTGGAGGAATCCCCCTCGAGTGCCGACCAATAACAGGCACACATTGCCGGTGCGGATGCCTGGGGGCCGGCTTGCGGCCGCGCCGACGATCCGGCGGCCGCGACTGATAGCCGAGTCGCTCCATGGCCAAGCGAATGCGTTGGGCGGTGCTTTCGGCGACCCCGCCGCGGCCATTGATCAGCCGGGAGACCGTGCCGTGGGTGACGCCCGCGAGTCGCGCTACTTCGCTGATAGACATGCATCCATCCTAAAATCTGCTGCGGCGTTTGTCAACGCACAATACTGCACACAATTAGTTCAGCTTGTCGAAGTGCCGAGAGCGACGCGTTGCAGAAGCATCGGCAAGGCCGCCAAATATGTGCAATCACATTCTCTAAGAGAATGATTGACGTATCGTTTATCTCCGCTATAATCGCCGTTCGGTGCATTATTGAAATATCGAAAGCTCGGACAAACGGATCTCGAAGTCTCGACGGTGTGTATGGGCGGTTGGTCGATCAGCACGAAAGATTTCTTCTGGGAGAACCAGGCGAAGGAGGACTCGGTCGCCGCGATCCATGCGGCCCTTGATGCGGGCGTCAACTTCTTCGACACGGCCCCCACCTATGGTGACGGAGACTCGGAGAACATTTTGGCGAGGTATGCGGCCTCGGCGGAAGAACGCCGTCATCGCCACAAAGGTGGCAAGTCCAACTTAGCCCGGCGATGATTCGACGGCGGTGTGAGGAGAGTCTGCGGACTCTACGAACCGACTACATCGACCTGTACCAGGTGCACTGGCCCAATGCGGCGTTCCCCTTGGAACCGATATTCGAGACCCTCCGCGCCTTGCAGGCAGAAGGCAAGATTCGCGCCGTTGGCGTGTCGAACTTTGGCATCAGCTACCTCAGTGAATTGCTTCGTTTTGACCGCCCCGCCAGCAATCAAGTGGCATACAGTCTGTTGTGGCGGGCCGTCGAGTATGAGATTGCTCCCTTATGTGCCTCGCAGAACGTCGGCATCCTCTGCTACTGCCCGCTTAGTCAAGGGCTCCTGACCGGGAAGTTCACTACGGCTGGTGAAGTGCCCAGAAACGGGCCCGGAACCGGTTATTCTCCAAGGACCGACCTCTTTCTCGCCACGGCGAGCCGGGATGCGAGGAGACGACATTCGCGGCCCTAGCGGAAATTCGCCGCATTGCGGCAGAAGTCGGCCAGCCGATGGGGCTGCTGTCGGTTGCGTGGCTGCTGCATCAACCGGCGGTGACTTCCGTCGTGGTGGCGCTCGCAACGCCAGGCAGGCTACTGAAAATTCGCTGGCTAGCGAGCTTGAATCCAGCTCACAGAAACTATTGAACTTTAGCTCCCCGCTACAGGTAAAGTTGGCGCGCCGCCGGCCACTTCGTCCCGGTTGAATACCGCATTCGCTCCCATATGGGCCGGTCTGGGCGACAGCATCTGTTCCTTGCGATAGACGAGGGTATTGGTGTCATAGGCGGCAATTTCAAACTCGTGGCCGTGCGTAATGGCGTCGCAGGGGCAGGCTTCCACGCAATAGCCGCAAAAAATGCAGCGGTTGTAGTCGATGTTATAAACCTTGGCATAGCGCTCGGCAGCGCTGATGCGGTGATGCCGGTATTCTCGGCCGCCTCGATATAGATGCAATTGGCCGGGCAGGCCGCAGCGCACAAAAAACAGGCGACGCATTTCTCCGGCGGATCTGTGCATAGGTTGGGCTGCCCTGCATGGCGTCGCCGCGCACGAGCGCGGCAAAGTCGGACGGCGCAGACTCGCCGAGATAGGCTTCGAAGTTACTGACGTAGCGCGTCTTCGCCAGCACATCGGCAACGTTATGCACCACCGCATCGGTCACGGAGGGGGCGGTGAGCCGGCGGGGGTGTTCATTTCCACGAGCAGGGTATTGGTGTTGTCGTCCGGGAGCATCTT
>CAWBLA010000007.1:0-215417 GCA_963789525.1 uncultured Planctomycetaceae bacterium
GCATTCAGCTGCCAAAGCGGCGTCGGCGCCGCCCAGCAGGATCGCGTCGGCCAGGTGTTCGGGACACCCCGCGCCGCCGCTTGCCACCACCGGGATCGACACCGCGTCGGTCACGGACTTGGTAATCTCCAAGTCGTACCCATTCTTCGTTCCGTCGGCGTCCATCGAGGTCAACACGATCTCGCCGGCCCCAAGGCGTTCCACCTCCCGGGCCCAGGCGACCGCTTCCCGTCCGGTGCCGATCCGGCCGCCGTTGATTTGTACCTCCCAAAACTCTCTGCCGTCTCGGTCGACCCGCTTCGGGTCGATGTTCACCACGATGCACTGGCTGCCAAAGCGCCGGGCGGCCTGGCGGACGAAGTCGGGATCGCGGCAAGCGGCCGAATTGATCGAAACCTTATCGCACCCGGCGCGGAGCAGAGTGCGGATGTCGTCGATCGTGCGAATCCCGCCGCCGACCGTCAGGGGCATAAACACCACCTCGGCGGTCCGGCGGACCACGTCGAGGATGATCTCCCGCTCCTCATGGCTGGCGGTGATGTCGAGGAAAACTAGCTCATCGGCTCCCTCTTCTTCGTACCGCTGGGCCACTTCCACAGGGTCTCCGGCATCGCGGAGATTCAGGAAGTTCGTACCTTTCACCACCCTGCCTCGGTGGACATCCAGGCACGGAATCACCCGTTTCGCGAACATTAAATGTACTGTAATCGGCTTTCTGGCCGTGGTCAACACCCTCGGCCAAAGCGGACACCACGTCGGGCGATTGTGCTCCTGCGGGGGGGACCCTGCGGGCCACAGATCGATGCGCTGGATCGCCCTGCCGTGGCCGATACAATGGCATACGCACACGGCGCCGGCCGTGTCATGTTCTCGGACCTGTTGCCGTGATGACGAACCACGAAATCGCCGACGTTTTTGAGCATGTGGCGGACTTGCTGGAGTTCCAAGGAGAGAATCCGTTTCGCGTGCGCGCCTATCGAAATGCCGCTCGAACCGTCCACGACCTGGCCGAGCCGGCCGCCGACGTGGTCGCCGACGACGCGCGATCGCTCAGCGAGTTCGAAGGCATCGGTAAGGACCTGGCGGAGAAAATCGCTGCGCTGGTCAACACCGGCTCGCTGCCGCTCCTGGAGGAACTGCAAGCGAAGGTGCCCGAAAGCGTGCTGGCCATCCTCCGCGTGCCAGGCCTGGGTCCGAAGCGGGCCGCGCAGCTCTATCGTGAGTTGAATGTCGCCACGCTCGACGACCTTCGCGCCGCCTGCGAAGCCCATGCTGTCCGTGACCTCAAGGGCCTCGGCGAAAAGACCGAGGCCGCCATCCTGCAGGGACTCGGCATTGCGTCGGAAGCCGAGCAGCGGCTCCTGTGGGTCGACGCCGACGAGCACGTGCAGCGCATCCTCGCCCACATGGAACGCTGTCCGGCCGTCGAAAAGATCACGCCCGCCGGCAGCTATCGCCGCGGCCGCGAGACTGTCGCGGACCTCGATTTCCTCGTCGTCACGCGCAACGTCTCGGGCGTCATGGATTGCCTCGCCGCTTTTCCAGGCGTGGCGACCGTCGAGGCCAGGGGCGACACGAAAATGACCGTGCGGTTGCAGGCCGGCGTGCAGGTCGACCTTCGGGCCGTCCCCGCCGAATCGTTCGGCGCGGCGCTGGTCTACTTCACCGGCTCGAAGCAGCACAATATCGTGCTCCGCGGCAGGGCGAAATCGCGCGGGCTGAAGGTCAACGAATACGGCGTCTTCCGCGGCGACGAACGGCTTGCCGGTCGCACGGAGGAAGACGTCTATGCCGCGTTGGATCTGCCGTGGTTTCCGCCCGAGTTGCGCGAGGCGCGGTGGGAGTTTGACTGGGCCGAGGCCGGCCAACTGCCCGAACTATCTTACCCCGGCCGACATTCGCGGCGATCTGCACATGCACAGCACGTGGACCGACGGCCTGGCGACCATCGAAGAAATGGCCGCCGCCGCCAAAGCACCGCGGCCTGCGGTACATCGCCATTACGGATCACTCCAAGCGAGTCGCGATGGTCGGCGGGTTGGACGAGCACCGGCGTTCGGCAGCAATGGGCCGAAATCGACGAGCTCAACGAGCGGCTTCGCGGCATCACGGTGCTCAAAGGCATCGAGGTCGACATTCTCGAACGAGGCGGGCTCGATCTGCCCGACGAAGTGCTTGCCGAGGCCGATTGGGTCGTGGCCAGCGTCCATTACGGCCACAAGCAACCGCGCGATCAGATCACCCGCCGGGCCGTCGACGCCCTGAAGAATCCGCACGTCGCCGCCTTGGCTCATCCGACCGGCCGGATGCTGTTGGCGCGCAAGCCGTACGAGATCGACATGGACGCGGTGATGCGGGCCGCGAGGGACCACGGCAAGCTGCTGGAACTCAACGCCCATCCCTCGCGGCTGGACCTCGACGACCTGGCCTGCGCCGCCGCAAAGCGGCACGGCATTCCGATCGTCATCTCGACCGACGCCCATCGGCCCGAGGGACTCGACGCCATGCGTTACGGCGTGCAGCAGGCCCGTCGCGGCGGCCTGACCAAGGCCGACGTGGCCAACACCCGCACCTGGCCGCAACTGAAAAAGCTATTGGGGACGAAGGCGAACTGACCGGGACTGCCCCGATTTTCGTACCAGCGAAAATGGGACTGTCCCGTTTGACGCTCGAAAACAGTCTCACTGACCTGCCGAGCCGCGACCAGCCCGCAAACTCACGCCATCTTGTCCATCCTCCGGCTAGGCCGCCGCCTGAGATTCCGGCATTTCCTTCCTTGTCGAAAGCAGCGGTGCTATCGATTTTCTGGACTGTAAGGATTATTTCGCCGATGTCTGATGAAGGCCGGGCGGATTTCCCGCACTCGACCAGTGCCCGGCAAGACAACGTACAAATAAGGAATCGTTCCCGATGAAACGCGCGATCTTCTCCTGTTTGACGGTCGTCCTTGTCATCAGCCTGGTGGGTTGTGTTTCGAGACACGGCCGTCGTCCCTGGGCGTGCATGGGCGGCAGTTGCGCCCAAGCTCCGGAAACCTGCATGTCGTGCGACGCCGGTTGTGCATCATGCGAGAACGGCGCGGCCTGCGGATACGAGTCGGCCGCCGATGGCGACGTCTATGGAGATCCTTGCGTCGGCGACCCCGATGACGCATGCGAGGACGGGGGCCGCGCCTGCCGGCTTGGCAATCACATGCGGCGTCGCGCGGCCGGGCGAGGAGAAGAGGCCGGACCACCGGGTCCGCCCGTCGGCACCGTCACCTATCCCTACTACACCACCCGCGGCCCGCGCGATTTCCTGGCGAAGAACCCACCCAGCATCGGCCCCTGATAACCTGTCAGTATCGGAATTCGTAGGGTGGGCCGAGCGCAGCGAGCCCCACCAGGTTATCACACCACCACGTCACCGCCGCACGCGGCCGTGGACATACATGTCCTCGCCGACCCGCCGCATCTCAAGCTCGTTAATCCGCAGTGCGTCGGACACCGCGGCAATGCCGGTCCCTGCCGTCGGCGTGGCGGCTGCGGAGCCGCCGAACAGCTTCGGCGCGATGAACACGTGAACTTCGTCGATCGGCCCGGCGTCCAACAGGCTGCCCAGCAAACGGCCGCCCCCTTCGACCAGCACGTTCGTCATTCGCCGCCGCCCAGCTCGGCCAACAGCGCATCCAGCCGCGCCGCGTGCGTTTCGCCCGCACAGACGAAGACTTCGCAGCCGGCGTCGGTCAAGCCGCGTCCGATCGGCGGCGGACGAATCTCGCCCCACCGCCACCAGCACCGGCACTTCGCGTGCGGTCCGCACCAATTGGCTGTCGCTGCCGAGCGAGTGCGCCGGGTGTCGAGAACCACGCGGACCGCGGTGCGCGGCCCCGGCGGCCGGGCGGTCAGCAGCGGATCGTCGCGGACGGCCGTTTCGCCGCCCGACCATGATCGCATCGACCCGGCCGCGAAGCGCGTGGACGATCTGCCGCGACTGCGGGCAGGAAATCCAGCGGCTCTCGCCCGTTGCGTGGCGATTTTGCCGTCGAGCGTCATGGCCCACTTGGCGATGATCCAGGGCCGGCCCGTGTCGACGAGCTTCAGATAGGGCGCGTTGAGCCGCCGGGCTTCGGCCTCCAGCAGCCCCACGTCGACCGTCAGCGCCGGCGGCTCGCAGTTCGGCGATGCCGCCGCCTTGGACTTCCGCGAAACGGATCGGCCTGGGCCACGACGACGCGCCGCACGCCGGCGGCCAGCACGGCCTTGGTGCAAGGCGGCGTCTTGCCCTGGTGGCAGCACGGTTCGAGCGTCACGTAGAGCGTCGCCCCGGCCGCCCGGTGGCCGGCGATCCGCAGGGCCTCGATTTCGGCATGGGGGCCGCCGAACCGCCGATGAAACCCCTCGCCGATGATCTCCGCCCCCCGGGCGACCACGCAGCCGACCATCGGGTTCGGCTCGACGAACCCCTGCCCGCCGGCCGCCAGTTCCAGGGCCCGCCGCATGTGCCAGAGATCGATTTCGTGCTGGTCCATTACTCGAGACCTTACATGAACCGTTCCAGAGTGTTCACTTCGTCTTCGGTTTGACTGGCTTTTCTTCAGCTTCTTACGTTTCCGCGGATTCAAGTTTCTTGATGCTTTCGGCCGGCGGGCAGATTCTCGGGCATCGTGCCGCCGAGTTCCTTGATCGTTTGACGCACCTTCAGCGCCGACCTCGCGGTGTGTTTGGTTGGCACGGGCCTTGCCCTTGATTTTCTCGCGGCGGAGCTTTTCTTCGGTCTGCGTAGCGCGGAAGAGATTGGCGGCAAGCTCGGTGCTGCCCATGTGGTCGAGGATTTGCTGGCTTTTCTTGAGCCCTTTGCGACGATGGATGGCCCGCATGTCCAGGCCGCCGTAGAGGCCCATATAGCCGTGGTTTTGGAAAATGGCGTAATCCACCGGTTCGACCACGCCGGCGTCCTTGGCGGCCCCGGCCAGCTTGACGTTGTGGAGCTTCATTTCCTCGCGCAGTAGCAACCGGCGTTCGGCTTCGGCGGCCTCATCGGTGAGTTCCTGGCGGCGCGTCTGGATGGCGAAGTAGGTCTGCCCCAGGGCAACGATTTCTTTTCCGGGGTCGGCGTTCTGGACCACCAGGTAGCAGGCATACCGCGAAAGGAGAACCGTTTGAACGGGACGCATCGCGCCGCCTTTGCCGATCTCGACCATTTCGGTGATCTCAACGAAATGATCCTCAATAGGGTGGGCACTATTAAAACAGGCCATTCTGGCTTTCTGGATCACTTGCTCAAAATTGCGATAATCAGCGTACCCCAACACGTGTGCGAAGTCACGACTGGACCAGAATTCGACACCGGCGGCATTCGTACGACAGATGCACTCAAAGGGCGACTGGTGTCCCTCGGACGAAGGTTGAAGTTCGTTAGGCATCTGGCATCCTGTTCCTGGTACGGTTGTTTTCTAGTTATAGCCGATTCTGACCCAAACGACAGCCGGGCCATCTTCGAAGAGACCGACGTCTGGCGTCCCTATTCTTCAATCACCGCCCAGGCCGCGTCGATGTTGCCGAACGGGGCGCTGACCTGGATGCCGGCCACGCGGTCGCGGACCCGGGCGACCGACTCGCGGGCGATCTGGATGCCCATGGCCAACTGGTCCTCGCGGCTTTCGACCGACGCCATCCGCTCCATCACCGCGTCGGGCACCACCACGCCCGGCACCTCGTTCTGCATGAACGACGCGTTGCGATAGCTCACCAGCGGCCAGATGCCGGCGATGATCGGGATGCCGTAATGCTGCGACCTCGTCGAGGAACCGCAGCAGGGCGTCGGGATCGAAGACCGGCTGCGTGATGGCGAACTCGGCCCCGGCCTCGACCTTCTGGCGGAAACGGTCCAGCTCGCGCCGCTGGTCCAGGGCCGTCGGGTCGAGCCCCACGCCGATCACGGCGAACGTGGGCGGGTCGATGGCCTGGCCGCCCAGGTCGATGCCGCAGTTGAGCCGCCGCTGGACGGCCGCCATGCCGATCGAGTCGGCGTCGAACACGCCGGTGGCGTGCGGATAGTCGCCCAGCTTGGGCGGATCGCCGGTGACGAACAGGATGTTGCGCACGCCGCAGGCGGCGCAGGCCAGCAGGTCGGCCTGCATGCCGATCAGGTTGCGGTCGCGGCAGCAGAAATGCAGGATCGGCTCGATCTCGGCCTCGTGCAGGATGCGCTCGGCCGTGACCAGCGACGAGAGCCGGGCGCTGGCCCGGGGACCGTCGGGGATGTTGATCGCGTTGACGCCGCGCTCGTGCAGCGTCGTGGCCTTTGGCGACCGTCGACCGCAGGTCGTAGCCGCGCGGCGGCAGCAGTTCGACCGTGGTGATCCACTGCCGCGCGGCCAGCCGGGCGCCGAGTTGCGATTTCTCGGCCAACGGGGCGGGCGTCTTCGGCTCGACGCCCGCGGCCGGCGCCGCCGGCGGCAGAACCTTCGCCCGCGCGCAGCGGCTTGACGGCCAAGGCCACCTCGCGGATGTGCTCGGGCGTGGTTCCGCAGCAGCCGCCCACGGCCGACGCGCCCAGGCCCACGTACCGCTTGGCGTACTCGGCCAGATACTCGGGCGAGCAGAGGTAGATCCGCCGGTTTTCGACCTCCTTGGGCATGCCGGCGTTGGGCTGCACGATCAGCGGCAGCGTGCGTCAGCCGCACGGCCCGCTCGACCGCGCCGAGCAGCCCGTCGGGCCCCACGCCGCAGTTCATGCCCCAGGCGATCGGCTGCGGCGAGCCGTCCGGCAACGGGGCCAGCATCCGCTCGACCGACTCGCCGGAGGCCGTCTCGCCGGCGCTCGACGATGGCGAACGAAAGCACGAAGGGCACGTCCGGCAGGCGCCGCATGGCCGCCGCGCAGCGCTCCAGCGCCGCGCGGTTCGGCTGCGTCTCGAACAGGATGAAGTCGGCCCCGCCCTCCATCAGGCCCTCGGCCTGCTCGACGATCATCTCCTCGATCGCCGCCTCGTACTGCGGCTGGCTGGGCAGCGGGCCGATCGAGCCGGCCACGTAACATCGGCCGGTCGGCCGCGTCGGCCACCTCGCGGGCCAGCCGGGCCCCGGCCCGGACGATCTCGCGGCAGCTTCTCGGCCAGGGCGAACTTGCGCCAGCGCCACCCGATTGGCGCCGAAGGTGTTGGTCGTCAGCACGTCGGCCCCGGCGTCGCGATAGTCGCGTGTGGATCTGGCGGATCAGCTTCGGATCGGACAGGCACAGCTCGTCGAACAGCGGTTGGTGAAGACGTGGTGCCGGTAGATCTCGGTGCCCATGGCCCCGTCGAAGACCAGCACGCCGTGGGTCAGGGCTTCGTGAAAGGAGTCGGACGGTCATAGTGAAGGGATTAGGGATTGGGGATTAGGGATTAGGACTCGAGGACGGGGTCCTGCCAGGTGACTTCTAATCCCTAATCCCCAATCCCTAATCCCTTCTTTTACGCTCTCAACTCCGCCCCGTGCTTCTCCCGGCAGGCGGCCACGAGCCGGTCGCGGACCTCGTCGGCCTGCTGGCTGGTCAGCGTGCCTTCGGCCGATCGCAGGGCGATGGTAAACAGCAGGCTCTTCTTGTCGCGGCCCAGCCGCTCGGGGTCGCGATAGGTGTCGCGGTATTCGAGCGACTCGAAGCACGGGCCGCCGCTGGCTCGGACCGTGGCCGCCACGTCGGCCCAGCGGACCGCCTCGTCGACCACCAGGTTCAGGTCGCGGGTGACGGCCGGATAGGGCGATTGCGGCGACGTAGCGCGGCACCAGGTCGGCCGCCTCGACCAGCGGCGCCAGCCTGATCTCGGCCACGGTGGTCGGCCCGCGAAGATCGAACTGCCGCAGCGCCTCGGCCGTCAACTGGCCCACGTAGCCCAGCAGCTCGTCGCCGAGCCGCAGGCGGCAGGCCGCGGCCGGATCGAGCAGTCGCAATGTCGGCATCGTCGGCCTCCAGCGGCGCCGGCGATCTTCAACTCGCCGAGAATCGCCTCGATCACCCCTTTGACGGCCGCATAGTCGCGGCCGCTGGTGATGGCCAGCATGATCTCTTCCTGCGGCAACTCGCCGTCCTGCGGCAGATAGACCTTGGCAATCTCGAACAGCTCGATCTCCGCGTTGGCCAACGCCTCGTTGGTCCGCCGCACGGCCAGCAGGCTCGGCACCAGGCTGCGGCGCAGGCAATCGGCCCCGCGGATCACCGGCATCTGGCTCCGCAGCGGCTCGGCGTCGGTCCACGGGCTCATCGCGGCCGACGGTCTGCTCGTCGACCACGCTGAGCGTCATCGCCTCGTCGAAGCCGGCGGCCGTCAAGCACGTGGCGGATCTTCTCCAGCACGCGATCTTCGCGCCGCCGGGCCGAGGGGACCATCGGCACGCCGACGTCCTCGGGAATGGCGTCGTAGCCGTGGATTCGCGCCGACCTCTTCGATCAGGTCGATCTCGCGCGTCAGGTCGCGCCGCCAACTCGGCGGAACGACGGTGATGGGTACGAGTGGTTAGGGGCGGGGACGGGGACGAGGGCACGGCAGATGCTCCCCTCGCCCTTTGGGAGAGCGGGCCGGGGCGTGAGCGGCTGCGCGACTTCTTCGTTGCCCAACGCCACCAGAATCTCCCGCACCCGCTCCGCCGGCACGTCGATGCCGAGGATCCGCTTCAGCTGCGAGAGCCGCAGCACGATCGGCTCGCGCCGCGGCGGCGGCTGGCCGACGTCGACCACGCCGGCGGCCAACTCGCCGCCGGCCAGTTCCAGAATCAACTCGCAGCAGCGGCGGCTGGCCCAATCGAGCCCCTCGGGATCGACCCGCCGCTCGAAGCGATACGACGAATCGCTGTGCAGGTTCAGTTGCCGGGCCGTGTTGCGGATCGAGACCGGATCGAACTCGGCCGCCTCGACCAGCACGTCGCGGGTGGCGGCGGAAATCTCGGTCTGCGCCCCGCCCATCACGCCGCCGATGGCCACCGGGTCCTTGGCGTCGCAGATCATGCACATCTCGGGCCGCAGCACGTAGGTCTTGTGGTCGATGGCCTCGATCGTCTCGCCCGGCAGCGGCCGGCGGACGATGATCTCGGCCGCCCTTGAGCTTGCCGAAGTCGAACGTGTGCAGCGGCTGGCCGCACTCCATCAGCACGTAGTTGCTGATGTCCACCACGTTGTTGATCGGCGTGATGCCGACCGTCTCCAGCCGCCGGGCCATCCACTTCGGGCTCGGCCCGATCTTCACGCCGCGAACCACCCGGGCCGTGTAGCGCAGGCAGAGGTCCGGGCAGTCGATCCGCACCTTGACCAGCTTGTCGACCGGCGTCTTGCCCTCCGGCGGCTGCGCGGCCGGCAATCGTCAGCTCGCTGCCGAACAGCACGGCCACTTCCCGGGCGATGCCGATATGGCCCAGGCAGTCGGGCCGGTTGCTGGTCACCTCCAGGTCGATGGCCAGATCGCCGCCGACCTCCTCGGTCCCCTCGTGGTTCAGCCCGGCCATCATCAGCCGCCGCTCGAGTTCCTCGAGCGGCATGTCCAGCGGCACGTACTGTTTCAGCCAGTTCCAGGAGACGATCATGGCGAGCGGGATTAGGGACTAGGGATTCGGGGATTAGGGATTCGGAGGTTCGGGCATGACGTCGCGATCTGCTAGTCCCTGATCCCTCGAATCCCCGGCTCCGCTTTCAGAACTGGTGCAAGAACCTCACGTCGTTCTTGTACAGCTCGCGGATGTCGGTGATGCCGTGGCGGCGGGCGCAGATCCGCTCGATGCCCAGGCCGAAGGCGAAGCCGGTGAACTCCTCGGGATCGTAGCCGACGGCCCGCAGCACGTTGGGATCGACCATGCCGGCCCCGCCCATCTCGATCCAGCCGCCGTGCCAACTCATGTCGACCTCGACGCTCGGCTCGGTGAACGGGAAGAACGACGGGCGGAAGCGGATGTGGACGTCGTCGTCGAAGCAGCTGCGGGCGAACAGCCGCAAGCGTGCTCTTCAGGTCGGCCATCGTCACGTGGCGATCGACCAGCAGGCCCTCGATCTGATGGAACATCGGATAGTGCGTGGCGTCGGCCGTGTCGGGCCGATAGACGCGGCCGCAGCGAGATGATCCGCACCGGCGGCGGCGTCTTCTCCATCACCCGAATCTGCACCGTGCTCGTCTGGCTGCGCAGCAGGAGAGGGGGCAGGGGATCGGGGATTGGGATCGGGATCGCGATCTGCGGATCCGCACGCTCGGTCTCGCCCTCTGCCCTCGTCCCTGCGCCGTCTGCCAGATAGAAATTCTCCAGCGGATCGCGGGCCGGATGCTCCGGCGGGATGTTCAGGGCCTCGAAGTTGTGCCAGGGGTCTTCGACCTCCGGCCCGTCGGCCACGCTGAACCCCAGCCGGCCCATGATCTCCTTCAGTTCCTCGATCGTCTGCGTGATCGGGTGCAGATGGCCCAGCCGCGGACGGACGCCGGGCACGGTGGGATCGAACTGCCGGGCGTCGGCCGCCGGACCGCGCCGGCGTGGCCAGCCGCTGCCGTCGGCCGCCTCGAAGGCCGCCTCGATCGCCTGCTTGACTTCGTTGAACCGTTTGCCGGCGGCGGGCTTGTCGGCCTTGTCGACCGGCCCAGGCCCTTCTGCACGGCCTTCAGCCGGCCGCTCTTGGCGCCGAGGAACTCGATCCGCGCGGCCTCCAGCGCGGCGGCGTCGCCGGCCGCGGCGAACGCGGCCGTCGCGTCGCGGAGCAAGGCGTCCAGTTCCGCCAGGAAGTCAGCAAGAGCCATGAGAAACGATGAACGATGAATGATGAACGAAGACATGGGCGGCACGAGCGCTGCATTCATCATCCGTGCATCATCATTCATACCTCCGTGGTCACGTGTCTTACTTCGCGCATGGCCTGCTTGACCAGTTCCACGACCGTCTCGAAGCCCTTGCGGGTCGACCACGGCCATGTCGGCCAGGATCTTGCGGTCCAACTCGATGTTGGCCTTCTTCAGCCCGGCGATGAACTCGCTGTAGCGCAGCCCGCAGGCGCGGACGGCGGCGTTGATGCGGATGATCCACAGCCGGCGGAAATCGCGTTTGCGGTTGCGGCGGTCGCGAAAGGCGTAGACGCCGGCGCGGACGAGGTTTTCCTTGGCGGTTCGCAGCAGCCGGCGACGGCCGCCGACGTAGCCCTTCGCCTTCTTGAACAGGCGGTTCTTGGCCCGGTTTCGGGCCGCGCCCTTGGTGGTTCTCATGACGAGAAAGCCTTCAGGTCTAGGCGGAAGCCAGGCCCTTCCCTCACGCAGGGAAGCGTTTCATGCCCGTCCCGCTGGTCGGTCCGTCGCTCGCATGGTCGCATCTCACCACCACGCGATCTCAATAACTGTGCTTGCCCAGCACGATGCGGATCTTGGCGGCCTCGACCTTGTCGACGACGTGTCGGTGCCGCGGAGGTTCCGCTTGCGTTTCTGGCTCATCCGCGCGGCCAGGTGGCTGGTGCCGGCCGCGCGGTGCTTCACCTTGCCCGTTGGCGGTCAGGCGGAAACGCTTCTTCGTCCCCTTGTGGGTCTTCATCTTCGGCATGACGGCGACCACTCCTACGGAGTTCAGCGGCAAGTAAACAGACCCGTCATTATAGTCGATCCCCAGCTAGGCGAAAAGAGGGCTTGGCAGAAAATCAGCCGGCGATTTCCCGCGTCCTACCACAACGTCGGCCCCGTCAACGCCGATTGAGCGCCAGGGCGGCAGGATAGATGACCTGCGGTTGCCGCCGCCCGGTCGCCCGCGCCTTCGTGACCCCAGGTCGGTTCGGCTGCTCGAAATAAGGATTGTCGATTCTCTGCGGCGGCGTAGCCTGTTGCGCCTCGGGAGCCTCTTCATCGGAATTGCCGACGTAGACGTTGCGGATCACCACCGGCTGCGGCGGCTCCGAGCCCGGCGTCAGCACATAGGCCGGATACGGGTAGGGGCTGTACCCATAAGTCCTAGGCACAGGATGGCTGTAGTAGACCGGTGGGTGCAGGGCGAAATACGGCGGCGACCCGTTCAAGTAGCTCTGCGGATAATAGCCCCAATTGGCGTAGGGGCATCCGCATCCCCATTGACCCGATGCCGTGCCGGCAAGCCCGCCGACCACGGCCACCAACGACCCGACAAGAATAAGTTTCGCGTACATCGCCAGCGCCTTATCTTGACCATTGTTGTCATTTTGCCCACAACATCATCTTACCGAGCGCCCGCGGCAAGGCAAGAGGCCCGGGGACTGTCTCCTTCACACGGTCCGCGCTAGTAAAAGGTGGCGCTGTCCCCTTCAGCACCCCCGGACCAGCGGATATAATTCCTTTTTCACTTGCCATCCCCCGGGAACGTCTCATGGAACGCGAGCTAGTCGATCGGGCCGAGGTCATTCAGCAGCGGATCCTGCAACTGCGGGACTCCCTTTGACGACGACGGCAAACGGAAGCAGGTCGCGGCAATCGAGTCGCAGATGGCGGCGGCCGGCTTCTGGGACAACCAGGAAAAAGCTCGCGAAGTCGTTGCCCAATTGAAGTCGCTCAAGGCGGTGCTCAAGCCGCTCGACGAGGTCATCAAGGCCGCCGACAATCTCGCGGCGCTGGTCGAAATGGCCCAAGAGGACGACGACCTGGCAGCCGAGGTCCCCGCCGAGTTGGACCGCATCGAGCAGGCCGTCGAGGCCCTGGAGACCAAGGCGCTGCTGAGCGGCCCGTTGGACGCCAATCCCGCCCTGCTGACCATTAACGCCCGCGACGGCGGCACCGACGCCAACGATTGGGCGGAGATGCTCTTGCGGATGTATCTCAATTGGGCGCGGGAGAACGATTACGACACGGAATTGCTCGATCGCCAGGACAACGAGCAGGCCGGCATCAACAGCGCCACGATCGCCGTGCGGGGCCCCATGGCCTACGGCTACCTCAAGGGCGAAAGCGGCATTCACCGCCTCATTCGCATCAGCCCCTACAACGCCGAGGGCAAGCGACAGACCAGTTTCGCGGCTGTCGACGTTTCGCCCGAAATCTCGGACCAGGCCGACATCGAAATTCGAGACGAAGACGTCGAGGAGCAGGTCTTTCGGGCCAGCGGGCCGGGTGGGCAGCACGTTAACAAGACCTCCAGCGCCGTGCGGCTAATCCATCATCCCACCGGCATCGCCGTCGCCTGCCAGGGCGAGCGGAGCCAGCACAAGAACCGCCACACGGCGATGAAGATGCTCCGCGCGCGGCTGGCCCGGCTGGAAGAGGAAAAACGCGAGGCCCAGCAGGCCGCCAAGTACGACCAGATGCCCAAGGTTGGCTTCGGTTCGCAAATCCGCAGCTACTTTCTCCATCCCGACCAGCGCGTCAAGGACGCCCGCACCGGTCACACCGAAACCAACTTCCACAACGTCGTCGACGGCCACATTCAGGACTTCTTGGACGCCTATCTGCGCCATCGCGCCGGCAAGTAGCAGCAAGTAGCAGGCACGCTCCGCGTGCCGTAAGCCCCGTATCTTCAGCCAGCTACGGCACGCTCCGCGTGCCTCCTACTATTGGCGCTCGGCGCTCGAAGTGATACATTACGCGCCGACCGCGAGCCCCTTCAAGCGCACCATGACCGCAGAGCAACTTGAACGTCTCAAGCAGCAGTACGCCGGCAAGCGCGTGCTGGTCGATGCCCGGCGGCCGGAGCTCGCACGCTGGGGCAACGTGCCGGGCCGAGTTATCACCGTCAACGATAACGGCGATGCGCTGGTGCAATTCGACGGCGCCGACGCGGGCTGGCACGATATCGATCCCGAGTTCCTCAAACTGGAGCCATCGCCATGAGCGGCAACAGTAGGGAGATGGGCGCGCCGCAACGGCGGCGCGGCTGGTGGCGGCGAAACTGGCTGTGGTTCGTGCCAACCTTCGTGCTGCTCGCCGTGCTTATCGGCACGGGCGCCGGCTGGTGGTTTCTCTTCGGTCGCGTGTTCCACGCCGAGGCCTATCAGTCTGCAATGCAAGCGATCAACTCAGACGAAGGATTGCGCCAGGAACTTGGCGAACCGATCAAGACAATCGCGTGGCCGCCGCCGAGCGTGTCTCAGATGAACGCGGACGAGCTGCTCCTGTTCTGGGAGATCGAAGGCCCGAAGGGACACGCAAAGGTCCATCTCGACGCCAGGCCCATCCAAGGGAAAATGGAAATCCGGCTGTTGGAAGTCAAGCTGCCCAAGAGCAACTCCTGGAGGCCGCTGTCGGCCGGCGGCGAAGGCGAAGCCCCCGTGTTCCACGCGGCCCCCGGCGGCCCGAAGAAGTCGGCCCCCAGCGGGCCCGCCCCGCAGATCAATCTGCCCATCCCGCCCGGCGGCGGCCCAGGGGGTTAGCCGCATGTTGGGTGCCACTGCCGGCTTGCCCGGCAGTGCGGAAACGCGATTGGGGGATGCGCCAACCGTGGCACCCGTCAATTCGGGTCGGTTGAGGCGTCTGTTTAGCGTCCGACCACGATCGTGCGATCGACGCTCACGTGTCGCCGTTGCCGTTGGGTACGCGATGTGTGCGGCGCCCTTTCGCTCCGGCGGTCCTTTGGCCTGCCGGCGAGGTCGAGTAGTGCGCCGAAGACGCTCAGGTCGTCGAACAGCGAATAGGCCACCGGCGTGGCCAGCAGCGTCAGCAGCAGCGAGAGCGTCTGGCCGCCGATGATCACGCCGCTGATGGCCTTGTTGACGGCGGCGCCCTTCGGCGTTGGAGACGAACGTGGGGATCATGCCGGCCACGAAGGCCACGGTGGTCATCAAGATCGGGCGGAGCCGGTCGCGGTTGGCGGCCACGATGGCCTCGAACTGCGGCATGCCGGCCGCGCGAAGCTGGTTGGTGTGGTCGATCTGCAAGATCGAGTTCTTCTTGACCACGGCGAACAGCACCAGGATGCCCAACAGCGAGAAGATGTTCAGCGACTGGTGGAAGATCAGCAGCGAGACCAGCGCGAACGGCAGCGTCAGCGGCAGCGACAGCAGGATCGTGATCGGGTGCAGCCACGACTCGAACTGGGCGGCGATGCACAGGTAGACGAAGATGAAGGCCAGGATGAAGGCGCATGAAGAAGCCGCGGAACGCCTTGGCCATCTCCTTCGACTTGCCCAACAGGCCCGGTGCGGTAGTCGGGGCCCATGTTCGAGCTTGCGCGGCCGACTTGGCGATCTCGTCGAGCACCATCTGCTGCGAGGTGTCCGGGCGCCAGGTTGGCGGTGATCGTGACCTGCCGGGTGCGGGCCAGGCGGTTGATCTGCGGCCGGGCCGGTGCCCTGCTCGAAATGGACCACGTCGTCCAAGGGCACGGTGCCGAACTTGCTCGACGGCACGGTGATCATCTTCAGTTCGTCGAGCCGGTTGCGGACGTCGGCGATCGAGCGGACGTGGACCTCGTACTGCTCGCCCTTCTCGTTGTAGTCCGACACCTTGTCGCCGGCCACCAGCAGCCGCAGGGTGTTGGCGATGTCGGCCACCGAGACGCCCAGCTGCGGCGGCCTTGGGGCGGTCGATCGTGATGCCGAACTGCGGCTTGCCCAGCGAAAGCGACGAATCGACGTCGACCGCGCCGGGCACCTTGCGCAGGTCGGCCATGACGGCCTTGGCGTACTGTTCCAGCTTGTCGATGTCGGGGCCGCCGATCATGTACTGGACGTCGGCGCTGGTCATGCCGCCGCCGGACATGCAGCGACACGGGCTGACGCTGATGCCGCAGATTGTCGGCCGCGATACTTCGGCAGGATGTTCTTGCGCACGAAGTCCATGATCTCCAACTGGCCGTAACTCGCGGTCGGCGATGTTGACCAGCCGCACGTAGATCGTGCCCTGGTAGGGATTGCGCTGCTCGGTGTCGGCCACGCTGCCGATCGTGTAGCGCACGCCGTCGAGTTGGCGGATGTCGCGGGCGATCCGCGCGATCAGCACCTGCGTGGCCTCCAGCGACGTGCCCTCCGGCGCCTGGACGTTCACTTGGAACTCCGACGAGTCGTCGTCGGGGATGAAGTTCTTGTTGACCGTGCGCGAACAGCATCGGGCAGCGTGGCCATGCAGCCGACCACGGCCGCCACGACGATCCAGCGATGCCGCAGCGAGAACCGCAGCACCGCCAGGTAGGCCCGCTTCGATGACGTGATAGAAGAACTGGTTCTTCGACTTCGAGCCGCTGTGGCGTTGCGCGGCTGGCCGTTCGCCGTCGGTCGTGGCCGTCGTCTTCGCCCGTCCTTGCCGGCCTCTTGAACCAGCGGGCGGCCAGCATCGGCGTCAGCGTGAAGCTGACCAACATGCTCACCAGGATCGTGCCCGCCATGGTGATGCCGAACGACTTGAGGAACCGGCCCGACGATGCCCTCCATCATGGCGATCGGCAGGAACACGGCCACCAGCGAGAGCGTGATGGCCATCACGGCCAGGCCGATTTCGCCGGTGGCGGCCATGGCCGCCTGAAGGGCGAATACTTCTTCTCCTCGATGTAGCGGAAGATGTTCTCCATCACCACGATGGCGTCGTCGATCACGATGCCCACCGAGAGCGTCAGCGCCAGCAGCGTGATGCTGTTGAGCGTGAAGCCCATGTAGTTGACGATGGCGAAGGCGGCGATGATCGACGTGGGGATCGAGAGGGCGGCGATCACCGTGGCGCGGGTGTTGGCCAGGAAGAAGAACACCACCACGGCCGCCAGAATGCTGCCGAGCGATCAGGTGTTCCTTCGACCGTGTCGATCGAGGTCTTGATGAAGACCGACTGGTCGCGGACGACTTCGACGCGATAGCCCTTCGGCGCGAGCTTGCCTCAGTTCGCCCAGCCGCTCCTTCAAGCCGTCGGCCACGGCCACGGTGTTCGTGCCCGACTGCTTGCGGATGTTCATCAGCACGCAGGGCGTGTCGTTGTAGAGCGAGGCGCTTTCGACTTCCTCGGTCGAGTCTTCGGCCTGGCCCAGGTCGCCGATGGTGATGGTGCGTCCGTCGCGGTTGGCCACGGCGATGCGCTCCATCTCGCGGCATGTTGCCGACGCGGCCCATGGTGCGCAGCGTGTACTCCGTCGGCCCGACCTTCATCGAGCCGCTGGGCATCTGCAGATTTTGCGCGGCCAGCGCCTGGGCCACGTCGGCCACCGTCAGCTTGATAGGCCCGCAGCTTCAGCGGATCGAGCTGCACGTTGATCTGCCGGGCCTGGCCGCCGACGAGCATCACCTGGCCCACGCCGCCGAGCGACTCCAACTGCCGGCGCAGCACCTTGTCGCAATATTCGGTGATGTCGCGCAGCGTGGTCGGCGGCGGCGCCGAAACGGCGATCGACAGCACCGGCGATCGCGTCGGGGTCCATCTTCTCGACCGTCGGCTGATCGATGTCCTCGGGCAACTGCGGCAGCACGCCGTTGACCTTGTCGCGGACGTCCTGCGCCGCCACGTCGATGTCCTTTTCCAGCACGAACGTGATGAAGACCTGCGAAATGCCCTCGGACGAGATCGACCGCAATTCGTCGATGCCGTTGACCGTGTTGACGGCCTCTTCGATCTTGTCGGTGATCTCGGTCTCGATGTCCTCGGGCGCCGAGCCCGGCTGGCGCGTGGTCACCGTGACGATCGGGAAATCGACCTTCGGGAAACGATCGACCCCGAGCTTCGAGTAGCCCGAAACGCCGAAGACCACCAGCACCAGGATCAGCACGGTGGCGAAGACGGGACGTTTGACGCAGATGGCAGCCAGTTGATTCATGGTCGCACCGCGTCTCCGTCGCGGACCAGTTCGGGCCGGGCGACGAGCGTCTCCTTGCCCGTCAGGCCCGACGCGGATCTCCACCTTGCCGCTTGTCTGGTCGTCGCCCAGGGCGACGACCTGTTCGCGGGCCACGCCGTCGCGGACGACGAACACCCGGGCCACCTCGCCGATCTTCTGCACGGCGCCGAGCGGGCGCGAACACATCGGCCGCCCTTCTTCGGCAGCATCAAGTTCGGCCGTGGCGAACAGGCCCGGCCGCAACGCGCCGTCGGGGTTCGGCACCACCGCCTCGACGACCATCGAACGCGTGTCGTTGGTCACCACCGGCGCGATGTAGCGCACCGTGGCCGTGAACGTGCGATCGGGAAAACTGTCGACGTGGAACCGCACCGTCTGGCCCGGCTCGAATGCAGCCGATGTCCTGCTGCGGCACGGTCAGCGACAGCCGCAACGGATCGATCCGCACCAGCGTGACGACCTTCGTGGCCTGCATGCCCGAGGAAATCTGCTCGCCGACCGCCACCAGTTTTTCGGCCACCCAGCCGTCGAACGGGGCGCGGATCGTCGTGTCGGCCACGGCCTTCTCCAGAATCGCCAGCTTGGCCATGGCCGTCTGGCAGGCCCGATACGCCTGCTTGATCAGCAGCAACGCCTGGCGGTAGCGCTGCGTGGCCAATTCGTATTCGGTCCGCGTCTGATCGAAGGCCTCGGCCGAAATGACTTTCTTGGCGAACATGTCCTTGGCCCGCTGCAGGTTCGACCGCGGCCAGATCGGCCGACGCCTTGGCCAGCCGCACCTCCGGCTGGTCCTCGGGATTGAAGTCTGCGAGTGTCGCCGTCGAGCCCCAGCCGGGCCTTCAGCTCGTCGAGCATCGCCTGGCCCTCGGCCAGCTTGTTCTTGGCGTCGGTCGGATCGATCTGCACCAGCACGTCGTTCTTACGCACCAGGCTGCCGCGATCGACGCGCACCTCGGCGGCGATGCCGCTGGTGTTGCTGGCCACCGAGGACTTCTCGTCGGCGATCAGGCTGCCGGTCAACCGGAGGACGTCGCTGTGCTGGACGACTTCCACCGGCACCGTCTCAATCCGCTCCGGCGCCGTCGTCGCCGCGTGGCGCTCGTTCGAGCGCGGGCAATGAACCCGAGGTTCGCCTTCTCCCCGCTCTCCGGCGCCGCGTTGTCACCGGCGGCCCGACGTGCTGCGGCCGTTCCGGAAACGCGCAGCGCAGTACGCATACCATGCTCCGCCCACGACGGCGACGGCCGTGATGACGATCAGGAACCGTCGCCGACCCCGTCGCGGCCTTTCCGCCGCTCCGGCCGAGCCTGCGTCCGCGAGGACGGTCTCAATTTTCGGATCAGCGGGGACTGTCCCGATTTTCGTGTCAGCGAAAATGGGACTGTCCCCTTCATTCGGCGCCCCGTCGGACCGCGAACGTGCCGCGCGACGCGTCTCGACTGCCGCGTCCAGGCTCAGCGGATTGGTTGACGGTTTTGGCATGTCTCTTACTGTGGCGCTCATTGTGGGTCTCACCGATTAGCAGGTTCCAGCGCGCAAGCCGCGCAAGAAAACGTCGATGGCGTACTCGGCCATTTCGACCGTGGCACCTTGCTCAAGTGGCACCCCAGAACCACAGTTCCGTACAGCAGGCTGCCCAGAGCGTGCGTCGTCTGCTCCGTGTTCATCGGTCGCAGTTCTCCGGATTCGATGCCCTGCTGCAAAATCTGCCCGAAGCGATGGACGAGCTTCTGGTGATGTTCGCGGTGCGACTCGGGGCCCGTGCCGCGAAACTCCGCCCGATCTTGCACAAACATCTCCAGATACTGCGGGTTCGACTCAAAAAACCGGGCGTAGGCCACGCCGGCGGCCCGAATCTTGTCGCAAGGCCCCGCGGCCTTCTCCACGGCCTCGAACAGATACCGCTCCAGCCGCAACAGGACCTCGAACGTCGCCGCCCAAAACAGGTCTTCCTTGCGATGGAAGTACCGGTAGACCGTCCCCTTGCCGACCGCGGCCCGATCGGCGATGACCTGCACGTCGGTCCCGCGAAAGCCGAGCTCGGCAAACGTCCGGATCGCTTGGTCGAGAATGGCCTTCCGCTTGTCCGGGTCAGTCCAGCCTGTTCCGCTGCAATCAGCCATTAAATCAACCATCCGCTGTCGTGGACGGGCGCGTCCGTCCGTAGAAATTTACCATTGCCCCTCGGATCAAGTCAAGACCTGTGGAACCGTTACTACCCATGCGGCGGGTGCAGGAACTGCCGTTGCTCCGAATTCCACGTGTCTGTTATGATCCGGCCTCTGCTGGTGGCCAGCAAGGATGTCTCTGGCCTGTGCAAGGAGGTGCCGCTTCATGCAATCGTCGGCCGCCGTCGCCGGTAGGGCGTTGATCATGTTGGCCTGCGTTGTCGGGATTCCGGCCCTGGCCCTGTCGGGAAGTTCATGGTCGGCGATGCTCAAGAAGCTGCAGGATTTTCAATGGCCGGCAGTGTTGAATTTCGCCTCCGCTTCGACTGCCCCTACATCGAACGCAATGCGGCCGCTCAACGAACCACGCATGACCGGTGCGCCCGGCGACAACCGCCGCGCCGGCGGCCATTCCGGCCCAAACGCTACATTCCCAGGGCATCGCGCCGGAACAGGTCGGCGTTTCCGTGGCTTCCGGTATCGTTCCTGTTGACTATCAGGATCTCCGCGCGGGCGATTTCGTCGGCCGTCGCGCCGACGACGGGCGAGAATGCGCCGGCGCCCTAGGTGGAGCGCCGGCCGAGTCATTCCTCCGCCACCCAGGACCGTTTGCGACACGGCTCGGGAGCGACGTATTATCTCTTGGAGTCGTGGGGCACGGATAGCAACTGTACCGCTTCTATTGCAAGATGGCCATCGGCGGCAACGCGGACTACACTCGGCTACTTTGAATCGACCCACGGCAGACCCCCTCCAGAGATGCGATGAGGTGTTGCAGCAAGTGGAAAGTGGAAACCGGCGGGGGCGGAAGCGCAGGAACGAGGTGGGACTCTAACCCTAATCGGTCGACAGCTGCTGCCCAATGCTTGCTTCGACCTCCGCGGTCCGCGCCCTATATCTGGTCTTGCCATTGCCGCGTGTCCGCGCTGACGTTTACAGCATGAGGTCGCCGATTCTGAGTCTCGGGCGTCGATTGGCCAAGCGTGGCGATACGTTACTGTTCACCCGTGGCGGTGGGCCGGTGGTTCACCTCGCCGAAGGAGCCTATCGGGCGGGAATCGCGGCCTCCGTGCCGGGGCCGGAGTAACCCCCGACGGAGGGGTGGCCGTTCCCCGCGACGACGGCTCGGCGCGCGCTGGAGGCGGTGTTTTTTCTTTCGCAACAGCCGCAAACCAGCCGAAAACTAGCCCAGTTGGCCGGCTTGGCGGACGGCACAAAAGCGCGTACACTAGTCCGAACGTTGAACCGAAGATACGATGCGGAGGGAAGTGCGTTTCGCGTGGAGGAGGTGGCGGGCGGTTTTCAGTTGATGACGCGGTCGAAGTTCGCCCCCTGGCTGCGGCGGCTTCACTCCGCGCCGGCGGAAGTCCGTTTGTCGGCTCCGGCCATGGAAACCTTGGCCGTGGTGGCCTATCGGCAGCCGGTGTTGAGGGCGGAGATCGAAGCCATCCGCGGCGTGCAGTCGGGCGAGGTCCTTCGCCAACTCATCGAACGCGACTTGGTGCGGATCGCCGGCCGATCCAACGAACTCGGCCGACCTTTCCTCTATGGAACCACGAAACAATTCCTGCAAGTTTTTGGACTGCGACATCTGGACGAACTTCCGAGGGCCGACATCTTGCGAACCGGCCAGCCGATCGCCCGGCCACGATATGTCCAGATCGATTCCGAAACGGATATCGCCAACCAATCCAATCAATCCCCAGTAGCGGAAGAGGAGACCAACGTGAAAACCGTCATTACCACCCAGACTCGGCGAAACACCTGCACCGAATCGGGCCGGGCGGCATGATCCAGCCCCGACGCAACGATCGGCCCGGCGAGCAGAGTCGGCTGAACAAGCATCAAGCGAGGACGACGTCGAGGAGGAAGAACTCGACGACGAGGAGCGACGAAGAGGACGAAGAAGAAGACGATGACGAGGACCTCGAAGACGAGCCGTGGGAAGAGGTCGAAGACGACGACGATCTCGACGAGGAAGACGAAGATGAGGACTGGGACGAGGATGAGGAGTGGGACGAGGAAGAGGACGAGGACTGGGAAGACGATGACGAAGACGAATGGGAAGATGAGGACGAAGAAGAGGAGAGGAAAGAAGAATGACGCGATGTCGGCAAGGCGGGGGCTGGGTCTATGTCAGTCCAGCGAAAGTCAGTCCGGCCAACACTCGCTACTTCGCTTTTCTGCACGGTTTGCCAGATGACGGTTTGCCTAGATGACATTTGGCTGGACGACTCTGCAAACGCCAGATGTTTCGGCTGGCGAAGGAGTAGAACCACAGCGCGGCGGCGCAGATCAGCATCAGCAGGCTGACGTTCTGCGAAATGCTCATGCCCGTGCCCAGCACCGGCCCTTCGTCGGTCCGCAGACCTTCGATGAGAAATCGCGTGACGGGATAGATCGACATCATCAGCGCGAACAGCTCGCCGTCGCGGCGGCGGAATCGGTCGAAAACCAACAGCAGCAGGCACAGCAGCCAAGCCTTCGATGACGCTGTAGATCTGCGTCGGATGCACCGGCAGGCTGCGCTCGGGCGGCGTCGACGGCCGGGATCGTAATCGACGGCCTCTGATTGTCCACGGACAATATGCAGCGGTTGCCGTGCTGCTGGAAGGCTTCCTCCAGCACGGAAAGGCATCTGCGCATTCGACAGTTCATAGCCGTTGATGCTTTGCAGCCGGTCGCCCGGCTTCAAGCCGGCACGCGCGGCGGGCGAGTCGGGACGGACGGCCAGCACCCGCGGTGCGGCCTTCGGATCGCGGCCGAGCGTGAAGCCATACATCTGCCCGCGCTCGACTTGGGCCGATAGGGCGGGGTGTATTCGGCGGCGTGCCGGCCGGAAACGTCACCGCCCAGGGATGATCGCAGACGGCGCCGAAGCAGCAGCCGTTCAGCAGGCAGCCGATCCGCCCGATGGCCAGACCCAGGGCCATGCTGGGGGCAATCAGATCGCACGACGGCCAACAGCGGCAGGCGATGTTTGCGGACGAACAACAGCAGCCCGGCCACGCCGCCGAAAAACGCCCCATAGACCACCAGCCCGCCCTTGGCGATGTTCACGACTTGCGCCCAGCAGCGGGCCCAGCCCGCCGCCGGGGTCGGTGTAGGCGGGCCAGTATTGCGGCTCCAGTACTCGATGACATAGAACGCCCGGGCGCCGATGATGCCCGGCACAAGCATCCAGAAGACCAGCGAGAAGACCAGTGTCGGGATCGAGCCCGACAGCGCTTGGCCCGCCACGCCGCCAGCCACGTGCCGGCAATCGACCGCCAGCATGCATCATCACGCCGTAGCCGCGGATGGGCAGCCCTTGCGGCTCGCACACGCGCCGGCAGCACCCAGCGGATGATGGCGCCGATCAACAGCAGGATCGGCACATAGCCCCAGGTATCGGCGTTCCAGCCTTGCCGCCACGCCAGCCAGCGCCAACACGACGACGCTCGCCACGGCCCACACGGCCAGCAACAGACCCGAGCCGAAGACCGGATAGCCGGCGAACTTCGCGGGAATGAAGAATAGTGTTTGATACATATGAGTCGAGAGTGAGGGTCGAGGGTGGAAGGTCGAGGGTCGAGAGACTTCACTGGTCTCGATCCTCGCTCTCGCATCCTGGTTCGAGTAAACAGTTGTCAATCAGTCGCGTGTTTTCGATCTTCACGGCCAGGGCGGCCAGCGTGCGGCCGGCGATGGTCTCGACCGGCTGAAGCGTGTCGGGATCGACCAGGGCGACGTAGTCGATGCGGGCGTCTTCGGCCGTTTCGATCATCTCGCGCATCTGCGCGGCGATCGCTCGCGGCATTGCGCTCGCCCTCGCGCCACCAGCTCGTCGGCCAGTTGCAGGCTCTTCCACAGCACCAGCGCCCGCTGCCGGGCGGCGGGGCTCAAGTAGCGGTTCCGCGAGCTCATGGCCAGGCCGTCGGCCTCGCGGACGATCGGACAGACGCGAATCGCCACCGGCACGTCCAGATCGGCCACCATGCGGCGAATGACCAGCGCCTGCTGAAAATCCTTCTGTCCGAAGTAGGCCGCGTCGGGCTGGACCATGTTGAACAACTTCAGCACGATCGTGGCCACGCCGCGAAAATGGCCCGGCCGGCAGGCGCCTTCCAGCGGCTCGGCCACCGCGCCGACTTCGACCCACGTGGCATGCCCCGGCCGATAGACCTCTCGTTGCTCGGCGCGAACACGAGGTCGGCGCGGCAGCCGGCCAGCAGGGCCAGATCGTCTTCCAGCGTGCGCGGATATTTGGCAAAATCCTCGTTCGGGCCGAACTGGCTGGGGTTGACGTAGATCGACACGACGGTGAAATCGCACTCGGCCGCGGCGGCGCGGACCAGGCTCAGGTGCCCTTCGTGCAGCGCGCCCATCGTGGGCACCAGTCCGATCTTCTTGCCCGCCCGGCGCACAGCCGCAAGCTCGTCCCGCAATTGGGCGACGGTGGTGACGAGTTCGGGAGTCGAGTCGCTCATCGAATGCACAGTTTACTCCATTCCCCGCACGGCGGCCAGGACCTCGGCCAAGACGGCCTCTGCGGTCGCCGTCGCGCGGCGTACAGCACGGGGCCCAGCTCCGGCCGACCGGCTTGCTCGCAGCACGCCTGGCGGATGCGGTCGAGTTGATCGCGCGTCAGACGCCGCTCGCACGCGCGGCCGCGGCGGCGCACGCGGGCCAACAGTTCCTCGGCCGGCGCGTCCAACAGCACGATCAGCTTCGGCCGCACCACGTCCCGCCGCAGCTCGCTCGATACTCGTTCGAGAAATGCCGGCAGTTGTTCCGCGGGCAGCCACGCCCGGGCGAAGGCCGCCGATTGGTCGAACCAGAAATCGCTGACGTCCACCGCGCGCTCCGACCAGCCAGTCGCGACGCCAGCCAGCAGCCGGGCCCGCTGGCGAAGAAATTCCAGTTCCGATCTGCCAGCCGTGACCAGCCGGATCGGCATAGAAGGCGTCGAGCCGCTCCCAGTCGGGCTGCTCGACGATCAGCCGCGCGGAAATCGCGGCGGCCAGCCGCTGGGCCAAGTTGCGTCTTGCCGGCGGCGATCGGCCCGGTGATGGCCACGTACGGCCGCGCGGAGTTCAAGTGTTCCAGCAGCCGGGCAACCGTCCAGCCGATCGTGGGATGCAGCATCTCGCCGGCCACTTCGGCCGCCGGCTCGAGCACGAATCGCCGCCACGCCATGCGCGGATGCGGCAGCACCAGCGACGGCGTGTCGAGCACCAGTTCATCGTAGAGCAGCAGATCGAGGTCGATGGTCCGCGGTCCCCAGCGCTCGGTCGCGCCGCCGGCCCAAGCGATTTTCGATCTGCTGCGAGACAGGCCAACAATGTCGTGCGGGCCCGAGCGAAGTCTCGGCCCGGAGTGCGCCGTTGAGAAAGCGCGCTTGTCCCGGCGGCCCGCCGACCGGCGCCGTCTCGCGCCATGCGCTACCGCGGCGATGCGCGATCTGCGGCTGCCGGCCGAGTTCGGCAACCGCCGCTTCGAGAGCCGCTTGCCGATCCCCTTGATTCGACCCCAGACCGATCAGAGCAGACGGGCATGGCGGCTTCGATGCTGGGATCGGCAGCGCGAATGGCCGGACACGCGACGAAAGCATTGGGGGGGGCCTCCGGACCGCGACCTTCGCCGCCGACTGTCGTTCCCTGCAGTTGCGCCCCCCAAAGCTTTCGCCAGCCGTCATTCTCCGAGCAACTGGCGAGATTGTCAAGCCAGGATGAATTTCCCGCACCTCGACAGCCGACAAACGAAATGGCCGGGTGATCTTCCTGCTTGAGGTTTTGGGAGGTTGATTAGAATGAAAGGACTGTGTCGACGGAGAAGACTTCGCATGAAATCCATCGCCTCCCGCTTCCGCTGATTTTGACTGGCGTCGTTCTATTGTGGCGACGACGATCGTTGTTGGCCAGCAGTCGGCTGGAATATTGCGGCCAGCCGGAGGCCCTGCGGCCGCGGATCGATGCGCGACGGCGATCGCCAGTCGCGCGGGCCGACGCCTGCGCCCCCCCAGAAAGTGGTCTTCGTCCGGGTCGAGGCCGACAAGCCGGACCTGGAGATCGGCTGGGCGGAACTGATTGGCGGACGTGCGCCACAAAGTGCTCGGTGCGGAGAATTGCAATCGCCTCGTGTCTGTGTGTCTCTGACGACACTGCTGCGTCCGGCACATCTGGGCAAACCGCCCCAGCACCTCGGCCGCCAGCGTCTGCAACGAGGCAATTCCTGCGGCGTCTGCCGCGGATGTTCTGCGGGTCGATGTAGTCCAGCTCGGCCAATTCGCGGCAGTTGCCCGGCTCGCTGAGCCAGTCGTCGATCATCGCGGCGGTCATTTCGATGTGGAATTGCAGCCCGTAGGCACGGCCCGTGGCGGAACGCCTGGTTCTCGCACAGCGGGCTGCGGGCCAGGTGGATGGCCCGGCGGGCAGATCGAACGTGTCGCCGTGCCACTGGAACACCGTCCGCGTGCCGCTCTGGGCAAACAGCGGATCGTCGGCCGCCGCGGGCAGTCAGCTCGATCGGGTACCAGCCGATCTCCTTGACGCCGTTCGGATAGACCCGTGCGCCGAGCGTCTTGGCCAGCAGTTGGGCGCCGAGACAGATCCCAACAACGGCAGTTCGGCGCGAAAGGCCTGCTTCGATCCACTGCGACGTCGCGGGCCAGGAACGGATATCGCTCGACCTCGTCGACGTTCATCGGGCCGCCGAGCACGACCAGGCCCGACGCCTGCATCAAGCGGCAATGGGCGGGCATGTCGCGATACAGGTCGAAGTAGCGAAACGCGACACCGGCGCGGTCAGGGCAGTCTCGAGGGTTCCCCCGCCTTCCTGCGGCATGTGGCGGAGAATCAGAACGGTCGGGTGTCTGTATCGATGTCGTCACGGTGCACTCTCGTTAGCGGCAGGCTGCGGATCATCCGTATCATCGTAGCCGCGAATCGGCGGCCCGTCCCCTTTTCCCATCTATCCCCGTTTGTTAGGCTAAGGGCACGGGGTGCTGGCGCATGTAGCGTAGGGGAAGGTTGGTTATCAGTCCATCATGGCCGATGAGAGCTGCCGATCGATCGCCGCCTCGACTGCCGCCGCAAGCCGCGGCGCAAGGACCTCCAGTCCGATGCGAGCGACTATGCGGTCACTGCGGGGCCAAGTGCTGCCGCTACTTCGCCCTGCCGATCGACAAGCCGAAGACGTGGCAGGACTTCGATTATATGCGCTGGTATTCTGCTGCACGAGCATGCGGCCGTGTTCATCGAGGAAGACTGCTGGTATCTGTTGGTGAAGACCCGCTTGCCGACACCTCCGCGACGACGACCTCTGCGACATTTATGACACCCGGCCGCAGATCTGCCGCGACTACACTACCGGCGACTGCGAATACGAGGACGAATGGACGTACGATCACTACTGGGAGACCGCCGAGCAGGTCGAGGAGTATGCCGAGGCGGTGCTGGGGCCACGGAAGGGGAGCGGGTTTCGCAGTCCGAAGCCCGACCGGCGGTCGCCGGTCGCTGAAGCGACCCGTTCCGGATGCACAACCGAGTGAATAAGGTCAGCGCACGTGTCCGAGACAAAACGCATCACTCCCCGCACGCTGAAGGGTTTCCGCGATTATCTGCCGGAGGCGATGATTCCGCGCGAGCGGCTGATCGATACCGCGCGGCGCGTCTATCGCTCGTACGGATTCAGCCCGATCGACACGCCTGCCCTGGAATACCTGGAAATTCTCGCGGGCAAGGGGAGCGAGGAGACCGACAAGCAGCTCTACAAGTTTCAGGACCATGGAGGCCGGTGGGTCGGGTTGCGGTTCGACTTGACGGTGCCGCTGGCCCGATTCGCCGCTGAGCACGTCAATGAACTGGGCATACCGCTGAAGCGATACCACATCGCCACCGTGTGGCGCGGCGAGAACACGCAGCGCGGCCGCTACCGCGAGTTCATGCAGTGCGATTTCGACACCATCGGCACCCGCTCGGTCGCCGCCGACATCGAAACCGCGCTCGGTGATTCACGACCTGCTCCGTGCCATCGGCTTTGACGCGTTTACAATCCGGGTGAACAATCGCATGGTTCTCAGCGGTCTGCTGGAGCGGCTTGGGCTGGCCGATCGCGCCACGGCCGTACTCCGGGCACTTGACAAGCTTGGCAAGATCGGAGCCGATGCCGTGGCCGAGGAGATGGTCTCCGCGGCACATGCTACGCCCGAGCAAGCCCGGCAGGTGTTGCGGCTCTCCGAAATCGCCGGCGACAACGACGCGGTGTTGCGGCAGGCCGAGTCGCTGGTGGCCGGTAGCGAGACGGGCCAGGCCGGCGTCGCGAAGCTGAAGGAAGTGCTCGACGGCGTGGCGGCGGCCGGCGTGCCGAGCGGAGCGCATGCGGCTCGACGTGTCGATTGCCCGCGGCCTGGACTATTACACCGGCACCGTGTTCGAGACGTTCCTCGATGCCTTGCCGGGCATCGGCAGCATCTGCTCGGGTGGACGGTACGACAACCTGGCCGAACTGTTCACCAGCCAGGAACTGCCGGGCATCGGCGCGTCGCTCGGCCTCGATCGGCTGCTGGCCGCGATGGAGGAGTTGGGCATGGTCGAAAAGGTATCGACCGCCGCGCCGGTCTTCATTGCTTATTTCGACAAGGACCGTCTGCCCGACTACTTGCGCCTGGCGGCGGCCTTGCGGGCGGCCGGCATCGGCGTGGAGCTTTTCCCGGAGCCGAAGAAGCTCGGCCAGCAGTTGAAATACGCCGACCGCCGCGGCTTTCGCATCGCCCTGATCGCCGGCGCCAACGAGTTCCAATCCGGCGTCTGCCAGGTCAAAGACCTGCAAACCGGCACGAAGCAAGACGTGCCGCTGGAGGCCGACGCAAGCAATATTGTCATTGCGATAGGTGAGATCTTGCGAAACACATAAGCAGTTGCCTCGCATGGCCAATCGCGACAATCATTATGAGGCGGCGTTCGAGCAGTTTTTGCGGAGTCGGGGCGTGCCGTATGTGGCGGTGGATGAGGCCAAGCGGAGCCTGTTGAGCGACGGCGGGTCGATCAAGAGCCTGGACTTTATCGTTTCGGCCCCGGGACCAACGACGTGGCTGGTCGACGTCAAGGGCCGCCGCTTTCCCTCGGGCGACGTGCAGAAGCAATACTGGAATTGCTTACGCAAAACCACTCGCGTACCTGACGGAGATAACGCCCTTGGCCAGCCTGCGGTATCGTGCGCCGTCCTGCTCCCACCATAGCGACACGTCCGAAACCAGTTCTTTGAGTGCGGCCCGCACTAAGGCGGGATCGGCCGCGTTCAGCCGTTCGGCCAGCTTTTCCAGGTGGGTAAGGGCTCTCTTGGCAATCTTCGCGGCGTTCTGGCCGTTTGGGCTCTTGGCCGCGGCCTCCAATTGGGCCTGGTGCCGCTCGCGTTCCTTGCGCCACTGACAGAGTAGGGCGGAAAGCTCTGGTACGTTCGCTGGATCGGCCAACAAGAGATTTTCCGACCCCTTGGCTATTTTCCGATCCAGGGCCGCTATCGTCGCCTGTAGGGCCTTGGCGGTCCCCTGGTAGGTCCGGTGGGCCTTCTCCAGCCGGTGGATGCTCGCCTTGATCTTGTCGACGTTCTCGGGGGCCTGTAGCCACTTTTGGAGGAACCCAATAACGTAGTCCTCGATCTGCTCTTTCCGAATCGAGTAAACCTTGCATCGGCCATCGTTGCCGCCTGGGCAACGGTAGTATCGGCGGGCCGATGCCTTATCGGCCTTCTGACCGCTGAGGGCTCGCCCACAGTGCCCGCAATGGAGCACGCCGCGAAGAATGTAATCGCTGGTCCTGGGCCTCGTGCTGGTCGTCGCCCGGTCCGATAGCTTGGCCTGTACCCGGTCGAACGTGTCCACGTCCACGAGGGCCTCGTGGGTGGCGTCGGCCACGATCGGCGCGGATCGGTTTGCGGTGCCTTTCGCAACCATAATCTCGCCATCGTCGCCGATCTGATGGTACTTGCCGCCACGCCGCTCCCCGAATCCTTTCTCGCCAAGGTAAACGCGGTGCGCGAGAATGTAGCGAACAGAGTTGCTATTCCAGCCTTTGCCTCTGGGCGCCGGCACGCCGCGGGCGTTCAGGTCTTTGGCCAGCCATCGAAGGCTGCAATCGGTGGCGGCGAAGGTATCCATGAGCCACTTGACCGTGGCAACCTTCTCGGCATCGTCGGCAGGCTCGATCCGGACGGTCCAACCCCGCGGCCGATTGAACTTCTCGCCGTAGGGTACGCGGCGGGCCAGTCGGCCGGCTTCGTCGTAGAAAGCCCGATCATACCCATAGGCGGGTTGTACGATTAATTGCCCTTTGCGCGCTGAGGCAATCCGGCCGCGGAGCACGTTGCGGGAAAGGTCCAGCAAGTATTGGTGTTTGCCCTCTTGGATGATCGAATACATCATCCTGCCGGTGAACGTATTCCAGTCGACCACCCCTTGCGCTTTCGTAACCAGCCATACGCCGGCCTCGCGTAGTGGGTCAATGTACTTTCCGGCCTTGATCGAATCGAAGCGGGCGAAGCGGTCCTGGTCCCAACAGATGATGCACGCGAAGTCGCGTTTTTCGACGGCATCGCGGATCATCGCTTGGAAGCCCGGCCGTTTGGCGTTGTCGCCGCTGATGCCGTGGTCGGTGTACTCTCGGATGATCCGGCAGTTGTGGGCGGTGGCCAGCTTGGCGGCCTCGTCCCGCTGTTGCTCGGGGGACGCATCCTGCTTGAGGCTGCTCATGCGGATATAGGCAACCGCGGGAGTGAGGGCCGTTGTCGGCTTGGGTGTTGCCTGTCGAATCATGTTCCAATCCTTTCACATCATGCCGTTTGCAACCGGCAACCGCGGGCACAGGTCACGTGGGACTAACCCGCCTCGGTTTGGTCAATCGCATCCCGAAGTATTCCGCCAGCTTGTCGGCCGCGGCCATCTTGATCTGCCGATCGGCGTTTGCGAATCGCTGAAGAACCGCGTAAGGGACGCCGCTATCCTTTGCGATACGGTAGAGGGAAAGCCCACTATCCCTGATTGCTTTGCGGAGTTGTGCGGTAAGGGTCATCGGTTCGCTCATCGGTTTCTGGAAGTATACCCATTTATGATTATATGTCAACACCGCTTGCCCCTATTGCGTTCGCCCGGGCGCAATCGCCGCGGCTGCCGCTACCGCCGGCGGCGCCGGTAGTCGATCGCGATTCGCTCGAAACGGCGGTGGTCGACCATCGACGCCGACAGCGATGCCGGATCCGCGGATCCTCACGCCGAAAAGGGCGATGGCCGCGGCCATCGCTCGATACGGCGGTCCTGGCCGGCATCGCTGCCGCTTGCGGTGCTCCCTGGGCACCGGGCTGCGGCCGATCGTGCAATCTCCACTCGTGCATTCCTTGGGGCCAACCAGCCCTCAGCGGGCCTACTACGCGGTCTTGCGTTTCTTCTTCGGCTTGGCCATATCGTCGGCGCCCATAGTGCGGAGGATCGCGGCAACGGCCGACTCCGGCGGGTCACCCTCGGCGTGTTTCTGGCCCGGGCGTTATGCAGCCCCAACACGTTGCCCCACTGTCTCATCTGCCGCTGGGCGTCCTTGGCCACGGCTGCGTAGGGATTGGCGACCGGGAAACCGGCCGGGGACTTCACCACGAGGCCCAGCGTGCCCACCTGCTGCTCTGCCGCCGTCCAGCGCGACCAGGCGGAACAATAGGCCGCCAGCGCGTCTAGCGTGCCCTGGTCAACGTCGCCGTGGCCTTCGAGGATCGGCAGGACCTCGGCCCACTTCGCCCGCGCGGCTTGGTCGAGGTGTTCGGGGGCGTGGTGGATCACTTTGCCTCCATCAACTCGTCAATCCACGTGCGGTGGAAGGCGAGCAAGTCGGCGTCGTGGGTCATCGTAATTTGTTCGATCGAGGAACAGGACCGCAAATTGGCGCTGCTCTCAACAACGTAGCTGCGGCCGTCGGTCAACTCGATCAGCAGAATCTTGGCGTGGGTCAGCATCGCCACCACGCGGTGGCCTCGCTGGCCAAGCTCGTGAGCCAGCCGTTGACACGATTCCCGCTCGTTGCTCTTGAAGTAGACGCTATAGAGAAAGTCCACCTTGGCGATGTGGCCGGCGTCGATTTCGGCGAGCAACTCGTCGAGATTCTGCTTTGAGAAGCCCAACGTTGCCACGCCAAGGTAGCCGATCGTTGCCGGCGCCGCCAAGTGCAACGTTGCGCGGATGACATGCCAGAGCGAATACTGTTTTGCCGTGACCAGGTGGAAGCTCTCGCCCGGCTCGGGCAGCCGGCCGATGTGCTCGATCGCGTTTTGCAAGCGCCTCGCGTCGAGCATCACCTGCTTGCCGGATCGCCGGACGTGGCGCCGATCGCCGACCCACGTTCGGCCGGCGTCGGCCTCGTGGCCGGCGAGCTGGTCGAACACCGGAAGGAGGCTGTCGAGGTCGATCGTCGGCAGTGATTGTGCCCAATCGGTCATTGAAAGCTCCAAAGGCTCTGTTTGAGCCGGGGGGTCGCCGATGTGGAGCTACACCGGCGACCGCCGCGCCCGGCCTTCGCGCCTACCGCAACCACAAGCTCACAATGCGGCCGGCGTTACAATGTTCGACGGCAGCTTTCCGCGGTCGCCACTGGCGGGCGCCGGCGAGTTGCTCGACAGCGTGTGACGGCTTTCGAGGCCGACCAACGCGCGACCGATCGCATGCCGGTCTTTCCGGCTCCGCGCCGCATGAAATTTGCCGACCGCTGCGTTGATCTCGCCAAGCAAGAATTTGCGCGGAGTCCTGCGAATCTCGACCGCTGGCGCGACGAGCGGTGGAGGGCCGCCGGTCAGCTCGCACAGCTGCTGCTCAGCCAAGACAAGGCGCGCCGTAAATTTTGTTTGCAACTCCGGTGTCGTGGCGGCGGCAAGATCACGGCGCAGCATCCACGTCTACGCGGCGAACGAATAAAGCCATTTTGGGATCGTGCATCGTTTTTTCCTTAAAGAACTCCGAGTGGAATTGCCACTTCTTCGAGGTACCGTCGCGACTGATCGGGGCCGATATATTCCGTCTGCCAGAATCGATCGCGTTGGTCAATCGCGGCCTGGAGCGCGCCGAGCGCTTCGGGGTGCGCGTCCGCGGTGGCCTTCTCCGCCGCCGTGCGAAGGCGAGCGATTTCCTTTTCCATCGCGGCGAGGCGTTTGGCCGCGGCAGGCGCTTTCGCGGCTTCCGCCTGGTCGCGGAGTGCCCGCTGCCGGACCATTTTTAATTCGCGAAGCTCGTCCGCGGGCACGCCCGCCGGACCGGCCAGTCGAAGCAATTTGTCGTTCTCGGCGTCGGCACGGATCGCTTGGATGAGCGCTCGCCATTCGTCGCGATCGCTCCGCCACTTTTCAAACACAACGCGGAACTGCTCTGTCATACCTGCGAACATTTGTGGTCCTTTGCCGGCTCAACCGGCTGTTTTGCGGCTTCGGCCGCGGCTGCTGCCGGCGCGGGGTGCGCCGGCTCCGTCGTCAATCCAAGGGCCGTAAAATCGGCCGGCGTAATTGTGCCACGTTGGTACAACCGATTCGCAAGCGCTACGATCGCGCCGGCGTTATCGGCGACGAACGCTTGGGCCTGGGCCTTCGCCCAGGCAACACGGCCCGCCCATCGCTCGGGAAAATCTTCGTGGCCGTCGATGGCCCAACGCGCTAGCCAAACCTCGTCACATATTACGGGTAGACGCGGAAGGTTGTGAGGTCGCTCGGCCTCGTCGCGCTGGGCGAGGTGACGTCTTACGTCGACGATCATCGCTTCGCCAACGCTCAAGGCCGGCGCGGCGACTTGTTGCGACAATGCCTCTGCGGCCTTTCCCGCGGCTATCGCGATTGCGTAGGCGGCCGAAGGTAATTGGTGCAAGGACGCATCGCCGCCGCCCAACGGCCGGATCGCCGCCGATGCCGGCTCGCCGCTGTAGGCAAAGTTGCATAGCGAGTGTGCTGATTCGTGGAGGCTCACAATCCAGCGCCACCGAACTTCTTCTGTTGTGAGGCCGTTGATCATCACTTTGCCCCCTTACTTTTCTTCCGCTGCCGGTGCGGCCAGTTCCATGGGCCGATGTGCTCGTCCCACCCGCCGGCGGACAGCGGCAAGGGGAAAATATCATTTGGGTCGGGGGGCGCCGTGGCAAGGAGGCGGTCGCGCTCGCGGTCAAATTCGTCGTCGAAGACGGCGCACAACGCAGCGTCTGGTTTTGGCAGTCCAGTGGGCGGACGCGGTGCTGGCTGCTTTGCCGCGGCTGCGCCCTCGGGCGTGACAGAATAGCCCACGTTGCCATAGCAATCGCTCGCGGCTTCGGTCCAGCCGGCCACGATGCCGGGCAGGGCGAACCACTGAAATTCAGATAGCTTTTTTGGAAAGTTCGCCGCGGTGTTTTTCGTTTTTGCCGGCAGCAGCTCGCAAATAATGAGGCCGGCACGCGCGAACGAGAGGAGGGTAACCACCGACCGATGCCCGTCGGTCAGGTCGGGCGCGGCCGCCAGCGCCGCCGCGATCCAACGGCCGCGCTCGGTGAGGCGCAGGTGCGTCCGTCGCCAAACTCGGCCCGAAGCGTCGACCAAACCGGCGCCGGCCAGTTCGAGAACCTGGCGTTCGGCCGCCTTCCGCTCGGCGGCAGCGCCGCCCGCGGCCCAGCGGATACCGTTCGATCGAAACTCGCCTTGCAGCTGTGCCCGCGCGGGTGCGGCGCGGGGAGTTGCCCAATCGGCTTCTCGGAAGGGTCGCCAGAGGCGCGCTCACGCGCCAAAATCGTCACCAGCAACCGTAGTCCTTCGGATTTCTCAATCATTTTTTTTTTGGGCATGTCACAACGTGTAACTACCGTTCCGCTTGACTGTTCCCCACTCGGTCAGCCGCGGGGCGGCCGGGAAGGACCCGCGAACGATCCGCCGGTACCGGCAGGTCGTCAAACTCGCACCGCGACCACCAGCGGTCTGCCTCGGCTAGGCTCGGCCGCTCCCAGCCCACGCGGCCGCGGCAGTCGGGGCGGGGCAACCAAGTGGCGAAGGGATCGGATAAGAGGTCGAGGTGCAACTGTAGTGTGTTAGATGCAGCGGTACGACGGTGCGATGCAACAGGGGCCTTTATATAGGCCCCTGTTGCACCGCCCGCAACACCCGCCCCCTGTTTCACCTGTTGCACCTGTTGCACCTGTTGCATCGTCTCACCTATCTGTAGGTCGGAAGGCGTCGTAGGTCGCTCCGTTTTTCTCAACCGCGCAGCGCGCCGCTCTGCCTTCCTGGATCAGCACAGTGACTGCCCGATAGAAGCCGTCTTGATTCAACCGCGCCGCCCTCGACAGCACCCGCTCGGTCTCACCATTTGGGGTTTGCCGGAGCACCACCAGCAGCCGGTCGCGCTGTTCCGCCTCGCGTTTCTCTAACTCCGCGGCCTTTCGGTTTTCCTGCGCGGCTTTCACTTCGGCCCGGGCATCGGCCACGGGAGCCACGGATACGTCCCACGTGCGGCCGGTGAACGTCTCGGGGTCGAGCTGGCCCTCGTCAATGGTCACGCCCCACAGGCTCGCATGGCCCGCAGAACCGCCGCAGCGCATCCACAGCAAGTGCCGGCCGTCGGCTTGATAGGCCGCCCGCCGCTGTAGAAGAATCCACTGGCGGGCCCATTCGGCCGCGCCGCTCATCGTCAATTCTTCCAGGCCCGCCGGCTCATCGTCGCTCGACTGACCCGTTTTTCGGAAATGGTGGAGCACAATCAGCGTCACTCCGGCCGCCTGTGCCATCGCGGTGAGCGGCTGAAGGGCCGCACCCATTGCGAAGAGGTTGCCGGCTTGGTCGGCGGTCGCGGCGTCCAACAGAGAAAGATAGAGCGGATCGACGATCACGACCTTAAGCGCGTGCCGTTCAATTGTTTTTTTCAGGTGGTCGAGGTGCTCGATCCGCGTCAACTTTGGCAGGTCGAAAGACCAAAACACAGAACAGGATGCTAGCTCGACCCCCTTGGCCGCGGCTTGGCGTTTTGCGGTCTCCCTCACGACTGCCGCGCCGCTTTCGCCGCTCCAAAATCCGACGTTGACCTGGTGCGCATCGAAACGGCCGAGAAACGGCCGGCCGCTTGCGAGCGAAACCGCCAGGTCGCAAGCGATGCTTGTCTTAAGCGTCTTCGATCGGCCGCCGATCACTGCCGGCTGCCCCTCTACGAGGACGCCGCGCACCAAAAAGTTTGATTTGAGGTCAAGGTCGACAAACTCTCTACTCGTAAGCAGTCGGGTGAAGGCCGGCGCGTTGTCCGGCTCGTGGTCGCCGCCGCCGATCGTCGTAAGCCGCTGCGACCACTCGCGCAGCTTTTCCGGCCCGATGCCGCCATTGTGGGAGGCCCGGAAAATCTGCAGCGCCGCCTCGCCGACGGTGCGATTCACATAGGCTTGTCGAACCTGTTGAACGTGAAACGGGATTGTCGACGGCAGGCCGTCGCCGCCGGCCAGCTCGCCAAGGAACGGCGCCGAATTGAAGCCGGGTGGGTGCTTGGCGTCCCTGAGTGCGGCCAGCAGCATGGCCATGTCGAACCTGCCGTGTTCGGCGTCGAGGTTGTTGAGGACGCGCCACAACGTTTGATGCGCTTCGAGGCTGAAGTGTTCCGGCCGGACGATCGCGTTTGGATTGACGCGGTGCTCCTGGATCGCTTCGGAGAGAATCGCTCGCTCGGACTCGATCGCGGCCGGCGGCGGCTGGTCGAGCAATTCGCGGCTTACGCTGCGTCGCCTTGGCATCCTTGCAACCCCGTCTAATTAGAATGGGATTTCGTCGGCCGTGGCTTGCGTCGGCGCTGGCGGTGCGAAGGGTGCCGGCACGCGGACGCGGATGCACGGCACGATTTTCCCGCCGAACATTGTCGTCGTTGCGAAGACGGCGATGGTTTTGCCGTGCCACTGGTCGGCGTCGTCGCCGAAGGCCATCGCAATCGCGGTCGCGTTGGTTTTGTTCAAAACCAACCCCTTCTTCGCATTCTCGAAAAACAGACACGGTTTTAACTCGTCCTCGCCCTCCACCGGAACCATTTCCAGGAAATTGATCCTGACGGGCACCTCGCGGCCGGCCGGGATGTCCGCGGCGCGGAGGTACTTGGATGGGAACATTTCGGAAACCTTCATTTCAATGTCCTCGCAAAAAGTTTTAGAAAAAGTCGATGACGCTGGGGTCTCGCCGTCGCCGGACGCGGCTTCGCCACGCCGATACCAGTCGCCACCCAACAAAATCCTCGCTATGGCGTCCGCGGCCTGGTCGGTGATCGGGCCATCGGGTGGAGGTCCGGTAAAAACCGCGGGCAGCGGATCGGGGGAGGCTACTTGCACCGCGGGGCCTCCGGTCTAACCGCTCCCGTCAACCGAACACCCCGCTTGTCCAACTCTCGACGTGCCGCTCTTGCAAGCCGCTTGTCCCCGCTCTTGTCGGCAGCCCTGGCGATCGCAACCAGGGCTGCAATCGAATCGGGGTAGTCTCGGGGAAATGTCGCGTCAGACATTGAAAGGGCTCGCCCTTGGGTTTTTACCCTTTCCTATGTTCATTCACTTTTGTGCGGGTGAACGCGCGAAGTGAGCGCAACAAGAAAGGCCGCATTCTTCGTGGAATGCGGCCCTATTGTGATTTTCAGGATTTTTTCAAGCGTTTACTTTTTCGGCCGTTCTGTTCACTCCTTGCTGAGGTTTTTTTTGTATGCTTTTGCCGCCCGTGTCTCGCGGGCCATTTCACGCGATACGCTTAACTGTTCCCATGCCGATGTCTTGTGAATTGCGGTGGGCGAGCATTCCAGCTTCTCGGCAAACTGTCGAATCGACCACGTGTGGGTAGTGGGGTCTTTAATCAAGTCAATCATCCGGGCGGCAATGGTCGCCTTTCGCGGCTGCTTTCCGCTTCGCGCTTTCGGGTTGGAGTCGCAGCCAACCGGATCGCTCGGCGGAATGGGGCGGCTCGCCTCATTGCCGGGAATCGCTACGTTCACTAGCACCGGCGGCATATTGATTTGATTATTGACTGTCACATCGCCCGTTCTTGCTTGTGCGATGGCTACGGCTGCGGGCTGCTCCACGGTCTGACACACGAATTCAGAGGTTTCGACCGTGATAACGGGATTCACGTATGGAAGGCTATGCAGGAATGGCGGTTTCCAAACTCAATCGCAACCGCTGGGAGGGGTTTTCTCGAAGAAAACCTCACCGGGAGTTCGAAACCGAGGCACGCGCGGGGGCGGTTGTTGAGTAGGTTTTCCACCTGCCGCACCTGGGAATGGGAGATGTCGCGAAAGTCAGTCCCTTTGGGAAAGTATTGGCGGATTAGGCCATTGGTGTTTTCGTTCGTGCCGCGCTGATACGGACAGCCCGGATCAGCAAAGTATAACTCCATGCCGAGGTGTTTTTCCAGCCGGTGGCAGCGCGCGAATTCGGTGCCATTGTCGAAGGTGATGGACCGCCGTCGCTGTTCGTCCAACTCCTTCAAGCGTTGTTTGATTTTCGCATGTACATGGTCGGCATTCTTGGATTGAACCTTGACGACGATTGTGAACCGCGACTTGCGGTCTACCAACGTCGCCAGACCGCCGGTGCCCGCCGGGCCGAGCACGGTGTCGCCCTCGAAATCGCCCAGCCGCAACCGCTCCTCGATCACTTCGGGGCGCTGGTCGATGCGGGCGGCATCTCCGCTGGTGGCGGCGTTTTTCCGCCGGTAAGGACGCTTCCCGCGACGCCGCAGGAACGATTCCCAGTGCTCCCGATTCGCGTCCTGCTTGATCCAGGTGTAGATCGTTTGCGACGACACGCGGCGCGGTCGCAGCTTGCTGCTGCATCCGTCCGGCGATCTGCTGCGGCGCCCATTCCTGCGCCAACCCCCTGCGAACAGCCTCGTTGACCGCGGGATCATCCATCTTTCGCGCCAGTGGTCGTTCCCGGCGGCGTTGCACGGCTTTCCATTGGGCTTGGGTGGAGTAATATTCGCCGGCGGTGCTGTTGCGTCGCAGCTCGCGGCTGATCGTGGAAGGGCAACGTGCCACGGCCCTGGCGATTTCCTTCTGGTTAGCTCCCTGATACCGCAATTGCGCTATGCGATCGCGCTCTTGGGGCGTAAGATGATGTGCCATCGCTGGGACTCCGTTCCCAAGGGAAGCTTTGTAAACTTCTCCCTATTGGAGCCTCCCAGCAATGTTTTCTCCCATGCCAGTTTCCGAGGCTCATTTTTCAGGCCTCGATTGCATTTGAGATTTGAGACCGCCAATGCCAATACCTTCCATTGCTCCCCATCGCGTATGTCCAATGCCGCTCGTTCTCCGTTTGTTGTTAGACGGAGTTCATGCGCCCCGCGTATGGCCAGCCTGACGGCCGTTGGACACATCACCCAGTTCTTAGGGAGAATGCTTTGGAGCGCCCGCCAAAGCGGTCCCCGGGACGTTCCAATATCGTCACAATTGCCAAAAACCCGCACAACGGCCCGAAAGATGCCTGGTAGGGCGTCGGTGGTGGCTTCGATCGAGCGTTTTGCCTGAATAAGCCCGCAATTGCAAAGCAGTCCGATATCGCCTTGCCTACTCTGCGATTCATCGTTGACGTTTAGCGGGGTCCATCTCGGCGTCAGTTCCGTGAGCGTGCAAACAATGTCGGCGTCGACTTCGTGACTAAATGCGGGCAGGGTGTTCATGCTCCAATCCTTTCTACTGCCAACGCGGCCGGCGGGTGCCGTGGAAGGATTGGAGAAAACCACGACAACCCGCCAGCCGTTCGCCCCGTCGTTGCAACTCGGGGGCTCGCCGGCACGTGTTCAAGTTTATCGTTTCGCTCGCCTCATACAACGGGAATCCAACTCGATCGGTCTATCCTTCGCACCAGTCCGGCCCGCTCGGCACGCAAGAGGGCCCGCGTCATGTTACCGCTTGTGGTGGGGATGCCTAATTGCGACACCACCCGCGGCGTTTTGACGGGCTCGCCCTGGTACAGTTCCGCGACAATCATCGCGACGCGCTCAAACTGTTGGGGCGTATGGGGTAAGTCTTTCCACGTGAATTCGAACCGCATTCTTATCGTGGGTTTATGCAAAACGCTACTGGAAGAACTGGTCGACGCGCGACGATCTGCGGAGCCTGGCACAGTGGGAGGAGTTGTTTGGCGCCGCCTTCCGCGGGCTGTTTGTCTTCGCCTACGACGTGCTGGGCGATCGCGCCGCTGCCGGCCGAAGAGCTCTTCCGCATTGCGGCAACCTGTATGGCTTCATTGCCGTACCGCTGTCGGACTATGCGGCGCACGCGCGTCCGATTTCGCCCCGATGGGACACGTGGGCGATGCCGGCCCACGAATTCCGTCGTCTGGCCCGGCCGTTGCCCGGTCTACTCCGACTGGGCGATGGACCGACGCTCAGAACTCCAGAGATGACCGCGGATAAGTGAAAGTGGCTCAGTTGCGAAAACCACGCAACCGACTGCCGTCCACGCGCGCGGTCGCGTTCGCCAGTTTGCAGACGTTTTTAGGGGGGGATGCCCTGCGCAATGTTGACATGCGGGCGGTTCTTCGCAAAAATGGGGGGTATCGATCACGCGGGCGGACGGCGGGACGAGCCGTTGCGAGGTTCTTAGCACCTAGTCCGTTCCGAGCGGGGGTCAGTGCAGGGCTGGATTCCGAATTGATCGCGCTCGGGTTGGGGGGAACTCTTTGCCGCGGCGCCGCATCGAACAATCGAGATTGCGGTCCAACGCCTTTTCAGAGATTCAGCATGTGGGGACGTTTCGGTTCCGGTTGGCGGCGTTCGCCACTGGCTGAGCCAGTGCGGCCCGGTCGCTGCGCAGGCGGACCATGGGCCTCGAGCGAACGCCTCTTCGGCTCCGCCATGCCGTTTGGCTGGCTCCTGGCCAGCGCCACCATGCCGGTAGACACGCTGCCATTCAGTGTTTGGAGACTCCTCTTCTTGCTCGTCTGGGTCTATCTATGCCTGTACCTGGTGCAGCGCGTGGAGGACAGCCCCCTGGTGCCGGGGAAGTACAAGTCGGTGCTTCACGTCGCCACGCTGTTTGTCGGTCCGTTGGTCTTTGTCGGCTTGGTGTTCCTGGATGCGAAGAAGTCCAGCGGTGAAGGGGGCTCGTTCTCCGATCTGCTCGGGGGCGTGAAGCGCGCTTTCCGCAGCATCTGGCGCTCGCGCGTCCGGACGACCGCGGAGGACACCGCGCTGCGGCTGTTCGATTCCACCGGCACCGAGCTGAGCGAGATTTACGGACACGGCGAGAAGGGCGGCGACAGGCATGTGCTGGAACTGACGGTTGAACTGATCGAAAACGCGCTCGCAGCAGCGGGCCAGCGACATTCTCGTCGATCCCAAGGACCCGTCATCGTATACCGTGCGACTGCGCATCGACGGCACGTTGCGGACCGTCCGCGAGCTGCCGACCGACACGTGCAAGGCCGTTATCAACAGCGTCAAGGCCGTCTCCAGCATGGACATTTCCGAGCGGCGTCGGCCGCAGGACGGCGCCTTCACCGCGCGCAAAGGCGACAGCGCCGTTTCCTTCCGCGTGGCTACGCGCCGGGGCGCTGAACGGCGAGAAGCTCTCGATCCGCGTGCTGAACCAGAACGCCGGCCGCTTCACGCTCGCCGACGTGGGCATTCCCGAACGGCAACGCGCCGTCATCAGCAGCGCCATCAGCAAGCCGTCGGGCATGGTCTTGGTCTGCGGGCCCACCGGCAGCGGCAAGACGACGACGCTGTACTCGATGCTCAATCAGATCGATCGCTGCACGCACAACGTCATCACGGTGGAAGACCCGATCGAGGCCCACCTGCCCGAGGCCAGCCAGATCGAGATCAACGCCAAGGCCGACATCACGTTCGCCAAGGCGCTGCGGAGCATCCTGCGCCAGGACCCGGACGTGATCTGCGTCGGCGAAATCCGCGACGAGGAGACGGCGGAAATCGCGCTGCGCGCCGCGCAGACCGGCCACCTCGTGCTGGCCACCATCCACTGCGACAGCAATGCCACGGCGATGATCCGCCTGCTGGATCTGGGCGTCTCGCCGCTGCTGCTGTCCTCGGGCCTGAACCTGTTGGTGTCGCAGCGGCTGCTTCGTCGGTTGTGTGCCGGGTGCAGGAAGCCGGCCCAGCTCGACCCAAAAATGGCCCAGTGGTTCCGCCAGCAGCAACGTCGATCCGAGCAAGATCTTCGAGGCCGGTGGATGCGAGCGCTGCAGCGGAACAGGCTATTACGGCCGCACCGCGATCTGCGACCTGTTGGGCATCACCGAACGAACTGCGGACGGAAATCGGCCAGCAACGCCGCGATCGCGAACAAGCTCAAAAGCGAGGGAGAGAAGCAAGGCAAGTCGAACCTCAAGAACGAGGCCCTGCGGAGGGTCGTCGCCGGAATCACGAGCCTCGAAGAGCTCAAGCGGGTAGTGGGATAGACGCTCATGGTATTCTGGATTGCCGTTGCCGTTGGGCGGCTTTTCGCCTGGGCTGCCGTGCAGATCGGCTTCTACGGCGCCTGGATCATGTTCTTCAACCTGGTCCTTTCCGCCTACATGGCGCATCTTTCTTACGCCGGTTGTCATCAACAGTGTCCCGGCGGCCACGGCGATTCCGGATTACGGCTACGCACTGACGACGCTGTGCATCGCCGCCGCCACCTTGTTCATCTCCTATGGAGCCTGCTATGCCTTCCTTTCCGGCCAGCTGCGCATGCCGTTCCCCAACGTATTCGACAACGTAGGCGCCGGCTTGCTGGGCTTTCTCCGGGCTTCCTGGTGTGCAGCTTTACCGCCTTCACCTTCAGTCTGACGCCGTTGTCGGAGATGGACTTTTCCAAGTCGCTGGGCCTCGATGCATCCTCGCAGGGAACGAACGTCGCCTACATGTGCTGGTGGTGCAACAGGCTCCAGTCCTTCATTGCGACAACGTCCGTGCCGTCGATCGAAAGCAGCGACGCGACGGCGACGCTGCTCGATATCGCGCCCGACGGCAACGCCGCTGCCGGCCAAACCTCCCGTCGCCAACGCCGCGTTTGGCGACGCCGCCACTGCGGACGCCACCGATGCCGGTTCGCCGACGAAAACTGACGAAACGCCCGAAAGTGAGAATCAGGCCAACCCCGCGGCCGATGCGGGGCGCCGGCCCAAGCATCTGAATCGAAGTCCGCCGCGCCTGCCAGTCCATCGAACACACAGAAGACGCCTTGGTGGGCGGACAAGTCCCAAGAAGAATTCTCGCGTGCGACCGGGACGGCACCGCCGCAAAAGCCGCCAACCACGAACCAGCCGTCGACTGCGCCGGCCGGCGGTGCAGCGCGGACCGCGCCGGATGCGAACGTCGCCACCGGACACATCGGCGCCCGACGAAAAGCCCGCGCCGCCGGAGCCCAAAGGTCCGCTCTCCGGCTTCTGGCAGACCACGACCGGGGCAGTGTTTCGTGTCACGGACGACGGCACGACGGCCCTATTCGCGGTCATTCCGAACAATCTCCTCCAATACATGTCCGGAAAGTCTGACCTGCGCGGAAGACAAGCCCGATGCGAAGACTTTGACGGGCACGTTTGACGCCGTTTTTGTCTTCGACGCCCCCAAGCGGCACGAGATCCACGTTACTGCGGTCATTGGCGACGCCGGCGAATTGGTGTTCAAGTGTTCCGACTGGCCGAAGCGGTTCTATCACGGCAGAGTGGTCGAGAAGGGGACCCAGCCGGCGACACTCGTTCGTATCGAGAATCCGCCGCGCAATCCCTTTGAGCCGCAGGGCGCCGGCGGAGCGCCTCCGCGGCCTGCGCCCCGGAGCGGTGCTCCCCCACCGCCGGGAATGTGATCGGCGTGACGGCAAACGGGACATTCCCATTTTCGCTGACACGAAAATTGGGACAGTCCCGGAAGCGGATCAGAATCGGTACTCGAGTCCCAACCCGCCGCCGTAGTAGAACAGGCTGCCGATGGTGTCGATTGTCGCACTCTCCCAACGCTGGTCCACGGCGTGGAGTTGCTCGGGGGCCAGTGCGACGCCGGTGATCCACATGGCGGTGGCCGAGGCCCGGAACGCCAGCCGCTGCGTCACGGCGTAGGTTGCCACCAGGCCCGCCTCACCCAGGAAGGCCGCCTGGTCTCGCTGAGCACCGAAGACCGGATCGACCAGATCGAGCTCCGCGGTGCGATAGTTCTGGAAAGCGAGGTTATCGAACACACCGGCTTTGCACAGCGCCTTAATCTGGAGCGGTCCGCCCATGTTGTACGCCTCCGCTTCGGCGCCGAGTTGGAAGCCATAGAGGTGGTTGTAGGTGTTGACTTGGAATAGGCTGGACACAAAGCCGTCCTGGGCCAGGGCCGGCGCCACCCCGTCGCCCGGGGTCCCGCCAGAAGAGAAATGCTCGTCGAGTTCCACGATCCGCACGCCCGCCAGCAGCGTCAGCCAATCGGTGCACTGGTGACGCACGTTCAGCTCACCGTTGTACAGGGCGGATCGGTAGCAGACCTCGGCATCGTCGACCAACATCCCGGCTCCGTTGACGTCGGTCATGATCCATGACGGGCCGGGCATCCTCGCCCGTGCTTCGAATCCGTCGAGTTGGAAGTAGGCCAACTCCAAGTCGCAGCAGCCGAGAACGTCGTGACGGATCGCGCTGAGCTGGTAGCCGAAGCCAACGGGGAAGTCCAACCCTGAGGCATCGACAGCGTTAGGGACCTGCGTGTCCACTCCGATCAACACCGTTTGCGGCCGGGTGTTGGTTCGTTGCAGAGCAAGGGCCTCGGCCGTGAACGACCACCGCGGGCCACAGTCGTCGCAATCACACATTCGGTTGAAGACACCGACCGGCGCGGCGCATTGCTCGGGCTCGCAGCACTGCCCCTCGCACGCCGGGCCGCACTCGTCGGCCATTTCATACGCATACCCGTCCGGCGCCGGCGGCATCACCGGCTGGCCGGCCACCGCCGACGAAGCCGGGCACGCAAGCAGCGTCGCAAGCGACAGAATCGTCGCGGAAAGAGAGACTCGCATCGCCTATTCTCCTTGTTCGATGTGGCCACAGTGCCGTAGGTTTCATCCTTCTGTATCGACCCCTACAACCGGCAGATTTGGCATTGCCCTAACGCTCGGCAAAAACAACGTGATCGTAAAAGCTTCGCTAAACTGCACGACTTTACTGCCTTTCGGCAACGTCAAGAACTGTCGTGGTCTACGTGCCAGCGGGAATGCGGCGTCCGTTTCCGGCGACATGCTGGAAATTGATTGGGCCATGACGTAAGATCAAGGAAGCACCAGGACTTACGACCAGTTGGAACAGGGGAGAGGCGGCGATCATGTCGATCACGCGAGTCCATCGGTGGCGCCGTCGGGTCTGCCGGGACGGCGCCAGCCGCAGCCTCGTTGACGCCAAGTTTGGGACAGCCCCCCGCCGGCTGGCCCGGGCAATCGCCGCAATTCCGGCAGTGTTGGTCGCGATCTTGGCTACGGCGGCCTTCCTTGGCCCCGCGGCCGACGCTGCGTTAGGCCAACTGGGGCGGCGCAAGACGCCCACCGACATCTATTATGCCGGTTTCGCTCCTTTCTATGACGGCGATTATCGAGCGGCCCTGCGCATCTTTCAGTCCGAGAGCCGCGGTTCGATCAAGACCGCACAGTCGCGGTGGATCGACTCGATCTGCTACGAGACGATGTGTGGCGAGTGCTACTTCCAGATGGGGCAATTCGACAAGGCGTTGGCACCACTACACCGCGGCGCTGCAAATCTACAAAACCTTCCCCGACTGGATGGTGAAGGTCCGGTTTCGGCCGATCCTGCCGGCCAGCGCCGGCGCGTACAAGCAGCGTGCCCTGGGGAGTGCCGACGCGGCAACCGCGACTGGGCGACTATCCGAGCAGCTACGGCATCTTGCAAGGGCAGATCGACATGAGCGACGTCGCCCAACAGCGGCGGCGTCGTGCAACAGGCCAACCTCTTCCCGATTACGCCGCAGGAGATCGTTCGCGCACGACCGTGCTGGCCATCCGCCGCCGGGCGACGCTGTTGGGGCCGGCGTCGAGATACGATCCGCTGACCAACGAGTTGATTGCCGTCGATGATCCGGCCCATCGGCCAGCCGAACCACTGGTCGGAGGCATGGGCGAACCTGGAGCGCGGCGTGGCGTACGCGGCCGGCGGAAAAGGAAGGCCAGGCCGCGGCGTTCTTGCAGCGGGCGGTGCTGGCCGGCGGCGAGTACGACCATCCGTTGACGAGCGTCGCGCTGTTGGAATTGGGCCGCCTGGCACTCGCGCAGGCGACTATGCCGGCGGCCTCGAAGTATTTTGACGAGGCGACCTATGCGGCGGTCAACTATCCCGACTATGGCGTGCTGGAAGAGGCGTTCCGCTACGGCAGCTGACGCACCTGATGGCCAACCGCAAAGGGTTCTTTCCGCCGTTGGACGCCGGCCATTGCAATGGGCGAAACAGAAGGATCTGCGCCAGTTCCGCGCGTCGCTGTTGTTGTCGGCGGCCGAAAACTGCGCCGTGCTGGGCGACGTCGCAGCAGGCCGCCGCCATGCTCGACGAGGCCCGGGCGACGATCGGCCGCCGCGACATGGCGGCCGGCGGGATCGGCGCCCGGCTGCAACTATCTCAGCGGCCTTGCTGGCCTTCCAGCAGAAGCGCATCGGCCGAAGGCAACACGGCCCTGGCCGCGGCGATGGGCTACATGCGGCACGGCTCGCTCTGGCTGTTCCACATCGCGCATGGCCGACCAATCTGTATGCCGGCGGCGTCGCGACGCCGCGGACGGCGATGGACCTGTTCGCCGACGTGCTGCGCGACCCGCAGCCGGCCGATTGGGCGCTGCGACCCGATGGAGTCGCTGGCCGTGCTGATGACGCCGCATCCGCTGCCGTTGGAGCACTGGTTCGAGGCGGCCATGGAGCGGAAGCGAAGACGTCAGACGGCCATCGAGATCGCCGACCGCGCCCGGCGGCATCGCTTCTTCAGTTCGTTGGACTTCGGCGGCCGGCTGGAGTCGTTGCGTTGGATCTCGAAGCGCCGACGGACCAGTCTGCCGCAGCAGGCCCAGCTCAGCGGCAGGACCTCCTGGCCCGCTATCCGGCCTACGACAGGCTCTGCGCGGCAGGCGCAGGCGATTCGCGCAGGCGCTGGCCAAGAAGCCGCTGGCGGCCGAGGACCCCGGCGGCCTTGAAGGAGCAGGCGCGGCACTCGCCGAACTCGGCCGGTCGGCCTGCAGCAGGAGGCGATCTTGCGCGAAATCGCCCTGCGCCGCGAGCCGGCGGACATGGTCTTTCCGCCGCTGCGCAGCGTCGCGGAGGTCCAGAAATCGCTGCCCGACGGGCAAGCCGTGCATGGTCTTCTTCGCCACGAGCCGGCAGTTGTACGGATTCCTGCTGAACAACGAACGGTTCGCACTGGCAGGTCGCTCGCTGCCGACGTTGGTCAAACAGATGCAGACGATGCTCCGCGACATGGGCAATTATCAGGCCGAACCGCGAACTGACCCTCAAGGACCTCGCCGGCGACAAGTGGAAGCAGTCGGCCGCAAAGCAGGTTCTCGATACGCTGCTGAAGGGCTCGCCGGTCGATCTCTCGCAGCCGTTCGACGAACTGGTGATCGTGCCCGACGGCGTGCTGTGGTATCTGCCGTTCGAGGCGCTGCAGGTGAAGGTCAAGGGCGAAACGCAGTCCGCTTGATCTCGCGGTTCCGCATCCGCTATGCGCCGACGCTGTCGCTGGCCACCTCGCAGGGCCGGGCCGCAACGCGACGGGCAACACGGCCGTGGTGGTGGGCAAGCTGTATCCGCGCGACGAGGACGCCGTGGCCCGGACGGCCTTCGAGCAGCTCGCCGCCGTGGTGCCCGGCGCCGTGGCGCTGGAATCGCCTCTGCCGGCCGCGTCGTCGCTCTACAGCACTGCTGTTCGACCGGCTGGTCGTGCTCGACGACATCGTCAGTTCGGACCACGATCCCTACGGCTGGGCCCTGGTGCCGGTCGACCGCGGCAAGCCGGGCGCATCGCTGGGCGATTGGCTCACGCTGCCCTGGGGCGGGCCGGACGTGGTCGTCCTGCCCGGCTTCCACACCGCCGCCGAGGACGCGCTGAAACGTCCGCACCGCAGCCTGCCCGGCAACGAAGTGTTTCTCGCCGGTCTGCGGCCTCATGGCCAACGGCGCACGGACCGTGCTCTTGAGCCGCTGGCGGACCGGCGGCCAGACGAGCTTCGACCTGGTGCGCGAGTTCGCCCAGGAGCTTGCCGCACACCTCGCCGGCCGACGCCTGGCAGCGGGCCGTCCTGCTTGTCGATGGATTCGCGGCTGAACCTCGACGCCGAGCCGCGCGTCAAGCACTGGCGACGCGACGAGTCGCCCAAGGCGAAACCATCCGTTCTTCTGGGCCGGCTACATGCTGATCGATTGCGGCACCGCGGCCGAGCGGCCCGAAGCAAAGCCCGATGAGCCGGTGATCAAGCTCAAGCAACCCCTCCCGTCGACGAAGTAGGGTCTACCAGGGACTCGTGGGCTTCCAGTTGAGGCCCGACAGCCAATAGGCTAATAGGCTGCTTCGCGAGCAAGCGCCGCATCGCCAGCAGCGCGTTCGAGCCACGCCCGGCAATTTGGCAGTCTCCGCGTGAGAGGCCGTTACCAGCCCGGTAGCCTGATGCGCTCACGATGCCGGGTCGGAGGCAGTCCCGAATGGGACTGTCGGATTGTTGGGATGCGATTTGCGCAGAATATGAGCTACCGTCTGCCGGTGATTTCTGATGAAATCCGGCACACGGAAACTGGCAACTGGCCTGGGTTGTTTTGCCCTTCCAGGCTATTTTGTATCAGCCCTCCTCGGCTTACGCGGTCAACGAAGCCAAGGAGGGTTTTTGCATGGCTCGGGATATTCCAAGTTTTTCCGGCGGAAGCCGCGGCAGTTTTCGGAAAGTCGTGGCGGCGTTTCTCGGGGGTGGGGCGTTGCCCTTCGCGCGCGTCCTTTCCGCCGAACGTATCGAGCAGGTGTTCGCCAAGCATGGCGGGTTGTTTGGCGGGTACGGGATCTACTCGGCGGCGATGATGGTTTGGTCGTTTCTCGGCCAGGTGCTGCGCGACGGCAAGGAGGCCTCGTGCCAGGCGGCCGTGGCGCGGGTCGTGAGCTACCGCGAGCACGAGCAGATCGCGCCGCCCACGGCCGACACCGGCGACGATTGCCGCGCACGCGCGAAGCTCTCCGAAGCGGCGCTGCAGGAACTCAGTTGCGAGGTGGCCGCCGAGACGGAAGCGGCCGCCGAAACGGACTGGTTGTGGAAGGGCAAACATGCCAAGCTGATCGACGGCTTCACGTTTACGATGCCCGACACGGCGAAGAATCAGGCCGAGTATCCCCAGCAGAAGTCGCAGAAGCCCGGGGTGGGGCTGCCGATCGCCCGGGTGGTGACGATCCTCTCGCTGGCGACCGCCTGCGCGATGGATGTGGCGCTGGGCCCTTACGCCGGCAAACAAACGGGAGAGCCGGCCCTGCGGCGGAAGCTTTTCGGGCGGCTGGGCGCGGACGACATCGCGGTGGCCGATCGCTACTACTGCTCGTTGATGATGATCGCCTTGCTGCTGGCCCAGGGCACCCACGTCTGCGCCGAAAGCACCAGCGGCGTCACAGCGACTTCCGCCGCGGCAGGCGGCTGGGCAAGTACGACCACATCATCGTCTGGACTCGTCCCGCCAAGCCGGAATGGATGGACGAAGCCACCCACCAAAAGATTCCCGAAACGCTGGAACTGCGCGAGATTCGTTACAGCGTGATCGAGCCGGGCCGGCGCACTCGCTCGATCGACATCATCACCACGCTGGCCGACGCCGAAGAGTATTCCAGGGAGGAGATCGCCCAACTATACGGTTTTCGCTGGAATGCGGAGTTGGACATTCGCGCAGTCAAGTCCAACCTGAATCTCGTCCCCGTCCGCTGCAAATCGCCGGAGATGGTTCGCCGCGAACTGTGGACCACTCTGTTGGCCTACAACCTGATCCGCACGACGGCCGCCGCCGCAGCGCTGCTGCACGGCAAACAGCCGCGTCAGATCAGCTTCACCGCGACGTGCCAGTACGTGCTGGCGTCGTGGATGTCGCGCTGCTGCGGGTTGATTCCCGCCTCGCAATTGGCCCGTCATTGCCTAACGATGCTCCGCCATATCGCCACCTGCGAGGTTGCCAACCGCCCCGGCCGACTCGAACCAAGAGTTCTCAAACGACGCAGACATGGTTATAAACTCATGCAGAAGCCCAGAGAGACGCTGCGTGCCGATTTGCGCAACCACTGCACGTAAAACAAGCTCGGACGCGACAGTGCCATTCGGGGCTGTCCCAATTTGCGTAACGAGCGGCCTACGGGTGCTCTCGATACTGGGCCGAGCAGCGAGGGGTTTCCCACATGCGCACGTCCAGCACGGGCAGCCCCTTCGACTTGGCAACCTCGAAGATCAGTCGGGCGATGTTCTCGGCCGTCGGATTGACGTCCATCAGGTACATCGGTTCGTTCATCTCTTGCAGACCGGCACGGCGGGATCGTCGCGGTTGAGGATCATGCGGTGGTCGAGGTTGTCGTCGATCCAGCGGCTCACCGTCTCCTTGATCTCGGAGAAGTCGAGCACCATGCCCCGCTGGTCGAGCGATGGGGCCTCGAAGCTGATGACCACCCGGCCGTTGTGCCCGTGCAGATAGCGGCACTTGCCCGCGTAGTTCAACAAGCGGTGCCCGTAACAGAAATCGATTTCGCGTGATACGCTAAACATGGCATAACTATGGCGAAGGATGTAGGAGTCCGTCGTGCGGACGTTGCGGGCTCGCCTCATGAGTGGCGTACCTCGTTTCATATGGGTCGATCGACCAGTTAGTGATGCGGAATGCCTCGCGGCGTTCGGCGCACTTGTTGCACCGGCCGCAGTGCAGACCGCCGACGGGAGCGATGCACGAAAACGTCAGTTCCAGGGGCACTCGCGGCCGAATTCCATGACCTCGTGCTTCTTCAGGCCGCCGAACGGCCGGAGAGGCCGCAGACGGCGGCCGGTGGCCCCTGCAGATCGTAGTCTGAAAGTCGCGGAAGAAGCTCGTCCGTCGCATCGGAGAACGGGTTGGAGGCGAGCGTGGCCAAGGCGAGCTCTCCGATCCCGTGCATCGCGCACCAGAGCGCCGGTTTAACGGCCAGCAACACATTGCGGCCAGGCAGGTAAACGGCATCGTCCGCGGTGCCCGACGGCGGGGCGTCCCGGCCCGTAATGCTCCAGTGCCGCCCGTATAAATCGTGCAGCGGCATCTCGAAGACCACCAGCGGCTCCGGTACGTAGCCGACTCAGTGGCGCCAGGAGCGATAGCACTGCCTGCAACTCGGCGTCGGCCCAAACCACGTCCGATCGAACGTAGAAAGGCTGCACGCGCCGGCCGCTTCGCAGCAGGTGACCCAGGAGAACGCCGCTATCCAGCCCGCCGCTAAGGAGCAAGCCCACGGTGCCGGCATTGGAGGGCTCATCCGTCATAACGTCCAAGGCGCCCGCATCGGCCGGCTTAACATCTGGCTGGCCTCGTCGTCGCCCAGGATTTCCTCCTTTTCGGGGTCCCAGCGAATCTTGCGGTGCAGCTTCATGGCGATGTTGCCGAGATGGCAGAGACTTGCGGTGCTGTGGCCGCATTCGACCGGCTCGACCGGGTCCTGACGCGACTTGACGCAATCGAGGAAGTTCGCCACGTGATCCGGGTTGTAGTCTTTCGCCGCGTCCTCCCGGCGGTCGGCGACGCTCACCGGCAGATGAATTTCGTCGGGACCGATCTTTGCGTCCACGAGCGACTTGGGCGAACTCGTCAAGCCGTGGTAACCGAATTCGAGCCAGCCCTCGGTGCCCTCGAAGCGGATGCCGAAGCCGCGTTTTGTGGTGTTGCAGAGCAATTCGACGCCGTCGGCGTAGCGGGCGCGAAAGGCGACTTTCGTGGCGGTGGTGAACAGGTCGCCGGGCACGGGCCACTCGGCGCCGAGGTCTTCAAACTCGACCGGCCCGCTGCCGTCGGCGCCGTTGCCCCACTGCGCCAAGCCGTTGCTGTGGCAGCCGAAGTTCGTCGTCTGACCGCCCGAATAGTCCAAGATGAAACGGAAACGATAGAAGCAGCGGTCCTTGTGATAGGGAGCTTCCGGGGCCGGGCCCAAGCCAGGTCTCGTAGTCGAAACCTTCCGGCACGGGCATCGGCTTCCAGCCGGGGCCGGGACCTTTGAAGTTGTTCTCGGCCACCTCCGTGCAGAATTCGCTTCAACTGGCCGATTCGTCCGTTGCGAACCAATTCGCAGCAGATGCCGGGCGGCCGGGCTGGATCGATACATGCTGCCGGTTTGCAGCACGCGTTTGTGCCGCCGCACCGCCTCGACCATCTCCTGGCCTTGGCGAACCGTCAGCGACAGCGGCTTCTCGCAGTACATGTCCTTGCCCGCCTCTGCCGCCATTGATCGCCATGATCGCGTGCCAATGGTCGGGCACGACGATCACGACGGCGTCGACGTCTCCGCGTCCGAGCACTTCCCGGAAATCGTTGTAGGCGTCGCAGCCCTTGTACTGGCCCACGCCGGCCTTCTTCGCGTAAAAGGCGTTCACCCTGTCCTGGCCGGGCTTGCGGCCGAGGAATTGTTCGGGCTGCGGTAGCCGTGGCTGGCCGTGTTGACGTCGCAGACCGCCACGACCTGGGCGTCGTCGTGCCCCAGGAATGCCGGCAGGTCGACCGTGCTTTGATTTCCCAAGCCGATGAAGCCGATGTTGATCCGGTTGCTCGGGGCGAAGGCTCCGAAGACCGACGACGGCACGATGGCCGGGACGGCCGACGCGCCTGCCCCCAAGGCCGCGAGCTGGAGGAATTTTCGACGTGGTAAGCTCACGATTGTGCGATTGGGTGTTTTTGTCCATGGTGGGCATCTCCGTGGTTCAGCGGTTCTGGCCAGCGTCATTATAGCGGCAGAAAGATGCCCGCGAAACGCTCCCGCCCACCGCTGCAACCCGGATGCTTGCTCCGGCGGTGGCGTTTATGTTAGATAAATGGGTTTAGCATCCGGATATCGAGGTCGACGGTCGAGGAAGGCAACGATGCAACTAACCGCGGAGGGGGGGAAGTGTGCCGGCTGTCAGGAAGCCACCGAGGAGCAACTGCTGGCACAGTTGGACGACGTGCTGAGCAGTACGTTGACGTGCCCGGGGCGTTGATCCCGGTCTTGCAGATCGCCCAGGCCATGTTCGGCTATCTGCCCGAAGCGGCGCTGAAGAAGATCGCCCTGGCGCTGGACAAGCCCTACAGCGAGGTGGCCGGCGTCGTCGGGTTCTATTCGTTCTTCACGACCGTGCCTCGCGGCAAGCATCTGGTGCGGGTCTGCCTGGGCACCGCCTGCTACGTTCGCGGCGGCAAGCAAGTGCTCGCCGAACTGAAGGAACTGTTGCGGATCGAGGTGGGCGAGACGACCTCCGACCGGCTGTTCTCGCTCGATGTCGGCCGTTGTTTCGGCGCCTGCGGCCTGGCTCCGGTGATCATGATCGACGACGACGTTCACCAGCGGGTAAGAACCGCCCGGCTGGCCAAGATTCTCGATCAGTATCGTGAAACGACGCGACTCGGACGGTGACGGCAGCGGAGACGAGCGAAGCATGACAGACGATCGCCAACCCGCGTGAACTGACGAGTCTCCGCGAGGCCGTGCGCGCCGAGAAGCAGCGATCGCCGACCTGGGCCACAAGCAAATCCGCATCTGCCTCGGCGCCAGTTGTATTGCCTCCGGCGCGTTGAAGGTGCGGGCGGCCTGGAGAGAGAACTGGCCGACCGGCAGATGCAGGATCGCGTGTCGATCCTCGGGACCGGATGCCTTGGTCCCTGCTCGGGCGGGCCCGCCGCGATTATCGACGACGTTTTCTACGAGAACCTCCGGCCGCAAGATGCCAAGGCGATTGTGACCGAGCACATCGCCCGCGGCCGTGTTGTCGAGCGTCTCACCTATAAGCGTCCCGACGGCCGGGCGGTAGCTAACGCCGCCGACATGGACTTTTTCCGCCGCCAGGAAAAGATCGTGCTGCGGAACTGCGGCATGATCGACCCGCAGCGGATCGAGGACTATATCTCCCGCGACGGCTACCAGGCGCTGGCCAACGTGCTGGCGCAGGACAATGCCGACGCGGTGATCGAGACGATGCGGGTTTCCGGGCTGCGCGGCCGCGGCGGGGCCGGCTTCCCTACGTGGCGGAAGTGGAAATTCACTCGCGAGGCCGCCGGCGACCGGAAATTTGTGGTCTGCAACGCCGACGAAGGCGACCCCGGCGCATTCATGGACCGTAGCGTGCTCGAAGGCGATCCGCACAGCGTGCATCGAAGGCATGGCCATCGCCGGCCATACGGTCGGGGCGCAGATGGGCTATGTCTACGTCCGGGCCGAATATCCGCTGGCCGTCGAGCGACTGAAGATCGCCTTGGCCCAAGCGCGAGAGCGCGGGCTGCTGGGCAAGAACATCCTCGGCACCGGCTTCGATTTCGACGTCGAGATCCGCATGGGCTCCGGGGCGTTCGTGTGCGGCGAAGAGACGGCGCTGCTGACGTCGATCGAAGGCAATCGCGGCGAGCCGCGTCCCCGTCCGCCCTTCCCGGCCCAACAGGGTCTCTGGGGCAAGCCCACGGTGCTCAACAACGTCGAGACCTATGCCAACGTCCCGGCGATCATCCTCGGCGGCGGCCGCTGGTACGCCGCCAAGGGCACTGAACGGAGCAAGGGCACTAAGGTCTTCGCCCTGGCCGGCACGATCAAAAACTCGGGCCTCGTCGAAGTGCCGGTGGGCATGTCGCTCGGCGATCTGATCTACGACGTCGGCGGCGGCATCCCCGGCGGCAAGTCCTTCAAGGCCGCCCAGATCGGCGGCCCGTCCGGCGGCTGCATTCCCAAGCAGCACCTGAACGTGCCGCTGGACTACGAGTCGCTCGCCGAACTGGGCGCCATCATGGGCTCCGGCGGCTTGATCGTCATGGATGAGGATAGCTGCATGGTCGACGTCGCCCGCTTCTTCCTCGAATTCGTCCAGGAGGAGTCGTGCGGCAAGTGCGTGCCCTGCCGGGTCGGCACGAAGCGGATGTTGGAGATCCTCAATCGCATCTGCGAGGGCCGCGGCGAAGAGGCCGACGTCGAGCGGCTGATCGAATTGGGCGAAATGATCAAGGACACGTCGCTGTGCGGGCTGGGCCAGACGGCGCCCAACCCGGTGCTCTCGACCATTCGCCATTTCGGCCAGGAATATGTCGAGCACATTCGCGACCGGCACTGCCGCGCGGGCGTGTGTCCGGCCCTGGTCAATGCGCCGTGCTCCAGCGCCTGCCCGGCCAACGTCGACATCCCGGGCTACGTCTCACTGGTGGCCGAAAAGCGGTATGCCGAGGCCTTGCGGCTGCACCGCGAGCGCAACCCGTTTGCCGCCGTCTGCTCGCGCGTGTGCTTCCACACCTGCGAAGATAAGTGCCGCCGCGCGACGCTCGACGCGCCCGTGTCGATCCGCGGCATCAAGCGGTTCATGGTCGACCAGGAGGTGACGGTCCAACTGCCCGAGGTTCGCGAGAACGAGCAAAACGCCAAACGCAAGATCGCGATCGTCGGCGCCGGCCCGGCCGGCCTGTCGTGCGCCTACTTCCTCGCCCGATTGGGCTATCGGCCGCAAGTCTTCGAGGCCGAGCCGCGTCCCGGCGGCATGCTGGTCCAGGCCATTCCCGCCTATCGCCTTCCGCGTGAAATCGTCGCACGCGAAGTCCGCATGATCGAGCACATGGGCGTGGAGATTTTCACCGGCATGCTCCTGGGCGAAGACCTGACGCTCAAGGGACTGCGGGCCGAAGGGTACGACGCCGTGTTTCTCGGCGTCGGCGCGCCCGCTGGGCGTGGGTCTGGGAATGCCCGGCGCCGACGCCGAAGGCATTACCGACGCGCTGAACTTCCTCCGTACGTACAACCTCCGTGGCTCGGTTCCGGTCGGCAAAAACGTCGTGGTCATCGGCGGCGGCAATTCGGCCATCGATGCCGCCCGAACCGCCCTGCGGCTCGGCGCCGAAAACGTCACCGTCGTCTATCGGCGCAGCCGCGAGGCCATGCCGGCATACGAAGAGGAAATCGAAGAGGCCGAACACGAAGGCGTGAAGCTCAAGCTGCTTACCGCGCCGATCGAGGTCGTGCTCGAGGGCAAGCGGGTGGCCGGCATCAAGTGCGTGCCCATGCGGCTCGGCGAGTTCGACCGTTCCGGGCGGCGCCGTCCGGAAGAAGGGGGCGATGCCTTCGTTGTGCCCGCCGACCACGTGTTGGTCGCCATCGGCCAGTCGCTCGACTTGCAGAAGATCAGCAACGCCGTCCAGGTCGAGCCGCGCGGAGCGTTTATCCAGGTCAACCCGGTCACCGGCCAGACCTCGGAAAAATGGATCTTCTCCGGCGGCGACGCCGTGACGGGGCCCTCGTCGGTCGTCGAGGCCGTCGCGGCCGGCGAACGCGCAGCCGTCGGAATCGACCTCTATCTGACCGGTCAGAACCACGGCTTCTGGCGCGATGCCCACGAGGTCGACACGTCGTTCGATCCCGATGCCGAACCGTCCGACGCCCCGCGAGAGAAACTGAACCTGATCTCCGTCGAACGGCGGCGGAACAACTTCGCCGAAGTCGAACAGCCGTGGTGCGAGTCCGTGGCCGTCCGCCAGGCCGGCCGTTGCCTCCGCTGCGATTACGGAAAACGTTGTACGGCAAACGGCGCGGAGAGCACGGCCGTGCATTGACGGCTGTCGTCTGCCACTACCCACTACCCACTGAATACTGTTTCTTCCCATGATCCAGCTTTCGATCAATAACATCCCCGTCGAAGTCCCCGAAGGAACGACGATTCTTGCCGCCTCGAAAAAGGCCGGCATCCGCATTCCGACGCTGTGTTACGTGGAAGGACTGCAAGCCATCGGGGCCTGCCGCGTGTGCGTGGTCGAGCTGGAAGGGGCGCGCAATCTTGTGTCGTCATGTGCTATGCCGGTCAGCCAGGGCATGAAGGTGCTCACGAGCAGCCGCCGCGTCCGCCAGGCGCGGCGGGCCGTGGTCGAACTCCTGCTTTCCGAGCACAGCGGCGAATGCCAAACGTGCGACCGCAACGAAGACTGCGAATTGCAGGCACTGGCGGCCGAGCTGAGCATCCGCGAGATCGCCTACAGCGGCGAGAGGACGAAGAGACGGATCGACGGTTCCACCCCGCGCTGCTCCGCGACAGCGGCAAGTGCATCAAGTGCCGCCGTTGCGTCAGCGTGTGCCGCGAGACGCAGCACGTCGGGGCGCTGTTCCCGCAGAACCGGGGCTTTGATACGGTAATCGGCCCGGCCTTCAACCACGACCTGGCCACCGTGGCCTGCGTGCAGTGCGGCCAGTGTGCGGCCGTGTGCCCCGTGGGCGCGATTACCGAGAAGGACCAGATCGAGGAAGTGTGGAAGGCGCTGGACAAGCCCGGCAACCACGTCATCGTGCAGACCGCCCCGGCGATTCGCGCGGCGCTGGGCGAGTGCTTCGGCCATCCGCCGGGAACGCTGGTGACCGGCAAGATGGTCGCCGCCCTGCGCCGACTCGGCTTCCAGGCGGTCTTCGACACCAATTTCGCCGCCGACCTGACGATTATCGAAGAAGGCACGGAACTGCTCATGCGGCTGAAGGAACAGCTAGAAACAGGGGACCCGGGACTGGGGACTCGGGACTCGGAAAGAGCCGCAACCCACGTCCCCAATCCCGCGTCGCCAGCCCCGCTCCCCATGTTCACCAGTTGCTCGCCGGGCTGGATCAAGTTCATGGAGTATTACCACCCCGACATGCTTGCGAACCTGTCGACCTGCAAGTCGCCGCAGCAAATGTTCGGGGCGGTGGCAAAAACGTATTATGCCGCGAAGCTCGGCAAGCGGCCGGAGCAGATCGTGGTCGTCTCCGTCATGCCCTGCACGGCGAAGAAGTTCGAATGCCAGCGGCCCGAAATGGACATCAGCGGCATGCGCGACGTCGACATTGTGTTGACGACGCGCGAGCTAGGCAAGATGATTCACGCGGCCGGCATCGATTTCGACGCACTGCCCGATGAAGAGATGGACGCCCCGCTGGGATTGTCCAGCGGCGCGGCCGATATCTTTGCCAACACCGGCGGCGTGATGGAAGCCGCCATCCGCACCGCCTACGAAATCGTCACCGGCCGCGAGCTGCCCTTCGCCGGCCTGCACGTCGCCGCCGTCGCCGGTTTACAGGGCGTCAAAGAGGCATCGCTTAAGATCGAAGACACCAAGCCGGAGTGGAGTTTCCTGGAGGGAGCGACCCTCAACGTCGCCGTCGCGCACGGCCTGGGCAATGCCCAACGGGTCATTGCTGCCGTCCGCTCCGGCGAGAAACAGTATCATTTCATCGAGGTGATGACCTGCCCCGGCGGCTGCATCGGCGGCGGCGGACAGCCGCGCTACACGAACAACCAGGTGCGCCAGGCCCGAATCGCCGCAATCTATCGCGAAGACGAGGGCAAGCGGCTTCGCAAGTCGCACGAGAATCCGGCCATCGCCGAACTCTACGCCGAGTTCCTCGGCCAGCCGCTTGGCGAGAAATCGCACCACCTGCTCCACACCAAGTACACGCCGCGCGAGCGGGTCTGGGACGGCAGCACGGTCAAGCAGTAGGTCGCACGGCCAGCCGTTCCAATCGGAACAGGCTCTCGCCCGGCGGCACGGCCGGCGATTATGACGGCCTGGACCGCTTCGGCCGAGTCAAGGACATGCAGTGGTACCTCCACGCGGTAGGCAACGTCGTGCGGATCAAGCACGGCTATGACTACGCCGGTAACCGCGTCTATCGCGAGGACACGGTCTCGAAGGCCCAGGGCACGCCGGTGTATCTCGACGAATACTACACCTACGACGGGCTCGATCGCCTCACGAACCTCGACCGGCAGGGTGGCACTGACGGAAGGGGTGCCTAGAGAGTGCCACTGGCTTTGCCAGTGCCGTGTGGTGTTCGATCTTTGACCATTTGCTACGATGCGACGGGTAATATGAAGTTCGGCCCCAAGCCGGGCGACGAAACAACGGGGCAACATTATGTCTACGACGCCTGGAACCGGCTGGTGAAGGTCCAAGCCGGCGGAAACACCGTGGCCGAGTACGAGTACGACGGGCGGAACTTCCGCACGGTCAAGCGGACCTACAGCGGCGGCCAGCTTTCCGAAACGCGGCACTTCTACTACAATGTCGGCTGGCAATGCGTGGAGGAACGCGTGGACGCATCAAGCTACGCCGACCGGCAGTACGTCTGGGGTGAGCGTTACGTGGACGACCTGGTGCTTCGCGACCGGGACGCCGACAGCAGTTCCGGCACCGGAAGTCTCGGTGTCTCGGGCAGCGGCCTGGAGGAGCGGCTGTACGCGTTGCAAGACCCGAACTGGAACGTGGTGGCGGTGGCCAATACCTCCGGCGCCGTCCAGGAGCGTTACATTTACTCGTCCTACGGCACGCCGACCGTCCTAACCCCAACCTTCGGCAGCCGTGGCACGAGCAGCTACGAATGGGACCACCTCTACACCGGCCGTAGCCAAGACACTGAAACCAGCCTCTACTACTACCGCAACCGCTACTACCATGCGGAACTGGGGAGGTTCTTGAGTAGAGATCCAATCGGGTATAAAGGCGGGATTAACCTGTATGAATACTGCGGCGACGATCCGCTAGTGCGCACCGATCCGACCGGCACTATCGATTTTGTATACCGCGAGTTCACAATGAGCGGCTCGTGCAAGAAGACCGGCGGCAGCGCAACGTACGAACTCAAGGTTAGGTGTGGAGGGATGGACCCACCGTGTACCAAAGCGGCGAACATTGCCATCGCTAGAATCACAGCGTTAGCATGTTGCCTGAGTGCTACTACGGGCTGGGGGAACTGTAGCTTGTTAATGAATGCCTGTATCGCAGCCGCTCTGCCGGTCACGGGCACACCGTTCGGATGTGCTTGTTTTGCCGTTCCAACAGGAAAATAACCAGAATGGCTAATGATACAAACCAGATCAGTCAACAGTTGCTGGCTTTTCTCAATACACTTCGGAGTCTATCTCCAAAGCAGAAGGAACAGGTGGCGTCGTCCCAATACTGTGAAGACGCAAACCGGTTGTTGGACTTAGCTACGGAAGCGATGCCCGAGGTCGACCTGCGGTTGTGGCCCAAGCGGCTTGAGCCAAACGACAAGCAGAGCGTTCGATACGTGGAAATTGAAACATTTGTTATGCGCGTGCTTTGCTTTTTTCAGGATATAACGATCGATTTTCACAATTAGACGGAGCCGAAGTCGCTTGTCAAAAACAGGGTCGTAGTGACGTAGCGACCAACCCGCCACCGCATCCAGCAAGCCAGTTGCCGCAGACAAACCGCGTCGTCTCGTTTTCGAGGTCGTCGGCGTCGGTAGGGCAAGGCGACATAGGGCGGGGTCGGCGTTTTGCCCCGATCGTCAATTTGACCCCACCCGGTCCCCTGCTACCACGTTCTGGCCCGCAAGGCGTCGATGACGGCCGTGGGGTTCAAGTGGTCAACGTATCTGGCCGTTGTGCCGAGACTGCTATGGCCAAGGGCACGTTGGATGACTCGGATGTCAATCTTTTCGTCGGCAAGGCCGGCGGTGTCCTGGCATATTCCAGATACCATGAAAGAGCCGGGGTCTCCAAGAAAAGTACGCTTGGGAGCGTTATTAACCCCAAGTGTCACCCTTTCCCGGAGACCCCAGAATGTTATACCTCGGTATCGACCAACACAAGCGGCAATTGACGGTGAATCTGCGCAGCGAAGACGGATCAGTGATTCTGCAGCGACAGGTGAGTACGCAGTGGGAGAAGGTTCGTGCCTTCTTTGCCGATCTTGCCGAGAAGGCGCGGCCGGAAGGCGGCTTTCTGGCGATCCTTGAGGTCTGCGGCATGAACCCCTGGCTGTTGGACATGCTGAAGCAGTATGGTTGTCGCGAAATCGTCGTGATCCAGCCTACGGAACGGTCGAAACAGAAGACCGACCGCCGCGATGCCGGCGAGTTGGCCCACTTGCTGTGGGTTCATCGGCAGCAGTTTCTCGCTGGCAAGCATCCACTGGGTCTGCGGCGTGTCCAGCCGCCGACGCCCCAGGAGGCCGACGATCGGCAACTCACCGCCTTGCGGGCGCGGCTGACCAAGAGGCGCACGGCCGTGCTCAACGGCATCCACAAGATCCTGCGCAAACACAACCTCGAACAAGAGTCTCCGACCAAGTTGTTTCAGACGAAGAAGGTCCGCCGCTGGCTGGCCGAACTGAAGTTGCCCGAAATCGACCGCCTAGAGATCGATTTGCTCTTGCCGCAATGGGAACTGATCGATGGGCAGTTGGAGCGGGTCGACGCCCAGATCGCCAAGCGCGCCTTCGTCGATGAACAGGCCGCGATGCTGGAGTCGATACCGGGAATCGGACATTACAGTGCGGTGGCCATTGCCTCGCGGATCGGCGACATCCAGCGGTTCAAGCATGCCGACAGCCTGGCGAACTACTTTGGCTTGACACCCGGTTGCCGCAACTCCGGCGAAGCGACGCGACGATTGGGTTCGATCACGAAGCAAGGCAGTAAGATCGTCCGCTACCTGCTCGGCCAGGCGGTCATTAAGGTTCTTCGCTTCGATAGTGCGATGCGGGCATGGTTCAAATGCATCAAACGACGCCGCGGAGCGAAGATCGCCCGGGTGGCGGTCATGCGACGCTTGGCTACGATCATCTGGCACATGCTGAAGCGGAAACAAAAATACCGCTACGAATTGCCGATCAAAAAACACCGGGAATTCGAGGCGTTTGAAGGTGCGGCGGAGGCGGCGTAAACAGCACGAAAAGAAGGACTGAAGGCAGCGTTTGTCGGGGGACGTCCCCCGAGCCCCCGAAGGATTTAACGCGGACAGCTCAAAGAGGAATGGAAAACATGAAAAGAAACGAGGGTCAACCGTTTGGCCCACCCTCATTCCTCTTCGAGCCCTGGCGCGGCGCTCGGGTCGGTTCCCACCGTTTCCCTATCTTCCGCCCAGGTTACTGAAATGTAGCATCCCAGGAGAAACCTTTCGACCTTTGTGACAGTGTTGATTCGCCGCCTCGGCGAGCGAATCCCTGCGGCTCCACGCCAGCTCGAGGTGTCCCCTCGACCTGGCCCACTTGACCAGGCGTGTTCCTGATTATGGAGCGGCGAGGAGTCCCGCAGGACGATCGCATAGATTTTATCGGTGTCGGGCGAAACGGGCCCGAGCGCGGACGTAACCTACAGTCCGCGGGCGTCCACGAAGGGACGGGTAGAGGCACGGTCGCGTTGAAAAGAACGACTGAACAGACCTCGGGAATGAAGACCGTAACACGGTGACGAGTCGCAAAAACTGCAACGGATCAGACGAGATAGCGAAGAACCGCGATCCAAGTCGGATAAGTTCGCAACTGCGGACCGCGCAGGCCGTCTGCGCGTGCGTCAGATAATCAACCGCTCACAAGCCACACAATTCGCAGAGACCGCCCTTGACAACAAAGGCTCTTTCAGGGAGGGGACACAATACTAGTATTGACAAAAGAGGCAGCCGTCGATAATGTCTGGGCATGGCGCGATTGGCACGGTTGGTTATACCTGGTTTGCCGCATCACATAACGCAACGCGGCAATCGTCGTCAGCAGACGTTTTTCAACGACGGCGATTATGCGGCATACCTGGAACTGATGGGCGACTGGTGCCGTGAGCAGGGCGTCGAGATTTGGAGCTACTGCCTGATGCCCAATCACGTTCATTTGATTGCGGTGCCTAAGACCGAGGACGGTTTGCGACGGGCCATCGGCGAGGCTCACCGGCGTTATACGCGGCGGATCAATTTTCGCGAAAAGTGGCGAGGCTATCTGTGGCAGGGCCGATTCGCCTCGTTTATCATGGATGAGCCGTATTTGCTGGCGGCGGCGAGATATATCGAGTTGAATCCCCTGCGGGCGAAATTGGTAGACCGCGCGGAAGTGTGGCCGTGGAGCAGTGCCAAGGCACACCTGAAAGGCCGCGACGATCGCCTGGTCAAGACCGCACCGCTGTTGGCGATCGTCGACGATTGGCGAAGTTTTTTGAACAGCGCCATGCGTGAGGAAGAGATTCGGGATTTACGCGAGCATGGGCGAACTGGTCGGCCGCTTGGAAGCGAGACATTTCTTGATCGTTTGGAGGCGATGGTCGGTCGCGTCCTGAAACCACAGAAAGGCGGCCGCCCAGCGAAACTCCGTAAATTACCATAACCGGTATCCCCGGAATACGTGAAGGTTCAAGCCGGCGGAAACACCGTGGCCGAGTACGAGTACGACGGGCGGAACTTCCGCACGGTCAAGTGGAACCTTGTCCTCCAACGTGGGTATTTCGATCGGGCGAGTCTCGGTTTTCGAGCCCGCCTTGGGTATGTGCACACGCCGCACCGGCGGTGCCCGGTCCTTCGGCCTCACTTTCTCTCTCGTGAAGTTAGCTGGGTGCGTTCTGGCATGGACCTCTTTGAGTTTTCCAATGCTGACGCGCGTGTAGATTTGAGTTGATTCGAGGCTTGCGTGTCCAAGTAGTTGTTGGATGTAGCGGATGCTGGCCACGTTCTCGTGCATCAATGTCGCTGCCGTGTGTCTGAACAAGCGGCACGAGCCTTCGCGATAGATCCCGCCGCATACATAGACATTGTCGCCTGGGTGCGCCGCGTCAGCCGCACGGTGAACCGTGAGAAAGGGAGTAGAAGGCGAAGTCCCAAGATTGGAGTCCGAACCGCTTGTGGCGACGTAGTAATCGGTGGTGCTCGCAAGGCGGGCTAGAAAGACGACGAGCAGAGCGATGCTAACGAGTCGCCCCTCTTATCGCCTCGCTACGGCATTGGGGGACGACGCCGCGTCTAGACACGCGGAATCGTTCACATAGGGTGCCTGCTGACCGGGAACCCCTCGGCGGGGAAGGCAAAGGGGATAAGTTCAACTATTGAGAAGCGAAGTGCGACCGCGCCTTACGGCAATGGTCGCGAGGCGACTTCTCGCCCCATTTCGGCGGCAAAGAACAAAGAGCCCGTGATGCAGATCAAATCGTCGGGTTTGGCCAGGCGACGGACCTCGTCCCAAGCATCGGCCGAGCAGGCAGAAATGGCATGTCGTGCGCCGCAGAGTTGCTCGGCCAGCGATTGTAACTGCTCGGGCGGAACGCCGCGGGGATTGGTGACGTAACGCGTGAAGATCACGAGATCGAACCGACCGAGCAGGCACTCCAGCATCCCTGAAGTGTCCTTGTCTTGCGTCGTGGCGAAGACCAGCAACCGCCGCCGGGGCGAAAAACTCTCGTCAAGCGTTTGGACCAGCGCAGCGATCGATGCGGCGTTGTGGGCGCCGTCGAGGATCACGATAGGCCGGCGCCCCACGACTTCGATCCGCCCGGGCCAGGCGACCTCGGCCAGCCCCTTACGAACCGCCGCTTCGGGAATCGTCCAGCCGCGGCGCCGCAACTGCTCGACGGCAACAATCGCCAGCGACGCGTTGGCGGCCTGATGGCGTCCTAGCAGACCGAGGGCTACATGCTCGGAGCGCAGCGGCGTCCGATCGCAGCGAGCCCCACCGCGCGTTGCCCGGCGTCGTGCCCCAATGAAAGTCAAATTGCCCCAACGCGCTGTCTCGCTCCAGGTGCAGAGGCGGATGATAGTCGAAGTCGAAATCGATGCCGAGCTCCAGCAGCGGGCAGCCGTTCTGTATAGCGACTGATCGCACCACGCTCGCGCGGCTCGTTGGACCGTCACGCCGCTGACGACCGGCACGCCCGGCTTGATGATGCCGGCCTTCTCGGCGGCGATGGCCGCAAGCGTGTCGCCCAGTTGCTTGGTGTGGTCGAAGCTGATGCTGGTGATAATCGAGAGGATCGGCGTGCAGACGTTGGTCGAGTCGAGCCGTCCGCCGAGTCCGACTTCGAGCACGGCCGCGTCGACCCGTCGCCGTGCGAAGTGGCACAGGGCGGCGGCGGTAATGATCTCGAAATACGTCGGGCCGTGCTCCGGCGGATCGCTGCCGGCGCCGCCGGCGTCCATTGCTTCGACGACCGGCCGCACTGTTTCGACGGCCTCGGCCAGTTCGGCGGCCGAACAGGGCTGGCCGTCGACGGCGATGCGTTCCTCGATCCGCTCGAGATGGGGCGACGTGAACAGGCCGATCCGATAGCCGGCCGCCGGCAAGGACGGCCGCGATCATGGCGGCCGTCGAGCCCTTTCCTTTCGTGCCGGCGATATGAACGATCGGCATGTCCCGCTGCGGATCGCCCAGTCGGTTGAGCAGTTCCCGCATGCGGTCGAGCTTGAAGGCCGCTTCCGACGAAGGCATCGACAGCGTCCGTTCATAGTCGATCCGGCCCATCAGGAATTGCGGCGTGTGCAGTACGCTAACCCAGCCGTTAACAATCGCGAAGTCCCGTATTTTACTGCAAAGCGGCGTCGGGCACACTTGTAGCAGGCTACGCTCCGCGTGCCTGCTACGAGGACATCTCCTTGAAACGCAACGGCAGTCGACTTATAGTGAAGGCTTACGAAAGTGGTTCAGCCTAGTGAACCGGGCGGCCTTCGGCAACGTAAGCAATGCAGGCCCCCGGTGTTCCGTTTTCTTGCCATCACGCGGGGCACCGCGGAAAGGTCCTCCATGCAGTCGGATGTCATCGTCGAAACCCGAAGCCTCACCAAGGTTTACCGCGATTTCTGGGGCCGCCAGAAGGTCCGGGCCCTGAAGGCCCTGGACCTCGAAGTCCGCCGCGGCGAAATCTTCGGCCTGCTCGGGCCCAACGGCTCCGGCAAGACCACCACCATCAAGCTCATCCTGGGCCTGCTGTTTCCCACGGCCGGCCAGGCCCTGATCTTTGGCCGCGACGCCTCCGACGTCACCAAGAACGAGCGGATCGGCTATCTGCCCGAAGAGTCGTACCTTTACCGCTTCCTCAATGCCGAGGAGACGCTCGATTTCTACGGCCGGCTGTTCAATATGCCGCGGGCGGTCCGGCGCCAGCGGGTGGCCGACCTGATCGAAATGGTCGGCCTCGATGGGCCAAGCGGCGGCAACTGAAGGAATACACCAAGGGCATGACCCGCCGCATCGGCCTGGCCCAGGCGCTGATCAACGATCCCGAGCTGATCGTGCTCGACGAACCGACCACCGGCCTGGACCCGATCGGCACCCGCGAGATGAAGGACCTGATCATCAAGCTCCGCGAGGAGGGCAAGACAATCCTGATGTGCAGCCACCTGCTGGCCGACGTGCAGGACGTCTGCGACCGGATCGCGATCCTCTACCAGGGCGAGCTGAAGGAGATGGGCCGGGTCGACAGCCTGTTGAAGGTCCGCGACGTAACTGAAATTCGCGTGGCCGGACTCGGCGCCCTCGCCCAGGAAGAGGTCCGCAGGTGATCGAACGCAACAACGGGCACGTGCTGACCATGGCAACCCCACCACGACGCTCGAAGACTTGTTCCTGAAAATCATCCGGGAGAGCGAAGAGCACCCCGGCCGCCGCGTACGAGGAGTGACGCAGAAGTAGTGGTCCGCGATCCAGTGGCCGGCGGTCTCGTGGTATCGTCTCATCATTTCCTTTTATCGGCTGATCCCGCCTCATGGTTGTCGATCCCAAAGACGTTGCCCCGTTTCTCAGTTGGCTGCCCTGGGCCATCTGGAAGCTGGTTGCTGGTCGTGTGCTGCGTGGTGCTGGGGGCTACCGTGGTTGGCTGGCTCGTGGCGGCCGTGCGGCACGGACCACGGGCGGCCGCGCGGATCACCGGCGCGGTGTTTCGCGACGGCGTGCTTGACCTTGTCTTTCTTTCGCCGCGTCGGGCCTGGGCACTGGCCCGGCTTGCCATCCAGGAGTCGATCCGCCGCCGCGTCGTGGTGGTCTTCGCGGTGTTCATCGTGATCCTGCTGTTCGCCGGCTGGTTTCTCGATCCCGGCAGCCCCGATCCCGCGCGGCTGTATCTCGACTTCGTTCTGACGGTGACCACCTACCTTGTCCTGTTGCTGGCGCTGTTTCTCAGTTCGCTCAGTCTGCCGGCCGACATGAAGAGCCGTACGCTGCACACCGTGGTCACGAAGCCGGTGCGGGCCAGCGAGGTGGTCTTGGGACGCATCCTGGGTTTCGTCGCCGTGGGCACCGTGCTGCTGATGGTCATGGGCGCCATCAGCTATGTCTTCGTCCTCCGCGGCCTGGTGCACACGCATTCGCTTACGGCCGACGACCTTCAATCGGTTGCGGCATCGGCGGCCGGGCAGCCGGCGGCTCCACGGTCGCACCAGCTGGACCAACCAGCACCGTCACAAAGTGACCATCGATGCGTCGGGCCACGGCTATGTGGAACGGAGCAGGGGCACACGCACCGGTTGACCGTCGAGAAAAACGGCGACAAGGTCACTTACAACGTGGGACCGGCCGAGGGGATGTTCATGGCCCGCGTGCCCGTCTATGGAAAGCTCTCCTTCCGCGATCGCACGCGGAAAGCCGGCCGAGAAAGGGATCAACGTCGGGGATGAATGGACGTACCGCAGTTATATCGAGGGCGGCAGTCGGCCGCCTGCGTGTGGACCTTCCAGGGCGTCACCGAAAAAGCCTTTCCCGACGGCCTGCCGGTGCGAAATGAGCATCGAAGTGTTCCGCAGCTACAAGGGAAATATCGAAAAGGGCGTGCTCGGCAGCCTGTCGGTGCGAAATCCTCGGTCGGGCGAAAAGGCCGAGATCCGCGTCTTCGAGGCGAAAGAGTCTACGATCGACAATGAGTTTATCCCCCGCGAATTGCAGATGCCGGACGGAAAGAAAGTCGACCTGTTCGATAAATTCGTCGACCCCGGATTGGGCGTGGAAGTGTGGCTGCAATGCGTCGACCCGGACCAATACTTCGGCGCGGCACAGGCCGACATGTTCCTGCTGGCCCGCAATGCTTCCTTTCCGCTGAACTTTGCCAAGGGCTACCTGGGCATTTGGCTTCAGATGCTGCTGGTCGTGACGCTGGGCGTGATGTACAGCACGTTCCTCAGCGGGCCGATCGCGATGCTGGCGACGCTCGGCACGTTGCTGGGCGGTTTCTTCAATGACTTCATGATGCGTCTGGCCACCGGTCATACCTACGGCGGCGGTCCGTTCGAGTCGCTCGTCCGGTTGCTGACGCAGCAGAACATGATCTCGGAGATGGAACCCGGCTTGCGGACGAACCTGGTGAAATCGCTCGATCAGCCGGCCGAGATCATGCTGCGCGGCATGGCAAGCGTATTGCCCGACTTCAGCCACTTCAGCTTCGCCGACTACGTTGCCAGCGGCTTCAACATCTCGGGCGACACGATCCTCACTTTCACCTGCAAGGCGTTCGCCTTCGCGCTGCCGGTGTTTGTGGTCGCGTACCTGTGTTTGAGGAACCGGGAGATCGGGAAGTAAGGGATCAGAGGTAAGGGGTTAGAGAATAGGGATTAGAGAAAAGGGCTGAGCGGTTTCAGAGGTGATTTATGAATCCACGTAGCTCGTTCCGCCGAAAGATCTTTTACCTGATTGCCATCGCGGTGCTGTTGATGCCGTTGTTCTGGCTCAGTCAGCCGGCGACTAACGCCGCCAAGACCATGCAGGGTTCGCCGGGCGGCAAGCTCGCCCAACTCCGCGACCGCTATCATTTGAGCCAGGCCGAGCTTGGCCAGATCGACCCGACCAGCGTGACGATCAAGCTCGCGACGCTGGGGATGCGCGGCATCGCCGCCAACATCCTCTGGGAGAAGGCCGACGACTACCAGATGAAGAAGGACTGGACCCACCGCACCGCGTCTTGAACCAGATCACCAAGGTGCAGCCCAACTTCATCAACGTCTGGATCAACCAAGGCTGGAACCTCGCGTTCAACATCTCGGCCCAATTCGACGACTATCACGAACGTTATCGCTGGGTCATCAAAGGCATCGACTTCCTGAAGGAGGGCATGAAGTACAATGATCGTGAGCCGCGGTTGCCTTATGAAGTGGGCTGGACCATCGCCCACAAGATCGGCCGGGCGGACGAAAGCAAGCAGTTCCGTAAGCTATTCAAGGAAGACGACGACTTTCAGGGTTCGCGCGCCGATGGCGCTGCGCGACAATTGGCTGGTGGGACGCGAGTGGTGCGAGCGGGCGGCTGCCATGGTCGACACTGGGTTGCCCATGATGGGCAAGGGCCCGCTGATGTACCTCATGGAAGGACCTTTGTGCCAGATGTACTACGGCGAGGCCGTCGAGAAGGACGGCGTCTTCGGCGAAGTGGCCAAGCGGGCGTGGAGCGACGCAGCCGACCTGTGGCGCCGTTACGGCACGCAACAAATCCCGACCAGCTTCGTCGATGAAAGGTCGCAGCAGCCTGTCGTGATCCGCCTCGGCGATCAGGAAATGCACGAACAGGCCGCCAAGAAGCTCCTCGCACGACTCGACGCCCTTCAGCCGGGCCTGCGCGACAAGCTTGTGGCCGAGAAGCGGGCCGCGCTGTCGGATGCCCAGCGCAAGGCCCTCAAGACGCCTGCGGCCGAACGTACCGCCCGGCAACACGAGTTGGTCGACCAGGCCAATAGAGCGATGGAAGTAACACACGGCGAAGTTGCCCGCCGCATCGTCGGCGAACACCGGAAAGAGGCCGTCGAGCTGGCCGACCAGGCCAGTTGGCAAGAACAGCTTGCCGCCAACGTCCGTATCTACCGCCAAACGGTGAACTTCGTGTTTTGGCGGCTCCGCGCGGCCGTCGAACAGACCGATGAGTTGCGAGCCGCACGCCGAGCGATTTCTCAGGGGGATCGGGCCTACTCGGAAACCGATCTGCTGGCCGCGCGAAACGCCTACGTTGCGGGCCTTCGGGGTTGGCGCCGCGTGCTCGACGAGCACCCGTCGCTTGTGAAAGAGGAAATCACCGGAAGCGACCTGGTCGACGTGATCAAACGCTATCGCCGCGTCCTGGCCCAACTCGACGAACCGTTCCCCGAAAAGTTCATCCTCCAAGACGTTCTCGATGCCCATCCGGAGCCAGGCGAGAGCCGAGCGAACAAGGGCCGCCTGAACGGTGGGAGCCGCTGGCGTGCCCGGATCGAAGCGCCACCGTAGACAATCCGATTTTCGTTGACGCGAAGATCGGAACAGTCCCCGGCTATTTCTTCTTGCCGCCTTCTTTCTTGGGGGCTTCCTTCTTGGCCGCCGTGGCTGCGGGGGCAGCCGCCGCGCCCTCGGCGCCCGCGGCCCCTTCCTCCCCTTCTTCCTTCTTCTTTTTCTTCTTCTTCATGGCGAGCTTATAGACCCGCACCTTCGCCAGGCCGAACGGATTGTCTCCGTCCTGCCAGCGGTCGGCCGTCTTGAGCCGCTGGATTCTCTCGGCGCGGCTGAGCACACTGCGGGCGCGGGCCAAGCCAAGCCGCACCTTAAGGCTCTTGTCCATGGTCATGACTGCGGTTCTCCTCAAGCTCTTTGGCGATGCAGCGTCAAAGGGGACGTCCCATTTTCGTTGACACAGAAATCGGGACAGTGCCCGAAACCCGCGAAACCTTTTAATATACGGCCATATCTGCCAGGTAGCAAGCGTACCGGTACAGTTTAGCGGGGTCGGCCATGCAGGACTCTGCTGTCTGGCGTCACCCGCCCGTGGCTTACACGTGCTAAGCCCCCTTGGCGGCCGGGGACGGGCGTTTTATACTTCACGGTTTGTCCATTTCACCTGCCGTCCCACGTCAAGCTTGCCGCCGCTTGATCCACGTTTTGTCCGAGCCATGACACGCATCGCCATTCTTGGGGCCACCGGATACACCGCCCTGGAGCTGATCAAAATCCTGCTGCGTCACCCCGATGCGGAAATCGTGGCCGTGACCAGCCGGCAGGAAGGCCAGCCGCACATCGCCATGATCCATCCGTCGCTTACGGGCCGGCTTGACCTGCGGCTGGAAGACCTCAGTCCGGCCGAGGTGGCGGCCCGGGCCGAGTGCGTCTTCAGTTGCCTGCCGCACGGCGCCAGCGCATCGGTCATTCCCAGCCTGCTGGACGCGGGCAGCCGGGTGGTCGATTTCAGCGCCGACTACCGTCTGAGTGATCCGGCGGTCTACGAGCAGTGGTACGGCCAGAAACACGCGGACCCCCGGCGGCTGGGCAAGGTCGTCTATGGGCTGCCGGAGCTGTTTCGCTCGCAAATCCCCCCGGCGCCGCTGGTGGCCAATCCCGGCTGCTATCCGACCTCGACCATCCTGGCCCTGGCCCCTTTGTTGAAGAAAAAGATGATCGATCCGAAGACGATCATCGTCGACTCGAAGAGCGGCGTTTCCGGCGCCGGGCGGACGCTGAAGCTCACCACCCATTATCCCGAGTGCAACGAGAGCATCGCGGCGTACAATGTCGGCCGGCATCGCCACACGCCGGAAATCGAGCAGGTGCTCAGTACGGCGGCGGGCACGACGGTGGAAGTCGTGTTCTCGCCGCACCTGGTGCCGATGGACCGCGGCATCCTGACCACCACTTATTCTCAGCCCACGGCCGGCCGGCGAAGAGCAGGTGTTGCAGACGATTCGCGACTTCTACGCCGACGAGCCCTTCGTTCGCGTCGTCGACCACTTTCCGGGGACGAAGGATTCGCTGGGCACGAACTTCTGCGACATTACGGCCCGGGTGGTCCGCGGCCGGGTGCTGACGTTCAGTTGCATCGACAATTTGATCAAAGGCGCGCTCCGGGGCCGCCGTGCAAAACTTCAACCTGATGTACGGCTATCCCGAAACACGGCGCTGTAAGGCTCCCCGGAGGAATTCGTCTCATGGCCATTTCCGTTCCGAAGGGTTACCTGTTGGCGGGCGTTCACTGCCGGATCAAGCGCGATCCGCACAAGCAGGACTTGAGCCTGGTCATGTCGGAAACGCCTGCCAGCGCGGCCGGCGTGTACACGCAGAACCTGGTGTACGCCGCCCCGGTGGCGGTCGACCGCAGCCGCACACCCAGCAATCGGATGCGTGCCGTGGTGATTTGCTCCGGCGTGGCCAACGCGTGCACCGGCCAGCGCGGGTCTGCGCGACGCCGAGGAGATGGCTCGTCTGGCGGCGGCCGCCTGCGCGGCGGAGGCCGACCAGGCCCTGGTGCTCTCGACCGGCGTGATCGGCTCGTTTCTGCCGATGGATCGGGTGGCGCAAGGCATCGCCGCCGCCGCAGTGAAACTTGGCCGCAGCGAGTCGTCGCTGGTGGCCGCGGCTCGCGGTATGTTGACGACCGATACGATCCACAAGCTGGCCGGGCGGACGGCGACCATCGCCGGCCGTGAAATCCAGATCACCGGCATGGCGAAGGGCGCGGCCATGATGGGGCCGAACATGGCCACGATGCTGGCCCTGATCATGACCGATGCCGCGCTTACGCCCGACGCGGCCCAGGCCGCTTTGACCACCGCCGCCAACGATAGTTTCAACTGCATGAGCGTCGACGGCCACATGAGCACCAACGACACGGTATTGTTGCTGGCCAACGGCGCGGCCGGCGGCGAGCCGCTTGCCGGCGACGACCTGGCTGCATTCCGGCAGCGCTCTGGACGAGGTGTGTGTCGACCTGGCGAAGGCGATTGCCGGCGACGGTGAAGGGCGCAACGCACCTGATCACCATCGAAGTCGACGGCTGTGCCAACCCGCAGGCCGCCCGCGAGATTGCCAAAACCGTGGCCAACAGTCCGCTGGTGAAAACCGCATTGCACGGGGCCGACCCCAATTGGGGACGTATCGTCTCCGCGGCCGGCTACGCCAACGTCCCGTTCAATCCCGACGGCGTCACGCTGCGGCTGAATGGCTTTCTGCTTTACGAGGACGGGGCCCCGGTGGAGTTCGACGGCCGCGCCGTGTCGACGTCGATCCGCGATCATCGCGACACGCTCGTCCAACTCCAATTCAGCGAAGGCGCCGAGGCGTGCCGCTTCTGGACCGCCGATTTGTCGGCCGAATATGTCCGGCTCAACGCCGACTATCACACCTGACGAGGCTGCTGTGCCCGGTCACGGGTTCGACCAGCAGGGGTGCTGGGCGGGCCGGGGCAGAAGTTCGCTGTCTTCGCCTCTCCCGCGCTCCAGCGCGTCTGGACGACCTGACGCGGTTGGCACACGAAATGCACCACCGAGAACACGTCCGTATGAAGGGGGGCTGTACTCATGGGCCGAGGTTACCACAACGATGATCTGCCGCGCCGAACCTCTTGTTGGCCGCTTGAATGCCTTTCAGCGAGTGATGTTGCAGTGGAGTGAACTGCACGCGTACAACGCCGCGCACACGTACGAGCTTTCCGGTCCGCTGGACCTGCGCCGATTGCGGCAGGCGGTCGGCGAGACACTGGATCACAATGACCTGGGGATGGCCGAGATCGATCTGGACGAAGGGTGGTATCGCCATGAGCCGGATGACTTGCCGCATCCACCCGACGTGGAACTGGCGACGGGCGATGCCTCGTTGGAAGATCGGCTGGCAGCCCATCTTGCCGGGAGTTGAACCGCCCTTTTGCACGGCCGCGTTGCCGGCCATTTCGATTCAGCGCCGTCGCCGCCGGCCCGGCGTCGCACTACGTAACGCTGGTCTACGACCACTGGGCGGCCGACAGCGTGGGCGCGCGGCTGCTCATGCGGCACGTCCTGGGCCGGTATCTTGATCTCGACATTCCCGAGAACCGGCAGCCGCTGGACCTTTATCCGGGCACGTATCGTGAAGTCTTCGCCCATCGGTTGCAGGGACCGCGGCTGGCCGGGCCAATGTGGCGCTCGGTGCGGAGTTGGCTCGGCCGCCGCTCGACGTGGAGTCGCAGCGTATGCTTCGACAAGCCAGATGGCCATCGGACTTGCGATGTGTGGAATGCAGCCCGGCACGGCGGAACGCGTCCGCCGATTCGCACGCGACCACGAGGCATCGGTCAACGACGTGTTTCTGGCGGCGTTGTGCCGTGCCATGGCGCCCCACTTGCCGCGCCGTCGCGCGAAGGCGGCCGGCCGTGGGATGACCTTGGGCACGATCGTCGACACGCGCGAGGACGCGTGCGAGGACCTGAGCGAATCGCTCGGCACGTTTCTCGGCTACTATCTGGTGCGAACTGCGGCGGACGCGGCGATCGGTCTTGGCGAGTTGAGCCGTCGCATCGCCGTCGTCACTCGCCGGAAGAAACAACAGCGATCCTATCTCGACGCGGCCGTCAATCTGCGCGTCTGCGGCGCGATTTGGCCCCGCTTGGAGCCGGAAAGTCGTCCACACTTCGCCCGCCGGGTCCTGCCGCTTACGGCGGGCGTCTCGAACGTCCATCTGCGAGGCACCTGGATCGAACAGCTTGCCGGGCGGCGGATTCTCGATTTTCGCCGCGCCGCCTCCAACGGGCCGGCACTGCCGCTGGTCGTCTCGCCCACTACGTTGCGCGAACACATGAACGTATCGGTCACGTATCGCGTGACCGGATTTTCTCGCGCAAGATCGGCGCCATCATGGGTTCGTTCGTCGAGCAGTTGGAAACGCTCGACTGCCGGGTTGAGGCCGGACAGCCAACGAGGGCGTTTTTCGGGGACTCTCCCGATTATTGTGTCAACAAAACTCGGACGGTCCCCTTTGGCGCCGCCGATTCAAGACGTTGTGCTATAAGCACTTAGAACGCCATATTTCTCCCAGGTTGCTCTTGGCCAGCCGGCCGGTTGCGGCTAAAATGGCCGCTCCGCCGTGCTAATCCCCAGTTTGCGGCGGAAGAGTCACCGCGCTGTTCGTCGGTAAGGAGGCCGCACGAGCGCGGGCCGACTTGTCTTCTGGCCAGGATGGACATGATGCCGTCGCAGCGGACGCCGCAGAGAGACTCCTCGTTGATGTCGCGACCGTTGGAGTGGCTCACCCGGGCTGCGATTCGCTTTCCCCTGGCTACGCTCCTTCTGGCCGTCGCGGCGGCCGGCGGCTCCGTTTGGCTCACCGTGACGCGGCTGGGCTTCCGCACCAGCCGTGCCGAACTGCTCAACCCCAACAGCGAGTACAATCGCCGTTGGCTTCAGTACACCAAGGAGTTTAGCGACAAGGAGGACGTTGTCGTCGTTGTCGAGGGCGAAGGCCAAGCGCAGATTGCGCCCGCTCTGGACGATGTTGCCCGCGCACTGCTGGCACGGCCCGATCTGTTCAGCGCCGTGTTGCACAACACCAACGCGCCGAAACTCCGTAGCAAAGGGCTGTATTTTCTTGAGCCGGCCGAATTGCACCAGATCGACGGTTTTCTCGACCAGGCAGGTCCAATTCTCCGTGGCGACTGGTCGCAATTGAACCTCGGCGGCATGGCCCAATGGATGGGCGCGGCAGTGGCCGGGGCGCGGATGGCCAGCGGCAGCAAATCCTGGCCGCCATGCAAACGGAGTTGCCGCGCGTCACTCGCGGCCTGGCGGCCGCCCTGGGGCCGCCGGGCGGCTACACGTCGCCTTGGCCCGAAATGTCATTCTCCCGCCCGCCGCCGCCTGACGCGACCTCGATGCGGCTGATGTCCGAGGACGGCCGGATGGGCTTCGTGCTCTTGCGGCTCGTCGAAGAGGATCGACAGAGTTTCGCTCAGAACAGCACGTCGATCGAAATCTTGCGGCAGTTGGCGGCCGAGATCGAGACACGGCACCCAGGCACGAAAGTCGGCCTGACCGGCCTGCCCATCATCGAATTCGACGAGATGCGGTCGAGCGAACGTTCGATGACGCTGGCGACGATCGTCTCTTTCCTCGGCGTGCTGGCGGTGATGGTCGTGGCCTTTGGCGGTTTTCGGCACGCCGCGATGGCTATGGCAACGTTGGTGGTCGGCATGATGTGGGCGTGCGGATGCATCACGCTGACGGTCGGCCACGTCAACATTCTCAGCATCGCCTTCGCATCCATCCTCTTCGGCCTGGGCATCGACTACGGGATCTACTACGTCAGCCGTTATCTGGAGCTGCGCGAAAACACCGACTCGACCAGCGTGGCGCTGGTGCGGACCGCGACCGTTGCGGGCCCGGGCATCTTTACCGGCGCCATCACCTCGGCGATCGCGTTTTTCGCTGCCGGGCTGACCGAGTTTCCCGGCGTGGCGCAACTGGGGCTGATCGCCGGCGGCGGCGTGCTCCTTTGCTGGCTGGCCGAGGCGACCGTGTTGCCGGCCATGATCCGCTTGAGCGACGCCGACGGCGTACAGGAGGCCTTGCCCGCCCCGTTGAACCTGCGGTTCTGGTTGAGCCCGCTGTTCGCGTATCCGCGATTGACGCTGGCGATGGCGGTGGGCGTCACGGCCACGGCGGCCGTCGGCATGCACTACCTGCGCTACGATTACAACCTGCTGAACCTTCAGCCGGTCGGATTGGAGTGCGTCGAGCTCGAACATAAGCTGTTTCACGAGACAAACCGCAGCGCGTGGTTCGCGCTTTCGGTCGCCAAGACGCCCGAGGAAGTGGCCGAACGAAAGGCGAAGTTCTTGAAGCTGCCCTCGGTCGAGCAGGTGGTCGAAGTGGCGACCAAGCTCCCCGCCAACGTCGAGGTAAAACGCCCGATCGTCGAGCATATTCACCGGCGGCTGGCCCGCCTGCCGGGCCAGGTGCCGCTGATTCCCGTAACGCCGAGGGCCGACCTGGACCGCGTGCTCGCCACCGCCGAGGGGCTGCTCGCCTCGCAGGCATCGACCGCCGGGGCCGCCGCGGGGTTGCAGCAACTCCGCGACATGTTGGGCCGCATCCCGCGCGAAGAGTACAACAACCGCATCCGCCAGTACCAGCAGACCATGGCCGTCGATCTGCTGTCGCGGCTGCAAGCGCTGCGGGCGGCGTCCACGCCCGAGCCGCCCAGCCCGGCCGACCTGCCCGATAGCGTTGCAACGCGATTCATCGGCAAGTCGGGCCACTACCTGATGCAGGTCTACAGCAGGGCCAACATCTGGGACGTCGGCCCCATGGGCGAGTTCGTCAGGCAAGTCCGCGAGGTCGACCCGGAGGCCACCGGCAATCCGCTGCAAGTCTACGAGGCCTCGTGGCAAATGAAGCGGAGTTTCGAGCAGGCCGCGTGGTACGCCCTGTTGTTCATCCTGCCGGTCGTCTTCCTGGACTTCCGCCGGCTGAATCACACGCTGTTGGCCGCCCTGCCGATGGGCGTGGGCATGTTGCAGACGCTGGGGCTCATGGGGCTGCTGGACATCCCCTTGAATCCGGCCAATATGATCGTCCTGCCCCTGACGCTGGGCATCGGCATGGAAACCGGCATCAATCTCATCCACGAGCTGCGCGGCAAGCGCGGAAGATACCGCGGCGCGGGCAATGCCGTGATTGTCGCCGTGGTCGTCAATTCGCTGACGACCATGGTCGGCTTCGGGGCGCTGATGATCGCCAATCACCAGGGCCTGCAAAGCCTCGGGCGCGTATTGACGATCTCGATGGGCTGCTGCATGCTCAACTCGCTCTTGCTGCCGAACCTCCTGGTTAGCGGCCGCTTCGCCATCGAGCATGACGACGACGATGACGAGTATGACGATGAACACGAGGACGACGGCGACGCGCCCGCGTCATTGGTCGAACCGTCGTCGGCATCGCTTGCAGCGTAGGCCCGACGTTGTGACGTTACGTGTTCAGCGGCCGACCGTACGTCGGTCACTGCGACGAGTGACGGCGTCGATTATGCCCGCGAGTTGGCGAGTTCGCGCCGCTGGTCCAGTTGGCCATCGATCCAACTCGAAAGAACCCACAGCGAGACCTGGCGATACGGCGGCTCGGCGCACACGCAGACCTGAATGCCGTCGGCGTCCAGCACTTCGCATGGAATGGATTGTGCCGACCGCATCAGCGATCCGATGAACGGCGCCAGATTCACCAGCACCCGATCGCCCTTTTCTATCTCCATAAACCTTCTCCTAAACGTTCGCACCCCATCGATCCGCAGCACAGCCGCAATGTAAATCTATAATCGTCGACCGCGTAAAGTTCAATCCCCCACGGCACGGGACGATCGCGCAACTCTCCATCAACAGAGTCCCAATCGTCCTAAAGTCAATAACGACGGTCAAACTGTACAAGCTGCGCCCGCTGTCAGGAAAAAACGTGGCTCTTTCTCCTCCGCTGCCGGCGACGTGCTCCAGCGGCTCAGCGACTCGGAGAATAGGAAGCAGCTTGACTAAGCTGGTCTCAAGGGCAGCGCACTCGCAGAGTCGGTGGCACACCGCTACGGCGCTGCTGGCCCGATTCTCGCGAAGAGCATGCCACGTGGCGTGCTCTATTCCACTGGCGGCGCGAGGAACAGGCCAACCTCGGATATCGCGGGCGAGACGGCGGCCTTTGTGACGCGCAGACGCACCTTCGAGGTTGTGGTCGTTGGCGTCCGAAGCAGGCGCTGATTTCCAATGCTCGTGGCCGTGGCAAGCTCCGTCCACTTGCCGTCGTTCCACGAGTCAATCGCGACGCTGTCGACGCGCTGACCGAGCGGCAGGTACTCGCGGATCCGCACCACGTTAAAAGCAACTGGCTTTGGCAGATCGAGCACAAGCTCGCCGGTGGTAACACCGTCGTTCGTGGCCCAATAGGTCTGGCGGTCGCCGTCGATCGTATTGCCGGCCGCGAACTTGGGATCGTCGCCGCGGGTATTGCTCGCGGTGGCCGACGCCCCGCGTGCCAGGTCCGTGGCGAACGTGGCGTCGAGCACGCGCTTGAGGCCCATCAATGCCTTAACGTCGTTTTCGTGCAGCCGCCCGCTCTTGTCCGGCGGGAGGTTCAAGATCAGATTGCACCCGCGACCAACCGAGGCATAGTAGATCTTTTCCAGATCGGCCACCGATTTGACCTTGTTGTCTTCGCTGGGATGGTAGAACCAACTTGGACGGATTGAAACGTCGGCCTCGGCCGGAAGCCATTGCGTGCCGTTGCGTCTTCCGGTGTTGAGCGCTTTGATGTCGGACTTGCCCGGGACATTGTCGTCCGCGCCCATCGTGGCCCAGCAGGTCTCGCCGGCGATTCCATCTTCGTTGCCCACCCAGCGGACATCGGGTCCCACGTCGCTGAACATGCAGGCGTCTGGTTGCAGGTCGCGGACGATCTGCCACGTGTTCTTCCAGTCGTAATACGTGGCCGGATCGACCGTTCGCGAGGTTTTCGCGCCGCCGTAGTAGCCTTCGGTGCCGTGATACAGGTCGAACCACACCTCGAACAACGGCCCGTAGTTCGTCATCAACTCGCGGAGCTGGTTCTGAAAGTAGCGGACGTATTCGGGTCGGCCGAAGTCCTTGTGATTGACGTCCCAGGGCGAAATATAGGTGCCGAACTTGAGCCCATGCCTGCGGCAAGCGTCGGCAAGATCCTTGACCACGTCGCCTTTGCCGTTCTTCCAGGGGCTGTTCTTGACGGACTGCTCGGTGTACCTGCTCGGCCACAGGCAGAAGCCGTTATGATGCTTGCACGTAAGAATCAGGCCGGACATCCCACCCTGTTTGGCCGTGCGCGATCGCGTCGGCGTCGAAGTCCGCCGGATCGAAGATTTTGGGCGATTCGTCACCGTAGCCCATCTCGCGATTGTTGAACGTGTTCAGGGTGAAATGAATAAACCCGTACATGCCGAGGTCGTGCCAGCGAAGTTGCCTTGGGCTTGGCACGGGCCCAAACGGCTTCGGGACGTCGGCGGCGCGAGCCGCGCCGGGAATCAGAACCAGCGCCAAGGCGCATAGCAGCATGCGTTTCATGGCGCACTTCCAGAAAATAAGGGTTGCGGGATCGGGGACTGTACGGATTCTTGTGTCACGAGGAGCAGTAGCGACGCAAACCGCGGCGAAGGGGACAGTCCCATTTTTGCTGACACAAAAATCGGGACAGTCCCCGAGATCGTCCGGCGATAATTCGCTGCAATCAGGACGGGCAGCGGCCGCCCGCTACGGGGACACCTCCAATACGACCACCGATGCGACGGGATCGGGGGCCTCGGCCGGAACGCTGATTTCCGTGCCGCCAGGTCCCGATGCGACAGCCAGCGGCGCCCGGTTGGGATCGGCCAGCAGATAGGCCGACTTGGCCTGCTCGCCTTCGAGCGCCGGCACGACCAGCTTTCCGTCCTTGGGCCAGTCGAAGACGTGCAGGAAGAGCTTGCCGGGCTTCTGTGTCATGCGGCCCCATGCCGGCGCCTTTTTGAGCGGTCCGGCGGTGGTGCCGTAGATGGCTTCGCCGTTGACCTTCATCCACTCGCCGATTTCGTGGAGCCGTTCGACGCTTGGCGCGGGGATCTCGCCTTCGGAGGTCGGCCCGACGTTCAGCAGGTAGTTGCCGCCTTTGCTGGCGATGTCGATCAGCATGCGGATCATCTCGGCCGACGACTTCCAGTGGTGGTCGTTCTTGTTGTAGCCCCAGTGGTCGTTCATCGTCATGCACGATTCCCAATCGACGCCGGGCAGGCCGTCGGCCGGAATCTCCTGCTCGGGCGTGCCGTAGTCGCCGATGATCTCGTTGCCTTTGCTCAGGCCCTTCATGCCTTCGCGGTTCTTGCCCACGCGGTTGTTGATGATGATGTCGGGCTGGAGACCGCGGCAATAGGCGTAGAGGTCTTTGCCACGCTCGTGCGTCCAGGTCGGCTCCCATTCGCCGTCGAACCAGAGGATCCCCAGCGGTCCGTACTGGGTGACCAATTCCTTGAGCTGACCCTTCATGTACTTCACGTAGCGGTCGAAATCGGGCGTGCCCTGGGCCACGTCGTTCCAGGCCCGCCGCGGCATGTAGTCGGGATGGTGCCAGTCCATGATCGAGTAATAGAAGCAGAACTTGATGCCTGCCGCGCGACAGGCGGCGGACAGATCCTTCATCGGATCGTGTTTCCACGGCGTCGACATGATGCCCCAGTCGGTGAGCTTCGTATCGAACATCGCGAAGCCGTCGTGGTGCTTGCTGGTGATAACGAGGTACTTCATGCCGGCGTCCTTGGCGATGGCGGCCCACTGCTTGGCATCGAACTTCACCGGGTTGAACTCGTCGCGGTACTTTTCATACTGCGAGACGGGCATCTTCGTTTGTTCCAGGAACCACTCGGCGTAATTCTTGTTGCCTTTCCACTCGCCGGCCGGGACCGAATAGACGCCCCAGTGGATGAACATGCCGAACTTGGCGTCGCGGAACCAGGCCATTCGGGCGTCGTGCTGTTGTTTGGTCTCTTGCGGCGGCGCGGCCGGGGCATCCGCAGCCGACACGGACGAAACGGCAACGAAAACGGAGGCGGCAACAGAGGCCGCGCCCAGCAGAAGCAGGCCCGCGATTCTGGGCAAACGTTCGGCAAGTACGGTTCGCATGATCGATTCCTCGCTCTTCCGGAAGGTGCGGATATGACAGAACATGACACCGCCCAATATAGCGCGCCGCGCGTTCGGCGGCAAGTAAGCCGACGTGGTCGGCGCAACAATGTGTGGAGGTCACGATTGCGGGTGGAAAATCACCCTGGAGCGGCGATCGTCAATAGCCGGGGGCGTAAGCCTCTGTTATTAGCCCAGCGATTCTATCGCTGGCGACGATCTTGACTGCTTGTGACGGTTACCCTACCTTGGGCGTTATGTCGACCGCCAAGAAGATTAAGCCAACCGACAAGGCGATCAAGGCTTATTACGAGGCCCTTCAGGCATATCAGCGGCAGGACGTGGCGCACGAGACGGCCGTCTCGACGGCCTTTCAGACCCTGTTGGATCAGATCGGCCGGCGGTTCGGGTGGACCTTGATTCCCCAACTCAGCGACACGGCCGCAGAACGTTCGATTCGGCCCGACGGCACCTTTCGCGACGACTACTACATCACGCACGGCTACTGGGAGGCCAAGGACACCCATGACAACCTGGAAGCCGAGATTAAGCGAAAGATCGCCAAGGGCTATCCGCTGGGCAATGCCATCTTCGAGGATACCCGCCAAGGCTATCTCTACCAAGAAAACCAACTAACGTTCAAGGCAGACCTCGCCAAACCGCAGGCTCTGGCCGACTTGCTAGGTGCGTTTTTCGCCTACACAGAGCCGGCCCATGAGGATTTCGGCAAGGCGATCGACGAGTTCCAAGAGCGGGTGCCCGATCTGGCCCGCGGATTGGTCGAGAAGATCAACGAGGCCCACAAGAACAACCCCCGCTTCATCGAAGCGTTCGACCAGTTCTACGAGCTATGCCGCAACTCGTTGAACCCGAACCTGCGCGTTGAGGCGGTCGACGAAATGCTCGTCCAGCACCTCCTGACTGAGCGGCTGATCCGCACAATCTTTGACAACCAAGATTTCACCCGCCGCAACGTCATCGCCGCCCAGGTGGAGAAGGTGATCGACGCCCTGGTGAGCAAGTCGTTCGACCGCCATCAGTTCCTCAAGTCGTTGGACCGCTTTTATCTGGCCATCGAATCGGCCGCGGCCACCATCGAGAGTTTCACCGAGAAGCAGCACTTTTTGAACACGGTCTACGAGCGATTTTTCCAGGGCTACTCGGTCAAGGTGGCCGATACGCACGGCATTGTCTACACGCCGCAGGAGATCGTCGATTTCATGTGCGCCAGCGTGGCCGAAGTGCTGCAAACCGAGTTTGGCAAAACCCTTGGCGACCCAGATGTGAATATTCTCGACCCTTGCACGGGCACGGGCAATTTCATTGTGAACCTGTTGCGCCGCATCCCCAAGAAAGACTTGCCGCGGATGTATCGTCAACAGCTTTTCGCCAATGAGGTGATGCTGCTGCCATACTACATCGCGGCCCTAAACATCGAGCATGCCCATTACGAATTGACGGGGAGCTATGAACCGTTCGAGGGATTGTGCCTTGTCGACACGCTTGAGTTGGCGAAAGGGAAACAGAACACGTTTGGGTTCATGACGGAAGAGAACGTGGCGCGAGTTCAGCGCGAGACGGAGGCGCCGATTACAGTCGTCCTTGGCAACCCGCCATATAATGCCTGGCAACTGAATGAGAACGACAACAACAAGAACCGGAAGTATGAGATCATCGACCGGCGCGTGAGCGAGACATATGCCAAGGATTCGATCGCCAGCAACAAAAATGCGCTATCGGACATGTATGTGAAGTTCTTCCGCTGGGCGGTGGACCGGCTGAACGGCCGGGACGGAATCGTCTGCTTTGTAACCAACAACAGTTTCGTGGATCAAATCGCCTTTGATGGGATGCGCAAGCACTTCTTGCAGGACTTTCACCGGTTCTACCACCTCCACCTTGAAGGGAACGTGCGACAGAATCCCAAGCTGTCCGGCACAGCCTACAACGTGTTCGGCATCCAGGTTGGCGTGGGCGTCACGATTGCCATCCGTAGCCAACGTCGTCGCGCTCCCCGCTTGTTCTTCCATCGCATTGAGAAAGACAATCGACGGACGCAAAAACTTGCCTGGCTGGCACGGCAACTTAACGGGTGTCACATGGCAAAGGCTCCAGCCCGATGAACGAAATACGTGGCTTGTCCCGGAGAATGGTCACGCATTCGCTACGTGCTTATCCATCGGCAGCAAGGCATCAAGACGAGCACGCGAGCAGGATGCCGAGACGATCTTCGCCACATACTCCGGCGGCGTAAAAACGAATCGTGACGAAGTTGTGTATGATTTCCAATACGACGCCTTGGTCGAGCGGGTCCAAGCTTTCATCGAGGAATACAACAGCGAGGTAGACCGCTACAAGCGGGCGCGGGGGAAAATAAGCATTGACGATTTTGTGCGCTACGACAAAATCAAGTGGAGTCGAGATCTAAAGAAGGATTTACAGCGCGGGAATGATGCCTATTTTTCGGAACACAATTTCCGTACTTATCTTTTCAGGCCCTTCTGCCAACGACACCTCTACTTTGATCGCATCTTGAACGAAGAGATCTACGGCATGCCGCAGGTCTTTCCAAGCGGCGGGAGTGCGCAAGGCAATCGCCTCATTGCGCTGAGCGACATCGGTTATCGTGCCAGCACGTTTAGCGCAATGGCATCCGATCGCTTGGTGGATATTCATCTCTGTGCCGGTCTTGATGCCCATCAGTGTTTCCCCTTCTACGTCTACGATGAGGACGGCTCTAACCGCCGCGAGAATGTCACCGATCGGGCCCTGAAGCACTTCCGCGAGCACTACGGCAATAAGAAGATCACGAAGTGGGATATCTTTTATTACGTTTACGGTGTTCTGTACCATCCGGGTTACCGTGAGCGGTTTGCCGAGAACCTCAAACGCGAGTTGCCGCGGATTTCGCTGGCCCCTGACTTCCGGGTTTTCGCTAAGGCCGGCGAGAATTTGGCCCGGCTGCACCTGGACTATGAGAAATTGGAGCCGTGGCCGCTGGAATGGATCGAAACCCCCGGCGTGCCGCTCTCATACCATGTGGAGAAGATGCGGCTGGCGAAAGACAAAACGGCGCTTCAGATAAATGACTCGCTCACATTGGCTGGCATTCCGCCGAAGGTCTCCGAGTACCGCCTCGGCAACCGCAGCGCGCTGGAATGGGTCGTCGACCAGTACCGTGTGAGCGAGGACAAGCGTAGTGGCATTCGCTCCGATCCAAACCGCATCGACGATCCGCAATACATCGTCCGCCTGGTGGGTCAGGTGGTGCGCGTAAGCGTGGAGACGGTCGGGATCGTCGAGGGCCTGCCGGCGGAGTTCAAGTGAGGTGGCGTCTTGACCGTAGGCTGCCGTGGGTTGCAGTCGGTCAGGAGTGCATCCAAGCCTGGACCGTGGAACAAGCGAAGATCCGTGCCTTGGGGATGGTCTCCACCCCATCTGGCCCCGCCAGCGGGCGAAGGCCTCCAGCGCATTATATTGGGGCACTGTTTCTGTGTGGTCGCCCACACGTCACTGGGTGATTGGCGGACCACCATGGACACCACTATCGTACAGCAAGCAGATCCGGTACCATTCCTGAGAGGGTCCCGTTCTCGAGAGCATCATTTTCGGAGGGCACGTCCGTGCGCAAATCGAGCTTGCGTTTGTTCGCCGTGGTTTGCTTGGCTTGGGTTGCGGGGAAGACTGGGCCGGCTGACGGAGCGACCGCCGTTCCCGTAAATCCGGAGGACGTGAAGGCCCGCGTGGCGGAACTCCGCCGGGAGTATGAGCCGTATCTCCGCAGTCTGCCCGGGGCGCTGGCCGTCCGCCGTAAAACGCCGCTCCGTGGGCAATGGCGAACGAAGTTCGAGATACGACAAGCAAAGGACAATACCCGGCCAGAGCCGCCGGCGTGGTTTCGCGCGGATTTCGACGATTCCGGTTGGGAACAGACCACCGTTCCCGAGTGGCGCTATGCGGGAAAGAACCGGGTTCCGGTCAGTTGCATCCTCTGGTATCGGACACAGTTTGCCGCGGACGCCGTGAAACCGGGACAGCGCGTGTTCCTCGTGTTTGGCGGCGTGGACTGGGAGGCCGAGGTTTGGCTGAACGGCAAACGGCTGGGCAACCACAAAGGCTATTACGAGCCATTCCGTTTCGAAGTCGCGGACGTGTTGAAGGAGACAAACACGTTGGCCGTGCGCGTCATTGACGGCCCCAAGTTCGGCGAACCGAGGGCCTATTGGACTCTTTTCCCCGTGGTGCCGGCCAAAGAGCAACGCTACGTGCGGCAGCGAGCGAAGTCGCTCCGTGGGCTTGGCAAGAGCGACCTGCACATCGGCAGCGGGTTTGGGATTCACCGCGAAGTGTTTTTGGAAACCACCGGGGAGGCGTGCGTGACGGGGATTTTCGCACGCGGCGAGCCACAGCAGCAATCTTCGACCGTTATCATCGAGACCGACGCGGCCAAAGCGAGGCAAATCACTCTTGACGTTCAGATTCTTCCGGAAAACTTCGAAGGCAAATCGTATCGGGTCAGCGTGAAATGCGACCTGCCGCAAGGGCTCGGCAGGCAGACGGTCGCTGTGCCCATGCCCGGCGCGAAGTTGTGGTCGCCTGCTACTCCGTATCTCTATCGCTGCCGCGCAAGCATATCCGATGGCGGAGGCCAAATGGACGCCAAGGAAGCATTATTCGGCTGCCGATCGTTTGACATCGTATCTAAACAGCGTCCGCGCGATGGCCTGCCCGAAGGAATGTTCCTGCTCAACGGCCGACCGTTGTATCTCCGCGGAACGAACATCCAGGGATTGAATGCATTATGGTACTGGAATGAGCAAGACAAGCTCCTTGACACCCTCCTGCTCTTAAAGGCGGCGAACTTCAACGCCGTGCGCTCGTGCCAGCACGTCTGTTATCCCGAAGTTCGCGAACTGCTGGACCGCCTGGGCATCATGTCCGAGCAGGACCAGGGGAGTGGCGCGCCTCCTGGCAACACCCCGGAACAGCTCTCGCAGTTGCCGAGCACCGGCACCGCATTGGCCCGCGTCTGTTATAACAATCCCGGCGTCGTGCTCCTGTCGTTCGGCAATGAGACGACCTTCGACCCGACGAAAGTCATCGAAGCCGTGCTGGCCGTTGACGCCGAACGGATTCTCGTGCCCATCAGCGGCCCGTTGGTTACGCTCAAGAGCGGCGACGACTATCCTGCGAAGTATCCGATCCCTCGCGCTTACTGGGAAAATGTGTCCAATAGTTTGCACACGTATGCCGGTTGGTACGGCGACGTGGGAAAACTGTGGTCCCTCGCGCATGTCCGGAAACCCGGGCGATTGATCACTGTGGGCGAGTATGGCGGCGAAGCCCTCGATAGTTACGAGACCATGAAGCGGTATCCCGCCAGTTTTGGGGAACTCCCGTCCCTCGACGCGGACGAACTCTTCGGTCAAACACAGGTCACGAAATCCGACGCCAAGCAGATCGTCGGGTTTCGAGGCAAACGGCCGGCGAATCTTGGCCAGTATATCGAGGCCAGCCAGAACTATCAGGCCGATCTTCTTGCCGAGGCATCCAAAGGTCTGCGCCTTTCGGCTCGCACGATCGCCGGCTATTTCCAGTTTCACTTCATCGACGTCACGCCGGCGGACTGGCCCAAGTCGATCGTGAGTCACGACCTCAGCCCGAAGAAAGGCTACTTCGAGATGGCTCAGGTGAATCAGCCGCTGGTTCCGCTGTTCCAACTCCTCGACCGCGGCAAGACGATGGAGCTTTGGATCGCCAACGATCGGCCGGAACGCCTCGAGGACTGCCGGCTGCAATGGAACGTTGCAAGTGGCGGTAAAACGCTCGTTGGCGGTGAAAAAGTGGTGGACGTACCCGCTGCCAATGCGGTGTCGGTGGCGAACGCTGACCTTTCCTCCATCCCCCAGGATGCCGACATGATAACGATCGAACTGATCTTGAGCGATGCGGCCGGCACGAGGCTTTCCTCTTACCAACGGGAGGTCTGGCTCAAGCTATGGCGCGATCGAGAACCGCCTTCGAAGCATGGCCCTTGACGCGAGTCGCGGCGAGTGGGACCATACTTCGATCGCGTTCCTCTGCCGACGCCGCCTCCATTATTTCGCCCAATCGCGCGTACCTGAATCGAATGAAGACGACGCATTACCGCTGGGTAATTTGCGCTCCGCTGTTCTTCGCCACGACGATCAACTACGTCGATCGTCAGGTTTTCAGCATTCTCGGGCCGACGCTGACGGAAGAGTTCCACTGGACGGAGAGCGATTTCAGCTTCATCGTCAGCGCCTTCACGCTGGCTTACGCCATCAGCTACGCGCTGGTGGGACGCATAATGGACTGGATTGGGGAGCGGCGCGGCTTCGCTTTGGCCGTCACCGTGTGGAGCCTCGCGGCGATGGCGCACGGATTGGTTGAGCCGCTGGTCCACTCCGGGCTGCCGTGGCTCAACGCCGTGATGGCGGGCACTTTTCTTGGCAGCCTGACACCGACGATCCTCTCGGTGGCCGGCTTCAGCGTCGCCCGCTTCGCCCTCGGCCTGGCCGAAGGTGGCAACTTTCCCGGTGCCATCAAGACCGTCGGACTCTGGCATCCCAAGAGCGAGCGGGCCATGTCGACCGGCATCTTCAACTCCGGCAGCAACGTCGGTGCTATTATTGCCGCCTGTGCAGTGCCGCTGATCGTCGAGCAGTGTCAATGGAGCTGGGCAACCGCATTCTACCTGACCGGCGCCTTGGGCTTCGTGTGGCTGGTCTTCTGGCTGGTCCTCTACCGCCGGCCCGAACAGCATCCGCGGGTGTCGCTGACAGAACTCGCCCACATCCGTAGCGATCCTCCCGATCCTCCCGCCAGCGTTTCCTGGCTCGGCCTCTTGCGATACCGGCAGACCTGGGCCTACACGCTGGCAATGTTCTTAATCAGCCCCGTATGGTGGTTCTACCTGTACTGGATGCCGAAATTCCTCGAGAACAATCATGGCATCGATTTGGGGCAGGTGTTCTGGCCGCTTCTGATCGTCTACTTGATGGCCGACGTGGGCAGCATCGCCGGAGGCGGACTCTCCTCGTGGCTGATCCGGCGCGGCGCCAGCGTCAACGTTGCGCGCAAGCTGGCCTTCTTGGCGTGCAGCCTGTGCGTGCTGCCTGTTGTATTTGTGCGCGCATCAACAACTTGTGGCTGGCGGTACTTGCGGTGGGGCTGGCCGCTGCCGCGCACCAGGGCTACTCCGCAAACCTCTACACGATCGTCTCGGATACCGTTCCGCGCAAAATCGTCGGCTCCGTCGTTGGCATTGGAGGCACCGCCGCCTGTGTCGGCATGTTGTTCCTGTCCACGTTGATCGGCTACATTCTCGACTTGACCGAGGCCAAATACGGCGAAAAAGACTACCTGATCCCCTTTCTCATTGCGGGCTCGGCATACTGGGTCGCCACGGGGGTCATCCATCTGTTGCTGCCGCGGCTCGAGCCAATGGTCATTGACGTGACGCAACAGATTGATTCACCCACGCAAGACGGCAGCTAGAGAGAAAGGACGCAAGCGCGGCGAGAATACGCGGGAGAGAATTATAGGCAACACGCGGGGACTGTCCCGATTTTCGTGTCAGCGAAAAATGAGACTTCCCCTTCGCCGCGGTTTGCGTCGCTACTGGTCGTCGTGACACAAGAATCCGTACCGTCCCACACGCGAAGTGCCACCGTGCAGCTACCCAAGTATTCGCTCGGCGTCGGGGACCGTTTCGCCCATCAGGCAGAAGCCCAATTGGACTGCGCTCCTCTGGCGCAACGCCGCGGAGTCGAGATCGCACCGGTGTGGAACAAGTCGCACCGGGAGCACACGATCGTGGGCAGCCATCCGGCCGACGTAAGGGCCGAGGCGGACGCCGCCGTGCAGGCGCGGGGCTGGACCGGACCATACTTCGTCGACGCCGACCACATCAACCTGAAGACCGTCGACGGTTTCCTCGAAGCAAGCGACTTCTTCACGCTCGACGTGGCCGATTGGATTGGGGCTGAGCCGGCGGCCGAGGCCGTGGACCGTTTTGTCGCCCGTCACGAAGCCCTGGCCGGTTCGCTTTCGGTCGCGGGCATCGACGAGCCATTGCGGATTTCTCGGCCAATGATCGCCGATGCCGCGCGCACATTTCTGACGGCGGTCCGAGAAGCCGGCCGCATCTACCGCCGCATCGAAAAGGCAAAAAGCGGGGAATCGCCGGTCATTGAAGTCTCACTCGATGAAACGGATCGGCCGCAGAACCCCGCCGAATTGCTGATCATTTTGGCGGCGGTCGCCGAGGAAGGCATTCCCGCCCAAACCATCGCGCCGCGGTTCGTCGGCCGTTTCAACAAGGGCGTGGATTACGTCGGCGACGTCGCCGACTTCCGCCGTCAGTTCAAGACATTGCTGGCCATCATTGCGTTCGCCGTCAGGGAGTTCCATTTGCCGGAGAACTTGAAACTGAGCGTGCATTCCGGAAGCGACAAGTTTGCCATTTACGGACCGATGTACGAAACGTTGCAAGAGTTCGACGCCGGCATTCATTTGAAAACGGCCGGCACCACCTGGCTGGAGGAACTCATCGGCCTGGCCCTAAGCGGCGGCCGCGGGCTGGAGATCGCCAAGAGCATTTACGTCGAATCATTAGGGCGAATTGATGAACTGTGCGCCCATACGCGTCGGTCATCGACATCGATCGCAACATGCTGCCTTCGCCGGAGACCGTGGCCGGTTGGGACGGGGACGCCTTTGCCGCGGCCCTGCGCCACGACGTCGCCTGCAATGCGTACAATCCACACCTTCGCCAGCTCATGCACGTGGCCTACAAGGTAGCGGCTGAAATGGGCGAACGTTTCGCTACCGCCTTGCGGCAACACGCCGAGATCATTGCCGCCAACGTCGCAACGAATTTGTCCGAACGACATATCCGTCCGCTTTTTCTTGGGACAACGGGGTCGGGAGTCTTTAATTCACGCTGATTCGCGCGGTTGTCGAAACAAAGACACCCTCCCCTTACGTGTCCCAGGACTCGTAAACCGTCCTGCTACACATGCTCTTGCCAGCGGACGAAGGCCTCCAGGGCGTAGTATTCGGGCAGGCCGATGTGGTTGTAGAGGTCGGCCGTGTGGCGGTTGCGGTCTTCGGCCCGCTGCCAGAACTCGCGGGGATCGTCGGGGCCGGGGAACAGCGCCGAGTCTTTCTGCGACTCGTGGCGGAAGATGGCGTCCTTCTTCCGTTTCAGGTCGCTGGGGCTCAGCGGCACGGCGATGTCGATGACGTGCAGCGGCCACTCCTGCCACGCCCCGCGATAGAGCAGCACCTCGGGCCGCTTGCCGCGTGTCGCGCTCGATGCCCGTCAGGGCCCGGAAGATCGACCTGGCGCAGACGCGGTGCGTGCCGTGCGGATCGGACAGGTCGCCGGCCACGTAGATCTGCTCGGGCTCGACCTGCTCGATCATCTCGCGGACGTCGGCGGACGTCGTCCTCGGTGGGCGGGCTTCTTGGCGATCGTGCCGGTGCTGGTAGAAGGGCAGGTCGAGGAAGTGGAGGTTCTCTTCCTTGCAGCCGCAGACCGTGGCGGCGTCCTTGGCCTCGCTCCAGCGGATCAGCGCCTTGATCCGCAGCACCTCGGGCACGTCGGGGTCGCCCGGCTTCTTGCGGCCGAGGGCCTCGCATCACCGTCGGCCTCGAGCCCCGGCGATCTTCTCCACGTCGATCTCGAAGCGGCGGTTGAGCTCGGCCATCAGGTCGGCCATGCGGCGGGCGTCGTGGTCGAACACGGCGATGTTGCCGCTGGTCATGTAGGCCACGTGCACCTCGTGCTCGTCCTCGACCAGCCGGATCAGCGTGCCGCCCATGCTGATCACGTCGTCGTCGGGGTGGGGGCTGAAGCACGAGCACCCGCTGCGGCTGGCGGCCGCCGGGATGATACTCGATGGTGTCCATCATCCAGTCGAACACGCGATGGGCCACGCCGGGACGACGGCCCGTGGTGGCGCAGCAGCTGGTGCAGGTTGTGCTCGCGGAAGTCGTCGCCGTCGAGCTTCAACAGCGCCTTGCCCGTCTGCTGGCAGAGCCACAGCACGGCCCGCTTGATCAGCGGCGTCGGTCCACTCGACGTTGCCCAGCACCCAGGGCGTGGCCATGCCGGTCAGCTCGGCGGCCGACGGCCTCGTCCAGGAGGAACGAGGCGTCGGGGTGCTCCTGGAGGAAGCTGGCCGGCACGCGGTCGGTCGTCGGGCCTTCGAGCGGCCTCGCGGATGATCTGCGCCTTGTGCTCGCCGAAGGCCAGGAGCATGATCTGCCGGGCCTCGAGGATCGTGGCGATGCCCATCGTGAGGGCCTGGTTGGGCACGTTCTCCTCGTGGAAGAAGTCGCTGGCGGCGTCCTTGCGCGTGACCGGGTCGAGCGTGGCCAGGCGGGTGCGGCTGTTCCGCATGGCGAACGGCTCGTTGAAGCCGATGTGCCCGTTGCGGCCGATGCCCAGCAGCTGCAGGTCGATGCCGCCGGCGCGGCGGATGGCGTCTTCGTACTTGCGGCAGTGGTCCTCGACCTCGGCCGGCGGCGACGGAGCCGTCGGGGATGTGGATGTTCTGCGCGCGGGATGTTGACGTGCTCGAAGAAGTTCTCGTGCATCCAGCGGTGGTAGCTCTGCAGCCGGTCCGCGCGCAAGCCCGTAGTACTCGTCCAGGTTGAACGTGACGACGCCGCGAAAGGTCGAGCCCTTCGTCGCGGTGCATGCGGATCAGCTCGCGGTAGACGCCCACGGGCGTGGAGCCGGTGGCCAGCCCCAGCACGGCGGCCGGCCGAAGGCGTTCCGCTCGCGGATCGTGTTGGCGATCATCTGGGCGACGTGGCACGCGGCGTCGTCGCTCGAATCGAACCAGTAGCAAGGGATTCTGGTGGCGGGAAGCGGGTGGGCCGTGTGATTGCTCGTGGTGCTCATCGTGTGCTCTTGCAGAGCGTTGCCTTTCGTACTTGCGGCTGTTGGGCGTCGTGGTAACGACCATGTTGTCCCGATGGATGACTTCATCGTAGGGGCAATGGCCCAGGGTCTCGGCGATTTGCGCCGTTTTCAGTCCCTGGATGCGGCGGAGGTCGTCGGCGCTGTAGTTGGTCAGTCCGCGGGCGAACTCGGCGCCGTCGGGGTCGCGGAGGCCGACGACGTCCCCTTTCTGGAAGTTGCCCCTCGACGTCGACGACGCCGGTGGCCAACAGGCTGCGGCCCTGGCAGCTCGACGGCCGTTTGGCTCCGGCGTCGAGCACCAGGCGGCCGCGCGGCTGGACCGTCAGTCCGATCCAACGCTTGCGGGCCGCGACCGTCTGGCCCTGGGCCAGCAGCAGCGTGCCGACCGTCTCGCCGGCGAGGATGCGTGGCAGAACGTCCGGGCTGGCGGCCCGACGGCGATAATCACGTTCTCGCCGGCGGTGGTGGCCTGCCGCGCGGCTTCCAGCTTGCTGGCCATGCCGCCGCTGCTCAGGTCGTTCGGCCGCGTCGCGGACCAGGGCGAGCACGCTGTCGTCCAACTGCTCGATGGTCGGGATCACGTGGCTATCCGCCCGGCGCGGATCGCCGTCGAACAGGCCCTCGACGTCGGAGAGCAGCACCAGAAGCGGCGCCCGGATCAGGTTGGTCACGATGGCCGCCAGTCGGTCGTTGTCGCCGAAGGTGGTTTGCAGCTCTTCGACCGCGACCGTGTCGTTCTCGTTGATGATCGGCACGGCGCCGAGCTCGAGCAGCGTCAGCAGCGTATTGCGGGCGTTGAGGTAGCGGGTGCGGTGTTCGAGGTCTTCGGCGGTCAGAAGGACTTGGGCGGCGTGGCGGCCGTGACGGTGCAGCGACCGCTCGTAGGCCTCGACCAGTATGCTCTGGCCCACGGCGGCGACGGCCTGCAATTGGGCCAGGTCGGTGGGCCGGCGCGTTCAGCCCAAGGCGGCCCATGCCAGCCCCGACCGCCCCGGAGCTGACCAGCACGACCTTCCGCCCCGTCGACAGGACGGCGTGGACCTGATCGGCAAACTGCTCGATCCACGCTTCGTCGAGCTGACCGTCCCGGCGCGTGAGCACCCGCGTGCCCACTTTCACGACGATCGTTGTGGCCAGCGTGGCGATCTCTTGTCGCAGCAGATCCTTCATCACCCCTCCAACATAACGCAGATTTTCCGCCAAAAAAAGGGGGCGGCCGACGACCGAGACGATGCCTCGGGTGATACGGGCAGAACAATCGGGCGGCACGCCCAGAATGAAGTGACGGGCGTGGCGAACCGGGCACCACGCCCTCCTCTTCGCTCAGAGACGTGCCACCCTACGCCGAACGGATCGATCACTCGGCCAGATTGATCGTCTCGCCGGGCTTGGCGACGACAGTGCGCCGACGGCCCTGGCTCTGAAGCTGCTCGGCACGGGCGGCAAGCTCCTCCTTGTCGCCGTGGACCAATACGATCGTGGCTTCTTTAGGGACATTGGCCAGCCACGCGTCGATCTCGCCGGCGTCGGCGTGTCCGGAGTAGCATTGGAATAGCTGGGCCTGCGCCCGGACCGGGACCGATTGCCCGCGGAGATCCAGCGACGTTGCGCCGTCGAGAAGCCGACGACCCGGGCCGCCGGGACGTTGATAGGCGACAAAGAAAAAGTGTGTCGATGGCTCGGGCAGCAAGCGGCCGAGCAAGCTGCGCCATCCACTGGGCCAGCAGAATGTCGCCGGTGCTGATGATAATGCACGGCCGCGGCAGACGCCGCTCCGCGGGAACCGTCGTTCGCAGTTCACCGGGCGAAAAGGCCCCGGCTTCGTCGGCGACAACCGGGGTAAACCAATCGCGGCGATGCGCGCGGTAGAGCTCGGTGATCTTCTTGGCGGTCGGCGAGGGGCAGTAGATCGGCAGTCGCTCGGGTAGCAGCTTCTCCCGCTGGGCAACGTGCAATTCGTAGAGAATCTTCTGCGTTCGGTCCATCGCAAAACATGGAATCCACGTAACGCCGCCGCCGGCGACTGCGTCGGCCACGGCCCGGCGAAACATCGCCCGCTGCTCGACGACTGCCGGCTTGCGGCGGATCGGGCCATACGTGCACTCGACGAACACGGCGTCCGCCGTCGGCGCCGGCCGCGGCGCCGCGAGCAACGGCGACAGCCCGTTGCCCAAGTCGCCGGAAAACACCACGCGGCGACGCTTCGATCCCAGCGTCACGTCGAAAACCACACTGGCCGCCCCGGGAATGTGACCGGCATCGAGGAGCGTCATCGACACCCCGGGGGCAACCATTTTTGCGACACCATACTTCAGCGGTTTCACGCGCTGCAGCACGGCGGCAACCTGCTGGTCGAGACACTTCGGACAAAGCGACGCCCGAAGCCGCTTTTCGGCGAAGCGATCGAAAAGCTCCCCGGCCGAACAGGTCGCCTGCTCGAGGCCGCGGGCCGCGATCTGCCGCCGATACGAGCAGTTTCGCCAATGGACGTAGACCGATGCTCGGGTTTTCTCGGCGCGCATCTCCCAGTCCTTCGACCAGCTCCAATGGCGGGAGGTTGTGCGGTCGTAGAGCAATAGCACGCGGAGCGCCGGCACGGCCAGCGCGGCCGTCGCTTCGGTCGTGTAGATCGGTCCATGAAAACGACGATCCACCAGAAGCGGCAAACGCCCGAGATGATCGGCGTGGGCATGTGTCAGGATCACGGCCGACACCTTTTCGGCGCCCAAAGGCAACGTTTGCGGAACGTCCTTCTCCGGCGCGGGCGATTTGCCGCTGCCGGGCGCGTCAGACGCCTGCTCATCGTCAATCACCGCGCCGCAGTCGATCATCCATCGGCCATTGCCGGTGTCCAGAATGTGGAGCGAGCCGGATATCTCCCCGGCCGCGCCGTACGAAGTGGCCGCCAGCCCCGACGGCTCGGCCGCGCGGAGCGGCAGTTGAGTCATCGCACCAACGACAAAGGCCGCTATGAACCAGCGGGCCGTGCGATGCGGATTATTGTTGCTCAATGACATTGGTCATACCGCGGACTAGGGCGGCGGGGGCGCGACTTCGCCGTCCGCCATGCTGCCCAGGTAGCGAAGCACCAGGCGGTCGATGCCCTCGTGAAGGAATTGGACCGAGCCGTCGGCCATGCCGAACTGGGCGCCTTGGGGATGTTCACTGCCGGGAGACTCGAAAAAACTGTTGTTGATGCCGCCGCGCTGAAAGGTGCCCAGCCGCTCGTGCTCGTTGGTCGTGAACAACGTGGCCGAACCGGCCGCCGCCCAGCCGTCCTGGCTCATCGTGCGGTCGTCCGACGCGTCATCGAGCCGCTGCAACTCGCCGACCAGGATCGTGTTGGTGGTTCCGTCGCGGATCTCGGCAAATGCCGTCGACTCGTTGGGACGAAAAATCCCTTTGCGCCGCGGGTAAAGCCAGTGCTCGGGGTCGTCGGCGAAGCTCGGCCGTGTGAAGTACTTTTCGTCATCGTTCCTCCAGCCGTTGCCCGAACCGAGGCAACCGCCGTAGTCATTGCCGCCGCCGGCCCACGCTGCGACGAGCAGATGCTTGTGGTCGTTGCTTCTCACCCCGCTGCGCCGGCTTGGGCAGTAGAAGCACGGGATGTCGTACGCCGCCGTCCGGGCGTTGCCGACGACGTTTGTGTGAACGTCCCACTGCCGGCAGAGATTCTGCTGCTCGAGATACGGGAGGAGCGTGAGCATCCAACTGGTGCCGTGCAGGTTTTGGGTCGGCTCGGCGGCGGCCTCCTGCCAGGCTTGCCACCCGGGCGGCGTGCCCGTGCTGACGATGCAGCCGGGTGGAAAGGCACCGTGGGCCTCGGCGTAGGCGTGCAGTGCCAGGCCGATCTGTTTCAGATGGTTGCAGCATTGGATGCGGCGCGCCGCCTCTCGGGCGGATTGCACGGCGGGCAGCAACAGCGCGATGAGAATGCCAATGATCGTGATGACCACCAGCAGTTCGACAAGCGTAAGCGCCCTTCGTCTTGACGACCGCACAAAGCCCGCCCTTCAACGAGTGCTTGGCACCGAATGGCACCCATGATGCGTATGCAGCAATTTAGCCAAATGGCCGTGCCGCGCCAATCAGGCTGGGGTCAATAGCGAACGCTCGTGGCGGTACGCCGAAATCTGGGTTGGCATGCCGCCCGGAGGGGTCTTTGGCAATCGCCCCGCAGTCGCGCACTGCCGGCGCACTTTCCGCGAGAAGACGAGGTCATTTCATCTGCGGGCCGCCCTCGCTCTCACCCTCTCTCGGAGGGAGGACGCGAGAGGGGACGATTTTAGGGACAGTCCCAATCCTGTTCGGCACGGATGTTGCTCGGGATGAGTTGGCGGGCGAGTTATCGCGGCGTTGATGATCGAGGATGGCCAAGGGGCTGGTGAGCATGAGCGGCGCGAGGGGTGGCGGAGAGCCAACGGTGCGCAGCAGCGAACGCCGCGTCGGCCAAGAACATGGCAGCGCGTTTGCATCAAGCAGGCGCGGGGCGATAGTTTGGCCAAGTGCCACAGCAGTTCGTCCTCCTCGGCCAGGCTCGTGAAGTAATAGCAAATCATCTCGTAGGTTCGCGCCCGCATTTCCTTCCGTCAGGTCGATGCGAACCGGCACGCCGCGCTGCAGATCGAACTGCGTATGCAAACGCCACTTGGCTTTGCCCTTCGCCGCCCGCGAATCGACGAGTGCCGCCTGAGCCAGCACGGGCAGACCCTTCAAAAGCGTGCCGTCGACGAGCGTGATGACGTGCCGCAAGTCTTTCAGTCGTGGATCGTTGGCAACGGGCTGAAGTTGCTCGCCCAGTTCGGCGATGATTTTGTTTCAGTCGCTCGGGGTCGAAGACGTCGGTGGCTTCGCTCAGCGATCCGAGCGAAGCCCGCAGACAGCCGAGCTTTCGTTGCACTTTCGGCAATTCGCTGGCCTGTTGGATGGCGCGAAGCGAGCGAACCACGGGGTTGAACAGGAACAGCACGACGCGTAAACAATACTCGTCCACGTGCAGCTTGCGATTGCCGGCCTTGTCGCGCCGACAGCCGACATCGTGTAACCGTTTGAGCAACGGTTGCAGTTTGTCGAAGTATTTCAACCCCGTGACGTCTTCGTCGCGGACTTTCTCGCGTTTCTTGCCGACCATGCGAGAATTATGCGCGCCGGCAAACATCGCGCAACACCGCCATCAAGGGGTGCGATCCTGGCTGGCAGCATTCGTGCCGAACAGGATTGGGACTGTCCCATTTTCGCTGACACGAAAATCGGGACAGTCCCTGTTCCCGCGACCCACTCGGAACTGGGCGGCTCTATTGCACTTTGGTCTGCGTTTCTCTATCGTGCTCAATATGATGCCTGTTGACGATGCGTCGGGTGCGTAGCATTCCATGCGTCGGACGTCCGCGTCGCCAGGGTATTGCCAGGGGCGGCCATGACTTTTCCGCAGACACGATTGACCCTCATCCAGCGACTGGCCGCGGGCGGGAGCGAAGAGGATTGGCGCGGGTTTTTGACGGACTATTGGGGCCCGATCTGCCGTTTTGCAATGCGTTTCGGCGCGCGAAATACAGACGATGCAGAAGACGTGGCGTCGAAGACCTTCGAGGTGCTCTGGGGCCAGCAGTTGCTCGTCCGCTGGGCATCGAACCGCTCGGCCAAGTTGCGGACCCTCTTGTGTACTGTTGTGCGGAACATTCTCTCGCAGCAGAATCGGGTTCGAGCGGGCCGCGAGCAACGGCAGGAAGACCTGGCGCAACATGTCGAGCGACTGAACGAGGGGCCGGACAAGCACGTCGACGCGTTCTACGCGGCGTGGGTCGAAGACATCGTGCATCGCGCCGTCGATTCGCTGGCGGCCGATTATTGCCGCAAGGGCCAGGCAGACTATGTGCGGGTGCTCTACGGCCGACTGTGCGAAGGCATGAGCATCGCGCAGGTGGCAGAAGCGTTGAGCATCTCGCCCAGCGCCGTAGACCACTATTTTCGCGGCGCCAAAGAGTGCCTCGCTGAGAAGTTGGAGCAATTGACACGATGCCAGGTGCAATGCTACTGTCCGGCAGAGGACGCCCCAGAGGAGTTCGCTACGGAATGGCAACGCCTGGGTCGGTATCTGGCCGAGCACGGGGGGATCGATGAGGCGGTGCGCCGCGACATACGAACTCTTGGATCCCGCGCAAGGCAAGAGACAGCGGGAGGCTGGGCTGGCAAAGGCGATGCTGCAAATGACCGCGATCATGCGATCAAAATAGAGCCGCAAGGCATCGAAAGCGGTGCAATTGCGGTAACCCGGGGGCTGTCCCAATTTTTGTGTCAGCGAAAATGGGACTGTCCCGCTTGCAGCCGCTGGCAAAACAGTCAGCGATGTCTGCCCCGCCAAACACTCCTTAGCGTCAGCTTCCTCGGCTTCGGATCCGCGGCGTCTCTTGCGTTTTCCAGACCAGGACAAAAAATCTTCTGGTTTTCGCTGCGAAAATCGGCCGCCTGGTTCATTAAGTTTCCAGAGGCCGGGACTGTCCCAATTTTCGTGTCAGCGAAAATGGGACTGTCCCGTTCGACGCCGCAAATGTACGGCGACGGCCGACCGTTGGCCACGCACAACGTAAAGGAGTCTAAGCATGTTTCTTCCCATTCCGTTGGAGTTCAAGTAGGCGGGGGGCAAGGCCACGTTACCCCGCGGCCAATCTCGCCTTGGTCGCCATCAATGTGCTGGTCTACCTGTTCGGGTGGCATTGGCCAGCAGGACCGGGCACGCGCGCCGCTGAGCGTGCTCCTGTACGGCTTTTGCCACTTCGGTTTCTGGCATCTGGTGCTGAACATGTGGGTGCTGTGGGTGTTCGGCAATCCGGTCAACCGCCGGCTGGGCAACGGCCTCTATCTGCTGGTTTACCTGGGATGCCTGGTGGCCGTCGGGTTGTTTGCCCGACTCATTCTGCCGGTCGGCCTGGTCGGGCGCTTCGGGGGCCATCTTTGCAGTGATCACGATTGCGCTGATCCTGATGCCGGCGGCGGTCGATCGAGTTTGGCTTACCTGGCGATGTTCCCGCTGACGCTCGCTGCTGGGGTTGTTCCACCGGCCGAAGTATGAGTTGAACTGGTTTCTCAGTTGGGGAATCGGCACGGTGCCTGCCTGGTGGTGCCTGTTGCTGATTCCCCTGATGGAATTGTTTTCGGTCTTCTGGCGGGTGTGGACGTTCGGATGGTTTTCGTGCTGGACGCCGGCGGCCCATCTGCTGGGCATGGTCTGCGGCATCGCCGCGGTGCTGATGCTGCCTGCCCGAATCACGCGGCGACCCTCGATGGCCGGCATCTGAGATGAACAACTGTTTCCTCAAACAAACAAGTCAACAATAAAGGAGAATCGCAATGGGAGTGTTCAAGCGAATTTCCGACATCATCTCGGCCAATCTGAACGACCTGACCGAAGGCTTCGAGGATCCGGAACAGATGCTCAAGCAGGCCGTCCGCGAGATGGAAGAGACGATCGCCGACGTGACCAACCAGACGGCCAAGGCGATGGCCAACGAGACCACGCTTTCGCGCGAGCTCGAGCGCAACCGCAGCCAGAAGCAGCAGTGGCAAGGCCGTGCCGAGAAAGCCGTCGAGGAGGGCAACGACGATCTTGCCCGCAAGGCATTGAGCCGCAAGAACGAGCACGAGAAGCTGGTGGCCGCGTTGGAAGACCAACTGAAGTCGGCCGCAGGAGGCCAGTTCGAGCCTCCGTTGCCAATTGGCCGCCATGAAGGCTAAACTGTCGGAGGCCAAACGGAACCTGGCCACCCTCTCCGCCCGGCAGCGGGCAGCCGACTTCCGCAAGAAGATGGAGAGCACAAGGCACGGCCGTGAGCTGTGAGATCGACGAGAGCGCCTTCGCCAAGTTCGATCGCATGAAGGCCAAGGTCGAGCAGGCCGAGGCCGAGGCGGCCGCGATGGCCGAACTGCGAGGCATGCAAACCGGTTCCGCCGCCGAGGAGGATGAACTCACGGAGGAGAATTCGACGTGTCGGAGGAGTTGGCCGAACTGAAGCGGCAACTGCGAAAGTAATGTTGCAGGAAAGTAATGTTGCAGAACGCAGGGTGAATCGAGCGAGCCCCGTCCGTTGCATTTCTTCCAAATGTTCGTGGGAGGTGCGATATGAGATTGCATGTTGTTGCGTTGGTGGCTGCGGTCATGTTGATTCCGGTTTTGAATGTGGCACAGGCCGATGTGTTCAACATGCCGGCGGGCCAGACGATTCTTGAGTTCGTCACCGTTGGCGACCCTGGCAACACCGGCGAGCAAAGCAGGCTGCTTGCTGGCGACTTAACGTACTACGGCGGCGTGGCGTACAGCTAGCGGATTGGCGCGTACGACGTGACGATGGCCCAATACTGCCAATTCCTCAACGCCGTCGCGAAAACCGATACGTACGGGCTGTACAATCCCATCATGGGCACGTTCTATCCGACGGTGTCCATCGCCCGAAGCGGTGATGCGGGCGATTACAGCTACTCGGTCGCGGGTGGTTACAATGGCAGTTACAGCGAGGCGGCGAACTGTCCGGCTTTCGGCGTCACGTGGGGTGACGCGGCCCGGTTTTGCAACTGGCTGCAAAATGGTCAGCCTACCGGAGCCCAGGGGCTGGGCACCACGGAGACCGGGGCCTACACACTCGACGGCGCGGTCACTAATGATGATTTGATGGCCGTAACTCGCAACGCAGAGGCCAAGTACTTTATTCCTTCGGAGGGCGAATGGTACAAGGCGGCCTTCTACAAGGGTGGCGGGACCGATGCGGGCTATTGGCTCTACCCGACGCAGAGCAACGACGCGCCCAGCAACCTGCTGTCCGGGACCGGGACGAACAATGCGAACTACTACGACGACGGCTACGCCGACCCGACGAACTTGCTGACGCCGGTCGGGGCATTTGCGGCATCGCCGAGCCCTATGGCACTTGTGATATGGGAGGAAATGTCTGGCAGTGGAACGAGGCGGTCATTGGCAGTAATTTGCGTGGATTGCGCGGCGGCGATTGCCACTTCGACTCCGACCACTTCGCCTCAACCTATATCAGCGACAACTACGTCGGTTCCTACGATAGCAGCCATCCAGCGGACGGATGGAGCACCGTAGGCTTCCGCGTGGCCAGCGTCGTTCCCGAGCCATCGAGCATCGTAATGGCGTTTTTGCGCGCTCTGCGCCATTTGTTTGGAGGGTCAAGAGAAAGCGATGATCGTGGAATGCAGCGAGTTGCCGGATGTAGAATAGTGACGTGTGAGGCTCTGGGGTGCCATGACGGACGTGCAAGCTAAATCCGACGTGCGACACAGCGTCGCGCAGTGCCTGGCCGACGGGCGCCGCTGGCCGTTGAAGGACCGGCTCGCGCTGGTCGAGCGGCTGGCCCAAGTTGTGCGGACGTTGCACCAGAAGGGGCGAATCCATCGAGCCATCGGCGTCGATGCCCTGACGGTCGATCAACAGCACCGGTGGGCGGTGATGCCGCCGCCTGCTCTGCGATCTCTTGGAGGCACCGAATCGGACCCGGAGTTCTGCCCGCCCGAATTAGTCGGCGGACCGGCATTGAGCCTGCCGGCCGAGATCAAAGCGGCAATCAAGGTGCTGCGCGACGCGGGTTACCGCTTCGACCCACGGCGTATCGACGTGTATCAGCTTGGCACGCTGCTATGCCGCTTGATCACCGGCGAGCCGGTCATCTCCTACATTTATGACGCCCGGATCAAAGCACGGGTTTCGGCTGCCGTGCGGCCGCTGTTGCAGAAGACGCTCGGTCTTGATTCGCCCGAGCGGTTCGAGAGCTGCGAACCATTGATCGAGGCGTTGAACGAAGCCATTCGCGCCGTTGATGACGGGTCCGATACGTCATTGCACGAGACGCCCGCGCAGGGAAGCTTCATTGTGACCGATGCAGACACGCCGCCGCAGGGAGTGCCCGGCGTGCCGACACCCTCGGAACCGTTGCCGTTCGAGCGTTTGGGCCACTACCGCCTCACCAGCCAGCTCGGCCGCGGCGGAATGGGCGACGTGTATCTGGCCTACGACGAACCGCTCAGCCGTCAAGTAGCAATCAAGGTATTGCCGGCGCAACTGGCCCGCGACACCGATTTTGTCCGGCGCTTCCACGCCGAAGCTACGGCCGCCGCGAGCATTGCCCATCCCAACGTGGTGCCGATCTATTTTATCGGCGAAGACGCCGGCTATCACTTCTTCGTCATGCAATACGTCGACGGCGAGTCGCTGGGCGAGCGGCTGGCCCGCGACGGCCGGTTTCGCGTGGACGAGGCGCTCGCGATCATCGGACAGTGCCTGGCCGGGTTGCAGGCGGCTCACGCCCGCGGACTCATCCATCGCGACATCAAGCCGGCTAATATCCTGATTGATCGCGAAAGCGGCCGGGCGATGCTGGTCGATTTCGGCCTTGTCCGCCGGCTGGACGATAGCAGCCGCGTGACCGCCACGGGCGTGATCATGGGCACGGTCGATTACATTGCGCCCGAGCAAGCCCGCGGCCAGACGGTAGACGCTCGGGCCGACATCTATTCCCTCGGCGTTCTGTTGTATCAACTCATGGCCGGCCGGCTGCCGTTTGTGGCCGACAGTCCGACGGCCATGATCTTCCAGCATGCGTATGAGCGACCATTCCCGCTGGAGAAAGCCGTTGCCAATGTTCCTGCGGCCGTCGCGGCGATTGTCGCGAGGATGATGGCCAAGGAGCCGGTGGAGCGCTACGCCGATTGTGCCGCCGTGACGGCGGATATCCAAGCCTATCGCGAAGACCGTTTCTCCTTTCCCATTGGGAGAGAGGCCGGGGGCGAGGGCTTCGACGATGCCGAGGATGATCCCCTCCTTCGCCCCGCCTTGCCAGCCTTGCCCACGGACAACGGGTGGCAACGTGCCCGCGACTGGGCGGCGACCATCTTCCGTCGCCACGCGCCGGAATTCGTGCAGGACCTTCAGACCACGACACAACAGGCCGACGCCGCGGTTGCCCACTACCAGCGGCGTCGCAACCGCCTGGCGAGGCTGTTGGGAGAAGCCCGAAGCGTCGCAGCCGATCTGTCCGAGCAGATCCGCGCAATGAAGCGGCCCCATCTGATTCCGCGGCACGCGGCGAAGGTGAAGAGCACCTCGCCGCCCTACGTTCGCAGCGCGACTTTCAGGGACAACAGATCGAGAGTCTCGAACAGCAACTCGCCAAGGCCGATGCCACGCTAGCCAGGCTCCGCAGCCAGCAGGACATCCTGAAGGCGAGGTTGCGAACGGCCGAGGCGAGACAGGGTCCGCAACCATCTCTAAACGGGCGTCGCAACCGACTGCTAGCGCATTGCGATCGGCTGATACGGCGCATGCGACAGATCCCTCGGACCAAACGCATCGCGATTGCTTTGGCTCTGGCGATCGGTTTGATTCTTCTGTCCGTTGATTTCAAACACTTGTCTCAGCCAAACCCCCTGGTGACAAACCTCGAACCGGAGGTCGTTGAGGAATTCACACCCGGCGAAGACCTGGCAATGACGGAAGCCCAGGCGATGATCGCCGGCCTTGCGGCCGACCGTTTTGCCGTGGTCAAGATGCTCGGCGATCAGGGCGGCTTTCAGCCGCTGTACGAAGGCGCGAACCTTTGGGCGGACCAGGGCAACGTGTGGAGGACGATCCCACCGTACCTGGACAATATGGTCTTTTGGAAATATGCCAATCGCAAATCGGGAACCGCGAACTTCGTGATCGAGCAGCCCGGCATCGTGGTGCTGGCCGCAACAACACGATGGGGGAGGCCCGTCTCGGGAGATAGGCAATGGGTCGCAACGGCAGCCACGCAGAAATCGTTGCTCGCGGACGGCTGGCACGAACTCGGGCAAATCGCTGACAGCAGCGCCGTGACGGACTGGTTGGTCTTCTGGCGCAATTGCCGAGCCGGCGAGACGTTTGGCCTCCGCACGGAAAAATACTGCGCCCCGATCGTTATGCTGCGCAATAACGATCATGTTGTCTTGTCGGGAAAAGCAATCAAGATCGAACCGAACAACGTGCCGCCGAATTCGGGCGTCATCGGGCCGTCCCTTTCCGTCAATGGGCTGGCGGGCAAGAACTTCTTGAAACCGATCGAGTTCCCGTCGCGCTGGCAGTCGAAGGAAGCGTTCGCCACGATTACTTCGCCCGGGCGGATCGTCTTTCCGACGCTGTCCGTCTCGTCGTGCGTGCTCGAAATGGAATTGACGGTGCGCAATCCGGCCGGCAAGCTAACGCTTCACCTGGGAGATCAGGACTACGCGACAGCACTCGTGATCGGGCATATGTGGAATCACGTCGATAAGGACGTGAAGCAGGTCCGTTGTCGTCTGTTTAGCTGCCAGCCGTTTGGCGTCAATTGGGCAGGGGCGCATGACTGCGAGCCTGGCAAGCGACTGCAACTGAAGATTGTGGTTCCAGACGCACAGAAGAGATGGCTATACGTGAACGGACTTCCGGCACTTTGCGCCGATGGGGTCGCGGCTGATCTAACTCTGGAAATTCGAGCTGAGACGAACACGGACGCCACTATCCACACACTCGCGCTGCGAATGCTCGAAGAAGAAGATGCATGGAGGCTCGGCATGGAGATGCCACAACACCGGATGTCGGTGGATGTTGATGCGGCCGCCGCCCGTCTCCATAGAGAATCCGTAGGCCTTCGACAGGTGCCCCAGGCTGGCAGTGCATTCGTCGCGTCCAGCACCGGCACGGTCATGCAATGGATCGAGCCGGGCGAATTTGTCATGGGCACGCCCCGTGCCGTTTACGCTCAATTTGGGAAAGGCGCGCAGCGAGTGCGGTTTAGCAGGGGCTTTTGGATTGGGCAACACAAGGTGACGCAAGCCGAATGGGCACAGTTGATGGGCAACAATCCTAGCCGGCTTTTGGGCTCGCCTTACCTGCCAGTGAATTGGATCAGTTGGGCGGATGCTGTTCGGTTCTGCCGCAAACTGACCGAGGCCGAGCGGCGCCGTGGAGGTGTCCCGGCGGGCTACGAATATCGCGTGCCGACGGAGGCAGAATGGGAGTATGCGTGCTCCGCGGGAGGCAAAGACGCGTCGGTGCCCGATGGCTCGACGGAGCCGATCTGGCGGCGCAATCTCGGTCAGGAATCTCCGAATTCCTGGGGCGTCTGCGGTATGTTAGGAAGCGTGCCCGAATGGTGCGCCGACGCGTGGCGCCCTTACCCCGCCGACGGCGGAAGCAATGTTGTTCGCGACCGATTCGAACCCGGTGGCCTGGACGTCGACCGCTTTGTTGTGAGAGGAGGCCCGTCGTCCGACCAATTCACGCGTTTTCGCGCTACCCCCACCGTCGCCGGCGATTATCGAGGGTTCCGCATCGTGCTCGGCCGGGCACTAAAGCTGTGGAGCGGCGAGTTTAGCGAACAAGCGGCGTCCAATGTGAACCTCGGCGTTACGCCGGCGAAGAACGTCGCATTCGTCACCGGGCCCAGCTACTTCCAGCCGGGCGACAAGATCGTCATCAACGAGGTTCGGTCGAAACTCGGCACGCTGTCCGAGGGAGATACCGTTACCGTGAAGGGAACGTATACGCTGGCGAGCCGGTCGAATGCCAATCTTTCCTTCTATATCACTCAGAGCAGCGGCGATCCTACGGACCTTCACCCTGGGGCGCACTTGTCGGTTGCTGCGGAAAGCGGGCCGTTTGAATTGACACGCGCGGTGACGTGCAAAGGCTATCTCCACATCGGCTTCTATGACACGCAAGGCTTTGGGACCGTCTATTTCGGGACCTATGCCCAAATGCAGGAAATCGCTGGTTGGGATCTGAGAAGGTGAACGAGTTTTGTCTCACGTGTCCAGCAGGCTCAACAGGCCGGAAGACGTCGCGATCCTCGGCAGCATCAGTTGCAAATTAAGACGCCCAGTTGCCGCTCGGAAGAGTTTGGCGCTAAACTGGGAGGTTGTCAGGTCGGAACGGTTCAAGACCGGCTCGCAGCACTACGATCCCGACGTAGAGAAACTGCAGCGCCACGGCAGTCAATACATAGATCTGTCCGCCGCCGCCGAAACCATAGCTGTGCAACCCGGTGCCCAGCACGAAGTTCACTCCATACCATGCCATCACGATCAAGGTGAAGCAAAGCACCGAATACGCGGCCATGCCGAAGTCGCCAACCCAGCCTACGTATCGGGCATGTAAGAGGGCCAAGTAACCTAGAAGCGTAATCAGCGCCCAAACCTCTTTGGGATCCCAACCCCAGAATCGCCCCCAAGAGTAATCGGCCCAGCTTGCTCCGAGAAACGTGCCGATGATCAGGAGCAAGACGCCGGCCTGTAGACATTGGTAAGTGAGCTTGCTAAACACGGCGATAGCGGCGCCACGGTCGGGACGTACGAGGTAGAACCACAGCGTAATGTTGCCAATCAACAGTGCCAGACCAAACGCGGCATAGCTGAGCATGATTGTCATTACATGGATGACCAACCAGAAGTTGCTTCGCAGCACCGGCGTCAGCGGGCGGATGCTGGGATCAAGAATGGTCGGGCAGTAGTCGGCGAGTACCAAGGCCAAGGTGCAAAGTGCGGCCGCGACCGGAAGAATGAACTGCTTGCGGTAGACCGCCTGCAAGATCAGGCCGATACACGCTGCCCCCAAGCCCATGAACACCACCGATTCGTACATATTCGTGACCGGGGCGCGTCCGGAGATGATTGTCCGCAGCGCGAAGCCGCCCAACATGGCGAGCACGCCCGCCCCGTAAGCGGTCAGGCTAACGGCATGGAGCGGTCGCCACCGTGACGTCCCATACGCCGCCGCCGCCAGTAGCGCCACGAGCATGCAAAGCCATGCGACGCGAAATGGCGCGAGGTGGTTATAGGTCACTTCAAGATCGATCATCTCGATCGACGGATAAGCGCCCAACTCCGGCCCGGCGTCGCGCAGTGTGGCGATGAAGTTCGCCGAAGCTGTATTGAAGCTTCCTGCTGACTTGGCCACATAGGCCGCCCGGGCCTTTTGCAGCTCATCTTTGGCCTTGCGCAGCCGGCCATCGGGATCCGACTTATCGTCCCATTTCGACTGCATGAGTAACGCAACGGACAGCCACTGTTGCGTCTTGCTGCCTTCAATTGGCAGAACATCAAGCTTCTGCCCGCGGCGGATCTCCTGGTAGGCCCAATAGCGCTGGGCCAGGGCAAGGCCTTTTTTTTCCAACGGGCTGAGAGTCTGTGGCCTCTCGCGCAGGAGCCCGCTCATCCAGGCGACGAAGCCAATCTTTTGGTCCGTCTTCGGGTCTGCGATGACCGCGCGGCCAAGATCGAAGTAGGAGATGTAATGCTGATCGGGCGGCATTCCCAGCGCCATGCGCAGCCCGGCGGAGTCGACCCACAACAGCGGCTCGCGGTCCCACGCGTCGGGCGGTCGCCGCGGACTGCGCCGGACAAGCACTCATATCCGGCATGCCGTGCGCAGACGCCGGACGATTCCAACACTGGCCGGTGAAAAGCAACGCCAGGTAGAGTCCGGTGGGACCGAGCTTCTGCTGCGTCTGCGGGTCGGTGAAGCTCGATTTGTCGCTGATCGTGCGAATCGTTTCGCCGGCCAGCGTGTCGAGCGGTTTTTGGCGGCCGTCGGCCTGCACCGGCAATGATTGCCACTGGCGCCAATCAAAGGCGACGTCGTCCCCTGCACCAAGGGCTATCGCTGTTCCCCCGGCTACCAGGAGGAGAGCAAGAACGACGGTCTTTGCCTGTGTGTTGGAGACGATCGATCGCCGACGCGGCGCCAACGCCTTGAGCGAGGCCAACGGAGCGAAAATGAAGGGCAACGCCTTTGGATAGAAGACGGCGAATACGCCCAGGCAAACCATCAGGCTGCCAAGGTACTTCAAGAATCGGCCTGGATCGGTGGCGACGGTGAGAATCGAAACCGATTGACCATCAGGCATTTCAGCGTGACTCGACTGATAGAACGTGAAGCCTCCGTAGACGAGCGGTTGATTCATGGCGATTTCGGCAGCGGCGTCGACGCCCCGGTTCTTGTCGATGACACGCACATCGCTGCCGAACGCGGCGTCGCCCATCATGCCCGGGTTCAACTCGTGACGAAATCGGACAAGCTTCAGCGCGAATCCTAATGGCATTCGTTCGTAACCGAACGCGATCCCGAGCGCGCCTTCAGGCGTGACGATCTGCTGAAAGCCGTAGTCCGGATCGGCCTGCCTCAGCCAGACTTCCGACGTTTCGCCGCCGGCCTTCACGCCGACGAGGACTGCCGGTGCCTCTTCCGCGTCTTCATTCGGTCGGTCGGCCGGCAAGAAACTGATCTCTTGTCGGGCGTGCGGCAGGTAGTTGAGGACCGACAGGCTCAGTTGGGCGGTCGAACCGATCTTAGTGCCCTCGCGCACTTCGCCATGGGCAACGAGCTTGCCATCGGCAACGACCCGATAATGCAACTTTCCGTCGGGCGTCTGAAGGAACTGGGTGCCGGGCTGCGGCGGGACCGATGGATGGTGGTAGTAGAACTTGACCGGACAATTCCAGCCGTGGATTCCGTCCAAGCTCAGGTAAGGGTGTTTTGCGAAGGCGAGCTGCCGCAGCGGCTCTTTCCGGCCAGGCATGTACACCTTCAATTCCAACACAGGATTGTTCGGCTGCTGGCTGGCTGTCGTGAAGTGGGCCGCCGCATCGGGCTTGGCGTCGGGCAGATAGGAAGTGATCTCCACGCCGATGTCGCTCTTTCCCACCGTGACGCGCTTGCCGACGTTGGCCCGAACCGGAATGCGATCCATCTGGCCTTGGTAATGCAGCGAAAGGGTCCCGTCGGTGTCGGTGTCGTCTTTCGGTGGATCCGTGAAGTCTGCGAGCATCGAAGCGGCCGGCGCCTGTTGAAAGGCAATTTTCGCCATACCGAGGTATGCCTCATCGGCAAATGGCTCCGCCACGAACCACTGCTGGATCATCGGCGTGCCATCCGGGCTGACCAGCGCGAGCTGGAGGGCTGGTCTGCCATTGGACGACGAATCCGCAACCCAGACGTCTCTCACCCGTGCATGGCGGAGGAACTTCAGCACCTTGAGTTGCACTCCACCGAGCGAGCCTAAATCAAGTGTTTGTCCCTCAGGCCAGTCGGTCGGACCACGCTCGAAGATGAACGCCGAGGGGGGCTGATTCTCGTGTCGGCCCCAAACGGTGGTGAGCTGGCATTGGTCGGTCAGCACGGCCGTATCGCCAAATTGGCCCTCTTGTACGGCCAGTTGGCCCTCGACGCCGGCCACATAGGTAATCAGGGCGCCGGCCAGCACGACCAACACCCCGACGTGCGTCAGCACGAACGCTCGTTTCCCCCGCCGCCAGGGAAAGCGGCTAAGCGTGGCAGCGAAAATGTTCAACGCCAGCAGGCCCAGCAGGGCCATGAACCATGGATTCTTGTAGACATACCACTGGGCGTATTCGCGTCCCCGCCCCGCCTCCAGGAGCGTGGCTCCGGCCAGCACGGCCGAGATGACCACCAGCAGCAGCACGGCAAGCTTGGTTGAGGCGAACCACGCTGCAATTTGTCGGAGATAGATGTGGCGTTTGGCTGGGGCGCCTGCCGCTGCCCGTGCGTCGTCCATCGGCGTTTCCTAGCGCGGCCAACAGCCGCATTCTGAGTGCGGCGCCTGTGCCGCGGCTGAACATGACGTATGAAGTCACTGTACTTGATCCGCGTACAGCATGCAAAAGCCTCGGCACCCTATTCTTTCAACTGAAACAACGTGTCAACGGCGTCCAATAGGGCCCCGGGCGCACCCCCACGGGATTCGGTGCGCAGCGACTCCAACGGCGGGTGCAGCAGCTTGCCCACCAACCGGTCGAAGGCATGCCGAATCTCATACCGAGCGTGTTGGCTCAGTTGCGGTAGTCTATCGAACAATTGTTCCAACTCGGCCTCTTTGGGCATCTGCCAGCCCTCTTGAAGCCGGCGGATGGTCGGCGCCACCGCACGCTGGCGGAGCTTTGCCAGAAAGGCGTCGCTCTCTTCTTCGATAATCCGTAAGGCAGCGGGCATCTCGACGTCCCGCGCCCGTCGATTTTGTTCGCACACCGCCTTCAGGTCATCGATCGAGACCAGGCAAACGCCCGGTCGACTTCCGATGGTCGAATCGAAGTCTCGCGGGACCGCCAGATCGAGGATCAGCAGCGGTCGGCCCTGGCGGGCGGCTTCGACGCGGAGAAACTGCGGTAGCGACACGATGTTTGTCGGCGACCCGGTCGTGCTAACCACCACGTCGGCGGCGATCAATGCTTCGACAAGTCGCGCCCACGGAGCCGCCAGTCCGTGCCACCTATCCGCCACCGCAGTAGCTCTGTCGAGGTGGCGATTGAGCACAGTGACATCCACTACCCCCTGTTCGCAGGTACTTCAGCGTCTCTTCCGCCATCTCGCCCGCGCCGATCACCAGAACCCGCTTGTCGTCCAAGCGTGCGAACATCTGTCGGGCAAAGTCGGCGACCGCCACACTGGGAACACTTACTCGATGCCGATGCAGCGCCGTCTCATTTGCGACGCGATGCGCGGTCTTCAGCGCAGCCTGGAAAAGACCGTGGATTACCGGACCGGTTGTCTGTTGCTGGTCGGCCACCTGATAGGCCTGCTTGACTTGAGCAAGAATCTGGGCCTCGCCGACGACCATGCTGTTGAGACTACTCGTGACGAGAAACAAATGTCGCACGGCATCGCCATCCTCGCATACGTCCAGGTGTGTGCGGATGCGACCTGGGTCCATCCCGTGGAAGGCCGCGAGAAAGTCGACCCAGTGGCGGCAGCTCAGGGCATCCGCTGTGGCGGCGGCACTGTATAGCTCGACTCGGTTGCACGTTGACAGTAGCACGGCTTCGACCGCTGGAAGATCGTGATGGAGCCTTGCCAGTGCAAGTTCCAACTCCGTTGGCCCGAAGGCGATTTGCTCGCGAACAGACACCGGAGCGTTGTGGTGACTACAGCCAAAGACCTGAATCTTTATGTCCGACGGCGCAATGCGCATACGGTCACTCCCGTGCCGAAGCAGAAACCCCGCCAGTCGTGTGCAACTGGGGCACGGATAATAGCCGCGACCCGTCCGCCGAGTAAACGCTGATTTCGTGGCCGCTCGCGAGGTGCTAGTCGAGTCAGCCCCTTATCCGTGTTTGCAGCATGCGCAATGTATGGGGGACAAGGGACATTGAGAAGCGAGGTTGATCGGGAAAGCCAATGCGCGGCGAAAAAGTTGCGATTATTAACAACATGCTATGACAATAACAACGCAAATAACGCATTTTCTGGAATCTCTGAATTTTCCGCTCGTGAGGGGCGAAACTAGGAAAGACGGAAATCCGCAAATTTTCCCGCGCGACAGGACTATTGATTATTGGGCCGGTAGTTTTTCGGGTGAAGATTTCAGATTCTCTTTGGCTGGAATGAAGCTGAGAGCCCGCACGAGGGTTTACAATCGAATGTGAGTCGCCTAGCGATTTGCGGCTTGGCATGCCCAGCGGCACGGAATGCCGGTTATCGGTTATCACAAGGAGGTGATGCTGTGGGCGCGAGAAAACAAGGGCCATGCTCCATTCGGGCCTTGATCTCAGCGATTCTGGGCGCGTGCCTGCTCGTGACCCTGGCGGTATCGTGCCGGTCGCCTCAACAAACGGACCGTCGTACCGAGCCGAATCTGGCCCCGGGGTGGCCAAGTCCGAACAACTTCTACACGCAGGTTTGTTACCAGGAAGTCAAAGGCGCGGTGCCGACGATTCCCGGAGCGGAATATGTCAATGACGACGAGCTGTGCGCCCAGTGCCACGAGGCATACGCCAAGACGTTTGCCGACAACGTGCACCGCGGTGACAGTTGTGAAGGCTGTCATGGCCCGGCCAGCCGCCACCTGGAGACTCAGGGCAGGCAGCCCGGACTGATCTTCAGTTTCAAGTCGGGAGACCCGGTAGCACGGGCCGAAGCGTGCCTGAAGTGCCACGAGCAGAACGCCTGTACCGAAGGGTCTCGCTGGCGACGATCGAAGCATGCCAATTGCCGCGTGACCTGCGTCGACTGCCATCGCGCCCACTACAACGTCCCGCCGGGAACACCGGCGACCTCCGCGCCGGAGGGGCGCCTCGCTGCAGCGGCTCCCGGCGACGCTGACATCCTTCCAAGGTGGCACGGCCAGTGCAGGATCGCCGCCACAATACGTCCGACCGGCCAAGAATCTTCCCTCGCTCCGCGGAACCTCGCAGAATCTTGGCGCGGTGGCGCCGGGCATTTGCTACAAGTGCCACTGCGACATGAAGGAGTTCCAGCAGATCGCCGGTCCGCATCAGATCTGTGGCCCCAACGGCTTCAACTGCACCACGTGCCACGATCCGCACGGCCAGATCAAGCAATACAGTCGGAAGGACCTTTGCCTCAGTTGCCATACGGGCGCGCCGACGATGGCTTGGCATTCCTGTATTCACGAACAGAACGGGGTGGCATGCACCGATTGCCACAATCCCCATCCGCGGACGTGCGTGCCGCAACTCGTCAACATCGACCATTATCAAGTGAAGCGGCCGAAACGTCTGATGATGTCGGTTCAGGAACCCGAGGCTTGCTACAAGTGCCATCAGAAGATTTACGGCCTCAATGCGCTTCCCTATCACCATCCGATCAAGGAAGGGAAGATGGTGTGTTCCGATTGCCACGATCCGCACGGGCAGTACCTTGACAATCTCAAGGAGGAGACGGTCAACCTGGTTTGCTACAAGTGCCACGCGGAAAAACAGGGACCCTTTGCTTTCGAACATCCTCCGGTGACCGAGCGGTGCACGATCTGTCATGAACCGCACGGCACGGTGGCCAAGGACCTTTGCGCAAGCCGGTAACGTTCCTGTGCTTGCAGTGCCACGCGGGGCACGCCATGAGCAGCATTAGCAGTAGAGATCCCCTCGGAACGGGAGAAAATCACGGCGACATAGTGAACGGCAGCCCAAGCAATGGGCCTGCTATGGGGACCGTGCTGAGCGCCGCGCCTTCCAGAAGGCTTACTACACCGATTGCACGCACTGCCACACGCAGGTCCACGGCTCCGACCGAGCAACCGTCACCGGACACGGGTACTTCATGCGTTAACCGACCTTCGACACGACCGGGCCTGGTGGGCCGGCGGTGTCTTGAGACTTTGTGGGGGGAATGCTAATGCGTTGGAAGCACACGCCAGTGCTCGGTGTCACGGGCGCGCTGGTCCTGGCTCTGGCGAGCCTTTCGGCCATGGCCCGTGGCGAGGCGGCGGACGAGCCGCAATCGGCATCCCAACCCCAGGAAAAACAGGTGGAGGCGGCCCAGGCGAGTTCCGCGACAGCGCCCGACGAAGGCCAATATCGGTTTCTCAACGACGGCGGTTGGGACGATCCCTCGCAAGGTGCCGTTCGCTTCGGCTACTGGGGCACCCACACGTCAGGCAGCCCCGTGAAGGTCGGCGAGTATCAGGATCTCGGCGCCTCGCCGTTCTACGACGTCGACGGCATTCGCAGCGACGGGCAGCGGACGCTGAACTACACGATCACCGGAACGGACGCCGAATCCAACGCCGCCACTTTGAACTTCTACCGTCCAGGAATTGAAGCCAACGTCGACTATCTGCGATATCCCCATCAACTCCTTCACGAGAACCTGGGTGAGTTTCCCAATTTCGATACGACCGGTTCGCAACAGTTCCGCCGGCAGGACGTCAACGCCGGCGATGACTATGCCATCCGGGTTCAGGAAGTGAAGGCCAATTTCAAGTGCAAAGTCAGCGATATCCTGAAGGTCCGCCTCGACGTGTGGGGCATGAAGAAGGAAGGCGAGCACGAGGCGCGGGCCATGCAGGAGTGCTATGCGCATACGAACGGCGTTGCACCCGAGGGGTTTACCGGGACCAAGAACTGTCACGTGCTGAGCCAGATGCAACACATCGACTGGGAGACGACCGAGGTCAAACCGATCGTCGAGTTGAACCTTGGGGCAGTGGTCTTTGAGTATTCGCGGCCCATGCGACTCTTCACCCAGGCGGACCAGAACGTGTACCGGTACTACGATAGCGGCGGCATTGCAGCGTCGGAGTTCGGTGAGTCGCGATTCATGGAATATGGCGCCGTTCCCAACAGCGATACGCAGATCGACCAACTAAAGATCAGCGCCGAACTGGACGAATACAACAGGTTCTACAGCTTCCTTTTTGCCGGCAACACCAACAAGAGGTCGGATATCGCGGCGCCCTACCGGCTCGCTGGTGAAACCCCGTTTGATCCTCTCCCCAGCGACGAGCGGATCAGCAATCGCCAGTTCAGCGGTGCCGAAGTTCGCTGGACGAGCACGGCCATAGAGAACGTCAGCATTACCACGTACGGGCGTACCGTCGGCGAAAACAACGAGCCGGCAACGTTCTTGATCCCCGGCGAAGAAACCCGGCCGGGGACGGTGGGCAGCGTGAGCGTGCCCATCGAGGACGACCCGACACAGATCACGCCGATCAACTACCAGCGGTCGCAGGTCGGCACGCGGGCGGTGTGGCGACCGTTCGGTCGCGGCTTCGGTCTCGGCGGCCTGGCGATCAACGGCGGCTACGAGTTCAGCTTCCTGCACCGCGCCGGGCTCGAGGTCGACACGGGTAGCGATGATCCGCCGTTCGAAGGCACTATCATCGAAGAGAGAACGACCACGCACATCTTTACGATCGGCCCGTCGGTGCGTTGGTCTCCCGAGTTGGACACGTATCTGCGCTACAAGTGGTGCAATACTCAGGACCCTTTGTTCGCCACCAACTCGCACCAGAGCGTTAGCGGTGGGGGGACAACGTATGATTATCGGGCCGTGGCCCTCAATTCTGCCCTGCCGACGCATGCCGATCTGATCGAACTTGGCGGGACCTTCATGCCCTCCGATCGTTTCATGGTCAATGCCTGGGTGGGCATTGACATCCAGAGCCAGAACATTGGCCGTGCTATCGTCGAACCAGGAACGACCACGGTGGTGCCGCTCAATGTTCCGCTCGCCTTTGCGTCCCAGAGCTTCCCGTTTGGCGTCAACGCATCCTACCGTGTTACAGACCTCTGGACGCTGAACGGCGGAGCGGCCTATTACACGAACTTCATCGACCAGGACGTTACGTTCGGCGCCGGGGCGGACCATGGCTTTGCACCCTACGGACTCCTCGTGAATCAGTGGGGCTATTCAAGCCAGGCAAGCGTGTTTAACGTGGGTAGTTCCTATGACTTGACCTGCCGGGTACGACTGATTGGGCAAGCGGAGTACGTCAAGGGGATCCAGTACGCCCGGCTGATTGCTGGAGACCCAAGGTACCCGGAATTGACGGCGACCCTTGCCGGCATCCCCGAGAACTTCCGCCAAGACATCGCCAGCACGCGGCTTTCAGCAGGCGTCGATTATCGGCTGTCGTCGCAGTGGTCGGGCTACGTTCGCTACGTCCTCTACAACTATGAGGACAGCGCAGACCAGGCACGGATTGCCAACTCGACGCAACCGGTCAACGGATTGCCGCTATCCGGTACCTCGAATATGTTCCTGGGCGGCGTGACCGGCATGTTCTAAATCAACCGGCCGATTGCGGCGGAAGGTCGAGCGGCGGCAGCGACACCTTAGGCTCGGGGGCTTTCAACTCGCGGCACAGCTTCGAGAGATGCTGTTGCAGCGCGCGCTCGAGCTTTGCCGCGTAGTGAATGTTGTGGATGTCGTCGCCCGTCTTCAGGTATTCGAGGTCGGATTGGATATTGTCGAGTTCTTTGGCGATGGCGGCCTTCCGCGGCTCGGGCAGTTCGGAGGCAGGCAGTGCTTTGCGGGCACCGCGCAGCGCCGACTCAAGGTCCGGCAGGGCCTTTCTCAAATCCTCGTGGTACGAACGCAACCGATCGACCTGCGACGCTTCATGACACATCGCACAAACCTCGCCGAGGCATTCCACAGTACGGTGCCGGTCTTTGAGACCTCTTTGAAGCGGTGACAGGAACGACAACTGACGCGGGTCACCATCATGCCGCCGGCGTGGCTGGGAATCGTCTTCCCTCCAACTCCCTCGAACATCTTGATCTGTTCCTCGTGGTGATCGGGATGGCATCCGGCGCAGTCCTGGGCGGCATGCACGAGCCGCTCCTTGTCGAACGAGTGTTCGATACGCAAGTGGCAATCCAGGCAATCGATAGCGTGCTCGGCCACGTGCTTGGCGTGCATAAACTCGTGGTCGTTGATGCGTGCCAGATCGCCCTCGCGATTATGGCAAACGAGGCAACGTTCACGGGGCACGTTCCCCTTGCCGCGGATCACGTCGGCGTGACAGTTGCTGCAATCGACGCCCTTCTTGTAGGCCAGCTCGTGCGTGAACTTCACCCCGCCGCCGAGATCGTATTCTTTTGTGGGGATCTGATGACAGCGGGTGCAGGCGGCCAGACCTTCGTTGAACGGCTCGTCCTTGAAGTGGCAGAGGAAGCACGTGGAGGGGGTCACCGACATGTGCGTGCCCTGGACGATCTGGCTGTGGCAACTTGTGCAGCGCAACTGCTTGCCCCGCCGGATCTGGCCCAGGTGCGGAGCGTGATCGAAATGAATCCCCTTGTACTCCACACGGCCGGAAAGCAAGCGCGTTTCGTGGCAGCCGTCGCGGAGGCAACTGGCGTCGGGCACCTCCGCCGCGGGCCGAGGCCCCTCGCTCTTGGTGACGTACTTGGCCAGTTGTACCAGTCCCAACATCTTGCCGCGAATCTTGCCTCCGAATCCGGGAGCGAAGTGGCATTCGATGCAAGGCACGTCATGGTGACTGGATGCGGCCCACGACGCGTAGTACGGCTCCATGATGTGGCAGGAGTTGCAGAAGTCGGACCGCGAAGTGTACCAGCCCGCCGCGCCAACCATGAAGACCAGCAGCAATAGGAAGGCTCCGAACAATGCGGCGGCGCGCAGCAGGAACCATCGCAGCTTGCGCAGCGACCGGCGCCTCCCAGTGGCGCAACAGGGCTCGGAACTTTGCAAAGTAGTCGGCGCGTTTGCCCATGGTAGTCGTTCTCCGCTGCTGCCCGCGCTAACCGCCGAGGCTCGCGAAGACAATTCCGGCCAGTAGCGCCAGGCCGACGCCCAACGCCAGAAAGCCCGCCAGCTTCACCAACCGCAGCCGCCACTTCGACGGCACAATTGCCTCGATTTGTTCCAGCTTTCCTTCGCGGCGCAGGCGTTCGTAGTAGTCCGGCCGTTCGGCCTGCATTTCCTCTTTGCTCACCAGGCCGATCAACAGCGACATGTCGGCGGGAAACTTCTCGGCCCGCAAGTGGATGGAGAAGAAGTGGATGGCGAAGACGAAGCCGGTGGCCAGCAGTGCCTGGGTGGAATGGATTACTTTGGCCACGTTGAGCGTCACGCCGGGCAGGAAGGCGCAGAAGAAGTTGGGGAACCAGAGGACCAAGCCGGTGGAGCCGATTATGATAATATCCGCGGTGGCGCCCCAGAAGTCAAACTTCTCCCAGTAGGCCCAGCGTTCGAAGCCTGGCTTTCGCCCCAGACCGAAGAACCAGCGGACCATCTTGAAGAAGTCCTTCACGTCGCGCCAGTTGGGGATCGGCGATTCGGGACCGAAGATGATTTTCAGCCACGGCTTTCCTTCGCGGTGGGCGGCGACGAATTGCCGCAATAAGTGAACCAAATAGATGCCGAAACAGGCGAAAGTCACCAACGCGAACACGCGGTGCCAGAAGCTGGTGGACTCAAAACCACCCAAGTGATGCGCCAGCGATCTCGCCCATTCGTGTTCGCTGTATTTCAGCGGCAAGCCGGTCAGCGCCAGACCGAGGAAGGATACCAGCAGGATGGCGTGCGCCTGGCGGTGCATGGGCACGAAGCGGACGTACGCTTTCGTGCCAGGCACGAGGCCCTTCGGCCGTCCTTCGCGGACAACTTCCACCGTTCCCCTCGCAAACCAAAGCACGGCGTGCAGACCAAAGAGTCCAAACGTTGCCAGCAACAACGTCAGGAGCGTGCGATACACCCAATAGACGACGGGGTTGTCCTTGGGATCGTGGTAGTTGACGTGCGGATCGAAACGAACAAAGTTGGCCGTGGCGAAGGGATGACACTTCCGGCACGTGTCGGCGCGATTAGCAGGCGAAACCAACGAAGCCGGATTCGCCACCGACAGGATCACGTGGGCACCGTGGCAATCGCTGCAATCGGCGGCGGGCCGATAACCCAAGGTGGTCAACTCGCCGTGGATGCTCATCGCATACCGGCTGGAGAGATCGGCGTGGCAATTCCCGCAGAGATTGGGCAGTTCCTCGCGGAAACGCGACGAGGCGGCCACGCTGATTTCGTGCCCTTGGTGGCAGGAAGTACAAGTGGGCTGCTGGCGCGATCTTCCCCCGGGCGCGACCTTGTCGGCCTTCGCGCCCGGTCCGCCACCCTGGCCGTGCACGCTCTCTTTGAGCCGTTCGGCGATGAAGCGATGGCATTTGCCGCAGGTGGCCGAGACGTTGGCGGTAAACAGCGTCGAACGGTTGTCGGCCGCATGAAAGACGCCGTGGGACCCGTGGCAACTGGCGCAGGTGGCGGTTACCAAGAGGCCGGCCTGGTATAGCCCGTGGCCGTGCACGGTCTTCCCGTAGCTTGCCAGTTGCGCCTCGTGGCACTTGCCACAGGTCTGGACCTGGTAATTGACGAATACCGGCGAACGCTTGTCGCCAATCGGCAGGATATGATGGGGGACACCGGTATGACATTGGACGCAACCCGGCGGGGTGCCGCGGCCTCGTTCGTCCTTTTCGCCGGCGGTGGCGTGGACGCTCATCACCAGGTTAAGGGCTTGATTCTCGTGGCAGTAGGCGCACATTTTTCGCGCCGCGGCGCCGGCGCCGCGGAAACCGTTGTCTTTGGAGTGCGCCTGGGTGACCTCCAGGGTCTTGGGGTCGCCGCCATGGCAATCGCTGCAGTTGACCCCTTTCTTCCAATGGACGTCGTCGGCCAGGAGGTCGCGGTGGATATAGAGCCGCTTCTGCTCGACGTCCCACAGATCGGGATCGCCGTGACACGCGATGCAGTTGTTGTCGTCGGCCGGGATGTGAGAGCCAGTCTTGGGAGGTCGTTTCTCGGTTGCCGCCGACGCCGGTGCAGCGGCAGGAGAAGCTTTGGAAACCTCGTCGGCCGCCGCGGCGATTCGACCCGTGCCGACCGGCGACAAAACCAACAGCAATACTATGGGCGGCAAAATTCTCATGCGGCCAACTCAGGCATATCGCCCACGATTGCTCTGCCGACGATCTCTATTTCTGGTACGCGGGATGTTCCTTGTGTCCCTTGATAATATGGCAGGCGACGCAAATATTCCCTGGGAGGATCTTGTAGATCGAGTCTCGGGCGGCTTTTTCTTCTTCTGCAGTCAGCTTCGGCTTGTTGAGGAACGGCTTGCAGACTGCTTCGTGCTTGCTACCGGGGCCGTGGCAGCTCTCACAGGTGTTTCCCTTGAGGTTGGGCGTCGACGCCTCGTCCTTGAAGCCGGTCGGGTGACCATAGCCGGTCGAATGGCAGGGTAGACATTCCGCAGATGTCCGATACTGCGCCGGAACGCTATCCCAAGCGGCCGTGGCGTGCTTTGTCTTCTTCCAACTCATGTATTGCTTGAAGTGACAAGCGGAGCATCGCTTGACGCCCACGTAGGTTTGCCCCGCCGGCGGCGCCGGTTCGGCCGAGGGCTGCTCTGGTTCCGGCGGTTGCGACTTGACGGTGGTTCCGACGAGGAGAAACATAGCCGTGATCGCGCCAATTCCGGTACCAACGATAACCCATTTTGGCAAACTGCGCATGGTTCCGCTCCTCTGCAAGTTGAATTGCTACCTTGGGCGGGCGGGTTTCGACACCGCTCGATTCACTCCTGCCAAGATGACCAAACGTATTCGTTACGATCTAGAAATGACGTCAACCCACGCCGAACGATGGAAAAGCCGACTTCGTTTTTGATCGCGAGAACTGTAGCAAACGCCGAACGCCGGGCAACAGCCGGACAAACGTTGCAATCCTAGCCTACCTGTCGGGCCTTGTCAATTACCGACGGAAACCGATCGAGTGTATTTCCTTGGCACCCGTGGCCTGCTCCCCCAACGAGTCCCCGCAACTTCTCTGCGAAAAATGCCTAAAATACATTTTCAGGTGTACGAACACATGATCAATCGAAGCCCAGCCATCCCGCAAACCCGCCTCGGCCGCACATTCGCGTCACATGATGTGCTTTGACACTATCGAGAAGAGTTGTTAGACTGCCGCCGACGATGCCTGCTCGAACCCGCAGGGCGGGGCGGCACGGAGGAGACGTGGGCCTGGAGGTCATTCGGCGCGGCAGCGTCTTGGGTACGGCGTATCCGGCACCTCCTTGTTGGCCAACGTTGTCGGCTGACCAAGTCATTATAGCGGAGTCCTCCGTGGGCCAAACCAGACGCAATTGGCTCCTGCGTGGCCTGCAAACGAGCATGGCGGCCACGGTGGCGGCGCTGTTTTATCCCGTGGTCCGGTTTCTTTGGCCTCGGGCGGCGACGACTTCGGGGTGCGTTGAGGTGGTCGCACCGTATAAAGTGAGCGACCTGAAGCCGGGCCCGAACGGGCAATGGCCGCCGCCGTTCAACTTCGGCGGGACGCCGTGCCTCATCATTCGCACGCCGGAAGGAGACGTGCGGGCATTCAACGCCGTTTGCACCCATTTGCAATGTACGGTGGAGTTCCGCCCCGTCAAACTCGACATCTTCTGCAACTGCCACAATGGCATCTACAACCTAAACGGGCGTAACATCTCGGGCCCGCCGCCACGGCCGTTGGAAGAGTACAAAGTGGCCCTGCGAGGACCGCCCGGGCAGGAGGAGATCATTGTCTCCCGCAACAGCTAAGAAGGCACCGCCCTCGGCGACGTGGAAGCGGCGATTGGCCGTCTTCTTCGAGCGATCGTCTGGGACTCGACAGTCTTCAGACACTGGCTGCCAAGAAGACGGTTCCCGTCCATCGCACCACGATCTTCTATTTTTTGGGCGGCATGGCGCTGTTCTTATTCGTCATTCAGGTCGCCACCGGCACGCTATTGTCGCTGTATTACAAAGCATCGCCGGACCAGGCCTTCGAAAGCGTCCGGGCCATTATGACGGAGGTCAATTTCGGTTGGCTGATTCGCTCGATTCATGTCTGGAGCGCGAACCTGCTGATCGGCGTGCTGCTGCTGCACATCCTTACGACGTATGCGATGCGGGCCTATCGCGGCCCTCGCGAGATAACCTGGATAACGGGTGTGTTGCTGCTCTTCCTCTTCCTGGCGTTTGGTTTTAGCGGCTACTTGCTCCCTTGGAACCGACTGGCATTTTTCGCCACGCGGGTCGGCACGGCCATCGTCGGATCCGTGCCCGTGGTCGGCAAAGACCTGTTGCTGCTGGCGCGCAGCGGGAGCGACGTGACCGGCGACACCTTGGCCCGCTTCTACGCTCTGCACGTCATCATTTTGCCGTTGGCGGTATTTGCATTGATCGCGGTACACCTGTATCTCGTGCAGCGGCATGGCATGACGATTCCGGACAGTGCCGCCCGGCGCTTTGGCGGAGCCGAAAAGGTTCCCAGCATGCCGTTTGTCCCTCAGTTCCTGCTGCGCGACATGATCGGCTGGTATCTGGCCCTGGGGGCATCTTGGCCATTCTCGCGGCGCTGCTTCCCGTGGGAACTCGGGCAGAAGGCCGACCCGTTTGGCTCGGCGCCCGCAGGCATTAAGCCTGAATGGTACTTCCTCTTCATGTTTCAAGCGCTGAAGAAACTGCCGGCCCATCTATTCAATGTCCAATGGCTGGAAGGCGAAATGGTGGGAGTGCTGTTTTTTGGCTTCTGCGGTTTGTTCGTGCTGCTGGTGCCCTTCTTGGATGTCGGCAGAGACCGTCGCTGGCCGCGGCGCGTGCTGAATGGCTTGGCTGTGCTCGCCGTGCTGTTCTTTGTTGTTATGACAGCGCGAGGTCTTTCCGACGCGCTCGACCTCTGGTTTTCCCGCTACTTATTTTGAAGCGAATGACCGCTATGCGCATCCGAACGTCCTTGGCCGCCGCGTTGCTCGCCATGCTCATGGCGGTGCTCCGACTTGGAGCCGCGGAGCAGCAACCGGCGTCCGAGCAGGCGGCCGAAGAGAGTTCCTGCGTACAATGCCACTCCAACGGCGACGTATGGGACAAGGACCAACTGCGCTATTTCATCACAGCCAAGGATTTTACCGACGACATTCATTGGCAAAGCGGACTGCGCTGTCCCGACTGCCATGGCGGCGATGCGAAAAGCTTCGAAGTGACGGCGGCCCATTCCAAGGACGCCGGCTTCAAGAGCGTGAAGAGCCCGAGCGACGTGCCACCCTTCTGCGGCAACTGTCACGCTAACGTGGAATTCATGCGGCACTACCAGCCGTCGCCGCGCACGGATCAGTTGCGCGAGTACTGGACAAGCGGGCACGGTATCGCGCTGAAGACGAAAGGCGACACGAAGGTTGCCACCTGTATCTCTTGCCACGGCAAGCCGCACGGGTCGGCCGCGGATCGGGTCGAGCACGGCATTCTCGCCATCGACAACCTCGCTTCACCCGTATATCGAACGCGGGTGGCAAAGACCTGCGCCCACTGCCATGCCGACGCCAATCTGATGGCCGGCTATGAATTCCACGGGCATCCCTTGGGTCACGAGCAATACGCGCACTGGCGAGAGAGCGTCCACGGCCGCGCCCTGATGGACAACGGAGACCTCAGCGCGCCAACGTGCAACAACTGTCATGGAAATCACGGCGCGGTGCCGCCCACAGTGACCTCGGTCGCCAATGCCTGCGGAACCTGCCACGGAAGGATCGCCGAACTGTTCAACGGCACCAAGATGAAGCACCGCTTCGAGGAGGAGAAGCTTCCGGGGTGTGCCACCTGCCACACCGCCCATCAGATCCAACATCCAACGGAGAAGATGGTGGGGATGCAAGCCGGCACGTTCTGTGTCCGGTGTCACAAGAATGGTCGCTACGGCGCGACGCTTGCCGGCGCCACGGCGGCTCGCGAAATCCGCCAGGGGCTGGATGAACTGAAACGGCGAATCGCGTTGGCGCAGACGACGCTCGCCCGGGCCGGGGACCTCGGCATGGAGGTCAGCCAGCCGGAATTCGAGCTGCACAAGGCAGTTAGCTCCCTGACAAACGCCCGGACGCTCGTGCACTCCTTCGCCGTTACACCGGTGGCAGCGGCGCTGGCCCAGGGCGAGAAAGTCACCACCGACGTCCAAGGCAAGGCCGAGAAGGCCTTGCGCGAGCACCGGTTTCGACGTGTGTGGCTGGCCGCGTCGCTCGTGCCGATTCTCGTCGTCATCGGCATGCTGCTCTTGTACATCCGGACTTTGCCCGTGCCGGACGGCAAAAAACACGGCACCGCCGCGCCATGATGTCTCCCTCACATGCGGGAGTCTCATCGTGATTCACTTTGACACGCTGAGGCCTCGCTGCTATAGTCCGCGACCCCACCAAAGGACCACCAAAGGACCAAAGCGATGACGACCGGCAGGAAGCTGGCGATTGGAGGCGTCATCATAGCGGGCGTGACGGCCTACCTGGCCTACCGCGGTGCCGCGGCCAGTTGGCAATACTACCTAACCTCGGACGAGTGTCTCGCCGAAAAAGCCTCGTTGGCGGGGCGTCGTGTACGCGTCAGTGGCCGGGTCGCCGCGGGGACTCTAGTCGTGGACGCGCATCGAGCCAACGCGACCTTCTGCCTGGCGGGCGAGCGGGGAAATCTGGAGGTGACTTGTCGCGGCCCATTGCCCGACAATCTGGCCGAAGGGATGGCCGTATTGGTCGAAGGCCGTTTGGACGACGCGGGCTTGCTGTGCGGTGACAAGGTGTTGACGCGCTGTGCCAGCAAGTATCAATCGCGAGCCGCCGCATCATTCCCGGCCCAGGCAAGTGACGGCAGACGGGTGCCGCTCAGTGGCGTTTCCAGGTCGATGTGTCACGCTGCCTGTAAGTATTCATGAATCTTGGTCTTCTGCGCATCCGTCAGCCTCAGCAAGAGGGGCGGCTGCGGTGGTACGTGGTTCTTGTGGCGAGGCCACTGCCGTTTCTGCTTCGGCGTGGATCGCCGGCGATAATCGCGTTGGCGCGCGAAATCCGCAGCGTAAACGCCTGGCGGAGGTTCGATCGCCCCACGATTTCGCGATGCGCTTCCGGCAACACACCGCGGGGACTGCACATCACCGGACGTTCGCCTTTTTGGGGTGCGGGCATGGCCAACGCACCTCGGCACCATAGCAACTGCGTGGCGATCATCGAGGCTTTCCGTCTCGCTCCTGCCTTTTCGGCCAGTAGTAAACGATCCCTTCGCGGAACTCGTTCAACGGTTCTTCGGCTTCGCTGTAGAAGGTTGCGCTGGAGGACATGCGGAAATGCACCGGGACGCTTTCACTTGGGACAAGAAATCACGTAAAATCCCCTGGCCGCTTCAAACTTTTCCGGCAGACTGTCGCCGCAACAATAGAATAGGTTGTCAACAAAAGCCTATACAGCAGCGGATGCAAATCCCAACGTGGGCTTTTCTTTCGCTTCGACGCATTTCGGGCTTGCTTGAAAACCTGGGGCGTGAGAAACTCCCGCATCGAACCGATCAACAATTTGGCTCGCCGTCGCTGGCGAGCACGCTTCCTTGCGTTCCCCATTTGCCGTTCCTCCATGATGGGCTTTGGTTCTGCAAACCCCTATCATTGTCGGAACGGCTTTTTACTGCACGATCAGACCAACCGCCATTCCCCTGTGGCAAGTTGTCGCAATAACATCTACAATTCCATGAACTTACGACCCGGAACACTCTTCATTCCGACTTGGCATTGGGGGGCACCCGGTCCTGTGCCGGGCAGTTGCACCAAACGCATTGGGGCGGCAGTGCGGGAACTGCCGCCCCAATCGTTGCATGGCAAGGGGAATCACCCCGGCACTATCTGTTGTCGAAGACACGCTGGTCCACAAGGAACGTCGTGTTGTTTGCTACGCCCATGTACGGCAATCCGCAAGCGCCATTGATCGAGTGGCTGACGGCGTGACCGCCGAAGTACCAGGCGATGCCCATGCTCACGTCGTAGCCGTTCTCGATCTGGGCCTCGATGCCGGCCGCTTCGCTGGGATGGAAGTAGCTGCCGTTGGCATACAGGGCCAACCGCTCGGACAACGGAACCTGCACGTTGGCGCCAATCGTCCAGTCGCCCAGGCTGCCGTTGTTGTTGAGGCGGTCTCGTTCGGGCAGTCCGACGAACAGCCAGCTATCGGCGCCGGCGGCGAACTTGTGGTGCCAGAACAGGCTGATCTGGCTAACCGCCCGATTCTCGACAGAGATGGCGCCATTAACGGCATATGTCTCGGCGCCAAGGTCCCGGGCACAACCCCACACACCGAGCGAATTGCAGTTGCTCAGTGCATATTCAATCTGACCGCGCCACTGACCCATGGTCGGGTCGCTTCCGATGATCCCCCAGTTGTTGTTCAGCATCCAGTCGTAAACGACGCCGAAGCTCAGACGCTGATCATCGTGGGCCTTGTGGAAGAAGCCCGTGGTGACGAACACCTGCTCCTGACTCTGGGCCTGGTTTTCGAGGGCCACACGGCCATCGACGTCGTAGACGCCGTAGCTCATGCCCAACTGCCAGTTAATTCCGGAGTCTCCCAGTGGCAGCGCCGAGTTGAGGCCGCCGACGACGCCGAAATTGCTGTTGAGGAAGGCATCGCTGAAGCCCTTGAAACTATCCAGCCCGAAGAAGCCGACGATGCCGGCCCTGGGGCACTCATCGCAGCCGGCGTCGTAACATCCGTCGCAACACCCGCCGCACGCCTCGCCGCAACATGCCGACTGGCCGCAGGCGGTCGCGGACGCGTAATCCTTGGCCGGCGCGGCTTTCTGGTCGGCAGTAAGCATGGCCGACGCGCCACTATCCGAGATCCACTGAAGATCTTCCGCCAACGAAATCCTTGCTTGGTACATCACGGTGATTGCCAGCAATATCACCGCAAGTCGTACGAACGTCCTCATGACGTGTCCCCCTTGTCTGAATGAAAATAGTCGCCTTTGCACAGTTGTAGTGATTCGACGGAAAGAGCCGCTAAAATGACATTCTCGGCACATTGGCGCAATGGCATCCCATCTTCCCTAAATGTCCCCACCTGTACCGGTGGCGCAAAGATTAACGGGCAGGTGGCGGGGGCTGTGACAGACACCTTGGGCGTACGGGACGGGTCGACAAAGCGGTTACCCAACCCGGCCTCAGCCAGCCACGAACCAGACGGCGAGGATGGCCAGCGACGCCAGCACCGCGGCGGCGATGGCCGCCAGCCACAGCCGTTGGGCGGCCCTGTTGCGGCGTGCGAGATAGGACGCCATTCTTGCCTGGTACGGCGAATCTGCCACCGGCAGCCATGCTCCCGGCAATACCGGCTCGACGGCCTCGTCGCCGGGCTTTGCTTGGTGCCATCCTGACGGCGAATCGCTGTCTCCCGCCTGACCCTCGACGGTCGACGGCTCCGCGAGAGAAATTACCACCGGCGGCTTGGCCTTTCCCTTCACGGTGGCGCGGCTCAGATCGGAGGCCGTATCGTCCAGCCAGCGCTCGCCAGGCAACGGAGGCATTCCCCGTGGGCGCGGCGTCTCGCTGACGTCGTGCGATGACAACGACGAGCCGGGTATCGGTTTTCGCACCGGTGGTGGAGTGACCGTCCGTCCGAGCGTCGATCCGCGGGCGACCGTGGATGATGCGGACATCGCTATGGCGGCGCTGCCACTCAGCGCCGGATGGCCGTGAGTGACAAGCCACTCGGTCAGTACCGCAACGACCTCGGCCGCCGAGGCAAAGCGACCTTCCGGCTCTTTGGCCATCATCTTCAGGCAGACGTCCACGAGATCGGCCGGCGCGTCGGAACGATCGAGATAGATGCTAGGCGGCTGGTTTTTCTGGTGTTTCAGCAACCGCTCGGCCAACGTCCCACCGGCAAACGGCGGATGGCCGGTCAGCAGATAGTACATCGAACAACCCAAGGCATACACGTCTGCCCGGGCGTCGATTGCGTGGCTGTTTAGCGCCTGCTCCGGCGCCAGATAGTCGGCCGTGCCCAACACATTCTCGTCAAACTCGACCGTCAACGAACCGCTCTGTTCGTTCGTGAAGCGGGCCAGCCCGAGATCGAGCAGCTTGATCACGTTGCGGCGGTCCAGAAGCAGATTTCCGGGCTTCACGTTGCGGTGGATCAGCCCGGCCTGATGGGCGTGCGCCAATCCGTCGGCTGCCTGACGGATGTAATCGGCGGCCGCGGCATAGGGCAGCGGACCGTCTTCCGCCACCAGGTGCTGCAAGTCGCGTCCGTCGACGTACTCCATCACTAGGTAATGCGTGTTGCAGTCACAGTCGACGTCGTACGCCCGGACGATGTTGCGGTGATCTAGCGCGGCAGCGGCTTGCGCCTCGCGGTGGAAGCGGGCGAGATACGACGTATCGGCTACGCGGCGGGCCGGCAGCACCTTGATCGCCACGCGCCGCTGCATGAGCACATGTTCGCCCAGGTACACGCTGCTCATGCCGCCGGTGCCGAGATGATCCAGGAGTTTGTACTTGCCGAGGAAGAAACCGCGGTGCCGTCCCTCGCGGAGTTTGTCGGCCTGCCAGCGCGTGATCAGGCCCGGCTCGACGAACCGGCTAACGAGCCGATCGAGATCGGCCAGCGCTTCGTCGCCGAATTCCGCCGTCAGTTGGTCGACGACGGCAGCGATCTGGTCGTTTTCGACCAGCCCGCTGCGGCGCAACAGGTCGAGAAATTCAGCGGCGTTGGCAACAGCCATGCTTGCCCCTGACGCGTTCCGGAAGATCGATGCCCTTATTATACCATCGCATCGCCCGCGCCAACACTACCGGTCACAGCAAGTCGCCTGGCTGGCACGCCCATCCCATCGGCATCGCCCAATGGGGGCATCGGCCAGTGTTCCGCTCCGTTCAGGCATGGGGCGTGGTCGGTGGCATATCCGTGAAGGGCCCGGAATTGCAGCCTGCTGCTATCCGTGCTACCTTGGACGTATGCCAGCGTGGAACGGACGGCCAATCCGCTCGCTCGCGCCGGTGTGCAGATTTCCAACGGTGTACTCCCGAGATTTACGCCTTCGGGGGCGGGGGGTAGGTTGAGAGGAGTCTCTTGCACGGCCGAAGCGCTATTGGGCATTTGTCGCCGGCGTCTTCCTGTTGGTCGCTCGATGGCGCCGCGTATTACGATGGCTGGTAATTCAACGCAGACTTCCAATAGCTGGAGAGGCAGACAGGAACGTCTGCCTCATCTCGCCTATGAGCTTTTGGCATAACAAAGTCGTGCTGGTCACCGGCGGCTCCAGCGGACTGGGGCGAGTGATTGCTGATTGCTTTGCCGAGGCTGGGGCGAAGATCGCGATTGTCGGGTTGGAGGCCGACGCGGTGCGGCAAGCGGCCGACGAAATGCAGGCCGGGGGCGCCGATGCGCTCGGCATTCACGCCGACATCACCCGGCAGGAAGACGTAGATCGCTTGTTTTCGGAGATACTCGACCGCTTTGGCCGGTTGGACGTCTTGGTCAACAACGCCGGCCGATCAATGCGCGGTAAGGTGCTCAACACCACGCCGGAGCAATTCCGCGACCTGCTGGAACTGAACTTCATCGCCCTGGTGCGCTGTACGCGGGCCGCGGTGCCGCATCTGCTCAAGCAACAGGGCCACGTGGTGAACCTCGGTTCGCTTGCGGCGAAATCGGCCGCCCGTTGGGTCGGGGCCTATCCGGCCACGAAGTTCGCCGTGGCTGCCTACTCGCAGCAACTGCGTCTGGAACTCGGCCCGCAAGGGCTGCACGTGTTGTTGGTATGTCCCGGCCCGATCGAGCGCAAGGATGCACGACTCTATCCGCTTGAAGGGTTGGAGGACGTGCCGGCAGCGGCACGAGCCCCCGGGGCGGGCGTGCGCGTTCGCGCGATTCCGCCCGAACGACTGGCCGCCGCCATCCTTACGGCCTGCCAGCGCCGACGGCCGGAACTCATTATTCCGCGGCACGGCGCGTCTGCTGTTCGCCGTCGCACAGCTTTGGCCCACCCTCGGCGACTGGATCGTGCGGCGGAATAGCGAATAGGTAGTGAGTCGCCTCTCCCTCCGGGAGAGGGTTAGGGTGAGGGCTGTTTGATGATGTGGTGTATGTTTACCACTCGCACTCCGTCCCCCTCTCCCAACAACAGCGTCGAAGGGGACAGTCCCATTTTCGCTGATACGAAAATTGGGACAGTCCCCAGATACGAAAATTGGGACAGTCCCCAATTGGCCGACCCCTTTTGCCCATGCCAATGCACTCTAACGGCATGACAGCGGCAACCGCAGACCGGAAGGCCGACATGGCGGCGATGGTGCAGGCGCACCAGGCCGGCGTGTGGCGCTACTTGCGATTTCTCGGTTGCGACGCGGCCGAGGCCGACGACCTGACCCAGGACACGTTCCTGGCGGTGTTGCGCAAGCCCTTCGAGTTGCGATCGCCGCCGGAAACGGCCGCATACCTTCGCACGGTGGCCCGCAATCGCTTGCTCATGGCCCGGCGAAGGAAAGGCAATTCGCCCCGGGCGGTCGACCTGGACGCGGCCGAAGTGGTCTGGGCCCAATCGGCCGGCGACAATGGGCTGGACGACTACCTCGTCGCGCTGGGCCATTGCCTGGAGGTGGCCGTGAGCCCTCGCACGCGCCGGGCGTTGGAGCTTCAGTATCGCGACCGGGCGAGCCATGCCGAAATCGCCGCCGAGTTGGACCTGGCCGTCGAGGGCGTCAAGACGCTCCTGCGCCGCGCCCGGGACGTGCTGCGAGACTGTGTCGAGAGGAGATTGGGACGATGAGCCAGCCAAACGAGCATAACGGTGACGACCTGCGAGACCGTCTGATGGACCAGGCGCTCGGCGAGGTGCTCGGAGGCGAAACCCCGCCCGATCTCTCGGCCGATATCCTTGCCGCTGTCGAGAAACAAGTCCACGTTTCACCACAGCCAAAGGAGCAAGTCATGGACAGGCCGAAATACACCTACCGCTGGTGGGCGCTGGTCGGCATCGCAGCGTGTTTAATGGTGGCAGTCAGTATTGCACTCTTGGTTCCTGCTTTGCGCATGGCGGCGCAGAGGTCACCGCACCAGCTAGCTCGCAATTCCGAAGTGCCTACGTCGGAACCTTCAGTGAACTCCCGAGCCAAAGAGGCGATTCCATCGCGTCAACCGCGGGAGTCCGGCGAACGGAATCGCGTTGTGGCAGCGACTGGCACAAGCAAAAGCGAGTCGAAGACTGATGCCCCCACAACAGTTGGCATGCCGTCGACGCCCAAACTCGCTGGTCAACTCCCGGCTACACCTGCAAGGCCGGTCGCATCGTCACCCGCGGATAGCCCCTCCGCAGCCAATACATCCTCAATACCGCTACAGAGCGGTAGCAAGCCATCGAATTTTCCCAATGCTAGGCGTTGGGGTTACTCAGGCGCTGCGGCGAGCGAAAAGAGACTCGCAGAGCCAAAGAATTTGATGATGATGGTTACCCCCCGCATCGTAGTTGCGGAGGAGGAAGAGGAGCAACTCGTCCGCTCGTCGCCCACCGGTCAAGGCCCGGGCCGCGGCGGCGACAAGTATGACCGGTTGGTGGAGAATCCGTTTCAGGCGGTCAAGGACCATCCGCTGTCGACGTTCTCAATCGACGTCGATACGGCCTCGTATGCCAACGTGCGGCGATTTCTGTTGAGTGAAGGCCGTCTGCCGCCGCCGGATGCGGTCCGGATCGAGGAACTCATCAATTACTTCGACTACGACTACGCCGGGCCGAAAGACGACGTGCCGTTCGCGGCACACATCGAAGTGGCGGCCTGTCCCTGGGCCGAGGGCCATCGGCTGGTGCGGATCGGGCTCAAGGGCAAGGAAATCCCGAGCGACCAGCGGCCCGAGTGCAACCTTGTGTTCCTGTTGGACGTCTCCGGCTCGATGGACTCGCCCGCCAAGTTGCCGCTATTGAAGGCCGGCATGAAGCTCCTGGCCGGGCAACTCCGCGACAACGACCGTGTGGCAATCGTGGTATATGCCGGATCCGAAGGGCTGGTGCTTCCGTCCACGTTCGGCTCGAAGCGCGCGGAAATCCTTGCCGCGCTCGACGACCTTCAGGCCGGCGGCTCGACCAATGGCGGGGCCGGCATCGCGCTGGCGTACCGCATCGCCAAGCAAAACTTCGTGCCCGGCGGAGTGAACCGCGTACTGTTGTGTACCGACGGCGATTTCAACGTCGGCACCACGAGCACCGGCGACCTGGTCCGCATGGTCGAAAAAGAGGCCAAGTCGGGAGTGTTTCTCTCGGTGCTCGGCTTCGGCCGCGGCAATCTCAACGACTCGATGATGGAGACGATCTCGAACAAGGGCAACGGCAATTACGCCTACGTCGACAACCTGAGCGAAGCCCGCAAGGTGCTCGTTCGGCAGATGGGTGGCACGCTCGTGACCATTGCCAAGGACGTAAAGATTCAGGTCGAGTTCAACCCGGCCCAGGTGGCGGCGTATCGGCTGATCGGCTACGAGAACCGGATGCTGGCCGCCGAGGATTTCAATGACGACAAAAAAGATGCCGGTGAGATCGGCGCCGGCCATACCGTGACGGCGCTCTACGAATTGGTGCCGGCCGGGCAGAAGGCAGACACCCCGCCGGTCGATCCGCTAAAGTACCAAGACGCGGCCAAGTCGAGCCCGGAGAAGCCGGGCCACGGCGAGCTGCTGACGCTCAAGCTCCGCTACAAGGCCCCTGACGCCGAAACGAGCAAGCGGCTGGAGTTCCCGGTCGTCGATTTGGGTGAGAAGATCGGGCAGGCCAGCCGCGACTTCCAATTTGCCGCATCGGTCGCCGCCTTCGGCATGCTGCTTCGCGGTTCCGAGCACAAGGGCACGGCTACGTATGACGCGGTGCTGGAAATGGCCGCCTCTGCGAAAGGCCCCGACCCGCACGGCTATCGCGCAGAGTTTTTGGAACTGGTTCGCCGCGCGAAGGCAATCGGGCGGCCAAAGAGCGAGTAGCACAACAAGAATGGAACCGCTGGCGAGGTTCAGTAGTTCCAAATTTCGGGAACTCCCGACATTGTCATCCTGAGCAAAGCGAAGAATCTCCTTGGCCACCGAGATCCTTCGCTGCGCTCAGGATGATTGATTGGGGCAAAATTGGAACTACTGAGGTTATTAATTGGGTGGCCGCGGTTGAAGCTTGCTCCACTTCGGCAGCGTGATGCGGAGGACGAGTGGCTCGTTGCCCGGTCGTCGAATACGTTCGGCATCTGGGATCTTGAGGCTTGCTGCCTCGCGGGCATTGAACTGATATTGCCGGTCCTCCAAGTTGCTGAAGCGGAAACGGCCCTCACGATCGGTAGGCCCCTCGGCTTCACACATGGACGCTGTCGCCCCAAGAGGTTGTGGCATCGCATACACCTCCACGCCCGGAATCGGCCAGCCGGTTGCCTCGTCCAGCACTTGCCCTTCGAGCACCAATCCTCGTTTCAGCATGATCGTCATCAGTTTCCCATTGCGAGAGAGGGGAAACCGATTTGGACAGTAATAACTCCGTGGACTGAAGACCAAGGAGTATTCACCTATCCCGGCGCTTAGATCATCGATTCGGAAGTTGCCATGCAGGTCGGTTTGCGAGTTGCCGCCCCACCCGGAATTTAGATTTCTTCGCGGATCACTGATATACACGCTGAAAGGGAAATTGGACAAAGGCTTTTTTGCTGGATCGACAACTGTGCCAGAGGCACTTACTGTTCGAGGCAATTGCACACTCACGTTGAGTGTTGGATGCGCATCGTCCAATTGGATGGGACCAACGATTTGAATGTTGTGACCGACAGAAGCTCTGACGCTATATGAGCCTGCCAGGGGCAGTGGACTAATAAAGAACTTGTTGCGGTCGATCGTGACATTGCCGAAGCCGCCCTCAGTCGTCGATTCCGCTGTCTTGAGCTTGCCGTGAACGCTGACACTGATATTCCCGGTCACCGGCGTGCCATCCGAATTCAAGACCTGGCCGGCGATAGCGCCTGCCGCCACGACTGGCACCTCTATCACGAACGGCTCGTCGCCGGGCTCAACGTGTACGGATAAGCCTTCCTTGAACCAATACCCGACCAGTGCCCTAGAAGAATAGGTAATCCATCCCGGGGCGAAGGCTTTGAAGAAAACCTCACCGTCAGTAACTGGAAGTTCCTTATGTTTCTGTTGCCGCCATTCTCCAAGTGAGCCTATATCGATGCAGACTTTCCCCTCCGGAGAGACCGGTCCACTGGGAGTCGTAAGTCGCAGGATGACTTGTCGCTTGGCCGGGCTATCGGGAGGCTTGGTCAAATCTATCATCACGTGCGCGTGCGGATGCTCGGCGTCAACCTCGGTACGAACTATGTGCTGGCCGGCGCTGACCGACACCAAGCCCGGCAGCAGACTATGAGCGACAAATCGTCCTCCGTCCTCCGTTGGTTCGACGATAGCTCCCACTGAACCGATGGAAACATCCTCGCCACCGGTTACTTTAAGTCTGGCACGTTGTTCGCAGCACACCACAGGCTTGCCGACCTCCTTGCCAAGCTTACCGATGTCACCTTTGATCTGCCCGGTCACTGTCAGTTCCGGCCCTAGCGTTACGTGTAATTCCGGCGAGTTCACCGATACGTCGTCGATCAGTTGCCGCCGGTGGTCTTTCGCAACGACCAGCAGGCAATAGCGGCGATTGTTGTACAATTGATCGAGCACGAATCGGCCGTCAGCATCCGTTGTGGCCAGCACGTTACCCTGGGTCGCCGTATAGCTCCATGACATTTGCTGCGCCACCGAGTAGAATTCACGCACTTCGGCTCCGACAACGGGCTGTCCATCAGCAAAACGGACCAAACCACGCACAGGCCGGGTGCGCGTAATCGTCAGCGTAGCGGAGGCGTCATTCTGCTTGATCCGCATCGGTGTGGAGGAATAGAAAGGCTCGAAACCGGCTCTGTTGACTGAGAAAACATACTTCCCCGCGGCGGCGTGCGGAAATACGGCCGTTCCCTTGGCATCAGTAACTTGGTTCCCTGGGCCAAGAACATTGTCGATGTTCCCCCCGACAGTTGCCCCCACCACCGGTTCTCCTTTTTCGTCGACCACATGCACGCGCACTGGAAAGCCCTTGTTCAAGATTACTTGTATGCCGGCGATCGGCTCACCGACCTTTACGGCAAAAGGCCCGACGATGGCAGGGGCGTAGCCTTTAGCCTTGAATCCCAGCCGAATCTCTCCCGCGGAGACCTTCGTTGAAAACTCGGGTGTCTTCACATCGAACGACGAGCTAATGCTATGTTTGTCGGAACGGCTGTAGGAGACACCTTCTATCTGCTTTGGGACCAGTTTGCCATCCTCGGTACGGATGATGCCTGAGAGCATTACATTGCCGCGATTAGATGCGATCGACGACGGCACAAACTCCTTCTGCGTCTCAACGATTCGCTCGATGCGCCTCGGCTGGCGTTAGGGCCTTGGCCGCCAACTCCACGATGGCCGACGTGCCGCAGGAAAGAACGCCCAATGCAACAATCCCACCAAAAAACAATCCTAATGAGCCCAGCGGTGAAAGCGGTGCCTGGGGACGATAGCCCGGAAGGACGATGCGGAGTACCCTGTCCAACAGCAAACGTGGACCATGGCGACCAGCCCGGGCGAAAGCCATTGCTGCCGAGGACCGTAAGGCCACGCGTTCGGCCCAAAGGGACAACGATTCCGCCAAGACCAACGGCTGTCCCAACACACGTGCCGCCATTGCGTCGCAGCAGGCCTCGCGCTCGATGCGAATCTGGCGATTGATCCACCACACCGCTGGATTGAAGAACAACACTGCCTCGACTACCATCTGCACCAGGTTCAGAAGATAGTCGTGACGGCGGATGTGGGCTAGTTCGTGCGCCACGATGGCCCGCACGGCCTCCGGCGGCAATCCGGTCAGCATCGCAATGGGCAACGCCAGAATTGGCCGCACGATTCCGAGCACGGCCGGCCCGAGATCTTCGGCTGTCTCGACAATCCGAAGGTCCCCTTTCAGGTGAAGCACCTGTCGAAGTTCATCTGCCAATTGGCGGATGCGGGTATCTGTTATCTCTGGCCCGCAGGCGAAACGACGCAGCCGGACGACCATCCATACCATCCGCGTCATCATTAGCGCCACGCCGAGCAGCCAGGCCGCCATGACACAGGCGATACCGCTGCGGGTGTGATTGACATGCTGGCTACCGCCGGCCCCGGTGTTTCCACCGTATCGGCTGTGCCGGCGCCCTCGGAGAGTTGGCTACCAGCGGTGCGAGCATCCGGTTCGCGGTGTTGATCTGTCGCTGGCCGGACGCCGGTTGCGCCAACCGCCTGGACACGCGCTGCAACACTCGGTGGCCAATCGATATTCAAGAACGACCACGTGACAATGCCGCAGAACACCAGTCCCACCAACGCGGAAAATGCGGCCCAATACCGGGCCTCCGGTCGACGAGCGGGGATGCGCCACAGGACGAGGCCCAGCAGTGCCGCCACCGCCAGGCCCTGCCAGAGCGTATGGAGCAGCGCCATCGCCAGATGCTGCCACAGCGGGCTGGAGAAAAACGCGACGATCACGTTCATGACTTCCCCCCCCCGTGCTTTTTGCGAGGCGGTCTGGATCGCCTGCCGAATCTGCGACAACTCCTCTTCGTCCAGCCGTGTGCTATCCAGCAGGCATTGCACGGCGTCGGAGGGCTTGCCGCCAAACACGTTTCGCAGCAGATCGCGCATCATAGGCCGTAGCACTTGTCGCCGTGTGGCCAGCGGATGATAGACATGAGCCTGGCCCTCCACGGCATGCCCCACCAGCCCCTTTTTCTCCATGATTTGCATCAGGGTCAGCACCGTGGTGTAAGCTCGGTCCTTGCCGTCGGGCAGAGACTGGCGAATCGCCCGGACGGGCAAGGGACCCTGCTCCCACAACACCGATAGAATCTGCAATTCCAACTCGGATGGCCGCGGTCGTTTCATGGTTCGGTTCCCGAGGGCATGGTTACTATGCAGCTAGTATATACTAACATCATAGTAGTGTCAAGTGGGGAGTCTTCGAAACTCTCCGATCACGGAATGAAGGGATACCAATTCTGGAATACGGCCACAGGTGCCCCCGGCCGTCAGCCGCCCGGATGCGCAATAAGAAGAATCTCGCTGACACGTGGCTGCCGCTACTCGGCGCCCTGTTGTCAGCCGGCTCGGCAGACGTCGGCTTGGAGGAAGAAAAGCTCCCGGCCATCGATGATTTTCGCGGGCGTCATGCCGGCGTCGGCCAACCACCACTTCCAGCGATCGTCGGCCGGAAGGAGGTCGCCGCCGATCGCCCCACCCACGCTGCTGTGGAAGGCATTGATCGCTTCCCGGCCGCGGAGGTGCATCACGATCAATCGGCCGCCTTCCTTGAGGCAACTTGCTAGGTTTTGCAAGGCGGTCGGTTGATCGCGGAAGTGGGGAAAACTGTGAAAGCACAAGGCAACGTCGAACTCCGCCTGTCCCAGGTCGTCCTGGCACACGTCGGCCACGCGGAACTCGCCGCCGCGCTTTGCCGCGGCCTTCCGGATCATCTTCGGCGAAAAGTCGATCGCCTCCACCCGGCCCGGCCGGACGCAATCGGCCAGCCAGCCGGTCAACTGGCCGGTGCCGCAACCGACCTCCAACATGTCATCGCCCGATCGAAGAGCCAACACATCGCACAAATCTTCCAGCCGCCGGAGCGTATCGGCAGGAATCCTGCTCCTCATCGTCCCAAGTGGCCGCCAGGCGATCGAAGAAAGCAATGCGGGGATCGGCAATCTGTGCAACGTGGTCATCTGGTGGGCATGGCGTTGAAAAATCGGGGCAAAAACACAACAAGGAGAGGCTTTAGTATTACGTTCGAATAGATCATAATATTGCAGGGGCCGATGGCGTCAAGAGGTGAAGGACGACGATGACCGCATGGCAAATCGGCAAATGGACGGCGCGGACAATTCTGGTGTTGCTACTGGTTACCGCTGGATGCGGTCGCCATGCCCCGTCGTCGACGGCTGACCGGGCTGTTCCGCAAGCGAGTCGATCGCCGTGACAAGTCCGTACATCGAAGCGGCAATCCGAGACGTGTTGCCACATGAAATATCGTTTGTACGGTTGGCCGGTCCGGCGATGTGCCCCGGCCATTTCGACATGCCGCCGAGCAAGATCATGGAACTGGCCCGATGCCGGTTGTTGGTGCGGTTTGATTTTCAGCAATCACTGGACGAACAATTCGGCCGGACAGCAATGGTGGAGCACTGCAGATTTTGTCGGTTACGCTGCCAAGCGGGCTGTGCGAGCCGGAGACATATCTTTCGGCGTGTCGGCAGGTGGCCGATCGGCTGGTGTTGATCGGCGAGATGGAGAAACCGGAGGCCGATCGCCGACTGGTTGAGATTGCCAATCGAATGGCAGTTTTGACCGACGAGGTTCATCGGAAAATCGACGCAGCGGCGCTGCGCGGTACGCCCGTTTTGGCCAGTGGCCATCAGGCCGCCTTTTGCCGATGGCTGGGGTTGCGGACGGCGCGAACATTTTCCGCCGCCGACACGGCCGGGACCGGAGAGATCGACGCGGCCGTGAAGGCCGGCGAGGGCCGAGCGCCAGGATCATCGTGGCCAACGAGCCCGAAGGGCGGCGACTGGCCGATGCCCTGGCCGATCGTTTCGATGCCGGGGTGGTGGTGTTCGCGAATTTTCCGCAGCCGGATGCAACGACAGGCCTTTGATCGATGGTGCGAGCAAACCTGATGGCTTGGTGCAAACCGATCCATCGGACGGGAAACAACCATGAGCAATCCAATCATCGAGATTCGCCGGCTTGCCGTCCATCGCGGAGGACGCAACATCCTGAACATCGAACGACCTGACGCGTGCAAAACGGGCAAGCGGTGGTGATGCTCGGGCCCAACGGAGCCGGGAAGACCACGCTACTGCAATGTCTGCTGGGGTTGGTCCGTCCGACCGCGGGCGAAGTGCGGGTTCTCGGTCATCGCGATCGCGCCGCGTGCCGGGGTATCGCTGAGCCGGTTTCGATGTCGGGTCGGATACGTGCCGCAAGTGCTCGCCGCCCAGAGCGAGATTCCGCATTGACGGTCCGCGAAGTCGTGGCGATCGGGAGAACGGGTATCGCCGGGCTGTTTCGACGGCTTACACGAAACGATTGGCAGATCGTGGACGAAGCGTTGCAAACGTTCGGGTTGGCCGACATGGGCTGCCGGGCTTATTCGAGCCTCTCGGGCGGCGAACAACGCAAAACCTTGATCGCCAAGGCGATGGTCCAACAGCCCGAGATTCTGCTGCTCGACGAGCCGACGGCTAATCTCGACCTGTTTTGGCGCGAGCAGATCGTCGCAATGCTTGAAGGGCTTCACGGACGGTCCGGGCTGACGATTCATTTTGGTATGTCACGAGTTGGAGGTGATTCCGGCGTGCGCCGCGCGGCTGCTGGTGCTGCGAGCACGGAGCGGATGATGGCCGATGGTCCGCCCGTGGGCGTTTTGACGCCCCAACGCGTCGAATCGCTCTACGGTTCGCGGCTACGGCTGGTCGCCGACAACGGCCGGTACGGGGCGATGCCCGTGGGAGGGCCTCGCCGTGATTGATCTGGTGTTTTGGATGCCGGTGATCTGTTCGGGCAGTTGGCCGGGGCCTCGACGGGCATGCTGGGCACGTTCATCGTCGGAATGCGAATCCCGTTTCTGGGCGTGTGCATTTCGCACGCTGCATTGGCCGGCGCGGTCTTCGGCAGCCTGTGCGGACTCACCGGTCCGATGCTGATGCTGCCCGCTTTGGCCGGGGCCGTTGCGACCGCACTGCTGTTGGGAATGCTCGACGTGCGGTCGGCCCGGATCGACTCAAATGTGTTGTTGGGGATGCTGTTCTCGTTGACGATGGGGTTGTCGTTTCTCGGGCTGGGGCTGTTCAGCGTCTACGGCATTTCGGACAACGAAGTTCGCAGACTGCTGTGGGGCAGCTTGAACTTCTGCCGCTGGAGCGATTTTTATCATTCGCGGCCGCGGGCGCCGTGGAGCTGCCGTGGTGCTGCTTTTTTACAAGGAACTGCGGGCGATACTGTTCTCGCGGGAACACGCCTCGGCCGCCGGCGTCCGCACGACGCCCGTTTGGACCGATGCTGTTGATTCTCACGAGCGTCGTCTTGACCGTCAACTTTCAGACCGTCGGCGGTCTGATGATCTACGGGCTGCTGACCAATCCGGCCATCGCAGCGTTTCGGCTCGTCCGCGGCTACGGCAAGTCGCTTGTCTGCTCGACCTTTTTCGGGGCACTGAGCGGGTTCGGCGGCTTTTTGATCGCCGCAGCGTTCGACCTGCCGACCGGCGCGATGATCGTGATCCTGTCGTCGTTGCTGATTGCCGTGGCCGCCGCGGCTCGAAGTTGCCGGCATGGACAGCCAGGCTGCGGTCTGCGCGGGGACTTGGACGTGTAGCCCCGTATTGTGTGTCGAGGCGAAATCGTTAGACTTGTATCCGCATGCCGACAGTGCGACGTAATTGAGAGAAACAAAAAGGTACCCTTGAGGAGAAAAGTCGCATGAAAGGCAACGAGAAACTTGTTCAAACGCTGGACGGCCTGCTGGCCGAAGAACTCACCGCGATCAACCAGTACATGGTCCACAGCGAGATGTGTGCCAACTGGGGATACGGCCGGCTTGCACGAGAAGATCGAGAAACGGGCGATCCAGGAAATGCGTCACGCCGAGAACCTGATCGGACGCATCCTCTTCCTGGAGAGCAACCCCACGGTCAGCAAGTTGAACGCGATCCATATCGGGGCCGACGTCCAAAAGCAGTTGCAGTCCGATTTGGAGTCGGAGTTGCGGGCCGTTCGCCTCTATAACGAGGCCATCCATCTGGCCGACGAGGTCGACGATGCCGCGACCCGCGATCTCCTGCTGCACATTCTCAAGGACGAGGACGAGCACGTCGATTGGCTCGAAGAACAGAGCGACCAGATCACCCAGATGGGGCTGCCGATGTACCTTTCGACGCAAACGAAAGGATAGCGCGGCGGCGACTGTACCGATTTTTGTGGCAGGACGCCACAAAAATGGGACTGTCCCCTTAGGAACGCCTCTTTTCCGGAGGGAGAGCGAACTGCTGGTGCGTCCTCGAAGATGCCCTGGCGCATCTCCCCGAACCCCCTCCAAAGCGCGTTTGACAGGAAATCGCTTTTCGTCAATAATCAAACCGCCGCCTGCGAAGGGCAAGGATCTCAGCCGGAAGTGCCCCTTCCGGTTGCTGCGGCACGAACAGAAGGAGAGCGACTCGCGACTGGTGGGGATCAGGCAAGCGCCAACGGGGATAGGCGGGCGCCCACAGCGCACTGAAACGGTGCCGTACGAATTGGGCCGCGCAAGTCGTGTGTGCCCACGGCGGCTGAGGCCGTCGCGCTCGGGGCTCTCGCCGCCCAAAGCAGCTTCTCGTCTGGGTCCCCCTCTTACGCCTTCGGCAATGATTTGTCGACAGGGCTGTTGTCTTCGTCGAGGGTGTCGACGTCTCGGGCAAGAGTCGATTGATGTTGCATTGCGCCCGTTCGCAGGAGACTGTCCCGATTTTCGCGGGCACCGCCGCGCAGCGGTGGTCGGCGAAAATGGGACTGTCCCCCTGATACTCCAATGTGGTCGGCGCGGGAATGCGGCGGGCGTTTGTTCCTCATTCATAGTTCTTTTTTCAGCGCGAAGGAGACGAAAAATGAAGGACGCACGACTATCTCTGTTAGTGTTCCTGGCCGCCTTCTGCCTGGCCGGCCGAATTTCCCCCGCCGCGGCCGCGATTGTACGCTCGGGAGATGTCGAACCGAGCACCACGTGGCAAACTTCCACAACTGCCTACGTTGGAAGGACTGCCACCGGCAGCCTAACAGTCAACTCTATCAGCGATCCCAAGGCGCTGTCATCTAAAACTGCCTATATTGGTTACGACAGCGGCGTCGCGGGCAACGTGACGGTCACCGGTTCCGAATCGACGTGGACCAACACATCGACGTTGGAGATCGGGTCGTATGGCAACGGAACGTTGCATATCACCGGTGGCGGCGGCGTCAGCGGCAGCTACCATAGCTATATCGGCCGCTATTCCGGATCGACGGGCGAAGTGACAGTTGCCGCCTCGACGTGGGACAATGGCGGCTTCCTCTACGTCGGCAACGGCGGCGATGGAACGCTGAACATCACCGGAGGATCTGCTGTTTCCGCTGCTAACACAACCTACGTGGGCTACGATGCCGGTTCCACCGGCGAAATCCACTTCGGCTCCGGCGGCGGAACACTCTCGACAGGCTCACTGGCCGCATCCCCGAGCCAATTGACGGGCATCGGCACGGTCAACGCTCGCGGACTCGTGAGCGACATGGATTTGGTGTTCGACTCGGCGGCCAGTCTGACGAGGACGTTTACCATGAGCAGCCAGCCTGGAGATGCCATCACCGTGAATCTCGACATGGCCGTTGACCCTGGCAGCAATGGTGACCTTGGTGCGGGGTGGCAAGGCAACGGCTCATTGACAATCCGGGATGGAATTACCGTTCAGTCGAACAATGGATTCATTGGCTCCTTGCCCGGATCGACGGGAGTGGGAGCCATCCGTGGTTTCGGCTCAACATGGGCCAACTCATCGCATGTCCACGTCGGCCGCTACGGGAACGGGACACTAAATGTCAGCGATGGTGCCACGGTCAATGATGGAATCGGCCACATCGGCGAGTTCTCCGGCGCGACTGGCACGGTTACTGTCGACGGGTCCGACTCCACATGGACGAACATCGACAGCCTCTATGTGGGCGAAAATGGCAGCGGGACGCTAAACATCACCGGCGGTAGCACTGTGCGTAACAACACAAGATACATAGTGCCTGGACTCACTGGTTACTATGCCGGCTTCATAGGTTGGGCTTCAGGCTCAACAGGCGAGGTGACGGTTTCTGCTTCAACGTGGGACAACGGCGGCGACCTGTACATTGGCCGTGAAGGCAGTGGGGTACTCAACATCAGCAACAACGGTATTGTGATGGTCGGTCGAATAACCTACGTCGGCTACAGCGCGGAATCAACCGGGACAATCGCATTTGACAACGGAACCCTTACGACTCGATCGCTGCGCGCTTCGCCTGCCAATCTAACGGGGAACGGAACGATCAATACCCGCGGGTTACTCAGTGACGTCGATCTGGTGTTTGATGCCAATCATGGACTAAAACAAACGTTGTCATTTGCGGGACCATCGAACTCGGATATCGCCGTACATCTTGACATGAGCGACCCTCTCAACGTAGACGAACTTGGCGCGGGCTATCGCGGCGCCGGTTCGCTCAGCGTTCGCGACGGAGTCTCGGTGACTTCGGGGACTGGTTGCATCGGTTACATGGCCGGCTCGACGGGTGAGGCAACAGTCACCGGACCAGGTTCAACGTGGACAATCAGCTTGGAGAACGGTCCGGATGACCCAACAGGGGGCACGGCGCTCATCGTTGGCAACTACGGCAGTGGCAAGCTGAGTATCACCAACGGTGGAAGGGTCATCGCCCCGATCACCCGCCACATCGATATAGGTGCCAATGCGGGTTCCACGGGCGAGGTGGTCGTCGACGGCCCTGGCTCGACGTGGAGCCTCGGCGGAACTGATCAGTTCCAGTATTGGTACACGGGATCACTCGCCGTCGGCAAATATGGAAACGGCACGCTGAGAATCACGGGTGGCGCTTCCGTTAGCGCCTATTATTGTGATATCGGCCAGAGTTGGCAGGGAACAGGCAATGTCATGGTGGATGGCGCCGGTTCGACTTTGGTCGCAAGGAGTGGGCTCTACGCTTGCGTCTACGGCAACGGGAGCCTAACCATCATCAACGGTGCTACTGTAATCGCCAGTGAGTGTTACATCGGCTACGGCCGGGATACAAGAGGCAATGTCACGGTGGACGGTGCTGGCTCGACTTTGGCTGTAGCCGGCAAGCTGAGCCGTGGCGATGGTGGTGGAAAGCTAACCATCACCCGCGGCGGCGCCGTGAGCAATGCTGATGGCACCGTGCCGGCGACGGTCGATGGCGCGGGTTCGACGTGGACCAACAACGGAACCCTTACTATTGACAGTTATCTAAATATCACTGGTGGTGCTGCTGTTACGGCAAACAATGCGCTGATTAATAGCGGCAGACGGCTGACACTGGACGTCGGCCGCGGCAGCAGTCTCACCGTCGATGGTGGTGAACTCAAGGTAAGTGGCGTGGTGCGCTCGTTGCCGGACCAGAGGCGATACCAGGAGCTACGTATAAGCCGATCCTGGCCGATACGTGGGTCGGCAGCAGCGCCGATGCATACGGCGGTACGTGGGACCCGGTCGAACATGTCTTCACCGCCTCAGAGATCGAGGAGCATGCGGCGGGCACACCGTTTACGATCAACATCGACGTTCGGCAGCGCGTCAACGTGACCGATGCCGAATCAGGCAAGTCTGTCGACGTCAGCTTCTGGGAGGGGCCATATTTGGTGTACTTCGCAGCCACGCCGATGGACGACCAAACGCTAATCGGCTTGGAAGACATTCTGGACGATGGCCGGTCGGTCTTCGAGCGCTCGGGATTTTCCCGAAGCCAGCTACGGGGCTCTGCCGGCCTATCTCTCGTTCGACATCGGCACGGGCCACTCCAGGGATGAATTGCAGATCTAGCATCACGACACGGATGGCTGGACGCCGTACGTCGCCAGCGATCTGACCTGCAACGGAGTCTACGCGAGTTTCACCGTGACCAGTTTCAGTGGTTATGCTGTTACCTCCGCCCCGAGCCGTCGTCGCTCGCCATGCTGCTGGGCCTTGGCCTGGCCGGCCTGGCCGTGTGGCGACGGCGGAGGCGGGGGAAGCAATCAATAGGAAGCTGCCCTCACCCTAACCCTCTCCCAAAGGGAGAGGGGGACGCTTGCTGGCAACGCGCCGACTACGTCCTTAACGCATCTCCTCGATCAGCGGCTTTGCCGTCTCGCGGATTACGTTGAGCAACTGGTCGAGGTGGTCCGGTGTTGTTAGCGGATTGATGATCGTCACGCGCAACGCCCCGACGCCCTCGACCTTCGCCGAGACGACGTAGAATTGGCCCGATTCGATGATCCGGCGGCGCAGTTCGAAGTGGAACCGGCCGAGCACGTCGTGCGGAGCGTGGCGGATTGCCTCGGGGACGTAGCGAAAGGCCACGATGTTGCACTGCGGCTCGTGAAGCGGCACGAAGTCGGGCGCCGCCGAGAGCTTTTCGTAGAACGCTTGGCCCATCGCGAACGTCACGTCGACCAGATCGGCGAAGAGTTGCGGACCGAACGAGCGACCAGAGGCCCCACAGGCCAAAAACCGCCGCCCGCTTGGTGCATTCGACCGTTCGCAGGGCACTGTCGAACTCTGCCGACCCCGGCGCTGCCGGATCGAACAAATACGGCGCGTCCTGGCGGAACGCGTCGAACTGGCGGGCCCGATCCCGATACAGCACGAACGCGCACAGCGCCGGCACAAACAGCATCTTGTGCGCGTCCCAAACCAGGCTTTCGGCGCGGTCCAGTCCCGCGACCAGGTGGCGATGCTTCGCGCTCAAACACGCTGCTCCGCCGTGGCGCGGCGTCGATGTGGAGCCAGACGTCGTAGCGCCGGCACGCATCGGCCAGATCGTCGAGCACATCGAAGGCGCCGATCGGAGTCGAGCAGGCGCAGCCCACCACCGCGACGATCGGATGGTTCTTCGCCCGCAGATCGCGCAGCGTGTCCCCGAGGTGATTCGCGTCCATCCGACGCCGGTCGTCGAGGCGCACGCGAACGACGTGGTCGGTACCAAGGCCGAGGATCCCGGCCGCGCGTGAAACGGAGTAGTGCGCGTCTGCTGTGGACCACCAGCATCGGCGGCGGGCCCGAGCGTCCGGCGCCCTGCTGCCAACAGTCGCCAAGTGCGACGTTGCGGGCCGTCAGCAGTGCCGTCAGATTGGCCAGCGACCCGCCGTTGGTTGCCAGTCCGGAGAACTTGCTCGGCTGCCAGCCGATCTGCTGGCCAAGCTCCTGGACCATGGCGGCTTCGACGGCCGTTGCCCAGGGACCGATGTCATAGACGGCCATAGCCTGGTTTGTGACGGAGCCGACGGCGTCGAACAGGCCGGCAAGCGGCACCGGCGCCGGCACCTGGTGGCCGATGTACCGCGGGTCGTGCAGATTGCAGCCGCGCTGGAGCATGGTCTCGACAAGCTGGGCAAAGCGATCGGCCAGGGCGTCGCGGCCCGCGGTCGACGCGAGAGACTGCCCCAGCAACGCCGCAGCCTGCCGCACGTTCTCCGCAGGATCGCACCACGACAGCACCTTGTCGGCCGACGCCTGGTTTCGTGCTAGATGGTCTGCCAGCAGGTCGATCAACCGATGACCGGCAGCCCGCAGTAGCTCGGGATCGTAGGCCGACGCAATTCTCTGACGGGCTTGGCAGACTTCCGCGGCATCGGGCATAGTCGAGTTAGCAACTCCGTGTTGTGGGCGTGTCGGTTGCATTGGGCTGGCTCAAAGCGAATGGTCGGGGACTGTCCCAGTTTTCGCGGGCTCCGCTGCGCCGCGGGATCGCGAAAATGGGACTGTCCCCTTCTGCCGCCGGGGACTGGCCCACGGGACAGCCCCCCAAATTCGGACTGCTCCAATGATGGAGCGGCCGGCGAACGCTGTCAATGGCTCATGTCTATGCCGCGCAGCTTATCCAGTTATTTGCCATCCTCTACCTCAGAGGGCCCGCAAAATCTACGAAAACGATATAGTTTACCATCGTCGCGACCGATCCTAAGAACACTATGTGGTGTACGCACTGCCGACAGGATGTTCCTGCGCTTCCTGCGAGCGACACGGGCACTTTCACCTGCCCCCGCTGCGCTGGCCAGATTGGCGCCGAAGCAACCAAGCCTGTCGAGCAACCGGAACCGGCGTACGATGGCTGGGAACTGGACGAGCAGTTGCGACACATCGGACGCGTGTTGGAATCGCAACAAGCGACGACGGGCCGGACGGCCGACGGGTCCGCAGCCGAGGCGGCCCGATTTGATTTTCTACACGCCGGACCGCCGCAATGGCACTTCTCCGCTCCCGCAAGCAAGCGGGGCCAAAGTCGCACCACTGCGGGTCCGACCGCCATCGGGGCACTGATTTGGGCCGCCTTTTCGCTGGGGACGATGAGCCTTGTCTGCGGCGGCATCTTGCTAGCATGGTCGATGGCCACCGGCCGCCGAGAGCTTTGGAACGTCGGCCTGCCCGTGGCCATCGCCGGCCAACTCGCGCTGGTCATCGGGCTGGTGCTTCAGCTCGAACGACTTTGGCACGACAACCGCGAGGCCATCACGAAGCTGGGCAACGTCGACGAGCAACTGCACGAGTTGAAGGCCGCCACGACGCTGCTGGGCACCGGCCAGGGTTCGGGCACCAGCGTGTTCTACTCGCATCTCGCCGGCGGCGCCGGTCCGCAGATCCTCTTGACCGATCTGAAGAGCCAAATCGATCTGCTGGCGCTCAAGATTGCACAAGAGGGCCGTTAGCCAGCATTGCTCGGTGCGCCGTGAAAAGGTGTTGGTTTCTCGTGGGTGCAAGTCCCACCCGGCAACTGGTCGCTCCAGCCGGAAGCAGTCGGAGCGACAGGGGAGGTGACGAACCTGTCGGAGCCTTCGATGACAAAGGGTCGTTAAGCGACTCAGCGAGCAAGCAGGCCGTAATGCGAGTGAACGCCGAGCAGGCCCCGAAAAGGGTGATGCGGGAGCCGACCCGCCTGAGTAACGGGGAAGGCCGCCGCCGCGAAGCACAAGCTTCCCGACCGAGAAGGGGGAGGCACGAAGCGACAGGCTTCGCGGTCCCGCCGGGGTAGTGGCGATGGCATGTTTGCAAGGAGACCAACGCAACACGGGAAGCCCCGCCGGTGGCGGCGCGTGACCGCCAACGAGCAGCCCGCGAGGGACAGGCTTGGCCGGTTCGGGGTGACGGAGAGGCCCGCAGTAGCGATGAAGCCGAGTAATGCCGGCGGAGCAAAGGGGCCTCAGTTCAAGGACAACGCGGCAAGCGGCAAGGGACCGGGGATTGGCGATGAGCCTACCAACACTCGAAAGTGTCCAGAAGTTGCAGACGGCGTTGCATGCCAAAGCGAAGGGAGAACCCAAGTTCCGCTTCTATGCGTTGTACGACAAGGTGCATCGGAAGGATGTTTTGTCGATGGCCTGGCGGCGCTGCCTGGTCAATGGTGGAGCACCGGGCGTTGACGGACAATCTTTCGAGAACATTGAGGCGTATGGCGTGGCGAAGTGGCTGGAAGAACTGGCGGAAGAACTGAGGAAGAAGACGTACCAGCCTCAAGCGGTGCGTCGCGTGTACATTCCCAAGCCGGACGGGAAGCAGCGGCCGCTGGGCATACCGACGATCAAGGATCGCGTGGTGCAAACCGCGGCGATGATCGTGCTGGAGCCGATCTTTGAAGCGGACCTGCAACCGGAGCAGTACGCCTATCGTGCGGACCGCAGCGCATTGGATGCGGTGCGGGCGGTGCATGGGCTTCTGAACACGGGCTACCGGGAAGTCGTGGACGCCGACTTGTCAGGCTATTTCGATTCCATCCCACACGCCGAGTTGATGCAATGCGTTGCTCGGCGGGTGAGCGACAAGGCGGTGTTGCATCTGGTGAAGATGTGGCTGGTATCGCCCGTCGAGGAGCGAAATGCCCGCGGGCACGTCGTTCGCACCACGCGCAACAAGGACCAGGGACGCGGAACGCCGCAAGGCTGCGCCGATCTCACCCTTGTTGTCGAATCTGTACATGCGGCGGTTCGTGCTGGGTTGGAAAACACTGGGACACCAGCAGCGGCTTCAAGCCCGCATCGTCAATTATGCCGATGACTTCGTGATTTGCTGTCGCGGCACGGCCAATCAGGCCCAGGCCGCCATGCGGAGCATGATGGAGCGGCTCAAGCTGACGGTCAACGAAGCGAAGACGAAGCTCTGCCGTGTGCCGGAAGAGACGTTCGACTTCCTGGGATACACGTTCGGCCGATGTTACTCGCCGCAGACGGGCCGCGCCTATTTGGGCACGCGCCCGGCGAAGAAGAAGATTCGTAAGCTCTGCGAGTCTTTGGGAGAACAGACCAGCCGACGTTTCCTGCTGCTGGAAGCCGAGGAGATCGTAGCACGCCTGAATCGCCAACTTCGGGGTTGGGCCAACTACTTCTGCCTGGGACCAGTCAGTCGGGCCTATCGTGCTGTAGACAGCTACGTGACGAACCGGCTCCGCCGGTGGTTGTGTAAGAAGCACAAGGTGCCGGGTGCGGGGACCTCACGTTTCCCCGACGAGTATCTGTACCAAGAACTGGGACTGATCCGGCTGCCGAGGCTGACTCGCAATCTCCCGTGGGCGAAAGCATGAAGACCACTGTGTCAACATCCTTGTCCGAGAGCCGGATGCGGGAGAACCGCCTGTCCGGTTCGATGAGCGGGGTGCGGAAACGGATGCGTTCCGCGCCGCACCTCGACTCTACCCAAACACTCTCTTGTTGACCGGCCTCGCCTGGTAAGAAACGAGAGAGAGTGAAACCGCGCAGGCAAAGCGGATACCTTGTCGATCCGGGCCGCGACGCCGTCTCAACTATAGTTTCGGCCGATAAAAGGCGTCGTCGGGTGGCACGTCGGGCTGGATGCCCGCCGGCGGCAACCGCGGCAGCGGTTCGGGACGCGCCTCCGTCTCCGACATCGCTTTCTCCTCGAACCGCGGCAGACCGGCCTCGCGAAGGTCCTGCCATCGGGCAATATCCAACTCGCCGCGGCGCTGGAATAGCATCAGCACCAGCGCCAACGCGATGGCCGCCTCGCAGGCCGCCACGGCAATGATGAACAGCACCAGCATCTGGCCGCCGAAATCGTTGCGAAACCGGCTCCACGCGACCAGACTCAACGACACGCCTTGCAGCATGATCTCCAGCGAAAGGAACATCACGATCATGTTTCGCCGGCTCAAGAAGCCGATCATGCCGATGCCGAACAGCAGCGCACCGACGATCAAGTAGTCGTTCAGGATTACAACTTCGCTGTCCATGGCAATCAATCAGTCGTCTTGTGCGTGACGATGGCGGCCGCGCCGACCACGGCAACCAACAGGAGCGCGCCGGCCAGTTCCACGGCCAGCAAGCGGTGGCCGAACATGTCTTGGCCCAGCCGAACGACGTGCTGGGAATCGAGGACGTCTTCGGTTAGCGCCTGCTCGGGCGGCGGCCGAAGCGCGGGGCTCGATCGCGCCAACGCGCCGCCGATCGTCATCGACAAGACTCCGACGATGAGCACTCCGGTAACGGCCGAGACGAGCGCCTCCCAACTGGTGCAGTCGTAGCCCGTCCTGCCCTCGGGCTGGGCGAGCATCAGCACGAACAGGAATGTGACCAGAATCGCCCCGGCATAGACAACCACGGTGGCGACTGCCAGAAACTGGGCGCCGGTGAGAAACATCAGGGCCGCCGTGCCCAACAGCGCCTGCCCGAACCAGATCGCGCAGTAGACCGGGCTGCGGAACGTGACGGCGCCGACGGCCGAGACGACCGTGACGGCGGCCAGGACGAGGAACAGGCCGTCGGCCATCCAACTGCCCACCCGCGGCACCTGCGAGGCGCCCAGGCCGAGGGCGATCATGCCGAGCACAATTCCGACACCGCGCCCGCCCGCGGCGCCACGCGGCAACATGAGCCAGACGGCCAGCGCACCAGCGCCGTCGTCAGCACCAGAATCCCGTACGGCTCAAACCAACTCATTCGTCATCGCGTCTTTCGTCATGCGAGATTCCCATCCGTCATGCAAGATTCCCATCACTCCGCCGCTCACTCGGAGACTGTTTCGGCGGCGTCAAAGGGGACAGTCCCTTTTTCGCCGACCACTGCTGCGCGGCGGTGCCCGCGAAAGGCGGGACAGTCCCCTCCCTCGCGCTTCGGACCGGTTCCTGGTCTTTCGTTTGGTCGTAGATGCTCAAGAGCTTATCTTTGTCGAAGATCATTTCCTCGCGGCTCTTACCCGAGAGGTCGTACAGACTGGTCAGCTCGATGGCGTCGACCGGGCATGCCTCCTCGCACATGCCGCAGAAGATGCACCGCAACTCGTCGATGGTGAAGCTCTCGGGGTATTTCTCCCGGTCGGGCCAGGGGCTTTCCGCGGCAACGATGTCGATGCAATGGGCGGGGCAGACCGTGGCGCAGAGAAAGCAGGCCACGCACTTCACGCGCCCTTCCGCGTCGCGGTTCAGGCGGTGCACGCCCCGGTAGATCAACGGATCGGGGATCACGTGCCGTTCATCCGGCGACTGCACCGTCTTTTTGCGGCGGAACAAGTGCCGCAGGGTTGTCGTCATTCCCTGCAGAAACAACAAGAGATACGACTTCCCAACCGGCCCCAGGCTCGGCTCTTGTACCCACGTGATCTGCTTTTCGTCCGGTTTCATACCGTCCCTCCCCGGCGTGGCGTGTTGGTGCTGCGCGTCGGATCGAATGCCACCGTGACCAGCCAGGTCACAAGCAGTGCCGCCCAGCCGGCCAGAGCCATGCAATGTTCAGCCGCGACGCCGCTCGATCGCGTCAGCCGGCCACCATACTCCAGCCACGCGGCGACCGCAACCACGTTCACCAGTCCCCACGGAATCATTACCTTCCAGGCGAGATCCATCAATTGGTCGTAGCGAAACCGCGGCCAACTCCACCGGGCGAGCATGAAGAACAAGATGACGCCCATCACTTTTACCGTCAGCACGATCACCCGCAACACCGCCACCGGCCAGGTGATGGTGACTTCCGAGCCGGTCACGCCCCAGAAATGCCATCCGCCGAGATAGAGGATGACGATCAGAAATGCGGCAGCGACCATGTGCAGAAACTCGGCAACCATGTACATCAACAATTTCACCCCGGCGTATTCGGTGTGGTAGCCGCCGACGAGCTCTTGTTCGGCCTCAGGCAAGTCGAACGGAAGCCGGGCGGCCTCGGCGAACGACGCCACGCAAAAGACCACAAATCCCAGCGGCTGCACCAGCACGTTCCACACGCCGGTCTCGGCCTGGTGGTAGATGATCGTGTCGAGCCGCAGCGAGCCGGAAACGAGTACCACGCCGAGGATGCCGAGGCCCAGCGGCACTTCGTACGAAATCAGTTGGGCGCCGCTTCGCAGCGCGCCGAGAAAGCTGTACTTGTCGTTGCTGGCCCAGCCGCCCAGCACAACACCATAGACCGCGATGCTGCCGACGGCGAAGACGTAGACGATGCCAACGTCGATGCCCGGCGCCACGATCAGGGGAATCGGCTTCGTGATGCCCCACGATGCGGGAAAGACGTTGGGCGGAATCACGCTGCCGAACGGAATGACCGCAAAAACGACGACCGCGGCCACGAAGATCGTCATTGGGGCGATCAAATAGAGCGCCCGATCGACGTGGCTGGGCGTGAACTCGGCCTTGAAGAGGAACTTGACGCCGTCGGCCAGCGGTTGGCCGAGCCCGAAAAGCCGAATTTTCGTCAACGGGATTCCCACGCGGTTCGGGCCGCGCCGATCCTGCACCCACGCTGCGATCCATCGCTCCAAGAGCACCAAATACGCCGCCGCGGTCATCAGGCCGGCGATGACCAGGACGATCTTCAGGAGTGGTTCGAGGAATAACTGCATACGGGGCTGGTGGTAGTTGATGCTTCGCCGTTCGACCGATTTGCCGCAGCCGGCATTCCGCTCGCGTGTCCATTCATCACGCCAACAAGTTCGAACGCAAATCGACGCCCGTTTCGGGTATTGCCCCGACGGCGGCCGAGAAGAACATGATCTCGCGGGCGACCTCCTGTAGCACGGCCGTCGCGTCGTACAGACCTTTGCGACCGTTCAGCTCCCACAACAGACTTCCTTCGGTGCGGACGCCGGCCGGAGGACGGATGGCCCAAGCCGCCGACTGCAACCGATCGGAGCAGTTGACGTGGGATCCCGGACGCTCGGCATAGGCCGCCCCAGGCAAGACGAATGTCGCCAATGCCGACAGCGGCGAAGGAAACAAGTCCTGCACAACCGACAACTTCAGCCGCTCGAACCGCCGCGCCGTGGCTTCGTCGATCCAATCGCCTTTGTACCCGCCGGCGATCCAGACGCCGTCAAGCGCGCCACGGTCCAGTTCCGGCAGGAACTGGTCGAACGTCGTCACGCCGTGGGCGAAGTGGGCGATAACGGCCTCGACGCCGCGGCGGTTGGGACATTTTTCGGCCGAGATTACGAAGCCCTTGGGAAACCGCTCGTCCGTGCCCACGGCCGGCACGCGGCCGAGCACCAACCGTGCATCGGCATCGAGATTGCGTACGAAACGGCTCAACAGGTACGCTTCTTCGACCGTCAGGAACGGCGACAGGACGGCTGCCAGGCGGCCCGCCTGCTTCAGCCGCTCGGCCAGTTCGGCCGGAAGCGCCGCCCAGTCCAGTTCCGTCCGGTTCCCGCCGTCCTGGCGATAGGGTTGCAGAAGCCGGCGAGGATTGTGGACGTGCGGATAGTCGTACCGGCCGTCGTTGCAGATCCACCATGCATTGACGAAAGGGTTTTCGCGCGGCTTGATGCGGTAGATGCGATCCTGGTTCTCTTCGATCCAGATGGAGCAGCCCGTGGCACAGCCGGTGCAAACGCCGGGACGCCGCTTCAGGAACCACACCCGCTGCTTGTAGAGAAAGTCCTTGTCGCCCAACGCGCCGACCGGGCAGAGATCGACGACGTTGCCCGACAACTTGTTGTCGAGCGGGAAACCGGCAACGACGTCGATCTCCTCGTGCGCGCCCGGCCGGTGACCATCAACTCGTTGGAGCCACTGATTTCGGCCGTGAAGCGGATGCACCGGCTGCACATCACGCACCGATCCACGAACAAGATCACGTCGCCCAGATCGCGGCGGCTGCTGCTAAAAGGCCGCACATCGGCGCGACGCTCGCTCTGACCGTAGCGAAAATGGTAATCCTGCAAGAGACACTCGCCGGCCTTGTCGCAGATAGGGCAATCAATCGGGTGCCGCAGGAGCAAGTCCTCTTCGACCATCGCCCTGGCCCGGGCCACCTTCTCACTATTGGTCACCAGCACCACATTGTCGGCCATCAAGGTATTGCAGGCCGGCGAGAGTTTCGGCTGCATCGTGATCTTGCCTGTCTTCGCGTCGCGTGCGCCGACTTCGACCAGGCACATGCGGCAACTGCCCACCACCGACAGCCCCGGGTGCCAGCAATAGTATGGGATGTCGATGCCGGCCGCCTTAGCGGCCTCAATGCCGTTGATCCGTCGCCGGTCGGGCAGTTCGACTTCGCGGTTGTCGATGAGGACTTTCATCGGGACTATTGTGTTGGACTCTTGTATTCGGCAGGATTGACAGAATTGACAAGATTTAGAACGATGGTCCCCGCATCTTATGAATCATGTAAATCCTGTCCATCATCTGTGTTGCAATGCGATCGCGGCGATTCTTGGAATAGCCGGTTCTGCGACCACGGTCCACTCGCCGGTGTCGAGCGTCAAACGGTGACGATCGATCGCCTCGACCGGTTCCGTTTTTTCATACCCTGTTGGATTCGTCCACTTGATGTACTCTTCGAACTCGCCGCGGAATTTTCGGATGGCATTCTTGATGGGCCAGGCCGCGCCATCGGCCAGGCCGCAAATCGTCGTACCGGGAATAATACCAATCGAGTCGCCGATTTCCAACAACAGGTCGAGGTCCACAAGCCGTCCCCGGCCGCTCTTGATCCGCTCGAGCATGCCGACGGCCCAATGCGTGCCTTCGCGGCAGGGCGTGCATTGGCCGCAACTCTCGTGGGCAAAGAAGCGGCAACTGTTGTGCAGAAAATCGACCATCGAATACGTCTCGTCGAGAACAATAGCGCAGGCGGTGCCCAATCCGAGGCAGCCAACGCGCGTGGGAGCCAAAAAGTCGAGCGGCGTGTCGAACTCCGCTTCGGTCATCACGCCCGTGCTAAGCCCGCCGGGGACGACGGCCTTCGCCTTGCGTCCCTGCCGCACGCCGCCGCCGAACTCGTCGACCAGTTGGCGCACCGTGATGCCCAGTGGCGCCTCGTAGCAGCCGGGCCGGTTGACGTGGCCGCTCAGGCCGTACAGTTTTGGCCCGAAGCTGCCGGGGTCGCGCGGGTTGTTCGGCTCGGGCGGCACACCCATCGATCGGAACCAATCGACGCCGCGATCGACGATGTGTTTCACGCAGGCGAGCGTCTCGACATTGTTAACCACCGTCGGTTTGCGGAACAGGCCCTCGACGGCCGGAAAGGGCGGCTTGATCCGCGGCCAAGCTCGCCGGCCTTCGAGGCTTTCGATCAGGCCCGTTTCCTCGCCGCATACGTACGCCCCCGCGCCGCGATGAATGTAAATGTCCAACGAGAAGCCACTGCCGAGGATGTCTTTTCCAAGGTATCCCGCGGCATAGCATTCGTCGATGGCCGCTTGCATCCGCTTGCACGCCAGCGCGTACTCATAACGAAGATAGACGTAGGCTGTCGTCGCCCGGGTCGCATAGCAACTGAGAATAACGCCTTCAAGGACCTGGTGTGGGTCGAGTTCCATCTGAACGCGATTGACGAACGTACCCGGTTCGCTCTCGTCAGCGTTGACGCAGAGGTAGATTGGCCCGGGATGCCCATCCGGCAGGAAGGACCATTTCAGCCCCGTAGGAAAGCCGGCCCCGCCGCGGCCGCGCAGGCCGCTGGCCTTAACCAGATCGACGACGCTTTTGTGGCTCATCTGCTTCAGCACGCGGCGCAGCCCCTGATATCCGCCGCCGGCCTCGTAGACCTTGCACGCGTGACTGTCTCTCTTGTGGATGTTAGCCAGCAGGACGGGTTCGTAGTGCATTCGGCGATGATGCAGTCAGGGATTTGGGGATTTGTCGTTCTGCTCGCAGCGAAAAATCGAGTTGCCCGTTGCGATCCTTGGCTGCGCAGGATGACCTATGGACCATATTCAGTCGAGTGTAAACCTGCTGAGCCTACGAATCCTTCCAGCTTGCCAACAACGCATCAATCTTCTCTTTTGTCATGTTCTCATGGATCTCGTCGTTCACAAGCAGCGTCGGCGCAGCATCGCAGGTGCCGAGGCATTCGGCGAAATCGACCGTGATCTGACCGTTGGGGGTCGTTTCACCCGGTTGGATGCCCAATTTCTCGCATAGGTAGCTTAGCAGCTCTTCGCCGTCGTTCGCCGCGCAACTGATCGACCGGCACACGCGGACCTGATACCGCCCCTGCGGTTTGTCCTGTTTGAAAAAACCGTAGAAACTCAAGGTATCCTGGACCTGGGCGGGCGCCAACTCCAGCATCTCGGCCAGTTCGACGACGGCTTCCGGTGGCACGTAGCCGAGCCTATCGTTGATCAAGTGCAGCGCCGGCAGCGTTGCCGCCTGCCGCGTCGGGTATCGCGGGAAGCATGCCTCAATGTCTTTTCGCAAACTCTCGTCCAGCACCGGCATGACACGGGTCCTTTCACTATCGATCCAACTCGGCTGCGATGATGTTGAGGCTGCCGAGCACGGCCACGATGTCGCTCAGGGTGTGCCCGCGGATCAGGTACGGGAACATAGCGAAATGGATGAACGAAGGCGGCCGGGTCCGCGCTCGATACGCCGCGTTGCTGCCGTCGCCGACAATGTAAAAGCCCAATTCTCCGTTGGGCGCCTCGGTGGCGCAATAGACTTCCTCACACGGCGTCGGAAATCCCCGGTTGGTCATCGTCAGCTCGAAATGCGTGATCAGCCCTTCAATCGTCGAAAACACGACCCCTTTTTCCGGTAGGATCGCCCGGGCGTCGTCCCCGACGTTGACCGGTCCGCTGGGCAGGTTCTCGATCGCCTGGTGCAAAATCTTAATGCTCTCGCGCATTTCATACATGCGGACGAGGTACCGCGCATAGCAGTCGCCTGACGCGGCGCAGCACACGTTGAAGTCGAAGTCGGCGTACGACAAGTACGGCTCGTCCTTTCGCAGGTCGCGGAGCACGCCGCTGGCCCGGGCGATCGGCCCGGCGCAACTGCGGTTGATCGCCTCGGCCTTGCTCAACACGCCGACGCCCCGGGTGCGATCGACAAAGATGCGGTTGCGATTCATCAAGCGTTCCATGTCGCCGAGCGCTTCCGGGACGTGCTTGAGAAAGTCGCGGATCATCTCGATGGCCTTCGGCGAAATGTCGTACATCATGCCGCCGACGCGCGTGCAACTGTGCGTGAATCTCGCCCCGCAGAGGGCCTCGAAGATGTCGTAAATCTCTTCCCGCGGATTGAAGGCGTAGATGAAATGCGTGAAGGCCCCGGTGTCGAGACCCATCGCACCCAGGCAGAGCAGATGATCGAGCAGCCGCGACAGCTCTGCTACGATCACGCGCAGATACTGGCAGCGGGGCGTAAGGTCAATGCCCAACAGCTTTTCGACCGCCAGGTGCCAGCCGACGTTATTGGCCGCCGGCGAAATGTAGTTCATCCGGTCGGTGATCGTCACGTACTGGTTGAAATCCAAGTGTTCGCCGAGCTTCTCAAAGCCGGAATGCAGGTAGCCAATGTCCGGGATGGCCTCGACAACCGTCTCGCCGTCGAGCTTCAGCAACAGCCGCATCGTCGTGTGCGTCGCCGGGTGCTGCGGACCAAAGTTCATCGTCCACAGGTACGGCTGCGGCTCATCACGAGCACGATCGCCAAGCGGTTCGACACGAGTCAGGGGCATGGAGAAATTGTTGATCGTCGATTGTTGATTGTTGATTGCCGGGCGCAGCGGTCTGTGCCGGGCTCGTCAGCCTTCGGCACGGGTAATGACGGGGAAGTTGTGGCGCTCGCCGCGGCCTTGCAGCGGGTAGTCCTTCCGAAGCGGATGGGCGGTGAATTCCTCGGGCAATACGATCCGTCGCAGGTCGGGATGGCCGGTAAAACGGATGCCGAACAGGTCCCACACCTCGCGCTCCAGCCAGTCGGCGCCTTGCCACAGCGGGACGGCAGACGGCACCGTCGGCTCCGGATCGTTGACGAAACACCGAACCGTGAGCCGCCGGGCGGGGACGGTCCCCATTTTCGCGTCAGCGAAAATGGGACTGTCCTCTTTGGCGGAGTGCGTATTAGCCAACAGGTATACCATGCCGAACCGGTCTTTCGCGTCACGGTAATTCAAGTAGTCGACGCATGTGACGTCGATCAACAGATCGAAGCCAAACTCGTTCTTCAACGTTTCCAGCATCTGGTACAGCGATTCGAAGGGCACAGTCAGCCGCGTCTGCCCGCGAAACTCGCTAACGCCCACGGCAGGAGCGACGGATTGCAGTCGTTCGACAATGTCGGGATTGCCCATGCGCCGCGCCTCGCATACGAGATCGTTTTTTCTTACTCGGTCGTGTCGATCATCTGCATCGCTTCCGGCTGATAGCGTGCGCCGGCCGTCGCGAACTCGCCGAGGATCTCCTCGATGGCCGACCATGCTGTGTCGGGCAGATCGAGGTTCACGGCCCCGACGTCTTCTTCAAGATACTCCACGTGCCGGGTGCCGGGGATCGGGACAACGTCGTCGCCGACGCGCAGCAGCCAGGCAATCGCGACCTGGGCCGGCGTCGCGCCATGTTCGGCGGCAACCCGCTTCACTTCATCAACAAACCGCATGTTGCGGGTGAAGTTGTCTCCCTGGAACCGCGGCTGGTTCCGTCGCCAATCCGTCTTCTCCAGGTCGTCGACGCTCCTGATGCGCCCGCTCAGGAATCCGCGGCCGATCGGGCTGTACGGCACCAGACCGATGCCCAGATCGCGGAGCGTGGGCAGCACCTTCGCCTCGACGCCCCGCTCCCACAGCGAGTACTCCGACTGCACGGCGCTAATCGGGTGCACGGCGTGCGCCCGGCGAATGATCCCCGGTCCGACCTCCGAAAGCCCCAGGTAGCGCACCTTCCCGGCGGTCACCAACTCCGACATCGCGCCGACCGTATCTTCAATGGGTGTCTTCGGGTCGAGTCGATGCTGGTAGTAGAGATCGATGCAATCAATTCCCAGCCGTCGGAGCGAGCCGTCGACGGTCTGCTTCACGTGGGCGGGGCTTCCGTCCGCACCCTGTATCTCGCCGCTCGGGCTGAAACGGAAACCGAACTTGGTGGCAACAACGACGTCCTCGCGGCGCACGTTCTTAAGCACGCGCCCGAGCAACTCTTCATTGGCGAACGGCCCATACACTTCGGCGGTGTCCCAGAAATTGACGCCTAGCTCGAGGGCCCGGTGAAACACCTGCATCGATTCCGATTCATCGCTCGGTCCGTAGGCCCAGGACATGCCCATGCAGCCCAACCCGACGGCCGAGACTTCGAGACCTTCTCCGCCCAGCTTCCGTGTATTCATGATGGTTATTTCTCTTGCAATGCCCGCTTCGGCAGTTGTCGCGAGGCGGCGTGAAACTCGCGGCCGAAAACCGTCCCCTCGCGCTGGATCTTCTCCTGCAAATCGACGATCGACTGAATCAGTTGTTCCGGGCGCGGCGGGCACCCGGGAACGTACATGTCGACCGGAATGAACCGATCGACCCCTTGAACAACGCAGTACGTGTCAAACACGCCGCCGGTCGATGCGCAGGCGCCCATCGAAATACACCACTTCGGCTCGGGCATCTGCTGCCAGATCCGCTGCAACACCGGCAGCATCTTCATCACGATGCGGCCTGCCACGATCATCAGGTCGCATTGCCGCGGGCTGAAACGAAAAACCTCGGCCCCGAACCGGGCCACGTCGTGCCGACTGGCGCCGGTGGCCATCAACTCGATCCCGCAGCAGGCCGTGGCAAACGGCATCGGCCAAAGGCTGTTCTTCCGGCACCAACTCACCAATTCGTCCAACTTGGTGATGGCCACATTGTCGGGCAATTCCGTCATCGCCACCGGAACACCCCCTTGCGCCAATCGTAGACGAACCCCAGCGTCAACAGCAGCAGAAACACCATCACGCCGCCGAAAACAACATCACGGTCAATGGGGGCACGGGACGGCGAAGAGGGGGCGGAGGACGAGGGGCGGGCGGCGACAAAGGTGGCCTCCTGAGAACCCATCGTGCCGTCGCTGCCGCCGATCCGGGCGGCCATTGTCGACTCTGCCGCCGGCCGCCAGGCCACGGCCCAAGGGTAGAGGAAAAGCAGTTCGACGTCGAACACCAGAAAGGCAATCGCCACCAGATGGAAGCGCACGTCGAACCGGCGACGGGTATCGTGAATCGGATCCATGCCGCTTTCATACGGCATCCGCATCACCCGACCCGGCCGGCCGGGGTTCGCCAGGGCGGAGACGATCAACAGCGCAATGCCCAGGCCGATCATGCACAGCACAAACAGAAAAACCGGCAGAAAGCTGTATTGCATCTTCGGCGCCGTCCTCTTCCCGCGCGGAAATCGCCAGGCACCCCATTCTATGGAGGCGGTCCGGACCGGTCAATCACGCACCGGCAAGGCCCTCAGGCATTCCGAAGCGCAGCAAAGGATCCCGCTCAAGAATCAGCGGCGTCTATAGCGTGCGACAAACCAGTCGCAGTCGCACCCTATCCCTGACGAGCACCCTCGGCTACCGGACGCAATCAGCTTCCAGCGTATAGGGAATTCCGCCGGGTCCTGGGGGTTGATCTGGAGACGTCCCCCTGCGCCAACGATGTTGGTGGTAAAGGCGGTCTGCAAATCGCCCTGCAGCACCACGCGAATCATCTGCGTCGGCGTCGGATTGGGAGTGCAGAAGGGACATTCGCCCGTGTTCGGAGAGAGGACGAATTTCTTTGATGCCGCTTTGCTGGCGGCGCGGCCGCATGTAGCCCTTCACGAAAATACGCTTGTCCTGCATGTCGAGGGCCGCCTGCGGAATTGGGTCTGCCGGGGCATTCGGATCGGGCTGAAGAACGTCCCACTGCACGAACTGGTAGCCGCTGGGAATCCGATGCACGTTGTACCAGTGCCAGCCCGATCCGAACAACGCGAGTCCGATGGCAAGCCCCATGCCGGTCTTCGCAACCGCCAGCCCGGTCCATTGCTCCGGCGCCTCGCGGATGTGGCCGATGGCCCGCCATCCCAGCCAGACGCCAACAACGGTAAGACGGTCAAGTACCACGAGAACGCCGTCAGGATCGACGTGGCCCCGACGATGACGCTCATCACGGCCGCCGGCGACAGCGCGCGATACGGCACTGCGGCCTCTGGCGCATCGAGTTCTTCCGGTTCAACCTCGAACGGTACAGCCATCTCGGGCGCCCTTCCCTCTCCTCTCTCCCCTCGCTCTACCCTACGGTGTCGTAATCAGCGACTTGGCCACGTCGGTCCGATACGCGGCCATCGCCGGCAAGTAGCCAACGGCCGAGGCCAGCACAATCAGCCCCGGCACCAGGATCAACTCGATCTTCTGGAATTGCAGCAGGCCCACAACGACCCCCGTCCAGTCGGTGATCAGCGGTGAACACGCCCAGGTGGCGCCGTGGCCGATCAGCAAACCGGCGGCCCCGCCCATGAGCGACAGCAGGATCGACTCCAGGAGGATAATAACCATCACCGTGGCACGACTGGCCCCGAGGGCGCGCATTACGGCGATCTCGTGCCGGCGGTCGCTCATCGAATTATAGATGCTCACCATGATGCCGATGCCCGCTTCGATGACCGTGACCACAGCCATGCCGAGCAGGATCCATTGGATCTTGCCTACGATGCCTTCAAAAAGGTCGGCGATAACGCGGACCGGCACCACGGCCTGCGCCACGTTGCTGTCGTTGATGCTGCTTGGCCAGTACGTCGGTCCGTCCGCGATCTGCTCGGGCCTTGGGGACGCAGACCAGCACCGCCGTGATTTCTTTATCCTCGTCGGCCCCGACGCCGTGCTTGTGATCGCCATGTTCTGCGTCAGCGCCGTGCTCCTCACCTTCCTCGGCACCGTGGATTTCGTAGAAACCCTCCATGTTGACAAAGATCGCACGATCGACCGGAGTGCCGGTCGGCGCCAAGACGCCGACGACGTGGAACAACTCTTTATGGACGCGGCCGCCTTCGCCGGTGCCATGGACTGCTCGAAACGATTCGCCTACCGGCAAGCTCGCCTCGGCGACCACCGTGGCGCCGACAACCGCGTCAAAACGGTTCTCGCCTTGAAGTTCTCGCCCGAGGCAAACTCATACGGCTGGTCCCCGTGGTAATTCAACGCGGTGAACATCTCGGGCACGGTGCCGACGACGCGAAAGCCCTGATACGTGTGGCCCATGCAGACCGGAATGGCTGCTTCCACGTCAGCGGCATATTTTCCGTAGGTCAACTCTTCGTAAAAGGTGTACGGGATGTTGCCGACCGGCTCGCTCAAATAGAAGACCGTATTGAGCACCAGTTGTTCTTTGCCGCCTTTGGCGCCGACGATCAAATCATAGCCCTCGCCTCCGCGATGAAACGACTGCTTAACCACGCCGTAGACCACCAGCACAGCCACGACCAGGGCCACGCCCAAGCCCATCGACACGATGGTCAAGATCGAAACCAGCGACCGCTGCCGAATGCTTCGCCAGGCGATTTTCCAGAGGCTCATGTGGCGGAAAGGAGGATTAGGGATTTAGGGACTTGGAACTCGGCATTTGCCGCTAGGCAGGGACGCCGACGGCGACCTGGTTGAACTCCTCTAAGTGATCGACCCTGGGAATTGGGAGGCCACTTCGTTCGAGTGCGTTACGATCACCAGGGCCACGTTTTCTTCGTGGCACGTTTCACGGATCAGGTCCAGGATCTGCTGCTGATGGCCCGCGTCCACGTTCGCCGTCGGCTCGTCGGCCAACAACAACTGGGGCTTGTTGGCCAGCGCCCGGGCGACGGCCACCCGCTGCTGTTCGCCCACGGAGAGCATCGCCGGCCGGTGCGTCATGCGGTGGCTCAGTCCCACGCGGTTCAACAACTGCCGAGCCCGATTCCGGTCCGGACGCCCCCGGGCAAACCGCATCGCCAACATCACGTTTTCCAGGGCGTTAAAACCGGCCAACAGATTGAACGTCTGAAACACGTAGCCGATCCGCTCGGCGCGGAACCGGTCGCATTCGGCCTCGGGCATCAGGTTGATGTCCCAATCGTCGATTCGCACCTTGCCCGAATCCGGGCGGCCGATGCCCGCGATAATGTGCAGGAGCGTCGTCTTCCCACAACCGCTGCGCCCCACCAGCACCATCTGCTCGCCCGCCGCGACGCGGAAATCAACGATGTCCAACACGGGCAGGGCCGTGCCATCCGGCTGACGGAACGCCTTCTTAATCTGCTTCAGATGCAGCAACGGCCGCGTCGACGCGACCGAATCGCCTCCGGCCGATTGGGGTTCACGAACTCGCGGGCTCAGCGCACAGAAAATCCTCCGTCCATGCAGTCGACGAACTAGCCCACTTGCGGCGGAGGCTGCTCCGTATTCCCTCTCCCAGAGAGAAATAGGACTCCGCCTCCCGCCGCACGGCGGCCATGTAAGTCAATAGTATCACACAGCGAGACCCCATGATCAGTACGGCTCTTGCCCCGGGGGGGTTCAGCGGTAACCGAACTCTAACGTCGCCGGGCCATCTGCCTTGCGATGTCGCGACGGCTCTCGGCCCTTTTCATCGCTTCCCGCTTGTCGTGCTGCTGTTTTCCGCGACAGATGCCGAGCACCACCTTGGCCCGCCCCCGCTTGAAGTGCATCTCCAACGGCACCAGCGTCAGTCCCTTTTCATAGGCCCGATGGGCAAAACGTTTCACCTCGCGGTGATGCATCAAGAGCTTGCGCGGCCGGCGGGGATTGTGATTGAAGCGGCTGGCCTCGGTATATTCGGCAATGTCGCAGCCAACCAACCACACCTCGTCCCCCTTCATCCCGCATAGGCCTCGTCGAGCGACACCCGGCCGTTGCGCAGACTTTCACCTCGCTACCGACCAGCACAATGCCGCACTCCAGCGTGTCGAGCACCAGGAATTTGTGGCGTGCCTTGCGGTTCTGCGAAATGACCTTCTCGCTCGGCCCGGTGGAAGAAGGGCCCTTCTTCTGGGGGTATATTTTGCCGTTGACGGGGTCCTTTCGGAGCCGGCGCCGCCAGATCAGGCGTGCGAGCCCACCGACGATGCGAAATAGGAGACCGTCCCAATTTCCGTGTCAACGAAGATGGGACTGCCCCTTTACGCTACCGAAAATGGGGTGATAGAAGCCGAAAGGGGTGGCTGATGGGACTCGAACCCACGACACCCAGATCCACAATCTGGTACTCTAACCGACTGAGCTACAGCCACCGTGTACGTATGCCCCAGGCTTGCGGTTCTGAACCGAGCCGTGCAACGCAACAATCGTCCGCCAGCAGTCGCAACTCGCTTCCGCGAATCCGCAACGAGCGAAACGACCATGTCGCAGTATGACATGCCCCCAACCGACCGTCAGACGGGCCGGCACGGCTTGGTGGTCTCATCGCTAGAAGCAGGGTTTGGTAGCAGAACCGTTTATCCCTCTATCGGAACACGCCGACACAGGCGGCACAAGTAATTCCCCTTGGGCTGCGAACATAAAACGCGACACAGGAACCCGTCGGGGACTGTCCCGATTTTCGCGTCAGCGAAAAATGGGACTGTCCCCCTTGCCCACGCGTCAGCCTCAGCAAGAGGGGCGGCTGCGGTGGTACGTGGTCCTTGCGGCGAGGCCACTGTTGTTTCTGCTTCGGCGTGGATCGCCGGCGATAATCGCGTTCGGCGCGCGAAATCCGCAGCGTAAACGCCTGGCGGAGGTTCGATCGCCCCACGATTTCGCAACGCGCTTCCGGCAACACACCGCGGGGACTGCACATCACCGGACGTTCGCCTTTTTGGGGTGCGGGCATGGCCAACGCACCTCGGCACAATAGCAACTGCGTAGCGATCATCGAGGCTTTCCGTCTCGCTCCTGCCTTTTCGGCCAGTAGTAAACGATCCCTTCGCGGAACTCGTTCAACGGTTCTTCGGCTTCGCTGTAGAAGGTTGCGTTGGAGGACATGCGGAAATGCACCGGGACGCTTTCACTTGGGACAAAAAACCACGTAAAATCCCCTGGCCGCTTCAAACTTTTCCGGCAGACTGTCGCCGCAACAATAGAATAGGTTGTCAACAAAAGCCTATACAGCAGCGGATGCAAATCCCAACGTGGGCTTTTCTTTCACTTCGACGCATTTCGGGCTTGCTTGAAAACCTGGGGCGTGAGAAACTCCCGCATCGAACCGATCAACAATTTGGCTCGCCGTCGCTGGCGAGCACGCTTCCTTGCGTTCCCCATTTGCCGTTCCTCCATGATGGGTTTTGGTTCTGCAAACCCCTATCATTGCCGGAACGGCTTTTTACTGCACGATCAGACCAACCGCCATTCCCCTGTGGCAAGTTGTCGCAATAACATCTACAATTCCATGAACTTACGACCCGGAACACTCTTCATTCCGACTCGGCATTGAGGGGCACACTTCAACAGTGCCACCCAGCCGAAGGGGGCAGTGCGAACCTAGATTCTAGCCAAGCCTTATCTCAAACTCGCAGCTATCTGCCCCCTGTAGGATTGACTGCTTGAGTGTCACCTCCACAGGCTTATCGAAAGCGGCTTCAAACAGGGATTTATACCATCCCGTTGAGCAATGGCAGTATGTATCCGTGGGAAACGGCTCCTTCGTCTGCTTCACCCGTCCGCAGTAACACCAGTCATAGCCGCCCAAAATCGTATTCTTGTTCTTCAGTGTCAGCCTTCCACCGCCGATGCCTGCTTCATTGAGCTTGGCGAGCAGCTCCTCGACCGAGTGCGATTCTTCCATGAATTGCTTCGCCCGTTTCTGTTGCGTTGGACCGCAGCATTTCGCGCCGCAAGCCTGCATCACCTTTATCGCTGTAGCTTTGCCCACTTCCTTCTCAAGACGCTGGACGGCGTTCCTTATCCATTCGGCTTTCTGTGCGTAGTTCGATGTCTCATCAAATTGTTCAGGCTTGATGATGACTTTCTTCGATACTGCTGCACTTGCTTCGGCGTCGATGCATCGCTTGAACCGAGTCATCCAGCCGCCGAGTTTCTGAGCCTTTGCCATTTTCCTGTCCCTTTGCCTGTTTTGTCGTCTGTTGTCTTGCTCTTGCCTTTGGCCACCCTGCCGCGGCGTTGGTTTGGCCGGGCTGTTTTGCCTGTGGCTTTGGTGGGTGCGGCCGTGTTGTTCCTGCTGGCCGCAGGGCAGTGGCAAGGGCAAGCGGGGCTGTGTTGTGTGGGCCTTATCGGCTATTGCTCTCTGACCCGTAGCCCTCGGTGTCCTTTCTGCCTCTGCACAAGCAACATCAGAGAGGGCGACGAAATACAGTCGTATCTGCCAGCCTGCCTGGGGAAGCGTAATGGCCTTGCCCGCCTCCTCCGCTGCCTGTTCGACTGCCGGCGGTGTGCCGACCATTTGGGCTGTCTCGTACCCTTTAACACTGCATCGCCGCTTGGGGGTAAGAAGACGATTGTCAACTGCAAGTGCGACTGGCGTTTCAAGCTTCTTGCCACTTATCGTATCGACCAGCAGGGTCCTGTCGCCGGTTTTGGGCCCCTCAATCCGTTGGCCTTCAATCGTCAGGTATGTGCCAAGCGGAAAGCCGAGTGTGCCGATGGGGACACACCCCGGCGACAGGACCGGAACTGTCGGTTGGCGGTCGGGTGTGTTCGTGTCAGTACAAGCCCAGGACGCAGGAACGACTAATGTGACGAGCATAAACACGTTTCTCATTGTGGATTCCTCCATCAACTGTTGGTCTTCTTGCTCTTGGCCTTTCGCCACCCGGCCCTTTGGGATCTTCGTCCCTTCCTTGCCGCCCTTCCAAACAGACCAGAAACACAAGAAGGAGCACAAGAGGCTGAAGAGGCTCTCGCCAACTGGCCTCACTCAACTGGCGACCCGCCCTTTTGGCCCCTCCTCTCGCCGTTCTCGTTCGTGGAGAACGGTAGCTTACCCGCACTTGTAAGGGGACAGTCCCATTTTCGTCGGACGAAAATCGGGACAGTCCCCAACAGCGGATGGGGAGAGATTCGAACTCCCGGTGGACTTTCGCCCACAGCGGTTTTCAAGACCGCCGCCTTAGACCACTCGGCCACCCATCCGGATACGCAAGAGCACGTTCGTGCGAAGTCCCATATCACTTCGGGAGAGGGCTAGGGTGAGGGCTGTTAGCAAGAAGATACCCCATCTTCAGAGCCTGATCGCTTTGGGCCCTCACCCCCGGCCCCTCTCCCAAAGGGCGAGGGGAGACGTCTCGAACACACTCTGCCACAAGTCTACCGGGAAATGGTCGCGCCGCAAGTCGGCGGGCAAGGGCCCTAGATTTTTTCGCCAAAGCGACCACGGCACCGGCGGGGCCGTCGAGGCAACTGTCAGAACCTCCATTCCAGCCCCAGGCCGCCGCCGTGATAGAAGAGGCCGCCGTTGGGATTGATCGTCGTGGCGCCCGTGAGAAAGTCGGTTCCGCCGATCTGCTCGGGGGCCAGGGCGACGCCTTCGAGCCAGGCCACTTGGTAGAACACCCTGGCCGAGAAACGCGGGGTGAAATGATAAGTAGCCGACAGTCCGACCTCGCCCAGGAACGCCACGTGCCCTATGTCATCGTCGAGCCAATGTTCAACGAACCCTTGCGCCAGTCTGCCGTACTCGTCGATGGCATTGCCGTAGATGCCGGCTTTGCACAGCCCGCCAATCGATAGCGGTCCGCGCGTCAACAGCGTCAAGTCGGTGCCGATCTGAAAGCCGAACAGCGAGTTCGTGGCGTGGGTCGTGAAGTCAATCTGATCGTGATGGTGTCCGCCCCACGCCGTATAGCGCTCGTCGAGCGTTCCGCATCGGAATCCGGCGAACACCACAACGTACTCGCTCCATTGCCGGCGCAGGTTCACCTCGAACAGCGACAGCGTCGACCTGTAGCGGGCGGCGCCGTCGTCGACCAGCAGGGCATCGTCTCCAACCACGAGGTAGCTGGGGCCCGGCGTCCAGTTGGCGGCAACCCAGCCGTCGATTGAAAGCAGTCCCAGTTCCAATTCCCAACCGCCGGCGAACTTGCGCGTGAAGTCCACTTGCAGGCCAGCCTGTACGGGAAAGTTCAGGCCGGTCTGCGAGTCGAGCAGTACGCGTTGTTGGTCATTGACCAGAAGCGGTTGGCCGCGCGTGGTCGATCGCTGTAGGGCCACAACGTCGACGCGAAATGCCCGAAACGGATCGTAGTCGCACGGCACATAGACCCAGCCCGGAACATAATAGCCTCCGGCCGGCGCAGGTTGACTGTTGGGAGCCACGTAGACGCCTTGCGGGGCGAGGCCCGCGCCGGGTCCGGATTCGGAACCGTCGGTCCGGTCGTCGCCGGTGAGGCCTGAAACGCCTGGTTCGCCGGCACCGCATTGGCCGCATCGGTCGCGAGGTTTCCTGACACGCTGTACGGCGGCGGTGCCGCATCGGGCACCTGCGCCGAGCCGACAGTCGCCCAGGCGATTGCGGCCAGTACGACGACCATCATCAGCATTCGCATTGCAGCCTCCGCGAACAGTTTTCGGGCGATTCTATACAAATTTGCGGTTCCGTGGCAAGAGAAGGATCGCCTGCCCCCCCCGCGGCATCGGCCGCACATTGCACGTTTTCGTGCCATTCCGTAAAATGCGGGTGCCACGCGGCGACACCGTCGCCGTGAGCACAAGATTCCCGTACGAAACGACTTGGATCCTTGATGGGCGCCCCGGCCGACATCAAACGGCGTGCTGCGAAGATCGCTCGTGTTCTGGCCGAGCAATATCCCGACGCCACGTGCTGCGCTCGATTTCCAGACGCCTCTGGAGCTTCTGGTGGCTACGATTCTCTCGGCCCAGTGTACCGACCAACGGGTGAACGTCGTCACCAAGAAGCTGTTTCGCAAGTATCCGACGGCGGCCCATTACGCCCGGGCAAAATTGCCGGAGCTTGAACGCGACATCCAGAGCACGGGCTTTTTTCGTAACAAGGCAAAGGCGATCCAGGGTTGCTGCCGGGCGTTGCTGGAGCGCTCGACGGGCAGGTTCCCAGGCAGATCGAGCAGCTCGTCGAGTTGCCAGGCATCGGGCGGAAAACGGCCAACGTGGTCCTGGGTACCGCCTATGGCATTCCGTCTGGCGTGGTGGTCGATACGCACGTGCTTCGCATCAGCCGCCGGCTCGGCCTGACGGGCGAGAAGGACCCCGAGAAAATCGAGAAGGATTTGATGGCGATGCTGCCGAAGAACGACTGGATCGCACTGAGCCACCGGCTGATTCACCACGGCCGCCGCGTCTGCACCGCCCGAAGTCCGAAGTGCCCCGTATGTCCGCTGGATTCGTTGTGTCCGAAGATCGGGGTTGAGAAAAAGTAGTCTATCATGGTTTTGTCCGGTCACGAAATCAAACGCGTTTGGGCGCGACATCATCATCGACCCGTTCGACGAGACGCGGCTGAACCCGAACAGCTACAACCTGACGCTGCACGACGAATTGATGGTGTACGAGGAAGTCGTGCTCGACATGCGGAAGTCCAACCGCGTCCGCCGGATGTCCATTCCGCCGGAGGGGCTGGTGCTCCAGCCCAACCGGCTCTATCTGGGCCGCACGGCCGAGCGCACCGAAACGCACAATCTCGTGCCGATGATCGAAGGCCGCTCGTCGATCGGGCGGCTGGGGCTGTTCGTTCACGTCACGGCGGGTTTCGGCGACGTCGGCTTCTGCGGCTTCTGGACGCTGGAAATGTTCGCCGTCCAGCCGGTGCGAATCTACGCCGGCGTGGCCATCTGCCAGATCTTCTACCACGACATCCGCGGCACGTTCACCGAGTATTGCAGCGACAAGTACCAGCACAACAGCGACATCCAGCCGAGCCTGCTGTTCAAGGAGCTCAATCCGGAAGCGAACAGCGACCCGCAGCTTCAATTGCCGTTCGGTCTGGAACGGGCCGGACAAGGGGGCAGGTGATCGCCAGACATCGACGCGCTACTCGACCGTCACGCTTTTTGCCAGGTTGCGCGGCTTGTCGACGTCGCAGCCGCGGGCGACGGCAATGTGATAGGCGAGGAGTTGCAGCGGAATGACGCTGACGATCGGCTGCAAGAAATCTTCGACGGCCGGGACCTCGACCACATCGTCGGCCAGCCGGGCCGCCTCGGCGTCTCCCGTGCCTACTACGGCGATCACCGGGCCGCCGCGGGCCTTGATCTCTTGCAAGTTCGACAGCACCTTCTCGTACACGTGGCACTGCGGCATCAAAAAAACGCTCGGCGTGCGTTCGTCGACCAGTGCGATCGGGCCGTGCTTCATCTCGGCGGCCGGATAGCCTTCGGCGTGGATGTAGCTGATCTCTTTGAGCTTGAGCGCCCCTTCCAAGGCGGTGGGAAAATTGAACTGCCGGCCGAGGTAAAGGAAGTTGTTGCAGTGGGCGTACTTCTCGGCAATCTCGCGCACGCGATCGTTGCACGCTAGCGCCTGGCGTACTTTTTCGGGCAGCTCCTGCAAGTGCTCGATGATTTGCATGCCGGCCGTAAAGCTCAGGTGCCGCAGCCGTCCGAAGTACAGGGCCAGCATCGCCAGCAGCGTACATTGCGAGGTGAAAGCCTTGGTCGAGGCCACGCCGATCTCTGGTCCGGCACGCAGGTAGAATCCGCCGTCGGTTTCCTGGGCGATGCTGCTGCCGACGACGTTGCAAATACCGAGTGCGGGGCACCCTTTGCGCTTCATCTCGCGCAGGGCCGCCAGCGTGTCAGCCGTTTCGCCGCTTTGGGTAATGGCGAACACCAGCGTGTTGCTTTCCAGCGGCGGGTTGCGATAGCGCAACTCGCTGGCGTATTCCACTTCCACCGGCAGCCGGGCCAACGATTCGATCTGGTACTCGCCTACCAGGCCGGCGTGCCAACTGGTGCCACAGCCGGTCATGATGATGCGGCGAACGGCGCAAAGCTGTTGCGGTGTGAGGTTGAACCCGCCGAACTTCGCCGTCGCCGCGTCGCAATCCAGCCGGCCGCGCAGGGCGTTCTCGATCGACTCCGGCTGCTCAAAAATCTCCTTCAGCATGAAATGGGCGAAACCACCCTTGGCCACGTCGCCGGCCTGAAAGTCCAGGACGTGAATGCTGTGGTTGACGTGCCCTTGGTCGCGATGGATCACCCGCAGGCTGTCGGACGTGACGACGGCCAGTTCATGGTCGGCCAGGTAAACGATCTTATCGGTGTAGCCGGCCAACGGTGACGCATCGCTGGCGACAAAATGCTCGCCGTCGCCCACGCCGACGATCAGCGGGCTGCCCAAACGGGCGGCGATGAGGACCTCGGGCCACTGCCGGAAAAGGACCGCCAATCCATACGTTCCGTGAAGCTGCGCAGCGCGGCCTGGACGGCGTCAACTAGCGGCTGATAGTCGGCAGCCGCCATGTCGGCAACCGGCGGCCGGCGTTTCAGACAGCTATCGACCAAGTGGGCAATGACCTCGCTGTCGGTGGCCGACTTGAATTCGTAGCCCTCCTTGGCCAGCCGCAGCTTCAGGCCCTGGAAGTTCTCGATCACGCCGTTGTGAACCACGGCCACGGCATTGTCGCCGCCGACGTGCGGATGGGCGTTGACGTCGCTCGGCGCACCATGCGTGGCCCAACGGGTATGGCCGATGCCAACCTGCCCCGCGGCCGGCTGTTGCGTCAGCCGCGCCTCCAGGCGATCAATGCGTCCGGCCGCCTTGACCACAGCCAACTCGCCGTCGGGCGTGATCGTCGCCACGCCGGCACTATCGTAGCCGCGATACTCCAGCCGCCGCAGTCCGACGACGAGGAACTCGGCCGCGTTGCGCGGGCCGATATATCCGACGATTCCGCACATCTTGTGGGGGTTCTCCGATTGCTGTCCGTCGGGGGCAGGAGAATAAGACAACATTCGCCGTGCTACACCACGACGCATGACCAAGTATATCACGCACCGCGGAATCGCGGGGAGGCCAGTCGAACGCCGCGCAACCGCCGTTTCCGTGGTTTCAGAATCGACCGGGCGTGGTCTACAAGGCGTTTTTCGCCCAGTCAGAGATGGCACGACCCGCCTTCGCGCGGCGCCAGGCTCGGCATCGCGCTCGGAGACCGGTCGGCCAAAGTTTCGACGCCGACCGATCGTCCACACGCCGACGAGCGCGGCCAGCCAAGCCAACATGGCGACGCTGGACGGCTCGGGAACAGGCGTGATCAGAACAATGCCCTGGTTCCAATGGTCCCCGATCAGGCCGAGGTCGGTCAGGTTCACCATGCCGTCGTAATTGAAGTCGCCCATCGCCCAGGTCGCACCGGTTGTCGCGCCATAGTTGTCGCCCAGGAAACCCAGGTCCGCCAGGTTCACCACGCCGTCGAGCGTTGCATCGCCGTAGAGCGTGTACGCCACGGTGATCTGCTCGGCCGTGGTGTCGTCCTTCCAGCCCAAGCCATAGTCGTTATCGGCCGCCGTGCTGATGAACTTGCCGATATCGAAGTGGTTCTCGCCTTTGGGGTCGTAGCTGGCTTTCATCAGCGTATCGACGGTGGCTGCCGGGCTGTCTTCGCCCGAATAATCGAGCATGAGGAGACCGCCGATGATGTTGGCGCCGCTGCCATCCAGGACGGGAGACATCGCCTTGGTCCTCCCTTGAAGAACCAGCGTGCCGGCTTCGACGGTCGTCTTACCGCCGTACGCGTTGACGGTGCCGATCGTCACCGTGCCCCTGCCCAACTTGGTCACGCTCGCGCCAGCGCCGACAATGCCATACTCCCCGGTGACGGTGAAGTCCTTGTCGGTGTTGGTGAAGGTCACGTTGGCTGGGGCTACGTCGGACGCGCTGATTTCGATAGCCGTTCTCATGGCGGAATCGTTGAAGGTCACGCTATAGCCGTCGGTGTAGTCGGCCGACATGCCGTTAAGGGTCTTCTTCCAGTTGGTCGAGCCGGTCACCGTGCTCCATGTCGTGCTGCCGGCGCCGATCCAGGTGACATCAGGGCTGTCGGCGAACCAAGCCAACCCGTAGCTTGCTTCGTCCGTGCCCCCGCTTACGCTCAGTGCGTACCGGCCCGGCGCCAGATCGGTAAGGCTTATCAACTCCACATTGTCGACCGCGCTGATGCTCTGGTCGACCAGCGCACCGACGTCGAATCCGGAGACCGAATATAGACTGAGGTCCAAGTTCGCCAGGGTCGTCGTGTATGTGGATCCACTTCGCGACACCGCCGCGTTCCATGTAAGTACTGCGGAAAGCTCAGTCAGCGTCGTGTCGGCCGACACGTCGAAAAAGTAAAATCCGGGCAGTGAACCGGAGTAAGTGCCGAAGTCCCACCCCGTCGGATTCACCAACTGCGAGCCGCTCGCCGCTTGTTGTCCGGCGGTGAGGATGTGGTAGCTGCGATCGACGTTCAACTGGCCGGCGCCATAGGTCGCGTCGAGCGGCTGTGTCTGGGTGTGGCTCCACGCGCCCGCCAGCCCGCCGGCGCCGCTGGTCTTGGTCGCGCCGGCCATGAGAATTGCCTTGATTGTCTGCGAATGGGCAGCGTCGGCCGACATGGCCTTGGCCGGCTCGAGCAACATTGCGGCGGCGGCGCCGACGATCGGCGTGGCATAGCTCGTATAGCTCGCCGGCGCAACGATATCCGGCTTCATGCGGCTGGTGCCGTCTAGCGTCGTGGTGCCGTGGGTGTGATTGCCGTTGCTTAAACCGACGGAAATCGTGTTGTACCCTTGACCGAGCAGGTTCGGTAGCGTCGTGCTGCTGCCGTTGTTCATCGCCACAGTGGCGACAAAATCGTCGCGATTGATTTGGAAATCAAGCCGCTTCAGGGCCTCGGCATCGTAACTGTTGGGACCGAGGCTGCCGATCCAGCTGAAGTTCGCCACGTCGCCGTCCTCGACGACCGGCGCCGGAGTGGTCAAGAGTTTGAGGCCGTTATAGACCCAATCGCTGGCCTCCCAGCAATTCACTGTGGCCACGCCCGGAGCGATGCTCGTTGTGTTGCCATACAGATAGGTCCCGACCGTCGTCGCGTGGCCGGAAATCCCCGTTTCCGTCGTCGTCTTATAGACGAAGGTTTTCGCGAGCGGCGGATAGGTAAACTCGGCATTAGACGGATTTGGCCGGTAGTTGCTGGTATCTGGTTCCTCCGCTTCAACTTGTGTCACGACGATGCCGGCGCCGGTCGGCGGTGGAATCGAGAGGTCGGTCAGTTCCTGCACGAGTTGGGTGTAGCCGATGTCATCTTTCCAATCGGCCCGGGCGGTATGCCCCACGGAAGCGACGATGTACGTCAAGACGAGCGAGAACAGCGCGAGGCCGCGAGGGGGACTCCGCAGACCAAACCGAACCATGGTGCGCATCGGCGCCGCCTCCCCTCTGTTTTGCGATCCTGTTATTAACTCATTATAGTTAAAAGGGAAATTCGAGCAAACTTCTTGTCCCATGCCGCCGCCACCCCTCCGCCTGTAGCAAGGCACGAGCCGTTTGCGTTGTCGCGCACGAGGGCCGGGCCGAAATCGACGACGGAGCGAATGCGGCCCTCCGGTGGTGGGGAATTGGCGTAGGATCGCGAGGAGTCCCAGCCTTGCACGCGCCGAATCTGTCAATGGGCGCAGACGGCCATCGCCGCATCGTGCAAACAAGAGCGTCTCAGCCGCTCAGGCAGCAGATGGTTTCGCCAACGCCTTCTGAATTGGCCCCAAGCGGAGCTTGCCCAATGTGCCATCATGTCGGGGAGCCGCAGCCAACAGCGTTGCAAAGGCGACATGCACCACCAGCACCGCGCCGACCATCGCGTGAAATCGCCGCGCGCCGACGAGGTTGCCATCATCGACGCCCCAGAAAAGTTTCAACCGGGCGTTCACCCGCTCCACCGACGTGCGACCCTTGTACATCCGCTCGAACTTCTTGGTAGCGCGTGGAATCGGCGGAAACCGCCGCAGGTCGATCGTGCGATCCACACGTACCGTCTTGCCGTAGGACTTGCCCGCATTGCAGACCGCATCATGCGGGCAGGGCCAACCTTCGTGCCTCGCCGGACAGCGATACTTGATCGTTTCCCGCTGCGGTTCGTAACCGATGTAGGCCATCTTCTGCCGCACGATCGGCTGGCTCGTGCGATCGTAGCAATAGACCGTGCCCGCTTCGTCGTAGACAATGTTCGACCTTCCGTCGTGGCCGGGAAGCATCTGTTCGGTTTGATCCTTCCACAAGCGGCGGTTTTGGATCACTGGGCGGATGCCGGCCTTATGCAGCACCCGATGCGACTCGTTGTCGTCGGCCGCCTTGTCGTAGGCCAGGGTTTCGATGCGGCCCTGAGGCAGATTTCCTTGCCCCTGCTCGACCAACTCCGGCAGCGATTTGCAGTCAGCCGCGTTGGCGGTCGTCACTTGGTAAGCCAACACCACCTCATGCTTGGCGTCCACCAGCAGGTGCAACTTATAGCCGAACCACTCGACGACCTTCGTTACCTTGCCCTCCTCATCGAGGTATTCCTTCTTTCCACCGCTGGGCTGCGGCAGTCCTTCGGCGGTCTCCGCCTTTGCCGCCTCCTGTCTCTTCTGCCGAGCGTGCAACGCCGTCGAATCACCGGCCGTATTCTTTCCCAAGTCGGGCACGGCCACTCCCAACCGCTCGATCATCGCGTCGAAGATTCGCCGCAATTCGGACACATGCGGTTCTTGCCCCAAGACATCCAGAAATCGCGAGACGTTCCAGCTCTTGGGAACACCCTCTTCGCGTTCAATGCCGATGAGCCTCCGCAGGCCCTCGTTACGCCCCAGCTCCGCTAACGTGGCGTCCACGCTGACGTGCCGCAGAGCGATTCGCAGGAGCAAGACGCCCCAGAGGACATGGACCGGATAGTCGTCGCGGCCGCGGCCGCGATGCTGCCTGAGCCCCTCCAAGAGCTTCGCATCGGGGATGGACCGCAGAAAATGCCTGATCGTGCCCAGACTCGGGCTGTCTTGCAAGCAATCCCAGGCGAACAACGGCTTGGTCATGGCGATATGCATGGGTCACCTCCTTGCGTAACGTTGAGGCGCCAATATACACCGCACCGCATCCCCGCTCAAGCCCATTCGTGGTCGAAAAATCGAAAGAAACCGCCGCCCGCGTCGCGCTTGCCGAGTAAAACGAGCCGCTTCGCGGAGAACGCTTTCCACAAGCTGATTACAACATGTTTCTTCTACTCCACTTCCACACATCGCAAACGGCTCGCAAGGCACCACCCATGCTTGACGCCTCACGGCTCACGGGTTAGAGTGGCTTTTTTCTGGCGGCGCATTACGCAGTTGGTCCGATGGTGCGCACCGCAGATCGCCGCAACACTACGCTGGGTTCGTCATGGCCGAACGCTACTTGCTGACCGGCTGTGCCGGTTTTATCGGCTCGAAGGTCGCCGATCTGCTGCTGGAAGCCGGCCACTCTGTGGTCGGGCGTCGACAACCTCAACGATGCCTACGATCCGCGGCTGAAGCAGTGGCGGCTGGCCCAATTGCTGCCGCGGAAGAACTTCCAGTTCCACCAACTCGACATCACCGATCGGGCGGCCTTGGAGCCGCTGTTTGCCGGCAGCGGCTCCGCGCCGCCGTTTGCGGCGGTGATCAATCTGGCGGCCCGGGCCGGCGTGCGGCCGTCGGTCGCCAATCCCTGGGTCTACTTCCAGGCCAATTGCGACGGCACGCTCAACCTGTTGGACCTCTGCCGGCAGTCGGGCGTCGGCAAGTTCGTGTTGGCCTCCACGTCGAGCCTCTACGGCAAGCACAACGAGGTGCCGTATCGCGAGGACGCCGACACGAATCGGCCGCTGTCGCCTTATGCGGCCTCGAAGAAGGCGGCCGAGGCGATCGGCCTTCACCTACCATCACCTGCACGGCATCGACGTGTCGATTCCCCGCTACTTCACCGTCTACGGGCCGGCGGGCCGGCCCGACATGGCGTCTTCCGCTTCGTCCGCCGAATTGCCGAAGGCGAGCCGATCGTGGTTTTCGGCGACGGCTCGCAGAGCCGCGACTTCACCTTTGTCGACGACATTGCCGCCGGCACCGTCGCGGCCCTGCGGCCGCTGGGCTACGAAGTGATCAACCTCGGCGGCGACCGGCCGGTGTTGCTCAGCGACGATCATCGACAGATCGCCGAACTGACGGGCAAAAGGCCACAGATCGAGTATCGCCCTGCCCATCCGGCCGACGTGCCAACCACTTGGGCCGACGTGTCGAAGGCCGCCCGGCTGCTTGACTGGCGGCCGGGCGTGCCGATCGAAGAAGGGCTGCGCCGCTCGGTCGAGTGGTATCTGGACAAACCGCGAACTGGCGCTGTCGGTGGAACTCTGCGACCGCGAAGACTGATTGCGCCGGTCGCCGGCCAGCGCTCATTTCATCGCCGGCCGAAACCAATCCGCGTCTTGATAGTCGCGTGTCTTCAGGCCTCCCAGCCACACCGGCAACAGAACGTTTGACCTGTCGGTCAATGTCTTCGATGGGATATCATAGGTGTAGAATGCCTTCTTTTCGTCGGGCGAACCCAGTAGTCCCACTCCCATCACCAGCGTGTCGTTGGTTTGCCACCATACGCCCTCAAGCTGCGCAGGCCGAGAAGCCAGTTGCCGCTTGATGTCCGCACGCATGGCTTCGGAGCTGCCGGCTGGCGGCGGCGTGCTCGTTGAATCCGGTGGTGAGGTCGGCTTCTGTGGAACCTTGATCTGTGCAACGACCTTGCCCAACGCGTCATCGTAAACGCACAGGTTGGCCCCGTCGCTAAACGCCACTCGGTTTGCGTTTGGGGAGATCTCATCCAGGTGAAAAGCAACCGCGTGAAAGAGGAACGTCGGTTTATCGACGGCCTGCTCGTACCGTTCCGCCCTGCCTTTCGTCAGGTTGCATCGGCTGATCCGAATGTCCGTGGCCTGGTCGATATATCCGTTGTACATGTAGGGCGTGCCGTGCATGTCCAGCGGATAGCGCGTCTTCTTCGAGACGATCAGGAGGTCGTCATTGTCGATCCAACGAAACGACGAGATGACGGAGTCCTCCGGCCCAACACTGCATACTTTGGCCTGACCGTCGGGACCGACAACGCGGAGCGACGCAATGTGGCGGTAGGCCAGGTGCTTCGAGTCTGGCGACCACACCGCGTCGAGCGCAAAGCCCGGGCTCATCTGATAAACGTTCAGATTCTCGTAGCCCGAGTCGTAGACACTCTTGCCACCCCGGAGGATTTGGAGCCGGGCCCAGCGTTCCAAGGTTTTCGGTGGTTCCGGCGGCCCTCCCGGCGCCGACGCCTGCTTGTGGGACAAGACGGCGACCGAGCGTCCGTCAGGAGATTTCACGTGCGCCAGTTCCTGTTCGACGGTACCGCCGAACATGGCGGCCAGCAAGGCTGCTCCCTCGGCCAGCATTCCCTCGCCCGATGACGGGCTCGGGCGTGCCTCCAGCTTTGTATAGACGGGCACATCGGGCGCCGAGGGTACGTTCTGTTGCGGCATCGGTTGCGCGGGCCGGGCGAGATTGGCCTTCGGCACCTGCGCGACCAGCGAATTACCCTGGTGGTCAACTGAATCGGGATAATCCCGCCGGATCTCGTCGAACAGCGCCTGCGCCTTGTCGCCGTCTCCGATGGTGAGGTACGCCTGCCCGAGCAAGTATCGGGCGAAGGCGCCCACCTGCACACCGTCGCCGTAGAAGCAATCGCCGTAATCGGCAATCGCTTGTTTGAAGTAGTTGAACTGGTCGGCGCTGTTCGGGCTCATCTGGCCGAGATAGACGAAGAGCGCAGCCGGTACGGTTTGCGTGCTCATATTTCTGCACCAGGGCCTTGACGCTATTGCGGCCTTCTTCGGTTTGCCATTTCCTATTGGCAACTTGGTACAGCGATTCGATTTCGCGCAGCTTCTGTGGAGAGAACAAGGCCCGATCGCGCGCCATGCGAGCGCGTGCCTTGGCCTGCGCCTTCGCGCGAAGGTCGGTACTGTCGGCTGCGCGGTCGACTTGGTTGAGAAGTTGCTTCCTCGACTTATTGTCAAGGTCGCCATTGGCCGTTGGCGACTTGAAAACGGTGAAGCTCTGAACCTTGCCGTCACGGATCCACATAAGAACACCGCGATTCCGGTATTCGAGCATTTTGGAGCCGCCCTGGTTCACAACGCGATCCGGACTGCCGTATGCCAACAGAACGTCGCGTTCGGGCGAGCCGATCTTGACGCCAGACGTCAAGGGCGTCTCGAATCCTTCCATGAACCGCACCTCGACCGCACGGCCATCCTGGTCGAACCAGCAATCGATATGGTGCGTCGAATACCACCCCGTCCGTTGGCTGCGGGGACTGGGATTCTTTTCGAACGGCCCGTACTCTCTGACTAGCTGGTCGCGGCTCGCGCCGACGCGGAAGCCTGTCCAGCCAACGCCTTCGACAACCCGGGCATCGGCCGCTTTCGCACCGGACTTCGTCGCGGCCGAGCCTGCATCCTCGGTCGTGGTGGGTTGCGGTTCGATGACGGCTCGCAGCCCTTCGCTCAGTTTTCCCTCTTTGGCTGCCTTGAGCATGCGGCGGGCCATGTCGTTGGCCTGGCCGGCGTCTTCGATTCGCTGCGCGAACTTTTCCGCTTCCTTGTACTTTCCCTGAAGCAGGTAAAGTCGCGCCAGCCCAAACCAGGCCGCGGGCGCATGCGGGGCCGCCTTCAACAGGTATTTCTCGGCCATGTCGTATCGTCGCTGCGCCAAGTACATCTGCCCCAGCCCGTTCAACGCCCCCGGATGACCAGGATTGAGCGCGAGCACCTTCTCGAAGGCTTTCTTCGCCTCGGCGAAATTGCCAGCGTTGAACGCGGCCCAACCCAAACCGTTCCACGCGTTCTGGTTGCTGGCGCCAACTTGACAGCCTCTCGAAACTTCGGAATCGCGTCGGCGGATTTTCCTTGCTGCCACAGTTGCCAACCCTGCTGCGAAAGTTGCGACGCGTCGCCGCGGTTGGACGCGGCCGGTCTTTCGATGGTGGCCGTCGGCTCCGATTCCAGCGCGAGAATAACCCGCGTGATTTGTTTGGCTTGAATCGTCACGCGTACCGACCGGGTCTTGTGTCCCTCCAACTCGACGATGATCTGGCCGCTACCGGGTTCGACCGGAAAGAGGCCGTTCGACTTGCCAATCTCCTTGCCGTCGAGCCGCACCGTCGCCCCGGTCGGTTCGGTGCGAACGTAGAGCAATGTGTCGCGCTCCTCGGATGTCCGGGCAGCGGCGTCCGCCGCCAGGCAGGCGGCAATGTGCCCTGTCGCAAAGAGACATGAAATCGCCAGCAGGTGCATTGCGGTTTTCATGATCGGTAGTCCTTTCGCGCAGCCTCGTCGGCCCCTTATTCAGGGTATCAAATCAACTCGGTTCGCAGTAGTACAGGTAGCAGGCACGCAGAGCATGCCTGCTGCTATATGCGCCGAAGGAAGGAGATCAGCCGCGGTTTCTTGTGAAAATCGCGATCTGTCGATAAGATGACGGCATGGCGACGACGACGCAGGTGACACTCATCGAGCGGCTGCGAGACGGGCGCGACGCCCTGGCCTGGGAAGACTTTTTCCACCGCTATTGGGCAACGATCTATGGCTTTGCCCGGCATCGGGGCTGCTCGCCAGACACGGCCGAGGAGGTCGTGCAGGAGGTCATGCTTGTCGTGTTTCAACACCGGGCTGTCTACCGCTACGACCCCGGCCGCGGGCGCTTTCGCGATTGGCTGGGCGCCGTGGTCCGCAACAAATTGGCAGAGTATCGCCGCCGCCCCGCTAATCGGATGCGGGCATTCGGCGGCGAGGCCAACGCCGGCGTCATCGAACGCCTTGCCGACGACGACCGGCCGGATACCGCCTGGGAGACTGCGTTCGAGAACACCCTGCTCGTCGCGCTCTTGGATGCCGTGCGGCGCGAGATGAGCGGCGCGCACCTATCTGGCGTTTGAATTGGCGAGCCTCGAGGGGCTCTCGGGCGGCGAGGTCGCGCGTCACGGGGCTGTCTCGCAACGCCGTCTACAAGGCATGTAAGCGGGTTGTGAATCGGCTAAAGGACCTTGGGGCATCGTATCGCGACGACGGCCAATTGACGGCCGAAATTCGCCGGGCCATGGACGCTCGTCCGCCGGCCGCAACGGAACGCCGCCTGACGGCCCGGATCGAGAAGACGATGGGTTCGAGACAGAACACCGCCCCCGTTGAGTGACATTGCCATCATGATTCCACCGCGAGAACAGGCGCCGCCGCAGGTTCCCGACTTCGATCTGATTCGCCGCATCGGCAGCGGCGGTTTCGGCGAGGTGTGGCTTGCCACGAACCGTACGACAGGACGTCTGCGCCGTCAAGCTGATTCCGCTGCTTCGGACAAGCCGCGCCGATCCGGCCACGCGGGAAATCGGCTCGCTTACCCGGCTCGAAGCCAACTTGGGGCGTCATCATCCGAATCTGTTGGACGTTGACCATGTCGGCAAGACGCCGGAGTACTTGTTCTACGTGATGGACCCGGCGGACGACGTCACCGGCGGCCGGCGTCCGGCGACGCGGCCTATCAGCCGGCTACGCTCGACGCTCGACTGCAACAGGGGCCATTGGCGCCGGAGTTTTGCCTCGACTGTGCCCGGCAACTGCTGGCCGGTTTGGCGTCGTTGCACAAGGCCGGCATGGTGCATCGCGATGTGAAACCGGCAAACTGCTTGTTCGTCGGCGGCCAACTGAAGCTCGCCGATTTCGGGCTCCTGACCGAAGCCAACCCCTTGGTCTCACGGTTGGGCACTCAAAAGTACATGCCGCCGGACGGTTGCATGAACATGCGGGCCGACGTTTACGCGGCCGGCCTGGTGATCTACCAGATGCTCAGCGGTCTGCCGGTCGACGAGTTTCCTCGCTTGGGCCGCGAAGTGCGCCGGGTCAGCGACGACCCGATTTTCAGCCGGTTGCTTCGCCTAGCGTTGCACGCCTGCGAGCGAGAGCCCGAAAGGCGGCCGGCCGACGCGCGCGCCATGCTTGCCGAGTTGGCGTCGGCTGGACCGGCGGGCAGATCCCGGTCGCGCCGGCGGGTGACAATGGCGGTGTGCGTGTCGGTTGTGCTGGTCGCGTGCGGCTTCATGGCTTGGATGGCGGCTCGTCCTCAGGCGGATGTCGCCCAAGTGGACGTCAATTTCGTGACGGTGCCCTTTGAGGCCAGAATCTACCTCGACGATTCCCTGCTCCGCGATCCCGCCGACGGAGAGCCCTACACGACACCCTGCACCGTCACCGGGCTTCCGGCCAGGAGGTGCCGCGTCGCCTTCGAGTGGGCCGATTCGCCGCGGCGAGATGCCGGTCCGTTTGACTTGTCCCAAACGCAGCAGATCGTGTTTCCGCCGCAGCCGTGATCTTCGCCCGATGCACGACGCGCGGACGCGCCGAGGCCGCACGCCTTACGCAGGCGTCACGATGCTACGGCCAACGAAACGGAAGGCGGGGTTTTCGCGCATTTTCCGCTTCGGACGGATCAACGGCCATTGCACATTGCTCCGATAGCACCAAGGGATACGGAAATCACTTACCTCGGATGTGCAGGAAGGTAGATTCGCCATGAAGCGCATCTAGAATAGCGGTCGCACTGATTGTGACGGTCGTATGGACTTCGATCGCAGCTTCCGCAGAGGACGGATCGATTCAGTGGTTGAGTTCGCTGCAAGGGGATGCGTCGCAGGTTACCGAGCCAACGGAGCCTGCACCGCCGCCGCCGAGTACGGAAGAGGGCCTGCCAAGCGTCGCGTCCGTCGAGTCGGAGGAGCTTCCGGCCCAGATCGCCGCCAAGCCTTGGGAGCTTCCCCAGCCCGAGATCCTTACCAAGCTCGGAATCGACATGGGCGGATGGGTCCAGCAAGGCATCACGTTCAACTCGCTGCATCCGGCCGATCGCTTTAACGGCCCGGTGGCCACAAACGACCGCGCCGCGGAATACCAACTGAACCAGGCATGGCTCTATTTTGTCCGACCGACGAAAACCGACGGTTGCGGCTGGGACATCGGCGGCCGCATCGACGTGGTCTACGGCACCGATTGGCGATTCGGGGAGTGCTACGGCCTCGAAAGCCGCATCGACGATCCCAATTCGTTCTACGGGCTAATCCTGCCGCAATTCTACCTGGAAGTGGCCGTCAACGACCTGACGGTGAAGATGGGCCACTTCGCCACGCTGACGAGCCTGGAGCTCGTTCCGGCGCCGCTGAACTTCTTCTATTCACACACGTACCTCATGGGCGGCTACTTCGATCCGCTGTTGGTCACCGGCCTCCAGGCCGACTATAAGCTCGACGACAATTGGAATCTCATCGGCGGTTTCAACCGCGGCTGGCTGGAATTTGAGGACCCGAGCAATACGCTGAATTTCCTCGGCGGCGTCAAGTGGGCCAGCGATAACAAGAAGTCGACGCTCTCGGTGATGGTCGACGCCGGCAAGCAGATCGGGTTCACGGGCGTCCACGACCGAACGAGCGTCATCACGGTGTTCAGCCACAACTTCACCGAGCGATTCTCGTACGGCTCGCAGTATACCGCCGGCATCGAAGCCCACGGTTCGGTGACGCGGCCCGGCCAGGATGCCTCGTGGTATGGCACGGAACAGCTATTTACTTACAAACTCAATGCCAAGTGGGCGGCCGGACTGCGCTACGAGTGGGTTCGCGACAACGACGGTCGCGCATCGCCGGCATCGGCAACGTGCTGGGAACCGATCGCGCGCTGGGGCGGTTTGCCCGGTATGGCCGGCGCCTACAACGACCTCAGTCTCGGCCTCAACTATCGTCCGCATCCCAACTGTGTGTTCCGCCCCGAGGTCCGCTGGGACTGGTACGACGGCCAACCCAACACCGCGGACCAGCTTCCGTTTGACGATTACCAGAGGCGAGAGCAGTTCTTGGTGGCGATGGACATGATCGTCACGTTCTGAGAGACTGTTTTGATTTTGTGTCAGGGGAGATAATCCCGCCGTCAAAGGGGACAGTCCCATTTTCGCCGACACGAAAATTGGGACAGCCCCCTTTCTGAGATTGCTACGCGTCCCCGCGCTGCGAGAGGCGCAGCTTGGCGCGGCCGGAGGCGATCGCATGCCGGCGGGCCGCCGCGGCTTCCGGTGTCGCCGCGGCCGACGTTTGGGCCGAGGCAATCTGCTCTCGGACGACCGCTTCGTCAATCTCGGCTGCCCGCACTGCCTCCTCGGTCAACACGGATACCACATTGCCGAGCACTTCCACGAACCCGCCGTGCACATAGAAGCGGTTGGTGCGCGGCCCGGTGCGAATCCGAAGCTCGCCCCCGGCCAAGAGGCCGATCATCGGCGTATGGCCGGGCGCGATGCCGATCTCGCCGTCGAGCAACGTCATCGCCACGTACTCGGCCGCTTCATCATAGACCGTGCGCTCGGGAGTCACCACAACGCACTGCAACGTGCGGGGGACCGAGGCTGAAGGTCGAACGTCAACCATGGGCAGTCTACTTCGCCGGTTTGCTGATGACAATCTTGGCGTCGGGCACGCCAAGGCCCGTAACACGCCGATGGCCATGATGGCATCGCCCGGCGGCATCATGTGAACGCCGTCGGTCGTAAGCCGCGTCTTCTGTCCAGCGGGCTTGTGCTTCAACGCGGCGAGAAACATTGCGTGGAGATCGACGAACTGGCATTTCTTTTCTGCGGCAATTTGCTTCTGGCCCTCGACATAGGCCGCGAGACGTTTGTTTCCCTCCGAGGCGGCGTTTTCCTCGATCACGGTGGGGGCGAGAAGGATGACCTTGATGCCCGCCGCCTGGGCCTCGTCGACCATCTTGGCGACATTCTTCCGGTAGGTCGCCAGGACCTTTTCGTCATGCGGCTTCGCCAGTCGGTGCCACACGTCGTTGATGCCGACGTTGATCGTTACGAAGGTCGGCTTGAGCCGGAGGACGTTGCGGTCGAATCGTTTGATCAGGTCCTCGGCCTTCTCGCCGCTTACCCCTTTATTGATGACCTTGGGAATTTTCAACTCCGGATACTGCTGGGCCAGCACGGCGTCGATGTCGCGGACATAGCCGCCCTGCTCGGTAATCGAATCGCCGATGGCGACGATCGTGTCGCCGGGCTTCAGTTGTAGTTGCGCCGGCGTATCGGCGGGCGGCGGACCAACCAGGGCCATGACCGCGATGAAGAGCGTACTCAAGTTTGTCATCACCGAACCTCCTGGGATCGAAAGACCATGTGTTGCCGTTGCCCCATGTCATCCTGAGTGCATATAAACGCACGATTTCGTCAACTGGGCATCTAATCTCCGTTCTGATCCCTATGCCTTCTCTTCCATCTTCTTCGCCTGTTCCGCCGCCTGTTCGATCGGGCCGACGTACATGAACGCCTGCTCGGGCAGGTGGTCCCACTTGCCGTCGGCAATTTCCTCGAAGCTGCGGATCGTGTCGTCCAGCGAGGTGATTTCGCCCGGCTTGCCGGTAAACACTTCCGCCACCAGAAAGGGCTGCGAAAGGAAACGTTCGATCCGCCGCGCACGATGGACCACGAGCTTGTCGGCCTCGCTCAGTTCGTCGACGCCGAGAATGGCGATGATATCTTGCAGCTCGCGGTATCGTTGGAGCGTCATCTGCACACGGCGGGCCACCGCATAGTGCCGCTGGCCGACGTACTGCGGGTCGAGAATCCGGCTGGAACTGGCTAGCGGATCGACGGCCGGATAAATGCCCTTGGCGCTGATGGCCCGCTTCGAGATAAATGAACGCGTCGAGCTGGCCGAAGGCGGCCGCGGGGGCCGGATCGGTCGGATCGTCGGCCGGCACGTAGACCGCTTGCACCGAGGTGATCGCCCCCTTGCTGGTCGAGGCGATCCGCTCCTGCAATTGGCCCATCTCCGTGGCCAGCGTCGGCTGATAGCCGACGGCCGACGGCATGCGGCCCAACAGCGCCGAGACTTCGCTGCCGGCCTGCGAAAAGCGGAAAGATGTTGTCGATGAACAACAGCACGTCGGCGCCGGTGGTGTCTCGAAAATACTCGGCCATCGTCACGGCCGACAGCGCCACGCGGAGCCGCGCCCCCGGCGGCTCGTTCATCTGGCCGAAGACCATGCACGTCTGCTCGATCACGCGATGGCCGGTGTCGCCGATCTTCGCCTCTTGCATTTCCAGCCAAAGGTCGTTCCCTTCGCGGGTCCGTTCGCCAACGCCGGCGAACACGGAATAGCCGCCGTGGCTGACTGGCGATCCGCGCGATCAGCTCGGTAAGGATCACCGTCTTTCCCAGTCCGGCCCCGCCGAACAGGCCCGCCTTGCCGCCGCGCACGAACGGCGTCAGGAGGTCGATCACCTTGATGCCGGTCTCAAAAACCTCCGTCCGCGTCGACAGGTCGGTGACCTCGGGCGCGTCGCGGTGGATGGGCCAATAGTCGTCGGCCTCGACCGGGCCGCGGCCGTCGATCGCGTCGCCGGTGAGATTGAACACCCGGCCGAGCGTCGCCTTGCCGACGGGGACCTTCACCGGCGCGCCCGTGTCGACGCACTCCATGCCCCGGATCATGCCGTCGGTGCTGCCCAGGGCCACGCAGCGAACCCGGCCGCCGCCGAGATGCTGCTGCACCTCGCCGGTCAGATCCAGCTTGAGCCCTTCTGCTCGCTCGTCGATCTTCACGGCATTGTAGATCAGCGGCAGCCGATGCCTCCTGGAAACTGGGCGTCGAACGTCGAGCCGATGATCTGCGTCACGCGGCCGACGCCGGGCTTGGCAACGCGTTTCGACGAAGTCGCGACGGTAGCGCACATTGCGTCTTGCTTTCTCTGGCAACAGAAACCTATTTGTCAATGAAGATTGGTCATTGCCAATTTGTCACTGCAAATTGGCCATTGAAAGTCAGCCTATCAGCAATGACCAATTTCAAATGACACATTTTCATGACAAATTCCCCTCACTCGTTCAATGCTTCCGCTCCGCCCATGATCTCCAACAGCTCGCTCGTGATCTGCCCTTGCCGTGCGCGGTTGTAGGCCATGGTCAACTGCGAGATCATGCTGTCGGCATTTTCGGTCGCCGCCTTCATGGCAACCATCCGGGCAATCTGCTCGCTGACGGCCGCGTCGAGAAAACACTTGAACAGTCTCGCCTTGAAACTCGTCGGCAGACATCGTTCGAGAATCTGCTCCGGCCGACGGAAGAAACTCGTATTGCGTTTCGTTGCGAAGGCACTTCCTCTTCGGCAGGTCCGTCGCTCGCGCAACGGCAACAGCGTTTCCACAACAGCCTGCTGCCGGCCGGCGCTCTCGAACTTGGTATACGCAACGTCCAGTCGGTCCAGTCGGCCCCGGGCGAATCATGCAGAAAACGAGTGGCCAACACGTCGACCTCGGCAAAACGGGGCCGGTCGCCGAAATGCGTGAACTCCTCCGCTCGCGGCGATCTTGCGGAACCGGAAGGCCCCGATGCCACGTTTGCCGACGGCCTCCAGCCGGACCTCCGGCACCGTGTCGCGAAGTTGCCGGTATCGCGCCGAGGCCAGCCGGACAACATTGCTGTTATAGCCCGCGCACAGGCCGCGATTGGCCGTCAACGCGATCAACACCGCGCGCGTTGGTTCGGGACGCGGCTCGAGCAACGGATGCGAGATCTCCACCCCTTGCCGGGCCAGGTGATCGACCAGGGCCACAATGCGATCGGTATAGGCCGTGGCCGCCGTGGCCCGATCCATCGCCCGCCTGAATTGCGCGGTCGAAATCAACTCCATCGTCCGCGTGATCTTGCGGATGCTGCGGATTGCCGTGCGGCGTCGGTCTAGAGTTCGGGCTTTGGCCATGAAGCGGTGGTCGGCAGGTGGCAAATGGCGGTACCATTATGCACGTCACCGCAGACCAAGGCAAGGCCCGCAAACACTGGTGAGCCGTTTGCGATGTGTGGAAGTGGAGTAGAAGAAACATGTTGTAATCAGCTTGTGGAAAGCGTTCTCCGCGAAGCGGCTCGTTTTACTCGGCAAGCGCGACGCGGGCGGCGGTTTCTTTCGATTTTTCGACCACGAATGGGCTTGAGCGGGGATGCGGTGCGGTGTATATTGGCGCCTCAACGTTACGCAAGGAGGTGACCCATGCATATCGCCATGACCAAGCCGTTGTTCGCCTGGGATTGCTTGCAAGACAGCCCGAGTCTGGGCACGATCAGGCATTTTCTGCGGTCCATCCCCAATGCGAAGCTCTTGGAGGGGCTCAGGCAGCATCGCGGCCGCGGCCGCGACGACTATCCGGTCCATGTCCTCTGGGGCGTCTTGCTCCTGCGAATCGCTCTGCGGCACGTCAGCGTGGACGCCACGTTAGCGGAGCTGGGGCGTAACGAGGGCCTGCGGAGGCTCATCGGCATTGAACGCGAAGAGGGTGTTCCCAAGAGCTGGAACGTCTCGCGATTTCTGGATGTCTTGGGGCAAGAACCGCATGTGTCCGAATTGCGGCGAATCTTCGACGCGATGATCGAGCGGTTGGGAGTGGCCGTGCCCGACTTGGGAAAGAATACGGCCGGTGATTCGACGGCGTTGCACGCTCGGCAGAAGAGACAGGAGGCGGCAAAGGCGGAGACCGCCGAAGGACTGCCGCAGCCCAGCGGTGGAAAGAAGGAATACCTCGATGAGGAGGGCAAGGTAACGAAGGTCGTCGAGTGGTTCGGCTATAAGTTGCACCTGCTGGTGGACGCCAAGCATGAGGTGGTGTTGGCTTACCAAGTGACGACCGCCAACGCGGCTGACTGCAAATCGCTGCCGGAGTTGGTCGAGCAGGGGCAAGGAAATCTGCCTCAGGGCCGCATCGAAACCCTGGCCTACGACAAGGCGGCCGACGACAACGAGTCGCATCGGGTGCTGCATAAGGCCGGCATCCGCCCAGTGATCCAAAACCGCCGCTTGTGGAAGGATCAAACCGAACAGATGCTTCCCGGCCACGACGGAAGGTCGAACATTGTCTACGACGAAGCGGGCACGGTCTATTGCTACGATCGCACGAGCCAGCCGATCGTGCGGCAGAAGATGGCCTACATCGGTTACGAACCGCAGCGGGAAACGATCAAGTATCGCTGTCCGGCGAGGCACGAAGGTTGGCCCTGCCCGCATGATGCGGTCTGCAATGCGGGCAAGTCCTACGGCAAGACGGTACGTGTGGATCGCACGATCGACCTGCGGCGGTTTCCGCCGATTCCACGCGCTACCAAGAAGTTCGAGCGGATGTACAAGGGTCGCACGTCGGTGGAGCGGGTGAACGCCCGGTTGAAACTTTTCTGGGGCGTCGATGATGGCAACCTCGTCGGCGCCGGCGATTTCACGCGATGGTCGGCGCGGTGCTGGTGGTGCATGTCGCCTTTGCAACGCTGTTGGCTGCGGCTCCCCGACATGATGGCACATTGGGCAAGCTCCGCTTGGGGCCAATTCAGAAGGCGTTGGCGAAACCATCTGCTGCCTGAGCGGCTGAGACGCTCTTGTTTGCACGATGCGGCGATGGCCGTCTGCGCCCATTGACAGATTCGGCGCGTGCAAGGCTGGGACTCCTCGCGATCCTACGCCAATTCCCCACCACCGGAGGGCCGCATTCGCTCCGTCGTCGATTTCGGCCCGGCCCTCGTGCGCGACAACGCAAACGGCTCAACACTGGAGGGCGCAGGGTGCGAATGCGATTCGCTTGGCGCACCGCAACGCGGATCTAGACATGCTGTGCCAGCCGCTCGATAACGTCGCCTTGCGGGTCGCGGATGGTCACTTCCAACGGCATTTGGCCGGGCAGACTGTGCGTGGCGCAGCCGAAACACGGGTCGTAGGCGCGGAAGGCCATCTCGACCATGTTCAGCAGCCCCTCGCTCACTTTGCCCTTCTGGATCAGCCCCTGGGCGGCCTTCTTGACCGACATGCAGATCGGGGCGTTGTTGTTCGTGGTGCCGACGATCAGGTTCACCTTCGTCAGGATGCCGCGCTCGTCGGTCGTGTAATGATGCGTCAGCGTGCCGCGTGGGGCCTCGACGCAACCGACGCCCTCGGTGGGCGTCTCGGTCGGCAGCACGCGGTATTCCTTGCCGGTGATCTCTGGATCGGTGGCCAACTCAACCCAGCGCTCGGCCGCGTAGAGCAGCTCGATCAGCCGGGCCCAGTGCGTGGCCAGCGTGTGGTTGATCGGTTTGCCGCCGAGGGTTTCGTACATCCGCTTGTATGCGGCGTTGGCCAGCGGCGTGGCCATCGCGTCGGCCGCGTTGCAGCGCGACAGCGGCGTGGCCTTGTACACGCCCGAGTCCTCGCCGTCGACAAAGCCCTTCCAGCCGATCTTCTTCAGGTACGGGAACTTCAGGTACGACCACGGCTCGACCCGTTCGGCGACGTACTCGCGATATTGCGAGCAGTCGTATTTCGCGTGTTCCTTGCCGCTGGGGCTGGTGACGCGAATCTTGCCGTCGTAGAAGTTCGCGCAATTGTTGGCGTCGACCATGCCCATGTTGTAGGTCTTGTGGACATAGACGTCGCCGGTGATGAGCTTCACGTAGTCGGAGTTGGCCAGCACGACGTCGTCGAAGATTTTCAGCGAGAACTTGCCAAACTCGATGGCCTCGCGTCCCCGGGCCTCGATCTCGGCGCGTTGTTCTTCGTTGATGCCGCGGCTGACGCCGCCGGGCAGTCCCCAGTTGGGATGCACGCGGCGGCCGCCGATCATCTGGATGAGCGCGTGGCCGTCGTGCCGCATCTTCAGAACGTGCTTGGCCACGTCCATGCCCACCTTGGCCACCACGCCCAGGATGTTGCGCTGGGCCGGCGGGGCGGTCGGGCCGACGACAAAATCCGGCCCGCCCAGGGCGTAGAAGTGCGTCGTATGGTCGGTGGCGAAGAAGATGCTGTAAAGCAGCTCGCGAAGCTTCTTGGCCGCCGGCGGCGGATCGACGTGGAACACGCCGTCCAGGGCCTTGGTGGCCGCCATGTGGTGGGCCTCGGGGCATACGCCGCAGATGCGCGACGTCAGGTTCGGCATGTCCTCGGCCGGCCGGCCCACGCAAAACTGCTCGAAGCCGCGAAGCTCCGGAATTTGCAGATAGGCGTTGGCCACGTCGCCCTGGTCGTCCAGGAAGATGTCGATCTTGCCGTGTCCTTCGAGCCGGGTGATGGGATCAATCGAAATACGCTTCATGGTCTTTTTTGCTCCGTGTCGACGCTATCTCAGATACTCGGCAAGAAACCGTAGGGTAAACTCCCAAGAATGCGACAACGTCGTCCTTCTTGTACTGATCAAAACGCCCGTGGGCGGCGCAGTTGCCTATCTCCGCCTTTGCGATGATTTCCTTGTGTTGAAGTGCCGAGTAGGCACCTTTCTTGTAGAGCCTGTCGTTCAACTGCTGAATCGTTTCCCGCTTACCAATCTCAATTTTGTGCGACTCGCACAGCTTTCTAATCCCATCCTCAAGAACCGCACGGATGATCACAGCCGCGGCGTCTTTGTAGTCGTGGTCCAGGAGAACTTCAGCTTGCACCAAAAGGTCCGAAAACACCTCCGCAGAGATAAGCAGCTTGTGGTCCGCCATGAAGCCCTGCAGGTAGTCGGCACGAGCTGCTTCAAGAACCCCGTTCATCGAGAAGGCGTTTGGTTTCATATGCTTCAGTTCTTGAACGTATATGCTGTCGTCCGAGGAAAGACGGGTCAATAAATTAGATTGCGCTTACCCGCAATTCAAAATACGCATCTCCCAGTGTAGTGCCGTCTCCCGATTGCTGAAACGCATCACACGCAGCATTGGCCTTATGCAATCAATTCCTTTAATTTCAAAACGACCTCGTCACGATCTTTCGAGAGCTTTAGATTGGCCTTTGCCATTGGGGACATTCAATCCAACAGAATCGCCCAAGCCTGCAATAGGAGGCCCGTAAACGGGCCTGACAAAACCAATTGTTTCACCACTCCCCCGACCCGGCGTAAACGCCGGGCCTATTACCGCTTCGCGGACAAGAGCCATGAATGGCCCTAATTGCTCATTTCGCCCTTGAAATTTCCGCGATCTCCGTCACTGACCACTGGCCACTAACCACTAGCCACTTTCTTCTTCTTCGCCGCAACTGGCTGCTTCGCCAGGCTGAACCGATAAAAACTGCCGACCGGGTCGGGAATGCCCTCTTCGATGATCCGGTCGATCTCGTCCGGGTCCTCGCTGTCGATCACCGAGGCCACGCCGCTCATCAGCCGGGCGCCGTAATCGACCACGCCGTCGTTCGGCACCGTGGCAGCCGATGCAAGGCGAGTTGACCTGCGGGCAAAGGCGCCTTGCAGCCCGCCCGGGTGGCGATGCCGCAACACAATAAGCCCCTGCTCCAGCAGGCACGTCTCCTCGTCGGGGATGATCTGCCAGGTGCGATAGAACTTCTTGATCTTCTTCTCGTTGCGCTTTCGCGGGCACTCGTCGCAGACCGTCGTATTGACGCCGATCACCGAGCCCTTCGGCGGCAGCTTGCCTTCGAGGATCGCCACGATGGCCGTCCAGATGTTGTCGGCCTCCGGCGGGCAGCCGGGCAGGTAGTAGTCCACCTCGACCGTCTGGTCCAGCGTCTTCAGCGTGTCGTAGAACAGCGGCAGGTGCAGCGTGCCCTCCGGCAGCTTCGTCTCCGGCTGCGGACGAACGTCCTGCGGATTCTCCGGCACGGTCGCCGAGCCTTCCTTGTAGACGGTGTCGAAGATTTCCTGCCGGTTGTTCAGATTGGCCAGGCCCGGAATGCAGCCTTCGCTGGCGCACGAGCCGAAGGCCACCAGGACCTTCGACTTGCGCCGCAGCAGTTGGGCCATGTACTCCTGCTCGCTGGTGCGGATGCCGCCGTTGAACAGGCAGACGTCGATGCTCCCGTCGGCCATCTTCTCGACGTCGCGGACCTTGCCGTCGGCGGCGCAGGGCCAGAGGACGATGTCGAAGGCCTCGGCCACGTCGAGGATCTTCTCGTCGATCGCCAGCACGGCGATTTCGCAGCCGCCGCACGAGGCCGCCCAGTACAACGCCAGTTTTCCCTTGGTTTCGCGCTCATTGCGGCACCTCCATCGCCTCTTCGTGCTCTTTGACAATCTCTTGCAGGGCCTGCAGCCGTTCGCCGTTTTCCTGCCAGTTCCGCGGCCATCGCAACGGCCCAGGCCGGCGGACGTCGGCCACGAGCTTCGTCGATGGCCTCGGCCAATCGCTGCCCTTCGGCCGCCGAGGCCCAGACCAACTGCACGCGCTCCGGCTCGACGCCCATGGCCGTACAGCGTGTGCTTGAGCATGGCGAAGCGCCGCATGGCCTTGTAGTTCTGCTCGATGTAGTGGCATTCGCCGGGATGGCAGCCGGCGATCATCACGCCGTCGGCGCCGTCGGCCAGGGCCTTCAGGACGAACGTCGGATCGACCCGCCCGCTGCACATCACGCGGATGATCCGCACGTTCGGCGGATACTTGATGCGCGCCGAGCCGGCCAGGTCGGCCGCCCGGTACGAACACCAGTTGCAGAGAAAGCCCACGATTTTGGGTTCAAAGTTTTCCATAGTGGCTAGTGGCTAGTGGCAGTGGATGTCAGTGGCTGAGTGAAGTTAGTGGCTAGCAGTTTCTTGTTCGAGGAACTTCTGCAGAACCGCTTAGCATGCGGCTAACCTCCGCCGTGGCACTCAAGCAAATTCGTTCTTGCTGTTTCGTCAAGTATATCCGAGTCGGTTGGCAATGGTAACTTGAGTTTCCAGTTCCATCAACGAGCCTTGCGCCACAGAGAGGAAATGCAGAAAATCACGGGTTCGAGTTTTGCCCTTGTCCCTCGGCAATGTTCGATGGAATGGAAATCGCCGCTCGCCGAATCTGATTGGTTAATGCGTATATCTTCGTTCTTGGGAAAATCGCTTGTGGCCCGATACACCGTCTTCGACAAGCATCGATCGCCTTCTGCCAGACAATCACCTCGCGGTCGTGCTGCACCGACACTAGCCACCTCCCGTGTTTACGTCGATCGTGTCGTCAGTTGCCAGCTCGGTTGGCACGTTCAATCAAGTGCCCTCTGTCGCCTTCCCATGTCTCGCCTTTACTCGCCACTAGCCACCGCCTCTTCCTCCGCCCTAGCGTCCCACAAAATCCCGTCGATCTCGGCGAAAATCTGCTCGTTGTTGAAATGTGCGCCGGTGATGACGCCGGCCGGACAGGCGGCCACGCAGGTGCCGCAGCCCTTGCACAGCGCGCTGATGACGCGGCTGACGCTCTTCTCGGCGTCGAACTCGATGGCGTTGTAGGGGCACAGGTTGTTGCAGATGCGGCAGCCGGAGCAGCGCTCCTCGTCGATCGAGGCCACGATCGGCTCGATCATCACCTCGCCCTTGGTAGATCATGCCCTGCACCCGAGCGGCGGCCGCGGCGCCTTGGGCCACCGAGGCCGGAATGTCCTTGGGCCCCTGGCAGGCGCCGGCGACGAATATGCCGTCGGTCATCGTCGCCACGGGGTCGAGCTTCGGGTGGCGCTCGGTGTACCAGCCGGCCATGCTGCACGAGATGCCGCACTTCAGACCGACTTCCTTGGCGTCGGCCCGCGGCTCGATCCCGCCCATCAGCACGACCATGTCGACCGGAACCCGCCGCCGCTTGCCCAGCAGCGTGTCGTCGACCTGGACGATGAGTTTGCCTTCTTCGGCCGGGTCGGCCGCCACCTCGGTGATCTCGCCGACCTTGCCGCGGACAAACTGCATGCCCTCTTCCTGAAGGCGTTCGTAGAACTCCTCGTATCCCTTCTGATTGCTCCGGATGTCGATGTAGAACGAGTACACCTCCGCCTCGGTCTTTTCCAGGACGAGATGGCCGAACTTCAAGGCTGCCATGCAGCAGACGCCGGAGCAATAGGCGTTCGTGTTGGCGTCGCGGCTGCCGATGCAGTGGACGATGGCCACGGATTTCGGCTCGGTCACGCCGTCGCGGAGCACGATCTTGCCGTTGGTCGGCCCGGCGGCGTTGCACAGCCGCTCGAATTCCAGGTTGGTGAACACGTTGGGCAGCCGCCCATAGCCGTACTGCGGGCTCCGCTTGCAGTCGAACAGCTTCCAGCCGGTGGCCATGATGATATTGCCCACCTCGAGCTCGATGATCTCATCCTGCTGGTTGTAATCCACGGCGTCGGTGGGGCAGACTTTCGCACAGACCTGGCACTTGCCGCGCGTGAACCAGGTGCAATGCTCCGTGTCGATCACCGGAACGCGCGGCACGGCCTGAGCGAATGGCGAGTAGATCGCCTTGCGCTTGCCCATGCCTGCCTCGAACACGTCGTCGACGACCTTTTGGGGGCACTTTTCGATGCAGATGCCGCAGCCGGTGCACTTGTCGAAGACCACATAGCGGGCCTTCTGCCGGATCTTCACTTTGAAGTTGCCCACCGAGCCGCTGACCTCTTCCAACTCCGCGTAGGTCATCAGCGTGACGTTCTCGTGCTGGCCGACTTCGGACATCTTGGGCGTGAGGATGCACGCCGAGCAGTCGAGCGTGGGGAAGGTCTTATCGAACTGGGCCATGTGGCCGCCGATCGACGGCTCGCGTTCGACCAGATAGACGTGGTAGCCGGCATCGGCCAGTTCGAGCGTCGCCTGAAGGCCCGCAATGCCGCCGCCGACCACCAGCGTGGCCGGGTTGACCTTCACGCGCATCGGCTCGAGCGCCTGTTGATGCTTGACCCTTTCGGCAGCGGCCGAGACCAGCGACTTTGCCTTCTGCGTGCCGGCCTCCTTATCGGCGTTGACCCACGAGACGTGCTCGCGGATGTTCGTCATGTGGCAGAGGTAGGGATTCAAGCCGGCGCCGCTTGCAGGCGTTGCGGAACGTCTTCTCGTGCAGGTGCGGCGAGCAGGCCGCGACGACGACGCCCGTCAGGCCCTCGTTCTTAATGTCGTCCTCGATCATTTGCTGGCCAAGCGACGAGCACATGAACTTGTAGTCTTTCGCGACGGCAACGTCCTTGATATTCTTGCCGGCCCAGCGGGCAACGTCTTCAACGTCGATCGTTCCGGCGATGTTGCTGCCGCAGTGGCATACGTAAATGCCGATCTTCTCGGCCATGATGATTCTCCTATTGAGTGCGTACGACGCACTATCGGTAGGTCAGGCGTTCTGTGCCCGACAGTCTTTCTCACGGCTCCTAAATAGCCTCAAAAACGAGCTCTCCCAAATCAACGACGCGCAGCTTACCCTCGGCGCCGACGGTTTTGACGGCATCCTCGAACATGCCCAGGTCCTTCGGGCAGGCGACCACGAAATGCGTGACGCCGTCAATGGCCAGCGCCTCGCGGATGCGATTTTCGGCAGGCCGCTCCTCGACGCTCGTGGTATCCTTCATCCATACGCGTCCGCCGCCTGCCCCGCAGCAGAAACTGTTGTTGCGGTTGCGGGGCATCTCGACCCGCTTCAGGCCGAGGGCTTCCAGCACGCGCCGCGGCGGATCGTAGATGCCGTTGTAGCGGCCCAGGTAGCAAGGGTCGTGCAGCACGGCAACGCCCTCGACCTTCTGTCGCAGGTTCAGCCGCCCTTCCTGAATCGCCTCATCCAACACTTGCGAATAGTGGAATATCGGCTTGTCCAATCCGAATCGTGAATATTCGTGCTTCAGCGTGTGGTAGGTATGCGGGTCGGTGGTCACAATCCTCTCGAATTGTGCCTTGCCCAGGGTCTTCATGTTTTTCTCGGCCAACATCTCGAACAGTCCTTCCTCGCCGACCCGCCGGACATCATTGCCCGCCGACTGCTCGCCCTCGGCCAAGGTGCCGAAATTCAGGTTGGCCGCCTGGAAGACCAGCGCCACCATTCGCGAGACCTGCGCCGACGAGGGATGATAGGAGGCGTAATCGCCGACGAACCACAAGATAGTCGACCGGCTCTTTCCGCGCGTCCTTCAAGGTGAAGCCCAGGTCTTTTGCCCATTGAAGCCGCTTGCGCCCCGACTGGCCGAAGGAATTGCCATAGCGTTGGAGGTTCATCAGGGCCTCTTGGAGCCCTTCGTCAACCTGGCCCTGGTCGACCAGGCGGCGCCGAAGGTCTGACAAGCAGCCGCGGGTGTTCAACGCCGACCGGGCAGATCTCCTCGCAGCGCGAGCACGTGCAGCAGGACCAAAGCGTCTCGGCCGTCACGACTTCGCCGGCCAGCGACGGCGTCAGCCGTCGCCGTTGCCCAGCGCGGTGCGGAGCAAGACGCTATCGAGCCGCTGGACGACGTCGCGAGGCGACAGAGGGAAGCCCGTCGTATGGACCGGGCACGCGTCCTGGCACTTGCCACACCAGGTGCAGGCGTCGATCTGAAGGAGTTGCCGCCAGGTGAAGTCTTGAATCCGGGCCACGCCCGTCGACGCCGCCACCGGCAGAGTACCGATCGTCTGAGGCTCGCGGAACAAGAGGTTCACCGGCGACGAAATCAAGTGGAACGCCTTGGTGAAGGGAATCGCCCCGATAAAGGTGAAGGCCAGCAGGGCGTGGACCCACCATGTGCCGCGATGCGCCGCCCGGATCGTTTCCAACGAAAGCGGCGCATGAGTTTCGCCAGGCCGTAGCCCACCGGCGCCCAAACGGCCGCCGGAAAGACGTCCGCCTCGTCGGCAATCCGCGTGAGTTGCTGCTGCCGGCGCTCCGCCCCGAGCAGGTGAAAGTCCTTTTCGACGCCCAGCGATTCAAGGACGTGCATCCTGGCCTCGTGGTCGCCGGCCACGACCGCCGCCAGTTGCCGGTCGATGTATTGCCCCTCGGCGATCCGCAGTCCCTCGGCGATGAACCCCGTCACCGCAATTGCGAAAAGAAAGAACAGAAACGGGAAACCGTCCCACTTGGAAATCGGAGCCACGGCGGGCTTCAGCCGTTCCGGCCGCACGACGTACCGCCGCCAGGCGGCCAATCCGATGCCCCCGATCAACGCCACTCCGAACATGTCCAGCATCAGTTCGAACACGCAATAGACCTTGCCGCGGAGCATCTGCACGTCTAGGGGCAAGTTCAGAAAGTCCTGGTCCACTGTGGCGATAATGGTCCCCAGGAACAGCACTGCCATACCCCAGAAGATCGCCAAATGCATCACGGTGGCAAATTGTCCCGTTTCAGCCGCCACTGAAGGAGAATATTTTCAGCCAGTTCTGTGAGCAGTGCAACGCTCAGCAGGCTTCGCAGTCGGGCAACAACTGAAGGGCTGTCCGGCTCGGCCTGGCCAATCCACCACTTGCGGACCCGCCACCAAAAACCGGCCAGAAACACGCCGATCGTCACGACGATCAAGACGTAAAGCACGATCTCCGACACGTGGGAGACGTTCCAGAACAGCGGTCGAGCGTACGAGTCCACGGCCTATCCCCCTTTGCCCGCGCGGACCGCTTCGGTCAGCGCCGGAAGCAAGTCGAGCACGTCGATCTCGGCGCCATACTGAGCCACGTCGAAAATCGGCGCTCTTGGATCCGTGTTGACGGCGATGATCAGATCGGCGCCTTTCATCCCTTCCTGGTGTTCCGGCGCGCCGCTGATTCCCAAGGCGAAATACACCTTCGGTTTCACGATCATTCCGGACTTGCCGACCTGCCGCGTGGTGGGCAGCCAGTTCTGGTCGACGATCGGCCGCGACGCGCACACCGCGCCGCCCAGCGCTTGCGCCAATTCCTCGGCCAACTCGATGTTTTCTTGTTGTTGAATGCCTCGGCCGACGGCCACGAGCACATCCTGCTGCGTAATGTCCACGTCCGTCGTATCCGGCAGGATCATTTCCTCGAACACCACGGACCCGGCCTCCAGCGGCACGGGGCTGCCTTGCGCTCGACCTGGGCCTCGCCCTTCTGCTCCGCTGGTCGGAACGCGCCGGGCGCCACCAACAGGATGGCCGGCGCCGACGCGATGGACACGTCGGCCAGCAGCTTCCCGGCGTAGAAACCGGCCGTCACCTTCACCGCGCCGCCGTCGACGGTAGCGCCGCAACACCCGTTAATCACCGGCACGTCCAGTTTCGCACCCAGCAGCGGGCCGACGTCCAGACCCGCCGACGTGCTGCCGACAAGCACCAACCGAGGGCCTTCCGTGGCGATCACTTTCTCCAGCACCGACACGTAAGGCAGGGGCGCGTAGCCGGCCAGCAGCAGATCGTTGATCAACAGGATCCGATCCGCGGCCGAAAGCGCATCGGCGTACGCCGCGCCGTCGGCGCTTAAGAGTACGGCAACGACTTTGCCGCCCGTCGCCGCGGCAAGCTGGCGCGCCGCGCCGAGCATTTGCAGCGAGATGTCGGTCACTTGACCGCGGTCGGCTTCCGCAACCACCAGGATATCTTGACTGCTCATTTGAGAACTCCTTTTTCTTTCAGAATGCCGGCGATCTTGGCGGCCACGTCTTCCGCCGATCCATCGAGCATTTCGGCCCTTTCGCCCACGGCAGGGTGATACAGGCGATCAATCGTCGCTGCCGAGGCTGCGTCGGCCCCCGGCACTTCTTGTTCGTCAATGCTGGTGGACTTCATGGCCGCGCGAATGCGGCTGACCGGCACGTAGCGGGGCGGTTCGTCGGCGCTGAGCACGCCCAAGAGCGCCGGCAGCGTGACTTTCATCTTGGCCAACACGGCGCCGGGGAACTCCTTGAACACCGTCGCCGTGCCTCCTTCGGCGGCCGGTTGTACTCCGCGAACGACGCCGACAAACGGCAGCCCCAGCTTCAGCGCCAGCAGCGGCGCGAGCGTGCTCTCCAATTCATCGTGGGCATAGCTGCCCACCAGGATCAGATCGGCGCCGAGGCCGCGCAGCACTTCGGCGTACATCGCCGCCGCTTGCTTCGGCGCAGGCGATTGCTCCGCGTCATACGGAATCTTGATAATCTGATCGGCGCCCTTGGCCGCGGCGGCGTACAATGTGTTGTCGACATCGCCGAAGTCGAGCGCGACGACGCTCACCGTGCTGCCGGCGAGCTTCTCCTTAATCAGGATCGCCTGCTCCAGGGCGAGATCGTCGGCGTCGTTGACGCGAAACGTGGCCCCGTCGAGGTCCACGGCCTTTTCCGAAGCGGCGATTTCGACCGGCTCGATAAGGTCCGGCACCTGCCGCACGACGACTGCAATTTTCATGGCGTCTCCTTTTCACCCAAATCCATCGACTCGGCCAGCAACTCGAGTATGTCGCGGACCTTCAACCGGTCCTCGAGGCCGACGACCTTGGCGGAATCCTCGAACCGCGACAACTCGAACGGACACGACACCGCGAGCACGTCGGCTTGGACATCGGCGGCCTCGCGGATGCGGCGATCGCTCAGGCGCTGGCCCCCGTTGGCCACGATGTGGCCGTCCAGCCACATGCCGCCGCCCCCGCCGCCGCAACACAAAGCCTCTTCGTGGCTGTGACGCATTTCGACGAGCGACACGCCAGGGATAGCGCCCAATAGAGCGCGGGGCGGGTCGAAGCAATTGCAGCGCCGCCCCACGCAACAATTGTCGTGGTACGTAACCGTCGCCTCCACCGGCTTGGCCGCCAGCTTCTTGATCTCTTCGATTTTCGCGGCCAGGAAGGTCGTGTAATGCTCGACCGGATAATGCGCCCCAAACCGCGGATAGAACTTCTCCAGCGAACGGTAGCTGTGCGGATCCAGTACAACAATCTTCTCGAATTGCTGGGCATCCAGTAGTTTTCGGTTGTATTCGACCAGCGACTCGAAGAGCCCTTCTTCGCCGAACAGGCGGTCGCAGTCGCCGACGGTGTGCTCCTTGTTGCCCAACACGCCCCAGCGAACGTCCAAGGCGGTGAGAATGCGGGCGAAGGCCCGAGTGACCGCGCGATTGCGGGGATAGTACGATGGATAGTCGCCCACCACCCAAAGCACCTCGACCGGTTCCGGCTCCTTCGACAGGTCGCGAACCGGCACGTCGAGCTTGTCGGCCCACGCCATCCGTTTCCGCGGCGACTCGCCGAGCGAATTCCCGTACTTGAAGATGTTCTGGAACGCGTCCTGAAGTTCCGAAGGCGGCTGGACGCCGTTCTGCATCGCCTTATCGCGAAGTGCGGGCCACACGCCGTCGGTCAACTCGATCCCACGGGGACACCGATATGAGCAAATGTAGCATCCGATGCACATCCATAACGAAGGGCTGTTGAGCACGTTGTCCAGCAGTCCGGCCCGGGCATTGAGAATCATTTGTCGCGGCGGATACTCCATTACATCACCCAATGGGCAACTGCCGCTGCACACGCCGCATTGCATGCAATTCAGAAACGTTTTCCGGTCGGCGCCCACATCGAGTTGCGCGAGAAATTCCACTTCCGGCTTGACCTTGGCATGGTGGGTAGTCATCGGTTCCTCCGCCGTGGTTTGAAGAAACACGTAACCTATCGGCCCGTTCGATCGTCCACAAGGGGCCGGACGCCAGCGTGGCGCCCGCGTAGGATCATGGCAGCCGTGCAAACATAGGCGTGTAACAGCAGCTTAGCCGAGACTGTCGCTTGTGACAAGCGAACATCGTCCCGTGCGCGAAAATTCTTCGTAAGCGCCACGGAATCCCGCGACCGGCCGCGGTATTCCGCGAGCATGCGGGGGACTGTCCCGATTTTTGTGTCAACGAAAATGGGACCGTCCCCTTTACCGCCTATGCGGCGACAATGCATCGACTTTGGCATTTGGCGCTTTGCCGCTCCGGCGGTGCAATCGCACGAACGTCCCGGTATACTTACCGGCATGCGATGGCCCATCCAATTCCAGTTGCTGCTGCCTACCCTTTCGGTCGTGGTGTTGGCAATCGTCCTGGCCAGCGGGGTAAGCGCCTATCTGGGCGCCGTGCGGGCGCGGCAGATCCAGGAGGACAATCTGCGGCGCATGGTTGCCACGCTGACCGAAGCGCAGTTTCCTTTGATCGAATCGGTGTTGCGGCCGATGGGGGGCCTGTCTGGCGCCGAATTTGTGCTGTTGGATCGGCGCGATGCGCTTCAGGCCAGCACGTTGCCGCTGGGCGACGACGACGTGCAGCGTTTGAAGACGATGGACAAGGATCCAACCTCCGGCGGCCTCGGGACGCGCCCGGCAACGCTACTGGCCGGACGCTACTATCTTAGCCAGCGGGTTGCGATTTCCGCGCGCGACCCGGTTTCGCCGGCCGGCTCTCTTATTGTCCTCTATCCGGAAGACCGCTGGTCGGCGACGATGCGGCAAGCGGCCTATCCCGCGTTGGCCACCGGCGCGCTGGCCGTCGTTGCGGTCGTGCTGGTCACGACCCTTCTGGCGAACCGGTTTGTGCGGCCGATTCGGCAACTGGGCGATCGGGCTGCCGCTATCGCGCGCGGAAACTTCGAGCCCATGCCTCTGTGGCGCCACGATGACGAAATCCGCGACCTGGCGCTTTCGATCAACCGCATGGCGGAACAACTTGGCCAGTACGAGGCCGAGGTGCGGCGCCACGAACGGCTTCGCACGCTCGATCAGTTGGGGGCCGGCATGGCGCACCAGTTGCGCAACGCGGCCACCGGTGGCCGCATGGCCATCGAGTTGCACCGTCGCCAGTGCGATGCAACGGCCGCGAGCGAATCGCTCGATGTCGCGCTGCAGACAATTGCGGCTCATGGAGACGTTCTTGCAGCGATTCCTGGCCCTGGGACGCGAGGAGGCGACGGCCGACGAGGACGTTTCGTTGACCGCTGTTGTCGAGGACGCACTGTCGCTGGTGCGGCCCGCATGCCTTCACGCAGGCGTCGCGCTGGAGTTTCACCACGCAGCCCGGGCATTTCCCGTCCGCGGTGCGGCCGAGGCACTGCGTCAGCTAGCCCTGAACCTGACGTTCAACGCGCTGGAGGCTGCACGGCAGGGAGACTGTCCGCATTTTCGCGCCGGTGAAGACGGGACTGTTCCCGCCGGCGCTCGACAAATCATTGTGACATTGGAGGCAGCCGGCGAGAACCTGCGCGATTGTGCGTTCGAGACACCGGCCCCGGCCCATCGCCGCACGTGGCCGAGCATCTGTTCGAGCCGTTCGTCAGCGGCACGCCCGAGGGCGCCGGCTTGGGCTTGTACGTTGCCCGGCAGATTGCCGAACGGCACGGCGGCGCGATTGGTTGGCGGCGCGAGGAGCGCACGACGTGCTTCACGGTCGAATTGCCACTGGCGATTGAGATGCTGCAGACCGCGACCGCTGGTCGCGTTGTTCTACAAGGGTAGTTTTTCGGTGCACCGTGTGCACCATTGCCGCGATGGCGCACTTGCTTGTCGTTGACGATGAACCGAGCATCTGCTGGGGATTGGCCCGGCTGGCGGAGTCGCTCGGTCACAGGGCAGCCACGGCGGCGTCGGCCGAACAAGGGATTGCGGCGGCGAAAGCGTGCCGCCCGGACGCCATCGTGCTCGACGTCCGCCTGCCCGGCATGAGCGGTCTGGAGGCGATGGAACACTTTCGTGAAGCGGTCGGGGCGGTGCCGATCATCGTCGTCACGGCATTCGGCGATTTGAACACGGCCGTCGAAGCCGTGCGTCGCGGGGCCTTCGAGTATCTCTTGAAGCCATTCGATCTCGCCGCGGCCGAGCGCGTGATCCGACGAGCTGTGGACCACCACGCTCAGGCCACCACCGCGGTCGACGCCAGCCGGGCCGCGCCCGATGCGTCGCCGATCGTCGGTCGCTCGGCGGCGATTCAGGAGGTCTTCAAACGAATCGCCGTGGTCGCCCCCTCCGACGCTTGTGTCCACTTGCGGGGTGAAAGCGGTACGGGCAAAGAGCTGGCGGCCCGGGCGATTCACCGCTACAGCCGGCGGGCTCAAGGACCGTTCGTCGCCGTGAACGTGGCCTCGCTCAGTTCGTCGTTGGCCGAAAGCGAACTGTTCGGCCACGTCTCCGGCGCCTTCACCGGCGCCGACCAGCCGCGCAAGGGCCTGCTGGAGCAGGCCCACGGAGGAACGATCTTTCTTGACGAAGTGGCCGACATTCCTCTTCCGCTGCAAGTGAAGCTGCTCCGTGTGCTGGAACATGGAGAGGTGTTGTCGGTGGGCGCAGAGCGGCCGACGTATTGCGACTTCCGCTTGATCTCGGCCACGCATCAGGACCTGCGCCGGCGGGTCGAGGAAGGCGACTTCCGCCACGATCTGTACTTCCGGCTAATCACGTTTGAGATCGACATCCCGCCGCTGCGCGAGCGTCGCGACGACATTGCCGAACTGGCGGCCGTCTTTCTCGGCGACCTGACCGAGGGACAGCCGCGGCCGGCGCTTTCGGCCGGGGCGTTGGCGGAGTTGCAACGCCGGCCGTGGTTCGGCAATGTCCGTGAGCTGCGCAGTGCCGTCGAACACGCGGTGATTCTCTCCCGCGGCGGGATTATCACGCCAGAGCACTTGCCGCCGCCGATGCCGCCCGCGCCACGGCTGCATGGCGACACGGAAGAGGCGATTGCCGCGCTGGTCCGCCAATGGGCCCAGCGGCAGCTCGAAGACCCCGCGACCAAAGACCTCTACGCCAGGCTGCTACGATTCGTCGAGCCGCCCTTGCTCCAAGCGGTGACCGAACGCTGCGGTGGCCAGTATCTTGCCGCGGTGCGCCGGCTGGGTATTCACCGCAGCACGTTGCGAAAGAAGCTTGACGACCTCGGCCTCGGTGGCCCACAGGGCGCCGCAAAAGAATAACGCGCCAGAGTCTGGGTGCCCTGCCGACGAAGATTCGCCCATCGGATTACTTCTTCGCGGTCGGTGCGCATTCCCCCACAATTGATATAGGCGCGTTTGCCCAACAGGACTGTCTGGTCCCGTGCTGTCTGCTGCATACAATTTGACATACCGGAGGGAGGGACCGTTATGCCTGGCAGATTCTTTCGCATTCTGACCCCCGATGGATTGCTTTCACAGGATCGGTTCGTCTTGCCGACGCGCCAACCACTGGGCATCGCACTCGGATGCATTTCGGTAGTGCACGAGCGAACGGGCGCGATGCTGATCGTGCATGACACACGGTTGTTCCCCGCCGATGCGGCGCGGACGGTGCCGGTCGAGCGACAACGGCCAAGTGTCTGCCGCAAGTGCGGGCACGTCGCGGGCATTGCCGAAGACTGCGTCAGTTGCCCCGAGCACTACGGTGCCGAGTGCGGCATCCGCAGACCTGCCGCCGGACTGACGTTGGCAAGATGCGTTTGACAAGCTCGCTTGCCAAGTCGAATGGTGCATTGCGCCAGACGCACCTCTTGATACGGTGGTTGTGGGGCGTCAGGGAGGCGCTCTGCAAGACGCGCTATCCCGGAACGTTGGCGACGGCACGCGGAGCGTGCCTGCTACCGACGGTGCTCACGAGATCTTGACCGCGCGGCCGCGACGGACCGACTCGGTCTGCTTCTGGCACAGGACGATGGCGTCGCGGGCCAGTTGGCCGGCCAACAGCGGCGACGGGGTGTTCGCGCGTACCGATCGGACGACCTCGGCAAGCTCGGCCTGGAACGCGTCCACTGGGTCGCCCGAGCCGAGTCTTGGCCGTTCGACTTTGCCCTTGTCCAGAAGCACCGTGAGCGGCGTGACAACGTCGCCCAGCTTTGGCAGCCCGGCGTACTCGAAGAAGAGCGTGGCTTTCTCGAAGTACATCTCGTACGCGTGGGTAAACGGCCGACCCTGTTGATCGACGACGCCGCTGGTGGCCGTAATCATCCGCGGCGGCTCGTAGAGAAATTGTGTGGAAAAGCGCTCGACGACATCGCCCCGCATCGAGCCGACGCTGTGGACAGCCTTCGGCATTCCAGCGACCAGCCGGATGTAATGGGCATCGTGAACGTGCAGGTCGAGCATCGGCCCGCCCGTCTTTTCGGGGCTGTAGAAGTCCGTAAGCCACGTCGGGTCGGAGATGATGCGCTTGAAATGGCCGCCGAGCAACCGCCCGTACTTGCCGCTCTGCACGGCCTGCCGGGCGAATTGATATTCCGGAAAGAACGCCAGCACGTGGCCGATCGACAGCAGTTTGCCGGTTTGGTCGGCTGTCCGGACCATGCGATCGGCGTCGGCCGGCCGCAGCGCGATCGGCTTCTCGCAAAGGACGTGCTTGCCAGCCCGCAGCGCGGCGACGGCCACCTTCGCGTGCCACGACGGCGGAAGGCAGATGTCGACCATGTCGACTTTCGGATCGGCCAGCAGGTCGTCGAGTTCGGTGTAGCGGGCCACGCCGCCAAGGTCCATGATTTCGCCCCGCGGGCCGAAGTTTCCCTGGATCGAGCGCCAGTCGCCCGACAGCCGTTTCCGGTCCTGTTCACACAGGGCCACGACCTTCGCGCCGCGGATTTTCTTGTAGCTCAAGTAGTGGATCATCCCCATAAAGCCGATGCCTGCAATTCCGACGCGAATCATTCTTGGTCTCCTTTGGAATCTATTCTCTGACGACCTCTCATTTGACAATCGCCAGGAACCGCCCGTAGGCGTCATCCCACGCGGCGGTGTCGCGGGGTTCGTACTCATCGACGGGGAAACTCTGGCGGATCACGTCGCGGGCCTCGGTGATCGAGCCGACATCGCCGGCGGCAATGGCCTGCATCATCAGGTTGCCGGTGGCCGTGGCTTCGATGGGCCCGGCCACGACGCGGCGCCCCGTCGCATCGGCCGCGGCCTGGCAAAGCTGGCGGTTCTTGGTTCCGCCCCCAACGATGTGAATCGTCTCCAGCCGGCCACCGGCCAGTTCCTCGCACATCGCGAGCGTCTGGCGAAACTTCATGGCAATACTCTCCATCGCGCAGCGAAGAACGGCGCCTTTCTCCTCGGGCACCGGCTGCTCGGTCTTGCGGCAGAACTCGCGAATCGCCTCGGGGATTCCGCCCGGCGCAACGAACTCCGGCGCGTCGGGATCGACGAATGATCGCAATGCCGGCTGCGCCGCAGCGAGTTGATTCAGGGCTTCCCAGTCCAGGTTCGCACCAGCGTCGTTCCATACCCTGCGGCACTCCTGCACCAGCCACAGGCCGATGATGTTCTTCAGCAGACGCGTCGTGCCGCCGACTCCTCCTTCGTTTGTGAAGTTGCACCTCAACACCGCATCGTCGATCACCGGCTTGGGCGACTCGACGCCCATCAGCGCCCAGGTGCCCAGGCTGATGTAGCACCAGTCGGGCCGCACGCCGAGGTGGCTGTGAGCCGGCACCGCCATCACGGCGCTGGCCGTGTCGTGCGAACCGGGCAGCACGACGTTGGCCGCCGCCAGGCCGCTCTCGGCCGCCAGGTTCGCCCGGAGCGGCCCCAGGACCGTTCCCGGTTGGCTGATTGGCCCGAGAATCCGCGCCGGCAGCGAGAACCGCTCGAACAGCCCACGAGCCCAGTCCCGCGCAACCGGGTCGTAAAATTGGCTCGTGCTCGCCTCCGTCATCTCGTTGCATCGCACGCCGGTCAGCAGCCAGTGAAACAGGTCGGGCATCATCAACAGCGACTCGGCGATGTCCAGCAGCGGAGAGCCCGAAAGCTTCATCGCCAGCAACTGGTAGAGCGTGTTCAGTTGCATGAACTGTAGGCCGGTGGCGCGGAAGATCTCCTCGCGGGCAACGATGCCGAAGGCCTTTTCCATCATTCCGTTGGTACGATTGTCGCGGTAATGGTACGGGCTGCCCAACAGCTCGTCGCCGTGCCCCAGCAGGCCGAAGTCAACGCCCCACGTATCGACGCCGACGCTGGCGATGACGTTGCCGTACCGGTCGCCTGCCGCGCGCAGGCCCCGGCGGACGTGCGACCACTGGCCCAACAGGTCCCAGTACAACCGTCCGCCAACCTCGACCGGGCCGTTGTCGAAGCGATGGACCTCCTCCATGCGCAGACGCGAGCCATCGAAAAACCCCACGACGTGGCGCCCGCTGGAGGCGCCTATGTCGACGGCTAGATAAGCCTTTTCTGCCATTTGGTCACCGTTTTTCCGTAGCAGGCACGTTCTACATGCCGTCGCCGGTCACGACACGCAAGGCGTGCCCATCATCCATTGTTCGCTATGGTGTCGACTTGACTGCCGGCGGTCAAGCCCCGGAGCGATCGACTTGGCCGCGCGATCATAGTAGACATTGTTCACCAACTTTCGTATAATTCGGCCGGTTCGACCGGAGTTTCTTCATGCGAATCTCGGCAAAAACGGAATACGCTTGCATTGCGATGCTCGAATTGGCGTCGCAGTATGGCTCGGGCGAGCCGGTCCGCATCCGCTGGATTGCGGAACGACACGGAATCCCGCCCCGGTTCCTCGTTCAAATCCTTCTTCAATTAAAGGGGGCGGGCCTGGTCAACAGCGTCCGCGGGGCAGCCGGCGGGTATCAACTCGCCAAATCACCGGCCGAAATCTCGTTGGGCCAGGTGATGGAGGTCATCGATGGCTCGTTCGAGGAAGGCGCCAAGGCGACCAGCGCTTCGCTCGACTCGGCTGCGGTCAGGGTTCTGTCGCAGGCATGGAGCGATGTTGCGGCCATGCAGCGAAAAATGCTCGATGAGAGAACGTTGGCCGACCTCCTGGAGCAGTCGAGGCAGCAGGACGAGCGAATGTACCACATCTGATTTGCCGAAAGTTGTTATAAGAGGAGAGCGAAAGGAATCACGAATGACGTCTTTGGTGCCCCCTCACGGCGGTTTGACCGAGCCGGTCTGCCGAACCGTGCCGGCCGATGCGATCGCCGATTTTCTTGCCCATGCCAAGACCTTGACGCAAGTGCCGGTATCGGATGCCGATCTGTCGACGGTTTATCGTCTCGGCGACGGCGGCCTCAGCCCGTTGGCAGGCCCGATGGATTCGGCCGCGTACGACCGCGTGCTTGACGAGTCGGTCCTCGAACATAACGGGAAGCTCTACGCCTGGACGATCCCACTGGCCCTGCCGGTGACGGAAGCATTGGCCAAAACGCTTCGGCCGGGCCAACAGGCGGCGCTGGTCAACGCGTCGGGCGAGATTGTCGCTGTGCTCGACATCACGGACATTTATTCCTGGGACAAGAAAAAGTACCTCCAGCGCGTCTATTTGACCGAGCGGACCGACCATCCCGGGGGCGACATGGTGCTCGTGGCCGACGCCGACAAGACGCACCTGCTGGGCGGAACGATCCAGGTATTGCCGCAGCCAAAGCACCCGCGATTCGGCAAGTATGTGCTCACGCCGCGCGAGGTCCGAAAGCTCCTGGCCCAAAAGGGCTGGCAACGCGTCGTCGCGTTTCAGACCCGTAACCCGCTGCACCGCGCACACGAATATGCGCTGGTGTATGGGTTGGAAACACTGTTGCGAGCAGGCCACAACGCCGGAGCATGTCTAAATCCGTTGATCGGCGAGACCAAGGGCGACGACGTGGATGCCGACGTCCGCATGCACACCTACGAGGTCCTGATCGAAAACCGCGCGATGGGCGACGGCGACAGCGATCCAGCCCTTTGGGGCCCGCGCGGCGAGTCCGTGCCCGACCGCGTGATCCTGCTGGGCCTCGACATCAAAATGTTTTACGGCGGCCCCAAGGAAGCCGTAATGCACGGCATCTACCGGCAGAACTTCGGCTTCACCGACATCGTCATCGGCCGGAAGCACGCCGACGCCCCGTATCACGACGGCACGCCCATTTGGGGCGATTTCGACGCCCAGGACATTTTCGACCATCTGGCCGGCGACCTGAAGATTCACCCGTTGCGGGTCGGTTTCGCCGCCTTCTACCAGTCGCTCGGCCGCGTCGATCTGATGGAAAACCACAAGGACGAGAAGCCGGTGTTCATTTCCGGCAAGGAAGTGCGCAAGGCGCTGGTCGAAGGCCGGCCGGTCGATCCGCGGATCATGCGCGAGACCACCGCGGCGATTCTCACGGCGGCGATGGCCAGGAAGTAGCCGGCCGATGCCTGCCCGTTACTTGTACGTCCGCCCAAGGTACTCGACGATGGCCGTCTTAATGGCCAGCGGCTCGCACGGACCCGACTTGCGATAGAGAACCTTGCCGCCCGGCGCGATCAGGACCGTACAGGGCACCGGGCCGGACGATTCCTTGTCGATGGCATCCATGAGCTTGTACTTGTCGGCGCCGTCGAACAGGTAGTTCGTTGCGGCCACTTGCTTTTGCTTGAGGACTTCCAACGCCTTTTCCTTGTCTTCCGGCGAATCGGCCGAAATGGTGACCAACTCGAAATCGCGGTGACGGTACATGCGGTTGATGGTGACGAACTCGGGCAGTTCCTCGACGCAAGGCCCGCACCAGGTCGCCCAGACGTTGATCAGCCGCAGTTTCTTGCCGTCGTTCTTGGCCAGGGCCCTGACGCCCTGTTCGTCAATCAGCTTCAGCGTGACCTTCTCCTTAGCCCACGTTTCCAAGGCATTCCGCGCGGACTGGCGCTTGTCAGACCACTTGGTCGAGCACCCGAAGACCTTCGTTTTCTCGACCGGCACCGGCCGGCCGGCCAGCAAGGCGTCGATCGCATCGCGGGTATCGTGCGTGGTTGCCAGTTGCGGCTTGTCGGAATTGTCGATGCGGCCTGTGAATCGCAGCTTCCGCTCCCGGTCGAACACGAATACGTGCGGGGTGGCCGCCGGGCCGTACGCCCGCGACACCTTCTGATTTTCACCGTCGTAGAGGTAAGGAAAATTGAATTGGTGCTCTCGGGCGCGGAGTTTCATGTCCTCCAGCGAGTCGCTTACGTCGGTATAGCCGAGTTCATCGAGTCGCAACGCCTTGGGGTCGTTCGGCGAGATGGCCACGACCGCCACGTTCCTGGCTTTGTAGTCGGCGGCCAGTTGCTTGATGCGGTCTTCATAGGCCTGGGCCGTAGGGCAATGGTCGCAGGTGAAAATAATCACCAGCACGTCAGCGTTGCGAAACTCCCGCAACGTGTGCTGTTTGCCGTCGACGCCTGGCAGATTGAAGTCGGGCGCGGAGCTGCCGATCGCCAGGGTTTGCGCCGCGCCGGTCGCAGCGGCCCCAGCGACGACGCAGAAAATGCCCAGCACAAGCATCATTCGGCCGCAAAGCGGCAGGCAACCGGCCGCTGTGACGGACTCTTGCCCGCCATGACGCCTCGAAAGCACTCGTTGCATGACATACCCCCCCTTGGAGTCAGGAATTGTAGCGACGGTCAACAGGGTCGTGACGACGATTGTACCGCATCCACCCTAATCACACAATTTTCCGTCCGCGGTAAGGCGTCGTTGAGCCGCCGCTGACCTTGCCCCCGACCTTCGGCGACGATACACTCCGCCGCGATACTTTGGCCTCGAAGCGCGGCAGGCTGCCGTTGTGCGTGTCGAGGTCCGTCCCTCTTTTAGGCCATTTTGCTTGCGTCGGAGTCTGGGGCTTTTACAATAGGGATAGGGCCCCAGCCTTCCCGGATGTCAGGCTCGGAAGGTGTAGCATGAAGCGAACCGTACTGGGGGTCGTGTTGGGAATGGCGCTGGCGGCGGCCGTCGCCGTGGCACAGCAACGTGGTGAGAGTCTCACGCAACGTGCCATGCCGGCGACGGTGTCGCTGGGCGCCGTGGCAGGGTCGGAGCTGATCGTGGCGCCGGCGCTGTTGGGTGAAAAGGGCCAAATGCTGACCGTGGTCGACCCGCGGCAGCGAGTGTTGAGCGTCTATCATATCGACTTGAACACCGGCAAGATCACGCTGAAGAGCGCCCGCAACATTCAGTGGGATTTGCAGGTGCCCGACTTCAACAACGCCAGTCCGACCCCGAAGGAGATACAATCGTGGTTGGAACAGAAGTGAGGTAAACGAGACAGTTATGGCCCAGAAGTATTACAACTCTGCAGATGCTGCCAAGGTCCTCGGGATCACCGTGGACGACGTTAAGACCATGATCGAACGCCGCGAGTTGTACGGCTATCGCGACGGCGCCGACTGGAAGTTCAAGGTCGAGGACATCGACCGCATGGCGGCCGAACGCCAGGCCGACCCGACGCCGGCCGAAGACGAAGAGAGCGGGGACGTGCTGCTGAGCGAGGTTGCGCTGGGCCAATCGGACATGGGGACCTCCGGCACCGTGATCGCGATGGAAGCCCTCGGCGAGGGCGGGCCGGAAAGCGACATCCAACTGGCCGGAAGCGACATCAAGATCGATGAGACGGAAGCGACGCCGGACGCCAAGAAGCCCGACGGCTCCGACTCCAAGATTGCGAACTTTGAGACGTTGGACATCGGCCTTGATGACAATCTCTCTATGGAGGACAGGCGCCGACGCTGCGAAGCTTGCCGATTCCCAGCGGGATGAGCGGCTCGGCCATCGATCTTGGCGGCAAGGGACTCGAAGACGACGACCTGGTGCTCGGTGGCAGCAGCCCGGGCAGCGACGTGGCCATCGGCGCCGACAGCGGCATCTCGCTGATCGATCCCGCCGACAGCGGACTGTCACTGGAGCAGCCGCTGGGCGTCGGCAGCGGGGCGTCGTTGGCGACTGCGGATGAAGTTGCCGCCGAAGACCAGCCGAAAAGCGATAGCGATTTCTTGCTCACGCCGCTGGAAGACATCACCGACGGGGATGCGTCGGAGAGCGGCTCGCAAGTCATCGCCCTGGACACGGAAGCCGATGAGTCTTCGATGGCGGGCGTTGGCGCCGGCGACTCCATGGCGTCGATGCTCGACGAGGACCTCGGCGGCCAGCCCGCCTTCGACCTGGGCATGGGAGGCGCCGGATCGCCGTTGTCTGGCGCCCAGCCCGGCGGCCTCGTCGAGGGCACGGCGGCGATGCAACCCGGCGCAGTATCGGTCGAAGCGCCGTACACCTCATGGCAGATCGCGGGGTTGGCCGCCTGCGTCGTGCTGCTGATGCTCTGCGGCATGATGATGTACGACCTGCTGCGGCACATGTGGAGTTGGGGCACCCCGTACACGATCAATAGTTGGCTGATGGATCTCTTCGTCGGCAAGTGATGGCTGCGAGGCTGCCCCCGCGCTTCGCCTTGGCGAGGCGGGGTGGCCCGGTCCAGCCGGCGAAGTGTGTGCAACGATTCGAAAGGAGTCGAATCATGAAGTCGCTTGTCGGGCCGCTTCTTGGCCTGGTGGCTGCCGTGGCTCTGCCCGGCTGCCTCGTTCCCAAAACGGAACTGAACGCCGCGAACGCGCAGAATCGGGCGCTGGCCGAGCAAAATCGCGCCCAGCTTGCCGAGATCGAAAACATGAAGGTCCACGGCCGCACGCTGGAAGACCGGGTGATCCGCAGTGAAGAGCAACTGGCCACGCTGCAAGACCGCTCGACCGTCGACCGCCGGCAGTTGCAGGATTACCAGCGCGAACGCGACGGCCTGTACCAACAATTCGACGGTTTGGCCTTCGGCCGGGGACGCCTGCCGCCGGAATTGAGCCGGCAACTCGTCGAGCTGTCGAAGAAACATCCCAGTCTGCACTTCGACCCGGAAACCGGCGTCAGCAAACTCGACACGGACATCATGTTCGACATCGGCGAAGCCACGCTGAAACCGGGGGCTGAGCGGTTGCTGGACGATTTAGTGCGCGTGTTGAACTCGCCGGCGGCAGGCGATTTGAAGATCATGGTTGCCGGCCACACGGACAGCCGGCAAGTCGCCGGCCGGGCGGTTCGCGACCGCTATCCCAACAACTTCCACCTGAGCGCCGCCCGGGCCCTGGCCGTGGCCGATCGCATGAAGCGGGCCGGTCTGCCCGACCGGCGCATGGCCGTCGCCGGTTTCGGTTCGCAGCAGCCGATCGCGCCGAACACGCCGCGCAAGATCGGCAGAAGAATCGCCGCGTTGAAATCTTCGTCATGGCCCCGGACGTGCCGGTCATCGGCTGGAGTGACTCGACACCCAGCGTCTACGCCAACGGCGTCCAGCGGTAGCAAACGTGGATGACGGCCGGTTTCATCAGGGTGCGTCCGTGACGCGCCGAGACGCTCGTCGCTGCGAACACCACTCAGTCGCTCAAAGCGAATGACGGTCGGGCGGCAACGGAAATCTCGGGCTGGGGCGATGGGCCTCGTCCATATAGTGTCGAAGGCGCTTGACGACCGCAGGCTGTTCGGCGGCAATGTTGTGCGTCTCGCCCAGATCGTCGGCCAAATCGTACAGTTCGATGCGCTCCGGTCGGTTGCCTTTGGCAAAGAAGTGAATGGCTTTCCACCGGCCCTCGCGCACGGCCTGACCCGCATTGGCCTCGCTGAACTCCCAGTACAGGTAGTTGTGTTTCACCTGGCCGCTGCGGCCCAGCAGCGTCGCGCCAGCGAGACTCCATCCGTTGTCGGTGAGGCTGGCACGCCGGCCAGTTCAGCCAGGGTGGGCATGATATCCCAAAACTGCGCCCGCGAATTCGCTCGTGCGGCCGGGCGCGATGTGGCCGGGCCACCGGGCAAGCATCGGCACGCGAATGCCGCCTTCATACAGGTCGCGCTTGAAGCCCCGCAGCGGACCGTTGGAATCGAAAAACACCGGATCGTTGCCGCCTTCCCTGTGCGGCCCGTTATCGCTGGTAAACAGTACCAGCGTGCTGTCCGCCAGGCCAAGTTCGTCCAGCAGCCGCAATACTTCGCCGACCTGGCGATCCAACCGGGTGACCATCGCCGCGTACGCCGCCTTGGGCATCGACTGCGGCGCGTACGCGGAGACGGACGCCGCCGGCCCGTAGTTTGCACTTCCGGCCTCACGACCGGCCGGAGAACCCGCAAAGGGCCTTTCGGGAAACCTGCCCGCGAACTCCGCAAAAATCTCGTCGCGCGGCGGAAGCAATTCCGCGTGCGGGATGGTCGTTGGAAGGTAGGCGAAGAACGGCCGATCGCGGTTGTCGCGGATGAACTTCAGGGCCTCGCGCTGGATCACGTCGGCGCATAGGTGACCGTCCGGCGCATGTCGTTGCCAGGCAGGAAATACTGCATACGGTCGTTCCATAGGTATGCCGGGTAGTAACGGTGTGCCCGGCTCTGGCAGTTGTAGCCGAAGAAATGGTCGAAACCCTGCGCCAGCGGGTCGCCGTCAGTGCCGACAAATCCCAGCCCCCATTTGCCGAAACCGCCCGAGACGTAACCTGCCGCGTGCAGTAGCTCGGGGATGGTCACAGCCGCGGCCGGCAGCGGTGTCTGGCCTTCCGGAACACCCCTAGGTTGCCGCGAATTGGCGTGTGGCCGGTGTGCTGGCCGGTCATCATGCGCCGACCGCGAGGGGGCGCACACGGTGTCGCCTGCGTAGAAATCCGTAAACCTGAGCCCCTCGGCGGCCATGCGGTCGATATTGGGCGTGGCGAACTTCGTCTGCCCATAGCAACCGAGATCGCCATAGCCGAGATCGTCGGCCACGATGAAGATGATGTTCGGCGGGCGCTCGGCCCAGCGCGCCGCTTCAACCGCAAATGCCGAAACAAGGCACACGCCGAGCATGACGATTGCCGTAGGTTTCATGGGCGGGAATGGCGCGAAACGAGGTCAGAAATGGGCTCTCGGTTCTCGAAATCTATTGTACCATCTTGGCGCCGGTGCCATCTGCGAAAAAAGTCGCCGGAAGCCAAAAGTCGACGACGCAATCGACGTTCTGTAGACTTCCGGAATGGGTGGGGACCGCGAATGGTGATTTCGCAGAATCTCCGTGGACCGTATTCCGTAGCTCACCCCCGCGGTCGGCCCGCGCAAGTAATCTGCAAAACCAATGGTTCCCGACCCGTGTTTTCCTCAAAGGAGAAGCTGATGAGCCGCCCAACCACATCCGACACCCATCACCGCGACATTGCGCAATGCACGCGGCGCGGATTCCTGGCGCCGCGTCCGGCGGCGCGGCGGCATTGCTCGCCGGGGACGCAATCGTCCCTCCGGCAGCGAGGGCAGCAGCGTCTGACATGGCAACAGCAGGCCAGACGTTCCCCAAAGACTTCTGGGGGGCGCGGCCACTGCGGCCTATCAGGTCGAGGGCGCCGCCGCCGAGGACGGACGCAAGCCGAGCGTTTGGGACACCTTCAGCCACACGCCCGGGCGCACCCGCGACGGTCAGACCGGCGACGTGGCATGCGATCACTATCACCGCTACAAGGAAGACGTGAAGCTGATGTCCGACTTGGGCATCAAGCATTATCGCTTCAGTATCTCTTGGCCCCGCGTGATTCCCGACGGCCGGGGAGCGGTAAACGAGAAGGGAATCGACTTCTACCGCCGATTATCGGACGCGCTGTTGGAGCACGGAATCACTCCCCACGCCACGCTGTTCCATTTGGAAGCCCTCAGGCGCTCGAAGACCGTTATGGATCGTGGCGAAGCCGCGAGATGGCCAAGGATTTCGCTCTACTACTGCTCGGCCACGGTGAAGCGTCTGGGTGATCGAGTCAAGCACTGGATGACGATCAACGAGATTGCCTGCTTTACGCAGGCGGGCTATGGAGTCAAAGACGTCCCGGTCCACGCGCGAGGCACGGTGGTGAAGACCGGCAAGGAGGTGTCGCAGACGGTCTTCACGCACTTCTGGCCCATGGTTTGGC
>CAWBLA010000008.1:0-362726 GCA_963789525.1 uncultured Planctomycetaceae bacterium
GGGTTAGGCCCCTGGCAAGTTGATTCCAAGTACCCAGGTCCGGCGCGACGAATCAAATCCCGAGAGCGTCAGAGAACTTGGCCAGAAAACGGCCGATTTTGGGGGACTGTCCCGGTTCTCGTGTCAGCGAAAATGGGGCCGTCCCCTTGATGTCGAGACGTTCTCATACCCGCACGCGCAGCTTTTCGGCCAGGCGCACGAGCGTCGGGCTGAGATCGTTGACGTCGAGGTGGACGTGCAGCAAGTGCATCTGCCCGGCGTCGGCCAGGCGGCTTGCAGCGCCGCGTCGAAATCGCCTTCGGTGTGAATGTCGTGACCGCGGCCGCCGCCGAGGACCTCCGGCAGCTCGGTGGTAATGCCACGGCTGGATGCTGTTGAACTTGTGCTCGCCGGGATGGAGTTGCCGTTCGGTGCCGTAGCCCTGGTTGTCCAGGACGATCACCACCGGCCAGTAGCCGTGCCGGACGATCGTACGACAGCTCCATGCCGGTCATCTGGAACGCGCCGTCGCCGACCAGCACGATGGGCCGGAGGTTCGGCCGCGCGACAATTGCCCCCAAGGCCGCCGGCACGGCAAAGCCCATCGACGTGTAGTAGGCCGGGCTGATGAACTCCGTCTGGCGATGGATCGACCAATTCGCTGGAGGCGAACAGGGCGTCGCCCGGGTCGGCGATGACCACGTCGTTTTCATCCGAGGGCCTCGTTCAGCCGCGCGATCAGCCGCGGATCGTGATCGGATCGTTCGGCCGCAGTTGGAACGGCTCGTCGGCCGACCTCGCGCCGCGGCGGCAGCTTGCCGCGGCGGGGCCTTCAGTCCGGCGGCCGAAAGCCCTCGAATGAAGTCGCCCAGCAGTACGCCGTTGAAATGATGATGGCTGATGCGGAGCGTTTCGTTGGTGGCGTAGATGCACTGGGCGGGAACGAGGTTGGCCGTAAACATGCCCATGTTGATGTCGGTCATAAACTCGCCGAGCAGGAGCACGCAATCGCTCTCTTCGACAAACTGCGTGACCTCTTCGCGTCCCAGGGCCCCTTCGTAAATGCCGACGAACAGAGGGTGCCGCTCGCCGATGACGCTCTTGCCCAACATCGTGGCGGTGATGGGGATGCCGGCCCCCTCGGCGAACTGCAACAGCTCGTCCTGCAAGTCGAATCGATGCACTTCGACGCCGGCGATAATCACCGGCTTCTGGCTGGCCTCGATGCGGCGGACGGCCTCGGCAATGGCTTCGGACAGGACCGCCGGATCGCTGCGTCGGGATGCGGCGACTGGGCGTGTGCGGCCCGTCGGGCACGACGTTGACCATGTCGCGCGGCAGCTCGATGTAGCCCGGCCGCCGGTGCCGCACCACGGCCGCCAACACGCGATCGATCTCGCGCAGGGCGGTGTGCGGAGTCGTCCAGTTCGGCCTCGGCGCAGCAGATGCGACGAAAGACCTCGGCCTGCGTGCGAAAATCCTTGACGCGGTGGTGCAGGAGCGGATTGTTGAAACGCTCGCGGACGCCCGGCGACGCCGCTGATGACGACCACCGGCGATTTTTCGGCGTAGGCCCCGGCAATCGAGTTGCACAGGCTCAGCCCGCCCACGCAATACGTCACGCACACCGCCCCGATGCCATTGAGCCGGGCATAGGCATCGGCGGCAAATCCGGCACAATCCTCGCGCGTGCATCCGACCAGCCGCAAAGGGCTCTTCTCCAGCATTGCGTAGAACGTCAGCACGTAATCGCCCGGAATGCCGAAAACGTCGCGGACGCCGAAGTCCTGGAGCCGGCGAATCAAGTAGTCGCCAATCGAGACGCCGGAAACAGGCGGGTGGCTTTCAGCGATCGACATCGTATTCTCCCCAAGTAATTCTACGGTCTTGGTAGCCGGCAGGCTCCGCGTGCCGTCGCCGGTTGTGGCATAGGGCCTGGATCTGCTGCTGGTTACGGCACGCGGGGCGTGCCTGCTACTTTTCGGCAATCACGCGTGTGTCCAATACGATCGTTTTCGGCACCTTTGCGCCGTCTAAAATCTTCGCCGCCACATCGATGGCCTCGGCGCCGCCGGTCGGATTCAGGCAGGTCGCGCGTAATCGCTCCCTGGGCAACGTAGGCGGCGCCCTCGCCCGGCAGACCGCCAACGCCCAGAAACAGCACGCCATTCGCCGCGCCCGGCCGCTTTGGCCGCTTGCTCGGCGGCATGCGCGGCGGCATCGTCGTAGGCGAACACAGCGTCAATCTCTTCCAGCCGGCCCAGGGCGACGACCATCAGTTTGCCGGCATCCACTCGGGGCGGATCGACATGCTCGCTGAAGACGAGGCGGTAGCCCGGGTCGCGAAGTTCCGCCCGAAATGCCTCGTGCACTTCGTCGGCCCATCGCGAGTCCACCGGACCGCGCAGCTCGACGATCTTACCCTTTCCGTGCAGGCGGCCGGCCAGCCACTTGCCGGCCTCGGCGCCGATCTGCCTCGGATTGCCGGCGATCAAGCACGTGTACTGATCGCCGATCACGGCCCGATCCAGGACGACGACCGGGATGCCGGCCGCAAAGAGCCTGGCGATGGGCTCGGTCATGGCGGATACGTCGACCGGATTGACGATGACAAGATCGGCCCTGCGGCCACGAAACTCCTCGAGCTGCGCCTGCTGTCGGGCTGCGTCGTTCTGCGCGTCCACGACGGTCAGCCGCCAGCCGGAGTGCTTCGCCGCGGCCGCCTCGATGTCGGCCTTCACTTGGGCCTGCCACGGATCATCGAGGTTCGCCAGGCTCACGCCGATGCGATGCTCGCCCGCCCCTGGCCGCGCCGTCACCGTCGCCTCCCGCTTGCCGCAACCCAACAGCGGCAAGGATAATATCAACGACATGAAGATAGGAAGCAACGGTCCGGTTTGTCGCATAATTCAACACCCCCATTTCGCCAATACAATCCTACTATCTTTTTCGGCGCCTTTAGCAGATCATTGGAAACAGGGCTCACGCAAAGTCGCAAAGACGCGAAAAACACGCAGTTTTCTTGAAACCGCCGGCATAGGTATTGTCTTCACATAGTCGAACCAGTCGATCCCTATTCCCACTTTGCGCCTTTGCGTCTTTGCGTGAGATCGTAAAATGATAGTGGCTTCCGGAATCGCCACGCCCATCAATCCGCTTTGGGCGCACCACACGGATTAATCCGTTTGCTTCGATCACAGGGAGCGACTCTTGGCTGCCGTTGGACGCTGCTGGTGGATGGGACTCTTGGTTCTGGCGGCAGGCTGCGCCGCTCGGACGACTGCCAGGAATGCCGTTGGATCGATCAATCGACGAAGCTGTTGGAGTCTGCCGCGATGAACCCACCTCGACCGAAAACCGAGCAGCCCGCATCGCTGCCGAAGACCGATGCCGATTGGAAGAAGGTTCTCACGCCCGAGCAATACCACGTTACCCGGGAAAAAGGGACCGAGGCCCCGTTCTCGGGCAACTATTGGAACTGCACCGACAAGGGCGTCTATCGCTGCGTCTGCTGCGGGGCGCCGCTTTTCGGTTCCGACGCGAAGTTCGCCTCGGCCTGCGGCTGGCCGAGCTTCTCGAAGCCCGTCGACGAGAGCGGTATCGTCGAGTCGCGCGATACGAGCCATTCCATGGTCCGCACCGAGGTGATCTGCCGGCATTGCGGCGCGCACCTCGGCCACGTTTTCGACGATGGTCCGCAGCCGACCGGCCTTCGCTACTGCATCAATTCGGCCGCGCTGAAGCTCGAACCGAAGCAGACGCATGCTGACGCGCCGTAGGAAGTGCTTCCGAAGATGCTTGCGTTCTTGTACCAGGATGCGGACCATGTCCCGCCGCAAATGCGTGCGGCTTGCTGCTCCCCAGCGGCGAACCAACGGCCGCGGAAATGGCTGTGCTGGCGCTTGGGCGAAAGAGCAGACTCTTGAAACAAGCGTCGACCGGGCGGCGGCGTTTGCGGTCCACCGCGAGTCGTTCGTATTCGGCAAAACAGGTAAACCCCCAAATTCGCGGTAGATCACGGCTATCGCCCGGCACGAGGCGGGATGCTATATTGGACGGACCTCGTTCGGCAGGGCCGCGGCCGTGCGGCTTCCGCAGCCGGGTAACAAAGCAACGGAGACTCTTATGGCAAAACAATCCAGCGCGACATCGACTTCCCCAGCCACCGTGCTGGGCACCGACGACAGTTTCCGCCTGCTGGTGGACAGCGTCAAGGACTATGCCATCGTCATGCTCGATCCCGAGGGGCATGTCGTCAGTTGGAACTCCGGCGCGGAACGCATCAAGGGCTACCGCCCGGACGAGATCATGGGCAAGCACTTCTCCTGCTTCTATCCGGCCGACGCCATCCAGCGCGGCCTGCCCGAGCAGGAACTGAAGACGGCCGCCAAGGAGGGCCGGTTCGAGGACGAAGGCTGGCGCGTGCGGAAAGACGGAAAGCAGTTCTGGGCCAACGCCATCATCACGGCCTTGCGCGACAAGGACGGCACGCTGCGGGGCTTCGCAAAAGTGACGCGCGATCTGACCGAACGCAAGGAGGCCGAGGAGCGGATTCAGCAGCAGTCCAAGGAAATCATGGAGCTATCGACGCCCGTGATGCAGGTCTGGCAGGGCGTGGTGGTCGCGCCGCTGATCGGCTCGTTGGACAGCCAGCGGACCCAGCAGTTCATGGAGCGGTTGCTCAACCGCATCGTGGAGACCAATTCGCCGCATGGCCCTGGTGGACATCATGGGCGTGCCCACGATCGACACCCAGACGGCGCAACACCTGATCGAGACCATCAGCGCCGTCCGCCTGCTGGGGGCGCAGGTGGTGCTGACCGGCGTGCGGCCGGCCATCGCCCAAACGCTCGTGCATCTGGGCATCGACCTGTCGGACATCACCACGCGATCCTCCCTGGCCGCCGGACTGCGGGTGGCGCTGGACATGCTGAATCTGCAAGTCGTCGCCAAAAACGGCAAACCCTGACGAAAGAACGCTATGGCCATCGAAAACATCTCCGTCATCAAACTCCGCAACCTGCTGCTGGTCACGGTCCCGCCCGACCCGGACGACCAGACCATCTCGGCGCTCCAGGAGCAAGTGCTCGAGGCCATGGCGCGGCATGAGTGCGGCGGCCTGGTGCTGGACATTTCTACGGTCGAGACCTTGGACTCCTTCTTTGCGCGGACCATCGCCGAAACCGTGCAAATGGTGGGGCTGATGGGCGGTCGCACGGTGCTGGCGGGCATGCGCGCCAGCGTGGCCGTCACCGCGACCCAACTCGGCTTGACGATGGGCAAGGCCCTGACGGCGCTGGACGTGGACCGGGCGTTCGATCTGCTCAAGCTCCGCGCCATCCGAGGACGGTGCATGAACGAACCGCGCCAAGGCGAATTCCCCATCGGCTCCGAAAGCGACATCGTGATGGCGCGCAAGGTCGTTCGCAACGCGGCCACCGCCTTGGGCTTCGGCATCACCGACGTGACTCGCATCGTCACCGCCGCTTCGGAACTGACCCGGAACATCTACCACTACGCCGGCTCCGGCGTGATGCGTTGGCGGTCGCTGAGCCGGGACGCTCGGGTGGGGCTGGAACTGATCTTCGAGGACAGCGGGCCGGGAATTCCCGACGTCGCCAAGGCGATGGAAGCGGGCTTCAGCACCGGGAAAGGGCTGGGCCTGGGATTGCCCGGCGCCAAGCGGTTGATGGACGAAATGACCGTTCAATCGCAGGTCGGCAAAGGCACCACGGTGGAGGTCCGAAAATGGCTGAGGAGATAGAATGCTGCCAGCGTCCCAAACCGTGGAAGTTCGCCATGAGAGCGGCGTCGGCGCGGCACGCCGTGCCGCGCGAACCATCGCTGCCGCTTTGGGCTTTGCGCCGACAGCCTGCGAGGAGATTGCGCTGGCCATGACGGAACTGGCCACCAACCTAGTCAAGCACGCCCGCGGAGGAACGCTCACCCTGACGCCGTTGGCCGACGGCGGGCGCGTCGGGCTGGAGATTCGAGTCGCGCGACGACGGGCCGGGCATCGCCGACGTCGACCAGGCGCTGGGCGACCGTTTCTCGACGGCCGGCACCCGCGGCACGGGCTTGGGAGCGGTCAACCGCTTGATGGATGAACTGGACATCACCTCGCGGCGCGGCAACGGCACGCACATCGTCTGTCGCCGATGGCTCCGCGAGCACCGGCCCAGCGTGCGGCCATGCCCCTTGGCCTTTGGCGTGGCGACGCGGCCGCGCCGCTTGAGCCAGGTCAACGGCGATGCCTTCGTCGTGAGTCAATGGGCCGAGAGCGCCTTGGTGGGCGTCATCGACGGCCTGGGCCACGGCCAGTTCGCCCATCGCGCCGCCCAGACCGCGCGGCAGTACGTCGAGAACCATTTCGACTTGCCGTTGGACCAGATCTTTCGTGGCGTGGGCCGTGCCTGCCGCGCAACGCGTGGCGTGGTGATGGCCCTGGCACGCTTCGATTGGGGCCAAGAGCGGCTCAGCTTCGCCTCGGTGGGCAACATCCTCGTGCGGGTATTCCCCGCACTGCGAGCCGTTTCACTTCATGATTCGCCGAGGCGTCATCGGCCTGAATGCGCCCGGCGCGGTGGTCACGGAACATGCCTGGTCGCCCGACCAGGTGCTGGTGCTCCATTCCGACGGCGTGGCCACGCACTGGGGCTGGAACGATTTCCCCGGCTGGGCGGAGCAGCCGGCCGCGGCCATGGCCCAGGAGCTATTGCACGCGAAGGCCAAAGACGAGGACGATGCCACGGTGATTGTGGTCAAGAGACGTGATCCCATGAAAACGACAATCTCACAGCAGCAACTGGCCGAGGCCGAAGCGACGATCCGTGCGCTGCAGGACGAACTGGCCGAGACGAACCGCGGGCTGGTCGCGCTGAGCATGGAGTTGGAGCAGCGCGTCGAGGAGCGGACCACGGAGCTGGCCGCAGAGCAATCAGGCACTCCGCTTGGAGATTGTCGAGCGCAAACGGGCGGAAGAGGCGCTGCGAGCCGGCGCCGCAGACTGGGAACAAACGTTCAACTCCGTCCCGGACTGCGTGGCCATCCTGGACGACCAGCACCGGATCGTTCGCGTCAACCGGGCGATGGCCGAGCGGTTGGGCGTGACGGCGGAACAATGCGTCGGATTGCGATGCTACGAGGCCGTCCACGGAACGGCGCGGCCGCCCGATTTCTGCCCGCACGCACAAACCTGCCGGGACTATCACGAGCACACGGCCGAGGTGCACGAGCCGCACCTGGGCGGAGACTTCCTGGTGAGCACGACCCCGCGATTCGACGGGCAAGGTCGGTTCACAGGCGCGGTTCATGTTGCCCGCGACATCACCGAGCGGTTGCGAAGCGAGGATCGCACGCGACTCTTCTCGGAAGTCACGTCCCTGTTGCTTTCCAGCGACCATCCCCAGCAGGTCATCGAGTCGCTCTGTCGGAAAGTCATGGCGCATCTCGATTGCCATGCCTTTTTCAATTTCCTGGTGGACGAACAGGCGGGTCGCCTGCACCTGAACGCCTGCGCCGGCGTACCGGCCGAGACGGCCCGCGAGATGGAGTGGCTCGACTTTGGAGTGGCGGTGTGCGGTTGTGCGGCGCGGGACGGCTGCCGCATTGTGGCGGAGCATATCCAGACCACGCCCGACCCCCGCACCGATCTGGTTCGCTCCTTCGGGATGCAGGCATACGCCTGCCACCCGCTGGTGAACGAGGGCCGCGTCATCGGAACGCTTTCGTTCGGCTCCCGGACAAAGCCCTCGTTTGCCGAGGACGAACTGAGGCTGATGAAGGCGGTGGCCGACCACGTCGCCATCGCGATGCAGCGCATCCGCTTGCTCGAATCCCTGGAGCGCCATGCGCGGGCCGCCGAAGCCGCCAACCAGGACAAGAGCCAGTTCTTGGCGAACATGAGCCACGAACTACGCACGCCGATGAATGCGATTTTGGGCATGATCGACGTGGCGCTGCCAAAGGCAACGGACCCGACTGTCCAGGACTGCCTGCAAACTGGCAAAGGGATCGGCCGACCTGCTCTTGACTCTGCTAAACGACCTTCTGGATTCCGCACGAATCGAATCGGGCAAACTGGAGTTGGAATCGGCCCCGTTCAGCCTGCGGCGGATGTTGGACCAGATCACGCGGATCCTTGTCCGTGCGGACCAGCGAGAAGGGGCTGTCGTTCTACTGCCGTGTATCGGAGGATACGCCGGATGCGGTCGTGGGCGACCGGATACGAGTGCAGCAGGTGCTGTTGAATCTGGCCGGCAACGCCATCAAGTTCACCGAGCGCGGTGAAGTGGAGATCCGTCTGCGCCGGTTGAGGGATTCGGGATTCGCGGTTCTGGGTTCGAGGAGGACCAGCAGTCGGCAACCTCCGATTCTCCGCGGCGAATCCCTGATTCCCAATTCCCAAACCCTTCTGTTACCCTGGAGTTTGCCGTGCGGGACACCGGCATCGGCATCGCACTCTGCCGATCTGGAGCATCTCTTCCGGCCATTCGTCCAAGCCGACGTTTCCATGGCGCGGCGATTCGGAGGCACGGGCCTCGGGCTTTCCATCTGCAAGAGCCTCGTGGAGATGATGGGGGGACGCATCTGGGTCGAAAGCGAACTGGGCAAGGGAAGCACGTTCTACTTCGCCGTCCGGCTGCCGTTGGCGAACGAACTCCCTTCCGATTTCGAGGCGCCTGTCGCTGTCCCCGCGGCGGCCTCCGCGCAACTGCGCATTCTGTTGGTCGAAGACAACCCGGCAAACCAGAAGTTGGCTACCTACATCTTGCAGGATCGGGGCCATCGTGTGGAGATCGCCGGGGACGGCCAAGAGGCAGTCTACTTGGCCGAACAGAATCGCTACGACGTGATCCTGATGGACGTGCAAATGCCGGGAATGAACGGCTTGGAGGCCACGGCCTTGATCCGCAAGCATGAAGATGAAAAGGGATTGGCTATCGGGGATTCGGGACTAGAGAAGGGCCGTCGACCGACCACTTCCGACGCTCAGAATCCAATCCCTAATCCCCAATCCCCAATCCCTCCGCGCCGCGTGCCGATCATCGCCATGACGGCCCATGCGATGAAAGGCGATCGCGAGCAATGCCTGGCGGCCGGCATGGACGCCTACCTGTCCAAGCCGATCGACGCCCGCGAAACGATTGCCCTGGTGGAGAGTCTGGCGGAGCAGGAGTTAGGGACAATGAATTCGGGATCGGAAGAAGACAAGCAGCCGCCAATTCCCGGCTCCGCGCAACTCATTCCCAATCCCCACCCACCAATTTCTGTCTTTGATCCCGAGTTGGCTCTGAAGCGCTGCCTCAACAAGCCGGATTTGCTCCAGCAGATGATCGGGTTCTTTTTCAGGGATATTGCCAACATCCTCCCGCAAATGCGGGCGGCCTTGCGGAAAGGCGACTTGGCGGAAGTCGGGCGTCTGGGGCACCGGCTCAAAGGAACGGTTGCCCACGTCGGCGCAAAGGCAGCCACGAAAGCCGCGAAGCGGGTAGAGCATTTTATGCTGCATGCCGGCGACCCGGCCGATGCTGAGGAAGCGGTCGAGGCGTTGACGCATCAGTGCGACGTCTTGAACGAAGCACTGACGGACGTCAACATATCTCACGACGCCACGTAGATGCAGGCCCCATGCCCCTCCACTTCTCAGCAATCACATCATCATCGGGGCACTACGGTCGCTCGGGCGACCATTGCGGGCGGTGCGGCGTCTGGTCGTCGGGACGGGCGGCCGCTTGAGGCGGCGGAGCCGTCGGCGTAGGGACAGGGGCAGCGACAGGAATGGCGCTTACCCGCCACGAGGGTGCGGAATCGGCGGCGGCGGTTGGCTCGACGCGGTCGCCGGCATCGCTGCGCGTCCACCGGGCTGTACGGTCGCCGGGCATTGCGACTTCGATCGGTTGATCGAGATTCAGCCTTCGCCCATCGGCCGTTACGTAGCGGACGTACAGGCGCAGCTTGCCGTGTTTTGGCGGGTCGCCCGGCCACGCCATCGTCAGGTGGATTGCCCGGTTTGTGCCGACGCGGCGGAAGAGGGCCGCCGTTTCGGCCGCGGAGAAATCCCACCGGGCCACGCACGGCATCGCCCGAGGCGGTCGGATCCAATACGACGATGTTGATCTCGCCCGGGGCATCGACGTTATGGCCCGCGCGGTCGCGTGGCTCGACTACGACCAGCAGCCCTTGATCGCCCGAAGCATCGTCGCCACCGATTCCACCCGTCATGGCCCTGTCGAGCGTGATGCGGGCGACGCGGCGGCTGTCGCCCGACGGGGTAAAGGGCACGGCCGATGCCGCCTGCACGGCCGCAGTGCTGCTGACCGACCGCACCGTGGCACCGTGTTCCAACCGCGAGGTGTCCAAACGATGATTGCCGGGCCCCAATGGCTTCGAGGGTTTTTGCAGATCTTCGGGCACGTCGGGGACTTTCAGCGTGTCGGGAACGGTCGTGGCCGGCTGTGACGGCAACTGGATCGTCGGCGGCTGCACCTCGCCCGGCGTTGCGCTGGCCGGGCGGCGCGGCGCGGTCGGCGCCAGGCTCGCCTTCGGTTGCCGCACCGTAGGCCGGCCGCGACTGGCATACGGCGCTGTCCTGCAAGTCGTCCAATTGCTGCCGCAACCGGAAGATCTCGTCGTCCTTCGTGCGGAGTTCCCGTTCGACCAGGTCGCGCTCGATGTTGCGGCTGGTGCAGCAGCCCGAGACGGCCAACATCGCCCAAGCGACGACGGCGCAGTGCCACGGTTTCATGGTAAAGCTTCCTTGCTTGTCGGATCGCTGCCCGTTCTGCCGAGCTCCGCTCGGCGACGGGAAACGGACCACTAACCACTGACCACTAGCCGCTCACATGCTCGATAACATGGTCAATCAGCCCATATTCCAGGGCTTCTTCGGCCGACATGAAGCGGTCGCGATCGGTATCCTGCTCGATCTTTTCCAGCGGATGGCCGGTATGTTTGATGAGAATGCGATTCAGTCGTTCCTTGACCTTGATGAACTCCTTGGCGTGGATGATGATGTCCTCGGCGGTGCCCTCGGCGCCGGCCAGCGGCTGATGGATCATGATGCGCGAGTTGGGCAGGGCCTTGCGTTTGCCGGCCGCGCCGGCCGCCAGGAGCACGGCGCCCATCGACGCGGCCTGGCCCACGCAATAGGTGGCCACCGGGCAACTGACGAACTGCATGGTGTCGTAGATGGCCAGCCCGGATGAAATGCTCCCGCCGGGCGAGTTGATGTACATGTGCACGTCGGCCTTCGCGTCTTCCGACTGCAGGAACAGCAGTTGAGCGACGATGGCGTTGGCCACGTCATCGTTGACCTGCGAGCCGAGGAAGATGATGCGGTCTTTCAGCAGGCGGCTGTAGATGTCCATCGCCCGCTCTTCGCGGCCGCTCTTCTCGATGACAAAAGGAATGAGAGACATGGGGGATTGGCGATTGTTGATTGATGATTGTTGGGGACTGTCCCGATTTTCGTATCCGCGAAAATGGGACTGTCCCCTTCAACGTCAGCGATTGTTGATTGATGATCGGTCCATGCCGATCGTTGCTTCGTTCAATCAACAATCTCTACTTTTCCTCGTCCACTTCGATCTTCTGCTTGATGAGGATGTCGTCGACGATATGGTATTGCTTTGCTTCCTCGGCCGTCATGTAATAGTCGCGGTCGGTGTCCTTGGCGATTTGCTCGATCGGCTGTCCGGTGTGCTGGGCGAGGATACCGTTGAGCACTTCGCGCGTGCGGAGGATTTCGTTGGCCTGGATCTCGATGTCGGAGACCTGGCCGCCGACCTGGCCATAGGGCTGGTGGATCATTACCTTGGCGTGCGGCAAGGCGAAGCGTTTGCCGGTCGTGCCGCCGGCCAGCAGCACCGCGCCGCCGCTGGCGGCCAGCCCCACGCAATAGGTGGCCACCGGGCAACTGAGAATTTGCATCGTGTCGTAGATGGCCAGCGTCGCGCTGACACTTCCGCCGGGCGAGTTGATGTAAAAATGGATGTCCTTGCGGCGATTTTCGCTCTGCAAGTACAACAGCTTCATCACCAATTCGTTGGCGTTGCCGTCGTGGATTTCGCCCTGCAGGAGAATGATCCGGTTCTCCAGTAACAGGTCGCCGAGCGTCATCTGCCGCTGGCGCTGGTAGTCGCGGTAGGCAAGCCGCGGATCGACGAACGCCGGCCGCAGAGAAGTGCTCATAGACGATCCTTCATCGGTATCATTGGCGGCAAAGGGAAGACGTCACCGCTAGCTGGTCTCGCGTCCGTGGCCTCGCTCGCCCGAGCCTTCGGCCCGGGCCTCGGGGACTTCCTCACCTTCGTCGTACTTCGCCTCGGGAATCTCGCTGTGCTCGCCGCCGCCAGCCGTTTGGTCGACGGCCTCCTCGTCGGTGCGGCGGAACTCGTAGGGAACCTCCTTGAACGTGGCCTGCGCCAGGATCCGCTCGATCACCTTGCGTTCCACGATCTGGTTTCGCAGCACGTCCATCGAACCGCTCTTGTCCAACCGAGCCCGGACGCGGCGGGCCGACTCGCCGCTCTGTGCGGCCAGAAGCCGAATCTCGGCGTCGTAATCGTCCTCGGTGGCGTCGACTTGCTCCTCCTCGGCAATGCGCTCGAGGATGAAGTGTTCCTTCAGCGCCCGGGCCGTCGAGACCGTGCTGTTCTGGCGCAGGGCGTTTTCGTGCGCCGGATTTCGTCGTCGCTGAAGCCGCTGCGCTGCAACTCCATCACCGCCCGCTGCAACTCGCGGTGGCTCTGCCGCTGCAACATGGCCGGGGGCAATTCCCAATCGGCCGCCACGGTTAGCGCCGCGGTAATCTGCTGCCGGGCACGGCGATGCTGCTCGTATTCCAATTGCCGGGCAAGCTGATCGCGGACGGCGTCGTGTAGCTCCGCCTCGTCCCGGAAGCCGCCCAACTCCTCCAGCAGTTCGGGGGTCAACTCGGGCATTTCGAGCTTCTTGACCTCCAGCACGTCGAAAACGGCCGTGATCGTCTGCCCGCGAAGGGCCTCGTTCGGCGCGTCGTCGCTCAGGCGCGCCTCGCCTTGACGCGTCTCGCCGGTGCGAACGCCCTCCATCAACTTGTCGAACTGCGCGATCGTTCCATCGCGGAAACTCAACACCGGCCGGATGCGGATAACCTCCTCCTCCGCGTTGGAGAGCACCTCATCGCCGTGTTTGAACGTCAGGTTCGTGCTGAGGTAGTCGCCCGAGGACGCCGGCCCCTCGTAGGGCACCAGCCGGCCGCGCCGGGCAAGAATGTTTTCCACCGTGTGCCGAACGTCGGCCTCGTTGAACTCGCGCATCGGCTTCTCGATCACCAAGCCCTTCCACTGCGGCATCTCGAACTCCGGGCGCACTTCAATGTCGAACTCGAAGGTCAACGGGCCCTCTTCGGGCATCTCGATCGCCTCCAGATCGAAATCCGGCTCGCTGATCGGGGCGAGTTTCTGCTCTTCGTTGATCTGGTCAAGGCTGGCCATCAGCAGTTGGCTCTTGACCTTCTCGGCGATGTCCTTGCGAAACCGGGTCTCAACCAGCTTGCGCGGCGCACGGCCCGGCCGAAATCCCGGAACGTGCGCGCTGGGCATCAGTTCGCTGAACTCCCGGTCGAAGTATCGTTGGATGTCGCCGGGTGGAATCGTGACGGTCACGTGCCGCTCGCACGTGCTGCGATCCTGGACGTTGACCTCCAGTTCCAGCCGCGGCTCCTTTTCCTCGCCTTCGGTGCCTTCGGCGGATTCCGCGGATTCGAGTTGGGCCTCGGAGAGTTCGTTGTCGGTGTCGGGCATGATTGGGCCAGGGTATAGGATGTCGTCGATGGGAAGGAGCGGGTGATGGGGTTCGAACCCACGACAACGACGTTGGCAACGTCGTGCTCTACCAACTGAGCTACACCCGCGTGTGATTTTATCTCCTTGCTACCCAAGGAGTTGGACCGTGCAATGTCGTTGCCGGCGCCTTCGTGACATTCTCCAAAAACAGTTCTACGCTAACGTGCCAGAAGAATATGCCGCACGCAGCCAAAGTCAACAACGTTTCTCCCGATCCCATTTCCCACAAGCGAAAGCAATGAATCCTACCAGAACTCCGTGCCCATTGGAAGGCTTACTTGGAGCGATTTTAGACAGCGCAGATTGGCAGAAACGCGGGGATTTCTCGACACCGATCCCCCAGGACGGGCTGCGTTCATCGCAATCCGCCCAAGCCCATGACCGCGACCCCGCCCACTCTACTTCTGGAGGAACGCGCCCAGGTCTTTCTGCATCTTCCGCAAGTCCGGCAGATTGATGTACATCATGTGCCCGGCCTTGTATTTCGCATACGTGATATTGCCGCGATACGCCGGATCGAGATTCAAATGATCGATGTTGTAGCGAATATAGTCGACCGGACACGCCAAATCGCATCGGCCGCTGAGCACCAATACGCGAAGGTGCGGACTGGCTTGCATTTCGGATGCGAATTCCTCCATCACGCTTCCCTGAACCTCGGACTTCCACGGGCTAACCGAGTTGAGTATCCAGTAAGGCAGGTCGTCCTTGAATTTAAGTTCGTCTCGCACGTAAGCATTCATGGCGGCCGAAAAGGCCCCGTCCACCGCTGAGGCGGAAGGGTCGAATTCGCGCCTGTCGCGACGCTGCATTGCCATCGCGGCCGGTAATGCGCGCGTCGAAACGGCCGAGAATCAGGCCCTGGTCGTGCAACAACTCCTTGCGGAACGTCGCGGCGTCCACCCGCAGGTTGTTATCTTCGACGACACGGGCAGGCAGCCCGGTAAGACGCGACAGCTTCGCCACAACCCGGCGGCGTTGGTCGGCCGTCATCGACGCCCCCTGAAACAGCGCCGCCGCATACTCGGTCCGCATAAACTGGCGGGCCTCGGCCAGCGCCTTGGGCAAATCGGCTTGCAGATCGGTGGGCAACTTCTTGTGATAGTGCGCTACCGCCGTGTATGCCGGCAAGAAACACCTGGCAGAGCACGTCGCCCGAGCATCCTGAGCTCAAGGAGACCGGACACGAGGACCAATCCGCGGAGCGTCATTCCATAGCGTGAATGCAGGTAAGCGCCAATCCGGCGGCGCGGAAAACGCCATAACTCTCCCCGCAAAGAAATTTTGGCGAAAGCCATCGCCCGTGCCGCGTGGTCCATAGCCGAATGAACTCGCCCACCGAATTCGATGTCCGACGATTCGCCGAAGAACTGCTTGGCATCGTCCTCCTTGGTCGGCCGGCTGAAGCCAGTGGCCACCGGATCGATGAACACCAGGTCGGTAACGTTCAAAATTGAAAACTCATTATCCACAAGGCCGAGCGGTGCAGGCTGCGTTATGTCTTTTTCGTTCAATCTCACGCGCCGCGGCCCAAGCGCGCCGAGATGCAGCCACACGGACGACGATCCCGGGCCGCCGTTGAAGCAGAATGTTATCGGCCGATGCTCCATGCTGCCCGCGTCTTGCTTCATGTAAGCGACGTAGAAAATCGACGCCCGCGAAGCGCCGTCGGCTTTCAGCAGCGGCAACATCCCGGTTTCGGCAACGTAGCTTACGCGCTGACCGGCGATCGTCACCGTATTCCTCGTGACGACCGGTCTATCCTTGGCGTTCGGGATCGTGCCGGCAGAGTGCTTGGCTGCCTCCTTCTTGGCGACTCCTTTGTCCTGACCATTGCCATCCGACTGGGAAGACGTCGCCGCCTGGCCGGCATTTGGTTCGGCCCAACCCATATTGGCCCAAACCAGCAGGCCCCCCAAGCAGAGTGACGACAGGCGAATTGGAAATCGCATTCTGGGACTCCTCGGTCTGTGTGGCGCAACTGGTCAGAAGGGGACAGGTCCAAGCCTTATCTCGTTCCTTCACCGAATTTCCTGCCCCTTACCTGCCCCCCTCACCTGACAGTATAGGCCGGGCACGAGAGCCGAAAACACCCCACCTCCGATTTGCTGCCTGGCCTGTCGGTGGCTCTCGGGATGCCTGCGGGAGGATCCTGGGGGGACTGTCCCGATTTTCGTGTCAGCGAAAATGGGACTGTCCCCTTCGCCGAGGTCTGAACAGGTCGACTTGTGCCGATTTTGCTGGTTGCGAGTCGACATCCCCCAGATTACCATAGGATATTGCGGGGACAGTCGTTGGCAGGCCACTCGGCCGCTGCCGGTAATTGCGCGGCCAACTGGCGATCCATGAGGAGCGTCGAGCAGCGATGGAAGCGAAGCTTGTTGTCGTCGGCGGAAGGGCCAAAAGAGCCAGCGTTGTGCTGAAGGTCCCCAAGGTGATCGGCCGCAGCAAAGAGGCCGGGCTAACCATTGGCCATCCGATGGTTAGCCGACGGCACTGTGAGGTCTTCGAGACCGACGGCCTGCTGATGGTCCGCGATCTTGGATCGCTCAACGGTACGGTGGTTGGCGGTCAGCGCGTCAAGCAGTCGCCGCTGCCGCCGGACGCCGAGTTTTCCATCGGGCCGCTGACGTTTCGCGTCGAGTACAAGTACGACGGCGATCTCGCCCGACTGCCTACAGCCATTCCGGCCGAGCCTGAGGCAGTCGCTGCCGCGGCGCCTTCATCGCCGGCGGAGGACGACGACGTTTTCGACCTGAAGGACGACGTGGCGGCAGTGCCAGCGAGTGACTCGGCTGCCAGTCCCGCGGAGGCCGATTCCGCGTTCTCTGAGAAGATTGCTGCGAACTCCGGCGACGGCGCCGCCGCCACGGGCAAGAAGATTGCACCCGAGCCTGCGGTGGCCCCCGCAGACACACCGGATGATGAAGACATCGATTTCTTCGCCTTGATCGAGGAAGATTCGGAGCCGACGCCGCAGCCGAAGGCGGCGAAGGTTGCTCCGAAGCACGCCAAGCCGGCCGCCGCCGCGCAGCCTGCGGCAGCCAAGACAACCGTGACTTCCGGTCCAAAAACCAGCACGGGCAAGCAGCCGGCGACCGCCGCCCAACCGAAGCAGACCAAACCCGCACCGGCGGCCAAAAAACAGCCGGCCAAGGAGGTTGCCGCCCAATCGAAGGCCATCCCCGGGGCCGATCCGAGCGAACTGCCGGACGACCTGTTCGACGATCTGCTCAAAGGGCTGGACTAGGCGGTAAATCGTCCGGCCCTCGTTCAGAAGTCCCGGCCCCGACCTCCTAATCCCGAACCCAAGTTCGCCAGCAATGGCCGATTCGGCGGGAATCTTGTCATATTCGATCCTCGCATCGAAGGTGGGGATTTCTCGACGTAAGTCTTTGCCAAAGGAGATGCGAGGGGCCGGGAACCCGTCCAGGCCGTTGTAGTGTAGACCTTGGGCTTCGGTCCGCTCGGGCCGGGGATAGAAATACGGGCATGTTCATTCGCCCGCATTACCGCCGAAGAACGGCAAGCGACACGCCTATTGGGCGTTGATGGAGTCGTATCGCACCGAGCGCGGCCCACGGCAACGCGTGGTGGCCTATCTGGGACAACTCGATGAAGTCGCATCGCTTGGGGATGTGCGAACGCGGCCGACGGGCACCGCCGGCTCACATCAGAAGCGGCTCTTCGACGATGCGCGTCCCGAGTGGGTCGAAGTGGATGTCAAGCGAGTGCGCGTGGAGAACCGTCGTCAATTCGGCGGTCCCTGGCTGGGCATGGAATTGATCGAGCAGTTGGGGCTGAAGGACTTTCTCGCCCAGACCATGCCTCGCGGCGACGAGGAGATCCCCTGGTCGTTGATGGCCGTGGTCCTGGTCCTCTGCCGCCTCTGCGAGCCGTCGAGCGAGTTGCACATCGCCGAACATTTCTACGCCCACATCGCGCTGGCGGATCTCTTGGGCATTCCGGCGGAGAAGATCAACGAGCAGCGTCTCTATCGCGCCCTCGACGCCCTCTTGCCGTACAAAGAAGCGTTGGAGGTCTTCTCGAAGAATCGGCTCGGCGAGGGGCTGCGGCGGATCGAGGCCAGTTGTCAGCGGCAGCGTTTGGAGCCGCTGGTCGTGGCCCAGCGATTGGGGCGCTTGATGGGGCAGAACAGCCGCGCGGCCGGACTGTTTCAAACCGAGGTGCAGTCGGCGGCGGATGGCCGCGCGGTGCTGCAGTGGAAGAAGGTCAACGCGTGGCGTGACTGGGCCGCCTTGAGCGAAGGCTGTTATCTGCTGCGCAGCAACGTCACCGATTGGAGCGACGAGGATCTGTGGGAGGCCTACATGCAACTGACCGAGGCCGAGGCCGCCTTCCGCATCCATAAGAGCGATCTGCTGCTGCGGCCGATCTGGCATCAGAAAGAAGAACGGGTGCTGGCGCACATCCTGGTCTGCTTCCTGGCGTACGTGCTCTGGAAGACGCTCTCCCAGCGCTGCCAACGGGTCGGACTCGGGCACGAACCCCGGCGCGTCTTTGAAGAACTGGGCAAGATCCAACTCGTCGATGTTGTGCTGCCCACGCGTCAGGGAACAGAGATCCGCCGCCGCTGCGTCACTCAGCCGACCGATCACCAGGCCATTTTGCTGACGCGTCTGAAGTTCGCCCTCCCTTCACTCCCTCTAACGGATGGTACGTAGTGAAGACTTTCGGGATCCGCGCCTTGCTGCGCAACGACTTACGTCGACACTTGGCGAACTTGGGCTAATTCCTCTCTACCACATCCCCATGCTCCATGTCACGGCCACAAGCCAGCCGAGGCCGCAGATCTGCGTGGTTACCGAACGAAAGGCGACTTCGACCGGCGACCCTCCAATTCCTTCAACGTCAGCCAGGCGAAGGTAGTTGAGTATACCGAAGGCAACAAAAGGCATGGAGGCCATTTCTCGCCCGGCCAGCAACACCTTGGCGTCGATGCTGTACAACGCGTAGGAAAGGATCGCCACGCCCGCACAGATCGACATTGCTTGATCCAGGAACCCCCTCGTGTAGCCGCGGAGGCTTGGGCGATGGCTCTCGTCGAGACCCTCGATCAAGTCGGCCCGCCGTTTGGCAAAGCCGAGAAACAGCGCCAGCGTCGACGTGCAGAGCAACAGCCACGCCGAGGGCGGGGCCGCCAGCAGGGCACAGCCCAGCAGCACACGAAGTACGAATCCGGAAGAGAGTAGAAACACGTCCAACAGCGCAACGTGCTTCAGCCCGAGGCTGTAGCCGACGTTGATGGCGATGTACGCCAGCACGATCAGCATCACGGCACTGCTGTGCGTCCACGCGCACAGCGCCAGTCCGGCAGCCGCCAGCACGGCAATCTGCAGCGCGGCGGCCGTTCGCGTCACCGCGCCGGCGGCGATGGGGCGCCGCCTTCTTAGGATGCATCCGATCCGATGCGGCGTCGCACAGATCGTTGAGTGTGTAGACCGCCGAATTCACGAGGCAGAAACCGGCAAGGCCCAACAGGAAGTGGATCGGCTCGATCACCACCCCCACCTTCCACGCAAACGGGACGGGCAACAGGACAAAGATATTCTTGATCCAGTCGCGCGGACGAGCCAGTCGGACGAGAGATTGGAACATGGCAGGGGAAATTGAATTGTCTCAGATGTTGGGCCAACCGCGGAGTTTGCGTCCGAAAAACGCGTCCAGACTTGGGATGACCTCCACGTACCGCTCTCGCAATGCCGCATTACCCGAGTCGTAATACTCCCATTTTTCGTCCTGCCACACAACCAGGCGGAACCCTTGCGCTGTCAATCGCTGCAACAGCGGCTCGTCCAGAATCCGCCCGCTGAGATAAAGTTCGCCGTTTCGCTGGCGGCTGAACCCGGTTTTCGGGTCGCGGACCCAATCGGGATTGGACGTGGTGACAAATGGGCTGCCGAACATTAGAAGCGTGGGCCGATCGACCTTCATTGCTGTGGCCGCCTCTCGGACATCGAGCATCCAAACGCGGCTGGCTGCATCCGCCAGCGTGTATCCTGGCCGCGGTTGGGGCTCGAAGCGCCGTTGTCCGCTGGTGCCGCCTTTGAAATCCACGGCCACGACATGATAGGACAACAGGAACACGCAACAGGCGACGCGCCAGGAGCGCGCCGGCAGTCGATCGATGACGAAAGCAACCGTCGGCAGCAGGGGCAGCAGGTACGCGGGCTCGTCGGACATCACGGCAAAAGCGGCGCTCCAGAGGACGAAATTAGCCAGGTGAAAGGCGGCATCCGCCGCGGAGATCGAGGCGGCAAACGCCCTGCGATGGCGTTTCCGCAGCAACACGTAGGCGACGATCAACGCCACGGCCACGGTTTGCACAAGGCCGAGCAGCGCCAGGTAATTATGGCCGTACCTCAGGATCTGCAGCGCGAGCGACAGATGGACACTGATCTGCGGCATCCGCAGACCGTAGGTCAGCAGCGCCGGTGAAAACGCGGCGACCGCCACGGCCGCGGCCACCGCGCCGGCGGCGGCAATCTTCCACAGTGGACGGCCGCCCGCCCACCAGCCGAATGCCATGGGAATGAGAAACAGCCCGCTCGTGCAACGGAATCCACAGGCGATGCCGATCAGCAGCGCCGGCAGGTACATCCGGTCGCGACAGGCGTAGCTCCACCACAGCAACGCCAGCGCCGGCATGTAGTCCATGGTCGATGCCGAGTTCACGATGACAATCGGCAGAAACGCCACCGTAACGGTCGTGACGATCGGGTCCTTCCAATCGCCTCGCCGCCCCTGGTACAGCAGCGCGGCCAGCAATGCCAGTCCCGAAACTGCCGCCAGCAGGTTCGACAGGTGATAACCGCCGAGGTGGACTAGCGGGGCGACCCCGATTTCGAACAGCGGGAAGCCGGTCGATCGTGACCGGATATAGTGGCCGCTTTGCCAGATTCGCTCCGCCGCCTGGGCCACGCGCCACGAGTCGTAATCCGACCCGTAGCCCAACTGCGCAAGCGGAATCACCGCAAGCAGCCACAGTGCGAAGAGGATCGCGATGGTCAGAGGCTTCGCCAACGGCGGTGCAGGCGACTGACGGCATGCCATGTTCCCGCCAGCGATTTCTTGGAGCCCCGAGCCAGTCTCCATTATCTCGTAGCCTCTGACTTCGCGTCTGAAATTCGCCACAACGCCTTTGGACAAGGCCCTAGAATTCGATCTTCCGCATGACGAACCGCGGCAGGCGGCGGATGACGTGCATCACCCAGCGCCACATCGGCGGAACGTACAGTTCCGGCGTGCCGCGATCGACGGCGCGCAACACCCGCCGGGCGACGTCGTCGGGCATGCCGGCAAATGGGGGCGGCTTCAGGCCGACCGTCATGCCCGTCTTGACGAACCCCGGCTTGACGCAGACCACCCGCAGCCCTTGGCGGCGGAACTTGTGGTCCAGGCCCTCGAGGTATCGTGACAGCCCTGCTTTAGCCGCGCCGTACAAAATCACTGGCTTCCGTCCGCGCTCGCCGGCCACCGAACTGAAAACGCACAGCGTACCGCCGCCGGCAGCCAGCAAGCGTCGGCGGGCCTCCTCGCAGAACAACACCGTGTTGGCGAAGTCGGCCGCAAGCAGCCGCGCCGCCAACTGCGGATCCTCTTCGAGCGCGTACTGCGGGGCAAAAAGCCCCGCCGTCACGACCACCGCGTCGATCCTGCCAAGCGCATTTTCCGCCTTTTCGAGCGCCGGAGCAAAGCATTCCGGCTGCAATAGATCGCAAAACGCCGTCCCCACCGGCGCCGCGCGCGCCGTGAATTTCCAAGTCGCGGGCCGACCGATCGAGGTCGTCGGGCACGTGTTCCAACAGGAACAGCCGATCGCCGCGGGTGGCCATCCGCCGCGACAACGCCCGGCCCATTCCTCTGCTGGCCCCGAAAAGGACGGCGTTCATGCGGGGTCTCCCAGGAGCCGGACCGATTGGGCGCTGCGGATGCGGACCTCCGGATCCCACTTGCGGCGCACCGTGTTAAATGCCTCCAGCCGCGGTTCCATTGCGCGAAAGTGCTCCGCCCGGGTAAACGTATCTTTGGTGAGATAAATCCGTCCCCCTTCGGCAATCACCAGTTCATTGAGCCGATCGACCAGCGCCGGAGTCTTGGTCCGGTGGATCGGAAAATCCATGGCGATCGACATGCCGCGCCGGGGAAACGAGAGCATCCCCTTGCCTTCCTCGCCGCAGTCCTTGATGACGCAGAGGAAACCCATGCCGCCGGAGGAGACGAACAGTTCGAGGAATCGCCTCGCCGGCCCATTGTCGTCGGCGTGCGGCAAAACGCATTGATATTGCGTGAAGCCGCGGCGCCCGTAGATCAGGTTCCAATCGTCGAGCATGTCCAAGGGATAAAAGAAGCTTGCCGGATGGGCGATGCCGTGGCGGACGCGCTGGACGTGCTTCCAGAAGTACGCCAGGTTGAATGCCTTCATGCTGGCACGGCAAAGCGCCACGGCCGGGAACTGGAAGGGGACGCGAAAACGGCGTTTCGACCGCGGCGGCTTGGCCGGGGCTTCCTCGGGCGAGGCCCAGCGGCCCTTCATCAGGATGCCGCGCCCCAGCTTTGCGCCGCCGGCGATGCAATCGACCCAGCCGACGGTCATCGGCCAATCGCGGGCGGCTTCCTTCAGACCGGCGATCATCGCGTCGAGATTATCGATCCGCTCGCTCTCACCCCAAATCCACGGCGACGGAATGCGCCGCATCGCGAACGTGCCTTCCAGGATGTGCCCGGTCAGTCCCATGCCACCGATCGTGGCGCGAAACAGTTCCGGCTCCACCTCGTCGGAGCACTCGATGATCCGGCCGTCGGCAACGCGAAGCTTGAGACTGCGAACGTGCTGGCCGAAGCAGCCGTCGACGTGGTGGTTCTTGCCGTGTACGTCCGAGGCGATCATGCCGCCCACGGTGACGAATTGCGTGCCGGGCGAGACGGGCACAAACCATCCGCGGCCCAGCAACACGCGGTTGAGTTGCAACAGCGACGCGCCGGCCTCGGCCCGCAACAGGCCCGTGGCCGCGTCGAAGCGCAACAGGCGGTCGGCCAGGGTGGTGTTGGCGACCGGAAAATCAGGCCGGGCGGGAAGCGACGAGTCGCCGTACGAGCGGCCCAGCCCCCGGCTGAGCGTCGCGGTCTCGGTGATGCCGTCCAGGTCCTCCGATCGCCACTCCAGCCCCTCGACGACTGGAAAACGCCCCCACCCGGAAAGCGTTGATCGATATGGCTGAGGCGGCATAAGAGGGGACCCCACGAGGCGATATGACAAAGCTACACAATAATTGGCCGGTCCACGAGTGTCAACGTTGTTGGCTGCAGCGGGAGGAGACGGCGGCGTGATATAAGTCGTCGGTCGAAGTGAGCGACGCCAGGCAGTCATTTCTGCCACCGCTGCCTGGCATTAGCCCCGAAAACGCCGTGAGCCGACGACGTGCATATTTCTCGGGGGGGTTAGTTGACACGCTGGCTGGTGCTGGCTAGGGTAGCGACCATCTCCATCTCTTCCGACCACTTTGGCTGCTCGTATCCAATCGCGGATAACCCTTACACGTTAAGGGATGTACATAGAGAGACGATCTCCGAGGCCACGGCAGCGGGCTGCGGTGCCGAGGTGATCGTCCGAAAGATCGCGAACGATCACTTTCAATTCGCGAAGTCCTCGACAGCCTTGCCGGCAGCGAGCGGCTGCGCGTCAATTACGAGGGTGGTTATGGGCTGCGCGAAGACTCAACGCCGCCGGCGTCTATTGCCTTGCGATTGCCCGACGCCAATTTCAGTCACCGCGGGCCGACGGGGCAAGAACGATGTTCGGGGACTGTCCCGATTTTCGCGGGCACCGCCGCGCAGCGGTGGTCGGCGAAAATGGGACTGCCCCCTTTCGCCGCGGGTCGCTTGGTGTGGCCCGCTCTTGCACCGATGCGTTGTTCGAGGAAGCCTCTGAGGGACTGTCCCGATTTTTGTGTCAGCAAAAATGCGACTGTCCCTTTTGCCCGGAGACTCCGCCACGATAACGCCGTTGACACAAAACTCCGTACAGGCCCCCTCTGAGGACAACCGTGGATTGCATAACGCGAAGCCGAGGTTCCTATTTAATGCGGTCCTTTTCAAGGAGAATGGTCATGAAACGCACGACAATCCGATGGACAGCTCTTGCAGTAATGATGTTTTCGGGGGCGGTGTTGATGCTCGCCTGCGCCCGCACTGGGACAGACGCCGTATTCCTGGGATAATTGGAGCGGCGACAGCGATTTCGGGTATGACTTCAACTGGGATCCCTATCCGGGTGGACCTCCGGGCCCGGCGGACACGGCCGTCTTCGATGGCCTCCTGGGCGGTTCAGGCATTGGCAACTATGCTGTGGACGTTGCTGATGGCACCGCCATCAGCGCCATGCAGGTCGTCGACACCGCCACGGTCGATCTGACCATCGGCGATGGCACCACCGACAGCCGCTTCGACCTCGACCTGACCTCCGGCGACTCGCTGCTGCTGGGCAACAGCGCCGGCGATACCGCCACGCTCAACCTCCAGGGCGGCTGGTTCGACACCTACGACGCCCGTGCCACCGGTCGCGCGATCTTCAACGTCATCAACCCCGGCTCCTACTGGCAGTCGGATCATGTGCTTATCAGCGGCGACACGACCACCAACACCGCCGGCATCGGCGTCGGCCTTGGGGCGCAAATCGAGACCATTGATGATCTCGACGTGGGCAGCGACACCGGCAGCGGGCGGGCGGCCGTCGATGGCACCCAGCCGTACACCTTCGGGCCCAGTGCCCTGTGGACCGTTACCGGCACGGTCGACATCGGCCCCGACAGCACGACGGGCTTTAACTTCGGCCAAGTCACGCTGTACAACGGCGGCCGCATGAACGCCGGCGGCCTCAGCGTCCACGGCACCAGCGACGTTGCGAGCAAGATGACCGTGCAGGACGCCGGCAAACTGGACGTAAGCGGCAACCTTAATATCGGATCCTATGGTGCGCTGGAGCTGTTCGGCACCAACAGCAAGATCACCACCGGCTCGCTCTCCAAATCCGGCACCGGCGGCTCCTTCAACTGGACCGGCGGCACCCTGGAGATCACCGGCGAGGTCGTGAGGCTCGACAGTGCCGCCCCCCATAGCGTCCTGGGAAGCAATTTGACCGTGGGCACGGGCAAGAAGCTCATCGTCTCGACCATTGGACCGGATGCCGAGAGTCTGACCGTTGGCTCCACAGGCGGAGGCAACCTGACGATCGAAGGTGGCGGCGACGTCGAGAGTTACCGCGGGACGATCGGAGCCTTCGGGACGAGCAGTGGCGTTGTCACCGTTCGCAACCCAGGCTCGACGTGGACCGTCACCGAACAACTGCGCGTGGGCCAAGTAAACAGCGCCGACGGCGAGTTGAACATCCAAGACAGTGCGGCTGTCTCGGCAAGCTTTGTGACCATTGGGCTTTCTGAAAACGCTCAGGGCTTCGTCACCGTGGACGGATTGGAGTCCACGCTGACCTCCTCCGGCGACCTTTGGGTCGGCAACAACACCGGCGGCTCCGGCACCCTGACCGTGCGCAACTCCGGTGCCGCCACGGTCGACGGTGCGCTCAACGTCAGTCATTTTGGCACGGTCGATTTGCAGACCTATGGCGAACTGAATGCCAACGGCAACGTCACGATCGATGGCGGCGCGCTCCAATGCTCGAACAACGCCTCCTTCAACCTGGCCGCCGGTAAGAAACTGACCGCCAAAAACAACGGCCAGGTCGGGTTCACCGGCTCCTATGAGTTGGACGACGGAACGACGTTCGATCTGCAAAGCGGCGCCGACCTTGCCATTGCCGATTACCTGGACATCGGCAACGACACCGACGGCACGCTCACCGTGGATGGCGCGGGGACCACGCTGACCACCAATACTACCATTGTGGCCACCTTTCTGGATTGGGGCCTCAGCGGCGGAACGGCCAATGTCACGCTCAAGAACAATGCCATCGCCGACATCCGAGCCAATGTCTATCTCGTTCGCGACGAAGATGAAGATAGCGCCTCCACCGCCCACGTCAACATCCAAAGCGGCGCTGATATGACCATGCGTTCGCTATTTATGGCCTACAACACTGCCGGCACAGCCGACTTCACGGTGACCGGCTTGGGTTCTACCGTCACGCAGACCGGTGCCTCCGACCTCACTGTCGGCGGCACCGGCTCCGGTTCCGCCGCGCTCACCGTCGAGGAGTATGGCGAGTTTGATACCGGCACCGGCAGCATTGTTGTCAATCCCACCGGCACCATCGACGTTAAATCCAACGGCGTTCTCACCGCCAACGGCAATGTCACGATCGACGGCGGCACACTCCGACGCTCCAGCGACGCATCCTTCAACCTCGCCGCCGGCGAGACCTTGACCGTCAAAAATAACGGGCAGGTCGAGTTCACCGGCTATTATTCGCTGCGCAACGGCACAACCTTCGATCTGCAAAGCGGCGCGGATCTGCTCGTCACCAATTACCTGGACATCGGCAGTGGCGGCAACGGCACGCTCACCGTAGACGGTGCGGGGACCACGCTAACCACCAATACCACTTCGTACACGTACCTGGACTGGGGCACCGGCGGAACTGCCAACATCACGCTCAAGAACAATGCCGTTGCCGACATCCACAGTGACATCATATTGGCCAACAACGGCACTGCCCATGTCAACGTCCAAAGCGGCGCGGACATGACCGTGGTCTCGCTATTTTTGGCCCCCTACAACAGCGGCACGGCCGACTTCACTGTCACCGGCTCCGGTTCCACCGTCACCCAGATCGGCGACGGCGACCTCACTGTCGGCAGCCTCGGCTCGACTTCCGCCACGCTCACGGTGCAGAACGACGCGATTTTCACCACCGGCACCGGAGACACTACGGTGAGCCAGACGGGCACGATCGATGTCCGCGAGGGGGGAATCTTCGATGCTCGCGGGCCGATCTATGTCAACAGCGGCGGCACCTTCGCGCTTAGCACCGGCGGCGTGCTCCACGCCGAGGCGTTTCACGGACCGCTTCATAATCTGAGCGGCACGCTGGCCCCAGGCCATCATCGCGAGCCCGGCCAACCGTTCGCCGCCGGGACGACGACTATGGACGGCCAGTACGTTCAAGAGGCCGCCGCGGCCCTGGAGATCGAGCTAGGCGGCGCCGCCTCCGACCAGTACGACCGCCTCGTCCTTACGAACACCGCGACCCTCGGCGGCTGGCTGAATGTTCTCCTGGCCAACAGCTTCGCGCCAAGCGGCGGCGATACGTTCCACGTCATCGAGGGCCCGACGTCCGGTGCGTTTGCCCATGTCAGCATGCCGACGCTCAGTGGCGGCCTTGCCTTGGGCTGGAAGAACGATCTCGCAAACCAGCGATTGACGATCATGGCCACGCTCTACGGCGACGCCAACCTGGACGGCAGCGTCAACCTCTCGGACCTCGGTTTCCTGGGCGACAACTATGGCACGACAAGCGGGGCGACCTGGGCGATGGGCGACTTCAACTATGATGGTCAAGTCAACCTGTCCGACCTGGGCTTCCTCGGCGACCAGTATGGCGGCCACATCACCGGTTTTGTGCCCACCGGTCCGGTGGGCAGGGCGGCGCCCGAGCCCGGCACGCTGGTGCTGCTGGCCATGGCCTCGGTGGGATTAGGTTTCTATGTGGCGGGGAAAAGGGGGTCGGGAGTCTTTTCTGTTGACAGGCTGGGAGGGAAATGATCGATTTCCGGACATGCCACGACGATTGCGAGTTTCCACCGGAGGATGTGCCTACCATGTGCTGAACCGGCTGCGTGGCACTGGCTTTGCCAGTGCTGCGGCTGAATCGACGTTCCATTGTTGGCGGTAACAATGAAGCCCGGCAGATCAGTCGCGTTGCCGGCGTGAAAGCACGGACGTTCAGACAGAGAACGACAGGCGCACCCTGGCAAAGCCCGTGCCACACGCCTGTTTCCACTCCCTGGCGTCATCGATTAGAATCTTCATAATGGCTGGGCGAGATGCAGGGCGTGCGTGCCGCTCGCGCCACCGCAGCCGCACTCGCAGCCTTTCTGACGCGGCACCGGGAACGGCCAAACGATCCGGCTACCCGGGAATTGTTGGGGATCGTGCCCGCATGAACCAACAACAAAGTGAAAACTTTCGTGGAGAGCAACAACGATGCGATGCAACCGTGGTCTTGCGTTGTGGAAAGTCGGCGCCGTCGCGGCGGTGCTTGTCATCTTGGCCCGATCGCCCGCCGCGGCAGCCGACGACGGCTGGGTCGAATTGTCAAACGATCTGAACCAATTTCGTGCGACGGGCCAGTGGTTCATCGCCGGCAACGCCCAGCTTGATCCCAAAAATGCCGGGCGGCTGGTCGGTACGCCCGGCCGCGGCGTCCTGATCAATGGCAAGGAGGGAATCACCAACGATCTGCGCACACGGCAGACATGGGGCGACGTGGAGGTTTCGCTCGAGTTCATGATACCGCGCCACTCGAACTCCGGTGTGAAGCTCCAAGGCGCGTACGAAGTTCAGATCTTCGACAGCCACAACGCCGCCAAAGCGACTGCCTCGGATTGCGGCGGCATCTATCCAAGAGCTGAACTGACGCCGGGGTATCACTACATCGACAAAGGCTTCCCGCCGCGCGTCAACGCCGCCAAGCCGGCGGGGCAGTGGCAGACGTTGGAGATACTCTTCCGCGCCCCTCGTTTCGACAAAGACGGTCACAAGATCGCCAACGCCCGATTCGACAAGGTGGTGCTCAACGGTCAGGTGGTCCAGGAGGACGTGGAAGTCCCGTATCCGACCGGCCACTACTGGCACAACGCCGAGCACGCCCGTGGGCCGCTGTTGTTCCAAGGCGACCATGGCCCGGTGGCGTTTCGCGCCGTTCGTGTTCGGGCGCTGCGAGAATTGAAGACCCCTCCGGCATCGTCCTAAAATCTTCCAGTCGTCGAAAAGCCCGCCCCTTTCCACCCCCTGGCGTCATCGCTTAGAATCTTCATAATGGCTGGGCGAGACGGGGACTGCCGCGGCGAAAGGGGACAGTCCCCGAGAAGCAGGCTCGGCGCGGATGCCCGTCGCTCCGCAACGATCGCACGTCGACCGCCCCTTATACGGCACCGAGAATGGCCAAACGATCCAACTACCAAGACCGCGTCATCCGCAACTACTACGAGAACCGCGACACGATCATGTTGCAGCGGCTGGGGGAACTCGTCACCGACCTCTTCCTGGCCGAAGGAAAGGCCAAGACGCGGCTGTGGAAGCGCGTCGCGGAAGTCCTCGAGAAACTCGAGGTCCCCAAAGACCAGGTGCAACACCTCGTCCGTAGCGACAATCCGACATTGGTCGCCAATATGCTGAAGAAGCTGCTGGAGGAATCGGGCTAGCCTGTGGAAAACGTCGACTTCGCCTCGGTTATCATCGTCTCGATCTTGTTGCTGGTGGTTGCGATCGGCCTGTTGCTCTCGCACGTCCGATCGTGGCGCCGGTTCCGCCAGCAAGGTTTGGACGAACAGGAATTCGATTATCGCCGCCGACAATACCGGCGCCGCATGCAGACCAGCGCCATGCTGGCGATTCTTGCCGTGGCGATCCCCGTTGGATTCGTCTTGACCGTCTGGCTCCGCTCGGGCTGGTTCGCGGCGATTTTCTGGTGCGCCGTGATGCTCGTGGCATGCTGGGTGGCGCTGTTGGCCGTGGTCGACATGTGGGCAACCCGTCACCACTTCGGCCGGCTGCATTACGACTGCATCCTGGAACAGGCAAAATTGCAGGCGGAACTCCGCCGCATCCAAGCAACGCGCGGCAATGGCAAGGCCCGAAGCGACCCGATCGGACCGCGGCAAACGCCCAAGAAAGGCGAGTCGTAACCGCGCATGCGGTCGCACGTCGCTCGAGCGCAGCGAAAGGCGTGGCGCGTTCGGTCCCCCTCACGCGAGACTGTTTCGATTTTTGGGTCAGGAGAGGCAATCCCGGCGCCAAAGGGGACAGTCCCATTTTCGCCGACCACCGCTGCGCGGCGGTGCCCGCGAAAATTGGGACAGTCCCCCCACGCCCATCACTTCTTTCTGGGCGTGCCACCCGGCATCTACACTTCCTTGGCGTTGATCCAGGACATGAGCTTGCGCAGGCCGCGCCCGACCAGTTCGACCGGATGCGAACGCTCGCGGCGGCGGATCGCCTTGAACGACGGGGCGTTGGCTCGGTTCTCCAGGATCCACTCGCGGGCGAAGCGCCCGTCCTGGATCTCGGCCAGAATGCGCTTCATCTCCGCCTTGGTCTCGTCGTTGACGATCCGCGGACCGCGGGTGTAATCGCCGTATTCGGCCGTATTCGAGATGCTGTAGCGCATGTAGTTCAGGCCGCCCTGGTAGATGAGGTCCACGATCAACTTGACTTCGTGGACGCACTCGAAGTAGGCCATTTCGGGCTGATAACCGGCCTCGACCAGGGTCTCGAAGCCGGCCTTAATCAGGGCGCAGAGCCCACCGCAGAGCACGACCTGTTCGCCGAACAAGTCGGTCTCCGTCTCTTCGGCGAAGGTGGTTTCCATGACACCGGCCCGGGTGCCGCCGATGCCTTTGGCATAGGCCAGCCCGATCTTCAAGGCATCCGACGCCGCGCCTTCGCCCAGCGCGATCAGGCACGGTACGCCCGCGCCACGGACGTATTCCGCCCGGACCAGATGTCCCGGCCCCTTGGGCGCGACCAGAATTGTCGACACGCCCTTGGGCAGATCGAACTGGCCGAAATGCACGTTGAAGCCGTGCGAACAGATCAGCACGTTGCCGGGCGAAAGGTTGTCGCGGATCTGGCTGCGAAAGATGTCCGCCTGCAATTCGTCGGGCAGCAGAATGGTGACGATGTCGGCCTTCTTCGTCGCCTCGGCGATAGGAATGGGCTTGAAGCCGTCCTTAACCGCCTGCTCGTAGTTCGCCGTGCCCGGCAACTCCGAGACAATCACGTTGCAGCCGCTGTCGCGGAGATTCTGCGCGTGCCCATGCCCCTGCGAGCCGTAGCCCAGAATGGCGATCGTCTTGTCCTTCAGCAGCGAGATGTCGGCGTCTTTGTCGTAATAGAGTTTGGCGGGCATGGATGTATGGGGTTAGGGGTTAGGCGGTAGCGGGGAGTGGGTGGTGGGGAGTAATGAGTACACAGCGATTGGCGTTCTTTTCACTGGCCACTGACTACTGTCCACTGCCCACCGACTACTCACCGCTGCTTCTTCCGCGGCACCATGGCGATTCGCCCGGTGCGGACTAATTCGATAATTCCGAAAGGGCGCACCATGTCGATGAAGGCCTCGAGCTTCCCTTCTTCGCCGGAGATTTCGATCATCACCATGTCGGGGGCGACGTCGACAACGCGGCCGCGGAAGATTTCGGTCAGCTCTCGGATCTCGCTCCGCCGGCCGCCCGTGGTCGAAACCTTGATCAGCATCAAGTCGCGCTCCACGTGATCGGCGGCGCTAATGTCGTCGACGCGGACGACCGTGACGATCTTCTCCAGTTGCTTGCGGACCTGGTCCAGCACGCTGTCGTCCCCCACGACCACGAAAGTCATGCGCGACAGGTGCGGGTCCTCGGTTTCGCCGACGGCCAGACTGTCGATGTTGTAGCCGCGCGAGGCGAGCATCCCGGAAATGTGCGACAACACACCGGGCACGTTCTGGACCAAAGCCGACAGCACGTGACGCATGGATGTCCTCCGGAACCGACGAAACCGAAATCATACCCCCCGCATGCTGTTTGGACAAGGGGCGCCGACAGGAGGTTCGCCGAGGCTACTGGGCGGGGGCTGTCCCGATTTTCGTGTCAGCGAGAATAGGATTGTCCCCTTCGCCGTGGTTTGCGTCGCTACTGCTCCTCGTGACACAAGAATCTGTGCAGTCCCGCTGGGCGGGCGACCGCCTCGTTCCACGACAACCCGCCCTCTACCAGCCCATCACCATGTTCGACTCGATCGCCTTGCGGGAACGTTCCAGGTCGGCGCCGGTCTTCTGCATGTAGAGACGAATGGCGTGCAGCTTGTCGCCGGCGGCCTTGGCCAGGCAGTCGCGGGCGGTCGAGCAGGGATCGGTGGGGCCGCGTAATGCCCAGGGCGGATTTTGAGATCACCCACGTATCGCGCGGTCGCCGCGTGATGCGCAGCGGCGGCTCCTGCGGATAGCTCTGCTCGACCACGCTCGTGGCGGCCGGCTCGTCTTCGGCCCACGTGATGATGATGTGCGAACTGGTCTCGACTTCGAACAGCGGCATGAAAAAGGCCTTTCTCGCTCTGGCGGGCTCTTGCGGTGCTCTGGCACCGGCACTTTCCGCATGGTAGGCCGGCGGTCCCACCATGTCAACGCGTCCCGAGAAAACGGTACGGGACTGTGCCAATTTTCGCGGGCACCGCCGCGCGGCGGTGGTCGGCGAAAATGGGACTGTCCCCTTTGGCGTCGAGATCACCTCTCCTGACACAAGAATCGAACCAGTCTCATGGTTCCGCCGCACGGCACACGCCGGTCGTGACCTTTTGGGGATGGGTAACTCGATTGTGGGGACTTTTTCGACAGCGCCGCCGCCGTAGAATTTTGATGTAGCAGGCACACGCGGTGTGCCGTCGCCAAGTGCGGAGATGGCCCCCGTCACTTCCTGAGCTTTCGTGGACGAGGGCCGTCCCGCTTGGCAAAAATTGATCGCGCGCCGTCCGGGAAACAGCTCGGGTTGCCGCAGGACGACCGGCGGCGAGACGACGGCGCGCCGAGAAGTCGTTGGAACAGGAGAGAGGCGAAAATGTTTACGAAATCACGCTTGGCCGCGGTCTTGCTGACCGGTGCGGCACTAGTCGTTGCGACGACGCCCATGGCATTCGCGCGTGGTGGAGGCGGAGGCCACGCTGGAGGCGGAGGTTTCCATGCCAATTTTGAAGGCGGAGGCCACGGCAACTTTGAGGGCCGTGCGTTCAACGGCAATATGGGCGGCAGAAACATGGGCGGCCGAACCTTTGCCCGGCGATTTCCGGCAACCAGTATCGAGGCCAACGGGCCTTCGGTGAGCAGAATGTCGGCCGCGAGGAAAACTTCAGCCGCAACAATAACTTCTACGGCAACCGCGAGCGGTTCGAAAATCACGACCACGACCGGTGGGCCGGCCGCAACTGGTGGCCGTGGTACAGCTATGGCTGGTGGCCGGGCTATTCATACGGATGGTACGGGTACAACTACCCGGGCTATTACGGTTACTACGGCGATCAACCGTACTACGGCGGCTACTATGAGACGCCGTACACGAGCGCCTACGGCTCGGACAACATGACCACCTTGGGCGAGACGCAACCGAGCGACTTCTACACGCAGGCGCTGGCCGCTTTCCGGATGGGTGATTATCGGGAGGCGTCGCGGCTTGCCGGCCATGCCGCAATCGACCAGCCGCAAAATGCGAAGGTGCACCTGCTGCTCTCGCTGGCGTTGTTCGCCACCGGCGACTATCCCGGTGCGGCAACGGAGGCACATGCCGTGGCAGCACTGGAACCGGTTCCCGACTGGAACACGGTCTATGGCATTTACCAAAACGTGGATGCCTACACCCGGGATCTGCGGACCCTCGAGGCGTACGTCCGCCAGCATCCCAAGGCACCGGACGCCCGATTCCTGTTGGGCTTCCAGTACATGATCGATGGCCACCGGGACGCCGCCCAGGCAGAATTTGCCCAGGCGGTGAAACTCGAGCCCAAGGATCGGCTTGCGGAAAAATTGCTCACGGAAAATGGCGGGGCGCCGCCGCTGGCGAGTCTCACGGCTCCGAAGGAGCGAACGGCCGCCAAGCCGGTGACGCCGCCGGAGCCACCGATCCAGAAGCCAAAAACCCCGACCCCCAATCCAATGCACCAGCCTCAAGGGCAGGCCAAGGGGCAGACGGCAACGTCGCCCACCTCGAAGTGAGGTGGAACGAAGCCGTAAATGGCGCTGGCACGTGCCGTCCCGGTCGACGTAACGGTCGCCCGGGGCGGCAGTGTCCGGCTTTTTGATAAGGAGGTAGCGAGATGCGCGGAACACTCATGACAATCGGCGCGGCAACATTATTGGCCGTCGCCACAACGAGCATGGCCGCTCGGCCGGCAATCAACGCATCGGCCGGACCGGCCTATTCTTCCGTCCACGCCGGACAGGCCGTGGCGACGATAACTCCCGTGCGATGGCGCGGTACTTTCCCAGGTACTACGCGTACCGCCCGTATGTCAGGCCGTATTACCACAGCTATCGGCCATACACACGCTATTACGACTACTACGCCCCGGGGTATTACTATACGCCGGCGCCGTACGGGTATACCTACACGTACAACTACCCGTACCAATACGAGTACTATTGGCCGAGCTACGTGTACTAGCTTTGGATCGTGAAAGATCGATCGGAAAGGTCCGCACAAGTCGTTCCCTCTGCCATTGGTAGAGGGAACGTCTGTCGACGCGTCCTTACGCGACGGTGTAGCGGAATACGGCGTGGTCTTGCTGTTCGATCTCGTCGAGATTTCGCACGGCCAGTTTGCCGCGCTGATAGAGGTATTCGACCCGCGCCCCGACGTCCGTAATGGCCAAGACGGCGCGGAAGCCCGTCGCCTCGGGATACAGGCGGCGGGCAATCTCGTCGACCGACAGCGGTTGGGCCGCTTTTTTCAGCATCGTCAGGAGTCGGTCCAACCGCCGCAGGTGGCGCCGCGAATCGTCTTGATCCGCCCATAGACGTCGTGGATCACCTGTTCGTGAGCGGCCAGCGTCAAACGGAAGCCGGGGATCCGTTGGATCTTGTCGAGCGAGTCGAAGTAGTGCCCCAGGCCGGTATACGCCGCGGTGCTCTCCGGCCATTGCTGTGGCACTGTCTGCGCCAAGATGTGATCGGCCGACAGCAACACGTCTCCGGCCGCGATGCAGACGTGGCCTGGCGAATGGCCCGGCGTGTGGATGATCCGCAAGCCGTCGAGGTCCTCGCCGTCGAACAAGGTTCGACGGACCGGGACACCGCCGAACGCCCGGCCGCGCAGGTGTGCGATTTCCAATAGCTCCGTCCGGCGCGCCGGAGCGACGCCCGATTGCCGCAAGAAATCAGCGAGCAGCCGGTCGGCCACCACGGTATGCTCTCGGTGCGAAGTGACGACGCCGCGATCCAACGGATGGACGGCGACTTCCGCCTTCGACCGTTCGAGCAACTCGGGCAAGCCGCCCACGTGATCCGGGTGGCCGTGGCTGATGAGGATGCGGCCGACGTCTTCGATGCCGACCGGCTCGCCAAACTCGCTCCGTACAGCGTCCACGCCGGCCAGGATGTCGGCGGTCGACGTGCCCAGTCCGCTGCCAGCGTCCACCAGCGTCGGCACTCCGGCCCCCAGGAGCAAATACACGCGGGCCGAAAGCACATCGAACACCTGGCACGGAATCCGGTAAATCCGCAAGCCCGTGTCCGAGACGAATTTCTTGACCGGCGGCAGGACAGACATCACGCATGGTTTACAGCACGCCGCCGCGTTCCGCAAGGCGGTCGCGGCTTCAACGGCTACCTTGTCCGGTCGGGGGGGCGACCCGCGATTGGCTGCGATATGCGACCGGCGCCACACCTGTCAAGCGGCGGAAAACTGCGGCCATTCGCTGTGGGGTCGAGAATCCCGACTGCTCGGCCACCTCCGCCACCAGCAGGTCGGTGCTCGCCAGGAGTTCCATGGCTTTTTCAACCCGGGCGCGATGGATTTCCTTGAGAACGGAGTGCCCCAACAGTGCGCGAAACCTCTGTTCGAGGACACGCCGGCAGACGGCCAGCTCGGCGGCGATGGCCCCCACCTTCAGCGGCGAGGCAATGTGATTGCGAATGTAGTGTAAGGCCGCGGTCACCATCGGCTCATCGACGGCGTAGACAGCTGGTGGAATGGCGCGTCACGACGCGGACCGGGGGCAGATAGATCGGTCCGTTTGGCACCCGTCCGCCGGCAAGCAGGCGGTCCAACAGCTATGGCAGCTTCGAAGCCGATCCGCTCGAGCGGGAATCGCCACGCTCGAAAGCGGTGGAAAAGCCAGTTGGCATTCCAATTCGTCGTTGTCCACGCCAAGGATCGCTACATCGCCGGGCACGCTCAGTCCAAGGATTTGGCACATGTCGGCCAGGGCATGGGCGGCGACGTCATGGTCGGCCAGGACGGCCACCGGCTTGTCCAGTTGTCGGAGCCACCGCCGAACCTGCGAGTTGACCTGCTTCCAACTGCTGCGCTCGCACAAATGCGGCCGATACTCGACGTGGCAAGCGTGAACCTCAAAGCCCGCCTGCTCGACGGCATCGCGAAAGCTGGCCAGCCGCATTCGGGAGTAGCGCGCCCAACCGCTGCCGAAATAGCCGAAATGATGGTGGCCGCGTGCGAGGAAATACTCGGCGGCGAGGTGGCCGACGGCGACGGGGTCGACGTCGACGGCGGGAACACCAAACCCGTCCAGCATGCAGGCCGTGTCGACAACCGGCCTTGCGAGTTTGACGATTGCGCGGGCGACCTTTGCATCGTCCAAGATGGGCGATGATACCGTGCGGACTCCATTCGGCCAACGGTCGCAGTGCGGCTTGCGTGGGCGGCGCGTTGTGGAACAGCCACCGCTTGACGTGGCCCTGATACGCGCGGATACCCAGCAGGACTTGCCGGTGGAACTCGGTGTCCTGACTCATCAGCAGCGCGATCCGCTGCGGCCCGGCCATGCCGGCGTCCCGTGCGACAGAGCGGCCCGGCGCCGCGATTCGGTCGAGATGGGCCAGCGCCTTTTTCACAATCACTGCTTTGGGGAGCGGGGGGTCAGGTTTCGCGCCCAAGTGTTCGCGCGTCTTGCGCACCGACGCTGCGTCGGCCATGCTGGGCATGTATTCCAGACCAAAAATTCCCTTGTAGCCGAGCCGTTCGATCCGGCGGACAACAAAGGGATAGTTGACTTCGCCGAGGAACAACTCGTGCCGGCCGGGCACGCCGGCACTGTGGAGGTGACCGATCACGTCCAAGTTCCGCTCGATGTGCATCAGCAGGTCCCCTTCCATGATCTGCATGTGATAGCAATCGAACACGAGTTTCAGATGCGGCGAGTGGAAATGGCGGCAGAGGGCCGCACCGCGGTCGCTCCCGGTGAGCCAGTAGCCGGGATGGTCGTAGCGGGTATTAAGCGGCTCCAGCAGAAGGGTGACGCCCGCCTTTTCCGCCAATTTCAGCGTCGCCTCGAGCCCGGCCAGGACCGACCGTTCCATCTGCCGATCGCTTCGTCCCGGAACGACGTTGCCCGTGCAGACGATCGCGGCGGGGATTCCGGCGGCCCGGTTGAATGCCAGGGTCATCCGCGCCCGCTCCAACCACGGTTTGCGGTTGGCCGGATCGGTCAGTCCGCCGCCGATGCTGCCGTCGGGTGCGCCGATGACAGTGTTGGTGATCGCCACGCCGTGCTTCTTGGTCAGCGCGGCCAGTTCCTCGCCCGTGCCCCGAAAGCTGTCGTCGACGAACCACATCTCGACGTGCCGGAATCCGGCCTTGGCCGCTTGGGCCAGGCGTCGCTCGAAGGGCAATCGGGCAAACGCCATCTCAATGCACAGGCCGAGTTTCATGATACCTCCTGCAATGCACGGTTGATGCCTAGCGCAATGGAATCGCAGTCTTCGTCGCTGTACTGCCAGTGGATGTCGATCATAATCGCCCGGCTCAAGAGGTCGAGGGTCCGCGGGCACATGTCTTTCACGTAGCGGGGCAGCTCGCTGGCGGGCACGGCACTCCACGGCAGACCGTCCGGGGCCACGTGTTTCTTCTCCAGGACATGTTCCCAGTAGGCGTAGATGTGCCAGTCACGGACCTTCTGGTCGTAAATGCCGCCGGCGGGAACACCCTGGGCCTGCATGGCGTGCATCGCCTTTCGCGTGGCGTCGGCGTCCTTGAGGAACAGGATCAGGCAAATGCACGTGTCGCCCGACACGTCCGGCACGCGGCGGAACGAAAGTCCGGTGGCGCCCTCGATGGCCTCTTTGATTCGCCGATAGGCGCGGCGATAGCCGGCCAGCATCACGTCGGTCTTGCGGATCTGGGCCAACGCCACCGCGCCCTGCAATTCGCTCATGCGATAGTTCTCGCCACAGAACAACTCCCCTTCTTGTCGCTCGCGCCCAAAACGATCAGGACGCCAGCAGGCGGCCGTGTCATGCCAGCTCTGCGCGCGAGTGTAGAGCCACTCGTCGTCGGTGGTGACAAATCCTCCTTCGCCGCTGGCGTGGACCTTATAGTAATCGAAGCTGAAGCAGCCGAGCGTGCCGAGACTCCCCAGCCGCTTGCCTTGGAACGAGCCGCCTCCCGATTGGGCCACGTCTTCGACCACGGGAAGCCCTTTGCGGCGGGCCAAGTCCAAGATGGCGTCCATTTGTGCCGGGGCTCCGCGCATGTGGACCGGCACGATGGCCTTGGTCCGCTTGGTGATGGCCCGCTCGGCCGCCGCTGGATCGAGACACAGCGTGTCGTCAACCTCGACGATGACGGGCATGGCATTGGTGGCGACGACCGTGGCGGACGTGGCAAAGAAGGTGTACGCCGGCACGATCACTTCGTCGCCGGCGCCAATCCCCAACGCCCGATACGCACAGATCAGCGCCGACGTGCAGGAGTTGACCGCCAGGCAGTGCTGGGTTCCGATCAGGCCGCTCATGGCCCTTTCCGCCGCCGCGACTTTGCTGGGCCGAGGATTGTAGTAGCGGAACAGGTGCGGCCCTTGAAGCTGCCGATCGGAGTTGACCAGCTCCGTGATCTGCCGTTTTGTCTCTGGAGCGAACTGCCAAAGGTCCAGCAACTCCAGCAGTTCCTCGCGCCGATTTTCGTGGGATACGGTCCTAAGTGAGGCACGGCCTTCGCCAAGCTACCTTTCGTTGCAGCGGTTTCCATGATGATTCTCCTCCAATTGCAATAGGCGATAGAATACCAACTCCGGCGCGGTGCGGCTGACCCGACGATGCCGGCAGATTCATTCGCCGCCAAACTCCGTTTCTTTCTGAACTACGTTAATCCCATTCCGAGCGGATTTACCAGAAACGCCAATACAGACCGATCAAGGTTGCGGCAACGACGCCCCACCATAACCACACACTTGCGTACCATGCCACTTTGGGTTCCGTGCGAAGCATGCTGAAATCCCAGAGTCTGCGGCCGACGGCGGATCGGGCGGTCATTGGCCCGGCGACACCGGCCAGGAACGTCACGCCCACCAGGACCGCCAAATTCGTGGTATCGTATGCCGCCAGCCCAACGATTGCCGCACAAAGCGCCACCGCCAGCGCCACGCCCCACCAGAACGGTCGGCAATCGGTCAGGCAGCCCATCAGCGCCCAGGAAAAGAGACTCACGGCCCCGGCCAAGACCATCGAGTTCTCCAAGTGCGCCGGCAGCAGGTGGTAGCCGTAGTCGGCCAGGATGCTCAAGGTCAGCGTAAAGGGCACAGAAAGGAGCGAGAGCCAGAGGCAGGCAATTGCCCCTCGGCGGCCAGCCCCCTTCCAAAGTGCCCCGCAGAGAAACACGACCGTCACAGGCGCGGCCATCGGAGCCCAGATGTCCTGGGCGTAGCGGAAGATGCTGGTCCAATGCATGACGACCGGGGCGAACACCGCACCGATCACCAGGGCGATGCCGCCCGACCAACGCCCGACGCGCACCAGCCGCTCTTCCGACCAGTGGCGACCAAAACCGCGTCGGGCAATGTCGAGCGTGAAGATCGTCGAGGTGGAGTTGACCAGTCCGGAGATGGTGGACATGATCGCCCCGACGACGGCTGCCGCCACGAGTCCCCGCAACCCACGCGGAACGAACGCCGCCACCACGGCCGGATAGGCGGCGTTCGAGTCCGTCAGATGTGGATTGACGACGCGGTAGATCATGCCGGGAAAGCAGGTGGCCAGCGGCAGGAGCACCTGGAGCCCGCCGGCCAGTAGCACGCCCATTTTCGCGTGCCACTCGTTCCGCGCGGCCAGGCAGCGCTGGTTGATGTACTGGTTCGTGGCGTAGTACCAGACGTTGGTCGAAAGGGCGAGCATGATCATGGCCGTCCAGGGAACGTCGGCGTTGCTGGCCGCCGCTGCAAGGTGGGCCCGATTGCCGGTCGAAACGACTGCCGCAAAGTCCCAGCCGATCCGCGACATGCCGGCAAAGAAGACGTAGATGCCGCCGCCCAGCAGCAGGATGCACTGCAGCGCGCTGGTCCAAGCCATGGCCTCCAAGCCGCCGTAGACCGTGTAAAGGCCGGTGAAGAAGGCCAGCAACCATACGGCCGCGATCTTGTCGATTCCCCACATTTCCTCCAGGGCAAATCCGCCCGTGTAGAACACCAAGGCAAAGTTGACGAACACGTAGCTGGCCACGGTAAGCCAGGCGTAGAGCGTCCGGGTCTGACCGCCAAAACGCTGCTCGAGGTACTCCGGCATCGTGGTGATGCGGTTGCGCACGTACAGCGGCACGAAGATCCACAGCAGGATCGTCAGCGCGGGAAAGACGAGCCATTCCCAATTGACCACCGGCATTCCCAAGCTGTAGGCGTAGCCCATCTCGCCGACGAACTGCTCGGAGCTGATGCCCGCGGCGATGATCGAGAAGCCGATGGCGTACCACGGCAGCCGGTTGCCGCCGCGGAAGTAGTCGCTGACCGAGGCCTTCTGGTGCTGCGTGGTCCAGAAACCAACTGCCAGAACGGCGACCAGCGTGCTGAGAAAGAAGATGAGATCAACACTGTTGTACATGGGCGGTCTCAATGCGCTGGGCCGTTGCGGACAACATAACGCCGCGCCATCCGGCGTGTCAAAACAGCGGCGGTTCGCATTGTACCAAAATGCGTTATTCTTGGTTCATTTTGCGCATCGCCCCGCGCAGTGCCAATGGGCAATCGGAGTGTCGCAAGGAAGAGGCGCCGTTGAGCAGCGAGGCCAAGGGGTGCCTCAGGAACGGCCCGGGCCGGATGTGCTCTTGGATGAAAGCGGCTTTCTCGCGATAATCTCGGGCTGGGGTCTGCACCAATTTCAGTAGTTCCAAATTTGCCCCAATCAGTCATCCTGAGCGCAGCGAAGGATCTCGGTGGCCAATGAGATTCTTCGCTTCGCTCAGAATGACAATGTCGGGATTTCCCAAAATTTGGAACGACTGAATTTTCGTATCAGCGAATGGGACTGTCTCCTTTGAGGACGCGTCGATGCGGTCGATCGCCATCATGAACCAGAAGGGCGGGGTGGGCAAAACAACCACCGCCGTGAACCTCTGCGCGGCGCTGGCCGCGACCGGGGCGCGAACCTGCCTGATCGACCTAGATCCGCAGGCCCACGCCACGCTCCATTTCGGCATCGAGCCGCGGCCCGACGAACTGTCGATCTACGAGGTGATGACGGACAAGACGAGCATCGGCCAGGTGTGTCGCCAGGTGGCCGAAAGCCTGTGGGTCGTTCCATCGAGCCTCGATCTGGCCGCGGCGGAGATCGAGCTTGTCAGCGTGATCGGCCGCGAGGTGGTCCTGCGCGACAAACTCCGCGCCGATCCGCCGCCGGTCGATTATCTCTTCATCGATTGTCCGCCTTCGCTCGGCATCCTCACGCTCAACGCCCTGGCGGCCGTCACCGAAGTGTTCATCCCCTTGCAGCCGCATTTCTTCGCGCTGCACGGTCTGAGCAAGTTGCTGGAAACGATCGACCTTGTGGCGGCTCGCCTGAACGACAGTCTCAAGCTGAGCGGCGTGATCCTCTGCATGTACGACAGCGGCACCCGGCTGGCGACGGAGGTCGGCCGGGACGTGGACGAGTTCTTCCGCAACGCCCGGGGACAGCCGACGCCCTGGGCAGACGCCGAGACGTTTCAGACCCGCATTCGGCGCAACGTCCGCCTAGCCGAGGCCCCGAGTTTTGGCAAGTCGATCTTCCAGTACGCCCCCGATTCGCATGGGGCCGAGGATTATCAGCGCCTGGCCGCGGAAATCGCAGCAGGCACGCTCCGCGTGCCGTAGCTGGCTTATCGTAACCACGTCGCTTCTATTCTCGCGTGACCGAAGAGGGGGCGGTCTGTCTGGACTACCCGGCTGCGGCACGGGGACCGTGCCTGCTACGATCGGCGGCGTGCTGCCTCGTAGCTTCACCAGGTACAGCATCGCAACGAAGTCGTACGCGGCGTGCGCAACGATCGGCACCAGAAGGTTGCCGAAGAATATCCAGAGCCATCCAAGATAGCCGCCGATCAAGGCGGCCAGAATGGCATAGGTCGGGGTGATCAGGTGCAAGAGCCCGAAGAGAACGGCGGCGACCAGAAGCCCGAGCCAGACGCTCCACGGGCCGCCGATCTGTTGGGCCACTGACGGCTGAATGACTCCGCGAAACAGCATCTCTTCGCCGACGCCTGCCAATAGCGAGACGATCGCCAGTTGCATAGGGTCGCAGTCTTGAAACAGCGGAACCACCGTCTCGTCCATGATCGCGGCGATCCGCCGTAGCGGCTCAAGCGGTGCCTTTAGGCACCCCCAGAAGACAACCAACAGGGGCGCGGTGGCCAAGAGCCCGATCGCTGCATCGGGCAGGTTGAACTCAAAGGTTTGCAGCGGCGGCTGACCGACGAGCCATCCCAGCGCAATGGCCACGACGGTCAAACTGGCCTCGAAGGCCGCGGCTGTCAGGGCGAATCGCTGGTTCATCGACCGGCTATTTTAGGCCGAATATGCCCGCAGTGAAAGGACGCTGCCGCCGTGTCTCGACGATTGCCCGCCAGGCTCCGACAAAGCGTCCCGAAGAAGCACCAAACCGATATGGGCAGCTACGCCCCAGCGCCGCTTTGCCGTTTTCGCCAAGCGTAGGCCAGCAGGCCGACGGCACTGATGCCGAGCAGGACGAGCGTAGAGGGTTCGGGGATCGTCAGGGCGAAGATCGTGCCGAAGTAGTCGTTGGTTGGGCCAGCCCTGGTCATTCCGTAAATCGTTGAACCGACAACCGTCAGCGTGCTGTACGGACCCTTTCCATCCGTCGGGCCGTCCGAGAACGAGTACACCACCTGGAAGGTGCTGCCATCGAGTCCAATCTTGAAAATTGTGCCGCGGTTATCGCTTCCCCCGTCCCGCGTTGTGCCATACAGCATGTCTCCGGCCAGCACGAGTCCAAACGACGGCATTTCGCCGTCAGTTCCGCTAAACTCATGTATCACTTCATAACCGGTGCCATCGGTGTTGACGCGATACAGAGAGCCCTTGCCCGTGCCGCCGTAACGACTCGTGCCGTAAAGCGTGGAGCCGACTAGAGCGAGATGGCCCTGAAGCGATTCACCATAGGAGGAACCTCCTCTTGGGACGGTGCAAAGAGTCGTAAAGTCGCTCCCATCCGTGTTGACCTTAAAGACCGTATCGCTGCTAGTCGTGCCATACAGCGTCGAGCCGTCGAGGAGGAGATCGCCAAACGCCCCAGGCCAGCCCGACGTTGCGCCTGAAGGAAGCTCGCAAACCGTGTCAAATCCGCTGCCGTCGGTATTCATCTTGAATATCGCGCCGCATGTTGTTCTGCGGGTTCGTCGAACCATACAACGTTGAACCGCTGATGACCGGAACGCCACTTGGGTAGTTCAATCGGGCAGAGTAACCGTCGAACGAATGCAACACCGAAAAGCCGCTGCCATCGACATTTAGCTTGTAAATCGTACCCAAGCCGCCGGGCCCTTGAAATTCAGCCGTTCCATACAAGGTCGATCCGCTGAGAGTCACACCGTCCAGCCAATACCCTTCGTCAAGCGCAAAGGTGTGCAGCAGGCGGAAGTTCGACCCGTCCATGTCGATCCCGAAGACCGTGCACCATGGATATTCCGCGAAAGTTCCCTCAAAAGTCGTGCCGTAAAGGCTCGAACCGTCTGTGACAAGAGCACCCATACGCGGGTCAGCCCCCTCGCCGAGAGAAAAAGAGTGCAAGGTTCTGAAGGTCTCAGCCTGGGCAATGGACGACGGGGTGAATAGAGCCGCCGTGGCGATCAAAAGCAGCGCCACCATCACGACCCGCCAGTTCTCCTTAATGCAACACATCGCGATCTCTCCTGGCTCAAAGCGAAACGATCCGGAGTTGTCCAAACAGAAAGCAAGAAGCAACCACCACCGGCTGCGCGATATGCAGTCGGCGGTGGATGAGTGCACGGAGAATACCAAGCTCAGAACAGCCGCCGCAAGGCTCGGCTAAGTACGGCGACCAGGGGCCAGGTAAGCTGACGCTGCCTCCGAGTACGGTGCGAATCCGATACGACTACCAGCCTAACAAACCCCACAACTTATGTAAACGATACTCCCGCAAAACAACGGCTCTGCGGTCGTTGACCGTTCTGCTGGCGACTGTCCCGCTTTTCGTGTCAGCGAAGACGGGACTGTACCCTTCTTGATGTCTTTTGATGTCCAGGAAAGCAGATGAACCGAGAATTGGTGCCACCCATTGGCGTTAGCGATCTACTGCAAAATTGCACACCCCCGTCTTTCGGGTTATGGAAACTTGGGCCGCTGCGACTACGCTTTATGGGAGATTCGGAACGTCTGTTCGGCAGTCTTCGTTGTCAAGCTCCGTCGGGCCGGCCTGGAACACGAAGCAATCCGACGTGTTTTGAGGTTCGGGTGAACCGGCTTGGGGACCGTCTTGCGATGTGGTGCAAGATTCTTATCGTTGCGGATCAGCCGGTCGTGCGTTTCGGCCTCTCCCGCCTGTTGTCGCAAGAAAGGGATTTCGAAGTCTGTGCGGAAGCCGACGGCGCGGCGGCCGCGCTGCGCCAAATCCAAGCAAAGCGCCCGCACGTGACGCTGATCGGGCTGCCGTTGGACAAGAGGCTACATTTCAACCTGCTGCCGCAGCTTCGCGCGGCATATCCGCCGATGAAAATCGTCGTCGGCACGCATGCCGAGGATCCGAGCCTCGCCTGTCGGTTCGTGCGCTGCGGGGCCGACGGCTGCGTCCACTGGAGCGAGCCAGTGGCGAAAATCGTCGAGGCGATCAAGTGTGTTCTCAACGGCAACGTCTATCTCGGAGACGGGACGTCACGGCGGCTCTTGCAGTCGATCGCGGACGGCCACGACGCCGGCGACAGCGAGTTCGCTTCGCTCTCCGATCGCGAGATCAATATTTTTGCGATGATCGGCCAAGGTCTGACGACGCAACAGATCGCCCATTCGCTTGATCTGAGCCCTCGGACCATCGAGAGCCACCGCAAGAAGATCAAGATCAAGCTCCAAGTCCGCAACGCCGCCAACCTGAACCGCCGCGCGTACCAGTGGTGGCGCGAAAACAATTAGTGCTCCGAGTGTTTTCATCTGACACGTTGGGTGCCACTCTACGCCGTGAACCAAAAACAGGGGGAGTGCAGATATAAGTCTTGATGCGACAAGCACTGTTGTGCCGGATGCGGCAGGTTCAATTCTGCAAGCGGTTGGAAGCCGCTTGCCGCATCTTTCCGAAAGGATTTGGAAATGTCGCACCAAGACAGGAAGTCGAAAACGCGGATTGTAGTCAATCACCAGACCTTGGAGCAAGCCGTCAGCGAACTTTTTACCTCCAAGGCGTTTCGGCAGGTCAAAGCACGCAAAGGCAGTAAATGGTCGGCTCGCATGTTAATCACCGTGGCTCTGTTTTGGGCATGGTCGGGCTGCGCCGGTCTGAAAGAACTTTTCGTGCAAGCGGCAAAACTGGCCGAAAAGGTTCTTCGTTGGTTGCCCGATCCGGGACCGATATACCAAGGGTTCATCAAGCATTTGCGGAAATGGCACGTGGAATTGCAGTTGGCCTGAGTGAGCGAACTGCGGGTGTTGATGAAGCAGGACCTGTTTGGCCAGTGGGAAATCGCGGGATTCGTCGTCATCGCCGGGGATGGAAGCCGAGTCGAGTTGCCTCGCACGCAATCGAACGAAGCGGCCTATTCGCCCAAACGGAAGAAAGAACGAGCGAAAGGACGGCACGAAACGTCGCGTCGGCAAAGGAAGCAAGCGGACCAAAAAACGCCCACGGCAATCGGCCCAATCGATCGCGAAAAAAGCGAACAGCCCTCAAATGTGGCTAACGTTGTTTTGGCACGCGGGAACGGGCTTGCCGTGGGCGTGGCGCACCGGTCCCTCCGATTCGAGCGAGCGGCAACACCTGCAAGAAATGCTGGCCGAACTGCCGAAAAATACACTGATTACGGCGGATGCGGGCTTCGTGGGCTACGAGTTTTGGCGGTCGGTGATGGAATCCGGCCGCCATTTCGTGATTCGTGCCGGGGCGAATGTGCGTCTGCTGAAAAAGCTGGGCTGCGCACGCAAATACGACAACACGATCTACCTCTGGCCCGATGCCGTCGCGAAGAAGGAATTGCCGCCTTTGGTGTTGCGCGTGGTGTGGGTTTACGATGGAAAGCAGCCGATGTGTCTGGTGACCAACGTGTTGAGCAAGTCACGTCTGGGTGATCGACAGATCGTGGATAGTTACAAAGCGCGATGGGGCGTGAAATTATTTTTCAGAACGTTCAAGCAGACTTTCGGGCGTCGCAAGCTTCGCAGTCATTCAGCGTCGAATGCTCGGTTGGAAATCGACTGGTCGTTGGCGGGCCTGTGGAGTGTTTGTCTATTGGCGCAGCGAGAGTTGCTTCAAGCGAGCCACGTCCCTTGTCAACTGAGCCCGGCGGCGGCGATCAAGGCAATTCAGCAAGTGATGCATCATTATCGCGTTCGCCCCGATCAGCCGCGCCGCGGCGAAGGGGACAGTCCCATTTTCGCTGACACGAAAATCGGGACAGTCCCCACTGCCGGGCAAGCCGGCAGTGGCACCCAACTTGTCAAGTGAACGCGGTCGAGGCACTAGCCGCCTGTCCGCCAGAATTATCCACACCCCGCGGCTGCCGCGCGAGGCATCGGGAAACCGCGGGCCGGTTGATCTGGATCAAGGCCACCAGCCTTGTCCCGGCGTAGAATGCAGCAGAACAGACATCCATTACCATTTTCCCGGAGGCCGCTATGCTGCCAACCGAAATTCTTAGCAGCGAACATCGCGTGATCGAGCAAGTATTGGACTGCCTGGAAGCGATGGCCCGGCAGGCTACGTCGGAGGGCCGGCTCGACGGCCGGTCGGCCAAGGATGCCGTGGCCTTCTTGCGCAACTTCGCCGATCGATGTCATCACGGCAAGGAGGAAGTGCATTTGTTTCCGGCACTCGAAGCCAAGGGCTTTCCTCGCGACGGCGGCCCCACCGGCGTGATGCTCCATGAGCACGAGCAGGGGCGTGCCCACGTCCGCGCGATGGACGAAAGCATCGAGGCGGCAGCCGCGGGCGATGCCGCTGCGCTAAAACAGTTCGGCGAGCATGCCAACGGTTACGTCGCCCTGCTCCGCGATCACATCTACAAAGAAGACAACATTTTGTTCCGGCTTGCCGACCGCGCGCTCACGGACGCGGACCAGGAGGCGCTGCTGGCTAAGTTCCAGCACGTGGAAGCGGAAGAGATGGGCGCCGGAACGCACGAGGACTATTTGCGCGTCGCCGCGGAACTGGCCAAACGCTACGGTGTCGCCGCTGCGCCAGCGGCAACGTCCTGTGGGCACGCCGGCTGCGGACATTAGGAGTCGTCACAGCGTAATTAGTCAATTGGGTGGCACGTCCCAGAACGAAGTGATGGGCATGGAGACCGTCGAACCACCCCCATCGTTCACTCGGTACGTGGAGCGACGACCTACGCCTTCGGTCCGAGGCCGGCGATGCACTGGTCCTCGCGGATAACCTTCCGCGGACCGCCGTCCAGGCCGGTTGACCAATCGACCGGCGCCACGATCGCGTCGATCCGATCGGCGATATTCAGCGCTTTGGCCCGGTCGTAGATCAACTGCCAGGCGCAATCAAGGTCCGGATTGACCTCGCAGCGACCATCTTGCGACCCGCCGCAGGGGCCGTTGAACTGCCGCTTCGCGCATCGGGTAATCGGGCAGACGCCGGCGAATTGGCCCAAGCGGCAGTTGCCGCACGCGGCGCATTTCTCCGTCCAGACGCCTTGCGACTCGAGGATGCCGATGAACTGCGTGTTCAGGCCGGGATAGACGGGCGTATTGGGGAACCGCTCGGCCAGGGCCTGGACGCCGGCGCCGCAGGCCAGCGAGCAAATGGCGTCGTAGTCGGCCACACGGGGCGCCAGGGCGTCGATAAACGCGTCTTCGCACTGCCGCTCGATCGTGCACTGATCGACCACGGTCGTTTCGCGGCCTGCCAACCGCAGCGCCATCCGCAGCGCGGACCCGAGGATGCCAACTTCGCGTTCGCCGCCGGCCAGGCACACGGTGACACACGTGCCGCAACCGACCAGCAGCACGCGCCGGTGGTGTTGGATCATGTCGCGGATTTCGCGCACGTTCTTACGATCGGCAACAATCATGTTCAGCTCCTGTCAGGGCCGCGTTGGCCCGGTCGGTCATCTCGGTAATGTCTCGTTCGGCCGCTTGACGGTCCCGTCGCAGGGGGCTGGGGCCAAGCCGCGCAAGCCGATGGCTCATAATCGTGACGATTTCGGCGAAGCGAGGCCCATCGGCCGACGAGAGATTGAACATTTCGAGCCGTTCGGGCTCCAGGCCGATTTCGTCAAGGAACCGCCTGGCCCGCTCGACGCGTTTGCGGGCGCGAAGGTTTCCTTCGAGAAAATGGCAGCCGCCTTCCAGGCAGCCGGCGACGATCACGCCGTCGATGCCCCGCTCGAAAGCGGCCAACAGATAGTTCACCTCGATCTTGCCCGTACACGGCAGCCGCAGCACACGGACGTTGCTCGGATATTGCAGCCGCATCGAGCCGGCCAGGTCGGCGGCCGCATAGGCACAATAGTGGCAGCAGAACGCGAGGATCAGCGGTTCGATTTCCATCGTGGTTCGCCTCATCGGGGGACTGTCCCGATTTTCGTGTCAACGAAAATGGGACTGTCCCCTTTGGTCTCTAGCCGCCAACGCGGCGGGGCGATGCCGGCCTGAGCCGGAAAGGCCGGCTCCGGCGCCTTCTCTTCAAATCGCACGCCCAGCAAGTTGTCGACGGCCGCCAGCACGTTGCAGTCGGCGAAGTGGCGCAACGTAATCGCCTTGGCGGGGCATTCCGCCGTACAACTGCCGCAGCCCATGCACGTGGCGCCCTGCACCTCCGCCTTGTTGTTTTCGTTCACGCGCGGCGCCATGTACGGGCACACGTGGACGCAGGTCATGCACGAAATACACTTGTCCGGGTCGACCCAGGCGATTTGGCCGCCGACAGGCATCTTCTTCTTGCCAAGGATCGACGCCGCCCGACCTGCCACGGCATTGGCCTGTGCGATCGTTTCGCTGAGAAACTTCGGGGCGTGGGCCGTGCCACAGAGGAAAAGCCCCTCGCTGGCAAAATCGACCGGCCGCAGCTTCATGTGGGCCTCGAGGAAGAACCCATCGGCATTGAGCGGCACTCGCAGCAAATCGGAAAGCTCCTGGCGGTCGGCGCGGGGCGTCATCGGCGCGGCCAGCACAACCATGTCCGGCTCAAGCTCCAAGTCGCGCTGGGCTGTAAGCTCGCGGACCACAAGCCGCAGCCGGCCGTTGAGGTCCAGCCGCGGCGGTTGCTCGGGCTCGTAGCGAATGAACAGAATGCCCTGCTCCCGGGCCTCGCGATAGCCGGCCTCGCGGAAGCCGTAGGTCCGCATGTCGCGATAGAGCACGACGATCCGGGCGTGCGGCAGCCGCTCGCGCAGCGCCAACGCGTTTTTCACCGCCGTGGTGCAGCAGACGCGGCTGCAATACGGCCGCGATTGGTCGCGCTGCTCGACGCACTGGATCATGGCGATCGTCGCCTGTTCGGGCAGCACGATTTCGCCGAGGCCCAGGCGGTCGGACAGTTCCAGTTGCGTGAGCACCTTGGGGCTGCGGCCGTAGCCGAACGTCGTGGGTTTCTCTTCGGTCGCCCCGGTAGCGACGACAACGACCCCGTGGCCGACTTCGATCATCCCCTCTCCCTTTAGGAGAGGAACCAGCGTCCCCTCTCCCTTTGGGAGAGGGTTAGGGTGAGGGGCAGGGTTCGCGCTGTCGGCATCCGTGTCGCCACCCGCACCCCCGGCCCCTCTCCCGACCAATCTTCGGTCGGTGGCCGGAGAGGGGAGCTTTTCGATCGTCGAGCGGAAGTTGCCAATGTGGCCCTCGACCTTGGCGGCCCTGGCACCGCGATGCACGGTGATCTTCGGATGTTTTTCGACGCGGTCGATCGTCTCGGCCAGGAATGCCTGCACGTCCTGCCCGTCGAGCGTGCGGTGAAGCTGTCGGGCGGTGCCGCCAAGCTCGCCGGTCTTTTCGACCAGGTGAACCGGAAAACCCTGTTCGGCCAGGGCCAGGGCGGCCGTCATGCCGGCGACGCCGCCGCCAATGACCAGCGCAGCGTTATTGACCGGCACCAACTCTTGTTCGAGCGGCATCAGGTGCGCCGTGCGGCCGACGGCCATGCGCACCAGGTCGACGGCCTTCGCGGTCGCCTTTTCGGAATCGTCGCTGTGGACCCACGAGCACTGATCGCGGATGTTCGCCATGTCCAACAGGAACGGATTGAGCCCCGCGTCGCGCAGCGTATCGCGGAAGATCGGCTCGTGTGTGCGCGGCGTGCAGGAGGCGACCACGACGCGGTTGAGCCCAAGTTCGAGAATCTTGGCCTTGATCCGGTTCTGGCTGTCGTCGGCACAGGTGTAGACGTTGTTTTCGGCGTGGACGACGTAGGGCAGCTTGCGAGTTTCACGCACGACGCGCTCGACATCGACCACCGACGCGATGTTGCTGCCGCAATGGCATACGAACACGCCGACCCGCGGCGGCTCGTCGCTGATGTCGCGCTCGGGCGGATAGGTCTTGACGCGGACGCGGCTTCCGCGGGCCGGGGCCAACAGCGCCATCGCCCGGGCGGCCGCGGCGCTGGCCTGCATCACGGTATCGGGAATATCCTTCGGCTCTTGAAACGCCCCGCCGACAAACACGCCCGGCCGCGTCGTATCCAACGGCGACAGCTCGCCAGTCTGGGCGAATCCCCAGCGGTTCAACACGACGCCCATCCGCTGGGCCTGTTCCTGAAGGCTCGCGCTGGGCTCCAGGCCCAGCGAGAGCACGACCATGTCGAACTCCTGTTCGACCTGCTTCATCTCCGGGCTGGCGTAGACCAGGCGCAGGTTTCCCGTGCCCGGCATTTCGTAGGTGCGCGAGATGAACGAGCGGACGTAGCGGACGCCCCATTGTTTCTCGGCCCGCTCCGTGTAACGATCGAAATCCTTGCCGAAGGCCCGCAGATCGAGAAAGAAGATCGTCACCTCGCAATCGGGCTCGTGCTGCCGGGCGAGAATGGCCTCTTTCGTGGCGGCCATGCAGCAGACCGACGAGCAGTATTCATTATCGCAGCCCGTGTCACGCGAGCCGATGCACTGAATGAGCGCCAATCGCTTCGGCGGTTTGTGATCGCTCGGGCGCAGGACGTGCCCGCGGGTCGGCCCGGAGGCCGACAGCAGTCGCTCGAATTGCACGTTGGTCACGACGTTCGGCGCGTAGCGATAGCCGAACTCGCCTCGGCGCGGGCGTCGAAGGCCTCGAAGCCCGGCGTTAGCACGACGCTGCCGACGTCCAGTTGCAGCGTCTCCTCCTTCTGCTCATAGTCGATCGCCTTTGCCTGGCAGATTTCCGCGCAAAGGCCGCATGCGCCGCTGTTGAAACGGACGCACGTCTGGCGGTCGATGACCGGGACGCGCGGCGACGCCTGCGGATGGGCAAGGTCGATGTTTGGCCGCGGTTCGAGGTATTGATCGTGGGCCGTCAGATGCGGCTGCGGTGTGCGCGTCGCCACCGCGTCGAGGCGGCGGGCACCGGTGGGGCAGACGAACTCGCACGCCCCGCACGCCTGGCACTGCGCGGTCGGCTCGCCGAAGGCCGGCGCAACCTTCGCCGCGCGCCGCGGCCGACGAGGTTTACGCGCCGCGGCCCATCAACTGGCCGCACAGGCGAACACACAGCCCGCACAGCACGCATTGGCCGTCGGGTTCGGGCTCGAAGGGCGTGGCCTCGACGCCGAGTTTCGCGGCGAACTCGGCCAACTCGCGCGACTCGGGCGCCTGGGCCAGCATCAATTCGAGCACTGTTCGCCGCAACTGCCGCACTTGTTCGGTGTCGGTGTGGACGACGAGCGCCGTTTCGGCCGGATGGCTGCACGAGGCGACGACTGCCGGCCCGCGCGGCGTCTCGATTCGACCAGGCAGACGCGGCAGGCGGCGTACGGCGGCAGACCGCGGAAGTTGCAGAGCGTCGGGATGGTGATGCCCATCTGCCGTGCGGCGTTGAGGATGGTCGTGCCCGGTGCGACCTGCGTCGTCCGGCCGTCGATGGTGATCGTCAGGTGATCCTGTGCTGCCGTGCTCATGCTACAGCCATCCTTTCGCTCGTCGCTTGCGACCCGGACATGCGGCATACGCCGGCCGGGCAGCTTACGGTCGCGAATGTGCATTTCCAACTCGCCGCGGAAATGCTGCAAGGCCCTCAGCACCGGATCGGCGCCACGGCGCCCAGCCCGCACAGCGACGCCAGCTTGACGTGCGTTGCAAGCCGCTCCAGCAGGGCGAGGTCGTCGCCTCGCCCTCGCCGCGGCAAATGCGCGTCAGTATCCGCAGCATCTGCTTGCGTGCCTTCGCGGCACGGCAGCGCACTTGCCGCACGATTCCTCGACGAAGAAGTCCAACAGGAACCGGGCCATGTCGACCATGCAGGCCGAGTCGTCCAGCACGATGATGCCGCCGGTGCCCATGCTGATCGTCTCGCCCGGCCGATCTTCGGCGTCGATGCAGAGATCGAGGGCCGAGGCGGGCAGGCAACCGGCCGAAGGTCCGCCGGCTTGCACGGCTTTAAGCGGCCTAGGGCCAGCCATGCCGCCGCCGATCTCTTCGACCATCTCGCGGAGCGAAACGCCAAGCGGCACTTCGACCAGCCCGCGATTCTTCACTGCCCCTTCGAGCGAGAAGACAGTCGTGCCCGGCGCGGTCGGCGAGCCAATGGTCGCATACCACGCGGCGCCGCGGGTGAGAATCGGGGCGACGCTGGCCCAGGTCTTGACGTTGTTGACTACGGTCGGGCGGCCCTCGACGCCCGCGGTGACCGGATAGGGCGGCCGGATGCGGGGCTCGCCCGCGTGACCTTCGATCGACTCGATCAGCGCGGTCTCTTCGCCGCAGACGTAGGCCCCGGCTCCGCGCCGCACCGTGACGTGCAGAGACCAGCCGGTGCCGAAAATGTTGTCGCCCAACAGCCCCCGCGATTCTCGCCTCGGCGATGGCGTGTTGCAGCGTAGCGATGGCCAGCGGGTATTCGCTGCGGACGTACAAGAAACCTTCGCGGGCCCGATGGCGTACGCGCCGATCAGCATGCCTTCGAGAACCGCGTGTGGATCGCCTTCGAGCACGGTGCGGTCCATGTACGAGCCGGGGTCGCCTTCATCGGCATTGCAGACGACGTACTTCAGGTCGCCTGCGGCCTGCCGGGCAAATCGCCATTTCTGGCCCGTCGGGAAAGCCGCCCCGCCGCGGCCGCGCAGCCCCGACTGGACCATCTCCTCGATGACCTCCTCCGGCGTCATCTCGCGTAAGCGCGCTGACGGCGCCGCGGTAGGCGCCCCGGGCGATGGCCTCATCGAGCGCCAGCGGGTCGATCGAGCCGCAGTTCCGCAGGATAACTTTCTTCTGCCGGCGGTAGAAATCCAGCGTGGACCACTCGGGCACATTGCTCAAGTCCGACCGAGCCTGTCCGCGTACCGGTGAACGTCGTCGGTCGCAGACGATGCTCTTCGCTCTCGAAGCGGCCCAGGGCCCAGTTCGAGCGACAAGTCGCCGCGCGGCATAGGCCCGCAGCAGGTCGCGGGTCTTTTCGGGCGTCATGTCGCCATAGCTGACGCGCGGCCCGTTGGGGAGCATCAGGTCGACCAGCGGCTCGTGCGAGCAGAAGCCGATGCAGCCGGTGCGGCGGACCACGGCGTCGAGCTGCAACTCGTCGACGGCCTCGACGGCGGCGGCCTCGACCTCGCGGGCGCCGACGGCAACGCCGCAACTGGCCGAGCCGACGAGAATCTTCAGCCGGTCGGGGTAGAGCGTCGCCACGACCGACGGCCACGGCCCGGTCGAGGTCGTCAAGAGTTGCGGATGGGCCGCGTCATGCGAACTGCTCCAGGATGGCCGGCAGCGCGGTCGACGTCGACGCGGCCGAAGGTGCGGCCGTCGATCCGCACGGCTGGCGAAAGGCCGCACAGGCCGAGGCAGCGAACCGTCCGCAGCGTGAAGCGGCCGGCGGCGTCGGTCTCGTTCGGGCCGACGCCGATTTCTCGTTCGAGCCGCTCGACGCAGCGCCGCCGAGCCGCGGGCGTAGCACGACGTGCCCATGCAAACCTCGATAACGTGCCGGCCGACCGGCTCGAGGCGGAAGTCGTCGTAGAAACTGGCCACGCGCAGGATCTCGGCCAGCGGAAGGTTCCAGCGGCATGCCAGATGTTCGAGCACCGGCCGCGGCAGATAGCCGCAAGTGTCGTGGACGTCCTGCAGCACGGGCATCAGGCCACCTGGCGTGCCGGCGTGCCGAGCGAGGATTTCGTCGAGCTTGGCGGCCGTCTCGGCATCGAGTGGCTCGCTGGGCTGGGGCGGCTCGATCGGCTGCGGAACGTTTCGCACGGGGCACGCCTGCCAGCAGTCGCCGCAGCCGGTGCATTTGCTGGCGTCGACGCTTCGAGGCCGCTGTCGCACCTCGGCCTGGAAATGGCCTGCCTCGCCGTCCAGCCTGCACGACGTCGGCCATCGTCAACACGTCGATGTTGTAGTCGCGCATGCACTCGACCAGCTTCGGCGAGATGATGCAGGTGGCGCAGTCGCCGGTGGGAAAGGTCTTGTCGAGCCGGGCCATGCCGCCGCCGATCGTCGGGCTCTCCTCGACCAGGTAGACGCGGAAGCCGGCGGCCGAGAGGTCCAGCGAGGCCTGGATGCCGGCCACGCCGCCGCCGCAGACCAGCACGGCGCCGCACGGCTGCGAAGCCGCGTCGTGCCCGTTGCCGTTGCCGTTGTCGGCCGCGCCGTTACCGTTGGGAAGGCTCGCGTTTTGGAAGTCGAGGCTCATCGCTGTCCTCCCGCGCCGGCCGTCGCATTCGCCACGGGCAGCCTTTGCCACAAGGCGTCAAAACTGTTGGAAAGGGCTCTGAGCCCGAGGTCCTCGGGCGGGAGGCCCAGGGCCAGGCCGAGCAGCTGCGTGACGTAGAGGACCGGCGTTTGGGGCAGATCGCCGTGGGCCTTTCGGGCGTCGGCCTGACGCAGGTCGAGATTCATCTGGCACAGGGGGCAGGCGACCGCGATGCATTCGGCGCCGGCCTCGCGCGCCATGCGACAATACGGTGGCCCAGCCGGCTGACGACGCCGCTTTGAATCATCGAAAGGCTCGCGCCGCAGCACTCGGTCTTTAGCGGCCAGTCGACCGGCTCGGCCCCGACGGCCGCCATCAAGTCGTCCATCGACGTCGGGTGCTCGGCGTCGTCGAACGCGACGACCTCCGGCGGGCGCGTGAGCAGGCAGCCGTAGTAGCAGGCGACTCGCAGCCTTCCAGCGGCCGCACGACCGCCGCGCGAATCGCATCCAGCCCGAGGCGTTGACCAGCACGTCGAGCACGTGGTGGACCTCGACGCTGCCGTCGTAGGGCTTGCCGGTGAGCCGTTCGGCACGCTCGCGCTCGTGCGGGTCGTTGCGAACCTTGTGGTTGGCCGTGCGCAGCCGGGCGTAGCACGAGGCGCAGGCCGTCATCACGGGCAGGCCCATGGCCTGGGCCTTCTGCAGATTCAACGCCGGCAGCGCCACGGCCAGCGAGGCATTGCTGGCGATGGGCCGGCGTCGAGCCGCAGCAGACCCAGCCGGGAATGTCTTCCAGCTCGATGCCCAGGCGCGGCGAACACGGCCCGGGTCGACCGGTCGAAGTCCCACGCGGTCGATTCGAGGCTGCACCTGGAAAGAAGGCGTATTTCACGATTGTCCTTCCTCCTGCTCTCTTCCGCCCGGCGGAACACCTCGCGGACTGCCTTCGCGCCGCCGCTGCGCTTGGGCAACAGCGAGAGCTTGCCCTTGGCCAGCATCTGCGGGCACCTTGCCCACGTCGGAAGCAGGTCGAGCGATGCGGAGCTTGTAGACGGCCATCATGCCCAGCTCGAACACGCGGCCGTGGCGCCGCACGCTGCCGAGGAAGCTGCGGTTGAACTCCTTGCCGCGGCCGATCGGGCAGCGCCGCCTTGCGCTCGACGGCCATCATCCGCAGGGCGTCCATCACGGCGGCCATGTCGATGCCCATCGGGCACCGCGTGGTGCAGGCCTCGCACGAGGCGCACAGCCAGATCGCCCGCGACCCGAGCACCTCGTCCTCGGCGCCCAGATGGACCAGCCGCATGACCTGGCTGGGCAGCAGGTCCATGTCGGGGCCGACCGGGCAGCCGGTCGAGCACTTGTGGCACTGGAAGCAGGCGCTGACCGGCGTGCCGCTGCGCCGCTCGACCTCGTCGGCCAGAGGCCGTACCGTTCCACTGACAGCAACTTCGCGTCGTGTTCATCGTCATTCTCCCATTCCTTCCAGTTCGGCCTCGATCTCGGCGTCTTTGCGCGGCATGACCTTGCGGTAGACCTCGGCGGGCTCGCAGCGACGCCGTCGACGGTCAGCAGGTCGCGCTTCGATGCGGATGCCGAACAGCCGCTCGTTTTCCTCCAGGTAGGGCAGGATCAGCTTCCAGTCGGCCGCGGTCAGCGGCCGATAGGCGCCGCCGTTGAGCTGCTCGTCGACCAGCGTGCGGTGCGGGTCGCGGACGTAGATCGCCCCGCCCGAGGCCAGCGACAGCAGGTTGCTGCCGGGATAGGGCAGTCCAGCGGCACGAGCCTTGCCGTCGTCGTCGAAGCGCAGGCCGTTGACGATGGCGAAGCCGCCGCCGTTGAGCGGATCGCCGGCCATGAACGACTCGGCCAGGAAGTCCAGCGCCGTGCCGTTGATCACCACCCGCGGGCTGGCCGACGGCGTTGATCATCGGGCGGCCGGCGGCGTTGCCCAGCACGTAGAACGTCGCCGCCCTTGGCGCCGTAGAGGAACGTCTGGCCCACGTCGCCGTAGACGACCAGCTTGCCGCGCTTGGTGATCTGGCAGAGCTGGTCCTGGGCGTTGCCGTGGACGTGGATCTCCAGGCCGTCCATGCCCGAGCCGAGGTAGTCGCCCGGGTTGTCGTAGCAGTCGATCCGCAGGCCGTCGGTCGCGCGGGCCGAAGCCGACGGCGTGGAACCGCGTGCCGCGCGTGTTGTAGTGGACGATGTGCCGCCAGCCGAGGCTGATAGGCCTTCGACGGCCAGCGCGCGCGTCGCAGTCCTCGCCCTCGGGCTGGAAGCCGCGGGCGTCGATCAGCAGCGTCGTCTCGCCGGCCTGCGGGCCGCGCAAGCTGTCGCGGCGTGTCCCAGGTGATCGCGGCAGATGCGTCGCCGTCGCCGCCGCTCGCCGCAGAGCGGCTGGCCGCTCGAAGATTCGCTCCAGCCCGCCGCGGAGGATCGTCAGCACGGAGCTGCGCTTCTTGTCGCCCGTCGGATAGCGGCGGTCGATGCGCCAGCGTCAGGGCCTCGATGCCCAGGGCCGGCGTCGCTTCGGCCGTCCGCGCGGCGACCTCGTCGACGAACCAGCGGAGCCGGTCGTAGTCCATCGCCGCGCAGCGGCTCGCGCAGGTACGGCGAAGAGCCCTGCGGCGTCGTCGTCGCGCGATCGCCTGCTCGATGCGCCGCCAGGTCGTCGTCGCCGTCGGCCGGCGACGGCCGCCGGACCGAGAGATCGCAGTGCGACCTGGCCGGGCGGCGTGCGCGACCGGGTCGCCGAACTTGTTGGTGACGCGCAGGTCGTAGTGCGCCGTTGCCGTTGCGAGCCGTTCCCCTTGGCGCCGGCCATCGGCGAGACGGTCAGCAGGAACGCCCCGCCGTCGGTGTAGCTGCCGCCGCGGGCGTTCCAGTAGTGGTCGGCCACGGGCGTGAAGCGCGGGTCTTCGCTGGCCAGGCTGGCCAGCGTGGCGTCGATGGCCTGCTTCTCCGAGCAGATCAGCCCGATCGAGACCTCGCCCTCCTGGAGGGCGAACACCTGCGGCCGCAGCATCGCCGTGTCGGTGATGCCCAGCAGTTGGAACTCGCTTCGTCTCGGCCAGGCTGCGGGCGATGATGAAGAACCACGGGCCGTCGGGCGAGGCGTGGATGTGGGCGGCCTGGATCTGGCGGTAGATCCGCTGCTTCTCGGCCGGCAGGCGGTCGAAGTCCAGCTCCGTCGTCGGCGCCAGGGCCTCGATGATGTACTCGACCGGGTAGCTGTACACGCGGTTCCAGCAGGTCGAACAGCAGGACCGAGACCTCGGTGTCGGTGAGGAACTGCGGGAAGATGTTGCGCCCGGCCAGGTACTCGCGACACCGAATGGTAGTTGGCGAAGTCGCCGTTGTGGACCAGGGCCTCGTTCAGCCCGATGAACGGATGCGCCCCGCCGGGATGCCACACGCGGCCCTTGGTCGGGATAGCGCTGGTGGGCGATCCAGACGTGGGCCCGCGTGTCCGCCATGCGGTAGTACTGCACGGCCGCCTCGGCGAAGCCGACGATCTTCAGGATCAGCAGGTTCCGCGCGTGCGACATGCACGAAGGCCCGCTTGTCGCCCAGCGAGGCGTAGAACTCGTTGTTCAGCCGCGATCGAGTTCTGGATAGACGAACTCGTCTTCGACCTCGCGCTCGGACAAGCCGCGTCGAGCCCCTTTTCGTCGGCGAAGCGGGCCAGCACGTCGGGCTTGACGCGGACGAAGTAGCGGGCCACGTCCGGCGGGCGGACCTCCAGCAGCGGCACGTCGCGGTAGTCGTCCACCGTCGGGATCAGGCCGCCCTGGTCGACGTCGAAATAGGGCTCGATGAACGTCCTTCTCCACCTCGCCGCGGGCGTCGGGATCCAGCAGGGCGACCTGGAGGATGTAGTCCTCGTCGAGCACCTTGCGCGAGACGCCCAGGTCTTCGGGCACCAGGCCGCAGGCGGCGATGCCGCCGCCCTTGCCGTTGCCGCGGTTGCGCATCTGGATCGAGGGCTCGTAGATGTGCCGGCCGCCGACGGGGATCGTGCAGGCGAAGCCGGTCACGCCGCAGCCGCCCTCGGCCTCGGGCGATCGGCGGAACCACTCGCCCGTCGGGCCGCAAGCCGCGCGGCCCGGCGATCGCCTCGGCACGGTCGGCCTGCGCTGCGATCGGCATGGTCTCGTCGTGGCTGCATCGGCTGCGTCCATCGGCGTGCGTCTGGCTTCGCGTTAGTCGTCTCGTAATCCAGGTGCGTCAACAGGTCGGTCCGGCCGCGCAGCGCGGCCACGGAGTCGAGCCCCAGGCGATAGAGGATGTCGACCAGCATCTCGCGCCAGGCGGTGTACAGGTTCACCAGCCGCTGGGTGCACCACTCGACGCGTGACCATTTCGAGCAGTTCGGCGTCGGTGGTGGCGATGCCGCGGGCGCAGCCGCGCCCGCTCTCGCAGCGCGCCGCAGCGGATGCAGCCCAGGGCCACCAGCTCGCCGGTGCCGATCGACCACGCCGTCGGCGCCCAGGGCGATCGCCTTGGCGATGTCGCACGGGCGTGCGGATGCCGCCGCTGGCGATCACCGTGACCTTGTCGCGGATGCCTTCGTCCACCAGGAACTGGTGGACGCGGCTGATGGCGTACTCGATCGGCATGGCGATGTTCTTCTTGGCGATGTTCGGCGCGGCGCCGGTGCCGCCGTAGCTGCCGTCGAGGTGGACGATGTGCGCCGCCGGCGTAGTAGACGCCGACGGCCACCATGTCCACGTCGATCGGCGTGGAGACCTTGGCCGAGAGCAGCGCCCGGGGGTTGACGTGCGCGATCCAGTCGAGGTGCTTCTTGTGGTCCTCGACCGAGTAGACGCTGTGGAACGGGAAGGGCGAGAACAGCGAGACGCCGACGACCGCCTCGCGCATGGCCGCCACGCTGGGCGTGTTCTTGTCGCCCAGCAGGTGGCCGCCCAGGCCCGGCTTGGCCCCCTGGGCGTACTTGAACTCGACGATCCGGCGCCCGCTGGATCGTCTCCTCGCGCACGCCGAACAGCCCCGTGGCCACCTGGGTGATCACGTGGTCGTCGTAGGGGATGAACCGCTCGGGATATCCGCCCTCGCCCGTGCAGGTGAAGGTGTTGAACGCCTTGGCGACCCGGGCCTTGCCCAGCAGCGCGCGGATGTTGGTCGAGCCGAACGACATGCCGCCGCCGTACCAGGGCACGTCGATCGTCGATCTTCGGCCGCGAGTCGTCGCGGCGGTTCAGCAGCAGTTCGGTCGAGATGTCCTCGCGCCGCAGGTCCGGCGGGCGGCGACGCGGGGAAGCGGAACCGCAGGCGGTCGAAGCCGCCGCCCGAGCCGCCGACTTCGCTCTCCAGATGCGTCGGCCGGCGGCGCGGCCCGTCTCGGCCATCTGCCACGTGCTCACCAGCAGGTCGGGCGTCCAGCGGTAGTCGCCCAGCGTCTCGAAGGCCGGGTTCTCGGCCAGCGACAGCGCCTGCTGCGGGCAGGCGTCGACGCAGTAGTGGTCCGTCTCTCGCACAGTCGGGCCCGATGCAGCGATAGTCGAACGGGCGGAGACGTGCCGATAGCCGTCGGGCCGAACGTGGACGCCGTGCGGGCAGACCTCGACGCACCGGCCGCAGGCGACGCAGGTCGACGCGCGGCGGATGCTGAACTTGCCGATCTCGTTGCGATAGCGCGGCGGCGCCGGCCGCACCTCGCGCGAACACCTCGGCATACGTCCGGCTGCGGCGAGAAACTCGTCCGCGGCGGCTCGGGCTCGACGCGCGGCGGATGGTCCTGCTACGGATCGCTCACGGCGATGCCTGGCCTCCGCTCGGTGCTCTTCCGCTGGCCGAACAGGCGGCCGAACGTGTCGCGCTCCAGGTCCTCGAAGAACATGCAGCGGCCCGTCTCGCCGCGCAGGCGGCGGACCTCGCGGATGCCCATCGCGCCGAGCACCTCGATCAACTGCTGGTGCCAGGCGCCGATCAGGTTCACGATCCGCTGGACGGCGTACTCCGCGTCGATCTCTTCCAAGGCGATCGGGACAGGGCTCGCCGCGCTCGCACTCGCCGCACAGCCGGCATTCCAGGGCCAGCAGCAGCGGCACGTCGATGGCCACCAGGTCGGCGCCGCAGATGATCGCCTTGGCCACGTGCTCGGCCTGGGCGATGCCGCCGGAGGCGACCAGCGTCACCTCGTCGCGCATGCCCTGCCTTGACCAGCGCGCCGTGAACGTCGCGCAGCACGTCGCGGACGTGGCGGCTGTCGTGCCCTCTCCCTTGGGAGAGGGCTCGCTGGGCTGCTCACGTCTCCCGCCCGTGCCGGTCGAACACCAGGTGGATCACCTCGGCCCCGCGCGGGCCAACTCGACCACGCGTCCGCCGCGGCCGGCGTGGCCTGCGACGCGGATCGCCACGATCCGCTCGGGATTGTTCTCTTCAGCGACGCCTGCGAGCGGCCAGCACGTCCGGGCCGTCGTCGACCATCACCAGCGGCGCCGCCCAGTCGCGTCCGCCGCCGGCGCGACTCGGCCGTCGTCCAGCAGCGGAACGACGTGGCTCGTGCCGACGGCAACGCTCGGCCGCGATCGTCGCCGTCGCGAACGACCGCCAGCGTGCCCGATCTCGGCCGCCGCCGCCGACGATCGGCCGTCGACCACCGGCCCGCGGCTGCCAGTGCTCGGGCATCACGTCGAAGATCACCGGCAGCGGGCATCTCCATCAGCGGCGGCGGCGCGACCGCCAGCTGGCCGTCGACGAACGCCAGGTGCGGCAGCTTGCGGCCGATGTCGACGCTGGTGTTGATGTACTCGCGGCCGTGGATGCCGTCGCGCGTGGGCCGGACGATTTCCGACATGTCGGTCCACATCGAATCGAAGCCCGGCCCGCTGAACGGCCCGCCGTAGCCCGCCCCCGAGACCGGAATCCGGCCCGTCTCCGCCTGAAACCACGTGGAGAGGACGATGTCGGGCGTGTAGTAGTCGTCGCCCAGCCGGCGGTACTCGGGGTTGACCACGCGGGTGAGGATGTCCTTGGTGCAGTTCTGGACGCAGCTCAGGCAGCCCTTGCACTGGTAGATGTAGTCGAGGTAGCCGATTTCGTCGCGCAGCGTGTCGGCCTCGTCGCGGTAGAGCCCGTAGATGCAGCCCCGCTTCACGCAGTTGTGGCAACTGGAGCAGTCCTCGCGCCAATCGACGATGCCCAGCTTGCCCGACGGGCGCAAGCGGGGCGGCGGCCGGCTTGGTATGGATGTGGTACTTGGCAGGCACGGCTAGTTCGCTCCCCAGTCCGGATTGTCGATGATCTTCCAGGGCGGCGTCGACGTCGCCGTCGCCGCAGACTGCCGAAGCCGCGCAGCCCCGCACGACGACAGCTGCTCGATCGTCTCCACGGCGATCTCGATGCCGCGGCGCGCTGGGCCGCGGCGGTCGCCGGCCGCAGCCAGCCGGTCGAGCGTGGCCTGCGGAATCTGCGGACGCGGCCGCTTGCCGGCAAGCTCGGCGGCCTGCGCGCTGCTGGTCCAGCGGCTGAATGCCGGCCAGGATGGCCACCTTCTCGTGGAGCCCGCGGCGCGTGACCTCCTGCCACCAGGCGTCGAACCGCTCCAGGTCGAAAACCGGCTGGGTGATCAGGAACTGCGGCCCCGGCCGCTGATCTTCTTCGCCAGCCGCAGAAGCCTGCAACTCCAGCGGATCGGCATCGGGCGAGGCCACGCCGCCGAGGCAGAACGGGCCCGCGCCCTCGATGCCGTCTTCGCCGACCAGCGAGCCGTCCTCGGCCAGGCCGGCGTACGTCTGGAGCAACTGGACCGGTCGACGTCGTAGACGTTCTTGGCCGCGCGGAAGCGGCCCAGCGTCTGGTGGTGCCGCTGGTGCAGAGCAGGTTGCGGATGCCCAGGGCCTGGGCCCCGAGGGCCTCGGAGACCAGCGCGATGCGGTTGCGGTCGCGGGTGGTCACGTGCAGGATCGGCTCGACGCCCTCGGCGGCGACCAGCGAGGCCGCGGCCAGCGCCGACATGGACACCCGGTCGCGGTTGTCGCTGATGCCCAGGGCATGGACTTTTCCCGGCAACGCCGGGCCGTTTCACTGAGCGAGGCCGGGATCGCGCCGCAGCGGAGGCGAAATCTCGGCCAGCACGAGCGGTTTGCCCGACGCAATGCGCTCTTGGAGCCGTGTCGGTTGGTCTTGCATGGATCTCAGCCCGCGGCCGCCGGTGTTCGGCGCGGAGCGGACTTTCGCCCAGGGCACAGATCCGCTGGACGGCCCCGCGCAGTTCCGTTCGAATCGCTCCGGCGGGTCGCTTGCCGAAGAGTGGATCAATTCCGCCCGCTCCGGCTCGAAGCCGGTCTCGCCCAGCAGTTTGCGAAGCGTGCGGATGCGAATTTCGGCCCGATAGTTGCCCTGGCCAAGTGGCATTCTCCCTTGGGGCAGGCGACGACGCAGACGCCCCGGGCGCCGCCTTCCATGGCATGGAACAAATACTGGCCGTCCATCTTGCCGCTGCACGGCGTCTCTCGCACCATCACGTGAAGGCCGTCCTGCGTCCACTGTCGCGGCAGCCGCGCCTCTGGCGGTGCGCTATTGTGGCAGACGTAGACGATCACATCGGGCGATGAGGCGACGGCCATGGCAAATTCATAGGAGTTGCTTGTCACAACGCCGCGGATTGCTCAACTGCGCGCCCGTCAGCGAAGTGGCCAATCTCCCAGTCTATCGTGTAATAGACGATAAGTAAATGCACACAACGACTTATAGCAGAATAAGGATAACAAATACTGTGAGGCCGTCTGGACGCGTTTTGGGCTGTGCGAGAATAGCGAAGCGTCTCGAAGGAACTCCGCGTTATCCGGGGAACCGTATGGATTCTGTGTCACGAGGAGTAGTAGCGACGCAAACCGCGGCGCAGGGGGCAGTCGCTTATCCGGGAGTCCACAGCTTTCCACCACCGGATTGAGCACTGTCGGGCGTCCAAAGGCCGCTCGCTTCGGCCTGGGGAGGTTCCGCAGCAGCCGCATCGGGCTCAGCGGCGTGCGGGCCAAAGGCGGGCGTCCCATCGGGATGCAATAGCCCCGCGTCGACCAGCATTCGCGTCACGGCCGCGGCGACGCCCGGCTCGTTGATGTGCTGCTTCTGCAAATGGTCGACCATCCGCACGACGTTGTTGCCGTCGTGGGCAGCGAAATAGAGCGACAACTCGATCAGGTCCCACGAGGCGCTGGACTGCTTCTTCGCCGCGGCGGCGCGGCGGCCTAGCTCAATGTACTCCAAGGCTCTGGGGAAGTTGACCTCCGTTCGGGCCAGCGTCGCAAAGGCATGGAGACGCACGTCCGAGTCGTCCAGCGTTGGCCGGCCGACGATGGCCTCCGAAAGCCTTCGCGCGACGGCGTACATGGCAAACGCGCTGGCACGATTGTACGCGGCGACCAGTTGCTCGTCGGAAAGCGCTTCGACGTTCAGCCGGGCCAAACGCACCAGCGGCAACTCATTGATCGGGTGTGCGCAGGATCGATCGGCGCCGGCACGGGCAAGCCTAGCTCGGCACGCAATTCGTCGAAGTCGAAGGGGCGGGCGTGCCGCGGCCAGAACAGCTCGAGCACCATGACCGCCGCCAGCAGTCGCACGCGGAATGCGGGGTCGGCGGCCGCCGCCCGCGGAGTACGTCCCTCGAGAACCCCAAGTGGCAGATCCGGCCATTCGTGGAGCACTGCATTGCGTCCCTGCTCATCCAAGAGTGCGCGGAGTTGTTCCAAGTTGGCGTCGGGAGGCGGCTGCGTGAGGCGGCCCAGCAGGCTCTGGCTGGCAGAGGAACGCCCCACGACCTCGTGCGTCGGCTCCGGTTGGACCGCATCGCCGGCGGCGTCATGAACCGCTGCGACGAGCGCCGCCAAGTCGCTGGCGGCTATGCCGAGAAATTCCAGCCGGGCCTCGCGGTCCGTTTCCCGCCCGTACAATAGTCCCTGGCCCAGCACGATCGGCAACGTCTCTCGGTTGAGGTCTGCCGAGGCATCCGGCACGGGCCGATCCAGCACCAGGAAACCGATCCGCGGCGGCGGCGTCTGGCCGTCGCTGAACTGCGCCGGGTCGAAAGGGACTGACTGGAACCGCGGCGAGGAAAGCAAAGCCTCTTGCGCCCGTTCGACGTTGCCGATCGTCCAGACGACGTGCAGCATGTCGACGTGATCGCCCAAGGGGTCGTCGGAAAGCAACATTGCTTCGGCCTCGGCCTCGACGGCGTCGTCCAAGCCGTCGGCGCTCTCGGCCCCCAGCGCCGCGTATCGGTGCAAGGCGTCGATCGCCGCAGCGTTGTCGGCCAGCCAACTGCGGACTGTCGCTAGGTTTCGCCAAACAGCGGGCTCCTCGGGCACGGCGACGGCCAATGCGGCCAGGCGGTCGGCCGCCGTCTGCCAATCGCCGATCGCCACCGCCTGCATGGCCTCGGCGAATCGGTCGCGATAGGATGCTTCCTCGGGGCACGCTTCGAGCCGAGCCTCGTCACGCAGCACCAAAGGGACATCGACGGCCTGGCTGATCCGGGCCAGCGATTCCACCGGCCGATGATCTTTCTCGGAAATCTCGGCCTGTAGTTCCAGCAGCGCGCACGCGGGACGCACCATGCCGTGACGCAAGAAGCCGTGCGCGATTATCCCCATGGCCTGATAGGTGCGGCCGGCGATCTCTCCGTCGGCGATGCGAACCGCCCGTTGCAGTAAACCAAGCGCCGCCTTGGGGTCGCTTGCGGCGACGAGCATTGCCTGCTCGGACAGGGCGACTTGATTCTGCGGGAACTTCGCGGCGAACTCTATGGCCGCGGCTTGCGCCGCCTCGTATTGGCCCGTCAACCGCAGCAGCAAGCACCGGCTGGCCAGCAGGCACTGCCGGTCGTGTCCCGGCTCCTGCTCGATCAGCCGCTCGACGTGCTTAAGACCAGCCGCGTACTGCTCTCCGGCGAGCATCCGGTCAATCTTCTGGAGTTCGGGCAAAAAATCGTTGCAGCAGAACTTGATTTTTTGGCCCGAGCCGCCGGGACAAAGGGAGTAAGCGTCGAGCGACATGGGAGTGGGGATCGATGACTGTTGATTGATGATTGTTGATTGGCGAAGCAATGGCAGGAAAGTGGCGGATGTCTGGCAATCATCAATCAACGATCATCAATCAACAATTGCTCGCTCTCCTCTACTTTGCTGCCAGATTTCCTTCGCGGAAGGCGGCGGCCATGGCCATCGGCACCTCGGCCTCGGCCAGGACGACCTGGGCGCGTTGGCGGGCAACTTGGGCCTTCATTTCTTGCTCGTGCGCCATGGCCAGCGCTCGCCGCTCTTCGGCCTTGGCCCGGGCAACGCGCGTGTCGGCCTCGGCCTGGTCCGCCTGGAGCCGGGCACCGATGTTCTGGCCCACGTCGATGTCGGCGATGTCGATCGAAACGATCTCGAAGGCCGTCTGGGCGTCCAGCCCGCGGTTGAGCACCGCCTTCGAAATCCGGTCGGGGTGCTCCATCACCTGCAGATGGCTGTCCGAGGAGCCGATGGCCGTGATGATGCCTTCGCCGACACGCGCGATGATCGTCTCTTCCGTCGCCCCGCCGATAAGCTGCTCGATGTTGGTCCGCACGGTCACTCGAGCGCGGAACCTTCAGTTCCACGCCGTTCTTGGCGATGGCGCTTAGGGTGGTGCGGCTCGAACGTTTCGGGTCGGGGCAGTCGATCACCTTCGGATACACGCTGGTCTGCACGGCGTCGAGCACATTGCGGCCGGCCAGATCGATGGCGGCGGCCCGGTCGAAATCCAGGTCAATGTCGGCCCGATGCGCGGCGATGATCGCCTTAATGACGTTCGGCACGTGGCCATCGGCCAGGTACAGGGCTTCCAGGCGGCGAGTGGTGACGCCCGTCTCTCGTTCGCTGCCGATGCCCGCCTGCACCGCCATGATCTTGCCGAGCACGATCACCCGGGCGTCAACGCGGCGGAAGCTCATGCCGATCAAGCTCAGGAGGCTGATATTGGCGCTGGACATGTACGCCCGAAACCAGATCTTGGCGTAATTCCACAGGATGGCCCCCGCGATCACGGCGAAGAAGATTCCGACCAGAATGCCTACCAGCCAGGGAAGTGGATTCGGCATGATGTGATGTCCCTCCGCAAAAGTGAGACCAACCGCGCCCGTAAGGATAGCGGATGGGCCGGTCGTCGGAAAGTGCCCCGTAACGGAGGAGGCGCTCGCCAGGGACGCCGCGGCGCGTCAAACGCGCCTCAGAGCGTCGCCTCCCGGGCGGCCATCCCCTTGAGCGACATTGCAGACCTGCAAGTGCTGCCGCACGCGGCAACGAAATAGGACCCCGACGCGGCGAAGGCAGGGCGGATGCGGCATTGGAGCAAGGGACGACGGACGATGCAACCGATCGTCAAGTCGGCCCAGGCCTATTGTTTCACCCCCCAAAGAGTTAATTATCTAAATTCGCGTCATGATCGCTCGCCAGAGGATTGCCTCCGACCAGGTCGGACCGAAGAATACCCGGCGATTATGGTAATCACTCGTGGCGCATCGTTCAGCAGACACGCGTACAAGGGCAATAATCGGCGACACGCGGTCCGAGGCCCTACGCTACGCCGTGTTCGGTTCGGGCGCAGGCGAGGCGCGATAGACAACCAAGTAAGGAAGGAGGGAAGGTAGTAGACCAGTCGTTTGTTCTCGGGACGTTCGCATCGGCAGGTCTGCCGGCGCCAGAAGGGCTTCTGGGCAAGTGCGAGAGAAGAGAGAAGCCGAGAGGATAAGAACTGCAACGTGGGGACGAACGCGACCGGGGCGTCCTTCGTTGCTCGCGCACGGTTCCACTCCAGCGAGGCTAGGAAGGGCGTTTTGTTTCCCGCATTTTCTGGTCCCCAATTTTTGGAGGTGCAAGAACATGGTCGCCAAACAGAGACTCCTGATTTCTGTGGCCGTAGTAGCTGCTCTTGTGTTCGCTTTCACCAGCACGACGGCCCGCGCCGATTGGCGTCCGACCGATCCGGCGAAATACGTGCAGCTTCCCGACGCGCAAAGCGGCATGGACGTAAACGCTACATGGCTGGTAGACTCGACGAATGTCCCACCTAACCCCATTTTTCCCTACACGAAGTTGTTGGCCGACGATTTTTCATGCTTTGTCGCAGGGCCAGTCACGGACCTCCATATTTGGGGATCGTGGCTGGGCGACCAGTGGAATGACACCGGAACGCCATCTGCTGCCGTGAACCTGAACGCGTCCTTCAAGTTGAGTATTCACGCCGACGTTCCCGCGAGTGATGAGATTCCATACAGCCACCCGGTTGATGCCCCCCTGTGGTCGATGGTTTTCCAACCGGACCAGTACAAGATGGTCCAGTGGGGAGGACCGACCAGCGAGGTGTTCTACGATCCGAACACGAATGGTATTCTCGGTGAGGACACCCGCATTTGGGAGTACAACTTCAATATCGATCCAGCCGTCGCTTTTGTGCAGAAAGGCCAGGATGCTACGGCGGCGCCAACCATCTATTGGTTGGACGTGCAGGCAATTGTGCCTACCGTGGCCGGAACGGCTGCACAGGTCTTCGGATGGAAGACGACGTTGCCCGATCCCGCCGTCAATCCTCTGCTGAACGATGACGCCGTCTTCACCGACACAACCCTGCCCGGTGGGAGCGAACTCGTTCCCCCGCCGAACCACACGGGTCCGAGTCCGTGGGTCGATATGCGCTATCCGGACGGAAGCGTCTATGTTGGCAAGAGCATTGACATGGCCTTCGCCATCACGCCCGAGCCGGGCACGTTCGTGATGCTCGCTTTCGGCGGAGTGTTGGGCTTGCTGATCTGGATTCGCCACCGCACGGCGTAGAACGAAAGTCGGGGGTAGTCGGGGGTCTTATGGACACAATACTGATCGTGGCGGTCTGCTAAGTGTGATACGTTGCGACCGTGCCTTTCTTGCCATGATTCGTATTGTGTCCTCCCGGCTTATCGCCCGATGACACGTGTTTTGCGTGTCTCCGCAGAATGAGGCGCGCGGGGCGTCGCATTGGTGGGCGCCCCCGCTTTCGCCGCTCCTCGGCCACGCTTTCCCCGCAACCGAGATGCCCGCTCTATTGGCGATTGCACCGTCCGGCGGCGCGTTGTGCGGAACACAGCGGCATGGTAGGTTATTGGTAGTCTCAGTAGTTCCAAATTTCGGGAAATCCCGATATTGTCATTCTGAGCGCAGCGAAGAATCTCCTTGGCCACCGAGATCCTTCGCTGCGCTCAGGATGACGGATTGGGGCAAATTTGGAACTATTGAGTCTCGGTGTGGCATACGCGCTTTGAAACAAAGGCCCCGGCCATCGTCCGCGTCAGGACGCACCCCCATCGCCCCTTGCTCTTTCAGGAAAGGTTCGAACCGTGAATCAACATGCGCACCTTCCGCGGCGGTTGCCGGCTAGCATCAAGGTCCGACGGGCTCTACCTGCCACACTGGCATTGCTACTGACTGTGGCCTTGGCTCAGTGCGGCTTTGCTGCCGACGAGTTCCAGGCGTTGGTCAACCAGATACCGCGCACGGCCAACGCGGTCGTGCTGCTGAACATGGAAAAGTTGAAGAACAGTCGGCTGGGTGTGAAGGAAGGTTGGAACGAGAAGGTCTCGAAGGCGTTTGAGGACGGGCTCGTTCGGGTGCCACCGCAAGCGACACGATTCGTAATGGCTTCACAGCTCGACTTCGAGTTCAACGAACCGGTTTGGGAGGCCGCCGTCATGGACGTCGACGACTCCATCGATCTGGCGTCGCTGGCGAAGGCCCGGGGCGGCACGTTGGATACGATCGAAGGGCTGCCGGCGCTCGCGTTGCCCAACGACACGTATCTGGTCCAGCTTGGTCCGAAGACGCTTGGCGCCATGGCGCCGGGAAACCGCCAAGCGGTCGTGCGCTGGATTCGCGACGTCCGCAAGTCTAACCCATCTCCGTTGTCCCCGTATCTGCAAAAGGCGGCCGTCTACTCCGACAAGGCGGGCAGCGAGATTATCATGGCCCTGGATCTTGACGGCGTGTTGTCGCGCGACCGCGTCAGCAAGTATCTGAAAGCGCATCAGAAACAGTTGGACGAGTGGCAGGCGGCCGAAGCGGCCCCCGCAACCCTCAGCGACGTGGCGGCGGTGTTCGACAATCTTCAAGGCGTCCGCGTGGGCGTTCGGATCGGCGACCACCCCTCGGGTAAACTCGTCGTCGATCTACGCGGCAACGCGACGAGCGTTGCGTCGTTCGCCAGACCGCTCTTGCTGCAAGTCCTATCCGACACGGGCGCCTTGATCGAGGACTTTCAGTCATGGACCGTTCAAGCCCAGGGCAACGAGATTTCGTTGGCCGGGAGACTGTCGACCAACGGGCTGCGCCGGCTGCTGAGCGTGGTCGATTCGCCTGCCCCGGAAAGCACCGCCGCCGAAAGGCCGAGCGTCAGCCCCGGCGAACAGCCGGCGTCAATGGCGACGAAGTCGCGAGACTATTTCCGCGCGATCATGGCGATGGCGAGCGACTTGAGGGGCGACATGAAGAGCGCGAAGAACCTGGCGTCCACTTCGCTGTTCTTCGACAAGTACGCCAGGCGGATCGACCGGATGCCGATCCTCGGCGTGGATGACGAGCTTGTCGACTACGGCGCCTTCGTCGCCAACACGTTGCGCCAGGCGTCCGGCTCGGTGAGAACGATGGGAATCCAAACGAACGTTCGCCAAACGCAGGCGACCGGCGGCGGCACGTATTCAAGCGGTTACGGCTATGGCGGCTACCGCTACGGCGCTATGGCGCCTACGGCCGCGGCGCCCAGATGGCGGACATCAAGGCGGCCGGCGCCCAAAAGCGCGTGGTCCGCGCCGAGGAAACCGCAACCATGGCCACCGACGTGCAGTCGTTGCGCCGACGACTCAGCGCCGCCACGGCCGACATGCGGCGAAAGATGACGAAGAAGTACCAGATCCAGTTCTGAGGTCGCGCCGGAACGAATTGGTGCAGACGATCAAACCTGGAAGAAATGGAGCGAAGGGAAGACCGCGGGGGGGCAGTGGGACCGATTCGATATCAGTCGCATTTACAGTTGCAGCCGCACGCGGACGCGGGTCAACAGCGCGGTCAGGCCGAACAGGAACAGGGCAACCACCGCCGCGCGGCAAATCCCGATCCAGCCCTCGGTGAAGTGCGTCTGGAGGTAGTCGATGCCCAACAGCGTCAACAGCCAGTAGAACGCCGGATGCAGGATGTACATCAGCAGCGTGTTGGAGCCTGCCAGGGCAACCACGCCCCGCGGGCTCATAAGTTTCATTACGTCGACGAGCCAATACAGCGCCGCGTAGAAAACGTAGGCGGCGGCCAGCGAGTAGAGGACCCACGACGGGCTCGCGCCGATTTTGTGGATGCCCCAGATCGGCCGCAGCAAATAGGCAGCCAACGCAAACCCCGCCGCGAACATCAGCATCCAGCCGATTCGGTTACCGGGCGTGGCGGAGGTGGCGCCGGGGCGAAAGAGCGTGGCGACAATCAGGCCGCCGACGACCAGCGCCGCCAGCCCGGCGATTTCCAGCGTGGGTAGAAAGCCGACGCCGTCGGGCAGACTTGCTGGCGCAGCGAGATAGGTCCTCCACCAACTCAACATGCCGGAAAACGCTCCTTGTCCACCGACGACCGCCAACAGCGCCATGGCCCCCATGATCGCGGTGCCATGGTGCCGGCAACCCAGCCAGACCAACGCGGCAATCAAATAGGCCCAGCCGATCAGACCGATGATTCCCCACCACTCCGTTCGCATCCACATAACGTTGCCATCGGGGCCAACGGCGCGGTAGACCGCCACGAGGTAAATCAGCAGGGCCGCGGCCAACACGCGGACGCCGACGAGGAACCACTTGCCCGCGCCCTCGAGTCGCGGATAGCGGCACCAAAGCGCGAGGATGCCGACGAACAGCAGCATTCGCCACAACGGGGCGCTCATGCCCATGGCCGCCGAGTCCAGCGGCAGTGGCGTCTCCGCATTGAGCAGACACACCCCGATGAAGATCAGCGCAATTGAGCGGCTCAGAATGTGCCAGACAAGCTTGGCCCACGAGTCGCCACGCGCAATCCGCCGCCCGAGCGCGATGGGAATCGACAGGCCAACCAGGAACAAGAACACGGGGAAAATGACGTCCGGGAAGGTCATGCCGTCGATGTCGCCGGGCATGTGCCGCCAGCCGCTGGCCACGTTCTGGACATTGCCAAGATCAGCATCGTTGATGTCATTGAAGAAGAGCATCACGAGCATCGTCAGACCGCGACATACGTCGATCGAGACGATCCGTTCGGTGAGTGTCGGGGACCGAGACGTTTGGACTGTCGCCATGTCGGGCCTCATCGTTGCGGGCCAGTGCTATTTGAGAAGATGAGGGTACCATGTTACGTTCATCTTGGAAAGACGGCCATCGGTGTTAACCCTTTTCGCTATGGCGAAGATGGCCTATCATGTGCTCCCGGAGGTACGGCCATGTATTGGGTGCAGGTCTACGATCCGCTCGGCTCGGCGCTGTGGTCGCCGCTGGCAGCCGGGTTGCCCATCGCAGTGCTGCTGGGACTGTTGATTTTCGGCGTGTCGGCGCCGCGCCCGCGTTGGCGGGCCTGGCTACCGCAGTGGGCGTGGCCGTCGGAGTGTTTCGAATGCCTCGCCAACCGCCCTGGCCGCGGCCGGCTACGGCGCCTGCTTCGGGCTGATGCCTATCGGCTGGATTGTGCTGGCGGCTATCTTCCTCTACCACCTGACGGTTCGCACCGGCCAGTTCGAAATCGTCAAGCGCTCCGTCATGGCCATTTCGCCCGACCACCGAATGCAGGCCCTGCTGATCGCTTTCAGCTTCGGGTCGTTCTTGGAAGGGGCTGCCGGATTTGGCACTCCCGTGGCCATCTCGTCGGCGCTGCTGATCGGGCTGGGCTTCTCGCCGCTGTATGCCGCGGGCCTCGCCCTGCTGGCCAACACCTCGCCGGTCGCCTTCGGAAGCCTGGGCTTGCCGATCGTGACGCTGGCCAAGGTCTCGGGCCTTAACGAAATGTTGTTGTGCCAGATGGCAGGGCGGCAACTGACGCTCTTCTCGTTCATCGTTCCCTTCTGGATCGTGGGCATTATGGCGGGCTGGAAGGGCATCAAAGGTTGCTGGCCGGCGATTCTCGTCTGCGGCGGCACCTACGCGATTGCCCAGTTCTGCATCTCCAACTGGTATGGCCCCACGCTCGTCAATACGGTCGGCGGCATTGCGTCGCTGGTGGCCACCACGTTGTTCTTGCGAGTCTGGCAACCGCAGAAAATCTGGCGGTTTCCCGAGCGATCACCGTCCACGAAAGACGGCGAGCGGCACGACGGATGCTTTTCCCGTCCCCGATCCCCGTCCCCGCCCCCGGCGTCCCGTCCCCCGTCCCCCTTTCCGCACGCACCGTCGCCTACGCCTGGACGCCGTGGGTGTTGCTGTCGGTGATGATCTTCCTTTGGGGCCTGCCAGGATGGAAGGAATTTCTCAACGGCGGCAAGCCAGGGCAGCCGAATCTGCTGCACGGCGTCAGCAAAGTGACGTTCGCGATTCCCTGGCTGCACGATGCCGTGTATCGCACCAGCCCCGTGGTGCCGGTGTCGCCGGGCGCCGCGCATGCCGACGCGCCCGAGCCGGCCGTGTACGAGCTGAACTGGCTCACGGCGGCAGGCACGAGCGTTTTTCTGGCGGCGGTGCTGTCGGCCGTCTGGCTGCGGATTTCGCCGTGCATCTTCTTCGACGAGTTCGGCCGCACGTTGTTCCGCGTTCGTTGGGCACTGTTCACGATCGCCTGCATGTTGGGGTTGGCCTTCACCACGAAATACAGCGGGGCCGACGCTACGCTCGGGCTGGCCTTCACGCGCACCGGCTGGCTCTATCCGTTCTTCGCGCCAATGCTCGGCTGGCTCGGCGTGGCGCTGACTGGCTCCGACACCTCGTGCAACGCCCTGTTCGGCAGCTTGCAACGAATCACCGCCGAGCAGTTGGGCCTCAACCCGGTGCTGATCGTCGCCAGCAACAGCACGGGCGGAGTGATGGGCAAGATGATCGACGCCCAGAGCATCGTCGTGGCCGCCGCGGCCACCGAGCAATCCGGCGGTGAGGGCCGCATCCTCCGCTTCGTCTTCCTCCACAGCTTCATCCTGGCCATCCTCGTCGGCTTGCTGACGCTCGTCCAGGCCTATCTGCTGACGTGGATGATTCCGACCCCGGTGTAGAGGGGCGGAAGACGAGGGGCGGGAGATGAGCAGTTTTCTGCTCGGGCACCGAAGGGTCGGCCCAAATTTTCATGTCTACGAAAATGCGATCGTTCCCGTCACGGTGGCCTTGATCGCTGGCACGCCGCGGCATACACTTATTATGTGTACACAGTATATGGTGAACCGCCATGAAGAACATAACGCTATCGGCCGACGAAAACCTCATCGCCACGCCAGGGCGTATGCGCAGGCCCACGGCACCACGCTCAACGACCTGATTCGCGACTATTTGAAGGTCCTGGCTAACCCACGAGACCGAAATGAACTTGCCGACGAGTTTCTGAGGCTCGCAAGTGAAGAAGCGGGCTGCTCGGACGAGGGGTGGCGATTCAATCGCGAAGAAATCCATCGACGCGGGAGCTGGATGTGACCAAGGTCTTCCTCGATACTGACATCCTGGTGTATGCGGTGGACAATCGTGACCCTGTGAAACACCGTCGGGCGATGATGGCAGTGGAGAAACACATTCGCGACGGCTCCGGCGTTCTTTCAACACAGGTACTACAGGAGTTCGCGTCGGTCGCTATAAGCAAGCTCCATCAAACGTTCGGCGTCGTACTGGCCGAGTTGGCGGTACTCGAGGCGTTGGAAATCGTGCAAGTAACTCCCACAATTATTCGTCGCGCGGTGGAGCTTCACGCTGCACAACAGACCAACTTCTGGGATGCCGCCATTCTGGTTGCCGCCGAAGCCGCTCGCTGCACGCGGCTGTGGTCCGAGGATTTTGCCCGGGTTCGACCTACGGCCTGCTCCGCGTGGAAAACCCGCTGGCGGCGTAGGGGCGCGCAAAATCTCGTTTCCAGTCGAGGTTCCGCAACCGCTTCGACCTAAAGAGGACCGCCAGTCAGGTCGTCCACGTCCGGTCGGATGCTGGCTGCTTAACTTCGATTTTTGGCCGGGGATCGCCGGGGAGGAGTTGGAATGTCAGACCGGTCGTTCCACTCGCGAGCACGTCCGGGTTGGCGAGTGTCGATCGACCGACGGCGACCAACTGTCCGGCCTGATGTCGGTACAATTCCAACGCCCACGGATCGCGGTCGACGATCAATAGTTCCACCACGCCGATGCTGCTGTAGAAGGGGATTTTGTCGCGGGTGCGCTCGCCGGGACTGATGATTTCGACCAGGAAGTCGGCCGGCCCTCGCCAGTGCGTGCCGCAGTTGATCGCCTTGCCCTCGTGGAGAAACACGGCCACGTCCGGCTCGCGGAAGTTCTCTTTCCATCCCTCGTCTCGGTCGCTCAGGTTCACGCCGGGAAACACTTGCCCAAGGCCGGTACCTCGGATGACATCCCTAAGAATGGAATGGAACTCGCCAACGATGTCTTGATGCTCGATATTCGGCAGCGGCGTCACTATATAGACTCCTTCCCAAACTTCGTCATATTGATCGCCATCCGAGCCTGCCCGTTCGGCCAAAATTTGTTCTTCTACGTATGGATCGAGCACCATGACAGCCATAGTTGACTCTCCTCCTCTTTCGGTTTTCCGCTTCTACCGACCACTCCATTATCGGCCGCGGTTGGGGGTGTGGCAACCCCGCCCGCTTTTCACCACCCCTCGCAGCCGATATGATGATGGCTTGAATCGTGGCAAGGCGTGTTCCCGTTGGGAAAAGCCCATGAAAACCGACGAACTACGCGAAAAATACCTGGCCTTCTTCGAGACCAAGGGCTGCGTCCGCCGGCCCAGCGACGTGCTGGTGCCGCGATGGGACCCCTCGGTGCTGTTCACGCCGGCCGGCATGAACCAGTTCAAGGACCACTTCCTCGGCCGCTGCAAGCTGGACTTCACCCGGGCCACCACCTGCCAGAAGTGCCTGCGCACCGGCGACATCGACAACGTCGGCCGCACGGCCTACCACCACACGTTCTTCGAGATGCTGGGCAACTTCAGCTTCGGCGACTACTTCAAGCGCGAGGCGATCAACTGGGCCTGGGAGTTTCTGACCGAGCAAGAAGTGGCTCGGGCATGGACCCCGAGCGGCTCTCGGCCACGATCTATCTCGACGACGACGAGGCGGCCGGCATCTGGCTCGACGAGATCAAGCTGCCGCCCGAGCGGCTCCAGCGGCTCGGCGAGGACGAGAACTTCTGGCCGGCCAACGCCCCCAGCCAGGGCCCCGACGGCGTCTGCGGCCCGTGCAGCGAAATCTACTACCACACGACGTTCGGCCAGGTCGAAATCTGGAACCTGGTCTTCACGCAGTTCAACCGCGTGGGCGATCCGCCCGACAACCTGCGGCCGCTGCCGAGCAAGAACATCGACACCGGCATGGGCCTGGAGCGGACGGCCGCGGTGCTGCAGGGCGTCGAGACCAACTTCCACATCGACATCCTCCGCCCGCTGGTCGAGGCGGCCGGCGAGGTCTGCGGCGTCCACTACGATCCGGCCGACGAGAACGGCCGGCGGCTGCGGCGCATCGCCGACCACGTCCGCGCCTGCACGTTCGCCATCCACGAGAACGTCTATCCCGGCCCGAACAAGAAGCAGGGCTACGTCATTCGCCGGCTGCTGCGCCGGGCCGTGCTCGGACGGCCACCAGATGGGCGTCCGCGAGCCGTTCCTGCACAAGCTGGTCGGCCAGCGTGGCCGAGCTGATGAAACGCCCCTATCCCGAACTGGGCGAAACCGTCGCAGCGCGTCGCCGGCGTGATCGAGAAGGAAGAGGCCAACTTCCTGGCCACCATCGACGCCGGCCTGGAGCCGCATCGAGCGGATCTTCGAGCAGATGAAGCAGCAGCATCGGGGCATCGTCTCCGGCGCCGAGGCGGCCGACATGTTCCAGACCTACGGCTTCCCGCCCGAACTGTTCGAGACCCTGGCCGCCGAGCACAACCTGGCCTTCGACTGGAAGGGCTATCCGCGAGGAGATGGAGCGGCACGGCATCGAGTCGGGCGGCGGGCAGAAGGTCGAGCTGTTCAAGCCACGACCCGCTCGAAGCGCTGAAAAAGGCCCTGCACGGCAGCCGGTTCCTCGGCTACGAGACGCTCGAAGTCGACGACGCCAAGGTGATCGGCATCATCGCCAGCGACCAGCTCTGCGACCACGATCGACGAAGTCGACCACGAGCAGCCCGATCGTCGTCGTGCTCGACAAGACGCCCTTCTACGGCGAGATGGGCGGCCAGGTGGGCGACTCGGGCGAGATCGTCGGGCGAGGCTTCCGCTTCGAGGTGATCGACACCCAGGTCGACGGCGGCTTCACGCTCCACCGCGGCCACCTGCGCGAGGGCCGGATCGAACTGGGCGCCACGGTCACCGCCCGGGTCGACGCCCGCGCGGCGCCAGGGCATCCGCCGCGCCCACTCGGCCACGCACCTGCTGCACTACGCCCTGCAAAAGCACCTCGGCCAGCACGCCCTGCAGCAGGGCTCGAAGGTGGACGACGACCTGCTGCGGTTCGACTTCGCCAATCCCGTCGGCCGTCGGCGGCGAGGAACTGGCCCGGATCGAGGACGAAGTGAACGCCAAGATCCTCGACGGCCGAGCCGATCGGCTGGGCGAACATGCCGCTGGCCGACGCCCGCAAGGCCGGGGCCATGATGCTCTTCGGCGAAAAGTATCCCGACGTGGTCCGCATGGTCTCGATGGGCGAGTTCAGCAAGGAGCTTTGCGGCGGCACGCACCTGGACAACACCGGCCAGGTCGGGCTGTTCAAGATCGTCGGCGAGGAGAGCGTGGCCGCCGGCACGCGGCGCATCACGGCCCTGACCGGCCGGGCCGCCTTGCGGAACATCCGCCAGACGCAGACGGCGCTGGACCGAGCGGCCGCGCGTGCTGCGGGTTCCGCCCGAGGAAGTGGCCGACCGCGTCGAGGCGCTGGTCAAGGAGGTCCGCCAACTGAAGAAGCAGGCGGCCGCCGGACCGAAGGGCGGACCGACCGTCGAGCAGTTGATCGCCGACGCCGAGCGAAGTCGGCGGCGTGAAGGTCGTTGATCGGCCGAAGTGCCCGGCGGCCCGAACGAGCTGCGGCAGCTGATCGACCAGCTTCGCCGCAAGGCGCGCGCCGGTGGCCGTGATGCTGGCCAGTCGCCAGGAGGAAGAGCAAAGGTGACGCTGATCGGCGGGTCTCAGCCGCGACCTGGTCGAGCGCGGGCTCGACGCGGTCGAGTGGGTCCGCGCAGGCGGCGGCGCTGGTCGACGGCGGCGGCGGCGGCCGGCCCGACCTGGCCCAAGCCGGCGGCAAGCAGCCCGAAAAGCTGCCCGAGGCCCTCGACGCGGCCCGCAGCGAGATCGAGAAACTGCTGAGCATCTGACGGGGCCAGGGTATTCATCGCGACCAGTTGTGGCCATGCCACCAAGCGGCTGACGGTGGAGATTCTTACGTCCAGCCTTACGGCCGTGGCGTCTTGGAGGGCGGTCGGATACAAGGACTACTGCCTCACGCTGGAAATCATGCCCGAATAGCCGTCCGGTAACCGGCGACGGCACGCGGAGCGTGCCTGCTACTTTTCGCGGGCCATCGTTCGCGCCGAGAAGTGCAAAAGCACGCCGGTCGGCTCGGTGGCGGCAGCGGAAAGCTTCAGGTCGAGCCGGGCGCCGTAGGGTAGCAGTTGGGCCGTCTTGATCCGGGCCTCAGGGCCGTCGAGCTGCTCGACCTCCAGGTCGGGCGTCGCGGCCAACGGCGGACAGAAAGCAACGTGAACGCTGCCGGTCCGCTGGCCGGCCGCAAACGCGATCCGCAGCCGTCCGCATATCTGCTCCGCGCCGTCGGCGTTCTTGCTGCGAACAAGATGCTGTGTCACGTTATCGGAAAGAACCCCGATGTCGGCGTCCGGCATCGACGCTGCATGGGACGACGTGCCACGCGGCTTTTCGCGGTGCGATACGAGCGCGAACCGGGACAGGCGTACGTTCATCGGCATGAAGACCGGCAGGGTCCGCGGACACGGGCTCCGAAGTCTGCCGAACGTACCGAGCCCAGGCCCAGCTTTGCTCGCCAAGCAGCAGCGTCCAGAGCAAGAACGACCGGGCGGCCGGCGTGCCAGGCAGACAAACGCCAATCGCCAACCCGGCCACGGCCAGCGTAGTGACGGCCATCAGCGCCAGCGTCGAACCGCGGTTCGCCCGAGTGGCCGGCGACAGCGTGACAACGTGAATCGCCATCGCGGCCGCCCCGATCAGCAGGGCAATCAGCGCGATGACGCCAGATTCCAGCGGGACGTGCAGCGCCGGCCAGTCGACGCGCGGCCACGATCACGGCCGTCGCGACCAACAGGGAGAGCATCGCCGCCGCGACCAGCCGAGGGACATCGGCCGCAACCGGTGAGCCCTCTCGGCACGTGCCACCCGTCGGTGCATCGGACATGATTACGTCCCGCCTGCGATGCCGGGCGACGCGCCCAGCAATAATTCAGCAGCCGCAGGATTTTGCGGCGGCGGCCAACTCGGCGGCGCGGTCGGTCTTCTCCCAGGTGAAGTCGGGGTCGTTGCGGCCGAAATGCCCGCCCGAGGCCGTCTTGCGGATAGATCGGCCGGCGGAGGTCGAGATACTTGATGATCCCGCTGGGCGTCAAGGGAAAGACCTTGCGCACCAACTCGCAGAGCCGCTCGTCGTCGATCTTGCCCGTGCCTTCGGTATCGACCAGCACGCTGACCGGCTCGGAGACGCCGATGGCGTAGGCGAATTGCACTTCGCAGCGGTCGGCCAGGCCGGCGGCGACGATGTTCTTGGCCACGTGCCGGGCCATGTAGGCGGCGCTGCGATCGACCTTGGTCGGGTCCTTGCCGCTGAAGGCCCCGCCGCCGTGCCGGGCCCAGCCGCCGTAGGTGTCGACGATGATCTTCCGCCCGGTCAGCCCGCAGTCGCCGTGCGGCCCGCCCACCTCGAACCGGCCCGTCGGGTTGACGTGATACACGATCTTGCCGTTGACCAGTTGCTTCGGCAGGAGCGGATTGACGATCTTGTCGATGACGAACTTGCGGATTTCCTCCTGGCTGACGTCGGGCGCGTGCTGGGTCGAAACGACCACCGTGTCGATCCGCACCGGCTTGTGCCCTTCGTACTCCACGGTGACCTGGCTCTTGCTGTCGGGCCGCAGCCAGTTGACTTCGCCCTTTTGCCGGGCTTCGGTCAGCCGGTCGAGAATCTGGTGGGCCAGTTGGATCGGCAGCGGCATCAGCTCGGGCGTGTCGTTGCAGGCGTAGCCGAACATCAGGCCCTGGTCGCCGGCGCCGATCTCCTTGCCCTTGGCGGCGTCTTCATTCACGCCCATGGCGATGTCCGGGCTCTGCCGGTCGATCGAGAGCATCACGGCGCAGGTGTCGGCGCAGATGCCCATCTTGTCGTCGGTGTAGCCGACCTCGCGGATCACGTCGCGGACGACTTCGGGATAGTCGATCACGGCCTTGGTGGTGATTTCGCCGGCGACGATGGCGATGCCCGTGGTGACCATCGTCTCGCAGGCCACGCGGCTGTATGGGGTCCTTGGCGAACAGGGCGTCGAGGATGCCGTCGGAGATTTGGTCGGCCAGCTTGTCGGGATGGCCCATGCTGACCGCTTCGCTGGTGAACAGAAAGTTGCCCTGTGCCACGAAGATTGCTCCTGATCGAGTACGTGATGGCCTGTTGATGGCCGTCTGCGCGAACGCGAATTGAAGATTATAAGCGATCCGGCACAGGGTTGGCAATCGTGAAGCCGCAAACCCCGCCGACGGGGCGCCTCTGCTTGTCTGCTGCCCACGGAAGGCATAGGATACGGCGTGGATGATCCCGTGGCGTTCCGCTTCCAACCATGGGTACCTGGCTAGATACTGAGACCAAGGCGATCTTGCAGCGATCGCCGCCTGAGAAACTCGCGCCGCCCAACACCGCGACGTTCGCCCTGGTGCTGTTGGCCGCTCAAGGAGAAGTTCGCAAACGGCTTGCTGCGGCAGTCGAGCGTGTTCAAGTGGAAACGCGAGACCAGGCGCGAAGGGTCTTGAAACAGCCGTTGCCAGTGCTCATCAAGCGGGGACTGTCCTACGAGGATGCCTTGCTGGGCCAGTTTGAGTTCGTCGCACTGGCCTGCGCAGCCGTGTTGATGTGTTCGATCAGGGCATCGTAACGACGCGAAGCCCCGAGAGGTCCGGGTTGACGAACGGATCGCGGTCGTTTGGCCGCTCGTTGACCCTTTGGTCGTCAAGGACCCAGACCGTGATGTCTTTCCTGCTTGGCGAGATAACCCGCGTCGCATAGGCCAAATACGATTTGGCGTCCAGCATCACGTCAATCTCACCATACACAGCCTTGTCTGCAGTATGCTTCGGAATTGCTTTTAGCACGATCCCCTTGTCGCCGCGCTCCATCGTCAGATCGAACCGGTCTCGCACCTCGGCAGCATGAACACCGACAACGAGAGGCACGTACTGCTCGGGATTCTGAATTTTGTGGACGAACCGGGTTAGAAATTGCCGCAAGAAGCCTTTGTTTGTGCTTTGCGGCAGGTCTAGCAATGCCTGTAGGTCCTCTGTCGGTAACCTCCGACACGTCAGCGTCCTGCCGTCGATCAAGAGACTGGCATTGTCCTGCCAAATGATTGACTCCGACAAGTGCGACCAGTCGTTCTTCGGCCCCCTTGTACTCTCTTCTATTTCACAGCGCCCGATGTTCGGTGCCTCATAGTAGAAACGGCCTTGCCTGATCCTCGGCTCACTGCCAAACACCAGATCGTAGTGAAATACCGTGAGCTTCGCGTCCAGACTGCGGCATTCTTGCGAGGCCTTCTCCCACTTCGCAAGTATGGCCGAAACGGCGGCGTCTGGCTCTGCTGCCGGACAAAGCGGGCAACTCGCCCACTCCAGACCAATCGCAGGAACCCAGAGGAGCCAGAAAATCTTCACAATCGGGCCCTTCTCGAAGCTGCGTGCGAATAACTCGTTGCGCCTCTGTTCATGTTTCGTTGGGAAACTCGGACAAGTATTCTACTTCACCTCTCGACTCGCACCGATACCATTTGCCTGCCGCAGCTACGTCCTGCCGCGCCCCCTCAGCAATGTCCGTCGAGCCAGGCCAGCAGATCGGCGAGCACCTGATCGCGTTCGGGCTCGCTGAGGATCTCGTGGTACAGGCCGGCGTAGAGGTCGCAGCGTCTTATCGGCCGAGCCGGCCCGTGCGACAAACGTCCGGCTGCCTTTCGGATCGCTGACGAAATCGCCCGTGCCGTGGAGGATCAGCAAGCGGCAGTGATAGCCGCGGCGGCGTCGGTTTGCATGCCGCTTGGCCGCATCGAGAATTTCGGACGCCGTGCGAACGGGAAGCCGGCCGTGATACACCAGCGGATCACTGCGGAAACGCCTCGACCACGGCTGGATCGCGGGAGATGAAGCGGCAGCCCAACCGTACGATTCGCAATCGGGGCCAGACGGCGCTTGCCAGCGATGCCAGCCGCCGTAAGACCGGAAACACCGTGGCCGCGATCAGAAGCGACGGTGCGCTGAGGATCAGGCCGCGAACCTGCGGCGACCGCGTGACGCCGAGCATGGCCACGATCGCCCCGCCCATGCTGTGGCCGAACACGAAGAGCGGTTTGCCCGGCTGACGCCGTGCGACTCGTGCCAGCAGCAGTTCCACGTCGTCGAGGTAGTCGTCGAAGCGGCGGATCGTCGCCCGCTGGCCCGCCGAACGGCCGTGGCCGCGCAGGTCCATGGCGTAGACCGCGTAGCCGCGCCGGTTCAGATCGCCGGCGAGCCGGTCATAGCGGCCGCTGTGCTCGTGCAGCCCATGAACCACGACCACGGCCGCCCGCGGCTCTCCCTCGGGCAGCCACCATTGTTCATAGAGGCGCAGGTCCCGCCGGCGTAGTGAAGGAATCCTCGTGGTGCGACATTTGCAATGTTCGCGGCTGTGACGTCGTGCCGAAGGGGAGGGACTGTCCTAATTTTCGCGTCGGCGAAAATGGGACTGTCCCTTTTGACGCTGGGATTACCTCTCCTGACACAAGAATCGAGACAGTCTCAAAAGGGACAGGCCCCTGGAACGCCCCTGTTGTACCGGAGGACACGAGCGAAGGGTAGTGCGACGTGCCGAGCTACGCGGGTACGTCTGGCCAGAAGTCCGGCGTCGGGGCCGTTACGGCGACCCATTGCTTACTGACCGGATGCCGAAATGCCAGGGTTCGCGCATGCAAGGCGATGGCCCTCAGCCGCTCGTCCTCCTGCAACGGCCCAAAGGCAAGTCTCGAACCATAGAGGGCGTCGCCTAGCACCGGGTAGCCCCGCGACGCGGCTTGAATGCGGATCTGGTGCGTGCGGCCGGTTTGCATTGTGATCTCCAACAGCGACGCGACTCGTTCCAAGCCGAAAAGCGGACGGGCGCCCATGATCCGATAGTCGAGCACTGCCAGCCGCGCGTCAGGATGGTCGGGGCGCGACGATTTCGGCCTGGGGCTTGCCGTAGATCTTCCGCAGATGATTGCGCCAGGTGTTCTCGGGCGGTTCAGGCCGCCCTTCGACCCACACCCAGTAGGTCTTCCGGACTTCGCGGCGTTCAAACTGCCGTGCCAGCTTCTGCGCGGCACGGCGGCGCGTGGCAAAGACGATCGCGCCGGAGGCCGGCCGATCGAGCCGGTGCGGCACGCCGAGATAGACTTCGTGCGGCGTCGCCTCGCGCTCGGCCAGGAAGAGCTTGACACGGCGTTCGAGGCTGTCGATGCCCGGCGGCGCTTGTGTCGCCAGCCCCGGCGGCTTGCACAGCACGAGGCACGGCCCATCTTCATACAGGATATCAATCACGTGATGCTCGATCCGCCAGAGCGGCGTCGGTAGTGTCCATTGAGCTGCTGAACGATGCGTCCGCCAAGGCACTATCCCAATTTTCGTGTCAACGAAAATGGGACTGTCCCTCTTTCATCTCCCGACTGGCGACGATCGACCAGATCAACTCAGCCACGTCGTCGGCCGCGTTGGGCTTGGCCATCTTCCGAATGGCGGCCGACATCTGCCGGCGCAGCCGGTTGTTGGCCAACAGGAAGCACAGCATGTCGGCAAAGTGGTCGTCGAGGCGGCCCGGCATTTCACGCGCGTCGATCGCAATGCACCCGCCGCCGGCGGCAAAGAGCCGGGCGTTGGCCGCCTGGTGATCGTCGGTCGCGTGTGGATAGGGCAACAACACGGCCGGCACGCCCGATGCGGCCAGTTCGGCCAGCGTCGTGCCTCCTGCCCGGCACACGGCCAAATCGGTTGCGGCCAGCGTTGCAGGCATGTCCGCAACAAACGGCACGACCGTCGCCGGCAGATCGAACTTGGCATACAGTTCCCGCGTCGTACCAAATTCCGCGTTGCCCGACTGGTGAACGATCTTCCAGCCGGCAAGTTGCTGGCGGACTTTGTAGAGCGCCCGAGGCACGTTCTCGTTGAGCGCCCTGGCGCCGCCGCTGCCGCCAAGCACGAGCAGTTGCCCCTCGTGGCAGGCGCATTTGCGTCGTAGCCGGCGCATCCGCGTTGTAGCAGGCATGCTCCGCATGCCGTGGCTGAAAACGACGCTGGAGGTGGCAACGGCATGCGGAGCATGCCTGCTTCGACGAGCATGCGGAACATACGCAGTGTCGCAAAAACCTTGTCGCATGGGGTTGCCCGTCATGCGAATCGGGCAGCGGCAGCGTAGGCGTCGGCCGGTTTCGTCAAACGACGTGCAGACTAGCGCCGCACGCCGCGCAACCAGCGAGTGGCTCGGCCGGGCACGGCGTTTTGTTCGAGCAGGACCAGCGGCACGCGATGCCGCGCGGCGGCCCGGGCCAACGGTACGCTGGCATAACCGCCGAGTCCCACGACGGCCGCCACGTCCTCCTCGCGAAGAAACCGCCGGGCGGCCAAATGGCCTGCCCAGTTCTCGATCAGAAACGTCATCGCCTCGCGAGGCCCGCGCGGCAGCGGCCGCGCCGGCAACGCGACGTACTCGAAACCAGCCGCGGCCACGTGCTCCTGCTCAAAGGGCTTACCGCTGCCACAAAATGTGATTCGCACGGCGGAACGGCCGCCGCAAGCCGCTCGGCCACGGCGAGCCCCGGAAAAAGGTGCCCGCCCGTGCCGCCGCCCGAAAACGCAATGTGCACCGTGCTGTTGTTCATTTTCTCAGGATCATCTGCGATTCTCTATAGACGCACCGGGCGGCGGAAAGGTTCATCGACTGTTTTGTCAATGTGGGCCGATCGTCGGGCAGGCCGAGCTTCAACGAGCCCGCACCCAGCAGCGCACACAGGCGCCGCGGCGATCCAGAAGCGGACGACGATCTTGTTCTCCGGCCAGCCGAGGAATTGGAAGTGGTGGTGCAGCGGCGCGCAACGCAGCACGCGGCGGCCGCGCCATTTGTAACAGCCGACTTGGACGATGACGCTGGCGGCCTCGGCGACGAACACGCCGCCGACGAGCACCAGCAGCAGTTCCTGCCGGGCGACCAACGGCCAGCAGTCCCAGCAGCCCGCCCAGCGGCAGCGAGCCGGTGTCGCCCATAAAGACCTGGGCCGGGTGGCAGTTGAACCACAGGAAGCCCAGCACGCCGCCGATCATGCCGCCGGCCAGGACGGTCATTTCGCCGGCGCCGGGAATGCGCGGACGTCGAGATAGGCGGCCAACTCGGCGTGGCCGGCGGCGTAGGCCAGCCCGTCATCGGCGGCCGTGGCGGCGATCAGGCATCCGCCGGCCAAGCCGTCCAGGCCGTCGGTCAGGTTCACGGCGTTCGACGCCCCGACGATCACGAGCACCGGCCAGCGGGATGAACCAGAGGCCGAGCGAGAACGTCGATGCCACCAGCGGCACGCGCAGCAGCGAGCCCGTCGGCCGCGGCGGCGTGCTCGCGGTAGAGCAACAACGGCCGCCGACGGCGGCCACGACCAGTTGGGCGGCCAGCTTGCAGCGGGCGGAGATGCCATTGGCCGTGCCGCGGAGCTTGACCAGGTCGTCGACGATGCCCACGAGGCGCCAGTCCGCCGGCCACCAGCAGCGCCGGTGCGACGTACGGTTGGCCAGATCGCCAAACAGCAGCACGCGAGCCGAGCAGGCCGGCCACGATGAACAGTCCGCCCATGGTTGGCGTGGACTGCTTTTCTTGATGGAGTCGGGGATTTCGGCCGAGTCGCTCTTGATCGGCTCGCGGAAGCGGCGGCGCAGCCAGCCGATCAACCGCGGCCCCAGCAGCAGCGCGAGCGCGAAACTGATCGCCGGCCGCCAGCGCCGCGCGCAGCGTGATCTTCTCCCACGCCCGCCGAAGCGTCAGGCCAAAAGTCGCCAGGTGGTGCAGCAGCCAGAGAAGCATGGGAGGCGGACAAATGGCGAATGCACGAAACGCGGAATGACGAACGAACGGGTGCATCCGACTATATCGTGCCATTCGTCATTTCGTTGTCGTACATTCGCCATTTCCGTATATCCCTGAGCAGCCGGGACGGCGCGGTTGCGCCGCCCCTGCGCTCAGTCATAGTCTCCGCCGTGAAGCACTCGCCGGAGCGGCCGACCCAGTAACCGCATTTCCGACAAGATATGCTCCGACCCAGGAGGGAGGGCGCGCCGGAGTTCCCGCAAACCCGACGCCAACGGCGAGCCTTTCAATGGTTCGTTCGGGTCGGCGTGCGATTGCGGCCACTGCGTTTCTGTTGCTGTGTGATCGCTTCGACAACGCGCTCCATCGCCATCATGCGCGAGCCTTTGACCAGCACGACGTCGCCGGGCAGGATCGCCTGGCCCAGGTAGGGCAGTGCCTCGTCGACGTTTGCGCAGGGAATGGCCCTGGCTCGCGGCATTCCGGCCGCCCGGGCGCCGTCGACCACCGTGCCGGGCGAACTCGCCGCAGGCGATCAGCAGTTCGGCTCCGCCCGAGGGCGACGACCTCGTTTGCCCAATCCCAGTGAACGCGGCCGACTCTTCGCCCAATTCGGCCATGTCGCCGCAGACGACGACGCGGCGGCCGGAGGCGTCGAAGTCGCCGAGCAGTTCCAATGCGGCCCGCATGGCCGCGGGTTGGCGTTGTAGGCGTCGTTGATGATCGTGACGCCGCGGACTTCGAGCACCTCGCACCGCATCGGCAGGGGCTCGAACTCGGCCAGGCCGCTCGGCCATTTCCTCCAGGTCGATGCCCAGCAGCCGGCCGACGGCCACCGCCGCCAGGGCGGCGTCGAGGTGGTGGCGTCCCCAGACGGGCACGCGGAACGGGCAGCCGTCGACGCGGAATGCCAGCGAGCCGCTTGGCCGGCTTGCACGTCGGCGGCCGGAAATCGCACGCGTCGCTTGTGCCGACCCAGGTGATCGGCGCCCGGCAGCGCTCGCGAGCGGCGAAGCCACGGATCGTCGCCAAGGACGGCCTGGCCGTCGGCGGGCAGGGCGGCGAGCAGTTCGGCCTTGGCCTGGGCGATGCCGCGCGGCTGCCGAAGCCGGCCGAGGTGGGCGTCGCCGACGTGCGTGATCGACGCCGATCTTGCGGCGCGGCACAATTCGGCCAGCGCGGCGATTTCGCCCGGCCGGCTGGCGCCGAGTTCGAGCACCGCGTAGTCGTGCTCCGGCTCGATGGCCAACATGCTCAGCGGCACGCCGAAATGGTTGTTGTAGTTGCGCGGGCTGGCCGTGCCGCGAAGCCGCGTTGCAGCACCGTGTGGATCATCTGCCGCGTGGTGGTCTTGCCGACGCTGCCGGTGACGGCGACACCGTGCCCGGTGAAACTGCTCGCCGCTTCCACTGCGCCCAGTGCCACAGGGCCTGGTGGGTGTCGTCGACGCGGATCTGCCCAACGGCAAGCCGGAGGCCGATACGTCCTTGGCGACCACGGCGCCCGACGCGCCGTGCCGGAACGGCGTCGGCGACAAAATCGTCGCCGTCGTGGTTGGGTCCGCGCAAAGCCCAAAACACGTCGCCCGGCTCGATCTGCCGGCTGTCGCTCTGCACTCGGTCCCAGCGGCCCACCGTGCAGGCGTGCTCCGCGTGCCGTCGCCGAGGCACAATCGGCCGCCGATCAGCGTCGTTGAGTTCGGGCGACGGTGGACATGAGAAGAGGGATTGGAGACGGATTCGGCGGATCTAGGGATTGACTTCATAGAGCCACTGCTGGGCGACCTCTCGCGGTCGTCGAACGGGATGCGCTCGTCGCCGATAATCTGATGCGTTTCGTGGCCTTTGCCTGCGATCAGCACGCAGTCGCCCGGCTGGGCCAACGCCGAGGGCCCGATGAATCGCCTCGATGCGATCGGGAATGACTTCGACCGCGCGCGGGGCCTGGAAAGCCGGCGAGCACGTCGCGGATGATGGCTTGCGGGTCTTCGCCGCGGGGATTGTCGTTGGTGAGGATGGCCACGTGCGCACCGTCTTCGACGGCGCGGCCCATCAGCGGTCGCTTCTGGCGATCGCGGTCGCCGCCGGCGCCGAAGACGCAGATCATCCGCCCGGCACGTCACCTGGCGCAAGGCCGTCAGCACGCCGATCAGGGCCGCCCGGCGTGTGGGCAAAGTCGACAAACACGCCAAACGGCTGGCCGCACTCGATGCGTTCCAGCCGGCCGGGCACGTAGTCGACCGCTTCCAGCCCGCGTACGACCGTGGTCAGATCGATGCCGTAGGCCAGGCCGACCGCCGCGGCCGTCAGGCAATTGTAGACGTGGTGCGTGCCGATCATTGCGTGCGCACCGGAATCGTGTCGCTGCCGGCGGTGAGCAGGAACGTTTGCTCGCTCGGGTATTGTTCGACCGGCGTGGCGGTGATCTCGGCCGCGGAGTCGATGGCAATGGTGAGCACCGGGCCGCTCGAGTCGGCGCAAGAAGCCCGCCGAGCCGCGGTCGTCGGCGTTGAGCACCGCGAAGCCCTCGTCGGCCAGGTGGTCGAACAGCCTGGCCTTCGCCGGCGATAGTCGCGCAAGGTCCCGTGATAGTCGAGATGGTCGTGGGTGACGTTGGTCACGCAGGCGGCGTCGAATCGAGCGCCGGCCACGCGCGATTGGTCCAAGGCGTGGCTGGACACTTCCATCACCGCGTGGCGTGCATCCGTTGCGGACCATCCGGGCCAGTAGCGCGCCAGTCGCTCGGGCGGCGGCGTGGTGTGCGTCGGCGTCTCGACGATCCGGCCGTCGAAATAGCCCAGCGTTCCCAGGACGCCGACTGATAGCCGGCCGCCGTCAAGATGCTGGCGATCAGGCAGCTCGTGGTCGTCTTGCCGTTGGTGCCGGTGATGCCGATCAGCTTCAGTGGCGGCTGGGATTGCCGGCCAGGGCCTGGCACAGCCGGCCGTACGCGTCGCGGGCGTTGGCGACGATGCACGCACGGCACGGGCACTATCGGCCGGCGGCCGCTCGCTCAGCACCGCGGCGCAGCCGCGCGCGGCGGCCTCGGCGATGAAGTCGTGGCCGTCGTGGCGGCTGCCGACCAGCGCGGCGAACAGGTCGCCGCTCGCGCACTTGGCGCGAGTCGCAGGTGCAGCCGGCAATCGCGACGTCGTCGGCGCCGAGATTTCGGCCTCCGGCAACAGTCGACGGATGCTAACGGCATGTCCCAATTCGGGACAGACTTGCATGGCCCAAGGCCTCCGTGCCAAAGGGTCGCATCGACGTCTGGCAGACGTTCCGTGCCCGCCGGTCGAATCAGAGGCGGGGGATTGTCCGAAATTTGGCCGGCCTGTCAAGGGAGAAATCGGCGGACCGGCCCGATTTTTGCCGGCCGACGAGTGCCCACCTCATGCGACCGCCTGGCCAGGAGGGGGATGTGCTAATTATGGTGTCCTGCTGCCGTACCGGAGAAGGGAGAAGACCGTGAAACTCAACCGGTATTTGCTCGGGATGCACGCTGGTCGCCGCCCTGGGCGGGCTGCTGTTCGGCTTCGACACGGCGGTGATCTCCGGAACGACCGAAGCGCTGAAGGAGGTCTTCCACTCGACGAGCCACTGGCTCGGTCTGTCCGGCTCCTTCTGGCTCGGGTTCACCGTGGCCAGCGCGCTGATCGGCACATCGTCGGGTCGATCGCCGTGGGCCGGCCGGCCGACCGCTTCGGGCGGCGGACGGTGTTGATCGTGATTGCCGTGCTCTACTTCGTTTCGGCGGTCGGCAGCGCGCCTGGCCTGGGACTGGACTCGTTCCTGTTCTTCCGCTTCATCGGCGGGCTTGGCCGTGGGCGGGGCGTCGGTGGTCTCGCCGATGTACATCGCCGAGATTTCGCCGGCCGGCTACCGCGGCCGGCTGGTGGCCGTGACCCAGTTCAACATCGTCTTCGGCATCCTGCTGGCCTTCTTCTCCAACTACCTGATCGCGCAGATGCGACCTCGGCGCGACCGAGTGGCGATGGATGTTCGGCGTCGAGGCCGTTTCCGGCGGCGGCGTTCTTCCTGCTGCTGTTTCTCGATGCCGCGACAGCCCGCGCTGGCTGGTGGCGCAGAGTCGCAGCGACGAGGCCCGAGCGGTGTTTCGGCCGGCTCGGCACCGACGACGTGCGACGGCGAAATCCGGGAGATCCAGGCCTCGCTCGACCTGACGCACCACAGCCTGCGAGAGCCGTTCTTCCGCAGGGCCTACCTGCAAGCCGATCCTGCTGGCCGTGGCCATCGCCGCGTTCAACCAGCTTTCCGGCATCAACGCCCTGATGTACTACGCGCCGGCCATCTTCGAGATGGCCGGCGACGGGCAAGGACGCGGCCTTCCTGCAGGCCGTGGCCGTGGCGTGCACGAACCTGGTGTTCACCATGGCGGCCATGCTGATCATCGACCACTTCGGCCGCCGGCGGCTGATGCTGGTCGGCTCGATCGGCTACATCCTCAGCCTGGGCAGCACGGCCTGGGCGTTCTACACCTACGGAGACGCCTTCTCACGCGGTCAAGCAGCTGCCGAGTCACGAAGCCGAGCAGCGAGCTTCCCGCCGAGCCTTGGCGGCCAGCGTCGGCCGTCGGCGGCACGATCGTGCTGGTGAGCCTGCTGGTGTTCATCGCCTCGCACGCCTTCGGCCAGGGGGCGGTGATTTGGGTCTTCATCAGCGAGATCTTCCCCAACCGCGTGCGGGCCCGCGGCCAGGCCCTGGGCAGCTTCACCCACTGGTTCATGTGCGCGGCCATCTCCTGGACCTTCCCGGTGATCGCCGCTCGGTCGGGCGGCAACACCTTCGCCTTCTACGCCGCGATGATGGTCCTGCAATTGCTCTGGGTGCTCCTGGTCATGCCGGAGACCAAGGGCGTGCCGCTGGAACAAATCCAACGCAAGCTGGAGCAAGATCGCACCTGGAACTGCGCTTCGTGCTGGACACACCGCACACGCGGCAATCGGCGAATATGTGGCGATGCCGTACAGCGATTTCGACGTCGACGGCCTGGCCCGCTACCTCCACCTGGCCCCCCAGCAGGTGGTAAAGCTGGCCGAGCGCGGCAAGCTGCCCGGCCGGAAGGTGGCCGGCGAGTGGCGCTTCGCCAAGCCCGACATCCACCACTGGTTCGAGCATCGGATCGGGCTGTCGGACGAGGCGGAGTTGCTGGAGGTGGAGGCCGTGTTGCAGCGGTCGGCGCCGGCGGAGAATCAGCAGGACGATCTGCATCGCCGAGATGCTGCCGGTTGAGGCCATCGCCGTGCCGCTGTGCGCCCGGACGCGCAACTCGGTCATCGACTCGATGGTCGAACTGGCCGCGCAGACCGGCTGGCTTTGGGACACTAAGGAGATGGCCGAGGCGGTCAAGGCCCGCGAGGACATGCACACCACGGCGTTGGAGAACGGCGTGGCGCTGTTGCACCCGCGCCGGCCGATGGCGAAGATCCTCAGCCAGCCGCTGCTTGGCGTTGGGCTGCACCAGCAGCGGCATCCCGTTCGGCGGGGCGGCCCCGCTGAGCGACGTCTTTTTCCTGATCTGCTCGATGGAGGATCGCGGCCACCTGCGGGTGTTGGCCCGGCTGAGCCGCATCCTCGCGTCGCCGGGCTTTCTCAACGCGTTGCACCAGGCCGGCAACGCCGAGGAGGCGCATCAGTTGATCGTCGACACAGAGGCGAAGCTGTAAGGGGCGAGGGATCGAGCGGGACAGGTTGTAGCCGTTCCACATGCCTGAACACATGGCTCGCATTCTCGACTTCCTTGCTTGCTGGGCGACGCCGGCCGCACCGAGTTTCGAGCATGCGCGAGCCGTACCTGGGGCGTTGGGGCGCGGTGCGTCGCCGTTTGCACGATACCGTGCGGCGGCCGAGGCATTGGCCGAGGGCGAAGTCGTGCCGGACGTGATTGTCGTCGCCCAGGCCTTTCCCGGCCAGTTTTCGCACGAGGCGATCGATCGGTTGCGGCGGCTGGCCCCCTTGGCCCGGTGGTCGGGCTTGATGGGAAGCTGGTGCGAAGGTGAAGATGCGAACCGGCTCGCCCTGGCCGGGGGTCGTGCGGACATATTGGCATCAATGGCCGGCCCGCTGCCAGCGGCAGTTTCGCCGTCTGGCCCGCGGCGAGGGCGGTGCGTGGACGCTGCCGCCGACGGCCACCGAGGAAGAGCGGCTGCTGGCCGACGCGGCCGCAGAGTCTGGCCGCAACGCGCCGGCCTGGTGACGTCCTCTATACGCGATCGCGCGAGATGGCCGAATGGCTGTCGGCGGCATGTCGGAGCCGGGGGTTCGCCACCGTTTGGCAGCGGGGTGCGGCGGCCGTCGAGTGGAAGGCGCCGCGGCGGCCATCTTCGACGCGCGGCCGGCTCGGCGTGGAGCCAGTGGGACGAACTCGCGCGGCTGGCCGCGGCCTTGCGTCCCGCTCCGGTGATTGCCCTCTTGGCGTTCCCGCGGACCGAGGACGACGCGCAGGCCCGATCGGCCGGCGCCGCAGCCGTGCTCTCCAAGCCGCTGGCCGTCGACGATCTGTTCTGGGAGCTGGAATACTCTGGCGTGTCCGCGGGAGATGGGAGATTGCCCGTTGCTTCCTAGTCGCACGCTGCCGCTTGCCCAGCGGCCTACCGGCCGCCAGCCCGTTATCGCCCGTTTCCAGCTTGCCGAACACCATCCGGCCGGCGCTGGTTTGCAGCACGCTGGTGACGGCGACCGGCACGGTCTGGTTGACGTGATCGCGGCCCGCCTCGATCGACGACCATCGTGCCGTCTTCGAGATAGCCCACGCCTTGGCCCGGCTCCTCGCCGGCTTTGACGACGCGGACCTCGATCCGCTCGCCCGGCAGGAAGACCGGCTTCAGCGCGTTGGCCAGGTCGTTGAGGTTGATGACCGTGACGCCTTGCAGCCGGGCGACCTTGTTGAGGTTGTAGTCGTTGGTGATCAGCTTGCCTTGCAGGTGCTTGGCCAGGGCGACCAGCTTCAGGTCGACCGACAGGCCGGCGAACTCGGGCAGATCGCGGTCGTAGATCACCAGTTCGATGTCGGGGTTGGTGCGCAGGCGGTTGAGGATGTCAAGCCCGCGGCGGCCGCGGCCGCGGCGCAGCCGGTCGGAGCTGTCGGCGATGCCCTGCAATTCGCCGATGACGAACTTGGGCATGATCAGTTGGCCGTCGAAGATGTGCGTCTCCACCACGTCGGCGATCCGGCCGTCGATCACCACGCTGGTGTCGAGGATGCAGGGCTTCAGCCCCTTGACTTCCTTGGCGAACTCGACGTAGGGAATGATGAAGCGGAAGTCGTCCTTCGTCTGCATCAGCAGGCTGATGCAGACGTAGCACAGCACCAGCCCAGGACCAATTGCGCCGGACTGCGGAATGGTGTCGATGGTCTCGAACGGCGACAGCGCCAGCGCCCAGGATGTAGGTCAGAAACAGGCCGACGAGCATGCCGAAGTAGACGGCCGAGATCGTGTCCAGGCGTTTTCGGCGGAACGGCGATGTCCAGGCCGATGACGCACCAAGGCCAGGAGCACCACGCCGCCGAGGATCACGAACGAGCCATCCAGGGGTGACTGGTCGGGGACAGGCGCCGGCTCTTGATGAACGAGACGCCCAGGCCGGCGGCCACCAGGACGAAAACGCAGCGCAGAATGATGAGTGCCATAGCGGTAGAATACCTCCCGGTACTTACATCGTCATTGTAGTCCGCCGTCGCTGGGGCAGGAACCCGTTCCCCCCCTTTTCTGTTTCCGATCTTTCGCCACAATAGCCGTCCATGAACGCCATCAACGCCGCATTGGCCCAACTGGACGCGGCGGCCGCCGACGGGAAGCTGTCGCCCGCGGCCGTCGAAAACATCCGCGACCTGGCTGACCGAGCCCTATCTTGCGCGAATATGCCCCCCAGGTGGCCGAGCACCTGGCCGCGGAGAAATGGGCAGAGCTGGAAGACGCCTTCTGGACGACGATTCCCTTCGGCACCGGCGGGCGCCGCGGGCGGATGTATCCGATCGGCTGCAACGCCATCAACGACCGCACCATCGGCGAGAGTGCCCAAGGGCTTGGCCGACTACGTGAAGCAACAGGCCGGCCAGGCACCGCAAGCGCGCAGCGCCGGGCTGTCGTGCGCCATCGCCTACGACACGCGGCACCGTTCGCGGCAGTTCGCCGAGCTTGTGCAGCGAGATCATGGTGGCCGCCGGCTTCACGGTCTATTTCCTCGACGGCTACCGCAGCACGCCCGAGCTTTCCTTTACCGTGCGTCACAAGCAGTGCGACTGCGGCATCATGATCACCGCCAGCCACAATCCGCCCTCCGACAACGCGGTGAAGGTCTACGGGCCCAGCGGCGGGCAATACGTGCCGCCGCACGACGCCGACTCGATCGCGGCCAGATGCAGCAGGTCACCTGGATCAAGCGGACGCCGTTTGCCGAGGCGCTGGCCGCCGGCAAAATCGTCTATTGCCAGGAGGAGGTCGATGCGGCGTTCATCAAGGCCGTGCTGGCCCAAAGCATGCCCGGCCCGCGCAACCTGAAAATCCTCTACTCGCCGCTGCACGGCGTGGGGGCCTCGGCCGCGTATCCGGTGCTGGACGAGGCCGGCTTCCGCGACGTGGAGATCTTCGGCCCGCACGCCCAGCCCGACGGCGATTTTCCCAACGTGCCCAACCACGTGGCCAATCCCGAAAACCCGGCCGTCTTCGACGCCATGATCGAGCATGCCAAGCCGACCGGCGCCGAATTGATCCTGGCCACCGATCCCGATTGCGACCGGCTGGGCTGCGCCGTGCGGAAGATCGCTCGGCCGCCGACGCCCCCTGGACCACGCTGACCGGCAACCAACTCGGCTCGCTGTTGGTCGATTTTCTGTTGGCGCGCGGCAGGCCGCCGGCACGCTCACGCCGCAACAACTACGTCGTCAAGACGCTGGTGACCACCGAGTTGATCCGCCGCATCGCCGACCACTACGGCGTCGCAGACGGCCGGCAATCTGCACGTGGGCTTCAAATGGATCGGGGCCGAGATGGACGCCCGCGGGCCGGAACGATTTCGTCTTCGGCGCCGAGGAATCGTACGGCTTCCTGGCCGGCGACCACGTCCGCGACAAGGACGCCGCCGTGGCCTCGCTGCTGACGGCCGAATTGGCCGCCCGGCTCAAGGCCGAGGGCAAGACGCTCTACCAGCGGCTCGACGAGTTGTTCGTTCAGTACGGCTGTTTCAGCCGAGGGGCAGATCAACGTGCAGATGCCGGGCGAGAAGGGCATGGACGACATGCGGGCCCTGATGGCCACGGCTTCGCGCCGCGCCGCCCCGCGTGCTGGGCGGCCTGACGGTCGCCCAAGTCCGCGACTATCTCAACGGCACCGTGAAAAACGTGTCAGGAACCGTTTCTCCGCTGGACGGCCCCGAGGGCGACATGGTGATCCTCGATCTTGAGGCGGCCGGCAACTACGTGGCCGTGCGTCCCTCGGGCACCGAGCCGAAGGTGAAGATCTATCTGTTCGCCTACGATCCGCCCGGCGCCGCGGCCGATCTCGAAGCCACCAAGGCCGCCCAGGCCAAACGCCTGGAGACCATCGGGGCCGACCTCCGCGCGATCACGGCGGCGCCGTAGGGCGCGGCACCTACGCAATTGGGGACAGTCCCAATTTTCGTTTCAACGAAAATGGGACTGTCCCCTTTCGATGCGTCCGCGGTGCGTCGGGGACGCACCCGACGGTTCACGCCGCTTTCGCGGGGATCTTCTTGACGGCCAGACTGACACATGATCCACGTCCAGCCGTGGAAGAGCATTTCCACGCCCACCAGCAGCCCGAGGGCCCACAGGGCGCTGTTCGGGAATAGGTCCGGTAAATGATCACGCCAAGCAGAACGTAATCATGCCGTTCAGCAGCGACCAGCCCCAGTAAGGGAAGCGGATCGCCAAGGCGGCAACCATGCGGAACAGACCCATGACGATGCAGAACGCCGCCACAAACAGGGTGACGTGGCCGCGCCGCTGCAGCGGCATATCGGTGATCATAAAGCCCACCACGAGGTACAGGATTCCGACGAGCAACTGGACCATCGTGCCGCTCCACTTGCCTGCCCAGAACGAATGCACAAGCGTAGCCACGCCGGCGATCATGAGGATCACGCCCAACGCCATCGTGGCGGCAAACGTGGTGACCACGGTCACGGTCGGGAAGATGATTGCCGCCGTGCCGCAAACGACCAGCAGTAAGCCAAACAAAAGCAGCCAGAACCAATGTGATCGCAGGTGTCGAAATTCCTGCTCGACCGACGCGCCGCAAACGGCGCCCACATTACTTTCGTTCGCCATAATTCTGTCCTTTCACGCGTTGGGTGCGCTAGTCGCACCGCTAAGGTTGTCGATGGTGCGTCGCAGGCACCTGCCCACTGGCCCAGGGCGCCGCGCCGCGGCCCTGCTAAAGCCTAGGACAGGATTTGCCGTCGTCGTGCCGGAACAACTGCTACAATCGGAACAATGCAGCCAGCATGGGGGTGTCCCGCGATTCCACCCCACCGTGAAAATTATACGGACAATGATAATATCCGAAGGGGTGAATGCCAGGTCAGGGCCGCCGAAAGGTGCGTATACTGGGGGTTGTGGATAGAGTGAGCGTCTGCGTGCTTTGGCGTCTATCAACCCGACGGCGGCTCATCGCAGGCCTCTGTCGCACACCCGTGGAACTCTTGGAGATCGCGTAGGTCGCTCGTCTCAAGATAGGGCAATGGTCGAGTAGTGCCTCAACCGACCTGAATTGACGGGTGCCACGGTTGGCTTGTCCAACCGTGTTTCCCGCGCTGCCGGGCAAGCCGGCGGTGGCACCCAACTTGTCGAGTGAACGCGGTCGAGGCACTAGTCGCCGCTCGATGGCGTCACGACCGGCTTCCATCGGCACGCGGCGGCTCTTGCAGATACGGCAAAATCGTGTATCAAGGAGGCACAGAGACAGCCGCACCGGCACGGCGCAAGAAGCACGAGTGCGAACCATTAACGGAGATAGGGCCGTGGGATTGGCACCGAACAACGTCTATCAAGAAAACTGCATCCAAGGTCTTCAGGAAATTGAACCGGGCACGATCGACCTGGTCTTTGCCGACCCGCCCTTCAACATTGGCTACGAGTACGACGTCTACCACGACGCGCGCGAGGACGACGAGTACCTCGATTGGAGCGAGAAATGGATGCGCGGCGTCCATCGGGCGTTGAAGCCGGACGGCACGTTCTGGCTGGCCATTGGCGACGAATATGCCGCCGAGCTAAAACTTATCGCCCAGCGACAGTTGGGCTTCGTGTGCCGAAGCTGGGTGATCTGGTATTACACGTTCGGCGTTAACTGCAAACGGGGCTTCAGCCGTTCGCACACGCACCTATTCCACTTCGTCAAGGACCCGGAGCACTTCACGTTCAACGCCGACAATCCGGCGGTGCGGGTGCCGTCGGCCCGGCAGTTGGTCTACGCCGAGCGCGGGCGAATCCCAAGGGCCGCCTGCCCGACAACACCTGGATCCTCCGACCGCAGGACGTTCCCGATGGTTTCGCGCCAGAAGGGGACACCTGGTACTTTCCACGCGTCGCCGGCACGTTCAAGGAGCGCGAGGGCTTCCACGGCTGCCAAATGCCAGAGCAACTTCTGGGGCGAATTATCCGCTGCTGCTCCAAGCCGGCCGAGATCGTGCTCGATCCGTTCAGCGGCAGCGGCACGACGCTGGTCGTGGCCAAGAAGCTCGACCGGCAATGGCTCGGCTTCGAGCTCTCAACCGATTACGCCGAAAAGATCAAAGCCCGGCTGGAACGAACGCGCGTTGGCGCACCGTTGGATGGCGTCCCCAATCCGTTAACAAGTGCGCCGCCCACGCACAAGGGAAAGATTCGCCGCAGCGCTCCTAAAGCCCCCGCACGAGCGAGGTCGCTATTCTCCGAGTAAGATGGTCGATGGGCAGGGCTGGGGTCAGACCGTGCACACTAACGCTTTCCCAAGAGTCTTCCGCGTCCGCCAGGCTTTCGAGGCGGCCCGCGTCGAGGACGTGCCGGGCGAGGTCCGGTCGCAGCTTGCCAGGCTGCGATTGGAAGAGAAGATCCGGCCCACGCAGACTGTCGCCATTACTGCGGGCAGCCGCGGCATCGCTAATGTCGCCGTCATCACTCGGGCGATTGTCGAACATCTCGCGGCGCTCGGCGCGCGGCCGTTCATCGTGCCGGCAATGGGTAGCCACGGCGGCGGCACGGCCGAAGGACAGCGGCGACTCCTCGCGTCGTACGGCATCACCGAAGAGTCCGCAGGCTGCCCGATCCGCTCCAGTCTGGAAACGGTCGTCATCGGGCGGGCCGCCGAGGGGTTTCCGATCCATTTCGACCGCACGGCCTTCGAGGCCGACCATGTTCTCGTCTGCAATCGCATCAAGCCCCACACAGGATTCTCCGGCCCGATCGAAAGCGGACTGGTCAAGATGCTCTTGATCGGGCTGGGCAATTGCGAGGGCGCGAAAACCTATCACCGCGCGATCCAGGACTTCGGCTTCGATCGGATTGTGAGCACCGTACTGCCGGAGATCCTAAGCCGCTGCCGCATCGTCGCCGGGCTGGGCATCGTCGAGAACGCCTACGATCAGACGGCGCGGATCGAGGCCGTCGCGCCGGCCGAGCTTGTTGCCCGCGAAACCGAACTGCTGGCGGCGGCCCGCCGCTGGCTGCCACGGTTGCCGTTTCGACAGGTGGACGTGCTGCTGGTCGACCGAATCGGCAAAGACATCAGCGGCACGGGCCTCGATCCGAACGTCGTGGGCCGGAAGTTCAACGACCACAAGGCCGTGGCGGACGAATGGCCGAAGGTGCGGCGGATCGCCGTCCGCGGCCTCAGCGAAGCCACGCACGGCAACGCCATCGGCATCGGCATGGCCGAGTTCTGCCGCAGCCGCGTGTTGCGGCAAATCGATGCGGCTGCCACACGGCTGAACGGCCTGGTTTCCGGCCACGTCTCGGCCGTCATGACCCCGCTGGACTACCCGACCGATCGCGAGATGCTGACCGCCGCGCTCGGCACCGTCGGACTGGCTGAACCGCACGAGGCGAAACTGCTGTGGATCGCCGACACGCTGCACCTCGGTAAAGTGGAGTGTTCGACCGCCTATCTCGACGAAGCCCACGGGCGTAGCGATCTCGACGTTCTTGGGCCGCCGCGCGACTTGGCCTTTGACGCCAAGGGAAACCTGTCCGACGATTGAAATCCGACCCCACGCTGGAAGCTATGCCACGCCAACCGACTCGGGAGACCGAACGGCTGATCCTGCGGCCGTTTCGCATGTCGGATGCCGACGACGTGCAGCGGTTGGCCGGCGATCGGGCGGTGGCCGATACGACGCTCGACATCCCGCACCCCTACGAAGACGGCCTGGCTGAAAAGTGGATTTCCAACCACGCCGATTGGTTTGAGCGGCGCGAACAAGTCATTTTCGCTGTCACGCTCAAGCAGTCGCCTCCGCCGCTGGCCTCGGCGTTCGAGAAGGCCCTGCTGACCGCCAAACGCTGGCAGTCGGCCAGGGCCGTCCTGATCGGCACCGTCGGAATGCGGTTGCGGCCCGAAGACCGCCGGGCTGAACTGGGCTATTGGATCGGCAAGGCGTATTGGAATCACGGCTATTGCACCGAGGCGGCCCGGGGCGTGCTCCGCTTCGGGTTCGAACAGTTGAACCTTAACCGGATCTATGCCTATCATTTCGTGCGCAACCCGGCGTCGGGCCGCGTGATGCAGAAGCTCGGCATGACCCGTGAGGGATGCCTTAGGCAGCACGTCCGAAAATGGGGTGCCTTCGAAGACCTCGAACTGTACGCCATTCTCAATGGCCAGGGAAGTTCCTGATCTAACTCCCTATCGGCGATACAACGTCGGCTAAAGATGTGTGGCGCAACGTTGAGGGGACCGTACGCGGCGAAGGGGACAGTCCCATTTTCGCTGACACGAAAATCGGGACAGTCCCCGTTGAGCGACAAACGTCGATCACTCCTTCATCGCCTGAACCACGCTGTTCATCGCGGCCTTGGCATCGCAGAAGAGCATCAACGTGTTGTCGGCGGCGAACAGCGGGTTGGGAATGCCCGCAAAACCGGGACTGAGGCTTCGCTTAACGACGACCACCGTGCGGGCTTTATCCACGTCGAGAATGGGCATGCCGGCGATGGGACTCTTCGGGTCCGTGCGGGCGCCGGGATTCACCACGTCGTTGGCGCCGATCACCATCGCCACGTCCGTCTGTGCGAAGGTCGGGTTGATCTCGTCCATTTCCTTGAGCTTGTCATACGGAACGTCGGCCTCGGCCAGAAGCACGTTCATGTGACCGGGCATGCGGCCGGCGACGGGATGGATGGCAAATTCCACCTCGACGCCGCGCGACTCCAGCAGATCGGCCAGCTCGCTGACCGCGTGTTGCGCCTGGGCTACCGCCATCCCGTATCCCGGCACGATCACCACGCGGCGGACGCCGTCGAACAGTATGGCAAGCTCTTCAGGGCTGGTCGACTTCACCTTGCCGCCGTAGACTTCGTCGGCCGTAGCGGTCTCCTCACCGGGCCCGAAGATGCCGAACAGGACGTGCGGCAGCGAGCGGTTCATGGCCTTGCACATGATCTGCGAGAGGATGACGCCCGAGGCGCCCACCAACGCTCCGGCGATGATGAGCACGGAGTTGTTGATGACGAAGCCCGTGGCTGCGGCTGCCAGGCCGGAGTAGGAGTTCAACATGGCGATCACGACCGGCATGTCGGCGCCGCCGATCGGATTGACCAACGTCACCCCCAGCACCGAGGCCAGCAGAACGATGCCCCAATACGCGCCGACGCTCTCCGGGTGCAAAACGCTGAAGACGCACAGCGCCAGGGTACCGGCGCCGAGCAACGCGTTCATCGGTTGCAGACCGCGATAGTAGTACGGCTTCTTGAACCACTTGTACTCTTCCAGCTTGGCAAAGGCCACGAGGCTGCCCCAGAACGTGACCGAGCCGATGACGGCCGACGCCACCGTGGCCACCGCCACGTCCCACGTCACGGTCGCCGCCCTCGGCGGCTGCGTGCAGTTGTTCGGCGCCGGCCACGAGCAGCGAGGCGCCGCCGCCGAAGCCGTTCAGCAGCGCCACCATTTGCGGCATCGCGGTCATGCGAACCTTGAGGGCCAACAGGGCCCCGATCACCGAGCCAATCACCACGGCGGCGATGACCAGACCGAGGCCGGTGACAGGGTTCTGGCCTGCGCCCGCCTTCAACATCAGCGGCACGGTGGCCAGAATGGCCAGCAGCATGCCCAGCGCGCCGATCAGGTTGCCACGCACGGCCGTGCGCGGGCGGCACAGGCCCTTCAGGCCGAAGATGAACAACACCGCCGCCAGCAAATAAGCGAGAGTGAGATACGAGGGATTGATATTGCTCAGCGTTTCCACAAATCAGTCCTTCCGCTTGAACATCCCCAACATGCGGTCCGTCACGACGAATCCACCCACGACGTTGATGGTGGCGAACACCACGGCCACGAATCCCAGCACCGAGATCAGCGCGTCGAGCGATAGCAAAGCGGCAAAGCCGCTGCCGGCCGCTACCAGCGAGCCGACCAGCGTGATGCCCGAAATGGCGTTCGAGCCGGACATCAGCGGCGTGTGCAACAGGGGCGGGATCTTCGTGATGATCTCGTAGCCCACAAAACACGCCAGCACGAAAATCGTGACGTTGACGATCAGAGGCACTTGCTCCATGACATTGCTCTCTTTCCACCGTTCTAAAAGAGAAACATCGGATAGTCGGGGCGTGGGCCAATCGGCTTTGGCCGAGCCGGTGCGGACCTACAACAGGTCGCGGACGCGGGGATGCACGACGGCACCGTCGCGGGCGACCAACGTCTCCCGCAGGATCTCATCCTCCAGGTCGAGCTTGATTTGGCCCTCTTTGCCGATCAACAGCGCCAGAAAGTTCGTCAGGTTCTTGCCGTACATCTGGCTGGCGTGATACGGTAGCTCGGCCGGCAGATTCGTGGGGCCGAGAATCGTCACGCCACGCTCCACCACGCTCTGGTCCGGCCTGGTCAATTCGCAGTTGCCGCCGCGTTCGGCCGCCAGGTCGACGATCACCGAGCCGGGGGCCATGTTGCGGACCATCTCGGCGGTCACCAGCACCGGCGACTTCTTGCCCGGCACGGCCGCCGTGGTGATCACCACGTCGCTATCGGCCACCACGCGGCCCATCAGCGCCCGTTGCTTGCGATAAAACTCCTCGTCCATCTGCTGGGCATAGCCGCCTTTGGTTTCGGCTGCGGCGGTTTCCAGCGGCATCTCTACGAATTTCGCCCCCAGGCTCTGCACCTGTTCTTTCACCGCCGGACGGACGTCGTAGGCCGAGACGGCCGCGCCCAACCGCCGGGCCGTGGCGATGGCCTGCAAGCCGGCCACGCCGGCGCCGACGATGAGCACCTTCGCGGCATTGAGCGTGCCGGCCGCGGTAATCATCATCGGGAACATTCGTGGCAAGGCCTCGGCCGCCAGCAGCACCGCCCGATAGCCGGCCACCGTGGCCTGCGACGAAAGCACGTCCATGCTCTGCGCTCGGGTGATGCGGGGCAGCAATTCCAGGGCAAACAGCGCAACGCCGCGGGCGGCGATTTCGGCCGCCAATTGCGGCGAGCCCAGCGGATCGCACATGCCGACAATGACTTGTCCGGCGCGGTATCGCGGCAGATCGTCACGGCCTGCCTCCGGATTGGCCCCGGCCGCACGGACTTGCAGCAGGACGTCGGCGGCAAAGACCTCGTCGCGCGAGGCCGCCATCTTGGCCCCTTTCTCGACATACTTCTGGTCGGCGTAACAGGCCGCCTCGCCTGCGCCCGCCTCGACCAGCACGTCCAAGCCGGCCTTCGTCAGTGCGGGAACCGATGCGGGAATGAGCGCGACGCGGCGTTCGCCGGGATGTGTTTCGCGGGGGACTGCGACAATCATGACTTGCCAGACTCCCAGGGCGGCCCAGAGACAATAAACGAGCCATGTTACAAGAGCCCGCCGCGGCGGTAAAGCCCCCCGGCCGGGCCGGTCGATTCCAAATGCATTCCGCAATTTGCAGGGTCGTTTACGGCCCTTTCCCGCCGAAGGCGGTGTTAGGCCCAACGTTACGTCGGGTCGCCTGCGAGCACGCGACTAATGGTGTGAAGCTGCCGGGCCCGCAATCGGGCCTCCTGCCGTTGCAACCAAGAGGACGCCCGTAAACGGGCGTGACGCAACGAGATACGAGAAATCAGCGCGCAATTAGCACGGTCAACCCGGCGTAACGGCGGGGCCAATCACCGCTAAAGCGGAAATGCCCGTAAACGGGCATAGACGCGATTCGACTGCGTCGTCGTTTTTGCGAAACAAGCATCGCAAAACGTGAAATGCATGCGTTCCATTTTTCGCGGCCTCCCACGGCTTGTCAGCCGGCCGATAAATAGTTAGATTATGGGTTTCCCCTGTTCTGGCGGTCGTTCGAGTAAGCAGACATGCGACAGACGAAAACCTACATGGCCCGGCCCGGCGAGATCGAGCCGAAATGGTGGCTGGTCGATGCCAGCGACAAGGTGGTCGGGCGTTTGGCCAGCGATATCGCGATGGTGTTGATGGGCAAGAATCGGCCCACCTACACGCCCCACGTCGACAACGGCGATTATGTGATCGTTGTCAACGCCGAGAAGGTCGTGTTCACCGGCAACAAATGGCAGCAGAAAGAGTACGCCTGGTACACCGGGTATCCCGGCCAGCGCCGCGAAACGGCCGACAAACGCCGCCAGCGGCGGCCCGAGTTGATCCTCCGCGAGGCCGTGCGGCGCATGTTGCCCAAGAATCGGCTGGCCTTCCAGACATTGGCCAAGCTGAAGATTTATGCCGGCAACGAACATCCACACCAGGCCCAGTTGCCCGAACCCGTAGAACTCGGAGTGAAGGATTAGCGATCCATGGCAGTAGTCAAGAGCAACGACATTCTCGGCACCGGCCGGCGGAAGACTTCGATTGCGCGGGTGCGGATTCGCGCCGGCGAGGGCAACATCCGCATCAACAACCGCCAGTTGGAAGAATACTTTGCCAACACCCGCCAGCGCAACGCCGTCGTGGCGCCGCTGGAGCAGACCGGTCGTCGCGCCGAATTGGACGTCATCATCCGCGTCGACGGGGGCGGCATCACCGGCCAGGCCGACGCCTGCAAGCTGGGCATCGCCCGGGCGCTGAAAAAGTCGGACGAGCAGCTTTCCGACGCCCTGCGCGACTCGGGCCTGTTGACCCGCGACGGCCGCATGAAGGAACGCAAGAAGTACGGCCTCCGCGGCGCCCGACGCGGCACGCAGTTCTCGAAACGTTAAGCCGCATCCCGTAGCAGGCACGCTCCGCGTGCCGTTAGCCAGCGACCAATTGGCCGTTTGCATTCGATGCAGGCATTCGGACGGCAAACAAGCTGCGGCCGCTGTTCTTGCGCCGGAGCGAGGGGCAATCGCCAGCCGTGCAGACCGGACTTCATCCTGCGTCAGCCGCGAATGATGAGCCGGCCGTCCGCCTTTCACGGTAGCCGGCCCGCCGACCAGCGGATCGCGCGGCCGAAAATCTCGATGAAATGCTGGTTGGCGTACGCCGCATCACCGTGGCCCAACTGTAGGTAGCAGACCGACGAGTGGCGGTACGTGTGGACCCACGCAACGGCCTTCTGATTGAGCGGTTCGTCGGTCGTCAGCAGCACGCGGACCGTCGGATCGACGCCGGCCCCGAGATACGTCTCGTCGATGATCGGGAAGTCCTGGAGGCCAGCGGTGATCGGATGCTGGCGATCTGCGACGTGGATCTTCATCGACACGTCTTCCTGGGTGTGCGAGAGCCAACTTGTCACGCCCACGATCTTCTGAAACTCGGGCCATGGCCGGTAGCCATAGATGGCGTGGTGCAGAATCACCAGTCCCACACCCCGGTCCATCAGCGCCAAGAAATTGGCCTGCTGCTTCTGGGACAGCTTCTTCTGGTAGTTGTACAGAACGACCGCTTGATAGGGCCACTTGGCGATGTCGTCGTAGGCTTCGCCGCCCGTCTTCTCGTCGACAAACGTGCAATGCATGTCGGCATAGTTCGAGAAGACCCTCTTAAATGGCTGCACGGCAAACGCGTGGCCCCCAGTGACGACGAGTACGACAATCCGCTGCGAATCTGCGTTCGGCGCCGGTGCGGCCGCCCGTTTCGGCTCGCCAGCCGCCGACGCCGCACAAATTCCCACGGCCATTGCCAGCGGCAGAACGCCTCTGAGTAGTCTCATCTTCGTTCCTTTCGCAACGGAGCCAATCTCGAAGGCTAATACTTTCTCGGCCGGACGCGGGCCCGCACCCGACTGGGCAGACCTTGGATTCGCAAGAAACCCTCGGCGTCGGTCTGGTTGTACGAACCGCCGCCTTCCATCGTGGCGATGCCCTCGTCGTACAGGCTGTTGGGACTCGTGCGGCCGTCGATGCTCATGTTGCCCCGGTAGAGGTCGAGACTCACCTCGCCGGTAACGGGCTTCTGGGCCTCGTCAATCAATGCCATCAAGGCGTCGAGCTTCGCATGATACCAGAAGCCGTAGTAGATCATCTCGGCCACCTCGGGCGAGAGCCGGTCGCGCAGGTGCATCAGGTCGCGGTCGAGCGTAAGCTGCTCGATCGCCCGGTGGGCCGTGTAGAGGATCGTCATGCCCGGCGCTTCGTAAACACCGCGGCTCTTCATGCCGACGAAGCGGTTCTCGACCATGTCGATCCGTCCGATGCCGTTGCGGCCGCCGATCTCGTTCAGCAGCGCGACGATCTCGAAGGCCCCGAGCCGCTTGCCGTCGACGCTGACCGGCACGCCCACCTCGAAACCGATCTTCACGTTTTCCGTCTTGTCCGGCGCCTTCTGGGCGCGATGGTCATGCCGAACTCGACTAGCTCGACGCCGTTGACCGTAAGGTCCTCAAGCTTGCCGGCCTCATAGCTGATGTGCAGGCAGTTTTCGTCCGAGCTATAGGGTTTGGTGACTGACGCTTTGATCGGGATCTTTTTCTGCTGGCAGTAGGCGATCATCTCGCTACGGCCGGGAAACTTCTGCCGGAATCGCTCGATCCGCCACGGGGCGACGATTTTGATGCCGGGATCAAGCGACTCGGCCGCCAATTGGAACCGGCACTGGTCGTTGCCCTTGCCGGTGGCGCCGTGAGCGTAGTGCTCGGCGCCGACTTCGCGCGCAACCTGCAAACAGACCTTCGAGATCAGCGGCCGAGCGATCGACGTGCCCAGCAGATAGACGCCCTCATATTTTGCGTCCCACTTGAGCACCGGGAAGGCGAAATCGCGGCAAAGCTCTTCGCGGGCGTCGACGATTCGGGCCGACCGGGCTCCAATGTTCCGCGCCTTTTGCAGAATCGCCTCGCGATCCTCGCAGGGCTGCCCGAGGTCGACGTACACGGCATGTACGTCGAATCCCTCGTCCATCAACCAGCCGAGAATGACCGAAGTATCCAATCCGCCGGAATACGCAAGAACGCAGGAAAGCATGGGCAGGTTCCGTTATGCTTGCAGTCGAACACCAAAAGCCCTTCGACAGGGCGAAACCGATATTGTGAAGGATTCGACCCTCGGCAGCAAGGGCCGGAGACGCACACGCCACGAAGCAGCCTTTACCTTGACGCTGCCGTTCTCAGCCGGGTAGAATCGGCCGCCATGTCAAACCTCACCATCCAGCGCGTGGCCACCGCCCGGCAAAAAAAACAATTCCTTCAGTTTCCCTGGACACTCTACGGCGACGACCCCTACTGGATTCCGCCGCTTCGGGCGAGCCAAAAGGAGATGGTCGGTTATAAGCCGCATCCCTTCTATGCCCGGAACGCGATCCAGACGTTTCTCGCGTATCGCGACGGAGAAGTCTGCGGACGAATCGCCGCGATTCTCAATCAGGGGCACATCGCCCGCTACGACGACCGCCGCGGATTTTTCGGTTTCTTCGAGTGCCGCGACGATCAGGAGGCGGCCAACGCCCTGTTCGATGCCGTGCGCGGCTGGTTCGCCGATCAGGACATCCACAAGCTTCGCGGGCCGACGAACCCGTCGCTGAACTACGAGCTCGGCTTGCTCATCGAAGGTTTCGATTCGACGCCCACGTTCATGATGACCTACAACCCGCCGTACTACGAGCGGCTGGTGGAGAACTACGGCTTCCGCAAGACGCAAGACCTGTTCGCCTTCTGGGGCCACATCGACATGCTGCCGAAGATCAGCGAGAAGCTCGGCCCGATCGCCAGACAGATTATCGAGCGCTACGACGTCAAGCTGCGGCCGCTCGACACGTTGCGGTTCCTCGAAGAGGTGAAGCTCTTCCTGTCGATTTACAACAGTTCGCTTGCCAACACCTGGGGCTTTGTGCCGATGTCCGCCGACGAAATCAGCCATCTCGCCGGCGGGCTGCGCCGCGTGATCGCGCCGGAGATGACCGTTGCCGCCGAGGTGGACGGCCGCGTGGTCGGCGCGGCCTTCGGACTCCCTGACTACAACCCTCGCATCAAGGACATCGACGGCCGGCTATTCCCGTTCGGCTTCATCCACCTGCTGCGAAACCCCCGCGGCATCAAACGCATTCGCTTGATTAGCACCAACGTACTGCCGGAATATCAGCGCATGGGCATCGGCCTGGTGCTGATGGGCGGCCTGGTGCCCAAGGCCATCGAATGGGGCCTCGAGGAGGCCGAGTTCTCCTGGGTCCTCGAATCCAATTCTCTCTCCTACGGCAGCCTGAAGAAGGGCGGCGCGAAGCTGCAAAAGACCTACCGACTGTACGATTGGGAGGAGACGGGGGACGGTGGGCAGGGGACGGGAGACGCAGGAACTGCCACGTCCGAAAATCAACAATCAACGATCAACAATCAACAATTCCCTAATCAACAATCCGCCGTCCCCGGCGCCCCGTCCTCCGCCCCCATTACGATTCGCGAAGTCCAAACGCGCCGCGACCTTGACCGCTTCGTCAAATTGCCTTGGAAGATCTATGCCACCGATCCGCATTGGGTGCCGCCACTCCTGGTCGAGGTGAAGGACTTTCTCGATCGGCGCAAACATCCGTTCTACAAGCACGGCGACGCCACGCAATTTATCGCCGTCGCCGGCGACGAGACCCTGGGGCGGATCCTGGTCAGCGACGATCCCTTGTATAACCGCGATCGCGGTGAAAACCTCGGCTGCTTCGGCATGTTCGACTGCATCAATGACCGCGCGACGGCCCACGCGCTGCTCGATGCCGCGGCCGCGTGGCTGCGGGCCCGCGGCCGAACGGTGATTCGGGGACCGATCGACTACTCGTTCAATTACCCTAGCGGCCTGCTGATCGAAGGCTTCGATACGCCGCCGCGGATCATGATGAATCACAATCCGCGTTATTATCAGCCCTTGCTGGAGTCGTGGGGGCTGCGGAAGGCACGCGATCTTTTCGCCTGGTGGTTTGTCGATCCGCTCGATTTGCTGTCAAAATGGAAGACGCGGGCCGAGCGGCTCGCGCGCGCGGCGGCATTACGGTTCGGCCCTTCCGGCTTGACGAGTTCGACGCCGAAGTCGCCCGCTGCCGCAACGTCTACAACGAGACGATGGGCGCCCTGTGGGGCTTCGTCAATCTGACCGAGGCCGAGTTCTCCCATTTTGCCAAACGCCTGAAACAGATGGCCATCTCGGAGCAGGTGCTGCTGGCCGAAGTCGGCGGGCGTGTGGTCGGCTTCTCGATCACGCTGCCCGACATGAACGAGGCCGTCCGGCCGCTCAACGGGCGGCTGACCCGTTACGGACTGCCGCTGGGCCTGGTTCAACTGCTACGCCGCAAGCGCCGCATCAAGACCGCCCGAATGGTCGTGCTCGACGTGCTCAAGGAATATCGCCGCCGCGGCATCGCCGAACTGCTGATTCTCCGCACGCTCGACTACGGCAAGAACGTCCTCGACTACACCGGCGCCGAATTGGGCTGGACCCTCGAGGACAACGTGGCCGTCAATCGCACGATCGAAGCCGTCGGCGGCCGCCGCTACAAGACCTACCGTGTCTACCAAAAAGACCTGGGACGGTGAGGTCGCGAGACACGAGAAATCGCAGGAGCCGCTTGCTGAGGCGGCGAGATTCGGCCGCACCCGGGGGACTGTCCCCTTAGGAACGACCTTGACCCCGCCACCCGTTCCACTAGAATGCCGCCACGGTATTTCTTGCACCTTTTGCCCTGCCTCGCACCGAAGCACCCATGACCGAGCCGATTCCGCAGCACTCCCGCGGCAGCGAAGCGGCACTCGAAGCCGCACGACGCGAGAAACTGCACAAAATAAGCAGTATGGGCATCGACCCATGGGGCTCACGATTCGACGGGCACGAGCCGATCGGACAGATTCGCGGCCGCGCAGACGAAATTGTCACCGAACCGACCGACGATCCTGTGCGGACGCCGGAACAGCATGGCCCAAAGGTCCGCGCGGCCGGACGCATCGTCTTGCGCCGTCCCTCGGGCAAGGTCCATTGGCTACAGGTGCGCGACTGGACGGGCACGATCCAGGTGATGATCGGCAAGGTCCAGGTGGGCGACGAGAATTTCGCCCTGGCCCAATGCTTCGACCTCGGCGATCTCGTCGGCGTCGACGGCGAGCTGAAACGCACCAAAACCGGTGAGTTGACGATTTTCGCCGAGCGGCTCACGTTCCTCGCCAAGTCGCTCGCCACGCCGCCGGAGAAACACAAGGGGCTGGCCGATCCCGAGCTGCGCCAGCGGATGCGGTATCTCGACCTGATCCACACCGACGGCGTGCTCGAAACGTTCCTTCGCCGCACAAAGATCGTGCAATCGATCCGCAACACGCTGGCCGCCCGGGGCTTCGCCGAGGTCGAAGGCCCGACGCTGCACGCCATCGCCGGTGGGGCTGCCGCCCGGCCGTTCGTCACGCATCACAACGCGCTGGACATCGACCTGTATCTGCGGATCGCGCTGGAGTTGCACCTGAAGCGGCTGTTGGTCGGCGGGGTCGAACGAGTGTACGAGCTCGGCCGCGTCTATCGCAACGAAGGCATCGACGCCCGACACAATCCCGAGTTCACGATGCTCGAAGCCTACCAGGCCTACGGCAACTACGAGACGATGATGGACCTGACCGAGGCCGTGATCGTTGAAGCGATTCGAGCGACGGGCCAACCATTGAAGCTGCCCTGGGGCGACGGCGAGATCGATTTCACCCCACCTTTTGCACGAAAAACATACAACGAACTGTTCGCCGACCACACGGGCATCGCGCCGGACGACGCGCCGGCCGTGGCGAAGCTGGCCGAACGACTCGGCTTCATCGCCGCGGGCAAGCACCCCGACGTCGTCAAGAGCTTTGTGTTCGAGGAGAAGGTCGAAGACGCGCTGCTGGGCCCGATCTTCGTGCTCGACTATCCGGCGAGCATCTGCCCGCTGACGAAACGGAAAGCCGACAATCCGGCCATCGCCGAGCGGTTCGAACTGTTCATCCAGGGCATGGAAGTGGCCAATGCGTACACCGAACTGAACGACCCCGACACGCAGGAAGAGCTTTTTACGAAGCAACTTGCCGGCCTGCCCGAAGAAGAGTCGATGGCCAAGATGGACCACGATTTCCTCCGCGCACTGCGTCATGGCATGCCACCGGCCGGCGGTCTTGGCATCGGCATCGACCGGCTTGTAATGCTGCTGACCAACTCGCAAAGCATCCGCGAGGTGATTCTTTTCCCACTCTTGCGGCCGGAATCGGGTGACGAACCGTCCGTTTCCCGCCCCACGTCGCCCGCCCCCTAACGCCCATGTACAAACTCCTCCTCTGCTGGCGATACCTCCGAACGCGCTACATCGCGCTGGTGTCGATTATCAGCGTCATGCTGGGCGTGGCGACGATGATCGTCGTCAACAGCGTGATGGAGGGTTTTTCTTACGAGATGCAGAACCGCATCCACGGCATCCTTTCGGACGTGATCGTCGAGGCTCGCAGCAGCGACGGCGTATTCGACGCCGAGGGCCACATGCAGCGGATTCGCGAGATTGCCGGCGACGACATCGAAGCTATGGCGCCGGTCGTCCGAACCTTCGGCGTGTTGAGCATTCCGTTTCAAGGCCAGTCGATTACGCACCAGGTCGTGGTGGTCGGGATTGACGAGACGCTCCAAAGCCGCGTGGGCGACTTCGGCCGCTATCTGCAACACCAGGCGAATCGCGAGGCGATGAGCTTCGACCTTCGCCAATCCGGCTACGACATTCGCGACCACCAAGGCGGCCCGGACGTCCCCGAACGGCCGCAAATGGCGGCTGCCGGCTGGAAACATCGACGTGAGATTGCCCGCGAGCAGAAGTTTCGTGAAAAGTATTTGGAAAAGTCGCGTGCAACCGTTCGGAGTGCTTCTGCACCCGTGGCGGCAGCTTCCGGTGGGGGCGTTCCCTCCGAGGACCCCTTTCCCCAGCAGCCGCCGGAGAATGTCTTCGACCCGGAGAAACAACAGCTCACCGGCATCGTGTTGGGCTTCGCCATGGCCAGCGTCCGCAACGACCGGGGCGAAGACCAGTTCTTTGCCGTCCCGGGCGACGACGTGAAGCTTACGCTGCCCACCGTCGGTCAACCGCCCAAGGGCGTCAGCGACGACTTCACGGTCGTCGATCTCTACGAGAGCAAGATGAGCGAATACGATTCGCAGTTTGTCTTCGTGCCCATCCGCTATCTGCAAACGCTCCGCGGCATGGTCGATCGCAGCACTGGAGATGCCAGGTTCAACCTGATCCAGATCAAACTGAAACCGGGAGCCGACGGCAATGCGGTTCGCGACAAGCTTCAGGCGGCATTTCCGATCCAGTTGTACCGCGTCTGCACTTGGCGCGACAATCAAGGTCCGCTGTTGGCCGCCGTCGAGATGGAGAAGGCCATCCTCAACGTGCTCTTGTCGCTGATTATTGCCGTGGCCGGCTTCGGCATCCTGGCGATTTTCTACATGATCGTCGTTGAAAAGACCCGCGACATCGGCATCCTCAAGTCGCTCGGCGCTTCGGGAGTGGGTGTGATGGGCATCTTCCTCGGCTACGGGCTGTTGCTGGGACTCGTCGGTTCGGGCGTGGGTACCGTGATCGGCCTGCTGTTCGTTCACCACATCAATGAGATTGCCGACTGGCTCGGTTGGATCATGGGCCACCCGGTTTTCGATCCGTCGATCTACTACTTCTACAAGATTCCTGCGATCGTCGTTCCGCAAACGCTCGCCTGGATCGTGATCGGGGCCTCTGCATCGCGGTGGCGGCAAGCGTTTTGCCGGCCCGGCGTGCCGCACGCCTGCACCCCGTGGAGGCCCTGCGCGATGAGTAGCCGTACCGCGCTGCCCGTCGAAACGCATCCGGCGCGTCCGGTCGCTACCGGAGCCGACATACCGTCGACCGCTGAACGTGTCGATTCATCACGTGGAGCCAGCCAGGTCGAGCAAACCGGCCAGCTCCGCGCCGTCGACTTGTACAAGAGTTATCGCAAGAGCAGGGTTGAGGTGCCGGTCCTTCGCGGCGTGAGCCTGAGCGTCCGCCGCGGCGAGTTTCTGGCCGTCGTCGGCCAAAGCGGCTCGGGCAAGAGCACGCTCCTGCACCTGTTGGGCACGCTTGATGCGCCGGACCGCGGTGAAATCCACTATGCCGGCCGCCGCATCGACAACCTGCCGACGAAGGCCCGCGATGCTCTGCGGAACCGGCAGTTCGGCATGATCTTCCAGTTCTATCACTTGCTGCCGGAGTTGACGACGCTGGAAAACGTGCTCTCGCCGCTGATGATTACGCACGGCGTCTACCGTTATCTGCGGCATCGCCGCGAGCACCGCGCCCAAGCCGCCGAACTGCTCGAGACCGTCGGTCTAAGCCATCGGTCGAAGCATCGGCCGAGCGAGCTGTCCGGCGGCGAGATGCAGCGTGCGGCCATCGCCCGGGCGCTGGTGGCCCAGCCCGATCTGCTGCTGGCCGACGAGCCTACGGGCAACCTGGACCAGGCCACCGGCCAGGAAATCATCGGCATCCTGCGAACCTTGAATCGCCAGGGCAATGTCACTATAGTGATGGTTACCCACGATCGGGCTATTGCCGACCAGGCCGACCGTATCGTGCGGCTGGTGAATGGACGAATGGAAGAGTGAGAAGGGATTAGCGATTGGGAATTAGGGACTAGAATTGTATAGGCGTCGTTTCGGCATTACAGTCCCTCCCGTCAACCCCCGATCTCCAATCCCCAATCCCTAATCTCTCCCTCTATGTCCCTGAAAATTTACATCGGTGGTAAGTTCTACGACAAGCAAGACGCCAAGATCAGCGTCTTCGACCACGGCCTGCTCTACGGCGACGGCGTGTTCGAGGGCATCCGCAGCTACGGCGGCCGAGTGTTCCGCATGGCCGAGCATCTCGAGCGCCTGTGGAACTCGGCCAGGGCCATCCTGCTTCAAATTCCCATGTCGAAGGCCGAAATGGCCGCCGCCATCGACGAGACGATTGCGGTCAACGGCATCGAGGACGGATACATCCGCGTCGTCGTCACCCGCGGCGCGGGCACCTTGGGCCTCGACCCCAACCGTTGCGACAATCCCCAAGTCATTATCATCGCCGACAAGATTTCGCTCTATCCCGAAGAACTCTACCGGAATGGTTTGGAACTGGTCACCGTGAGCGTCGCGCGGAACCATCCGGCGGCGCTGAACCCGCGGGTCAAATCGCTCAACTACCTGAACAACATTCTGGCGAAGCTCGAAGGGCTCCAGGCCGGCTGCATGGAGGCCCTGATGCTCAACCACAAGGGCGAAGTGGCCGAATGCACCGGCGACAACATTTTTCTGGTGCAGCACGGCCGCGTGCTGACGCCGCCCAGCGACGCCGGCATCCTCGAAGGCATCACCCGCGAGGTGGTCATCACCCTGGCGCGCGACATGCTGATCGAAGTCCAAGAGAAGCCGCTGACGAAACACGACATTTACATCGCCGACGAATGCTTCCTGACCGGCACGGCGGCCGAACTGGTGCCGGTCGTGAAGCTCGACAACCGCCCGATCGGCGACGGCGTTCCCGGCCCGATCACCCGTTCGCTCATGGCCGCGTTCCGCGAGTTGACGCGGAGATGATCGCTGCACTTCACAGCAAGGACGCCCGGCACAAGTGCCTGGGCTAAACAACGACACGCCGCCCCAACATCCAGGCGAGTATTTCATGGATTGGTTTCTGGCGATCAAAGAGTTTCTCTCGACGTTCATCGACCCCGAGAAACTCAGCCTCTTCGTGGCTGCTCACCAGCACACCATCTACTTGATCCTTTTTGCGATCGTGTTCTGCGAGACGGGCCTGGTCGTCACACCGTTCCTACCGGGCGATTCGATGCTCTTTGCGGCTGGCGCCGTGGCGAGCATGGGCACGCTCAACCCGCTCTGGCTGTTTCTCTCGCTCGGCTTCGCCGCCGTGGCCGGCGACACGGTCAACTATTGGATCGGCGCCTATGTCGGGCCGCGCGCGTTCAGCGGCGAGGTCCGCTTTCTGAGGAAGGAACATCTCAACCGCACCCACGCGTTCTTCGAAAAATACGGTGGCAAGACGATCATCCTCGCCCGCTTCGTCCCCATCGTCCGCACGTTCGCCCCTTTCGTTGCCGGCATCGGCGCGATGAACTACGCGCGATTCATCGTCTACAACGTTATCGGCGGCCTGGCCTGGGTCGCCCTGTTTGTCTTCGGCGGGTATCTAGTGGCCAACCACCCGTTCGTGAAGGAACGGTTCCATCTGGTCATCCTGGCGATCATCATTATCTCCGTGCTGCCGATGGTGATCGAATATCTCCGCGCCAAACGTGCGCAAAAATGCTGACCGGCGGTCTCTTCAGAAGCTAACCGGCAGCGCGATCGCTTCCTCCAGCCGGGCGAGATACTCGGCGCGCGGAATGGCCGTGGCGCCGAACCGCGCCGTGTGCGGCGTGAGTTGCTGGATGTCCATGAGCTGGTAGCCTTGCCCGCGAAGATGCCCGACAAGGCTCACTAGGGCGACCTTCGACGCGTCGCGCACGCGGTAGAACTTCGACTCGGCCGAGAACAATCCGCCGATGGCCACGCCATAGACCCCGCCGGCCAGTTCATGCTCGTACCACACCTCGACGCTATGGGCGTAGCCCAGACGGTGAAGCTCGCTGTAGGCCTCGATCATCTCCGGCGTCAGCCAGGTCTGGTTCATTCGGCCCGGTGCCATGGCGCAGCCGCGAATGACGCCCGCAAAATCGGCGTCCCGCGTCACCTCGAACCTTGCGCCGCGACACGTCCGCCGCAGCCGCCGGGAGACGTGGAAGCGGTCGAATTCGATCAACGCCCGCGGATCGGGCGACCACCAGGCCAGCGGGGCGTCGAAATCCGTGATCGGCCAGGGAAAGATGCCATGCCGATAAGCATCGATCAGCCACTGCGGCGACAACTCGCCCCCGAATCCGACCAGCCCCTCGGGGTCGGCGTCTTCGGCCGGCGGAAAGTGTTCGGAAGGCGGCAGCAGCGGCATAGGCATAGTATGGCGACTTGAGATTGCCCGTCCACCATTGTAAGCCTCGCGTCGCGCTGCGTCACTACGCCGCCTCTTCCGCCGGCGGCCACGGACGCTGAGCGGCAAGCGGCAGCGGCAGGTCGATCGAGCGCACGTGGACGTCTTGTTGCGGGAATGCGATCTCGATGCTCGCCGCACGAAACTCCCGGTCGATCGCCATGTGCAACTCGTGAATCACCGTGCCCCGGTTGTCCATGTTCGGCAAGAAGCATCGCAGCACGAAGTTCAGCGCGCTGTCGCCGAACGACTCCAACGACACCGCCGGCGGCGGGTCGTGGAGCACGATGTCGTGCTGCCTGGCGATTCGCAGCAGGATTTCCGCCGCCTGCCGCGTGTCGGACCCGTAGGCGATGCCCACGCGAATCACCACGCGGTTGACCGGATCGCTAAGCGTCCAGTTCAGCACGCGGCCGGTGATAAACTCCTTGTTCGGAACGACCAATTCCTTGCGGTCGCCGTCGGTGATCGTGGTCGCCCTCATGCGAATCCGCGTGACGACGCCCGTGACGCCGTCGATCGTCACGATGTCGCGCACCCGGATCGGCCGCTCAATGAGAATGATCAGGCCGGAGACGAAATTGGCGAAGATTTCCTGCAAGCCGAACCCGAGTCCCAGGCTCATGGCGGCCACGAGCCATTGGACCTTCGACCAGCCGACGCCCAACGTCATGCAGCAAAGCAGCACGCCAACCAACGTAATCAGGTAGCGGCAGACCGTGGCCACGGCATACCGGGCGCCGGCGTCGACCGGTAGGTGCTGGAGCACGGCCATTTCCAACAGGCCGGGGATGTTCTTGGCCGCGATGACCGTCGTGGACAGCACGATGACCGCCAGGCAGACGTCGGCCAGCGTGATCCAACAAGGGCGTTCCTCGGCACGCCAGATCGCCTGACCGTCGAACGACGTCCCTTTTTGCAGTACTGTCGCCGTCGTTGGCCACAAATCAACGTTGATGGTGCCCAGCGCCGGCAGCACGTCGGTCCAGGTACACCACAAGGCCAGCGCACAGGCCACGGCCAGCGCGTATTCGACCAGGCGGCGCGTCTGCGTGTTGATCGTGGCCAAGTCGAGTTTTTCATCGGCCGCGGTCGGCAGATCGGCGGCCGAGGGCTCGTCGCCGCCGGCGGCTTCTAAGGCCGTCGCACGGCGCTGGCGGGCTTGCTCGATCGCCAGTTTCCGCTGGTTGACCAACGTCCACCGCAGCAGGACAGCCCGCAATACGATGACGCCGACCAGCGCGTACGTCGTCACGACCAATCGCGCGGCAAGTTGCTGGGCCGTGTAGTAGTAGCCCGCCGCCGCCAGGATCGCCAGGGCGCCGGGAATCATAACGCCAAGCGGATACCACACGTAGCGAAGCCGTTCGATCCATCCGCCGCGCCGGGCAGCGACCAGGGCCTGCAAGACGGCGCCGCCGGGACGCAAAATTCGCTCGACGAACAGAGCGAAGCCCAGCAGCGCGGCGACAAAGCACGCGCGGCCCAAGGCGCTGTCCCAGGCGACCGCCTCCGGCGCGCTCATCGCCGCGGCATGCGCACGCAGGGCCGCGGCGACGCACACCAAGGGCAGCACGACCAGGCTGAGCCACCGCAGGTTGTGCCGCACGAGCTTTGCGGCCGAGGCCGTCCAGCCGAAATGGGCCTCGCCCAAGCCGCCTGCGTCGCACGTGTGCCGTAGCAGTTCCAAAACGAAATACACTCCGGCCGTTACGCCAAGCCCCGCCCCGGCGGCCTTGCACAACTCCGAGGCCGAGGCCGCCGTGCCCAGCCGCCAACCGACGTACCAGACAAGCCCCGGCCACACCGCCGCCATGAGCGTCGTCAGCGCACAAACCTCCAACGTCGGCAGAAAGCGATAGCAACTGCCCCGGGCGGCCTTCTCGCCGACCCGCTGCACGCGAGCGCGAAAACGCCGTCGCCAGTAGACCAGCAGTAAGAAAATGCCCGTCGCCAGCAAGGAAATGACGCGATTTTGCCACGCGTCGGCGACGAGCGTCCGTCCGATGTCGAGCCAGGCGCGCGGTCCGGCCAGCCACCATAGGGCGTCGCCGGCACACCGCACGTCGGCCGCTGTCAGTGGCGCCGTGCTGGCGATCCACAGCACCCGCTCGTCGATGAACCGAGCATCGCGTTCGGTCTCCTTGACGAGTTGCTGCTCCGCGGCGTGGAGCTCGACGAGTTTCTTGTAATAGATGTCGTTGTCGTGGATCAAGGCGTCGAGGTAATCCCGCCGCGTGCTCAGGGCCTGCCGAACCGCGCCGGTCAGATCGCCGCCATCGCCGCCGTGAACGATCGGGCGCTGCTGCTCCAGTTCGGCCTGCGTCGCCGCCTCCAAGTCGGTTAACTGCCTGCGCTCGTCGTCCAGCCGCAATCCGACGAGCTGGCCTTCACCGATTGTCCGCCGTCGCAGCGCGGCGTTGCGGCGAAGTTCGCGCAGGTTTGGCAGCGACTCGCGATGCTTCCGCAGCAGCAACCCGATCTCGTCGCTGAGCCCAACCGTGTCGACCTTCTGCTGCACGCCGTTGAAGTTGTCTTTGAGCGTTGCCAACTTGTCGTTGACCTCGGCCAGCCGGGCCGTAGTCTCGGCGATGGACGAAGCCAGCGATTTGCGCTGGCCGGCCAACTCCGCGTTCTGCTCGGCCAGCGTTCGCACCAACGGATGGGCCTGTCCGGCCTGCCACATCGCTTGCCGAGCCTGCTGCTCCGCCTCTTGCTTGCGCCGCCGATTGGCCGCGTCTTGCCACGCCTTGAGTTGCTGCTCGCCCAGGGCGACCTGCCGGGCGTCCAGGTCGCGGCTGGCCGGAAGCAACTCGGACCGCGCCTCGTAGGCCCGCAACTCCTTCTCGCAGCAGGCGATTTCCCGTTCGGCCGTGCGTCGCCGGGCAGCGAGAAGGGCGCGCCGAGCCAGGCCGGCCGGTGTGCCGTCGTCGCCGGAGGCCGCGGCCTGCAATTGCGAGTTGATGTCGGCCAGGCGCTCTTTGGCCGCTCCGATCTGCTCCGGGACCTTCGCCCGACGAACCGAACGCCCCTTCAGTTCCGTCTCGTCGTCCGACAGTGCCTTGCGCCGCTTGTCCAACTCGGCCTCACGCTTCGAGATCTGCTGCTCGATCTGCGGCAAGGTCAACTGATCGGGGATGGCTTCGGCCGGCTGCGCAGGCGGCTCGGCCAATTCCCGCTTGGCTTTCTTGAGACTCTCCGGCGCTTCCGCCGCCAGCCGCTCAAATTCTGCCCCCTTCTCCGTCCACCGCTTTACCGCCGCCATCTCGCCCAGCGCCTGCTGGTACAGGTCCTTGACCTTCCCCTTCGTCGCGTCGTCCAGGTCGTGCTGCTCGTCGACCTGCTTCATCCGCGATTGCAGCAGGTCCACGACCTCCGTTTCCGACAACGGTTTCGACGGCGTCTCGCCGAAGGCCAGCGCGGCGACCAGCACCGCCGCGGCAACGAACATCAAGAACAGCGGAACACGCGTCTTCGGGCGATCCATGCTTAACTCGGCCTGCGGGGCGAAGCAACGCGCGGAGAATCAGCCGGCAGCCGGCCGAAACAGCCGGCTATGTGGCGTGCCTTGTACCGACGCAGGCCGATGGTGACAAGGCCAATCCGGCGATCCGGCGAAGGCATTCCGCACTTTGCAGGGTCATTCACGGCCCTATTCCGCCGAAGGCGGTGCTAGGCGCGACGTTTACGTCGGGTCGGCTGCATGATCGAGTTTCCTTGTGGATTTTGGCCGTAATAACGCAGCGGGGTATTGACCACCCTACTGCAATTCCACAGGCTATTGGCTGTAGCGTTGATCGGCGTAGCGCGTCGACGCCCAGCCTCCAAATCCCGTCGCCGACTATCGCGTCCGCCACCGATGCAGAAAGACACTGGGGCTGCCATTCCGCAGAAGAAAAAGACTCCCGACCCCTTTTGCGTTCCTAGCCTCGCAGCGGCAAGACTGCCATGAGGGGCCCGAGCAAATCCACCCCGAACACGTACGCCAGCGAAAAATAGACTCCGAGCAAGATGAAGAGCCAGCCGGTCGCCTGACGCGCCCACCATTCGGTCTTGGCAATCGCGTTGTATGCCTTGCCGACCGATTGGGCGCTGTAGGCCAACAGAAAGGCGACAAGCAGCACGGGGACGGCGGTACCGATGCCGTAGATCAGCGGCAGGACCAATGTGCCACCGGGCAGCGACGCCGCCGGCAGAGTGACGCCGATTTTGCCGACCAGTCCGGTGACGGCGCCGGCCTCCGAGCCCATCATCAGGGTCACCAGGCCGAAGAACCACGCGGCGGAGGTCGGACAGAACGACACGGCGAACAAGACGCCCAGCAGGAGCGCGCCCCAAAGCCCCATCGCGTCCACGCGTTTCTGCATCCGCTCGGTCATCGCCGCCCCGCCGAGGCTCGTTGTGATGAGCCCCACGAGAAACATGCCCAGCAGCAGGAACACCGGCGCCAATAGCAGGTGCATGTACTTCTGGAGGAATACCGACACCGACGAGATTGAAAGCACCGTACGCGTAAGCAGCACGGCCAGCGTCAGATAGAGCAGGCAACGGCCAACCGTATAGAGGACGCCGGCCCAAACCACCGCGCGCGGCTTGTCCACCCTCCGGCCCACGTAGGAGATGGCGGCAATGTTGGTCGCCAAGGGGCAGGGGCTGATCGACGTCAACACGCCCAGGTACAGGGCCGTTCCGACGTAGAGCAAGTAGACAACCATGAGATCACCTATTTCAGGTAAGCCCGGATGTTGCTCTGGACATATTCAAGGAACCCCTTCTTGTTCTTGTCGTGGACCTTCGTCCATATTTCCGGCAGTCGCCTTGTACTCTAGCACCTTGCTGCCATGAATCTTGGCCACGATCAGCGTGGGCCCGGTGATTTTGTAGCCTTTGGTGTAAGCCGCGTTTTTCGGATTCTGGAAATCGATGTAGTAGAAGGCAACCTTGCCCTTCTTGATTTGCGGGGTGAATCCGGTCTTGACGGCCTCTTCGCTGAGGCTACCCATCTTCAAGCACGTCGGGCAACGCTGGGTGCGATGGAAGTACATCGCCACGACGCGATCGGCCGGCACGTCGGCGGCCACCACGACGCCGGCGGTTGTCGCAAGCAATGCGGTCGCGGCCACTGTGGCAAGGGCAAGCGAAACCATGCGTCTCATCGGAATCATCCTCCTGATTGAAGAAAAAAGGGAACGTTGCTCGCTAGGGAACGGGTATGTCGGCTGTTGGAGCGGGAACGGGCAGGTCCGCGGCTGGAGCACCGCCCGGCGACGGCGCGGCTTCCTTCGCCGCTGCCGCGTCCGCGCTGCTGGCGTCGGGCAACATCTTTGCGATCTGCTCCCGCACGAATCGGGCGAAGGCCGGCTTGTCGCCTTCCAGCGGCCAAACTTCGTCCAATCGCTTCCAGTCCTTCGTCTGACCGGCTTCCATCCGGGCCAGCACGACGACCGGCATCTGGATGTCGAACTTCTTGGTCAGTTGCGCGGCTGCCGGCTGTTCGTAGTTGAGGGCCTTCCACGCGATTTCGCGCCGGCTCAATTGACGCCCAAAGTTCGCCGTCACCGCGTCGTGCGCCTGCGACTCGATGGAACGGCAGGTCGGGCAGCGGACGTTGCCGTGGAAGTAGTAAACGACGAGCCCATCGGTCAAGGCATCGTCCTCGACGACCGACCCGGGCTGCGTCGCAATGCCACCGCCCTGCCGAATGGCTCGAAGCTCCTCGACGATGGCGGCCAACTGGGGCTCCAGGCGCGATGCCGCCCGATCGTCGAGCGCGCGGGCGATCAACACCACCAGGGTGGCCGAAACAAGCGCGATCAGGCATACGGCGACGGCACTTTTCAGTTCCATGTCAGTGTTCCTGCTGTTGGCAATACTCGCGGTACGCGACAGCCAGCGCGCGGCGGTAGCCCGCCTCGTCGCCCGGCTCGATGGCGTGGTAAATGCGAACCGTCTCCAGCACCCGGTCCTCGAAACCGTCGCCGGGCCGGAGTCCGCCTTGGTACAGGTGGTCGAACAGCAGCGGCAAGCCACCTACGCTGACGCTTGCGCCGTCGACGATCAATACCGTTTCAGGCGGTGGTTTGCCGCAGGAGCAGCAAGCTTCGCCGCTCGGCGCCGTGGCCGATGGTTCAAAGCCGGGCGCGTCGGCAAAAGCATCGGCCTCGGCGACGATGCGCTCGGCGACGGTCCACACCGCTTCCTCGTCGGCTTTGTCATAGTCTCGGGTCGAACGGTGGCATTGCGCCAGGCGATCGCCGACGATGTCGCTGACGACCAGCGAGGCCGCGACGCGGCCGCTGTGCTGCTCGGTCGCTCGCTTCGCGCAGAGCTTGTCGCAGCCGTCGACGGTGATCGTCGGATGCTCGCGGGCGAAACGGCGCTCTTGCTCTTCACCTGCAAGAAACAGCGGCAGGCACAAGGTGACCGTCGCCCGAGGACGCAGCACTTCCAGCACGCGGCGGGTTGCCAGGCGCGAAATGGTTCCGGCCGGCAGTTCCTCGCCGCTGCATGCGATCACGCCGACTTTGGTTGGCTCTGTCATGGCTGTACCACTCCGTTGTTCTCCACCGCTGTCGTCACCTCGTTCGCAATTTCGTCGACGGCGACCCAGCCGTCGTCGCTCAGCGCCGTGGCCGAGCCGAACCGGGCGCCGCGATGGCGCTTGAGCGTTTCGTAGACCCGGACGCCGGAAATGACCTTACCGCCGGCAAGCTCGACGTTTTTCTGCGCAGAGCTTCGGGCAGCCGTCGACGGTAATGCACTCGCTGCCGCGCACCCGGTCCTTGGCCTCGGCGTCGTCGGTGACCAACAGGGCCAGACACATCAGTTCGGTCTGACCGGGCACCATCGTGTCGGGAACATGAAAGACCGCTTCGCGGCTGATTAGCCCTTGGACCTTGCCGATCCCGCTGCACGGGATCAACAGGACGGGCTTCGGTTGGGCGTTGCCGGACATTGCAGGTTCCTCCTCTCACGCCGCCGGACTGGCAAGCAGCAATCGCTTGACTTCGTCGACGCTCGGCACGCGTCCGGCGATTTTGACGTAACCGTCGATCACCAGCCCTGGCGTCATGAGAATGTCGTACGACATGATTTGTTGGATGTCTTCGACCTTTTCGACCAAGGCGTCGACGCCCGTCTCTGCCACGGCCTTGTTGACGATTTCGTAAAGGGTTTTGCACTTGGCGCACCCGGTGCCAAGAACTTGAACGATCATCTTCAGTGCTCCTCAATCAGGATTTCAGGTTCCACGATGATTTCCGACTTCACGGAGTTTGCCACGAGGCTGTATTTCTGCGCCGATTGCAGCGCGCGGCGGACGCGGGCCTCGACTGCATTGGCCGGTTGGCCGTCGGCAGCCACACGGATCACCGGGTGGAAGCGCAGCCGGGTAAAGAGTTCCGTCCGATCCAGTTCGATTTGCTTTGTGCCCTCGGTGCGGCACTCGTAGGAGATCAGGTTCAGCTTGAACCGCTCGGCAGCCCAGATGAACATCATCATCACGCAGGTATTGGCGGCGGCCACAAAGGCGTCTTCGGGCGTCAGCACGCCTGCATATCCGTGCGCGTCCGGCGGCGCGGAGAACTCGCACTCCGGACCGTTGCCCATGGCCAGGTGGCCGCGGTGCTCGCCCGTCCATCGCACGGTCGTATGATAAATTGCCGTTGTGCTCATGATGCTTCCATTTCCGCCTCGGCCTGCCGCCGCATTGCGGCGAGGTAGGCCGGCGGGTCGAGCAGCTTTTCTCTGTCGGCCTGCCAATCGGTCGCTTCGACGGTCACGAGCCAGCCCTTGCCGTAAGGGTCCTGGTTGATGTTCTCGGGATCGAGATCGAGGTCCTTGTTGACCTCCGCGATCTCGCCCGACAGCGGCGAAAGGAGGCTCACGTTGACCTTGATGGTTTCCAGTTCGGCAAACTCGTCTCCCACGGCCAACTCAGCGCCGACCGGCTTCGGGTGAATGAATGCCGCGTCACCGCTGCGCTGTTGCACGTAATCGCTCAGGCCGAGCCGCACGCCACCGTCGTCCAACTCCAGCGCCCAAACGCCGTCCGTGCCATAAAGGCGGTCGGTGGCGACGCGGAAGCGGAACTTGTCGACCGTGGTCTCCAGGTACTCCGACATGCTACTTCCTCCCAGGCTGCCTGGTCTCGCCCCGGCGGAACTCGGCGTAGAAGTTGTCCTTGATTCTCGGCACGTCGGGGGTCTCAATCCGCCGAAAGCCGGCCGCCTCGATCTCCTTGTAATAGACCTCCTTCGGCGCACGGGCACGTACGGCAACGTACTCCCGGTCGCCGCCACGTAGGTCGAAATCGACGAGCACCAGGCGTCCGCCAGGCCGCAGCGCCCGGTGGAGCGACGCCAGCATCTTCGCGGGATGCTCAAAGTGATGGTACGTGTCGCAAAGAAAAGCAACGTCGATGGAATGGGCCGGCAATTCGGCCGAGTCGGGCGTGTTCAGCACGGTCTTCACAACCCGTTCCTGGCCACGCCGCTTCGCTTGCTTGGCGATGTACTTGATGAACGCCGGTCCAATGTCGACGGCGTAGACAACGCCTTTCGGGCCGACCTCGTCGGCGAAGAGGAAGGTGAACAGGCCGGTGCCGGCCCGATGTCCGCCACGCGGTCGCCCGGCTTCAGTCCCACGGCCCGAACGATGGCGTGACGCTTGACAAAGACGTTGCGGGCCTCGTTCTCGAAGCGTTTGACGAACTCGTCGATGTTGGCATTGGGGTCGGAGAATTTCTTGTTCATCTTGGCCGCGTACGGCGCCGGCTTCTTGGCCGGCGGCGCGGAAACTGTCCCCTTTTTCGCGTCTGCAAAAATGGGGCTGTCCCCTTTAGCGCATGCAAAGGCAACGGCAAGACAGACTGCCATTCCTGTTACGAGTTTGTGCGTGTGATACACGGCGTTTCTCCTATCAGAGCAAAGATGTTAGGGGCACGGCTCGCGGTTCGCGCCTGCGTGCGGTGTCAGCGGGTTCTGTCCGTCCGACGGTTCTCGAAAATAGCGCCGCCGGAAATACAGCGACACGTTGACCAAGCCGATCATGGCCGGCACTTCGACCAGCGGCCCGATCACCGCGGCGAAGGCCGCGCCCGCTGTGGATGCCGAAGACGGCCACCGCCACGGCGATGGCCAACTCGAAATTGTTGCTGGCCGCCGTGAACGAGAGCGTGGCCGTCTTGGCATAGTCCGCCCCGACCTTCCGGCCCATGTAGAAGCTCGCCAGGAACATCACCACGAAGTAGATCAACAGCGGCACGGCGATCGCGAGCACGTCCAACGGCTTCTGGACGATCTTGTCTCCTTGAAGGCTGAACATCACGACGATCGTAAACAGCAGGGCCACGAGCGTGATGGGGCTGATCTTGGGGATGAACTTCTGCTCGTACCACGACCGGCCCTTGGCCCTCACCAGCACCAGGCGCGTCAGCATCCCGCCAGAAAGGGCATGCCCAGGTAAATGAACACGCTCTGCGCGATCTCGTCCGATGGTGACTTGTCCGCAGCACGTCTTCATCGACGCCAGCGTTAGCCCGAGCAGCGGCGGCAGCGACCGTGATGAAGACCTAGGCGTAGAAGCTGTAGAAAACACCTGAAAGATGCTGTTGAAGGCGACCAGGCCCGGCCGCGTATTCGGTATCGCCCTTGGCCAGCTCGTTCCAGACGATGACCATGGCGATGCAGCGGGCCAGGCCGATCATGATCAGGCCCGACCATGTACTCCGGCTAGTCGTGGCAGGAAGACGACGGCCAGGGCGAACATCAGGATCGGTCCGATGACCCAGTTCTGCACCAGCGACAGGCCGAGCACTTTGCCAGTTGCGAAAGACGTCGCCCAGTTCCTCGTACCGTACCTTCGCCAGCGGCGGGTACATCATCAGGATCAGGCCGATGGCGATGGGAATGCTCGTGGTCTCGCCGACTTTGAAGTCGTTGATCAACGTGCGCCAGCCGCGGCGCCAGCCGGCCGAGTGCCACGCCGACGGCCATCGCCAGAAAGATCCACAGCGTCAGGTAGCGATCCAACAGCGGCAACCGCCGTGTAATCCCGTCTCGCATCACGGATTTCCTTAATTGGCAAAACCGCCAAATACTATTGCAAAAAAAATGGCGGTGCCGTCCGCTCTTGATTCCTACTTACACGAGCAGACCTTGCAGCCCGCGGCGTTGCATTCGATCACCGATTCGACGCAGCGGAAGAAGTCCAAAATGCAGGGCACCTTCAGCCGGTAGAACACCTGGTTGCCGCGTTTTTCGTCGCCGATGATGCCCACCTTCTTGAGAATCGCCAGGTGTTTGGAGACGGTGGAAATATCGGCGCCGATTTTCTCGGTCAACTCGCACACGCATCGCTCGCCGGCGCGACAACTCGTCAACGATGAACATCCGCGTCGGATGCGCCATCGCCTTCACCACACGCACCCGCGTCTCGTATCGCGCCGAAGCCTTCATGTCGACCCCGCGACCTCTCCGTGAATGTCTTATCGGCACCGACATACTTGGTATTTTAGCCAAATACTTTCCAGTGGCAATGCCAGTTCCGGGGGGCTGGGGAAAGGAACCGCAGATCAACGCGGATAAACGCTGATCGGAGCAGGACTTTTTGGGCTCCTTGATCTGCGTTGATTCGCGTATTATCCGCGCGGTTTGCTTTTCGTTGGCCGGTCTCCTCGTGAAGAGTCTCCCCGCGACACCCTCGCCGTCACCCTCTCCCGGCGGGGGCAGCGGTTGTGGATGCCGAGGCGCAGGAATTCGCTTTGGATCGTGTAACCCACGGACGACTTGGCGCATCGGTCTTGGTAGAAGCGAACAGGAACCACAAGCTGGAAAGGGATCACCCATGCCGAAACACGCTTCCCGAAAGTGGGCGGTGCTGGCCGCAACGGGGCTGCTTGCCGCCGTTGCGACGGTCGCGATTTGCAGATCCAGCACCGGCTGTTTTCTGCGGAGCGCGTTGGAATCGCTTACCTCAACGACAGGAGAAGAGAATATGTCAATCACGAAAACCCAAGGACAAATCTTGCATGCCAACGACAGCACGTTTGCCCAAGTTGTGCTCGACTCGGAGGTGCCCGTGCTCGTCGATTTCTACGCCGATTGGTGCGGGCCGTGCCAGCGACTTGCGCCGATCCTGGAGGAGTTGGCCACCGAAACGCCCGGATGCAAAGATCGTTAAGGTGAGACGTGGACCGAAGCCCGGGCCTGGCCGCCAGGTACGGCGTGGGATTCAATTCCGAATCTCAAACTGTTCAAGAACGGGGCCGTCGCCGGACAACTGGTCTGGGTTGGCCAGCAAGAACCAACTGCGATCGCTGCTCGATCGCTGACCGGCTCGCCCGTGGAGCGATAGTACAGGAGCGGAGCCATGAAATGCGAAGAACTCCTCGCGCTCTGAACGAGTACGTTGACGGAGACACCCAATCGGCCCTGTGTCGGGCTCTGCGGGGCACCTTGCGGACTGCGACCCCTGCCGGGTGGTCATCGACAACATCCGGCAGACGATCACGCTCTACCGGGCCGGCGGGGCGGTTCCGTTGCCGCCCGGACTGCACCAACGGCTCCATGCGATCATGCGTCAACGTTGGGCCGCCAGGTTTGCTCGTGCGGCCCGTTGCAATCAGACTGCAAATCAAACCGTGAATTGCGGAGGTGAAAGATGACAGAGTTTTGGCTGCTACTGGGCGTTCTCGCATTGTGGATCGTGCTTGGTCGCTGGGTCTTGCCGTGGTTTGGCATTGCGACGTGCATGTCCGGCGGATGCTGCGCGACGCGAGCCACGAAAGACAGAGACTCGAACGACGATGCCACCCAACCGAAAGGCAATCAATCATGACGATCGAACGCGGATTGCGCCTTATCGCGGGGACGTTCATCCTGCTGAGCCTGCTGCTGGCGTGGCTGTACAGCACCTACTGGCTGGGGCTCACGGCACTGGTCGGGCTGAACCTGTTTCAGTCGGCTTTCACCAATTGGTGCCCGATGGTGTGGGTATTGGGCCGGCTCGGGTTGCCGTCGTGTGCGGCGCACCCCGATGGCACGCAAGGAAGCCGAGTGAAGGCATGTTGATGCGTTTTGGGTGGCACGCCCTGAAGAACGAATGGCGTGGAGTTCCGTGATAGCACGCCCTCCACTCTGCTCTGGGACGTGCCACCCTCCCGGCAAGGATGCAACTATCTTCAACGAGGAGCGGAAGGTCATGGACGACGAAACGGCAGAACGCTGGAAGTGGTTGCCGATCGCTTTTCTGGTAATCGTCACGGCAGCGGGGTCGCTCTCGGGATGTGCACTGCGGCGGGCTGTTGATGCCGAGGGGTTGACGGCGGACCCTGCTGGAGAAGCGTCGGCGGTAAATGAGGGATCACGCCGGCCCCCGCCGCCGGTTTCAGGGCCGAACGCGGCGACGAGCCGGCCGGCGAAGCAGTCGTCTCGGACGCGTCCGCGATGCGTCACGTGCCGCCCGCAACGCCCGACGGCGACGCGCCGACGAGTCTGAGGTGCGAAACGTGCCGCCGCAACCGTTTCATGTCGCAGCGCGACAGCCCGCTCGGGTTTCCGCCGTCTCGGTCGCCTCCGCTCCGCCGCCGCGACCGACCGGCGGCCCGACCGGTGCCTCCGCCGGCCTGCAACAGGCTGCGGTGCTTCACGGCAACCGGGCCACGTTCGACGGCCAGGTTCTCGAATCGGACGTGCCCGTCCTGGTCGACTTCTATGCGCGTTGGTGCGGCCCGTGCCGAGCGTTGGGTCCGACGCTCGAACAGGTCGCCGCGGAGAGCCCGCGCGCGAAGGTCGTCAAGATCGACATTGACGACAGCCCGGAGCTGGCCGCCCGTTATGGCGTCAAGTCGATTCCGAACCTGATCGTGTTCAAGGATGGCCGCGTGGTGGCACGTGAAAAAGGCGTCGTCAGCAAAGCCCGGCTGAAGGCCATGCTCGACTTGTAGTAAGGCGCGGCGGTCGGCTAGACTGGTGAATGCCGCGGGTGTGCTTACCATACGTTTTTCGGCTACGGCACGCGGAGTCTGCCTGCTACATCGGGGACAGCCATGACTTGCGACGAACTGCTGGCCGCGATGAATCAGTACGTCGACGGCGACCTGGAGCCGGGGATATGCGATACCTTCGAGAGCACCTCGAAGGCTGCAATCCGTGCCGGATCGTGGTCGACAATATCCGCCAGACCATCGGGCTCTACCAGGCGGAGCGCCGCTACGAATTGCCGCCCGCGCTGCACGAACGTCTGAGCCGCGCCCTGCGCGAGCGGTGGAAGGCGAGCACGACGAAGACCGGACGCTCGTCGATCGGGCCAAGGCGCGGCGATTTCGCGGCCGTGGAGTCGCTGCTGTTGAAATACGAGCGGCAGGTGTATGCGGTCGGCCGGCGGATCGTCGGCCAGCACCAGGACGCCGAGGAGGTTGCCCAGCAGACGTTCCTCAGCGTGATCGAGCACCTGGGGAGTTTCGCGAGGAGTCTCAGTTTCGCACGTGGCTGTTGCGGATCGCCACGAACCACGCCTTGGCCCTGCTGCGGAAGCGGGCGGTCCGCGCCGGCCCGTCGCTCGACGACCGCGACTCCGACGACAGCTACGAGGGGATTCCGCATCCCGAGTTCATCGCCGTCTGGCGCGAGACGCCCGAGGAGATTGCCATGCGGCATGAAACGCGGCGCAACGTCGATGAGGCCCTGGCCCAGCTCGACGAAAAATACCGCCTGGTGTTCGTGCTCCGCGACATCGAGGGGCTCTCGACCCGCGAGACGGCCGACATCCTGGGCATCAGCGTCGAGGCGGTCAAGGTGCGGCTGCTGCAGGGCGCGGCTGATGCTCCGCGAGCGGTTGACGCGGCTCTTCGGCGACGAATCGACCCGCGTCGCGCCGCACGACGATCACGACGGCGACGCGACGAACTGAGTGCGTGTGAATAGATGGCGTAGGGGGGGTCGAGCCACCCTACGCTCTGCTTTGCGACGGCACGCGGAGCGTGCCTGCTACGCTAGTGCGGCAGCAGGATCGGCATCGGCGTGAAACCGATGAAGATGAAGGCCAGCGTCAGCCAGCCGAGGATGATGCGGCCGACGCCCAGCGGCTCGTCGTCGTCGGCCGTGGGCGGGTGGATCGGGCCCCATCAGCATCAGCAGGATCAGCATCAGCGTCCAGCTGCCAGAGGTACTCCCACTGCCAGATCACCAGGAACAGCGGCCGACGAGCAGCAGCAGCGTGGCCACCTTGTGGGCCTTCTTCCGCAGCAGGGCGTAGAGGATGTGGCCGCCGTCGAGCTGGCCGATGGGGATCAGGTTCAGCGAGGTGATCAACAGCCCGACCCAGCCGGCGAACGCCATCGGGTCAAGATCGATGTCGTAGCCCGTCGGGATCGGGCCGAGAATCCATCGGCGAGCAAGCTGAAACAGCAGCGGATCGCCGAATGCAAGCCACTCGCTCGTGGCGGGATGGCCACGACGTGCGAACAGATGCAGCCCCCAGACGCAGAAGATCAGCGTCGGCACCAGCCCGGCCAGCGGTCCGGTGATGCCGATGTCGAACAGGGCCCGGCGGTGGCCCATCCGCGGCTCCATGGCGATCACCGCCCCCAGCGTGCCCAGCGGCGAGATGGGCATGGGGATGAAGTACGGCAGGCTGGCATAGACGCCGTAGCGCCGGGCCTGGATGAAATGGCCCATCTCGTGGCAGACCAGGATCGTCATCACCGGCACGGCGTAGCGCAGGCCCGGCCAGAAGCCCGGCCCAGCCAGCGTCGGCCTGCCGTGCCGATATCCATGCCCGCCAACAGCGTGCTCAGGCAGGTGGCCACGAACAAGCACCAGCGGCAGTCGCCAGCGGCGCCGCCGCGGCGGCACGGGCCGGACTTCGCGCCACTGCCAGGGCGTGCCGGCGACGACATCTCGACCAACTCGGCCTGCACGATCTCCGGCTCCGACTCCGCGTTCGTCGTTCGATTCGTATCTATCCATCTTCTGCATTTTAGCCTGCTCGGCCACGCGGCGGCAAGCCGGGCCCTTGCCGACGGTGGCGTGTCGAATCGGATACTGAGCGTCCAGCACGTAGCGAGGCATGTCGAGAGTAGCAGAGCCGCTCCACGTGCCGTGCCACGCAAGCTCGCGACAATCGCTGCCGTGCAGGAGACCGGCCATGCTCGACCGCTTCTTCCGGCTCTCGGAAAACAACACCAACGTCCGGACCGAACTGCTGGCCGGGCTGACGACCTTCCTGACGATGGCCTACATCATCGTCGTCCAGCCGGCGGTGCTCTCCGGCCGGATGTTCGACATAGCCGACGGGCATGGACTTCGGGGCGGTCACCACGGCCACCTGCCTGGCCGCCGCGCTGGCCACGGCCATCATGGGCCTGTACGGCCGATACCCGATCGCCCAGGCCCCGGGCATGGGCGAGAACTTCTTCTTCGTCTTCACGCATGCTGCCGGCCGCCGCCGCGATGATCGCCGAGCAGGTGCAAGGCCGGCCAGATCGCCGCCGGCTCGACCACGCCCTGGCAGATCGGCCTGGGCGTGGTCTTCTACTCCGGCGTGCTGTTCCTGCTGCTCTCGCTGCTGGGCGTGCGCGAAAAGCTGCTGGAGGCGATCAGCCCCAGCATGCGCAACGGCATCGCCATGGGCATCGGGCTGTTCATCGTCCTGATCGGCATGGACAGCACGGGCCTGCTGCGGCAAGACCCGGCACCGGCTGGACGCTGAATCCGCAGTTCGCCTCGCCCGACCTGATCGTGTTCTTCTTCGGGCTGCTGGTGACCGCGGCGCTGCACGCCCGGCGGGTCCGCGGCGCGATCGTCTGGGGCATCCTGGCGGCCACGCTGTTGGCCGTGGCGCTTGAAGTTCGGCGCTGCCGCTGCCTGCGGCGAGCGCGTGATGGCACGCGCCGCTGGTGAACGACTCGATGCTGATGACGCAGCTTCGCCGTGGCCGACGGGTCGTCGTCGGCGCCGCCGTCGATCGCGCCGACGCTCTGGCAAGCTGGACCTCGTCGCGCCGCTGGCCTGGCCGATGCTCCCGTTCATCCTGATCTTCCTGTTCATGGTCCTGTTCGACACGCTGGGCACGCTGATCGGCGTGGCCGAGCAGGCCGGGCTGATCCGCGACAACCGCCTGCCGCGGGCCCGGCAGGCCCTGATGTCCGACGCCGTGGGCACCGTCGGCGGGGCCGCCCTGGGCACCAGCACCGTGACCAGCTTCATCGAGAGCGCCGCGGGCGTGGAGCAGGGCGGCCGCACCGGCCTGACCGCCCTGGTGGCGGCCGCGCTGTTCCTGGTGGCCCTGTTCTTCAGCCCGCTGATCGCCATGGTCGGCAGCTACCGCCCGATCACCGCCCCGGCCCTGGTGGTCGTCGGCTCGATGATGATGCGCAACGTCACGAAGATCGACTGGGACAACTACGCCGAGAGCCTGCCCGCGTTCCTGGTCGATCGTCGGCATTCCGCTGACCTACTCGATCGCCGACGGGCTGGCCCTGGGGTTCATCGCCTACCCGATCGTCAAGCTGCTGGCCGGCCAGGGCCGCGACGTGAAATGGCTGATGTACGTGATGGCCGTGGTGCTGGTGGCCTACTTCGTCGCGGTTCGGGCATAGGGCATAGAAATCTCGTAGGGCTGGCCGGCCAAGCGAAGGGCAACCACGACAGCCAGAGGCCAGAGGACAGAGGGCAGAGGCCGGAGGGCAGAGGCCAGAGGACAGAGATCAGTAGGGTGGGTCGAGCGGAGCGAGCCCTACCAATCAGAGGTCGGAGGTCAGAATTGCAGGTCGGTAGTCGGTAGGGTGGGTCGAGCCACCCTACGTGGAACTTACACGGCCGGCAGCGCTCGGCGACGCCACATCGCATAGAACGGGATTCCCGTGAGCATCAGCAGCACGCCGATTGTCGAAGAGAGCGGATTGCCGACGATCACGTAGGTCAAGAAGGCCAGGCAGATGGCCACGTACAATGCCGGCGTCACCGGGTAGCCCCAGCAGCGATAGGGCCGCGGCAGATCGGGCTGCGTCCGCCGCAGACGCCAGACGGCCGAGACCATCAAGCCGGTGAAGAGGACCGAGGCGAACATCGTATAGGTCAGCAGGGCCGCGCACGAACCGGTGAATGTCAAGGCCACGGAGACGATGCCTTGATACACCAGCGCCGTTGCCGGCGTCCGGGCCCGCGGATGCAATTTCGCACAACTCCGCAAGAAGAGCCCTTCCTTGGCCATGGCATAGCACAACCACGCACCGCCGAGGATCAACCCGTTAAGGCATCCGAACGTCGAGATGAGGACGGCAATGACGACCAGTGTTGCGCCTAGGTGGCCGAACAACGCCGTCCCCATCGCCTCGGCCACGCGATCGTCCGCGACGTGTGCGATCTGATCCACCGGCAGCACTACGAGATAGGCGAGATTTGCCACCACGTACACCGCGGTGACCAATGCCGTTCCAAACAACAGCGCCAACGGCAGCGTGCGGCCCGGTCGATCGACTTCGCCGGCGACGAAGGTTACCGTATACCAGGCATCATAGGCAAACAAGGCTACGGAGAGGGCAATAGCCAGTCCGCCTAGGAACTCGGTTCCGAAGACATTGCCTGTTGCCAATGGCGCCGAGGGCTGGACGAAGTGTGACCGCCCGATGCCGTAATAGACCCCGGCCGCCGTCAACGCCACGAGCGCGGCCAGTTTCAACACCGTAAACAGGTTCTGCACCCAGACTCCCTCGCGTAGGCCTCGGATGTTCACGGCTGTCAGCAGCACGATCGCCGCGACGGCCACCAACTGGGCGGAATTGATCGGAAGATGCCGCAAGGCGTCGGGCAGATGCACGCGCACGGTCGGCGGAAGCAGGTCGCCAAGCGGAATCACCGCCACGATGTAGTTTTCGCCGCAACGCGGCACGCGCGATCCGAGATACTTCGCAAACGTAAGAGCGATGGCGGCGTTGGTGCCCGTCTGGATGATAAGAAAATACGTCCAACCGAACAGGAACGCGCACAAATCGCCGAATGCCTCTCGCAGGAACACGTATTGTCCGCCGGCCTTTGGCAGCATCGCCGCCAGCTCGGCGCAACACGCGGCGCCCAGCAGGGTGAACAACCCGCCGAAAACCCACAGGCCCAACAGGATTCCGGGCGAGGGCACTTCGCGGGCCATAATCGGCAGGGCCAGAAATATGCCCGAGCCAATCATCGAGCCGACGACCAACGTCGTGGCATCGAAAAGCCGCAATCGCTTGTGCTGCTGGGAATCGCTCATAATATTGCGTCGGACAGCAAGGAATTAGACTGAGTGGCACGTCCCTAAGCCCAGCGAAGGGCATGGCTCCCCAATCATCACGCCCAATCGATCACCCTGTTCCGTGACGATTTCCAAAACTCAGTAGTTCCAAATTTCGGGAAATCCCGACATTGTCCTTCTGAGCGAAGCGAAGAATCTTCTTGGCCACCGAGATCCTTCGCTGCGCTCAGAGATGACTGATTGGGGCAAATTTGGAACTACTAAAACTGTACTTCGCCGGCGTCGAACACCGGCCCCTCGACGCAGGTGCGGCGATAGTCCCAACCGCCCGCCGGCGTCGCGGATCTTCTTGACGCAACTGAAGCAAATGCCGATGCCGCAGGCCATCGGGCTTTCCAGCGACACTTGGCAGGGCACGTCCAACTCCTTGGCGATCGCGGCCGTCGCTTCCATCATCGCCTCCGGACCGCAGCAGACGATGCGGCACTCCCAGGCCGATTTTTCGACCGACCGGCCGAATCAGATCGGTCACCAGCCCGTGGTGGCCGGCCGATCCGTCGTCGGTGCTCAAATGCACGGCCACACCGGCGCGGCGGAAATCGTCGATGCACGCCGCATACTCCACGGTGCGGACGCCGTAGCATAGCGTGACGTGGTGCGTGTGGATGATGTGCCGCGGGCGGATCGCCGTAGGCGGTGCAGGCCCAGATACTCGCGGGCCAAGGCCAGAAACGGCGTCTGCCCGATGCCGCCGGCCACCATCACCAAGTGCTCGGTCGCCGTTGGCGGAAAGCCGTTGCCCAAGCGGCCCCCACACCTCCAGCCGCGAGCCGGGCCGCAACTCCGGCAGAAGCCGCGTCATCTTGCCGACGCCACGTAGACGACGTCCAGAAAATGCGGTCGACCGGCGGCGTCGGCCACCACGTCGTACAGCGCCAGCGGACGGCCCAACAGCGGATCGTTGCAACCGGCCAGCCGCAACATGACGAACTGTCCCGGCACAACCCGCCGCGCGATCTCCGGACAGGCGAAGCGAAGGCGATACGTGTCGCGCGCCAACCGCAGGTTCTCTTCGACCGTGACGGTGCCGTGCCAGGCGTGATCGGCATAGGTGGGAGAATGCATGGATCGGATGTTCGGACTTCGACGATAGCTTTCGACAGGATTTACAAGATTGACAAGATAAGAAAGCAAGCATGCATCTTGTCAATCATGTAAATTTTGTCCCTCCAACCTCAAGAATCCCGCAACGTCCCGTTGGCATCTCTTTACTGCCTGCAAAATGCAATGTGGCGGTGCCAGTGCTCGTCATCGGTGTCCGGGAAGTCGACGCGGAAGTGTGCCCCGCGGGTCTCTTGTCGCTCCAGCGCCGCCTCGATCATCAGTCGGCCCACCGTCAACATGTTCTGCAATTCCCAACCCCCGGGATCGGCAAACTGGCGCGGCAGCACGTAGCGGCACCAGTTGTTGATGCTCTCCATCGCCTCGTCAAGCCCTTCGGCATCGCGCCGCACGCCCATGTTGCGCCACATCAGGCTTTGCAGCGAGTTGCGGATGTCGGCCAGGTGCAGCGGTTCGGTAGGCGCATCGACGCTAGGGTTCTCCACCACGGAGGCGGTGAAATCGTCGTGCAACCCGGCCGCGGCCGGCGATGCGCCCTGGCCGGCATGCGCCCCGTACACCATCGCCTCCAGGAGGCTGTTCGAGGCCAGCCGATTGGCCCCGTGCAGGCCGCTGGCCGTCACCTCGCCCGCCGCCCAGAGATTCGGCACCGTCGTGCGGCCTTCCCGGTCGACCGTGACGCCGCCCATCATGTAATGGGCGCCGGGGCGGACGGGAATTCGGTCGCGGGTGATGTCCAGGTCGAACTCGGCGCAACGGCGGCGATGCCCGGAAAGCGGCGCGAGCACCCGTCGGGTTCCAGATGCGTCAGATCGAGATAGACGTTCGGATGCCGCGTCTTTTCCATCTGGCTGACGATGGCCAGGCTCACCACGTCGCGTGGGGCCAGCTCGCCGCGGACATCGTAGTCGGGCATGAAGCGGTGGCCGTGGCGGTCGACCAGCCGCGCCCCTTCGCCCCGGGTGGCCTCGCTGATCAGGCTGCGGCTGCCGCCGGCGATGTACAGCACCGTGGGGTGGAACTGCATGAACTCCATGTCGCGCAGCTCGGCGCCGGCGCGATAGGCCATCGCCATGCCGTCGCCGGTGGCCACCTCGGGATTGGTCGTCTCGCGGTAGAGTTGGCCGGCCCCGCCGGTGGCCAGGATCGTCTGCTTGGCCCAGACCATCGTCTTTCCGTGCCGGCTGTTCCAGACCAGGGCGCCGCGGCAGGCGCCATCGAGCGTCAGCAGGTCGAGCGTGAAGGTGTCCTGCCAAACGCTCGATGTTGGCCGCCTGTCTGGACGCGGTCGATCATCACCCGCATGATTTCGCGGCCGGTGGCGTCGCCGAGGGCATGCACGATGCGGTCGTGGCCATGGCCGCCCTCGCGCCCCAGCGCCAAATGGTTGCCGGCGTGGTCGAAGCGCGTGCCCCACTCGATCAGTTCGGCAATCCGGAGCGGCGCCTCGCCCACAACGCGCTCGACCACGGCCGGATCGCAGAGCGAGCCGCCGGCCGCAGATCGTGTCGGCAACATGGTCCTCGATGCGATCGTCGGCATCGACCACCGCGGCCACGCCCCCTTGGGCGTAGTTGCTGTTGGACTCCTCGATGCCTTCCTTGGCGATCACGACCACGGACAGCCCCGGATCGACCGCCAGCGCCGCCCGCAGACCGGCCAATCCGCCGCCGATCACCAGCACGTCGGCGAAGAAGTGCGGCACGCACTTGGGGTGGAACGGGACGAGATATCGCGGAACGGGGGGCATTGGGTGCTTCGGAGTGCGCCGGCTGATGGCCGCTTTTTCAATTCCCCCAGGGTCCGCCTCGGGGACCATGTATCGAATCGGCAAGGGGCGTTCAGCCCTACAGTCTAGCAGGCGACCGACGCGGCTTCCAGCCGGGTGGTGAATCGCGTATGTGGCCATATTTTCTGGTGTTCCGGTGACAGCGAGTTTACTCCGCACGGCGGCGCACGGATGATTGCATCGTGTGGAGGATGGTCTTGATATTCGTTACCTTTCAAGGTAACATATAACGATGGGTTAGATTCGGCGGGGTAATCACGTGTTCCTGGGATGGACCGGGGACCACGGCCCCAGGCATGTCCACGTGTACCGCGACAATAAACTCGTCGTGAAATACGACCTCGACAACCGCGTTGCCATGAATGGCAAGGCGACGGCCAGAATTCTGCGTCTGATCGCCGAATTGGAGGCGGAGGGACACTTATGAAGATCAAAACGGTTCGCCATGACAATCGTCGAAAAGCGTTCGCGGTCACAACCTCCCGTGAGACGTATTGGTTTCCCTATGCGAAACTTTCGTTGACGCCGTCACGAGAGAATCCGGTTCGTGCGGTGGCGGTGGACGAGGAGTTGGGCGGTGAAGCGTTTACTTACCAATTGAAACGTGGACAAGAAGGAACGGTTCATATCGAGCAGGTGCTGGACTACAACCGCGACCCGGCGTACCTTCGTGACTTGCTGGTTTACAAGCTGACGCTGCTCGCACGAGCGAGTTGAGAGCAGCTCGTTGAGCAAGCGAGAATTGATTCGGAGAATCGGGCACGTCGCCCTCGCAGTTGTACCGCTTGCTCGATCCAACCAACTGCGCGAAGTCGATCGACCAGTTGACCTCCTTGCTCAGCGTGGTGGACTGCACCATCGACCTGGTGGTGAAGAAAAACCGTGCGGCCGACCGCGCCGGCCAGCATCCTGTGATCTCGGGAACAATCATGATCCAGACCGCTCTGCAATCGTCGAAGCCGGACGCGATCTGTCGATGGACGAGATGGCCGCGCGATGGGTCGGATCATGGACGGCGGCTGCGACGAGGACCAGATCGCCCGGCTGCTTCGGCCCTGCACCGCAAGGGCGAAACCGTGGCCGAGGTGGCCGGCGCCGCGGCGGCCATGCGGCAGCGGATGACGCCCATCCGCTCGTCGCGCCCGACCTGATCGACACGTGCGGCACCGGCGGCGACGGCTCGCGGACGTTCAATATCTCGACGGCCGCGGCCCTGGTCACGGCGGCGGCCGGCGTGCCGGTGGCCAAGCACGGCAATCGCGGCATCACCAGCCGCAGCGGCTCGGCCGACGTGCTGGCCGCCTTGGGCGTCAACGTCGAGGCCGACGTGGCGCTGGGTCGAGGCATGCCTCGACGAGTTGGGCATCTGCTTCTGCTTCGCCCCGCTGTTGCACACGGCGATGCGGCACGTCTCGGCCGTCCGCAAGCGGCTCGGCATGCCGACGATCTTCAACATCCTCGGTCCGCTGGTCAATCCGGCCTCGGCCCCGTTTCAGTTGCTCGGCGTGGGCCGGGCCGAATTGCAGCCGCTGTTGGCCGAGGCGTTGCGCTGCTTGGCACCCGCCGGGCGCTGGTGGTCCACGGCTCGGACGGGCTGGACGAGGTGACGCTCGACGGCGTGACGGAAGTGATCGAGGTCAGCGGCGGCACGCCTCCGGCGAGTTCCAGTGGCAGCCGGCCGATTTCGGCCTGTCAGCCGGCCGGTCGCGAAACGATGCTGGTCGGCGACCCCGACGAGAGCGCCGGCGTGATTCGCCAGATCCTCGACGGCCGGGCCGGCCCTCCGCGCGACATCGTCGTGGCCAATGCCGCCGCGGCCCTATGGACCGCCGGCCGATCGTCATCGCTTGAAGTTTGCGCCGAGCAGACCAGGCAAGCGATCGACTCAGGCGCCGCACGCGATCTGTTGGCCAAACTGGCTCAGCGGACCTCGGCCCCACCGGGGGCGTCTACATCTTCTCGACGACCTCGATCCCCAGCAGTTCCAGGCCCTTCTCGAACAGTTCGGGCGGTCAGATCGCACAGCAGCAGGCGGCTGCGGCGAAGCTCCGGCGTGGCGGCTTTGAGCACGGGGCACTGCTCGAAGAACGTGGAGTAGCGGCCGGCCAGCTCGAACAGGTAGGCGGTCAGCTGGTTCGGGCGATAGTCGGCCACGGCCAGGTCGAGCGCCTCGGCGAAGCGGAGCAGTTCGAGCCCCAAACGCCCGCTCGGCCGGCGTGTCGAGGAGGATCGGCGCTGCCGCGAGCGGCGAAGGGCGTCCACGTCGACGCCGCCCTTGGCGAAGATGCTCCGCACCCGGGCGTAGGCGTACTGCATGTACGTGGCCGTGTTGCCGTTCATCGCCAGCATCTTGTCGTAGCTGAAGACGTAGTCGCTCGTGCGGTTCTGCGAGAGGTCGGCGTACTTCAGGGCGGCGATGCCGACGCGCTCGGCGATCTGCGGCGCTGCTGGCCGGCGAAAGCTCCGGCCCGCCGGGCTTGGCGTCGTCGTTGGCGGCGACGATCTCGGCCGGCGCGGCGGACCGCCTCGTCCAGCAGGCCCTCCAGGCCGACCGTGTCGCCCGAGCGGGTCTTGAACGGCCGGCCGTCGTCGCCCAGCACCGTGCCGAAGCTGACGTGCTGCAGCTCGACGCCCTTGTAGCCCAGCAGCCGGGCGGTGGCGAAAAGCTGCTGGAAGTGCAGCGCCTGGCGGTGGTCGACCACGTAGAGGATCGCGTCGGGGTGCCAGGTGCTCCATGCGGTAGCGGATCGTGGCCAGATCGGTCGTGGCGTAGAGGAAGGCCCCGTCCTGCTTGCGGACGAGCATCGGCGTCTTCTGCCCTTCGAGGAAGACGCACACCGCGCCGTCGCTCTCCTGGGCGATGCCGCGGTCGAGCAGGTCGTCGACCAGCGGCGCCGAGCCGGTCCTGGTAAAAGCTCTCGCCCAGCGTGTGGTCGAACGTCACGCCCAGCCGGCGGTACATCCGGTCGATCTCGTCGTGGCAGGAGGGCAGGAATTCCCGCCACAGCCGGCGGTTTTCCGGGTCGCCGGCGTGCAGCTTGGCCGTTTCGGCCAGCACGGCGGCGGCGATGTCGGCATGTTCGGCTCGAAAGCCGTTCCATGTCCGTAGCAGGCACGGTCCCCGTGCCGTTCGCTGCTCGGCGCGCGGAGCGTGCCTGCTACTTTCTGGTAGTCCATCCGCTTGACGGACGAGCCGATAAAGCCGGGCGAGTTCCTCGACGGGATTCCGTCGATAGGCCGCTTCGTCGCGGAAATGGCGCCAGCCGTAGAGGATCATGCCGAACTGGGTGCCCCAGTCGCCGATGTGGTTGTCGCTGATGACCGCGATGGCCCGCAAACCGCAGCATGCGGCACAAGGCGTCGCCGATGACGGTCGAGCGGATGTGGCCGACGTGCATCGGCTTGGCCACGTTGGGCGAGGAGAAGTCGACGACGAAGGTCCGCGGTTGGCGACCGCCGGGATGCCCAGCCGGGATCGGCCACGGCGGCGGCCAGCCGGTCGGAGAGCCAGTCGTCGCGGAGCCGGAGGTTGATGAAGCCCGGGCCGGCGACTTCGGGCGGCTCGCAGAGGTCGGCCACGTCGAGTCGGGCGACGATTTCGGCGGCCACGTCGCGCGGCGGGCGGCCGAGACGTTTGCCCAGCGGCATGGCGAAGTTGGCCTGGTAGTCGCCGAATTTGGGGTCCTGGCTGCGGCGGATCATCTCCAGCGACTCGGTCGGATCATCGACCAGCCCGGCCAGCGCGTCGCGGAAACGGCTCTTGAGTTCCGGGAGGATGCTCATCGCGGTTTTCGCGGCACCCGCTTGGCCTGCCCCCACAGGTCTTCCAGGGCGTAGTACGACCGCATTTCGGGCTCGAACAGGTGGACCACGACGTCGCCGTAGTCCAAGAGAATCCAGCGGCTTTCTTCGTATCCCTCGATGCCCAGCCGCCGGTCGCCGCACCTGTCTTCCAGCGCGTGGTCGATCTCTTCGCTCATCGCGTGCAATTGCCGCCGGCTGGTGCCGGTGGCCACCACGAAGTAGTCGAACATCGAGGTCATTTCTCGCATGTCGAGAACGGCGATGTCGGTGCCGCGGTTATCCTCGGCGGTCTGGGCGGCGAGCAGGGCCCGTTCGAGCCCGGTGCCAGTCAACCGCCGCGCCGCCGTGGTGCGGACATGGTTCTTGCTCATTCAGCGTTCACCTCGCACGGGGACCCAGTCTCGACATAGCCAATAGCCAACATTCTAGCCGAAAACTCCAGAAACGGCGATAGGCGGGCGCTGCTTCGCGCCGGGGGAGAAAAATGCAGCCGCGTTTAACAGCCGCGGGGCCGGCGGCTTGCAAGGCGACCGGGCCGACGTGCCATCGGCCGCTAAACGAGCGTTGCATCCGTTTCTCTCGTCACCGCTAGTCGGTGGCTTTGGCGGCGCTGATCAGGTCGATGAACTCCTGGTTCGACTTGAACTTGGCCAGCTTGGCTGTCAATTGCTCCATCGCGTCGACCGGGTGCATCGTCGAGAGCGTGCGGCGGAGCATGGTTACCGCGCGAAGCGTCTCGGGCGAGAGGAGTTTTTCCTCGCGGCGGGTGCCCGACTGGCTGATGTCGATGGCCGGCCAGACGCGGCGGTCGGCCAGCTTGCGGTCGAGCACCAGTTCCATGTTGCCGGTGCCCTTGAACTCCTGGAAGATCAGCTCGTCCATGCGGCTGCCGGTGTCGATCAGGGCCGTGCCGACGATGGTCAGCGAGCCGCCTTCCTCGAAGAGCCGGGCGGTGGCGAACAGCTTCTTGGGGATGTCCATGGCCTTGATGTCGACGCCGCCGCTCATCGTTCGGCCGGTGTTGCCCACCCACTTGTTGAAGGCCCGGGCCAGGCGGGTGATGGAATCCAACAGCAGGAAGACGTCCTTGCCCATTTCGGCCAGCCGCTTGCAGCGTTCGACGACCAACTGGGAGAGGCGGACGTGGCTCTCCACGTCGCGATCGAGGCTGCTGGCGACGACCTCGCCCTTGACCGCCCGCTTCATGTCGGTGACTTCCTCGGGCCGCTCGTCGATCAGGAGCACGATCAGCTTGACGTCGGGGTAGTTGGTCGAGACGCCCTGGCTGATGTGCTGCAGGAGGATCGTCTTGCCGGTGCGCGGCGGGGCGACGATCAGCGCCCGCTGGCCCTTGCCCAGCGGCGTCAGCAGGTCCATCACGCGGGTCGTCAGCGGCTCGGGACCGACTTCCAGCTTCAGCCAGTACTCGGGGTTGATGGGGGTCAGTTCGTCGAAGGTCTTGACGTTCTTGTACTCGTCCGGCGGCATGCCGTCGACGTCGCTGATTTCGCGGAGCCGCGGCCCCTGCTGGCGGCGGCCGGCCTGGACCATGCCGTGGATCAAGACGCCCTCGCGCAGCCCGTACTTCTCGATCATGCTGCCGGGGACAAACGGGTCGGTCATCTCGCGGACGTAGTTGTTGTCCGGGTTGCGCAGGAAGCCGTAGCCGTTCGGGTGCATCTCGAGCACGCCGCCGCCGGGCTCGACCGGCCCGGGTTCGCCGTTGTCGGCCGGCTCGACGCCGCGGTTTTCGCCGTTGGATGGCCCTTGCTGATAGGGGCGTGGATGCTGTCTGTAATGCCCGCCGCGGGGATTCACTCCGCGTCCGCGCGGACGGCCTTGGCTTTTTTTCCGTTTGCCCATTTCCATAGTGACTACCGAGGGCTCCTGTTGCGCGACTGCATAGGGGTTCGCGCCTAGAGTTGAATCCCAAGCTGAGAAGAAGATGCCCGTCTTGGGAACCGAGCACCCTGATTTTAGAAACACCGTATTGCGGTAACGGAGTAACACCCTGCGCCCGCTTAGGGGCGGCTATCGGGAACGTCGTGACTCACGACACGAACCAGAGTTTATTTGCAGTCAAGCAGGCATGCGCCCACACCGGGCTCGCTCATCGAACAACCCATCGGTCAAAGCGAGAAAGCTTGGGTTGAGAGGCGACTTTGGTCCATCGCCGATCACGTAGCGAGGAAGCCCGACGATCAAGATCTCGGGCCAAAAGCGCCTGCCTGCCAGGCAGAACTCAAACTAGGCCAATCATAGCCGTGCCGGGTTTCGCGTCAAGCCGTCCCCCGACATTTCCATTTCCGAACCTTACACATTTCCATTTCCGAACCTTACACAGGTCCATTTCCGAACCTTACACAGGTATCATACCCCTCATCGTCCGCCTTGGCAAGCGGGATGATCTCTTTTCCAACGAAAAAATTGGCTACAACCGGCAATTCCGCCAGATGCGGCATATTTTGTCGCTATTTCCCACCCGCCCTGGTCCGATAAATACCCGACGAGGAACGGCGTCCGGACGTAAATCCACTGCGCGAGGTTGGGTAAAATGCAAAAGAAAACTGGCGTCATCGGCCTCCTGGCCATCTTCATGCTCTTGCCCACGATTGCGCTGTCGCAAGATGCGATCCGATGGGAGCCCACCTTAGAGAGTGCTCAACGCCTGGCGACCCAATCGAACCGGCTCGTCTTGATCCAGTTTTGGGCACCGTGGTGCACTGTCTGCAAGCGCATGGAGGCCGAAGTCCTCAACCAGCCGGGTCTGGCCGGCGTGGTGGCAGCGAACTATGCTGCGGTGAAGATCAACGCCGATTTCTTCCCTGCCACGGCAGTCCGATACGGCGTGACGGCCTTACCTACGACGGTCATTACGACGCCCGACGGAAAGCCGCTCGACACGATCAAAGGCTGGGTCGACGCCGCCGCGTTCGGAGGCCGGTTGACCCAAGTGGCCATCGCGGCAAAGAAGCCCGGCGGCGCGGCGATTGCGCAGATTCCGGGCACGCCATCGCCAGCGGTCGCGGCCAGTTCGACGCCGCCGGCAGCGGGCAGCCCGCTCGTCGGCGCGCAGAATCTGCCCCCGGTTGGCGGCATGCCGCCGTCGAACGCGGCTGGGCCGTCGCCTGGCTCGACCGAGCGACCGCCGCATGCAAACGCGACGGCGGCGGCCAGCGATCGCTATGCCGATTATTTCCGACGTCAATCGAATTTTGTCACGCCGATTGCCCAACCGCAATCGCCGCCGACCGGCGTACCGTCGCCCAGCAGCTATCCGCCGACCGCAATGTCTGGCTCGAATGCCGCACCGTCGCCGGGGGCAGCGATGCCGTCGCCGACGGTGGCCGGGCCTTCGCTAGGGCAGTCGGCGATCCCGTCCCAGGCGCCGTCCGGGACACAAACGTCGCCGTGGACGCCACAGCCGAACAACATGCCGCCGCAGAAGACGACAGTGCCGTCGGCCGCGGCAACCGTTGCTGCGCCGCCTCGGACACTCAATCCGTCGTTGGGCCTGGACGGCTTCTGTCCGGTGGCCTTGGTCGAGAAGCAGCAATGGATCGCCGGCGACCGACGCTGGGGCACCGTCCACCGCGGGCGAACGTACCTGTTCAGCAGTCCCGAGGCGCAGCGATCGTTCTTCAAGGATCCGGACCGCTACGCACCGGTTGTCTCGGGTAACGACGTGGTTCTGGCCACCGAGCAAGGGCAGGCCGTGCCTGGCATGCGCGAGCACGGCGTCTTTTTCGGCCCCCGCATCTACCTGTTCGCAAGCGAGGCCACGCTGGAGAAGTTCAGCCGCAACCCGAGCCTTTACGTCAGCCAGGCGATGGTATCGCCGCGCACCGGCTCCTATGCCGGCCACCCGCTGAAATAGCTTTCGGCTCGCTCCGCTCTCGCCTCCGCCACCCCCCGTGTGACGCAGCTCAAAGGGTTTCCCTTCCGGCTCCGCGCCAAATCGGATAAGCTGAACGCTCCGGAGCGTCAAAAGGGGACAGTCCCAAATTTGCGGTCCAGCGGCGGGCGATTCGATGGCCGATTACGTGGTTCGTTATGGTGCGATGCGGCTTCTGGGGGCATTCTCTGCACCCGCAGGACAGGCATATCGCCGCGGCGTCAAGGTGATCGTGCGGACGGATCGCGGGCTGGAGGCCGGCGAGGTCCTCTGCGAGGCGACGGTCGAGGCCCGCAGCGGGATGAAAGACCCGAGCGCCGGCCAGGTCCTACGCGACATGACGGCCGAAGATCGCCTCGAACTGGATCGCATCCAACAGCAAGCGCTGAAGGAAGCCGACATCTGTCAACAGCACATCGAACGACTCGGCCTGAAGATGCAACTGGTTGATGTCGAGCACGTTTATGGCGGCGAGCGCGTGATCGTCTACTATCTCGCGGAGAACCGAGTGGACTTCCGTGAGTTGGTCCGGTTGTTGGCCGGCGAGTTCCAGACGCGGATCGAAATGCGTCAGATCGGCGTGCGGGACGAGGCGAAGCTGCTGGCCGACTATGGCGATTGCGGCGGCCCGGTGTGCTGCAACACGCACCTGGTGCAGATGCCGCCGGTGTCCATGCGGATGGCGAAACTGCAAAAGGCCACGCTCGATCCGACGAAGATATCCGGGCGTTGCGGGCGGTTGAAGTGCTGCCTGCGCTACGAGTACGAAACCTACGAGGAGGAAGGGCGGGCGGCACGCCAGACGCCCGGCGAGCCGGCTGCCGCCGGGAGCGAGGAAGTGCCGGCCGGCGACGATAATCTCGCACAAAGCCCCTGACCGCTGCGATGCCCAATCCTGACTACTCCATAGCCCAATTGCTGCAAGAGGACCGGCGATACGCGCTGGAGGCCTATATCTTCGTCTCCGAGGCCCTCCAGTACGCCCAAAACGTCCTCCACATGGGGGTGGAGACCGCCAGCTTGCCGTCGGACGATCCGCCGGAGGAATCGCACGAGATGCCGCAACGCCAGCCGGGCGAAGCGGAGGACCCGAGCGAGTGCGACGACGATTTTGTCATCAAATCGATGGAAGAGCGCGAGCGCCAGCAGCACGTCAGCGGTCAGCAGCTCTGCGAAGCCATCCGCCGCTATGCGTTGGAGCAGTACGGCTACATGGCCAAGACGGTGCTGAACAGATGGGGCGTCCACGAGACCAGCGACTTCGGCGAGATTGTCTTCAACCTGATTCGCATTGGGCAAATGCGGAAGACGCCCAGCGACGCCCAGGTGGATTTCGACAATATCTACGACTTCGAGACGGCTTTCAAAGCGGGCTTCAAGATCACGCCGCCGCACGCGTAGGCCGTTACGCGGTTTCGTAGGGTCGGCCGGTCGCTTTGAGGTTGTTGGTAACCTGCTGGCTCCATGGCACGCCGATCGCATTCAGGGCGATCAGCACCGCGCCGATGCCTGGGGAAAGCCGCGGCGTTACGAGCGTTGCCTGGGGGTGGCGCTTCTTCAGCCGGCTTTCGATTTGCTGCCAGTAATAGGGTACCTTGATCGGCAGACTGCCGGCCACGACCTTGTAGGCGGCCGTGTGCAGCCCCAGCACCTCGGCACAGGTGGCGAGGAAATGCGCGATCTCGCCGGCGCCTTCGTCGACAATCTGCCGCATCGTCTCATCCGGCGGGTCGGCGGTGGCCAGATCCATCACGATCTTGCAGTACTGCGACACCTCGCGGCGGAAGTCGCGGGACGTGTAGAGCGGTGTGACACACGCCCGGAGCGTGGGTTCGCCGATTTTTTCGATGATCCGGTCGACCATTTTGGTCTTGGGGCCCCGACCGTCGTCGGCGCGAAACGCTGCGTTGATGCCGTGGACGGCCAGCCAATAGGCGGAGCCTTCATCGCCGAGGGTTCCCCAACAACTCGTGACGTGCGTCTTACCGGCGGCATTGCGTCCCCAGCCGACCGAGCCGGTGCCGGCGATCATGGCGATGCCGGTCTTCTCGACGAGCCCGCCCACCAGGCTACACTCACCCTCTTCGTGGCGGACAATCCGCTTGGGATTGGCCAGCCGCTTCAAGCAGGGATGCAGCGGCTCGACCTGCGGCTCGATGCCGATCACGGCGATTTCGGTGTGGAGCATTTCGATGCCGGCCTGGGCCTGGGCCTGACCGATGGCGTCGGCGAAGGATCGCTGCGCCATCTCCAACGGGATGAAGTTGATGTTGCCCGAGGCGCCCACGCCTTCGCCCAAGACGCGGCCGGTCTCATCGGCCAGCACCGCGTGGCTCTTCGTACCGCCGACATCCATTCCCAGAACAATGCGCGCCATAGCTACATCCCCATATAGGCCAGCTCCATCGAACAGTCGACGAGCCAGCTAGTGAAATCGGCCGTGAAATCATACGTGGTTCGCAACGGCTGGGCCGCGAAATTGGCCGCCCCCGGCCCGAGCATCCAGCCGGCCGCCTGCTGACGCGAGAGAATGAACTCCATCTGGGAGAGGCATTTTTCCAAATACCGCTTATCGCCGGTATGACGGAAGAGCATGGCCGAGCCCCAGCCGCCCTTCCCGGCCGTGGTGTAACGGAACGCATCGGGGTGTCCGCTGGCAAGCCACTCCCATATCTTCACCGCGCCGTCGAAATACTTTCTCTCGCCCGTATATTCGAAGGCGGCCAACATCACGTTCATCGGCCAGACCCAAATCCAGTAGGCCTGTTTGCCGTCCTTCCGATCGACGTAGCAGTACTTGTAGTCCTTCTTCGAAATGCCCGTCAGGTCCGTCATCAATGCGCCTCCGCGCGAGGCCGCGTCCCAACGGGTGTACAGGCGGTCGGGATCCTTCTGCGCATTGTACATTTGCAGCAGGAAGTCGGCAGACTGCACCGCCAGATCGGGGCGCTGGTGCTGGAGGCACGCCAACGCGGCGACGGCCGTGGCACAGGCGTCGATCACCTCGCTCCGCGGGTTGACGTGCGCGAAAAAGCCGCCGGTCTGCGGGTCGCGCATCGAGATCATGAAGTCGGTCACCTTGCGGCCCAAGCCGTAGAGCCGCATTGCGGCGCACGCCCGCGCAATCCACCCGTTTTGGTACATTTGGCAGAAGACCGGCCCATAGCTGCCGCTGGATCGCGACTTCTCGTTCGTGTAGACGTCGCCGTTGGGGTGCATGTAGCGGTCAACGACGTGGCGCATCATGCGGCCGGCCGCCGCGTCCTGACCGGCAGTGCGCAGCGAGTAGATGCTCTTGTAGTAGCAGCCTACGTCGTCGGTGTCGGCGTAGATACCGTGAGCGTCCGGATTTCCCAAGCCGCGGTAATTGCCCTGTTCGGTTTGCATACTTGCCAGCCACTGCGTGGCGCGATGAGCGGCGTCCAAGAGCACGGTACTCGTAATGTTCATTGTTCAAGTTGTCCTTTCTTCAGAGGCACAGACCGATCGCCCGGTCAGGATCCTTTCAGGTCTTCCACGATAAACCGGGTCGTGCCGGTGAGACTCTGGCCCGGGGGGACGACGCGCAGACCGGATACCTCGGCTGGAGCCAACGGCAGATTCACCGCGTTGGGGGCGGTCGTGAGATTCTCCACGCAGACGAACGGCTGACCGGCCGGGGCGTAGACAATCTGGTGCGAGAAGACCTCGTCGGCGCGCAGCGTCATTCGCTTGCCCAAGTCGCGGTATTCGATGGCTGCCGGGGCGGCTCCCCGCCGGCCGAGGAAGACGCAATCGACTTCCAGCCCTTCCAGGCACCGCGGTTCGCGCAGGTCCAACGACGTCCCAGCAACCGGCTGCGTCGCGCCGGTGGGGATCAGGTTTTCCAACACCATCGTGCGATCGCACGGAACTTGTACGTACGCGTCGCTGCGCCGGCCGGGAATCCGCCAGAACGGATGCAGGCCGAAGCCCACCGGCGCCGGCTGCTCGTCTTCGTTGCGAAACTGGAAGCTGTACTCCAAACCTCGCTCGACGAGCTTCATCTTCACCACCAGCGCGCTCTGGAACGGAAAACCCTCGTACACGGGATGGTCGGGGGTAATCGCGAGGGTGAGTATCATCGCGTTGGTATCGCGGGTGACCTGAAACTCTTCGTCGCGCACCAGCCCGTGGATGGTGATCCGTTTGCCGCGTTTGCGCTGGACGATTTTTCGCCCGCCAAAGCGATAGACACCGTCCGGAATGCGGCAAGGCGTGGGGAACATGATGAAGCAGCCCGAAAAGGCGCCTTCGGCGAGCATTGCCGGTTTGTCGTAATGCAGATACTCCTGCCCGTCGACGGCCAGCGACACCAGGTTGCGCCGCACGCGGGCTGGATGCCGGCCACGACGTCGTGGCCGGCGATGGTCGCCTGCAACGTCGTGACGGCCAGCGCCGACTTGTCCGGAGTTCGTGCGGAGGAATTACCCATACGCGTCTCAGAGCTTCAGTTCCAGTCCCTGCAACTCTCCCAGCCAGAGGCGGATCTCGTTGTCGTATTCGCTGGCCAGGTCGCCCTTGATGAGTTGGCGGTGGAAGCTGGCGGCCCCTTCTTTCACCAGGTCGGCCGCCTCGGCGCTGGGAAAACGGCGCATCGGGTCGGGCGCGACCAGCCCGCGGCAGAAGTTCATCAGCAGCTCGTTGCAGGCCACTTCGCTGGGCAGAATGTTCGGCAGCCGCTGGGCCATGAACCGCTTGGCCTCCAACAGATCGCGGAAGCTCGTCCAGCCCGGCGAAGGGCGGCGAGCCGGAGAGCATCTCGATCAGCACGTAGCCCAGGCTGGCCAGGTCGCTGCGGGGCGAGGACTCGCCGCCGTCGAGCACCTCGGGCGCGGCGTAGGTCGGCGTGCAGGTGCGCCGCGAGCGGCACTTTCTTCAGATCAAACGCCGAGCCGAGGTCGACGATCTTCGCGTTGCCCGTGCGCTTCAGCATGATGTTCGACGGCTTCAGGTCGCCGTGGACGATGCCTTCGCGGTGCAGGGCGGCCAGCGCCGCCAGGCAGTCGCGGACGATCGCCATGGCGATGCCCGGCTTGACCCGCGGCTGCGCCGGCCCGGCCGTGACGATCACCTGGTTGATATAGTTCCAACGCTTCGTGCTGACGCGGCTTTCCAAGTGCTGGAGCATCTGGGACGTCAGCAGCCGCGAGAGGTCGTAGCCGTCGACCCATTCCATCTCCATCATGCGGATGCGGCTGCGGTCGACCCAGTTGTGCACGTCGAGCAGATTGTCCTGCTGGATCTGCGCCACGCGGGCGGCGACCTCGGCCATCCGCCCCATCGCCTCGTCGTACGCCCGCTCGTCTTCGTAGCGTTCGGGCGAAAAGATTTTCAGCGCCACCGGCAGCGTGAAACTGTCGGTGCCGCGGCGCTCGGCTGAGGTAGACCACGCCCTGTCCGCCCGAACCCAGCAGGCGGATCAGCCGATGGTGTTCGGTCCAACTGAGCCGCTGCTCCTCAAGGATCTGTTGGTAGCGGCCGAGCAGTTCGTCGCTGCAACGGACAGTGGGGCGGCCGCCCCATGTGCGAGTTGCCGTTCCCTCAAGAAAAATGGTCGTCGACATCGCCGCGTCTCAGCTTCGTTAATACTGCGGTTTATCCAATGTTGTGCAACAATTCTGCCATGTCGTGGCCCGATCGTCTAGAGAGGCCTTCACCGCCGGGGGGGAATGTCAATCCGCTCAAGAGGCATCTCTGGTGGTGATCCCACGAGCGCTCATTCCCTGGCCCCGGATGCACGGCACGCTATACTGAAGATGACCTTCGATCTACGATTGTTCCCCTGCTACTGTAGGAGGCCGGTCATGCGGCGACGATCGCTCTTGTGCTTGGTGGTTTGTTCGGTTTTTCTCGCCGCGTCGCTTGTGCAAGCCGCGGCCGATCCCGTGACGTCGGAGAAGCCGGCGGCTACAGCACCCGAAACGCACAAGGCCCGACACCATCGCCCGCCGAGTGCCCTCAAGAAGGCCGAGGAACCCGAAAAGGCGAAGTCGCGGCAGGCTGCTGCTGCCGGTCAAAAGGCCAAGGCGGGCGAGAAAAAGGCGGCCGAGAAGGCCGAGAAGAAGGCCGTAAAGCCGATCGTCGTGCAACTGACGATCCAGGGCGAATATCCCGAAGGGCCACGGCGCCGGGCTTGTTCAGCGAACTGCAGCCGTCGCTGGCGACGCTCGTCGAGCGGATGGATGCAGCGGCCGCCGACAAGAACGTCGGCGCCGTATGGCTGAAGATCGAAGACCTGTCCATCGGCCGCGGGAAGATTTGCGAGTTGCGCGGGGCGATGGCCCGGCTGCGCAAGGCCCACAAGCCGGTCTACGCCGAATTGACCACCGCCGACGAGCGGCAGTATCTGCTGGCCGCGGCCTGCGACCAGATCGTCATGCCGCCGTCGGGCATGTTGATCGTGCCGGGCGTGCGGGCCGAAGTGACCTTCTTCAAGGGGCTGCTGGACAAGCTGGGGCTGCAATTCGACGCCCTGCAAATGGGCAAGTACAAGGGCGCCGCCGAACCGCTGACGCGCACCGAAATGAGCAAGCCGCTCCGCGAAAGCCTCGACGCCGTGGTCGACGACACCTACGAACGACCTGGTGCCGACGATCGCCGCCGACCGCAACTGAAGGACTACAGGTTAAGACGCACCTGGATCAGGGGCTGTTCACGGCCGCCGGCCGCCAAGAAGGCCGGGCTGATCGACGACGTGCTCTACGCGGATCAGCTTCAGGACGCGATCAAAAAGGGGCTCGGTCCAGAAGATCGACGTCGTTACCAACTACAAGAAGAAACGCGTCGACACCGATTTCTCCGGCATCTCCGGCATGATGAAGCTGATGGAATGATGCTGGGCGGCAAGCCGTCGGCCACCTCCGGCAAGAAGCGCAAGATCGCCGTGGTGTATGCCGTCGGCCCGATCATCGAGGGCAAGAGCAAGCAGCGGCATGTTCGGCGATTCCGTCGATGGGATCGACCACCATCGTCGCCGCGCTGCGGAAGGCCGACGGACGACGCCAAGGTGGCGGCCATCGTGCTGCGGATCGACAGCCCCGGCGGTTCGGCCATCGGCCAGCGATCTGATCTGGCGCGAGACCGTGCACGTCAAGAAGCCGCTGGTGGCCAGCATGAGCGACGTGGCCGGCAGCGGCGGCTATTACATCGCCATGGGGGCGAAGAAGATCATCGCCGCGCCGGGCACCCTCACCGGCTCGATCGGCGTGATCGGCGGCAAAATGGTGACCCGCGGACTGTACGACAAGCTCGGACTGAACGACCGAAGTCATCAGCCGCGGGGCCAACAGCGGCGCGCTGTCGTCGACGCAGCCTTTCACGCCCGAAGAGCGGCAAGGCATGGACCGAACTGTTCGAGGAGACCTATCACCAGTTCGTCAGCAAGGCGGCCCAAGGCCGCAAGATGCCCTATGACGAAGCTGGACGAAGTGGCCCAAGGCCGCGTCTACACCGGTCGGATGGCCAAGAAGCTCGGCCTGGTCGACGAATTGGGCACGCTCGACGACGCCATCGCCGCGGCCAAGGTGGCCGCCGGCTTGAAGGCCGACGCGGAGGTCGACCTGCTGATCCTGCCCGAGCAGAAAACCTTCTTCGAGCAACTCTTCGGCGACCCCTCGGCAACGACCGATTTGGATGGGCTGCTGCCCGACGGCCTTCAGATTCTGCGCCAAGCCGCGGTTTTGCGGCAGTTACTCTCCGCGCGGGTTCTGTTGTGGATGCCGTACCGGCTGGACGTGGAGTAGCCGGCGAGAGTGTCAGCCCCGGAGGTGCACCGTAGTGCCCTGGCACTTGTGCCGGAAGCAGCCCCCAGCATCACCGTCAGATCAGCGCCACACGCAAATCGAAAGTATCCCGGCTACGGGACCGTCGAACCTTCGGACAACTGCCGCCGCAGCGCGTTGACGTCGCGGCGGAGGATATCGAGGTCCTCCTTAAATCGCTCGGCGGCGCGGCATTGTTCTTCCGCGCGCCGGAAGACGTCGGCAGCGGGAGTGCCGTCTTGCCAGCCGAGGGCCAGGCGCGCGATTTCGCCGCGGAGCCCGCGACGCAGCCGCCGCGAAAACGCCCATAGCAGCACCAGACACCATAACAAGATCCAAAACGCTGCCGCAACGTAGAACTCCACGCCGTAGACCGGCGCCGGCGGAGACAGCCACCACGAATCGTAGAAGAAATTCTTCCCGAGCCGGTAGAGAGCGGCCCCGAGCATTCCCAGCAGCAGCAACTCGTAGCAGAATCGCGTGAACCAGCCGCTATGGTGCTCGGCCAGCCGGGCGACAAGAGATTCCAGCTCCGTCGCAACCCGGGCGACAAAGCCGGCGGCGGCGGTATCGGCCTCGGCAGCGATGGTCTCCCATTGTGCCGCGCGGCGTTCCAGCCCCGCCTCGGCCGCGTAACCCTCGACGATGATCGCGGCCTTGCGCAGGTCGGCGGCGTCGAAGCCGCCGGCCGTCGCCTGCTGAATACTGGCTTGCCGGTTCTGCCGATGCCTGCGCCACGTTCGCACGCCAGTCAATGTCCCCCAAAGCGCTACTTGGGCCGGCGTGCGGGCGCGATAGAGCAACGCGCCGGATAGCAGGCCACCGATGCCTTGGTACACACGTAGGACCAGCGCGAACGGACTGAGACCCCAGCGCGACGCCGTTTGGGCCAACAGTCGGCTGTCCCATTGCCGTCGGTGGGTCAGCAGTTCCCGGTGCATCCGGTCGGCGACCTGCCGGGAAAGCGACATTCGCTCCTGGTCGATCGCGCCGCGCAACTGGCCGACGGCGGGCAGGGCATCGTCGATGCGAAGGCGGCAGGCATCGAGCGTTTCAGCCGCCAAGTCCAGGAAGTTGGCACGGCGGATGCGGTTGCCGGCCGCACCGGCCATCTGTCGCGTGAGCAGATCGACCAGTTCGGCGAACTCACCGTGCGGCTGGACGCCGGTTTGCGCGTCGGAGAATGCACGGAGCGAGTCGACGCGAAAGATGTGAAACTCACTGGTCTCGCCGGCGACGGTGGAAAGATGCTCGGCCGCCAACGCCGCCCGCCAATCCTCGCGGATGTCGGCGTCAACGTCGGCGTGCGTTTGGACGAAGACAACCCGCGCCTCCGTGCGCTGCGGCAGCCAGCTCGTCCGCCACCCGGGCACTGCGATATTTCTGTTGCGTGGCCGTGACCAGCAGCACGTCGCATTTGGGCAGAATCGTGCGGAGCCGTGCCAGGTTGCTGGAGTGGAAAAAGGGGACAGTCCCCATTTGTGCGAAGCACCCTCCGGGCCGTTCCGGCAAATGGGGATGGTCCCCTTTTTCCCGGGGGGCGAGAGAATGGTGCGGCGAGTCCTCTTCCGTGGTGTCCGGATCGGGACAGTCGACGAGCACGAGGTCGCGCAGGGCCGGCAGATCGCGCTCGATCCACCGCACGCTGGCCGGCTCGATGCCGAGCATCTCGGGCTTCAGTCCCGGCCGCGTCACGAGCGTTGGCCGGGTGGTGGTGGGGCGGCGCGGCCGGTCTCGACCACTTCTGCCCCGAGCAGCGCGTTGACCAGCGCCGCTCTTGCCGGTGCCGGTGCCGCCGAGTGTGGCGACGACCAGCGGCTGTTCGAGCCGAACCCGCAGCGACGCCGCACGCTCGCTCAGCCGCCGCACCAGCGCCCGGCATTTCTCCGCCGGTTGCCAGGCAGGCGCATTTTCGGCCCAGCGGCTGAGCCGTTCGACGAGCGTATCGATCTCGGCCAGCAGTTCGAGGTGCGCAAGTTCGGAGCCGGGCATGGCTTCAAGATAACCCGAGCCGCGAAGAGCAACAAGGCGGAGCAGAGCATCCCACGCGGGAGAGAAGCGCGCGAAGAAACAGCCCGCACCTCGCCGCGCAGCAAATGAATCAGCGGCCGCGAAGACGATCGCGGGGACGCCCCGATATGCTTGCCGGGATGGGCAAATCTGGCATGAAACCGGTAGGTCAGCTTCTGAAGCGTCGATCGCACCCTACTTCGGTGAACGCACCACAATGCCGCTTGGCAAATTCCGTCCGGCGGCCGAGCGGAGCGTCAATTGACCGGCGGCAACGTGTCCACCCTCGCCGAACGCTTCGCCGGTCATTGCGAAAGCGCCGGAGCATCATAGCCGGGCGTGTGGCAGGTGAGCAACACAAACGCGGCCGCCGGGGCCGTCAACTCGGCGCACAACGCCAACAGCCGCGGCAGACACTTCGAGAGGCGCCAGACCTCGCCCCGCGGCCCGCGGCCGTAGCTGGGCGGGTCGAGGACCACGGCGTCATAGCGGTTGCCCCGCTTCACCTCGCGCCGGACGAACTTCACGGCATCCTCGACGATCCAGCGGACGGAGGCCGCGGCCAGGCCGGACAGTTCCGCATTGTGACGGGCCCAGGCGACAGTATTTTTTGCGGCGTCTACGTGGACCACCTCGGCCCCTGCCGCGGCTGCCGCCATCGTGCTCCCACCCGTATAGGCGAATAGGTTGAGTACCTTCAACTGCCCGGTGGTCGACCGGACCCGATCCGCGATCCAGTCCCAATTTGCCTCCTGTTCGGGGAACAGGCCCAGGTGGCCGAAGTCGGTCCGTTTCAACTCGAAGTGCAGTCCGCCGCAGGTAACTGTCCACCGCTCGGGCAACGGCCGGCGGTTGCTCCAACGGCCTTGTTGTTGCTCGCGCCCCTCAAAGCGGGCATCGGCGCGTTTCCAGGCGTCGGGGTCGGTCGGCTCAGAGCGGTCCGCAGCCGGGCACGGCCGATCGAGCACGATGTCGCCGAACCGCTCCAGGCGCCGGCCGGCGCCGAAATCGAGAAGTTGGTAATCTCCGCCTCGTGGCTCCATTGCGGCGTATCCCTCGGCCCGGCCCGCGTCTTGCCGATCCTCGATACCAGATGCAATGCATGCAGTCAATGACTCGTGACGCGCCCAAAACGCCGTGATGGGCGTGGAAGTGCTGGGAACCACGCCGTTCGTTACGCTCCGTGGTGTGCCACGTGGTCTGGAGTGCGTCCGTGCGCCAACTACTTTTTTTGTTTTTTTGCATCACTTGCCGAGATTTTTTGCCGCAGCTTGCCGTTTTCGAGCGCCGTATACAATATCGCATGACAAATCGCCTGGCTGCGGAAACGAGCCCCTATTTGTTGCAGCATGCCGGCAACCCCGTGGACTGGCGGCCGTGGGGGGCAGAGGCCCTGGCGGCGGCCAGCGGGAGCAAAAGCCGATTTTTCTCTCGATCGGCTACTCCTCGTGCCACTGGTGCCACGTCATGGCCCACGAGAGCTTCGAAGACGCGGAGGTCGCCCAACTGCTGAACAAGAACTTCATCAACATCAAGGTTGATCGCGAGGAGCGTCCCGACTTGGACCAGATCTATATGGAGGCGGTGCAACGGATGACCGGCCGTGGCGGCTGGCCGATGTCGACGTTTCTCACGCCGGACGGCAAGCCGTTTTTTGGCGGCACGTACTGGCCCCAGCGTGCGCACAACGGCATGCCGGGTTTCGACCAGGTGCTGCGGACGGTGATCGACGCCTGGCGATACCGTCGCGCAGAACTCACCGAACAGGCCGATCGCATGACCGAAGCATTGCAAGCGCAGCCGGCCAGGAACGGACATAAGACCCCGCATCAAACGCCGGGCGCAACGCCGGAAACGCGGCCCCGGTCCTCTGCCGCAACGACCGACATGCGGGCGTGGCGGCGCAATGCCAGGACGCTGCCGAGGCCGCGCTGCGACAGTCGTTCGACGCCCGGCACGGCGGTTTCGGCCCAGCAACGAAGTTCCCCCATCCGTTGGCCCTGCGATGGCTCTTACGACGTTCCAAGGAATCGGGCAACAATGAGCTACTGGCAATGGCTCAGACAACGCTCGATCGCATGGCGGCCGGAGGACTGTTCGATCATCTCGGCGGCGGGTTTCATCGCTACTGCGTCGACGAGCGCTGGTTGGTTCCGCACTTCGAAAAGATGCTCTACGACAACGCCATGCTGGCTACGGCGTATCTCGAAGCCTGGCAGGAAACCGGCCAAGAGCGATACGCCAGGGTCGTACGGCAGACGCTCGACTACCTGCTCCGCGCTATGACCGATCCGGGCGGCGGCCTCTACAGTGCCGAGGACGCCGACAGCGAGGGAGAGGAGGGCAAGTTCTACCTGTGGACGCCCGGTGAGATCGACGCCGTGCTGGGCGCCGGGCCCGCCGAGACATTCTGCCGGGTGTACGACGTGACGAAGGCGGGCAATTTCGAGGGTCGCAACATCCTCAACCTGTCGCATCCGCTGGAGATCGAAGCCAAGATGCTCGGCCGCGAGCCGGTCGAACTGGCCCGGGAACTGACCGAGGCCCGCGAGAGGCTGCTGGCGGCACGGAGCCAGCGCGTTCGGCCAGGGCGCGACGAGAAGGTGCTGGTAAGTTGGAACAGCCTGGCGATCGACGCCTTGGCCCGGGCCGGGGCCGCGCTGGCCGAACCGCGCTATACCGCGGCCGCCGAGGCAGCCGCCGATTTCCTGATGACGGAACTCCGTCGCGATGACCGCCTGCTGCACGATTGGCGTGCCGGCCGGGCACAGCATGACGCCTACCTGGACGATTGTGCCGGACTGGCCAACGCGCTCTTGACGCTGTACGAAACGGGCGGCCGCACCCAGCGTCTCGATCAGGCCGTGGCGCTGGCGGACGACGTGTTGTCCCGCTTTGCCGACCAGCGGCAAGGCGGTTTTTTTTATACGGCCGTCGATCACGAGCCGCTGATCGTCCGCCGCAACGACGCAGTCGACAACCCCGTGCCCAGCGGCAATGGCCTGGCGGCGACGCTTCTACTGCGCCTGCTGCCGAGCCGTCCGAACGCAACGTATCGAACTGCGGCCGAGGGGACGTTTCGGGCCTGCGCGGCCTGGATCGAGAAGGCGCCGACCGCCACGATGCAACTTTTTTTGGCGATGGATTTGTGGAACGCGTAGTGAGAACTTCGGCAGGAGGGCCCTATGCCCAATTTGGCTGCCGTCTTGAGGGATGAAATCCGCCGCTTGGCCCGCAAGGAGGTCAAGGCGCACACGACGAGCACGAAGCAGTCCGTGGCGCAAGTCCGCCGCGATCTTGCCAAACTCAAGCGGCTGGTCCAAGAGCAGCAGAAGAGACTGGAACGCCTTGCAGCCCAAACGAGAGAGCGCGGCGGGCATTCGGCCGTCGCCGAGGCGCCGCGCTCGGCCACGCGATATTCAGCCCGCTCGGTGCGCGCACAGCGGAAACGGCTGGGCCTTTCCGCCGAGGACTACGGCAGACTCATCGGCGTTTCGGCTCTGACGATTTTCAACTGGGAGCATGGCAAGGCTCGGCCGCGCAAGAAACAGCTCGCAGCCTTAATCGTCCTTCGCGGCATCGGCAAGCGCGAAGCCAAGAAGCGGCTGGCAGGGCCCGAGGCGTCGACGTGAGGGCGTGGCGACGGATCGGTTACAGTTCCTCACCGAGCGGCAGAGGCGGTGAGCCGGAGTGCTCGCGGAAGAACTTCCAGTATTTCATCGCGCCCAGCCGTACCGAGCGGAGCCATTGTCGTTGGTCGGCCGGCTTCGATCCGTGCATCAACTCGAACAGGTCGGCCAGCACGGTGGTGTTGCTGCCGTAGTAGGAATGGCCGATGAAGCTGGTGTCGACCTCCGAGACGTCCACCGTGTCAACGCCAGGGACCACCACGACCCTGTCGCCCGATTCTCCCGCCCGACGATAGCCGTGGACGGCCGCGAGGCGATCAACGCCTCGTCGTTCGACGAAGCATAGAGCGTAACGCGGTCGGCTGCGGCGGCGATGGCGGGGGCCAGATCGCGGCGGAACACCTCAGCGTCGATGTCCGGCGCGGTCAGCACGACCTCGTGAAACCTCGGACAATCGGCCTTGAACTCCAATGTCAACTCGCGCAAGGCCGATGCCAACGCCCTGTTGCCCATGCTATGCGCAATCAAGTGGACCGACTGGTGCCTCTGAACGCCGGGCGACGGGCGCAGCACAAATTGCTTCAGATGCGGCACGGTCCAAAGCACGTTCGTCTCGTCGACCGTGTAGGACAGGAGTCCCTCCTGCGAAGGCCAACTGTAGAAGATCGGCGCCCCTTCAAACTTCAGATCGTAGGCAATCTGGGCCGTTCGGCGCACGGCCGTCTCGAATCCGACGTTGTAGCCGTGAACGAAAACGAACGCCTCGCGGCGCACCGTTTGCCGACGCACGCCGGAGATCCGCGTAGAAAGCGTCGATCGGCTCGGGATGCACGCCCAGCAGCACAACATGCCGCTGGGGATCCTGCGCGAAACTCCAGACGCAGCACGCTGGGACTCTCCAAGCTGCCGACGCGATGGTCCTTGGGAACCGATACGTCACACGTCCCCAACTCCAATTCGCCGCGGCCGCCGCCGTACATCCGTTCGATTTCCGAACGGGCCGGCTCGGGTTGGGCACGGTCGGCAGCCGTCAGTCCGCCCAGAATTACCGCGGCGGCCAATGCCGTCCACGCCAGACAACGCGGCAGGAATGGTCCCGGGCATCGCCGCCGTCCAAAACAACAGCACGCCGCGGCGATTGCGGCAGCATGCCGGTCAGTCGGGCCGGCCAGCCGGTCGAGCCGATTGCCACCACTGCGCAACATCGACCGGCGCACGGTCGGTAGCGTAATACACCTTGACGACCGTGTACGACTGATCTTTGTCGGCCGTCTCGGCAGGCTCGACCTTGCGATAGAGCACTTTGCCTTGCGGCGGAGGGGCCGATGAAACTCTGCCTCTTGGCGCGGGGGCTGACGACACTTTGCCTTTCGACGGGGCAGACGGCGACACGGTGCTTCTCGATGGGGCGGTGGGCGACGCAGACTTCGCCGGGGGAGAGCCTTCCCTGGACGGCTTCGCGCTCCCCGCCGCATCCAGCCATCAGACAGACCGTCAACAATACGCCAACCAACGTACCGGTCCAACGACAAACTGCCTGCACGGATCGTCCTCCTGTCCTCGTCCGGAGTCGCAAGTCATGCCCCAAGACTCTTCTCTCATCCGAAGCATACGCGGCCGTTATCGTACCTATGGCGAAGGACTGTGTAAATCACTGTCTCAGCGTTAGGGACGATGCATTCCGGACCGCGGCTGGTTCGAAGCATTACACCACTCAAGGCGTCAGGCATTGCTTCACGGCAAACGGGGTCGGACACCGATCCGTCTGTCTTGCCTTCGCTACAAAATCCCTCGAGGGCTCTTGTCCTGAACCAGTACCAGAATACCGTCCAGCGTGCCATCCTGCTTTTTCAGGCATTGGACAGAAAGGCCGGAAGCGATAATTCGGCCGTCCTTGCGGACTAGGCGCGTGTCAACAACGAAGCCGGGGATCGCACCGGCCAAGAGTCGCCGGAACTCCGCCTGCACCATAGGCCGGTCTTCGGGATACGTCAGTTCGTCCCATGTTGTCACCAACAGTTCGACTTCGAGGTAGCCGAGTATTTTGCAGAGCCGCTTGTTGACTTCCACCCACTCATTCTGCGCGGACAAGATGGCCATGCCAATCAGGCCTTGCTCGAAGCAACTGCGGAAGCGCTGTTCGCTCTCCAACAACCATTGCTCGGCCTGCTTGCGGTCGGCGATTTCGCTTTCCAGCTTGTGGTTGGCTTCTGCGAGATCAGTGGTCCGCTCGGCCACACGTTGCTCCAGTAGAGCGTGGGCCTCCTGCAATTTCTGCTCGGCCTGATAGCGATGCTGGACCTGTTGCTGTAGACGGCGCGACATGAGGCCGATGCCGCCGAGCCCGAGAAGCCACATGCCGCCGTAGCCCAACAGCCGATGGATAACGTCGGGCAATTGCATTCCCTGGACCGACTCCATAGGCACGGAGATGCTGAGCCCGCCGCGGAGGTCGCCGACCTTATAGCCTTGCTCCGCGTGGCAGGTCAGACAAGAATCATCGATGGCCAGCGGGCGCATGAGCCGAAAATAGGGCTTGCCATCGATTGTCGCTTCGCCGCATACCTCGGCCTTCCCGTGGGCAATCGACTCCAAAGCATTTTTCTCCCAAGGGTCGGGCGCGTCTTGGGGGCGCATGGGCTTAAGACTGGTGATGTCTCCTTTGACCCCGGATGGCTCGGTGTCGAGGGCACGCATCCCATTGACGACCATCGGTGGACTGATCAACGTCAGCTTCTGGCCTGACGGGGTCGAAATATCGCGCTCGGGAAGATGACTGAGATTCGCGTCCGGTCGAGTTCTCTCGGTCACGGGCACATAAATGCGTCCCATCGCAGCCGCCCAGCGGAAGATTGCCGCTTCCTTCTGCCAGACCCCCAACGCCTCGCCGTGCGCAATATCCACCGCCTGTTGCCACTCGTCCGCAATCTCCCACATCAATACGACCGCAATGGCCGCGGTCCAGAGCACGCCTGCTACCCACATGTAGCGCTGCAATCGAATCGGTGAAGCGGTAGCTGCACCGAACAGATCACCGGACCTAAGGGCATCTCCAGACCGGTGGCCGACGCAATTCTATTGTGCTCCAGCTAGACAATGCAACGCGGCCGACCAGCGGGCAACCGGTCTCGCCGGCAAACCACTGAATCGCTGTGGCATTACTTTGCTGAACATCAATAGAGCCTGCCACACCGCTATCCTTCCAGGCGCAGCGGATCATCTATCCTTCATTCTATCCGCGGCGCAGGCTGGCGTCGACCCAGCAAGGCGCCCCGCAACCGGGCTTTGCAACGTCGAACGCGGTGGGCGGCGGTTAAGCGGTATCAAGACTGGCTGTGCCGAGGACCTCGTAGATCGGACCGTCGGAAGTGAGCGTGCTGCAAAAGACGGTCGCCTTGCGCACCTCCATCGAGCCGATGCGGACGTCGGCGTGTTGCTGCACCAGGCGTCCCAGTTCGGCAATGCCCGAGCCCGCGCCGCGGACGCGGCCGATGGTTAAATGGCTCTGGAATCGGCGATGCTCTTCGCGGTAGCCGAGTTCGGCCAACGCGGCCTCGACGCGGTCGTGCAGCAGCACCATCTTATCGGCCCCGTCGCCTGCCCCGAGCCACACTGTTCGCGGCCGCGCCGGCGTGGGGAAGGCGCCGGCGCCGCGGATTTCCAGCGTAAACGGCGCACATCGCGCCGGCCCCGCGCTCGACGGCGCGGCAAACGTCGACGATCGCGCCCTGCGGCACGTCGCCAAGGAACTTCAGCGAAACGTGCAGATTGTGCGGCTCGACCCATTTCACCTTGGCCGCCGTGCCGCAGAGTAATTGAATCAGTTCTGCCGCCGCCGCGCGGACCGACTCGCTGATCTCGACGGCAACGAAGGTGCGGAGCGTCTTTTTCATGAGGGATTGGGGATTAGGGGTTTCGAAGCGAAGCAAGGAATCGGGATGCCATCGCACAGCTAATCCCCAATCCCTAATTCCTTCTTCTAAAAACTCAACATCCTCCGATACTCCGCCATTCTCCGATCGAGGTCTTCGCGGCCGATGGTCTTCAACCGGTCGAGGCTGAAATCTTCGACGGTGAAGCTGGCCGTGAGCGTGCCGTAGGCGAGTGCTTCTTTGAGCGTTTTGGCGTCGAAGCAGTCTTTCTCGGCCAGGTAGCCCATCATTCCGCCGGCAAAACTGTCGCCGGCTCCGGTCGGATCAACGACGTCCGAGGTGGGAAAGGCCGGCAGGACGTAGGTTTCGCCCTCGCCGAAAAACATCGCCCCGTGCTCGCCCTTCTTGATGACGACGAACGTCGGGCCCATTGCGCGGATCGAGAGGCCCGCGCGGACCAGGTTCTCATCATCGGTCAAGAGCTTCGCCTCGCTGTCGTTGAGCACCAGCCCGTCGATTCGCTTCAACAGGGCGCGCAGCCCGTCCGGCTCGGTGCGGATGTAATGGTCCATCGTATCGGCCACGACCAGCGACGGCGCCGGAACATTGGTCGAGCACCTTCGCCTGGTGCGCCGGCGAGCCGTTGGCCAGAAACAGGAACTTCGAGCGGCGATAGGACTCGGGCAGCACGGGATCGAACTGCCCGAGAACGTTCAGGTGCAGTTCGAGCGTCTCGCGATCGTTCATGTTGCGCAGGTACTTGCCGCGCCAGCGGAAGGTCTTGCCGCCCGGGATACATTGCAGGCCGGCGGTGTCGATGCCGCGCGACTCGAACATTGCCGTATGTTCGGCCGGCCAGTCTTCGCCGACCACCCCGGCCAACCGCACCGTGGTGAAGAAGCTGGCGGCATACGAGAAAAACACGGCCGATCCGCCCAGCACGTCGTCGCGCGTTTCATAGGGCGTTTCGACGCTGTCCAAAGCCACGGAACCGACGACGCACAACGGCATAGGCTACGCCTCCTTCTTAATGGTCAGACGGGTGCGAGAGGCGGCAAGTTACACAGCCCGCACCACCTACTGTTTCTTCTGAATCTTCGCCCAGGTGTCGACCAGCGACACCGCGCGATTGAACACCGGCCTGCTCGGGCGTAGAATCGGGATCGACGCAGAAATAGCCGAGCCGCTCGAACTGGACGCGGGTGCCCGGCACGGCGCCACGGAGGCTCGGCTCGACATAGGCTGTCAGCCGTTCGAGCGAGTTGGGGTTCAGGTTCGCATGGTAATCCTGGCCGTCGGGCACGTCGGCCGGATCAGGCTTGGTGAATAGATGGTCGTAAAGCCGCGCTTCGACCGGCAGGGCGTGCGCTGGCCGAGACCCAGTGGATCGTCCCCTTCACCTTCCGCCCGTCGGGCGTGTTGCCGCCGCGCGTGGCCGGATCGTACGTGCAATGCACTTCGATCACCTCGCCGGTGGCCGGGTCCTTGACCACGCGGGTGCAGCGGACGAGATACGCATAGCGCAGCCGCACTTCCTGACCCGGCGCCAGGCGATGGTATTTCTTCGGCGGCACCTCGCGGAAGTCGTCTTGCTCGATGTACAGCTCGCGCGAAAACGGAACCGGCCGCGTGCCCATGCCGGCGTCCTCGGGATTATTGACGGCCTCCATCTGCTCGACCTGGCCTTCGGGATAATTGTCGATCACGACGCGCAGCGGCCGCAGCACGCCCATCACCCGCGGCGCCCGGCGATTGAGATCCTCGCGCAGGCAGTGTTCCAGCAGGGCGATGTCCACCACGCTGTCGACCTTCGAGACGCCGATCCGGGCGCAGAAATTGCGGATCGCCTCGGGCGTGTAGCCGCGGCGGCGCAGGCCGCAGATCGTCGGCATCCGCGGGTCGTCCCAGCCGGCGACGTGCCCCTCTTTGACCAGCTCCAAGAGCCGCCGCTTGCTCATCATCGTGTAGGTCAGATTGAGCCGGGCGAACTCGATCTGCTGCGGGGCGTAAATGCCCAACTCGCGGAGGTACCAATCGTACAGCGGCCGGTGGTTCTCGAACTCCAGCGTGCAGATCGAATGGGTGATGCGCTCGATCGAGTCGGACTGGCCGTGGGTGAAATCGTACGTCGGATAGATGCACCACGTGTCGCCCGTGCGGTGATGCGCGGCGTGGAGGATGCGGTACATCACCGGGTCGCGGAGGTTGAAGTTCGGCGAGGCCATGTCGATCTTCGCCCGCAGCGTCCGCGACCCGTCGGGGAACTCGCCGGCCCGCATGCGCTCGAACAGGTCGAGGTTCTCCTTGACGGAGCGGTCGCGATAGGGGCTGTCGCGGCCTGGTTCGGTAAGCGTGCCGCGATGCTGCGCGGACCTCGTCGGCCGACAGGTCGCAGACATACGCCTTGCCGGCCTTGATGAGCTGCACGGCCCACTGATAAATCTGGCTCGAAGTAGTCCGAGGCGTAGAACAGCCGGTCCTGCCAGTCGAAGCCCAGCCAGCGGACATCCTCCATGATCGAATCGACGTATTCGACCTCCTCCTTGCAGGGGTTGGTGTCGTCGAATCGCAGGTTGCACAGCCCGCCGAACTCCGCGGCGATGCCGAAGTTCAGGCAGATCGACTTGGCGTGCCCGATGTGCAGATAGCCGTTCGGCTCGGGCGGGAACCGGGTGTGCACCCGCCCGCCGTATTTGTTGGTCTGCAAGTCTTCTTGAACGATCGCCCGAACGAAGTCGGTCGAGGGGGAACCTGTACTCACGATTTACCTTTCCGTGCGACAGTGAGTTGAATTTGCTCGATTGGCTTGCGTACGATGTCTGCACGGCCAGTTAATGCGGCATCAAGCATATAGCAGGCGGCCCTTCGCTTCGGGTACCGGACGGCCGATTTCTCTGGCGGTCTCGATCCATTCCTGGATAATCCGCTCTGCATTGGTCAAGGCTTCCTGATACGTCTTGCCATCGGCCATACAGCCCGGCAATTCGGGAACCTCCGCGATATAGGAACCATCATCCTCACTCCAATACATGATGATTTCGTACTTGCTTTCCATCTCTACCCTCCCAAACGCAGTTGGTAACGGAGTATCACCTCTCTCACCTGCTTGACTTGGTCCGGCTTGGCATTTCCGCCCTTCGGCTGCAAGTTCAATATTGCATCGACTCTCGGGTTACTGAAGATGTGGTGATCGCCGCTGATTCGTTCCTTGAAACCGAGATATCTGAGCACGGGCATAGCTCACCGAAAGCGACACTTGCATCCGATCGGCGCATCAAGATGTGCTCGTAGAGCTTCTCGTGTTTGCTCATACCACAGTATTGTAGCAGCTAACCCGTGCGCCGCAATTCGCGATTCCTCGACGGCGGCGCCATCACGTATGTCCCAACGCCCGCTCAATCCTCCGCAAGCACTGTTCTTTGCCCAGGATTGCCAGTGAATCAAATAGCCCCAGGCCAATCGTCGTGCCGGTAATTGCGACGCGGACCGGATGGATGATCTCGCCGATTTTGATCTGCTCGTCGGCCACGAATCGCTGCACCAGAGACTCCAAGGACGCTGCGTCGAAGCGCTCGATGGCGGCAAGCCGATAACAGAACTTCGCCAGTAGCGCGGCCGCCGCCGGCTGGCGGACGTTCTTCTCCAGTGCCTTTTCGTCGTATTCAAGCTGGTCGTCGGCCTGGAAGAAATAGGCAAAGGCGAGAACGTCGCCGGCCACTTTGATCCGGTCGCCGGCGGTCGCGATGACCTGTTCGATTCGCTGCCGCTGTTCGTTCGTGGGTGGCGAGACGATCAAGTCTGCCTTCTCCAAGAACGGCGCCACCAACTCGCTCTTCCGCTCCGGCGGAAGCTGTTGAAAATGCCAATCCTCGAACGCCTGGAGCTTCTTGGGGTCGAAACTGGCCGGGGCCTTGTTCACGCGGTCGAGCGAAAACGCCTCGATCAACTCTTGCCGCGAAAAATGCTCGGTCTTGTCGTCCAGTGACCAGCCCAGCAGGGCCAGGTAGTTGATGATCGCCTCGGGTAGATAGCCGACCGTCTTGTAGAAATCGACGATTACGGGATTGAACGCCTCGGCTTCGACGGCGTGGCCAATGGCTGCGACGATCTTGCGGCCGTGTTCGACCAATTGGGCAAAGTCGCGGTTCTTCAGGTATTTGTCCAGCTTCCGCTTGCTCAGCTTCGTGTGGCTGCCCGGCTCGGCCACGAACGGCAGATGGGCATAGACCGGCCGCGGATAGCCCAGGGCTTCGAGGATCAACACCTGCCGCGGCGTGTTCGACAGGTGTTCTTCGGCGCGGATGACGTGCGAGATCTGAAACTGGTAATCATCAACCACGTTGGCGAGATGATACAGGCACGTGCCGTCGGCCCGTTGGATGACGTGGTCCTGCTCGCGGGCCCAATCGAACTCGACACGGCCGCGGACCAGATCGTCAAGCACGAGCGTGCCCGTCTCCGGCATCTTCAGCCGCACGACGGCTCGCCGGCCTTCGGCCTCGAACGCCGCCCGTTGGCCTGGCGTCGCGGCCATGAAGCGGCGGCTATAGCGAAACTGGCGCTTCTCGCGCTCGGCCGCCGTACGCTCCGCTTGAATCTCCTCGGTCGTCGCATAGTCGTAATAGGCATGCCCGCTAGCTAGCAGTCCTTGCACGGCCTGTTGATAGCGATCCGATCGTTGCGACTGATAGTAGGGAGCGAACGGCCCGCCCACTCCGGGGCCTTCATCCCAGTCGATGCCCAGCCAACGCAGGCCGTCGAGGATCGGTTGCAGCGCCTCCTCGACGTTCCGCTGCTGGTCCGTGTCATCGATCCGCAGGATGAACCGCCCGCCGTGCTGCCGGGCAAAAAGCCAATTGAACAGCGCGGTGCGGACGCCGCCGATGTGCAAGTATCCGGTCGGGCTGGGAGCGAATCGGGTGCGGACGGACATGGGGGAATAGTGGTGAGTGGCTAGTGGTTAGTGGATTTGTCGCTTGCCTGGGCTTGCTTGTCGACGTAGAACTTCGACAGGTTGATGCCGCCGCGGAGCTCTTCTTCGAGCAGCTTCAGACGCGTTTCAAGGCGCTCGACTTGCCGTTGCATGGCCGGCAGCACGTAACGCTGCGTGTCCTCGGGCTGGGGCCGTGGCACGCCCGGATAGCCCAGGTGCCGCTGCAAGGCCGAGAACAGGTAGAGCGGGTCCTTGCGACGATTGGCCAGTGCGATGCGTCCCTCCTTCTCGCCGAAGAGGATCGGCCGTTCGACCTGGTGCCGCGTCTTGCGATAGAGTTCGCTACGAACGTAGATCATGTCGGCAAAATCCAACAGGCCGACCTGGCGGCGGATCGTCAGAATCCACTCTCGCCAGTTGTCGTCGAAGATCGGGTCGGCGGCCATCGCCTCCAGGCCGCGATCGTAGCCGAGGCGATTCCGGCAGAGCGCCTCGAACTGGTACAGGAACACGCCGGGTGCCGACGCACCGCTGGCGCGATATTCGACTTCGCGCTGCAAGATCTCCAGGGCGATGCGGAAGTCGAACCGCCCTTCCGCCTTCTCGGCCTCGCCGACGACGTACGTCTGGAACGGCGTGAAGTAGTGCGGAAGCCGGGCCATGGCCGTCGAGAAGCCGCCGGTCAGCCGCAGCTCGCCGGCCATGAAGTCCAGCGCGAACGGCAGCATGGTCGTCGCCAGGATCTCCTGCCGGATGGCGTCCAGCAGGTCCTGCGTCGACATGTCCTGCTGCATCCGCTCGCGGAGCGTCTGGAAAAAGTACGCCTGCTCGACGTATTCTTCGCGGTCCAACGGCATCGCGGCCTCGATCCCTAATGTACCCGCTGTCCCGGTTTCGCACCCTCGTCGGGGGCCAGCAGGTAGATTTCGCCGCCGCCGCCGCCGGCGGCCACGATCATCCCTTCGCTCAGGCCGAACTTCATCTTCCGCGGGGCGAGGTTGGCCGCGCAGATCACCAGCCGGCCGACGAGGTCTTCCGGCTTGTAGACGCCTTTGATGCCGGCAAACACCGTGCGGCGGTTGTCGCCGCCGAGGCCGAGCGTCAGTTTCAGCAGTTTCTGCGCCCCGGCACGTCTTCGGCCGTCACCACCCGGGCCACGCGCAGATCGACCTTGGCGAACTCGTCGAAGCTGATCGTTTCGGCGAGCGGCTCGGCCAGCAGCGGCGGCGTCGGTGTCGAGCGGCAGCGTATCGGCCTCGGCCTCTACGCGGCTCGGCGCTGGCCGCCTGCATGGCCTCGACGCTTTTCGGATCGACCCGCTGCATCATGTGCGAGAACTTGCCCACCGGCCGTGCCCAGCAGCGGCCGCTGCGATTGGTCCCACGACGTGATCGGATCGCCCAGCAATTCGCCAGTCTGCTTGGCCAGCCGCGGCAGCACCGGCGCCAGGTAGACGGCCAGTTGGCGGAACAGGTTCAGCCCGATGGTGCAAACATCGCGCAGTTGGTCGCGTTTGGCCGGGTCTTTGCGCAGGTTCCACGGCGCCTGTTGCTCGATGAACTGGTTGGCCCGATCGCCGGCCGCCAGAATCAGCCGCATCGGCCCGGGCGTAGTCGCAGGCATCGTAGGCTTCGGCGATGGCCTCGCCGTCGGCGGCCGCTTGGGCGAACAGTCCGCCGTCGTCGGGATACGTTGCGGCCAGGCCGGTCTCGGCGGCGAACTTGGCCGTGCGGCTGGCCAGATTCACGACGTTGCCGACCATGTCGGCGTTGACCTTGGCGACGAACTCGTCGAAGTTCAGGTCGATGTCGTCGACCCGCGGCGTGAGCTTCGAGGCGTAGTAGTATCGCAGGTACGACGGGTCGAGGTGCTCCAGGTAGGTCGACGCCCGGATGAACGTCCCCTTGCTCTTCGACATCTTTTCGCCGTCGACGGTCAGGAAGCCGTGGATGTGGACCTTCGCGGGCAGGCTGAAGCCGGCGGTCTTGAGCATGGCCGGCCAGAACAGCGTGTGGAAATAGGTGATGTCCTTGCCGATGAAGTGGTGGATTTCCGTCTTTTCGTCGTTGCGCCACCAATCGTCGAAGTTCTCGCCGTGCGGCTTGCACCACTGGCGGTCGAGCCGATGTAGCCGATCGGGGCGTCGAACCAGACGTACCAATAGTTGCCCGGGCTGTCGGGAATCTCGAAGCCGAAGTAGGGCGCCGGCCGCGAAACGTCCCAATCGTGCAGCGGCTCGCCGAGGAAGTGGCCCTTCAGGTAGTTGGCGACCTCGGGCTGAAGGTGCTCGCCGCATTGGGTCCACTCGTCGAGAAACCCGTGCAGCTTTTCGATATTGACGAACAGGTGGTCGGCCTCGCGGATTTCCGGCTTGCTGCCCGAAAGCGTGCTCACCGGGTCGATCAGATCGGTCGGGCTGTAATGGGCGCCGCACTTGTCGCAACTGTCGCCGTACTGGTTCGGGCGACTTGCACTTCGGGCAGGTCCCCTTGACGAACCGATCGGCCAGGAACGTGCCGGCCTCGGCGTCGTAGAGTTGCGTGACCTGCCTGCTGCTCGACCAGCCCGGCCTTCGCAGCGCCGCCCAAATCTCCTCGCAGACCTCGCGCGTCTCGGGGCTGTTGGTGCTGCCGTAGTTGTCGAACTCGATGTCGAAGCCGGCGAAGTCGGCCACGTGGGCCTGCTGCATCTTGGCGATCAGTTCCTCCTCGCCGATGCCCTCCTGCCGGGCGCGGATCATGATGGCCGTGCCGTGGGTGTCGTCGGCGCAGATGTAGATGCACCGCCGCCCGCGGAGTTTTTGGAACCGGACCCAGATGTCGGTTTGCAGGTACTCGACCAGGTGTCCGATGTGGATATGGCCGTTGGCATACGGCAAGGCGCTGGTGACGAGGATGCGTTGACTGGTCATGGTTTCTCTCTTGCGAATTGACAGGAGGCAATTGTAGCGGAGTGCTTGGCCAAGGGGGAGAGTGACTTCGCGAATCCACACGACTGAGGGGTGTCATCTCTTGCGGATTGCAAGTGACTCCGGTAGACTCCAGGCAAGAGAAAGCGAAACACAATGGCGAAGTCTATGTGGATGAGTCGGGCTGGTGCGAGCGGATACCGATACACTCCTTGTCAATTTTAGCGACAGGCCGATCGTTGACACCCGTGATTTGAATCAAGACGTACTTGTGGAACTCGATGAGCACGGGCGCTGGTTAGCATGACCATCGAACACGCCAAACAACAGACGGACGTCGGCGAGTTCTCCTACCAATTGGGCGGTGCCGTTTGACGGCTACTTCACCACAAAGTTCACCATCCGCCCCGGCACGACGATCGCCTTGACGATCGTTTTGCCTTCCAGCAATTCGGCGATCTTCGCATCGCGGCGGGCGGCGGCTTCCAGGGGGGCGCGGTCGCTCTCGGCAGGCACTTGGATGCGGCCGCGGAGCTTGCCGTTGATTTGCACAGGTACTTCGATCGTGTCCTCGCGGATGGCCGCCTCGTCGAACGCGGGCCACGGTTCGTAGGCCAACGTGTCGGTGTGCCCCAGCGCCCGCCACAACTCCTCGGCCAGATGCGGGGCCAGCGGTGAAAGCAGCAGCACGAGCGTTTCCATCGCCGTCTTCGGCCGCTGCTCTTCCTTGAGAAAGAAGTTCGTAAACTCCATCATCCGGGCGATGGCCGTATTGAACGACATCTGCTCCAGATCGGCCGTGACGGCCTTGATCGTTCGGTGCAACATGCGATTCTGCTCGGTCGTCGGCTCAACGTCATGGACCGCGGCATTGAGCTCTACTGCCTCGGCCCGATCGTCGAGGAGCATCCGCCACACACGGTCCAGGAAGCCGCGGACGCCGCTGACGCCGTCCATGCTCCACGGCTTGACGGCCTCCAGCGGGCCCATGAACATCTCGTAAAGCCGCAAGGCGTCGGCCCCGTATTCCCGCACGACTTCGTCGGGGTTGACGACGTTGCCGCGGCTCTTGGACATCTTCTCGTTATTCTCGCCCAGGATCATCCCCTGGTTGACTAGCTTCTGAAACGGTTCGGGCATGCTCACATAGCCGCGGTCGAAGAGCACCTTGTGCCAGAATCGGGCGTAGAGCAGGTGCAACACGGCGTGCTCCGCCCCGCCGACGTACAGGTCGATCGGCATCCAAGCCTTTTCCACCTGGGGGTCGACGATTGCTTGGGCGTTCTTCGGGTCGAGAAACCGCAAGTAGTACCAGCACGAGCCGGCCCATTGCGGCATGGTGTTGGTCTCGCGCTTGTAACGATTTCCGTCGAGCGTGACGTAGAGCCAGTCGTCGGGCGCCTTGTCCAGCGGCGGCGTCGGTTCGTCATGCTTGGCGTCGAAGGCCATCTCCGCGGGCAAATCGAGCGGAAGGTCTTCTGGCCGGAGGGCGCGGATGCGGCCGGTCGGTTTTCCCGAGGCGTCCAACTCGTGGAGGATCGGGAACGGCTCGCCCCAAAAATGCTGCCGGCTGAAGAGCCAGTCGCGGAGCTTATAGTTGACCGCCGCCCGGCCGAGGCCCTGGTGACTTAGGTCTTCGGCGATCTTCTGTTTGAACTCGGGCGTGGTCAGACCGTTGTACGGGCCGGAATTGATGGCGAAGCCTATACTGCTCACATAGGGAACCCTACCGTCAAGGACTTCTTGCCTTGCCTCTGCCCTGTTCAACATAGGCGAACCGGGCGGCCCTGTTTGCAAGAGCACCTGATCGCCCGGATCGACTACCGCCACGATCGGCAGATCAAACTGCTTCGCAAACTCAAAATCCCGCGTATCGTGTGCCGGCACGGCCATGATCGCCCCGGTGCCATAGCTGATCAGCACGTAGTCAGCCACCCAAATTGGAATCGCCTCGCCGTTGACCGGGTTAATGGCGTAGGAACCGGTGAAGACGCCGGTTTTCTCCTTGGCCAGGTCGGTGCGGTCCAGGTCGCTCTTGCGGGCCGACTGTTCGCAATAGGCTAGGACGGCGGCCTGCTCGGGCGTGGTGAGCCGCTCGACAAACGGGTGCTCGGCGCGATCACCATGTACGTGGCGCCGAAGAGCGTGTCGGGCCGGGTGGTGTAAATCCGCAGCACCGCGTCGTCCGGCTTGCGCGGCCATCCGGCCAGCTTGCGATCGGCCAGCCAGCCTTCGTATTCCCTCTGCGACGGCTTGCCGTCCGCGCCGAGAAACGTGCCGATGAAGAAATCGACCTCGGCGCCCGTGCTGCGGCCGATCCAGTTGCGCTGCAGGAGCTTGATGCCTTCGGGCCAGTCGAGGCCGTCGAGGTCGCATTCGAGCCGGGCGGCATAGGCGGTAATCCGCAGCATCCACTGCCGCAGCGGAATGCGGACGACCGCGTGCCCGCCGCGTTCGCTCACTCCGCCGACAACCTCCTCGTTGGCCAGCACCGTGCCCAGGGCCGGGCACCAGTTCACGGGGGCTTCAAGCTGATAGGCCAGGCGATGCTCGTCGCGATATTGGGCAACGGCGTCTTCGCCCGCCTCGGCCACCTCGTCGGGAAGCGGCAGCTCGGCCATTGGCCGGCCGCGCCCCTGCGACTCGTCGAACCAGGTGTCGAACAGCACCAGGAAGATGAACTGCGTCCAGCGGAAGTACCCAACGTCGGTCGTGGCCAGCTCCCGATCCCAATCGTAGGAGAAGCCGAGCATCTTCAACTGCCGGCGGAAGTTCTTGATGTTCTTTTCGGTCGTGGCTCGGGGATGAGTGCCGGTCTTCTTGGCGTGCTGTTCGGCGGGCAGTCCGAAGGCGTCCCAGCCCATCGGGTGCATGACGCTGGCCCCTCGCATGCGTTGGAAGCGGCAGACGATGTCGGTGGCCGTATAGCCCTCGGGATGCCCGACGTGCAGGCCGTCGCCGCTGGGATAGGGGAACATATCCAATACGTAGAGTTTGCGTCTTTTCGGCAATTTGGGACACGCAAAGGTGCGGTTCTTTTCCCAAAATTTCTGCCACTTAGGTTCGATGACGGCGGGATTGTAGCGGGGCATGGGCGTGGAACGATCGGCCTAACAGGCAATAGTTATGGAGCCGGCGGCTCTTCCGCGGCGGGCAAGAAGAGGTCGATTCTACCCATTTCAAACGGCAGCGGCAAATGGGCCCCCGTTCGGACGCGGCCGACGCGAAGTTTGCCCAACCAAACCATCGCCGACATATTCCCATCCTTGCTGCTGTGTGGTACTATACCGTCTTGGCGCTGGGCACCGTTCGGTGGTATGCAGGCCGCCGTAGTAAGGTGCATCAGACTCGACCTCGTCTTACGGAAACTGCCGGCGACACGGTGCGACGGAACATCGAGGCATGGGAGCATGCAAGGCACCGTCGAACAGCGTCCATCGGTGCGTGACAAGCCCCGGTCGCGAACAGGGGAAACAACACTATGCTTGATGTAACGATTAGTGCGGCTGGTGTGCGCATCGTGAGGTTGCTGGTGGGCAAACCGCCCCAGTCGGTGCGCGCGTTGATGCGCGCCACCGGCGTTACCCGAACGGCTGTGACCGAGCAGCTCGGCGATTTGATCGCGGCTGGCCTCGTCAAACGCAGCACCGAGCGGCTGTCCGGTCGTGGCAGACCGCGGCATATCTATGAGGCCACGGAGACGGCACTGACGCTGCTGTTCGCCAACCACGTGTCGGTTGTCGTACCGGCCCTGTGGTGCTCGATTCGAGAAATTGGCGGCGAGGATCTAAGCGGCAAGGTCCTGAAACGGGTCAGCAAGGCGGCGGCCGAGCACTACAACGCCCGAATCACCGCCAAGAAGACGCGAGACCGGGTACAACAACTTGTCGACTTGCTCCAGGGTGAAGGATCGTTGCTCGAGGCCGTGGAGGGCGACAACGGTGACGCCTGCTGGACGCTTTATCGGCGAAGCTGCCCGTTCGCGGGCATGTTGGATCAGCACCGAAACGTCTGCCACATCGACAGGGCGATCCTCAGTGCCGCAGTGGGGCGGGATGTCCGCCAAATCGCCTGCCGCCATGACGGCGCCCCGTGTTGTGCATTCCGAATTAGCAGCGGCGCCGCGGGCCATTCGTAGCCGCCGGTACCTGGCAGGCATTTCGGCCAGCCGAAGGCCGGTGGTGAGTGCCGGCCGGGGGACTGTCCGCTTGAACGCGGGCACGGCCCAGGCCTGTCGAACACGTTATCCACAAGCCACCTTTTGTAATTACCGGCGGTGCAAGCGTCTGCGAACTGGTTGCCATTTTGGCCGCCATGTTCTATGATGCGGCTCGCGTGGCGCATCTTGGAACGAAGGCGTGCGCGACGCCCGGCTTCTTCTTCGGCCGCCAAGGAGCACGGCCTCGATCGAACCATCGGAAACGGATTGTCATGGCCACCGCCTACCGAACCGACCAAGGCCGCGCGCCGGCCCGGGTCAGTTCCGAAATCCTCGACCGGCTGCCGCCGCACAATCTCGACGCGGAAAAGGGGGTGCTCGGCAGCCTGCTGCTGGACCCGAATCTCTGCGACGACGTTGCGCTGGTGCTGCGGCCCGACGACTTCTACGCCGACGCCAACCAGAAGCTGTACGGTCATTTGTCGGCGATGCACGACGAGGGGAGCCGCATCGATGCCACGCTGCTGCTGGAGCGGTTGCGGGGCGCCGGCGATTTCGAGGCGGTCGGCGGTTCGGCCTACTTGGCGGAAGTCGTCCACAGCGTTCCCTACGCGGCCAACGCCGTCTACTATGCCCAAATCGTTCGCGACAAGTCCACGCTGCGGGCACTGATCCATGCCAGCACTGAAATTCTCCGCGACGCCTTCGAGCCGACGCTGGATCCCCGCGAAATGCTGGGCCGCGCGGAGGAGAAGATCTTCGCCGTTCACGATAGTCGCAGCACGGAACAGGTGACGGAAATTCACGACCTGCTGGTCGAGGCGTTCGATCGCATCGACGCCCGTCTTGAACACGGCGAAGGGGTGGGCGTGCCCACGGGGTTCCAGGACCTCGACACCTTGACCGGCGGGCTGCACGACTCCGAACTGGTCATTCTGGCGGCCCGGCCGAGCATGGGCAAGACCGCGCTGGCGACGAACATCGCCGAGTACGTGAGCATCGAGGCGAACGTGCCCACGCTGTTCGTCAGTCTCGAAATGGCGCGACTCGAACTGGCGCAGCGCATGCTTTGTTCGCAAGGCCGGATCGACGCCAACAAGTTTCGCAGCGGATTTCTTTCGGGCGACGATCGCAAGAAGCTGGTCGAGGCGTCGGCCAAGCTCGGCAAGGCGCCGATGTACGTCGACGACACGCCGGCGCGGACCTGCACGGAGATCGCCGCCTGTGCCCGGCGGTTGAAGCGCAAGCGGAACCTCGGCCTAGTGGTCATCGACTACTTGCAGTTGATTCAACCGGACGACCCGCGCGACCCGCGGCAGGAGCAGGTCGCCAAGATGGCGCGGCGGCTGAAGGGTCTGGCCCGCGAGTTGAAGATCCCGGTCCTCTGCCTGGCGCAGTTGAACCGCCAGGCCGAGCAAGGCAGAGAAGGGCACCGCCCGCGATTGAGCCATCTGCGCGAGTCCGGCGCCATCGAGCAGGACGCCGACGTGGTGATGTTCATCCATCGCGAAGAGTATTATCACACCCGCGAAGAGGCGCAGGACGCCGGCATCGCCGGTCAGGCCGAGGTGATCGTCGCCAAGCAGCGCAACGGCCCCACCGGCGACGTCAAGCTGGCCTGGTTCGACAAACACACCCGTTTCGAGAATCTATCTCAGAAGCCGTACGAGGAGTTCGGGGAGTATCAGGAGGACTTCTGAGGCGGCCGGCGACCGTTTTGCGCTAGCCCAGTACCTCGTTGATGAACTCCCCCTTGCGCCGGTCATATTCCAACGGATCGGTTGTGCCGCCGGCAATGATTTTGCGCTTTTGGGCGACGTAGGCTCGCCGCAGGTCCGGATCGGCGCAGGCATGAGCGGAAGAACCGCATTTCCTCCGCTTCGGCGGCGTTGGCCAGGATCACGTAGACGTGGAGTGCAAAGGCTTTCCCCTGCCACTTCCATGCCCCGGCATAGATCGACCGGTCCTCGGCGAAGGAGGTGACGTCGGATTGGCATTGAAACCCCAGTTGCTCAAGATGTTGTACTACGCGATCGGTTTCGCCGTCGGCGACGGGAATCATCAGGTCGACGATCCCCCTGCCCGCACAGCCGGGAACTGCCGTGCTGCCGACGTGCTCGACGCGAGTCTGGGGAAGCTCGGCGGCGATCAGCGCGGTGATCTGCCGAGCCACTTCGGCGGTGCGCGGATCGTGGTCCCGGCACACCGCTGGCCCGGCGGCATAGGGGTCGATCACGGGACTTGCTTCTTCCGACACCGGGGACTCCGCCGACGTGCCACGATCGAGCAGGCGATCCAATCGCTTGCGTCGGACGTGACAAAAGAACAATGTCCGCCGCCGATTCTCACCCGATCCGGTCGCGACGTTCCGAAGTCGCCGAGATTCCGCGGACGGCGGCTCCCAGTATACCGTCGGAGGAGTTAAGTTGGAATAATCGCCGTGCGATCGATTGGACGGTGGCCGCATGCCGTATCACTTACGCTTGGCCACGCCCAACTCTTCGAGCCGCTTGACGATGTCGGCGGCGGCCGTGGCCGGCTTGACCTTCTTGTCGATGGCGAGAATCTTGCCGTCCTTGCCGATGTAGAACGTCCAGCGACTGGCGAACTTTTGCACCGGGCCCGTCACGCCGTATGCCCTCGCGACTTCACCGCCGGGATCGCTGAGGATCGGATAATCGGCGCCGACAGACTTGGCAAACTTCTCGTTCTTCTCCGGCTTGTCGACGCTCGCCGTGAAATAGGCCACGTCGAAATCCTTCAGCTTTCGTCCGTCCTGGGCGACGACCTTGCACTCGGTCGTGCAGCCCGGCGTAAACGCCTTCGGGAACCAGGCCAGCACGACTGCCTGTTTCCCCTGGTAATCGGAAAGTCTATACGTCTTTCCATCGCTGCCGGGCAGACTGAACGCGGGCGCCGTGTCGCCCTGCTTCAATTCCTCCGCCGTCGCTGTGCCGAACATGAGCAAACCTCCCGCCAACATCGTGGCAATGCGAGTAACGATGTAGTCATTCATCGCGATCTCCTCCGCGACCGTCTCCAACCGCCCCCGGTGCAATTCTACGGCAGCCGGAGCAAAAGGGCATCCCACAATGGGCCGGTCGTCGCCAGTCATCGTGAGCGTAGCGATGCGGCGTCAAACGGGACAGTCCCAGTTTCGTCGACCACCGCCGCGCGGCGGTGCCCGCGAAAATTGGGACAGTCCTGCGTCACGGCAATCGCTCGCCGACGACCTGGAGGTTCCAGTCACAAAAGGTTCTGTAGGTCCCGCGCAGCCACAGGAGCACGCCGAACGGTTCGTTGCCAATGGGGATGATCGGTCGCAGATTGTCGGCCGTCGAATTGGCGGTCACCGGCGTCCAGGCCCAGGTGTTGCCGCGGTCGTGCGTGAGGCCCTTGAAAATTTCCCAGTGACGCTTGCCGTCGGCCTTGCTCACCAGTGGGCGGCCGTTAAGCGGGTCCGCGTCGGTTGAGATGCACAGTTCATCGAGATTCTGCGGGTTCAGTGCCACGTTACCCGTGTAGAATTGCTCGCGGCGATACAGCGGCGATCCCGCGTACGCGATTTCGCGGTCGTGCCAGCGTGTGCCGTCCCAGCGTGCGTAATGATAGCGGTGATCGGTGCCCTGGCGGTCCTTGCTCACCGAATACGCCACTCGGGGCCGGCCTTGCTCGTCCAGATGCAGGTCGCAGGGCCAGGCGATGTTGGTGGGACTGCCGGCAACGATTTTCGTGGCCTCGTCGGGTGTTATCGGCCCGTCGCTCAACTTACGGACAAACGTGCCGTCGCTCCGATAGAGATTTCCCCGTTGGTAGTAGGCGTGGTAAATGCCGGTGCCCGGCTTGAACTCGTTGGGATGCCCTTCGGTGAAAACGAAGTGGATCGTGTCGGCGCCGTTCGAGGCGTATTTGACGTAGGGCCGGCCGTCGTGTGCGACGAGTCTGCCGAGGTACGTCCACGACTGGCCGTCGTCGTCCGAGGCGATGGCGTTAGGATTCCAACCTTCACCTCGGTAGAAGTCGTAAATGCGTCCCTTCCCGCCATCTTCCTCGGCTAGGCGAAACAGGTTTGAATAGGTGACCGCAGCCGGCCGCCGGAATGTCCGCTCGGGCTGCCAGGAGGTGGGATCGCCCGGCTGCCGGGATATGCGATAGTGGATCAGATTGTCGGCGCCGTGCGTGGAATACATGGCCAGGTAGCGACCGTCGCCGCGGACCAATAGGGCCGGGGCGTCGTGGTCGTCCTGTTCCAGTGCCGCGTGCAAGACCACGGTCCGAGGCTGTGAAAAACCGGAGCCGTGATGCGCCGGGAAAGAAGGTCGCATACGCCCAACTCGATGTTGCCCCTGCGCCGATCGCCGTTTGGCCCTGCGGCCACGACGCCGAACAGGAGCCGGCCGTGATCGAGGATCACCCGTTCATCCTGGAACCAGCACCAACTGCCACGGTCGTAGAGGACGACGGGAACGCCGGCGCTGGGCGGCACCATGGCGGACAAGAAGAGTCCGAAGGCCAAGATCAGGGGAGTCGTCATTGGTTTGCCCTCCAGACGGGCGCGAGGCATCGCGTACCGGGCCGGCTCGACGACCGTTACAATGGCGCGCTGTCGGATGCCATGCCTCGCGTGCCACCCAGACGCTACGTGCCAGCTAAGCACCGGGATTCGGCGCGGATCGGTAGCCGCAGGCAGAACGTCGTTCCGACGCCGACGGTGCTTTCCACCCTGGCCGAACCGCGATGGGCCAGAGCGATGTGCCGGACGATGGCCAGCCCCAGGCCGGTGCCGCCCAATTCGCGGCTGCGGGCCTTGTCGACGCGGTAGAAACGCTCAAACAGCCGTGCCAGGTGTTGCGGCTCGATGCCGCAGCCGTGATCCGCCACTCGAATCGTCAGTTCCTCCCCTTCGACGGCGGCGAGAATCTCGATGACCCCGTCGTCGTTGCTGTACTTGATCGCGTTGTCCAGCAGATTGACGACGGCCTGCTCCAACAGTGCCACGTTGATCTCGGCCGTCAGGTCCTCGGGGCAATCCAGCTCCATGCGGACGCCTTTTTGGTTCGCCGTTTTTTCGCACATCTCGACGGCCGCCTGAAGGGCCGCCCGGATGCCCTCCGGGGCGACCTCGATCGTATGGGCCTCGGAACCGCGCTCGATGCGCGACAGCGTGAGCAGATCGCTGATGATGGCGTCCAACCGGTTGACCTGCCGCAGGGTAATTTGCAGAAAGCGGCGGGCATTGTCCTTGTCGTCAAAAGCACCGTCGACCAGCGTTTCGACGAAGCCTTTGATCGACGTGATCGGGGTCCGCAGCTCGTGCGAGACATTGGCCACGAAATCGCGGCGCACGTCCTCCAAATGGCGCAACCGTGTGACGTCGTGCAGGACGATCAGCACGCCGATTTTGCCGCGTTGCGAATCGTGCAGCGCGGTGCCGTGGCGCTTACCCAGCGATCCTGCGGGCCACGAATCTGAAGCTCGTCCTCGACGGGCGACGGTGCTGGCTAGCGCCGCCTCGATGAACCTCAGCAGGTCCGCCTTGCGAATGGCCTCGTAGACGCTTCGTCCTTGCAGCTTTGCCTTCTCCTCGCCCAGCAGCGCCGCGCAGGCGTCGTTAAGGCTGAGGATCGCGCCGGTGTCGCTGATGGCCAGCACGCCTTCCTCCATGCTGGAGAGCATGGCCTCGCGCTCGTTCTGCTGACAGAGCACGGTCTGAATGCGCTCGTCCAGTTGCTCGGCCATGCGATTCATGGCCGTGGCCAGGGCGCCGACTTCGGCCGCGTCGACGACGCGCAGCCGGTGGCGCAGGTCGCCGGTGGCGAACCGTTCGGCGCCGGACTTCATTTCCTCCAGCGGCCGGCTCATGCGGCGAGAGATCACCAGCGTGGTCATCGCGTGCAGCGCGATGGCGATCAGCATTGCGACGACGATTCGGTCGCGGACGACCGCCAACGCGCGGGTCAGGGCCGTCAGCGGAAGCGATGCCCGCACCACCGCAACCGTCGCCCCTTCCTGCACCAATGGCACGGCCACGTAGACGCGCTGTTCGTGTTCCGTGGAGCTATATCGCTGAGAGTGTCCGACGCCGCCGGCCAGCGCGTCGAGAATCTCGGGACGGTGGCCGTGGTTGTCCATGTCGCTTGGCATCTCGTCGGAATCGCCGATCACCTGGCCGGAAGGCAGGACCACGGTAATTCTTGCGCCGCCGACCCGCAACAGTTTCTTGCATAAGGGATCGATGCGCGGCGTCTCGCCGTGGCTGAGCAAATCGCCAAGCGGCATGCTGCACAGACGGGCGCGCGATTCGAGGTCGCCGTACATCTGGTCGAGATACAGCCCGCGGATGACGTGCGCGCCGTACACACCCATCAGCAGCAGCGCGAAGACCGGCACCCACAAGAAGGAGAGGAACAGGCGCCACCACAGCCGTCTTCTGAGCATCGACTATTCCTTAAAGCGGTAGCCCACGCCGCGCACGGTCTCGATGTAGCTGCCTGCCGTGCCGAGCTTTCGCCGCAGGCCGACAATTTGCACGTCGACCGCACGATCGGTGATGGCGTAGTTGTCGCCGTGGACGCCGTCGAGAATTTGCTGGCGCGTAAACACCCAGCCGGGCCGTTGGGCCAGGAACTGGAGCAGCCGAAACTCCGTGGCGGTCAGCTCCACCGGTGTATTGGAAATGAGCACCTCGTGGCGGCCCGGATGGATCGTCAAGTCGCGAATCTCGACGACCTCGCTCTCCTCATCTTCGGGCGACGCGTCGCGGTCGGCCTCGGCGCGACGCAGCACGGCTTGCACCCGGGCCAGCAGCACCCGGGGGCTGAACGGCTTGAGGATGTAGTCGTCGGCTCCCATGTTGAGCCCCGCCACGATGTCGGCCTCCTCGCCCTTGGCCGTGAGCATGATAATCGGGATCGCGTCGAACCTCGGGTCGCCCTTGAGCTGCGCGGCAGACCTTCAGCCCATCCACGCCCGGCAACATGATGTCCAGGAGGATCAGGTCCGGCGTCTTGGCGTCGACCGTCTCGAGGGCATCCTCGCCCGAGGCCACGCCCGCAACCTGGTATCCTTCCTTCAACAGATTGTAGCTGACCAGTTCGCGAATGTCCTCCTCGTCTTCCACCACGAGCACTGATTGTCGCACCATGCTTGGTCTCCTTCGTGTGCCCCCGTTGGCCGAGTGAATCGCAAACGGCCCCGCTAACCCCAGGCCCGCTTTCTACCATTAGCAGGTTAGGATTGGGTTAGAAAGCGGTTCGCGTTCGATGATCTTATTCGCGGCCAGCCTCGTCGAGGGCATCGGGCAGCGTCGCAACAAACGCCCGGATTTCGTCGCGGACCCGGCGGTAGGGCGCGAGGCGATCCGCTTCGGTCTTGGCATCGGCAGCCAATCGCGGCGGATCGTCGAAACCGACGTGAACGACTTTGCCCTTTCCGGGGAATACGGGGCAGGACTCGCGGGCACGATCGCAAACCGTCACCACGTAATCGAACGCGACGCCGCGAAGCTCGCCGACCCGCTTCGATTGCTGGCCGGATATGTCCACCCCGGCCTCGGCCATCACCCGCACGGCGTCCGGATTCAAGCCGTGGGCTTCGATTCCGGCTGAGTACGGCTCGATCCAATCCCCCTTCAGGTGCCGTGCCCAACCTTCGGCCATCTGGCTGCGACACGAGTTGCCGGTGCACAGGAACAAGACGTTGAGCATCGGCGCTATTTCCCACACGGAAAGCGGTTCAATCACGTCTCCCTCCGCATTATAACGATTTCCGGAGACTCTAGCACGGTTATTGGGTAGAGCCTCACGCAAAGGCGCGAAGGAAACGGCGAAGAATACGAGCGGTCCCTTTGCCGCGACAAATTCTCAAGTGATCCTTCTAAAAAATGCCTTCGCGCTTAGCGCCTTTGCGTGAAAATCTACGTTGTTGCCCAATAATGATGCTAGCGTGTCGATTTCCGCCGCAATGAGAATTCGACGGCATTCTTGACCCATGCCGGCAACGTCATCGCGATTACCGTGCCTCAACGAACTGAGATGCGTGGACTCCTTCGACGTCGATGAACACCCGGATCGCGCCGCCGCGATAGGTGTGGAACACCGCGGCGCCGACGGCGCGATACGTCGCCTCGGTCTCGGCCGTGCTCCAGCGGCCGTCGCCGCTGAGGACGACGTATCGGGGCGACACCACTTGGCCAGAGCCGGCGAATTGCTCTGCCGGCTGCCGTGGTGCGGCGCGAGCAGGACCGCGCAGTGCCGCGGGCTCTTTGGATAGCAGATCGTCGAGGCCGGGCGACTGGAGATCGCCGGCCAAGAGGATTTCGCGGCCTTGGCAAGCCACCGAGAGCACCAGGCTGTTGGCGTTTTCCGAGCCGATGATGCCGCCGGTCGGCGGGTAAAGCACTTCGATCATGCAGCGCCGGTCCGACCGAAGCCGATCACCGGCCTGAAGTTCCAGCACCGGAACGTCATGCACGTCGATCGCGCGGCGCAGGGCGGCCACGGCTTCGCTGTCCTTCGTGAACATCAGCGGCGAGACGTAGACTGCGCCGACGGAGAACTTTTCGAGCACGCCGGGCAGGGCATTGTAGTGGTCGACGTCCGGGTGCGAGAGCACGACGGCGTCGAGATGCCTTAGCCCGCGGTGCCACAGGAAGTCGGAAACGGTCCGGCGCCGACCGAAGGCGAGCCCATCTGGCCGGCGTCATAGAGCATTGTTCGTCCGGAGGGCAACTCCAACAGCACCGCGCAGCCGTGGCCCATGCTGAGAAACGTGCAATCCAGGCGGTCGCGTGGGCGTGGCCAGGCCGATACTGCGAATCCGACCGTGATCCACGCAGCCAGCAGCGCCGCGCACCACCGCCGCGGCGGCCGCAGTTGCGGAAATGCCGCCCACAGGCCGAGCCCGCCATAGAATCCGCACAGCCACCAGTCGGCCGGTCCCGGCACCCAGAAATGGCTGCCCGGCAACCGCTCGGCAAGCTCGATGCCGCCCTCCAACAGCCAGAAGCTCAGGTTGCACAGCCAGCCACACAGGTATGCCGCCGGCGGGCAGACGGTGGCCAGCAGGAGTGTGACGAACCCGCTGAGCATGCTGAACGACGCGAGAAGCCAGAGCGGCGCGTTCAGGAGCATCGCCACTGGCGACAATATGTGAAACCGGGCCATCACCAAAGGCGATGTCACTAGTCCGATCGCGATGCCGACTACGGTCGTGTCGATAGCGCCGCGGAAGACAAATCTCACGCTCCGTTCCCACCAATCGAGGTTACGCGTTATCAAATGTTCCAGAATCCTCCTGGTTCTTTCTAATTCCTCACTTCGTGACAACCACCTTGCGAGCCAGATGATCACGCCCACACACAGAAATGACAGTTGTGCGCCGACGTGAAATAGCTCTGCCGGGTTGATGGCCAAAACGACCAGCGCCGCGGCGGCCAGAGAGTTCATTCCCAGCGCCCGGCGGCCGAGCCACAGCCCGCCGCAGGCGATCAGCACCAACACCGTGGCCCGAACGACCGGCGGCCGCGCATCGACCATCAGCATGTAGAGCAGTGTGACCACTGCGATCGTCCCAACGGCCCAACCGCGCGGGACAGGTGTTCGCCGCATGAGCCAGAACATGGCCCCGGCAAGGATCCCGACGTGCAGCCCGGAAATCGACAGGAGATGGACCGTGCCGGTCGTGAGAAAGGCTCGCGTGCGCTCGGTGTCGAGTTCTTCGCGAAGCCCCAGGAGCACGGCGGCGGCCAGTTCGGCCTGCGCGGGTCGAGGCACTGTTTGAGCACGCGGTTGCCGCGCGTACGGAGCGATCCTAGCAGCCGGCCGGGTTGCCACGGCGAGCCCGTGCCGAGAACCGTCAGACACTGCGGCCGGACGGCCACGAGCCGGCTGCGGATTCGCGCTGCCCGTAGATACGCCGCACGGTCGCGCTGGCCGGGATTCCTTGGCCCCGCCGGCGCCGACAAGTGGACGAAGCACCGCAGGCAATCGCCGGCTTTAATGGGAGGCGGCGCGCCGATCACGACCAGTGCGGTGCGGCCGGAAGCGTGTTGCCACGCCGAGCCATTACGCACGGAGATCGCTTCCACGTCGAGCCGCCAGCGCTCGCCCGATGGCATCGACCGCATCGGGTCGGGCGGCGACGGCGGCGCGGGGCGGGGTGCTCCAAGCGCCATGATCTCGGCGGCCAGCGGCTGGGCCGCCGGGCGGGCATAGCAGCCAAGATCATCGAAGGCAAACAGGCACCAGCGGCAATGATGCCATGCGGCGGCCGTCGCCGCAACGGCTGCCAGCAGCGCCAAGGCGCCGACGATCGTCGCCGGCGACTGGGCCAGCCGCTGCCCCTCCCGCCGGCCTTTCGCCAGCAGTCGCGTGGCGAGAATTGCCAGGAGCCATACCCCGAGCCCGCCGATGGCGAGCGTCGACCAGGCCCAAAGCGGCGATGGGCGAAGGCGGTCGACCAGGATGCCGACCGCGACGGCCGCCAACACGACGACCAGCGGTTGGTAGCGCGGCTCGTGGCGAGTCATGCCCGGTGGCGAGAAGGCGGCCGACATGCCGAGCATTCTGCCGTCAGGACGCCGCGGACGCAAGCCGGGGCCAGCTTGACCGCAATAGACGCTTGCCCTATCATCCCCGCCGTCGGATGGTTGCGGCCAGGAACTCTGCGATGCTGTTTCGATACCTTCTCCATCTTTCGCCGCGGCGCCATGCCCTGAACCTGTGGATCATTCTGGCCGTCGCGGTTTGTCTGAAGTCGGCGGTCGTGGGAGGCGACTACTCGGTCTACCGGATGTTTGCCGGCGGGTCGCGTCACTGGTGGGCCGACCAATCGCTCTACTCCAGCTACGCGATAAGCGAAAACCTCGACAGCTTCCGCTATTCGCCGGCCTTTGCCGTTGCCTTCACGCCCTTCTGTCTGTTGCCCGACCCCTACGGCGCCATTGCCTGGAGCCTCTTGAGCATCGGCCTTCTGGTCTGGGCCATGCGTGCGATGGTGCGCCACGTGTTGCCGGGCGACTGGCCGCCGAACCGCGAGGCGTTGTTTCTCGTCCTGGTGTTGGTCGGCTCGATCGTCGGCATTTGGGCGTTGCAGACCAACGCCCTGGTGACGGCCCTGCTCTGTCTGGCGCTGGCGGCAATTGTCCGGCGACATTGGTGGGCAGCGTCGTGGTGCCTGGCCGTGCCGGTGTTCATCAAGCTGTGGCCGATCGCCCTGGTAATGCTGCTTGTGGTTTTCTGGCCGCGGCAATTGAGTTGGCGCTTCGCCGTCGCGTGCGTGGCGCTGCTGGCGATTCCCTTCTTGACGAGGCCGCCGGACACGGTCGTTTGGCAGTATCACCAGTGGTATGTCGATCTCGTCGGCCCGCTGCAAAACCGCTGGCCCGGCTACCGCGATGCTTGGACCGTCTGGGAGATGCTCTGTTCCTGGTTCGGCGGCCAGGCAGACTGGAGCCGCGAATCCGCCCGGTTGGTCTTCATGGCGATTCAGCTTGCAACCTCCGCCGCAGTGCTCGGCTGGTGTCTGTGGCAAAGTCGCATGCTCGGCGTGCCTCGCCGGTCGACCGTTAGGGTGTGCGGCGGAGACGCACGGGTTGGCGACGACATGAACGGCAAGCGCAATTTATTGATGCTCATTTTCGCAATGTGGGCGTCGTGGCAACTTCTGTTTGGACCCGGCACTGAACAGCTTACGTATAGCATCATCGCACCGGCGGCGAGTTGGGCCGTGTTGGTCAGTTTTGCGGAACGAAGGGCCCGATGGGCGACGATCGCAGCCTGGGCGATGCTGTCGCTGCTGCCGGCCGGCAACGTCGAGCGACCGCTTGTCGATCTTATGGGCGATGCCGGCAAGGCGGCGCTGCCGCTTGGCGTCGTGTTCTTGGTTGCATGGCTCGTGTGGCACGAACGTCAAACGGGGCGGGTCCCATTTTCGTTGACGCGAAAATCGGGACAGTGCCCATGATCGCGTCTGGGGTTGGTGTGTGTTTCATGTCCGCGCACTCGGTTTCATTGTTGCGTATCCGTTCCCTCCATCAGCCATTCAAGATTGAAGCGGGCGAGTCGAAGGCTGTAATACGTTCGATGGCCGCTGCCGGCCTCATAGATGCAGAGCACCGTGCCATCCGGAAGCACGGCGAGGTCGGAATAGCCGCTGGAACCTGCTTCGAGCGTCTTGTTCACCGGCCACGTCTTGCCGTCATCGCGACTGAGCTTGATGGACAGATTCTGACGCTTGGCGTTGTGCGACGGGATCTCCTTGCCAGACTCGTCGCGCGCGAGATTTTGCGGATTGGAGAAAATCAGCGTGCCCGGTCGGGACGGGTACGACACGATGCTGGCCATGCAGACTGGCTCCCACAGCTCGGGATGAAAGACCGGCGTGCTCCAGCCGCGGGCGCCATCGTTGCTCAGCGTGATGAGCTTACGGTTGGGCTTCGACATGCTGCGCAGTCACCAGCATCACCCTGCCGTCGGACAACTGCGCGAGCATCGTCTCATTGGGGCTCCTGAAGGCGCCTTCATTTGGCACGGCAATGTCACCCGCCTGCCAGGTCTCGCCATGATCGTCGCTGAAGATCGTGCCGGCGGCGTTGGGCCCATGAACGCCCCTGCGGCGGCCGTAGGACAGCCAGATCGGCGCCACCAGCCGCCCACTGCTGAGTTGGATGCCGTGGCCGGGGCCGGTGGCGATCACCTTCCAGTCATACTTCGCGCGAAAGGGTTCAAAGCTCGCCGTGATCTCGATGGGCTTACTCCAGGTCAGTCCGTCGTCCGTGCTGCGCCATGGAGAAACAGTGCTCGTAATTGATGCAGTACAGAAACTCGACGTTACCCGTGGCACGCGCTCTACAATGGCCACCGGATTATTGACTGTCTGCTCGCGCTCGCCGCCCGGCTTTGGGTTCGGGTTGTCTTCGATACGTTCGGCCCAGGTGCGCAACCTTTCGGATGGGTCCCCAGGTCTTGCCGCCGTCCGTCGGAACGCCGCAGGCAGACTTCGATCTCGCCATAATCGCTTCCACTGTTTCGAGCCTCACAATAGGCCAGCACCGAGCCTTTCGCAGTGACGACAATGCCCGGGATGCGATACAGCTTGTACCCGCCTTGACCCGCCTTGAAGAGATCGAGCTTTGCGATCAACGGCTTCGCTGTGTCGGCGTGCAATCCGGCCGGTGGAGCCAGTAACAGGGCGACGATAGAGGCGACGAGATTAATTCTCCGTATTTTGTTCATCGAGCGGCTCCCACTTTCAGTTCACTTCCAGTTAAGGCTTGGTGGTATCGCCCATCATATTATCGCGGCACGGAGGACGGCAAAGCCGTGCCTCGAGAAGTCTGACGGCACGGTGCTTCGAGTCGCCGCGGTTTGCGTCGCTACTGTTCCCCGTGACACAGATCCGTACAGTCCCAAATAAGCCCGCGGCCGATGATTGTGCGATCCAGAACGCCGAAAGTCAATCATCACGCTCACAGTTACCATTGCAGATAGCGTTAAGTTGTGTTGCGGAAGGCGATGAACGGTGGTACAATTTGTGAGCCTGCTATTGGTAGGCATCAGACTCATGCACCTGTCAACCGGCTTTCTGAAGGCAACGTCCTGGCTCTTAACGGCAGCATGGCTGTTCAGCCGGTGTCGGGGTTTTCGTGCGGATGCAACGCGGTCCCTGCGGATCGCGCCAGGCGACCGGCCGAGCACCGATCTTGCTGCTGTTGCTCCGGGTCGTCACAGCGTTGCTGTTGCTGCTGTAATCACGATCGGTCTGGCGCCAGCACCTGCCAGTGTGGATCGGGCGATTCCGGCCATGCCTCTGGCAACTCCAACCCAGCGTACTCCACCCGATCAGTTCGTTACGCCGGTGTTGCATGCTCTTGCCGGCACAGTATCCCCGCCCGCGGTGCATCAGCGGGACGGGGCTTTTGGCCTGCTGACGGCATTCGCTTCCGCGGCCGATCACTGCATCGCGTTGTGTAGATTGCGATTCTGATTCCCTCGCTCGGGAGGGATGCTGCCGCCTGATCTCTCGCTCGCAGCACGTCCCTGGTTTCCCTCCGGGGGCTGTACAGATTTTTTGAACCGCGGCGACCGGGGACGTTCCCCATCCGCACCTGCGCAGTGCGCTCGGCGCCAGAGCGCCCGTCGCGCGGGTCGTGCCACTAGCTCGCAGAGACCCTGAGGTGCCGTATGACTGAAGAAGACGCTGACCCTCGTGGTCGGGAAGAAGAAGCCAACCAGCCCGTTGCGGCAGAAGCAGTTGACGTTGCGCCTCCAGCGCCCCGCCCCGATCGTTTTGGAAGAAGATTCGGCTCGTGGTCAAGGTGGTCGAGGTCCGACTGCGGTTCATCGCCATCCTCGTGGCCGTGGGTTTGTTCATCGGCTACTGGGATACGGTGAAGAACTACTGGGACAAGTGGACCGCAGCCGCGGAGCGTTGTCGTCGCGGCAGCTTGCGCCGGGCGAAGAGTTCTATTGCCCGATGGACCCGCAGGTCGTGCGTTCGACCTACGAACCCAACGGTGACGTGCCGAATTGCCCGATCTGCGGCATGCCGCTGTCGATGCGCAAGAAAGGGAGAAGCGGCCAAGTTGCCGGAGGGCATCACCGGCCGAGTGCAGCTCTCGCCCGAGCGAATCCAACTGGCCGGCATCAAGACCGCGCCGGTCGAGTACCGGCCGATGGCCAAGCGAGACCAAAACGGTCGGCTACGTGACCTATGACGAGAGCCGGCTCTCGCAGGATTGTCAGCCGCGTGGAGGGCTACGTGGAAAAACTCTACGTGGACAAGACCTTTAGCATGGTCCACAAGGGCGATCCCCTGGCGGAAATCTACAGCCCGGAACTCTACAGCGCCGCGCAGGAATTGATCCTGGCCACGCAGCGCAAGAGCATCGGCAGTCTGGCTGCCAGCGCCCGGGAGAAGCTGCTGCTGTACGGCATCAGTCCCGCAGGAAATCGACGCGATCGTCGCCTCGGGCAAGGCGCGCCGCGGCTGGTGATCCGCTCGCCGCAGACGGGCTACGTGATCAGCAAGAAGATCGTCGACGGCGCGAGCGTGGAAGCCGAGATGACGTTGTTCGAGGTGGCCGATCTGTCGAAGGTCTGGATCGAGGCGGACGTCTATGAGAAGGACATCCCTTATCTCCAGCCCGGCCAGAAGGTCGAAGCCACGGTCGAGGCGTATCCCGGTCGCATTTTCACGGGAAGGCTGGCTCTGGTCTATCCCCAACTGGATACCGCCACGCGGACCAACCGCGTCCGCTTCGCGTTGGACAACCCGCAACACGAACTGCGGCCGGGCATGTTCGCCACGGTGCGGATCAACACGCCGCTGGAGACGATCGAGCCGTTCGAGAGCGCGGCGTGCGAAGCGGCCGCAGCGTCATGCTCACGGCGTCCGGCAGCGACGACCGGCCCGCTGGTCGGTCGAGTTTCTCGTCGTGCCGGAGCGGGCGGTCATCGACACGGGCTCGAAAAAAGTGGTGTACGTCGAGCGGGAGCCGGGGCTGTTTGAAGGGGTGCGAAGTGGAACTGGGACCGCGCGAGCGGCGAATACTATCCCGTGCTCAAGGGGCTCAACGCCGGCGACAAGGTGGCCGCGGCGGGCGGCTTCCTGATCGACGCGGAGACGCGGCTCAATCCGGCCGCCGCTTCGACCTACTTCGGCGCAAGCGGCGGTCCGCAGTCTGGCGATCGTCCCAGTGCAACCCCTCTTCCCACGCGGCGGACGATCCGTCGCCTGCCGAAGCCAAACCGGATTCCGGCCAGCCGAGCCATAAGCCGGAACCGAGGACCGATCGCGCGCCCGTCGGCCGAAGAACTAGAAAACATCGATCAACTGCCCGAGGCCGACCGACAGCTGGCGATCGCGCAGCGCATTTGTCCCGATCACCGGTGCTGCGTTGGGCGCGATGGGCGTTCCGGTGAAGATACTCTTCGCAGGTCGACCGGTCTTCCTGTGCTGCAAGGGATGCGTCGGAAAAGCAAAGCGGAACCCCGATGACACTCTGAAGAAACTGGCCAAGACAAAGCCAAGCCGCGTGAAACCCATGATCGAAAAGATCATCGAATTCTCGGTCCGCAACCGGTTCGTGGTGATTCTGCTGGCCCTCGGGGTCGTGGTCTGGGGCGTTCACGCTGTTATCAATACGCCGGTCGATGCGATCCCCGACCTGTCGGAGAACCAGGTGATCGTCTTCACCGACTGGATGGGCCGCAGCCCCCAGGAGATCGAAGACCAGATCACCTATCCGCTCTCGGTGAATTTGCAGGGGCTGGCGGGCGTGAAGGCGGTGCGGTCGAGCAGCGAATTCAACTTCTCGATGATCAACATCATCTTCGACGACAACATCGATTTCTATTTCGCCCGGCAGCGGGTGCTGGAGCGGCTTAGCCTGGCCAGCACATTCTTGCCGCCGAGGCGTCGTGCCGTATCTGGCTCCGGACGCCACGGCCCTGGGCCAGATTTTCTGGTACACCGTCGAGGGCGAAGGGCAGGACCTGGGCCGGCTGCGGGCGATTCAGGACTGGTACGTCCGCTACCAACTCAATTCGGTGCCCGGCGTTGCCCAGGTGGCGTCCGTCGGGCGGCTTCCCGATCGAATATCAGATCGACGTCGATCCCAACAAACTCCGCGCCTACAACGTGACCCTCGGCGAATTGTTCTCCGCCGTGGCCCGATCGAACTCCGCCGTCGGCGGCAAGGTGATTCAGAAGGGGAACGCCGAGTACATCATCCGCGGCGTCGGCTGGATCGAGAACACGCGCGACATCGAGAAGATCGTCGTCAAAGCCGATCCGGAGAAAGGCACGCCGATCTGCGTCTCCGATCTGGCCACGGTGGGCCTTGGCTCGCGAGTTCCGCCGCAGCGCGTTGGAGAAGAACGGCAACGAGGCGGTGGGGGGCGTGGTGATGATGCGTTACGGCGAAAATCCGCTGGAAGTCACGAAGCGGATCAAGGACAAGATTCGAGAGCTTCAGGCCGGGCTGCCGGCAGGCGTGCGGATCGTGCCCTTCTACGATCGCACCCGGCTGATCCACGGCGCCATCGACACGCTCACCGAGACCCTGATGCACGAGATGATCATCGCGTCGCTGGCGATTCTGCTCATCTTGATGCACTTCCGCAGCGCGCTGGTGATCTGCATGACGCTGCCGCTGGCAGTGCTGGTTTCGTTCATTCTGATGCGGCACTTCGATATCCCCTCGAACATCATGTCGCTTTCGGGCATCGCCATCTCGATCGGCATCCTGGTCGACCAGGCGATCGTGATGGTCGAGAACGCCACGCATCACCTGACGGCCCATTTCGGCCCCCACCAGAAGATCAAGGGCGATACGCGGGAGATCGTGATCCCGGCCTGCCGCACCGTGGGCCGGCCGATCTTCTTCTCCGTGATGATCATCCTCTTCTCGTTCATTCCGGTGTTCGCCTTGACCGGGCGCGAGGGCAAGACCTTCCATCCGCTGGCCTTCACCAAGAGCTTCGCCATGATCGGCGTGGCCATCTTCTCGATCACGCTCGTGCCGGCGCTGATCCCGACGTTCATCAAGGGCCGGTTGCGGAGCGAAGAACGAGAGCTGGCTGGTGCGAAGCATGATCGGCATCTACAAGCCTTGGCTCACCTGGCTGATGCCTCGCCGGAACTTCGCGATGTGGTCGTTCTCGGCGCTGTTGATCGTCGGTGCGGGACTTTTCCCCTTGGATGCTGTGCTGGGCATCGCATGGCGCACCTGCTTTCTCGCCATCGTCGCCGTGACCATGTTCCTCACGCTCATCTTCATCGTCGGCGCGCACGCTGGCAGATTCTCTCTTTCCTGACGTTGGGTTGCCTGGCTCTGGCGGCCTACAACTTCCCGAAAATTGGAACCGACTACATGCCGCCGCTGGATGAGGGGAGCATTCTCGACATGCCGGTCACGGTGCCGCGGGCCTCGATCACGGAGACGGCCGACGATCTGAAGGCCCGCGATGCGCTTCTGCGGACGTTTCCCCGAGGTCGAGCTGGTCGTCGGCAAAACCGGCCGGGCGGAGACGCCCACCGACCCCTCGCCCTTGGATATGATCGAGACCGTCATTAACCTGCGGCCCAAGGCGCAGTGGCCCAAGCGAAAGCTGGAATACAAGGACGCTGAACGACAGATGGCCGTCGTACTCGCAGCGCTCCAGATCGCCAGCCTCGTCGAGCCTATCTACGGACGACTCAACGCGCCAGGCGATTCTCGACCCGGCGACAATGAACGCAACGATGCGGATGGACGAAACGGTGCGCGAGTTCGTACTGCAACACTTCTGCCGGTTCGAGCAGAACCTCGGCCCGAACCTGTTACGCGAGTTCATCGGCGAATTGGTCGGCCGCTGGCGGGAGGGCGACCAGTTGCTCGCGCCGGTATCCGGGGCCGACGTCGACCGATTGGCCTCCCAGTTGCAGAAGGAGTATGCGTCGCTACTCTCGACCGGGGCGGAACAGGCAGACGTCAACCGGCTAATTCAGGATGTCGCCAAGCGGCTGGCGGCCGAGAAGAAGGTGGAACTGAACCCCGATCTGCTCACCGCGCGGCACAGTTCTCTCTACGAGGCATATCTGACGGCTGCCGGCATCTTGGGAGCCGAACGCCCCACCTTGTTCACTGAGATGGGGAGTTCGCTCGGAAAGAGCGCGATCGACTCTGGGGCCAACAAGTGCGAGACTTGGATCGCGAGATCTTCCCCGTGGCGGTGGCGGCGTACGACGGCTATGCCATCGAAGAACTCCGCAAACTGGCCCATCAAAACGGCCTGTGGAAGGGCGATTCGGCCTTTCTCGAAGAAAGGCGAGGGGACCAAGCTCGAGTCGCTCCGGGAGAACCTCGACGCCGCGTGGGCACCCCATCTTTTCCTGTGGCAGAAATCCAAAGACGATCTCCTGAAAGAGATCGACAGCGTCGTGCGGATGCCGGGCTGGGCCAACATCTGGACGCAGCCGATCATCAACCGCATCGACATGCTGGCCACGGGCGTGCGGACCATGATCGGGGTCAAGGTGTTCGGCAGCGATCTGGACAAAATCCAGAAGGTCTCGGAGCAAGTTGCCGGCGTGCTGCGCAACGTGCCCGGCGCGGTCGACGTGTTCCCCGATCAGAACGTCGGCAAGGGCTACTTGGAGATCAAGATTGATCGTGACCGGGCCGCCCGCTACGGCGTCAACGTCGGCGACATTCAGGACGTGATCGAGACCGCCTTGGGTGGCGAACCAATCACCATGACCGTCGAGGGGCGCGAGCGATTCCCGGTGCGCGTTCGCTACGCCCGAACATTCCGCGAGGATGAAGCAGACGTAAAGAACCTGCTGGTCAGGTGGCGCAACGTCGGGCCGCGAAGGTCCAGGTCCCGCTGTCGGAAGTTGCCGACGTGAAGATCGTCGAAGGGCCTGCCGTCATCAAGAGCGAAAACGGGATGCTGCGATCCTATGTCCAACTGAACGTCCGCGATCGGGACATCGTGGGATTCGTGGACGAAGCGCAACGGGTCGTCGCCCAGAAGGTGAAGCTGCCGCAGGGGATGTATCTCCAGTGGAGCGGCCAGTTTGAGAATCAGATTCGCGCCAGACAGACCATGCAGGTGGTCTTTCCGGCCGTGGTCGCTGGTGATCTTCGTTATTCTCTACCTGACCTACAACGACTTCGCGGACGCCGCGCTGATGATGATGTGCGTGCCCGAGGCCCTGGTCGGCGGCGTGCTGCTTCTCTGGCTGTTCAACTATCGTTTCAGCGTGGCGGTTCAGGTCGGCTTCATCGCCTGTTTCGGCATGGCTACGGAAACGGGCATCATTATGCTCGTGTATCTGCGTGAAGCGATCGAAAAACGGGGCGGGCTGGAAAAGATACCGTCACTTGCGGAATTGCGCCAGGCCGTCATTGAAGGGGCCGTGCATCGCCTGCGGCCGAAACTCTTGACCGAAGGCGTCGCCATCGTCGCGCTGGCACCTATGCTGTGGGCGTCGGGCGTGGGACACGAAATCCTCTCGGCGATGGCCGCCCCAGTGCTCGGCGGGCTGCTGATCGCCGACGAAGTCGTGGACATTCTCATTCCCGTCCGCTTTTACTGGGTCCGACGCCACCGCTGGTTGAAGATGCGCGGAATCGACCCTGCCGTGGCGGGCTTTGATTACGTTTCGCCTTCGGACATCCCACATGTCAACCGAGGCCAGGTCGCTTTGGAGCAATGGCTCGGACAGCAAGGAGAAGTGGAGGTCGTCGCGTCCGGCAATAACGCTGCCGCAGAAACTTCCGAGATGTAAACCAACGACATTTTGCCGCCGTTACGATGACGGCGCTGTTTTCGTTCCTCAACCCAAGGGAGACTTCATCATGTTCTTGAAACTCAGCACCCTCGGCTTTGCCGTGGTCGGCCTGCTCGGTTGCGCCTTGCGGCCAGCGAACAGGGCGTAGCGCGGCAAGACGCCAATCCGCAGCAACCGCAGCAACAGGCTCCGGCGGTTGCTGTGGACGCCACGGGCCACGCGGCGCCGGCTAAGCCGTCCGACAAGGAGTTGATCAGGAAGCAGAAGATATGTCCCGTCAGCGGCCAGCCGCTCGGGGCGATGGGCGAGCCCGTGAAGGTGGTCGTCAAAGGCCGCACCGTCTTCCTCTGCTGTGCCGGCTGCAAGAAGAAACTCTTGGCCGATCCTGACAAGTACCTGAAGAAGCTCGACGGCAAGAAGTAGGCATGGCGGCCAATGCGCGGGCAACGTGCCCGCGCTGACGCCGTTCTGCAGGAATTGGAAAGGGGACAGTCCCATATTCGTCGGACGAAAATTGGGACAGTCCCCCGACTTATTCTCTTACGCGCCCTTAGGGCGTGTCGGCAGCAGGAATATATCCGGCGCACATGACGAAATCACCGAATCGTTCATCCGGATGGCGTTCGGCGGCGTAACGGCCAACGATTTCGCGCAACAATTCCAGGATCTCCGCCTCGTCGACGTTTTCGCGATAGAGCTGGTTCAGCCGCTGCCCGACGAAATCGCCGCCCGAGGTAAAGGTTGTATCGCCCGGGGGCCTTTCCGACCAAACCGATTTCGGCCACGTACGGCCGGGCGCAGCCGTTCGGGCAGCCGGTCATGCGCACCACGACTTCCTGGTCGGCCAGCCCGGCCTCGGCAAAGATCTGTTCGAGCTGGTTCAGAAATTGCGGCATGTACCGTTCGGCCTCGGCCATGGCCAGGCCGCACATCGAAAGGGCCACGCACGCCATCGCGTTGCGCCGCAGGGCCGAGTCGCGGCGGCCGTCGCTCAGCTTGTATCGAGACACAAGCTCTTCGATCTGCGGGCGCTGCCGATCGTCGATGTTGCCGACGATCAGGTTTTGATTGGCCGTAAGACGAAAATCGCCCGTGTGCACCCTGGCAATCTCGCGCAGCCCGGTCATGACCGGGTATTCCGCCATGTCGCAAATCCGGCCATTCTCCAGGTATAAGGTGAGGTGCCATCGGTCGTTGGTCCCGCGGACCCAACCGTAGCGGTCGCCGCGGTGGTCGAACTGGTAGGGCCGCTCGGGCTCCAAATTCCAGCCGAGACGGCGATTCAACTCTTCAAGGAACCAATCCGTGCCGCGGTCTTCGATGGTGTACTTCAGCCGGGCGTGCTTGCGGTTGGTGCGGTCGCCGAAGTCGCGCTGGATTGCCGCCACGGTTTCGGCCACCTGCAAGACTTGTTGCTTGCGGCAGAATCCGATGCAGGAGGCCAGGAGAGGATGCGTGGCCGGCTCGCCGTGCGTCGAGCCCATCCCGCCGCCGACCAAGACGTCGAAGCCCGCAAGCTGGCCGTCGGTGACAATGGCCACGAACCCCAAGTCGTGAGTAAACACGTCCACGTCGTTCGACGGCGGCACGGCAATGCCGATCTTGAACTTCCGCGGCAGGTAGCTCGGGCCATAAAGGGGCTCTTGATCCTGCACGTCACCGCGCGGCGTTCCCGTCGAGCCAGAGTTCTCGATAGGCGCTGGTTTGCGGCATCAGACGCTCGGCCAGGTGGTTCGGACAGGTCGCAGACTTCCGCGTGGACCTCCGACTGATACGGATTAGGATTGCACATGACATTGCGGTTAACGTCGCCGCAGGTGGCCAGGCTGGTCAGTCCCGCCTCGTTGGTGCGTCGGATCGTTTCCCGCAAGTTCCACTTGAGGATGCCGTGCAGTTCGAGCGACTGGCGCGTGGTCAGCCGCAGGGTGTGGTCGCCATGTTCGCAAGCCAGTTGGTCGAGCACCAGCCACTGGGCCGGCGTGACAATGCCGCCCGACGCCCGAACGCGGAGCATGAAGCTGTACGCCGGTTCGAGTTTTTGGGCCGCCCGCTCGTTGCGCAGATCGCGGTCGTCCTGCTGGTAGGTGCCGTGGAACTTCAGCAACTGTGTTTCGCTATCCGGCACGGAGGCCGTGAGCCGATCGGCCAGCGACTGAACGATTTTGCCACGGAGGTAATTGCTGTCGAGCTTGACGTGCTCGGCTTCGCAGAGTTTTTCCGGCGGTGGATCGGGCGGTGAAAACTGGGGCATCTCGTGTCCTCGATAAAGAAGTCGGGATAAGATACGCGTTGTTGCTTGAGATCGTCGACGCGAGCACCAGGGCGGAGTGCGACTGCCACCACCCTACCTTCCTCGCCCCCAATGCGTCAATAGACGTCGCGTTGATAACGATTCTGCTGCTGCAAGTCGGCAACATACGCAGTAGCCTGCTCCTCGGTCATGCCGCCCTCCTGTCGCACAATGTCGGTCAGGGCCCGATGGACGTCCGGGGCCAGACGTTTTTCGTCGCCGCAAACGTAGAAATAGGCCCCGTCTTGCAGCCAAGCATAGATGTCGCGGCTGCGCTGGTGCATCCGGTGCTGGACATAAACCTTTTTCGCGGCGTCGCGGGAGAATGCCACGTCCATACGCGTCAGCACCCCGAGCTTGTGCCAGCGGAGCCAATCGAGTTGGTAGAGGAAATCGGTGCGGAAGCGTCGATCGCCGAAGAAGAGCCACGACGGCCCGCTCACGCCAGCCTCTTCGCGATCCTCCAGAAACGACCGAAACGGCGCAACGCCCGTGCCGGCCCCGACCATGATGATCGGCACATTGGGGTCGGCCGGCATGCGGAAGTTCGGATTGCGATTGACGTACACCGGCAACCGGTCGTGCAATGCCGTCTGTTTCGCACAATACGAGGAGCAGGTTCCGAAGCGGTCGCGGTCGTGTGCCCGGTAGCGAAGCACGACAACCGTCAGATCGACTTCCTCGGGATTCGCCCGGTGACTGCTGGAAATGGAATACAGCCGTGGCGGAATGCGGCGAAGGATTCGCACAAACTCCCGCGCCGGCGATCCCGACAGCGAAAAGTCGCGCACCAAGTCGAGCAAGTCGCGCCCCGGCAAGTAGGCATAGAGATCATCTTCCGGCCGATGGTGCGTCAGGTCGTGCAACCCATCGCGCGAAAACTCGGCGGCCTTCTCCAACAAGCGGCCTGGTAAGCAGCGTGATCTCGTAATGCTTCAACAGGGCATCCCGAAGCGGCATCTCGTGTCTTGCCGGCGGGAACCAGCTCGTCCGGATTCCACCGCATGTGCTCGATCAATGCGTCGACCAATTCACCACGATTTTGAGGGAAAATACCCAGGGAATCGCCGGGATCAAACGAAAGCCCTGAGCCCTCCAGAGAGAGTTTCAGGTAGCGGGTTTCCTTGTCGGAGCCGCGGCCGTTGAGACAGAGATTCTCCAGGACCTGGGCCTCGAAGGGACGCTCGCGATCGAACGCGTCCGTCGTCGCCGGGCCAGGTCGCGGCATTGTCCCCGCGACCACGGCGCCATGTCCGTTGCCCTGGTGTGCTGTGCACATCGGTACCGGCCGGGGTCAGAGAGGCGACGACTACGCCTGCATCCAAGTCTCAGCCGGCGTCATGGAAGTCGACGTCGCAATCCACTCGCTCGTGCAGCCGGTGGGCCCCTAACGCTTCGAGCCGGAAGTCGAAGTCCTTGCCGGTCTGGCAAAACTTCTTGTACGAGAGGTCGCCCAATGCCAGGACCGAGAATCGGAGCCCCGCCAGTTGCGGCGCCCGTTGGCCGTGAAGAAACTCGTGAAACAGCCGGGCCTTGTCCGGCGGATCGCCTTCGCCGTGCGTGCTCGTGATTACCAGCAGGTTTTGAAGCTTCTTCAGCGCACTGGCGCGGAACTCGCTCATGCAGGAGGTCGTCACGTTCAGTCCCGCCTGCTGCAGCCGCCGCGATAGCTTCATCGGCCAGCCGCATCGCATTGCCGGTCTGCGACCCAAACAAGACGGTGACTTCCGGCCCAGTGGGCAATGCCGCGCTGTGGCGGCCGGCACCGACGCGCTGGGCGTCTGCTGGCCGACCACGCCATGGCCAACTGCCGCGCGGATGCCCGCCAGATATCCGCTCAGCCAAATCGACTGCTCGGGCGAAAGGGTCGCCGTCAACTGATTCAGCAACCCGACCTGCTCGGCGTTGAACGGGCTGTTTTCGACATTAAGCGGTGTGCTGCTCATCGGAACGGATGTGTGTGAGGCCCCTGGTACTTGAATCCGCCGTCAAACTCACATCGGCAGAACATACATCAGTAACTATAATAAATATAGTGATTATTATACCAGATACGCGAAGGAGAAGCAAGGAGACAACGAATCGAAATTGCCGCAAAGCATTACTTGGCAAAGGTGTTACGTATTTCTCGCGCTTGAATGGCGGCGGCAGTGCAGACCAGAGATATCCTCTGGCCCGAGCAACCACCGAGCTTTCGACGCCCACCTGTCGCAGCGTGCTGCGTCTGTTCGCCCATGCACCAGACGGGTCTGCGGAAGGCGGCCGAGCCATAGGTCTGCCGATAGGCCCGGACAGCCGACGGGCCAACGAAGTAGATCGCATCGTGATCGGGCAACGGCCGGCCGAGTTCGGGATGGGGCACGAGTTGGTGAAGTTGCACGGCGTCGCCAGGGCCCCGCACGCGGCCAACGTCGGCCCGAGTGGCTGCGGGGCGTGTGTGCCTTGGATCACCAGAACCGACTGCCCCGGTTGAAGATCTCATCGAACCGACGATCGATGACGGATCGCCCTTTGCGTCGGGCAGGAGTCCGAATTCCTTTAGCCGCAGCGATGCCGCTCCCAAGGCGGCAATGCGCGTGCCGGCCATCGCTCGGGCGTCCCGACCCTGGGCGTGCAACGTGGCCAAGAGCGTATGCACTGCGGGCTTGTCGGTCAGCACTAACCAGTCGAAGCCTCTCGCTGCAAGACGCGGCAGTGCGGCCAGCAGTGCGTGCTGTCCGTCATGGCTCGGCGGCCAGTTGCAGCGCGGGCCAATGCAGCAAGTTGCCTAGCCAGTGGAAGCCGGCCGGATCGAGGCCCGTAAACAAGATGGTCGGCCGCTGCCGAGCCGTGCGGCATGGCGCCGCCGCTTCGCCGAGGATTAGGGTAGCGGGCGACGCCAGGCCACACTGCCGAGCCCGCAGGTGGATGTCGGTTAGCCTGCCCTCGATGCGGCGTTCCCAGGCCACGGTGCCCGACTCGATTGCGGCGACCGGTGTGTCCGGTGCCCAGCCTTCGGCCATCAGGCGCGAGGCAACAGATTCCAACGAGGCCGCGCCCATCAGGATCACCAACGAATCTGCGCGCGGAAACGCACTCGGGACATCGCCGCCGGCAACCCGGGCCGTGGCAACCGCAAACGATCGTCCTTGACCGTGTCGCGTCAGAGGAAAGCCGCTTGCAGTGGGCACGGCTGTCGCTGCGCTGGCCCCGGGAATGACCTCCCACGGGAATGCCGGCGGCCGACAGCGCCGCGGCCTCTTCTTCGCCGCGGGCGAAAACAAAGGGGTCGCCTCCCTTGAGCCGCACGACGATCCGTCCGGCGCGGGCCTGCGACACCAACCACTCGTTAATCTGTGGCTGCGTCGGGCGCAGTGGATCATCGCCTAGCCAGCGGACACTCCGCCCCGTGCCCGCCAGCCCCAGGTCATCCAGAAAAGTCCGAGGCAACAGGCGGTCGATCAGGACGGCATCGGCTGCCAAGAGGGCCCGAAATCCACGCACCGAAATCAGTTCGGGCGCACCGGGCCCCGCGCCGACGATGTAGACCCGGCCGAGGCTCATGGCGCGTCCTCGTCGTTGGTCTTGACAAGCCACGCGGCGATCCGATCGCGAAGTCTTCGCGATCGCCGACAATCGTGCCCGTCGGAATGGATGGCCACGGTCATTCCGCGCCACGCATGCACGGCAGGAAAAACGACGCGCGAAGTCTCGGCCGAAGAAACGTTGCAGCAGAGGATGCCGCGTCGCTCGGCCGCGTGTGCAATGTGGAGATTCAACGCCTCGTCATCCGTGGCAGCGACGATCAACCGCTGGCCTTCGAGCGTCTGTTCGTCGAATCGATCCTGAATCCACCGAACTTGGCCAGATTCGAGCGACTCGCACAGCGTCTGCGAAATCTCCGGCGCCACGATCGTAATCCGAGCGCCGGCGCGCGACAGCAGCGCGGCCTTGTACGTGCCGAGCTTTCCGCCGCCGACGACCAGACAGGGGAGGCCGCGCAGGTCGACGGCCAAGGTCTGGAATCGGCGAGGCTGGTTTAGAGCTCCCATTCCCTAGTATCCTCCGCTGGCATTCGTTTCGGCCTCAAGTTGTTGCAGTCGATCGATGGTCTTCTGCAGATCGCCGGCGCGATGTGTAGCGGTCGAACTCGACGCGAACGGCGTGCCTGTACGGTTTCGCGCAACCACGTCGACCGCGGCCGCAGTGAGCCAGTCGCACGATCCCCCTTCGAACTCGACTTGCAGATCCGACCCGACGGTCTTACGGTCCTCGGCATCGGTCAGCACCGTCCCCTCGAAACGAAACGAGACCATGCCTTCGCTTTCGTCGTTTGTCAGATGGAAGACGCAACGGCCGTCGCAGAGATAGAAGGCGTTGTGAGCGCCGTGCTTGTTCAGGGCATTGTGAAGGCGGAGCACAAGGTCTCTCTGTTGCTCCGTGGCGTCGATCGGGGGATCGAACCGGCTCAAGGATCGCAAAGGGATGCAGGTGAAGGCGATGTCGACGGCCACGGTACGAAGCCGTTGGTGGGATGGGTGGATGCTCCGCCGAGACGCTCTACGGCGACTGAAGTCAATTCTAAGGGACGCCGCCATGTCCGAAAACCGGCCTCGCGCCGAAACAGGCTGCGAAATATCGGCATAGTTCAGAAACCGGTAGGTCAGGCTATGCCTAACACAAGAGGTAGGTCAGGTTTCGCCGTGACTAAATATCAGTTCAGCCGCCGTTAAGTTGTAGCCGTCGGTTGGTCGATAGGGTCTGCAGAGGCTAATACATCACTATGTAGATGAATATACTGATTTACTTTTTGCGGCAGCCCGTGTATACTTGCCGTACGGCTAGCGCGAGCGACCGATACCCCACCGATGGTCGGCTAGGCGAGGAGAAAGCCCCATGAGTGTTGTCAGTCGAGAGACCATACCGCCCGCGATCCCGTTCTTGTGCCACAGGCAACGGCCGCATCGACTGTCGGCCTGTCGCCGGACCCCGAGACGCTGGCCTATTATCGAGGCCGAAAACCGGCGACTGGAATCGGCCACGGCCGAGGAAATTCTCGCCTGGGCCGTTGAGTCCTATTTCCCGCGGTTCACGATGGCCACCGGCCTTGGGCCCGAGGGCTGCGTGATCATATCGATGTTGGCGCAGAATCGAGCCGCGGGTCTACGTTTTCAACCTGGACACGGGCTACCAGTTTGCCGAAACGCTGGATCTGCGGGAGCGGATTATGGAGAAATATGGCATGTCGATCCACCTGGAGCGGCCCGAACAAACGGTGGCCGAGTATGAGGCCAGCCAACGGCGGGCCGGTCTATTCGCACGATCCGGACCGCTGCTGCCGGGATCGGAAGATCCGGGTCCTGCAGCGGGTGGCCGCCCGGTTCGACGCCTGGGCCACGGGCGTTCGCCGCGAGCAGAGCCCCACGCGGGCCAATACGCCGATCGTGCAATGGGACAAGAAGTTCGGCTTGGTGAAAATCAGTCCCCTGGCCCGATGGAGCAAGAAGGAGGTTTGGGCCAGAATCGTCGCCGAGGGGATTCCATATAATCCGCTGCACGACCAGGGATATCCCAGCATCGGCTGCTGGCCATGCACGCGGGCGGTAGCGGCGGGCGAGGACGAACGCGCCGGCCGATGGAGCGGCATTGCCAAGACCGAATGCGGCCTGCATACTCCGGCCCAATAACTGCTCGAAACACTCATAGCGCAGGCGGTGGCCATGGCCTCGACGTACCGATGGAGCGACGCCCGCAAGGATTTTGTGGCCGGCCTGACCGTGGCGGCCATCTCCTTGCCTCAGGCGATGGCCTACGCCTTGATCGCCGGCGTCGAACCGCGTTTCGGCCTGTACTCGGCCATCGTGGTGACCATCGTGGCCTCGATCTTCGGATCGTCGTCGCACCTGATCAACGGGCCTACCAATGCCATTTCGCTGGTGGTCTTCAGCGCCCTGGCCTTTATCGGGCCCGACTCGCACTGGGAAGCCTGCCAGGCCTTGTTCTTGCTGGGCATGATGGTGGGCACGATTCAGGTGTTGATCGCCGTTTTCAAACTGGGAGATCTGACCCGCTATATCTCGGATTCAGTCATCATCGGTTTCATGGCCGGGGCCGGTGTGCTCATCGGATTGGGGCAAATCGGGCATCTGTTCGGCTTGAAGGAACAAGGCAACGGTTACCATCACGTGCTCTATCGTTTGTGGCTTACCGTGAGCCGAGGGCGGACCGATCAACGTCCGCGACTTGGCGATCGGCCTGGGCACCGCGGTCTTGGTGCTGGTGCTTGCGGAGCGTGACGCGGAAATATCGTCTGCCGCGGGTCGATATGCTTCTGGCCCTGTGCGTAGCAGCATGGGCGACCGTTGCCTTGGGATGGTCGGAGCCGGATCCCGACGGTCTGCCGGCGGTGCGCACCATCGGCAGCCTGCCGGCGGGTTTGCCGTTGCCGCACATGCCGCAAGTAGATGCTGCGAGTGGGTACCCGAAATGGCCGGCAGCGCCTGGCGATTGCGTATCTGGGGCTGGTCGAGGCACTGGCCATCGCCAAGACGTTTGCCCAGCAGACTCGCCAGCCGCTGGATTACAACCGCCAATGCCTGGCCGAGGGCGTGGCCAACTTTGCCGGCGGATTGTTTCAATGTCTGCCGGGGTCGGGCTCCTTGACGCGCTCGGCCATCAATTTTCAGGCCGGCGCGGTCAGCCGCATGTCGGGCTTGTTCTGCGGGGCCACCGTGGCGGTGGTTGTGCTGCTGCTGGCGCCTTTGGCCCGATACATTCCCACCGCGGCCTTGGCCGGCATCCTCTTGATAACCGCCGCGGGCCTGATCGACCGACGGCGTGTAGCTTCCGCCCTGCGGGCCTCGCGCTTCGACGCCGGTCTGGTGCTGGCCACCGCCTTTGCCGCGGTTTTCGTCGGGGTCGAGTTCGCAATTCTGATTGGCGTGGCGCTGTCGATACTGATGTTCGTTCCCGCGCCGCTCGACTGAAGGCCACTGAACTGACGGTTGGCGCCGACCGGCTCATCCGCGAGCGCCGGCCCGAGGACACGTGTTGCACCCGCATGGTCTTGCTCGATCTGGAGGGCGAGTTCTTCTTCGGGGCGGCCCCCGAATTGGATCGGTACTTCACGGATCTGCGAGAGAAAGATCAACGAGGGCGTACGCATTATCGTCCTGCGGGTGAAACGCACGCGGAATCCCGACATGGTGTGCATCGAGCGTCTGCGGGATTTCGTGCAGGAGATGGGGCAGCGTGGCGTGCCGGTCCTATTGTGCGGCGTCCGGCCCGACTTCGCGCAAACGATGCAGAACTTGCATTGCCAACAGTGGCTGCCGCCGGAACGCGTCTTTCGCGAAGATGCGGCCATGGTCGGTTCCGCGACCCTCTCGGCCGTGCGATATGCTTATGAACTTCTTGGCGATGACACGTGCGAGACATTGTCCTCGCCGCCGCCCGCACAAGCCCGACCCCGAAATGCTCCATTACGTGATTTGACATTGGAGAGCCGTTCGGAATGGGTTTGGTGTGGTCGGCTTTCCCGTCAGAGTCGACGCCACTTCTCCTCCCGACTGGGATCGTAAGCCGGTGAGGATGGCGACGCCCCGGCTTGCTGAATATTGTCGCCGCCCACGACAAGTTCAGGGTCCGGCCGCTCCCAATGGCACGATATAGTATCTCAGGCCATTGAACTCGCGCGGCTGCCAATTTTTGGGCACTCGCTGTCCGTCGATGTCGGACCGCGTTATGGTAACATGAGTAGGTTCCAGCTTGGCGACGCGCATTTCAAGTTGTGACACCCGGTCCGTCAGTACTTTGACCCGTTCCGCCAAATTCGGAGAACAGTCTTTGTCGCCGGCGAGACTCAAGCCAACGGGTGCAGGAATCGCCATCGCCACACCAAACACCGCCGCGAACAAGAAGCCGTGCCGTAACATCGCGATATCCTCCTGGGGTGATCCTTTGCGGCGCCAGTTGGCATGTCCGGCAGCCGCGCGTTGTCGGTTTGCGATCTCACTCGGTCGGGTTCACGATCCGGCCCAGGAACAGGACGCTTCCCGTGCGGTTGTCGCGAATCAGGAACAGGAACGGATGATCCGCGCGAAACGTCGGCGTCACCATGACCGCCATCCTGGACATGACCACGCCCGTGGCTGCTGCGGCTTCGGTGCCTTCCTCGTTCACGTCGACAAACGCTTTGTGAACGATCGCTGAAATGAACAGGTCTCGTTTGCCATCCATGCCGGAGAAATCGGCGTGGTCCGAGAAGGCCGACGGCATTCCCATCGACGACAGCACCTGGTCCAGTCGGAAGGCCGAGGCCGTCTTGAACTTCGGCAGGTAGACTTCGATCTCCCGCTGCCGCAGCTCTGACGTCCAGGCGGCAAGGCTCTTGGGCGTCAGCCGCTTCTCCAAGTCCGCCAGCCCATCGGTCTTTCTGGGCAGCAGCACCACCAGGGACAAGTCCTTGCCGGCGTACGGTAGTTCGAGGATTTCTACGTCACCGGCAACACCATAAGGAAACTGTCCGCGTTGGTGCATCATGGGGACCGTCGTCGGTTTCTGGGGTGTGACCATGAACCGGGCATCCCTCGTCGCTTCGGCCTCGAACTTGCTTTGCCAGTCGCCCTTGAAATAGACGGCGTTGGTCAAGACGAGCGTGGTCCGACGATCGAGGACTCCCGGCGCGATAAGGTCCCTGATTTTCTGGGCCGTCTTCTCTTCGACCCAGGCGTTGATCGTATGCCGGGCCGGCTCCGGACTGCGAGCGAAGTCTACCTGCTCCAACTCCGCACCGTACTCGCGGGTCGTGTGCAAGAACGCCCGCAGAAAGGTATAGCCTGTTTGTCCCCAAAGCCGGTTGGCAATGCGAAGCTGATAGCCCTGCTTCCCGACATTGAGGTCAGCCGTCAAGGCGGCGAAAGTTCGCTCGAGTTGCTCCGAAGGCAAGGCGAATTGCAGGACCTTGGCCATTTCGGTCGCCGTCTCGCCTCTTGCGCCGGCGTAGGTCATGGCCAGGGCCGTCGAAATGCTATATGGCGAAAGGAACAGGTTGCCGTCGCTTCCTGCTCGGAGCTTCGCATAGAGATCGAGACCGAACGCCGTGTTCGCCTGGACGACGCGCTGCGTCAGCGCAACGCGTTCAGCCTCGGCCGGTTCAGCACTCATGGCAGGCGACTCCGTAATGGCAACGGCAAGAGCGGTAAACAACATTCTGGCCACGAGACTTCTTGCGGGCATAGAAATCCTCCTTTCGGCAGGGGCATGCCGAAAACGCCTTGCCGTCTGTTGAGACGTAAACGGTCGTCGAGAAGTTCCAGGTCCGCCATCCTCAGCGTCCAAGGGGACAGTCCCATTTTCGCTGACATGAAAATTGGGACAGTCCCCCAATTTCCCCCAAATTTATCCTCAGTCCAGGTAATCCGCCATGACCCGCCATGTCACGTAAATCCCGATCAGGCTGCCGAGCGAGCTAACCAGGAACGTGCCCATCAACCCGAAACCAACGGCATCCCCAGCCCACCAGCCAACGTAGCCGCCAATCGTCATCCCGACAAACATGAGGAGACGAGTCACGACTTGGCTCCTCGACGCTGTATGTAATACTTTTGCACATAGGCGACGCAGCTCTGGCCGTTGGCTGCCATCAGCGAGCAGCGGGCCTCGGGAGAATTAGCCTTCTCGATGGTCGCCTTGACTCGGGTCACGCCGCCTTCTCGCAGATCGGCTTCGATGTCGTCGCGCGTCAGGCCAAAACACGCACAGATCGGCGCATCGGGGTCTTTCGGATAGACGGGCCCGTTGAGGTCGCCCACCATGATTACTCGTTCGAAGCTGTCGAAATATGCGACCCCGCAGTGCGGCGACGGGCAAAAATTGGCCGGATCGGCAACCGACGGCGCTTTGCTATCGGGCAGATGGAATTGAATGGTCTCGCGGCCAACCTGCTGCCCCCGAGAGCCACAACGAGGGCAATAGTCCGCAGTCTGTTCGGGTTCACGGACAAATGCCTTGTTCATGTGCGGAATACGGAACAGTCCCTCACGATTGCGAAAGTGGCCGCACGAGTAGGCCGCGGTCCGCATTTCCGGACTGTCCAATTTTCGTGTCAGCGAAAATGGGACTGTCCCGCTGGACGCCGCGGCGTCATTTGCAATGCCGCCTCTGTCGCCATTATCGGTTTGGAGCGGGATTGCCGCAAGTCGCAGACCGGCCGATAATTGACCGGCCGCAGCCTCCGCTGGTGGAGGTTGCGACGACGCCGGGTAATGTTCGATTGTCAGACCTACAGCCAGCGAGGCGCCCATGTCACTGCTGAAGCGAATCATGCGAACGCACGCACCGGCCGCGATCATCCTGATCCGCCTGCTGGTCGGCGGAGTCTTCCTGTCCGAAGGAATCCAGAAGTTCGTGTATCCCGAGCAACTGGGCGTGGGACGGTTTGCCAAGATCGGCATTCTGCGCCCGGAGATCATGGCGCCGGTCGTAGGCGCCTTCGAGGTCACCTGCGGCGCTGGTCATCGTCGGCCTGTTCACCCGCCTTGCCGCCATTCCCTTGATCGTCATCATTTCGGTGGCGATTTGGACGACGAAATTCCCGATGCTCTGGCAGCGTGGCTTTTGGGGCATGGCCCACGAAGCCCGCACCGACTACTGCATGCTGCTGGGCGGATTGTGCCTGTTGATCGTCGGCGCGGGAACATGGTCGCTCGACAAGTTGTCGAGCAAAGAAGCGTCACGCGTGTGACCGTGCGCTAAGCCTGCAATTGCTTGGTGATCTTTCGCACCAGAGCCCGGGGAGTGAAGCGAACGGCGGTGGCAAGGAATTTATTCCGGAACCCCGGGACAACCAAGAACCGGCCGCGACGAAGGCCTCGGTAGCCTGCCAGGGCGATGGTTTTGGCATCGGCCGTCCCCATGCGGAAGAGGAGTTTCTTGTCGACGTCCGCCACGGCGGCAAAGCCCGTGGCCGTGGGGCCGGGGGCTATGCAGGTGACTCGGACGCCAGTGCCGCCGACTTCTTCGGCCACGGCCTCGGTGAACGACAGCACGTACGCCTTGGTCGCATAGTACACGGCCATGTAGGGGCCCGGCTGAAAGGCGGCGGTCGAGGCGACGTTCAGGATACCGCCCGAACGACGCTGGATCATGCCGGGCAGAAACAGCCGCGTGAGATGCGTCAGGGCGGCAACGTTCACCGAGATCATGTCCAGTTGCTTTTCCAGCGGTAGCTCGGCGACCGGCCCGGCGGCGCCAAACCCGGCATTGTTGACCAGAACGTCGACGGTCATTCCCTCGGCGGCCAGGGCATCGAAGATCGCCTTGGGACACTGCGGGTCGGCCAGGTCGGCGGTCAACACGCGCACTGCGACGCCATGTTCTTCACGCAACTGCGATGCCAGTTGCTCCAACTTGTCTCGGCTGCGGGCCACCAAAATCAGGTTGCTCTTGGCGGCGGCAAACAGCCTTGCCAATTCCAGGCCGATGCCCGACGAAGCTCCGGTGATCAGGACGGTCTCGGACGGCATGGTGCTAACCTGCCTTCTTCCTGCCGATGTACCAGCTCACCAGCCACCACACGAGGACGAACAACAGTGATCCCACAAACGCGGCAATCAAGTCCTCGAAAGTGATTTTGATCTCGCCCAAGCCAAGGTCGATGCGGAAGAGCTTGAACAGTCCGACGCCGATCAACGCTCCGACCAGCCCGACGGCGAGGTTGGTCCACCGGCCCAGCCCCTCCTTCTTGAACGTCACCAGGCGTCCGGCCAGAGTTCCGGCCAGTCCGCCGACGATCAGCCAGACGATGATTTGTCCAATCAACGGTTTCATGGGCACAGGCTCCTGGTTAGGTCTCGAATCGGCAATCGGTCAGCCTGCCACCGACCGCTCCTAATCGTACATCGTCTGCGGGCGGCCGAACAACCCCACCACAGCCTGAGACGTCCGCACGGGCGGTTTGCTGCCCCGGACGGACAATTTCGCCCTCGACGTACCGTGGCAGACCCAATACTTTGCGATAGAATTGGGGGCGAACAATAACCTCGGAGGCGATCATGCAACGACATCAGCCCTCCACTGCCGTCACGGCCGAGACCGTGCCGGGATTTGACCCCGCCTACCTGGCTGCCAGGCGAAGACTGGCCAGCGGCCAGACGCCTGGCAAGCCGGTTCTCAGGCGGCAGTACGGGCACACGAACGAGAAGCTTTCGATCATCGGCTTCGGCGGCATGGTGGTGAAGGACGTGACGCCCAAGGAGGCCGCCGACTTTCGTCGCCGAGGCCGTGGATCGGGGCGTCAACTATTTCGACGTGGCCCCCTTCTACGGCAATGCCCAGCAGCGGCTCGGCCCGGCACTGAAGCCGTACCGCGAGAAGTGCTTTCTGGCCTGCAAGACGCTTGAACGGGATGCCGCCGGCGCGGCCAAGGAACTGAAGCGAGTCGCTCAAGCTGCTCCAGACCGACCACTTCGACCTGTATCAGCTTCACGCCCTGACCGACGTGGAAGAGGTCGAGCAGGCGTTCGGGCCCGGCGGCGCGATGGAGACGATCCTGAAGGCCAAGCAGAAGGGCAAGATTCGCTACATCGGCTTCTCGGCCCACAGCGAGGAAGCGGCCCATGCGGCGATGGATCGTTTCGACTTCGACTCGCTCCTGTTTCCGCTCAGCTTTCCCGACCTGGATCAAGGCGAACTTCGGTGCCGTCGGTCTACCAACGGGCGAAGAAAACGGGCATGGGCATCCTCGCCCTGAAGGCGATGGCGCATCAAATGTGGCCCAAGGGCAAGCGAACGGCCGATGGAAGAAGACGTTCTACGAGCCGTTCGACGAGATCGACAAGGCCGCGTTGGGACTGCGATTCACGCTGCACCTGCCCGTCACCGCCATGATTCCGCCGGGCCATTGGGAATTGTTCCAGATGGCGATGCAATTGGCCCAGTTCGGCGCCTGGTGCCGCTGAGCCGGAATGAGCGGGCCATTGTCGCAAAGATCGCGAAGACGTCCGTGCCGATCTTCCCATAATCCGACAAGTCGGAGGCATGGTGTACCAACGCCGTTATCGCCAGTCTGGATAATCGACGCTGATAATCCTGGCGTCGGCCAGCGAAAGCTCACGCCCATTTGTGCCGTCGGTATCCATGATCTCGATCCTATAGTTGTGCGGCCTCCCTCTCTTTCCATTTTCGTCCAGTTTCGAGTCGAACCGTACAACCGCTAACCAACCACCGTCTGGCGACCAGCAGGCGTCCTCCACGCTGCCTGAGCCCTCTTCATCTTCGCGGACAATTTCGCGGTCGCTCGTGCCGTCCACGTGAATCACGTGCAATGAATTTCCAGCCTTTGCAGTTTGGTGTACGTAGAGAATCTTGCGGCTGTCAGGTGAGAATCGGGGGTAGCAATTCAGACCATCCTTGGTCAACCGGAGTTCCTCACTGCCGTCGGGATGCATCCGATAGAGTTGATAGCCCGAATTGAAGGGTGGCTCGCGCTTCGACACTACCACAAGCCATTTCCCATCAGGAGACCAGTCATTGACTTCGTCTGTCGCTTGACGAAGAGGCAACTTCGTCCATCCCGAGCCATCACGGTTTGCCAGCCGTGCCACGAACTTCCTGTATGTGCCGTCCCTCGTGGTACGACAGACACTGGCGACAATCTGTTTGCCATCCGGCGACCAAATCACGGGATGCCCTGTCATTATATCTCCGCGATCGGACGACGAAAACAGGTTTTCCCCATCGTCGAGAACCCGAATCTCTGTCTGCTGAGTTGTTAGGTCGTGGGTCCAGAACTCGCCTGTTCCGTTGGGAGGTTTATTAGGAATGACCGACCTGACAAACACAAGGCGTTTGCCCTCCGGCGAGACCCTTGCATTGCTGCCATGCGTAACAAACTCCCACCGACCTGTCTCTGGGTCGACTGCGATAATTCCGTTTATATCCTGATGTCGCCGCTGCGGCCCCTTCAACCTGACATCGAGACTTGCATTTAGGAATATGCGCCCCGAGTAAGCAGCGATTTTTACGGGCCTATTCATTAGCCTCGTCCCAGACCTCCTGCTGACAATGACACAGCGATCTCCTTAATTCGGGTAGCGAGAACGGTGATCGCACCGACGGGTTGACATATATACAAAGGAACAGTACACTCTGTACAGTTCGCCGACCGCTTTGTGGAAGCGGGGTCTCGGACGGGAGGCACATTCGGCAAGGTGTGGTCGCAAAAGATGGCCGATGACGGACCCGAAAGTGAGGATACCATGAGCCAAATCACAGTGTGCGGATTGGTGTGCCGGGACTGCGGTTTCCTGGGCGCGACGTGTCAGGGATGTGCCGCTTCGGAGGGCAAGCCGTTTTGGGCCTCGCAGTTCGGCCTTCTCGTTTGCCCGATCTACGATTGCGCCACCAAGCAGAGAGGATACTCGACGTGCGGCCAATGCCCCTCGCTTCCGTGCGATACCTTTACGAAGCTGAAAGACCCAAACATGACGGAGGAGGAGTTCCAGCGATCGCTGAACGAGCGAATCGCCCGATTGAAAGGGACGCAAGCATGAACGGCCGCCCACTTGAAGAGATTCCCGGCATTGGGCCAAAGCTCTCGCGGTATCTGCACGACCTGGGATTGCGGTCTGTGGACGATCTCCAGGGACAGAACCCAGAGAAGTTGTACGGCCGCTTGATGGCGCTTCGCGGCTGTCCGATTGATCGGTGCGTACTCTACGTCTTTCGCTGCGCCGTCTACTATGCAGAGGACGGCCGCGATCCGCAGAAACTGAAATGGTGGAATTGGAAGAACATGAGCGGCTCGGCTGGGTCACGCGAAAGCGTTTCCTCCTGATTTACGGCCCGGTCTGTGCCACTGGCTCATCTCTGCGGCCATCCCATCCCCGCGAAGTCTAATTAAATATGGCGTTATCTAAGCCGCCAGGTCCGCGCATATTGCCATTATATTGGCGTTCTTCTGTCCTTCCCTCGGCTGATGCCGCCATATTTAATTGGACTTTTCGAGCCGTTTCTGCTATCCTCAGTCTCGTGGGCCGGCGGTGTCGCCGCCCGCGATTCCGCTGCATTTACGGAGGAAGCAGTCATGGCACAATTCGATCTGGAGAAGCAAGCCCTCGTCGGGGCAGGTGGTCTTCTGGCTGTCCGCGCCGACGACGAAATCACCCGCAAGTTGTCGATGCTGATCGAAGGCGAGTGCGAAGGGCTGGGACCACTCCAAGCCGCCAAGAAGTTCGGCTTCAGCAAGCAACGCTATTTTCAGTTGCGAGCGGCGTTCGATGAGTTTGGCTCTCAAGCGCTGCAAAGTCAGCGGCGCGGTCCAAAAACCCATTATCGAAGAACGGCCGAGGTCGTTCGCCAAGTGATCCGCCATCGGTTTCTCGATGCGGAGGCGTCGGCCGAGGTCATCGCGCAGAAGCTCTGCCAGAGCGGTTGGGAGATCAGCATCCGTAGCGTGCAACGGGTGATCGAAGAGTTTGGCCTTCAAAAAAAAACTCTATCAGTATCGCCCAAAGGGTGAACTGAGGATCGAGACGCAGCGGACCAAGAAACGCACCCGCAACGAGCCGTGCGATCCGGTCAGTGTAGAACGCGGCGTGCGACAACTTCTGGCCGACAAGATTTCTGGCAACATGGTCGGCCTGTGGCTTCTGATTCCCGAACACCTGCGGTTGGGAACTTGGGATTTGCTCTGCGGCTGGAGCGGCCAAGCTGGACATCGCATCGAGCCGCGCCTGGCTTTGCAATTGGTCCATGAGGCGGCGCTGTGCAGCACAGGCTTGCGTCAGCAACGAAGCCTCAGCCAGCGGGGATTCGAGTTGGCCAATGGGCTGCCGTTCGTCGCCAGTGACGGGGCGATTCACCACTTGCTTGCCGAACATACCGTGGCGGAGTCGCGGCGGTTGCAGATCGCCCTGGGGCAAATACGCCGCACTTCCGGCGATTTTACGGGAAAACTGCTGGCTATCGACCCCCACCGCACCCGGAGCTACAGCAAGCGGCAGATGCGCCGCTACCGTGATGACCAGAAGACACGACCGTTCAAAGTCGCTCCCACCTTCTTCGCGCTCGATGCCGACACGCACCAGCCGGTTTGTTTCACCATCGCCACCTCCGCACAGACGGCGACGGTAGCGGCGATCGACCTGTTGCAGCAAGCCGCCGAAATCCTTGCCTCGCCACCCGGTAAGACTTTGGTGTTGGCGGACCTCGAACATCTGACCGTTGACCTGTTCCAGCACGTTCAATTGTACACGCCCTTCGACCTCATGGTGCCGATGAAAAGCGAACGTTGGCTATGGAAACAACTTCGTGCCCTTCCTCCCGAACAATTTACCCGTCGCTGGGCTGGATTCGCCACGATGAAGCGGCCGTACAAGATGGCATCGTACTCAGCGGGGCCTTTCTTCCAGTTCGCCCAACGCAGTGGAGAACGGCCGGATGCGTACCGTTTCGGGGCCTTCCTCTCCACGACGGATCGTGATGAGGTGGAGGCCCTGACGCTCGACTATCCCAAACGATGGCATGTGGAAGAGTTCTTCAACGCACATCAAGCTCTGGGGTGGAAGCGGGCGGGCACGCTGAATCTCAACATCCGTTACGGTCAGATGACGATGGCTTTGATCGCTCAGGCCGCGCTTCACCGACTACGCCGCCTACTGGGTGAACCCTATTCGGAATGGGATGCCAGCCACTTCGCCAAATCGCTTTTGGGAGGTTTGGAGGGCGACATTCGGGTGAGCGATGACACCATTGTGGTTACGTACTACAATGCTCCCAACGCCAACCAACTTCGACAATACTACGAAGGGCTTCCCGAGCGTCTGGAAGGAGAGCACATCGACTCGCACATCCCCTGGTTGTACGGTTTCAAGCTCGACTTCCGTTTCCGCTAATCGCCGCCGCCAGAAGTCCAATCAACAGGCCCCGGAAAATCGCTGCAGTAAGGGCTTCTGGCTCCGTTCGGCCGGCTCCTCTCTCACGGCCCCGAGAGCAGTCGGACAGAAGCTCGCAAGGACACCGGTTAGCCCGCTCGCGGCACCAATCCAGAACAGCCTGCGGCGGGAAAGGACTGCGCTGGCCCGGCTGGCCGAAACGGCCATCCTCTTTCGCCGCCGTCCGAACGCACCAACTTGCGGAGTTTCTGTCACGTCAACCGACGACGTGCACCGGAAGAGGACTTCCACAGGTATCATCCTTTCAAGATTTATTGGATTGCCTTGGCGTAAGTCAATCCCGGCCATTGACGAACGCAAATCCCCTATTTGGCGATTGCGCATGATGGCCGCCGGTCGGCGTACTGTCAACCGGGAAACGTAGACGGATAAAGGACGGCGGTTCATTGATGCCTACCGCCGAAAGAACCACAGGAGCAGGTTCAGCAGCACTGTCAGTACGATACTGATGACGATGCAGGTCACGATGGGGAACGAGAACGACCAGCCCGGGCCTCGCATCCGGAAATCGCCCGGCAGGCGGCCCAGCGGCAGGCCGAGGCTCTCGACCAGCCAGACCACGGCTCCTACGACGACCAGGAAGACGCCGAAAATCACGATCCACTTTCCGATCATGCCAATCCCGTTCCGCAACTGGCTTCGACGTACTGGCCTGTTACCCAACCGGCGTTCTTCTGAAAATTCACGACGACCAGCGCCCCGTCCTTGACGAGGCGAATGGCGATGGCTCGACCGATGCCCCGGCTGGCTCCCGTGATGACGGCGATTTTTCCTTGCAGGCTCATGCCGCGATCCTCCTGGGTTGCAGCGTCGACGTGTCGTTTGGCATGGCTATTGTACGACCCGACGGCGGGCTGTGAAGTCGGCGAAGCACTCGCTTGCCTGTCCCTGGTCACCGCAACAATCCTGCAGGGCCTACAAAGCGGACGTCACTCATTTCTGCGTCTTTTTTCTCTCGATGTCAGTAGCGTCCTCTTCGTCGCGCCTTTGGTCTTTGTGCTGCGCGCGTCGGGTGCCACTGCTGGCTTGCCCAGCAGTGCCGATGCACGCGGTCCTCACGCCGCAGTGGGAAGGTAAACTCTGAAGTCCATCGGCAACCTCTGCGGACGAGCTCTTCGCTTGCAGTAGAATGTGTAGAATTTCCAACGGTCGTCTTCTTCCAGACGTCGAGTATGCCATGCTGGCCTTTGTGCCCAGCGGATCGACCACTGATCGTCGGCGCACAAATGGTCGCCTAAGACTGAAGCGGTTTGAGCATACGGAGGGTGTTCTCGCAGTCATCCATACCAGAAAGTCCGCGATCCTCCAACGACTAAACTGTTATCGCGCCAATTTTCCATTGCCTCCCAGCAAGAAACTGCTCGCCGGGGAACGCACTTTAGAGTGTTCCTGTGCAACTTTTCGGCAGAGCTGACCGGTTCCAACGCGCCAACCAGGTTCGTCTCCTCGGCCGCAGCCATAGGGCTGCCAGGCCCATCACTGCCGCGCTGAGCAACCCGGCCAGCATAGACGGCTCGGGCACAAGCTGCCCCCCGACAGTCTCGGGTGTGCTCTGCGTGCCGAACTCGAAGGAGACGCTGCTGATCTGACTTGCCGACGTCACGCCAGGAACGGTGATCGTGAAGCGGGCGGTTCCCAACACGTTCGGGTTGTGGTTGCTGACGGAAGGGTTTGCATTGGTGTATTGGCCGACGTTGGGATCGAATCCACCCATGTTGTCCGGACCGATGATCAGGCGATTCGGCTGGCCGCCCGTGAGGGTCGTCAGATCGATGGTCGTCCCCGATTCGGTTGCCTCCCATCGGGTAAGCAGGTCGCTGATGCCCACGGTGTAGTCGTTCGTCCCCGTGTCGATCGTGCTGATGTCACCCAAGTTGACCGTCGTCAACGAGCCCGAGCCCGATGCACCGGTCACGCCGAACGTAAGGCCGCTGAGCTCCTGCCCATCGGAAGTCAGATTTTGCTGGAGGTTAGTAAGAACCAGCAGGATCGTGGAGGCCGAGAGAGTGAAGTCTGCCTGAGCGCTGACGCTTCCGTCGCTGGTGGTGGATCCGCTGGGAGTGATCCACGAGATCATATTCGCATCGGCAGTGCTCGTTACCGCAAGCATCGCGAGAAAAATCGTGATCGCACCCGCGTTTTTCAGACGGGACCTTGACATACCTACCTCGCTAATGTGCTGGGCCGTTTGCCTCGATAGAGAATCCACCTATCCGCCCCAAACTACGCATTCTATTATATCCAGGGCCATCGTCAAAAGCGATTATTTCGTGGGGTATTGGCCGGCGCGGAAGTACTGGTTCGTGATTCAAGAAGGCCCGCAGCAAGATGTTACAGCGACGTCTCAGCACACGAAGGACACTTGTCTACAGCGTCCACTTGATCCCGCGTTCCTGGACGAAACGGGGGATTGAAGATTCGGCTTGCGATGCTGCGAATGGCGCCGAGGCCGCAACGCCGGCCTCTTCCGCCCGATCTCTCGTCGCGCTATGATGCCTGGATGCTCCTGCTGATCAACACCAATCGAGTGCTGCCGCCGATCGCGCCGGTGGGGCTCGACTACGTGGCGGGAGCGGCGCGCCGGGCAGGGATCGAAACGCACGTGCTCGACTTGTGTTTGACTGATGAGCCGGAACGCGCGCTGGCAGAATGCCTGGGCCGCGCTCGGCCGGAATTGATCGGACTTACATTTCGCAACACCGATGACTGTTTCTGGCCGAGCGCCGCGTGCTTCGTGCCGCAGTTGCAGGAAACCGTGGCCGCCGTGCGCCGACTGAGCGGTGCGCCGATCGTGCTGGGCGGCGTCGGGTTTTCGATCTTCGCCCGCAAGATTGTCGAACACGCCGGAGCGAATTACGGCATTCGCGGCGACGGGGAGCAGGCCGTCGTCGAGCTGCATGCAGCGATCCGCGAAGGCCGGCCGTTCGACCGCGTGGCCGGCCTGATCTGGCGGCATGGCGAAGGATGGCGCGAAAATCCTCCGGCGTGGCCGGCAACGCTCGACGTGCCCAGCCAGCGCGACGCCATTGACAACGCCGCGTACTTTCGTCGCGGCGGGCAGATCGGCCTGGAGGCCAAGCGCGGTTGCGGCCGGCATTGCCTGTACTGCGCCGATCCCTTGGCCAAGGGACCGGCGCCGCGCCGACGCGATCCGCGACAGGTGGCCGACGAGTTCGAGTCGTTGCTCGGGCAGGGGATCGACGTGCTGCACCTTTGCGACGCGGATTTCAATCTGCCGCCGGAGCATGCGGCCGAAGTCTGCGAGGAGTTGATTCGGCGGAAGCTTGGCGGCCGCGTGCGGTGGTATGCCTATTTGGCGGTCGTGCCGTTCGAGGCTGATTTGGCGCGGCGGATGCGGCGTGCCGGGTGCGTCGGCATCAACTTCACAAGCGATTCCGCCCATCCGGCGATGCTGGCCGCGTATGGCCAGCCGCACGACAAGGACGATCTGGCCAGGGCCGTGCGGCTTTGCCGCGAGAACGGGGTGGCAGTGATGCTGGACCTGCTGCTGGGCGGCCCCGGCGAGACGCCCGACACGCTGGCCGAAAGCATCGGCTTCTTCCGATCGCTCGGCCCAGATTGCATTGGCGCCGGGCTAGGCGTTCGAGTCTACCCGGGCACAGGCATGGCGGCCCGGCTGGAGGCCGAAGGCCCGCTGGAAACCAATGCGGCCATCCGCCGCCGCTACGACGGGCCGGTCGACTTGCTGTGGCCGACGTTCTATATTGCCACGTCGCTGGGCGAGCGGCCCGCACGCCTGGTCCGCGACCTGATCGCCGGCGATCAACGGTTCTTCCCGCCCGAAGAGGAAGCCGGAGCGCCGTCCAGTTCGGCGGCAGGCGACCACAACTACAACGCGAATCAGCCGCTTTGCGACGCGATCGCCGCAGGCGCCGCGCGGCGTACTGGGATATCTTGCGCAAGATGAGGATGGAGGACAAGCAGTGAACGGCCGACGCCACGCATCGTCGTTGCGTCCGGGCAAAAGGGACAGTCCCATTATTGTTGACACAAAAATCGGGACAGTCCCTCGTCGACCCTTAGGTCCGGAGTTGTTCGAGGTCCATCAGGCGGGCGGCGATCTGCTGGTCGTCGGGTATGATGCCTCGCTGGCGGTCGCCGGCGAATTCATGCTCCAGGTCTGACAGTGCCTGTTTGACCGAGAGCAGGCCGCTGGGCGAGAGTCGGTCGATGAATAGCACCCCATCGAGATGATCGTATTCGTGCTGGGCCGCGCGGGCCAGCAGCCCAGTGAGCTCGCAGTTGACCTCCTCGCCGGCGAGGTTGTAGGCGGAAATCGCGATCTTTGCCGACCGTTTCACCGGGGCGAAAATCTCCGGGAAGCTGAGACAGCCTTCTTCGGCCTCCACCGTGCCGCTGCGCTTGGCGATCACGGGATTGAGGAAGACATGCTCCTCTCCTTTGGTCGGATCCCCCTCGGTGTTGAGGATGAAGAAGCGATAAGGGAGGTCGACCTGGTTCGCGGCCAGGCCAATTCCGTTGTATTGGTACATCAAATCGAACATTCGCCGGACCGCGCTCTTCAGTTCGGCATCGACGCGGCGCAGGGGCTTGGACTTGTGGCGCAGTGCAGGGTGCGGATATTTGACGATTCGCAGCACGGCGATCGGCTCCAAAGCAACGAACATGCTCTATTATAGGACGTACTGCGATCCGGGTGAAGGCAGGATGGTCCAGAAGTATACCTGTATACCTTCGCCGGCGTTGTGGACGCCGGCAAGGGTGGCCGCCGGTGTGTAAATCGCAGCGCGAGTTGCGCCGAAGCCCTGCGGTCCGCATCGACGCAGAACACGGCCCGTCTACGCAATTCGCTGGACGCCGGCGCGGGGGCGCGATAGAATCGGGGGCGGTTGCCGACCGCGTCGGACGCCGCAACCGTCCCACCTGCCTGTCCCGCCTCAGGAGATCATGCCATGACCATCGCTCGGCGCACTTGCATCAGACGTTGTTGCCATCGCAGGCCCCTGCTACAGCTTCTTATTGGCGGAGCACTCATCGCTACCGCGCTGGCCACGGCGCTTGAGGCGGACGAATGGGTCAGCGGGATTCCGTGGCCCGAGCCGCCGGTTGTGGATCCCGGTCCCGCCGGCGGCGCACCGAGCGATGCAATCGTGTTGTTCGACGGCAAGGACCTTTCGCCATGGTCCGGCGGCGACCGATGGCGGATCGAAGATGGTTGCGCAATTTCGGGCCACGACAACATCCAGACCAAGCGGGCATTCGGCGACTGCCAACTGCACGTCGAGTGGGCCGCCCCCGCGAAGATCCGTGGCGCCGGACAGGGCCGCGGCAACAGCGGCATCTACCTGATGGGCCTCTACGAAGTGCAGATCCTCGACTCCCACAATAATCCGACCTATTTCGACGGACAGGCAGCCGCAATCTACAAGCAGCATCCGCCGTTGGTCAACGCCTCGCGCAAGCCGGGCGAATGGCAGACGTACGACATCGTCTTCGAGGCCCCCCGCTTCCAAGGCGGCAAGCTCGTTCGGCCGGCGTTTGTCACCGTGCTGCACAATGGCGTGCTCGTGCAGAATCACTTTGCGATTGAAGGCGCAACCCCGTGGGACCAGCCGCCGAAGTACGCGCCGCACGCGTCTAAGCTGCCGCTACTGCTACAGTACCACCACGACCCGGTCCGATTCCGCAACATCTGGATTCGCGAGCTTCCGCCGTCCGACGCCCCGCCGCCGGCGAAGGGGTAAGCAGCGCGCGCATCGCGGTTGGCTGGCACGTCCGGTATGGCGTGGTGGACGTGGCGGCCTGGAAACCACTCCCTTCGCTGCGCCTAAGGACGCGCCGCCACGCCGCGTCACTGCTCCAACCATGGCGTCAGCGCGGGCGAGCGCGTTGGCAGGCTCTTCTCGTCCTCGTGGGCCATCAGATACGAACGGAAGCTTGCCAACACCTGCCGCGCGCGGGTGGCAACGTCGTTGCGGCGCCGGTCGCGGTTCTTCCGCGCGCTGATCGCGAGGTGGATCTTCGTCTGCGTGGTGTCTGTGCCCAGCGTCTGATCACCGACCATGCGTTCCTTCTGCACCACTTCCTCTTCAAACGACACATCGACGCGGAAGACGACCGGCCGGTCGGTGAGCCGGCGCAGGGGGCTGGCCGATTGCTCTTCGATGTCCAGCCGCACCCGATTGCCGTCGACGGCTACGATTTTTGCCCGATGATCGGCCACGAAACCGCGTAGCTGCGCGATAGCGATCTTGACGGGCACCGGGGTGATCAGGTCTTGCCGCAGAGTCTCCCTGGGACGGACCATGGCGAACAGGCCGGCCGCCGGCTGGACCTCGGCGGGCTCGTCGCCGCTGCCGGCGCCAAGCTGAACGACGCGGTTGCGGCCAATGGTCTTGGCCATCAGCAAGGCCCGATCAACGCGGCGGAGCATCGTTTCCGGCGTATCGCCCGGCTGGATTTCCGTCACTCCAAAGCTGACGGTCACGCTACGGCCGCCCATTCTCGACTGAGGCACCTGGCTGAGCGCCTTGCGAATCTGTTCTGCACGGTTGGTCGCGACGAAGTTGTCGCAATCGGCGCACAAGAGCACGAATTCCTCGCCGCCATAGCGGGCTACCAGGTCGCCCGGCCGGCACGAACCCTTCAGCAGCGAGGCCAGGCATTGAATCGCGTCGTCGCCCGCCTGGTGGCCATAGGTGTCGTTGACCGACTTGAAATGGTCGAGGTCGCACATCAACAGGCTGCAAGGTACGTGCTGTTGCTGGTGGGCAGCGACAAACATGGCGTGAACGCGATCGAACTCAGCGCGGTTGGCCACCTGAGTCATGGGATCCTTCGTGGCCTTCTCGTGCAGGCTTTGACAGCGCTGCTCCAGCGACGTTTCGGACGAGGCGTCGTGGAACAAGAGGATCGCGCCCTGCGACGTGCCCTTCTCGTTGATGACGGGAATGGCGTGACTATCGACCGCGACGGACCGTTGGCCTCGCCCGACAACCGTTAGCCGGCGAAGGGATTGCACGCCGCACCGGATGGCGGTTTGCACGGGGCAATCGGTCTCGCCGATGGGACGTCCCTTCTCGTCGGAAAGGTTCAGCAGTTCGGCGTGCCATTTTTCTCCGCGGACGCTCGATCCGGAGATGCCCGTCAGGCGTTCCGCGCCGCGGTTCCACAGCAGGATGCGGCCCGTCGCGTCGATGAACACCACGGCATCGTACATATTGTCGAGCAGGCGGCTGTGGAACAACACGTCGACGGCCGCCTCCACGCCCGGCAGCGCCGCCGCAGGCTGCCACAACGTGTCGATCATCGCCGCGTCGAGCGTACGCAGCCAGCGATGCGCCACCTCCCAGTGAATCGATGCCTGATCGGACTTGCGGAAGTCGACAAACGCCTGGACCAACTCGGGATCGAACTGCGTGCCGGCGCACGCGAACAGCTCGGCCATCGCCCGCTCTTGGGAATGCGCCGGGCGGTAGACGCGATCGGTCGTCATGGCATCAAAAGCTTCGGCGATGGCAACCATCCGCGCGCCCAGCGGGATATCGGCGCCGTGAGGCAGCCCGTCCTCTTCGCCGCCGCCGTACCACGCCCCGACGTTTTCGACGATTTCAAGAATTTCGGTCGAACTGCATCCACAACGGATAATGTCGGCGCTGGCCTTCCGCGCTTGCATCATGATGGCCAATTCGTTGCCGTCGAGCAGCGCAGGCTTCAACAAGATGTCGTCCGGGGTGCCGATGACGCCGATGTCGTGTAGCAGCGCGGCCACCTCGATCGCCTCGCGTTCCGGTTGGGACAGGTCCATCTGCGACGCCCAGGCCGAACAGGTCAGCGCGACGCGCAGGCCATGACGGGCAATGGCGGCGTTCTTGTGTCGCAGGGCCGCGAAGAGGCTGGTGGCGACGCCCAGACGCGTCTGTACGAGTCGGTCGTCGACCGCCTCGCCGTAGACCGGCGGCGGCGCCGGGCCGGCCGCCGTGACGGTCTCCAGTTCCCGCAGCAAGGCGTGCAGTTCCGTCATCCAACGATCGGCGGACGACGGCGGCGCCCCAGTCGGCGGAGCCAATGCGACGGAGGGTGACTCCGAGCCAGGATAGGAAGAGTTGTGCTGGGCGCCGGGAGTCGTGCTCATGTGCGGGGTCTCATTAGCGTGCGGCCTAACACACGCAACGTGTCAAACTCGGTGCCACTGCTGGCTTGTCCAGCGGCGCGGAAAGCACGGTTGGGCAAGCCAGCCGTGGCACGCGACACGGCGCAACAACGAACAGTCACATGCCCCGTAGGAAGTCTAGGTTATCTGAGGGGTTAAGACAAAGCGGCGAGGCTGCATTTGCCTCAGGTCTGTGTGACGGTATTAAACCGGCAACATGATGCGTTGTGAAAAGACGACAAATAAGCAGATTGAGCTAGATAGCGGCGTTGCGGTGGCGTTCTGAACGGCTCCTGCCGAATTTTCAGGAATGGCGGGACGGCGATGCTCTAGAGAAAACCGTCCTCGCATCGCGACGGGCCCATTGGCAGACAGGAACTGCGGACTAATCCATTACGATGTCGCTGCAAGTCTCGAGTTCGTTCCGGCACTTCGGCCTGCGCGATGAGCGGCGGCGTCGATTGTTGGCCGACGAGTTGTCGAATCCCAATGACTGGCCCTCCCCAGGCAATCGCGCGGAGGCGGATTCCACGCCGCAACGCCCCCAGCATTACGGGGATGCGGAGTTCTTGCAGCAACAGATCCGCCTGTTCGACCTGATCCCGCGACGGGGTGTCGCCTACACGGTCTTGCTGCTGGCGGCCGCGGCAATCCTGGTTGGCGTCGAAGCGTCCTATGCCTGGATGCTCGATCGCGTTTCCAGCGGCGGTGCAGGCATCGCGGCTCTCGACCTGGCCGCCAAGGGGAGCCTCGGCTGTTGGTTCTGCTCGCTTACGCTGCTGGCGGCCTCGGCGGCGGCCATGCTGATCTACAGCGTCCGTCGCCACCGTACCGACGACTATCAGGGCCGTTACCGCATCTGGCGTTGGGCGGCTGTTTGCTGGTTTCTCTTGGCCGCCGACCAGGCAGCCAGTCTGCGCGACGGGTTGCGAGAACTGATGATCTCGGCAACCGGCACGCCTCTGGTGGGCGACGGTTCGCTTTGGTGGGTGACCTTTTACGCCGTCGTCCTAGGCGCGGTTGGCTCGCGGCTGCTCGTGGACATGCGATCGAACCGTTTGGCCATGGGCGTTTTGTTGATCGCAGCCGCTGCCCAGACGACGGCGATTGTCTGGCGGCTTAGCTTCCTCCTGCCCGGCGGAGGCGGCCACCGTATAATGCTGACGGCGGGCGCCGAACTTCTTAGCGGCATGGCGCTGCTGATGGCCATGCTGCTGCAGGCCCGACACGTGCTGCTCGACGCCGAAGGCGTGTTGCCGGAGCGTCGGCCGCGGTCGGTCGGCGTGCCGAATCGACCGGACGGCGAGAAGGCTGGAGTGTCGGCGGCGGCGACCGACCGCTTTAGCAAGATCGATCCGCCGCACGCCGTCCCACAGCCGGCATTTCGCCGGGCCGCGGCGCCGGTCAGCGCGGCGACCGTGGCATCGGCTTCCTCCGTTTCGGTCTCGTCGCCGATCAACCGCAAGCTAACCAAGGCCGAACGCAAGGCGACTCAAACAGCGGCTTCTGAGCGAACGATTGGAACGCCAAGGGCGGCGGTAGAACAACCCATCCATGTACCGCACGCTTCGCCAATGCGTCGACGACTTGGAGGCAACCGGACAACTGGTCCGCGTCGACGCCTCGGTCAACGCCGACCTGGAATTGGCGGAGATACAGCGGCGGGTGTTTCGTGCCGGCGGACCGGCGGTGCTGTTTACGAACGTCGTCGGATGCCGGTTTCCGATGCTGGGGAATCTGTTCGGCACGATGGCCCGGATGAGGCACATCTTCGGCGGCGCGCTAAAACGGTTGGAGCGGCTGGTGGCGTTGCAGTGCGATCCCGCGGACGCGGTGCGCCGCCCGCGGCTCTATTTCAACGCCCCATGGTCCGCTCTGTTGACGCGGCCGAGGAAGGTGCGCGGCGGTCCGGTGCTGGCCTGCGAGACGACGATCGGCGAGCTGCCGCAATTGAGGTCGTGGCCGGACGACGGCGGAGCCTATATCACGCTGCCGCAGGTGTACACGGAAGACCCGGACCAGCCGGGCTTCGCGCGGAGCAACCTGGGCATGTACCGCGTGCAACTCTCCGGCAGCACGTATGAGGTCAATCGCGAGGTCGGACTGCACTACCAGATTCATCGCGGCATCGCGGCCCATCACGCCGCGGCGTTGCGGCGCAACGAGACGCTGCCGATCAACGTGTTTGTCGGAGGCCCACCGGCGATGACCGTCGCCGCCGTCATGCCGCTGGCCGAGGGTATGAGCGAACTGGCATTGGCAGGCGTGCTGGGAGGACGTCGCGTGCCGATGATCTGCCGGCCGGACCAACTGCCGATTCACGCCGAGGCCGACTTCTGCCTCAGCGGCTCGATCGACCCGACGGAACTGAAGCCGGAAGGGCCCTTCGGCGATCACCTGGGCTACTACAGCCTGTGCCATGAGTTCCCCGTGATGCGCGTCGAACACGTCTACCATCGCCCGGACGCCATCTGGCCGTTTACGGTCGTTGGCCGGCCACCGCAAGAGGACACGATTTTCGCCGAACTGATCCACGAGCTGGCCGGGCCGGCAATCGCCAAGCAGATTCCGGGTGTGCGGGCGGTGCACGCCGTCGACGCGGCGGGCGTACACCCGTTGTTGCTGGCTGTCGGCAGCGAACGGTATGTACCGTACAATCAACGGCGGCAACCTCGGGAACTGCTCACACTGGCCCACGCACTGCTGGGCCACGGGCAATTGTCGTTGGCAAAGTACCTGTGGATCGCCGCCGCCGAGGACGATCCGGAACTGGACGTCCGCCGCGTGGCGGATTTCTTCCACCACATGCTGGAGCGGGTCGACTGGCGACGCGATCTGCATTTCGAGACCTGCACGACCATCGACACGCTCGACTACAGCGGCGGACGGCTGAACGAGGGCTCGAAGGTCGTGATCGCAGCGGCCGGTGCGCCGTTGCGAACGCTGCCGGTGGCATGGGACAGCCGGTTTGTATTGCCCGAGCAACGGGGCTTCAGGCGACCGCGCGTTTTTTTGCCGGGCATCCTCGTGGTCGAAGGACCGGCGTATACTTCAGGCGACGGCGGTCCCGATCGAGCCGTCGCCGAGTTTTGCGATGGATATCGTCGGGCCGACGCGATTAACGGTTTTCCGTTGGTCGTCGTGGTCGGCAGCAGCGATTTTGCGGCCAGGTCACTGGAGAACTTTCTGTGGACCACGTTCACACGGAGCAACCCGGCGACGGATGTTTTTGGCATCGAGCCGTTTTTCCGGGACAAGCATTGGGGATGTCTCGGCTCGCTGGTGATTGACGCTCGGGCCAAGCCACACCACGCCCCGCCACTTGTAGAAGACCCGGCGGTGACGCGCGCGCGTGGACGCCCTGGCCGCCCCCGGGGGACCGTTGCACGGAATGGTCTGAGGGGAGTGAGGAGAGGAGAGAGACCGCCAGACAATCATCAATCAACAATCATCAATTCACTCCATGCCTTCCTCCGCCTCGTGGCCCTTAGTTCTCTGGATGACGCTCGTCGGCGGCGTGATCGGCAGTTTCTTGAATGTGATCGTCTTTCGGTGGCCGCGGGGGATGAGCATCATCTATCCGCCGTCGCACTGCCCGAAGTGCGGCAAGCCTATCCGCTGGTTCGACAACGTACCGGTTTTCGGTTGGATCGTGTTGCGGGGCCGCTGCCGGAAGTGCGGCGAACCTATCTCGCCGGCTATCCGATCGTCGAGGCCACGACGGCCGGCATGTTCGCGCTGCTGGCCGCGGTGGAGCTCGTTTCCGAGGGCGCGAATCTGCCGCATCGAGCATTTCCGATGGGCACGATGCTGCTCCGCGAGTGGAGCATGGGGCACGCCTACGGCGTTTATCTCTACCACCTCCTGCTGCTATGCACGCTGCTCTGCGCGGCGCTGATCGAATACGACCGGTGGCGGGCGCCGGTGAAGCTCTTTGTTCCGGCGCTGGCCGTCGGCTTTGCCGCGGCGCTGTTCTGGCCTTGGCTGCGACCGGTGGCGGCATGGACGGACTTGCCGGCGCACCTGGCCGGGATCGTCGACGGACTGGCCGGACTTGCCGCCGGCGCGATCGTTGGCGGCGCCGGCTTGCTGGTGTGGAACAGAAAGGGACGACCCCGCCAAACCACGCGAAAGAAGACAAGATCGAAGCAGGCAATTCCTGAAAACCCAACCACGTCGATCTTTCTTTCGCCCGTCTGCGTCGGGGTGTTTCTTGACTGGCAAGCATTGGTCGTCATTGCCACCGCCACGGCGGTTGTCTGCGGGCTTGCGTGGCTGGTCGCGCGGTTGGCGTTGCGACGGCCGTCGCCGGCGCTGCTGGGACCGACGCCGGTGCTTTGGGCCGCAACGCTGGTCTGGATCGTGTTTTGGGCGAAGCTCGCGTGGCCGTAGATTGCGGTGCGGATCTGATGGCTTGTTGTGACACGCCAAGCGGCTCCTGAATGGTTGTTCTTTCCCTGTGATTTCGAAGGCCGTACCCATGAACGATGAAGCCGCCGACAACCTGGCCAAAATCCTTCAGTCACCGAGTTATCGCGTGGCGTATCGGGATGCTGATTTTTTCGACCGGCCGGAGTTGCGGGCGGAGCGGATGGAACTGGAGTTGCTCAAGCCCGAATTGTATCTCCAAGAACATAATGTTCGCTCGACGATCGTCGTCTTCGGGAGTACGCAAATTGTCGCCCCGCCGATTGCCCGGCAGCAACTCGAAACGGCCCGAAAGGAATTAGCGGCGTCGCCGGACGATCCGCTGCGACAACGGGCCTCGAATGCCGCCGAACACCTGCTCGAGTTGAGCTGCTACTACGACAAGGCCCGCGAGTTCGGACGGCTGGTCTCGGTCAAGGGGCAATCAGAGCCGCAGCGCGACTATGTGGTCGTCACCGGCGGCGGGCCGGGCATCATGGAAGCCGCAAACCGCGGCGCCACGACGTCGGCGCGAAATCCGTCGGCTTGAACATCCGTCTGCCGCACGAGCAACTGCCGAATCCGTACATTACGCCCGAGTTGTGCTTTCAATTTCACTACTTCGCGTTGCGCAAGCTTCATTTTCTCTTGCGGGCGAAGGCGCTAATGGCCTTTCCCGGCGGCTTCGGCACGCTCGACGAGTTGTTCGACGCGCTGGCGCTGCGCCAAACCGGCCGCATGCAGCCGATCCCGATCGTGCTCTTCGGCCGGGCCTATTGGCAGCGCGTCATCGATTTCCAGTTCCTCGCGGACGACGGCACGATTACTGACGAGGACCTTGATCTGATCGATTTTGCCGAGACGGCCGACGAGGCCTGGCAGATCATCCTGCGAGGTCCGAAAGGGAAGCCATCCGGAGTCCAGGGGTAGCGAGGCGGCGATTACGGGCGCAAGGCCACGATCACCAGGCCGTTGCGATCAGCGTATTCGATGACGGCGACCTGGTCGAGGAGGATGGTTCGGCCGGCCTCGACGGCCAGCACCTTGCCGCCGGCGGCATGTAGCGTTTCCAGCGTGCCCAGGCCGATCGTGGGCACGTCGAATCGCATGTCCTGCTGCGGCTTGGCCACTTTGACCACGGTGAAGCCGCCGGCGCGGCAGAGCAGCGCCGGCGCGGCGGATGCACTCGTCGGTTCCCTCGACGGCCTCGACGGCCAGCACGGCCTGGTCCTTGACGGCCACGCTCTGCCCGATGTCGAGCCGGCCCATCTCCTTGGCCATCTTCCAGCCGAAGTCGATGTCCTTCTGCTGCCAGGCCGTGGGGCCGCGGCCGGTGAGTCTGGCCCTTCGCCGACGAGCAGCTCGGGGGCGTAATCGGTCGCCGGCGGCGAAGCGGATGCCCTCGGCGGCAAACTCCTCGACGATCGTCCCCCAGCAGCGAGTCGTCGCGGCAGTCCTTCCTTCGCGTGAGAAAATGGGGCAGGAACATGCGGATGGTGCGCAGGTCGGGCAGGTTTCGCAGCCACCGCCACCGCTCGAACAGCCGCACCTTGAAAATCTTGCCCACCATCGTGACTTCGGTCACGCCGTGGCGGCGGAAGTAGCGGATGGCGCCGCCGAACTCTGGCCAGCCCGCTCCAGCGGAAATCGTCGCAGATCTCGGCCAGCGCCGGGTCGGCGTGCCCGATGGTGCCCAGGCAGTAGACCTCGCAGCCTTGGCGGCGCAGGGCCTCGGCCACGGCCAGCGGCAACCGCCCCCAGCCGGCCATGATGCCGACGCGACGCGGGAGTCGGGGCGACGGCAGATATTGGTCATCGAGAATTGGGACAGTCCCAATTGCTCGACCGGATTGGAGATCTGCAATCGGTCAATTGCAGATGCGACGATTCGTCGTCGGCACTCACGCCACGGCTGCGGCGGTCGTCATCGCGCGGTCGCGATCCACTGTCTCGTTGGCGGTCAGCCGAGCCGCCGGCGCCGAGGCGTTCGGTCGATCTGCGTCGACCGCGCGCTGCAACTGCTTCAACTGCCGCCGCATCTCGGGCAGCTTGCTGAAGGCGGCCTGCTTGACTTTCTGTTCGCGTTCGGGCGTGGCGGGAATGCCGATCATGCGGCTGCCGTCGGGCACGTCGTTGGTCACGCCGGCCATCGCCCCCAGCACGGCCCGGTCTGCCGATGTGCACGTGGTCGCGAACGCCCACCTGGCCGGCCATCACCACGTAGTCGCCGGTGGTCGTGCTGCCGGCGATGCCGACCTGCGAGCAGAGCATGTTGTGGCGGCCGATGCGGCAGTTGTGGGCGACCATCACCGGGTCGTCGATCTTGGTGCCCTCGCCGATCGACGTCGGGCCGTAGGTGCCGCGGTCGATCGTCGAGCCGGCGCCGACTTCCACGTCGGCCCCCAACACGACGTTGCCCAATTGGGCCGACAGCACGTGCCGGCCGTCGGCGAAACCGTAGCCGAAGCCATAGGCCCCCAGCACGGCGTTGGCGTGGATCAGGCACCGCGGCCCGACCACCGTGTTTTCGTACAGCACGGCGTTGGGAAAGATGGTCACGTCCTGGCCGATCTGCGAGCCGGCCATGATGTGGACGCCCGAGTGGATCGTCGAGCCGGCGCCGATGGTCACGTGGTCGCCGATGGTGGCGAACGGATGAACGTCGACGTTCGGGCCGATCTGCGGCCGTGGGGCTGACGACCGCCAGCGGGCTGATGCCGATGCGCGAGCATCGTCGCGCGGCGGGCAGAAATGACGCACGATGATGGCAAACGCCCGGTGAACGTCGTCGACCTGGATGGCGGGACGGTCGTCGCGGCGTGAAGCTGCGCGGGCGACCACGGCCGCGCGCACGGCAATTTTCCAGGCGCTGGTTCTTTTCGGATTGGTCGACCAGCGTGATTTGGCCCGGCTCGGCGTCGCGGAGCGTGGCGGCGCCGCGAATCACCAACTGGCCGTCGCCGATGATCTGCCCACCGACCAGCGCGCGCAAGTTCGGCAAGGGTGGCCTGCATGATGCGGATTCCTTTCCCCGGACGAGCCAATCCATCACGCTCCCCCAACCGACGGGAGCCGGCGATTGAAGGCAGTGGAATGTAGCGAAATCTTGCGGGCCGGACAAGAGCAGTGGAGTAGGCGGAAAATGTTGGGTGAGTGCCACGATTGTGGGACGAAGATGGCCGCGAAGCGGCAGCATGGAATGACCGGGGGCGGAACACCCTGGCCCTTGACCTGCGCCCTGGGGCTTGTCTTTCAGCATCAACGAACTGGTGCTCGCGCCGTTCTGTTGGCCTCATTGCATTCTGCGTCAAACCGGCGATAATGCGGGGTTTACCCCTTTAGTCTTGCCGCGGAGCGGACGCCATGGACCACAAAGTCCGCGAGTATCAGGGACTTACCTTCGACGACGTGCTGCTGGAACCGCGCTATAGCGAAGTCGTGCCGGCCGAGGTCGATGTCTCGCACGCGATTGACCCGGCGAATCCGCCTGAACATCCCCATGCTCAGTTCCCCGATGGACACGGTGACCGAGGCGCGAAATGGCCATCGCGCTGGCCCAAGAGGGGGGGCTGGGCATCATCCACAAGAATATGTCCGTCGAGCGGCAGGCCGAGGAGGTCGAGAAGGTCAAACGCAGTGCCAACGGCATCATCTTCAATCCGGCCACGCTCCAGCCCGACGCCACGTTGGCCCACGCCCGGGAGATTATGAACCAGTACAACGTCTCCGGGCCTGCCAATCACCTCGGCCGATGGCCGGCTGGTGGGCATTATCACCCGCCGCGACCTCCGCTTCCTCGAAGACTGGGACCTGCCGATTTCCGAGGTGATGACCCGTGAGAATCTGGTCACCGCGACGGGGACTGTAACGCTTGAGGAAGCTGAGAAGATTTTGATGGCAAAAAAGGTGGAGAAGCTTTTGCTGGTTGACGAAGATTTCAGACTGACAGGACTGATTACGATCAAAGACATCGACATGATGCGGCGGTTTCCGCAGGCCTGCAAAGATGGGCAAGGGAGGCTGCGGGCGGGTGCCGCCGTCGGCGTCCACGATTACCAGCGGGTCGAGGGCCTGATCGGCAAGGGCGTGGACGTGCTGGTGGTCGACAGCGCCCACGGGCATTCGGCCAACGTCATCGAAACCGTCAGGAGCATTAAGAAGCAGTGGGACATCGACGTCGTGGCCGGCAACGTGGCCACGGCCGAGGGGTGCAAGGATTTGATCGCCGCCGGGGCCGACGCCGTGAAGGTCGGCATCGGGCCGGGATCGATCTGCACCACGCGGGTCATTTCGGGCGTCGGCGTCCCGCAGATCACCGCGATTTACCAGGCGGCCCAGGTGGCCGAGAAGAGTCAGATTCCCGATCATCGCCGATGGTGGGATCCGCTACTCCGGCGACCTGACCAAGGCGATTGCCGCCGGTGCGCACGTGGTGATGATTGGAGGACTATTCGCGGGATTGCAGGAGAGCCCGGGGGCACAGATCCTTTACCAGGGGCGAACGTTCAAGGTCTATCGAGGCATGGGCTCGTTGGGGGCCATGGTGCAGGGCTCCAGCGAGCGCTACCGCCAGGGCGACCGCCGCGGACCGGACAAACTGGTGCCCGAGGGCGTCGAGGGCCGCGTGCCCTTCAAGGGACAGCTTGGGCCGTTCGTCTACCAACTGGTGGGCGGGTTGCGGGCGGGCATGGGATATTGCGGAGCACGAACCATCGAGGAGTTGCGCACGGAATCGCGATTCATCCAAGTCACACCAGCCAGTGTACGGGAGAGCCATCCTCATGACATCACCATTACGCAGGAAGCGCCGAACTACAGCACGGAGTACGCCTCCGGCGACAGTTCGTGAGGATTGCGTCGCGCGAGGCCCGGCTCGGTGGGCCGTGGTTCTCATCGCGGGGATGGTTTTGACATGGGGAGTGGTCCGCGACGCCTGGGCCGCGGCCGATCGCCGGCCGACACGTCCGTGCAGCAGGCCAGCTACAGCACGGGCCGCGGCGGCAGCCGATCTGAAATGGTTGCCGCAGCGTCCCGAATCGGCCGCGATCCGTAGCGGCCGTGACCGCCGACGGAACACACCGCACCGTCTGCGTTCGCCCCGTGGCGTCTGCGAACGGCTCAGAACCAGATCCGACGGCGGCGTTGACCGGCTCGAGCGATCCGCTCGAGCCGCAGCGATCCCGCTCGGAGCCGAGAGCTGTCGGACACGACTTCCCGGTTTGCCGCCGGACCGAGTCGACGCACCAGGACTGAGCGACGAAGCCGTCGGCCGCGAAAAGCCGCTCAACCGCCAGCCGGTTCGGCTTCACCCCGTTGAAGCGGTAACTCGCGAGCAGCCGCTGTTGGACCAGGAGCTCGCCGGGCCGCAGTACGAGTTCGCCGAACACTGCCCTTCGCCGAAGGACCTGAAGCCGATCAGGGAGCTTGACCACGAACATCACGCCCCCGGAAGGCGAGCTTCCGCACGATTGTCCGTTGGGCAATGCGACCTTCCAGCCGCGGGCGTTCGCGCCGACCACCTTCGCGTGGACGGCGTCGGCGTTATGCCACAAGCCGCTGTACTTCGAGGACGTGCAACTGGAGCGTTACGGCCACATGTGCGGCCCGTGGCTGCAGCCGTTCGCGTCGGGGGCCAACTTCTTCCTGACCGTGCCGATTCTGCCGTACAAGATGGGGCTGGAGTTGCCGAACGAGTGCATGTACACGCTGGGCTACTACCGGCCGGGCGATTGCGCCCGTACATGCTCGATCCGCTTCCGCTCAGCGTTCGCGGCGGCATTGTTCGAGGCGGGCGCGTGGGTCGGCGGCGTGTTCCTGTTTCCTTGATACAGCGTCGGCACAGGGAGGTGCCGCAGCAACCGCCGGCGCAAGTCGGCGGTTCGCGCTTCTTGCGCCGGGAGGGCATCGAAGGGGACCGTCCCAATTTCGTCGATACGAAAATTGGGACGGTCCCCATTCGCCGATTTTGTCGGCTACTTCTTTGGTTGGTCGTCGGCTTTCTTCGCGGGAGCGACCTCCTCGGCGGCCTTCTTCGCGGCGGCTGCTTTCTCCTCCGCAGCCTTGGCCTCTTGGGCCTTTCGTTCTTCCTCGGCCTTCGCCGCAGCCACCTTCCGCTCTTCTTCAGCCTTGGCGGCTTCAGCCGCCTTACGCTCCTCTTCGGCCTTGGCAGCGTCGGCCTTCTGCCGCTCTTCCTCAGCCTTGGCGGCTTCAGCCTTCTGCCGCTCTTCCTCGGCTTTCATCGCGTCGGCCTTCTTCTGTTCCTCTTCGGCCTTGGCGGCGGCTCGCTCTTCCTCTTGGGCTTTGGCTGCCTCCGCCGCCGTTTGGGCCTCTGTCGAGCTCGTTGCCTTGGTATTGGTTTCCTTCGTCGACTTCGCCGTCGGTTGCTTCGGGCACCCGAGCGCGAATAGGCTGACGCACGCCACCAGCATGAGCAGTCCGAACGCTCTCATCGATACACCTCCCTCGTCGAGTTGACAGACTCCGGTCGCCAGCGGGCAGGTCCACCCTGCGGATGCGCCCGTCGCTTATGATACGTTTGGCGATGCGTTTATTCCACGTCCCCGTGGTTTCGCACGGCTGGACGAGCCAACCGTGGCACCCAATTCGGGTCGTTTCCAAGGGGACAGTCCCATTTTTGTGGCGTCCTGCCCCAACAATCGGGACAGTGCCCACAATGGCACAGGCACGTCACTTTCGACGTTTCGCAGTTCGATTTAGAAGGTCGCTGCGACGCCCGGCGAGGCTCGCTACGACATCATCACGCCGGATTCAACCTTGGCATACGACTCGAGCTGCGTCTTGGCCCGCGGGGCAGGCATCGGCGCCGGGCTATCGAGAAAATCGGCGAGCTTGCTGGCGCACGATGGGTGCTGAAGCTTGCGGATGGCGTCGCACTCGATCTGCCGGATGCGTTCGCGCGTGACGGAGAAAATTTTTCCGACCTCCGAAAGCGTATATGGATAGCCGTCCGAGAGGCCATAGCGCAGACGAACGATTTCCCGCTCGCGGTAGGTCAGCGACTGAAGCGCTTGGGCGATCCCGGCCTTGAGCGAGTCTTGATGAAGGCCCAGCAGGGGATCGTCGTGGCGCTGATCCGGAAGCAGCTCGCCGAGGTAGTTTTCGCTGGCATCGCCGAGCGGCTCGTCGAGCGACAGCATACGGCGATTGGCCTTCATTGCCCGACGCGTCGCGTCGACCGACAGACCGGCGGCCCGGGCCGTTTCTTCGAGGGTCGGGCGGCGGTTGCGCTGCTGCGCCTCGCGGCGGCCGGCGCTGAGGACCTTGTCGACCGTGGTCAGCATGTGCACCGGAACGCGGATCGTGCGGCTGTGGTCGGCGATGGCCCGACTGATTGCCTGGCGGATCCACCAGGTAGCGTAGGTCGAGAACTTGAATCCCCGGGCGGGCTCGAACTTGTCGACCGCCCGCAACAGTCCCGTGTTGCCTTCCTGGATCAGGTCAAGGAAGCTGAGGCCGCGGTTGCGATAGCGCTTGGCGATGGAGACCACCAGCCGCAAGTTGGCCGTGGACAGCTCTCGTCGGGCGTTGTCGTGAATGTGGCGCAGGGCGGCAATGCGTGACAGGCGCCGCCGCAGCCGCGCCGGCGTTTCGCTGCGTCATCCGCATCAGGCGGCGCAGTTCCTTGCGCGCGAAGGCGGCGCGCGCGTCGTCGTGCTCGTGGCGGGCCTCGCCGATCTCCTGCGATCGCATGTCCATCCGCCGGGCGATTTCCTTCAGCTTCTCGACCAGGAGGTCGAGGTGTTGACGGCGGACCAACGTTTCCTCGACCAGGCGGACCGCCTTGGCCCGCCGCATCAGAAGCCGGCGCCGCACCTGCCGGCGCCGTTCGGGCGGAGACGCCTTCGACATCACCACAGAAAAATCGGCCCGGTTGCAGCGGACCAGATGTTTCAGCGTGCGGACATTCGGTCCGACCGAGGCCATCAGGCGGCGCTTGTACTCGTCGACGCTCATCGCCCCCTCAAAAGCGACCTCGGGACGCATCCGCCCCGCGGCCACCTTGTCGAGCATTGCGACCGCGCCGCGGAGCACGTAGTCGGTGGCCAGCATCGCATGGCGAAGTGTCTTGCGGGCAGCCTCGATGTGCCGCGCGGCCTGGAGTTCCTGACCTCGGTTGAGCAACGGCGTGTTGCTCATCTGTGTCAAGTACACCTGAACGGAATCGGAGGGGCCTCCATCAATCATGACTTCTCGTTCCAGTTTCCCATCAAGAAAAGCGTTCCGGGTCCATCCACGTATACGCTTTCCGCGCGCATCTGGTTCGCCATTCCCCTACGACCAATAAAGCACTGCCCCTAGGGCATCGGCCTACCGGTTGAATTCTTCGCAACTCCGCTCGGACGGGACAGCCCGCAACCTGGGGGGCGATTGGCGCGGACCGATTGGCCGATACATTGTGGATATTGTCAAAAGCTATGGGCGGCGTAGAAGTGTCGGTCACAGGCGATTCGTTCACCGGCCGACGGCTTCGACCGTGGATTCGATGGCCGAGCAGCCTGCAAACAATCCCGTGAGGGCCTGTTCCGGTTTTACGCTCATCGAGCTATTGGTCGTTGTGACGATCATCGGCATCCTGGTTTCGTTGCTACTGCCGGCCGTCCAGGCGGCGCGTGAGGCAGCGCGGCAGCTTCAGTGCCGCAACAATCTGCGACAGATCGGTTTGGCGGCTGCCGGCCACGAATCGGCCCACGGCTTTCTGCCCTCCGGCGGCTGGGGGAACCGTTGGGCCGGCGATCCCGACCGCGGATGCGGCGATCGACAGCCCGGCGGCTGGATCTACAACCTGTTGCCGTACCTTGAGCAAACGGCGTTGCACGCGATGGGCACGGGCGGCAACGGCGCGGCCGCCGCGCAACGTGTGGCCACGCCGTTGCCTCTGCTCCACTGTCCCACGCGCCGAAGCGCCGTCGCCTATCCGTTTCTGCTCCAGGCAACGTACCCCTATCGGAACGTCAGCGTCGGCGCCGTCATCGCCCGCTGCGACTACGGCTGCAATTGTGGCGACGCCTACGATACCAAAGCATCGGCCGATAATCCGACGAACCCGGACAAGAGCGGCGTGTCGGCCGGCCCGGAGTCTTACGCCGACGGCGATGCTCGGTCGGCCTTCGATTGGGCGCGCGGGCCAATGGCGAGGCAACCGCCACGGGCGTCATCTATTTGCACAGCCGGTTGCCCGTCTCGCAGATTCGCGACGGCACGAGCAGCACGTATCTTGCCGGCGAACGTTTCATCGACCCCGAACACTACCTTGATGGCATTCCGGCCGATGATGACCAGGGCTGGGATACCGGCATCGACCACGACACGGCTCGATGGACGAATGACGATCCGTATATGCAACCGTATCAGGACCAGAGCGGGCTGATGTTTCCCAACGTGCGATTCGGCAGCGCCCATGCCAGCGGCTTCAACATGGTGTTCTGCGACGGCTCGGTCCATCCGATCCGCTATACGATCGACCGCCAGGTCCACCGCTGTTTGGGCAACCGGAAAGACAATCGGCCGATCGATGCGAGCAAGTTTTGAGACGTGCTAGGACTGCCCATCACCGGTCGATGACGAGTGTCTTGTCGGTGTGGCGGGCAGCACGATCGTGAAGACCGCTCCGCGGCCTGGTTGGCTTGCAACGTCGATTCGGCCGCCGTGGTTGGTGACGATGCGCCAGGCTTTCGACAAGCCGAGACCCAGACCGCGGCCGGCCTGGCGGGCGGAATAGAAGGGGTCGAAAATGTGCCGCCGCTCGTCGGGCCGAATGCCGGGGCCGTCGTCGCGGATGGCAATCGTCGCTTCGCTCTGACTATCGGCGACGGCGATCTCGACGTGGTCGCCGCTGCCGAGGGCGTCGAGCGCATTTTGGCAGATCGCCCGCAGGGCGACGTTGAGTTGGATCGGATCGGCATCCACGACCAATGACGTTTCATCGCCGGAGCGGCAGATTACCGTGCCTTGTAGCGCCGCACGGGGCCGCAGGTCTGTCACGACTTGGTCGACCAGCGCGACCAGGTCGAGCGATTGCTTCTCCGGCCGGGGCGGACGGGCGAAGAGCATCATGTCGGCGATCATCTCATAGACGCGCATGGCCTGCGCGTTGATCAGCGCCAGGTCGCGCCGCCGCTCGGGGTGCGTTTCGTCGCGGAGGAAGAGTTGAGCCCGGCCAGCAATGACGGTCAACGGGTTATTGATCTCATGGCCCGCCCCCGCGGCGAACTCGGCCATCGCCTCGAGCTTCTCGGCTTCGAGCAGTTCCTGGAAGCGGGTTTCCAGTTCTTCCAACCGGGCGAGTCTCGCAGCGATCGACGAAGATTCGTCCATGACGGAAAGGTGGTAGCCGCAGGTTATGCTTCAGCATAACGATTGCCAGGCACCGGGCTCCAGCATAATGCGTGCCGAACGCCCCGCACGTTATGCTGAAGCATAACCTACGAATCGGCAGATAGCACGTGCCTGCTACGTTAGGCGCTGGTGGCTACTTCGATGTCCAGGTGCTGGCACATCCGCTCGACCAGCCGCTCGACCTCGAACGGCTTGTGCATGAAGTCGTTGGCTCCGGCCGCCTTCAACTCGCTCACCTTGTCCTCCTCGACCATGCCGGAGATGCAGATGATGCGAACGTCGTCCATGCTCTTGTCGCCGCGGACGCGCTGGCAGACCTCGCGGCCGTTGATGTCGGGCAGCATGACGTCCAACACAATCAGGTCGGGACGGTATTCCTTGACCATCATGCCGGCATCGAAGCCGTTGTTGACGCTGCGGGTTTCAAACCGCCCATCCCGGTCCAAGGCGTCGGTGATCAACTCGACCAGTTCCTCGTCGTCGTCAACGATAAGCACCTTGCGCTTGCCGCTTTCCAGGGCATCGGTCGGGATGCCGTTGTCGCGCATGAAAGAGAAGAGTTCATTGCGGGGGATGCGGCGAAAACGGCTGCCCGGCACGCGAAAGCCCTTCAATTGACCGGAGTCGAAACAGCGAATGATCGTCTGCTGCGAGACCTTGCAGATCTTGGCCGCCTCGCCGGTCGTGAACACAGTTTTCATGTTGATCCCTCTTGCCAGTCGCCAAGGCGGCCAGCGGTAACGAGACCCCGCGCAGAAAGCCGGCAGACGATCCCGGGGCCTCTAGTCCTCCATGTCGAAGTAGCCTGAAACCCGCCTTGAGTTCGCGCCTACCGCAAACCCTTCACATCCTAAGCTAAGTGCAACCAGCAGGCTCATCCGGTTCTGCCGACATTACCGAACTTGCCAGGCAGGCTAAATTATAGCTATCCTCCCGCACCTGTCAATACAGGTATTCTTGAGCTAAGTCGTTTCTGTGCGGCAAGTTATGGCACAAGCCCTCATTGCGCAAACCCCAAAGAACGCGGAGCAGCGCAAGAACGTGAAGGTGCGTCGCCATCAAGCGATTCGGAATGCTGCGGAGACTCGGGTGAATGCGGACAAGCAGTGAGCTACCAAAGCGGACACTCCCGCGACACGAAATTGGGACCGATCTCGGCTCGGCCGCTCAGCAACGAAGGTGCGTCTTAGAGCCTTCGAGATGGACAATCAGAACCGCAAGATCAGCCGGCGTGATGCCGCTTATGCGTGCAGCCTGCGCGAGGTCGATCGGCCGCACGCGGGCAAGCTTTTCGCGGGCTTCGGCGCGCAGGTGAGACACGTCGCCATAGTCGAGGCCCGCCGGGATGCGACGGGCGGCCAGCCGCTGGTGCCGTTGGATGTCCACCTGCTGCCGGGCGACGTAGCCGGCATACTTGGCGTCGTAAACGACCTGCTTTGCCGCGGCGGCCGACACGGTTGCCAGCTCTGGCCGCAGCGCCACGATTTCCTTCCATGTGACTTCGGGGCGACGGAGGAATTTCGCCAGCGACGCCGAACCATGATGGGTGCTCTCGAGCAGATGCGCCGTTCGGTCTACTTCGTCGACTTTGGTCTGAAACTTTTTCCATCGTTGGTCGTCGACCAGTCCCAGCGCGTGGCCCAGCGGCGTCAGGCGGCGGTCGGCATTGTCGGGCCGCAGCAGCAGGCGATATTCGGCCCGGCTGGTGAACATGCGATACGGCTCATCGGCGCCGCGGGTCACGAGATCGTCGATCATCACGCCGATATATGCCTGATCGCGGCGAAGCACGATCGCTGGTTGCCCACGAAGTCCGAGCGCGGCATTGGCGCCGGCGACAAGTCCTTGGGCGGCGGCTTCCTCGTAGCCGGTCGTGCCGTTGACCTGGCCGGCGAAGTACAGGCCCGCCACCGTTTGGTTTCGAGCGAAGGCTTCAATTGGGTCGGCGGCAAGTAATCGTACTCGATGGCGTAGCCATAGCGAAGGATCTCGGCTTGCTCGATGCCGGGAATCAACCGCAGCAGGGCGTCCTGCACGTCGCGCGGTAAGCTGGTCGCCAACCCGTTGACGTACACTTCGTGCGTCGCGCGTCCCTCGGGTTCCAGAAAGAGCTGGTGCCGGGGCTTGTCGGCAAAGCGAACGATCTTGGTTTCGATCGAAGGGCAGTAGCGCGGCCCGGTCGATTGAATCTGGCCGGTGAACATCGGCGCGCGGTGCAGGTTCGCGCGGATCAACTCGTGGGCCGGCGGCGTGGTGTAGGTGATCCAGCACGGGACTTGCCGGCAGTCGATCCGCTCGGTGAGGAATGAAAATGGCTCCGGCTCGTCGTCGCCGGGCTGGAGTTCCGTCTTGTCGTAGTCGATGGTGCGGCCGTTGATGCGCGGCGGCGTGCCGGTCTTGAAGCGTGCGAGTTCGAGACCCAGTCGCGCGAGCGAGAGGCTGATGCCGGATGTCGCGGGTTCGCCCATGCGCCCGCCGGGCAGCGTCGCATTCGCCGACGTGGAGCAGCCCCTGCATGAACGTGCCGGCGCAGAGCACGACGGCCCGGGCGCGATAGACGGCGTCGCCGGCCACGCGAACGCCGGCGACTCGCAGGAGTGGCGGCGTTTCTCGCCCGGCACAAGTGCCGGGCTCGAGGTTGTGTTGGCGTTTCCCGCTTCGACAATGAGATCCTCGACGGTTTCTTGACGCAGGGAAAGCCCCGATTGCGATTCGACGAGCCGCGTGATCTCTTGCTGGTAGGCCCGCTTGTCGGCCTGGCGCGGGGGCCGTGCATCGCCGGTCCTTTGCTGCGGTTGAGCATGCGGAACTGGATGCCGGTGGCGTCGATGGCCCGGCCCATCGCGCCGCCGAGGGCATCGATTTCGCGGACGATCTGTCCTTTGCCGACGCCGCCGATGGCCGGGTTGCAGCTCATCAGCGCGATGGTGTCGAGGTTGCTGGTCAAGAGCGCGGTCTTGCGCGCCCATCCGCGCCGCGGCCAGCGCCGCCTCCACGCCGGCATGGCCGCCGCCGATCACCAGAACGTCGAAATCGTATCCGCAGGTCATATTGCTCGTTGCCAGGCCAACGGTCGCGGTGATCCGTAATTCGCTGGAATCGCCATTTCGTTCTTTTTTCGTTTCGGACGCCGCTGTTAACCCCGCGTCACAGCCGATCGCCGCCCTTCCTCCGTCGAGATGATGTTGTATCCGAGAATAAAGCAATACAAACTCGCCGGGAGCATGTCGACCTCGCATCCGCCAAATGCCTTATGGTCAGTGACAGTGCGTGTAGTGACACTCGCAGCAAATTGCGGATGCTCATTGCAGAATCGGACCAATCCGCCAATCTCTCCCGGATCCTCAGGCTGACTGTCACTCCATTTCACTTCGACGGCCCAGCGCGGCTCTAAATTGGCGTCGAGATTCACGATATCGACCTCTCCATCGTTCCATCTGGCGTAATATAGCTGAACCAAGGATGAGTGAAACCACTGGGCAAATACGGCAGTTTCGACCAGACAACCTATTTCCTCATCGTCAGCCCCAACCGGAGAGAAAAGTGCACAATACAGGCTTGGATTCGTCACGTAGACTTTGAAGCGCGTGGCACGCTGAAACCGTTTCGCCGATCGGTCTACGCGATGGACAATCTTGATCAAAAATGCAGACTCCAAGTATTCGATGTATCTCTTGATCGTGTTCTTTGCAACGCCTGATCTTTGGGAAAGATGTTCAAGCGATACTTCTCCGCCGGTATTATAGGTGAGGTTCTGGAACAATGAGTTCAGTTCCTGGACATCTTGAATTCCGTACAAGCTCGGGAGATCTTTCATCAGCACCTTGTCGATGATGTCGCCACGGACGAACCGTCCGGGATCCAACTGAATGCTTCTAGAAAACACGACTTCCGGGTAACCTCCGAAATTGAGGTACTGTATGAACCTTTCGTTTAATTCGTCGATTGCCCGGGTGGAGAACTCGGGCCTGGATCCAGATTGGGTAATTGTCACCAGTTCGGACTCATTTTTGAGATCCAAGTATTCGTAGAAGGTCAAGGGGGGCAGTAGAAAGTCGGTAAATCGTCCAGCTCCGGACTCGGTGCTCTTGAGTTTCAGCGCAGCCGCGGCAGAACCCGACGCCACGAACTTTACAGATCGATGTGTATCTACCAGTGTTTTTAGGTGGATTTCCCAATTGCGCAGGTACTGAATCTCGTCAAAACAGATGAACAGTCGTTCCTGTAGGCCCGCGCCACTTGCCTCACAGGCGAGCGTCACAAGGTCTTCCAACGATAGACCGTTGTAGAGTGGGGTTTGGACGTTGACGTAACACAGGTGTTTGGGATTGCGACCATCATCGATCAACGATTGAATGGCGTGGTATATTAGCCAAGTCTTGCCAACGCAACGTGGCCCCATGAGCAATAACGCACGGTGAGGCTCGGCCAACTTCGCCAAGCGGAGGAAAAGGCGAAGATATGCTCTCGGTCGCATCTTGCGTACTTCTGCGTCGATCGTGCCCAATTCCCACCATGGGTTTTCCAGCCGAATGCGTTTGACTAGCTTCTGTCTTGAGACCTCTCGCATTTACGACTCCTCGCTGATTAAGATCACCGGAATGATTCTAGCCGATTCCTAGCTAAAGTCAATTGTTTGATCTTCGCGCAAGTCTCTGCAGTAACCTATTACAACACAATCATTTACGAACGTCATCTAACTGGCTGACACAAGAAAATCGCCGAACTTGTCGTCGTGCCCAGCACTTGTCGTCATAGGACGGCACTACTCCTGACGACTGCCCTGCCAATCGCAGCCGCTGAAACGGCGCGGAGCCCGACGTACAGTTCCCAGCCGAGAAATGGGACGGCGATTGGCATCACAGCAGGCGGTCGTCCACCTACCTTTCGGATGCGGTTCACGCCGCCACGTCGACGGGCCCGGCGGGGCATTTCAGCTGGAACAGGCCGAAGAGCTCTTCTTGCGTCAGGCCCAGCTTGCGGCGGCCTTCGGCGCCGGAGAAGATGATGTCGAACAGCTCGCGTTTCTCCTGCAGCATGCGGTCGATCCGCTCCTCGATCGTGTCGAGCATGAGGAAGCGCGTGACGTTGACCGGCCCATCCACGCCGATGCGATGGGCCCGGTTGATCGCCTGGTCCTCGACGGCCGGGTTCCACCAGCGATCGAAGAGGAACACGTAGTTGACGAACTGCAGATTCAGCCCCACGCCGCCGGCCCCGTAGCTCATCAGCAGCACGTGGCTGCCGGGTCGTCGCGGAACTGCTGGATCACGGCGTCGCGGCGGCTGCTGCGGCACCTGGCCGTGATATTCCAGCGGGCCGAAACGATCGAGCTGCTCGGCCAGCCGTCTTGCAGCGTGCCCACCCACTGGCTGAAGACGATCGCCTTGCGGCCGCTGGCGGCGATTTCCTCCAGGTCGGCCTCGAGCCGTTCGAGCTTGGCGCTGGCGCCGGTGGCCGGATCGAAGTTGCAGATTTGCTTCAGCCGCAACACCAACTCGAAGACGTGCCGGATCGTGGCGGCCGTCGCCCAGTTCGGTCAGCCGCACCACGCCTTCTTCCTCGGCCAGCCGATAGCTTTCGCGTTGCTCGGCCGTCAGTTCCAGCGGCTCGTCGTGGATCAGCTTCGGCGGCAGATCGCTCAGCACCTGGTCCTTGGTGCGCCGCAGCACGTAGTCGCGGATGCGTGCGGCCCATGCTGCGGGGCTTCATCTCCGGCGAAAGGAAGCCGGGGGCGAGGAACTCGAAGATGCCCAACAGGTCGTCGGCGCTGTTTTCGACCGGCGTGCCGGTCAGCGCCCAATTGCGCTTGCGCGAGATCGAGCAGACGACCTCGTTGGTCGAGCTGGCGCGGTTCTTGATCCGCTGCGATTCGTCGAGCACGACCAGATCGAAATGCTGGCCGGCCAACAGATCGCGATCGCGCAGCAGCAGTTCGTAGTTGGCGATTCGCAGCGGCACGTCCGGCAGCGACCACTGCCACGTGCCGCTTGGCCTGATCGCCTTCGATGACCATCAGCGGCACTTCCGGCGCCCAGAGGGCGAACTCCCGCTGCCAGTTGGTCACCAGCGGCTTGGGACAAACCAGCAGCACGCTTTGCACCTCGCCGCGGCGCAGCAGCAGCCGGATGGCCGTGATGGCCTGCATCGTCTTGCCCAGGCCCATCTCGTCGGCCAGGATCGCCGCCTGGCGCGGATAGAGAAACGCCACGCCCTCGAACTGGAACGGGAACGGCCGGAAGGGAAACGCGAGCGACCCTTCGGCCAGCAGCGACTCCAGCGACGGCTGCAACACATAGTGCAGCCGATCGGCCAGCTTGATCATGTCGCCCGGCGGCTTGATCCGCGTGCACGACGCAGATGGCGCCGTCGGCAGCGGCGCCGCTGGCGAACGGCTGCGGCGGCGTCGGGCGGCAGCCGCCGGCTCGGGAAACGCGAAGCTGCGAACGCGGAGCGACGGCGGCACGATCGGAATCGAAACCACCGCGGCGCGGCTGTGCGATGGCCATGCGTACGATCGCCGCCGGCGAGCCAGCGATGGCCGTCAGCGGCCGTCGATCCGCAGATCGACGCCGGTCGTCGCCGGCGGTGCGGGGGCGTGCCAATGAAGGCTCATCGCACTGCCTGCTGGGCCTCTTCGATGGCGTCGCGGATGCGCTGGAACGGCTCGGCCAGGTCGAACGATTCGGCCAGCTCGGCCAGCCGTTCGGCGACTCAGCCGGCGGTCGTCGTCGGCCCGCTCGGGCAGGGCCAGACGATTGCGACCCACGCCGAAACGTGGCCAGCCGAGGCCCGTCGTGATGGGGCCGATCGAGCCGCATGACGCCGCCTGACGGCGTCACCGTCGGGCCGCGTCCTCCGGCTCGCCGTCGGGCGGAAGGACCAGCACCACCGGCGACGGCACGTGTTCGCGGACGGCCAGCGCCGGCTCCCGATCGGTGCAAGATCAAACGGGCGGAACGCCGGCCTGGTCGACCAGCGTCTTGCCCAATCTGCTCGCCATAGAGAAAGGCTGCAAGCGTCGGGCCATAGAGGATTTCCTGGGCCCGATTCGGCTTGATCGGGGCGGTGCAATGGAACTCCAGGGGCCGCCGGCCGTGTTCAGCACCAGATAGCCCCCAAACAGCCCATACTGCGGGATGCTCGACCACGGTCAGAAATCCCAGAGCCGGCTTAGACTTAGCGTCAGTGTTGCTCATCATGGTCGCTCGCTTTGCATCCCATGTTACTCTATGCTAGCGCATGACTTCCTAGTCTTAATCGTGGCAATGCAGGGCCTTCAGGCGCATCGGGTGCGCAGTGGCGGCGACTTTAGCGATTACGGGTTGGCTGACCGGTGTTCGGGGGGCAGACCGACTTGGGAGGCAGGCCGGCAGGGGTGTACAATGCCGCCCAAGCGTCCACTGCGATCGCACTGCCGAGACAGATCGACGCGAGATTTCCCGCCAACCGCTCGACAATTCTTGGACTTTCTGTTTATACTGGAGGGTGAAAGGAATGCGTGCATGAGCCACGAGCCGCAACGAACGCGTCCGCCGCTGTTCAGCCAGATCGACGTCTCGCAGACCGCATATCCGTCGGGCTCGGCGGGCCGGCAGGAGGCCGAGCAGACGCGTCTGCTGCGCGAGATTCTGGCGGCCCAGGATCGGCAGAACGAGTTGCTGGAGGAGTTGGTCGGCCAGTCTGGGCGCTGCCGCAGAAGCAGCGGAGCAGCGAGTTGGGCCAATGGAAGCAGGCCAATCCGCATCTGGCCCGCAATTGCCGCATGGCCGCCGAGGCCCTGGGCAAGGTGCAGACGGAGTTCCTCGAATCGCTGACGGCCGAGGTCAACGCCAACTACGAGAACCTGCTGGACGGCGAGTTCATGCTCAACGAGTTCGTCGACCGTTTCGGACCGCGCATGGCCCATCTGAACGGTCTTGCTCCAGGTCCTTTCGCAACTCAGCGCGGTTCCCAATCCGACCGGCACGCCGAACACGCCGTGACGAGGTGTGTAAACCGGGTGGCACGGCCCTGAGCGCAGCGAGGGGCGTAGCTCTTCGGTCTGCGTGTGCGTCAGCCTCTTCTGAATATGCTACGCAAGCCGGTTTTCCACGCCCATCGCGTCGGGCCACGTGATGGGGACCTATCCACCCAACGCGTCTCGCAGCGCCTGCACATCGCCGGCAATTTGCTTATAGGCCGCGCACAGTTCGTCCAGGTCGGATCGCAGTTGGGCAATTTCGGTGCGCATCGCGTCGAGATCGCCACGCGCAGGGGCCGCGCGGGATGGCCGTCGGCGCCGGCACCCCGGCCAACAGCGCACCGTGATGCTTGGCCTTAATCGCGTCAAGCTCGCCGGGCTTGCAGCAGGGCGTGCGTGACGACGTGGCCGCGGCCCTCGGGCGTGAGCGACACGACGAGCCCTTGGCCTTCAGTGAGTCGAGGACCGGGCGCAGCGCGGCCAGATCGGCGATGGGCTCCATGCGGGCGGCCCGGCCGCGAAGTTCGCCGACGGTCTGCTCGCCGCGCAGCAGCAGTTCGGTCATCACGGCCGGTCTCGACCTTGTCGACGCCGAGCCACTCGTAGGGGTAGTGGCGGTACTTCTGTACGCGGCCGTAGCCTTCGATCATGCCCACCGCCCCGAGTTGCGCGGAGCCGGTCGAGCGACTCCTCGACGTCGTTCGGTTCAAGCTGCATGAGCGGCGAAGCGGTTGCTCTTCTGATTGCGCCGGTCGCAATGGCGTTGAGGCACATGGGGTAGATGTCGGGCGTGGTCTTGGCCTTCTCGGCCAACACGCCGACCACGCGCCGGTCGATCGCGCCAAGCGGCTGCCAGCGCCGGCCGGCTGATTCGGATGGTTGTGCGCCAGGCGATGCTTCGTTCATGTCGCTTATTCCTTTGCCAGGATAGTAGCACGGCACGGCTTGCCTGCCAACGGCCGCAGGCATAAGCTGGCGATCAAAGGGGACAGCCACCCATCCAAAAAGGGACGTTTCGCCATGACGATCTATACGCGAACCGGCGACGGCGGAGAGACCGATCTGCTCGACGGGGTCCGGGTGCCGAAGGATGCAGCCGTCCTCGAGGCCTGCGGCACGCTGGACGAGTTGAACTCGCTGTTGGGACTTGCCCGGTGCGAGCCGTTGCCGCCGGCGATGGCGGCCATGTTGGAAGACGTGCAAAGGCGGCTTTTCGATGTCGGTGGGGCGATTGTCGCGGCGGCATCCGGACTTGCACTGCGCCGTCGATCGGCACCCGCAACGTGGCAGCCATCGAACGGCTGATCGACCGGTATGACGTCGGGCCAGCCGCCAGCACCGGCTTCATACTCCCGGCCGGAGTTCGTTCGGCGGCGCTGCTGCATGTTGCCCGGGCGGTGTGCCGGCGAGCCGAGCGGCGACTCGTGTCATTGGCTGCGAAATCGCCCGCTGCGGACTGGTCAAACGAGCTGACTTACGTCAATCGGCTGGGCGACCTGCTCTATGTCGCCGCACGATCCGCCAATGCCGCGGCCGGGGTCGCCGAGGCCGAGTGCTAGTCTTGCGGTCAGCGCCTGCCTAGACATTAAGCAGACGCACAATGCGTGGCGACCGCGCTGCAAACGAAACCCTTGTCGCACCGGCACGCGAAGCGGGGTCACGGGCACATGGCATGCCGTTTGCTTAACGCGATGGCAAGCAGACGCTATGCGCCGAAAGGGATAGTCCCATTTTCGTTGACGCGAAAGTCGGGGCAAACCACGACCGCATCGCGGACACGCTTGCCGTCACGCTCGAAACCTGAGGAACGCATGAGAAGAACGGGAAGACAATTGTGCCGTTGGCTCACCGTTGGAACCCTTATCGCGGTCGTTGCATCAGCAATGTTGGCCGCGACGACGGCCGCCGCGGCCGACCTGCCACCGGCCGGGATGGCCCCGGCGCCGCCGCCAGCGAAGCTCGACACCGGCGACAACGCCTGGATGCTGACCAGCTCGGCCCTGGTGCTGATGATGACCGGCGCCGGGGCTGGCCCTGTTCTACAGCGGGCTGGTCCGCAAGAAGAACGTGCTGGGCGTGATGATGCAGTGCGTGTTCCTGATGTGCCTGATGACGGTCATCTGGGCGCTCTGGGGCTACACGCTGGGCTTCGGCGGCGATGCGCTCGACGCGCCGCCGAAGTGGCTCGGCAACTGCGACCACCTGTTCATGCAGGGCGTCCAGGCCACGTGGCAGGACGGCCAGTCGGTCATTCCCGATGCATCCGCAGGCTGACGATCAACCGGCTGACGCACATGCTCTTCCAGGGGATGTTCTTCATCATCACGCCGGCGCTGATCTGCGGGGCGTTTGCCGAGCGGATGAAGTTCAGCACGATGGTCGTGTTCATGATCCTGTGGGGAACGCTGGTCTATTGTCCGTTGTGCCACTGGGTGTGGGGCGGCGGGATTCTGGCAATACGGCAGCAAGAATGCGGCATCTGCCGGCGGGGCCCTGGACTTCGCCGGCGGGACGGTGGTGCACATCAGCTCCGGCGTGTCGGCCCTGATCTGCGCGCTGGTGATCGGCAAGCGGCTGGGCTACGGCAGCGAGCCGATGCCGCCGCACAACCTGACCTACACGGCCATCGGCGCGGCCATGCTCTGGGTCGGCTGGTTCGGCTTCAACGCCGGCAGCGCCCTGGAGGCCAGCGGCCTGGCGGCCAGCGCCTTCTGCGCCACGCATTTCGCCGCGGCCGCGGGCGGGCTGACCTGGGCCGCGATGGAATGGATCATCCGCGGCAAGCCCAGCGATGCTGGGCACGTGCTCGGGCGTGGTGGCCGGGCTGGTCTGCATTACGCCGGCCGCCGGCTTCGTGCACGCCGATGCCGGCCTTGCTGATGGGCGTGGCCGCCGGCGTCGTCTGCTTCCTGGCCTGCACGAGCCTCAAGTCGACGATTCAGCTACGACGACTCGCTGGACGCCTTCGGCGTGCACGGCGTGGGCGGCACCCTGGGGGCCATCCTGACCGGCGTGTTCGCCACCCGGGCCACCGGCGACGTCGGCCGACGGCAAGCCGCTGGGCCTGCTCGAGGGCGGGTCGGTGCTGGCCGGCCCAGATCGTCGCCGTGGCCGATCACCTGGGTCTTGGCCATCGTGGCCACGTTCGTTATCCTCAAGGTGCTCGACGCCGTGATGGGCCTGCGCGTCTCGCAGGCGGCCGAGATCCAGGGCCTGGACCTCAGCCAGCACGGCGAAGAAGGATACATCTTCATTTGATGTACAGGCACGCTCCCGTGACCGTCGCGAACAATCGCCCAAGGAACCTCCGATGAAGAAGGTCGAAGCGATCATCCGGCATTTCAAGCTGGAAGACGTGAAGAACGCCCTGACCGAGCACGGCGTCGCGGGCATGACGATCACCGAGGTCCGCGGTTTCGGCCGCCAGAAGGGCCACACCGAGATGTACCGCGGCACCGAGTACGAAGTCGATTTCGTGCCCAAGATCAAGATCGAAGTCGTCGTCCCGGACGCCAAGCTCCAGACCGTGCTGGACACGATCATGCGCTCCGCCCAGACCGGGCAGGTGGGCGACGGCAAGATCTTCGTCACCGATCTGGCCGAGGCGGTCCGCATCCGCACCGGCGAATCGGGCGAAAGCGCCATTTGAGAAGAGTGGCGAGTGGCCAGTGGCCAGTGGAGTCAGCGAGACGTCAGCTCGCGACTCGTTGCTAGCCACCTGTCCACTAGCCACTCGCCACTCTACTCCATGTCTTCCCTCCGCTCCAACGTGCTGGCGGCCAAGCAACGGCTGGCCGAGGGGCACGAGGAGTTCCAGCGGCGCCACGAGGCCGGCTGTCCGGGGATCGAGTTGTGCGCCGCGCTGAGCGACCTGCGCGACGAGGTCCTGTTGGAGCTGATCCGACGCGGCGCTGGACGACCTGGGCGAATCGGGTCCGGACGGGCTGTGGTCGGAGATCGCCCTGGTGGCCCACGGCGGCTACGGCCGCCGCGACGTGGCCCCCTATAGCGACGTCGACCTGATGATCCTGCACGAGCCGGCGGCCGGCGGCCGCGTGGCGCCGCTGGCCGAGCGGCTGCTGCGCGACGTGTTCGACGCCGGGCTTGTGCTGGGCCACAGCGTGCGGACGCCGGACCAGGCCTGCCGGCTGGCCTGCGGCGAGCCGACGATCTGCACCTCGCTGGTCGAGTCGCGGCTGCTGGCCGGCAGCCAGCCGCTGTTCGCGCAGTTACATGCGCCGCTTCCGCCGCCGCGTGCGCCGCCGTGCCCGCCGGCTGATGGCCGGCATTCGTCGAAGACCGGCTCGAAGGAGCGGCATCGCTACGGCGAGACGGTCTTCCTGCTGGAGCCGAACGTCAAGCGGTCGCGCGGCGCGCTGCGCGACATCCAATTGATCCGCTGGATCGGCTTGGTTCGCTACGGCACGGCCGATCCCAGCGAGTTGCAGGCCCTGGGCGTGCTCGGCCGAGGAAGATCTGCGAGCGATCGAGCAGGCCGGCGAGTTTCTGCTGCGGCTGCGCAACGAATTGCACTTCCACGCCCGGCAGCCGGCCGACGTGCTCGACCGGGCCGAGCAGCTCCGCATCGCCGAGCTGCGCGGCTACGCGCCGCAGGCCGGCCTGCTGCCGGTCGAGCAGTTCATGCGCGACTACTTCCGCCACACCGCGGCCGTGAGCCACGTCGCCGCGCGGTTCGTGGCCAAGGCCCAGTCGCGCGACCGCGCTGGCGCGGGCTGGCCACGGTGCTGTTCGGCCACCGGGTCGAGGACGGCGTTCACGTCGGGCCGGCGGGCATCCTGGCCACGCGGCGCGGCGCTGCGAGCGGCTGCGCGGCGACCTGACGGCGCGTGATGCGACTGGTCGACCTGGCCAATCTCTACGACAAGCCGATCGCGCCGGCCACCTGGGAAGTCGATCCGCCGCGACGCCGGCCGGCTGCCGGACGAGCCGCCGCCGCCCGAGGCCTGCCGCCATTTTCTCTCGCTTGCTGGGCCATCCGGCCCGGCTCGGCGCCGCTGCTGCGCGATCTGCACGACGCGCGCATCTCTGGAGCGATTCATTCCCGCGTTTCACCACGCCCGGGGGCTGCTGCAGTTCAACCAGTACCACAAGTACACGGTCGACGAGCACTGTCTGCGGGCGGTGGAGTTTGCCACGGAGCTGTGGTCGGACGCGGGCCGCTGGGGCGCGTCTATCGCTCGATGGCGCAGAAGCACCTGCTGCACCTGGCGCTGCTGATCCACGACCTGGGCAAGGGCCATCTGGAGGACCACCGCGAGGTGGGGCTGAAGATCGCCGCGGGACGCCGCCGAGCGGCTGGGGCTTCCGGCCCACGAGGCCGAGGCGCTGGGGTTCCTGGTCCACAAGCACCTGCTGATGAACCACCTGGCCTTCCGCCGCGACACGGCCGACGAGCAGTTGGCCGTGCAATTCGCCGTGCAGGTCGGCTCGCCGGAGGTGCTGCAGATGCTGTACGTGCTGACGGCGGCCGACCTGGCGGCGGTGGGGCCGGACGTCTGGGACGGCTGGAAGCTGGAAGTGGTCACCGACCTGTACCATCGCACCATGCAGCACCTGGCCGGCGAAAGCCCGGAAACGACCATCGACGACCTGGCTGGCCCAGCGGCGCGAGGCGGTGCGCGAGTGGCTCGGCGCGGCAACGCCGCGAGCCTGGTTCGCCGAGCACATCGATGCCTTGCCGCCGCCTACCTCAATGCCACGCCGCCCGAGCAGGCTGCCGCCGATCTGCGGCTGCTGCACGATATTGCCTCCGCGCGCCTCGGCGGCTGGCCAGAACGAAGCCAGGCGCGTGGCCGTCGCCGCTCAGTATCAGCCCGAAACGGCCACGGTCCAATTCACCGTCGCCACGTCCGAGCACATCGCCGCCGGCATTTTCTATCGGCTCACCGGGCGCTGAGCAGCCACGGCCTGCGAAATCCGCTCGGCCCAGATCCACACGCTGCCCGACGGACTCGGTGCTCGACCGCTTCTTGGTTCACGATCCCGACTTCGCGGGCGAGCCGCCGCCGGAGCGACTGGACGACGATCCAGCAGTCGCTGGTCGAGGCCCTGCTAGTTCCGCAAGTCCGAGCCGCCGGCGTTCCGCCGCACCTGGCAAGGTGGGCGGGCATCGAGCGGTGCGGGTGCCGGCGTGCCCACCGGGTCAACATCGACAACAGCACCTCGCGTCACTTCACGATCATCGACATTTTCACCCACGACCGCACCGGCCTGCTCTACGCCATCGCCCGCACGCTGTTCGAGCTGGGCCTGTCGGTCGGCCGGGCGAAAATCGGCACCTTTCTCGATCAGGTCGTCGACGTGTTTTACGTCACCGACCGTGACGGACGGAAGATCGAAGACGAGCAACGGCTCGGCGCGATTCGTCAGCGGTTGTTGGAGGTTGTCGCACAGGAGGCCGGGTAGATGTGGAGGGGGAGATGGGGAGAGAGACTCAGCGCTCAGGGTCCTCCCCGCCGGCCTCTTTTCCAAAGAGAGATGAGAGACTTCCCGGCTCAACGCGTGTTATCTCTTTGGTGCTGTCGCCTCCTGGTGCCTTGGGTGCCTTGGGGACATGGACCGATAATGCAACAATAGGCAATATGCTGTGCTAACCATTCCTCCACAATCGGTTTGTGTCCCCCGATGTTAGTCCTCCCCCGATGTTAGCCCCGATGTTAGGCAACAGAATCAACAACGGCCGAACAGGAGATTCGCTACGCACGCACAAGCCCAACCTAGGCTTGTCACTTCGAGCTTCTTTTTCCATAATCACAATGTTGAATTACAGGAACGATACCCCCTATTTTGGGTGCGACCAAGCCAGTTGTTGGTTCCAGGCCAAGCAGGTTCTGTTTGCCTTGGAACTGGAGAAGGACACCAGATGGCTCGCTCTGACTTGATCTTGACCCTTGTGAAGGCTGGGAGCCGGGGCGACCACTTGCTCTTCCGAAAAGCCGTTGAGGCGATGATCGTTGAGGAGCAGGCAAAGCAGCACCACTTGCTGGCCCAGAAGCTGACCGAGGAATTGCGATCAAATTCCGGCTTGAATTCCAACGGTCCAGTTGTTCTCGGGGACAAACTGACCAATCTTCTGCTGGACGTCACTCCACATCTCACCCTTGACGATCTCATCCTTCCGCCAAGCGTCGAGGCAACGTGCCGCGAGATTATTGAAGAGCATAATAGGGCAGACCTGTTACGATCCTACAACCTGGAACCTCGCAACAGGATACTCCTTCAAGGTCCTCCTGGTGCCTTCCAGATACCATGAAAGAGCCGGGGTCTCCAAGAAAAGTACGCTTGGGAGCGTTATTAACCCCAAGTGTCACCCTTTCCCGGAGACCCCAGAATGTTATACCTCGGTATCGACCAACACAAGCGGCAATTGACGGTGAATCTGCGCAGCGAAGACGGATCAGTGATTCTGCAGCGACAGGTGAGTACGCAGTGGGAGAAGGTTCGTGCCTTCTTTGCCGATCTTGCCGAGAAGGCGCGGCCGGAAGGCGGCTTTCTGGCGATCCTTGAGGTCTGCGGCATGAACCCCTGGCTGTTGGACATGCTGAAGCAGTATGGTTGTCGCGAAATCGTCGTGATCCAGCCTACGGAACGGTCGAAACAGAAGACCGACCGCCGCGATGCCGGCGAGTTGGCCCACTTGCTGTGGGTTCATCGGCAGCAGTTTCTCGCTGGCAAGCATCCACTGGGTCTGCGGCGTGTCCAGCCGCCGACGCCCCAGGAGGCCGACGATCGGCAACTCACCGCCTTGCGGCGCGGCTGACCAAGCAGCGCACGGCCGTGCTCAACGGCATCCACAAGATCCTGCGCAAACACAACCTCGAACAAGAGTCTCCGACCAAGTTGTTTCAGACGAAGAAGGTCCGCCGCTGGCTGGCCGAACTGAAGTTGCCCGAAATCGACCGCCTAGAGATCGATTTGCTCTTGCCGCAATGGGAACTGATCGATGGGCAGTTGGAGCGGGTCGACGCCCAGATCGCCAAGCGCGCCTTCGTCGATGAACAGGCCGCGATGCTGGAGTCGATACCGGGAATCGGACATTACAGTGCGGTGGCCATTGCCTCGCGGATCGGCGACATCCAGCGGTTCAAGCATGCCGACAGCCTGGCGAACTACTTTGGCTTGACACCCGGTTGCCGCAACTCCGGCGAAGCGACGCGACGATTGGGTTCGATCACGAAGCAAGGCAGTAAGATCGTCCGCTACCTGCTCGGCCAGGCGGTCATTAAGGTTCTTCGCTTCGATAGTGCGATGCGGGCATGGTTCAAATGCATCAAACGACGCCGCGGAGCGAAGATCGCCCGGGTGGCGGTCATGCGACGCTTGGCTACGATCATCTGGCACATGCTGAAGCGGAAACAAAAATACCGCTACGAATTGCCGATCAAAAAACACCGGGAATTCGAGGCGTTTGAAGGTGCGGCGGAGGCGGCGTAAACAGCACGAAAAGAAGGACTGAAGGCAGCGTTTGTCGGGGGACGTCCCCCGAGCCCCCGAAGGATTTAACGCGGACAGCTCAAAGAGGAATGGAAAACATGAAAAGAAACGAGGGTCAACCGTTTGGCCCACCCTCATTCCTCTTCGAGCCCTGGCGCGGCGCTCGGGTCGGTTCCCACCGTTTCCCTATCTTCCGCCCAGGTTACTGAAATGTAGCATCCCAGGAGAAACCTTTCGACCTTTGTGACAGTGTTGATTCGCCGCCTCGGCGAGCGAATCCCTGCGGCTCCACGCCAGCTCGAGGTGTCCCCTCGACCTGGCCCACTTGACCAGGCGTGTTCCTGATTATGGAGCGGCGAGGAGTCCCGCAGGACGATCGCATAGATTTTATCGGTGTCGGGCGAAACGGGCCCGAGGCGGACGTAACCTACAGTCCGCGGGCGTCCACGAAGGGACGGGTAGAGGCACGGTCGCGTTGAAAAGAACGACTGAACAGACCTCGGGAATGAAGACCGTAACACGGTGACGAGTCGCAAAAACTGCAACGGATCAGACGAGATAGCGAAGAACCGCGATCCAAGTCGGATAAGTTCGCAACTGCGGACCGCGCAGGCCGTCTGCGCGTGCGTCAGATAATCAACCGCTCACAAGCCACACAATTCGCAGAGACCGCCCTTGACAACAAAGGCTCTTTCAGGGAGGGGACATGGTGCCTTCCGGGGACATGAACCGATAATGCAATAATAGGCGATATGCTTTGCTACCCATTCCTCCAAGATCACGTCCCCGGCCGGATATGGAGACAGCAGCAGCCCTCGCCGCCGGGTTGCCAGGTGTCGGCCGAGAATCGGAATCCGGCGGCCTCGAACGTGCCATCGTCGACCCGCGCGGCGATGCGACAGAGCGTGGCCACGTCGTCCTCGGGCAGCCCGGCTTCGAGCCACGCATCGCGGAGCGGGCAGCCGCCGTGCCGAACGTCGAGCGCGTTCGGGATCGTTGCGAACGACCTCGGGCTTAAACATCCGGCCGTCGTCAGCCGACGCGCCGACGAACGCTTGGGCCAGTCCGGCCAGGTCGCTGGGGGCGAACTTGCCGTACCGCTGGCGGCCGCGCTGCTGGCCGCGGCGGTAGATCGCCCGCGACAGCAGTTCCTCGGCCCGGTCCGCACCGAGCTCTTTACGCAACTCGTCGTAGATCAGGTAGTAGATCATGGCCCGATTCTTGAAGCTGTCGTACAACTCGGCGCGGAGGTTTTCGTCGGACATGGTTGGTGGCCCTTTCCGATCTCGTGCAGATTGCCCCGAGTGATCTTAGGCGCGGACGGCATCTAAGGCAACCGAGGGGCGCGCCGATCACGTGAAGCGCAGCACGATCATCTGGTCGCTCTCGCCGCTGCCGAGAAAGCGCCTTTGGCGGAAAAGCACGCGAAACTTGCCCCCGAACTGCCGCTCAATCTCGGGCAGGTGTTCGCTGGTGGTGACGACGTAGGAGGGCTGCGACGTGGCCAAGAAGTTGTGCAACTGGTCAAGGGCCGAGCGGCCGGTCGCCTCGTCGCCGTCGCAGTTTGTCACGGGATGGCCCGCGTAGTGGACAGTGCTCTCGCGGAAGAAACGATACGTTGCGATCGGCGCAGGAACATCTTTGTCGCCCCAATCGGCATGGATGGCCGCCATCATGGCTGGGCGTTCTGATGCCGATCGACGCGGCATGGCGCGCCAAGCGAAGACGGCCGTCAAGAAACACGACCGAGGTGGTGGCAAAGGCGACGATGGCTTGGCGGTGCCGTCCTTGGCTAGTCGCCCACCAGCACCACGCTGCCGCCGGCGAGCGGGATCAGGCCCAGCAGGCCAAGCCACTCTTCGCCGGGCAAGATAGTGCGCCGCGACGATCGGCATGGCGATCGTGATGCCGAGGCCCACCAGGACCATCGAGATCCAGGCATTCCGCAGCGACCAGCGGTGGACGTTGCCGGCTCGGTCTGCCAGCGGTCGATGAAACAGGCCGTCAGCAGGGCCAACGCCGGATAGGCCGGCAGCAGATAATGGGGCAGCTTCGTCTTGCAGATCGACCAGAACACCAGCCACACGCCGAACCAGCACGATGCCAGCAGGCAGCCGTCGCGCCAGGCATCGCGGCGGCGAATCCGCGCGACGGTGTCGACCAGCGTCGGGCCCAAGAAACACCGACCACGGAAAAAAGCCGACCAACAGGGCCGGAATGTGATAGAAGTAGTAGACAGCGAGACCAGTGCGGCCAAGGCGCGATCGAGCGAGCTGGTGTCGCCGTGGCCGAGGATCGGCTGCTTGAACGGGCGGAGGTTGAACTCGATGAAGAACCTCCGCAGCCACTCGCCGTCGGTCCGGACGCCCACCGCCACATACCACGGCACGGCAACGGCGGCCATGACGAGCGACGCCGTGAGCGGCCGCATCCACCAGGCCGAGCCGAACAGGCATTGCGCCAACCGTCGGCCACCAGCAGGTACAGTCCCATCGCGGCCAGCGGCAGCAGCATGCCGACAGGCCCCTTGGCCAACACCGTCACGCCGATGCACGCGTACATCGGCACGGCCAGCAGAAGGCGAAGGGCCGGAAGCCATTGTCCCGGAACGACCGGGAACGGCGGATCGCCGACACTGGTTCCTGACACCTTTCCGTCCGACCACAAACAACAGGAACGCCAGCGTCGTGAACAACGTCAGCGCGGAGTCGACGGTTGCCGCCCGGGCCGAGATGGTGAAGATGATCGTCGAGGCGGTAATCAGTCCGGCCCACAGTCCCACCCGGGCGTTGAACAGGAGGCGGCCCAGATGGAACGCCGCCAGGGCCGTGGCCACGCCCAACACGGCCGAAAAGAATCGCGCGCCGAACTCGTTGACGCCGAAGAGCTCGATACCCGGCCATCATCGTCCAGAACATCAGCGGCGGCTTCTCGGGAAACATCTGCCCGTTGAACCACGGCACGATCCAGTCGCCGCGCTGGAACATTTCGCGGGCACACGTGGCGTAGAGCGCCTCGTCCATGTCCCAAAGGGCCGTGCCGCCGAGATTGGTGAAGAAGATCACGCCGGCCGCCGCGACGATGAAGAGTTGATACCGCAGTTGTTCTCGCATGCCGAAGGCAACTCCTCGGCCGGGGCCTGTGCGCAATTCCGTGTCAACCGGTCGTTCGTAAGGGGACAGTCCCATATTTATGGCGTCCTGCCACAAAAATCGGGACAGTCCCCTCGGCCACAGCGGTCTTGACACATTTGGCCACAGCGTCTAATACCTGTAGCCGTCGTGAAGACTTGGCTGGGGGACTTGTGCTTGCCACATCACTCTAGAGAATCGGCCGATTGCCGCCAACAGCATTTTCTGCCGCCGGCGGTCTACCAACGCCATACACCGCGGCAGGCGAAGCGTGCCTGCGGCTGTTTGCCGTGCCGGCGCTGCTGGTGCTGGCGGCAGCCGCCGCGCTGTGTGTCGACGTGCCAATTGCCCGGGCCTTCCATGTCTGGAATGCGTCGCGGGCCATACATTCCTGGCTCGGCTATTTTGACATGTTCGAGCTGTTTGGCCACCTCGCGGGTGTCCTCGTGCTGCTCGTCGTGCTCCACCAACTCGACCGCGAGCGCCGCTGGGCCATTCCCCGAGTGCTGCTATGCGCATTGGCTGCGGGCGGACTGGCCGACCTGCTGAAATTGGTGGTGCTCCGCACGTGCCCCTACGATTTCGCCTTTGGCGGGTCGGTGTGGTCGACATTCGGGGGCTGGTTTCCCGTGTTGACGGCAGGCAATCCGGGACAGAGCTTCCCGTCGGCCCATACGGCCACGGCCGTCGGCTTCGCAGCCGCCTTGATATGGCTGTACCCGCAAGGGCGGCGCTGTTTCCGGTTCTGGCGGCGCTGGTTGGATGTCAGCGGATCATTTGCGGCGCACATTTCCCGAGCGACGTGCTGGTCGGTGCGGCCGCGGGCTGGGTGGTTGCCAGGCTGTTTCTCGACGTCGGGATGTTGCCAGCGTGGTTCGCCCGATGCGAAGACTGCTGGAAGCGGCTTGGGAGAGAAGAGGGCCGACCTACCGTTGCGCTGAGCGCCGGACGCCAAGCGCGGTCGTCGTGCGGTATCAGCCTCTTCGCGCGTCGAGCTTCGGCGGCGGCTTCTTCTGGGCGGCGTACCAGTATCGCCAGGCCTGCTTGTCGAAGTTGAAGTTCTGGCCGGTCATGGCCACCAGCGCGTCGAGCACGGCCTGGTTGGGGATCGGCTTCGCGGATGATCGTCGGGCCGCCGCCGGCCGACATGCCCGGTGCCCGACCTGCCGCCGGGACCCGTGCCGAAGGTGGCGCTGGTGCGCGCCGTCGCCGCCGGCTTTGACGATCTTGAACTTGTGGACCGTGACCAGGGCGTCGATCAGCGGGCCGATGGCCGACGGGTCTTTCATCCGTCCCAGCGCCAGGCCCGCCGATTGACCACGACGTTGTCCTTGTCCTTCAGCTTGCCGACGTAGTAGGCGACCACCTCCGGCCGCTGCTTGGTCTGCAAGTGGTCGAGGCACGTCAGCCGCACCTCTTCGCACCGGGTCGGAAATAGCGGCGATGGCCAGGGCCTGCGCGGCCTCGGACGTGTCGATCTTCGCCAGGGCGTCGACGAACAGCAGCCGCGCCGCCGGGCTGGAGTCGTCGCGCAGTCCGAGGGTCAGCGCCTTGACCGCCACCGGATCGGCGATGCCGCGGATATTGTCGCGGGCCTGCTGGTCGCGGTCGCTGCCGCAGCCAGCCCCGCCAGCGCTTGAGCTTCTGGAACCACTCCTGCTGTGCCGCTTCGAGCTTCCGCTTGCTTTCGGCCAACTCGATCTCCTGCGGCAGTCTTCCATTGGCCTTTGTATTTCACGTAGCCGCGCTGGGTCATGATCTCGTCGCGCGTGACCCACTGGCCGTTGACCTTGGCTGTAGCCCAGGGCGTGGCGGGCGTCGGCGTGGTCGGGGTCCAGCTCGATGACCCGCCGCAGATGCGCTCGCGCTGGGCCATCAGCCTGTGTTCGCGGCACCATGCGGCCAGCTCCCATTGGGCTGTCGGCCGTGTCGGCGTACGTGGGCCGAATCCGCTCGTACTCGGTTTCCTCGGGCCGCGGGTGAAGGACTTTTGCACCTGGGCCGCATCGAGCGTCACCTTGGCGCCGTCGGCCGTCTGGACGACGTACTGCCGCCGCGGCGACTCGTCGCGGTTGAGCAACTCGCCGGTGATCTGCCCGCCGCCGGCGAGGACGAACACGTCGGCCGCGGCGGCCGGCACGGCCGAGAGCATCGCAGACGATGCGAGCGGCGAATGGTTTCATGTGTCGCGGCATGCTCCGTGTGCCGTCACGCCGTACGGCACGCGAAGCGTGCCTGCTGCCGACGTCCTCCTTTCAAGTATACGAACGGCAATCGAGGCCGGCAACGCAAATCCCCGCAAATTGCCGGTGTTGCCGGTTTTTCCGCGCATCACCCCCCAAATTGGCCTGGAGCCGACGCCGGCAATCGGATACCTTATCGATCATGGCCAAGCAGGTGCTGATCGTGCATGGTGGTTGCCGTCGCGATGGGCGGCGGTCTACTTCTTTCTGAACTACGAAGTTCAGACGCAGACGGTCGACGGACAAGCCGGCGGCTGGAAGATCGTGCCGCGCGACGATCGGCCGCCGGCGGACGGCGCCGCGGCTGGACACGTCGCTGGCCGCTGCCGTCCGACGATCCGCATCGCCAGCTTCCAGCTCGGCCGGCTGGACGAGGCCAAGCTGGCCAACCGCCGGGTAGCGACGTGCTGCGTGCATCTTCTCCCGCGGTTCGACCTGATCGCGCTGCAGGGCGTTCGGGGAAGAATCAAGGGGTGCTGCTCCGCCTGGTCGAGCAGCTCAACGCCGCCAGCGGCCGCAGCTACGACTTCGCCACCTGCCCCACCCAGCAGCGCGACGCGTTGGAGCACTATACGCGCGTTCCTGTTCGACACGGCCGGATCGAAGTCGATCGCACCACGGTGCATTTCGTCGAGGACCCGCTGGGCGCATCCGCATCAAGCCGCTGGCGGGCACGTTCCGCGTCCGCGGGTCCGGACCCGGCCGAGGCCTTCACGTTCACGCTGATCAACGTGGAGACCGACCCCGAGAACGCCGCGGCCGAGCTTGACGTGCTGGCCGCGGCGTATCGCGCGGTGCGCGACAGCCGGCCGCGAGCGAAGACGACATCATCCTGCTGGGCGACTTGGAGAGCGACGACCAGCATCTCGGGCCAACTGGGCAAGCTGCTGGGCGTGACGGCGCTGCTCTCGCGGCGTGCCGACCACCGTCCGCGGCGCCAATCTGCTGGACAACATTCTTGCTGGACCGCCGGGCAACCCGTGAGTTCACCGGCCGGGTGGAGGTGGTCGACATGATGCGGGAGTTCGAGCTTGACGATGCCCGAGGCGCAGGAGGTCTCCGAGCATCTGCCGATCTGGGCGGAGTTCAGCGTATATGAGGGCGGGCAGGCCGGCCACGCCGAGCGCGACGCTAACATCGCGACGTCTGCGCGGTGCCGATTCCGAGTGGCCAATTCTTCTCTTGAAATTGGGCCGCGGCATGTGGTAAGGTCGGGCACGCATTGAGGGTATCGGCAGCGCCTGGTCGCAGGTAGCCAAAAGAGCCCGTCGCCGGAGGATCGCTCCGGCGGCGGGCTTTTTTTGTTGCGCCGCGGCATCGGCGATTCATGGCGGATGCCGCCTGCAACCGTGGAGATGGAACGATGATTCCACAGAGCGTGGTCCTCGAAGTGCGGCGGCTGTTGGACGAAGCGCCGCTGAGCCAGCGGAAGATCGCCGCAGTGACCGGCATCAGCCGAGGCACGGTCGGGGCGATTGCCGCCGGGCGGCGGCCGCGACTACGAGGCCCTTCGGTCGCAAGAGGCCAGCGATTGGGAGGAGCCGTCGGCCCGCCCGAGCGCTGCCCCGGGCTGCGGCGGCATGGTCTACATGCCGTGCCGGCTGTGCCCCGCGCGGAAGCCGTCGAAAAAGCGGCATCGGTCACGGCGAATCCGGTTGCCGGATCGGATGAGGCGATGGCCCTGGATCTCCGGCCCGAGCATCGAGCCCGATACGAGGAGGTGTGCAATTGGCGGCGGGAACACGGATGCTTGCCGGTTCCAGGCTCCTCGCCGTCCTGAGACGAGACTGGTGGGGCTCGCTTCGCTCGACCCACCCTACTTGTTGTATCGGTTAACAATGAGGTTCTGTATGACGGACAAGATTCGCGTGAGCTATGCGGAGGCACCGCGACGAGATTCGCGATGCCGACCTGCTGCTGTTTCGGCGGCGGAGCTGGATCACGCGGTTGATCGCGGTGGCCGGCCGGTCGCCGTACGTTCATGCCGCGATGGCCGGCTGGTGGAACGACCGACTGATGTGCGTCGAGATGACCAGCGGCGGCGGCCGGGCACAACTGCTCTCGAATCTCGTCGAGCGATGGCCGGGCGCGATCGACGTGTATCGGGCCAACGCCGTGCGGCGGCGGTTTTCGCGCGGCGGGCCCTGCGCGCGATGATCGGCATCACGGGCAAGCGATACGGCTGGCTGAATCTGTTGCGCGCGGCCCTGCTGCATCTGCCGTGTGTTCGATTCCTGGTCCAGCCGGACACGGACGACTCTGACCGCATCGCGTCGGCCGCCGTTTTGTTCGCAGGCGGTGGCGACGGCCGATCGGGCCGGCGGCGTCGATCCGGTGCCGAACCTGGCCGACCGGCTGACCGAGCCGGGCGACCTGTCGCGCAGTCCCTTCTACCGTTATCGATTCACCCTTGTTCCTTAACGTCCCGACAAGGAGAAGCCATGCGAGCCGCTACACAGAAAGACCGCTAGTCCGATCTGATCTGGGCCGTCGTCTGCTGCTTGCGATTGGCCGGCGTCGTGCTGGCCATCGATGCCGGCAGTCGCCCGCGGCGACGAGCGGCGGCGCCGTGCTGCTGGATTTCTACTCCGATTGGTGCGGTCCGTGCCGGTCGATGCGCCCGACGGTTGAGCGCGATGGCCGCGACCGGCTACGCCGTCGAACGGATCAACATCGACGAGAATCCGGCGCTGGCGCAGCAGTACGGCGTCGACGGCATCCCGTGCTTTGTCGTGGTGCGACGGGCCGCGAGATGGACCGGGTCGTCGGCGTCGCGTCGTGTCGAACGGCTTGAAGCGATGATTGAGAAGGCGCCAGGCGAGAACGGCGAGCACGGCCGAACATCCGCAGCCGCCATCCCGGCCTGGCGATACGAGCAACCGGTGGGCTATCGTGCGGCGGTGGTGCGAATTTACTGCCAGGACGACGCCGCGCGAGCAGTCGATCGGCAGCGGCACGCTGGTGACGTGGAACGGCCGGCTGGTGGTCTTGACGGCCCGGCACGTCGTCGAGGAGCCAAGCAAGATCATCGTCGAGCTTTGCACCAGGAGGACGCACTGGGCGAAGGTGCTCAAGTGCGACGCGGTCTGGGATTGCGCCGTGCTGGAATTGATCGGCCGCCGGAAGGCGTCGAGCCGGCCGAGGTCGAACTGGGCGACGGGCCATGCAGCGCCGAGGCGATCGGCTGGAATCGTGCGGCTACGGCCCCGACGGCCGCCTGGCCTGCAATCGCGGCCTGTTTCTCGGCTACCGGCGATCGGCCGCAGCGCCCCGCGGCCCGGACGATTGGCTGAGATTTCGGGCCACGCCCGGCAAGGCGATTCCGGCGGGCCGGATCTTCGACGCCGCGGCCGACTGGTGGGCGTGCTCTGGGGCACCGACGGCGAAGAGGTGGTCGGCGTTCAGGCCGGACGGCTCCACGTGCTGCTCGACGCGGCCGTGCCGGATGACGCGCGCTGCGCAGCGTCGAGCCGCGTCTCGCTCCGGCGGGCTCCGCACCGGACGCCGACGCCGGCCAAACCGTCCGGCGCCAACGGCGAATGTGCGGCGGCCAGGACCGGGCGCAGCCGGAATGCCTTGACGGCTGTTCGGCGGGCGTCGGCAGCCGGCCCGAACGTGATCGTACAATCCGACCCGGACTGCGCCGCGCCTTGGAGAACATCGATGGCAAAGTCGGCGTGCTCATCGACAACGGCGGCCGGCGCCGGCCGGCGAACCAGCGACGACGAGCCGTCGCCGCTGGTGGCCGGATTGTGCATGATCGGAGCGGTGGCGGCCGGGTTCGTGATATATTTCGCCGCGCAGAAGGGGCATTAACGATCGGCGAAATTCTTCGCTCGCACTCCCTAACCCTTCAGCAAGTTCTAACCTTCGAGAGAATTTCCCATGCTACACGGTGTTCCGGCAATATGGCAGTACGTGATTCTGGCCGGCGGGCGCTGGCCGCGACGCTGGTCGGTCTGTGGCTCTACAACCGCCGCGAAGCCCGGCGCAAGCACGCCATCGAGCTGATGAAGCTGATGAACCGCTGGGGGCTCGATTGGTTCGCCGATCTCTACGAAGACTATGCCGTCGGCGACTATTCGGGCCTGGCCGTCAAGGTGCGGGAGATCGTCACGGCCGTGCGCAGCGACGAGGCGATGGTCGCCAAGCTGGGCGAGGTGGCCAAGAAGGTGGCGGCACTACTACGCCGCCAACGATCCGACCAAGGCGCAAGAGCTGATCGCCATCTTGCAAAACGTGCGACCGAGCCCGGCGCCGGCGCCGTCCGGCGCGGCTAGCCGCAACACCTGAACTAACGCGGTTTTCCATGACCCCAGCGAACGCACGATCATCGAAAAACTGCGCGACGAACTGCACGCCTACCACGTGGACGTGCAGAGGCTCGTCCAGCGGTGCGAGGCGTGCCGCGCGGAGTCGTGCAGATTGCGACCGACATCTACGGGCTGCCCGGCAACAAGGAGACCAGCCCCGGCCTGATGGGCGACGTGGCCGAGCTGCGACGGAGCCGGAAGCTGATGCTGCTGGCCCTGCGCGGGGCGTGGGTGCTGTTGACCATCCTGCTCGGCGCCGCGATGACGGCCGTGTTGCGAGCGACAACTGTAAGGCCGAGCCGGATGCGCCATGAAGATTCGCGATCGGATCAAGGACTTTCGCCGGGTGAAGGCCAGCCAGCTGCGGCCGCACCCGAAGAACTGGCGGACCCATCCGGCGGCCCAGCAAGACGCCCTGCGCGGCGTGCTGGCCGAGATCGGCTATGCCGGCGCGCTGCTGGCCCGGGAGTTGCCCGACGGGTCGCTGGAATTGATCGACGGGCATCTGCGCGCCGAGACCACGCCGGAGATGGAAGTGCCCGTGCTGGTGCTCGACCTCGACGAGCAGGAGGCGGCCAAGCTGCTGGCCCTGCACGATCCGCTGGCCGGCATGGCCGAGGCGAACGAGGACGTGCTGGCCGAACTGCTCGATCAGGTCGAGACCGAAAACGACGCCGTGCAGGCGATGCTGGACGGGATGCTGGCCGAGCCGGCGACGCGCGAGCGGACGAAGTCGAGCCGACGCGGCAGCCGGAGCGTCGCCATTCCCGAGGCGTTTCAGGTGGTCGATCGAGTGCCGCGACGAGGCCGAGCAGCAGGCCGTCTTCGAGCGGATGACCGGCGAAGGATATGCGTGCCGGTTGTTGAATGCTGTAGTAGTCAGGTTCGTGTTAGGGATGCATGCGGCTCGATCTATCGAATCTGCGCAAAGACGGTCCCTGTCGCTGACCGAATCCGTCCGAATCCCAATCCCGAATCCCTAATCCCTGTCCCCAACCTCCATGCCCCCGCTCGACGTTGAAGTCAGCTGTCCGGTGTTCGATTCGTTCCGCGTGCAGCAGGTGGGCGGGATGTTCGACGTGCCGTTGGCCCAGCGGGCGTCGCAGCGGTTTCGGGTGGAGGTGCCGGAGTGGGTGCTGGAAGGACGGACGACGTGAAGCGGAGCCGTCGTGGCAATTGGCCTGATCGTCGGTCCGTCGGGCAGCGGCAAGAGCACGATCGCCCGGGCGATGTTCGGCGATCGCGCTCTATCGGCCGCGCGCAGTGGCCGGACGATCGGGCGGTCGATCGACGGGCTGGGCGAGCGGCCGATCAAGGAGATCACGCGGCTGTTCACGGCCGTCGGCTTCTCGCTCGCCGCCGAGTTGGATCAAGCCGTACCGCGTGCTTGAGCAACGGCGAGCAGTTCCGCTGCGACCTGGCCCGGGCGCTGGCGGGAGACGGACGAGGGAGCGAGCAGAGGGAGAGAGGCAGCGGGAAGCCGGCGGCAGCTGGCAATCACGATCCACAATCATCGCTCAACAATCCCGCTTCCCCGCTCGTTGCCTTCGACGAGTTCACCAGCGTGGTCGATCGCAACGTGGCGCGGGTCGTGTCGGCGGCGATTGCCAAGGGGATTCGCGCGGGCCAGATCGGCTGCCGGTTCGTGGCCGTGACGTGCCACTACGACGTGACCGAGTGGCTCGCAGCCGGACTGGGTGATCGACATGGCCACGGCCACGTTTCAGCGGAGGCGTCTTCGGCGACCGCCGATCGAGCTTGAAATCTTTCGTTGCCGGCGCAGTGCGTGGCGGCTGTTTGCGCGTCATCACTATTTGAGCGGGGCGCTGGCCGCAGTACGCGCGGTGTTTTCTGGCGTTGTGGGAGGGCGTGCCGGTGGCGTTTTGCGCGACGGTGTCGCTGATCGGCCGCAAGAACCGCTGGCGCATCAGCCGCATCGTCACGCTGCCCGACTACCAGGGCATCGGCATCGGCACGGCGGTGGCCGAGGCGGTGGCCGAGCTGCACCGGGCCGAAGGGCATCGGGTGAACGTCACGGCCAGCCATCCGGCGGTGATCGCCCATTGCCGCCGCTCGCCGCGGTGGCGAACGGTCGGCGTGAAGAAGACCGGCTCGCAGGCGACGCGGAAGTTCATCGAGAACTATCGCGGCTCGGCCGGCCGGGCGGTGGTGTCGTTCGAGTATGTGGGGGAGAGGGATTAGAGATTAGGGATTGGACGCGGGTTCAGCCGTTTGGACCGCGCACCAGATCGCCGAGATCCCCGAATCCCGGATCCGACTATTCCCGGAGGACTTCCATGGCAAGACGCGGGCGACCGCCGGTGCTGGACGAGAAGAAGCGGGCCAGATCGTGGCCATCCTCAGCGTCGGGTGCAGCCAGGCGATGGCCGCCCAGTACGTCGGCTGCGCGCCGTCGACCATCCAGCGCACGGCCGAGCGCGATCCGAAGTTCGCCGAGGAGCTCGGCAAGGCCAAGATGCAACGCCGAGCTGGGCCTGGTCAAGAACATCCGCAACGCGGCGAAGAAGGAGCAATACTGGCGGGCCGCGGCCTGGGCGCTGGAACGCGGCTTTCCCGAAAAATACGCCCGCCGCGGCCCCGACGTCATCACCGTCGAGCAGATCGGACTGCTGGTGACGCAAGTTTTCGCAGATCATCGTTCAGGAGGTGCCCGAGCAAATGCTGAAGCGCGATCCTCAAGCGGCTGGAGGCCATGGCTCGCAGAGTCTCGGCATCACGCTGAAGCGGGAGGACGTCGATGATCGCCCGTGACGCGTCGCGAGTGGCGGCATCGGCGCGTGACGCCGTTGCTGCATCGCGTGGTCGATGCTGTGCGACGAGCTGGCCCGGCAGCACGGGCAGCGCGGCGGCTGGCCCGCGCGCGCGGCGGCCGCGCTCGATCTGTTGGCCTGGGGCCGAAGATATCTGCCCGACCACTTCCGCCGGCCGCCGTCGAACATGCACCGCTGGCTGGCCGAGCAGCTCGACGCTGCGCAGTGGACGCGCGGCACGAAGATCAACGTGCTCGGCCCGCGCGGCGGCGCGAAGTCGACCATCGGCACGCTGGCCCTGCCGCTTGCGCGCGGCCGTCGAGTGCTGGGAACCGTACATCTGGATCGTCTCCGACACGAAGCACCAGGCCTGCGCCCACCTGGAGAACATCAAGGCCGAGCTGCTCGAGAACCAGCGGCTGGCCCGCGATTTTCCCGACGCCGTCGGCCGCGGGCCTGTCGTGGCGCAACAACTCGATCGTGCTCGCGCAACGGCGTGACGATCGAGGCCTTCGGCACCGGCCAGCGGATCCGCGGCCGGCGGCGCCGCCAGCATCGGCCGACGCTGATCGTCTGCGACGACCTGCAGAACGACGGCCACATCCGCTCGGCCCTGCAGCGCGAGCACTCGCGAAGCTGGTTCCACGGCACGCTGATGAAGGCCGGCACGGCGCGGACGAACGTCGTCAACCTGGCCACGGCCCTGCACCGCGAGGCGCTGGCGATGGAACTGCACCGCACGCCCGGCTGGACCTCGCGGCTGTTTCGGTCGATCGTCCGCTGGCCGGAAAACATCTCGCTGTGGCAGCAGTGGGAGGCCATCTACACCGATCTGGCGAAGCCGAACTACAAGGCGGCGGCGCGGACAGTTCTACGAGCGGCACCGCCAGGCGATGGACGCCGGCGCGATCGTGCTCTGGCCCGAGGAAGAGGACCTGTACACGCTGATGTGCATGCGGGTCGAGGGCGGGCGGACGGCCTTCGAGCGCGAGAAGCAGAACTCGCCGGTCAATCCCGACCTGTGCGAATGGCCCGAGGCGTATTTCGACGAGACGATCTGGTTCGAGGCCTGGCCGGCCAACCTGGTGGTGAAGACGATGGCGCTCGATCCGAGCAAGGGGGGCGACGCACGGCGTGGCGACTATTCGGCGATGGTGATGCTGGGCGTGGACCGCAAGGGCGGCTGTACGTCGAGGCCGACCTGGCCCGGCGGCCGACGCCGCAGATGGTGGCCGACGGCGCCGAGTGGTTCCGCCGCTTCGAGCCCGATCGGTTCGGCGTCGAGTCGAACCAGTTTCAAGACCTGCTGGCCGGCGAGTTCGAGGCGGAGTTTCGCCGCCAGGGCATTTTCGCCGCCCGGCCCGCGCCGATCGAAAACCACACGGCCAAGCAGGTCCGCATCCGCCGGCTGGGGCCGTATCTTTCGTCGCGGCGGCTGCGATTCAAGGCCAACAGCCCCGGCACGCGGCTGCTGGTCGAGCAGCTCCAGCAATTCCCCATCGCCGACCACGACGACGGGCCCGACGCCCTGGAGATGGCCGTCCGCCTGGCCGCCGACGTGCTTCTGGGCCGCACGGCGAACGACGGACTCGGCAGCCGGCTGCCGGTGGGACGGTAGGAACCAATACTACAACGTTCACTCAGATTCTAGCGACAAAAACACCATGCCAGCAGGAGCAAACGACATGCATGCCACGGAAACTGAAACGGGCGGACCGCGCGTCGATCCGCGGATGAAGCACCTCGATCGCCGGCTGTTGGAGGCGTTCGACGAGCTTTGGGACAGCTTCGTCGATCCCGCCGAGGCCGTCTGCGACGTCGACGGCACGGTCTGGGGCCGGCTTGGCGGCGGTCCGGGCGGCGGCGCCGTCGGCATGCCCTTCGCCGACGAACAGCAACTGGCCGCCATCCGCCAGCAATGCCGGGCGCTGGCCGTCTCGCAACGAGTTCGCCATCAACGGCCACGACTATCCGTTGTCATAAGCTGCAAATTGTTGGCGAAGCGAATATAGCCTTTTGCAAGGCGTCTTTGTTTACCGTACGGCTCGAACCATAAGCGAACCTCTTCCACAAGTACCTTTAGGACCGCCCGAACCTTGCCGGGATCGCGGGTCTTCAGATAGCCCCGAAGTCGCTTCAGTTCGGCAATAGCCTTGTCGGCCCGCTGCTTTGCCGTCATGCCGGCGGGGGCGGTCGCTTCACGTTCAAGCTGGTTCTGCAACTTGGTCCGTTCTGTACGCCACTCGCCAAGCATCTTGGAGAGGTCGCCCATGTCGTCGGGGTCGGCCAGTAGTAGATTCTCCGTTCCCCGCTGGATCTTCTTGTCCATAGCCGCTATGCGGCCCCGCATGTCTTCCGTTGCCGTCTTGTGGGATTTTGCTTCCTTGGCGTTGCGGTGGATCGCCGCGCGAATCTCCTCGACGACCTCCTTGCTGCCAAGCCGCTTTCCGATCAGGTCAAGAAACGTAGTTTTCGATGGCATCTTGGGGCACCTGATAGCAAGCACACTGGCCGGGATGCGTGGCGTTGGTTGCGCAAGTGTAATACCGCTTGGGATAGGCTCCCTTGGCCGTGTAACCCCTGCCAGCCAGTGTACCGCCACAGTGGCCACAACGGAGAAGCCCGGAAAGCAAGTATGGGCTGTTACGGGTTCGCTCGTGCTTCTGCCGTCGGCCTGCTAACTTCGCTTGAACCATGTCAAACGTCTCTTGGTCAATTAGGGCGTCGTGGATCGCGTCGGTAACAATCGGCTCCCCATCGTGGATACGCCCGGCCGATCCTTCCTTGGTTTCGCCGTTCGCTCCGAGGTGGTGATACTTGCCGTATCGCTTGCGTCCGAAAACGTTGGCACCAGTGTAGACGCGGTTTGTCAGAATCCCTTCTACCGTCTCGTTGCTCCACTTCTTGCCGTTTGGGGTGGGGATGCCGCGGCGGTTTAGATCGCGTGCTATCGTCGTGACGCCCCAATCGGTCTGGGCGAAGGTTTTCCATATCCACCGAACCACTTTCAGGATCGCGGTATCCTCCGAGAGAACGAATCGCACCGACCAGCCCTTCGGGCGTCGGAACTTCTCGCCATACTTCACCCGGCAGGCGGGCTTGCCGTGTTCGTTATAGAATTGGCGGTCGTATCCGCAAGGCGGGTTGCTGCCGCTCTGGCCGGTCTTCGCACTCGCTACCTTGCCGCGTAGCACGTTGCGGGAGAGGTCGATTAGATATTGGTGCTTGCCTTCCTGTTGTACCGTGTAGAGTAGCCGCCCCTGAAACGTGTTCCAGTCGATACGCCCCTGGGTGACGGTGTGAAGCCATATTCCGGCCTCGCGTAGCGGAAAGATATACCGCCCCGCCTCCAGCGAATCAAACCGGCCGAATCGGTCTTGATCCCATGCCAGCATTGCGGCGAAGTCCGCCTTGTCGTCGGCATCCTTGAGCATCCGAAGGAACTGCTTGCGTTTTCGGGTGTCGTCGCCGGATATGCCTGGGTCTTCATACCACCGAATGATGCTGTAACCCTCGCGGTCGGCCAGCTTGGTGATTTCGGTCCGCTGTTGTTTGGGGCTTGCGTCCTGCTGGTTGCTGCTCATGCGGATATAGGCAACCGCGGGCGTGAGGGCCGTTGTCGGCTTGGGTGTTGCCGTGCGAATCATCTTCCAATCCTTTCGCGTCTGTGCCGTTTGCAACCGGCAACCGCGGGCCGTCACGTGGGGCTAACCCGCCTCGGCTTCGTCAGTCTCATTCCGAAGTATGCCGCCAGTTTGTCGGCGGTTTTAAGGGTGATCCCGCGTTCCCGAATCACAAACCGCTGTAACACCGCACATGGTACGCCCGAATCCTTGGCCACCCGGTAGAGTGTGGCCCCGCTGCCTTCGATCGCGTCAATTAGCTGGTCGGTCAGTGTCATTTGTCTTTCTCCAAGGCTGGATTATACACCCTCTGCCGTATATGTCAACTGGGTTTTATTCTTTATCGGCGGCCGTGCTGGCGGACCGTGCCGTCCGTATCAGTTCGACGGTGACGTAGCATCGCCCCACGTGGCCCATGCCGCCATCAGTTCGCCGGCCAGCCGGGTCGACACCTCGACCGCGTAGACGTGAATCTGCTGGCCGTCGTAGACCACGGCCGCCACTTCCCAGACGCGACCGCTCGGGGCCTGGTCGAGAATGTAGCTGCCGACCACGGGGACCGCTACCAGCTTCCGCCGTGCGGTCTGGTTGCCTCGATAGTGAATCGTCGCACAGATCATCGTCGCCCCTCATACCGAAACTTGCAGGCCGGACAGTACAGCGAACCGGCCACTGGCTGACCACGCTTTGGACTGAGGCACGACATGCAGTGACCCGGTGCCATCTTCTGCCGCCGTTCAAGTGATCGCTCGATGATGTCGGACCTACATGCCGGGCATAGTTGCCAAGCTCCGCGGCCGGGCTGCTGGTGGCAGATGATGCACGTCGAATCAATTATCAGGCTCTCAATCACGTCGTTACCTCCTCAAGGTGTTTGGAGTCGTCTAAGGTCATCGGAACGCACTGGCGAAGCGCAGGGTCGCTCTGAAAGGCGTGTTGGAAGCCATACTTGGCCCCAATGTCCCGAAGTCGCTGAAAATGGCCCACCACGATTGCGTGTCGTGCGTTCCTGATGCCTCGGACGTGTTCTATCTCATTGGCGGCTTGCGTGCGTCATAAAGGATACAGTTTTGCAATCGTCGAGCATCCAATAGAACCCGCCTGTCCGATATGCGGACGTGCTTCCGGTCTTCGGCCAACTCGCGGGCCGCGTCCGCCTCGTGCCCAATCAACGGATCGAAGACGGGCCGTAGGTTGGCAGCGTCCAGCGTCGGAAGTGATTGTGTCCAGTCGGGCATGGCGGTCATTCCTCGCATATCCAGCCAAGAGCGATAGGCGAATTGTCGCCGTGAATTGTGGCGGGTGCCGGTACGGCCTCGCATGTGATGCTGGCCGACGTGCCGTTGCAGTCAACGGCCGCCACCCGCCATGTCTCGCCGGCTTCGCTCGGACCAGCAATCGGGCTTCCTATAGCTGGCATTGCCTCAAGGGTTCGTTCTTCTTCGTGGTCGGGGAAAATGAGAGTCGCGTTAATCATGCTTGTTGCTCCTTGTGAAAATGCTCCTGTAAAATCCGCCCGGGGCGGGCCGCCGACGGCTGATATGAAAACCGTCGACGGCCGCGGCCCTGGGCCTCAAGCCGCGACCGGCCGGCAATGGCTGTAGCCGGCGGGCCTTGGCGAGTCGCGTCAAATCAGTCCTGCGGCCTTTGTGTCTCTGACGGTGTTGTGGGCCATTTCGGCCTCCACGAGTGCCAGCATCGCCTTTTGCCGCTGCTCCGCGACTGGCTGGATCTCGTCGAGAATCGCGTCACTCTCGAATTGATTTTTCGCCAGGGGGTATCGGGCGTCGATTTCGCGGTACTGACGTTCCAATGCGTCGTATTTCTGTTTGCATTGGTCGAATGTCTTTGCGAGGTCAACTTGAAACAGCGCTCGCCGCCGGCCTTCGCACATTGAGATCCAATCGTTTGGCCCGCAGCCGGCGGCCACGCCTAAAAGCTGAAGCTCGGAGTCCGACGCCTCGCGCCTCACCGCTGCAACTAGCTTGCGGTACTCGGGTCGGCTGACCCGCCAATCGCGGAAGTCGCTATCGAATTGGTGGCGAGCGGCCGCGAGTGCCTTTTCGTGGTCCGCGGTGGTCTTAGCTTCTGCTCGCTCTCTGCGTGCGTCGGCCAAGGTTTTTTCGGGAGACTCAAGTGTTCGTACATATGCCGTTCGAAACATTCCTTTTTGTTCGCCATTGTTGTGATTCGCACCCGCATCGGCGAATTGATTGCGGGGGCGACTGCTCATCTCAAGCCGCCACCACGGCGGCAAGTTTTTCTCTGGTTACACAGTCGCCGGGCAGTACGTTCGCCGCCCAGATTGCATTGCCGACAATCTCGTTTGTCACTGGCCCCGGGATTGCGCAAGAGCGAAGCCAATTCCCCACGTCATGTTGCCACAGGTCGATAAACTTTCGCGGCGGGAGAGTGGTTGCGATTTCTCGAAATGACGAATCCCGTAACCGCCACGGTTCATTCCCGAGTGCCGCCCGATAGTGTTCAATTTGGTTCATACGGTACGCGCCAACCGGCCGCCAACTCAGCCAGGGGCACCGCCACGCATTGCCGCTTCGCCCGATAGTGCAAGTGAAGCGCTGCCCGAACGAAGTCCGCGCCGTGGTCGGCAAACGGAGCCGGCAATCGAGGATCGGCAGCCCGGGCGGGTGTCCATATCGCCGCCTCGATTATCTGCCGGGCTTCCTGTTCGCTTGCATGGGGCTTTGCAAGCTCGGGCTGCCAGCCGACCGCGTGAGCGGATTCGTGTAACAGCGTGCACCGCAGCCGGCTAGCCGTATAGCCTTCCATCGTGCGAATCGTTGCATTGTCAGCGTGGTTCACTTCCCGCAGCCGTTTTTCGTCGAGCCGAAACTTATTGAGGTCAACCAAAATGACAACACCACGGCCGCTCCATCGCTTTTGAGTTCCGAACGATATGCCAAGTCCGTATCTCGCCCGACCGCCGCGTCCATAGCCGGGGGAAGCTCCCGGTCCAGAATGGAAACCGGGCCGGGCATATCCGCCGGTGCCAGCGTCGGCAGCCATGCTTCCGCCCATCGGCACAACTCGGGGAGGGAATGATCTTGGCTCATCGCTTGGCCTTCGCCTTTCGCGAGGATCGCGGCTTGTAGTTCCACGGGCCGGCACAGTTGCACCAAAGCCCAGCACTCAGCGGGACCGGCCCCACGGTATTTGCATGTAGTGGTTGTGCCGACATAAGCCGATCGCGCTCATAGCCGTATTCGGTCCAAAACAGGTCCATCAGTGGGTCAGCGTCAACGGCCGCTGCTGCTTCAAGTAAATCCTCGGGCGGCTCGGGTGCTGGCCGTGCTGCCGCGGCTTTGCCTTCGTGCGTTACCGAATAGGCGACGCGGCCCAGCATGTCGCTGTGTACCGCGATCCAGTTTTCGAGGATCGCCGGGACGGCAATGCACTGAAACGCGAATAGCCGTTTTTCGTACTGCTCGGGTGTCTTGTAACCTTTCAATCCGGCGGGCAACAATTCACTGATAAGCCGGCCAGCGGGGGCGAAGTCGAGTAGGGTCTTGACCGCCTGATGCGCGTCGAGCAAATCCCGCCGCACCGCACAACATGCAGGCAAGCCAACGGCCACGCTCGGTCAATCGCAAGTGCCGATCTTGGGTTCGACCGGCGGCCGTCACTAAGTTGGCTCTCCGCAATTCCCGAATCTGCTCCTCGGCCTGCTTGCGTTCGTTCATAGTGCCGCCGGCAGTCCAGCGAAGTCCTTTTGCGCGGAAGTGATGCTGAAGCTCGCTAATGCCCGCGACGACGCCCGCAGTCCGCCAGTGGCGTTCGCGCCACGGGCTGAAAAGCGCTCTTTCGCGTGTGAGCAACGTCACGAGCACTTTTTCTGCTTCGCCGGTCTGGATCATTTTTTTCTCCGTTTCGTTCACAATCAGTCTTAGAGCCAAATACCTACAGTTCCCTAGGCCCACCCGAAGGAAGGGAATCGGTCAAAGGACCCCGAATGGGGGGGCTCAATACTGTGTCCCCTGCCACTCAGCCGCGAGGCTTTCGTACCTAGCAAGGCACTGGCCCCACTCTTCCCGTTCGTAGCAACATTCCTTGATGCTGTCCTGCTGCTCCTCTACCTCAGACGTCGACCCATCGTTGCTTACCAGTTCGGCGAGCCTTTGTTGTGCGGCCGCCTCGGTGTGATCCACTTCGCGTAGCAGTCGCCGCAGTCGCCGGATCGCAGTACCAATCTCGCCGGTAATCATGTTTGTGCTCCTGTTCGTGTCAGTCGTGCCAGCCGTCCGGCTCGGCTGTCGTCGGGCTGCTCTTCATCGAATAGCTGGCGTTGTGTCTGCCGGCCGAACTCGATCTGGTCGATGCTGTCGGGCAATCGGTACTCGGCGGGCGGCCACGGCCCGGAAGCACTACGGCATGATTTTCGTTTTACCGTAGTCGTATGCCCTTGGGTGCCTTGAGCACTGCGGTACGGCATGGCCCTATAAATAGGGCCAATGCTTACCGTAGTGCTCGGCACTCTGGCAGGTAGGCTTACCGTAGTGCTATTACCGCAGTGCTCCGTAGTGCTCATTCCGCCGTCCCTTCTGGATTCAATTGGTAGCCCCTGGTTGGCGTGCGATGGTTGGACCGCTGAAACTCGCACGGCACAACCGCACCGTCGTCAATAGCCGCGGCGATAGCGTCGTCAAGACGTTGCCCTCGGATGCAAGATCGGTCACGTATGGCCGTCAAGACGTTGCCCTCGGGGTGTTGCCGCTCCAACGCCGCCATAGCCTGAATTACCTTTCGCACGTCGGCAGCCTCCCGCTCCTCTCGCTTAGCGTTTGCCGCCGCCTCCCGATTTTCCGCCTCATTCTTTCGCGCTTCGTCTGGCGCACATACCCTGACAGCCCAATGTCGGCCGCCGGGGTCCGACACCTTGCCCTCTTCGATGTCGAGAACGTGAATGGATGAATCGGTTATTCGGCCGCCGATGCTAAACCACAGCTTGTGTTCGCCTGGACACTCGGCGTCGTAATCCTTCTGCCGCGTTAGTAGCCACCATTGACCCGCGACTTCCGCCACCCCCGATTGCGTCAGGTCGCCAAGGTCGCCCGGTGCAAACCGATCAACTGCCCGGGTCCTCTTAAAATGATGAACGAAAACGGGGGTCACTTTCCGTTTGGAGCATAAACGGATGACGTTGCCTAGCACGCTGCCCATCTTGTAGACGTTTCCGGCGTCGTTTCCCGAGAGGCAAAGCATAAGGTTGTCGAGAAACACCACCTCGGCGGCCGTGTCGTCCAGTTCGCGCGTGAAGTCGTCTAGGTCCTCAAAACTTTCCAACCGTGGAACCGAAAAGCACCAGCGAAGATTCGTCGCATCGGCAAGCGTGATTCCCTTCGATGCTGCGATGCGCTCCCCGTAATCTCGGGCGACTGTCTTGCCACCCTCGCCGCTGAAATAAATCACGCCCCTTGGTGCCGGCACAGTCCAGCAGTTAAGGAACGGCCTGCCGGTGGCGATAGACAGGGCCCCGTCGATAGCCACCAGAGACTTGCAGGTCTTGTAAAGCGCCCCTATCACGGCAGGAACGTCGGCGTATAGTGCGGAGGTAATGATTGGATCGGGCATGTACGTGTCAGCCGCAAGCTCGGCACTCGATATGCTGACAAGGCGCCGTTCGCGTTTGTCGCCGTTGCCCTTATCGGCCTCGGCGGCCAGCCTGGCCACTTCCGCGTCGAGCGTAGAAATTTCTACGGTCGGAAGTCCGAACGATTCGAAACAGCCACGCCCTACCGATTTTCCCCGCTGAAATCCATCGTCGGTGTTGACGGTATCGGGATACTCGCGGTCGCCATACCGATAGGTGATCTTGCGTTTGCCGTCGCCGTTCGGACTGCCAACAGAAACTCGAATATCGGTCACGCTACACCCTCCTTGACGAATCGGATAGTTGACGGCCGCGGTGCCGCGGGGGCTGCAAGCGGCTTCTGAGTGTCTTCGTACGGCCGGAACATACTCTCGCCGGTCAGTTCCGCACACGGGCCTATCAACTCGATCGCGTATCGGATCGAGCGCATCGAAGCGCAGCCGCTTCCGGCCTGGGCCGTGAATGTCGAGGGCGGCCGTAAAGCATCGTTCGCGTGATTCACCTAGCAGGCTTGCCAGTTCGTCGGCAACGCGGCCAATCCCCAACTGCTGCCCCACAGTCAGGCCGTGCCAGTCGTCGCCCGCGGGTGTCGCGTCGTTCGCTTCCCGTAGAAGCAACTGCAAGACTTCGTCGTCGCCGCGATCTGCGATAATGTCGAGAGCGGACACGGCTTGCCGCAATTCCTGGTCAGTCAGCATTGGCTTGGCCCTCCGTGGTCTGCTGTTCGTCAACCGTTTCCAGCAACAATATCGCAATCAAATTAGCGGCGAATTCGCCAATCGGCCCCGTAGGAATTGGCGATTCCCTGAACATCGCGGGCATAGCGTCGGGGAGGCAGATCATTGCGAGGCCTCCTTGCGTTGCTTCTTCGGAGTCTGACGGGCCGGCGTCTGCTGTGCCCGGGCCTGGGCTTCACGCAACCGTTTTGCCGCCTCTGCCAGTTCGCGGTAGGCGGCCTCCTCGGCGGGTGTGAGTTTGTGTGCGCTCATAACCTATCCGTGCAGCGTGGGGAAGTGCTGCCACAAAATACCCCCCGTGCATTGCGGAAAGGCTCGTCCAGAAAAGGACTTAAGAGAAATCTCGCGGGGGCAAGTAAACACCCCCGTAACGTGCCCCGGAAAATCGGCTGTTTACCGTTGCCGTCGATACTTTCGGCGGTGATCTTCGTCGATGTCGTCACGCCGATAATCGTCGATGTCCGAAACGTCGGCTTGGCCTCGCCGGTCGCGGGCAATCAGTCGGTCAGATTTTTTTGAGAAGCAAGACATCCTTGCCGAGTTTTTTCATTCCCGCACGGTAACTTTCGAGAATCGATTTTCGATTGCGTCCAAGCCGCCTTGCCGCGTCGGCAATAACCCCTTTGCACTCGCCGACGATCTGAATTATTTCTGTTTGACGCGGGGTGAGAGGGCGTGGTTTTGGTGCGGTTCCCTGCCGGCGTCGTGCTGCCTTTTTTTTGCGACCAACCCGTTTCTCGTCGCGCTTTCGGTCGAGGTATCCGAGAATGATTCCAGCGACTTTAGCAGGCGACCATGAAGTTCCCCATAGCACGCCAGCGGGAATACCGGCTCGAACCGCCAGCCGTTGCCACTCTTCGATAGACGCGGGGACGGCCTCGCCCGTTTCTGCCATCCAGTCCCGGCCGATGGCCTGCAAGCACTCGTTCAGCGCCTTGAAGCGGTCCCGGAAGTTTGGAGGTAGTTTTCCTCCGGCGGCCAGATATGCCGCTCCTGCTTTTGGTCGGTCCATGATCTCCAATCCTTTCTGGCCAACGCGGCCGGCGGGGCTCGTGGGGGATTGGAGAAACCCACGGGCACCCGCCAGCCGTTCGCCCTAGGCGTTGCAACACCTGGGGCTCGCCGGCACGTTCAAGTTTATACGTTCCGCCCTTTTTCGCAAGGAATCCATCCCTGTTGTCGCACGGACTGGGCCGTTTGCTCCCGCCTAGCCGCCGTCAAAATGTGTCCTATCCTGGTGGTGCTAACTTTCAGCCGGTCCGCGAGCACACGGGCTTGAATCGGCTGCCCCTGGTCGTGGTAGAGGGTCGCCAGCATTTCCATGGCCTTTTCCCGCGTGGTCTTGCCCAACACGTCAATGCGGGCGAAGTAAACAACATTTTGTAGGTTTTGAAATGGGGTAAGAAAATCGCATCAGCTACATCGTCGGCAGCGGCCACGTCTACCGGGCCGTGACGGCCAAGGGTCGCGACGCCGAACCGTTGGCCCGCAACGTGCAAGCGGTCGTCGACGAGTTCACGCGCGTCAACCGTTGGCACCAGCGGCAACAGGAGATCGTCCGCCGCAAGGACCGCGACGGCGAATGCTTCCTGCGGCTGTTCGCCGGCGATGATGGAACGATGCGCATCCGCTTTGTCGAGCCGGACCAGGTGGCCGCGCCGGCCGATCGACTCTCCGACCCCGCGTCCCGATTCGGCGTCGCGACCGATCCGGCCGACGTGGAGACCGTCTTGGGCTATTGGATCGACGGGCGGCTGGTCGATGCGGCCGAGGTACAACACCGCAAGGCCAACGTCGACGCCAACGTGAAGCGCGGCCTGCCGCTGTTCTATCCGGTACGCAAAATCTCCGCCGCGCCGAAAAGCTGCTGCGCAACATGAGCGTCGTGGCCGAAATCCAATCGGCGATCGCCGTCATTCGCAAGCACCGCGCGGCCACGGCGGCCGGGCTCGAACAGTTCGTCGCCGGCGCAGGCCGACGTGAGCATCAGCAACGCCGCCACCGGGCGGACGAGCCATTTTCAACGCTACGCCCCCGGCACGATCCTCGACGCCGTGGCCGGTACGGAATACGAGTTCCCAGCCGCCGGCGTCGACGCCGCCCGATACGTCGCGGTCTTGCAGGCCGAACTGCGGGCAATCGCATCACGCCTTGTGATGCCCGAGTTCATGCTGTCGTCCGACGCCTCGAATGCGAACTACGCATCGACGATGGTGGCCGAGGGCCCAGCGGTCAAAATGTTCGAGCGGCTCCAGCACGACATGCTGACCGACGACATCGAGTTGCTTTGGCGCGTAATCCATCACGCGATCGATTCCGGCCGCCTGCCTGCCGAGGTCGTCACTGCGGTAGAAATCCGCGGCATCCCGCCGCGATTGGCCGTTCGCGATCGGCTCAAGGACGCTCAGGCCGACCAGATTCTCGTCCGCAACGGCGCAATGTCCGCCGCGACGATGGCCCTGCGGCACGGGCTGGAGCCGGAGGAGGTCTAGAGCGGCAGAATAGCGACGCACTAGCGTCAAGAATGGGCAATCGCGAAAACCCCTAAAGGGCGAAAACGCGAAAAAGCAGGCGCATCAAGGGGACAGGCCCATCTTCGCTGACACGAAAATTGGGACCGTCGTACGAGGCCACCCGTTACAGCTTGCCAAGGCGGTTTGATCGGACTCCACCCGTGCTCTGCGGCTTCGTTTTCTTCCCGCGGTGACATCTGCTTGTCACTCCCGCGCTCCAAACTCGATTGCCGCGTTTCGGGACTGCGTCGATTTCTGTGCCACGCAACGTCAAAGGGGACAGTCCCATTTTCGCTGATACGAAAATCGGGACAGTCCCCGCGTTTCGTTGCGCGTGCATTGAGCATAAGGATGCGGCCGATCGAGGTTTGGCAGGGAGTCGACGACGCCCACTTGGCGTTCGATGAACGGACGGAGGCGGAATGCGGCCCGCGGCTGCAGTTCTTTTCGGGCGAACGAGCGGCGGCGGAGCGCGTCGCCCGACGGCTGTTCGGCCGCGCGCTTGCAGTGACGGAACTCGCCGGGCTGGCCGGGCGCCGGAGGACGCCCAGATCGAGGTGGGCGCTTCACACGGCAGGCTTTACATCGAGATGCGCGACGGCGTTGCCGCCGCCTACCGCGCCCATCACTACGTGTGCCCGGCGGCATCGAGCGTGCGATTGGTCAACGACGGCTTCCACATCGCGTCGGATCAGCTCCGCGGCCGAGGATTCGGATTGCGTTGTCTTTGCCGGCAAGTGACGACCGCCGCGTCGCTGGGCATCGATCGCATCGAGCTGATTGCCGGCCGCAGGGTCGATGAGAACGGCTACTACACCTGGCCCCGCTACGGCTTCGAGGCAATGCTGCCTCGGCGAGTGCGGCCGGCTGTTGCCGGCGGAATTGCGGGATGCCCGCACGCTGTTGGATTTGATGGCTTCGCACGACGGGCGGACATGGTGGCGACGGCACGGCGCGACGATCCGCGCGACATTTGACACGGCCCCCGGCAGCCGGTCGCGCGCTGCGCTGGATCGTTACGTCGGCGCGGGACGATTGGCCAAGATGGCCCAAAAAGAAATCTTGAAAGGCCGCTGGCCGTGACGTATCGTGGCACTCGATGATGACGCACGGCACCACCGCTGGCAACGCGAAGAAAGTGGCCCAGCTTCAGGCCATCATGGCCGAGCTTTTGGCCGAGGCGCTGCGGCGCGGATTTTTCGGCACCGCCGCGGTGGAACTGAGCGTCCAGGACGGAACGATCCAGCACATCCGCCGCACGGTGGAGCGGATCGAGAAGTAGCGACTAGGTACGGCTATGACCAGGAGCCAGTGCGAGACCGTCCCGACACGGTATCAGCGAGCCGGCGTCGGCATCCGCACGAGCCCGTCGCGAACCGACCGTCGGTTCCGGTGGGCTTTTTTGTTGGCACAAAGGAAAGGACACGCGATGACGGACATGTTGCAGGAGTTTTTCGATTCGCGCGGCGTCGCGATGCGCGTCGACCGGCCGGCGGGCGTGATTCGCGGCGTGAAGATGCTTGGGCTGGAATCGCGCAACGGGCGGACCTACCTGCCCGAGGCGCTGGCCCAGGCCGCGCGGCTCTACGAAGACGCCAAGGTGAACGTCAATCATCCGAAGGGCAATCCGGCCGGGCCGCGCGACTACCAGGACCGCATCGGCAGCCATCCGCCAACGTCGCGGCACGAGCCGGCGAGGGGCTGTTCGCCGACTTCCACTTCAATCCCAAGCACGCGCTGGCCGAGCAGCTCATCTGGGACGCCGAGCACGCCCCGGAGAACGTGGGCTTCTCGCACAACGTCGAGGCACGCGTCGGCCGCCGCGGCGACCGCGTGGTCGTCGAGGCGATCACCCGCGTGCAGAGCGTCGATCTGGTGGCCGATCCGGCCACCACGCGCGGACTGTTCGAGGTGGCAGCGACGGCGACGACCGAAACAGAGCCCGAGGCGATGTTGAGGTCGAGCCGCTGACGCTTGAAGACCTCAAGCGCGACCATCCCGAATCTGGTCGAGGCCATTGCCCAACGAGCAGGCGGCCGACAATCGAGCGGCTGCGAGCACGAGTTGGAACGGTTGAAGACGCAAGAGGCCGCACGGCAGAAGCAAGCGGTTGCCCGGCGGCTTCTGCGCGAGTTCGATCTGCCCGACCCCGACGCCGACGAGCCCAGGGCGAAGACCGTCATCAGCCCGCAGTTTCTCGAATCGCTGTTGGCGGCGCCCGACGAGGCTGCGATGCCGGCGCTGGTCGAAGATCGGGCGAAGCTGGTCCGTGCGCTGATGGACGTCGACCGCGACTCGCGAAGCATCGCCCGTGCGTCCCCAATCGCGCGATCAACATGCGGTGTATGCCGCGGCGCCGATGGACGGCGAGACGTTCGCAGCCGCAATCACGTAAGCGGCCTGCAACCGCGGATCAGCCTGCCAGACTTCTGACTTCCTCGACCTCTAACTTCTGACTTCTTTTTCGGAGAAACCACATGAGCGACAAGATGCGTTGGCGTTACGGAGACACGAACCCCGTGGTGGCGGCGGTCGATTCGGCCACGGTGATCGAGATCGGCGATCTCGTGTGGCAGGACACCGACGACGCCAAGCCGGCGTCGGTCCAGGCCGACGGCGGCAGCGAGACGGCGAACCAGGAGACGCTTTCCGCCGCGTTCCTCGGCGTGGCCATGCAGCGGAGCCGCAGCGGCGACATCGCGCCGATCCGCGTGGCCACGACCGGCGTGTTCGAGTTCGATTGCCCCAGCGGCACGTTCGAGCTGGGCGACCTCGTCGGCGCCGACGAAAACACGGCCGGCGACGCCCTGCTCAACCAGCAGATCGCCAAGGTCGACGACGCCCGCTATGCCGTCGGGCGCGTGGCCAAGCGCGAGCCGATCGCCGGCACGAGCGTGCTGGTGGACATCCGATCGACCGTCATGACCGGCGGCGTCGCCGGCAGCCACAGCGGGACGTGAGAAGGAGGGATTGGGGTCTCGCAATTCCCAGACTCGCAGTCCCCAATTGCCCAAATCCCCAAATCCCTAAATCCCCAAATCCCTAATTCCCAATTCCCAATTCCGGAGACTTTCCACGTGAGAGCGATCAAATATCGTGAACTGAGGCGGATGTACGAACAGGACGGTCCGGAGAAGACCGTGCGGCACTTGCAGGAGGCGTTGGAGCAGGGCTCGCTTCGAAGCCTGAGGATTTCAGCATTCGCGAGCTGGCCGAAGCGACGCTGAGCCCGCGAGCGCGTCCGGCAGATGGACCCGCGCCACGGCGGCGCGTGCCTGTTGGAGGCGGGCGACGGCGTCGACGCGACCGCCTTCTCGAACATCACCGGCCAGGTGGTGCAGGCGAAGATCCTCGAGGCCTACACGCAGGAGGCGTTCGTCCTCTCGCGGCTGGTCGACACGATTCCCACGCGGCTCGACGGCGAGCGGATCCCCGGCATCGGCCGCATCAGCGACGAGGTGGCCGAAGTGCGGCCCGGCATGCCCTATCCGAACCTCGGCTTCGCCGAAGACTACATCGACACGCCGCAGACCACCAAGCGCGGCTTCATCGTGCCGGTCACCAAGGAGGCCGATCTTCTTCGACCGCACCCACCTGATTCTCCAGCGGGCCGCCGAGGTCGGCGAGGTGCTGGGCTTGAACAAGGAGAAGCGGCTCGTCGACCTGCTGATCGGCGCGACGAACAACTACAAATGGAAGGGCACCGCCTACAACACCTACAACGCCGCCGGCACCGGCGCGGCGCCCGAGGCGATTGGATCAACGCGACGAGCGAAGAGCTGGTCGATTGGACCGACGTGGACGCCGCCGAGCAACTCTTTGCCGACATCCTCGATCCGAACACGGGCGAGCCGGTGCTCGATTCAGGCGACGACCGTGCTGGTGATGCCCGCCTATCGCCACGCGGCGCACCGGGTCTTCAACGCCGCCGAGATCAACTACGCCGCATCGGGCAGCGCGACGACCACCGTGGCCGCCAACCCGCTGGGCAACTACAGGGTGGTCGAAAGCCGCCTGGCCTACCGGCGGCTCATCGCCTCGGGCCAGGAGGCGGCCGCCGCGAAGAAGTGGTGGTTCATCGGCGATTTCCGCCGCGCCTTCGCCTACATGGAGAACTGGCCCATCACCGTGACCCAGTCGCCCAACAACAGCGAGGCCGATTTCAACCAGGACATCGTGGTCCGCTTCAAGGCCAGCGAGCGCGGCGCCGCCGCGGTGCATCAACCCGCGCTACGTCGTCAAGAGCACCGGCGCCGGCACGTAACCCGGCGGCTACGGGGTCCGTCCCATGTTTCACCATGGGACGGACCCCATCCTGCTCTTGCGGCTGACGAAGGAACACACTATTCCCGAACGGGTCGACGCGTCGGACGATCATTGGGAGGTGAGTTCAAGGCCCCATTGCTCGTTGCCCGAGACGCCACGGCAGACTGAACGGATCGGCCGCTTATTGCGCTACGTATCGGGTGTGCAACGCCAACAGTGGATCGAAATCGCCTTCATCGGCATCCTTGAGAGCGTTGAGGTAGGCATTGCGAATAGGGCTCTCTTGCCCGATGCGCACTTCGGGCCAAACGATAAGCGGACTCTTGTGGCGCCCAATCCAGATATTGGCCAACAAGCGTGCCCAGCGGCCGTTGCCATTCCAAAACGGATGAATCCATACCGCTCGATAATGAAGCCGTGCGGCTTGCTCAAGCAACGACATGCCGGATTCGCTCCAGCACGGAAGATCGCGGGTCAAAGCAAGAACTTGCGAGGGAACTTGGGACCAGGGAACACCGAGACTCAAGTCCTTTTGCCGTGGCTGCCCCGCCCATTTCCATACGTCGCAATACATCTCTTTGTGAAGGCGAAGGAGCCAGGCATAGTCGAATGGCGCAAGCCGTTTGCTCGGTGCAGCACCTAAATATTTGACGTGAACCTTTCTGATATTCAGAGCTTCGGCCCGGCACAGTTCAAATCGCGTTGTGACACTGCGGTCCTTGAGGTGCGATGGGCCTATAGACGTTTCACCGGGAATTGCTCGCCAATCACCTATTACGGGTTCCATAGTCTTCGCCCCTGGGCCCGCCATGAGTTCATGTACCGTCTGCCTGACCATTTGTTGATCGGTGGCAGAGTCCACGGCTTGCGACTCCAGCGCGGATGTTCCCTGGACCATTCGCACAATCGATCTGGCTTTGGTTTCTGCTTGTCGCTCTGCAAACGCCTGTTCGTCGCCGACGTTTGTTAGCTTGAATTCCATCCCGAGCGCCTGTGCAACTGCCGCCAGGGTTGCATAGGTAGCATGTTCCTCGCCGTCATGGAGTATTCTCTGGATGGTGGGCAGCGATACGCCGCTGCGCTCCGCGAGGAGCGGACAACTCATTGGAAGCGGTGTTTGACGAAGCCGAACCGGGAACCATTCACGTTATCACCAAGCATCGAATCGCCAGCGCGAATCTGCGGACAACCTTGGAGCGAATCTGCAAACGGGCGGGGGTCCAGTTGTGGGACCGGGCTTTCCAGAACATGCGAGCGACCCGAGAGACAGAACTGACCCGAGAACATCCGTTGCACGTGGTAGTGCAATGGCTGGGCAACGGCGCTCCGATTGCGGCGCGGCACTATCTGCAAGTGACCGATGCCGACTTTGACCGGGCAACAGGGGGGTATCCGCAAACGGAAGGCGGTGCGGAATCCGGTGCAGTGGCGGTGCGGAATCCGGTGCAGCAACCATCGGCAGAGAATTGCAGGGTTTCGCAAGAAACGCAAAAAGCCCCTGAAAACAAGGGCTTTTTGCCAAGTGTTGCGAATGGTTGCGATACTGTACAAATGTATCTAGTACCCCCTAGGGGAGTCGAACCCCTGTTCTCGGACTGAGAATCCGATGTCCTGGGCCACTAGACGAAGGGGGCGTGCTCACTTCGCCGGAGCGAAGGCCAGCGAAACGTTAATCTCTACCATCCGCCGCGCCGACTGTCAACTGTCGTCGGGGAACCGCTCGGTGAACCACGTGTCCCATTCGGGGCCTGTCTGCGGGCTCAGTTCGCGCGATTCCGCTTCTCGGTGTTCCTTAATAGGCGGCCCATCTGCGGACTGGTCACGTTGTCGCGCTTCGGCAGAAGCTCGGCCAGCTTGTCGGCCGATTCCTGATACTTGCCTTCGAGACTCAGCACCACGCCCTGGCCCGCCAAGCCGAACGCGCGGTCCTTCTCGTCGTTGCCGAGGCGCTCCAGGCTTACGAACTCTTTATTGGCCTGATCGAGCTTGAGATCGGCCAGATAGACCAAGGCCAATTGCCACTGGGCGCGACAACGATAGTACTTATTCTGATTGCCGGGGAAGTTGTCGATCACGGCCTGCCAAGCCGCCTCGGTGCCGATCTGGGTGGCGCGATACCATTGGCGAAGGACCGAGCTTTCTTTCGGGATCGTCGGCTTGGCGTCGGCCAGCAGCGGCGTGGGCCGGGCGGCGTAATGGGCGAGCAGGCCGCCGAGCGCCAATGCGCCAACGATGGCCGCCGTCAGCCAGGCCCAGCCAGAGCGGCGCGGACGGGCGGCCGCCATTGTCTTCATCAGGCCGTCGAGCCGGCGGGTCGCGGCCACGCGGGGATCGGCGGCGATGTCGCTGGCGATCGATTCCCAGGCGGGCAGGTCTTCCGGCCAGTCGCCGCCAAAATGCTCCATCTGCACGTGGCGCAGTTCGCGCAGCAAGTCGCGCGCCGTGGCGAATCGCCGCTCGGGGTCCTTGGCCAGCATCTGGTGCACGATGCGGCACAGTGCCGGCGGCAAATCGCCGCGGAGCGACTCCAGCGGCACGGCCTGCTTCTTCAGGTGCTGCACGGCCACGCTCAGCGCCGTTTCACCCGAAAACGGCGGCGCGCCGCTAAGCATTTGGTAGCAGGTCACACCGAACGAATAGAGGTCGCTCCGCGAGTCCAGCGGTTTTCCCTCGACCTGTTCGGGGCTCATGTAGAGCGGTGTGCCGAGCGTAATGCCCACCTGGGTCAACTCGCTGGCCACGCCATCGCCGGTCAGACGGGCCAGGCCGAAGTCGGCCACCTTCACCTCGCCACCGGGGGTGAGCATGATGTTTTCCGGCTTGATGTCGCGATGGACGACCCCTTGCTCGGAAGCCTTGATCAGGGCCGAGGCCACTTGTCGCATGATCGACAGGGCGTGCGGCAGATCGGGCGGTCCATGCCGGGCAATGTATTCGCGGAGATTCTGTCCCTCGACGTACTCCTGCGCGATGTAGTGCAGCCCGTCAACGCAGCCCACCTCGTAAATCTGCACGATGTTGGCGTGGACCAACGACGCGGCCGCTTGGGCCTCGAGCTCGAATCGCTGGAGATACGTGCGATCGCCGGCCAGCTCGGGCTTGAGGATCTTGACGGCCACGCGACGCTTGAGCCGTTCCTGCTCGGCGAGGTAGACTTCGGCCATCGCGCCACGACCCAACCGGCGGAGCAAGCAAAAGTCGCTCAACCGGCGGCCGGACAGATCGGCTTCCGCCGGCGAGGGGGCCGGGGCTGGGGAATCGGGCGGCGACTGGGACACGGGCGGGCTCCTCTCAGCTACCCATTATCCTCGGCCGCGGCCGGCTTGGCAACGACCGACGGGCATGTCGGCTGCTGGCACGTCTCTGAGCACGGCGAAGGGCCCGGTTCGACGGTCGTCACGCCCATCGCTTCGTTCTGGGCGTGCCACCGAATGTATCTACTCGTGCTCCCGATCACCGGATCACCGCAGTGATTCCTAACGGCGGGAAGCAGAGGATCGGAACCAGCAGGGCGGCCCAACCGAGGTACGTCCGCACCGGACCCAATGCTCGGTTGTCGGCGACCGTCGGCGGATGGTCGACCCCCATGAGAATAATCAGCACCAATAGCACGACCCAGATATAGGTCTCGGTGGCCAGAACGAAGAGAATGGCACATACGAGGAGGCCGCGCGCCAGCAATTGCGCCCGCCGGCCCAATAGGGCATAGGCCACGTGCCCACCGTCGAATTGGCCCAGCGGAAGCATGTTCAGACCGGTCAGAAGCAGCCCGACCCAACCGGCCATCAAGAAGGCGTTGAACTGATTGAGGAAGAGGACGCTGGGCGTGGGATAGTCGGGCCGCAGCCAGGCGATCAGCCACTCGAAGACCAGCGGGTTGTGGAAGCAGAGGCTGTTGCCAGGTGGCGGCGCGGCGGGCAGCAGCAGGATGCCGACGACGGTGATCGGCAGTGTGACGCTCAACCCGGCCAGCGGTCCGGCGACCCCGATGTCGAACAGCCCGCGACGATCGGCCTGCGATCCTTCGACGCCGATGACGGCGCCGAGCGTGCCGAAGGGGACGATCGGCATGGGGATGAAGTACGGCAGGCTGGCCGGAACGCGATGCCGAAGGGTCATGAGGAAGTGGCCCATCTCGTGCGCCAGCAGCAGTCCGATTACCAGCGCCATGTAGAGCAGTCCTCGGCTACAGTCCATATCGGCGACCGCCAGCGCCTGGCGCACGGCGGCAATGGGGGCTCCCTGGTGCAGGTTCTGGGTCAGCGTGTCGAGCCCGCGGTACAGTGTTCCCAGATGCACCACCGGCTTCCAGGCCACGGCGCCGGTCCAAAACGTCGAAAGGCAGGTGGCCAGCAGAAGAATCAGGGGCAGTGCGACGTGCGGGCGCGGCGGCTTGTCGCACCCATCCACAGTGTTGGCAACGTCGGCAGCGTCGGTCGACATGATTCGGATTCTGTGTTCCGGGGGACGGTTGAGCCATCCAGCATAACCGCCAGGCCGGCCGAAGACAAAGGGGTTTACAGCGTCGTGCGCAGGCCCGGACGGCTATCGGGGGCACCTCGTGAACAGATCGTCCATCACGGCGACCGGAAGTCGTTGCGCCCGCCACGTCCACCTGAAGCGTCTCAGGCCCGGCCGCCGGTTGCCGCGTCGGGCGGGCTGCGATATATTTCTTGCTTTGCCCCAACCGGGCAACGTCGCTCCTGCAGCTCTTTCGCCCTGTTTCCATGACCGACCCCTATTTCCAGCAGCTGTTCGCCGAGCGGATCGGCGGGCCCGACTACGGCAAGGGCACCGAGATCTACAAGTTCGAGAAGATCAAGCGGGCCAAGCGCAAGGCGCTGGCCGAGCATCCCGAGCGGCAGCTGATCGACTTCGGCATCGGCGAGAACGACGAGATGGCCGACCCGGCGCGTCCGCCGCGTGATGGCCGAGGAGATCAACCAGCCGGAGAACCGCGGCTACGCCGACAACGGCATCGCCGGCGTTTCAAGGAGGCGGTCGCCCGGTTCATGCAGCGCGAGTTCGGCGTCGAGCTCGATCCGGCGACCGAGATCAACCACTGCATCGGCTCGAAGACGGCCCTGGCCATGCTGCCGGCCGCGTTCATCAACCCCGGCGACGTGACGCTGATGACCGTGCCCGGCTATCCGGTGGCCGGCACGCACACGAAGTACTACGGCGGCGAGGTCCATCGGCTGCCGCTGCGGGCCGAGAACGATTTCTTCCCCGACCTGGACGTCGATTCCCGGCCGACATCCGCCGCCGGGCGAAGCTGCTGGTGATCAACTATCCCAACAGCCCGACCGGCAAGGCGGCCACGCGGGAGTTCTACGACCGGGTGATCGAGTTCGCCCGGGCGAACAACGATCGTCGTCGTGCAGGACGCCGCCCACGTGATGCTCAGCTTCGACGGCCCGCCGCTGAGCTTCCTCCAGGTGCCCGGCGCCCGCGAGGTGGGCGTCGAGGTCCATTCGCTCTCGAAGGGCTGGAACATGATCGGCTGGCGGATCGGCTGGGTCTGCGGCCACGAGCGGATCGTCCGGGCGTTTGCCGACGTGAAGGACAACAGCGACTCGGGCCAGTTCATCGCCATCCAGAAGGCGGCCGCCGCGGCGCTGGACGACCCCGAGATTCCGCGCGCGCACCCGCGCGAAGTACCGCCGCCGGCTGGAGAAGCTGGTCGACGACGCTCGGCCGCTGCGGGTTCGAGTGCCAGATGCCCGGCGGCTCGTATTTCCTCTACACGCCGCAGCCCCAAGGGCGGCCGACGGACGGCCAGCCTTCGACGACGGCCGAGGCGGTCAGCCAGTACCTGATCACCGAGCACTCGATCTGCACGGTCCCCTGGGACGACGCCGGGGCGTACCTGCGGTTTCTCGGTCACCTACGAGGCGGCCGACGAAGCGGCCGAAGACGCGCTGATGGCCGAAACTCAACGGCGACTGAAGCAGATCGGCCCGGAGTTTTGAAAGACCTGCTGCCGATGACCAATGAGCCCTGGACCGTCGGCCGACTGTTGCAGTGGACGACGGACTACTTGCAGGACCACGGCTCGGAAAGCCCGCGACTGGACGCCGAGGTACTCTTGGCCGAGGCGTTAGGCTGCCAACGGATTGAGCTGTATACCCGGTTCGACGAAACGCCCGGCGAGGACGTTCGGACGGCATTTCGCGAGTTGGTGCGCGCGCCGCGCCGACGGGATGCCCGTGGCCTATTTGGTCGGCCGCGCGAGTTCTACTCGCTGTCGTTTCGGGTGACGTCCGATGTGTTGATCCCCAGGCCCGAAACGGAGCTGTTGGTCGTAACGGTGCTGGATCTAGCGAAGACTTATTCCCCTCTCTCTTTGGGAGAAGAGCAGGGCGTGAGGGCAGCGGGAGCGCTTGCCATCGCCGACGTCGGCACCGGCAGCGGCGCGATCGCCGTGTGTCTGGCGAAGCATCTGCCAACCTGCCGCGTCACGGCCATCGACCAAAGCCGTGCGGCGCTGGCCGTCGCCAGTCAGAACGCCCGGCAACACGGCGTCTTCGATCGGATCGAATTCCTCGAAAGTGACCTTTTTGCCGCCGTGCCTGTCCATCGGCGTTTCGATTTCATCGTGAGCAATCCGCCTTATGTCACTGCGGACGAGTATGCCACGCTGGCCCCCGACGTGCGAAACTTCGAGCCGCGATCGGCGCTGCTGGCAGGCCCGAAGGGCACGGAGGTCATCGAAGCGATCGTTGGGCATTCGGCCGATCGCCTGTACCCCGGTGGGCACTTGCTCATCGAGATTGGGCCGGCGGTTCACGATGGCGCCCGTGCGCTGTTGCAGGCCGACGCACGATTCGAGATAGGGCCAACCGTCAGGGATCTTGCCCGACTGCCCCGAGTGGTGCAGGCGCGAAAAAAAGAAGAGGAGTGAGAAGGCAGAGGTCCGACGTCAGAAGACGGAGGACGGAACACAAACAACAGAGGGCGAAATGTTTCCAGCCTGAACGCCGAATTGAGATAGCCACTAAGCGCCGTAATGAGATAGCCCGAAGCGTAAAATGAAACAGCCCGAAGGGCTGAAATGAGATAGCCCAGGGCAACGCCCTGGGAACGTGGACATCGGACAATAGTAGCCCTGAAAGGGCGACATCGTGGATGGGTCTATGCCGCGATTTGAGATTGCCGGCGGGGTTCCCCTACAGGGCGAGGTCCGCGTGAGCGGATCGAAGAATGCCGCGCTGCCGATTATGGCGGCGGCCATCCTGGCCTCCGAGCCGGTGCGACTGCTGGGCGTGCCGCGAGTAACCGACGTGCGAACGCAGATGCGGGTGCTCCAGGCACTCGGGGTGAACTGCACAAAAGGGGACAGCCCCATTTTCGTTGACGCGAAAATCGGGACCGTCCCCGACCTCGTGCTGGCGACCATCGATCGCCGCACGGTCCACGCCCCGGAACGACTCGTGCGGCGGATGCGGGCGAGCTTCTGCGTGCTTGGGCCGCTCGTGGCGCGGCGTGGCAAGGCCGTCGTGCCGCTGCCGGGCGGGTGCAATATCGGCAACCGGCCGGTCGATCTGCACCTGAAGGGACTTGCCGCCCTCGGCGCCGACATCCGCCTGGAACACGGCTGCGTCGTGGCCGAAGCCGCGGCGTTTGGCCGGCACCAATGTCGATCTCTCCGGCCCGCACGGTTCGACCGTCACGGGCACGGCCAACGTCCTGAGCGCCGCCGTGCTGGCCCGAGGCGCGACGACGATCCACCACGCGGCCATCGAGCCGGAAATTGTCGGCCTGGGCAACTTCCTCATCGCCCTCGGCGCGAAGATCGAGGGGCTTGGCACGCCGACGATCCGCATCGAAGGCGTCGACCAGCTTGGCGGGACGACCCACCGGCTGATCCCCGACCGCATCGAGGCCGCCACGCTGCTGATGGCCGTCGCCATCACCGGCGGTTCGGCGACGGTTGTCGGCGTGGTGCCAGATCATCTGACCGAAGTTCTGACAGTGCTTCGTGCGGCGGGCGCCGAGATCGACGTTGCGGCGCGATCGGTATCGCAATCGCGGCGCGACATCGGCTGCGAGCCGTCGACGTGCTCGCACAGCCGTATCCCGGCGTGCCGACCGACGTGCAGGCGCAGTGGACGGCGCTGGCCTCATTGGGCGACGGCACAAGTCGCGTGCGCGACCGCGTTTTTCCCGGCCGGTTTCTCCACGTGGCCGAACTGAATCGTCTTGGGGCCGACATCACCTGCGACGGCGACACGGCGATCGTCCGCGGCGTGTCGAGCCTGAGCGGCGCGAGCGTCACCGCCGGCGACCTTCGCGCCAGCGCCGCCCTGGTGCTGGCCGGGCTGGCCGCCGACGGCCGCACCACGGTCGCCCACATCCACCACCTCGACCGTGGCTACGAACGCCTCGACGCGAAGCTCCGGCAACTCGGGGCCCGGATCAAACGTCAGCCGTCGAATCGAGCGATGCCCAACCGGGCGGCGGCCTCGTTCAGCGAGGCGTCGAGACTGGCCAGCGGGCAGCCTTCCCGTAAGGCGAGCTCAAGATAGGCGGCGTCGTAGGCCCTAAGTTGATGCATCCGTGCCAACGTCAGCACATCCCCCAGGGCACGCTTCGCCGTCTGGTCGTCGATGATAACGGGCAGATTGCCCAGAATCGCCGCCAGTCTCACGGTGTCGTCGGAACTCGTGCGTTTGTTCCGCTCGGCATAAACCAACACGCTGGCGACTTCCAACGCCCAATGACTCGGCACAACGGCACTCCACCTTGACAGCGCCGCCATTACCGCTTGGCGCGGGGGCCTCCTTCGTCCTTGAAACACGAGGCAATGGTCATCGAGCAGTCGAGAACGAAAAAACTCATCGGCGGCCTTCGTTGATCGTCTCTCGAATGGACAGCCCGGCCGGCTCAATGACCACCGCAGTGCCGTAGCAGAGCACTTCCGTGGCCGTCGTGGTGCCGCCCATTTCCGAGGCATCGTAACGCAGGCCGACCACCGCATTGGCGCCGACCGCAACGGCGTGCTCGATCAGCAGGTCGTAGGCCTGTTGCCGGGCCTGTTCGCACATCTCGGTATACGCGCCGATCCGGCCGCCAATGATGTTCTTCAGCCCGCCGAAAAAGCCTTGGACGATCGTCGGCGAGCGGACGACGATCCCGCGGACGATGCCTTGTAGGAGACGATCTTGTAGCCCTCGATGGTGAACGTGGTGGTGACGGGAACGTGCATGGGATTCTCCTCGGAAGGGATTGGGGATTCGGGACTCGGGATTAAGGATCGAAGGACATCACAACACATTTCTGGCTACAGGGTGGCCCTCGCTTCACCGAACCGCCGTGCCGGCGGCTGCTAAACGCTCCTCCCCAAATCCCCAAATCCCTAAATCCCCTCTGATACACATGCTGCATCAACACATTCTTCTTCGACGTCACCGGGCCCGGAGGTGGTGTCGTCGCGAAGGACGCCGACCATCATGTGGTACTTGGCGTCGATGTCGTCGGCGAAATGGACCAGCAGGGCCTCGGGCGTCATCGGCGGCTTGGGCGAGCCCCATTCGGCCGGACGGTGATGGGCGATAATGAAATGCTCCAGCCGCAGTAGCGTCTCGGCGTCGAGCGCCGAGGGGCCGCTGAGCTTGGCGGCCGCCTCGCGGACCATGTCGCGGCCCAGGAGGATGTGGCCGACCAGCGAGCCCTTCGGCCGTGTGCGCGGTCCCTTCCGGCCGCTGCTCCATCTCGCGCAGCTTGCCGATGTCGTGCAGGATTCCGCCGGCGACCACCAGGTCCTTATCCAACGGCGGCTTCATCTCGGGATAGTACTCGGCAGTATTTGTCGGCCAGGTGGACGCACGTCCGGGTGACGCTCAGCGTGTGCTCGAGCAGCCCGCCGATGTAAGCGTGATGGTTGCGCCGCGCGGCCGGATGCGTCAGCAGCGCGTCGCGGTTGCGTTGTCAGAAACGATTCGACTAATTGGCGGATCGGCGGATTGCCGATGCGGTCGCGGGCGATCGCCAACAGTTCGTCGAACATCTGCTGCGGGTCGAAACGCGATCGGGGCAGGCAGAAAAGTCGGATCGAACCCGTCGGCGGCGTCGGCATCGATCGTCTCGCGGATCTTGCGGATTTCCAACTGTGGGCCGAAGGTGGTCTCCTGGTAGATGGCGCGGAGCTTGTAGAACGACGCCGGGATTCCAGCGATCGCGGCAGTCGACGGCCCAGGGCGAATCGCCCCAAATCGGAAAACTCACCTCGCGGCCGCCGTCGCGAAAGCCGACGCGGAAATACGGCTTGCCGGTCTTCGTTTTCAGTTCTTCCTTGACGGTCATCAGCAGGAACAGATCGGCCTCTTGGCCGGACGACATTTCCGATCGAGGGTGGCGATGCGGCATGGGCGGAGATGCTGATTGGGGATTGTTGAGGGTTGCTTGGGAGCCGAGCGGCCGGAACGATTGTAGCGAATTACCGGACGCTGGGGAGCGGCTGGGCGGTGTGTTTCGGCGGCGGCCGATCGGTTGGAGGTTGTTCGGTCTGCCATCCGAAACGAAATATCAGGCACGCTCCGCGTGCCGCAGCCGGCGGGCAGGCGCAGTCCCGGACGGCACCGTGTCGCTTTTGGGGGCCAATCTCTGCGAGACACCGCGGACAGCACGGAGCGTGCCTGCTACGAACATGGCCACGACTCGCCGACGCCTGCTGCGACCTCAGCCGCCACGGCCGGCGGTTCGGGCCAAGACGTGGCTTGACGCCTTCGTCGACTATGCGGCCGGCGAGTGCCACCTGGCCGAGAACACGGTGGCGGCGTACCGACGCGATCTGGAGCATTTCTTTGAGTGGCTCCAGGGCCGCGGCATTCCCGGAGCTTTCGATCCGCGAACTGGCCGACTACGTCGACTGGCTGCACGGCCGGACGCTTGCCCCGGCCAGCATCGCCCGGCACATCGTCTCGCTGAAGGTCTTCTTCCGCTACCTGCAGTTGGAAGGGGCGATGGTCGACAACCTGGCCGAGTTGCTGGGCAGCCAGAAGCTCTGGGAGCGGGTGCCGAAGGTGCTCAGCATCGAGCAGATCGACCGGCTGTTTGCCGCCCCCGGCCGGAACGATCCGTGTTGGCGCCGCGATCGCGCATTGTTGGAATTGCTCTACGCCACGGGCTGCCGGGCGTCGGAGACTCTCGAACCTGCGACTGCGCGACATGCATCTCGACGACGGCTTCTGCATCTGCCACGGCAAGGGAGACAAAGAACGCGTCGTGCCGCTGAGTCGCCCGGGCGGTGCAGGCGATCGCACGCGTACTTGGAGCACGAGCGGCCGGAGCTTGCCGCCCGCGACGCACACGGCCGCCGATTGGGTCCTGCTCTCCTATCGCGGGCGGCGCTTGCGGCGCGAGCGGATCTGGGAGCTGCTGAAACGCTATGCGCGGCGGGTTGGTGCGCCGCCGGAGGTCAGCCCGCACACGCTGCGGCACAGTTTCGCCACGCACCTGTTGGCCGGCGGCGCCGATCTGCGCCAGGTCCAGGAGATGCTCGGCCATGCCAGCATCGCCACCACGCAAATCTACACGCACGTCGATCCCACGCGATTGAAAGCGGTTCACAAGAAGTTCCATCCCGCGGGCGTGACGAGCGGAGAGGGGACTGTCCCAATTTTCGCGGGCACCGCCGCCAGCGGTGGCCGGCGAAAATGGGGCTTTCCCCTTTTGACATGCGCAGACGAAACGCACTTACTCTGATCCCCAGCCCTCTCTCCCCACTCGCGTTTCCAGGCTTCCTCGGCGGGGCGAAGCGGATCTTCTCGATCAGCCGCACGATGGTCCGGCTCGTCATCGGCAAGGTAGCCGGAGACGGCCGTCAGGGCGTCGACGACGTACTCGAACTTCAGGCTATAATCGCAGTCCAATTCCACCTCGGCGTTGGAGGCGGTGCCGCCGGGGCCGCGATCGAGGGCCACAAGGCCGCGAATCTGGTTCTGCAACTCCTTCAATGAGGCCAGGGCCCGTTCGCCCATGCGGATGCCCGGCCAGATTGCCTTGGCTGTCGGCCGTCAGCCGGATCTTGACCGGCGGCGTCTGGGTTTCGTCGGGCAGGCCCTGTTGCGGAGCGGCCAGCGGCATTTTGATGCGGAAGTCGCCTTCGGGCGAATAGAGCCGCAGCGAAAGCATGAAGAAGATGATCAACTGGAAGCAGACGTCGATCATCGGCATCATGTTCATTTTCAGCTTTTCCGGCTCGCCGCCGGCGCTGCCGATCTTCATGGCGCTAGTCCCAAGCTGCGGACGGCACACGGAGTGTGCCTGCTACGGACGATCTTCATGGCTGTTTCCATTTCGCGCAGCACGAACTTCTCGAACTCAGCAGTCCTGGCAGGCGCGGATGACCTCTTGCGACGATTCCGGTCGGCACGTCGCGGTCGGCGCGGATAATGATCGTGGCGTTCTTCACGTTGCGGCCGAGCACGTTCTTGATCATGTCGCGCTCGCGCTCCAAAGGCCGTCTCAAGCCGTCCGGCGTCAACTGATCGCCGCCGAAGAGGACCATCCCCGTCGAAAGCACTTGAACGGTGATGGGCGTCTCCATCGCGCCTGCGGCCGGCTTGGCGATCTCGCTTGTCGGAAGATGAATCAGTTCGCTCTGCTCGTCCGAGGAGAAATTCAGCGTCAGCAGAAAGAAGATCACCAACTGGAACGTGCAGTCGATCATCGGCGTCATGTCCGGATCGCTGACGAACGTGTGGTGGCTCTTGTAACGCATTGATTGACAGCCGGAATTCTTATCCCTTCTTGACCGGTCCCTGCACGCCGGCAAATCGTTTCATCAGGTTCCCGCTGATGGCGGCGACTTCGAACACCAGCCGCCTGAGCCGATTGCGCACGACGTGGTAGAACGCAATGGCCGGAATCGCAATCCAAAGGCCGACGATCGTCGTGACCAACGCCGTGCCGATGCCCTGGGCCAACTCGGACGGCTTCGGCGTGACGTTGCTGTGGGCGATCACGCCGAACGCCTGCACCATGCCGTCGACCGTGCCCAGCAGGCCGAACATCGGGCCGATCTGCGCGATCAGCGCGATGTAGCCGTTGCGCTGTTCGAGCTTCATGTTCTCGTCTTCGCCGACCTCCTGCATCGCCTCGACCGAGGCGTCGTAGCCCTCGGACAGTTTAGACATCCCGACGGCCAGCACCTTGCCCAGCAGCGACGGATCGTTGTGGGCCAGTTCGTATGCCTCCTGATATTGCTTCTCGTTCAGCCGGGCCTCGAACTCGGCCGCCAACGCGTCGGGGCAGATCATGCTCCGCCGCAAGCCGGCAACAACCATCACGGCCAACGCCACGCCGTTGAAGGTGATAATCAGAAAAATCACCGTGTAGCGCAGCCGGAGCGAATGGTAGAGCCAGCCGAGAAAGCTCTCCTCCGTGGATGCGGAATCGCCGGAGACTGCGGAAGTGCCTTGGTCGGCGTCCAGCTCTCCACCGCCTGCGGCATTTGCGGCCTTGTCGGGGCCCTTGAGCGGCTCCAACTCATCCGCGCCGGCCGCCCGAGCCGCCTGCGGGCCGACGATGGCCGGCGACAAGAGTGCAGCGCATGCCGTCGCGAGCATCACCCCGCAGAGCACGGCGGCCAATCGGCGCCGCGGAATCCAATAATGCATAAAGACCTCCCAAGGCGTTGCCTTTCGGCCAATACGGCGAACCGCGAATCCTTCATTGTACTTCGACATTCCGGCGGCTGTAATCCCGCGCGTGCCAGACCCGCCGGCCGCCGCCGTGCGAATAACCGGCATTTTCGTCACCGGTGCGTCAAAGGGGCCGTCCCTTAGTGCCTCAACCGACCTGAATTGACGGGTGCCACGGTTGGCTTGCCCAACCGTGTTTCCCGCACTGCCGGGCAAGCCGGCAGTGGCACCCAATATGTCAAATGAACGCGGTCGAGGCACTAGTTTTTTGCACGCGCCTTTCGTGCCCAGGGGCTGTCCTTGTACTCCTCCTGGAGCGTCTTTCGCGCCTGGTCGGCCCGCTCCGCCTTGTGAAGCTGCTCCCACAACTGTGCCAGATTGGCCAGGGCCTCGGCGTGGGCCTCGGGCACGCTCGGATAGAGCAAGTCCACGTGCAGGAAAGCGAACAGGGCGTCTTTCGTGTGGCCGGCCTGCGCGCTCGGCCGTGCCGAGAACGTTGTAGGCTCGGGCCAACACCGCCGCGTCTTCCGGATCGGCCGTTTGCAGAACGTCGTCGACGATCTTGACGGCTTCCTCGGGCTTCTTCGCGGCGGCCAGCGCCGCGGCCTTTCCCAACTTGGCCAACGTCTGCTGCCGCTCGGTCAACGCATCGGCGGCCTCATGGCCAGCACCCGATCAAAAGCTGCACGGGCCGCGTCGATGTCGCCCTGGGCCAACAGGGCGCGGCCGGAGGCCACGCCGGCGCGCATCTGATAGTCTGGCCACGGAGCCTTGCCGAGCCGCGCATAGTACTGCTGGGCCGGCGGCGTACTGGCCGATCGCCACCAATAGATCGCCGACGATCTCGGAGGCCTCGAAATAGTGGTAGCTGGCGTCATAGGCGTCGGCGAACGCCTTCATCTGTCGGCCGGCGTCGGCGACTTTGCCGTTGCCGGCCAGCGCCAATCGGGCGGCGCAGAGGGCCTTGTAGAATTCGATGTCCTGGCGAATCTGCGGCCGGTCGCTCGGCCGCACGATCCGCTCCAAGGCGGCCAGGGCCTCGGCATAGCGGCCGGCCAACACGTGGTTCTTGGCCATCCTCAATTCGGCCGGCTCGCCTTCGAAGAAGACGGTCTCGACCTCGTTGACCGGCACCGTCTTCGAAACGTTGCCGGCCAGGCCTTGCTCCAGCGTAATCACCGTGGACGTGATGCCGGTTAGGCGGCCCGGGATCGTTGTCTTCACGGTCTTGACCGTGTCCAGGGCCCGGCACACGCCGCCGACGGCGAGCGTGACGACCGCGGCCCGCAGAAAGCATCGAATGGTCATAGCTGGTTCTCTTGTTCCCGGGCCGAGCCTGGCGTCCACATAGAGACCTCGCGCGACGGCTTCACATCGACGCCTTTGAGGCCAACTGCTTCGACGCCAAGCTGCTTCTGGATATTCTTCAACAGCGAATCGTACCTGTCATACCATGCCTTGCCGCCCATCGCCGGGTAGAGCCTGTAAACGACGGTGATATCGTTATTGGCCTGGTCCAGAAGTTCGGTCCGCCGCCGGCCGGACTCGGTCATGGCGTACTTGGCGCGGCAAAGCGCCAAGTTGTAGCGGGCCTCGTGGAAGATGTCTCGGTAAGACGGATTGAACTGCACCCGGCGGGCAATGCCGCCCCAGCCCCAAACAAGATATGCTTCAGAGCCGTCCCCTTTCTCGACCTTGTGCCCGCCCCGGATGGCCACAATGTAATAGTCCGGCTTCTCCGCAGCCCAGGCCTGAACGGTTTGGGCCGCCTCGCGCTGGGCATCCAGCAGGTTGTTCTGATGCCCGAGCACGTCGACCAGCAAATCCATGCCTTCCGCATATTTGCCCAGTTGGCGCAGGCAGTGGGCCAGGTGAATCTGGATCGTGTAGACGGCCGCCGGCTGCGGCGCGAAGTGCGGGTCGGCCTTGCATGCCTTCAGAATCGTGCGATAGACGACGGCCGCCTTGCGATAATCGTCGGTGGCCTCGGTCGGAATCTTGTCGCCGCCCGGATCGGACGCCGCGCCGAGGGCCGCGAACTTCTCGGCCGTCCAAGCAAGCCCGGCAAAGCCGATTTCCTTCGGCGGCCGCGCGGCCAACGTAGCGAGTATGGTGGCCAGGCTGGCCGCCAGTGCGGCTGCCTGACGCGGGTGACCCTCGGTCCGGGCCTTGTTCGAGGCGTCCTCCAGTTGCTGGGCCAGCGCGAGGTAAGTCTGCCCGAGGTTGGGCCTTCGCCCGTTTTGGCCAGCGCGCCGACAACCTTTTGGGCCTTGTCCAACTGCTGCGTGGCCGCATACGCCCGCAGTGCGGCCTTCAGGGTCTCTTGCTTGAAGTTGCCGCGTTCGACGAGCTTGTTGTTCGCCTCCACCAGCGTGTGGGGCCCCAAGGTCGGATCATCGAGCCACGCCACGGCCTTTTCCGGCTGGCCCGACTCCAAGGCGATCTGCGCGAGCGAAAGCATGGCGGCCGACAGCGGATAGGCGAGCTCGTCGCCAGGATCGGAAGCCCGCACGCGGCGGACGCCGCTCTCTAACGTTGTCCGTACGGTCGACAGCATCTTGGCCAGTTCGGCGTCGCTCGGGCGATTCGATTCGGGCAGGCGGGTAGCCTCGATGTACATTGCCCATAGCCATTGGCCCACGAAAATCTCCGCCTCGCCGCGACGGGGCGAGTCGGCCGAGATGTTTCCGAGATACTCCACCATCTTGGCGGCGTCGCGATGGGCAACGGCCTCGTGGACCAGCATCATCCATGCCTCGTCGGCCGTAGAACCTTTCGGCCAATGCTGCGTGATGAACTGGGCGAGGCTCGACATCCGCCGATTCTCGAATTGGCGGCTCTCACCAGGCTTCGCCGCGGCGGCAAGCGTCGCATAGGCGGCCAGCGCGATCCTCGCCCCCTGTTGCGCTTCGGCCTGATTGGGATAGGCGCGGGCGAGAAACTCGCCCATCACCGCCGCGTCATAGTATTGCGCGTCGGACCAAAACAGATAGGCCAGGCTGGCGCGGGCGGCGTTGAGCACCTCGGGCTTGGTTCCGGCAGGCGCGTGTCGCAGGGCGAAGCGGAAATTCTCGATCGCCTCGGCACGCAGCCGCGCCCGTAGATCGGCCTTCAAGTCCGGCACTTGAAGCCGCTCCCAGACGGCTTTGGCCCGCTTCTGCGCATCGTCGTAGTTTTTCGGCCCTGCTTCGGCCGCGCATGCACCGAGCAATGCGCCGAGAAGCCCAATCGCTACGATGCCGGTCGCAAGACAGGCTATGCGCCAACTTCTCATCGTGTTCCCGAGTGCCAAGTGCTGCTAATGGCCACTACTGGTAGTGTAGTATAGTCCCGCTACCCCTTACAAGCCGGAACGCCCTTGACAGGCCGCACCGGATGCCCTGAAATGATGCCATGACGCGAGACCTGCACGACGGCCGCGACGACGGGCTCGAGCCGCTGGAGTCGCTCGACGTTCGCGGCGGCCGCCGGATTCGCCGACATGTTGCGGCGGATGTCGAAGACCGCCTTCGGCGGCCGCGAGTTGGGCGAGGCCTTCGAGGTCCTCTCGGCCATGGCCGACGACCCCGACTGCACCATCGTCGTGACCGTCTCCGGGGCCATGACGGTGGCCAAGATGGGCCGCGTGCTCTGCGAGATGATCGACACCGCGTTGGCCCATCTGATCATCAGCACCGGAGCCATCATGGCCCACGGGCTGTCCGAGGCCATCGGCGGCGTCCACTACCGGCACGATCCCGACGTGTCCGACGAGCAGCTCTATCGCTGGGGCTACAACCGGGTCTACGACACCCTCGAGATGGAGGCCAACCTGCAGCGCGGCCAAGACCTGATCTCGCGAGGTGGTCGCCGGTCTGGATCCGTCGCGGCCGATGTGTTCCTGGGAGTTCAACGGGCAGATCGGTCGCCGGCTGGTCGAGCAGGGCCAGATGCCCAGCATCCTGGGCTGCGCCTATCGCCGCGGACGTGCCCGTCTACGTGCCGGCGTTCACCGATTCCGAGATTGGGCCTGGGCATGGCCGCGACGCACCTGGCCGGCGGCCAATGCGGCAGGACGGCCCAGGAGCGATCTCGATGCGTTCTTCTGCGCCCGTGCCCGCCTACAATCCGTTCCTCGACCTGCACGACTACACCCGGCGGATCCTGGCGGCCAAGCGGCTGGGCATCTTCACCATCGGCGGCGGCGTGCCGCGCAACTGGGCCCAGCAGGTCGGGCCGTTCATCGAGATGATCAACATGCGGCTGGGCAGCGGCAGCTGCCCGTGCCGCGGTTCCACTACGCCGTGCGGATCTGTCCCGAGCCGGTCCACTGGGGCGGGCTGAGCGGTTGCACCTATAGCCGAAGGCGTCTCGTGGGGCAAGTTCGTCAGCCGCGAGGAAGGCGGCCGCTTCGCCGAGGTCCACTGCGACGCCACCATCGCCTGGCCGCTATTGGTTCGCGCGTTGCTCGAGGCAAGGGGGCGGGAGGACGGAGGGCGAGGGACGGGGATGAGCGAACCAGCGATTGCCCAGCATCGATCAGCAATTCCTCCGGCTGCCGTCGCCCGGCCTCGAGCGATGCCGAGGCACTGCTGCTGCCGGTGCCCGTGGAGAAAACCGTCTCGTACGGAACCGGGCACGGCCGGCGGGCCGCGAGCGATTATCGACGGCCAGCCGGCAATTGGAAACGTTCGACGAGGAGACGCTGGTCGAGTTTGCCGAAGCACCGCGCCTTCATACGTTGCCGCCCGGTTTCGGCGGACGGCACGCTCGAGGAGTGTCTGGCACGCATCCGCACGACCGTCGAACCGCTGCGAGGCCGCTTTCTCTTGACGCTCGGTGGCGAACACACGCGTGACCTATGGTGTCCTCACCGGTCTTGCGGAAGAGCCGGCCGACGTGACCATCGTACAGATCGACGCCCATGCCGATCTGGCCGAGGAACTCGACGGCCGGCGATGGTCGCACGGCACCGTGATGCGGCGGCTCTGGGAGCAGGGGTGCAGCCTCGTGCAGATCGGCATCCGCAGCCTGACGCGGAGCGAGTACGCCGTGGCAACCGCCGGCCCGCGGATCGTGACCTATTACGCCCATCGCCTCGAACAGCAGTGGGCCGAACTGCTGGAACGGCTGCGCCGGCTCGAAGGCAAAGTCTATCTGACGATCGACGTCGACGGCCTGGACCCGTCCGTCATCCCCAGCACGGGCACGCCGCAGCCCGGCGGACTATCGTGGCAGCAGACGCTCGAAATCGTTCGCGTTCTGGCCACGCAGTCCGGCGGCGATCTGATCGCCGCGGACCTGGTCGAGTTCGTCCCCTCGCCCGCTCCGCCCGGCTGCGATCCCGCCGCCGCCCGCCTGGCCGCCAAGGTGTTGGCCTATTGGTGGCGCGGCGAAAATGCAATCTAGATTATTGTAGCAGGGTACGTTATTGGCATTGGCAAGTAGAGGCGTGCCGGATCGAACTGCCCCTTTTCGTGATAAGGACCGGACATGAACACTGCCAGGACCATTTTAGGAGCCATTCTGTGTATCGTCGGCTTCTTGTTCGTGGTTTTCGAGCTTGGAATGCTCGCTAGTGAACCCGGCGCATTCGTTCATGGCGGCTGGGTCCCGTTTTTGGTCTTTGTCGTAATCGGTCTAATCCTGCTCGCAGGTGGAGCACTGCTGGTGCTAGACGGGAGACGAGGACGTTACTGATCGAGATTCTCTTTGCCCACTTGGGCGATACATGAGGGTTCCTATCGCTCATGGTTCTTTGCCTCGGTTCGTCCTTTTCCCTCTGGATGCTCGATCAGCGCCACAGCCGCCCGGCCAGTTCTGCCGGGAAACGTGGCAGCCAATCGGCCTCGACGAGGCCGGTGTCCAATAGGTCGCGAAGGTGGACTTGGCCTTCTCCAGCGCCGAAGCCGCTCGAAGCAGGCGTTCGCGAACCTTTTTCACGGCCCGCTCAATCCTTTCCCAGGACGCGTCCCCGAGGATAATCTCGCGCATCGATGTTCACCCCGATTCGCCGCCCTCGACCGTATACCCCCGATGGCCAGCGGCTGTTAGCCACCGGCCTGTTTCCGTCTTCCGCGCGGCAAACGTCTTTGCAGGGGGACCTCGTAAACAGGTGAGAAAACCGCTACAATGCCGCTTTCTCAACAGGATGGAGCCGACATGGCGGACGGCGTTGCAGAAATCCCGCTGTCGGGGCGTAGGCTGGATGGCGGCCGCAAGGACGGTTGCGCCACGCCAGCGTGCCATTTCATGGCCGGGCCGGAAAACCGCCTCGTCGAGATCGCCGTTGGGGCGGTCTTGGAAGAGCGGCCGGAGCAGGAGACGGAAGTAGTAGACACGCTGTCTGTGCGGAGTGCAACGTACAGCCCGCTAGTGCTTTTCGGGCCCAGCGGAGTGGGCAAGTCGCACATTGCCCACGGGCTGGCCGCGGCGTGGAAGGCCCGTGGTCGGCGGCAGCGGGTCGCGGTGACGACGGCCATCGACTTCGCCCGGGAATTGGCCGACGCCATCGAGAGCCAGGCCGTCGACGAGTTTCGTACGAAATACCGCACGGTGCACCTGTTGGTTTTCGAAGACCTGGGCATGTTGGCCACGCGGAAGTCGGGCAAGCTGAACGCCCAGGAGGAGTTGGTTCGTACGCTGGATGCCCTGTCGGCGGAGGAGCGTTGGGTGGTGGCGACGGCTTCGGCGGCGCCGGCCGAACTGCCCGATCTCCTACCGTCGCTGCGGAGCCGGCTGATGGCAGGGCTCGCGATTCCGTTGGCGCCGCCCGGACCCGAGGCCCGCGCCGCCATCGTGCGGCAGTTGGCGGCACTGAAGTCGGTACGACTGCCGGATCGTGTTGCCGAGATTCTGGCCGAAGGGATTGGCGGTACGGCGCCCGATTTGGCCGGGGCCCTGTCGCAATTGGCCGGGCGAAGTGAATCAGACAAAGCAGAAATCGACCTATCCGCCGTCCGGCGGTTCCTGGCGCAGCGAACCCGGCGGCGAAACCCGAGCGTACATGAGATCGCGCTGGCCACGGCAAGGCATTTTTCGCTGCGGCTTTCGGACCTGAAGAGCCCCGTGCGACGCCGGGCCTTGGTCAACGCTCGCGGCGTGGCCGTGTACCTCGCCCGGCATTGCGCCGGCGCGAGCCTGCAAGAGATCGGACGCTACTTCGGTGGCCGCGACCACACCACTGTATTGCATAGTTGCCGGAAAACCGAGCAGTTGGCCGAGAGCGACGCAACGATCCATACCGCGATCGAACAGTTGCAGTTGGAATTGTGGAAAAAGTGAATGTACCGCGTTGATGGCCTGATCCGTAAGGGCTGCCTACGAACACTACTGAGAGGTCGCTAAGAAGAAGTCCTATCCATCGCATCGGCACGAACCCTAGGGCGACAGATCTTCGACGGGTTATCCACCAGGAATCGGGAAGCCGCACGAGCAAGTAAACCGTTATGTGATGAGCAATTAGCCGTCTCGGCATCAAGGTCCCTGACACTTTGGGCCCGCTTACTAATACTGTTACTGGGATAGAAATCAAAGAAAGGTAGAACTACCCCATGAAAGCCACGTGCCAACGCGACAAGCTCTTACACGCCTTCCAAATGGCGGCCGGCGTGGCACCGGTCCGCAGCCCTAAGCCGATCCTCCAGAACGTCAAGCTGAGCCTGGCCACCGACAGCGCCATTCTGATGGGAACCGATCTCGAAGTCGGTCTGCGCATGGAAGTGCCGGGGTTCGTCGTCGAGGCGCCCGGCAGCGTCGTGCTGCCACGCGACCGCTTCGGCAAGATTCTCAGCGAAAGCTCCGATGAACAACTCCGGATTGAAAGCGACGGCCAGAAGGTCCGGGTATGTGGCCAGCGGAGCGAGTTTCAACTTCCCACCGAAAATCCCGACGAGTTTCCCAACGTGTCGGCATTCGAGGCCGAAAAGTATCACGAGATGCCGGCGAGGATGTTTCGCGAAGTGATCCGCCGGACGGTGTACGCCACGGACAACGAGAGCAGCCGTTACGCCTTGGGAGGCGTGCTGTTGGAGATTTCGGCCGAGAGGCTGACAGCCGTGGCCACCGACGGGCGTCGCTTGGCGCGGCAGGAAGGGCCGGCCCAGTCGGTCGGTGGTCACGCCTCGGGCGATCACATGACGATCGTCCCCACTCGCGCCATGCAACTGCTCGAACGGGCTTTGGCCGACAACAAGGAGAACATCCAGCTTGCCGCCCGCGAAAACGACGTGCTCGTCCGCAGCGGCGGGGCAACGATCTACTCGCGGCTGGTCGAAGGCCGCTACCCGAAGTGGCGTGACGTCTTTCCTCGGCAGGAAGGCCTGGTGAAGATCGAACTGACCGTTGGCCCGTTCTATACGGCGGTACGCCAGGCGCAGATCGTCACGAGCGAGGAACGGCGTGGCGTGGATTTCACCTTCGGCGGCGGAAAGGTGGTGCTGGCCGGCCACGGGGCGGAGTATGGCGAGGCGCACGTCGAGTTGCCGATCGCCTATGACGGCGCCGACCTTGGCATTACGCTCGATCCACGGTTCATGAGCGATTTTCTCAAGGTGCTCGGCCCCGAGCAGACGTTCACCATGGAGCTGCGCAACGCCGAAAGCGCCGCCTTGTGTACGACGGAAGACGGCTATGCCTATGTCATCATGCCGTTGGCCCGCGAACAGTAAGGTGTATCCGCGACCGACGTGCCGGATTCGCATAAGGCGATTACTACGGCACGCGGAGCGTGCCTGCTACTTTGGAAAAAAACCGATGGCCCGCGGCCCACAAACGATCGGCAACGTGATTTCCGAGTTGATGTCTCGACGGGGCTATGCGCGGGTGCAGAGCGCGGCGGCCTACGACGAAGCATGGCGCGAAGCCGCCGGTCCGTTGGTGGCCAGATATACGCGCATCGGCCAATTGCGCCGCGGCACGTTGGAAATCGTGGTCGCCAATTCGACGCTTGTGCAGGAGTTGGGGTTTCACAAGTCGTTCTTATTGGAAAAACTCGGCCAACTCCTGCCGGACGAAGGCATCAAGAACCTGCGATATCGGGTAGGGAAAATCGACTGACGAACGGTTCCGAGGGATGGCAACGTAGCGAGAGAAACGGTAGTCCTGACTGGAGAGGCGACAACAACCTGGACAAGAGAATCGACAACCTCGCGACGTTCAAGTAGTGAGAAGCGGCAATGCGATAGAGAATGGCTCAGAAAGAACTCAAAATGGCGACCGATCCCCAAAAACCTGCGGAATCTCCTGATCTGGACACTTATCGCCTCGAACGCAGCAAGGGCGACGCGGACTACAGCGCCAAAGACCTGGAACACCTCAGCGACTTGGAGCACGTCCGCGAACGGCCGAGCATGTACATCGCCGATACGACCAGCCGCGGCCTGCACCACCTGGTGTATGAAGTCGTCGACAACTCGATCGACGAGGCGATGGCCGGCTTCGCCACGGAGATCTCGGTGACGATCAACAACGATGGCTCGGTGACCGTCGAGGACAACGGCCGCGGCATCCCGGTCGAGCAGCACCCCGACCTCGGTTTTTCCACGCTCCAAGGCGTGATGACCGTACTGAAGTTTGGCGGCAAGTTCAAGAAGGGCGCCTATCAGACCTCCGGCGGGCTCCACGGCGTCGGCGTGACGGTCGTCAACTTTCTGTCCGAGTGGTGCGAAGTCGAGGTGCGCCGCCAAGGGCACGTCTATCAACAGGAGTATGAGCGCGGCGTGCCCGTGGCCGAGGTTCGCCGCATCGGCCGCAGCGACCGCGTCGGCACCAAGACCACCTTCAAGGCCGACCCGCTCATCTTCCCCAACACCAACTTCCAGTACAACGTCCTCTATCGCCGCTTGCAGGATCTGGCCTTCCTCAATCGCGGCGTGAGGGTCGCCTTCCGCGACGATCGCACCGGCGACGGCGAGACGTTTCTCTACGAGCGTGGCATCGTCGAGTTCGTTGAGTATCTCAACCGCGCCAGCGAGGCCGCGCATGAGGACATCATCTACGTCGCCGGCGAGTACGAGGGCGTGGGCCTGGAAGTTGCCATTCAGTATTCGAGCGAGTACACCGAAAACGTCCACTCGTACGTCAACAACATCTTGACGACCGAAGGAGGCACGCACGTCTCCGGTTTTCGCGCTGCCATCACCAGGACGATCAATGCGTACGGCAAGAAGTCGGGCCTGTACAAGGACCTCGTGCCCAGCGGCGACGACTGCCGCGAGGGCCTGACGGCCGTCATCTCGCTCCGCGTGCCCGAACCCCAGTTTGAAGGTCAGACGAAGACTAAGCTCGGCAACAGCGAGATCGAGGGCATCGTCAACTCGGCCGTGGGCGATTATCTGGCCGGATACCTGGAAGAGAACCCGAAGACGGCGAAGATTGTTGTCCAGAAGGGCTTGCTGGCGGCCGAGGCCCGCGAAAGCGCCCGCAAGGCGCGGCAGTTGGTCCGCGAGCGCAAAGGCGCCTTAAGCGGCGGCGGCCTGCCGGGCAAGCTCCGCGATTGCACCAGCCGCGAGGTCGACCGCTGCGAGCTGTACCTGGTCGAGGGCGATTCGGCCGGCGGCAGCGCCGAAGGCGGTCGCATCCGCGAGTACCAAGCCATTCTCCCCCTGCGCGGCAAGATCATCAACGCCTACAAGTCGCGCGAAGACAAAGTGCTGGCCAACGAAGAGGTCCGCAGCATGATCTCGGCCATCGGCGCCGGCATCGGCGAGGAAATGGACCTTAGCAAGCGCCGCTACAGCAAAATCATCATCATGACCGACGCCGACGTCGACGGCTCGCACATCCGCACCCTGCTCTTGACGTTCTTCTACCGTCAGATGTACGACCTGGTGAAGCGCGGCTACATCTACGTGGCCCAGCCGCCGCTGTTCCGCGTGCGGCACAAAAAAGAAGTGTATTACGTGCAGACCGAGGAGGAGATGCGGGCCCAACTGCTCGACGCCGGCCTGGTCGACGCCGTGTTCGAGCCCGGCAACGGTCGCACGATCCAAGGCGCCGAGATGGAACAACTCTGCCGCACGCTGGCGGCGCTGGAAGACTCGCTCTTGGCGCTGGAACGCCGCGGCGTCAGCCTTCGCGCGCACGCCGTGCGCCGGGACCCGGCCACCGGCCGGCTGCCGATCTTCCACGTCTATCTCGGCCACGATGAGCATTGGTTCTCCACGCGCGAAAAGCTCGACGAGTTCCTCGCCACGCAGGAACAGGAGGTTGGCGAGGAATTGGACCTGGTCGAGGATGGCAACGCCGAGCCCCGGGAGGCCGCCGAGCCCCGAAGCAAGCTGCACATCGTCGAACTGCACGAAGTCCGCTCGATCAACAACCAACTGGCCACCCTGCGCACAATGGGCTTCGACATCGACAGCCTCATCCCGCAGGAGCGGACCGGCGTCGAAGAGCCCCGCTATCGCCTCCGCCGCGGCGAGACGAGCACCGGCCTGGAAGACCTCCGCGGCCTGTTGACCGCCATCCGCGCCGCCGGCGAAAAGGGCCTGCAAGTGACCCGCTTCAAGGGCCTGGGCGAAATGAACGCCGAGGAGCTTCGCGATACGACGCTCGACCCGGCCAATCGCACGCTGTTGCAGGTAAAAATGGACGACGCCACCGGCGCCGACGATCTCTTCCGCATCCTCATGGGCGACAAAGTCGAGCCGCGGCGCGAGTTCATCGAGAAACATGCGCTCGAGGCGCGGAATCTGGATGTGTGATTCGCCTCTCGCACGGGTGTCTTGGAGCAAGAAACACGCGAACGCACGCCGACCTATGCCCCTTCCTGGCGTGAAGACACACCAGTCTGTTTGAGGGTTGCGGTAAACCCAGTCGTTGGTGATAATTTATGGCAGTAAATAAATACAACTGAGTTGTATTGTCATGCCCCTTTCCGGCTATTCTGCGGCAGCCGCGCGAAGAGTTGTCGGCATTTCCCAGCGATGTCTAGATCACTGGGCGGAATGCGGCATCGTCGTGCCCTCGATTCAGGAAGCAGATGGAAAGGGCTCGGAACGCAGATATGCCTTCGACGATCTCGTGAAGCTCGCTGTAGTGAAAAGGCTGCGAGCGGCAGGGCTGAGCCTTCAGAAGATCCGCAAGGGGTTGCAGCACCTCCGGAAGCGCTGGCCAAGGAACGACCCGTTATTGGACGAAATGCTCGCGACCGATGGATCGAGCTTTTTCCGGATCAGAGGAGATCAGGTCGAGGACATCTTGGCAAGCGGCCAGTTGTTACTGAGCATTGTAGCGGTTGGGAAAATCAGGCAAGGTGTTCGGGAGAGCGTCCTCACGATTTCAACCGTAGAAGTGCGCGGGCGGGGAAGGCCCGCTACAAGTAGGGGTGCTCGTGCGATAGCTGACGTGGGCACCTAGGTTGGGATGGCCTTGGGTTCTCGGCGCCATTTGAGCGCGGTACACTTGGTGGTCTGCCTCTCCCGGTGGTTGACGTAACACGGGTTCCTGAGAATCATATCGGGCAGGAGCCTTCGTCGGTATCGAAGCCTAACCAGAAGCGTTTTCTCCAAGGAGGACAGTGGCAATGGCGACTTCAGTTCTTAGTGGTCTTCCGGCGCCGCGCGCGTTGGCGGTGGACTTGGCCTTAATGACGGTCGATTACGCCGCACTTCAAGCTCGACGAGGGGAGCAGCTCAGTGACGATGCCGTGCATGCGGCGAGGGTACTTCAAGAGTTCTTCTCGCGACAGTTGCGTGCAGCCGAGAGCTCCGGTCCAACCATCCCAGAAAAATTGGTTCAAGACCGGGAAACTCGCGAAGCCTTGCAGAAGGGGCTCGCTTCGATTTGCCGCAGTCGACCACCCCTCGATGCGACGAGAGCGTCGTCGATCAGACGGCTCGTAGAACTGCTTTCGGCATTTGTTAGTACCAGCAGTTGTGCCCCAGAGGATGCCAAGGAAATCCATACGCTAATAGTTTTCCTTGAACCAAAGCGTCCGACCCGATCGTCGGTATCGAGGATTTCCAGACTCCCCGAGTCGCTTTATGCTGTCCGATAGACTGAGAGTGGCCCAGCGAATAGCTTCCGAGCTCTTCTACCACAGCTATTGTGTCAAGAGCTACCTTGAACGAATTGGACCCGGCGGGTCCAACGAGCACCAACGGCTTATCGATATCCTCCTCCGCGTCCTGGAACACTTTGAACTACCAGCGATCAACGGTTTCGCAGCGTTTCAGGCCGTTCCAGACACCCAAGAATTGCAGCAGCAGGCGATCGAGTACCTGCAGATGGCTCTGCGCAATATTGGCTAACTGTTTCATCACCATTCATGAACTGCTCGCCTATCTCCCGCGCAAATCTATTAGCCCCGAAGTAGTCTTTGCCCTGGAGAGCTGTTTTCCACAGTTTGTCAAGGAGTCGCAGCCGTCGATTGTTCTAGGTAGCGTGGTCAACGCGTTTGAATTTGACTTCATTGACATCCTGAAGGAGAAACTGCCCGAAATCGGCGAGATCGACATCTTCGCCACCGAAAAGCGCGTTCCTGTTCTTCAGCTTGCCATTTGCCACGCAGATTCGTCGCTTGCCTGTGCGATCCTCGCGCACGAGATTGGACACGCGATCGATTCAGAGCGCGATATCTCATCGGGAATCGTGCGCGAACTTTTGACCGGGTCCGACGCTGACGAGGATTCTCTTGAAACGCTTCACAATTGGTGTGGCGAGCTCTGTGCCGATTTGATTGCCTCTCGGTTTGTAGGGCCCGCGCCGATGTTATCGTTACTCTCGATGGAATATTGCATTCAACCGGCGTACGACATATATATGCACAGCGACACACACCCAAGCACCCATAGTCGGCTTCGAGTTGTTAAGAGCGACTTGACTGGGACTGCTGCCGCTTTAGTACAGTCGGAAATGCAGTTGTATGATGCTTCATGGCACGTGAACCTGAAGCAGCACCTGGCGAACAGTCAGGAGCAACCAAATGAAGAGGACATGCATGAGAGAATAACCGACGAATTGATCCTGCCTATGGCTGAGTTGGTCCGAAACAAGCTTGAAGAGAGCCTAGAGGGGCTGGAAAGGTCGACGCCACTCGACGAGACCTCACTTCAGAGGTGTGTCGATCGGCTGCAACTCGGATCGCCGGCAAGCCCAGGGGCAACGTCCTGAGGTGCTTTTGGAGAAAGTCAAGAAAGTCAGAAGATACCCATCTACTTTGCCGTCATGCCCATCGGAAGAAGAGCGACGGGAGTCTTTCAAACAGCTGTGCGAGGAGTTTACAGAACATCCTTTGGACGTTCCAAACATACTCTTGGCTGGATACCGCCGCCGATCCGAACTCTTGGACGATCGCAGCCACACTGCGGGGCAACCGCTGGCTAGGCGGTTTCCAAACTCAATCGCAACCGCTGGGAGGGGTTTTCTCGAAGAAAACCTCACCGGGAGTTCGAAACCCGAGGCACGCGCGGGGGCGGTTGTTGAGTAGGTTTTCCACCTGCCGCACCTGGGAATGGGAGACGTCGCGAAAGTCAGTCCCTTTGGGAAAGTATTGGCGGATTAAGCCATTGGTGTTTTCGTTCGTGCCGCGCTGATACGGACAGCCCGGATCAGCAAAGTATAACTCCATGCCGAGGTGTTTTTCCAGCCGGTGGCAGCGCGCGAATTCGGTGCCATTGTCGAAGGTGATGGACCGCCGTCGCTGTTCGTCCAACTCCTTCATGCGTTGTTTGATTTTCGCATGTACATGGTCGGCATTCTTGGATTGAACCTTGACGACGATTGTGAACCGCGACTTGCGGTCTACCAACGTCGCCAGACCGCCGGTGCCCGCCGGGCCGAGCACGGTGTCGCCCTCGAAATCGCCCAGCCGCAACCGCTCCTCGATCACTTCGGGGCGCTGGTCGATGCGGGCGGCATCTCCGCTGGTGGCGGCGTTTTTCCGCCGGTAAGGACGCTTCCCGCGACGCCGCAGGAACGATTCCCAGTGCTCCCGATTCGCGTCCTGCTTGATCCAGGTGTAGATCGTTTGCGACGACACGCGGCGCAGGCGCGCTTGCTGCTGCATCCGTCCGGCGATCTGCTGCGGCGCCCGATTCCTGCGCCAACCCCCTGCGAACAGCCTCGTTGACCGCGGGATCATCCATCTTTCGCGCCAGTGGTCGTTCCCGGCGGCGTTGCGGCTTTCCATTGGGCTTGGGTGGAGTAATATTCGCCGGCGGTGCTGTTGCGTCGCAGCTCGCGGCTGATCGTGGAAGGGCAACGTGCCACAGCCCTGGCGATTTCCTTCTGGTTAGCTCCCTGATACCGCAATTGCGCTATGCGATCGCGCTCTTGGGGCGTAAGATGATGTGCCATCGCTGGGACTCCGTTCCCAAGGGAAGCTTTGTGAACTTCTCCCTATTGGAGCCTCCCAGCGATGTCTTCCCCCATGCCAGTTTCCGAGGCTCATTCTTCAGGCCTCGATTGCATTTGAGATTTGAGACCGCCCTACCAGGGAGGCAGTGGAAGACCTATGCAAATCGCTGTCGGGGCTTGACCGCCTTATTGGCAATTCCATTGTTACTGCCCGCATCCATAAGGATGTATGTGCGCGCCTGAGAGCGCCAAAGAAGGAAAGCGATGGGCTAATCTAATGCCCTTGTGCTTCGCTGAACCGATGTCGATACTCTCGGATCTTGAAATACTCCGCCGGCTGGTTGCCAAACCAGAAGAAGCGCATCTTCGTGAGCCCGCTCATTGACCCACGAACACAAATCGGCCCAAGCTCGTTGGACCTTCGCCTCGGCTTTGACTTAGTGGGTACCCGGGCGCTTCAGGTGACGCACATTGACCTTGCTGGCGATCGCGCCGGGATCGAATTGTTGGAAACGGAAGCAACGATATTTTGAACGGCAGCGCCTTGATTTGGGCCGGACTTATGTCCTCCATCCTGGCGCATTTCTCTTAGCATCAACGCTCGAGTTTATCCGGTTGCCACGAGACATTGCCGGCAGACTGGAAGGTCGCAGCTCTCTGGGGCGGCTCGGGCTCCAAGTACATGCTACGGCAGGTTTTGTGGATCCGGGATTTGAAGGGGTTCTGACATTTGAGTTGATCAATTCCGGCAAACTCCCTATCACCGTCTTTCCGGGAATGCGACTGGGCCAGATTTGCTTCTTCCATCTTCACCATGTCCAAGTTCCTTATCGAAAGAAGGGAGATGATAAGTATGCTGGTGGGCTGGGCGTCGTATTCACCCGAATTGAGAACGATCCAGAAGTATACTGGAACCGTTCGGATGAGAATCCGCCAGGCAACGAGTAGACTTCCTCGACAGTGATATCGGCGAAGGCAATCTGTCGGTGTCGCAACTGCCGTCAAACGAAACTGCGCCGCGTTGCGCGGTGTCATTAAGTACGTGTGAGACGCCACGCGGTACGCTGGCTGAGTTGTCGTCGAAAGCGATTGCGAGTAGCATCATCAAACGGCGGCAAACCTTCGATGACGCTGTCGGTCTCTGCCACGGTCAGAATTTGCTCGATCCGCAGCTTGTCGTCGCGGAGATACGGCGATACTTCTTTCAGCGTGGGGCCGTTGCCAAGGCTCTTTATGTAATAATTCTACCACGGCGTGCCACACGCGGCCAGCGCAACTGTTCAACCTCGGATACGATACCGTCCTGTGATCTAGTCCCTCGCTGAGAACCCCACGGCATGCCCCCGCAATTCATCTTCGAAATGCGCGACGTCAGCAAGTCCTTCGGCGAGAAGGTCGTGCTGCGCGACATCAGCCTGTCGTTCTTCTACGGCGCGAAGATCGGCGTGGTCGGCGAGAACGGGGCGGGCAAGTCGACGCTGCTGCGGATCATGGCCGGGCTGGACAAGGACTTCGACGGCACGGCCAGCCTGGCCAAGGGGATGCGGGTCCGCTACGTGGCCCAGGAGCCGCAGCTGGACCTCGACCGGACGGTCCGCGAAAACCTGCGCGTGGCCATCCAGCCGGTCCAGGACCTCGTCGACCGCTTCAACGACGATCCCGGCCGCATGGCCGATCCCGAAGCCGGACGACGACTTCGACAAGCTGATGGACGAGATGGGCCGGCTGCAGGAGCAGATCGACGCCTCGCGGCGGCTGGGAGCTGGACCGGATGATGGACATCGCCTCCGACGCCCTGGTGCTGCCGCCCGACGACGCCCCGGTCCGCCAGCTTTCCGGCGGCGAGCGGCGGCGCGTGGCCCTGGGCATGGCGCTGTTGGAGAAGCCCGACCTGCTGCTCTTGGACGAGCCGACCAACCATCTCGACGCCGAGACCGTCCAGTGGCTCGAACAGACGCTGCGCGACTATCCCGGCACGGTGATCATCGTCACCCACGACCGCTACTTCCTCGACAACATCACCGAGTGGATCCTGGAACTCGACGACGGCCGCGGCCTGCCCTTCGAGGGCAACTACTCGTCCTGGCTCGCGCAGAAGGCCGAACTGCTGCGGATCATCGAGAAGAAGGAGACGCAGCGGCAGAAGACGCTCCAGCGGGAACTGGACTGGATCCGCAAGTCGCACCAAGGCCGCCTGCAGAAGAACCAGGCCCGCATCAAGGCCTACGAGCAGTTGGCCGGCCAGCAGATCGATCCCACGAGCGAAACGATCATCCAGATCGCCCCGGGCCCGCGGCTGGGCGAGAACGTGCTGGAGGTCAAGGACGTCTGCCAAGGGCTTTCGGCTCGACGGCGAGCGTGCTCAACCTGTTGGACGATTGCTCGTTCAACGTGCCCCGCGGGGCGATCGTCGGCGTGATCGGCCCCAACGGCACCGGCAAGACCACGCTGTTGCGGATGATCGTCGGCCAGGAGCAGCCCGACGCCGGCACGATCGAACTCGGGCCCCAGCGTGGTCCTCTCCTACGTCGACCAGCACCGCGACGCCCTGGACGACGACAAGACCGTCTTCGAGGAGATCACCGACGGCGCAGGACCGATCGAGCTGGGCAACGTGTCGGTCAATTCCCGGGCCTACGTCGCGCGGTTCAACTTCCGCGGTTCGCCAGCAGCAGAAGAAGGTCGGCGAGTGCTCCGGCGGCGAGCGGAACCGCATCCACCTGGCCAAAATGCTCCGCCGCGGCGGCAACCTGCTGCTGTTGGACGAGCCGACCAACGACCTCGACGTGGGCACGATGCGGGTGCTGGAGCAGGCGCTGATCGACTTCCCCGGCTGCGCGATGGTGATCAGCCACGACCGTTTCTTCCTGGACCGCATCTGCACGCACCTGTTGGTGATGGAAGGCGACGGCCGCGACGCGCTGGTTCGAGGGCAACTTCGCCGACTACGAGGCGGCCGTCGCGGCCGAAGAGCCCGACCGCTTCGCCCACCGCCGGGCCAAGTATCAACGCCTGACCGGGAAGTTGCGACGTTAGCGGGGCAAGGAGTCGCCATGTCCGTCTCGAATCTTGCCCGTAGCAGGCACGCTCCGCGTGCCGTAAGCCCGCCGCCCCGCGGGCTTGGCGACCTATTCGGCGGTCGTTCCTCGTGGGCACGCGAGGCCGCGGTGGTTTTCGGCGAGGCGCTGCCCAAGGGGTCTGCGACCGAACTCACTGCTCGCACTGCAAAGCTATTACGCTCGGGTAGTGAGCTTGGTCGCTGCGGCAAGTTCTGGGCAATAGGAGCATCGACTTGCTGCCCGACAATCCGTATGCATGGCCGGCGAAGTCGCGATCAAATGAAGTGTGTCGTTTCGTTGATCGTCTGACCGCGGCGGTTGCGAACGGTCTGTCAAGCACGGGATGCCTGACCGACGGGGAATCGTGCGACCTGTTCAAGGACCTGTATCAGGACCTCTTTCCGCGGGCGATGCGGCATGACCGGGGCGAGTATTACACGCCCGATTGGCTTGCCGCCCACGTCCTCGATCAGGTCGGCTACACGGGCGAGCCGACGCAGCGACTGCTCGATCCGTCGTGCGGCTCCGGCACGTTCCTGTTACTGTGCTCGGGCGGCTGCGAGCGCAGATGCGAGCGAGGAGAAAAGAAAGAGGAGACGAACGAGGGGCTATGGGTTGGGGATTAGGGATTCGCGACGTAACAACCAGTTTAGCGGCCGCCGGCACGGCGCCGCCCTCTCCCCTCTCCCTCCTCCTCTCTCCTCTCTTCCCTCTTCCCGTCGGCTTCGACCTGAACCCGCTGGCCGTGCTGACGGCCCGGGCGAACTACCTGATCGCCCTGGCCGACCTGCTGCCGAAGGCCGGCCGCTTCGAGACGCCGGTCTACTTTGCGATTCGATCCTGGGCGACGGCGCTGCCACGTGCGGCGACCGACGCGTTCGACTTACGTGGTCGGCAACCCGCCTTGGATCGCCTGGGACAACCTGCCCGACGAGGACCGGCAAGCGACCAAGCCGCTGTGGGAGCGGTACGGGCTGTTTTCGCTCTCCGGCAACGAGGCCCGGCACGGCGGCGGCAAGAAAGACCTCTCGATGCTGATGCTCTACGCGGCGGCCGACCGCTACCTGAAGCCCGGCGGGCGGCTGGGCATGGTCATCACGCAGACGCTCTTTCAGACCAAGGGGGCGGGCGACGGTTTCCGCCGCTTCCGGCTGGGGCCCGACGGGCCGCCGCTGGGGGTGCTGCGCGTCGACGACATGGTGGCCCTGCGCCCTTCGCCGACGCCGCCAATTGGACGGGCACGATCGTGCTGGAAAAGGGTCGCCGCGACGCAGTATCCGGTGCCATATTTCAAATGGGAGAGAGCGGGGAGCTGGCCGAGGGCAGAGGACATGATCGAATTTCGCCACCAGTCGAACTGTGACCGTCCGCCTTCCGTTGCCGCGCGTGCATCACTGCCGCGCGCCCGGTCGATCCGCGCGGCCCAACTCGCCGTGGCTTGTATTGCGGAAGGAGGCGGATGAGCGACGAAGCCGCAATGCCCGGCTTGCGGCACGCGGAGTCGTCGTCTTGCTCGTCCGTACACGGCCCACCTCGGGGCCAACAGCGGCGGGGCCAACGGCGTGTACTGGGTCGAAGTGCTCGGCGCGGCCGACGGCGGCATGCGGGTGCGCAACCTCGCCGCCCGCGGCAAACACCAGGTCGAGCCGGTCGAACGGTGATCGAGCCCGACCTGGTCTATCCGCTGCTGCGCTGGTCCGACGTGCGGCGTCTCGGCCGCTGCCCCGGGCCACGTCCTACTGGTCCAGGATCCTGCCACGCGAGCCGGCATCGACGAGGCCGTGATGCGCGAGCGCTACCCGCGCACGCTGGCTATCTGGAGCGATTCCGCGAGCTGCTGTCTGCCCGGGCGGCCTACCGGCGCTACCAGGCGCAGGGCCGTTCTATTCGATGTACAACGTGGGCCCCTACACGATGGCGCCGGTCAAGGTGGTGTGGCGGCGGATGGACCGGCGGATCAACGCGGCGGTGGTCGAAGCCGGTGGACGATCCGCTGCTGGGCCGCCGGCCGGCCGATTCCGCAGGAGACGTGCGTGCTGGTGGCGTGCCGATCGGCCGACGAGGCCCATTACATCTGCGCGGTGCTCAACAGCGCGGTGGTCAACGTGCTGGTTTCGGCCTGCAGCGTGCGGGGCGGCAAAGGATTCGGCACGCCCGGCATGTTGGATTACGTCCCGCTGGGGCGATTCGATCCGGGCAATCCGCGGCACGTTGCCTTGGCGACCTTGAGCCGCCTGCGCACGCCGCGATTGGTTCGACGGGCGGATGTGGACAATCGCCGGCCTGCGCTGGTAGAAATCGAGCAAGAGATCGATCGGTTGGCGGTCGAGTCTTGCTGCGGGCGATCGAACCGTTCGAATCTCGGCAGTTGCCTTATGACTGGAAAACAGCGCATCGCGGCCGCCATGCGGCACGAGCCGGTCGACCGCGTGCCGGTGATGTGCCAACTGGCCGATCGGCCACTACCTGCTGAACACCGACGTCGACGCCGGTCGAGGTGTGGTTCACCAGCGAGGGGTTCGCCCGGGCGATGGTCGCGCTCCAGCGCGCTACGGCTTCGACGGCATCCTCATCAACCTGCTGGGCACCGATCCCGACTGGATGCGGTGGGTCGAGCGGATCGAGACGGCCGCCCACGGCAGCCAGACGGTTCACTTCACCAACGGCGACACCGCCCGGTGCCCGGCCGACGACAACGTGCACCACGTGCCACCGCGGCGGCTACCGCCGGCCGACGATCGACGAGGTCGACCCGGCGCGGCTTTACTACGACGATCCGCACGGCCTGGGCGGGCTGAAGTATCCCTTCTACTTCGGCCTGGAGCCGTACGAGCCCGACCGCGACCGACTACTGGCCCGATTACGTGTGGCGCACCATCGACCTGGTGCTGGCCGACGGTGGGCGACGAGCTGTCCGGTCCACAGCGAGATCTTCTCGCCCTTCACGCAGTTCCTGGAGCTTTTCGGCTATCAGCAGGCGCTGATGTACTTGCTGGACGAGCCGGAGAAGTGCCACGCGATCCTGGCGGCCTACACCGAAGGGGCGGCCGACCTGGGCATGCAGCAGGCCCGGCGCGGCGTCGACGCCGTGCTGATCTCGTCGGCCTTCGCCGGCGGCGGGTTCATCTCGCCGCGCCAGTACGACCGATTCGTGCTGCCCTACGAGGCCGAGGTCGTCCGCCGCATCCAGGCCGCAGGGCGTGCCCGGTCTACACCCACACCTGCGGCGAGATCGGCGACCGGCTGGAGCGGATGGCCGACACCGGCATCGACGGCATCGACACGCTCGACCCGCCGCCGCTGGGAAGCGTCGACCTGGCAGACGCCAAGCGGCGCGTGGGCGACCGCGTCTTCTTCAAGGGCAACATCGACCCGGTCAACACGCTGCTGAAGAAGTCGCGCGAGGAGGTGCGCGCCGACGCCCTGCGGCGGCTGACGGTCGGCAGCCCCGGCGGCGGCTACATCCTCAGCAGCGCCTGCTCGGTCTCGCCCCGCGTGCCGCCGGAGAACCTGACCGTGCTGGTCGAGGCGAGCAATGAATTTGCGTCGGCCGGCCAGTAGCGGCGGCGAGTCGCTGTCCGCGCTGCTACCTGCGCACCGTTCTGTTCGGCTGGCTGTGGGGGAGCGGGTGTCGGACCCGCACCCACCGGACCCACACGCGTCGGCTCACCGGTCTCCGTGGATCCGCCGCAACCGTAGCAGGGCATCGGGGAGACTGGTTGGCAGTATCGCCGGTGGCCGCAGGCAGCACCGGTTCCGACGCGAGCCCAGAAGGCCTCGACCCGCGCGCGATGTTCGCAGTAGCCGGCCCAGGCGTTGTCGCAACAGTGGCGCGTTTCCTCGCAACAGCCGGGCGCCAGACCGTATCCGCACGTGAAGGCGCAGGGCTCGGCGTCGAGCCCCCGATGGCTCCACCACGCGCTGGAGGAAAGTCCGTTACAGCTTGCGCATCCTGGCTGATGGCCAACGGCCGACCCGGCCGCACCGAGGATGCCCACAACAATCAGCCATCCCGTCCATCGCATGGCAACCCTCCTATTGCTGGTCCAACACTTCTGGTATCGGCGTTAGGCGGTGCGGGCTGGAACGACGGGGGCAGCGCCGGCAAACTCCTCCCCAGCGTTCCTACCGGACGCCTTGGGTGGTGCAGTGCTGGAACGACGGCAAAAAAGCGTGTTTGGGCAACGGCACGCGGAGTGCGCCTGCCACTTGCGGTTGCTTGCTTGGTACGGCTTGCCCCCCTATAATTCCGCGGTTTCTTATCCCATCACGCTCGAGTTGGGAGGACCGACTGTGGGAATGCTCAAGGAGTTTCGTGATTTCGCCATGCGAGGAAACGTGGTTGACATGGCGGTGGGCATCATCATCGGCGCCGCGTTCGGCAAGGTCGTCTCGTCGCTGGTCAACGACGTCATCATGCCGCCGATCGGGATGGTGTTGGGCAACGTGCCGTTTTCCGATCTCACGTTAGCACTGAACGAGAAGACCGCGATTAAGTACGGTGTGTTTATCAACACCGTCCTTGACTTTGTCATCGTGGCGTTTTGCATGTTCTTGGTTATCCGACAAATGAATCGCCTTACGGCCGGCTTCGCTCCGAAGGGTGAACCGACGACCAAGACCTGCCCGCAATGCATGTCGACCATCCCGATCAATGCCGTGCGATGCGCGTTTTGTACGTTGCCGTTAGAAAAGTAGCCGGTGAACGTCCCTGCGAGAAATTGCCGCTGCCGATCGTGCCGGTTGTGACGACCGTGCCGATGCCGCTTCGGCTGCGACGGTTCTGCGATAACCTACAGTGTTTTAGGAGGTCAAGATCATGAACGAAGACAGTATGCCGGTCGATGAGGCGCAAGGGTCTTGCTCGCCGGTCGGAGCCCTACGGTGTGCCCGGGAGGAGTTCGAGAAGGCCCAGGCAAAGTATCACAAGCTGCGCGAAGGGGCGGCCGAGCGGGTGAAGTCGGTCCGCCAGACGAGCGTCGGCGACGTGGTCGACGCCGCGATAGACGTCGTCCGACGCCACCCGGGCAAGGCGCTCGACGATCGCCGCCTTGCTGGGGCTGTACCTGGGGCGACTCCTGCGGCGCTGAAGGGAACTATCCCGGTTTTTTGTCAACAAAAATGGGACTGTCCCCTTTCGTCGCGGCCGTACAGTCCCGCGCGAACGCACGCATGACCAGAGCACACGCGTACAACGACCTGCTGCGCCAGAAACGAAATCTGCACGCAGCGATTGGACGTTCCCGGCGGCGGATCTCCGGCCGGTTCGGGACAATGCGCGCGACGGCGCGGCAGTCGGTCTCGTGGCGGGCCTGCGTGGCTCGCCATCCACTGTGGAGCCTGGCCGCCGCGCTGGGCAGCGGCATGGCCCTTTCGGCCGGGTTGCGGCCGGGACGCATCTCCAAGCGATTCGGCGCGTCGCTGGGCCGCTTGGCATTGAACGCCCTGAAACAACGCCTCTGGGCGGACCTTCAACAAATTTGGATCGACTCGGCGCCAGAGAGGTAGACCGCCGGTGAGCCCTTCGGCCAAACCACCGCTGTTCTCTGATCTCGCGCGACCAACTCGGCGCGTTGGGCGCAGATCTTCGTGAGATGGCGACCCTCCGCTGGCAGTTAGCGCGGCTGGAACTGCAAGGCGATCTACGCGCGCTTGTCCGCCTGGCTTGCCTGGCTGGTGGCTGCCGTGATGCTGCTGGCGGTCTTGCCGCTGGCCGTGGTTTCGCTGTCCGACGTCTTGGACGGCGTGGGCCACATTGCCCGGGCCGGCTGGCTGGCGATCTTCGCCGGAGGACTGCTGATCGTGGCGCTAGCGGGCGGTTACCTCGCGTGGCGCCGCTTCCGCCGCCGCTTCACCGGATTGCAGGAGACGCTGGAAGAAATTCGCGAAGACTTGCTCTGGCTGCGGAACAAGTAGAGTGCGTTCCCGGCGAATCTTTCGTCTTTTCGGTGCGTCGGTGACGCACCCTACCTGTGCGATGACGGACGGCACGTGGAGCGTGCCTGCTGCGGTCAATACTTTGCCGCGCCGATGGCCCTGCGGATCGTCTCGCGCATCAAGTCGGCCGGGCCGGGCTGCCCGGTGAACAGTTCGAACTGCATGCACGCCTGGCGGACGAACATGTCGACGCCGGTGATGACCGTGCAGTTGCGGCTGCGGGCGTCCTTGATCAGCAGCGTGTGCTCGGGGTTGTAGACGGCGTCGAAAACGATCATCGACGGACGCAGATGGTGCTTCTCGAACGGCGTTTCATCGACGTTGGGGTGCATGCCCACCGGCGTGCAGTTGAACAGCAAGTCGGCAGAGACGGAGTGCCTTGTGCCCCAGTCGACCGTGCGGCAGTCAAAGCGTTGGGCCAGCGTGAGGGCCTGCCGCGCGACGGCATCGGCCACGACGACGTGGACCCCGCGGCGGACCAGCCCGTAGACGACAGCCTTGCCCGCGCCGCCGGCCCCCAGCACCAACGCGGTGCGGCCCTTCAGCTTCCGCAACGGGTCATCGCCGTCGGCCACCGCCGCTTCGAGGCTGGCCATGGCGGCGCGGTAATCGGTGTTGAAGCCAAGCCGCTTCTTGCCGTGAATAGCACGGTGTTGGCGGCGCCGATGCCGCCCACCGCGTCGTCGGCCTCGGTCAACCGTCTGCACCACCGACTCCTTGTGTGGAATCGTGACGCTCAGCCCCTTGATGCCCAGGGCCGGCGCGTCGTCGATGAATTGCGCCAGGTCCTCGCGCGGCACGCGGATCGGGATGTAGACGTTGTTCAAGTTGCAGTGCCGGAAGCCGGCATTATGAATCTGCGGGCTGAGGCTGTGGCCGATCGGATCGGCGATCACGCCGTAAACCTCCGTATCGGCGTTGATCTGGTCGTAATGGTAGATTTCGGTCATCTGCTGGTAGCTGAGCTGACCCGGGGCCAGCGCCCGCTCGTGATGAAACGTGGCATAGGTGAACGGGGCCCCAAACTTGCCTGCCAGGATCCGCGACGGGGTGCCGATGTCGCCCATGCATAGCCCCGACCGTCGGCACCTTGCTGCGGCGCACCAGTTCGAGCATGCGCAGGTTGTCGTGCGGATGGTTGGCCATCGTCGCTGATCTTGACGACGTCGGGATCGTGACGGCAGAGCCGGGCGTGGATGGCATCGAGGTCGTCCGGCGTCTTGCGGAAGTCGTGGAGGCTGACGATCCGCTTGGTCTTGCCGAATCGCGGAATCTCCCCCGCGACATCTTCATCCAGGTCGACGTACTCGACGCCCTCGGCGATGGCCGTGCGGAGCAACAAGACCCGCTGCTCTTCGCTGCCGACGAACTTGCCGCCGTCGGCGCTGCGGCGGCAGGTGATAATCACCGGACAGGGCCGGTCGGCCACCAGCCGCCGCAAGTTTACGTCGCCGTTGATGTAGTCCAGGCGGAGCTCGACCAGTTTCGTTCCCTGGTCGACTAGGTGCCGGTGCTCCGCGATAACGTGCCGATGCCGGCCGCGACCGATGCTGACGCAGATCATGGGAACGGGAGTAGAGGCTAGGGATTAGGGATTCGCGACCGCTAAATAGGGCCACACAATTGCGAAAGTGGCGGCGGGCGTAGACCGCCGACAATTGTGTGGCTGTCAAGCGTGCGTTACTTCGGTTCTCCGCGGCCTTATTTAGACGCGCGACAGTGCCGTCTATTGTGACGAAATCGGCCCGGAAAATCAAACCCCTGTTTCGCCGCCGGAGGGTGTCCCGGGGGCCTGGGCCGCGGGTAAGTGTTTCTCCATCGCTACGTGCGGAATCGTGACCTCGGTAAATGGCTCTCCCAGACTATGATATCCGAGCCGCTCGTAGAAGCCGGCGGCATACAGCCGCGCGTGGAGGACGAAGTGGCGGACGTCTTCCGCCACGAACCGAGCCTCCAATTCGCACATGATGCGTCGCCCATGCCCGCAGCGCTGCTTTTCCGACGCGATGACCACTTGCCGAATCTTCACGGTATGCGCATCGACCCGTTCCACCACCGCCCCGCCAACGAGCGATCCATCCGCATCGAACAGACCGAAGTGCCAGTGCTCCCGCTCCCTTTCCAGATCCTCCTCGCGGAATTCGAGACCCAACGGCTTGCGAAGGACTTCTTCACGCAAGGCAAGTTGCCGGCGATACTCGGCCGAACCAAACTCGATCTGTCGGAACATCATGGTGGCATCCGAATCTATGCCAAGACTTCCTTGCCAGCCGCGCCGGGCGTCTCCTGAACGTAGCGTGGCACGGCGTAACCGGGAAGCCGGGCCCGCAACGCGGCCATGATCGCTGCACCGGTTGGGATCGGAACGTGGAAATGGGCGGCGTCTGCCACCGCGTCCAACTGGTGCAGATAGTAGGGAATCACCCGAAGGTCCACCAGCCGCTCGAACAGGGCGGCCAGCGTTTCGGTCCGGTCGTTGACGCCCCGCAAGAGCACCGACTGGCTGAGCACCGGGACGCCGGCGTCGACGAGTCGGCCGAGGGCCTCGGCAACCGCGGCGTCGATCTCGGCCGGATGGTTGACGTGGACTACCACGACCGGCGAAAGCCGGCCGCCGCGCAGCCAGGCGATCAGTTCGTCGGTGACGCGGTCGGGGATGACGATCGGCAGCCGGGTGTGGATGCGGAGCCGTGTGAGGTGCGGGATCTTGCCCAATTCCCCGGCAAGCCGGGCCAGGTCGTCGTCGGGCAGCATCAAGGGGTCGCCGCCGCTGAGAATCACCTCGCGGATTGACGGGTCGGCGGCGATCCTGGGCAGCCATGCCGCAAAGGCGGCGCACGGCGTCTGCCCGTCGCGGGGGCGAAGAAAGTGCCTTCGGAAACAAAAGCGGCAATGGACGGCGCACGACGGAGTTGCTACCATCAGAATTCGGCCCCGATACTTCCGCAGTAGCCCGGGGGCACACGCCGCCTCGGCCTCGTGAAGCGGGTCGGCGCCATACCCCGGCACAGCGGCGGTCTCGGCGTGCTGCGGCAGAACCTGCAACAGCAGAGGGTCGGCCGGATCGCCGGGCCGGATGCGCGAGAGATAGGACTGCGGGACCAGCAGCCTGAAGCCGTCGGACGCCTGTTGGGCTGCCGACGCCACGGCGGGATCGAGGCCCAGGATGCGGCAGAGTTCCGCCGGATCGCGGATCGATTCGGGCCAGCGCTGCTGCCATCCGCGCTCGCGGCAACAGTCCTCCGGCTGGCGGTGTGAAAGACAGCCTATCATCGCAACGGATTTTACCACAACCCTACCCATCCAAAAAGCCAACGGGAAGCTATCGTGGCCAGCTACAACACCAGCGAGTTCCGCAAGGGCCTGAAAGTGCAGATCGACGGCGATCCGTACATCATGATCGAATGCAACTTCGTCAAGCCGGGCAAGGGCCAGGCCCTCTACAAGTGCAAGCTGCGGAACCTGCTCCGCGGCACCGTGCTCGACCGTACCTACAAGAGCGGTGACAGCCTCGACGCTGCCGAAATCGAAGAAATCCAGGCGCAGTTTCTCTACCGCCAACTGGACCAGTTCGTCTTCATGGAAAACGAGACCTACGAGCAATACGAGCTGTCGGCCCAACAGGTCGACGACGCCTGGAAATATCTCAAGGAAGGCATGGTGTGCAGCATCGTGCTCCACAACAATCAGCCGATCAGCTTGACGCCGCCGAATCACGTCGTGCTGCGGGTGGAATACTGCGAGCCGGGCGCGAAGGGCAATACCGCCACGAACGTCACCAAGCCGTGCAAAGTCGACACGGGCGCCGAGTTCCCGTGCCCCTCGTTCGTCAACATCGGCGACCTCATCAAGATCGACACTCGCACGGGTGAGTATCTGGAGCGGGTGAAGGAATAGAATCGCAGGGAAGCGGCGCAGGACGGAGAAGGAAGCATACTGAAATTTGGCAGATTGAGGGTCCGTAATCAGTGATGTCCCTTTTAACGTTAGTAATGTTACTGCGGTTAAAATATGACCCGAACAGCACTGGCAGAGCCAGTGGCACACTTCAACAGTGCCAACCCGCCGTTCGCACCTGAGTCTTAGCACCGATTGCCCGGCCGACGACCGGCCGATTGCGACGATGACTTCCCGACTTTTTGCCGAGGCGGTCGCCCATCACGAAGCCGGGCGCTTGCAGGCGGCGGCCGGACTCTATGAGCAAGTCCTGCAAGCCGAACCCGAGCATGCGCAGGCGATCCACTTGCTCGGCGTGGTCGCCGGCCAGCAGGGCGAACATCAAACGGCGGCCGAACGGATTGCCCGGGCCATCGAGCTTGACCCGACTAAGGCGGACTTTCACGTCAACCTCGCCGAAGCGTACCGCGGCCTGGAGAAATTTCCAGAGGCCATTGCGTGCTGTCGGCGGGCGTTGGAACTGGCCCCTGATGATGCCGCCGCCCACCATTGTCTCGGGAATGCCTTGAGGGACGACGGGAAGCTCGACGAATCGGTCGATAGTTTTCAGCGAGCCATCCAACTGAATTCGGATTTCGCCGAGGCACACCTTGAGCTTGGCGGTGTCTTGCAGCGATTGGGGAGGTTCAAAGAGGCCTTCGCCAGCTATCAGCGCACCATCGATTTGCAGCCTCAGGTGGCCGCAACGTTCAATACGGTCGGCAACGCCCTGCGGAAAATGGGGCAACTCCCCAGTGCGATTACCTGTTTTCGCCGCGCCGTCGAGTTGCGCCCGACCGCGACGAGTACCACAACAGCCTCGGCTGCGCGCTGAAAGACCGCGGTCAATTGGACGAAGCAATCGGCTGTTTCCACCGAGCCATTGAACTGGCTCCAGATTGTGCCGTGGCGCACAGCAACCTGGGCACGGTCTTGCAGGACCAGAATCGCTTCGGCGAGGCAACCGCCTGCTACCGGGCGGCGCTGCGGATTCAGCCCGATCTCCCATCGGCGCTGAACGGTCTGGGCTGCACGCTCAAGGAGCAGGGAAGGCTCGGGGAGGCGGTCGAATGCTTCGAAAAGGCGGTCGAAGCCGACCCCACGCTCGCCTTCATCCGAAGCAACCTCCTGTTCATCAGGCACTACGAAACCGGTGTGACGCCCCGACGCTTGGCCGAGCTGCATCGGGAGTTCGACGAACTGCATGCCGCACCACTGGTCGGCACATGGCGGCCGCACCGCAACGCGCGGGATCCCGATCGCCGGCTGCGCCTGGGCTTCGTTTCGCCCGACCTCCATCAGCATCCGGTTGCCATCCTCCTGATCCGCGTCCTGGAAAACCTCGACCGCGAGGCGTGCGAAGTCATTTGCTACGGCCACCACGCGTTGGGCGACAAGGTCACGGCGCGGTTTCGAGAGACTGCCGATCGGTTTTTCGATGGCTTCGGCTACAACGACGAACAGTTGGCCGAACAAATCCGCGAGGACGGTGTCGACATCCTTTTTGACCTGGCCGGCCACACCGGCCAGAACCGGCTGCTGATTTTCGCTCGGAAGCCCGCCCCCGTTCAGATTACCTGGATCGGCTATGAAGGGACGACCGGCCTAAGCGCCATGGATTACCTGTTGGCCGACCGCTACGTGCTTCCCGAGGGGACCGAGTCCTTCTATCGTGAAAGGGTGGTGCGGATGCCCGAGGGATACGTCTGTTATGATCCTCCGACCGCGGCGCCGCCGGTCGGCGGCCTGCCGGCCGAGCAGAACGGATACGTGACCTTCGGCAGTTTCAATAACCTAATCAAGATCAGGCCGGAGGTAGTGCGCCTCTGGGCGGAGATCCTTCGCCGCCTACCAACGTCGCGACTGATTCTGAAGTACAAGGGTTTTTCGGACGAGGCCGTGCAGCGACAATTCCTGGATGCCTTTGCCGAGCAGGACGTTGCGGCGGAACGACTGACGCTGTTGCCCCCCTCGTCCTACGCGGAATATCTGGCGGCATACCAGCAGGTGGATATTGCCCTCGACACGCGCCCATTTTCGGGCAGCGCAACGACGTGTGATGCCTTGTGGATGGGCGTGCCGGTGCTGACTTGGCCCGGCGAGACATTCGCCAGCCGGCACACGTTTAGTCACTTGTCGAATATCGGACTGGTCGAGACCATCGCCGATAGCCGGGAGAATTACATCGAGCGGGCCCTGTCCTTGGCCGGCGACTTGCCGCGCTTGGCGGACCTGCGGTCCGGCTTGCGAGACCGCATGGCCGCCTCGCCGTTGTGCGACGGAAAACGCTTTGCCGATAATCTTATGTCCCTGGTCCGTCAACTGTGGCGGCAATGGTGCACCCAGCCTTCGCCGTAGCAGGCGCACTCCGCGTGCTGTCTGCACGACATCAGAGAACCGCCATGTTTGACTCGACGCACCACGCCGATTTCCTGCCAACGGCCAACTGGGAGATGCTGCGACTGAGGGCGGCGCTGCTGCGACGGTTGCGGCAGTTCTTCGACGACCGCGGTTTTCTGGAGGTCGAGACGCCGATCCTCTCGGTCGACACGGTGGTCGATCGGCATCTCGAACCGTTTTGTATTCCGCCTGCCATGCGATACGGCGGCCCGGAGCCCGGCGCTGCCGGTGGCCGCAGCCGAAGGGTTCACGGTTCAGGGTTCAGTCGTGAAGTGGACCCTGAACCCCGAACCCCGAACCCTGCTCGTACGATGCTAGCAAAGCACGCGGAGACGCCGATCAAAGACTCTGATGCTCTCCAGGTGCGAGAGCGGGCGTTATGGCTGCAAACGTCTCCGGAGTTTGCCATGAAGCGGTTGCTGGCGGCCGGCGGCACGGCGATTTACCAGGTAGCTCGCGTCTTTCGCCGCGACGAGGCAGGCCCGTTGCACAACCCCGAGTTCACGTTGGTCGAATGGTATCGGACCGGCGACGATCTGGACAACGGCATGCAGTTGACCAGTGATCTCTGCGAAGCGCTGCTAAGTAGCAGGCACGCTCGGGGTGCCGTAGCCGGGTCTTCCGAGAGCGCGAATTTAGCGACGGACGACGGCACGCGGAGCGTGCCGGCTACATGGGCCGCGGATCGGCTCGGCTACGGGGAGGCCTTTCGACGTTATGTCGGCGTCGATCCTCACGCGGCCGACGGCGAGCAACTGGCCGCGACAGCCCGGGCGCTGGGTGTCGTGGCGCCGGCGAGCTTGTCGCCGGTGGATCGTGATGCCTGGCTCGATCTGTTGATGACGGAACGAGTGCAGCCCAACCTGGGGCTGGAACGTCCGGTGCTGCTGTACGACTATCCCGCCAGCCAGGCGGCGCTGGCGCGAGTTCGACCCGGGAGTCCGCCGGTGGCCGAACGCTTTGAACTGATCGTCGGCGGCGTCGAGTTGGCCAACGGCTATCACGAGTTGTTGGACGCGGCCGAACTGCGTGCGCGGAACACCCGGGTCAACTCCCAGCGGCAGGCCGATGGCAAGCCGGCATTGCCGGAGGAGAGCCGGCTGTTGGCGGCCATGGAGGCAGGGCTGCCCGACGCCGTCGGCGTCGCCTTGGGCTTCGATCGGCTCGTGATGATTGCCTCCGGCGCAAAGAGCATTGCTGAGGTGGTGGCGTTTCCCATCGATCGAGCATAAAATGGCGGCACTATGCCTAACGCCTTCGATCCCTATCGCGAAGCCCTCGTCGTCGAGACCAAGACTGTCTGGCCCGACGGTCTGCCGGGCGTGCCGCCGGATGCCGCGCGACGGCAGCAGATTGCCGAGCGGCTGCACGCCGAGCCCGCCAAGGCCGCCGAACTGCAATACGTCCGCCTTCACACCGGCTTTGTTCGGAAGATCACCGTGACGGCAGCCGACATCGAACGACAGAACCATGACTGATCGGCAATTCTACGATTGGCAAACGGCGGGCGGCGGCGGCAATGTCCTGCTGTTGGTCGAGACTCTGGAACGGTTAGAAATTCCCTGGTGCGTTATCGGCGGCCTGGCAGTCAACCACTGGGCTCAGGAGCCGATGGCCACGGCGGACGTCGATCTGGTCGTGGCTACCGGATGCGTCGAGGACGTTGTCCGAGCCTTGGAAGCCGCCGGATTCCACGCGGCGCGATTCCCGCGGTCAGTCAACCTCAAAGGCCGATCGAAAGTCAGCGTGCAGATCAGCACCGAACTGTTATATGAGCAGTTCCCGGCTCGTGCCGTGGCGGCCGACGTGCACGGAATCCTGATGCGTGTGGCAAGCCTGGAGGACACGCTCAGTGGAAAGATCAAGGCATGGCGCGATCCGAGACGCCGCGCGAGCAAGCGGCAGAAAGACCTGGCCGACATTATGCGACTCGTCGAGGCGCGACCTGAGTTGCGGTGTCTGTTGCCCGATGACGTGTTGGCAAGGGTCGACCAGGCGTAGTCATTAACCAACGAGAGAAGCGAGTGAATCATTCCACTCAAACCGTCCGCGTAAGCCTCGCCGAGCGAAGTTACGACATTCAGATCGGCGCCGGCACGCTCGCCGAGGCCGGGCGGTTTCTGGCCGAGCGGGCGAAAGTCACCCACGTCGTGCTGATCACCGACGAGCACGTGCGCCAGCCGCACGCCATGCGCGTGGCCGAAAGCTTCGGCGAGCAGGAGATCGAAGTCGACGTAATTTCGGTCGAACCGGGCGAGACGAGCAAGTCGATTGACGCGGCGGCCGGACTGTGGCAGGGTCTGCTGGAACTGGGGGCGGACCGCAAGACCGTCGTAGTGGCCGTCGGCGGCGGCGTGGTCGGGGACCTGGCCGGCTTCATCGCCGCCACCTACGCCCGAGGACTGCGATTCCTTCAGATGCCTACGTCGCTTCTGGCCCAGGTCGATAGTTCCGTCGGCGGCAAGGTGGGCATCGACCTGCCGGCGGCCAAGAACATGGTCGGCGCGTTCTTGCAGCCGCTGGGAGTGCTCATCGACACCGACGTGCTGGCGACGCTGCCGGACAACGAATATCGCGCGGGCCTGGCCGAAGTCGTGAAATACGGGGTGATCCTCGATGCGGATTTCTTCCAGTATCTCGAAACCAACGCCGACGCCTTGAACCGGCGCGACCGCGACGCCTTGGTCCACGTCGTTGGCCGCTGTTGCCGATTGAAGGCCGACGTGGTTGAACGGGACGAGCGCGAAGAGAGCGGGCTGCGGGCCGTTCTCAATTTCGGCCACACGTTCGGCCATGCCTTCGAGACGCTCTCCGGCTACGGCACGCTGCTCCACGGCGAGGCGGTGGCCATCGGCATGGTCTGCGCCGGGCGATTGGCCGAGCGGCTCGGCCGCATCGACGCGCAATTGACCGCCCGGCTCTATCAGCTCCTGCAAACCTTCGGCCTGCCGGTCGACGCGCCGAAACTGCCGGCCAAGAAAGTCATCGATGCGATGATGCACGACAAGAAGGTCCAGCACGGCCAGCTCCATTTCATTTTGCCCAGCCGCCTGGGCCACGTCGAATCGGTCGGCGGCATTGCGACAGACGATATCCGCGCGGCCCTGCGGGCCAGGGGTGATTGACTGTCGCATGACATACGCCGATCCCCGATCAATCGAAACGCGAGATGACAACCTCGTCGATGCGTTGCGCCTCTCGCTAATCTCGGGCGTTGGGCCGCGGATTCGCAAGGCGCTTCTGGAGCGATTCGGGTCGGCCCGGGCGGTGCTGGCGGCGGCCCCCAGCGACCTGCGCGAGGTGCAGGGCGTCGGACCGAAACTCGTGCATAACATCGTCGCGGCCGAGCGGAACGTCGACGTCGAGGCGGAGATCGCCCTGTGCCGCGAGCATGGCATCGAGATTCTTGCCGAGACCGACACCGCCTATCCGCGGGCGCTCAGCGAGATCCACGATCCGCCGGGCGTGTTGTTCATGCGTGGCGACCTGCGGCCCGGCGACGCACTGGCCATCGGCATCGTCGGCACGCGGCACGGCACGCAATACGGCTTGCGGCAGGCCGAACGGCTTGCCGGCGGGCTGGCCCGGGCGGGATTGACCGTCATCAGCGGCTTGGCCCGGGGCATTGACGCGGCGGCCCATCGCGGCGCGCTGGCCGCCGGAGGACGCACCATCGCCGTCTTGGCCAGCGGCGTGATGAATATCTACCCGCCCGAACACGACGGCCTGGCGGACCAGGTGACGGCGCACGGCGGCGCTGGTCAGCGAAGCGCCGCCGCACAGCCAGCCCCTGGCCGGCGCGTTCCCGCAGCGCAACCGGATCATCAGCGGCATGTCGTTGGGCGTCGTTGTCGTCGAGGCGGCCGAGCGCAGCGGCGCGTTGATAACCGCCCGGCACGCCATGGAACAGGGCCGCGAGGTGTTCGCCGTACCCGGCAACGTGGATAGCCGCGCCTCGCGGGGCTGCCATCAACTGATTCGCGACGGGGCGAGACTGGTCGAATCGCCCGACGACGTGCTGGAAGAGTTGGGCCCGCTGGTCGAGGCCGCGCCCCGCGACGACGGCCAGGTGATCCATCATCCGGCCGAGCTGCTGCTGAACGAATTGGAGCAGCAGGTGCTTGCGGCGATTGGCGCGGAAGCCACGCCGATCGATCGCGTCGTGTCCGGCACAGGCTTGCCCGTCCCGCAGGTGCTCTCGACGCTCAGCGTGCTGGAGATGCGCCGTCTGATTCGGCGACTGAGTGGCACAACCGTCATCCGGCCGTGACGGTCCGGCACACCGTCTCTTTGTGCCTTCGTGTCTTTGTGGCAATTCAAGTACTGCTGATTTTCGTCGCGATGCTGTGACAGAAATCTACCACAAAGGCACGAAGCTCAAGACAACAGCGACTCTTATCTTCTGCGTCTCTGCGCCGTGGCGTTATTTCTCTTCCGAGAAGCCATTGATCGACGTCCGCGCGCGGCGGGCCTGTTCGCATTCTTGCGCGCGGCGGTCGCGGTCCACCGGACCGGAGCGACGATGCGGATCAGGAAGATTAGATTTGGCGGAAATTGCCCCAGGATCGCCATACTCAAGCATAGCTTTTTCGCCGACGGGCCAAAGGGGACAGTCCCATTTTCGCTGGCACGAAAATGAACTTAAGCCTTGGCTGAAGAAAGGATGGTGCTTGCCGGAGGCCTTGCTGCCGTCAATCTCCAAGTCGAGCCGAACCCGGTGAAGATTCCGCCAGAGATGCAGGCAAACGGCCTTCGCGACCGGTGTATCACTGCCGTGAATCCGTTGCCATGTTCGCCGGCGGCGCCCTTCCAGCCACTTGCGGACATTGTGGCGCAGCCCAGAATTGCTGATCTCCCGCCGACCGAGCCGGGCGTGATCGTGGGGCCGCAAAATCCAGTAGGTCTGCGAGCGGTCCCCGGCACGATAGGAGTGGTCACGGTCGACATAGCCGGCGTCGAACGCTGTTTGTCGAACAGCCTCAGGGATGTTCGTAAGCATCGCCTTGATGGGGCCCCACGGTTTGGAGGTGCCACGATATAGCAAAACCATTTCAAGGGTGACGCTAGTATTCTCATGCCATGCTGATTTCTCTACCGACACTCGCAACGGCGAGCCGGGAACCTTCGCCCATGCTAAATCGAACAGAAAGAAAAGCCATCGCCTTAGAGAATCGTCTGCCGTGAGCATCGCTCCCGGAATCGACACGGGAAAATCGGCGGCCGGCATGTCTGCCAAGAGGCTGCCAGCGTCGGCAAAGATCGGTTTGAGCAGGTCCCGGGCTTCAAGCGCTCCGTAGAGTTGCATTGCTCTACAAGCCCCACGATCAAAGGCGTAGGGTTGGCGTGTCGAAGCCGTTCCCGAGCTTCTATCACTTCGCTGTCGTAGAGCGCCGCGGCGGCTTGGGATAGGACAAGGTTGGCGTACGTTTGGCGACTCGCGGCCGCTGTACTTGGCACACCTGGCGGCCGCTCATGACGGCGATTACGATCCGGAAGAGACGTTCGAGGCGCCCGTTTCGGCCGGCTTCGTGCGGAAGCAGTATCACATTGCAACGCCAAATACAGACCACGAAAAGAACACTTGGGGGGCAATTGACACCGTCGACCGGAGTCTTTAGGCTTAGGGGTCATGCGTTTGTGGAGTCAGCCTGTGGCCACTTGGATACCAGCCGAGTGGGTGTTGGGCCATATATGCGCTTGGGGCATACGGAGTAGGCCCCACCTGTAGCAGGATGAATTGCCCATTACGTGGGCAACTCGCCAGAATCGGCTAGTTGTCTGCAAAGTCGGACCAAAGTCGGTCCAACGATGCCAGCTCTCTCAGGGCGGGTGTGAGTTGTGAAAACGCCGGGCTTCGCCGACGTTTTTGCGCCTTGTCTCGTTTCGGCCAGATTTCGGTCTGGCCCTGCTGGCCACGACACGTTCGATGATACGCGGCCACGTATTCTCGAACTTGTCTGTTCCCCGCAATCCGAACCTCGAAAAGGAGTTTTTCCACATGCCTGACCAGCCAATCCCACCGCAGTGGCGACAGCGTCTCGACCAGATGGAGTGCACAATCAAAACGATCCGCTTTCCGGGAGGCAACCGGCAAGAGATTGCTCAAGATGAGGAGTGGTGCGAAGTGGTCACGGCAGACAAGACCCGGCGGATTCGCTGTCACGATTATCACGAGCTTTTCAAGATCCGTGGACTATACGAACGGCTATTCTACCAGCGCTTGCGTTGTTGTTCGCCGAGTCGGGTTGCACGGCTGTTGGAAGATGTGGTGCGCGAGTACGATGACGACCCACATGAATTGAAAGTACTGGACGTCGGGGCGGGCAACGGCATGGTGGGCGATGAACTTCGTGCCCGGAGCATCGACTCAATCGTGGGCATAGACATTCTCGATGAAGCCAAGGAGGCCGCGCGTCGCGACCGGCCCGGAGTCTATGACGACTACTTGGTCAGGGATTTGACCGACTTGCCGGAGCCGGACGAAGAGCGGCTGCGGCAGCGGAAGTTCAATTGCCTGGTGACCGTGGCGGCGTTAGGTTTTGGGGATATTCCCCCGGCGGCGTTTGTCAAGGCGCTTGACTTGATCGACACGCCTGGCTGGATTGCATTCAACATCAAAGAGGACTTCCTTTGCGAGCGGGACAGCACAGGGTTTTGCCGGTTGATCCGCCGGTTAGTCCGCGAGGAGATTGTTCAGTTTCAGGCCTACCGGCGCTACCGCCATCGCCTATCGATCACCGGCAAGCCGCTGTATTACGTGGCCGTGGTGGCACGAAAGCTCAAGGATGTTCCCGACCACTTCTTGTCGCGGGAATCGGCCGATGGCTGCTGCCAGTCAACGGAACTACAGGCCGGTTAGTATTCCCAGAGGAGGGTGACCGTGAAGCGAGAGGTTCTCGACTACCTGGCATGTCCGCGCTGCGGCGGCGAACTCTCCCTGGAGGTCGCGTCGGCTAAGGGACAGGACATTCGCGGCGGCACGCTCACTTGCCGGCGGGGATGCGGGTCGTATCCGATCCATTCCGGCGTGCCCCGATTGCTGCCGGAGTTGGCCTGTTCGGAGGTTCGTCGAGACGATCGCCAGGAGGCGGCGGGGCAGAGCTTCGGCGCCCAGTGGGACATGTATCAATACGGCGATACCACCTGGGGCATCACCATCGAACAACGCATCCCGGTGGTCCTGCATGAGTTGCAATGGCAGGAGTCGGATCTGCGCGGCAAAGTGATTCTCGACGCCGGCTGCGGCAACGGAACGCTATCGGCCGGCCTGGCCGACCGCGACGCCACTGTGGTAGCCATGGACCTCAGCCCGAGCGTATTTCGGGCAGAGAGCCATTGTAGCGGACCAAACGTGCATTTCGTCCAGGGCAACCTGTTTTTCCCACCATTGCGGCCGGACTGCTTCGATGCCATCTATTCCTGTGGCGTCTTCCACCACACGCCAAGCACGCGGCGATGCTTCGACGCGTTGGTCCCAACATTGAAGCGCAACGCAGACGCTCGATACTTCGTTTGGCTCTACGCACAACGTTCGACCCTGTTCAACGTTACGGTCGAGCCGTTGATGAAGGTCACTCGCAGGATGCCAGGGCCGACGCTGCGATGGTTTTGTGTTGCCCTGGCGCCGCTGGTCGAGACGGTCTCTCGCGGTTGCAATGCCGTGGGACTGGTCGACTATGCACCGCGGAGCCAGAAGGACCGCGCCATTCAGCTTCACGACTTGCTCTCGCCTCCTTACGTCTGGTACCATCGTTACGATGAGGTGGTGCAGTGGGCCGCCGAGGCCGGGTTCGAGGCGATCTGCCAGACCTGCTACGATGGCAACGGCCAACAGTCGGATGAAGTGCAAGCTATTTTGCACAAGTACCAGACTGTCAGCCGCCCGGGTTTCGGAATTTTCTGCAGCCGGCGGGCGCAGGCCAGAGGAGGCCCCGGCATGATCGTGCTTCAAGGGGTCAGCAAGTCCTTCGACGCGGGCAAGACTTTTGCGGTCCGCAATTTGTCGTTGGAAGTGGCGGACCGAGAGTTGCTGATCTTGTTGGGTTCGTCGGGTTGTGGCAAGACGACCACGCTGAAGATGATCAACCGCTTGCTAGAGCCGACCGGGGGACGCATCGAGTTGGACGGCCGGGACGTCAGTCAACAAGCGGCCGTGGAGTTGCGGCGATCCGTGGGATACGTCTTCCAAGGCATCGGCCTGTTCCCGCATATGACCATCCAGCAAAACATCGAGATTGTGCCGCGCCTGCTGGGATGGTCGGCCGGCAGACGGCGGCAGCGGGGCGAGGAACTGCTTGATCTGGTAGGGCTGCCGTCGGAGCAGTATGGCCGGCGCTTTCCCGAGCACCTTTCCGGAGGCCAACAGCAACGCGTGGGCGTCGCCCGGGCATTGGCCGCCGACCCGGCCCATCTATTGATGGATGAACCATTCGGTGCGCTGGATGCGGTGACCCGCGACAGCCTCCAACAGGAGCTACTCTCGTTGAAACAGAAGCTGGGGAAGACGATCGTTTTTGTCACACACGACATCTTCGAGGCCCTGACCCTCGGCGACCGCATCGCGGTGCTGCACGAAGGCCGGCTGGAGCAGGTCGGCACGCCCGAGCAGGTGCTGCGCAAGCCGGCCACGCCGTTCGTACGCGATTTGTTTCTTAAGCCCGCCCGACAGTTGGCCGCCTTCAAGGACCTCATCTGATGGGCGAAACCTCCTGGATCACGTTCGTCGCCGCGCACTCCGGGGAGCTCTGGCTCCGCACGCTCCAACACATCATGTTGACGGGGGTGTCGTCGCTTGTGGCCGTGGCGGTCGGCGTGCCGCTGGGTATCGTGGCCTTGCGCGTGCGCTGGATTCGGGGACCAATTCTCGCTGCTGTGGGTATCCTGCAAACGGTTCCCAGCCTGGCCATGCTCGTGCTGCTTCTGGCACTGTTGCACAAGATCGGCGCCCTGCCGGCGATTATCGCGCTGACACTCTACGCGCTGCTGCCGATTGTGCGTAACACCGTTACCGGGCTTCAAGGCATTTCGCCGCAGGTGTTGGAGGCCGCCCGGGGGATCGGCATGACGCAGTTTCAAGAGATGCGGATGGTCCGGCTGCCGCTGGCGCTGCCGGTCATGGTGGCGGGCATCCGCACGGCCGCCGTCATGGGCGTGGGCATTGCCACGCTTTCGGCCTTTATCGGCGCCGGCGGCCTCGGCCAATTCATCAACCAGGGGTTGGCCCAAGCCAATACCCGATTGATCCTTCTGGGGGCCATCCCGGCGGCTATCCTGGCGTTGGTGGTCGACCAAACCATCGCGGTCTCGCAGTGGGCGCTCGACCCTCGGCGCGGCGGCCGCGTTTGCACGACGCGCAAGAAGGTTCTGCTCAGCGCGGCTGTGATCTTGCCGATCATCTTGTTTGGCGGCGGAGTGGCCGGCTATGTCCGCAACCGGCCTGACGTGACCATCGGATCGAAGAACTTCACGGAGCAAATCCTGCTCGGCGAGATGCTGGCCCAATTGGTCGAAGACCACACCGACCTTACAGTCGATCGCCGCTTCTGCCTAGGTGGCACGATGATCTGTCACGGCGCGCTGGTTCACGGCGAGATCGACCTGTACGTCGAATACACCGGAACAGGGCTGATGACCGTGTTGCACCATGATGTGCTCTCTGATCCGCAAGAGGTTTACCGCATCGTATCCGAGGAGTACCGCCGCCGGTTCGGCGTCGAGTGGTGCGCTCCCTTGGGGTTCAATAACGGCTATGCACTGACGGTGCGACGGCAAGACTGCGCAGCGTCACGGCTGGAAAACCATCTCGGATTTACGTGCTTCAGCGTCGCGGTTGCGGATTGGCTTTCCCGCAGAGTTCGCCCAGCGTCCCGACGGCTATCGGGGATTGCAAAAGGCCTATGGCTTCAAGTTTGGAGAAGTGCGGGAGTTGGACTCCGGGCTGATGTACGATGCCATTGCCGCCGGCGAGGTGGACGTGATTCCGGCCTTCACCACCGACGGTCGCATCGCCGCCTACGATCTGGTGACGTTGGTCGACGATCGTCATTTCTTTCCGCCGTATTTCGCCGCGCCTGTGGTCCGTCATCGAGACGCTCCGCCGCCATCCGGAGTTGCGAGAGGTTCTCAACATGCTGGCCGGAAAGCTGGACGACGCGACCATGCAGCGGCTGAACTTCGCGATCGACCATGACAAGCGCAGCCCGGCCGACGTGGCCCGCCGGTTCCTCCAGTCCGAAGGGTTGCTGGCAGAGTGGTCGTTGGTGAACGACCGCACCATTTGGACATATCGCCAGGATAGGCATAATCGGAAAACTTCAAAGGTTCTGGATCGGTTCGCTGACCGGTGCCGAAGGAAACAGTGATACAGTCCGCCATTTTTATCGTCGGCGCGTGAGCAAAACGCCGCCGCCGTTGGGAGAGCAAACCGATGGACCTCGAATCAAGAGAGTTGCGAGATCTTCCCTGGGGACGGATCGTGCCGATGGCGGCGGTTACGCTGCTGGTAATGATCGTCCTCTATCTGGCGGCTTCGAGCGTATACACCGTTGCGCCGTACGAAAAGGCCGTCGTCTTACGGTTCGGCAAGTATCACGCCACGGTCGATCCGGGTCTGAATTTCTGCATCCCGCTGGTCGACCAGGTGCTGAAGGTCAGCGTCGAGGAGCACAGCTTGCGACTGCCGTTCGGCGAAGGCGCCGAGCGACCACAGCGGGCGTCCGAAGAGCAAGCCCTGATGTTGACCGGCGATTTGAACGCGGCGGTGGTCGAATGGACCATTCAGTGGCAGGTGGTCAAGCCCGAGGAGTTCCTGTTTCGGCTCTATCACAAGAACGACCAGCAGTATCCCGAAAGAGTCATTACCACGGTCGCCCAGACCGTAATGAACCAGTTGGTAGGCGATTACTCGATCGACGAGGTGCTTACCCAGCAACGCGGCGCCATCGCCGCCATGGCCCGCCAGCAGACCCAACAACGGCTGGAAGCCTTCGGCTGCGGCATCGGGATCACCGACTTGCAGATGCAGCGGGTTGCGCCGCCGGACAGGGTCAGGGCCTCGTTCGACAAGGTGAATGCCTCGATCCAGGAACGCGACAAGCTGGAGAACGAGGCCAATAAGGAACGCAATAAGTTGATGCCGGCGGCCTATGCCCAGAAGGACAAGATGATCCGCGAGGCCGAAGGCTATGCCCAGCGCCGCCGGGCGGAGACCGAGGGCGAGATCAAAGCCCTGCTGGCCAAGTACCACCAATATGAGAAGGCGCCCAAGGAAACGCGCCAACGGCTGTACCTCGAGGCCATGGAAGAGGTTCTCGGCCACGTCCAGTCGAAGGTAATCGTCGATTCCGCCGTGCTGGGGCGGACACTGCCCCTGCTGCCGTTGGATCAAGGAGCTAAGCCATGAGCAAACGCAGTTCCGTCCTTCTGACGCTGGTCGCCGCGGTCCTCCTGGTCGGCGATTGTGTTGGCATCGTCAACCCTGTTCACCGTCAGCGAGCGCGAGTTGGTCGTGGTCCTGCAATTCGGCGAGCCGGTGGCCAGCTACGACAAGCCGGGGCTGAAAGTCAAGATTCCGTTCGTGCAGGAGATCCATCGGCTGCCCAAAACGCTGCAGTTTTGGGAGGGCACCGGCGGTAGCGTGCTGGTCGACCTGCCCACGGCCGACGGCAAGAAGATCGAGGTAACGCCCTGGGCCATCTGGCGGATTACCAATCCGCAGAAGTTTGTGGAAGTCCTGCGCACGGTGGACAACGCCGAAATCCGCGTGGCCACGTTCGTCCGCAGCGAAATGCGCGACGCGATCACGGCCAACGACCTGGTGGAAGTCGTCCGCAGTTCCAACCGTCCGCTGTCGTATACGTTCCAGGTCGAGGAGGCCGTACGGCCGACTGAAGAGCAAGGTGACGGCGGCGCGGCGCAGGCAAAGCCATCGGGACGCCGGAATCCCCGCGGCGCAGCAGCCGGGGGCCGATAAAAAGGTGCGGGTAGGCCGCGCAAAGATCGTCGATAAAATACGGCAAACCGTGCTGCAACGGCTTCGCGAAACCAAGGGCGACGCCGAGGCCGGCCGCGGCATCGAACTGGTCGACGTGGGCATCGCGCGGATCGACTTCGTCCCTGCGGTCCAAGAGGCGGCCTTCGAACGGCTGATCGCCTTCATGGAATCGATCGCCAGCCGCTACACGAACGAAGGGCAGCGGCGCAAACAGGAGATTCTCAACCAGACCGAGGCCGAGGTGCAGAAGATCCTGGGCGAAGGCAAACGCCAGGCCAACGAAATCCGCGGCGACGTAGAAGCCGAAATCATCCAGAACTACGCCGCCGCCATCCGAGAAGCGGGAGAGTTCTACAACTTCATCCGCACGCTGGACGTCTACAAGGCGGCCTTGGGAGCGAAGACCCGCCTGATACTGACGACCGACAGCCCGTTGTTCGAACTGCTGAAAACGGGTTCGCCGACACCACCTGCCGCTTCGACCGGAACGCCCGGTAAATAGCGGCAACGATCCAGGCCGCGTTGCGTCAGACGATTTCCACCAGTTCCAGGTCGAAGACCAGGTCTTTTCCGGCCAGGGGATGATTCACGTCCACCGTTACGGTGGACTCGGAAACGCCGGCCACCACAGCGGCGACCGCATGGCCGTCTCGCGTTTCGAGTTGCACCCGCTGGCCGACGTGCATGTCGGTGTCGGGTGGCAGTGCGCTTCGCTGGAAGTCAACCACTTTGTCGTCCTGTCGCTGCCCGTAGGCTTCGCCAGCCGGCACATCAACGCTTTTCGAATCGCCCGGCGTCATCCCTTCGATGGCTCGCTCAAAGCCTGGAATGACCTGGCCGGCGCCCAGCGTTAATTCCAGCGGATCGCGCTGGCGGGACGAATCAAAGACTTTCCCGTCTTTCAGTTTGCCTGTGTAGTGAACCCGAACGGTATCGCCTTGCTTGGCTTGAGACATGTTCATCTCGCAGTCTTCTGAATTGTGATACGGATGGGTGTGGACTTTCGGTCATTGCTGGCCGATTTCGAGCACGGAGAACTTGACCGTCCCGTTCGGTCCGTCCAGGGCCACTTCTTCGCCCGGCTTGGAACCCATCAAGGCCCGGCCCATGGGATTGTCCGGTGGGATCTTGTTTTCCATGTAGTCCATTTCCCGACTATCAACGATGCGAAACACCTCTTCGTCGCCGCTGCCGTGTTCGACGACTTTGACCCATGTTCCGACGGCCACGGATTTCACGGAGTTGTTGGCTGGCATGTGGCGGTTCCTTTCCGTGACTGAGAGTTCGTAAACGTGTCCCTGACCTGGCAGCTTCCCGGACCTTCGCCTTCCCGCCAATCGGAATTTCCGGCGACGACCCGTGAATTTCCTGGCCTTCGCGCTTCTTGCGACAACCAAGGCCGACAAGCGAACACCGCGCCGCTGGCCAACAACATGCGTCTCCGCAATTCGCACATTCGGTCACGCGCTATTTTAGGGGCGTCGCCGGGGCCCTGTCCACCCCGGTTCCAACATTGCTTGGGCACATTCGGTGGGAATGCTCGACCTCAGTCAGCCATCTGCCAAACCACTGGCAGCATCCTGCAAATGTGGTGCCAAAAGCAAAAAGGGGTCGGGAGTCTTTTGTTGGGCCGTTACGGAGCAATTGTAGGCCCCTTGACCTTTGCCGTTTACCTTTACGTGCGCTGCGTCAGCGGCTCAATGTCAGCCTGGAAGGGAACGCTGCCGGGGCGGTTGCGATAGGAGAGCATCCGCAGCGCCAGGTAGACCACCGGCAGGATGCCGCCGAGGATGAACACCACGTCGCCGGGCAGACGCAGCCACTCGAACACCCGCACGGCCGTCTGCCGGAAGAACTCCGGCTCGCGGGCCGCCCAGTAGCCGTGGCCCACGGCGTGGTAGAACTGGATCGCCCCGATCGGCGCGAGGTTGACGAACACCATCCAGGCCAGCCCGAGGTTCAGGCACCAGAAGGAAAGCCTCATCGCCCGCTCCGTCTTGCGGTCGGCGGGCAGGAAGTAGCGGGCGACGAACATGAAGAACGCCGATGGCCAACATGCCGTAGACGCCCATCAGCGCCCCGTGGCCGTGGTTGGCGGTGAACTGCGTGCCGATCTCGTAGTAGCTGATCACCGGCAGGTTGATGAGGAAGCCGAACACGCCGGCCCCCAGGAAGTTCCAGAAGCCGACGGCCACCAGGAACATCACGGCCCACTTGTGCGGGAAGACCTGGGTTGACGTGTCGAGCACCGTGGTCTGTCGGGTCCTGGCCGGCCAGCCGCATGAACCGCCACGCCTCGAACGTCAGCAGCAGCAGCGGAATCACTTCCATCGCCGAGAAGAACGCCCCCAGCGCCATGTACGATGCCGGGGCGCCGCTGAAATAGGCGTGGTGCATCGTGCCGATCACGCCGCCGATCGAGTAGAGGATGATGTCGAGGTAGACGATGCGCGTGGCGGTGGCGGTGCGGACCACGCCCAGCAGCACGAAGATGTAGGCCACCATGATCGTGGTGAACAGTTCCAGGAAATCCTCGACCCAGAGGTGGACGACCCAGAATCGCCAGAAGTCCATCACGGCGAAGTTGGCCCGCGCAGCCGAAGGCCAGGCCGGCGGCGTAGAACAGCGGGATCGACAATGCGCTGTAGAGGAACAGGTAGGGCATGTTGCCGGGATGCTCGCCGCGGAGCCGCGACCACATGCCGCGGAGCAGGATCACCACCCAGAGCCCCATGCCGACGACCAGCAGGATCTGCCAGAGGCGGCCGAGGTCGAGATATTCCCAGCCCTGGTCGCCGATCCACCAGAACCAGAGGCCGCCGGGCATGATAGCCGTGGATGCTGGCCGCCTCGCCGAGCAGGCTTCCCACGACGACCAGCACCAGCGCGCCGAACAGGGCGATGGCCAGCTTCGTCCTGGTGGCGTGGCTCGCGGCCGGCGATCATCGGGGCGATGAAGATGCCCATCGCCAGAAAGCTCGTGGCCACGAAGAACAGGGCCAGTTGCACGTGCCACGTCCGCGTGAGGTTGTAGGGCAGCCACCGGGCGATCGACAGGCCGTAGAAGCCGCCCGGCTCGACGTGGTAATGGGCGTTGGCCCCGCCCAACAGGCCTTGTGCAAGGAACAGGCCCGCCACGACCAGGAAGTACCAGACCGTGGCCCGCTGAGCCGGAGTGAGGCGGACTTCTTCGGGGGGCCGGAACTTCAGCCGCAGTCCCGGCTCCTCCTGCTCGCTGCTGTGCCAACCCAGCCAGTCGTAGCGGCCCACGGCGAAGAGCACCAGCCCGGCCCCGCCCAGCAGCGCAATCAGGCTCAGTGCGCTCCAGAGGAAGGCATCGGCCGTCAGCACGTTGCCGACGCTGCGCGTCCGGCGGCCAGTTGTTCGTGTACGAATAGTCGGTACCGGGCCGGGTCGTCGCCGCTGCCCACGACGCCCAGGCGAAATACGCCGTCAACTGCCGCACCTCGGTCGGATCGTGAATCTGCGGCCGCTTCAAGCCTTCCTGCTGGCGGCGCGGGCCAAAGTAATCGGCGTAAAAATCAACAAGCTGCGCGAAGGCGTGAGCCTGGCCGGAACTGAATTCCAGCTTGTTCGTCTGCGGCTGATAGGCGTTGCGTTTGAATTCCTGTTGCACGCGAGCCACGACGTCCGCCGATGGCTCCTTGCCTTGGGCATAAAAAGCCACCATGGCCTGGGACGCCTTGTGCAGGTACTGGGCCGTGAAGTCGGGGCCGAGGTAGGCCCCGTGGCCAAAAATCGTGCCGAACTGCATGAGCCCGTATTTCTGGAAAACGTGCTGCCCGGCGATTACGTCCTCGCCCGTGAACACCACGCTTCCCTCCGGCACGACAACTTGCGCGGGAATCGGCGGGCAGACCGTATAGATCTGGTAGGCCAGGTAGGCCAGCACGCCGAAACCGAGCGGCGAACGTGAGAATCGCCACCTGGAACCACGCGGTCGATATGACCATCTTGCCGGAAGGGCCGGTCATGTCACCACCATGATTGAAGAGACCAACGCGCGTGCGACCACCAGTGCGATCCGGCCGGAGCCTGCCATCGTCTTCCCGTAGGAACATCCCGACAACATCGCTTTCGCACGGTCGCGATTATAGCGATGGCGACAACATGCTGCAATGGGGGCGCCGTGGGCGATGCGACGCCTTGTTGACGCCATCTGCAATCATCTCGCGTACCATGCCACCAAGCGCGAGAGTTGATCGTTGTTCATCAGCGAATGCGTGCGCGATCGGTGGACGAGACCGACGAGTGAAGCCTTCGTTTCACCACGATCGAGCGCGATCACTCCGTTGATTGCGTCTTGGGTTTCCGGCGTGCGCGGCCCGCATGCAAATCGCAGCATCCACAGGGCCACGGGGAATCCCAGCGCCAGGGCTTGAAATCCTTCCGTGATCGACCAGCGTCGGCCCTTGAACATCGCGTAGCGCAGCGAGACCACCGCCCGCTCGAAATAGCGCGTCAGAGGCCGCATTACTTCTTCCGGCAACGCGCCTATCGGACGTTCCAACTCGGCGAACGTGGCGGACGGAAAGTCCATGCGAAAGCACGGCACGCGCCCCTTGCCTCGGGCGTATGCGAACGCCGCATGAATCATCCGGCCGCGCTCGCGCCACGAAGCCTCGCCCAGAAAATCGGGATGCAATCGCAGATATTCCAGCGCGATCTGGCGAAACCAACGAGACGCCGAGCGGCTGGGCGGCACGCGGTTCTCAAAAGGCGGCCTTGCCGCTTCGACAGCCGAATCCTTAAGCACCGAAACGAGCTCCGCCAGGCGAAGAGCTTGAACGTTCTTCAAGCGGCACTCTTCGAGCAACCGGCACAATTCCAGACCATGCACCAGGCGACGAACCAGCGGATAACGCTCGTCGAGAATGATGGCATTGAGCGTATCGGCCACCGTCATCACTTCGTTCCACGCCCGGCGGTAGTGGTGCGTGAGCTTCGGCGGCCGAGTCGGCTCGGGCACGGCATTGTTGGCCAGGGCCAGGCGGCGATATTCGTCGAGTTGCTCTTTTATGGGCCGGCCGCTGTCGGCAGCCGCCGAAGGGCAATACCGGCGCACGGTCACGTAAACGAACTTTTCCAGCGGGACCATCTGCAATGGCGCCATGCGGCAAACGTGCGGCTTGGCATCGTAGCCGAACTCGCGATGGATGCGGCAAAGCTTGTCGGAATCCTGAAACACGCACGTGCCGTCCTTGCGGTGGGCCAGCCAGTAGTGCCGGTCGAAGAACCCGGTGCGAACGAGGATCTTCTTGCCACGAAAGTCCGGATGCCTCTCCCAATGCTGTTCGCGAAGCCGCTTCAGGTCCGTGTCATTCAGCAGCACAGACGCCCCGCGGCAACAGATGCCGCAGCCGTGGCAGTCCCATCGTTCGACAATCGGCAGGGTTTTCAGCGGCAGGGGCATAGTGTGGTTTGGCTCAACACGGTCCGCTGGTTTTGATATCTTCTCTTCTCCTCAAAGTACCCGAGATTACAGGGCGCGCAAAGGCTCTACCATGCGACGCCCATCCGCTTCGGTTCTTCCTATTGGACGCTGCCAATTGCTTGCGAAAACCCTTACATCGGAGTAGAATCGGGCCCAAAGCAAAGGGGTGGTGGCTCGTCCGCGATGGAGCGGGACTGGCGCCGCCACGCTGACGTCTTGCCGCTTTATCGCTAAGAACCCAACGATCGGCGAACCAACCGAACGATCGACGCATCGAATCGGCAGAGAGAGCCGGCGCCGCAATCATCGTCGTTGGCAAAGCAGAAAGTGGCGACCGAAGATGAATCGAGACGCCGCCGACAATGGCTGTCCGCCCCAGATACGGGATTGGCTCATCTCGGCGATCGAGACGGAAGCGTCGGACCTGCACCTGGTGGCCGGCTATCCGCCGGTGCTGCGGGTGCATGGCGAGTTGCGCTCGTTGAACGAGACGGCCTGCGACGCGGCAACGGTGGCCGAGTTGCTCGCGCCGCTTTGCCCAAGCTATGCGATGGGGCGGTTCCGGTCGGATCGCAATCTTGATTTCTCCCTGGAGCTGAGGCTCCGTAGCGAGTTGCAGAGGTTTCGCGTCAACTATTTTCTATGCAACGAGAACGTGGGAGCGTGTTTTCGCGTCATTCCCTCGCACATCCCCGATCTTCAGTGGGCGGGCTTCTCGGAGGTGCTCGCTCACCAACTGGCCCACTTTCGCAACGGCTTGGTGCTGTTCTGCGGAGTCGTGGGTTCGGGCAAGACGACCTCGCTGGCGATGCTGATCAATCTCCTGAACAACGAGGGCGGATATCGCATCGTGACGATCGAGGACCCGGTGGAATATCTGTTTCCGAAGGCGCCAGGCTCGGTCATCACGCAGCGGGAGGTCGGCCGCGACGTTCATGCGTTTGCCGACGGACTGAAGTACGCCTTGCGGCAAGACCCCGACGTCATCCTGGCCGGCGAAATCCGCGACCGCGAGACGGCGCAGATGGCCCTCAGCGCCGCGGAGACCGGCCATTTGGTGTTTTCGACGCTGCACACGCGTGATGCCAAAGGCGCCATCTCGCGCTATGCCGACCTCTTTCCGCAAAGCGTCCAGCACGAGGTCCGCTCCCAATTGGCGTCGAGTCTTCGTGCCGTCGTCAGCCAGCATCTGCTTCCCAGTGCGCGGAACGGTGAAAAGCGGGCGTTGGCGCTGGAAATCATGTTCAACAACGCCCCCATCGGCGCCGCGATCCGCTTCGGGAAGTTGGAGTCGATCGACAACGTGATCCTCACCAGCCGCACGGAAGGCATGCGGACGCTCGACGAGTCGCTGAAGCGACTGCTGAAGGACGGCCGGATTTCCCGGGAGACCGCCGAGCATTTTGCCAGTCCCGGAGCCAAGCTCCTCCAGTGAGATCGCGTGGGGATCGCTCCTGTAGCGAAAATATTCGCTAACCGGCCTTGGCGCGGCGAATTCTTTCGCTATACTCACCACTATAGCGAATGAATTCGCTAGTCTGGCCCTTGTCAGGAGGCAAGAAGGGGACAGCCCCCACTTGTGCGAAGCACCCTTCGGGCCGTTCCGGAAAATGGGGACTGCCCCCTTTTCCCTGCCGTATAACCTGGAGGATTACCTTCATGCCCCGACCCGCTTCCGCCCAGCCGACCGAAGTGGAAATGCAGATTCTGCGCATCCTTTGGGAGCTTGGCCCCAGCCCGGTGCGCGAGATTCACCGGCGGCTGGAGGCCGCCACCGTCGGCGCCGACGGTACGAGCAAAGATGTTGGTGATCTGAGTCTCACGCCGAAATTTTATCGACTCTCCGGTCGCGTCATTCTCACCGATGGCAAAGCGGTACCCCAAGATTCGCGTCTTTCTCTGTCGCGTGAACTCGGCTGGGACTTGCTTGTAACTATACCTGCGGCCGACGGCTCATTTTCGTTTGCCGGCGTTCCGGAAGAGGCGGTAACGCTAAACGTCCGCGTTGCCGGTTATCGGCTGGCCAGCCGAAACCGCTTTCAGCAGGTCCAGAACGGGGCCGTTGCGATGTTCGTCGACGCCGACAAATCCGGATTGGAAATCTTCCTTGCGCCGAACTGGTTCACCAGAACGGGACAAAGGTCAGTCCCCATTTGCCGGAACGGCCCGAAGGGTGCTGCGCACAAACGGGGACTGTCCCCTTTCCCCGCCGGGTGAGGCCGTTCTTCGCCCTCTCGTTTAGGCCGGGCACCCTAACGACAAAGACGAGACTCCGGCTATGCCCCTTCTTGCTCCTGGAGGTGTTTAAGTCGCGAGAATATCGTTATATTGGAGGGGAGACGGCAAATCGCTCCCACGCCAAAGGCGAAACCCATGCTCTTGCCCGGGACGAGAAGAAGGGCGGCGATCGGCCCAGCGAGGTCGCCGCTCCCGGGGGACGCCCATGTCGCGCGGAGCGGGCTCATCCAATTGCACGCTATCGCCAAGACATACACGGTGGGCGAAGTCGACGTTCAGGCGTTGCAGGGTGTCTCGTTCGACATCGATCGTGGAGAGTACGTCGCCCTAATGGGCGCCTCCGGCTCGGGCAAGACCACGCTCATGAACATGCTCGGATGTCTGGATCGACCCACTTCGGGCACGTATCTACTCGAGGGAGAAGAGGTGGATGCGATGTCAGGCGACCAGCGCAGCGCCTACGAAATCGGAAGATCGGTTTCGTGTTCCAGAACTTCAATTTGCTCGCGCGGACCACCGCCTTGGAGAACGTGGAACTCCCCATGATGTACCACGGGCGACTCCGCGGCCGACAACGGCGCGATCGGGCTCGACGACTACTCAAGAAGGTGGGACTGGAATCGCGGCTGGATCACCATCCGTCACAGCTTTCCGGGGGCCAACAGCAACGGGTGGCCATCGCCCGCGCTCTGGCCAATGAGCCGTCCATTCTGTTGGCCGACGAGCCGACCGGGAACATCGACTCGCGGACCAGCCGGGAAGTGATGGATTTGTTCCGGCAACTCGGCGAGGAAGACAGGATTACGATCATTCTTGTAACGCACGATCAGCACGTGGCGCGACACGCCTGCCGGACAATCGCCCTACGCGACGGACGCGTCGTGTGCGACTCGACGGACTTTGTCAACGCCACCGCGGCCCTGCAATTGCCGGGAGAATCGGGCCCATGAAACGTCTCGTTCTTTGGACGCTTGCCATCGCGATTGCCGTCGGCGGCGCGGCCGCCGGCTACCGCCATTTCTATAATAATCGAGCTAAGGCCAACGAAAGCCGTTACCGAACCGCGCCGGTCAAGCGGGGCGACATCACGTTTATCACCAAATCCAGCGGCACCGTGCAGCCGGTGCTGAGCGTACAGGTCGGTGCGGTTGTCTCCGGGCCCATTTGTCAGGTCTGCGTCGACTTCAATGACAAAGTCACGAAAGGCCAGCTCTTGGCGAAGATCGATCCATTGCTTTTCAAAGCTAATCGCGATCAGGCTGCGGCGTCGCTGGCTTGCGCCAAGGCCAATCTGCTCCAGGCAGAAGCCAAACTCGAGCAGACTGATCGCGAATGGCAGCGAGCCCAGCAACTGTCGCCGCAGAAGGCGATTGCCGACAGTGACTTCGATCTCGCCCGCGCCAATCACGACGCATCCAAGGCAAACGTCGCCCTCTGTCAGGCACAAATCGAACAGAGCCAAGGCGCGCTGGCACTCGCCGAAACTAACCTCGGGTACACCGAGATTGTCTCGCCCGTTGATGGGATCGTGACCGACCGGAAGGTGGACCCGGGCCAAAGCCTGGCGGCAGCCTATCAGACCCCCGTCCTCTTCGTGGTCGCCCCGGATCTGGAGAAAAGAGTCTACGTCTTGGCATCTGTCGACGAGGCCGACATCGGATTGATTCGTGACGCCCAGTCGCGGAAGCAGCCGGTGACCTTCACGGTGGAGGCTTACCCCGACGACGAATTCCGCGGCACGATTCGCCAGGTCCGCCTCACGCCGACCACGGTTCAGAACATCGTGACCTACACCGTCGTCGTGGAAGCCGCCAACCTGCAACTTAAATTGCTGCCGGGGATGACGCCTACCCTGAAGTTTCAGATCGAGACGCGCAGCAAGGTATTGAAAGTCCCGAACGCGGCGCTGCGGTTCTTCCCGAAACCAAAGGAGGTTCGTGCGGCCGATCGATCCATTCTCGAAGGCAAGGCCGACGACGACCAGAAAGAGCAGAGTGGTGATTCCTCGGAGGCGGCCGCAAATGGCGATGATAAGTCGTCGCCCAAGTCGAACCGCAAGGAGCGACACGTCTGGATTGCCGACGGGGACTTGCTTGCGGCGGTGAAAATTGTGACCGGCCTGGAGGACGAGAAATATACGGAAGTTGTCTCCGGCGACCTCAAGGAAGGCCAATTGGTGGTCACGGGAATGAAGAAACGCTAGGCAAAAAGATAGGCGACATCGTCACCGGCCAGATTTTGCGCCATGAACCTCTTTCTCATTGTGCGTGTGGCCTTCCGAGCGCTGGCCAAGAACAAGATGCGCGCGGGCTTGACCGTGCTGGGAATCGTCATCGGTGTGGCAGCCGTCATTCTGCTGGTTTCGATCAGTCAATCGGCCGGTTTGATGATCCGTGAGCAGTTCCAAGGCTTGGGAACGAACCTGGTGTTCGTGCAGTCAGGCAACCGCACCACCGGCGGGGTCCGGCAGGGCGCGAAGTCCGCCATTACCATAACTCCGGAGGACATCGATGCGATTGAGGCTGAATGTCCCAGCGCATTGGCAGCCTCGCCTCACTGGCACGCAACGGTTTGCAAGTGGTCGCCGGCAACCAGAATTGGTCGCCCAGCGAAATCGCCGGCGTCTACGCAAGTTACGCGACGCTTTCCAACTGGCAGATGGAAAAGGGCGAGTTCTTCACGCCAGGCGACGTCCACTCGGCAGCCAAAGTCTGCGTCCTCGGCAGGACCGTGGCGAGGCACCTGTTCCAGACTTCAGATTGCGTGGGCGCAACGATACGCATCGGGAATATTCCGTTCGCGGTCGTCGGCGTCCTCGATACGAAAGGGGCAAACCTCTTTGGCCAGGACGAGGACGACGTCGTACTAGCGCCGTACACAACTATCACAAGGCGATTATACGGCGTTCCGTTCAAGAATATATGGTGGTTCCAGGTATTGGCTCGCTCCACCAATCGAATTCCGGACCTGAAAGAGGAGATCAAGCTGCTGCTGCGGCAGCGACATCATATCCGCGCCGACGCCCCCGACGACTTCGAGGTATTTGACGCGACGGGATTCGTGACCGTGCTCGGCTACATTACGGCCGGCATGACGTTGGTCCTCGCCTCGGTGGCCGGCGTCTCGCTGGTGGTCGGTGGTATCGGCATCATGAACATCATGCTCGTCTCGGTCACCGAGCGGACCCGCGAGATCGGCATTCGTCTGGCCGTGGGTGCGCGCTCGCGCGACATCTTGCGGCAATTCCTGTTGGAAGCTGTCGTACTTTCACTTTCGGGCGGAGTAATTGGCGTTGTGCTGGGGATTGTCTGTGCGGTGGGGGCGACCTATGCCGTGAATGTTTTCCTTGGTCACCTGCACTGGCCCTTGACGATCTCCGTCCCGGCGATCGTTGTATCCCTTGTCTTTGCCGCGTCGGTGGGCGTTTTTTTTGGCTACTATCCCGCCCGTAAGGCTAGCCGGCTCGACCCGATCGAATCGCTCCGCTACGAATGACCAGATCCCTGCCAGCGCTATCACTCAGTGCGTGGACAAAAGACATCCTTCGTCCCACTCACCACTCCAAGGCATCGCATTTCGGCTCGCTGTGGCGAGGTGTGCCGGACCAACGAGGTTGAAATCTTGCAAGGAGCCGTATCCAGGGAATATGTCCACCTGCTGCTTTCACGCTCCCCAGCCTGTCGCCCGCAGATTTTTTGCGCAATTTGGTTGGCACACGTCGACAGTGAATGCTATAAGACATCGCTGTGCTATTAACTAAACAGGCATTTCATCAACATAGGGCTTCCTGATCATATCTAGGGAATGGGGCGACTATTCCAGCGGCGCTCGTGCTGTGCAATGGCCCAGAGGCGGAGGTCTCCGAAGAGTTGCGCGAGGGCGGCGGGCAGGTAGTGGGCGTTGACGCCGCTGGGGTTGGGAAGGACCCAGGCGTGGCTGCCGCCGAAGGGGGCTTTTTGGAGGCCGACGCGCGCGTCTTTGATACCGGAGACGATGCGGTAGGGACCGATGCCGACGAAGGCGACGACAGTGGGGCGCCAGCGTTTGACTTTGGTTTGGAGGTGCCGGCCGCCGGCCCGAAGTTCGTCGTCGGTGAGTTCATCGGCGCGGGCGGTGGCGCGCTGGACGATGTTGGTGATGCCGAATTTGAGTTCGAGAAGGAGGGATTCTTCAAAGGGTGAGAAGAGGCGCGGGGTGAAGCCGCCACCGTGGAGGGCGGGCCAGAAGCGGTTGCCGGGGCGGCCGAAATGGCGGCCGATGGCAGCGGTGTAGAGACCGGGGTTGATGCCGGCGAAGAGGACGATGAGGTCCTTGGAAACGAGATCCGGGACGCGCTTGTCGTGTGCGGCCAGTAGCTGGGCTTTGGTGGGTTTCCAGGGGGTCGGCAATGTCCGATTCATAAGGGCTCCATTTTCTTCTCCTCTAGGATTATTGCGGCGACGACGTGGCGAACAAGCAGCAACACTGCAGAATATTGATGGTCTTGGTACGGCAACAAGGCCCGGGGAATGCGCCGCAAGGCAGCCGAAGGCGCCGCCAACGGCTCCGCCTTGATGTCCCCGCTTCCACCGCCCCTCCGCCCCTCCCACCCCCTTGAATCACCAGTTCTCGCTGATACACTGCGTGCTGTGGGTAAAAATCAAATTTCCTATCAGTAGATGGCGATTTGTGCTATTCTGCCTGGTCATGTCTTGCAAACGAAGCGTGAAATGAGGCATTTGAAGACACTGTAGCACTGTTATCGGATACGCCTTGTGCCTGGATCGCGGCTTTTCTCCGAACAGCTCGGCATAGCGCTCGCAAAGCTGGCCGGTCGTCATGTCGCGTAGGGCGGCGACCTCTTTCTCGATATCAATCATCATGGGACACCTCTCTGGTTCTCGGTTGCGTTAACCCGTGGTACGCCCAGACACACTGAGCCTCGGTTTTCCGAGAACCTCAAGGCTTCCTGGCGAAGAGTCTGGAGAATTTTCGCCGCGGCTGGAATCGATCTGCCTCGAGGGCGATGGTAGCGCAGAACGCCTCGTGCTAGAATGGCGGCGACGGCGTGGCGCCGCTGCTTGGCAGTCAAAGGGGAATTGGCGATTGCTGTTGGCATCCTCATAACTCCGGGGTCACGTTGCTACGGGTTATGTATGCCAAACAGTCGCGAACTGTCCGAAGTCTTGCCCGGACTTGGAACCAATCGTATGCCTTGTGCATCCAAGGCGTAGGTAGCGAACTCCAGTCCCTAACGTTGTAGAGGAATCACGATGAAGAGAATGATCGCCTTCCTTTCCGTAATTGCCTTCGGTGTGGCCTATTGCGCAGTCTATGGGGCCTACTCCGTTGCAAACAGGGGGACATGGCCGGAGAGTTGGCCCAAGGAATTGGAGCCACTGAGAAAGCAGGCGACCACGCTGGTGGGCCCTGCGGTGGTACAGCAGTTCTACCTGATCCCGTTCACCAAACGGGAGGAATTCGAGTCTGCCTGGCCGTATATCCTGAAGGTCAAGAGCAAAGGCGCTCCGCTGATTCTCGTACGCGGCCCAAAAACGGACTTCATGGCGATCGAGCCCGCTGGCGTTCTGATCCATTCCCCTCCCGCTGGAACGAACAAGCAGGCCAACCCCGAGCAGCCGTTGGCCGGCAATTGGGGGAAACACGTCCGAACACGCTGGATGTGGACCACCTACATCGAGTTGGCGGTTGATGGGAAGATTGTTGACTTGAACCGCATCCCGCTACCGGCAGACACCCCGATCATCGACGAGCGGTTCAAGGACGTGCAGAGCGATTCGCCTCAGCGGAATGGCAATTGACAATCAAGCGTGGGTCGAAGACTTGACAGTACGCTTGGAGTACGACGATGCGCGCTCATAGCCCGGACCGTTTACCCGCTGACGGGCTCCGAATGGGCGCCGTCAAGGAATCAAGGAGGCCCCTCAAGATGAAAGTGACGGACATCCCGTTCAATGCGTTTCTGAGAATCGAGGAGGCGCGACCGGACTCGGCGCACTTGCTGCGATTGCAGGAGTCGCCATGCCACTTGAATCACCTGGGCACTGTGCATGCCAGTGTCCAATTGGCGTTAGCCGAGGCCAGCAGCGGCCAATTGCTGATACAGGCGTTGCCGGAACTGGGTGGGAAGGTGGTCGCCGTTGTCCGGCGGGTGGAAGCGAAGTTTAAAAAGCCGATGCAGGGATCGATCTATTCCCGCGCAATCACAAGCCTCGACGAAATTCGACGATCTGCCGAATCATTGGCGACGAAAGGACGGTCCCTGATTCCAGTGACCGTCGAGATTGTTGACGAGGATGACAACGTGGGGCTGGCCGCCACATTTGAATGGTTCGGCGCATATCGGGAATGAAAGGCGTTTTGCGGAATCAGTCTGTCAGGCTCTGCCGACGATCCTCTCCCAGGACATCATAACCCGGGGGTCGCCAGTTTCTAACCGTGTCGCCCGGGTTATGAGCGGCGCGACAAACCTCATAACCCGAGTCATAACCCGGCGGTCGCGGCGAAAGAGAGATACCGAGAGTTTGGGCAAGAATGGCCGGATTTGGGGCCGACAAGTCGCGGGTAGCGGTGTCTCTGTTTCGCGAGGAGCCCGCGAGCCGAGAGACGGACAAAGTCGCAAGTTGTTGCAAAGCTTTGCGTTAAAACGCGAAAGGCCGGGGCGGCGAGCCTCGGCCTTGGTCGTTAACCCGCGGGTCTCGAATTGTTCGAAACCGCGGTCTCAAATGGTGCGAAACGAACCCTCTTCGAGCGCACTGTACCGGCCCGGGAGAGACACGAGGAGGGTAGCGATCGGTACAGCGAGCCGAAATGTCATGGTTTGGATCGGTGAGCAGTTGCATTATTCGAGTTGTGCCGAGGTCGGCCGAGGGATCTGACTTTTCGTATCAGGCAGCGTTGCACCGTTCTCGGCCTCGCCTTTCATCGGCTTGAGTTCGACCGCGGGGGTGGATGCTGTCGGCTTATCCGGCGTTACGGTCATCCCGGCTTCAACGTGCCCTAGGTTCGTCGTGACGACCCAGTCTTGAGGCCGTAGGCCCTCTTCGACCACCCGCATCCCATCCTCAATCTGGCCGATTCTTACCGCGCGGCGTTCGATGATGTTCTTGTCGTCGACTAAGAAGACATGCTGCTGGCCTGGCTTCACCATGGGCAACGTTGTCGGAAGCAGGATCGCCTTCGCGGCTTCCCGACAATCAGCCGCACGTGCGCGTTCATGCCCGGCAGCAACACGGAGTCGGCGTTTTCCAGCAGAGCCGACCACTTTGCTACTCCCTTTGCCGGGTCGATCGACACATCCACCGACTTGACCGTGCCGCGATACCGGAAGTCATTTTCGTCGTTGACGCTACAGAGCACCTTGAGGTCCTCGGCCTTCAAGTTGCCTTCCTGAATCGACTTTCGAATCCGCACTACCGCCCTTTCGTCGACGTCGAAATAGACCCATGTCCGTCCCGGCCCGGCCGCCTGCTGCAGCAAGCCGCTGAACTCCAATTGCGGTGTCACTTCGCGGACGACCGGCTGCATCACACCGATCTTCCATACGCTTATAGTCTGGCCGTTGCGCCGGTCAACGATCCGCGTCGCCTTTGGCAAGTCCATTGACGCCAGCGTGAAACGCTCGGCCGGAATCGCGGAAGGCCACTCGACTTTCGATACTGTGATGAGGTTCTCGAAAGAGCTTTGGGGATTTGGCGCGATCCGCTTGATATGGACTCGCATGGGCAGCACCGCCGTTGAATCGTTGGGTTGGTACTGCGAGCTGACATCAATACTAGTCGCAAGCTGGTTGGGCAACGCCCAAGAGGTTGTCTTCCGGTAAACACGGTGTGTCCCCGGCTCGATCCACCAATTGAACTTCGTTTGCGAGACGTCGTCGCGCGTCGCCTCAACCCGCCAAGCTGCCACGCCGTCAACCTGTTCCTTGCCAACCACAGAGAACCTGTTTGCGGGCACGTCCGTCGGTTGCAGGCAGACCGCAACCGTTGTATCTGCGCTCATCAAATCGCAAAGCCCGAGAATCCTCGGATCGAAGCAACGAGTGCCCTCTCTGCCGGTGGCATAGTGCATGTCATAGACGGCGACATAGGCGTCGGGCCCCGGCAGGTCCTGACCGGGGTAATCGTAGAACTTGTCACCGTCCTTGATAACGATCTTCTTGCCCCTGGCACCCGGCAGTTCCGACTCAAATCGCCGTTTTTCGCCTTCGCAGTCGATAAGGTATTGCCGGCCGTCGATGGCAAGCGATACTCGAAGCGGAACGTTCGGCCTCCGCGCAGTCTCGACGCCGTGAAGCAGCGGTAAGGCGTCCGGTGTCTTGACAGAAGCTTGTGGGGCCACGGGTGCAGGCGGCGGTGATGCGGCCGCTGTTTCCTCCCCGATATAGCCGGTCACTTCAAGCACGACCTTAGCCGGCACTGGGGCGTCGATATCAATGGTGATGGAGCCCGATCGGCGGCCGACAAACTCTGTCGTATTCATCCTGACGAGAAGTTCGTTTGTCGCCGTCCGGGCCTTCAGGAGTGCATCTGTTATCCCTTCGATCAGACTGGCCGAGAAGCAGCGGGGAAAGTCACTGGATACCGACTTGATGTGAATGTCCTCGGCAAACCCGTTCGCGATCATGAATCGATACTCGGCGCTGGCGCCGCGGGCGACAGTGCCGAAATCGTGCGACGTCGTCCTGAATAGCCGCTTCGCCCAATCCGACACCCCCGCCGCAGCCATTTTCGCCGCATACGGATAGCCGTCCGGCGAGCGGTCGCTTGTTCGCGGCGCAATAGGGGCTGATATTGCAGCCGGCTGCGGCATCGCGTAGCGGTCGGGATCAGCCATGAATCGCCGCTGTTCGTCCGGCCCGGCGAATAAGTATGTGCGTCCTCGATGTATGACGCCGAACCGCCGATTGCCGCGGGCCCACTGGTGCTTTTCCGCCAGTGTAACGGGACAGAAGCCGTCGAGTGCCAAAGGCGCAGAGTTGGGTCCTGGCTCCGCCCCTGGTGGAGCGGGCGCCACGAAGGCCGATGGGCGAGCTGGCGGGGCCGGTTGCACCAGCTTGTAGCGAATCCTGATGCCGCGGGGGTCCTCGGTGAAGCGGATCACTTGCAGAATGCCGAGGATGCCTTTGCGGGTCTGGAAGGCGAAGGTTACAGGCACGCCCCAGAGTTCGTAACGTGTGATTCCGGCACGCTCGGATACGCCGGCGACGGGCGTTTCGATACCTATGGGTCCCTTGATGCTTCCAGGCGTGGGAGAGGTGATTGCCGATAGCAACTCTTCGTGAGTGACGCTGTCCCAAGTTTCGTTCGCAATGGCGCCGAACTTCAAGTCCTCGGGAGTCACGTCGGCCTTAAGGGCACCCCCCATGCCACCCGCGCCAAAACTCCCGGTCGCAGAAACAGAGTCAACTACCAAGTCAACGTTGTTTTCCGCGCCCCATTTGCCTTGCTGCTCTGCCGACCAGGTGCCAAACTCCTTAGGCACATCGAGTAGTCTGCCGCCTGCCAGGTCGATTGCCTCATTGCCTTTGCCTTGCCTTACAGCGTTAGTGTTCTCGCCTGCATCCACGGCATTGATGACTCGCTCGATTACCGGGCCAAATTGGAGAGCAGACTCTTTAGGCTTTTGCAAGACGAAGAGAACGTCATCAGAAGTCGGATCGATGGAAAAAGTCTTGGGCCGCTGCGAGTCCGCCTCGAGCGAAGGCCGATACCGGGTGAGATGAAGCAGCAATTGATCGCCGTCAAGCTTGTAGATTCCAACCGCCACAATGCCCATAGTAGCCGGTGCATCGCGATGGCTAATCGACCTGAGCATATCAATCGCCTTTGGCATTGCTGTCGGATTGATGCGGAACCGAAAATGCACGTCCGCGAGATGGGGATCAGCTGAGTATTGAATGCTGAGATAGTCTTCGTCATCCTCATCGCGGCCGCCATTCCGCACGAAGTCAAAGTAGTCCATCTTCCTCGGGTCCAACGGCGATCCGTATGTAACGATATCTGCCCAGGCCGTATCTGCGTTTCGTCCTTTCTCGACGCGCAGTACCTTCCATCTGCTATACAATGTACTGAGATCGCTCACCATGCTAGCGGCTGGTGTCCTTGCGTTTAATGGCAGGGTTACATCAACCTGTCCCTCAGGCGTGACACGCGTGTGGCTTCCTTCGGGCACTTCGATCTTCGTCTCTTTACCTTCGCGCCTTATTGTGATCATGACCCCTAGGGCGAAGCCGAGGCCGCCGACCATCAGTAGCAAGAGCAGTTGGCCAATGAACCACTTCCAGCCCCAGGACGTCAGCAGAAGCGGAGCGGGCTGTGGCTCAGGTTGGGCCGAACGTGCTTGAGCACCGCTCAGTGAACTGTCATGCAGCGTGTGCTCTATGGGTGTTGCCATCGCTCGCTCGATCAGCGCCTGGAGGTTGGTGCCTTCGCATAACGGCGTGATGGCTTCGGCAACTTCGGCCGGCGCCACAAAGCGGTCGTTGGGGTCTTTGGCCAGCAGGCGATCAAGGATAGCGGCTAACCTTTCTGGTACGTCGGGCACTAGGCCGCGGATGAATGGCGCCGGCTGATGGACGTGGGCGTTGAGCTTCTCCAGCGTAGTGCGGTAATCTGCTCCGCTAAACGGAGCGCGGCCGCTCAGGAGCTTGTAGAGAGTGCAGCCGAGGGCGTAGAGATCGGCACGGATGTCGACCGCGCGACTATCTGCCGCCTGCTCCGGTGCCATGTAGTCGGCCGTGCCCATCGCAATGCCAGTGCCGGTGGTTTCTTCGCCTGTCGACTCCGCATAGAAGCGCGCTAGACCGAGGTCGAGTAGCTTTACTTCGCCGGTACGGCCAAGCATGATGTTCGACGGCTTGATGTCGCGGTGTACCAGCCCATGCTCGTGAGCGCATTGCAGCGCTAATGCCGTGCGGCGGACCAATTCGCAGGCGTCGGGTGCCGGCACCCGACCCAAACGACGGCTGATTTCGGCCAGGTCCAACCCGTCGACGAACTCCATAATCAACAAGGGATTACCATTGATCTCCCGAGCGTCATGCGCTTGGACGATGTTTGGGTGAGCCAGTCGACCGACGGCTTTCATCTCGCGCTCGAATCGGGCCACCGCTTTCTCGTCGCCCAGACGACCACGAGGCAAGACTTTCACCGCGACGACGCGATCCAGCTTGGTGTGCAGCGCCTTGTAGACCCGGCCCATGCCACCGCGGCCAAGTTCCTCGATGAGCTGGTATTCGCCTAGGACAGTGCCGACGATCGATGGGCTCGATTGCGCCCCTTCGGAAAAGGAAGGGTCGCACACGGCGCGAGCACGATCGCTTGCCAACTGGCACTCCGGCTCCTGCAAATACGGGGTAGCAGCCGTACCGCGACGAATTTGGGCGATCAGAGTGTCTTCCGCGTCGTCGAACGTAGCCAAGGCTGCCGCACAGTCGGGACAGGACTCCAAATGAGCGGCGACGGCCTCCAATGCCTCGTCGCCAAGGCGCCCGAATGCATAGCAGCGTAGATCCTCTTCACTAGGACAAGTAATCGTAGCCATCTCGGCGGTTCCTCCGAACGACAGGGGGCATTGTCTAGTTCGTGCCCGGCGGCGCTATGCCGAACGAGGAGGCTGACGCAGGACCTCCCTATTAGAAATAACAAAAACGTTTGACACCACTTTTTGCCAATGGCCGCAACAGCTTTCCTACTAAGCGATTACAGTCGCGCTACTCCGTAAGACCATCGAGTTCTTGTCGCAGCCGCCGCAACACCCGCGACTTGGCTTTGTAGACTGCTTGGACGCTCACCCCCAGGGCGCCGGCAACCTCCGAAGGCGATTGCTCTTCGACAACTACCCGTCGAAAGGCTTCCCAAGTACGATTCTCGAACTCCGCCCGCACGAGTTCCAGCCCAGCCGGCACAACCAGACGATTGACCTCGCGAGGGTCGCCGGTCACCGAAGGGTCGGACATTTCCGGGATTGTGAGCAAGCGTTCGTTGGCGCTCGTGCCGCCCTGAGCCATCGCTCGCCCGCGACCCCAGGAAAAATAGTCTCGAACCTTGTTGCGAGTGATGGTTCTCAACCAAGCCGTGAAACTGTCACCAGGCCGGCCACGCTGAAAGCTGCTGATGTGCTGTGTGACTGCGGCAAAGACTTCTTGCACCAGGTCCGGCGCATCGTCTCGCGGCACGTCATGCTGTCGGCACCACTGATAGACTACCGGGCTGAACAGACTCACCAGCCGCCGCCACGCCTCGGGATGTCGGGCACGAAGTTGATCCAGAAGCGTCGAGGACACAGAACTCGGCTTGGACGCGGCCTCGGGGCTGCTCGTTCGTTTAGACGGCGTTCGCTGGGAGCGGTTATCGCTGGGGACCATAGCCCCATTTTAGAATGCCGTCAGCTCCGTCGCAACGACGCTGGGCCACCGGTTGTGCTGCTTCGACTCGACTTCCGGCAGACAGCGTTGCTGAGTCAGCTCAGCCGTCAAACCGCTCGCAGTCGCCGGACTGCACCCGTTCACGCCACTTTGCCCAGCGGTCCGAACAGGTGCAGTGCAGGCTACAGCCGTACCAGCGGAGAAGCTCGCAGGAAGCGCAGCAGGCAAGCCGCTTGTCGACGAGAATCGGGGCGACGCCCGCGGACGATTTCGCGCTTTTGCGCATTGCTTCGACCGCTTCCCGCTTCAGGTCCTCTTCGCTCTTGCCGCCGACCGGCGTCGCTCCCGGCGCCATCGTCAAGGCCTTCGGACACTGCCACGTGGCCATGCGATGCAGCCGCAGACAGCCGGCCACGTCGCAGAAGCCGCAGACGGCCGCGGACTGCGCTGCCTCTTCGTCGCTCCGCAGAGGCTGCCCCAAGAGGCTCCATCGCCGGAGCATCTCCACAAGGTCGGTGGTAATCTCACCGTCGTAGCCCACCAGTGCGGCCATTTTTCGATAACCGGGCGACGAAGGACAGTCGCGCACCGGCGGCGGACCTTCACCCTGCCAAACGTAGCCGCAATAGATGCACTTGGGCTTGCCGTCGACAGTTTCAAATTGACAGGAAATCGAAATCATTGCAGTGTCGCCGTTACCGAGGTTGCGCCGCAGAACCCGCCGCCGGCCAGGTTGAGCGTCTCATTGGAAAACAACCCCGAAAACGTGCCGGACGCGCCGCCGTCCTTGGCGTAGTAGCAGGCGGCGCCGAAGCATTCGATCCCGGAGCAGGCTCGCGTCGGGACGGCCGTCAGGGTGAAGGTGTCGTCCGGGTTGACGTTGATCGACGCCCCAAGCCCGAGCGCCCCGCACGGATAATTTGGCGCCAACGAAACGCCCCAGCAACAGCTTCCATAGGACACCAGCACATAGTTGCCCGCCAGCGGCCCACCGACAATATTGAGCGTCAGCTGCGGCCACTCTCGCCGCCTTCCCAACCCGGGATGTAGCAACTGATGATGCAGTACGAACACTTCGTGTCCTGCTCCGGCAGCCTTCCCCGCGTCTCGTACACCGAGAGATTGCAGAGGCGGGCGGCATGGCTGGCCCCGATGCCGAGCCGGTGCAGATCGCTCTGCCAATCCCCTTTGGCAACCTTGGCGTAGAACGGCCCCGGCGGAAGAACGCCCTGCGGCCGGTTGTAGTCCGGCACCGTTGCGTACACCAGATAGTCGCCGTCGGGCGTTCTGGTGACGCAGACCTGTGCGGCCACGGCGCTACTGCTACTCATGTAGACGGCGTAGGATTTCTGCTGGGTCTTGCCGGGTACGACCAGTCGGGCGGTACCTTCAGAACCGCTGGGACCGAAGGGCACTTCCAGATACGAGTTGCCGCCCGGGCCGAAGTAGATCCGGGCCGTTCCGGCGGTCGCGTCGTTGTTGAGGATCGGCAGACTCAAGAGGTACTGCCAGACCGGCGGCGGCGTATGCCAGAGAACCTTCGCCCCGTCGGCCGAGCTTTTGGCGATGCCCACCAGCGCCCACTGTCCGCACGAAATCCCCGTGTCGTTGGTGCTCGTCGCAAGACCATCACCCAGCACGTCCCAATACTGCCCGCTGTCGTAGCTGGGCAGCCGCCATGGGTGATCGGTGTTGACCGGATCGCGGGTCGTGAACTTGTAGCCGCCGGTCTGCACGGTGTCGATGGCGTTGGCGGTGCCGCGAATCGTGATCGGCCACCCGGAGGCGCCGGACGGGAAGCTCGCGCCGATCGTGCTAAAAACCCCGCTGCAATCGACATATCCGGTGCCGGAGGGGGTGACGTTAAGCTGCCACTGCCTGGGTCCGAATGATTTTGAGGCGTAGGAGGCGGTGATCGAGTCGGCATCGTTGGCGATGACCGTGCCCGCCGCGCCGTCATAGTTGACCGTGCAGCCGACGAACTCGCCGCCCAGCCAGCCGGACGGAAATTGGTTATAGGATGGCGTCCACCACTTCAGGACCGGATTGCCATCGACGGTGCAAGGCAGCGCACTGCCGGAGGTTTCGAAGTAGGTGCCGGAGGTGTCGCCGCGGAGTAAGAAGCCCCACTGGCCGAACGGGGCGACGATCCGCCACGTCCAATCCGGATAGTCCCCATCCGGCGGCCGCGGCGTGTAGATGTACATGCTCGTGGTGGAGGCGAAGCGATCCACGGAGCTTGTGTACTGCACGATGCCGTCGGGGTCGACCAGCTCGAGGGTCCGGTTGCGGAAGCCGTACTCCTTCGAGCCTCCGGTCTGCCAGCCGGTCGGTGCCACCGCCGGCGTCATCACGTTGCCGGAAATCGAAAACCCGGTGCCGTGGGTGGTCGGCATCGGCGCGTCGACCATCATTGCCGTCGCCGTGTTCGAAATGATCCTCGGCGCCAGCTGCACCGTGCTGTTGCCGTCGCGAAGCTCGATCACGTGGCCGACCAGCTGATCGGTGTGCCATCCTTCCGGCGGCGTGCTTAACGTGATCGTCCCATCGTCGGCAACCGTGTAGCCGCTGTGGGCCTGGTAATACGTGAAGACGACCTGAAACGACACCGTGGGACAGTAGTCGCCGTCGAGGGCGAAGCTACTGTCGTCGCTAGTGATGATCGTGTAGGTCGGGTAGCTGATGCCGTCAAGCTTCACCTGGCAGCCGGCAAGCGAGATGCCGTCCCAGTTCCTGGGCGGCGGGGCGATCGTAAAACGGTTGTCGCACTGCCTGGCGGTGGTGCCTTCGGTGGCGAAGTCCAGTTGCCAGGGGTAGGTGATGGCCGGGGTGATGTAGAGCGAGTCACTTTGCGGCCCGCCGCTTGTGCCGTTGATGGCATGGGCGACGCCGTCGATCAGGATGCTGGTAAAGCCGGTATATTCCTTCGGCCAGTCGCCGGGTTCTTGCGGCGTGAACCAGGAGCCGGTGCTATAGGGGCTGCAGATCGTCGAGTGCTCTCCGTGGCTGGAGAATCCGTAGGGAAATGCCTGCTGGTAGCAGGGCTGTTCGACGCAGTTGCAGTTGCATTTCCGGTGGCTCATCGTTTAGCCGCAGTCCGTGCTGGTCGAGCACGCCCCCACGTCGTAGATGCGATAGCCGGGGATGGACGTGTCCCACTCGGCAAAGAACGCCACACCGCCGTCGATGCAGTAGCCGGAGTTGGTGATCGTGTAGTTGGCCCCGCCAGGCAAGGCACCGGGACTGGTGGGCGTGAGGCTGGAGACGGTAAACGAGCCGGTCCCCCGCCCGATGAAGCTCGGCGTAGTGCCGCGGACCCGCTGGGCCAGCGGCCTGTCGACCCAGAGCGGCTTGTAGAGCTGGTGCTCGTCGTCCCAAACCAAGACGGCGTCGCTCTCGGCGACCGCACAGGTCTGCTCCAGCCCGCCAAGCTTGGGTGTGGTCGCTGCGGTAAGTGTGGCCGCTTGGGGCAGCAGTCCGCCGTCCAGCGCGTAAAGTGACGTCAGACCAGTGACGACGAAGGCACTGCTGACTTGAACCGAACCGCCCAAAAGTCTCGATGGCTCGTGGATCGAGACGATCACCCCGTCGCTGTCGCAGAGGCCGCGGGAGCCGGGGGCGTCTTGCTCGGTGTCGTCGTAACAAAGCCAGCGGGAAGCGGCCTTCGGTGTCGATCACGACAAGGTCCGTAGGATCGCTGCGATTCGGGTCGTCGAAGTGTTGGGTTGCGGCGTTCCAGCGGGGCAGCGTCCACGCATCCACGGAGCTGCCCTGCGCGGCCTGTGCGGCGGGGCTCGAGCTGGCTGACTTCGAAGCAGCGAAGTCCCGCCAATTTGGGCCACCGAGCCGAGGGATAGCCGAGACCACCGTGCCGACATTGCTTACGTCGGCGGCCTCCCACCAAAGCTATCCTGCCCAGCTGATGAGCCGCTGCCGAGATAGATGGTCTCGTCGCCGATGGTTTTTGACTCCATCACATTGCAATAGGCGTCCAGGTGCGAGTTGACGTACACCCTCGCCGGCACGACACCCAGAAAGTATGCCTTGCCGAGCTTGCCGCTTGCGACCGGCTCCAACAGGACGCAGAACCGGCCGGCATGATCGGCCACACTGGGCAGGACGCCGACCAGCGGGCGGCGACTAGTGAACGTGGCCAGATTATCGGGAGGGGGAAGCGACGACCACTCCGTCAACGCCAAGGACGTCGAACCGCGTGCGGTCGCTGCCGGACTGGTTCTTCACCAGGACGATGACCGGGCTA
>CAWBLA010000009.1:0-107500 GCA_963789525.1 uncultured Planctomycetaceae bacterium
CTCCAAGAGCATCATCACCCGCTCGCTCGGCCCAACCCGGCCGTCGCAGGTTGATCTGGAAGGCCCTTATCCCGTCCAGCCGGGCGATACGTTCCTGCTGTGCAGCGACGGCCTCTCCGGCCAGGTCAGCGACGAGGAAATCGGCATGGTGCTCGAGAGCGCTGTCGCCGGCCGAATCGGTGCGGGCCCTGGTCGACCGGCCAATTTGCGCCGGCGGCCCCGACAACATCACGGCCCTGGCCGTTCACGTGCTGGCCAGCAAGTTGCCCAAGACACCGGCCCCGGCGCCTCCGGCGGCGAAAAGTCGCCGAGCCGTCGGGCGGCTCACCGGGTGGCGTGGACGATCCTCGGCACGGACTGGCGGCCGCCGGCGGATTGCTGGCCTTCGGCCACGTGCTGGTCGCCCTGGTGGCGCTCCTCGTCACGGCGACGGCCGCGCTGGCAGCGTTCATCGTGCGCAGCGGGCCCACCACCGGTTTGCTGTTGGAGTCTCGCCACTTCGGCCGCGGCCCGTATGTCAACCGTGCCTGTTCGCCGAACGCCGATTTTCTCGCGCAGGCTGGCGGAGTTCAACCAGGAACTTCGCGATTCCGCCGCCAAGGAGGCGTGGCCGGTCGATTGGCTGCCATTCGAGCGATTTCTAGTCGACGCGGACTCGGCCAAACAGCTTGGCAACGTGGCCGACGCGATCCAGGCGGAGTTGAAGGCGATGAGCTTCATGATGGCCCAGCTTCGCCAGCTTCGCGACGCTGCCACCAATCCCGGTGACTAGCGGCCGGTTCTGCCTTCCGCCCAACGTCGGCGTTTGCTACACTCCGCCGCCCGTAGCTGTAGCAGATACGCTCCGCGTGCCGTAGCTGAAAAAAACATAGCGACGGCACGCGGAGCGTGCCTGCTACGTCGCGTGCCTGCTACTTGAGGAGGCAACCGGTGCGCTGGAAATGGCCGATTCACATCAAGCTGCTCTTGGGACTGGGCCTGCTGGTTCTGGCAGTGGCAATTCTCTCCAGCACCGGGTTGGTGGCCATCTACCGTTATCGCAACGTCGTCAACAGCCTGAGCTGGCGCGTCGGCGAACTGCCGTTGGCCGCGGAGCTAAGTCGTAGCGTCAGCGCCGTCCGCATCACGCTGGGCGAATTGCGCGGGCCGCCGCTGGACGCCTTTCCCGAAAGCCAACGCAACCTCGGCGGCGTCAACCTCTGGGCCGTCCGCGATCGATTCCGTTCTCAGTTGGATGACGTCGATCGGACGTTGCAACGCTATCGCGACCAAATGGACAGCGAAATGCAGGCCGATCCGAGGATCTCCGGTCACGAGCGGGAACGGGAGACGGTCCGGAAGATCGAGGACCGGCTCGCCGCCATCCGCGAGGCCGACCGCAACGAAGATTGGATGCTCAACCTTCAGAAGATCGTCTGGCTCGACGTGGAATTGGAGCAGCTCCAGGACCTGGCCACGGAACTGCCCGGCCACCTGCATACGAAGCTGGCCGGCTTTGCCAACGAAGTCCGCGGCCAATATCGCGGACTGGTTCTGACCGCCTGGGCGGCCACCGGGTCGGCCTGCCTGGTGTTTCTCCTGTTCATCGGCCTCTCATATCGGTGGATCTTTCGGCCTCTGCGGATACTGATCGCTGGCTCGCGGCGGGTGGCCGCCGGCGAGTTCAGCTATCGTATTTGCATCGACACCGGCGACGAAATGGCCGAACTGGCCAAGGCGCTTAACGACATGACCATCCGCTTCCAGGAAATTCGCGACGATCTCGACCGGCAGGTGCGCGAGCGGACCATGCAGGCGGTGCGAAGCGAGCAGCTTGCCAGCGTCGGATTCCTGGCCGCCGGCGTTGCCCACGAAATCAACAATCCGCTGGCGTCGATCGCTATGTGCGCCGAGTCGCTCGAAGGCCGATTCGGCGAGACGTTCGACGCCGCCGACCCGGAGCAGACCGTGGTGGCCGACTATCTCCGCATGATCCAGGCCGAGGCCTTCCGCTGCAAAGGCATCACCGAGAAGCTATTGGACTTCTCGCGGCTCGGACCGGGCCGGCGCGAGCACACCGAACTCGGCCAGTTGGTCGAAGGCGTCCTCGAAATGCTCCGCCACATGGGCAAGTATCATCAGAAGCAAATCGACTTCGCGCCGTCGGCGGCCGTCGTCGTCCTGGTGAATCCCCAGGAAATCAAGCAGGTCGTTCTCAACCTGCTGACCAACGCCTTGGACAGTCTCGACGAAGGAGGCACCGTTCGGGTTGCATCGGGCGTCGAAGGCGGTTGCGCGTTGCTGTCGGTCAGCGATGACGGCTGCGGCATGGAGCCGGCCGTGCTGGAACACATCTTCGAGCCGTTCTTCACCCGCCGCCGCGGCCGCCAGGGAACCGGCTTGGGACTGTCGATCTCGTATCGCATCATCGCCGACCATGGCGGAAAGATCGAAGCCGCCAGCGACGGCGCCGGCCGCGGCTCGACGTTCCGCGTCCGCCTCCCCTTGGCCGCATCGCAGAAGGAGCCCCGCCATCGTCGCCAAGCCGCATGACCGACTGAAACTGTTGTTCGCCGACGATGAGAAATCGTTGCAGGAGCTGATGCGCCTGGAGCTGCCGCGGATGGGCCATGACGTGACGGTCTGTCCTGACGGCGCCGCGGCCTTGGCCGCGCTCGATCGCAACACCTATGACTGTATCCTCGTCGACCTCGACATGCCCGGCTGCAACGGCATCGAGGTGATCGCCCGGGCAAAGCAGCTCTCGCCCGACACGGACGCCGTCGTGCTGACCGGCAAGTCTTCGCTCGAAACCGCCGTGGCCGCGCTGCGCCATGGCACGTTCGACTACTTGACGAAACCTTGCAAGCTCGCCGATCTGGAGAACGTGCTCCGCCGCGTGGCCCAGCGCCGCGAACTGACCAACAAGTACCGCGCGCTCGAACGACGCCTGGAACGGCTCGAGGGCACGCCCGAACTGATCGGCCAGTCGCCCAAGATGGAGTGCGTTCGCCGGCTGATCGCCAAGGTCGCGCCGACGGATTCGACGGTGCTGATCTTCGGCGAAACGGGAACGGGCAAGGAACTGGCGGCCCGGGCCGTACACGGGCAGAGCCTCCGGGCCGAAATGCCGCTGGTGCCGGTCAACTGCGGCGCCCTGCCCGAAACGCTGATCGAGAGCGAACTGTTCGGCCACCGCAAGGGCGCCTTCACCGGGGCGGACGAACATCGCACCGGCCTGCTCCAGGTGGCCAACGGCGGCACGCTCTTTCTCGACGAGATCGGCGAGTTGCCCAAGGCGATGCAGGCGAAGCTGCTGCGGTTTCTCGAAAGCGGCGAAGTCCGCCGCGTGGGCGACAACGAGTCGATTGCCTGCGATGTCCGCGTGATCTGCGCCACCAATCGCGACCTGCCCGCGATGGTGGCCAACGGAGACTTCCGCGAGGACCTCTGGTTCCGCATCAACACGTTCGAGATCGCGCTGCCGGCGCTGCGCGAGCGGATCGACGACGTCCCGCTGCTGGCCCGGCACCTGGCCGTGCGCGACGCGGCGCCGGCCGCCCGCGACGATCAACCCTTCTCGCCCGAGGCGCTCGAGGCGCTCACGGCGCATCGTTGGCCTGGCAACGTCCGCGAACTGGCCAACGCGATCGAGCACGCGATGATCCTCTGCGATGCGCCGCCGATCCGTCCGGAGCACTTGCCGCAACGCTTCTTTGCGGCCGCGTCCATTCCCTATCAGGCGGCCGGCACGCTGAACCTCCGCGAACTCGAGATGCAGGCCATCCACGAGGCCCTCAGCCGTTTTAGCGGCAACAAGCCCAAGGCGGCCGAAGCGTTGGGCGTCAGCATCAAAACGCTCTACAACAAGCTCAACCAGGCCACGCCGCTCGGCAAGACAGCGTAAAGCCGCCCATCGATCCGATTGGCAAGGGGGCATTTGGCGGGATCTACAAGATTGACAAGATGAAGCGTTAAGAAGCTGACAGATCAATCTTGTCAATCTTGTTAATCCTGTCTCTTCACTCTGCCCGTCCTGTGGGGACTGTCCCAATTTTCGTGTCAGCGAAAATGGGACCGTCCCCTTTGGTGCCCCGACTCTACCGGCTGCCGAAGCCTTGTCACTTTTGTGTGTGATACGGCGCGGAGGCGAAAAAATCGTGGTTTCTCACCGGGATTTCGTGAAGTTTTCTTTTGACTTCGCGCAAGCGTCGGGCATATAGAAGTACCGGGGAGAAACGACGCGAGATCTAGGCTGACTCGCAACGGCCGCGCGGCGTTTCCGTCTGTTTGCAAGCGAGAAAGCCGTCTCATGATCCGTCGCCATTGGACCGCTGCGCTACGCTTGGATCTACACGCGCAGCATGAGGTTGCCTCGATCGGGTCCGCCCGCGGGGGCACTCGGCCGCCAACTGAGTGCCCTGGTCCGCCGCCAACGGTTGCGCAAGCAACAGGAGGACCTTCAGGCCGGGCTGGTCGATTACGAGGCGATTCCGCCTTACCCGATTCGACCGCGGCCGCCGTCGTAGTTGCCATTCCATCTCACACACTCTTGCACAGGAGGACAAACCCGACTGTCGTTGGACCCCATTCCACCACTCGTAGACAGGAGGATCGTACGATCGTCGTTGTTGTGAATGTTCTCCACGACGCGTTTGCCGCTTGACGGACGTCTTGCCAATTTGCGGGCTTATCGCGGCTGTGATCCGCGGCCCGAGTAACGTGCCGAGGCACGTAGCACGTCCTAGCGGCAAACGCGTCGGTATTTTTTTCTTGGGGGCGAGGGGTGAGGGACGGCGGACGGGCCGTTTAGTAGCCGCCGGCACGGCGGCTATTGGGTCGCGGTTCAACATTTTGTCCCTCAACTCGCTGCAATACTGGCTGCGTGCCTTCTACTCCCAGGCCACGGCACATGACGACACCCCGTTGCTGCTTGCCGAGCGACCACAATAGAATAGCGGAACCTAAAACGTAGCAAGCATCCATCCAGCCAAACCGAAAGGAACGGCCTATGCGGTGGCCTGGAGGGATGCTGTTGGCGCCATTATTCGGCGACACGGTAGTGTCGTGGGCGGCAGCAAATGCCGAAAACGCAACGGCGGTGGAAGTCCAGCGGCCGCTGGGAAGAGGTGTTTCACCAGGATTGAGGTCGCATGATGAACTCCCGTCAGCGCGTGCTAGCCGCGTACGCCCATGAGGACCCGGATTGTGTGCCACGATGGTGCGGTGCGTCGCCGGAGTTCTTGGCGAAGGCGGGGCGCGAGTTGGGCATTGAGAGCGAAGAAGGACTACGCCTGCGATTTGGCGACGACTTTCGCCGCGTGTCTGCCCGCTATGTGGGGCCGGAAGTCCCTTTGCCCGCGGCGCCACTGGCCGCACCGTCTTCGGCGTGGAGCGACATGGCCGCGGCTATGGCCAGCCGCTAAGTCACCCGTTGGCTGGCGCGCACCTTGAAGGACGTGCACGACTATTCCTGGCCCGATCCGCGGTGGATGGATGACTCGCATATCCGTGGCGAGGCCCTGACGTGGAAGGGTCAATTCGCCATTCTCGGCGGCGACTGGTCGCCGTTCTGGCATGACGCCATCGATCTGTTGGGCATGGAAATTCTGTGCATGAAGATGCACGACGACCCCGATCTGGTCGACGCGCTATTTGCCCATCTGGTCGATTACTACGCCGCCGTCAGCCAGCGAATTTTCGAAATGGCGGCCGACGTGATCGACATCTTCTTCATCGGCAACGATTTCGGCAGCCAGATTGGCCCCCTGTTGGGCCCCAAACAGTTCGACCGCTTCGTGCTGCCCCATCTCCGCCGCCTGATCGAACTGGGCCATGCGTACGGACTGAAGGTGCAGTTGCACTGTTGTGGCGGCTTCGAACCACTCATTCCCGCCATGATTGGTGTCGGCCTGGATGGGCTGCACGCTGTCCAACCGTGCTGCGCAGGCATGAATCTGAAGTCGTTGAAGGCAAAGTACGGCGACAAGCTGCTGTTTAACGGCGCCATCGATTCGCAACACGTACTCATCGAGGGCACGCCCGAGATCGTCCGGCAGAAGACTCGCGAGGTCTTGTCAATCATGGCGCCCGGCGGCGGTTACGTGGCGGGGGCAAGCCACGACAGCATCCTCGAAGAGACGCCAGTCGAAAACGTCCTCGCCATGTTCGATGCCGTGGAAGAGTTTGGTCACTAGATTTGCCACGCATCCAAGGAGGTAAGTGTCACGGCGGCTACGGTGTCGCGAGCGATTTCGCGATCGCTTCAACTTCGCGGAATGTCGAAGCATTGACTACTTCCGCCCCGCGGCGAAGATCGGCTAACAGATCGCCAAGCAATTCGCGTTCGAGCCAGTCGGCCAGCCAAGCGGCGCGCTGTTGGGCATAGCGGGCTTGCAGGCGGCCGAACAACCGGCCGGCGGCCTGGCGGACGCCTTCGCTCGTGGTGCTCACCAGCGCCTCGCCTCCGCCGGTGATGCCTCCGGCGATTGCTGCCTCCGTGGCCACGTGTCCGGCCGTGGTGCCTGCAACTTGTGCGGCAGCCTGGCCCACCAGGTCGCCGGCAAAGTGCAGGCCGGTAAAGAACAACCCGACCGTGACGACCGGCCGGGCGACCGCCGCTGCGTGATCGAGCGATTGCAGGAATCGCACGGCCCTGGGGTTCGACCGGCGCCAGGCATCGAGTTCGGCCCGCAGGAAAGTGCGATAATGTTCGTCGACCGGCGCGAGGTTCTGGTGGGCGCTCTCGACGCGTGCCAGCAGCGTTGCCCGGGCATGGCCGCCGAGCAAACGTTGGAGGCGCGGCCGTAGCGTGTCGTTGCCCACCTGTGCCAGCCGTTGAAGCTCGTCGAGCAGTTTTTCGACGGCCAGCACGATGGCCGCGCGTTCCTGTTGGCGGAACGTGGCGATTGGATCGGACGGCAACCCCGCCACGGCCTCCCAGGCGGCCCGCACCGGCCACGTCACGCCGCGACCGACCACGCGATAAAAACCATGGATCCGCCGCGACCACTGCTGCCGCGAGTCGTTCCACCAGAGTCGGATTTCCTCGACCAGCACGCCGGCCGGCAGCGACGGCCAGCCGACGCGAGCCATTTCGCGGGCCGACAGCGCCGAGGCGGCCGCGGCAAACTCGCTGGCCGCTCCACGGATCGATTCCAGATATGCCGGCAGCCCATCGCGCCGGTCGAGCACGCGGTCGAGCGCCCCGCGAAACGTCTGAATCTTGATCGCATCGAAGTGCAACGCGGCCAGGTCGTCGCGGAGATTGGCCTTGCGCAAGCCGGCCGGTTCTTCCGCGATCTCACCGCTGGATTGCGTTGCGTGCCCCGCGGCTGCGACCGCATAGAACGGCAATCGCAGTTCCTCGGCCGCGCGACGATCGTACGGGACCACGTAGACCAACTCCGGCCGTGCGCCGGTGTGCTCGCAGAACGTCGCCAGCCATTGCGGCCAATACGCGCGATCGGCATCGAGTTCGCACTGATTGAAGACGACGACGATCGGTTTCCCTGCGTCCACTGCGGCGCAAAGAACTGTTTGACGGCCGCATCGTTGTATTTCTGTTGCGTCAGCACGGCCACCAGCACGTCGGCCGCCTGGCGAATCGCCCTGGCCCGCTGCCAATTGACCTCCACGTCCGAATCGACGTCCGGCGCGTCCAGCAGCAACAGCCGCGGCGGAATCGTCCGGCCGGTCCGCCAAAACAACCGGTTCTGCGGCGCATCCGCAAGCGGATCGTCGGCCGATTGCCAGGTGTGGAGCGCAAACGGCTCGAACAATCGCCGCAGAAGGGCCGCATCGGCCAGGTCGGGCGGCACGAGGCACACCGGATGTTTCGTGCCGGCAGCCAGTGGGCTGGCAGCGCTGGCCACTTCGCCGGCCAGGTGGTTGAAGATCGACCGACTTGCCGATATTCGTGCCGCCGACGATCGCCACGACCAGCAACGGCGGCAGATCGAGTTGGGCGGCCAATTTGTTCCGCAGCAGGTCGAACCATTCTTGCCCTGCCAGCGGCGCCGCGCCAACCGCGGCGGCCAGCGGCCGAAGCGCCGCCAACGCGCGGTTCAGTTGCTCGATTTCAGCGGCAAACGAGGCGTAACTGCCGGACATGCGATCGGGGGACGGATGTATCACGCATTCTCGATCTACGCGTCACGGCCCAAGCACCAGCACCACGGCCTGGCCGTTCATCGAGTAGCTCAGCACCAGCGCGGTCGTACCGGCCGTGGGCAGCGGCTGGCCGTGGATGACGTTAACCGGGCACTGCGGATCGGGATGTTCGTAGTTGAGCGTCGGCGGCACCAAACCATGCTGGAATGCCAACACGACAAAGCACTGCTTCCAGCGATCCGGCCGCCGCGCCGAGATAGCCGTAGTAGCTCTTCGGCGCCGTAACGGGCACGTCGCCCAATGTCTCGCGGATGGCCTGCGGCCTCGATGCGGTCGCCGTCGATGGTGCTAAGGCCGTGGGCGACGACAAAGCCGACCTCCGCGGGCTTGCGGCCGGCGGCGTCGCAGCGCCGCGACAATCGCCCGGCGCATGGCCGTGCCCTGGCAGAGGTCGCCGTTCGTGCGAGGCTCGAAGCCGGCGGCGTAGCCGAGGACCCGCGCCAGAATCGCGGCGCCCCGTCCTGCGGCGTGCTCGCGCGTTTCCAGGATCGAGCGCGGCCGATCCTTCGCCGTTGACCAGGCCGTCGCGCCGGGCGTCGAACGGACGACGAGGCCGTCGGCGGATCGCGGCTGCGACTGCGATCTGGCCCAGCACCTGGTTTCGCGCCCAAAGCGCGTGGTGAATCCGCGAGCTGGCGCCGCCGGCGATCATCACGTCGGCCTGCCCGCGCTCGAGCACTCGGGCGGCCTCGGCCACTGCCGAGAGCGTCGAGACGTCGCCGAGCGTCACGGTGTTGTTCGGCCCGCGGGCGTCCTGGGCGATGCCGATGTGGCAGGCCGGCATGTTCGGCAGATACTTGAGCATCCACAGCGGAAACAGCTCGGCCGTAAACGCCTCGCCCCAGCGGGCGAAATCGAACCGGCCGTCGACCATGCAGCTGGCGATACGTGCCGGCCAATTCGTCCAGGTCGCAGGGGATCATGTCGGCCCCGAGCATCACGCCCAGCCGCTCGGGATCGACCGGCCGTGTCGTGCAGGCCGGCGTCGACGCACGCCATGTCGGCCGCCGCGAAGCCCAGTTGGATGTCGCGGCTCATCACCTTCAGACTCTTGCGCGGCCGGACGTATTGTTTCGGATCGAAATCGGCCACCTCGCCGCCGAAGGGCGTCGGCAAGGCTCGGGATCGTCGAACACCGGCAGCCGCCGGATGCCGCTGCGGCCCTCGCACAGAGCAGCTCCAGAACGGCTCCTTGCCGATGCCGATCGGGCTGACCACCCCCACGCCGGTAACAACAACTTCATGCTGCGCGGTCATACGATCGACGAGTTTGCAAATGGCGGGTCCGGAAATACTCTATCGTACCGCGGCTCGGGCCGCAGCCAAAGGGCACCGGCAAAATGTAGTCTGCCGGGCATGCAGCGGGAACACTTCTTCTGGTGGGGGGCATTGTTCCTTTGCGTTCGCGGCCGCACCTTCAGCCCATCATCCTTTGCAGCACCGCCCGAAGTCTGCCCCCACTCCCTTGACAATCGGCTCGCGCACGGGAAACTGCCGGATTCTTGTAATCGCCGCGTGGCCCCGCCGGCGAGACTCATACCAAAGGCACGATGGCAACCGAGACAAACGCAAACCAATCGCATACCGGCCCTTGTACCTGTCAGCGGCTCGACGCCGTTTTCAGCCCCAAGAGCGTCGCCGTGGTCGGCGTGACCCCGACGCCGGGCACCGTGCCGTACGACATCTTTCACAACATCCTCACCAGCGGCTATCGGGGGACCGTCTATCCCGGTCGCTCCCGGCAAGCGGAGCATCTGCGCGGTGAAGGCCTACCGCTACGTGCGTCGACATCGAGGACGACGTCGACCAGGCCGTGATCGTCTTTCCCGGCCAACGTGGTCGACCGGGCCCTGGAGCAGTGCGGCCAGAAGGGCGTCAAGTCGGCCATCGTCATCTCGGCCGGCTTCCGCGAGGTCGGCGCCCAAGGGCGTCGCCGCGCGAACAGCGGCTCAAGGACATCTGCCGCGAGTACGGCATCGCGATGATCGGGCCGAACTGCCTGGGCGTGATCAACACCGACCCGCCAGGTGCAGCTGAACGCCTCGTTCGCCCGCAAGATGCCGGCGGCCGGGCGCATCGCCTTTCTGAGCCAGTCGGGCGCCCTGTGCACCGCCGTGCTCGACTACGCCCGCGAAAAGCGGATCGGCTTCTCGAAGTTCGTCAGCTTCGGCAACAAGGCGGGCGTGACCGAGATCGACCTGTTCGACTACCTGCACAAGGACCCGCAGACCGACGTCATCCTGCTCTACCTGGAGGAGCTGCGCGACGGCCGCGGGCTGATCGAGGCGGCCCGGCGGCGTCACCCGCGGCGACGACGCCAAGCCGATCCTGGCGATCAAGTCGGGCCGCACGCCGCAGGGGGCCGACGCGGCCAGCCAGCCACACCGGCTCGCTGGCCGGCGAGGACGCGGTCTGCGACGCCGTCTTCCGCGAGGCGGGCATCATCCGCGTCGCCAGCATCGAGGAGATGTTCAACTCGGCCATCCTCTACGCCTACCAGCCGATGCCCGCCGGCGACCGGCTGGCCATCGTCACCAACGCCGGCGGGCCGGGCGTCATGGCCACCGACGCGGCGGTTCGCGTCGGGCTGTCGATCCCGCGGTTCGACCGAGCAGACCACGGCCAAGCTCAAGGCGGCCCTGCCCGCCACGGCCAACGTCGAAGAACCCCGTCGACGTGATCGGCGACGCCCGGGCCGACCGCTACGACGCGGCCGTCGAGGCCGTGCTCGGACGACCCGAACGTCGACCAGGCCCTGGTGATCCTCACGCCGCAGTCGATGACCGACATCGACGCGATCGCCCGCGGGCGTCTGCCACGGTGCACGAGACGGCCGACAAGCCGATCGCCTGCTCGTTCATGGGCGCGGCCGACGTGGGCCCGGGCGTCCGGCTGCTGCAGGCCGCCCACATCCCGCACTACATCCTGCCCGAGTGGGCCTGCGAGGCGATGGCCGACGTGCAGCGGATCCGCCGCGGCGCAGCCAGCCCATCGGCGAGCTCGAGCCGCTGCCGGTCGATCGGGCGGCGGCCGCAGGCGATCCTCGAGCCGGCCGGGCGGGCTACCTCGACGAGGACGCAGGCGCTGGCGGTGCTGGCGGCCTACGGGCTGCCGGTGCCGCGATCACAGGCTCTGCCGCACGGCCGACGAGGCCGTCGCGTTCGCCGAGGAGATCGGCTTCCCGGTCGTGCTGCGCGTCGTCAGCCCGCAGATCGTCCACAAGTCGGAGGTGCAGGGCGTCGCGCTGAACCTCGCGGACGCCGAGGCGGTTCGCGAGGCGTTCGAGCAGATGCAGCGGCACGTGGCCCAGGTCATGCCCGAGGCCGAGATCCACGGCATGCTGGTCCGCGGATGATCCCCGGCGGCTACGAGGTGATTCTCGGCGCCAAGCGCGACCCGGCGTTCGGGCCACGCTGATGTTCGGCCTGGGCGGCATCTACGTCGAGTTGTTCAAGGACGTGACGTTCGGCCTGGCCCCGTTGGACTCGGCACACGGCCGGGCGGATGGTCCGCCAGGTCAAGGCGTACCAGCTGCTCGAGGGCGCCCGCGGCAGGCCGCCGCGCGGACATCGAGGGCATCGAGGAGTGCCTGGTCCGCGTGGGCCAGCTCGTGGCCGACTTCGACCGCATCGTCGAATTGGACATCAACCCGCTGATCGCCGGGGCCGGGACGGGCGGCAGCATCGTCGCCGACGTCCGCATCCGCCTGGGGTAATTCGGTCAACCATCCTGGAGCACGGTATGAACCGCAATGAAGTGGAAAAACGCGTCGTGAAAGTGGTCTGCCACGTCTTGGGCGTCGAGCCGGACATCGTCACCCTGGAGAGCCATTTTGTGTTCGACCTTGGGGCCGAGAGCACGCAATCCGTCGAACTGGTGGCGGCTCTTCGAGCACGAGTTCGGCATCGAGATGGACGAAGACGCCGCACTGGAGGTGCAGACCGTCGGCGCGGCGGTAGATTTTATCGCCAAGAGTCTGCCATAGCTACACACATTTTGACAAACAGGAGATACGTTTGTGGAAATCATCATCAAAGCCTCCGTTGAGGAAATGAGCAGGACTGCCGCCCGCGTCGTCGCCCGGACGCTCAACGCCAAGCCCAACATGGTGCTCGGGCTGGCCACCGGCTCTACGCCGTTGGGCCTCTACAAGGAGCTCGTCCGCATGCACAAGGACGAAGGGCTCGACTTTTCGCAGGTCACGACCTTCAACCTCGATGAGTACGTGGGTCTGCCACAGAATCATCCGCAGAGCTACCACTACTTCATGCACGAGAATCTGTTCCGGCACGTCAACATCCCCAAGCAGAACATCCACATCCCCTCGGGCACGACCGACAATTACGCCGCGTTTTGCGCGTGGTACGAGAGCCGGATTCGCGAATGCGGCGGCATCGACCTCCAAATTCTCGGCATTGGCTCGGACGGGCACATCGCCTTCAACGAGCCGTCCAGCTCGCTGGGCTCGCGGACGCGCATCAAGACGCTCGCCCGGCAGACCATCGAGGACAATGCCCGGTTCTTCGACACGCTCGACCAGGTGCCGATCTACGCGATCACGATGGGCGTCGGCACGATCCTCGAAGCCCACAAGATCATCCTCCTGGCCAACGGCGAGAAGAAGGCCGACGCCGTGGCTGCGGCGATCGAAGGCCCGGTCACCAGCATGATCACCGCCAGTGCCCTGCAACTGCACCGCGACACGTTGTTTGTCGTCGATCGCCCGGCCGCCGGCGGCCTGAAGATGCTCGATTACTACGAGTGGATCCAAACCAAAATGGTCAACGCGCCGTAAGTGGCAGGCACGCTCCGCGTGCCGTAGCACGTAGCAGACACGCGTGCCGTCGTCCGACATCCCCGTTGGGGCACACCGAGTGTGCTTACCACGGTTGAATTCCCGCCGAAAGGAAATGCCGATGCGCTTGATACTACTGGATCGCATGATCCCCAGCCGCGAAAACTTCTATCCCCTGGCCCTCAGCCGGCCGATTTTCGACCTGCGTTGCGGGATGACCAGCTTGGCCGAGAAGCTGATCGCCAAGCTCGGCGCAAAGGACGTGGCCTGTGTCGTGCCGCCGTACATGGCCGAGTTGTGCCGGACGAAGGGTCCGTGGCCGGTGAACGACCTGGCGACCCTCCGGGGCGACGACCTCTTGCTGGTCGACGCCCGGGTGAAGGCGGCCGACCTCGCCGTCGCCCCGACCGGCGCCAGCGAAGTCGCCCTCGGCTCCGACGGCGAAGTGCTCTACGCGCATCGCCAAGGGCGACCTCGGGAACCTCAAGACGGACTCGTTCGACGCGTTTCTTGATTCCGCCAAGGCGTCGCTGCCGGCGGCCAGGCAGCAGCCGGCCGCCTGGAACTACACATGGGACCTCGTACTGGCCAATCCGGGCCAACTGTCGGTCGACATCGCCGCCGCTGGACGCAGCGGCATCGAGGGGCAGGTCGAAGAGCCCGGCGCCATCCGCGGCAGCGCGAAGGACGTCTACGTCGGCCCCGGGGCCGTCGTCCATCCGATGGTCGTTATCGACGCCGAGCACGGGCCGGTCTATCTCGACGAGGGCGTCGAGGTCCATCCCTTCACCCGCATCGAAGGCCCGTGCTACGTCGGCAAGAACTCGATCCTCCTGGGCACCAAGTGCCGCGAGGGCAACTCGATCGGCCCGATGTGCCGCGTCGGTGGGGAAGTCGAGGAATCGATCATCCAGGGCTACTCGAACAAGTACCACGACGGCTTCCTCGGCCACGCCTACGTCGGCCAATGGGTAAACCTCGGGGCGCTGACGACCAACAGCGACCTGAAGAACGACTACTCGAGCGTCAGCGTAATCCTCGACGGCCGCAAGCCGATCAGCACCGGCTCGACCAAGGTCGGCTCGTTGATCGGCGACCATACGAAAACTTCGATCGGTACGCTGCTGAACACCGGCGGCGTACATCGGCGCGATGGCGATGATCGCCACCAACGGCAAACTGATGCCCAAGCACATTCCCTCGTTCGCCTGGTACGTCGAGGGTGCGGTCACCAAGGGTTTCGGCAAGAAGAAGCTGTACGAAACCGCCAAGGTGGCGATGGGCCGACGCAAATGTACCTGGACCGCCGCCGACGAGGCCCTGTGGGACGCCATCTACGCGATGACGGCCCCGGTGCGCGACGAGGCTGTCCGCAAGGGCCGCCGTCACCTCGGCGGCGCGTGACTTATTGGCAGAGAAACCGGCCCGTTTCCAAGGGACTGTCCCGATTTTTCTGTCAGCAAAAATGGGGCTGTCCCTTTTGCACGACGCCGGGGAGTTCAACTTATGACGACGGCAATTCTCATCGCAGCGGTGTTGGCCGGGACACGCTCTGGTCCTCCACGCCAACCGAGGTGTCCACCACGACACTCGCGGCCTCCTCGAACAACTGCGATGCTGAAAATCGGCCTGGCGGATGAGCCGGCGCAATGCATGCAGGGCGTGGGGTCCGCCTCGCGGACCATCATGTAATCCAGCCGGCGGTTTGCAGGACGGCCCCGATGCGACCGACGCCCACGATTACCAGCCCAAAGAATCCCCGCGTCAAAGCTGCCGTCCGGCTCCGCGATCGGCGGCATCGTGAGAAACAGGGAAGAATCCTCATCGACGGCGTTCGCGAACTGGGCGCGCGCTGGCCGCCGGGGTGCGACTGTTGGAAGTGTTCGTCTGCCAATCGCTGTGTCAAGGCGACGAGGCCCGCGAGCTGCTCGCGGAGCTTCCCGGCCATGAATGCGAAGTGCTCGGCGTCAATGAGGCGGTGTTCGAAAAGCTGGCGTTCGGCCAGCGGGCGGAAGGCGTGCTCGGCGTGGCAGAGATGCCGCGGCCGACGCTGGCATCGCTCACGTTACCTGAAAGGGCCGTTGTCGCCGTGCTCGAAGGCGTAGAGAAGCCGGGCAACGTCGGAGCCGTGCTCCGCAGCGCCGACGCCGCCGGCGTGGCGGCGGTCATTTTGGCCGACGCCCGCACCGATCTCTACAACCCCAATGCGATCCGCGCGAGCCTTGGCACGATCTTCACCGTGCCGGTATGCACGGCCACAAGCGATGAGGTGCTGGTCTGGCTTCGGCAGCAGCGATTGGCGATTTTCGCGGCAAGGGTCGACGGTTCGATGCCCTACACCGCAGCCGACTTCCGCGGCCCGACGGCCGTCGTGCTCGGCAGCGAGGCCAGCGGACTATCGCCCGCATGGACCGCCGGCGACATCAAGCCGATCCGCCTGCCGATGCTCGGCGCGGCCGACAGCCTGAACGTATCGGTCACGGCGGCGGTATTGTTCTACGAGGCTCTGCGGCAACGCGGAACGTAGTGACTCCTCTCTCCCTATGGGAGAGAAACCGGGGGTGAGGGCGCAACAAAAAGTCGGAGAACAAAAGATTCCAGCGTCATTGCTGAGTCGTGATTTCACATGAACTCCAAACGGATCGCGAAAGAGCGAAAGGGCGAAGGCGCAAAGAGACGCCTACCCACAACCAGGACAAATTGGCGTCTGAACGATCCTGCGTGTTTTTTCTTCGCGTTTTCGCCCTTTCGGGCTTTCGCGATTACCCAATCTTGATGTAGGAAGCTGCCTTGACTTCCGACGTCTCTCTACGGGAGAGGGGACATCCCGCGGCCGAGAGAACTCTAGCAGCCGGATTGCATCCGCCAACGGTAGGCCCAGAGGCCCAGGGCTGGATTGCTTATGTAATAGATCCGCTCGCCGTCGGGCAGGGTGTTCCAACCGTCGCGGAGCTTCTTGGGATCGTAGCGCCGCAGCATCGACTCCAACTCGGCATACCGATAGCCTACCGCCTCGATCTCCTCGCGGTTCAGCTTGCCGGGGCAGTAAGTGATCGTGAAGCGGTCCTCGGAAGAACCGTGGATCAAATGAGCGGCGGCGGAGAGGTTCTTCGGCAAGTCGTCTGTCTCGTCCACAAACCGCATGATCTCGGGCGTGGTGCGATAGCCGTACTTGCGAATCAATCGATCGATCTCCGGGTCTTCGCCAAAGGTGCCCACGCCTGGCGCCAAGACGATGAGTTCGCCTTCGTCGGCAATCGCCATGCGGGTGCGATAGATGGCCTTGTTGCCCAGCCACGTGCTGTGGAACTCCTCGGGATCGAGGTACACGACGACTTTCCAAAGCGGCTCGTCAAGGACCGTGAAATTGACTTTCACGGACAACTCTGCGGCGCGGTGGAAGCACTCGGCGTCGTCGCCGATGAAGAGGCCGCGGACCGCCAGGTTCGAGGGCAGCGGCAAGGCGGCCGACGCATGCGTTTCGCCAGGTGCGCCAAGCGGTACAGTCGCATTATCGCCGGCACGAGAATCGGGGCCGTCCGTACGGCGGAGCTCCTCGGGGCTGCGCGGACCGATCACCGTCAATACGAACAGCAGCGGCAGATGCCCGCAAAACTGTTTTTGGGCGTAGTTGAGGATTCGCCGCAGCGGCGTATCGGCCCGGCCCATCATCCGTTCCATGCCGTAGGCAGCGCCGATGAAATGGCTTTCATTGATGCCGGCCTGGCCGCCGGTGCCGATGAACAGGTTCTTGTTGTAATTGGCCATGCCGATAACTTCATGCGGCACGACCTGGCCGATCGAGAGGATCAGGTCGTGGCCGCCCTGCCATATCAGCCGGTTGAGCTGCGTCGGCCAGGGCTTGCGATAGATGCCCTCGGTCGCGTCGCGGACGAACTCGGCCGGCACCTCGCCAATGGTAACGACGTCGCGCCGCCAATCGTGGACGCGAACGAGCGAATGCGGCAGCCCGGGAAACATGCGGTCCAACTGCCAGTCGGGCATGGCCGTGTGGGTGCCGAGTGCCGGCATGACGTCGACCAGCCGCCGGCCGAAATATTCGTACGCCATGCAGCACAACGGGCCGGCCATGCTGTTGGCTCGCGTAAAGTCGGGCGGCAGCGCCACCACCTTCTGCCGCGGCTCCATGCGCTGGAACGTCCCGACCAACGCCGCGCGGCAGGTCGCTTACGCTCAAGTCCGTCTCGGGCGTGCCTTTAGCGTAGTAGAGAGTCATGCTGAATTCTGTGGAAAATTGCCCATTCGCTCCCACCGCCAGAGTACCACAGAAGCGGCGGCGTCGCTAGGATCGGTGCCTGTTGCGTCGCCCGTGCGAACCAAGAAGACGCGAGAACCACCGTTTCGTTTACCTCACGAGAGGGATTGCCGCGATTGTCGATCATGTCTTGGCCTGGAGCTCACGCTTCGCGGCCCCGGTTGACCACGCACAACAGCCGCTAATCCGTGATGTACTCTTTCTAGACCATTACCTTCGCTACGACGATCGTAATGTCGTCGCTGGGCGGCTGGTTGCGGCAGAAGCCTTGCAGCTCGTCGTAAAGGCAGGCAATGATCTCGTTGGCCGGCCGGCTGCGCTCGCTACGAATCACTTGCAACGCCCGGGCGATGCCGAAGCGAACGCGGCCAGGCGATTCCGACTCGGGCAGTCCGTCGGTGAAGAAGGTCACGACCTCGCCCGGTTGAAGCGTGATTGACGCCGCGGTAGGGACAATGGTCTCGGCGCGGATTCCAAGCGGCAGGCTGGTGCTGTCCAACACGGTCGCTTCGAGCCCACTGTGGAGGAGATAGCCTCGCTGGCCGGCGCTGGCATAGACCATCGAGCGATCGCGCGGGTCGAGCCGGGCCATCGCCAGGGTGACGAAATGGAAATCGCTGGTGTCGGCCGCCAGGACGCGGTTGGCACGGGTGAGGATCTCGCCCACGTCGCTGTGGACCTGGGCCAGCGTCCGCAGGCAGGCCCGGGTTTCGGACATCAACAGGGCCGGGCCCATGCCATGGCTGCTGACGTCGCCGACGACGAGCCCGAGGCAGCCGTCGAGCATGGGAATATAATCGAAGTAATCGCCGGCAGTGGCCTTGGCCGGATACAGCGCCCCGGCAATGTCGAACCCGGCCAGAACCGGCGGCTCTGCCGGATAGAGCCGCTGTTGAATCTCCTGCGCGGCGCGAAACTCTTCCGACGTGTCGCGCATCTGGTCCTCGGCCCGATGCCGCCGGTTGCGCTCGATGGCGTAGCGGATCGACCGCACCAGCACGTTGTCGTTCACCTGCCCCTTGACCAGGTAGTCTTCGGCGCCGGCCTGCACGGCCTTGATCGCGCTCTGCTCGTCGCGGTGGGCCGAGAGAACCACAATCGGCACGTCGCCGGCGTAGGCGTGCAGGGCAAAGAAGGTCTCCAGGCCGCTGCTGTCGGGCAGGGTGAGATCCAGCAGAATTACGTCGAAGCGGTCTTCCGTCGGCGCTGAATGGCCGCCGAAAGCAGTTCCACCTGGACTAGATCGAACGGAACGTCCCAGCGGTCGCCCAGCAAGTTGCGCATCACCCAGACGTCGTCCGGATCATCTTCGACCAACAGGACTTTAGTTCGCGATTCCACCATCATGAACCCGTGGGGGCAATTCGGCCACCTCAAACCAATAGCGGGTGACGGCGCCGAGAATGCGGACCAACTCGCGATACGTCGCCGGCTTGGTCACGTAGGCGTTGACGCCCATGTCGTAGCAAAGCCGCACGTCGTCGCGAGCCGTCGAGGTCGTCAGCGCAACGACAGGAATGTTCCGCCAAAGCGGGTCGGCCTTCAACTCCCGCAGCGTCTCGCGGCCGTCTTTTCGCGGCATCCGAAGGTCTAGCAGGATCAGGTCCGGCAGCGGCGCATCCCGGGTATGTTCGTACTCGCCCTGGTGGCGGAGATAATCGAACAGTTCCTCGCCGTTGTGGACGAAACGGAGCGTGTACGGCGCGGCGATCTCCCGCAACGCCTCGCCGACCAGCGTGCAGTCCTCGCCGTCATCGTCGGCCATCAAAATCGTGCGGCAATATGCGGAAACGGGCGTCATGGTCTTCGGGCTCCGTCGTGAGCCACGGGCAGGACGATCTCGAAGCTGCTGCCCTGGCCGACCGTGCTGCGGGCGGAAATTTGGCCGCCATGGCGTTCCGCAATCTTGCGGCATAGCGCCAGCCCGATGCCGGTGCCCTCGAACACGTCGCGCGGATGCAAACGCTGAAACACGCCGAAAATTCGCTCCCGGTGCCGCTCTTCGAAGCCGATGCCGTTGTCTTCGACGACGATGCGGCACTGTTCCTCGGCGACCGACCGCCGCTGTCGCCGCCCCGCGACGAGCTTGCCCGACACCTTGACCAGAGGAGGCTCGTCGACGCGGTGAAATTTCAGGCCGTTGGCAATCAGATTCTGCAACAGTTGCCGCATTTGCAGCGGGTCGGCCTCGATCGTCGGAAGATGATCGACCTCGATGCGGCCGCCCACCCGTTCGATTTGGGTCTCGAGATCGCATGCCACCTCGCGAGCGACCTTCTCAAGGTCGACGGGCGCGAACTTCTGGCCCTGCGTCGTGACGCGCGAAAGCGAAAGCAGCCCGTCGATCAACGATTGCATCCGTTCGGCCGCCGACTGCATCCGCTGGAGACAGTCGACGGCCGTCTGTTCGAGAGCGTCGCCGCAGATCATCTGGAGACGATCGCTGAAGGTGCGAATCTTCCGTAGCGGCTCCTGAAGGTCGTGCGAAGCAACGTAGGCGAACTGCTCGAGTTCGCGGTTCGACCGCTCCAACTCGGCCGCATAGCGCGATTGGTCCTGCTCCGCCTTCTTGCGACGGCTGATGTCGCGAACGAAGAAGGTCATCACGTGCGCGCCTTTCCTCGCGGTTGATGGTCATGGCCATTTCGGCGTCGAAGGTCTCGCCGTCGGCGCGCACGGCCGTGACCTCGACCCGGCGGCCCAGCAGCGACCCTTCGCCCACGTCCAGGTAGCGATCAATCCGATCCTGGCCGGCGCTGACGGTCGGCGGAAACAACACGTCGGACGGCTTCGTGCCAAGAATCTTTTCGCGCGGATGCCCGAAGGTCTGCTCGGCGGCCCTGTTGAACTCCGTGATGATTCCCTTATGGTTGATCGTAATGATCGGGTCGAGCGACGATTCGAGGATCGCGCGCTTGCGGGCCCGGGCTTCGGCGAGGGCCGCTTCGAGGCGAAGCCCCTCATCGGCATCGCGATGGAGGATGGCCAGGAACGTGTGGCCTGCTTCCGAGCGGACCCGAAACATCTTGGTCTCGACGTCGATCAACTCGCCGGTCCGCACGTTGCGCACGCGGCTGCGGCCTTGCCAGCGGCCTGTCTTGTTCACCGCCGGCCCGGCCACGTCGCGCAGCTCGGTCCAGGACTCCGCGTCGTAAAGCTCGCGGAGGTTGATGGTCGAGGCGGACTCGCGAGAATCGAGGCCCAGCAGGCGATGGCCGGCCGGGTTGAGATACACCGGCTCGCCGCGCGAGTTCGCCAGGCAGACGAACTGGCAAGCCGACTCGGCCAGCATGCGGCCCAGCGCATCAGGATTGACAGTCAGGGTATTGGACGAATCGCCCATCGCGCTAACCCTACGTCGAAACGGCCGCGCCAGTCGGAAATCTGGCGTCTTACGAATAGAATGCTCAGGCCGCCCCCCTACCTCCAACTGTACCATCGACGAGGGTGGCCCGCAATGTCGCCATGCCTCGGAGGGGGGTAGCGTCGAGAGGCGACTGTCCCGATTTTCGTGTCCATGCAACTGGGACTGTCGCCTCGGGCGTTCAGATCGCCGGAAAACACCGCCACGGGATCACACGAGAGCATCGATGCAATCGTGCTCGACGGCCGAGGGTTCCGACTCCGCGGCGTGGCGGAAGACACAGTTGCGCCCGGCGGACTTAGCGCTGTAGAGCGCCCGATCGGCCCGGGCGATCAGCGTCTCCTGGGTGTCGCCGGTTGTGGCCGCGGTCACGCCGCCGCTGACGGTGATCGGCAGCCGTTCCTCGATCTCGGCACGCAACCGCTCGGCCAGGACACAAGCGCCGTCGAGCTCGGTATGCGGCATGACGACGACGAATTCTTCGCCGCCGTAGCGCGCTACCATGTCCGTTTCGCGAATCGATTCGTCAAACAGGCGGGCAAGCTCCTGAAGCACCCGATCGCCGTGCAGATGCCCCTGGTCGTCGTTCACCTGCTTGAAGTGGTCTATGTCGAACAGCACCACCGCAAAAACGGCGCTGTAACGCGCCATCAGGGCAAACTGCCCACTCAGGGCGTCGTCCAGGCCGCGCCGGTTGTTGACGCCGGTAAGCGGGTCGGTCCGCACCTCCGTGAAGGTCATCAGGTTGGCGCTTTGCTGCCGGATTTCGTCGTAGGCGTTGGCGATCTGCGTGGCCAACTGCAACGTCGGCTTGAGGATGTCCTCGGCCTCGCGGCAGAGGTCTTTCCAGGCCGCCTCCTGTTGCTGACCGCTAAGACGGCCCACCCGGTCTCTGAAACGCGAGACACTGGCGTGATGCCGAGCCAGGCTCTGCCGGACGGCCCAGGCGATTTTCTCCAGTTCCGACGCCACGGCCTGCGCTCGCTTCAGCTCACGGCGCGAGCGAATGAGCATGTCATTCGTGGCTGGCCGCCGTTGACGGCTAATGAGGTAGCCTATCGCCGCGAGAACGGCCAAGGCAACGGGCGTAGGAATTTGCAGACTCCACCAATCCATGTGTGTCGCACCCTTTTCTGCCCTTCTCGCTAGCTGCTGCTCTAATACTGCGACCGCGATCCGAAGCCACGCATGCAGACCGCCGCGACGATAATCATCGCGCCGAGCACAAGAAACCACTCGTGCGGTCCCATTTGATTGACGTACTCGACAATTCGATGCCACGAATGGCTCATCGCAAAACGCTCCCAGGCTCGCAGCCTTCCAAGCCCCGCTGTTACAAGTCTAGGATACAATGTCGCCTCGCGCGGGCCCGCACAGCTCCGCCTTCATGGGGGGTTCCCAGGGGTGTTCCGCCGGGCCCATGCGACGACAGAGACTGATCGGACTGGCTGATATCAACAGCCGCGTTAGGCTCCTTGCAGTCCGATCATCGCGCAGTATAATTCAGGGCTCAAATCGCTACGGGGGCGTAGCTCAATTGGTTAGAGTACCGGACTGTCGATCCGGTGGTTGCGGGTTCGATTCCCGTCGCCCTCGCTCGGGATAGATGCCGTAAGTCGCTGAATTACAGCGACCTACAGCATCTATCGTTTCTCGTTTGTGAAGAGCACTTCGCCTCAGCTCGGTCGTCTTTCACAAAGTTTCACAAAGGCCGGCTCCCCGCCGGGGCTCTTCACGTCTCGCGTTGCGCCGCGAGCTGGGTTGGCAGTGCCGACACTCGCTTCCAATCGGCGGCAGCGACTGCTGCCAACAACCGCTTCTCCAGTTGGCCTTCTTCTCTGACATAACCGTACCGCCGGGCGACTTCCTGCTTCAGGCAAGCAGAATACGGCGATAAGTTCGGTTGCTCATGGCTCTTGGCTTCCGATCCGAGACGGTGACGTAACTCGTCATCATTACTTGCTCCCCAAGCCCGGCATCGATCGCGACCTGCCTGTCAATGTCTTCGACTTCGACGGCGTGTTGCAAGCCGGTCTTGCGGAAACATTGCGTGGATGGTCGCCATAGGTGTCTTTCGGTCGACCAATTCTCGCCAAGCAGCCATAGCGCGATCGTGCCATTGATCGTCCGTGTTGGCAACCGTTCGTGAAAGGGCGAAGATGGAAAACGGGTGCGCGTCCGGTACAATAGACTACTATGCAACGCCGTGACATCCTCTCTTGGCTACAAGAAACCGACGCGGCCCGGCTCGACGAACTCTGGCGATGGGCGGACCGAATCCGCCAGGAATGCGTCGGCGGCGAGGTTCACTTGCGCGGATTGGTCGAACTGTCCAACCACTGCGTTCGCCTCTGCGGCTATTGCGGGCTTCGGGCCGGCAATCACGGACTGACGCGCTACCGCATGACCGACGAGGAAGTCGTGGCGTGTGCCGCAAGCGCCGTCCGTTTCGGCTACGGAACCGTGGTGCTCCAGTCGGGCGAGGATCTCGAACTCACCTGTGAGAGAGTCTCACAATTGGTGCGGCGGATCAAGGCCGAGACGCCCCTGGCCGTGACCTTGAGTCTCGGTGAGCGCGGCGACGACGAGTTGGCCGCCTGGCGGCAGGCCGGCGCCGATCGCTACCTGCTGCGGTTCGAAACGTCGAATCGGACGCTCTACGACCGGATTCATCCGCCGCGGGCAGGGCAGTCGTCCGATCGCATCGCGCTTCTGGGCGTGTTGCGACGTCTCGGCTACGAGGTGGGCAGCGGCGTGATGATCGGCATACCGGGCCAGACGTTCGGCGACTTGGCCAACGATATCGAGTTGTTCGGCCGGCTGAACCTCGACATGATTGGCGTGGGTCCGTATTTGCGGCATCCGGACACTCCGCTGGCCGACGCCGCGGCGTGGCCTGATGCCGACGATCAAGTGCCGGCCAACGAAGAGATGACCTACAAGGTAATCGCCTTGACGCGCCTTGTTTGTCCCCGGGCGAACATCCCCGCCACCACGGCGTTGGCCACGCTCGATCGGCACCAGGGGCGGGAACTCGGGCTGGTGCGCGGGGCGAACGTCGTGATGCCGAACCTCACGCCGACGCGGTATCGCGCACTGTACGAAATCTATCCAGGCAAGGCGTGCATCACGGAAAACGACGAGGCGTGTCACCGTTGCCTCGCGGGCCGGATCCAAGCGATCGGCCGCCAGCCCGGACAAGGTCGAGGCGACTCGCCGAATTATCTGGCAGGCACGCTCCGCGTGCCGTAGTAACAGGCACGCTCCGCGTGCCGTGGCCTCGTAGTTCCGTAGAGTGCGTCCCCGACGCGCCACAATTGCCGTAAATCACCAGGTGCTCGGCGTTACGGCACGCGTAACGTGCCGGCCACAGAGGGCGTGCCGGCTACGGTGTGCCCGCCATCGGTCTGTGGTACAATAAGCATGGATTCAGGGAGGCATCATGTCGGTTGCTCTTGATACGAACAAACTCAGCCGCGGCGGCCATGATTTCATCGATGAGGCCCATCTCCATGCCCTGCTGGAGCGCCGCGCGGAGCCGGGCGAGGTCCGCGACGTCATTGCTAAGAGTCTGTCGAAGCAACCACTGGCAGTAGAAGAGACGGCCGTATTGCTGTCGGCAACCGAGCCCGAGTTGGTCGAAGCGATTTTCGACGCCGCCCGGCAACTGAAACGCGACGTGTACGGCAACCGGATCGTGCTGTTCGCCCCGCTGTACGTCGGCAACGAGTGCATGAACGACTGCGCGTACTGCGCGTTTCGCCGCTCGAACCGCCAAGCGGTCCGCCGCACGCTCGACGAAGACGAACTTCGCCAGCAGGTTCTCGCCTTGGAGAAAAAAGGGCACAAGCGGCTGATCCTCGTCTTCGGCGAGCACCCGCACTACGACGCCGAGTTCATCGCCGAGTGCGTTCAGCACGTGTACGCGACGCGGACCGGCCGCGGCGAAATTCGCCGCGTCAACATCAACGCCGCGCCGTTGGACCACGACGGCTACCTCACCGTCAAAGCGGCCGGCATCGGCACGTACCAGATCTTCCAGGAGACCTACCACCACGCCACGTACGGCGCGTCCACCCGGCCGGCACGCGGAAGGGCGACTATCTCTGGCGGCTCGACGGCGTCGCCCGGGCCATGGAGGCCGAGTGCGACGACGTTGGCATCGGGGCCCTCTTCGGGCTGTACGACTGGCGGTTCGAGGTGCTCGGGCTGGTCAGCCACGCCCTGCACCTGCAGAAACACTACAACGTCGGCCCGCACACGATCAGCTTTCCCCGACTGCGTCCGGCCCAGGGCGTCAAGCTCGATGCGATGCATCTGGTCGGCGACGAGGATTTCAAGCGGCTGGTGGCCATCCTGCGGCTGGCGGTTCCCTACACCGGCCTGATCCTTACGGCCCGCGAGCCGCCGGAGCATTCGCCGCGAGGTGATGGCCTTCGGCGTCTCGCAGATCGACGCCGGCAGCCGCATCGAGTTGGGCGGCTACACCGAGGCGGGCGACGCCCAGATGCATGGAGCGCGAGCAGTTCCAGCTGGGCGACATCCGCGCGCTGGACGACGTGATGCGCGAGCTGCTGGGCGACGGCTACATCCCCAGCTTCTGCACCGCCTGCTACCGGCTGGGCCGCACCGGCGAGCACTTCATGGAGTTCGCCATCCCAGGTTTCATCAAGAATCTCTGCACGCCCAACGCGCTCGCGACGCTGATGGAGTACCTGGTCGATTACGCCTCGGCCGAGACCCGCGCCGCCGGCGAGGAAGCCGTCCGCCGCGAGATCGAAGAACTGCCCGAGGGCGACCGCAAGCGCGAGTTGCTGGACCGCCTGCGGCGGATCGTCGACGAAGACCAGCGCGACTTGTATTTCTGACGGGGCAGTTGTCGATTTATGCCGCAGCCCTTCGTATGTCTGAACTGCCATGTCATCTTCGGTACGAAGAGGCGGGAGCCGCTTCTGTTGCCCGAGTGGACGCCGAGGCTTTACCCGTAATCAGGAATTGCCGCTTCGCGGCTAAACTTCTGCGACCTCTTCAACCTGTTTCCCCGATGAATCACCGCCACGAAACCGATCTGCTGGGCAGCCGCGACGTGCCGGCCGATGCGCTGTGGGGCATTCATACGCTCCGGGCGGTGGAGAACTTTCCGCTGGCCGGCCGGCCGGTGCACCGGCGGCTGGTCCACGCCTACGGCGCGGTGAAACTGGCCGCCGCGCGGACCAATCACGAACTGGGCCGCTGGGACGATGCCACGATGGCAGCCATCGAGGCCGCCTGCGGCGAGATGATCGACGGCACGCTGGACGAGCACGTCATCGTCGACGCCCTGCAGGGCGGCGCCGGCACGTCGACCAACATGAACGTCAACGAGGTGCTGGCCAACCGGGCCCTTCAGACGCTCGGCCGGCCGCTGGGCGACTATCCAACGCTCAGCCCGCTCGACGATCTGAACCTGCACCAGTCGACCAACGACACCTATCCGACGGCCTTGAAGGTCGCCGCCATCTTCGGCCTTGCGCGAGCTGGAAGCGCAAGGTCGTCGCCCTGCTCGAGGCGTTTCAGAGCAAGGAGAAGCAATTCGCCGACGTGGTCAAGGTCGGCCGCACGCAGTTGCAGGACGCCGTGCTGACGACGCTGGGCCGCGAGATGGCGGCCTATGCCGAGGCGATTGCCCGCGACCGCTGGCGGATCTACAAGTGCGAAGAGCGGCTGCGCGTCGTGAATCTCGGCGGCACGGCCATCGGCACCGGCCTCGGCGCGCCGCGGCAATACATCTTCCGCGTCGTCGAGCACCTGCGGCAGATCACCGGCCTGGGGCTGGCCCGGGCCGAGAACCTCGTCGAGGCCACGCAGAACGCCGACGCCTTCGTCGAGGTCAGCGGCATCCTCCGCACGCTGGCCGTCAACCTGCTGAAGATCGCCACCGACCTGCGGCTGCTGTCCTCCGGGCCGGACGCCGGGCTGGGCGAAATCCGCCTGCCGCCGCGCCAGGCCGGCTCGTCGATCATGCCCGGCAAGGTCAACCCGGTGATCCCCGAGGCCGTGGCCCAGGCGGCGATCGCCGTCGATGGGCCACGACCAGATGATCGTGCAGGCGGTCGGCGGCGGCAACCTGGAACTGAGCCAGTTCCTGCCGCTGGTGGCCGACAGCCTGCTGACGTCGCTCGATCTGCTGGCCGCCGCCTGCGACATCTTCGCGCGGCATTGCGTCGACGGCATCGAAGCCGACGAGCACCGCTGCCGCCGCCACACGCACGACAGCACCACGCTGCTGACCGCGCTGGTCGAGAGGATCGGCTACGACGCGGCGGAAGTCGTGCCCGCGAGGTTGCCGCCAGCGGTGCGGCCAGCGAAACGTCCGGCAGCTGGTGATCGAGCGAGGACTGTTGACGCCCGAGGAGTTCGACGCACTCGACGTCGCCCGAGCGGGTCACGAAATTGGGATCGTAGACGGCAAATGCAAACCGCACCCAAAGGTCTCCGCCTGCACATCGGCCTGTTCGGCCGCCGCAACGCCGGCAAGTCGTCGCTGCTGAACGCGATGACCCGGCAGGAGGTGTCGATCGTCTCCGAAGTGGCCGGCACGACGACCGATCCGGTCGAAAAGCCGATGGAACTGCTGCCGCTGGGGCCCGTGCTGTTCATCGACACGGCGGGCATTGACGACGAGGGCGCGCTGGGCGAGAAGCGCGTGCAAAAGACGCGGCAGGTGTTCGACCGCACCGACGTGGGCGTGCTCGTGGTCGACGCCGGACGCTGGGACAGCTTCGAGGAGGCGATCTTCGCCGAATTGACCGGCCGAGGCGTTCCGGTGCATGGTGGCGCTTCAACAAGTCCGACCTGGCCAGGCCGCCGGCCGCGCTGTTGCAGCGATTGCATACGCGCCGAAGGTCGCTGTTCATCGAGACGGTCGCCAACCAGCGGCGCGGCGTCATCGAACTGCGCGAGGCGCTGGTCCAGGCGGCGCCGGACGATTTCCTGCGCCCGCCGGCGATCGTGGCCGACCTGGTGCCGCCGGGCGAACTGGCCGTGCTGGTGGTGCCCGATCGACCTCGAAGCCCCCAAGGGCCGGCTGATCCTGCCGCAGGTGCAGACGATCCGCGACCTGTTGGACGGCGACGCCTATTGCATGGTGGTCAAGGAGCGGGAGCTGCGCGACGCGCTGGGCCGGTTGAACCGCCCGCCGGCGCTGGTGGTGACCGACTCGCAGGCGTTTCTGAAGGTGGCCGCCGACACGCCGCCGGACGGTGAAGATGACGTCGTTTTCGATCCTGTTCGCCCGGCAGAAGGGCGACCTGCGCCCAGTTCGTCGAGGGTGCGGTGGCCATCGACCGGCTCCGGCCGGGCGACCGCGTGCTGGTGGCCGAGGCCTGCACGCATCATCCCGATCGGCGACGACATCGGGCGGGTGAAAATCCCGCGCTGGCTCACGCAATACGTCGGCGGCGAGCTGCGCATCGACACGACCCAGGGCCACGATTTTCCCGAGGACTTGGCCCCTACCGGCTGGTCGTGCATTGCGGGGCGTGCATGTGGAACCGCCGCGAGATGCTCAGCCGGCTGGCGCGCTGCCGCCAGGCCGGCGTGCCGATCTCGCAACTACGGCATGACTATCGCCTACACGCTGGGAATCTTCGAGCGGGCGCTGGGGCCGTTTCCCGACGCGCTCGAAACGTATCGCGAACTGGCAACTTGAGGGTGCGAACGCCGCAGCAAGTCGTGCATGGTGCGTCGGCCTGACGCAACCCTACCCGTCGGATCAAGATCACGACCAGGCCGCTTGGGGCCGTGGACGCCGAGGATCAGAATCTTCTCGATGTCGGCCGTGCGGCTGGGACCGGTGACGAAGACGAACTCGCCGCGCTGGGCCGGGTCGGCCACTCGGCGGGCGATGGTCGCCCAGGCCGCCGGCAGATGCTCGGCCAACTGCTCGACCTTCGCGCACCACGACGCACGCCGGCGGCAGGTAACACAGCAGCCGATCTTGCGGCGTCGGGCAGGCGATCATCGCACGAGCCGGTATCGGCCACAGCACGTCGGCCTCGATGACGGCAGCCGAAAGCTCGGCCATCTGCCGCGGCTGCCAATCGTCGGCCGCCCAACGCATCGCGCCGGCCGGCAAATCGGCCGCCGCGTCGCGGACCATCGGCCGGTCCATGCCGCCCAACGACGTCCAGCCGGCCGCCCGAGCCAGTTCGGCCAATTGCCGCCGCGCGTCCTCCATCGTGGCACAGCGAATCACTTCGCCGCTGACCGCCAACAACTCCTTCGCGAACCGATCGGCCATCACGGCGGCCGTCGGCTCTTCGCGCGGCCAGACCTCGGCCACCGGCGGCAGGTCCGTCGGCGGAGCCTTGGAAAGCTCGTTGCGAAGCCGTTGAAGATTGCGTCGCGACTGCTCATGGTTTTTTTCGCAGACTCTTGGCCGCCGTGCCGGCGGCCGCTAAACGATTGCGGTGCGCTCGAGTGCGTTCGTATTTGTTCCGATTCTTGTGCGCCACCAGCTTCGGAAGTCCGGGCCGGGCACCTTGGGCAACTCGCGGCCGCGGGTCCAGGCGCCAAGCTTGCCGGGATGCCAGGGCAGGAACTTCGCCATCCGCACGCCGATGCGCACGCCCGTCATCGCCAGCTTGTAGCGCACCCGTCCGCCCATGAACCATGCCCAGACCGCCCAGGTCAGCCGCTCGGTGGGCGAGTTCATCGGCGAGGGCTCGTTGACGGCCCGATGGCGCAGGTGGACGAGTTGGTGCGGGATGTCGATCTTCACCGGGCAGACCTCGCCGCACGCCCCGCACAGCGACGAGGCGAACGGCAGCTTGCCGGCCTTATCCATGCCCGCAAGTGCGGCGTGAGGATCGAGCCGATCGGGCCGGGATAGACCCAGCCGTAGGCCCAACCGCCCACGCGGCGATAGACCGGGCAGTTGTTCATGCAGGCGCCGCAGCGGATGCAATGCAGCGACGACCAGGCCGCGCGGATCCTTCAGCACGTTGCTCCGCCCGTTGTCCAAGAGAATGACGTACAGCTTGCGGCCCGGCGTGGCGCCGTGGAACAGGTGCGTGTAGGTGGTCAGCTTCTGGCCCGTGCCGCTGCGGGCCAAGAGGTTGAGGAACAGCGGCAGGTCGTCGATGCGCGGCAGGACCTTTTCGATGCCCATCAGGGCCACGTGAATCGGCGGCGTGGCGGTCGACAGGCCCGCGTTGCCCTCGTTCTCGACCACCACCATCGTGCCGGTTTCGGCGATGGCGAAGTTGCAGCCGGAAACGCCCATGTCCGCTTGCAGATACTCTTCGCGCAGGTGCCTCCGCGCGATGTCGGTCAGGCCGCGATGCTCCTCCGTAAAAGGTTCGCCGAGCTTTTCGGCAAATAGCCGGCCGACGTCGGCCGCCGACATGTGGATGGCCGGCGTAACGATGTGCACGGGCCGCTGTCCGGCCAGTTGCACGATGTATTCGCCCAGATCGGTCTCAACCGCCCGGATGCCGGCCGACTCGAGCACGTGGTTCAGCTCCATCTCCTCGCTGACCATCGATTTCGACTTGACCACGCTTTGGACATTGTGTTCCCGGGCGATGTTCAGCACGTGCTCGTTGGCCTCGGCGGCGTCGTTGGCCCAAAGCACCGTGGCGCCGCGGGCGGCGATCTTCCGCTCGAACTCGACCAGCAGCTTGTCGAGATTGGCGATCGCGTAGCTCTTGACCTGGTGTCCTGCCTCGCGCCAGTCCTGAAAATAGGGGACGGAATCGGTCACCGCGCGGTTGAACTCCGCCGACCGCTCGGCGTTCACGCCCAGCGACGACGGCGCATGGGGCTCGTACAAGCCCTTGGTTTCGCGGGTAAGAAACTCGGCGCCGCTCATGGGACGGATGGCATCGGACATAGGTCAAGGATCGGCAACGGGGGACGACGCAGCGACGGCCGCGCGATCGGTTGGCGGCGCGTTTTGTGGCGGAGCATCATTCTTCCAACCGGCCACCAGCACCTCGGCAATGTGCATGGTGCGGATGTGACGCGTCTCGGGCTTCCGACGCAAAATGCCGCCGATGTGCATCAGGCAACTGATGTCGTTGGAAACGACCACCTCGGCGCCGCTGCGGACGATGTTCTCGACCTTCGTGCCGCCCATGGCCAACGAGGTGCCGGGCATCTTCACGCTGAAAGTGCCGCCGAAGCCGCAACACTCTTCGATGTTCGGCAACTCGCAGTAGGTCAGACCGCGCACGCTCTTGAGCAGTCTGCATGCGGCGGCTCGGCCGTGCCCAGCTCGCGCCGTCCGTGGCAGCCGATGTGCATCGTCACCTTGTGCGGAAACGTGGCGCCGGTGTCGGTCAACGCCCAGGATGTCGTGCAGAAACTCGGTCAACTCGAACACCCGGCGCCCGATGCCGATGATGCGCGGGTCCGGATCGGCGTGGCCGAAGAACACGCGGCACATGGCCGTGCAAGAAGCCGACGGGCAGACGATCCAGCGATGCGGCTCGAAAACGTCGCAGAAATGGCGGATCACCCGCCGCGCCTCTTCCCAATAGCCCGAATTGAACGCCGGCTGGCCGCAACAGGTTTGCTCGGCCGGGTAGAGCGTGGGCACTCCGTAGCGCTTCAGCAGATCGACCGTGGCCCGCGCGATCTCGGGGAAGAATTGGTCGATGTAGCAAGGGATGAACAGAGCGGCCGGCTCGCCCGGTTGATACGGCGGATCATCCTGCCGAGGTGCGATGCTTTGAACCGGTCGGGGCATGGCAGCAAGTCGTGAATCGTCGGAACAGAACGGAACCGCTATCTTACACCACCGAACCGATGTCTGACCAGTAGCGCCTACAAAAGTGTCGATTCGCAAAGTACAATGCTCTTGGGGGGCGAGGAGAGGTGATCATGGTCTGCGGTGCAGTACTTGTTTGCATCCTGTTGGGCGCCGGGCTGCCGTCGGCAGTCGGCGACGACGATCAGGCCGAGGTGCGGCAGTTGGTGCAACAACTCGATGCCCCGCGGTTGGCTGACCGCGAGGCGGCCGAGGCCGAACTGTTGCGTCGCGGCCCTGCCGTGCTGCCGCTTCTGCCGGCCGAAAATGGATCATTGCCTGCGGAGGTGCAACAGCGTGCCGGCCGCATCCGGCAGCAGCTCGAACTGGCGCTGGCCCAGCAGGCGGCCGATGCCTCGACCATCACGCTTCACGCCAAGGCGATGCCGCTGTCGGAGATTTTGGAACAGTTTCAGCGGCAGTCGGGCAACACGATCCTCGACTACCGGCCCCAATTCGGCCAACCGGTGAGCGACCCGAAGCTTGCCGTCGACTTCGACAAGACGGAGTTCTGGCCCGCGCTCGATCGGCTTCTGGACCGCGCCGGCCTGGCCGTCTATCCGTATGCCAAGCGCCGAGCCATCGGCGTCGTAGCCAGAAGTAGCAGGCACGCTCCGCGTGCCGTAGCTGGCGATAGGTTAGGTGCGGATGCTGCCAACAAAACCAACGGCATGCGGAGCATGCCTGCTACTGAGGGCAACGGCGCGCGGAGCGTGCCTGCTGCCTTGAGCTACAGCGGGCCGTTCCGGTTTGAGGCGGTGTCGATTGTCGCCGAGCGTCAGCTTCGTCCGTCCGGCAGCGACGCGCTGATCGTAAGCGTCGATGCGCTCTGGGAACCGCGGCTGCGAATCATCAGCCTGGTGCATCGCTCGGCCGACGTGCGGGCGTTCGACGAGCGGGGCAGGCCGCTGCCGGTTGCCGCGAGCGACGCCATGGCGGAGATGGCCGACGTCCGGGCGGCAGATGGCCCGGCCATGAAACTCGACATTCGTCTGCAACGGCCGGCGCGTGAAGTCCAACGGATCGCGACGCTTCAAGGAAAGCTGCTCGCGACGCTTGCCGGCGGGGCGGTGACCTTCCGCTTCGACAACCCCGACGCCGCCCGGGATGTGCAACGCCGCATCGCCGGCGTCACGGTCACGCTGGAACAGGTCCGCAAAACGGTCGACGGCTGTGAAGTCCGCATCCGCGTCCGCTTCGACAACGCGGGTGATGCCCTGGCCTCGCACCGGCAATGGATTTTCAACAACGCGGCAGAATTGGAGCAGTCCAACGGAAGATCCATCGCCTACAGCGGTGTTCAGATGACCGCCCAGGCGCAGAACGAGGTGGGCCTGGCCTACCAATTCAAGACCGATCGGCCGCTCAGTGAACTGACGTTCGCCTATACAACGCCAGGCGCGATCATCGACCGGACCTACGCCTACGAACTGAAGAACATCGACTTGCCGTAACGTAGCAGGCACGCTCCGCGTGCCGTGGCCAAATGGAGTATCAACAGGTGCGCAGGGGCACGCCCTACAAGCGACCACGAAGGGCGACGGCACGCAGAGCGTGCCTGCCACTGTGCGCCTGCTGCTAGGCCGCGGGGCGCTTCGCCGAATACAGATACGGATTCATCGTCGGATCGTTGTACATCTTGAACTGACGATAAATCTTCAGCCGTTTGCGGCCGGCGAACAGGTCCTCGATCAACTCGCCCAGCGATTGGAAAAGGTCGCGGTGCTGTTGGTGGAGAATTTCCAGCCGGGCCTTGGCCTTGGCGACGTGGCTGTCCGAAGCATCGTCGCGGCAGGCCTGCTCCTCCATGTGATAAAGCCGCAAGGCGAGGATCGACAGCCGGTCGATCACGCTGCCCGGCGTTTCCGTATTCGAGCGGGCGCCCTGCCAGGGTTCGACGCCGGCCGACGCCAGTTGTCGGAGGATCGCATCGTCTAGCCGCTCGATCAGGTCATTGCGCTGCTGGTTGAGCTTGTCGATCGCCCGCTTCACCGAGGCCAGGTCGGCGCTGGTGACGTCAGGGCTGCGGGCGATGTCTTCCTGGTGCCACAGGCGAAAGTTCTGCTGATGCTGCGTGGCAGACCAGTTCCAGAAATCCAGTGTACGGGTTGTCGATTTCTTGCGCGTGCCACCGGGCAACGGTCGTCTCGTGTACGTCGAGAATCGCGTGAAAGTCGAACATGGGATTTTGTGGGGGACTGTCCCAATTTTCGTGTTAACGAAAATGGGACTGTCCCTTTTGACGCTGAGGGGATTTGCAGATTGTGTTGCGCTCTTGGTGCCGAGGGGGCGCCGGGTTATGATCGTTCTTGCGGACGACGTTTCGTGCGGCAGAATAGCGATCGAGGGCATTTGCGGCAAGATGAAAAAGGTTCGTTGGCCAATCGTGGCGCTTGTTGCCGCCCTGATCGGATTAGTCTGGTATGCCTCGTTGCCCGTTTCGACCGGCCCGGCGGCGGGGACCTCGCTCAATGGCGAAGCCGTTCGACGGACGGCGGCGGATGAAGCAGGCAGCCGTCGCGCCACGATTTGCCTCGGCACCTTCAACATCCACGGGGGCCGAGATCGTCAGAAACGAGGCAACTTGGATCGCGTGGCCGCCGAGCTCGGCGACCTCGACTTCGTGGCCCTCAACGAAGTGGCTGGCCGAACGGTCACCGGCGGTCCCGATCAGGCCGAGCAATTGGCGCAGCGACTCGGCCTCCAATGGTTGTTCGCCCCGGCCGATCGGCGGTGGTTCCTTTTCCAGTCGGGCAACGGGGCAATTAGCCGCCTGCCCGCGCGGTCCTGGCAGCGGCTGCCGCTGCCGCGGCGCTACGATCCGGGCTACCGGAACATGGTGCTCGTCGACCTCCAGTGCGGATATGATCTGTCCAGCACTGTCCATGTCTTGTTAACGCACGTCAACCAGCGCTACGACGCCGAGCGCGAGGCACAGCTTCGTGCCGTGATCGCGCTCTACCTCGCTCTGGCCGAGCCGGCCGTTCTGATGGGCGACCTCAACAGCGATGCCAACGACCCGCAAATCCGAATGCTCCTCGAGACGCCGGGCGTTGTCAACGCGGTGGGTGCAAGAATCGGCGCCAAGGACTTGCCCGGGCGAATCGATTGGATCATTGCCCGCGGCCTTCACCCGATTGCGGCCGGAATTCGCGAAAACGGCGCCTCCGATCACCCGCTGGTCTGGGCAGAGTTGGAGTTACCGGCGGAGCAAAGTGCGTTATAATGCACCTTGGCGAGTCGATTTCGGCAGCGCCGTTTAGCGGCCGACGGAACGTCGGCCAAGGCGCAAGATTCTGGGTCGACGTGCCGTCGGCCGCTAAACAGACAACGGCAACTGCAACGTGCGGAAGCTGAAATATGAACCCATCCTGTTAAGGCACCAATGAAGCGTAGGCTCTCAATCGCTGCCCGCCCGATCGTGGCCGTCTCCGGTGGTGTTCTCTTGGTCGGCGTGCTGACGGCGGCGTGGCTGCTGTTCGGCCAGCGTGAAAGCGACGGCGCCGCCGCCGCAGCTTCCTCGATGAAGCTCGGCGACATCCCCTTCAACGGCGCCGGGCGTACGAGTACCTGAAGCAACTGTGCGAGATCGGCCCGCGTCCGAGCGGTTCCCCCGGCATGGCAAAACAGCAGAAACTTTTGGCTGAGCATTTCACCCGGTTGGGCGGCCAGGTCGAGTTCCAGCGCTTTCCGGCAAAGAACCCGCAGGACGGCTCCTGGACGCCAATGGCGAACATACTGGTTCACTGGCATCCAGCGGCAAAGCAACGCATTTTGCTTTGCGCCCACTACGACACCCTGCCGCTGCCGATGCGAGACCCGCAAAACCCTCGCGGCCGCTTCGCCGGGGCCAACGACAACGCCAGCGGTGTGGCCATTCTGATGGAACTGGCGCACGACATGCCGTCGCTGAAGACCCGTTACGGCGTCGATTTCCTGCTGTTGGACGGCGAGGAGTTTATCTTCGACGAGCGGGACCGGTTCTTCCTCGGCTCGGAATACTTCGCCCGAGAGTACGTGAAGAACCATAGACGGCCTCACTACCAATGGGGCGTGCTGCTGGACATGGTCGGCGATGCGGACCTGCAAATTTTCGAGGAACGCAACAGCCTGTGGTGGGCCGACACGCGGCCGCTGGTCGCCAACGTCTGGGCCACGGCGGCCCGGCTCGGCGTGCGGGCGTTCGTGCCCGAGCCGAAGTTCGAGGTAAGCGACGATCACGTGATCCTGCACGACGTCGGCGGCATCTCGTGCATCGACGTGATCGATTTCGATTATCCGGCCTGGCATACCCAACGCGACACGCCGGCGCAGTGCTCGGCGCTGAGCCTGGCGAAGGTCGGCTGGGTGATTCGCGAGTGGCTGAAGTCGGTAAAATGAATGAGTGACGCACTGCTCAAGAAGTCTCACGCCCGTGATGGCTTTTCCATTGCCCGAGATTTTCTCTGAATGTGCCACCAGCGATTTCTCCCCCAACACCGCATCCGGCGACCGGCCGACTTTCGCCGGGCGTACCGGCGCCGCTGCAGCGCGGCCGACGGGCTTTTGGTCGTCTACGGCCATTCCAACGGGCTGCCGCATCCCCGGCTGGGTATCTCGGCGTCGCGGCGGCTTGGCGGAGCCGTGCTCCGCAACCGGTGGAAGCGGCTGGTGCGCGAGGCCTTTCGCCTGACGCGCGGCCGGCTCCCGCGAGGAATCGACCTGGTGGTCGTTCCGCGGCCCGAGGTTACTCCCGCACTGGCGGCGCTGGTCGAATCCTTGCCGCGCTTGGCGACCCGTGTGGCGCAGAAACTGAGTTGAGGCGATGCCGGACCGCATGCTACCCGTCCTTCTGTACGGACTCCGCCGCCTGCCGGCGCGGCTGCTGATTGGTGTGGTGCGGCTCTACCAATGGCTGTTGAGCCCCATGCTGGGCCGCCGCTGCAAGTTCGAACCCACTTGCAGCGCTTATTTCATCGAAGCGGTGCGAAAATACGGAGCCGTCCGCGGCACGCTCCGCGGCCTGTGGCGGATCTGCCGCTGCAATCCCTGGAATCGCGGCGGCTACGATCCACCCTAGATCGCGCGGGATTGACGGGTTCGGTGCCTACTACTAGGCTGGTGGCGTTCTTTCGGGACATGGCGCGGAAGGATTCACCCGTGAACGCATTGGTCACCGGCGCGAGCGGCTTCCTGGGGCTCTACGTCGTCGAGAAACTTGTCGCCCGCGGCGATCGTGTCACTGCGCTATGTCGCGGCAGCAATCCGCAACTGGCCGCGCTCGGCGTCGCGACAGCCCGAGCCAACCTCTGCGATCGCGCCGCCGTCGTGGCGGCCTGCCGCGGCATCGACGCGGTCTTCCACGTCGGCAGCGTCGCCGGCATGGGCGGACCGTGGCGCCGGTACTACGACACGAACGTTCTCGGCACGCAAAACGTCATCGACGGCTGTCGTGCTCACGGCGTTACGCGGCTGATCTACACCAGCAGCCCGAGTGTGACTTTCAACGGCACGAACCAAGAGGACGTGGACGAGTCGGTGCCCTATCCCAAGCGTTGGCTGTGCAACTATGCCCGGTCGAAGGCGCTGGCCGAGCGCGAAGTGCTCGGGGTCAACGGGCTCGACGGCCTGGCAACCTGCGCCTTGCGACCGCACTTGATGTGGGGACCGCGCGACCGGCACCTGATTCCCGGCCTTTTCCACCGCGCCCGCGAGGGGCGCCTACGCCGCATCGGCGACGGCACGAATCGGATCGATACGCTGTACGTCGAGAACGCGGCGGACGCCCACCTGCTGGCCGCCGATGCCTTGCAGCCCGGCTCGGCCGTGGCCGGCCGCGCGTACTTTCTCAGTCAGGGCGAGCCGGTGAACTGCTGGGCGTGGATCGACGAACTACTGGCGATGGCCGGCCTGCCGCGGGTGCGAAAGGCAATTTCGCTGCGGACCGCATGGACGATCGGCGCCGCCTGCGAGGCCGCCTATTGGCTATTGGGCCGCGACGGCGAGCCCCCGTTGAGCCGCTTTCTGGCAGCGCAACTGGCCCGCTCCCATTACTTCAACATCTCGCCGCGCCGAAACGATTTCGGTTACGAACCGAGGATCTCGACCGCCGAAGGCATGCGCCGCCTGGCGGCTGCTGGGATGTAGCGGTCCGGACCTGCCGGATGGCGGCGATCAGCCACCGGAGCCATCGGGCGGCTCTGCGGACGAAGGTGAGTGCATTACGGTTGTCGCCAGATGTCTCCGCGAATTGCCGGCAGTGCGTAGAACGATGCAGCGTGTCGGTCAGATAGCGTACTCTGGTTGAATGCTCTGTTGGCTCGCGGACTGCTCGTTGTCAATCAAGTCCTGCAGGCTGGCGCCGTCATAGACTCGCTGGAGGGCCTCCTGCGTCTTCTTGCCAGAGCTTCCGAAAGGCGCATCGCCCCGTGAGCCGACAGCGGTCGCCCGTTCGCCCCGCCACACACTCCACCGGCGCCAACGATCCATCGACCGTGCGAATGACGTCGCCCACGGAGATGCTCGCTGGAGCTATCGCGAGAACGTAGCCGCCCTGCCGGCCCCGGCGCGCTTCGATGAGTCTCTTTGCTCGTAGCCTCTGGAGAATCAACTCCACGAAGCGCGGCGGGATCGCTTGCGATCGGGCGATCTCTGCGGCCGTGGCCGGCGTCGAGCCTTGCCGCTTGGCCAACTCAAACAACGCCCTCAGCGTATACTGGCTTTTCTGAGACACGTACATGGCGCGGTTTCTCGTTATGCGTTCCCTTGAGAATTTCGATCGTCACTTCGGCCGCTCGTTTTCCCGAAAGGAGCATTCCGCCAAAGGTCGGTCCCATTCTCGGCAGCCCGTAAACCGTGGCAACCGCCATGCCCGCCACGACCAGCCCTGGGCAGACCTCTCCGGTGTGCTTAACGACCAGGTCCTCGGAATGCTCGACCCACATGGCGACCGAAACCCGCAATCCTGAGCAATCCGCGCTCCTGAAGCTTCCTGGCGACGCAGGCATCGTGCCCCGTCGTGTCAATCACGACTTTCGTCTCGATCGCCACAGGATCCACGCACGTAATCTCCCTGGGCAACGCCTGAATCGGTGTCCAATTAATCACAACACCTCCGACACGGTTTTCTTCTCGTAAAACCACGTCGTCAAAGCACGTCATGTTGGCGAACTTCACTCCGGCATCGCAAGCGGCCGCAATGAGCTTCGAGCAGGCATGGGGACCGTCGGCCACGTAAAGACCCGGTGTGTGTTCGCTGTAGGGAACGCGCAACTCGTCAAGAACTTCCTGAGCCGGCGACCGCACGGTCACCTTGTTCATCAAATAGCCGCCGATCCAAAAACCGCCGCCAAGGTAGTTGTTGCGTTCCACAATGAGTGTCTTGACACCCCGTCCTGCAAGAGCGCGGCCGGCCATTAGACCGGCGGGCCCGGCCCCGATGATAACGCAGTCACTCTCTACGTACTCGTCAAACTGCCTGGTGAACTCGGCCACGATTGCTCGGGTGACCTCCTTTTCGCCAATCTTGCTGAAGATCGTTGAGCTTACCATTGGTCCAATTCCCTCCTTCTGTCGAGAGTCATTCCAAGAAGTGCGGCGAGACTCCCCGCTTGGCCAACTCGAATCAAGCTCCCAACGTGTAGCTTTCCTAAGAACGTAAGCTGACGCAGCTTCCCGTTGGACATATCCGTCCGTAGTGGGGCGAGCGGCACCAAACTGTCACATGAAGATCGGAATATAGCACGTTTATTTCGGTCTCACAAGGCGTCTTTCATCGCAAGGCAAATGACGGGTGCCCAAGCAGTGGTGCCCGACCCGACCGCGGCGACGGCGACCTGTCCCGAATGGCACTGTCGCGTCCGAGCTTGTTTTACGTGCAGTGGTTGCGCAAATCAGCACGCAGCGTCTCTCTGGGCTTCTGCATGAGTTTATAACCATGTCTGCGTCGTTTGAGAACTCTTGGTTCGAGTCGGCCGGGGCGGTTGGCAACCTCGCAGGCGTCGATATGGCGGAGCATCGTTAGGCAATGACGGGCCAATTGCGGGGCGGGAATCAACCCGCAGCAGCGCGACATCCACGACGCCAGCACGTACTGGCACGTCGCGGTGAAGCTGATCTGACGCGGCTGTTTGCCGTGCAGCAGCACTGCGGCGGCGGCCGTCATGCGGATCAGGTTGTGGGCCAACAGAGTGGTCCACAGTTCGCGGCGAACCATCTCCGGCGATTTGCAGCGCACAGGGACGAGATTCAGGTTGGACTTGACTGCGCGAATGTCCAACTCCGCATTCCAGCGAAAACCGTATAGTTGGGCGATCTCCTCCCTGGAATACTCTGCGGCGTTGGCCAGCGTGGTGATGATGTCGATGGAGCGAGTGCGCCGGCCCGGCTCGATCACGCTGAAACGAATCTCGCGCAGTTCCAGCGTTTGGGGAATCTCTTGATGGGTGGCTTCGTCCATCCATTCCGGCTTGGCGGGACGAGTCCAGACAATGATGTGGTCGTACTTGCCCAGCCGCCTGCCGCGGCGGAAGTCGCTGTGACGCCGCTGGTGCTTTCGCGCGCAGACGTGGGTGCCCTGGGCCAGCAGCAAGGCGATCATCATCAACGCGCAGTAGTAGCGATCGGCCACCGCGATGTCGTCCGCGCCCAGCCGCCCGAAAAGCTTTCGCAGCAGGGCCGGCTCTCCCGTTTGTTTGCCGGCGTAAGGGCCCAGCGCCACATCCATCGCGCAGGCGGTCGCCAGCGAGAGGATCGTCACCACCCGGGCGATCGGCAGCCCCACCCCGGGCTTCTGCGACTTCTGCTGGGGATACTCGGCCTGATGCTTCGCCGTGTCGGGCATCGTAAACGTGAAGCCGTCGATCAGCTTGGCATGTTTGCCCTTCCACAACCAGTCCGTTTCGGCGGCCGCTTCCGTCTCGGCGGCCACCTCGCAACTGAGTTCCTGCAGCGCCGCTTCGGAGAGCTTCGCGCGTGCGCGGCAATCGTCGCCGGTGTCGGCCGTGGGCGGCGCGATCTGCTCGTGCTCGCGGTAGCTCACGACCCGCGCCACGGCCGCCTGGCACGAGGCCTCCTTGCCGTCGCGCAGCACCTGGCCGAGAAACGACCAAACCATCATCGCCGCCGAGTAGATCCCGTACCCGCCAAACAACCCGCCATGCTTGGCGAACACCTGCTCGATACGTTCGGCGGAAAGGACGGGCGCGAAGGGCAACGCCCCACCCCCGAGAAACGCCGCCACGATTTTCCAAAAACTGCCGCGGCTTCCGCCGGAAAAACTTGGAATATCTCCGAGCCATGCAAAAACCCTCCTTGGCTTCGTTGACCGCGTAAGCCGAGGAGGGCTGATACAAAATAGCCTGGAAGGGCAAAACAACCCAAGCCAGTTTCCGTGTGCCGGATTTCATCAGAAATCACCGGCAGACGGTAGCTCATATTCTGCGCAAATCGCATCCCAACAATCCGACAGTCCCATTCCGGACTGCCCCATTTTTGCTGACACAAAAATCGGGACAGTGCCCCGCCGGGTGCCGCGCCCAGAATGAAGTGATGGGCGTGGCGGTCTGGGAGCCACGCCCTTCGCTGCGCCAGGGACGTGCCACCGAACGATGACCAGGCACGGCGTGGCGGTCCTACGGCTCTTCGTGGGCTTGTGCCGTTATGTGCGAGGCCGTTTCGCCGCCGGCCGGCGGCAGCGCGGCCGGCAGTTCCAGCGTGAAGCGGCAGCCGACCGCCTGATTCTCGACTTTGATCCGGCCGCCGTGCTCGCTGAGGATCTTTTGGCTGACCGGCAGACCGAGGCCCGTGCCGCGGCTCTTTTTTGAGGCGACGAAGGGGCTGAAGAGGTGTTCCAACTGGTCGGCGGGGATGCCCGGCCCGTTGTCGGCGATTGTAATTCGGGCGAGGTTCTCATCGGCATCGTAGTGCGTGGCAATCTCGACGCGGCGCGGCAGGTCGCGCTCGAGGAGGGCGTCCAGCGCGTTGTTTATCACGTTGAGCACCGCGCGGTGGATTCCTTCGGCGTCAAAAACCAGCTCGGGCATCGGGTCGCCGGGCTGCCAGTTCACTTCGAATGTGGCTCTCTTCCGCCCGCAGCCGCACCAACTCGACGGCTTCGGCGACGACCGCATTGAGGTTGGCCGGGGCAAGTTCCGGCTCGCGCTCCTTGCTGAAGGTGAGCATGTCCATCACCAGAGCCGAGATGCGATTCTGGTTCCGCTCGACGATGTCCCAGCCTTTGCGCAACACGTCGTCGTCGTGCTCCTTCAAGCCCATCTCGATCAGGTAGCTACCGCCGCGGATGCCTTGCAAGATGTTCTTGATGTGATGCGAGAGCGTGGCGATCGTCTGGCCGACGGCGGCCAGCCGCTCGGCCTGGACCATGGCCGAATAGTACCGCGTGTCTTCGACCGCCAAGGCCGCCTGGTGGGCGATGGCGATCATCAGCTTCAAATGGTCCTCGGTGAACTTGTTTTTGACGCCCTGCTGGAGCAGTTGCCGGGCAGAGGTCGACGTGTCGATGTAGACCACGCCCACCACGTCGTAACGCCCCTGCATGGGCACGCAAATCGCCTCGCGCACGCCCATTTGCACAATGCTTCCGCCGGGATCCCATCGCTCGTCCTGCTTCGCGTCGCTGGTGATGACGCCCTCGTTGCGATCGATGACATAGTCGAGGATTGTCTTGCTGATGGTGATTTGGTCGTCGGTGCGGATGCCCTTTCGGGTGCGCCGCACCTTGGGCTGAAGGGTCTTCGTCGCGGGCTCCATGAGCATGATGCAGCCCCGGTCGGCCTCGACCCACTCAAAGATCAGTTCCATGATGCGGTGCAGCAACTGGTCGATGTCCAGCGTGTGGCTGACGGCCAGGGCCGTGCGGTACATCACCTGCAAATTGCTCCGCGCCCGTGCAAGCCACGAGTTCTGCGGCGAATCGGCGGTGAAATCGAGGATGCGGCTGCCTTCCTCCTGCGTCACCGAGCGAACGATTTGCGAGCGATCGCCGGGATCGGCCGCCGCGCCGATGCGGACGATCTGGGCCAGGTCTTCCGGCGTTTCTTCGGCCGGCCCAGTGTAGAGCATCAGCGTGCTGCCCAACTGAACCTGATCGCCGCTTGCCAGCACATGCTGTCGGGTGCGTTGGCCGTTGACAAACGTTCCGTTGGAACTGCCGAGGTCGGAGATCGTGTAATCGTCGCCGACTAAGCGGATTTCGGCATGGTGGCGCGAAACCTCGGTGTCGTGGAGCTGCACGTTATTCGACGCGTCGCGCCCCAACCGGAGGATCGGCCCGGTGAGTTCGAAGCGGCTGCCTTGATCGGCTCCGCGGATGACAAACAGCGTCGGCACGGTCGAGACTCCCCCGCCTGATTGAGCGGTAGGGCAGACACGATAGCTCCAGTTCTTGGCCCGCCCACGGTTGTCATTCTGAGCGAAGCGACAGAATCCCCTTGCCTGTTGAGATCCGTTGCTCTGCTCACGATGACTTGGGAGGCATCCACTATTTGAATTTGGAGCTACCCGGACTGCCAAGAAGGCCAACAGCCCAGTCGACGGCTGCCAACTTCTTACGGCTGACCACGCGCAGCCAACAACCCTTCGATTTTACGAACCAGCGGGGCGTAATGATAGGGCTTGGCCACCACTTCTCCCTCCGGCGGCACGTCGTGGCGGCGGCGCAGTTTGCCCAAAAGGATCATTCGCGGCAAGTCCGCAGTTGCGCGGGCGTCGCCGGGCAAGAACACCCGACCGAGATGGTCGCCGTCGGGCACGTCGTCCAGGTCCAAATCGAGCACGATCACGTCCGGCCGATGCCGCAGGGCCAACTCGCGGCCAACGGCAACGTTTCGAGCGGCGAGCGTCCTGACCTCGCGTCGCTGCAGAACGGTTTGCAGGACGACGCACGTCTCCTCGCAGCCGTCGACAATGAGCACAGTCTGCTGGCGGTCCATTTTCGTGCCCTCCATGACGAATATCCGCAAGACGTCCCGTCGAGCGGTTGGGTCGGAGAATAGCGTCCGGCTTCGGCCGCGTCAAACGCAGAATGTCGGACGCCGCAAAAAGAGGGCTGTACGGATTCTTGTGTCACGAGGAGCAGTTGCGACGCAAACCGCGGCGAAGGGGACAGTCCCATTTTTTTGCTGCCACAAAAATCGGGATAGTCCTGCTCTGTAGAAAACTCACTCTAGCAAAGCTAGCCAAACAAGGTGGACGGGGAAGTTTGTAGATATGATGGATGGCAAGAACCAGCAAATCGCCGCGGCAAAGTTCTCTTGATGGCCTACCAGGTGGGACAAGGAACGCTGCGCCGTATGCGCATCGGTTCCGCCCCAAGAAGTTTACCCAGCCGCAGTTGTTTGCTGCTTTGGTGCTCAAAGAGTTTCTGCGGTTGGACTACCGAAAGTTGGCGGCTCTCTTGGCCGACACAGCCGATCTGCGCGCCGTTATCGGCCTGAAGACGGTACCGCACTTCACCACGTTCCAGAAGGCGTCGCGTCGGCTGCTGCGGTGCGAACGCGCCCAACGTCTGTTGGACAAGACCATCCGCATCGCGGTCAGGCAACGACGCCTTAGCCGGCGCGTCAAGTTGGCCGCGCTGGACGGCACGGGTTTGGAGTCGCACCACGCCAGCCACTATTATGTTTGCCGTCGCGCCAAAGGCGGGAAAACCTGGCAGAATATCACCTATCGGCATTTTCCCAAGGCGGGCATTCTTTGCGATTGTCAAAGCCACCTGATCCTGGCCGTGGTGCCCGGTCGGGGACCGAGGTCCGACATGCGCCATTTCGCGCGGCTTTGGACCAGGCGTTGCGGCGTGTGCGTATCGCCACCTTGACAGCGGACGCCGGCTACGACAGCGAGGCGCTGCACACCTACGCCCGAGGACAGCGCAGGAGTGCGCACGCTGATTCCGCCGCGGATCGGTCGTCCGACGAAAAAACCTTCCTCGTAAGCGTCCGGCCTGTCCGTGGCGGCTGGCCTATGGAGACCGGGTTACCGTGCGTGGGCACGGCGATGAGCGCGGCGGGCTCGGGTGCGAGTGGCTTTGGCTCGGGACTCGTCGAGGCGGTGGGTGAGAACGGCCTCGGGATGCGCCGCGGCCCACCGGTCCGGCAGCATCTCTTCCAGTCGGGGATCGTCCGCATGTAGCCGAAGGAGAAGTTCGCGCACATAACTCCACGGCTCGATGCGATGACGTTTGGCACCGGCCAGGATGGTGTACAACACGGCTGCCCGCGGCCCTGCCGCTTCGCTGCCCAGAAACAGCCAGTTCTTCCTGCCAATCGCTTGGTGCCGAAGCGTCCGCTCGCTCACGTTGTTGTCGATGGTCAAACGACCGTCTTCGGCGTAGCGGCGCAGGGCCTCCCATTGGTTTCGTGCGTAGTTGATCGCCTTGGCCAAGCTGCTCTTGGGCAGTACGGTCCTGGCCAGCCCCGTCATGAAGGCTTCGATCTTGTCCAGTATGGGAATTGATTCGGCAACACGAAGCTGGCGACGGACCTCGATAGTCACGTCGTGGGCTCGATCCTCAACGTCGTACAACTGTCGAATCCACTCCAGCACCTGATGCGATTCCCGAGGGTAACTCTTCACAGCATCGAAGAACTTCCGCCGCGCATGCACCAACAGGCCACTTCCCGAATGGCCGCCTGCGAACCAAGATAGATCGCGTCGTAACCGGTAAAAGCATCCGCATGTAGATAACCATTGAATCCTTGCAGAAAACTTGCCGGTCCATCGCGAGTGCGATTCTTGGTGAAGTCGTACACCGAGTAGGGTTTCTCGTATCCAAGGTAAGTCCAGAAGTTGCCTTCAAAACTTCCTTGAGAGCCGCCCAAGACAGTGACGGACGTGTCGTCTGTCCACATTACCGTGGATTGTAGGACCAGCTTGCGTTGCAACTCGTACAGCGGCTCGAAGAGTTCCGCTGCGAATTTGACCCAATCACAGAGCGTGCTGCGGGCAATGAAGACGCCGGCACGAGCAACGATGTCTTCCAAACGGTACAGGGGCAGATGGTCGCCAAACTTGCTGACGAGTACCTCGGAGACCAAGCCCGGCCCGGCGATGCCGCCGGGAATCGGCCGCTGCGGAAGCGGAGCCGCACAGACTCTCTTCTTGCAACAGCGACAGGCGTATTTCGGACGGACATGAATATGGGCTTCCAGCTTCGCTGGTTGCAATTCCAATTCCCGTGTGATGTCTTCACCAATGCAGTCCATCTGTCGGCCGCAGCATGGACAGGTCTTCTCTTCTGGCGGCAGATCGTGTTCATGGCGGATCTGTGGTAGCTTGTCCCAATCGATCTCGCGTTTCTTGCGGTGGCGGCGATGGCCATGCACTTCCACGGTGTCGTCGGGAGCTACGGGCTGTGGAAGATCGGCATTGGTCGGCAAGTCCCTGTCCAACTCGAACAAATGGCCTTGGCCTTTGTCCTCGGCAATACGCTCTCGCCGTCGGAAGGACAAAGGGGCGGAAGGACAAAGGGGACATTCTGTTTTAATTCATAAATTGGCAGGAATAGGCAATCCAGAAAACACGGGCAGCCGATAAACTAGAATGTCCCCGTTTGTCCTCCCCGTTTGTCCCCCCGCTCGTTTCGTCCACGCGCGGCCGAGCGCTGCCGCGGACGGGTCTCCTGGAGTTGGTCACCCGGTATCTCCGGCCGGGAAAGGGTCAGTGGAAACGGCAGGATCTCCTACGTTCCTGGGGAACCCCGATTTTGCTCTTGCCCTGCTCTCCGACCCCGGCAGGACCAACGCATCAGGCCATAACGATGCGTCGGCGCGGCCCCCGCTGTGTCCAAGACGAAGGCTCCCGCATTCGTACTTTCGAGGCTCAATCACACGGCTTCGGCACTGGCTGTCTACGCTTCGCAGGCCGGGTCGCCCCGACACCACGCAAGACTCGCTTCCGGTTGCTGGCCAAGCTCTTCCGGACGGGCTTGCTTACCCGCAGGGTTCCATCGAAAGGTTTCACGATATATCCTACTTTCTGCTTTCGATCCTCCTTTCCCAAGTTCAACGTAGCGCAAGGACATTCTACTTTTTCTCTTGTTGGAGGCGAGAAGGGCCGATAGAATCCGTGCATGGCGAGAACGGCAAGGGCATCAGTGGGCGGTGTTTGCTACCATGTGCTCAATCGAGGCAATGGTCGTGCAGAGGTGTTTCACAAGAAGGAAGACTTCGTCGCCTTTCTGGATTTGATGGAGCAGGCGCAAGAGCGACTGCCGATGCGGTTGTTGGCTTGGTGCCTGATACCGAACCATTTTCATCTGGTTCTTTGGCCGCACGAAGTCGGAGACTTGAGCCGATGGATGCAACGGCTCCTGACTTCGCACGTGAGGAGCTACCATCGGCACTATCATGGGAGCGGGCACGTCTGGCAAGGGCGTTTCAAAGCCTTTCCCATCGAAGAAGACGAGCATTTGCGGACAGTGTTGCGTTATGTCGAGCGAAACGCGCTGCGTGCCAACTTGGTGAAGTGTGCGCAGGATTGGCTGTGGTCTTCGGCGGCGGCGCTGAATGGTGGGAAGCGTGCAGGGATGTTGGACCCGGGGCCGCTGCCACGCGGTAACGATTGGCTGGATTGGGTCAACCGTCCGCAAAGCGAGGCGGAGTTGGCGGCGCTGCGAAAGTGCGTCGAGCGGGGCACGCCTTATGGAAACGAGCCATGGCAACATGCCACGGCCGAACGATTGGGTCTGGAGGCAAGCCTTCATCCGCGCGGTCGGCCTCGACTTCAATCGCAAGAGTAGAATGTCCCCCCCTCCCCCGCTTTTTCCCTTCTGAACCGTCCTCGCTGGATACGCGGAAGCGGCGCAGCAACCGTGCGCGAGAACTCCGACCTTCTCCAGCACCGAGCAGAGGCATTCGCAGGGCTCCGGGCAAAAGGGGCAGTCCCATTTTTGTTGAGACAAAAATCGGGATAGTCCCTTCGTAGCAGACTACTTCTCGCCGCGAATGCGAGCGATGGCATTCGTAGCCGCTTTGCTCACGGCGGCGTTCGGATCGTTCGTCGTCTGCTGCAAGGCCGGAAGGGCCTCGACGGCCAATGGTCCGGCATCGCCGAGGGCTTCGGCCGCGCCGCGGCGTGCCACGGGCAGCGGGCTGCTCAAGCCGGCGATGAGCACCGGCACCGCCCGGGCCACGACCTTCGCCGAGCCGGGACGGATGTGGACCAATGCCCAGGCGCTGGCGAGGGCGGCATTCTGGTCGGGGCTCGCCAGTCGTTGCTCGAGCGCCGGTTCCGCGACGGCGGCGTCCGGGCCGATCTTGCCCAAGGCATAGGCAGCGGCCGTGGCGTTGGCGTTGTTCGGCGTTTGCAGCGCGTCGACCAAAGCCGGAACTGCCGCCTTTGCCCCCGGACCGATCTTGGCCAGGGCCAGGATGGCCTCCTGTGCGACCCGCTCGTTTTTGTCCGCGACAAGCTTCGATAATGCTTCCGTGGCCGGTGCGGCGGACGGGCCAATCTGGCCGAGAACATAGGCCACCTGCCCACGGAGCCTTTCATACTTCAACGCGTCGATCAGCCGCGGCACGGCCGGCGATCCAAGCTCGGCCAGGGCATCCAAAGCGTTCCGAACCGTCGCTTCGTCGGCGCCTTGCAGTGCTTTTTCCCAAATCGGCGCCGTAACGTCCGGAGCGGGCGGCAGCGCCGCCAGTGCCCGGGCGGCCTCAACCCGCACGAACGGATCCTCGTCTTTCAATCGCGCGATCAATCGCTCGGTGGTTTTGGTCCGCAGCGCCTTGTCGTCGGGATAAACGTGCGCCGCGCCCAGAGGCTAGTCGTGCTTAGCACTTTGTCGGAACTATCGGCGTTCTGCCGGATGGTTGCCTCGGCCCCCGGTGGAATCTGGCCGATCCGCCCCAAGGCGTAGGTCGCGGCCGTCTGCGCGTCCTTGTCGCTGAGGGTCTGGGCGATCTGCTTCACCGCCGGCGCGGCGGCGGCGTCCATCGCGGCCAGCGCGAGGATGGCCTCGCGGCGAATCTCAGGACGCGGATCGTGGATCTTCTCGGCGAGCGCCGGCACGGCCGCCTTGGCCGCGGGACCGATCTCGCGCAGCACCACGCACGCCCAATAGGCGGCCTTTTCGTTTTTCAACGCCGCGATCAGCCCCGGCACGGCGGCCGGACCGGCTTCAGCAATTGCGTTGAGAATGCGCATGCGGACCCCGGGATCGGAGTCTTCCAATAGCTTTACGCACAGCGGCACCATCACCCGCGGCCCGGGTCGAATTTCCATGACGCGCCTTGATGGCCTGTTGACGTACCACGGGCTCGGGATCCTTCAGCAGGTCGACCAGCGCGGGGGCGACCGGTTTGGCCGCCGCTCCGACGGCGCCGCAGCGCCGAGGCCGCATGGGCACGGACTTCTGCGGACGGGTCCTGCAACAGGTTCGCCAGCGTGGGGACAGGCGCGGCGGCCGTCGCACCGCCGGTCCCTAATTGGTCGATGGCATGAAGCTTGACGGATTCGTCGGGCGAGTTGAGCCCGGCGAGAGCGGTTGCGGTGGAAGCCTCTCCCGCCAGCGTGGTCGCGACGTCGGCAAACCAACATCCACACACGACGGTCAGAAGGGCGATGATCTTCGTACTCATTCAGACGCTCCTCATGTCAGGATGGCATTATTGCAATTGCAGTTCGTTGCGGGTTGCCGTGTACGACAAGCTTTGGAGAAAATTGCGGCACACCATGTAATCTTCCGGCGGGATTTGCCGAATCTGGTCCTTCAGCCCGGCGAGCATGGTATCGAGCACTCCGGTAGCCTTCATCTGCTCGGTATAGCTCAGCCCGCCGTACTTCGCCCGTTGCGCGAACAGCGCCTCCAATTCGTTTCGCTGCAACTCGAAGCTGGGCAGTTGGAGGGCGCTCGGCCATTCGAGCTGCCCGGTAACCGGATTCAGTTGGCTGGGGCTTAATGCCTGTGGCACGCCTTGGCGGGCGATCCGCGAAAGCTGCTCCATCGTCAACCGCGGCGTTCGCTCCGCTTCGCGGGCCTGCTTATTCGTCTGGCGCATCTGGAAGTACGTGTCGGTGTACAACTGCCGGTTCTGGATCTCGTTCTTCTGCGCCTGCGTCATATTGACGGCCGCCGCCGAGGTCGAGAGATTGTAGTCCCCCTTCGAACTAATCACGTTGGCCATTCCGTTCATCGCCGAGCCGGCGACGGTGCCCCCGCCGTAACCGCCCGCGTAGTAGCCCGACCATCCGCCGCCGTACGTGTTGACGTTGGACGCCGCCGGCACTGCCGGCTGATAAGGCGCGGATGTGTTCGGCCTGGTCTGGGCAAAGGCCACCAGCGGCCACGTCATCAACAGTATCAACGTCCACGTTCGGTTCATGGAATCACTCCTCAAAGACAACAAACCGTAATCTCAGCCCACTCAAAGGCCGTACGGCCCCCAGCCCCACAGCGTTCTAGTCTAGTATAGTCCAGCCAGCGAGACAACAATACGGGCATTTTTCAGGCAAATGCGCCATCCGTGGCACGCCCGGAACGGGGACTGTCCCGATATTCGTTTCAACGAAAATGGGACTGTCCACTTTAATGCCCAAAACCACACTCTTTGCTCTGTTTAGGGATGTGCCACCGACGCAGGACGGCTACGAAATCCAGCCGAGATTCCGCATGAAGTTCATCAACCAAGGCTGCGTCCACGGGTTCCAGGTCGGGTAGCTGGCCGAGAGGACCGAGACGGCCAAGAGGACCAGGGCCAGGCCCCGGGTCCAGCGGCGGGCGGCCACAGCGTCGGCGATCGGCAGCATCGTCAACAGCCACAGCGGTGCCAGCCAGAACATCCAGCGCAGGCCACTGGTGAGCCCACCGTAGTTGCGCGTCATTTGCGGTTGGCCGATGTAGAACACAAGGCAGGCCAGCGTGATCGCGGCGATCGTGGCCGCCATCCAGCGCAGCCGCGGATCGCGGCCCGGCCATCCCCATGCCACCATGCCGGCGAGGCTCAACAGCCACACCGGCGTCAACGAGAAGATGCCATGGTGGCCGACGAGCACGTGCAGCGCATAGATCGACCGCGACGGCTCGCCGCGATCGACGCCCTGTGGATTCTTCCAGTGGCTTTCCACGGTGTGCCCGTGGCGCTGGTAGGTGTAGTCGTACCAGTTGTCCGTGCCGCTGCGGTGCAGGTAGGCCGGCTTGAGGCTGTGATGGGCGATCCAATTGGTGCCGAATAGCGCGGCCGCCACGATCAGCACCGGCGGCACGAAGCCCACCAGCGCCCGGCGCGGTGCCGTCCAGAACAGCAAAAGCGCCAGCGGCGCGAGCAACGCTGCCGCGGGAAACTCAAACGACGCGGCCAAGCCCCCAAACAGCCCGGCGACGGCAAAGTAGCGCAGGCGACGCTCGCCGTCGAACCAGATGCGGACCACGGCATACACCGCTGCCGTAGCGCAGACCGCGGCCAGAAGATGGTTATTGATCGCCACGGCGAAGGTCGTCAAGAACGTGCCGAACGCCGCCGTCGCCATCACGAACAGCCGCCCCCAATCCGTCGCGCCGAATCGCTCCGCGAGCCGGGCGAGCAAGAGAAAACAGATCACCAGCGGAATGACGTTCAACAGCACGAGCATGAACCGGCCGATCGCATACGGGTGCGTTTCCAGCGTGGCCCCGGTCAACCGATAGATCGGCCAGTAGACCGCCGCCATGATCGTCGAAATGATCGGCGGCTTGCTCGAATAGTAGTGGCCGTCATGCATCACCATGTCGATCGTGTCCCAGCCGGGCTGCTCCATGACCTTGTCGATGGCATACGGCGCACCCGGCACGCGGACGTCGCCCTCGACCAGGGCCCGGGCGGCGTCCCAGCGGCTGCGGTCGTTCGCGCTGAGGAAAGGCCCGCGCAAGTGCGCGGCGTGACGCCATTGCGCCTCGATCCGCGCCATCTTGTCGTCCAACGCCTTGCCCGAGAGCCCCGTCGACTCCAGCGCTGCCCGTTTCTTCTGCAACTCGTCTGGGATTCTGCGCAACAGCCGGCTTTCCAGGGCGATGTTGTTGACGGCGTCGACCGCCAGAATCCGCCCCAACATGGCGCCCGTGCTCACCACGATCAGCAACAGATAAACGTGGCGGCGGAATTCGGCGCGGGAGTCGGTGGTGGTTTGCATCACGATGAGGCGCGGTGCGCGTCCTGGGGCGACAACGGGGCGGCGTCGCCGGCGTATTCGGAAATCGAGTACGGGTGGACATCCGGCCTGTGGTAGGCGACAAACAGTTCGGCCAGGAAGCCGATCGACATCAATTGCCCACCCAACAGCAGCAGGCCCAGCGAATAGATCAACGCCGGCCGCTCGTGAAGATGGACCGGCTCCATGCCGCCGACCAGCCGCGAGACGGCCCATTCGCAAGCCAGCACCACCAGGCCCAGCGCCGCCGAGTGAAAACGCCGCCAGCCCGGCCGTGCCCAACGCATGTTGCGGCCGCTGGCCGAAACCCGTCAGAAACTTCACCGTCAACAAGTCCAAGAAACCTTTGACAAACCGGGTCATGCCGTACTTCGACCGGCCTGCCTGCCGCGGGCGGTGATGAATTTCGATCTCGCCGATGCGAAAGCCCCGGGCGGCCGCCAATACCGGCACGAAACGGTGCAATTCGCCATAAAGCCGAACCTCGTCGAGCACGGCCCGGCGATAGCACTTCATGCCGCAGTTGTGGTCGTGCAGCCGCACGCCGGTCAGCCAACTCACCATCCGGTTGAACAGCCGCGAGGGCAAGACCTTGTGCCAGGGATCGTGCCGCGTTTTCTTCCAACCGCTGACCACGTCGAGGCTCTTTTCCATTTCGGCCAGGAAGCGCGGGATCTCGCGAGGATCGTCCTGCAAGTCGCCATCGAGCGTCATTATCCGTTCACCGCGTGATTGGGCGAAGCCGGCGCTTAAGGCCGCGGCCTTACCAAAGTTGCGGCGGAACCGCACACCGGTAACGCACGGATCCGCCGCGGCCAACCGCCGGATCGTCTCCCACGAGCAGTCAGTCGAACCGTCGTCGACCAGCACGATGTCGAGTTGATACCCCTCGGCCGCCGCCACCTCGGAGAGCTCCGCGTGGAGCGTCGCGAGGGTGCCGGCTTCATCAAGTACGGGGATGACGATGGAGAGCATTTTTAGCAAGGGGTGGGCGACTGGCGCAAGTATGGCCTATCCCGGGAGGGCGGTGGGGTATGGGTCCATGCCGCGGCCCCGCTACGCCGTACTCAGCGAGACCTGCGGCGGACACCACAATATAGGATACCCGATATCCCGAGTTCTGCCACCAACCATACCAGCCGTAAGAGGACGGCGCCGACCAATGCGGCTGCATCGCCAAGATAGGGTGCCGTCAGTTCCGTTACGACGGCCTCGCGGACAACCGCCCCGCCCGGCACAAGCGATACAAACCCTGCAACCGTGCCCAGCGCGACGGCGGCGGTGTGCAGCGGAAGTTGGACAAAGGGATTCGGTCCTGCCGCCCCCAGCGCCCTCAGCACCGCCCAGAAACTCGCGCCGAGCAGAACCCATCCGAAACCTGTCAATAGCCAGCCGAGGAACATTGTCCGATAGTCGAGCCGCGAGAGCTTCTCGGCCACCGTCGGCGTGGCCCTGCCGACGCCGACCAGCCGCACCAGCCGGCGGAACACCGGCGGCAACGTCGGCAGCCCGGCCGCGACCACGGTCGCCAGCGCCACGCCAAACAGCAGGCCGTGGTGGCGAAACCAGACGGCCATGATCGCCGCCGACATTAGCGCGCCGACGGCCATCATCGTCAGCGTCTCAAAGAATACGCTAACCGCGGCCAGCGACGTGTCGACCCCGTCGCCGTGCACGAGTCCCGTCCTCAGAACCACCACCATCGCTTTGCCCGGCACGTACTTCCCAAGGTGGCCAACGAAGTAGGCTCGCAGGGCATCGCCCAGCCGCACGGGCTGGCCCAATATGCACAGCGCCCGGTGCCAGAACAGACCGCACATCAGCGTGCCGGCCAGGTACAGCAAGCCGCTCAACAGCAACCAGCGAAAGTCGCAGTGCCAGGGACGCTCGTGCAATTGGCTCCAGGCGTCGGCAATCGTCCGGCGAATGAACCAGACCACGACCATCACGATCAACAGCTTGATCGCGACCAACAACCAGCGTTTCGCAACGTGCGGTCGGTTTCCAGCCAATTCTGCGTCCTTTTCAACCAGGCATCATTGTGGCAGGCGTCGGCGTTGCGTTCAAGCGAGGCCGCCGCCTGCTTGCCGCTTTGGGTGGCACGCCCAGAACAAAGTGATGGGCGTGGAGGTTGGAGAACCACGCCCTTCGCTCCGTTCCGGGACGTGCCACCGAATCCGCTGCTTGCAGGCTGCCGCCGCGACAACGATAATCAAGCAATCGGTCGGGCCGATCCGCGTCCGACCAATACGCGGGAGGATGCAATGTACTCGTTACTTGTCTGCCTGGCTGCAACCACCATGGGCATCGATTATGGCTGGCAGCAGATGCCAGACGGGGGAGGAATGCAGTACATCATTCAACTCGATCCGCAAAACCTTGACGCGCTCCGCGACGGCCAGGCGATCGAAAGCGACGTGCCGTCGGCCGCCGGACAGGTCCGCTCATACCGGATCGTCGTCGGCCGCAAGAAGCTTCCGCAGGACACGCCGCCGCCATCATTACCGCCGGTGACGCCCGGCGCCGCCAAACCGCTCGCCGAACACCGGGCAACCTTCATCGAGCCGCCGACGACAGCCGCCAGTCCGCCGTCGCCGCCAGCCAAGACCGCCGAACCCGAGAAGGTTGAGAAGCCTTGGCTGCCGCTGACGCTGACGCTGTTGGGCCTGTTTGCCTCGTTAGGCGGCAACTTGTATCTAGGCTGGATCGCCTGGGACGCGCGACACACGTAGGTGGCACGCTCAGCGGGACTGTACGGATTCTTGTGTCACGAGGAGCAGTAGCGACGCAAACCGCGGCGAAGGGGGCAGTCCCATTTTCGCCGACCACCGCTGCGCGGCGGCGCCCGCGAAAATCGGGACAGTCCCCGCTCGGCGTGTCTACTACGGGAGCGCCTGTAAGGTGTGGTATTCGAGCGAGTCTCCGGTTATAATTGCGGGTGAACAAAAGGAGCTTGATGATGAGGCGGTGGATTGTGGTTGCGAGGTGGGTAAAGATGATGTGCTGGGCAGTTGCGGCCTGGATGGTGCTGCAAAGCATCGCGTTTGCGCAGGGAATGGGACTTCCCAAGCAGACGGAAAAGCCAGCCGGCAGCTACGTCTTCTCGTATATCGTAGTACTCCTCGGCGTTGGGTTGGGAATGGCGTTGGTCTGCCGGTCCAGCCGGCGTCGCGATCGCGCTCGGCCGGAACAGTACGAGGAGGTCAAGCTCGCGTTCACCGACGAAGAAGGATAGGCGGTCGGCGCGCAAGCAATGCTTCTGTTCTTGCGGTGCTAGCGGGAGTGTCCGGTCGCCCGCTCCTTTTCTGGCGGCCAGGTCCAGCCGCATCGATCGGGAGCGTGAAAGAGGAGAGCCCCATTTTCATTGAGAAAATTGGGACAGTCCTTCCTCGCAAAGTCCGCTAGGTGCACATCCTCAAGGCTGGCGCTGCCGTGATCGCGGCTGGGACGTTCGAAAAACGGCCGACTGCGGCGATTTCGAATGCGTTATCTGCCTTACCATTTTTCGACGCCTGCGTACAATTGAGTCAGAGATGGAGATTGCCTCCGGAATAGCAAAGGCAAGGAGAAGGCGATGAAAATTGCAGTTGCAACACCAACGGGCCACGTTGGGAGTGCGGTGGTCGATTTCTTACTAGAGTTCGGCGGCGGCATCCGCGTCACCCTGTTGGGCCGCCGGCCGACGAAATTGAGAGACTTCGTTCGCCGCGGGGCCGAAATGGCCGTCGGTTCGCAGGATGACGCCGACTATTTGACGAAAGCCACTTATGGGAGCGATGCACTGTTCTGGGTGACACCGCCAGGTTACGGGTCGGACAACGTGCGGGCGTTCCAGAATCGCCTCGGCCAGGCGGCAGCCAGGGCGATTCGCGCCAACGGGATCTCGCGAGTCGTCAATCTCTCGTCCATCGGAGCCGAATCGGCCTCCGGCGTCGGCCCGATCAACGGTCTGCACGACGTCGAGGGGTTGTTGGACGAGGCGTCGACCAATATCACTCATCTGCGGCCAGGCTTTTTCTTCGAGAACCTGCTCTGGCAACTCGACTCGATCCGCCGCTCAAACAAGATCTCGCTGCCGATCAGCGGATCGCGTCGCTTCCCGATGATCGCCACCCGCGACATAGGCCGCTTTGCGGCAGCCCGGCTGGCCAGTCGAGGCTGGATGGGGCACTTTGTCAGCGAGCTGCACGGCCCGGCCGATCTGAGCTTTGACGAAGTGGCCGGAGTTCTCTCGGAGACGCTCGGCCGCAAGATCACGCACACCAAGTGCTCGCCCAGCGATGCACGGCGTGCAATGATTGACAGCGCGATGAGCGAGAATGCAGCAGATGTGATGATCGAACTGTATGACGCCGTCGAAACAGGCAGGCTGCGGCCGCTGGAGCCTCGTTCGCCGCAAAACACGACGTCGACCACGCTGGCCGAGTTTGCGCGACGTCCTACGGCCGCAAGTTGCCCACCCCGTGGGGCGATAGTATGTAACGAGGGGACTGCCCCTATTTTTGTGGCGCGACGCCAGAAAAATGGGACTGTGCCCTTACGAACGCGGAGCGTCCGTGACGCATCCGCGACCATCGCTCCCCTCTCCCAATGGGAGAGGGGACGCTGTGTGATGATCTCTTCGCGTCGGCTAACCGCTTATCGACCGATCACCATCTCTTGTCGCGCGCTTTCCAGGTCGACGCCGAGCGTCTGCCGGGCCAGTTCCGCCAGCGTCTGGCGATCGGCCCGAATGTGGATCGTGCGATGATGGTGGCTGAGCGACTCGCCGGTCTTCAGGGCAAGGGCGGGTGAGAGCGACTCGATTTCGCAGAAGTTGCCCATGCCCGGCTTGCCCGGCGCCAGCGGCCCGTCGTTGTAGGCGTTCGCCACGTCGCCCGAATAGGGGTGCGCTTGCGGCAGCCCCCACATGCTGTTGAGATAATCGACCTTCGCGGGGTCGTCCGGCATCGTGAACTGGGCAAGTGTCAATACGCCGTTCTGGAAATCAACGGCGCCGAGGATGTTCTTGGCCCGCTGCTGGGACGTGCCGATCTTCGAGCGATAGTTCGCATCGGCGCTGAAGAGGATCGCCTCGGGCGTAATCTTCAGCCGCTCGGGCGGGACCGTGCCGAAGTAGTCGGACTTCACCACGGGGCCTAATTCGCTTTCGGCGCCCGCCCGATACGGCACGACGATCACCGTCTTTGGGCTGGCATTGAGCATGCTGAGAATCCAGATCGACACCAGCCCTTTCTCCTTGCTCATCGCCGGTCCCTGGTTGGTGATCGTGTTGACCGTTTCATAGGCGACCATTTTGACGCCCGGGCGGCTGACGATCTTCGCGCAGCGGCTCCCAAAACGTGCTGCAAATCGGACGCATCGAGCAGCCGGACATCGCGCGTGACCATGAGGTCGAACTCGGTGCCGGCCGTGTTCTTTAGCTTCATGTGCCGGCTCATGCGGCACTGCGAGGCGTCCGGCGCGGCCACAACCTCGAACGGCCCTTGATTGAATGCCGGCGGGGTGAACCAGTTGTCGAACGTCTGCTCGACTCCAGGCTTGAACCAGAGACTGAACGTGCCGCCTTCCGGCGACAAGCCACAGACGGTCCTCCGCCCCTTTGTTGTTGAAGTGAGGGTCTTCGCGGCCGGCCTCGATGAAGGCGCGGTTGATGAACCCGAAGCTGGGTCCGTCCAAACCGTCGCAGGTCGACGTCATGACGCGTCCCTGCCACTGCGGGCACACGGCCACCCGCGCCCCCTGGTCGTTCGTCAGCTCCACAACACTCGTGTGGTGCGCGAGAAAATCCTTCGCCTGACGATACGTCTCCGCCGGCGCCGGTTGCTCAGCGCCGGAAGCGGAACCATTGCCGTGGCCGACTGCAAGCGCCATGCATAGTCCTCCTAGCATAAAGTGATGGAATGCACCTCGAACGCCACCTAACAAAGACGACGACATGCGGATTTCTCCCGGACAGCAAACGTGAAAACATTGGAGCCGCGCCGACGGCTTGAGCTCGTGGCCGATCACCAAGGCCGATTCTACCATGCCGCGCGTTGGTGGAAAACCACCGGCACCCTTCACATCCGGGCAGATCAGACAATCGGCGGTGCCGCCGAACCGCGGCGACGGCGACCTGTCCCGAATGGCACTGTCGCGTCCGAGCTTGTTTTACGTGCAGTGGTTGCGCAAATCAGCACGCAGCGTCTCTCTGGGCTTCTGCATGAGTTTATAACCATGTCTGCGTCGTTTGAGAACTCTTGGTTCGAGTCGGCCGGGGCGGTTGGCAACCTCGCAGGTGGCGATATGGCGGAGCATCGTTAGGCAATGACGGGCCAATTGCGGGGCGGGAATCAACCCGCAGCAGCGCGACATCCACGACGCCAGCACGTACTGGCACGTCGCGGTGAAGCTGATCTGACGCGGCTGTTTGCCGTGCAGCAGCGCTGCGGCGGCGGCCGTCGTGCGGATCAGGTTGTAGGCCAACAGAGTGGTCCACAGTTCGCGGCGAACCATCTCCGGCGATTTGCAGCGCACAGGGACGAGATTCAGGTTGGACTTGACTGCGCGAATGTCCAACTCCGCATTCCAGCGAAAACCGTATAGTTGGGCGATCTCCTCCCTGGAATACTCTGCGGCGTTGGCCAGCGTGGTGATGATATCGATGGAGCGAGTGCGCCGGCCCGGCTCGATCACGCTGAAACGAATCTCGCGCAGTTCCAGCGTTTGGGGAATCTCTTGATGGGTGGCTTCGTCCATCCATTCCGGCTTGGCGGGACGAGTCCAGACAATGATGTGGTCGTACTTGCCCAGCCGCCTGCCGCGGCGGAAGTCGCTGTGACGCCGCTGGTGCTTTCGGCGCAGACGTGGGTGCCCTGGGCCAGCAGCAAGGCGATCATCATCAACGCGCAGTAGTAGCGATCGGCCACCGCAATGTCGTCCGCGCCCAGCCGCCCGAAAAGCTTTCGCAGCAGGGCCGGCTCTCCCGTTTGTTTGCCGGCGTAAGGGCCCAGCGCCACATCCATCGCGCAGGCGGTCGCCAGCGAGAGGATCGTCACCACCCGGGCGATCGGCAGCCCCACCCCGGGCTTCTGCGACTTCTGCTGGGGATACTCGGCCTGATGCTTCGCCGTGTCGGGCATCGTAAACGTGAAGCCGTCGATCAGCTTGGCATGTTTGCCCTTCCACAACCAGTCCGTTTCGGCGGCCGCTTCCGTCTCGGCGGCCACCTCGCAACTGAGTTCCTGCAGCGCCGCTTCGGAGAGCTTCGCGCGTGCGCGGCAATCGTCGCCGGTGTCGGCCGTGGGCGGCGCGATCTGCTCGTGCTCGCGGTAGCTCACGACCCGCGCCACGGCCGCCTGGCACGAGGCCTCCTTGCCGTCGCGCAGCACCTGGCCGAGAAACGACCAAACCATCATCGCCGCCGAGTAGATCCCGTACCCGCCAAACAACCCGCCATGCTTGGCGAACACCTGCTCGATACGTTCGGCGGAAAGGACGCGCGCGAAGGGCAACGCCCCACCCCCGAGAAACGCCGCCACGACTTTCCAAAAACTGCCGCGGCTTCCGCCGGAAAAACTTGGAATATCCCGAGCCATGCAAAAACCCTCCTTGGCTTCGTTGACCGCGTAAGCCGAGGAGGGCTGATACAAAATAGCCTGGAAGGGCAAAACAACCCAAGCCAGTTTCCGTGTGCCGGATTTCATCAGAAATCACCGGCAGACGGTAGCTCATATTCTGCGCAAATCGCATCCCAACAATCCGACAGTCCCATTCGGGACTGCCCCCTTACGAACGGCGCTATCCCGTCCTTTCCACGTGATCCTATTGCGTCGCCCACGCAGGATCGGTCACGGCCTCGACCTGCTCGCATTCGTCATGGGCGGAGTCGGGGCCCGCCATGACCTTCGCGCGGACAGCGTTAAATTCGTCCGCGATTTGCGCAAAAGTCCGGGCCACGAAACTCCAGCGGCTCGACGTCTTCACCGCGTGCCAACGCCCGCATCGACCGGCGCAGCCGCAATAGCGGCCCGACGAAGCGGTTACTCAGTTGGATAATATCGATGATGACCATCGGCAACAGCAGGAACGATGCGAGAATCGCTGGCCGGTAGTACAGCCACATATCCTCGAAGGGTACCGGTGCCGTCCCTACCGGGCCGCTCATCATCCGCCAGCAGAACAACATCGCGGTAAACGTGATCAGACAGACGATCCAGTAGAGCACCACGCGGACGATCAGGGCACCCTGGATCTTTGGGTCGACGAAAAGATGCTTTCGTTGGCGGATGTGGTGAGACATGGCTTCATGGCTCCGCAGTCGGTTCTTTGATGGTTCGGGTCCAAGAAAAGGATAGCTCACGGCGACCTGTCGGGGGGCTGCCCGGGAGGTCGTAGAACGGCGGCGCCAGGCATTGACGACGAATTGCGTCGGGCCCGCTCGGATCGGCCTGCCCCACGACGGCCCAGAGCGACTTTTCCAGATTTAAGCCCTGTAGCGACTGCAACGGTTTGCATGAATGTGCACGCCAACAAAGGTCGATCAACAGCGACAGGTGCGGGTATGGTGGTTGGGCGATATGATCCCACCGCTAATGCGGGTTAACCGCGGATGTCCCGCCATCCCAATTGCCGGAGCGGATCACAAGGTCCGGGAAGCCACGGAAGGCTCCCCTCTTACTGAGGAGTATGTCAATGCGCATCGTAAAGTCCATGTTGCGAGTGCTTTGCGGACTGGCACTGGCCCTGCCGGCCATCGGCGCTCACGCGAACGGCGGAGCGCAATTGCGAATCGCGCCGGCGGCGCCGACCATGGCAGCATCGAGTGCCGTCCACGTGCGGGCCGCCCGCGGCGCGGTCCCGATAGTCGCCGACCCGACGCCGGCGCCCCCCTCGGCCACCGGTGAGAGCGTTGAAACGGTCACCGAACGTTACCGCAACGGCAACGTCAAGATCGAGCGACAAGTGACCAAGGACGCCGCCGGCAACTACATCAATCACGGCACCTACACGCTGTACGGCCCCGATGGCAAGGTGCTGAAGACCGGCGAGTTTCTCTTTGGCAAGCAGCAGGGCAAGTGGATCCAGACCTTTGCGAAGGACAAGGGGCACCTGTTCTCGGCCGACCACGACGGCGAGTTCCTCGGCCTCTTTGTCTCCGAAGCGACCTTCGCCGACGGACAACTGCAGGGCGCCTGGACGATCAAGGACCACAATGGCCAGAACATCGTCGCGTGGAACTTCGATCAGGGCATCCGCAACGGCACGTGGACCTGGTGGCACGGCAACGGTCAAAAACGTCTGGAAGCCACCTTCAAAAATGGCCATCTCGACGGCGACGTGTCGGCGTACAACCGCGACGGCCAACGGACCGCTAAAACCACGTATGTCGACGGCCGCCGCCTAGCCACGAGCACCGGCTGGTACACGTTGAGCCAGAAGCGTTTCGAAGGCTGCTATCTTCGCGCAGCCAATATGTCGGACCCGACCTACGATTGGTGGAACGATACCGTGACCACGACCGACGCCAAGCCGGCCGGCCCCGATCTCAAGCACGGCGCGTGGACCGAGTGGTATCCCAGCGGCAACAAGAAGACCGAAGGCCGATACGACCACGGCGTCGCCGTCGGCCGCTTCACCTGGTGGTATGAGAACGGCCAAAAACAAGCCGAAGTGGACTACCAAAACGGCGCCCTCGGCGGCACGTGGATCACGTGGCATCCCAATGGCCTGAAGGAGTCGCAGGCCGAGTACCGAGAAGGCGAACTGATCGAAAAGTGGATGCACTGGAACGCCGACGGCAAGCTCGTCGAGGTCCGGGACGGCAGCCAACTGCCCGCGAAGCAACCGGTCGGCAACAACTCCCGCACGACCCGACAAATGTCGGTCCCGACGATCCGCAGCCGATAACACGACCGCGCGATCAAACATCAGGGGACAGTCCCGATCCTGTTCGGCACGAATGCTGCTAGCCAGGATCGCACCCCTTGATGGCGGTGTTGCGCAATGTTTGCCGGCGCATAATTCTCGCATGGCGGGGAAGAAACGCGAGAAAGTCCGCGACGATGACGTCACGGGGTTGAAATACTTCGACAAACTGCAACCGTTGCTCAAACGGTTACACGATGTCGGCTGTCGGCGCGACAAGGCCGGCAATCGCAAGCTGCACATGGACGAGTATCAGTAGTTCCAAATTTCGGGAAATCCCGACATTGTCATTCTGAGCGAAGCGAAGAATCTCCTTGGCCACCGAGATCCTTCGCTGCGCTCAGGATGACTGATTGGGGCAAATTTGGAACTACTGAGGATTGGGACTGTCCCATTTGACGCCGGGATTACCTCTCCTGACACAAAATCCACACGGTCCCCGGGAAGATTGGGCGTGGCGCGGCCATCCTTTGGGCCGCTGTTGTTCCGCAGCGGGAGCAGCGTATGGACAACCCGCCCCGCGTTTGGAACAATGCGTCTCATGGATAAGATCGCGTCGAGACAGTTCACGGACGCAACCGGCGCCGGATTCAAGGGCGGAACGCAGATCGTCGGAACCAAGAACCATCAATCGCCACCGGCTCCGTACCTGCAAGCAAGCAAGGTCATCGACTTCGATCATCCAGCGGTCGCGCGCAAGGCGAACGAACCAGCGGCCGGATGCCCAGACGACGAGGACGTGGCCAGAAGGTGTTTCGAGTTCGTTCGGGACGAGATCAAGCACAGTTGGGATTTCAAGCTTAATCCCGTTACGTGCCGCGCATCGGACGTGTTGATCCACGGCACCGGCTATTGCTATGCCAAGAGCCATCTACTGGCCGCACTGCTGCGGGCCAACAGCATTCCGGCCGGACTGTGCTACCAGCGGCTGTCGATTGACGGCAACGGCGAGCCTTTCTGCCTGCACGGACTCAATGCGGTGTTCCTCAAGCGGCACGGCTGGTACAGAATCGACGCGCGCGGCAACAAGCCCGGCGTCGAAGCTCAGTTTTGCCCACCGATCGAGAAGCTGGCGTTTCCGATCGTGTGCGAGGGCGAAGCCGACCTGCCGGAAATCTGGGCAGAGCCGCTCGGCGTCGTGATCGAGGCGCTGACGGAGAACGTCACCGTCGAGCAAGTCTATCAGAACCTTCCCGACATCGAGCTTGTTCGGCCGGTCTGGGGTCCGGCACGTCGCCGTAACCCGTCCCGGACGGGGTAACACCGACTTGGTGTGGCCCTATTCACCTTGATCTGGGTCCTGCAGCGCCTTGTCGAAGGTCGATTGCAGGTCGAACGCGTTGGCCTCGGTCAGCGCGGCCTCGGTCTGCCGGCCCTTCTTCACATAGACCGGAACGCACCAGCACGTGGGCTTGCCGTCGCTCTGCACGGTTTTGGAGACGATCCATTTCTTGCCGTCCGGCCCGTTGGATCCGATCATCGTACCCGGCGCATCCAGTGAGCTCGATTTCAGCAGATGAACGTCCGCGCCGCTGACGTCCCGGAAACCCAGATCCCACAGCACGGTCATCTGTGACGTCTGGATCATGTCCTTGTCGGCCTTACTTGCCGCCCGCTCGAGGCGGCTTTGATAATTGGCCCTCACATCTTTGAGTCTGGCAATGTAGCCGGCCACGGGGTCTTTGTCGAACAGGGCGTATTGCACCACGGGCGGCTCCAGGTCTGGAGCGTCCAGAGCGATGCTGAGCCGCCAGGTTGATCGATTTTGCGTGTAAGGCTCTTTAATCTTCACATCGCCAAGGTCTTGTGTTTGGCCGGCTTCAATGGCCATTTTCGATGCGACTGTGCCGATATACTTGCCCGTCGTCCGGCTCGTTGCCCAAAGGTTGTACGTTATCTCTGGGGCCAGCCCTTCAATACGAAAGCGACCGTCCTGATCGGTCAGGTATTGTCGCTCCAGATTGCGCAACCGGCCGCCGGGTTCTTTCTGCCAGAGGTAGGTCGGCAAGTCATTGCCATCGATCCGGGTGTCGCCCATCGGCTTGCCCTTGGCGTCGATGATTCGGCCGGTGACCGCGCCCCAGGGCTGCAACTGCACGGTAATCGGACTCTTCTGAGGTCCCTCAACGACGTGGCTGCCGGCCAACTTCCGTTCCAAGTCAATAAACACGAGCGTGCGCGGATGATCCGGCCGATAGCCCTCGATCGTGAACGTGCTGGAACTCAACGGATTCCACGAGCCTCGTTCCGTCGCGCCACGAAACTGGGCTCCGGCAAGCGGCTTGCCAGCCGGATCCAGCACCGTGCCGGTGAGTGTCTGGCCGGGATCAAGCTGGAAATCCTGCTCAACGCTCTTCGCACCGTCGGGCAGGTTGACTTCGGCCACAGCGTTGACTGTTCTCATGTAGAGCGTCGTAGCGCAACTCTGTCGAACGTGCCACGCACGTTGCGGAGTTCTGGTATCTTCTCCGCGCCGGCACGCAACGGGTAGCGGTCTCCCACCTTGCTCATCACCTGGACGGCGACGATGCCCCATCCCGGAAGGCCGGGCAGAGCATAGCGGCCGTCATGGTCGGTCTGATAGGAGAAGTACTGGTAGGCGCCTTCAAAGCCGTGGGTGGATTTCAGGTTTGGGTTGGTGCGATAGACATAGTAATCCACGGCGCAATTGCGCACCGGCGCGCCCGTCTTGGCATCGGTTATTCTCCCACGAATCCAGATTCCCCGTTTCAACTCGAAATCAACCTGCAACGGGTTCTTACCGCCGGCGGTGTTGGCCGTTTCCTTTGACAGCAGGTAGGGCTCATCTTTCGACGGCACGGCCATCAGCTCATTGTCTTTGCCAACAGGCATGCCGGACAAGCGGTACGCCCTTGGTGGTCGGTGGTCGTTTTGAAGTAGTGACTGGCCACATAGTTCGGTACATCGGTGCCTGAGACTTTGTAGCCCTGAATCGTTATGCCCGCCAGCGGCTTGCCGGCATCGGTGTCCCGCACCGTGCCGACAATCGGAACCGACGGCCGGACCGTGTACTCGAAGTTGCTGCCAAGGTAGGTCTGAACCCATTTGGAGAAGAGTCGAGAGTTCTCGCGAACAACCAGCGTGGGTCCGGGACGATGTTCGGCCAGCAACGTCAATCGCCGAGGCAATCCCAGGCCCTTCGATCGAAAGCCCAGCAATCCTCTCTCGCCCAATTCCGCTGAGTCGAACCTTGCCGTCCGCGTCGCTTACGGCCGATGGCATGAGTTGCGGAAACTCCTTCGAGGAAATCCAATTATCGGTAAAGGTGCCGTGCGCGACCTTTTCTTGGCTAAAGTGCCGCAACAACTTCCCCAGATCAGCGTCCTTTTGGCGAGCCGTCTCGAGCCAGCCGGTGAGATCCTCGTCCTTCGGCGGCGCAATATATGTCACGGCGACCTTGACCCCGGCGATAGGTCTTCCCTCCGCGTCCACGATGCGACCGACAAGCGGAACGTCTCGGACCAGAGTCAATACCGGCTTCAGCTTCTCTTTCAACGCCTCGGAATCCGTTGGATGGGCTTTCAGGATCAACTTGCGCACTGTCGCCGGACGCGTCGAAGGCGAATGCGGGCTGCCAGACCGGCCCATAACCGTCGGCCACCGCGACCAGGCGACAATCATTTTTGTAGTCGACGTCGTCGCTAATGTCGTTCCACAGTTGGCTGGCCCTCAACCGTTCGAATTCGGATCTGTCCATCGCAAAGGAGAATCCGCCGTCGGCGCTGGTGGCCGCCCTGACCTTGGGCGGCGGAGCCTGGTCGTGCGCATGGAAGACGATGTAGACCTTGGCGTCCGACAGCGGCTTGCCGTCAGGGGCGAGCACTTGCCCGCGAACTCGAAGCGACCGTCGGCGGCGTTCGCCTTGGTCGTATTCGCCGCGATGTCTCCCACCTGTGCGCTGGCGTTGCGCCAGTCGTCGCCTCAGCGTCCGAAGGCTCGTCAGTCACCTGATTGGCCACGGCGGATTGTGCCTTTGACGCCGATTGAGCCGACGCCAGTTCCAGACCGCCGACCGACGCCATTTCGATCAGCGCGAGCGAGACTACAGGAGAACAGAAACCATCTCGACTTGAGAGTCATTCGCGTTTCCATGGTACGTTCCTTGTCCAAGAGACGAGTCACGCGGCCGGTGAGTCCGGCCAGCCTGGGTTCCATCACGCCGATCGTCGAAGGCAACAGGGGCGCGGTCGCAACGCGCGCGGCCAATTCCACGAGAACTTGGGCCAGTCGCCGGCCCTCGCCCTGGACCAGCACGACGTGATTGTCACAGATCTCCTCGCGGAGGTCCGATATCTGGTTGCACACCCGGTGCACCAGCGGATTCCACCAGAAGAGCACTGCCGCGATCCGCTGCCCAATGCCAATCCAATGGTCGCGGCGGGCGATGTGCGCCATCTCGTGAATCAAGACCGCCCGCAACGCGTCCTCGTCGGCATCATGCGGCATTGTTTCCGGCAAGATGATCGCCGGCCTCAGCAATCCGACCGACACCGGCACGCCCGCCCTCGAGAGAAACACCGCCGGCAGCTTCCGCAAGCCCACGGCGTCGGCCGCTTGATGCACGAGCAACTTTTGCCGTGGATCCACCAGCGGATCGAGCCGGCGGCAGAACCGAATCAACGTCAGGCAGCCCCACACGAGTCGCAACAATCCCAGAGCGGCGCCAACGGCCCACAGCAAGGCCCCGATGCCTCCGAGCGCGCCACCAGTGTTGAGCCGCGGGCTTTTCGATCGGTGCAGACGCCGCGTGCCGCGCGCTCGACGAAATGGTGGCCCGGTCGTCGGCGGACAAGCCCGATCCCTCAGAGAAGTTCAGGGCATTCGTTCCCGTTCTTTCCGCGTGAGGGTTGGGGTGAGGGCCTTCGGTCACAATCTCATGGTCCCGCTCGCACAATCCGGCCATGCCCTCACTCCCGGCCACTCTCCCAAAGGGTGAGGGGAGACTCGCCGGCGCCCTCGACTCGGCAATCGCAGCCTCGCGCGGTTCTGACTGCCTTGAGATGGCGATCCGTACCATCGCCAGACCGCTTCGCTGTGCCAGCCACACGGCCGCGGGCGAAACCAGGATTATCGCGAGCGTCCATACCAGAACGCCGTGTTGCAAGGGCGTCGCGGCATGCCGGCACACGCGGGCTGCCAACAGACCCACTCCACCTACCAACGTCACGGCAATGGCCAGGTTCAGGAGGTACGCCACCACGCGGACCGACGGCATAATTGCTTCAAGTCCGTGCATGGCTACCTCCCCTTCTTCTCGCGGGACTGCTTGGACGTGCTATCAAGGACCTGCCGCAACTGCTCGATTTCGCCGAGCTTCAGCCGCCTGGAACCCAGCAGACTCATCACCAGGTTGCTGGCCGAGCCTGCGAAGAAATCGTCGACGAAACCGCCGGCCAGCAGGACGGCCGTTTCCTTGCGATCGAGCGCCGCCAGGTAGTGGCAAGGCTTCTCGCCGTCGCGGCGCACCAGCCAACCGCGCCGTTCGAGCCGGTCGACCAGGTTCAGAATCGTGGTTCGACCGACACTGCGCTGGGCCGCGATGGCCCGCCATATCTCGGTCACGGTGGCTCCCTCCGCGCCGCAGTCCCACACCGCGGCCACGATTTCGTGCTGGGCCGACGTCAGGCTTCCTTTCGGTTTTGCCATGATACGCTCCGTAGGATGAACGGGTGTTCTCGCACAAACGACATCTGTCGTCAGCAGATTCTACCACTAGTCGACAGTTGTCGTCAAGTGGTATTCTTTTCAAGAATCGCGCGGGCTTTGGCGCCAGGGCAATCGCTGGGCAGGAGCGTCTGCACTACCGCACTAGCCCGGATTATTCAGTGCGCCGTGAAAAGGTGTTGGTTTCTCGTGGGTGCAAGTCCCACCCGGCAACTGGTCGCTCCAGCCGGAAGCAGTCGGAGCGACAGGGGAGGTGACGAACCTGTCGGAGCCTTCGATGACAAAGGGTCGTTAAGCGACTCAGCGAGCAAGCAGGCCGTAATGCGAGTGAACGCCGAGCAGGCCCCGAAAAGGGTGATGCGGGAGCCGACCCGCCTGAGTAACGGGGAAGGCCGCCGCCGCGAAGCACAAGCTTCCCGACCGAGAAGGGGGAGGCACGAAGCGACAGGCTTCGCGGTCCCGCCGGGGTAGTGGCGATGGCATGTTTGCAAGGAGACCAACGCAACACGGGAAGCCCCGCCGGTGGCGGCGCGTGACCGCCAACGAGCAGCCCGCGAGGGACAGGCTTGGCCGGTTCGGGGTGACGGAGAGGCCCGCAGTAGCGATGAAGCCGAGTAATGCCGGCGGAGCAAAGGGGCCTCAGTTCAAGGACAACGCGGCAAGCGGCAAGGGACCGGGGATTGGCGATGAGCCTACCAACACTCGAAAGTGTCCAGAAGTTGCAGACGGCGTTGCATGCCAAAGCGAAGGGAGAACCCAAGTTCCGCTTCTATGCGTTGTACGACAAGGTGCATCGGAAGGATGTTTTGTCGATGGCCTGGCGGCGCTGCCTGGTCAATGGTGGAGCACCGGGCGTTGACGGACAATCTTTCGAGAACATTGAGGCGTATGGCGTGGCGAAGTGGCTGGAAGAACTGGCGGAAGAACTGAGGAAGAAGACGTACCAGCCTCAAGCGGTGCGTCGCGTGTACATTCCCAAGCCGGACGGGAAGCAGCGGCCGCTGGGCATACCGACGATCAAGGATCGCGTGGTGCAAACCGCGGCGATGATCGTGCTGGAGCCGATCTTTGAAGCGGACCTGCAACCGGAGCAGTACGCCTATCGTGCGGACCGCAGCGCATTGGATGCGGTGCGGGCGGTGCATGGGCTTCTGAACACGGGCTACCGGGAAGTCGTGGACGCCGACTTGTCAGGCTATTTCGATTCCATCCCACACGCCGAGTTGATGCAATGCGTTGCTCGGCGGGTGAGCGACAAGGCGGTGTTGCATCTGGTGAAGATGTGGCTGGTATCGCCCGTCGAGGAGCGAAATGCCCGCGGGCACGTCGTTCGCACCACGCGCAACAAGGACCAGGGACGCGGAACGCCGCAAGGCGCGCCGATCTCACCCTTGTTGTCGAATCTGTACATGCGGCGGTTCGTGCTGGGTTGGAAAACACTGGGACACCAGCAGCGGCTTCAAGCCCGCATCGTCAATTATGCCGATGACTTCGTGATTTGCTGTCGCGGCACGGCCAATCAGGCCCAGGCCGCCATGCGGAGCATGATGGAGCGGCTCAAGCTGACGGTCAACGAAGCGAAGACGAAGCTCTGCCGTGTGCCGGAAGAGACGTTCGACTTCCTGGGATACACGTTCGGCCGATGTTACTCGCCGCAGACGGGCCGCGCCTATTTGGGCACGCGCCCGGCGAAGAAGAAGATTCGTAAGCTCTGCGAGTCTTTGGGAGAACAGACCAGCCGACGTTTCCTGCTGCTGGAAGCCGAGGAGATCGTAGCACGCCTGAATCGCCAACTTCGGGGTTGGGCCAACTACTTCTGCCTGGGACCAGTCAGTCGGGCCTATCGTGCTGTAGACAGCTACGTGACGAACCGGCTCCGCCGGTGGTTGTGTAAGAAGCACAAGGTGCCGGGTGCGGGGACCTCACGTTTCCCCGACGAGTATCTGTACCAAGAACTGGGACTGATCCGGCTGCCGAGGCTGACTCGCAATCTCCCGTGGGCGAAAGCATGAAGACCACTGTGTCAACATCCTTGTCCGAGAGCCGGATGCGGGAGAACCGCCTGTCCGGTTCGATGAGCGGGGTGCGGAAACGGATGCGTTCCGCGCCGCACCTCGACTCTACCAAGCGTGGCGGGAGCGACGCTGATTGCTGGCAAGCGAGGTTTTCGGGTTGCGTGAGGGGCGTGTGGCAGGGAGCGGGCACAACTCCTTCTTTCCCCCGCAGTTGTCAGTCTGCGGAGGTGTGGAGAATCGGGAGTGCTTCACGGCTTAGCTTGAGTTCGGGGCGGCCGAAGAGGAGACCAAGAGGCGTTGTAGAACCTCTTGGAAATAGTTCAAGTAAGGCCAACTGGCCGAGAGTTCGACCACCACGCGGCGGGTGCTCTCGCGGACCCGAGCGGCAACTTTGATCAGCCGGGTGCGCCACGTGCAAGGTTGGCCTTCACCGAGTGGGTCGTGCCCGCGACGGCGGTTGTGCCACTGGCGGCGCTGACGGCCGGCAAGCGCTTCAACAGGAATGGCTTTGCCGTTGGATTCATGCGGCGGATCGGTGACCGCGCGACGCATGCGGACCAAGAGGTTGTATGCGGCCGAGTGCAGATAGAGACGAAAGAGGTTGGCGAAATAGCGGTGATCGCTGAGGGCTTCGGCGAACTGCCGCGTCAGACCGAGGCGTTCATCGAACTGGCGGAACGGCAGCAGCCCGGCGTCGCTGGAAACCTGCTCCGCCGAAGGCTCTACCACAATCGGCTTCGATGTGAGAAAATCAAGCGTTAGCTGAAAAGCAGTCTGCGAGACCATTGCGTGCCTCCGTGTCTGCGTGAAGGTGCTGTTTTCTAACACCTTAAACGCAACCGGAGGCACGTTGGTTCCTCAATCCATGAATAATCCGGGTTAGTTCTCTCGCTGAGGGGGAGCGAAAATTCAGACAGCTTCCGTGACCTATATTTGGGGATGAACGGTTCGGCAGAATCATCCCGTCTGAGCGACGCGGTTTTTGTCTGGGTTGTGTTGCTGGTCCTGACCGCCTGCGTGGTGGCGTTTGCCTTTCAGACGCGCGACTGCTTTGTTGACGACGCCTTTACCGGCTTTCAATATCTCGGCAATCTCACGGCTGGAAACGGTTTCGTTTTTCATGTGGGCGACCCGCCCGTTGAGGGCGTCACCAACATCGGCTGGCTGCTCTTGCTGGCGCCATTCTGCCGGTTGGGCAACGTGACGATCGCGGCCAAGCTGGCGGGCCTGGCGCTTGTGCTGTTCAACCTGGTGCTCACGGCATGCCTGGGCTGCCGGTTGGCCGCGACGCGGGCGTCTGGAGACTGTTTCGATTTTCGTGTCAGGAGAGGTAATCCCAGCGTCAAACGGGACAGTCCCATTTTCGCTGACACGAAAATTGGGACAGTCCCGGCGCCGGTCGGCAACGACCTCTCGCTGGCCTTCGTTCCCTGCCTGATGCTGGCCACGAGTTTCGAATTCGTCTATTTTTCGCTCGCCGGGATGGAGACGGGGTTGCTGGCCACGCTGCTGCTGCTAATGGCCGTTATCGCGCTCGATCGGCCGCGTTCGCTGCTGCTGCCGGTGCTGGGAGCAATCGCGTTTCTGATCCATCCTGAAGCCGTGGTCGTCTATCCGCTCTACATGGTGCTCGGTTGGACAAACCGACGGCACGAGAGGGTGGGTGCCACTGCTGGCTTGTCCAGCAGTAATATCCGACAGGGCAACGGTCGCAGGCTACTGGACGCCATCGTGTTCTTCGCGTTGCTCGGCGTCATTTCGGCGGTTCGCGTCGCGTATTTCGGCGACGTCGTGCCCAACACGTTCCATGCAAAACCGAGCGGCCTCGGTGCGGTTGCCCAGAATTTTTGCGGCCTCTTGACCGGCGAGAACGTGAACGTGGCGTTTCCGATCACAGGTTGGCTCGCCATCCCGGTCCTGATGATCGGCTACCTGCGGCTGCGGCGCACGGCGCCCGCCCAGGCCGATCTGATTGCGGCGATTTGCGGCACCGGGCTGGCATTCGCGGTCTACAGTCCGGCCGATTGGACGGCCTTGCCACGTTACTTCGCTCCGTACTTACCAGCGGCGCTTATCCTGCTCTGGGCGGGACTCTGCGAGGTGGCTGATCGCTTGCTCGGCTCAGACGGGCAAGCCCGGACGAAACACGCTGTGGTTGCAGTCGTCGCGGTCGTGCTGTTGCTGACGAATGTCGCCGACGGCCGTGTGAAGATGTCGCAGATGGACGTCTTCCCCGGCTATATCCTGTCAGGCAAGAACCTGGTTGCGCCATCGAAGTGGATCGGCGCCCACGTGCCGGCCGACGCGACGATTGCCACGCGGCGGATCGGCGCCCTGGCATACTTTTCGGGCCGGCATGCGCTCGACTATTCCTACGGCCTGACCGAGCCAGTAGTGGCGCGGCTGGTGGCGCGTCGCGGCCGCCGCTTCGACACTCCGACGGACGCGGCACTTGCCCGGCTCTGGCAAACGCGCCGGCCGGATTACCTCCTGGAAGACGCGGCGATAATGGACTACATCATCGAGCAAGCCGGCGGCACGCGCCAGCGATTCTCGATCCACGGAATCCCCTATTCCGTCGTCAAGGAGTTCCCCGTCGGCAGCGATGCCTCGTGGGTGCTGGCCCGGCGGATCGACCAGTAGTGGCGCTGCCATAGGAGCGGCTGGGGGGACTGTCCCGATTTTCGTGTCAACGAAAATGGGACTGTCCGCTTCGCCGCGGTTTGCGTCGCTACTGCTCCTCGTGACACAAGAATCCGTACAGTCCCCGGCTGGGCGGCACACCCCTGAGCGAAGCGAAGGGCGTGGTTTCCTGGTCTCCACGCTTATCGCTTCGTTCTGGGCGTGCCGCCCGACCACGTGATGTGGCTACTGCATCCGCCGCCGCAGCGTCGCCACGCCCAGCGCCGCAAGCGCCACTGCCAGCATTGCCAGCGTTGCGGGCTCGGGCACACAGATCGTCGCGACGTTCCACGAGGCGACCTTGCCTTCGAGCTTGTGGTAGTCGTTCGCACTCGGAAAGAGGATTTCCTCCCAGTCGGGCTGGAAGTCCAACTCCCACGTCAGCAGCATCTGCCCATTGTCTGTCGACAGCAGCTTGCTGCTGGGCGTCATGACGACCTCCGTGCCGTCTCGGCCAAGGAATCTCAGACGGATGTCTTCGTTGAGGTGATTGGTGTCCCGGCCGTAGAAGTCGACGAGCAATTCGATGCGCTTCTCCCGAGTCAGATCCAACTGGTTGCCGATCTGAAAGGGTTGTAGCGTAATGCTGGGGTCGTCGGGGTCCGTCCATGAGTTTTGCCAACCGAGGACCGGCTGATAAATCTGCGCCATGGCTCCCGCGACGCGAGCTTGCGGTCCCTGGGGGCTCGGCGCCCACGCCACGTCGTAATTGGTCACAAACTCCTCATCCTTGTTCAGGCCCGGGCAAAGCGTCACGTAACCGTTTGCGTTACTGAGATAGACCTGCTGCGTATTGGGAATTACCAGGTTCCAATTGGGCGTAAAGGAGTTGGCGTAGTAGTCGTCGCCCGGAAGCACTGTGTTGAAGTCCGAGTCGTGCCAGATCGATTGGCCAAGATTGTCATCCCAGCCGACGAGCGTCACGGCATGAGCCGGATAGTCGAACTGCACGCCGACGTACTGGCAGCGATACAGTTCGCCCTTGAGGAAGTTGTAGTCGACCTGAGTCAGCGTGCGATACTCAGCGCTGATGTCGGTGTACGTCAATCCGGGCATGTACTCGGCGCTATCGGGGTTCTTGCCGTACCACGCAAGCCAATAACTCATGGCCTGGTCGGGGGCTCCGCCGTTGAGGATGCCGTAGTCCGTGGTGAGTTGGTTGTAGATGCCCTGGGCGCGCTGTTGAGCTACGGTACCGCTGGTGCCGTATCCCGCCGCGGCCAAGAGATTCGACGCGGAAGCCAACCAGCAACTCGCGTCGTTGGGATTGCCGCTGCTCTTATTGACGTCGGGAATCGGCGTTCCGTCCTGCGAGTTCTTGAGGTACTGAGGTGGAAGCGCCTGACCCCAGGCTGTCGAGGCGAGCAACAAACATGCAATGGCTTGGAAAAATGCTCGCTTGCCGGAACAATGTGTTCGGTTCATTTCGTTTCTCCCTCTGGAAAAGACATGCCGGGCCCCAACCGGCGGGCTCTGTAACATGTGCCACGAGAAGGGACTGGCGGGAGTCAGGCACTCCGCCAGACGATCTACGAAGCAAGCAGATAAAGACCGCTGCCTCCGCAAATACTCAACTGCGGCAAGTCAATAGTGGCCCGATCGAAGAGAGCCGCTCGACGTTACTGAATACCCGATGAAACCGCAAAAAGGGACAAGAGCCCGCGTAGCGACCTATACGGCGCAACCGGCGTCTGTCGCGACAATTGTCCACACCGAGCGGTTTCTTAGCACAATGCTGCAAATTGCACAAGCATTTTGCAAACGTTTCTAAAATGCCTTGAGGAAAACCACGGTGCGAAGGACCGAAACGGTGGGGTAGACACGGCACGTTTTGGGCAACCGCCGACTCGGCGAGGTGTGGCTACCGCGTAACGATGGCTCGCGGAGCGTGCCTGCTACCTGCGCATTTCACCTTGCTTGTTCGCCTGCCAAAGCTGGCCGCTGTCGACGTCCAGCGCCGTAAGCCAGCCCTCGCCATAGCATCGGGTATCGATGCACTTGAGATAGCCGAGGTCGAGCACCTCGCCCGTTTTCTGCGACGTGTGGCCGACGATCGCGACGTTGCCGGAGCAGTGCGGGCCGGGTTCCCGCTCACGTAGAGACTCCCAAAGCAGCGTCTCGCGCGGCTGGTTGCAGAGCGGCAGTTCGGCCCGATAGTTCGCGTGCACGAAGAAGTGACCGTCCGTCTCGTGGTACAGCCGGCAACTTCGCAGGAATGCGATATGCTCCGGCGGAACATCGTCCGGCTGCATGGTGCCGTACGACTCCAACGTCGCACTGCCGCCGAACAGCAGCCAATCGACGTACAGTTCCTGCCGCCCGTCGCAGATGTTAAGCATCATTTCATCGTGGTTGCCCAGCAGGCACGCCAGGTGAAACTGCCGTTCCAGTTCCAAAAGCCGCTCGATTGTCCCGCGACTGTCCGGGCCTCGGTCGACGTAGTCTCCGAGGAACACCAACGTGTCGTCGGGGCGCGGAGCGGCGGCGGCCAGGACGGCATTGAGTGCGGCCAGGCAGCCGTGGACGTCGCCGATTGCAATGGTTCGGGCCATAAGTTTGTTAAGTAGCAGGCACGGTCCGCATGCCGCCCGCCGGAATCACAGCATCTTTCGCTGCGGCACGCAGAGCGTGCCTGCGACAAAGCGTTTCTTCCTCGATGGCGCCGGTTCCATTATAATCGTCGGCATGGCGTTACATACTACCCGCAACCCCGCCCATGCCCTTATGATTCGCCGCATGCTGTGGATCGTTCTGGCGCTGTCGGCGCGGTTGGCGACGCTTCCCGGCCGGTTGGCGGCTTCGGAACGAGGCACTGCCGGGGGCGTCGAAGTCCCCATGCCAACCCTCGGCGGGAAGCAGTTCTGGGCCGATGAACTGTTCTTCTATCAATGGCGCATCCAACGCCACGCGCTTACCGGACAGTACCGACTGCTGGACGAAGACGACCGGCGGCACGCCAGCGGCACGTATGAAGAATGCCGCGCGGCGCTCGATCGCATCAAGCGGCAGCGCCACCTGCCACGAATGCGCGGCAGGGCGGTCGTGGTCTTGCACGGGCTGGGCCGTTCGCGATCGGCCATGGAGCCGCTGTGCCGTTACCTTCGCCAGCAGGGTCGATTCCACGTGTTCAACGTCAGCTATCCGAGCACCCGCAATGACATTGCCGAACACGCCCGATCGCTCCGTCACATCATCGACAGCCTCGACGGCATCAACGAGATCAACTTCGTGGGGCACAGCATGGGCAACATCGTCATTCGCCACTACCTGGGCGACCTAATCCGGCAGGAGCCGTGGAAACAATCCGCCGGCGAGTTGGCCGCCGATCGACGCGCCAGGGCGCGGTTCCACCGCTTCGTCATGTTGGCGCCGCCCAACCATCGCCCGCTTGCGGCCGTTGCCTTTGCCGACAATGCGGTCTTCCAGGAACTCTTCGGCGAGGCGGGCCAACAACTCGGCCGCGAGTGGGCCGATTTGGAACCGCGACTGGCGACGCCGAATTTCGACTTCGGCATCATTGCCGGCGGCAAGGGCGACGCGAAAGGCTACAATCCGTTGCTTCCCGGCGACAACGACGCCGTGGTAACGGTCGACAGTGCGAAGCTCGCCGGCGCCCACGATTTCGCCGTCCGGCCGGTGCTCCATTCGTTCGTAATGTTCGACAGGACCGTGCAGCAGTATGTGCTCTGCTTCTTGCAGCACGGCTACTTCGTCTCGGAGCAAAAGCGACACCCGCTGGAAAAACAACCGTGAATCAGCAATCGCCTCCCCGGCCAGGACGCGTGGCGGGCATCGATTATGGCCACGTGCGGATCGGCATCGCCATCAGCGATCCCGATCGCACGATCGTCAGTCCGCTAGAGAATTACACGCGCCGCGGGCCGGAGCAGGACACCGAACGATTCCGCCGCCTGGCGGCTGACGAGGACGTCGTTCTGTTCGTCGTTGGATTACCGATTCACCTCGACGGCCGCGAGAGCGAGAAATCGCAAGAGGCGCGACAGTTCGGCCGCTGGCTCGGCGAGGCGACCGGCGTGCCGGTCGAGTTCTTCGACGAACGCTTCACCAGCCGCGAGGCCGAGCAACTGTTGCTGGCCGCTGACATGACCCGAAAACGCCGAAAAAAGCGGATGGACATGCTGGCCGCCCATATCATGCTCACTGCATTTCTGGAGGCGGCTCGGGGGAGCGGAGATGGAGGCGAAGCGCGGCGTTGACCAGCGGCAAAGTCCAACTGGTTTGCCCAGGTTGTTGGCGAAATTGTGGGTCGTTGATTGATGATTGCTGACGGCACGCCGGTTATTCCGCTTGTGGCGGATATTCTTTCAATGCCGGTTGCGCCGCGTGCCGATGGTCAGTAGCAGGCACGTTTCGCGTGCCGTTGCCCGGAAAGTAGCAGGCACGTTCCGCGTGCCGTTGCCCTGACAAAATGAGGGGGAATTGTCATGACCCGACGGACCATCTTCACGTTGCTTCTGGCCGGCTTCGTCTTGGCCGTCTTCAGCGCCGCCGACGCCCAGGCCCAACAGGCGTTCGATCGCCAGTGGGCCCGCAGCTATACGACCCAGGACTGGAACCGGATGTACCACTATCCGTACGTGTACTATCCGCAGAACTTCTGGGGCAACGATTATTACCGAAGCAGCGAAGATCTCTACTTCCGCTATCCGCCCGAGATGCGGATTCCGGTGTACCACAAGCAGTGGCAGAGCTTCTACCCGCAGCATCGCAAAGACCCGGCGATCCAAGAGCATCAGTTGTCTCCGATGTTCTGCGGCGAGCGTCACACCGGCACGCGGTATTACCAGGGGCACCACTTCATCGCCGACGTGTTCTAAACGTTGACGTCGCGCTATCCTTGTAATACAATGATTGCAGGAGAAACGCGATGAGTACAGCGATTTCGGTGAGGCTTCCTGACGAATTGGCCAGCCAACTGGATGGCATTGCTGGTGAGACGGATCGACCGCGATCCTACATTATCCAGAAGGCACTGGAGTCCTATCTCGAGGACTACGCCGATCTGCAGATCGCCCTGGATCGCTTGCACGACCAGACCGACGCGGTGATTTCCGGCAAGGATCTGAGGAAGAAGCTTGGCCTATAGCGTCTCCTACAAGAGCACGGTCGCTCGCGACCTGGCCCGGCTCGACAAATCGCAGGCGCGGCGGAATCTCGCGCGCATCGAAAAGGATCTCGGGCAGAAACCCGATGCCTTCCCCATCTTGAAGGGCAAGTGGGCCGGCCTGCGCAAATATCGCATCGGCGACTACCGCGTGATCTATGCATTGCTGGCGACGATGTCGTCGTTCTTCGCATCGGACATCGGCGGGACGTTTATCGCTAGGCGCAATCGCCTCTCACCCCGCCGCCGTTGCGCGGCCGCATCGGCCGTTGCCGGTAGGGCGCCAGTCGACCAGGTGCAACTCGACGCTCTGCCGGCCGCGAAAGTGGTTGATGACCGGGCGAAAGGCCACGTCCAGCGGGCAGGCGGCTGCCGCCAAGTCGTCGGCCCAATCGCCGCCGCCGAAGGCCACGGCCCGAAGCGTCACCCCGTGCTGCGACAGATTCATCGCCAAATGATGGCCGCTTGTGCCCAACGGCTTCGGCGGGCCTGCCAGCGCGACGCCCGTGGTGCAAAGCAGCGGCCGCGCGTTGCCGTGGCCGAAGGGGGCCAGCCGCTCGAACTGCCCAACAGCTTCGAGCGTAAACGCGCTCAAGGGGGCCTCGACGTCGATCAGCAGTTCGGCCGTGCGCTGGGCGGGCGAAATTCGTCGGGCGGCCACGTCGCAGAATGCCCCGCGAAAGCCGTCGAGTTGGCGCTCGTCGATCTTCAGGCCCGCCGCCGCCGCGTGGCCGCCGTGGGCAATCAGAAACTCGCCGCAATCGGCCAGCGCGGCATGCAGATTGAAGCCGGGCACACTCCGCGCCGAGCCGATGCCCGGCCGCATGCTCGACTTGTCCCACGAGATCATCACCACCGGCCGGTGAAAGCGGTCGGCCAGTCGTCCGGCGACGATGCCGATCACGCCCGGATGCCAGCCGCGATCGGCCAGCACCAGGGCGGCGTCTTCGGCTGGATCGAAGGCCTCGCGGGCCTGTTTGGCGGCGGCAAGCTGAATGCTGCGTTCGAGTGTCTGCCGCGTGGCGTTCAGCCCGTCGATGTATTGGCGCCAGTTCCTTGGCCCGATCCGGCCGGTCCGTGACCAGCAGTTCGACGGCCAGTTGCGGCTGCCCAAGCCGGCCGGCGGCGTTCAGTCGCGGGCGCGACCTGGAAGGCGAGGTCCTCGGCGTCCGAGCCGCGTTCGGCCATCGGGTGCCGGCCGGGCGCGACCTTGGCGATGCCCATCAACGTGGCCAGCCCGAGCGTCGGCGCCGTCGGCGAGGCTCTCCAGCCCGTGGCGCACCAGGACGCGGTTCTCGTCGACCAGCGGCACGACGTCGGCCACGGTGCCCAGGGCGGCCAGGCCCACGGCCTGCACGAGGAAATCTTTCATCCGCGGGCCGACGCGCTTTGCCCCGCTGGCCTGCTGGCAGAGCGCCCAGGCGAGTTTCATCGCCACGCCCGAGCCGCTGAGGCCGCCGAACGGATACTCGCCGCCGGGCAGACGCGGATGGACGATGGCGGCGGCCTCGGGCAGCCGCGGACCCGGCTCGTGGTGGTCGGTGACGATCAGCTCGATGCCCAACTCGCGGGCACAACGCTGCTTCCGCGACGCTGCGCGATGCCGCAATCGACCGTGACGAGCATCGCCGTCTTGCCGGCCGCCAGCGAGCGAATCGCCTCGGCGTTCAGGCCGTAGCCCTCGTCGACCCGATGCGGCACGTAATAGCCGACCTCGGCGCCGAGCAATTTCAGGCACAGCCAGAGGATGGCCGTGCCGGTCATGCCGTCGACGTCGTAATCGCCATAGACGACGATCCGTCGGCCGGCCTGCGACGGCGGCGAAGATCCGCTCGGCGGCCCGCCGGCAGCCGGGCAGCAGTTCGGGATCGCGCAGCGCGGAAAGCTTGGGATCGAGAAAATCGCGCGCCGCCGCCGGATCGGTGACACCGCGGCAGATCAACAGTTCGGCGACCACGGCGGGAATGCCCGCCGCGCTGCTGAAGGGCTGCGATCCGGGCGGCATCGTGCGGGTGGATGCGCCAGCGTTTGGGCATGGCAACGGGCAGGCGTCGGCGACCGCGGATCGTACGCCAAATCGGCTTGACAGCGAGGATTCTTTGCACGAGCCGCAGACCGATTCGCTACTTCTTCTTCTCGGTGTGCTCGGTGTGCTTCCGAAGCCGCGGGCAGTACTTGTTGACGCTCAACTTTTCGCCGCCCGGCTTCCGCCGAACGGTGTAGTTGTAATCGCCGGTCTCTTTGCAGACCAGGAACACGGTTTCCGCTTTTTTCTTGCTTTTCGCCATTCGCGCGACTCTCCAAGCCGATCAGTCAACAGGGGGCCCTTGGGCCAAAAGGCCCATTGTACTCGATTGAGCCACGATGGGAATGACCAAAAGCCGCCGGCCCACGCCGCCCCCCCAAAGTAGTGCAATGGCACTACACGGCAATTCGACTAGAATGGGCCGCCACCTGGGCGACTATACTACGTAGCAGGGGATACCGCAACGCTTTGCCCCAGGGCGGACGCCCCTGGCCACTTACGATCGTCCTTTCGGGACTAACGTGTCTGATTCTATGCCATCGCCCCGCGCAGGCTCCAACGCCTTACCGTCCGGCGACCGCGAAGGCCCACCAGCGGATAACATCCGGCGGTGGTCGCTTTCGGTCGGCGCCGTGCGATCGTCACCGTGGCTGACGAGCCTTCTGCTCCACGCCCTGGCACTATTCTTGCTGGGGCTCATTACAATCACCATCCGAAGCGGCGGGGCGCCGCCGTCGTTGTTGGTCTCGTCCGTCGACGCCGACGCCGGCAACAGCCAACAGCCTTGGGCGATCGAGCCGGATCGCCGCACGGGCGCGGCGCTGCGCGACGCGGGCGCGGAGGCGGTTCCCATCGATGTGCCCGTCGAAGCGCCTCGGCCGATCGTGCCACAGAAGTCGCCGGCCAAGAGTGATGCCCGAGCGGCTGCCGCCAGCCATGGGAACGCAGGCAGCCGCGTGCCGCGCGCGGCACTGGCGGGCGGAGGGGGATACGACGGACGCGGCCACGATGCCCGCGCGGGCCTGGCCGGTCGCGGCGGCGGCAGCCGCCAGAGCGAGGCGGCCGTTGAGCAGGGCTTGCGCTGGCTGGCCGCCCATCAATGGGAGGACGGCGGTTGGCGCTTCGACCTCGGCCAAGGTCCGTGTCACGGCATGTGTCGCAACTCCGGAACCAACGCCAGCACAACCGCGGCCACTGCCCTGGCCTTGCTGCCGTTCCTCGGCGCCGGCTACACCCATCGTGAAGGAGAGTATCAAGAGACGATAAAACGGGGCCTGTACTATCTGGGCACCCGCGCCCGCGTCACCCCGCAGGGCGTCGATCTCCAGGACGGCATCAACTCGTCGGGCATGTACGGCCAGGGGTTGGCGACCATCGTCATTTGCGAAGCCTGCGGCATGACTCACGACGCGTCGCTGAAGGAAGTCGCCCGGCAGGCCATCCGCTTCATTGTCTTTGCCCAAAACCTCGAAGGTGGCGGCTGGCGCTACACGCCGGGCGCACCGGGCGATACAACAGTCACCGGATGGCAATTGATGGCGCTGAAAAGCGCCCAGTTGGCCGGGCTCGACGTCCCCTCGCCGACGGTCGGCCTGGTGGCCAGGTTTCTCGACAGCGTACAGATCGACGGCGGCGCCCGCTACAAGTACATGCCGACCGAGCCGCGGCAGACGGAGACGACCACGGCCATCGGCCTGCTGTGCCGCATGTACACCGGCTGGCAGCGCGATCGGCCGGCGCTCTCGCGCGGCGTCGGCTATCTCGACACGTGGGGGCCCTCGCAGACAAACATGTACTACAACTACTACGCCACACAGGTATTGCACCACTGGGAAGGGCCCCGGTGGCAAACGTGGAACCGCCGTATGCGCGATTACCTGGTGGCCACGCAAGCCAGGCCCGACGGACAGTCCGGTGACGGGCATCTCCACGAGGCCGGAAGCTGGTACTTTCACGACAACTACGGCGACGCGGGCGGGCGCCTCTACAACACCGCGCTGGCCATCCTGACGCTGGAAGTCTACTACCGCTATCTTCCGCTGTACGGCCCCGAGGCCGCGCGCGGCCACCCGTAACAGGCACGCTCCGCGTGCCATCGCCGTTTCTTGGTTCATCAGGTGCGCCGACGACGCACTCTGCAAAGCGACGGCACGCGGAGCGTGCCTGCTACAGATGCGCGGAACGCGCCGAGCATGTCTTGTCAAGGCGAGATATCACAGCAATTTGCGCCCGTCGGTTTCGCCGAGAAACGGGACTGCACGGATTCTTGCGTCACGAGGAGCAGTAGCGACGCAAACCGCGGCGAAGGGGACAGTCCCATTTTCGCTGACACGAAAATCGGGACAGTCCCCGAGAAACGGCCTTTGCGGCCATTGCGCGTCGGGCGTATAATGGGCTTACTCGCCAGCAATCAATCATCTGCCCATGGGGCGGTGTGGATACAAGGAGGCGTCGCCGTGCTTACCGTTCGACCGAAAGTCGCGGAACTTTCTTCCAACTTTACGGGCGTCCGCTGCATCCGGAGCTGTTCCAGGTCTTCGAGACCTGCACGGTCGAACGCGGGGATATACGGCGAAGATCGACATCACCAGCGCCGGCCACGTGGTGACGTGGCGCTACGCGGGCCTGACGCTGACCGAAGTGGCCGCCTCGGCCCAGCACCCGTTGCCGAAAATGCGGCGGCTGCTGTCCTACGGCCTGAAGGGCCAGCGCAGCGACCGCGTCGAGTGCCGCGGCGGCGTCTCCTACCAGATGAGTTTCCAGCTCGAGCCGGCCGAGCCCGAGGTCTTCTGGACCTTCCAGGAGGAGTTGGCTGGCCAGGGCCAGCGACAGGGCATGTTGCACAGGTTCGATTCCAGCGGCCGCATGGCCCTGGGGGCGCTGAGCTACATCAACGTCGAAGCCCGCAACCGCAGCCTGCTGGTCCAGGCCTTCCACACCTTCCCCGACGACTACGCCATCGTCAAGAGCCAGTCGCTGTTTCGCACGCCATAGCGCGATCGGACTGCACGGCGCGTCCCTGCAACGGCGCAGCGACGTGGTCTACGCGCTCCACGCCGATGGCTTCGTTCTGGGCGTGCCACTGGCCGCAGCACGGCATCAGATCGCCGCAAGGAAGTCAGCTAGCACGGCGTTGACTGCCGCGGGGTTCTCCATCGGCGAATGTGACCGGCCTCGGCAATCTCGACGAATTGCGCCGCCCGGGATCGCCTCGGCAATCGTCGCGCATCTCCTCCGGCGTCGTGATGCGTCGTCTTCCTGGCCGACGATCACCAGCGTCGGGCAGCGAATCTCGGCCAGCAGTGCCGTCACGTCGGGCCGCTCGGCCATGCCGCATGCGGCCGCGGCGATGCCGCGCGGATCGCTGGCCAGGATCACACGCCGCGACGCGTTGCGACCAACTCCGGCCGCTGCTTGAGCGTGGTCTCGGCGAACAGCTTGGGCAGCATTGCCGTCGGCCAGCGGCGCCGGCCCTTCGCGAGCACCCGCTGCGGCCATGCTGCGACGGCCGGCGGCGGCCTCGGGCGTATCGGCGGCGGCCCGCGTGTCGCAAAGGATCAGCGCCGCGCAACCGCGCCGCGTACTTTCGCCAGAACTGCCAGGCCACGTAGCCGCCCATCGACAGCCCGCACAGCACGACCGGCTTCGACGATGTCCGATGGCGTCCAGCAGTGCCGGCCAGATCGTCGGCGAACTGCTCCATCGTCACTTGTCGCCGCGTGCCGGGCTGCGGCCGAAGCCCCGCAGGTCGGGGCGCAATCACGCGGTAGCGGTGCGGCCAGGGGACAGTTCGATCTCGCTGGCGTGACAATCGCGACGGTCCCCCGCGGTGGCCAAGGGCATCAACTGTCACGGCCCACATCCTGTGGTCGAGCGGGAAGCCGTCGCACCAATAGCACCGGCAAGCAGCCGGCGACGGTCCGTAGCAGGCACGCTCCGCGTGCCGTTGCCGACTGCGGCACGCGGAGCGTCCTGTCTCGCAATCGACATACCACAGCTTCGCCTTCGGCGACGGCTACCGATTTCATGCTTCTTCTTCTCCGCCTGCTTTTCCGAAAGCTCCGAGCTGCGTCGGATCAGGCCGGAGTGCGGTTCGAGCTCGGCGGCCTTGGTCTGCTGCTTGACGGCGTTCTCGAAGTCGCCCTTGGCGAAGTAGACCCGAGCCAGCGTGTCGTAGATAGCCGCCGGCGTCGGGCTGCAGCTCCAGCGATTTCTGCGAACACCTCAGGGCCTCGTCGAAGTCGCCCTCCGTGTTGCCGATCAGCCAGGCGAACTGGTTGTAGTAGAGCGACTTCCGGGGTTGGCCGCGATCTCCTCGCGATGGCCGCGGAGTCGGCCGTCTTCTTCTGGATCAGGTCGACGATCTTTGCATGCCACTCGGGGGTCGGCCCCGCGGCAGGCGGTAGCAGGCGATCAGCACGTCGACGTCGGTCGGGTCGGCCGTCAATGCCTTGTCGAGGTGCTCGCGCTGTTCGGCCGGTCTCCCTTCGTGCCCCAATGCCAGGCGTAGAAGTGGTTCATCCGCGAGCGGATCGCCGCCGGCTGTGCGCCCGCCAAGTTCTCCGGCGGCATCTTGCCCGCGCGATGTCCTCGACCAGCTGCGCGAAGGCACCTCGGCGGCATCCAGGTCCTCGCCCTGGTCGTGGAGCATCTCGGACAGGGCGGTTTGTGCCCTACCGCGCAACTCGCCGTTGCCGCCGTCGCTGGTTTGCGCGATGATGTGCTCGAATTCCCGCCGCGACCAGGCGAATGTGACCGAGTTGCGCAGTCGCTGGGCAAGGTTCCAGTGCATGAACAGTTGCCGCTGCTGTTGCCCGGATTCAGGCCAGGGCCTCGAGCGGCCGTCGCTTCGGCGCGGTCCGTCTCTCCTTGTTCCTGATAGGCAACCGCCAGGCCATAGGCCAGCGCGGGCTCGGTGGCAAACTGCCGGGCGAACCGCTTTGCGAGATCGTCCACCGCCTTCCATGCCTTCTGTTCGACAAGCCATTGCAGCAACTCGAACAGACTCTGCACGTCGCCATGTTCGAGGTCCACCAATCGCTTGATCGCGGCCATTGCCTCGTCGGTCTTGCCGAGCTTCTTCAGTTGGCCGATGCGGAATCGCGCGAGCGTGGCGACGATTTCGGCACTGGTTTCGGTGGCGGCCAGCTTCTGCTCGCCGACGATGAAACCCTGCCACTGCGACAGGACGGCATCCGGCTCACGCTCGATCCGCGTCCACGCCAGCAGCCATTGGGCCCCTGGCCGCCGACAATTGCCGAGGCTCCGTTTCACCGTCTCAATGATCGTGTTGCTAGGCGGTGTGCCGGTGCCCAGCAGCGCCAACGCGGCACTTTTCGAGAGGCGGGGCATCCTCTCGAATCGCACCAGCCGGCACAGAGCCGCAACGCCTTCGCCCCGCGGCAGCGCCGCCAGTTGCTCAATCCTCTTAAGCCGCGTGCGATAGTCCTCGGACTCGTAGCGATCCAGGCACCGCTTCACGTCCGGCGGATCGCCGGCCATCGTCCACTCGACGCGCATCAATCGCAGCAGGTACTTCGCCCGCGACGCAATTTCGAGGTCTGGATCGGACGACGCCGCGCTGAGGGCATCAAAGGCATCGAAGCCGGCCCGAGCCAACTCCTCCTGGGCATGCTGCCGGACGAAGTAGTCCTTGTCGCCGAGCTGCTTTATCAGCTTGTCGATTCGGGAGGCCGAGATGGGCTCGGCCGGCGTCGTATCGGCGGCCATGCCCCGTGGCGCCATCACAGCAAAGAAACCCACGGCCAAGGCAAACAGAAAGACTCTCATCTCTCCAAAGATACCAGAAAACGCCGCGCCGTTGAAGCAATGGCCGGCATTGGATCATGAACTTGGCGACCAGAAACCCACCACGGAGACACGGAGGGCACGGAGAAGATCAAGCAACGGTCGGATGAAAGCCGGGAATGACAGCAGTCCATGATGAATCCCAGAACGACTCTGCTGCTGGGATTGCTGCTGGCGGCGCCGTGGGAGATGGCCAAGCGTTCACCGATCTCGGCACGAGTTCCGTTTTCACAGTTCACATTGTGTCCACGGAGCCCAGCGGAATCTGCACCATCACCTCGCAGCGACGGGTAGTTAAGGCAATCGCAAGGTAAATATACTCCCTTGGTTCGCCGCTACGGATCCTCGATCACGACCTCGTACCACAGGGTCTTATGTTGCGGACCGAGCCGCAGTACCAACCCCTCCGCGGTTTGTGCGGTTTCCACCTCGCCCGTGCGCTGACCACGCGGGTCGAGCGCCCATGCCCTGGCTCCCTTCGCCTTGAGAATCATTTCGAACGGAATGCCTTCGCATAGGACTGGCCCTTGGCCCCACTGGTTGCTCACTGACGATTTGTCCGCGTTCCAGCCCATTGCCGTGTTTTCCACGTAGCCCGTCGCCGTCAAGAGAATTCTGACGCCGGCGGAACGAAAGTCATTGCCAGACACGACCGATGCGGTGATGACCGAAAACCCGTTTTGCATCGTCGGCCCCGGCTTCAGCCTGAGATCGCCAAGGTCGAAGGTCTTTCCTGCTCCGAACCCGATCACCGCTTTGGATCGTGCCGAGTTGACAACCAGCACGCCCGCGTCCTTCTTGGTCGCGTCGAAGTACAGTTCCCCGGTATCGGCGACGGCGACGGTCTGCGCGGCCGGCACGAAGTTCGGGACAGTTTCCGTGTCGAGCACTAGCGACAGCCGATGGGTGAAGGCGTCGCGCCATGGGCGCCTTTGTTGGCGGCGATGAAATTCCGCTCCACGTTCTTGCGGGTGGCCTGCTTCAGGTCGTCCAACGTTACGCCGATGGACACTTCCTCATTGGCCGCCGCAACGTCGCCTCGGCGAAAAGCCAGCGCCGAACGGCATCGTCACCAACTTGGTCGGATGACTCTTGTGCTCGTAAAAGCTGGTGATCATGTCGCTGCCGAACGGTAATTGCAGAGCATAGGTGAATAGCGTTATCCCGTCCCAATCCTGCAACCCAGCGAAGCATGCCACGGTCGGTATTTCTTCCGAGCAATAAGTGTTGGGCGGGATGCCCGTACTCGCTCACGTTGAATGGCTTGCCCTTCACTCGGCACGAGGCGAGGCTGACCAGGGAGCTGCCGCGAGCGTTGACCATGGGAAGGTTGCTGAAGGTCCATTTCTTGCCATCAGCGGCAATGCGTGGAAGCTTCCAGTAACCATGAACATCGAGGAAGTCGCATTTTGCCTGGGTGAAGAGAGAACTGTAATCGGAGTTTGCCTGCGTGCCCTTGATCGGGTGCTTGCAGCCGAGGTCGTTCTTGAGGAAGTCGTAAATCGTCGTGAAGTACCGATCATCAATCTCGTAAAGGAAGTCCACGACGTCCCTGGCGACCTGGGGCGTCCGTGCGAGACAATCCACCGGTGCGAGTGGCAGGCCAACGTTGCCCGCTTCCAGGTTTTCGTGCTTCGGCAGCCCCGCCAGGCTCGCCTTCTTGAGCGAGAAATCGGCGAAATAAAACCGGTTCTTCCCGTGGGCGAGTGGAATCATCAGCCTGCCCTGGCGCTCCGCTTCGGCGCAACGAAACGTTGGGAGAACCGCCGCCATTGGTTGCTCAAGTCGGGCGTCATGGACAGGCCAAGGTCGCTGTACGGCGGGGAAGCTTTCGTCACGCTCGCGCGAGGCTGGACCGGCACATCGGCTTTGGCTGCGAACGAGAGTTGGTAGGTATGCCCTCTTTTGATGACAAGGCCCGTTTGCTGTAGATTCACGTGCCAGGACGCATTGGACTTGGAATCGCACGTCGCCACCAGGCACGGTTTGCCGTCATACCCGTCCTGCGAAGCGTTCAACTCGCCCTTGGACGGCGCCACACACTGCAAGGTCCATTTTGCCGTGCCCTGGTGGAAATCGGGGTTCTGCAGCAATTCGCCACCCTCGCCGCCCGTCTCCCCCTCCGCCCACGCCCGGCGAAGCGCAACGGTAGTCCGATACTTCTGCTTCAGATACACGTTCCACGCCGCCTGGAGATCAGCGACGAGCGCGGCCGACCATAACTTCTTGATACGGCCGCGGGGCCACGCGCAGAGAATCCCGTTTTCATTGATGATTTCCACAAAAGCAACCGCGGGCTCCTCGGTGTAGGGTTTCCCTGTGTACGGATTGACATGCCCGAGGAAATCCCGTGCATACTGCTTCTCCGCCGCGATGAAGCGCCTTGTTCCACAGAGGCAAACCGGCCCCGAAGCCATAGCGTTGGCTGCCAACTTCGGGAATTCCCTTTTTGCCCAGCATCTTCAGGTGGTCGACGTGGATCGAAAGATCCACGTAAATGCCGCGCTTCTTCAAGGCCGCGACGAAGTAGTCCAGTTTCTCCATCTGCGCCGGGCAATGCGCATCTCGCCCTTAAACGCGGGATCGAGCAGGCCCTTCGGGGCATATTGCTGGTCGGTGTGCGTGATGCGCACGATATTCATCCCCAGCTTGGCGAAGCGCTGAGCCAGCATCTCGGCCTGCTGGTGCGTGGGGTAGTTTGCGTCGTAATCGTTGTTCATCCCCCAGAACCGAATGCGCTTCTCGCCCGCGTAGAAATGCCCGTCCTTTACGGTCACCAACTGGTCCGCCGGCCGAGTGTTGAGGAACGACATGTCCGTCACGCCGGCGGATATGTCATCGCTTGGCACGACGAAGGGGAACAAGTGTGATCCCGTGTCGGCAGCCCAAATGTCGGCACCGAAAACGGAGAACAATAGTATGGCGATGAACGATAATGACTTCATAAGTTACTCCTGTTTAGAGCGAGCCGGAGCACCTCGGTGCCGGCCAACAGGAACGAGTGATAGAAAATTTGATTTCCGCCTGATGGTTTCCACGGTACCAAGAATTACGACTTTGTCAAAGGGAGTAAGGGGGTAAGTGAGGGGGGTGAGTGTGCAGGGCGGCCATGGCCGCCCTGCACACTCACCCCCCTCACCGTTTTTGCGGGCCAATCGCGGGAAATTGCTGGCGCGCGCAGCCTGCAAATTGCGACGAAGCCGCAGTCGGCCGCGCACCCCCGCACACACAACTTAGGACGCCATTGTCGTCAGTGGCGGTAAATAATCTTATCTACACGGGGATGGGGTTAACGGGTTCCCTCGCGGCGCGCGAGGAGTGGGGTCCGGGAAAATTCTGCCAAGCCGCATAGTTGCGGCGTTGGACGGCTCAAAGTACCACCCAGCCCCTTCGCGTCGAAATACGGGCGTTGTGGCGTGCGCCAACCGCGTTGCTAAGCCCATACTCACCTCTGCCCTCGACCATTACGCCGCCCTCCTCAGGTCTCGGGCTGTAAAGCGGATCGTCAACCCTCCATCATGTTCGGAAGTAGCAGGAAATGTGAAGACGCAGATAGGAAGACGGCATTCGGCTGAGTGCTTTCCACAGTCAATTCATACACTTTTGCCCTCGGTGTTCTCCGTGGCTCCGTGGTGACCTGCTGTTGTCGAATTCACTAGCAAACAGATGTTTAACATTTCGGATTCCTTGCCTACTCGCTACAATTCCGCCATGAATGTGGTCGTGCCACCTGACATGCAGACGGTGCTCCCGCGGCTTTTGGCCGGAGGGCCAGAGAACTTGCGGCTGTCGCGCGGCGCGGCGCTCACCCTGGCGGCGGTGTCCGTGACCGCAAGCATCGTCCAACAGACTGTCGGGGACAGCTCGCTCGGCCTGTCGCCGCCGGGGCTTGTTGCCGCGTGTGCCGCAATGATCACTGCCGGACTCGCCGCCCGCTGGTTGGGAACGCCGATCGGTCTTGCGGCCGGCGTCGCAGAACTCGCCGCGCTGCACATTTTCAGGTTGCCATTGGGCGGCCGGATCGACGGGCTGCTATGCCTGTTGGCTGCTCTTGCCATGGGTGCGTTTGCGCTGGCAAACGTCTGCGGCGGCCGGCCGACGTCGACCTTGCGCAGCTTGCCCGGGGCATTCTACGCGGCCGTCGGACTGACGCTCCTCTACTTTGGCTGGCGGGAAGCCGCCGCCCTTCTGATCGCCTGCTGCGCCTACCTGGTGCTCAATCAGGACGGCCGGGCGTTCCACTTCCTGATCCGACCGCTCGGGCTCGGCATCTTCGCCGCGTGTGCGGGGCTGGCGATTCTGCTTCCCGGATACCTTACGAACCCGCATCCCCAGGCGCTGCCGGGATGGCATTCGTTGAAAACAGTAGCGTTGGAAACGTTGCCGTGGGCGCCGCTCTGCGCGGTGGCGATCGCTATGGGATGTTGGCGCGGCCACTACGCTACCGCGTTTTGGCAGTTTGTCGTCTGCTGGTCTGCGGTGCCGTTGCTATCAGCCGTTTTGGGTTCGATGGGCGGGCCGCCGGCGCTGGCCATTGCGTCACCGCCGCTGTCGATTCTGGCGGCGGCCGGGCTGTGGGAAATCGTTGCCTGGCATCGCAAGCGAAACCGACGGTCGGCAACGGCCGACTGCTAAACGGCGTTGATCTCTTGCCCTATGGCACGATGGCCCGGATCACATTCCGCAGGGGGCGACCGGGAATGTAGACCTTGCTGCGGACGACGACCGCGGGCGGGCCCACCACCAGCGGTGCCGCAACCACTGCTGGCGCTGCAACCACCGCGGGCGCATAGACCGGCGAGTAGACCACGCGCGGTGCGGCCACAACGACCGGCGCGGGATACGCATAGACCGGCGCGGCCGGGTAGTAGGCGCGAGCAGGACCGACGTACCAGCCCGCCTGTACGGTCGATCCAAGCAGCAGGACAATTGCCACAGCGATTACTAGCGTCTTCATGCGTCTTCTCCTTTTGCAATACGGCTCAAAGAAGTCGGGCTTCGCCGCCTATTTTTCGCCAGGAAAGTATAGGCCGCGAATCGCCCGCGGGCAATCGGCCGTGCGGGCTACAACGTTCCCAAATCGTGGCGGCGCGCCAGCAACAGCCACAAGAAGAACGGGCCGCCCAGCAGGGCCGTGAGGATGCCCACCGGCAATTCGCGTCGGCGCCATCACCGTCCGCGACAGCCGTGTCGCAGATGACCAGGAAAGCCCCGCCGAACAGCCACGTGGCGGGCGACAGGTAGCGATGGTCGCGGCCCGACCAGCAGGCGGCAGATGTGCGGCGCCATCAGGCCGACGAAGCCGATCGGTCCGCAGACCGCCACCACCGCGCCGACCATCAGCGACACGGCGAAGAACAGCAGCAGCTTCGTCTGGCTGACGTCGACGCCGCGGCTGGAGGCGAACTCCTCGCCGGTGCGTGAGCAGGTTCAACTCGTGCGTCAGGTACCAGACGATCAGGCAGCCGGCGGCAACCAGCGGCACGACGTTCAGCACGTCGTGGAAGCTGACCACGCTGTCCAGCCCGCCCATCACCCAGCGGAGCATGCGGTAGGTGCGGGTGAAGTCGCTGATGTACTGGAGAAAGAGGATCAGGCTGGAGAAGAAGAAGCTCACGGCCACGCCGGCCAGCAGCATCGTGGCCGTCGACGAGCCCTGCCGGCTGCCGGCGGTCAGCCCGTAGACCAGCAGGATCGACACCACCGCCCCGAGAAACGCCGACAACGAGACGCTCGAGATGCCCATGGCGACGGCGATCCAACCCTGCTGGATCGCAGATGGCCGCGCCGAGCGAGGCCCCGCTGGCAGACGCCGAGCGTGAACGGCGTGGCCAGCGGGTTGCGAAACATGGCCTGGAAAGCCATGCCGCTGGTGGCCAGCGCCGCGCCGGCCAGAAACGCCATCGCCACCCGCGGAATGCGCAGCTTCCAGAGGATGTCGACCTTGGCGTAGTCGTCGACGCCGCCCCACAGCGCCCGCAGCGGGACGCGCTCCATGCCGCAAGAACGGCGCCACGGCACAGCACGGCCACGGCCAGCAGCAGCAGATAGGCCGATCGTCCAGCCGCGGCTCATGGCGTCTGCTCCTGGCCGGCCGGCCCGTCGCCAGCCGGTGCTGCTGCTCGGGGCGTCGCGGGGCACGATCATCGGCAGCCGCGGCCTCGGGATGGTCGACCAGCAGCAGCGACGCGCCGTAGATCCGCTCGAGCACGTCGGGCGCATGATCCTTCGGGCGTGCCGCAGAACACCAGCTCGCCCTCGCGCAGCGCCACGATGCGGTCGCTCTCCAGCACGGCGTGGTTCACGTCGTGGGTGACGGCCACCACGGTCACGCCGGACTCCCGGTTGGCCGAGGCCAGCAGCGCGAGGATCTCCGCCTGGTGGCGATAGTCGAGGAACGTGGTCGGCTCGTCGAGCAGCCAGATGTCGGCCCCCTGGGCCAGGGCGGCGGCGATGTAGACCTTCTGCCGTTCGCCGCCGCTGAGCGTGTCCAGCCGCCGCTGGGCGAAACTGCGTCGTGCCGGCTCCGCTCCATCGCCTCGCGCACCACCTGGCGGTCGTCGGGCCGCACCGAGGCGAAAGGGCTCAGGTAGGGATAGCGGCACATCAGCAGGAACTGCTCGACCGTAAACGGCGGCACGCGGCTGTCGGCCTGGGGCACCAAGGCCGACCTGCTGCGCCAGGTCCGACTGCTTCCACCGCTGTCCAGGCCGACGCCGCAGATGTCGATTTCGCCCGAGACGCCGCCGACCATGATCCGATCGAGCGCCTTCAGCAGCGTCGTCTTGCCCGCGCCGTTGGGTCCGACGATCGACACATACTCGCCGCGGCAAATCCGAAACGAAACGTCGCGCAGAATCATCGCGTCGCCGATTGAGCAACAGAAGCCTGGCGCTTCGAGAACCGTCTCGAGCGGCGAGGAAGACTTCAGTTCCAGCAGCGCGGCGTCGGCCATAACCGTCACGGGCAGTTGTCAGTTGTCAGTTCGTTTGTGGCGCATTGATCGACGGCAGGAGACGTGCAAACGCGGGAAAACCGTGGGTCGCAGCCTCGATTGCATCGGGAGCCGTGTCAAGGTTACTCGACCGGATGCCTCTTGTCGAGTTGCGCGTCGACGTGTATAGTTGGTTTGAGAGTTCCTGCGGGTTGAGAACCTCGTGAGAGGGAGGAGGACATGAACGCCTTCGCACCGTTGCTGGCCGCCGGCGTGAACGTCGACACCTTGGTCACGATTCTGTTGGCCATCTTGGTGTTCGTTGCTCCGGCCATCGGGCAGTTGTTGAACAAGTTGCGGCAGATGCAGCCGCCGGCGGTGCCGCAGCGGCCGCCGGTTCCCACCGACGTGACCGACGAGATCGAGCAGTTCATGCGCCGTGCCGTGGATCGCCATGGCGGCGGCCCGGCACGCCCGTTGCGGCCAAGCCGGTCGTGGCCAGCGCCGTCGAGCCCGTCCGGGCCCAAGCGGTTGCCGAGCTGCAACCGGTCGGCGGACAACTGAGCGCGGACGCTGCGCACGTATCTGGACGAACAGGAGATTCGGCATCACAGCCAGCAACTCGGCGAGGAGATGGTCCGTTGCGACCAGGAGATCAAGCAGCACCTCCATCAGGTGTTCGATCACCAGATCGGCAATATCGCGTTGACTCCCGAAGAGGCCGCCGCAGTGGCGATGGCGCGTAATCAACCGGACGCATCGGAAGTCGCGGCCGAAGCTCCCCTGGCTTCCGCCGAAGGTCTGCTCCGATTGTTCAGCAGTCCCGACTCGCTCCGCGAGGCCGTCATTCTCAACGAGATCTTCCCGCGGCCGGAACAACGCTGGGGTATGCCGCCAGAGCCTAACGCCTAATTATGCTCGTTTTCGTGGACGAATCCAGCGATGCCGGGATGAAACTCGACGCCGGGTCGTCCGAGTTCTTCGTCGTGACGGCCAGTCGCCGTCGATCTTCTAAGCCACCTTGGAAAACACTTCGGCCACTTTGACGCTTCGGGCCGACCAGGCAGGCAGAAAACTGCCGAGCAAGCCGGCCAGTCCGCCCAGCGCGGGCCCCCACCACAACGCGGCCGTGGGAATCAGGAAGCGGCTGAAGAAGCCAATCATGAACGGGATGCCGCCCATGCCCCAATTCACCACCGCGTAGGTCGTCCATGAACTGATCAGCCCGGCGGCGGCGCCGAGGAACACGGCTTCGCCCAGGACGAGAATCAGGAGTTGATAGGGCCGGAAGCCGAGCACCTTCAAGACGGCCAACTCGAGCCGTCGCTCGCGGACGCTGATACTGATGGCGTTGGCGATCACCAAGAGAATCGTGGCCAGGCACGCCGGCGCCAAGAGCCAACGCATGCCCCAGATCAGGTCGCGGAACGGTTCGAGCATCGAGGCAATGCCCGAGGCCATCGTTTCACAGCGGACGGCCGGATTGCTCAGTTCGGGCGACGATTCGAGCTGCGCGGCGATCCGGTTGAAGGCGTCCGAATCGGCAACCTTCAGCAGCATCAGGCTCAGGTTCCGCTCGGCCCAGGGGTGTTTCTGCCCGTTGTGCTGGGCGGGGTACGCGTCCAGCGCGTTGACGAAGTAGTCGCGATTGAAGGCGGCCATCGTGTCGTAGCGGCCGGGCGGAAAGGCGCCGACGACCTCGAACTCCAGGTCGAGCCCCTTCGAGATGCTCGTGCCGAATAGCTTCAGCCGCTCGCCGACCCGCTTGTTGAGGGGCGCGGAGATGGTTCTGGCCCAGGATGATGCCGTCCCGCGTCGCTTCGAGCTTGACGATGTCCTCGTCGAGTTGCGTCTTCTGGTCGGCCGGAAGCGTATCGAGCCCGTCCATCATCGTGCCGATCTTGGCCGGCTCGCAGGCGATGGCAAACACCATGCTCTCGCGCGTCAGCTTGGCCGGATCGACCGTGCCGATGAAGAATTGCCAGGTCATCGAGTCCAGCGGTCGTACGTCGCCGGGGTTTCGGGCGGCGCCGCGGCTGAGCGGTTCGGCATAGGCGTAAGGCATGCGGCTGGGAATCGCCCAACGCTCGGTCACCATCGCCTGAAAGTTCTGCGTCTTCTCCGTCATCACCAGGTCCAGCAGCCACAACATCGACCACACCATCGTGACGACGAACACCAGGACGATCGTCACCAAGGCCGTCAGCACGGAGCGAAGCCGGTTGCGACGGACGTTACGGAAGATAAGTTTGAAGTATTTCATGAGTCAGCCGGGATGATTCCAGGTCATCCCGAGCGAAGCGAAGGATCTGCCGCGAACGACTTGCCACGAAGACACGACTCTGCAATGGAAACCGCAGATGAACACGGATGAACGCAGATCACAAACTCTATTTCCATCTGCGTTTATCTGCGGTTTCTATCTCTGTGCCTTTGCGCTTCGGGTAAACCGCCATCATGCTCGTGCGGCTTGTTCCACCAGCAGTCCCTTTTCCAAATGCAGTAGCCGGTCGGCACGCCGGGCGGCGCGGGGGTCGTGCGTCACCAAGAGGATCGTTTTGTGCAGGGCCTTGCGCAGCTCGCCGAGCAGGTCGAGGATTTCTTCGGCCGCATGGGCATCGAGGTCGCCGGTCGGTTCGTCGGCGACGATCAAGGTCGGGTCGGTGACGATCGCCCGGGCGATGCCCACCCGCTGCTGCTGGCCGCCGGAGAGCTGCCCGGGCCGATGGTACAGCCGATCGCTCAGTCCGACCAGTTCCAGGGCCGTCGTTACCTGGCGCTTCCGCTGCGCCGAAGAGAGCGGCAGCAGCAGTAGCGGCAGCTCGACGTTCTCGTAGGCCGTCAGCACCGGCAGCAGGTGGTAGAACTGGAAGACGAAGCCGATGTTCCGCGTTCGCCAGCCGGCCAGTTGGCCCTCGGACATTCCGGAGATCCGCCGGTCGCCGACCCAGATTTCGCCCTGCGCTGGGCGTGTCGAGTCCGGCAATCAGGTTCAGCAGCGTGGTCTTGCCCGACCCGCTGGGCCCCATCAGGCCGAGGAACTCGCCTTCCGGCACATCGAGCGTGACGCCGTTGAGCACGTCGATCCGCTCGCTGCCGCGCTGAAAGTACTTGTGAACGCCATCGACGTGAACGATGGCGCCGTTGTGTGCAGGCTCATTCACTAGGTACACCGATATACATAACGGATAGAATGATCGATCGTCAATTTACCTTCCCGTTGGCCACGCGCTAACTCGCCCACAGTTCAAGTTGTGCGTCGTGCTTTGGCTGATCGACGTTCTTGTTCCTTCCTTCGGCAAGCGATGGTTTGAACAAAACGGCGAACCTTTCTGCTACTCCGAGTTCTCTTGCCAACCGCCTTAGATCCAAACGTTGCAACAATTCAGCGGTGATCGGGCGCTTGCCGTCCCAGAAGACGAAAGCACGAAAGAATGACTGTGCTGGTGGTGAATTCAAGAGCGATGCAAGAAAATATGCCTGTTCACGAGAATCACATGGCACGAAGTACGACGTGTCGTCGAACACAACGGGCTTGCCCTGCACAGGGCCAACCGGCACAAACGCCAATTTCTTGTAGAAGCCGCTGATGGCGACTTTCCACGGGGCGAAGCTGTAAGGGCCAACTCCGAAAATGGCAAAGGCTGGACGGCCGCAATAGATCGAACTGGCGCGATGGCCAAGAAGTTCGGCATGCGACTGGAGATATGCCCAAGTCTTAGGGGCCAGCTCTTCGATCTCCTTGGTGTCTTCTCCCACTGCCTTCTGAGTGACTAGCATAACGCGTCCACTGCTACCTTGGCCCCTTGCCAAACTTGAACTCTTCAACATCGGATAGACATGCGCATCTTCGAGTTCTACGACTTGCGCAAGGCCGTTGCGATACTTCTCGCCTTCCCGAAATAGCTCCATGACTTTCGCGCAGTCGTGCTTAATTCCGGATCGCCATGTCCGCGCATTCCTTCCGCAGAGATGCTTCCAATGATGGTACGCGTCAATATCCGCCAGCAGCATGTGGTCCTCATAGCCAATGAGCCTCGGTTTGTCGCTTTCCGTCAGGTCGCCGAAAACATGGGCTTCTCGGTTCGATGCGCCTGGACGAAATTGAGTGACCAACAGAACGGCATCGACCGCCGCGCTAAAATACCGATCGGCGTCGATGCCATAAATAGCAGCTCGTTCCACTGCGAGCCCGTTCCTCCAAGCATGACTTAGCGTCTTGCGCAGTGGCAGACTTGCACAGCATCGCCAGCGCCCCTTGCCGCCCATCCAATGCCTCCAGCAATTGGATTAGCATCCATTCTGAGATGTCGAAGTTGGCCTTCCCCGTAATCGCGTCCAGCCCGTCATGGCCTTGAAAGTTCGATTTGACGGGCACGTTGCGACTCTTCAGCGTGCCAAGCTGCGAATTAGTCACCCAAGGCGGGTTTCCAAGCACGAGGACGGGTTCGGGGAGCTCATCTATCACGCGCCTCCAATCGGTGGCGAAAAAGTCGGCTTGCATCAGTCTGACGTTGCGAGAATCGTGTCTCGTGCGCAGTGCGTTCTCTGCGCGCGCGATGCTGCGCCGGGTTGATCTCCAATCCGATGCCTCTCCAACACCCTTAAACTTGTCGAGCGCGGCGAAAAGGAAGGTGCCGATGCCACACGTCGGCTCTAACAGCGCAGCAGGTTGCACGGCAAGGTGCGCAAGGTGAGCGCAAACGCTCTGTGCCAATGCAAGTGGTGTCTGAAAGTCGCCGTACTCGGCCTTTCGTTTGGTCGTGCCGGCCATCAATCACCTCAGCTTCAAAATTCCATCCACTTGTCCCGCCTCGCCGATCACCCGTGCATATTGGAGCCGCCACTGCAGGGCGTTCGAGATGGTCAAGTAGCCTTGTTCACACGGCCGCGTGAGCAGTTCCTCCGCAATTGTGGTGGCCTCGATATCGTCGACCGGCAGATTCTTATCGCGCATGAGACCGATCAGATCCTCAGCATTGCAGCCGGCCTCCAGATGCTGGCGGATCAGCCTTGTCATCGTAAAGTCGGCCGTACGACGCTCGCCGACGAACACGGTGTGCAGGATGTTCAGTATTGCAGTGTTCGTTCGCGGATCATCCTTCTTGTCGTAGACAAAAACCAACACCGAATATCCAAGGCCGAAAATCTTCTGTCGGCCTGATTTGAAGAGGCATGACGATTGCGGTTGCGTAACGGCCGTAACCTTGATGTCGACTTCCAAGTCTGGAAAATCAATCCCTGCCGCCGAATTGCTCGGTGCGAATGAGTAAGCCACTTCCAGATGCGTACGAAATTTGTGCTCGAGGTACGTTCCTATTGCCTTGCCGTCTGTCACCCCGTACAACGTGGGCTCAGGATACGTCGATTCCGCTTCTGCGAAAGCGCTCGCTTCGCGGCACAGCAGAGGTACCGTAAGCTTGATTTTTGCCACTGGTCGTCTCTCCGGAGATTATATTCGCCGCCTATTAAGGAACGATACCAGGGCGCCCATCTCGGGCTTCAGATAGACTCCTTCTTCTTCCGGCGGCACGGTGATTTTCACGCGGACGGGGATACGCCCTTGGCGCGATCGGCCGTGGGCATCAGCCGCGAGACAACTCCCTGGTACACCCGCTCGGGAAAGGCCTCGGCCCGCACCTGGCACTTTTGCCCCTTCGATATCTTGCTGATGTCGCGTTCCTGGATCGTCAGTTCCACTTCGAGGTCGGAGAGGTCGGCCATTTCGCAGAGGCTGAAAAAACCCTGCATGGCGACGGGGTTGACCAGGCTGCCCTCTTCGGCGTTCTTCTTGAGGATGGTGCCGTTAATCGGTGCGCGGATGATGCAATTGCTCAGCCGCCATTCGGCCTTGGCCAACTCGGCCTCGGCCTGGCGACCTGTGCCCGCGCGATGTCAATCCGCTCGACCCGCGGCCCCTCCTCCATCAGCTTCAGGGCGAATCGAAGCCGTTGCACGCGGCGCTCGACGCCTTGTCGCTTGCTCAGCGCCTCATCGTAGGCCTCGCGCGAGATTACTTTCTTGCGCCAGCATTTGCGTGGCACGCTTGTAGTCGGCTTCGTATTGAACCTGCTGGGCTTCGGCTTCGGCCAGTTCGGCCCGGGCCTCGCCGATTTCCTCGGGGCGGTAGCCGTGCTCCAATTCTTCGAGCGTATGTCTGGCCGAGGCGAGCATGGCCTTGGCTCGATCACGGTCGGCGCGGAACTCGGTGTCTTCCAGTTCGGCGAGCACGTCCCCCTTCTTGACCCGTTGCGATTCGGTGATCCGCAGCTTGACGACCATGCCGCCGACCTTGGGGCTGACGAGAATCTGGTGCGCGGGGATGATGTAGCCTTTCGACTCCAGTGCGAAGCCGCCGGATGGAGCGACGGGAATCGCCGCTTTCGCCGCCGGGCCAGACGGCGCGGCCGCTTTCGACGAAGCTGCCGGGACGGCCGCCTCCGGGCGAGGCGGATGGTACTGTTGGTAGCCGAGCACACTGATGCCCGCCGCCAGCAGCAGACAGAGGATCCACGGCAGCCGGCGCCCAAACACGCGCCCCCGCCGCCGTTTGCTCCGGAAGACGGAGCGAACGCACGCGCTGGCTAAGCTGGTCGCTCTCTTCCCCCTGCTTCACGGCGGCCAGGTGTGGTTTCGGCGTTGGGCGTTCTTCCGCCATCCCCATCTTGTCCGGCTCCCGTCGCGGTCGCGATTTTCCGCAATTTCACATCTTGCACTGTACCAGACGCCCGCCCGAAGTCAATCCGAGCGCCAGCGCACTACAGCGTCTTTGAGACCGACACAGGACGAAAGAAAAGTGTCTAGGTGGGTCGAAGTCGTAGTCGTAGGGTGGGCGGAGGAAGCCTCGCCCAAAAACCGTATCAGCGGCAAACGAAATCACCATGTCTCGACCGCCCGTATTGTCGCAAAACGTAAGTCAAAACCACATGCAATGACAGCTTGAAAGCGGTGGCTCGACCGACCCTACGTCTGCGCTCGACACCACACCCTACGTCACTCGCTTCGCTTTACAGCGTCTTATGGAACCGTTGCACCGCCAGAAACAGCAGCGTCGTGCCCATCAGCAGAAGCGGCAGCATCTGCGGCCAGAGGATGTCCAGGCCCACGCCCTTGAGGAAGATGCTGCGCACGATGACCAGGAAGTAGCGCAGCGGGTTGACGTACGTCAGCCACTGCACCACCACGGGCATGTTGGCGATGGGGAAGACGAAGCCCGAGAGCAGCATCGCCGGGAAGAAGAAGAAGAACGTGGTCATCATCGCCTGCTGCTGCGTCTGGCTGACGGTCGAGATCAGCAGCCCCACGCCGAGCGTGTTCATCAGGTAGAACGCCGTGCCGACGAAGAGCAGCAGCAGAGCTGCCGCGGATCGGCACCTCGAACCAGAACACGCCGATCAGCGTGACCAGCAACACGTCGACGAAGCCGATGAGGGCGAAGGGCACCGTCTTGCCGAGGATGAACTCGGCCGGCGTGATCGGCGTGACCATGATCTGCTCCATCGTGCCGATCTCCTTCTCGCGCACCACGGCCATGCTGGTCAGCAGCAGCGTGCTCAAGGCCACGACGATCACGATCACGCCGGGCACGTAGAAGTTGCGGCTTTCCAGGTTCTCGTTGAACCACGCCCGGGTGCGCAGCTCGGCCTGGCCGGCGCGACCCGCGGGCCCCGCAGTGCGCTCGGCGCGCTCAGTGACGATCTGCTGCGAGAAGGCCGTGGCGATCTTCGTGGCGTAGCTGGCCGCGATGCTGGCCGTGTTCGAGTCGGTGCCGTCGACGATGATCTGCAGCTGCGGCGGTGCGGCCGGCCCGCAGGTCGTCGGCGAAGCCGTGGTTGAAGCGCAGCACGACGGTCACGTCGCCGTGGTCGAGCAGGTCCGTGCATCTGCCGGTCGTCGCCGACGCGGGCCACGATGTCGAAGTAGCCCGATCGCACGAAGCGGGCCACCAGCGCGCGGCTCTCTGCGCTGTTGTCGAGATCGTAGACGCGCCGTCCGCACGTGGCGTCACGTCGGTCGTCACCGCGTAGCCGATCACGAGCACCTGCACACAGGGGATCACGAAGATCACGATCCGCATCCGCGGGTCGCGAAAGACCTGGATGAACTCCTTGATCAGCATGTGGCGGATGCGTTCGAACATTATCAAGTTGCAGGCACTCTCTCCGTCGCTGCTTGTAGGAGGCACACTCCGCATGTCGTAACCGGCTACGGCACGCGGAGCGTGCCTGCTACTGTGGCCTGCTACTTCAACTTCTTCTGAACTTCACCTGTGCCAACAACACCATCACCACTGCGAAGACCACCAGCAGGACCACCTGGCCCGCCAGGATCTCCAGGCCCACGCCCTTCAGGTAAATGCCCTTCAGCATGGCCACGAAGTACCGCGCCGGCACGAGGTACGTGATCACCTGGATCGCCCGCGGCATGTTGGCGATCGTGAACATGAAGCCCGACAGCAGGAACGCCGGCAGGAACGTCAGCCACCATCGCCAACTGGCTGGAGAGCAACTGGCTCTTGGTGACGATGCTGATGAGCATGCCCATCGACAGCGCGCCGGCCAGGAAGATCGCCGCCATGCCGAACAGCAGCGCCACGTTGCCGCGCAGCGGCACGTGGAAGAGGATACTCGCCCATCAGCACGGCCAGCAGCCACGTCGAACATGCCGATGGCGAAATAGGGCAGCAGCTTGCCGAGGATCAGCTCGGGCCCCTTGACCGGCGTGGAGATCAGCTGCTCCATCGTGCCGCGCTCCCACTCGCGGGCGACGGTCAGCGAGGTCAGCAGGGCGGCGATGACCATCATGATCACGGCGATCAGCCCGGGGATGATGTAGTTCTTCGACTCCAGGTCGGCGTTGAACCAGACCCGCGGCCGGACGTCCAAGGGAAGCTGCGAGTCCGCGTGCCGGCGCGCCGCTCGATCTGCTCAATGGCCACGTCCATGGCGTAGACTCTGCGCGATCACGTCGGCGTAGCCGATGGCGATGGTGGCCGTGTTCGAGTCGCTGCCGTCGACGATCAACTGCACGGGCGCGTCGCGGCCGGCGTCGATGCCGCTGGGCGAAGTCGCGCGGAATCACCAGCGCCACCAGCGCCTCGGCCGCGTGTCGATCGCCCGCTCGATCTGCCGGTAGTTGTCGACGTAGCTCGCGCAGCGAGAAGTAGCGCGAGCCGTCGAAGCGGCTGACCAAATCGCGGCTGTCGCACCGTCTGGCTCTGGTCCCAGACGACCAGCGGCACGCGGTCCACGTCCAGCGTCAGGGCGTAGCCGAACAGCATCAGCAGCAGCATCGGAATGGCGATGGCCATGCCCAGGCTGCGCGGATCGCGGACGACGTGCAGGAATTCCTTGCGGGCGACGGCCCAGATGCGCGGCGGAGGTTCATCGCTCGCACCTCCTGCCTGCGGCTGCTGCTGGCCGGTCGTGGGCCTCGATCAGCGAGACGAACACGTCCTCCAGCGACGGCACGATCTTCTCGATCCGCTCGAGCCGCGTAGCCCGCTGCGGCGTCGAGCAGCTGGCGGATCGCTGCGGCCGCCGCGCCGGCCGTCGTCGGCCACCACGTGCAGGCCCTCTGCCGAACAGGGCCGCCTCCTTGACGCCCGGCAGCGCTCTCGATCTCCGGCCATGCGTCCTCGGGCCGCTCGCAGAGCACCTCGAGCACGTCCTCCTGCATCAGCTCGGTCTTCAGCACCTCGGGCGTGCCCAGCGGCGATCAGCTCGCCGCGGTAGATCAGCCCCAGCCGGTCGCAGTACTCGGCCTCGTCCATGTAGTGGGTGGTGACGAAGACGGTCACGCCCTGGCCGGACAGCTCGTAGATCAGGTCCCAGAACTGGCGGCGGCTGATCGGGTCGACGCCGGAGGTCGGCTCGTCGAGGAAGATGATCGGCGGCTCGTGGAGGATCGCGCAGCCCAGGGCCAGCCGCTGCTTCCAGCCGCCGGAGAGGACGGCCGTCAGCGCGTGGCGGTGCTCGGCCAGGCCGGCCATCTCGATCACCCACTCCTTCCGCTGCCGCTTCTTCGCCGCGGGGATGCGGTAGATGCCGCTGTAGAAGTCGATGTTCTCCTCGACGGTCAGGTCTTCGTAGAGCGAGAACCTCTGGCTCATGTAGCCGATGTTGGCCTTGATCTGCTCGGGCTGGGTGCGGATGTCGAAGCCGGCCACCGTGCCCGTGCCGCCGCTGGGCGCCAGGATGCCGCAGAGCATGCGGATGGTGGTCGACTTGCCCGCCCCGTTGGGCCCCAGGAAGCCGAAGATCTCGCCCTGCGCGACCTCGAAGCTCACGCGGTCGACGGCCACGAAGCTCGCCGAACCGCTTGCTCAGGTCGCGCACCACGACGGCGTTGTGTCGGCGGTTTCCATGAAACGTACAGCCGCGGCATGCGGCGTCGAGCTCATGCTGCCGACGGCCACGGCTGGTACTTCGCAGCTACGTCCGTCACTTCGTCGGAGCCACGAATCGACGTCCGTCCGACGATCTCGTTCTGTTCCCGAGCACGGAGACGAACACGTCCTCCAGCGACGGCTCGATGGGCCGGATGCCGACCGACCGGCAGGCCCGCTCCGGCCAGACGTCGCTTCGCCTCGCCGGTGGTCTGCTCCGCCTCGGCTGACCACGTGGACGCGGTCGCCGAACAGCCCGACCGACTGCGTCCGGCAGCCGCTCGCGCAGCAGCGGCGGCGGCCTGGCGCGGCTGGTCGGCGCGGACTTCGAGGATCGTGCCCCGCATGAGCGTCTTCACCTCGTCGGGCGTGCCGCAGGCCAGCAGCCTGCCCGTGGTGGATCAGGCCCACGCGGTTGCACCGCTCGGCCTCGTCGAGGTAGGCCGTGGAGACGAAGATCGTCACCTTCTCGCGCAGCAGCTGGTAGAGGATCCGCCAGAAGTCGCGCCGCGAGACCGGATCGACGCCGTTGGTCGGCTCGTCGAGAAACAGGACCTTGGGCGTGTGGATCAGCGCGCAGGCCAGGCCGAGCTTCTGCTTCATCCCGCCGGAGAGGTTGCCGGCCAGCCGCCGCCGGAACGGCGTCAGGTTGCTGAAGGCCAGCAGCCGGTCGATCTTTTCGCTGCCGGCCCTTGCGCGGCACGCTGTAGATGTCGGCGTAGAAGTCGATGTTCTCCATCACCGTCAGGTCGGGATACAGGCCGAACCGCTGGCTCATGTAGCCGATGCTCTCCTTGAGCGCCTCGGCCTCGCGGACGATGTGGTGGCCGGCCACCCAGGCCTCGCCGCTGGTGGGCTCCATGATGGCGGTCAGCAGCCGCATGGTGGTGGTCTTGCCCGCGCCGTCGGGCCCCACCAGGCCGAAGATCTCCCCCTCGGCCACCGCAGATCGTCAGCTCGTCGACGGCCGCCAGATCGGCGAACGCTTCGTCAGATGCTCGGTGCGGATGGCGTCCATGGCGGAAGAAGGCGAGAGGAGAGAGAGGAGAGAGGAGAGGGACGAGACGACGCGATCTGGTCGATGGAGAGTGAAACCAGAAATGCCGTGTGCCTTGCTGGCGGCGGCTGATTTGTCTGTTTTCCCGCTCCCCTCTTCTCTCTTCTCGTCTCTCTTCGTCTTTTCGAGTTCGATCACCGCGTCGGCCGGCATGCCGGGGTTGAGTTGCATCTTCGGATCGTTGATGATGTCGATCTTGATGCGGTAGACGAGCTTGACGCGCTCTTTCTCGGTCTGCACGTTCTTCGGCGTGAACTCGGCCTCCGAGGCGATAAACGACACGCGGCCCTCGTAACGCTTGCCGGGATAGGTGTCGGTGGTGACGCGCGCCGTTTGGCCGTACTTAACGCGGCCCTTGTCTTCCTCGTTGATGTACGCCCGCAGCCAGACGTGGACCAGGTCGCCGACGGTGACGACCGGCGTGCCGGGGGCGACGTATTCGCCCGGCTCGATGTTCTTCGAGAGCACCACGCCGGTAAGCGGCGAGTAGACCGTGGCATAGCCGAGTTGCACTTCGGCCAGCTTCAGCGCGGCGTCGGCCTGTTCGAGCCGGGCCGCGGCCTGATCGATGTCCTCCTGCCGTGGTCCGATCTTGACCAGGTCGTATTGTGCCTTCGCTTGGGCCAAGGCCGACCTGGCCTCTTCGATCTGCTGTTTCCGCGAGCCCTCCTGCAAGAGCTTCAACTGTGCCACGGCCTGGCGGCGTCGCTGCTGAGCGACGTTGAAGGCGGCCCGCGAGGCATCGTAATCCTCGGCCGAGATGGCCCTGCGCTGGAACAGGATTGCGTCACGGCGGAAGTTCGATTCCGTGCGGACGAGATCGGCATCCGCCGCGGCGACGGCGGCCTCTCCGGCGACGATCTCTTGCGGGCGGGAGCCGGCTTCCAGGTCGCGCAGGGCATGGTCGGCCTTCTCCATGGCCGCCTTCGCCGCGGCGATTTCCTGGGGCCGCGAGCCCGCCTTCAGTTCGGCCAAGGCCGCCTCGGCAGCGCCGACCTCCGCGCGGCGCAGCGCGACGTTGCACTCGAGATCCGACGTGTCGAGCATGGCCACCGGCTGGCCTTCTTCGACCTTCTGGCCCTCGTCGAATCGTCGTTGGACGACGCGTCCGGCGATCTTGAAGGCGACTTGGGCCTCGGTGGCCTCGATGTTGCCCGAGACTTTTAGCAGGCCGCTTGTGTCGTTGCCGTCGCGGTTCCAATACCAATAGGCCGCGCCGCCGGCCGACAGCAGGATGAGCAGGACGATCACGATTCGCAGTTTGGCCATCATGCGGTTGCCGCACCCTTAAAGTGACTTAGCGTTCACCATGTTTCGTTCGCGTCGCGCTTTTCGGCTCGGCGATGGCCGAGCTGAAGAGCTTCCAGGCCCGCTGGGCATGGTGCGTTACGTCGAACCCGCCGTCGGTCAGATGCCAGAGGATGCCGGCGGGCACGATGATCCCGAAGAGCATCATCGTCACCGTTTGCACCTCGACGTCTTTGCGGATCCGCCCCTGTGATTGCCCGGCGGCGACGATCTCGCCGACGGCGCCGATATACCGCTGAAACACCTGGAAGACACGCTGCCGCCGCTTCGGGTTCCCGGCGTGGACGTCGTCGGAGAAAATCATTCGTGGGATGGCGCTGTCCTTCCCGAATGAAGCGGATGTGCCGCGTCAACACGCCATGGAGTTGTTTGAGAGGATCGTCGGTCCCTTTCCGCGCGGCGCGGACGTTGGCCAGCAGCCGTTCCTCGATGCGTTCGAGGACCGCCGCCAGGATGTCGTCCTTGCTTCGGAAGTGCCGGTAGATGCCCGACGGGACTAACCCCACGCGGCGTGCCACTGCGGCCACGCTCAGGCGCCTGAGGCCTTGGTCGGCCACCAGGCTCAGCGCCGCCTCGGCAATTTGTTGTCGTCGCACCCGGGTACCGAGCTTTTCTTCTGCCATTGGGGGACCTCTATTGTGATTGTACGTTCACAATAGGCGGCCGTCAAGAAAAGGCGTCGGAGGCCCCGTTGTGGGGTCCGGCAAGCAAAGCGAGATCAAGCCGAGGCCGAGAACGTTCGCGGCGCGACCGCGCCTCGCTTGTCGCACCCTGCGCGTGGTGCCATAATCCAGGCATACGGGACCGATTGGCGATCGCAGCCCCGTCTTGTTCGCACGAGGTCTCCGTGGACTCTCCCCATGACGCGAGCCGATCACGCTTTGCTGCGATTCCCCTGCCCGCAATGCTGCTCGTGGCTGCAGGCGCCGCGCCAGGCGGCCGGAACGCGGCGGCGTTGCCCACGCTGTCAATTCGTCCTCGACGTGCCGCGAGAGTCGCGGACGCCGGCCGATACCGAGGCCTACGCTTTCTCCGCCGGACTCGTGCCAGCCGAGACGTCGGCCGGCATTTGGCTGACGTGTCCGGTCTGCCGGACGCGGATGCACGCGACGGCCGGGCAGATCGGCCGGGAGTTGAAGTGCCCCGATTGCGGCCATGCGAGCGTCGTTCCGCCGCCCGAACCGCCGCCGCAACAGAAGGCAGCACGGCCGGCCGTTGAAGAGTATCCGTTGTGCGAAGAGGTGGCGGGCCCGCTGGACGCAAACCGTCGCGATGCGCCGATGATCCGCCTCTATTGCGGCGTCTGCGGCACGATGATGTACGCCACCGAAGCCGAGGTGGGCAAGAACCTGGTTTGTCCTGATTGCGGCACGGCGACGGAGGTGAAGCGGTCCGAGCGGCCGGCGAAGAAGCCGCCGCCATCGGCCGGCGGCATCGGTGAATATCCACTGGCCGCGCAAAACGTGGAGGCAACGCGTCCGGCGCGGGGCCGCAAGAACCCGTGGCCGTCGTGTGCACGCTCTGCCACACGCGGCTGCACGTGGCCCAAGAGCACGTAGGTGGCCAGTTGGTGTGCCCCGACTGTGGCACACGCAACGTGATTCCGCCCCCGCCGCCACCGCGACGAGCGATTGACGTGATGGCCGGCGCCGGCGGAGGCTACCGCGTATCCGAGCGGGCATCGCCGCCGGCGGCGGCCGTTCCGCAACATGCGCCCGTGCAGAGCGGCCGGCAACTGGAGCCGCACTCGCAACGACCCGCGCTGCCGCGGCACCCTTTTCTCGCAGGCACGTGGACCTTCCCCTTTGTCCGAGCCTGGGGTAACGCCGCTCGGATGGCGGTCTGGGTGCTTATCTGTATTGGCCTGGCCTCCGCGGCCGGGTCGTTCATTTTGAAGGGGCATCCGATCGCCGTCGTCGTCGGCGCACTTTTCGGCGCCGCGGCGGTTTTCCTGCTCTTCGGGTTGTTGGCCTTCGCGGCGGGCTGCGCGATTGCCATCCTGCGCGACACGGCCAACGGCTGCGACGAAATCCAGGAGTGGCCGAGCATCGCCTTCTTCGAATGGATGACCGAACCGCTTTACATCGTCAGCGCGATCTTTGTAAGCTTGGTGCCGGGCGTCGCGCTGCGGTGGTTGCCGGACGACTATCGCGGCGCCGATTTCATCGTGATGCCAGTCAGTCTGTTCGTACTGTTTCCGCTGGTGCTTGTGGCAATGCTGGAAAATGGTACGCCGGCCGGGGTTGTCTCCTGGCCCGTCTGCCGAAGCCTGTGGCGGGCATGGAAAGGCTGGATTTCGTTCTACTTCATGTCCGGTTTGGTTGTGGTGGCCGCCGCCGGGCTGGCAATCGCCGCGCGGTGGGTCGGGCCGTCCTGCGAAATCCCGGCCGTGCCGGTCATCGTCGTCCTCGTCTGGCTGATCTACTTCCGCCTCTTGGGCAGGCTCGCGTGGTATTGCGCCGAGAAGGACCGAGCGGCGGAAGTCGATGACGATGACTCGGACGACGCCCGCCCAGAGGATTAGCCCGGCGCGCACAATTGCGGCCATGGTGGCAGCCGCCTACGCCGTGTGATAGCATGGAGCCGAATGTGCAAGGATGCGATCAGCGCGCGCATCCCGACTTCCCACCGCTGCGATGGCGCTTTCAATCCACCCTCAACCATCAGGTGCACGCATGTTTGGCTCACGAGCAACTCGCTGGTTTTTCGCGCTGGCTGTGTTGGCCGTCGTTCTGGCCGTGCAGCCGGCCTCGCGCAGAACGCGCAGAAGCCGCCGAAGAGGAAGATTTTCATTACTACCGACCTGGAAGGAGCAAGTGGCGTCTACAAGTTCACGCAGACCCGCGCGACCGACACGCCGCTGGCCTTGAAGGGCGCGAATACTTCATGGGCGACCTGGCCGCCGTGGTGCGCGGATTGCGCGACGGGGGCGCGACCGAAATCGTGGCCTACGACGGCCACGGCAACCAGGCGTTCCTGCCGGAGTTGATGGTAAAGGGAGCAAAGTACGCTACCGGCCAGCCGAAGCCGAACCTCTGGGGCCTGGATGCGACGTTCGATGG
>CAWBLA010000009.1:110000-581388 GCA_963789525.1 uncultured Planctomycetaceae bacterium
AGCAGATTCACCCGAGACACGTCATTCTAACGTATCTCGGAGCCCACGTCAACAGCCCTTCACCAAAATTTTTCCTGGCAGTACAGCTTGCCATAACTGCATGGCGGCTCCGGCATTTACGAACCGCCCGATTGGCCCTCGAAACCCCCCGTGGCCTGAAACAGCACCAGCGCCTGGCGCACTGCCGCAACATCGTGTACGCGCAAAATCTGTACGCCCTGCAGGGCCAACGACAACGCAACGCCGATCGTGCCGGCCGTCGGATCGCAAACCGGCGACACGCCGGTCGTGGGCTCATCGGCAGCGGCCGCCGATCGAGGCGTTGGCTCGGCGACGGTTGTGGGACGTCCAGCGGCTTGAGTCAGGAATCGTTTTCGCGAATGCCCGACGAGCACCGGACAGCCTAGCGTGTGAAGTCGCCAAGCGTTGGCCAGCAGTTCGAGGTTGTGCTCGGTGGTCTTGCCGAATCCGATGCCGGGGTCCAGCGCGATCCGATCCTGCCGAACGCCCGCTTGGAGCAACGCGTCGCGGCGCTCGCGGAGGTAGGAAGTCACTTCGCCGAACACGTCGGCATACGTCGGGTTGTCTTGCATCGTGCGGGGATCGCCGCGCATGTGCATTGCCACGACGCCGCAGCCGGCTTCGGCGGCCAAGGGCAACATGGCCGGATCGCCGCCGAGGGCGGTAACGTCGTTGAGGATTTCCGCGCCGGCGTGCAGTGCGTGGCGAGCGACCAGCGCCTTCGAGGTGTCGATCGAAACGGGCAGGCCCGACTGCTGGCACAATGCCCCGACCACCGGCATCACGCGGCGCAGCTCTTCTTGCGCGTCGACCGGCTCGGCATGCGGCCGAGTGCTCTCGCCGCCGACGTCGAGAATATCGGCCCCTTCGGCCGCCAGTCGCAGCCCGTGGGCGATGGCCATCTCAGCGTCGAAGCAGTTTCCTCCGTCCGAAAAACTGTCGGGCGTTACGTTGATGATGCCCATCAACAGCGGCAGCTTCCGCGTGACGAGCGTCCGGGTGCGAAGCCGCCAGTGGTCGACGGGAGCAGTGCGGAGAGAAGACATGGCGTCGTCAGGTTCAGGGCGCCCGTGCTAAAAGGGGACAGTCCCATTTTCGTTGGGACGAAAATTGGGACAATCCCCAGATTACCAGATTACACAGATTTGCGCAGACAAGACAAGTCGGGGGAGAAAATCCGCAGTCTTTTGCCCAATCGCCGTAAATCGGCGAAAACTGCGGTCTCTCCGACCTCCGCCTACCACGGCTTCTCCATCAGCCCGACGATCTGCCGGGCCAGGCGGACGATCGCCTCCTGTTGGGCGGTGACGTCGGACTGGCCGACCTCGGGCACGAGATTGCCGGTGCCGGTGACGTCGGTTAGTTCGTCCGGCAACGGCACGGAGCGTATGTCGCTGAGCTGCCGGTTCTTGCGGTCGCACCAACTGACTTCAACGCGCATGCCGACCTGAAGCTCCCGGGCGTCGCCGGTCAGGTCGGGAACCACCACGCGCTTGGTCTCGGAAACGATGCGGCCGGAGAGCACGCTGTCGGCCTTGGCTTCCGACACGACCTTGTACGGCGTCTTCGCCTCGATTTCCTTGACCACGGCCTCGGTCAACCGTTCGCCGAGACCGCGTCGGAAACTGTCCGACCGAAAGACCGGCACGTAGACCGTGCGGATCTCCTGCGGATAAAGGCTCAGGTTGCCGATCTGGTAGGCGGCGCAGCCGGTGAGCACCAGCGACAAAGCGCAGCATCCGCGGAGGACGCGAGCAGCCGCGACCCCGGCGGGATAACAGGCGACGGCGGTTTTACCGACGATGATGTTCACGTTCCGTTGCAATCGATACTCGTCCCCTCTCCCTCCGGGAGAAGGCCATGGTGAGGGTGATTTGCCAAGTTCCTCGCAGTTTCCGCCCTCACCCCCTGCCCCACTCCCAAAAGGAGAGGGGAGTTCTGAAACTGCCGCTAAACGGACCACTCCGGCTGCTACGCCGTGCGGCCACGTCTATCTCTCACCGCTTCCTCGGTCCGAACACGTCGTCGATCCAGCCGAAACGGTCTGGCGGCTTATCGGGCAGACCGCTGATCTGGGCCATCCGCTCTCGCGCTTGCTTGGCCTTTTCCGTGCTTGGATACTGGTCGATGACGCTCTTGTAATACAGCCGGGCAGCGCCGTAATCGCTGTGCCGTTCGTAATACTGCCCGAGGGAAAAATCGCGATTGGCTTCCTCTTCGATAATCTGCGCCCGGGCCTCGGCAACGCCCTCGCGTTCCTTGCCGAGCTTGTCGCCGTATTGACTGAGCGTCTGATCGGCGACCTTCTTGGCGTCGTCCAAGGGGGCGCCGATGTACATCGTGCCCTGGTAGATGCGCATCTTTGCTTGAAGGCACAGGAGGTGCGCCTTGGCCTGGTGGTCGCTGGACGCGTATTCCCGGATGAGGAGGTCGTAGTTGTACGCCGCCTCTTCAAAGCGGCCTCGGCGGAAATAAGCGTTCGCCGTGGCCATGACGGCATCGTCGGCCAGCGGGCCCGTCGGATCGTAGAGCCGCACGCGGTCGTAGGCCTGAATCGCGTAGCCGAAGGTATCGAACATGGGCCGACCGCTATCGGTGACGTTCGGCGCAACCGTCCACAGCGGCTTGGCGTTTTGGAGCCGTTCCCAGTATTGGCCCATGGCGAACTCGCGCCGGACGGCCGTATCGAGGTACCGCGTGTTCGAATACTTCTTCAACAGCCCGCCAAAGGTGTCGTGGGCCTTGGGATACTGATCGGCGAAGAACTCGCTTTCTCCCTTCAGGAACAGGGCGCCTCCTCGAGCGGCGAATCGGGCCATCGGCCGGCGGCTGTGGCAAACTTGGCGGCCGCTTCCTTGTAGTTCTTGGCCTCGAACAGCGTCTCGCCCTCTTTCATGGCGGCCCGGGCGATCTTCTCATCGGGCCCGTAGCCGGTCGCGTTCTTCACATTCTTGTAGATATTCTCCGGCGCGAGGTCAGACAGGTCGAACCCCTTCTTCTCCTCTTTCGGCTTGGCGCCGCCAATGCTCACGCCCCCGGTCATCGAAGAAAGCTCGGGCGGGATCGACGGGGGCGGCCCGGCCGCGTCCGATTCGGCCGAGACGGGGATCACTTGCATGCCCGGCGACGAAGTGGCGCCGTTCAAGCCCGAAGAACTGGCCGGCCCGGCCACAAGCGGACCGACCGCGGAGGTCGACGTGGCGGTGGGCGTCGCGGTGGCCGGCCGAGCGGCCTCGGCCGTGTTGCTGCGGCCGGTCAAGGACTTGAACAGCCACCCCTCGTATTCGTCATCGCCGTTGCTGGCGGCCGGCGGCTTGGACTGCGCGGTCGCCGGTGTCATGCCGGCGCATCCGAAACAGACGCTGGCACCGGCAAGCATCAGCCAGAGTCGCAAGCTCGACATGCAGGACATCCTTGTCCGGAAACGGAAGTCTTCGTGGAATTGCCGCGACGCTCATTTGTCAGGCACTCCGTGCCTGACCCACTTCTCCGACCTACCTGGTCTTACGCAGTCAGGTAGTGTTGGGTTCTTGGTTTTCGGCCCAGCAGATGGGTGATGTAGTGGTTCAACAGGCCGCGAAGCTCGCCGCGCGCTGCGGGCTCATCTCCATTCGTCGCCAGACGCGGCCGCGGGCATCGGCCAGTTGCGCCATCGCCCGAAGCACGCCGGCACTGACCATGACAACCTGTTTCTTGTCCTCCCGGCACTGCGGACACAGCACACCGCCGTCGAGCTGTCCGAAGGGGATCCGCCCCTCCGTGGCGACCGGCCGGCCGCACTCGACGCAGGCGTCGAGCGACGGCATGTGGCCCAACAGCCGCAGCGCACCCAACTCAAAATCGCATCAATCGCTTGGCAACCGGCTCACCGGCGACCAGCGCCGCCAGCGTCTCGTCGGCCAAGTCGAAAAGCTCAGGATGAGGATCGTCCTCGTCGGTCAACTCGCCCAACAGCTCGGCCAGATAATAGCCCGCATACAGTCCTGACAAGTCGCGACCCGGCGGCCGAAACCGCCGCAGAAGCTTTGCCTCGGTCAGCAGGTCCAGGGCGTCGGACGATTTGTGGAGGAACACTATTCGACAAAGGGCCAACAGGTCAAGAGCAGACTCGAAAGGTCCTTTCAGTCGTCTCGCTCCCTTGGCCAAAGCCCCTATCTTGCCGAACTCGCGAGTGAACAGCGTGACCACGAGACTGGTCTCGCTGAACTCAACGGTACGGATCACGATGGCCGTGGCTTTTTCCGTTGGCACGAGAGTACAAGTGACCGGTGTCGAAAGCTGAATGACGAAGGGACGAAGGGAGGATGACGGACGAAAATGATTCGTCGTTCCGTTTTCGTCATTCGTCATTTTTCTTCAGGCATTTTCGCTCCTGTTTGCGCATCACGGCCCGCTGCCGAGGCGTGGCATCATTGTACCCGACCAGATGCAAGGCGCCATGGATCGCGTAGAGCAGCAACTCGGCTCCGCCGTCACGTGGTAGTGTGAAGCGTTGGCCGCGGCCGCGTCGGCGCTGGCGACCACCTCGCCCTCGAGGGCGCCGTCGGATCGTTCCAGCAGGAAGCTCAGCACGTCGGTTGGCGACGGGTCGCCCAGAAACTGTTGGTGCAGCTTGGCGATAGTCGCGTCGTCGACAACAGCGATGCTCACTCGGGCGTCGTCGATACCGGCGTCACGAACGACGGCAGTCACGGCTCGGCGAATGCGCCGGCGGTCAACGCGGAGAGAGTTCTGGCGGTTGGTGATGGCAACGTGGATCAACGTTGCACCGTTTTGTGGCGCGTCTCCGACGCGATCATTTCCATTGCATACGGCACACGGAGTGTGCCTGCTACTATTGGCACGCGGAGCGTGATGGCTGCGGTCAGGCCGTTCGCTGCTCGGGATACTTGATGCGGCCGTGGTAGATCGAGGTGAGCGACATGGCCATGCTCTTTTCGATCGTGCGGAGCTCGCGGAGCGTCAGGCCGCTTTCGTCGAACTGGCCGCCGTGCAGGCGATTTTCGGCCAGTTCGCGCACCAGGCTTTCGATGCGCGCCGGCGTGGGGTCGACGAGCGTGCGGCTGGCGCTTTCGACGGCATCGGCCAGCATCAGCACGGCGGCCTCTTTGGTCTGCGGCTTCGGACCGGGATAGCGGAAGCTGCTCTCGTCGACTTCGCCGCCGTTGGGGTCGGCCTGCTGTTGCTCGGTCGCCCGGCCAAAGAAAAACTCGACCCGCGTCGTGCCGTGATGCTGGGCGATCAAGTCGATGATAGGCTGTGGCAAATGGTGCTGGCGGGCCAGATCGGCGCCGTCCTTGATGTGGGCGATGATCACCAGCGTGCTCATCGCCGGGACCAGCGCCTCGTGACGGTTATCGTCCGGGCCCTGGTTCTCGATGAAGTAGCCGGGCTTGAGCATTTTGCCGATGTCGTGGAAGTAGGCCCCGACGCGGACCAGCAGTCCGCGGGCGTCGATGCTCTCGGCCGCGGCCTCGGCGATCGAGCCTACGGTGATCGAATGATTGTAGGTGCTCGGCGCACGGCGGACCAACTCTTGCAGCAGCGGATGGGCCACGTCGCCCAGTTCCAACAGGCTCAGGTCGGTCAGCACGCCGAATAGGTCCTCGATAAACGGCAACAGCCCGGTCGCGACGAAACCGGCCGCCAGCGCCCAGAGGCCGTTGAGCAGGGCGTCTTCGAGGAGACTCAGGTTCAGCGGCTGATCGTTGAGCAAGCCGATCGCCAGCCGCAGCACGATGGCCACGGCGCCGGCGAACAGCCCGACATGCAATAGTTTACTGCGGCTGCGAATGCGGCCCAGACTGAGCACGGCGGCGGTGACGACGCCCATCAGCAGCAGAAACTCTTGCAGGCCGTTGCCCGAGCGCCAGCGCAACGATCAGCGCCACGACGCCGGCCAACAGCAGCGCCAACTCGCGGCGATACACGATGGCCATCGTCATGCCGAACAGCAGCACGGGTGCCAGTTCGGCGCGCCAGGCGTCGGCCAGTCCGCCCAGCGCGCCAGGCCCACGGTGGCAATGGCCATCAGCAATAGGACGATCAATCGCGTCAGGCTGGCCAGAGGGCCGCGCTGCCAATAGCGCATGTAGATGCCGCACAACAGCAGCGCCGCAAAGATCAAGCCGATGACGGCCATCGCCCGGGTCGCCATCAGCGTCAACGGCCGCTCGTGGATGGACTCGGCATACTCCAAGCGAAGCAGCGCCAACTGCGGATGACTGAGCGGCTGGCCCGCCTTGGCCAACGGCTGACCGACGGAATAATCGACCAGAACTTCCTTGACGGCCGGGCCGCCGCATCCATCGACTGCTTCGTCAGATCATCGTCGACGGTGAGCGTAGGCTTCAGTTGCGGAAGGAGCCAGGCAAACAGCCGGTCGGCGATGGCCGACAGTTCCGGGTCCCTTCGCAGACTGTCGCGGATCGCCGTTCCATCGCCAATCAACACGTCGCTGACCCGAAGGATCTGCTGCGATTGAGGATGGCCGACCGGATACGCAATGATTTCGTCCTGGTTTCCGGGGCCAAGGTCCTGGCTGAGCTTGTCGAGCAACCCTTGTTCTTCAAACGGGGCAAAGACCTCGGCAATCGCCTTGTCGATCCGGTCCAACCGCTTCTGCGGCGTTAAGGCGGCGCGAAATTCGAGGAACTGCTCCTCCGGCGTCTTCGCCGGCGGCACTGCGACGCATCGGCGGGAATCTGAAAACTCTTCCAGATCGCCGGATCGAGCTTGTCCAGCGTCGGGGCCGCGGTCAACTCGGTAAGCGTATTGCGCAGCCTCGCCCGCAACTGCACCAATGGCTCGGCGTCTTGCGCGTACACGTAGGGGGTCTGGCTGCGGGCGCGTTCGCGGGCGGCGGCGGTCGCTTCGGGGTCGGCCTTGGTGAAGGCCACGGAAGCCACGATGTCGCGCGAAGGCGTGTAGCCGGTGCGGTAGGGAAACGGCGGATCCCAGCCGTGGATGACCACACACATCGTGGCGGCGGCCAACAGCGCCAGGCCGATGCGTCCCAGGACGTCGCGGCGGCGCAGACTGGTCCATGCCCTTTCCCACTGGCCGGGCGGCAGGCCGAGCTGCCCGGCCCGTTCGAAGCGTTTTCGTTTTCGCAGGAAAAATGGCATAGCGGCTGTTCTCGCGGCGTCAGTGAACCTTGTGCGGCCGGTCTTCGTACGCCGCGACGATCTTCTGCACCAAAGGGTGGCGGACAATGTCAGCGGCGCTGAGTTTCACCGAAGCAATGCCCTCGATGCCGCGCAGCCGCGACAGGGCGTCGACAGCCCGCTTTTCGACCGCGGGGGCAAATCGATCTGGGTGACGTCGCCGGAGACGACGATCTTCGAGCCGGTGCCCATCCGCGTAAGGAACATCTTCATCTGCGAGACGGTGGTGTTCTGGGCCTCGTCGAGGATGATGAACGCCTCGTTGAGCGTGCGGCCGCGCATGTAGGCCAACGGAATGACCTCGATCAAGTCCTTCTCCGTGTAGCGATGGATCAAATCGTGGTCCATCATTTCGTGCAGGGCGTCCAGCAGGGGGCGGAGATACGGGTTGATTTTCGCCTGCAAGTCGCCGGGCAGAAAGCCCAGGCTTTCGCCCGCTTCGACGGCCGGGCGCACCAAAACGAGCTTGCGGATGGCGTCGCGCTTCAACGCGGCCACGGCCATCGCCACGGCAAGATAGGTCTTGCCCGTGCCCGCGGGACCGTAGCACAGCACGATGTCATTCTTTGCCGTGGCGTCAACATAGCGGCTCTGGCCGGCCGTGCGCGGCCTGATCTGGCGTCCGGCACGGAAAACGTCGATGGCCGGCGGCTGGCCGGGGCCATCGCCGTTCTGCACGCCTGCCAAGACCCGGCCGACGTCGTCGGGCGACAGATCGCCCAGCGCCGTGGCGCACTGCTGAAGTTGTTCGAGCACCTCGGTGGCCGACGTTACCGCCGCCTCTGGGCCTTCGATGTGGATGCGGCCGTCGCGCGCCGTGATGCTGACGCCCAGTGCGTTGCGAATGCGCCGCAGATGCTGGTCGCAGGCGCCAAACAGAGTCAACAGCGCCTTGGAACTTACGACCGATATGGTTGATTCCATCATCCAGCTTCGCGCCAGCACTCCAGCCTTCGAGACGTCCGGGCCACTCGTATGCTAGAAATCACGCAGGTTGGCAATGTAGGTGTGACAATAGGGGCAAATGTGCATCGTGGCAGGTAGCAGGCGTTCACACTTGTCGCAGTGCCGTTCCCGGACATCACGACCGATCCAGCTATCTCCGGTCGGTTCGAGCGGTACATAGCCGTCCCTTCTCGGAGCCGCCGATGCGGACCCCAGGATATCAAGGACCGCCTCCTCCGACATCGCGCGAACCGGCTGCCGCGGAACGTCAACGCGCCCCTTGCACATCGGGCAAAGGCCTGACTTGCCGGCCAACGACTCCTTAACCTGTAATACATGCCCGTTCGAACACACGCACCGTATCGACATCGGCTCACCCCATTGGCCCGAGGGCGCTAGTGCCGGGTTGTCGTAACAGGCGCACGTCGCATCCCGTAGCCGCCGCCGTGCTACGCTACGTGCCGCCCAACAGTCGCTCCTTAACCGGAGGTTCTGACCGGGCCTCTTCTCGCAGTCCGCACGAACAAACGATAAGCCACAAGACAACATTCATTGTAATCCAATGGGAGGGAAAGCAACAGCCCATCGCGGATCAAATCGCCGCCGGGGGGGTGGGGGGCGTACGTTCACGGATGGCGTCAAAGACCAAGGCATTTCAGTTTCGCAAATCGCGCGTGCCGTCGCAAGGAGCCGAAGCGAGCACATTTGCCGAGAGCCGACCCACTTGTCGCCGGACACGAGAGCCGACCCACTTGTCGCCGGACAGTCGATCACGTATAGTGGGCGGGAATTCCGCGCATGCCGCCAGGGGCCAACGAGGTATTTGTGTCGTGAGCAGCAAAGGTGACGATCAGCGGGAAGGGGTAGTTGCGGGGCAAGCCTCGCGCCGGCGTGCGTTCTTGCCGCGCACGGCGTTGGACGAGTTGTTCCGCGTTCTCCACGAGGAAGGCTACACGGTGGTGGGGCCGACGGTGGTCAACGGCACCATCTCGCTCCAGCCAATCCAAGCGGCCGATCAGCTTCCGCAGGGCCTCCGCGACGAGCAGGACGGCGGGCGTTACCGCCTGGTCGAAGGCGACCCCGAGCTTACGTTTGAGTACGTCGTGGGGCCGGACGGTCCGAAGCGCTACCTGTTTCCTCCGCAGCTGCAGCTGTTCGACGTTTCACGTCAAAGGCGAGGGCTTCGTGCTCGACGAAGGCTCTCCCCAGCCGCCGAAACTGGCGATGCTGGGCGTGCGGCCGTGCGAGCTGGCGGCCATCGGGGTGCAGGATCGGGTTTTCGGCATCGACGAGCCGGGCACGTTCCGTTGCGAATCGGAGACCTGGTACACCCAGGTTCGCGCAGGCCCTGCTGTATCGCCGTCAACTGCACGCGGCCCAGCGGAACGTGCTTCTGCGGCTCGTGGGGCACCGGGCCCGCGGCCACCGGAGGTTTCGACCTGGCGCTGACCGAGCTGCGCGACGGTTTTGTGGTGCAAGTCGGATCGGAGCGCGGGGCAGGCCTCGTCGACGAAACTGCCGGTGCGCGACCCGACCGAGGCGGAGCTGGAACTGGCGGAACTGAAGCTCCAGCGCGCCCGCGAGCAGATGGGCCGCCAACTGGAAACCGACGGCGTCAAGGAACTGCTGGACGAGGAACATCGAGCACCCGGAATGGGAACGATGTGGCGCGGCGTTGCCTCTCCTGCGGCAATTGCACGATGGTCTGCCCCACCTGCTTCTGCTGCACGCGTGAGCGACTCGACGTACCTGGACCGGCGAAGAAGTCACCCGCACCCGGCAGTGGGAATCGTGCTACACGCACCAGTTCACCTACACTACCACCGGGCCGGAGCGGAACACGATCCGCGGGCGCTACCGCCACTGGCTGCGGCACAAGCTCGGCACGTGGTGGGACCAGTTCGGCACCAGCGGCTGCGTCGGTTGCGGGCGGTGCATCACCTGGTGTCCGGTGGGCATCGACCTGACCGAGGAAATCGCTGCACCTCCGTCAAGGAAGCCACGCTCCCCGAGTGCATCGAGCGGACCAAGCCCGCCGGGAGTTGACGCCATGAGCCAGCTATCGAGTACATCGCGGCCGGAACCGATCTGCGGCATGGACACTTGGATGCCCGTCGCCGCGCGGATTCTCGACGTGCGGCAGGAAAACTTCAACACCCGCACGTTCAGCATGCAGTTCGTCGACGAGGAACTGCGAAGCCGGTATCGCTTCGCGCCCGGGCAGTTCAACATGCTCTACGTGCCGGGGGTGGGCGAGGCGGCCATCTCGATCAGTTCCGACCCGGACCGCACCGAGACGCTCGACCACACGATCCGCATGGTCGGTTCGGTGACGCGGGCGCATCGAGCGAATGGGCCAGGGAGGCTGGTCGGGCTGCGGGCCCGTTCGGGCGCGGCTGGCCGCTGGACGAGCTGCGAGGCAACGACGTGGTGATCGTCGCCGGCGGCATCGGCATCGCCCCGCTGCGGCCGGTCATTTATTGGCTTGCTGGATCACCGCGATTGGTGCCGCCGCGTGGTGCTGCTGTACGGCTGCCGCACGCCCGAGGACCGCGTCTTCGCCGACGGAACTCGAAGCAATGGGAGCGCGACGGCGCGATCGAGGTGCTGGTCACCGTGGACAACGCCACGGGCGACTGGGTCGGGCCGGTGGGCGTGGTGACCAGCCTGCTGCGGCGGATCAAGGTCAACGCCAAGCGCACCGATCGTGCTGGTGTGCGGGCCGAAGATCCTCAACCGCGTGGCCGCCTGGAATTTCCTGCAACTCCACGTCCCGCCCGACCAGGTCTACGTCAGCCTGGAGCGGAACATGAACTGCGGCTTCGCGCCGTTGCGGCCATTGCCAGTACGGGGCCAAGTTCGTCTGCACGGACGGCCCGGTGTTCTGCTTTTGCCGACATCGCCGACATCTTCGCCAAGGAGGAGATGTAACATGGCTGCCCGAGGCCAGCATTCCACGGCACCCGCACCAGCGGCAAGCTGAAGTTGGCGGTCTACAAGTTCTCCAGTTGCGACGGCTGCCAGTTGCAGGTCCTGAACCTGGAAGACGAGCTGCTGGACCTGGCCGGCGCGGTCGAGATCGCCTATTTCCTGGAGGCCCGGCGCCGCGAATTGCCTCCGCCCTACGACATCGGCCTGGTCGAGGGAAGCATCTCCACGCCCGAGGAAGAGGAGCGGATCCGGCAGATCCGCCGCGACTGCAAGATGCTCGATCACGATCGGCGCCTGCGCGACCTCGGGCGGCATCCAGGCACTGCGCAACTGGGCCGACGTCGAGGAGTTCACCCGCTGCGTCTACGCCCAGCCGGAGTACATCGCGACGCTGGACACGGCGACGCCGATCGCCGCGCACGTGTTCGTCGACTTCGAGCTGCGCGGCTGCCCGATCAACCGAGGACCAGTTGCTGGAGTTGCTCTCGGCCGCTGCTGGCGGGCCGGCAAGCCGAACATCCCCACCCACAGCGTGTGCATCGAGTGCAAGCGGCGCGGGCTGCCCTGCGTGCTGGTGGCCCAGGGCAAGCCGTGCCTGGGCCCGATCACCCAGGCCGGCTGCGGCGCCCTGTGTCCCGGCCTCGACCGCGCCTGCTACGGCTGCTTCGGGCCGATGGAGCAGCCCAACATCGCGTCGCTGGGCCATTGGTTCACCGAGAGGCTCGGCTACGACGCCCCGCGACATGAAGCGCATGCTGCCGACTGTTCAACGGATACCTGGAACCTTTCAAGCAGGCGAGCGACCATTATGAGCGCGAGAGCTCCGAGCGACAGTCGACAACGAAGCGAACGGCGGCCGCGCGGACGATCCGCGTCGAGGCCCTGGCCCGGGTCGAGGGCGAAGGCGCGCTGTCACCTGCGTCATGCGCGACGGCCAGCGTCGAAGACGTGCAACTGAAGATCTACGAGCCGCCGCGGTTCTACGAGGCGTTCCTGCGCGGCCGCGACTTCCGCGAAGTGCCCGACATCACCGCCCGCATCTGCGGCATCTGCCCGGTCGCCTACCAGATGAGCTCCTGCCACGCCCTGGAGAGGGCCATGGGCGTGTTCGACCAGGTCGATCCGGCCATCCGCACGCTGCGCAACCTGCTCTACTGCGGCGAGTGGATCGAGAGCCACGTGCTGCACATGTTCCTGCTGCACCTGCCCGACTTCCTCGGCTACGAAAGCGCCATCAGCATGGCGGCCGACCACCGCGACGGTCGTGGTCAAGCGTCGCTGCGGATCAAGAAGGTCGGGCAACGAGATCGTCGCCATGCTGGGCGGCCGGGCCGGTCCACCCGGTGGGCGTCGTGCGTGGGCGGATTCTACGGCACGCCCGACTGCCGACGCGCGCGGCCGAACTGCTGCCCGAGTTGAAGGCGTGCCGCGACGACATGTGCGAACTTGACGCTGTTCCTGGCCGAGCACGTCGAAGTTCCCCGACCTCGAGCGGGACTACGAGTTCGTCGCGCTCTGCCCGGACGACGAGTACCCGATGAACCTCGGCCGCATCAAGAGCAACAAGGGGCTGGACGTCGACCAGGAGGAGTTCGGTCAGACGTCATCGAGGAGCACCAGGTGCCGCACTCGACGGCCCTGCACGCGGTCGATCAAGGGCCGCGGCGCCTACCTGGTCGGCCCGCTGGCCCGGCTGAACCTCAACGCCGAAAAGCTCCATCCCCGGGCCGCCGAACTGCTGCCGAAGGTCTGCGAAGCCGTGGGCAGAACGCTGCCGTGGCGGAACAACTACCTCAGCCTGCTGGCCCGCGGCCTGGAGACCGTGCACGCCCTGGCCCTGGCCGCCGATATGCTTGGAGCACTACCGTCCCGCCGGCGCGGCCGCGCGTGCCGATCGCGCCGCGGGCCGGCATCGGCGGCCACGGCACCGAGGCCCCGCGCGGCCTCTGCTGGCACGCAGTATCGCACCGACGCCGACGGCACGATCGCCTCGGCCCGGATCATCCCGCCGACCAGCCAGAACCAGGCCACGATCGAGGCCGATCTGCGCGGCGCTGGCCGCGCAGATCGCCGGACTGCCCGACGAGGACGCCACGCTGCGCTGCGAGCACCTGATCCGCAACTACGACCCGTGCATCAGTTGCTCGGTCCACGCGTTGCGGGCGAAGCTCAAGTAGCCTCCCGCGCCGCGTCGAGCGCCCGGAGGATGGTTTGCACCGTGTCGCTTGTCTTGAATCGCGCGCGAGCTGCAAGGCGAACCGTGCGGCGATTTAATTCGAAGCATTGCTCGATCGCGCGGCAGACCTCCGACAGGTCGAACGTCGGCACCAGGACACCGTTTTCTCCCGGGCGAATCCACGGCGAGCCCGCGGAACGCCCACGGCCGGGCAGCCGGAAAGCAGGATTTCCGCCAGGGCCAGCGGCCCGCGATCGTTGTCGGAGAGATAGACGCACACCCGCGACGCCGCGCCAGCTCGATCAGCCGCTCTCGTCGATACCGGCCGTAGCGCACCCGCACCGAGGCCGGCCACCGCCGCGCAAGTTTGCGCGGCAGTGCGCGGTCGAAGCCGCTTTTCTCGTAGATCAGCAGGTCGTAGCGGGCCGACAGCGGCTCGCCGGGCAACGGATCGATCGGATAGGGCCATAGCACGATCGGCGCCGCGCATGGCCGGGCCGCAATGGGCCAGAATCCAGTCGCGATACCAGGCCGATTCGGTGAATTGCAGCCGGCAGCTTGCGGCGTTGCACAGTTCGCGCTCGCCGGGCACTGCGCACGGCGTCGTCCAATTGGCGAACAGCATGTTCGGCCCGATGACAAACGGCACGCCCGACCGCCGCGCAGGCACAGGCCGCCGCGCGATCTTCCCAACACCAGAACCAGGGCATCTCGCCGTCGCGGAGCACGCCGCCGACGTGCAGCCAGGCGGGCCGCGCCGGCGCAAGGCCCGCTGCAAGCGCAAACATGCCGTTGCCCGGCCCGCGGCCGGTCGGCGCCGTCGACTTCGCGAATCAGACGAACGTCCATGGGGTCAAAGAGCACTTCCTGCGGTTGCGTTGCACGCCTGCAAGAATTGCTTCGCACGCTCGCGGCCAATGTCGCCTCCAGCATCGGCGGATCGCGATGGCTCGACCGTCGCCGGCTCGATCGCCAATCGGCCCCAGTTCTCGTACCCTCGCGGTCCGGCCCAGGAAAGATGCATGCCGCCGGCCCAGCGGTAGACCAGAAACGGCGGAAAGCCGAGCGCCAGCGGATCGGCCTCGGCGACGCCGAGCCGCTGGAATCGTTCGGCCAGCCCCTGATCTTCGCCGTTGTTGATCGCCGGGTATCCGCCGGCGCGCTCGAACGCGTCGCGGCGATAGGCCCAGCCGGAGTGGAACAGCCCGCCGGTGCGATGCTGTCGCAGCGAGCCGTCGGGCTGCGGGTGCAGCACCAGGCTGGGCCGCGACCAGTCGGCGTCGTCCAACGCGGCCGCCGAGGCCCGCAACGCCCACGGCATGTACAGATCGTCGTCGTCCCAGACGGCCAGGGCCTCGACGTCGGGCGAGACCAGCCGCGCCGCGGCATTGCGCTTCTCGCCCAAGCGTGGGAACCGCCTGGGCGACCGACACCAGCCGCCACTGCGGCGCCTGTCGGTCGGCGCGTACTGGCCGGCGTCGTCGAGGATCACCAATTCCCGCTGCGGCATAGTCCTGCCGCTCGAAGCAGCGGATCATCTGCCCCAGTTGTCGCGGCCGGTTGTAGGTAACGCAGACGACGGCGATTTTCATGGCAGCACGATCGGATCATCGCTAGACGGGGATGGCGGCACTCGACATCTACTCATAATTCTCGCCATTGCCGCCACCACGTCTCGGGATCGGCCAATTCGGTTTCGACGGCATGCCGGGCTTGCTCGACGATCGTCGCGGCGATGCTGCGGATCGCGGGCGAGCGGGCGACGTGGTCGACCATCTCGTCCTCGCCGTTGCACAAGAAGCCGGTCTGGCCGTGGCGGATCATTTCGTCCAGCCGCCCCGGTTGTCGACCACCAGCGGCACGCCGGCGGCCATGGCCTCCAGCCCGACGCGCGGCCAGTTCTCCACGGCCGCGCCGCCGGCCTGCACCAGGCAGTGGAGGCGTGGCCAGAAACGTCTGGCGCGTCTCGGCCCCGGCCGGCAGACACTCGGCCCAACGCGGCGGCGGCCCGAGCGCGGGCCTGCACCGCGGCGTCCCAGCCCATCACCCGGGCGGCCGATCGGCGCCGGCACCCGGCCGTAAATCTGCCCACGTCCGCGGCGAAAACTTGTCGGCGCGCCGCGCGGCTGAGCCGGCCGATGACGAACGTCTCGCCCGGCGCGTGGGCCAGCGGCCGGAACGGAAACTCCGCCACGTCGAACGCCCCGCGAATGATCCGCCCCTGCGGCGTCGTCGTAGCCGAACTTGGCCAGCTGCCCGCGGAGCTGCTCGCGCTGATAGCGGCTCTGAAAGACGTACCGATCGAATGCGCCGTGCCGGCGATAGTGGCGCCGCTCCTCGGGAAAGAGCCAATTCATGCAGCCCAGCCAGACGATCTTGCAGCCGAGTTCCCGAAACCGCTCGGCGGCGGCGAGGAATCGCGTGTTGCACATCGACACCACCACGCTGCCGGCCAGCCCGGGCACGTTTTGCAGGTCGTCGGGGTTGCTCTCGCAGGTCCGGCAGCCGATGGCTGTCCAGCCGGCCGCGCCAAGCCGGGTCGGCCTTCCAGGTGGGAATCAGCGTCACGTCGACGCCGAACCGCCGCCACAGTTTCACCGTGTGCCACAGTTCGGTGTTCGCGCCGCCGATGTCGCCGGGATAGCCGCAGACGAACAGGTGCATGGGAAGAGGAGGGATTGGGGATCGGGATTGGGGATTAGGCATTGGGAGTGGCGACTAGCCCGAGCCACGGCGTTGGCGATTGGATCGTGTTGACTGACCACTCCTTCTCGAATCCGAGCCCGATCCCTAACCCTAGTCTCTAATCCCTCTCATACTCCAGCAGCGCGCTGAAATCGCTGGTGCGATAGACGTAGTGGTCGCTCACGGCCGCGCTGTGCAGTCGGTCCCAGCCGGCCGCCTCGGCGGGCTGCGAACGGTACTGATGGTTCCAGCCCGCCGCGGCCTCGGGAATCAGCAGCTTCGCCGTCTTTTCGCGGAACACATATTCGATGCGCCAGGCGAACTCCGCTTCGTCGGTCTCGGAGATGCGGAGGAACTCCGTTGGGCCGTGGCGCCGTCGAACAACAGGGTTTCGGCGGCCGCGCCGAGGAAGGTCGCGTTGTTGACCGTTCCGGTGGCGGCGCGGATCGCCGCCCACGGCGGACGCACCACGCGGTGCCACGTCAGCCGGTGCTCGGTCACGGGAATGCGAATCGCGCCGACGGCCTCGTCCGGCACGGCCACCGACGGCTCGGCCTCCCACTTCAGGTCGTCGCCCGGCAGCGTGATCGGTCTCCCAGTCGCGCGGCATGCCGATAGGTGAGAAACGTCCCATCGGCCGCCGGGGGAAGATCGCCGCGATCGGCCGGCACCAGCAACTCGTAGTCGATCGTCACCTTGGCAAACCCGCGGTAGGCATTCAGCCCCTCGGTCAGATCGGTGAGATTCTGCTTCACCACGTCGTCGCCGAAGGCCTCGACGCGGGCCCGCATGGCCACGATGTTGGCCGTGCCCGGGATAGTTCGCCCGGCTGCGGCCGCCGAACTCGTAGCCGTCGCCCAACAACTGCCTGCACCAGCAGCCCGGCGGTCGTCCCAGGCGCAGAGCAACCGCCGCTGGGCCTGCACCCCCTCGGGTCCATAGCATTCGATCGGGCGAGCCGGCAAGTTCTTTGAAGGCGATGGTCATGGCGAGACTCCTGATTGGAAGCAGGCAGGCTCCGCGTGCCGTCGCCAATGGTCGCTTAGTAATGGGGCGAGCGGAGCGAGCCCCACTGAACCTGCTCTGTGCGATTGGTGGGGCTCGCTCCGCTCGACCCAGCCCACGCATCAATTCATATTCCCGAACCCGATGCCGGCTCGGCCGGGCGTCAGCGTGCCGACGATGGCGATCGAGTACGTCACGTCGCCGCCGGAGGCTGCGAGGCGAAGGTTTCGGGCGGCCGCATCGACCGGCCAGCCGCTCTGGCGATTGCGTCAACAGCAGGGCGCTGTCGGCCGGAACGACAACACTGATCGCCCGTCGGCGCCGAACGGCTCGGACCACTGGTCCGTCGTCGGCGCCGCCCAGCAGCAGTTCGCCGCCGTCGGCGCTTTCGTTGATGACCAGCAGCGCCTTGATCGCGGTGAAGCCCAGCGTGTGGGTCGTGCCGAAGATCGTCCGCTCGAGCAGGCTGAGGTCGTAGACGACCGAGTCGCCCAACAGCAGCGACTGTTGTTCGGCGTGCCAGACGGCTTCGGCCTGGTTTTCGCCGCTGCCGGTGGGAAACCCTTGGCATATTCCAGCCGGCCGTTGTCGCGGAGCCCCTCGTTCCAGTCCCAGCCGATCGAGGCTCGGATATGTGCTTTGAATGTCATGTTACACTCCCGAGGCCAGGTAGACCGTGCACTTGAAGTCGATAATCATTTCCCAGGCGCCGTCGTCGCGCTGTTGCTGGTAGTCGTTCAGCCGCTGCATGTCGAGCACCGCGTCGCCGCCGGACAGATCGAAGGCCGCGCGATCGAAGGCACGCTTGATCTCGTGAACGATTGCCGCGGCGGCGTCGTACTGCTGCGTGAAACACGCGAATCCGCAGGACCACCAGGTCGATGGCCGAGCCGTCGCTCTGATACGAGTCGGGCCGATCGCTCTGCTTGGTGATCGAGGCCAACGGCAGCGTCGGGTCGAAGCTGGCGCCGGTGTACACCCGGGATGCCGGCAAGAGGGCGTTCGATGCGGCCGGCCGCGGCCCAACGCTGGTGGATCGCCTGGGAGAGGTTCATCGCGTCACCTCCGCGTCAATCACCTGAAGCTCGCCGATCCGCTCGGCGCCGGTGGCGCTGATGATCTTGTAGAGCGTGCCGTCCGGGCCCGAGATGCGGCACGTATGGTCCAGGTCCAGGTCCTCTTCGACGAAAATGCGGTAGCGAGCGATCGTCGCGCGGCTGTCGGCCTCGGCGACGACCTTGGTCTCTTGCGGCTGGATTCTCGCCCGGACGCCGGTTCTCCACGTGCGCCATCGCGGCTCGGCGGCCCCGCAGTCGCCCTTGACGTACGTGGCCTTCAGCACGCTGATCGTGTCGTCCAGTCCGAAGGCGACGGCCACGTTGCGGGCGTCGCAGCGCCAGCGTGTGCCCAGCGTCGCCCGCTTCACCTCCAGGATCGTCCAGCGGCAATTTTGGCCGTCGACGATCGCATCGCCCAGTCGCGGCGCCGATGGCAGTTCGGCGACAGGCAGGTGCCACACCACGTCGGCCGCGGTCTGATCTCCGCCGGCTGGCCACTCGTTTGTGGACGTCGCCGCGGTTGACGATCGTCGCCTCGCCGGCGGTCACTGGCGCGGCGCAGAGCGTGGGCGATGGTCGTCGCCCGCCGCGCCGGGCGTCGTTCCCCGCCGCAACAGCGCGACGGCCTCGACGCCGTCGGTCACCGCCGCAAAATCATCGGATGGATCGAACATAGGCGTAGTGTGCGTTCCCGACGCACCACGATGGTTGGGCCGACGTTCCGTCAGCCGCGGAACTCCGGACGGCGTATCCGTTGCTTACGTGATATGCCTGGCGATCGAACCTCGATAGGCGATTCGTCGCCAGATGTTCGTTGCACCAGTCGACGGTCCGCTGAAGCTGGGCGAGGTAGTCGCCCCACGCCACCAGCTGGCCGTCAATCTGGTAGGTCGGTTTCGGTTGCGCGGTGATTTCGGCCATTCGGGCCAAGCGTCTGGCTCTTGATCGCGGCGATCTGTTCGGCGTTGGTTGGCATGGGCGTCGGATTGCAGAGATTGGTTGATTGCTGGCGACGGCACGCGGAGTCAATGCCTGCTACTTAAATCACGTTCAGCCGGAATCGCACGAGGATCGTCTGGCCCGCGGCCGGGGCCAATTGGTACTCGACGAGGTACCGCCGGCCGGCGATGGTGAATGCCTGATGGGCCGAGACGTCGAGCACGTGGCGGAAGTTGTAGCCCGTCGCATCGACGGTCCAGAGCGACGTCGGTTTGCAGCGTGTCGAAGATCACGTCGGCCACGGCCAGCGGCACGTCGGCGTGCTCGGCCACGGCCGTGCGGCTGTCGGCGTTCTGGTCGTCCAGCAGGTAGACGCTGTAGCGGATCGTGTCGACGTCGGCCTTGGACGATGCTGGCGCCGTCGGCGCCGACGATTCTGGCCAGCAGCGTGGCCGAGCCGTTTTTGAACGCCGTCCCGTAAATGTCGATTGCCTCAGCCATTGCAGAACCCCGCGGTTGCACCCGAGTGATAGTCTTGTCCGATGGTCGCGCCCGGCTGGAAGCAATCTCCAACCGCGGCCCCCGCGCCGCTGATCTGGCCCTCGGCCGCGCGATACGTCGTCATCGTTTTTCGGCCCGCCAGCGCGGCACAGCAAAACGTGCGAGCGGCAAAGGTTTTTGGAACGAAGGCACGTTTCATCGTGGAGTTTTCAGTTGTCAGGTATCAGTTTTCGCCGGCCATGCCGAACACGGATAACAGCCCTGCTCACTCCGCCGTGTACGTTACATTGCTACGGTTGCCGACGGCGTCGGCCGTCACTTCGACGCGCGGCGTCGTGCCGTCGAGGCGCACGGAAACACTCGGTGCCGGTGCCGACGCCGCTGACCCTTCCGGCCAGAACGGCGGCCATGATCCGCATTGCCTGGCGCGGGGTCGTGCCCGCCTCGATGCCGTCGGCGCGGTCCAGCAGGGCGTCGGCGATCGCGGAACGTTCCTCGGCGCTGAGCGTGCCAGAATGTCCACCACCGCGCGGGCGTTGCCGGCGGCATCAGTCGCAATTCTGGCAATGTCGAGGATCGTGCCGCCGGTCGTGCTGCGGTCGTACTGGCAGCCGCACACCACAAGCCGCGCCGTGTCTTCTTGTAGGAGCGACTTCGCCCCGCCGTTGGCGCCGTAAGCCCGCATGGCGCACTGGTAGGCAAGGATTTCGCCGCCGTCATGCACCCACAGGGCGTACATGTCGTAATTGCCCTGACTTTGTGCGTCAACGATGCACCGGCATAGCACGACTCGCGCCGGCCGATGCCCCGACGCCGCCGGCGATACAGGCGCTGGTCAACGGGCTATCGGCATAAATGCGGCTGTCGGACACATCGATCGCAACGCCGGACGCCGCGGCGTAGACGGTTGCGTCCTGCTGGCCCCGCAGCACGCATCGCTCAACCGTCAGCGTGGTGTTGGCGGTCTGACAACCGACGGCGTGATCGTTCGCGCTCAGTTCGCAGTCGGCAATCACGGCATCGATGAACGGCGGCTGCGTGTAGGCCGAGCCTGCCGCACATTGCAGGTTGCTCGGATCCGAGAGGCCGCGGATCGTCAGTTGCCGAATTACCGACCGGCTGCCTGGCCGAAGGATCGGGATCAGCGCCACGTCAAAGACCAATTCGGAAGTCAGAATCGTTCGGCTCGCTCCGGCACAAGGATTGAGACATCGTCTGGTGTGGTGATTCCGTTGTTGCCCAGCGTGAAAACGCCCTCGCCCAACAGCACCAGCTCGCCGGCCGATGCCGCTTCGATCACGTTTTTCGGCGACGCCTTGGCGGTATCCCAGGAGAGTCCGTCGTTTTCGTCGTCGCCGTCGACCGCCACGTGCCATACGGTTCCGCAAGTGTGATGGATTGCCTTTGCGAGTTTTGCTAGGTTCATGCCCGTGCCCTCATAGTCCGTGCCCGTAGGTCCGTAGGTTACTCCCCCGTCGACCGCGTCGGTCGCCGGAAACACGGCGTCGGCCATTGGATCATAGGTACCGGTGAACGCTCCGAAGTACGACGTCTCCGAGAGTCTCACGTCGGCCGGCTTCGGAATCGGAAAGCAGACGCCGGGTGATGCCGGCAACGTCGTGCCGTCTCGGTAGTACCACACCCCGGAGGATCCGAAAGCACTGACGGAAAGGCTGCCCAGCGTGACGAGAACGCCGGCGCTATCGCGCACGTGCCCAGCGCGGCATCACCATCAATTTGCAGCGCACCATTGAAGATGTTGACGTTGCCCGAAACCGTGCCCCGTACTCGTATCGTCCCTGCGGATGCCCTGATCGCCTGTTTCCCACTAGCGTTCACGTCGCCATTCACGTCGATTCTGCCGTAGTTGTTGGCGGTCTGCACCGCTGCGGCCGCACCGCTGCCGCTGTTGCTGACGCGCCCGTTGACCGTGATGAGCCCGCCGGTGTTAACGGCGCAATGCCTGCGAGTCGGTTGCCGTGTTGCTCACGTCGCCGGTAACGGTCAAGGTCCCCGTTTCCACGTAGCAGGCCCGTGCATTGGCGCCTGCCGTATTGCTCGCGTTTCCAGTAACGGTCGCCGTTCCACCGTGAACGTAGATCGCATCTTTGCCGGCGTACGTATTCGACAGGTTGCCCGTCCAGTTGAGCGCACTACCCGTGTTGACGGTGAGAATCTGACTGTTGCCTTTGTTCAGCAGATTTGCATGCACGCTCCGCGTGCCGACCGGGATCATGAGTGTTCCGCCGGCGGTGTTCTGGATCGTCCCTGCGCCGATGTCGATGTCCACGTCAGCGGTGACGTTGTAGCCGCCGAGTTCGACCGTATCGCCATCGCCGGGCGGCGCGTCCCATGTCGCGGCCGCCGACCAATTGCCCGAGTTCTGTGCGGTGCGTGTGGCCATGGAGTAGTGAGTGGGCAGTGGGCCGTGCTGTTTGACTCTGGCAAGATCCAACGAAAAACCCGCCTCGAACCGTATGGTTCGTTGCGGGCTCGCGCAGACACCTTGGCTTCAGGCTTTGCTTGATACCGGCGTGTAGCTGATGACCGGTACCGTAACGTATCGCCGCAACGTTTTCAAGATTTTCTTTTGGGCCATCGTGCGCGTCACGGTCTTTTTTGTCATTTCGCGGAACTTCTGCTTGTTTCGAGCGTTTGTAATGAGAGAAGAACGACGTGGCAGTACCACTCGCCGAATCTGTCACGAGGCATCCTGAGCGCATCGAAGGACCTCGGCCGCAAGTCCGCGAAGATTCTTCGCGCTGCTTCGGAATGACTGCGTATTTCACCAACGGAGCGTTGGTTCTCGACAGATCCAACGTGGTCGCGAAAGTCCATTGACCATTCACACGTTTCAAGGAGAGAGGCGATGAACACACTGCTAGCAAATTTTCTGATGACCGTGTTGGTTGCCGCGCTGCCGCAGCTTGCGGCCGTCGACAAGGAGAAGTCGCCGGAAGGGCCGCAGCACGCGACAAGGCGCGAAAGAGCCTCCCGCCAACGACACCCCGATGCGAGTGCGACGTTCGAGCGCGTTGGCAAGGCGCGTGAAAGCGATGCGGTCGCCGAGCGCAGCGCGGGCCGCCATCAAGCGCGGGGGCGTTCGGGATATTGGCGTGGCGAGGGCCGAGGCCCGCGGGAAATGGCCACCAACCCGCAGGCGCGCCCGTGGCGTCCCGAAGCCGGCCGGTACGGCGGCTGGCACAACGAAAACCATTTTGCCGGGCGCCCTGAGCGCGGACCGCGTTCGCAGGAAGGTTTCCGCAACGTTGCTGTTTCGTGGCACCGGAACAACATGGCACAGTGGGGTTGGCGCCACTCGGGCCGCCCGCACCATGGCCGCGCCGATCGGGGAGCAGGGCCCCCGGACGCGCCCAGCCAGCATGAACCCCATCGCGCTGTTCGCGCGACTGGATCAGGACAAAGATGGCACGCTGAGCCTCAAAGAATTCTCGGCCGGAGTGCGGCGCCTGCAACGAACGTGGGCAAGCCGGACACAACAAGAATGTGCCCCGCGTTACGCCAGCTTCAGGGGCCACGGCCGTCACGGTCGGGCCATGCAGGCGCAATGGTCGCCGCACCCAGGCTCGCGCTACGGAAACTGTTTCGATTCTTATGTCAGGAGAGCCAGTCCCGGCGTCAAACGGGACAGTCCCATTTTCGCTGACACGAAGATTGGGACAGTCCCGCATTACGGCCATCATGGCCGAGCCATGCAGTCCCAGTGGTCGTCCGCCGACCGGCATCACGGTCACCACGGCCAGTTGGCACACTGGAACAGGGCAAAGGCCAAGACCAGGTTTGCAGCGAACAAGTCGGAGGTCAAACCCGAGAAGAAACACTTGAAGGCAAAGCCCGAGACAAGACCGGCCGACGAGAAGAAACCGACCAAGAATCTGTAACCACGCAAATGCCGTAACGGCGATCCCAGGCCCGGCCAGGGGCAGTTCCCCTCGCCGGGCCCTTGTTTTGCGCGTTTGCCCCCTTTCAGCACTCCGGACGTGTCAATTTCCACAACTGCAACCCGTCCGGCGTTTTCCGGGGTTTATATTAAAGGCTGGAGGTCTGCGCGTCCTGCAACAATTGTAGCGGGGCGCCAGCCTCGCAGGCTCCGGACTTGCCAGCCGTTGGCAGGCTCCCTCGAATGCCACAATAACGGCCCGCCAGACCGAACCTGTGAGTTCTGCCAGCTTTTTGTGGCAAATCGCTGCTTGAACAACTAAAATGTGTAGGTGTTGGAGTAGCACACCGGCTCACTGCTCGCATGGAGTACGCGATATGCGGAAGTTCTCACGAGTTCACATGGTCTCTGTCGTAGTGGCGCTGACAGCGGGGTTGATGCTGGCAGCAAGACCGGCATGGGCCGACGACGCTTCCCCCCCCCTGAATGGTCAAAATCCTAAGGCGGGCGCAACGACGGAAGCGGCCAGCGCGGCGCATGGCACGTCGAGCACGCCCGCAACGTCGGCGGAACCCTCGTCGGCCAAAACCATCAGTTTTCAGTTCCGCTTTCAGCCGTGGAAGGACGTGCTCGACTGGTTCGCCCACGAAGCCGACCTGTCGTTGGTGATGGACGCCGCGCCGCAAGGCACATTCAACTATACCGACAATCGCAAGTACACGCCGGCCGAGGCCATCGATCTGCTCAACAGCGTGCTCTTGACCAAGGGCTACACGCTGATCCGCCGCAATCGCATGCTGATGCTCATCAACCTCGAGGACGGCATTCCGCCCAATTTGGTCTCAACTGTGCCGCTCTCGGCGTTGGATAGCAAAGGCGAGTTCGAGGTGGTGAGCGTGCTCTTCAATCTCGACAAGCTCAAGCCCGAAGAAGCGGAAATGGAAATTCGCAAGATGATCGGGCCGCAGGGCTCCGTCGTGGGGCTGGCCAAGTCGCGCCAAGTGCTGGTGACAGAAACTGCCGGGCGGTTGCGGGCGATCCGCAGCATGCTCGCCAGGGTCGAGGGACCCGAAGGAGCTGGCTCGGGCGGCCTCCAGACCTTCGATCTGAAGTACGCGCGTGCCGAGGACGTCTTGCCCATCCTGCGCCAATTGCTCGACATCCCCGCCGACAAAACGTCCTCGGCCGATGGCTCGATCCGCATCGCGACCGAGGCCGGCACCGGCCGATTACTCGTGAGCGGGCGTCCGGAAAGGGTGTCGCGCAGTGGCCGAAATTCTCAAGGCCCTGGACGTACCCGCTACAGGCGCGGACATCGGGCGTCTCGGCAGCACCCCCCAGATCGAAGTCTATCCGGTCACCGGGGCCGATCCGGCTTCCGTGCTTTCCGTCATGCAGACGCTTGTCGGCAACCTGCCGGACGTTCGTTTGGCCATCGACCCGAAGACCAGTAGTCTGGTTGCCATGGCGCGGCCGGCGCAGCAGGCGACCATTCGCGCGACGCTCGCGCAAATGCAACGCGAGGGGGAGCAGGTCGAGGTGATTCGTCTCTCGCGCCTCGACCCGCAAACGGCCGTGGCCTCGATCAACAAGCTGTTTGGCTTAGGAGATGGTTCCAAAGGGGGGACACCGCAAGTCGACGCCGATTTGGTTACGCGACAACTGTTGATCCGAGGATCGCAGTCGCAAATTTCGCAGATCCGCGCGCTGCTGGAAAAGATGGGCGAGAACCTCGGGTCCGCGGACGACGTGGCCCATGCCGGCCGGGTGCGAACCATTCCCATGAGCGCTGCGGCAGCCCGATCGGTGCTCGAAAAGTTGCAGGAAGTGTGGCCGACGATGCGGTCCAACAAGATTCGGGTTGTCACGGGTTTGGCTGCCCCGCCAAGCGAAAAAGGCGGCAAACCGGCCGCGACGATACCGCCGGAGTTACTGGAGCGGCTCCGTGAGTTGAAGCGTTCGAACGCGCCGAGCGAGAAGCCGGCAGAGGTCGAACCAGCGCCGCAAGAACGAGGGGCCGTGCCCGCCGATGAACACTCGGCCGGGCTTCGTGGCGGCGCGCGACTGATCTACGTCGCCGAGAAAAAAGATGCAACCAAGCCCGCCAAACCCGCGTCGGAGGCCCCGATCGTCGTCGTGCCGGGCCCAAACGGGCTGATGATCGCCTCCGAGGACACCGAAGCCCTCGATGAGTTTCGAACGCCTGCTCGATACGCTTGCCGAAGGTTCGACCAACGGCCGCGAGGTCAGTGTTTTCTATCTCAAGTACGCCAAGGCCCCCGCAGTCGCCGAAACGCTCGGCCAGATCTTTGGCGCCAGTGCGGTCGTCGCCCAACAACCGACTGCCGCGCGCCGTGGCCGACCGACACGCGGCAACTCCCGAACTGCCAACACCACTACCAGCACCGGCAGCCTGGCCAGTGGCGCCGATGCACACGGGGCATTGGCGACGGGATCGATCCTCATTACGCCCGACGAAAGGCTCAATGCCTTGCTGGTTCGTGCAAACCAGACCGATCTGGACACGATCGAAAACCTGCTGAAGGTTCTCGACCAGAAGGACAGTCCGGAAGAAATCGCCATCGCCTCGAAGGCTCGACTGATCCCCGTCGTAAACAGCAATGCCGAAGAAATTGCTGAAATCGTCAAGCAGGTCTACGCGGACCGCATGGTCCAGGCCCCCAGCGGCGGAAATCCGCGGCAGCAGATGATGCTCCAGATGATGATGCAACGCCGCGGCGGCAGACAGGGAGGCGGTCCCGGCGGGGCCGCGCCGGCGAACGACGTTCCCCGAATATCGGTCGGCGTCGACACGCGGACCAACTCGTTGGTCGTCGCGGCGCCTGACCCGTTGTTTGAAGAAGTTAAGCAACTCGTCGAGCAACTCGACAACGCGGCGGCCGAGCAGGACAACGCGGTGCAGGTGGTAACGTTGCACCGCACGAGTCCTGACGCGGTCGAAGAGGCCTTAGCGGGTTTGGTCGGCGAAGCCGTGCAGTTCAATCGTACAAATACCCAGCAGGGCCGCTCGAACAATTCCCGGTATGGCAGCCAGAATCGCCAGAATTATCGCCGCCCACAGTCAGGTCAGAGCGGAAATCGGTACCGAACGAGTTCGGGCAACAACAACCGAAGCCGGCAGAGCGGCAATCGCTCCAACCGATCCTACGGGCGGTAGGCGCCGCCACGCGGCCCATTCTCTGCACGAGCCCGGTTCCGCCTCGCGGAGCATGACGGCAGCACCGCGCCAAATAGGATTGTCCCCTTCTGATATCCCTCCGGGTTAATTTAGGCGGCATACGCAAACCGGGAGTGGCCGTTTCTGAATCCAGCGTTTCTCTCTGGAGAACTGCGCAAGGTTTGCCGATTATTCGCTCTGCGCAGGTGCAGCGACGCGCACCGCATGCGCTTCGGATCGACTCGATGGCAATGGCGGAGCCAAACGCCAGCCACAACGATCGGCCGGTAGGAAGGTAATCAGAAGTGAATACAGCAGTTACGAGACGGGTGCGGAAGTGCCGCTTTCTCGGCACCGTGTGCAGGCATGGGCTGTGTCTGCTCGTTCTGGCCGTATCTGCCACGGCATCATTGGCCGCGGACGCCACGCCGGTGGTAAAAGTCTATTCCTGCCCCGCCGGCCAGGCGATGGCAACGGCCGAGAGATTGCGGACCGAATTCGGGTTGCTTCCCGGCGTCCGCATCGCCGCCGACGAGCGGACGTCCCAGGTCATCACGCAGGCCCCGCCCGAAGTCCAGACCAAGATCAGCCAAAGGCTTACGGCCTCTGCCGCGCCTTCAACTCCGACGGCGGCGCCACCCGCTTTGCCGGCCGCCGCATCGCAAAGCCGCACCGTCGCGCTTCGCAACGTCAACGCAAATCAGTTCGAGGCTTCACTCTGGAGCACCCTTGGCAATCGGCTTTTTGCGCTTTCCAGTCCTCGGCCGCAGACGAAACGCTATCGCCTCGTGTCTGCAAACAGCGGCAACCTGGACATCACGATTGACACCGCAGCGGGACAAGTGACGATCGAGGGAGTGCCAGCAGCCGTCGACGCCTGCACCCGGTTGGTCCAGGTGCTCGATCAGCAGAGCAATGACGGCGATAAGGAAGTGCGCCTGATGCCCTTGCGGACCACGCAGGCGACCGACATCCGGAAGGCGGCGGAAGTCATTCGCACCGCGACCGGTTCCTCGGCGCCTGGCTCGCACCCGCCGGCGACGCTCGGAGGCACGACCCTCGCACAAGCCACGCCGAAGCCGGCCACACGCCGCCCCGGCGGCAAAGCCCGGAGAAGGCAAAACTGGCGAGGGACTGCTCAGCCCCGTGCAGATCGAAATGCTCGACGGTCTCGACGTGCTCGTGTTGCGCGGCAAGCGCAAGGACGTCGATCAAGTCATGTCGATCATCAAGCAGATCGAGAAGCTCAGCGCCGAGACTGAGCCGGAGATCAAGTTGCTGCCGCTGAAGTACGTCAACTGCCAGGCACTGGCCGACCTGCTGCGGCCGCTCTACGACGAAGTCTATGTCGCCGCGGCAAGGCGACGTCAGCATGACGCCGGTGGTCACGCCCAATGCCATGTTGATCGTCGGCCGGCCGGAGAACGTACAGACCGTTCTGAAACTGATCGAACGGCTCGACCAGCCGGTCGCGCCGGACACGCAGTTCCAGGTCTTCCGCCTCAAGTTCGCTGCGGCCACCACCGCAGCCGACACGATCCAGCAGTTCTACACCGATCGGGCCGGGCAAGGTCTCGCTCCCACCGTGACCGTCGTTGCCGACTCGCGGTCGAACGCCTTGGTGGTTCAGGCCAGTCCGCGCGACATGGCCGAGGTGGCCGCGTTGATCCATCGCATCGACGTTTCAACCAGCGCCGCCGTCAACGAGGTGCGCATCGTTCGGCTCGAACACACGCTCGCCCAGGACATCGCCGACGTGATCCAAGAGGCCATCGGGGCGACCGGACAAGGGGCGCAACCGGGCCGGCCTGCGGCAGGGAGACAACGTACGCCGCAGCGTACCACCCCCGGGCAGGCGTCACAGCGGTCGGCCATGCTGCAATTGTTGACCGTCGACGCCAAACAGCGACGACTGCTGAACTCCGGGATCCTCACGGACGTCAGCATCACGGTCGACGCCCAGGCCAACGCGTTGGTCGTCTCGGCGCCGCCGGAGAACCTCGAATTGATCGAAACGCTGATCCATCAACTCGATCAGCTTCCGCCGGCCCAGGCCCAACTGAAGGTCTTTACCATCGTCAACGGCGATGCGACGAACATGGCCATCACGTTGCAGCAGCTCTTTGGCGCTGCGCCGACGACGGGCGCCGGCGGTGCCTTCGGGCAGGCCGCCGCGATGGCGCCGGTCCCCAGCCCGAGCGGCGAGGCTCCGCTCGTGTCGCTGCGATTCGCCGTCGACACCCGGACCAACAGCATCATCGTCTCCGGATCGCCTGCCGACCTGGTCGTGGTCGAGGCGATTCTGGCGCGGCTGGACTCCAGCGTGCGGAATCGCCGCAACGAGGTCTTCCGGCTGAAGAACTCGCCCGCGGTGGACGTGGCCAACACGATCAATCAATTCCTGACCAGCCAACGCCAGATCGAGCAACTGGCCCCGGCGGGCACAACCAGCGCCTTCGAGCAGATCGAACGCGAAGTGGTGGTGGTGCCGGAAATGGTAACCAACAGCCTGGTGCTGAGCGCCACCCCTCGCTTCTTCGACGAAATCAAGGGGATCATCGACCAGCTCGACGCCCGGCCGCCGATGGTCATGATTCAAGTGCTCATCGCCCAGGTCACCTTGGGCGACACGAACGAATTCGGCATCGAATTGGGTTTGCAGGATTCGGTGCTCTTCGACCGCAGCGTGCTGAGCAACCTGCAAACGACTTCCACCACGCTGCCGAACGGGACCACCACGGAAACGATCGCTTCGGCCGACTTGAATCCCGGCTTCAACTTTAACAACGCCTTCCCGCTTGGCAACAGCGGCGGGACCACCTCGAATCCGGGGGCCGTCGGCACCCAGGGCCTCTCAAACTTCTCGCTCGGTCGGGCGCAGCACCCTGGGCTACGGCGGATTGGTGCTCTCGGCCGCCAGCGAAAACGTGAACATGCTGCTCCGCGCGTTGGCCGAAAACCACCGCATGGAAGTCCTGCAGCGGCCGCAAATCATGGCTCTGGACAACAACCCCGCCTTCGTCCAGGTCGGGCAACGGGTGCCCTACGTCATGAGCAGCCAGGTGAATATTGCAGGCACCACGTACAACACGCAGTTGATCGACGTCGGGCTTGTGTTGAGAGTACAGCCGCGAATTTCTCCCGACGGATTGGTGGTCATGCTGATCGACGCCGTGAAGTCCACCTTGGAAAACCCGGCCACCGGCATCCCCGTCAACGTAACCTCCACCGGCGAGGTGATCCGCTCACCGATTATCGACAACACCGAGGCCTACACGACCGTCAGTGCCATGAGCGGCCAGACGGTGGTCCTCGGCGGATTGATCGACAAGCAGGCGGTCGAAAACCATCGCAAGGTGCCGCTGTTGGGCGACGTGCCGGTGTTCGGCCACCTGTTCCGCTACGACAGCACCACGAATTCGCGGACCGAGTTGCTGATCATCATGACGCCGCACATCGTCAAGACCGAGGCCGAGGCGGACGCCATCAAGCAGGCCGAGGCCGCCCGAATGAGTTGGTGCATGTGTGACGTAACCACGATCTATGGCGAGGCCGGCCTGCGGAAGCGATCCGACAACTGGTCCAACGCGGAGACCCAGGTCATCTATCCCGACTTGCAGCCGTCGGCCCCGGCGACGGGCGCTGGGCCCGAGTCGGTGCCGAGGCCGGCCGCCGTGCCGCAATCCGACGGCCGCGAGGCCCCGATGCCGCCGGGGGCGCCGCTCTTGGAACCAGCGCAGCCCCGTGGTGCCCGAACCGTTCCGGACAGCCGGCGTGTTGACATGAGATTCAGTGCGCCGCCGCCGCAGGCCGCTCCGGCCGGCTATGTCGGCGGCACCGTGCCCGCCCAACCGGCCGTCTACCAGCAAGCGGTGCCGCGGCCGCAATACCAAGCGGGGCAGCAGCAAATCCAAGGCAATTATTATCGCTAACCACGTGCGGTGCGTCGCCGACGCACCTAGCCTACGCAGGATCGAAAATGCGCAATGCCGCGTTCACACACGTTCTGAAGGCTGCTTCGTGCCTGCTGCTCTTGGGTTGCCTGGCGGCCGTCGCCCAAGCCGCATGGCCTCCGTGGCCGTTTGGCAGCAATGACAAACCCGGCCAGCCGAAGAAGGTCATTGCCTTGTGGACCGATACGGTGCTGACGCAGGCCAATCAGCCTCCCGTGCGAGGTTTCGGCGGGCGGCTGATGTTCTACGATGGCCAAAGCGATAAACCCATCAAGGTCGACGGAACGCTGGTGGTTTTCGCTTTTGACGAGACCGAACGCGATCCCGCCAACGCCCGACCCGATCGAAAATACGTTTTTCGGCCGGACCAGCTTCCAGCCCACTACAGCAAGTCGAAGATCGGTCATTCCTACAGCGTGTGGATTCCCTGGGACGGGGTAGGCGGAATGCAGAAGGACATCACGCTGATTGCTCGTTTCGAGCCGAAAACCGGGACCGCCGTGGTGGGTGAGCAGTGCCGGTTGCTGCTGCCCGGCCGGTCGCCGGCGCCGGGCGGGGTCCAGCACGCCTCGCTGCCGCCCGCCGCAGACCCGCCGGCGCCCCTCGCCAGGCCGGTCGGCGCGGCCGCTTGGAACAGTCCCATGCGGCCGGCGTCGGACCGAAATGGTGTTCAGTCGGCTTGCTACACGACGCCTCTTGCCTCGGCCAATGGAGCAGGACCACGGAATGAGGAACTGTCGCGCCGCATGACCACCACAACGATTCCGCTTCCTCCCAGCATGGCGATGCGGACAAACACGGCTCCGTCCACCATGCTCCCCCAGGCGCAGAGATGGCAACCACCGCCCCCTTGGCAGCCGACGCCGCAGATCATGGGACGACCGGCTGAACAGCCGACGTCGCGCCCGACGGGCTCGCCGGTTTGGCAGAACCCGCCGCTACAGCGAGATCGTTCTGCAACCGGCCGATCGTGGGCTCCAGGCCCATCATTCGACCAGCTAGCTCGCGATCGTGCTCTGTGGCAACAGTCCCCAGCAATATCGTCGTCTGCCCTCGAATCTCAACCTGGGGCGGGGTGGTCCAATGCAGCGCCGGAGCGTCTGCCAACTGCTTTGCCAACGTCGCGCTGAGTTGCTGCGCATTGGGCGTGGGATTGGCGAAGCCCAAGGTCAGTGCGGTGCGAATGGGCGAGGTTTTGGCCTGGTTCCGCGAGGCACCTCCTCTGCCGTTGAGCATGTTGGCGCCGGTTGTCTGCGCCGCCCAGCCGAATAGGCTGAGCCGCCGTACGACATTTGCCCGCCCCGAACGCCCATATTTCCCCGCAGCCCACCACCGCTGTTCTGCTGTACTCCCACGAAGCCGTTTTGCTGTGGATTGACCCCGATGAAGCTGCCGGATGACCCGTTCCGGCCGTAGGCCATCGAGCCGCTGCTGCCGCCCATCATCGAGCCCGACGAACCTCCGAAGGGGCTGCTGCTACCCATCATCGAACCTGATGAACCTCCGCCAAAGGGGTTGCTGCCGCCGAAGGCGGAGCCGCCGCTGAACATCGCCGTGGATCCTCGCGACAGGGAGTTCCCCATTTGTGCCCAAGCCACGCCGGGCAGACCCATCAGTCCGGCCAAGATGGCGGTGAAAATTGCGGCAGTTACTCGCATGATTGCGTCCCCGCTGTTGTAGTAAACCGCGGAACCTCTGCGCAATGCACGACCCCACTAGTCTTATCGTACATCCAGCCGCCGAAGTTGCCTACCGATGATTAGGGGGCCTCCGCGTGCCGCAGCAACGCTTGCGCAGCTTGCCCCGTCGATCTTACATTGAGGACTCCCACGGCCTTTTCCTGTTCTTGGTCAGCCTTCGGAGGTCCGGCCTCGATGCCGCCTTTGCCATCGGACTTGTTCGCGGCCCCCTCCTCGCCGCTGTCTTGACCGTCGGCCTTCTCCGGCTCGTGAATCACCACGCCGCCGCGGAGGTTGTCGCCGCTGCGCAGGCGCCGCCCACGGCCGTCGAAATCCACAATCACTTCCCGCTCCGGCAGGATGGTCCGCACCGTGCCGTGCAAGCGTCCCACCTGGAACTCTCCCCCTTCGCTGAGCGTCCATAGCTTTCCGGCGGTCCGATCCTGGATCCACACCTGACGCGCCCCATTGACCTCGGTGAACCCGGTCACAAACACATACCGGGCCAAATCCAGGCTGTTGTCGGCGACGGGTCGGTCCTCGCGGAACGGCTTGAACAGATCCCGCTTCGTGATCGGCCCGCGATAATCGTCGAGGTTGGCGAGTTTCAGCCCCTGTCCCGGCTCTTCCGTCAGCCGATCCTTGCGGGTGGCCCCGGGCAGCGAAAGGGCCTGGATGATCATCTTGACTTCCAGGTCGGTTGAATTCTTTGCCGGCGACAAGTCCAGCGAGTGAATCTGGTGCAGGTGGCCGGCCGAGTAGAATCCGTAGAGGAACTGCACCACGTCGCCTAAGCTGGCCTGGCCGTTCAGTGTGAAACCGATCGAAGTATAGGCCTTGCGCCGCGATTGATTTTCCGACGCAACGATCGTCAGCTTCTGGAAATTGCAACGCCCGGCCAATTCGCGGAGCCAGGTCTGATAGAGCGACTGCGCCAACGCCGGGTTGGGCGGCAGGGCGCGCTTTCGCCACTCGGCCAGTTGCTTGACCTCGCGCAGCGCTTCCACTACGGCCGCCTGCTTCTTCGCCACTTCGCCGCGCAGGCTGGCCTCCATCGTGCGTAGCTGCGTGGTCGAATGGCTGTCGCCGCCGAAAAGCAGGACGCCGAGGAGCATGAATACGGCAAGGCCGCCGGCGGTCATCGCCAGAATTCTCTCGCGGCGATTCCACGTCATGGCTTGGCCTCCTGTCCCTGGACGACCGTTGCCTCGAATCGCCACGAGTAGTTCTTCTTGGAACTGTCTTCGCCGCCCCGGTTGCTGCGGATCTGGCCGGCGCGCTCGCGGACCTGCTGCTCCATCTTGGCGATCACGTCTTTATTGCGGACCCAACCTTCCACGTCCACCTGGGGCCTGCCCCGCGGGACGCCGAAGCCGAGCTTTCCGATCACCGCATCTCTGGCGGGCGGAAATCCCTCGCTCAAGGCCAGAAGCCTATCGAGCCAAATGGTCTCGCCACCAACCCACTGCTTGTTGATCTCGGCCACCGTGGCATGGGTGTTCTTCGCCGCCGCCAGTTGCCGGTCCAGTTGCGCCGACACGCCCTTCAGCCGGTCCACCTCGCTGGCCCACAGATAGTTTTCGACGCGCGCAGTAGATCAGCCACCCCACGGGCAACAAGGCGGCCGCCGCCGCCACCATGATCCATTGCCTGCGCCGGCTCGGGGCCTCGGCACGGCGGCGCGGGTGCAGGAAATCGATGGTGTGGCCGGCGCCTCGAATTTCGATCAAGAGCATGCCCAACAGCGCGGCGAAACGGCCAGGCCGTTCGGGCATCGCACCGCGCAAAGCCGGCCCCAACTCCAGCCCGCCGAACGGATCGCTCGGCTCGGCCGGCATCGCCAACTCGGCCTCGATGCTCTTGGCCAACTCGGCTTCGGTCGCGCCGCGACCGGACAGCAGCACGCCCTCGACCTTGTTGCCGGCCAGTTGATTCTGCGCGGCCGCCATCGTCAAGCGGATTTCGGCCAGCAGCGCCGGCAGCGACGGCGGATCGCTCCCCAGCCGTGTCGTTCGCAGGAAGACCGCGTTGGCGCCGACGACGACCGTCAAGTCGGCCTCATCGCCCAGCAGATCGACCAGCAGCCGAAATTGCCCCGGCTTGCCCGGGCGATTCCGCGTCAACAGCGAAGCGGCCTCGCAAGGGCGCAACAAGAGCCGCTGCATCTTCAATCCGGCCGCCTCGCAGACGCCTTCAATCTGCCGAATCACCGCCGGCGCAATCGCCGTGGCCAGGACGGTGCGCGGAGCGCCCGGTCCTTGGTCGATGGGCACGAAGTCCAGCAACCAGTTCTCATCCAGCTCGTTGAACTCCCGCGCCGCCTGAAATCGCACCATCTCGGGCAGGTCTTCATCGGGCGCCGGCGGAAGCTGCAACTGCCGCAACTCGATGCTCGTGCGTCCCACCGCGACCAACGCCGGATGGCGCGCGATGCCCCGGGCATCAAGTTCCGCGGCGATCTGTTGACCGATCCGCTGCTCGCGCGACTCCGCTGCCGACTCGTCGTCGCTCCACGGCACGACAAACGCCTGTTCGATCACCGCCCGCTGCCCGCGCCCGCTGGCAACGGCCACGCGGATCTCACGGCTGTTCCATTCGAGGGCGAGGAATTCGGGCATGGGTGTGGTGTGTGGTCAGTGGCTAGTGCATAGCGGCCAGAAGTCAGAGGGCAGCGATCACTGACCACTGACCACTGACCACTGTCCACTATTTACCTGCTCCAGCATCTCGGCCGGGAAGCCTGTGGTCAGGCGGCTCATATCTTTCCAGGATAGTAGCTTCGTCGGCTGTTTGCCAGCATCAAGAATGACTTCGATTCGAGCGGTGGGGGGGCCTTCGTCGAACCTGCCGAGGATCTGCGCCCGATAAACACAACCACCGGTATTAACAAACGGCAACAGGGCCTTCATGGTCTTCAACGGCACGATCCCCTCCGCAAGGGGCCATGCCTCGTACGTGTGGTCCCCCGTGTCTTCCACCGGATCCGGAATCCGTCGAGCGATGATCTGGTCGACAATCTCGGGCGTAATGCCGGGGATACAGTTCAAGACGACGCGCGGGGCCTGATTGATGTTGATCCGGCCGGCGTAACTCTTCGATTGTACGGTGACCGCCGCCATGAGTTCCGGCAGGTAACTGCTCATGGAAGAGGCGTCGTCGGTGAAAGGCGACTTGATCCGCCGGGCACGAGGATGCGATTGTTCATGTCCGTTGTTCGATTGCGACGACGGCGCCGGAATTTCCACGGTGGCACCGATCAAGTCCAGCACACTGCCGATCGAAACGCTGGCCTTCATCTTCGAGACGTCGCTTTCGCTGATCGTGGCATTGCCCGACTGGCCGCCGCCGGTCGACGTAGAAGGTCCGTATGCCCGGTAAGCCACGATGAAGCCCGCCTGCTCTTCGTCGAGCGCCGACTTCAAGCTGTCGTAGAGTTTTTTGAGATCGCTGTCGTTGAGGTTGATCTTGTCGGTGCCCTCGGTGTTTCGGTTCGACTCGGCACTGCAAAGCGTCAGGTAGGCGGCCCAGCCGTGATCCATCGAGCCGTCGGAGTTGTCGACGCCTTCGACGCCGCCGGCCGCCAGACCGTCGGCCACGTAGCCCATGGCGGCTGCGTCGAGCCCGAAGAGCAACTGCGGCGTGACGCCGCGCACCAGGAGGAGCTCTTCGATGGACGCCGGCGGACCGTTCCGCGGGGCGTAGCCGGGCGTGAGCGACCCATAGTAATCGACCTCTGCCCCCTGATCCCGCGGCGTGTCGTCGGCGTCGATCCAATCGAGAATCGCGTTGGCCGTGGCGTCGGTCATGCCGGGCAACCCCATCAGCATCTTCTTCGAAGCCCCCGATTGGGTCTTGTCGGCCTGCAAGATGGTGCTCAAGTTGATCCGGTTCGATTCGTCCTGCAGACCGTAGCGAACGTCGGTGGCCGCGCGATCTTCGATTCGCGGGGCGATGATCGTGAACCGGCCGCGATCGCGCGGCGTGTCGTCGTCGACCACGAGCACGTCGCGGAAGAGTTGCGGATTGTCGTAGATTCCGCCATCGTCGCTTTGCTCCGTGGGATCGAGGGCCAAGACCTGCCGCGCCATCTCCGCTCCCGACTGCGCCATCTCACGGGCCTGTGACTGCCGGGCAGAGGTCATTGCGGCCCGGCGCTCGATAATCATCCGCTCGGAAAACCCCAGGCTGACCAGCGCCAGCATGGCGACCACCACCAACACGAGAACCAGAATGACACCCTGCCTCTCGGCTCTCCTCTCCCCTTGGGACACGGAACAATCTGTGGTGCGTGCTCTCATCGGTTCGATCCCTCCGATGTACTCGATCCGGAGGTCGATGCCCCGGTGCCGGACCCGGCAGTCGAACCCTGCCCCTGCGACGACCCTTGCGTCTGCACCTGCGAATTGGGCACGGCGACCAGCATGTCGTAGATCACCCACTGGGACGTGTCTGCCACGCCTATGGTTTCGACCGGCCGGCGTGACGCCCTCGCAGTTGCCCGGCGGATGGCAATGGCAACCTTCACGGCGTCGGGCAGTTTGCCTTGCATCGTCGAGTCCCACGTGTCGTAGCTCATCGTGCTGTCGTAGTAAGTGAATCGAAGCTGCACGACTTCGGGCGCGAGCAGTTCGGTGTTCAGGTTCAAGGCGTCGGTGCCGCTCTGGCGGATGGCCCAGTTAAACTCGGCGCGGTCCATTTCGCGGCGGTACAACCCCTGCGGCGTGTCGAGGATCGACCCGGCTTGTTCGCCCGACGCCATCGTGCCCGGATCGCCAAGACAGTAGGTCACGGTGCGGATGTCGCTTTGTCCGACCGGCACCAAATCGTCAGCCGCCATCATGGCAGCCACGCGATTCGGCCGCATCCGGCGGCTGGTCTCGACGTACAGGCATTGCGAGTTCCCGCAGATCCCGCCGCCGGCGATCGAGTCCGTGGAGACCGGCGTCGTATCGGCCGACTCGATGTCCGTCGAGGCCGTCGAGTCGGTCGATGTGTCGGAAGAGACCGACGTCGTTTGCGACTGCGACGTGCTCGATGCGGTGGACGACGACGCTTGTGTCGGCCGGAAGGGCACCGCATTTCGCACGTCGTCCGCAATGCGTTGCAGAAGTGCCCGGGCAAGCTGCGCCTCTTGAACCTGTGCCTCGCTCTTGTCGGCCACGCCCAGTTGAACGTGGACGGCCATGATAATGAGCCCGAGAATGACGGCCGTCAACGACAGGGCCAGGATGACTTCCAGGAGTGTGAAGCCGAATTGTCTCGCAGGGCGCGTCCCCGACGCACCGGCTGTCAACGGGACAACCCCGGGCAAGCACCGCGGCGGCCTAGATCGGCTTCTAGCGCGATGTCGAGCGTTGAGACGAGCCACCCGTGGTCCCTCCTGAAGAAGTCGCTGCCGGAACTCGAACCCGTATCCGAAGTGCCCATCTCGTCGCTTTCGTCGGAGGTGATCGCATAGGGATCGGCCATCCATCGCACCAGCGAAAAACGCACCGGGTGTTGGGCCTCGGGCAAGTCGCGGCCGACGGTCACCCGCACGGCAATCAGGCCCTCGTTATCCAACGGCTCCTGCTCGATCGAATACAGCCACGCCGGCTCGCTCGGATCGAGCGAATCCGTGGTCATTTCGTCGAACGGCATGGCGTCGACCGGGTCGGGCGACGTCTCGCCGGTAACGATTTCGGTCATTTTGCTCTCACAGAGCAATTGCGCCCGGGCCGTATCGCGAGCGATGGTAGCGTTGCGCAGCGCAAGGCGGCTGGCTTCGCCCAGCACGGCCAACGACCCAGCGATGATCGCCAAGGCCAAAACCACTTCCAGCAGCGAGAAGCCGGCCCGTTTCATGGCGGCTACTCCACGTTCGGGTCCACGTCGGCGACTGTAACCGTGCCGGTGAGCCCGCGCAGCAACAAGCGGACCGCACCGTTCTGGTTATTGCCCACCACCAATTGAACGTTCGAAGCCGTTCCGTCGGGATAGAAAAGGATAGGCTCGGCCCAATCGCCGGTCTCGGCGGCGGGTCCGGTCTCGGCCGCCGCCAACGCGGGCGGCATTCCCTCGTCGCCGCTTTCCTCGGCGAGGAACGTCATCCCCTCCGGCAGCGCCATGTCTCCCGATGCGGCGTCCTCGTCGGCGGTGCGAAACTCGTCGTCGGAGGCATCCGAGGTCTCCGTCTGAATTCCCGCCAACGCCGCCGCCGGGTCTTCCGGCTCGGTCCGAAAACGGTCGCCGCCGAGTTGATAACGGAAGGCGTAGACTTGTCCGGAACGCATGGCCTCGAAGCGGGCCTTGCACAACCGGGTGCGGACCTCGTCCGCCGCCGAGTGCAAACGCCGGCTGGCCAGCGGCTTATCAAGCATCGGCCACGCCATCGCCGAGACCGCGACAATAATCGCCAGCGTCAAGAGCATCTCCACCAGCGTGAAGCCGCGGGGCCGCTGTCCCGCCTTTCCCTTTGGAAGAGGGGCAGGGGGTGAGGGGGCAGTGGGCGAAACCACTGCGTGAGGGACAACTCTCAAGTCGCGCACCCTCACCCTAACCGTCTCCCAAAGGGAGAGGGGACCAATTTCATCGCCAAACGTCACGCTGGGCATCACGTGCCTCATGGTGTCGATCCTTCAGTCCAATTGCCGATCTCCACGCCGTCGGGGCTGACCGTCCAAACGTCGAAGCTGTCGGGATTGTGCAACCCCGGCGAGACATACTGGTAAGGCTGGTCCCAGGGATCGGGCGGAACATCGGTTTTCAAGTAGGGACCGGCCCACTTCATGGGATTCATCAGGTCGGCCGGTGGATTGCGCAACGCCGGAAGACCTTGCTCCGTTGTCGGAGGCATTCCAATGTCGATCTGATACGTTCCCAGTGCCCCATCCAGCGCACCGACCTGAATCTTGGCTTGCCGCAGCTTCATGTTTCGCTGAACCGGTCCCACGGCAAATATGGCAAATGACGCCAGCACCACCAGGATCACCATTACCAACATGACTTCGATCAGAGTGAAGCCGCCGTTGCGGCGACGATCGCGAGAATAAAACATGGTAGGCTCCGAAATCGCGGATTGTTGATTGATGGCTGTTGATTGATCTGCAATGTCCACTTCTGTCTCCTCTCCTTTCCTACACCGTGGTGCTCATCTTCAACACCGGCAGCAGCAGGGCGATGACCACCACCAGAACCATGCCGGCCAGGACCAACAGCATGATCGGCTCGATCAGCCGCACGGCCAGGTCCAGCCGCGCCAGGTGCGGCGCTCCAGCGAATCGGCGACTGTCCAGCAGCACGTTTTCCAGGTTGTTGGCCTGCTCGGCCACGGCGATCATCTCGACGACCATGGGCGGAAACTGGCCGCTGGCGGCCAGCGGCCCGGCCAGCGGCTGGCCGGCCGAGATGTTCTCGGTGGCCTCGCCGATGGCGGCGGCCAGCACGCGGTTGCCGGTCGCGTCGCGCGAAATTTGCAGCGAGCGGAGGATCGGCACGCCGTTGTGCAGCAGCGTGCCCAGCACGCGGCAGAACCGGGCCACGGCCAGGCCGAGGAAGATCGGCCCGGCCAGCGGCAGCCGCAAGCTTCATCCGGTCGCGCCACCAGCGGCCCGGCGTCGGTCGCCAGCCAGCGCCGCGACCCACCAGCCGCCGGCACCGCCAGGCCGCCAGCGACCACGAAGCCCCAGTCGCCGCAGCAGTGCTGCTGGTGCCCAGCAGCCATCGGTCAGCAGCGGCAACTCGCCGCGCTCGCGCAGCCGGTCGAACAGGTCTGCGAACTTCGGCACGAAGAACACCACCAGCACGGTCACGATGATCGTGCCGACCACGGCCAGGAACGCCGGGTAGGCCACCGCCCCGACGGTCCGCTTCTTCAGGTCGTCCTGGGCTTCGGTGAACTCGGCCACCCGGGCCAGGGCCTCTTCGAGGAACCCGCCCTCGCCGCCGGCGCGGACCATGCTGACGGCCATCTCGCCGAAGACGCGCTGGAAGCGGCCCATGGCGTCGGCCAGCGTCGCTGCCGTCCTCGACGTGCCGATGGATCTCGCCGAGGACCGCCTTCAGCCCGGCGTGCGAAGTCTGCTTCTCGAGCACTTCCAACGCCCGCAACAGCGGCACGCCGCTGCGCAGCAGGTCGGCCAACTGGCCGTAGGTGACGGCCAACAGCTGCGGCCGGCACGCGGCGCACGCGCTGGCCGCTCGGCCGCCGGCGCGGCGTCTTCGACTTCCAGCGGAAAGAGCGACCGGCCGGCCAGCGCCGCCACCGCCTCGCGCGCGGTTGGCGGCCGCGATCGTGCCGGTGAGCTGTCTGGCCGGCGCTGGTCGCGGGCGATGTAGCGGAACTCGGGCATGGCAAGTATCAGTCGGATTGCATGAATGATGAGCGACTGATGGCTGACCGACTTGCGTTCGCAGCTGCGTCCGATCATCACTCGACAATCGCCATCACCATCTACACATCCTCTCGACCTTTCCCTTGGTCACGCGCAGCACTTCGTCGATGCGTGGTCCGGCCGGCGAGCACCTTGCGCCAGCCGTCGTCGCGCAGCGTGCGCATTCCCTTGCCGGACGGCCGTCTGCTGGATCGCCCAACTGCTGGCCCGGTCGTGGGCCAGCTGGCGGATCTCGTCGGTGGTGACCAGCAGCTCGAACAGCCCGAGCCGGCCGCGGTAGCCCACCTGCCGGCACTCGCGGCAGCCGACCGGCCGATAGAGCGTCGCCCCGTCGGCCAGCCGTCTCGACGGGAAATCCGGGCGGCAGCTCGTCGGGCTGCGGGCTGATACGGCTTCCTTGCAGTGCGGACACAGCGTGCGCACCAGCCGCTGGGCCATCACCGCCTCGACCGTGCTGGAGACCAGGAACGGCTCGACGCCCATGTCGATCAGTCGCGTGTAGGCCCCGGCCGCGTCGTTGGTGTGCAGCGTGCTGAAAACCAGGTGGCCGGTCAGCGACGCCTGGATGGCGTTCTCGGCCGTCTCCAGGTCGCGGATTTCGCCGACCAGCATGATGTCCGGGTCGTGACGCAGGATGCTCCGCAGCGAATTGGCGAACGTCAGCCCGATCTTCGGGTGGACCTGGATCTGGTTGATGCCCTCCAGCTGGTATTCGACCGGGTCCTCGGTGGTGATGATCTTCGTCTCGTCGCTCTTGATCTCCAGCAGCGAGCTGTAGAGCGTGGTGTCTTGCCCGAGCCGGTCGGGCCGGTCACCAGGATGATCCCGTGCGGCAGGCGGATCAGTTCGCGGAACGTCGCGTACAGGTCGTCCTCCATGCCGAGCTTGCGAGAGCGTGAACTCCATGGCCCCCTTGTCCAACAGCCGCAGCACGATCCCTTCGCCGTGGATCATCGGGAATCACCGAGACGCGGACGTCGACCTCGCGGCCGGCCGATCTTCAACTGGATGCGGCCGTCCTGCGGCAGGCGCCGCTCGGCGATGTTCAGCCGCGACATGATCTTCAGGCGGCTGATGATCGCCGCCTGGAAACGGCTGATCTCCGGCGGCACCGGCTGCGGGTGCAGCACGCCGTCGATGCGGTAGCGGATCCGCAGCCCGGACGGCTGCGACTCGATGTGCACGTCGCTGGCCCGCAACTCGATCGCCTCGAGCAGGATCTCGTTGACCAGCCGGACGACCGACGGCTCCTGGGCCATCTCCGAAAGCTCGGAGCCGTCGGTCTCGATCTCGTCGAGCAGCTCGATCCGGTCGTCGCCCGTCTGGGCCAACAGCCCGTCGATCGTCTCGCTGCCCACGCCCAGGTGGGTCTTGATCAGCTTGGCGATCTCCGCGCGGCTGGCCAGCACCGGCATCGACCGTCAGGCCCGTGGCCAGCGCTCAGCTCGTCCAGCGGATAGAGATTGAACGGATCGCTGGTGGCCACCACCAGCGTGCCGTTGTTCCGGCGGATGGGAAAGAGGGCTTCGCGATGGATGAACTTCGAGGGGAAGTCCTGCAGCAGAGACAGATCGATCTCGGTCTCGGCCAGGTCGACGAACTCCAGGCCCACCTCTTCGCCCAGCGCCCGCAGCGCCGCCTCCTCGGTGAGAAAGCCGAGTGTGACGGCCGCCTGGTCCAGACGCACCTCGTCGGTCTGTGCGCCGCGAGCCAGCTCCAACTGCCGCTCGTCGAGGAGTCCTTTCCGCAATAGTGCCTCACCGACGTCCACGGCTGATCCTGTTCCAAAGGCGGGAGTGACGTGTACGGCGCCAGGCGGCAACGCCGAAACCGACACACCTTAAGGATAGTAGGTTCAGAAGATTGTACCATACCGCTGTCGTGGCAGTACACGCGCAGCCGACTTCGCCAAACTGGCTTCGTCCAAAGAAATAAACCCCGGCCCGGCGGCCGAGTGTCGGTGTTCAATCAGATATCGGGGGACTGTCCCCTTTCTGCGCCCGAGGACCAGTCGGATTACACTGTACTACCGCCGGAGAGCATTCCAGGTCCGCGAATCGCCAGGCGGCCTTCGCTCGTTGGCATTGAAGCAACCTATTACCGCTATTAGATTTACACGATCGTGAAATACATCAGCAAGCTCATTATCGTTATTGCCTTCGCATTGGCCCCCTGTGTCGGCATGGGCCAGTCCGATGGCGGGGGCCGTGGCCAGTCCTCACGAGGCGATCGCAACGGCGGCGGCCGAGATGGACGTAGCCGCTGGAATCGCGGCGGCGGCGGCGGTGATCGCGCCGCTCGTTTCGAGGGGATGCTCCGCAGGCTGGATAAGAACGGCAACGGCATGATCGACGCCGACGAAGCCACCGGAAACCCCTTCATCGAACGCATGTTGCCCAGGCTTGGAGTCGAAGTGAAGTATCCGATCGCCATCACCCAAATCACCCAGGCGGTGGCCAACAACCCTCGCTCGGGCAGAAACGGCGGTGGCCCACCCCGTCATCGTCCTTCCGAAAACGCCCCCACAGCCCAGCCGGGCGCCAGCCGGAGCCAGTCTGGGTTTTGGCAGACCACGCGGCCGCAAACCACAGCATCTGGGTTCGGTCAACCGAGTGCCATTGCGACGACTGCAACGGCTGCGGCTCCGTCGCATCTGACAGCCGCCGCCAGCCCCGCGTCGCCTTCGGCTACAACCACCACCACTTCGCCGGCCGATTCGGCCGACAAGTCCATTGACCAGAAAATTCGCGACCTGGCTGCCGCTGCAATCCAAAAGTACGACAAGAACGGCGATGGGAAGCTCGATCGCGATGAATGGCCGAACGGCGGCAAGTTGGGAACTTTCGATGAAGCCAACCGTTCGGGCGGGAACTTCATCGTTGCCGACGAATTGATCGTCCACCTGACGGACTATTATCATCGACAGCTATTTCCGCCGGAGGTCATCGAGTCCGGCGATTTCGCCAAGGTGCTGCGACGGTCCAACCGCTTCCTCATGCCCAAGGAACGTCTCACCACCGACATCCCCGATTGGTTTCGGCAACGAGACCGCGACGGCGACGCTCAGGTGACGATGGCCGAGTTCGCCAACGATTGGACGTGGCAGACTGCCCACGATTTCGACCACTTCGATCTCAACCACGACGGCGTCATCACGACGGCCGAGTGTCTCAAGATGGTGAAGCAGGCGGCTCTCGCTTCGCAAGCCGCAACAGCGCGTAATTGAGCCGCCAGCCGCCGCGCTCCGTAGGTCAGGCTCTGCCTGACAACCACCGCCTATTGATGTCAGGCACAGCCTGACCTACCGGTTGCTATCGGTCTGGCGGCAGAGCGATTTTTTCGTAGAGCACGTTGAGGATTCCGGCGGCCACTTCGGCCTCGCTGCTCTCCAGGAGCAGGTCGAGCTTGTCGTGGAGTTCGCGTTTGCGATTCATCTGGCCGACGGCATGCAGCGTGCCGTCGACCGTCAGCGGTCCGCCGGTGCCCACGCGACTGTGCAACTCAACGAAGTCGGCCTCGCTCCAACCGTCGAACAACTCGCCGTGGTGGTCAATCACGTCGGCTACTACGGGATTCGTCTGCCGATCGAAGCGGCGGTAAAGCAGGTGCGCGGGATCGACGAAGAACTCGTCGACGCTGACGCCCAGGCCCGCCGCCAGTCGATGGAGCGTCTGGGCGTGCGGTTTGTTGCTGCCGCCGAGAATGCCGCGAATCGTCCGCTCATCCAGTCCCGTGCGCTCGGCCACGCCGCGGACCGAGAGCCCTTCGGCCGCCATCAGGCGTGACAGATTTTCGCGGGCGTGATTTGGCATAGCCCTTGACAGCGTGATATGTACATATGTCATGGTTATTCAATTGACTCCACCGACCACTATATCTTGTGGTCGTGCAATTCCTTGGCGACGGTCACAATGCTCTGGTAGGGTGAAGGCTCGACCTGCATTGCCTGCTGAAGCAGTCGGTAGAAAAGCTTGCCGCGAGATCGTGACGTACGGCGGTTGAAGCGAAAGGTGAACTCATCAAGATAATAATCAAGGTAAGCTTTCTCTACCGCCCCTTGGTGAGTCCCTAGCAGCCATCTTTTCAGCAAGGACGCAATACGGTGAACTCGCGGTAGTAACTGGGTGGCGGCGTCTTCGCCATGGCCCAGCAAGGATGTCGCCTCGTGTTGATAGCCGATCGCTTCCAGCTCCCTATAGGCTGGATAACCATCGGTATGGACGGTACTGCCTGGCTCGATCGCGGCTCGAATAAAGCCGTGCAGGGACTTGCGCGTCACATTGGGAATTCTGGCCATCCGAATGCGTCCCGTTCCCCGCCCATCCTCTTCTGCGGCGATTATCACGAGGGCCTTTTCTGTCTTCCGCCCGTCTGCTCCTTTCGTTTCCCCGCCCACATACGTTTCATCCACCTCCACCCGTCCCTGCAAACGGTCTCGGCCCGGACGAACCATAGCCCGTCGCAATTTGTGCAACCAGGTCCAGGCCGTCAAGTAGCTCCCAAGCCCCAGCACTTGCTGCACGTTAACGGCGCTGGCGCCGTTCTTCTGGCTGGTGACCTGCCAAATCGCACGGAACCACAGCCGGAGAGGCTTGTGCGTATCCTGGAAAATGGTTCCTGCGGTGACGGATGCCTGGTAGCGGCAATTTTGGCAGACGAGGCGGCCTCGCGTGGCGGGCCATCCACCGCAGTGCCCACAACGCGGGCACACAAAGCCACTTGGCCATCGCAACCGCATCAAATAACCGCGGCAAGCCTCCTCGGTGCGGAACCGCTCTTCCAGTTCCAAGATGCTGCGAGGGTAATCTTCCATGCCTCGCATACTACATCTTGCGGTCGGTGGAGTCAATTGAATAACCCTGACATATGTATACTTTACGCGTCGCACGTTGTCAAGAGGAGTCCGCGCGGGGGAGGTGGGACCGTGAAAAGCCGGCGGCGGGTGTGGATCGTCGAATACCAAGGGCCGCGGCCGGATCGGTGGGAGCATGTGCCCGCCGGCGCCAAGGCCGTCGAGCCGGCGGAGCGGGGAACCATGAGCCCGCGCCAGGCGCGGGCGTACGTCGAGGCCTTCAATCGTGCCACGCAGGACGGCGCGCGGAAGTGCTGGGCCGTCGCGCTGCCGGTGACCGTTCGCTATGCGGGTGACCCTGAGCCAGGCCAAGCGCTGCCGTTGCTTCTTTGATTGAAGTCTCCACGCTCCCCGCATCTTAGAAGCGGGTTCAGGAGGCAATTCAAGCCCGAACCCTGAACCCCGAACCCTTTGGTTGCGACCGCAGGCCGTGCGAAGGCTGTGATTCGTACCTAAAAAAAGCCCGCGGTCGGCCTGTCAGATATCGGCCGGCAACGGGCTTCCACCACGGGAATCTATCTGACGCCTCGTGTGGTGTCCCTGTCAGAACGCCGTCGACGAGGCAGTCGCACCAAACATCCTGGCATTGAAAATATAGCTCAACCCGGGCTGATTGTCAAGCATTTTGTCGAGGTCAGGGCGTCGAGCCCAAGGGTTCGGCCAATCGCCCCAATGGTCGAGGTACAGCCGGTAGGCCGGCGAGCCGTCGGCCTTGCTCTCCAGCCACTGCTTGGTTTCGGCGATCAATTGCTGCTCGGCCTCCAGCGGCAAGTTGGCCCAGCAGCACCCGCGTGCGGAGGAACACGAAGTAGGTGTCCAACACGTCGCAGCGGCAGTAGTCGTTGATTTCGGCCAGCCGGCCGGCGTCGTACATATCCTGGACCATGTCGCCTTGGATATCCATTTTGCCGGGCTTGCCGAGAATGTTCGCCGCCAGGTTCAGCCCGCCGGTGAAACGGGTCGCGCCAAAGTTGGTCAGCAATTCGCAGCAGGTCGATATGGGCCGTGGTGTTGTAGCGGTTGCGCGGCTGGTCGAACGACGATTTGCCGGCGCTCTGGAACCAGCCGGGCACGGCGATGCCGTAGCGAAACGCCGCCAGTTCCAACAGCGGCAGATCGAACCCGCGGCCGTTGAAACTCACCAGCGTCGGCCGGCGGTAGTTCTCCCAGCCGCGCCAGAAGTTCTCGGTAATGACGTGCGGCCGGAACTGCGGCTCATCCAGCACCACCACGTCTTCCAGGCGAAACTCGGCCGTCACCTTGCCCACCACCACCGAAATCGGCACCTGGAAGCTGTAGGGAATGAAATCGCTCTCGTACTTCTCCATCAGTTCGTCGCGATAGCGGCGCACGGCCTCGTCGGGCGAAAGCCCTTCGTCGGCATAGCGAAGCTTCGCCACCAACTGCGGCGTCGGCGACGCTTTCCGTATCGAACACCAGATAGCGGACGGCCTTGGGCATGGGAGGCATCCGCTGAGCCGGCCTGACGCCAAAGCGTCATCGTAGACCGGCCCGCCCGATGTTGGGAGTGCCCCAGGGAGAACTGCAAATTCTGTCAGTGGGTCGTTGCAGAACCGAGCGTAGGTCAGGCTGTGCCTGACACTGCTTGGTTACCGACGGATGTCAGGCACAGCCTGACCTACCGAAGCGGACTTTGAAGTTGTCCTGGTGAGTGCCCCGGGAATAACCGACGCAGGGGCCACCGTACCGGCTTATCGCGCAATCTACCCGCGCGCGATGCGGCTCATCCGCGCCAGCGTGTCGTCGATCTGCGTCGGGTTCATCATGCCGACGGTGATGGCGTCGACCAGGCTGTTGTCGAATACGTAGCGAAGCGAGGCGTCCTTTTCCTCCGGCTTGACGAGTTTCCCGGCCGCGAAAATCTTCATCCCCACGATGGCCTTGCCGTTGTTCTTGGCCGTCTTCAGCACGCCGGAGACTTCATCCACCGTGCCGTCGCAGACGTACGCCTTGCCGCCTTTGTTGTTGATGCGGGCGAGGATCACGTCGACCCAGGGATGTTCGGCGGCCACTTTCAGCGCGCCGAAATCGTGGCACGACACGCCGACGGCGCCGACGACCCCTTGGCGTTTCAGGTCGGACAACTCGTCGCGAATCCGCTTGAACTCGGTCGGGCCACCTGGCGTCGGTCATGCAGTGGATCAGGCACACGTCGAGCCGGTCCACGCCGAGATCCTTGAGGAACCGAGCGACCTCCGGCTTGGCGCCGCCGGACGGGGTCACCCAGCGCTCCTTGTGGGGCCAGATCTTGCTCAGCAGAGTAAGCCGGTCGCGAGGCACATCCTTGATGACGTCGGCCACCATTAAGTGCGAACCGTACGAATCGGCCATGTCGATGAAGGTGATGCCCCGGTCGAGGCCGTGCCGCAGCATGCGATGGAACGCCTCTTTGCCTTGGCGCGTCTCGGCCGAGGAATGGTTGTAACCGGCCGAGCCGGTCCCCATCGCCAGCCGAGACAATCGAACGCCCGTCTTCCCCAATGGCACGATGTCGGTGCCGCAGAAGGAAGCCGTCTGCGGTTCGGCGGCCTTCAACACGCCGGGCGCCAGCGCCAACGCCCCGGCACCAACAGCCGAGTTTTTCAAGAAGTCGCGACGCGACAGCCGGTTCATGGTTTGCTCCTTGGACGATCCGGTATTCTCGTTCGGACGACGGCACGTCGGCCCTGTTGTCGTTTCGCAGGCCGGCGTTCCGTCGGCCGCCGAACATCCAGGTACCAACGCGGTTCATCCTACTCGCTGCCGCGCTGGCGGGCAATCCGCAACAGAGGGGGCCGGATTTTCGGGGTTGGGGGGCGAAAAGTGGGACCGGTCATTTGACTGGACCCCGTTTGTGACCTAGGAGATCTATAGGGACTAATAGTATCGAAAGGGTCGTCGGCGCAGCGCAAGCGGGTTCCCACTCGTCGTTCCGCGCGTGCTCACCCACTTTTCACAGCAGGTTCGCCATGAAACGATCACCAACAAGAGCCAAAAAACGCCGCCGCGGCGTGATCACGGTTCTGGCCGCCGTGTTCTTCGTCGTCATGATGGCCATGATCGCCTTCGCCGTCGATGTAGGCTATTTGGGGCTGGCCAAGACGCAGCTTCAAGCCGCCGCCGACGCCGCCGCGCTGGCCGGCGCGGCGACCGCTCCGCAGTCGCGGGCCGATATGGAGGCCGCAGCCAAGGGAATCGCCACGTCCAACACGGTCGGCGGCAGACCCGTGCAACTCGCCTCCAACGACATCGAATACGGGACGTGGAACGCCACTACGCGGTCCTTCACCCCATCGGCCGCGGCCGGCAACGCCGTCCGCGTCACCGCCCGAACGGACGCCAACAACGGCGGCCAAACGGCCATGTTCTTCGGCCGCCTGTTCGGCGTCGCCGGGGTGTCGCAGGCCGCCTCGGCCGTCGCGACCATGAATCCCCGCGACATCGCCTTTGTCGTCGACCTGTCCGGCTCGATGAACGACGACACCGAGCCGAACAGCACCGCCAGCATCAACAGCCGATGGGCGGCCGACGGCTATCCGACCATCGGAAGCGACCTGCTCAACCAGGTCTACTCCGACTTCGGCTGGCCCGGCCGCTATCCGAACGAAGCCTCCCAGTACATCGGGGAGACCCTCGGTATTTCGAAGAGCAGTTCGTTCAGCACCACGTTTTCCAAGTTGACCGACACCAAGGGCCCGCTTTCCAAATCAAGCATTCCCAGCGAATATCGCATCGCCAAAAAAGACTCGACCAGCACGAAGCAGTACAAGGCGTATGCCTGGATCATGGAACAGCAGATTCCAGCATTGATCCCCGGCGTGCTGCCGACCCCGACGGCCTCGGACGGCACCACGTTCAATTACTGGAAAAGCTACATCGACAGCGATTGGAACGACCTCGGCCAACGTTCGTACATGCAGTTGATGATGTACCAAGGGCGCGACGGGAAGGTGGGCGGCATCTACACGCCGTTGTCGTTGGCCAGCCACATTACGCCGATGCACACCGAGTCCGTCGCTGGCGGCACCTTCAGCTTTCCGCCCCGCGAGCAACCGACGCACGCCTCGCGCCTGCGCGATCATCGCGGCGCTGAAGGTCATCAGCGACTTCAACCAGAACGTCACCGACCCAAGCCAGCGCGACTGGGTGTCGATCATCACGTTCGACCGGGTCAGCCCCGGCCCAGTCGTCGCCGTGCCGCTGACGAGCGATTACACCGCCGCCATGCAGGCCTGCACGACGTTCCAGGCCGTGGCCAGCCAGAACTATAGCACGGCCACCGAAACCGGCCTCATCACCGCCGCCAACCACATCAAGCCGCAGGACGAAGGCGGCGTCGGTCGCAACCACACCAACAAGATCGTGGTGCTGCTGACCGACGGCCAGCCAAACCTCTATACGAGTTCCAACAGCACGATCAGCTCGTACCGAAGTCAGAATCCCAGCAGCGACTTCTACGGCAGCAGTAGCCGATATCCACAAGACGCCGCGCTCATGCAGACTTCGATAATGCAGGGCGACCGCTGGAACCTCTACCCGGTAGGGATCGGACTGGACACCGACTACGGCTTCATGGATCGGATGGCCCGCATGGGCGTAACGGCCAATAAGAACGGCGAGAGCCCGCGCGGAAGCGGCAATCCGGCGGACTACGAAGCCCGACTCACGGAGATCTTCCGTAATATCCTCACCAATCCGAAACTGCGCCTGGTGAAATAACTCCGCTAGCTCCCTCTTGGGATGAAACTGTCGACGTGGGCCGTGCGGCTGCCCACGGCCCACGGCCACCGTTGGCGGTCCCACGACCAAAGACGCGCCGACCCGATATGTCGGGCGCCTATTTCGGAGCCTGCCTCGCAGCGTCAAAGGGGCAGTCCCCTATTTCGCCGGTTCGACGTTCCGGCGACTCATATTGACCGATTTCCGGCAGGGTGTTATAGGACGACTGCGCGACAATGGCACCTTGAGGTTCGGTCATGAAAACCAGTACCGCCGAACGCACGGTCGTTTTCATCCTCAGCGAGATTCGAAGCGGTTCGACCTGGCTGTCCTATGTCCTCGGCAGTCACACCGGCGTCGTGCACCTCGGCGAGTACCACCGGCCGTTCATCCTTCCCGGCCACGTTGCCTGTCGGCTGTGCGAAGCCAAGGGAATGGCAGAGTGCGAGATCCTCCACGGCATCGAAAACATTCCGACCGAGTCTGCCCACGACTTCGCCTTCGAGCGATTTCAGAAGCCGATCCTCTGCCGACGCCAGCAAGACCACCGAGTGGATGGTCAAATTTCTGGCTCAGGACCGGTATCGGGTGAAGGCCGTGCACCTGATGTCGCGATCCGCGGGGATGGTTCGCTTCGCAGGTGCGGCGCGAGCCGCTCGTGCCCGAGGCCGCGATGCAGCGTTGGGTGGACACGAACACCAGGATCATCGAGTTCGTTGCGTCGCACCAGATTTCCTGCTGCACGGTCTTCTACGACGATCTGACGGCCTGCCCGGACCGCTACTTTCCGCCGCTGTGCGAGTTCATCGGCGTCGATTACGAGAGCGCGGCCCTGGAGTATTGGAACCGGGAGCATCACGGCCTCGGCGGCAACGGAGCGGCGCTGAACGTGATCGGCGGGTACGAGCGCGCCGACGTGACCACGGGCGACGATGCGTTCTATCAGGCCCTGCGCCCGGGCGCGATTTCACGACACGCGATGGATGTCGCAGCTAAGCCGCCGGCAGCGCCCGCGCGTTCGAGAAGTCGGCGGCCATCCGCCGCCTGCTTGCCGGCTACGGCCGCAGCTTTCGTCATTTCAACTGCGCTGGCAGCGACGGCAAACGGGCACCGACCGCTTCTTGGCCGCTTTGGTTGGCTGCCCAGCAAAAGCGCGTGAACGGCGCCAGGGCAACGCCTTGGGGACTGTCCCAATTTTCGTATTGGGGACTGTCCCAATTTTCGTGTTGGGGACTGTCCCAATTTTCGTATCAGCGAAAATGGGACTGTCCCCCTTGACGTAGCCTTAGCTCGGATTATTCATGGATTGAGGAACCAACGTGCCTCCGGTTGCGTTTGAGGTGGTAGAAAACAGCACCTTCACGCAGACACGGAGGCACGCAATGGTTTCGCAGACTGCTTTTCAGCTAACGCTTGATTTTCTCACATCGAAGCCGATTGTGGTAGAGCCCTCGGCGGAGCAGGTTTCCAGCGACGCCGGGCTGCTGCCGTTCCGCCAGTTCGATGAACGCCTTGGTCTGACGCGGCAGTTCGCCGAAGCCCTCAGCGATCACCGCTATTTCGCCAACCTCTTTCGTCTCTATCTGCACTCGGCCGCATACAACCTCTTGGTCCGCATGCGTCGCGCGGTCACCGATCCGCCGCATGAATCCAACGGCAAAGCCATTCCTGTTGAAGCGCTTGCCGGCCGTCAGCGCCGCCAGTGGCACAACCGCCGTCGCGAGCACGACCCACTCGGTGAAGGCCAACCTTGCACGTGGCGCACCCGGCTGATCAAAGTTGCCGCTCGGGTCCGCGAGAGCACCCGCCGCGTGGTGGTCGAACTCTCGGCCAGTTGGCCTTACTTGAACTATTTCCAAGAGGTTCTACAACGCCTCCTGGTCTCCTCTTCGGCCGCCCCGAACTCAAGCTAAGCCGTGAAGCACTCCCGATTCTCCACACCTCCGCAGACTGACAACTGCGGGGGAAAGGGGGAGTTGTGCCCGCTCCCTGCCACACCCCCCCCTCACGCAACCCGAAAACCTCGCTTGCCAGCAATCAGCCTCGCTCCCGCCACGCTTATGAATAATCCGGGTTAAGATGAAAGACGCTGCTTCTCCCAAGCAGCGGCATACGCAGCCCGACCTCTGTGGACCGTTCGCTCAGCTTCACGGTGCCAGCCGGGCCATCGTCTCCACCAGCCCTTTCACGGCGTCGACGCTCTTCTGGAACTGGGCCCGTTCGGCGTCGGACAGCTCGAGTTCGATGATCCGCTCGACGCCGCCGGCGCCGAGGATCACCGGCACGCCGACATAATAGCCGCCCACGCCGTATTCCTTATCGCAATAGGCGGCGCACGGGATCAGGCGTTTCTTGTCGCGGACGATCGCTTCGACCATCTGCGCCGTGGCCGCAGCCGGGGCGTAGTAGGCGCTGCCGGTCTTCAGCAGTGAAACGATCTCGGCGCCTCCATCGCGGGTGCGCTGGATTAGTTCGGCGAGGCGTTGCGGGCGAATGAGCTGCGTGACGGGAATACCGCCTACGCACGTACAACTCGGCAGCGGCACCATCGTATCGCCGTGGCCGCCCAGCAGCATGGCCGAAACGTCCTCGACGCTGACGCCGAACTCCTCGGCAATGAAGGTGCGGAAGCGGGCCGTGTCGAGCACGCCCGCCTGGCCAATGACCCGTTGCGGCGCGAACCGTGTGACTTGCAGCGTCCGCTGCACCATCGCATCCAGCGGGTTGCTTACCACGATGATGACGGCCTCCGGGCTGGTCTGCTTGATCTCGTAGGCCACGGCCCCGACGATCTTGGCGTTGGTCTGCAAGAGGTCGTCGCGGCTCATGCCCGGCTTGCGCGGGATGCCGGCCGTAACCACCACCACGTCGCTCTGGGCCGCGTCGGCATAGCGAGAGGTGCCCACGATCCTGGCGTCGTAGCCCACGATCGGCGCCGCCTCGGCCAGATCGAGGGCCTTGCCCTTCGGCATGGTGCCGGTCTGCGGAATGTCCAGCAGGACGATGTCGCCCAACTCGGCCGCCGCGCACCAATGGGCCGTAGTCGCGCCAACGTTTCCGGCGCCGATGATGCTGATTTTGGCTCGTTTCATGGGAGGGATGGCGGTCAGAGTCGGGGGGCGGAGTTGGGCCAGCGTGCTGCCGGCCCACCGGACTGCCAAGTTACATTCCGGCAATCGGCGGCAGCCGTATTCTAGGTTGCCCCGCGCAACAAGGAAAGTGGCCGGCGGCGGACGGCACGTGGGGCGCGGCTGCTACGCTGCCGCCTAGCACGGCGGTGGAACGTGGGCCAGAGGGCCGATCGTTACCGTCGTGGGGTGCGTGAGAGGATACTTTTGCAGCACGGCGAGGACTTCGTCGAGGCCCAGGCCGGCCACGGCCTTCAACTCCGCCTCGACGGTCCGATATTCCCGCCGATAAACCCAGTCGCTTCCCACGGCGAACAGCCGACCGTGCGGGCGCTCGCTGGAAAGGACGATCCGCGAGCGAATCTTGTTTTTGGCCTGCTCCAACTCATTGGCCGATACGCCCTCGGTTTCTGCGCGGCGATAGACTTCGAAGATCCGTTGCAGGTTATGGGCCGCCTGCTGCGGCTCGCAACTCATGAAGGTCATCATCATGCCGGCGGCCTGGTGTTCGCTGTGGTGCAGGCTGGCGGTTTCGGCGAAGCCGGGATCGACCAATTCCCAGTAGAGCCGGCTGCCGGAGTCATCGCCGAGCACGGTGGCCAGCAGTTTGGCGGCGTAGCGATCGTCATCCTCGGCGGCGGGCCCGGCGGCCAGTTGCAGCACGTACTGCTGCGTGGCCGACTCGCGCGGCAACACCTCGAAACCATTGTGGCCCGCAAGCGGCTCGAGCGTCCGCACGGTCGGCGATGGTTTCCACTGGCCGCAGCACCGCTGGGCGGCGGCCACGAGCCGCTCGAAATCGACGCGGCCCGCCCCGGCCAGCACGATGTTGCCGGGGCTGTAGCGATGTTGAAAGTAGGCGTGCATGGCGTCCGGCGTCAGTCCGCCGACGCTCTCGGCGGTGCCCAGCACGCTTCGTCCCAGCGGGTGCCGGCCACAGTAGAGGGTCCGGCATTTGTCGTCGGCCCCGAACGGCGGCTGGTCCTCGTACATTTGGATTTCTTCGAGAATGACTTGCTTCTCGGTATGAAAATCCGCGTCGCGCAACGACGGCCGGAGGATGTCGGCCAGCAGGTCCACGGCGCGGTCTTGATACTCCGGCAGCACGGCGGCGTAGAAGACCGTGTTCTCCTCGTTCGTGAAGGCATTGTAATGGGCCCCCATCTCGTCGAACTCGCGATTCACCTGGTCGGCCGAGCGCCGGGCCGTGCCCTTGAAGACCATGTGTTCGAGGAAATGGCTGACGCCCGAGACGGCGTCGCTCTCGTCGCGGGCACCCGTGTTGACGAAGAACCCGAGCGCCGTCGAATAGGCGGCGTCGTTGCACTCGGCAACGATTTCCAGGCCGTTGGGCAGGGCGTGCTCACGAAACTCCATCAGGCACCTCCAACGGACGCGAGCCGAGGGTGACCACGGTGAAATCACCCGGCGGATGCTCGGCCAAAAACGCGTTGATCGTTTGGTGCGTCACGCCGTCGATGAGCCGGCCCACATCGGCGAGCGTCCGGGCATAGCCCAGGTGATACCAGTCGCGGGCCAGCGACGAGCTGCGCCCGCTGCTCGATTCCTGCTGCATGATCAGCGCGCTCTTGATCCGCGCCTTGAGGCGGTCGATCTCGTGCCGTTCGATGCCCTGGGAAAGCCGCTTGAGCTCGCCGATGGTCACGTCGAGCGTCTGCTGGGCTCGGTCAACCCCGGTGCCGGCATAACAGAACACGGCGCCGCGGTGCAAGAGCGTGTGCAGCGTGGCATAGACCGAGTAGCACAGGCCGCGCCGCTCGCGAACTTCGGTAAACAGCCGAGCGCTCATACCACCGCTTAAGACGCCCACCGTGCCCCATGCCTGGAAATAGTCGGGATCGCGATAGGGCACGCAATCATAGCCGATGCCGATTTGTGTCTGGTGCGAATCGCACCCGAGGTGCCGGTAGCGGCCCGTCGTCGGCCATTCCTCGATCGTCTCGGGATCGCCGGCCGTCCACTCGCCTAGTAGTTCGCCCACCAGGTCCTTCAATCGCGGCCATTGGACCGAGCCGGCGATGCCGAGGATCGTGCCGTTGGGGCGGTAGTAGTGCCCGAACTGCCGGCGAATGTCGTCGATGCACGTCGCTTCCAGTGCGGCCTGTTCGCCTTGGGGCGGCCGGCCCCACGGCTGCGGATAGTGGCGCCGCCGCAACTCGATCATCACCTTCTGCGCCGGCTCGTCTTCGATGGCCCGCAACTCCTGGAGCATCGCCAGCCGTCCGGCCTCCAACTGGTCATGGGGCAAGTGCGGACGCTGCAGGACGTCGGCGTAAATGGCCAGGGCGTTAGGCAAGTTCTCGGCCAGCGTCGCGCCGCAGTAGCTGGCATGCGTGCTCGAAACCGACTCGCTCCGTTCCACGCCCAAGTTGTCCAGGTCGAGGATGAACTGGCGGTTGTCGCGAGGGCCGGCCCCGCGCAACGCCATCTCGCAGACGAAGCTGCCCAGGCCGGCCCGGTCGGACGGATCGTGAACGCAGCCGGCCGGCACGAGAAACGTGAACGCGGCCGACTGCAACCACGGCATCGGCTCGGCCACGAGAACCAGCCCGTTCGAGTACGTGTGGGAAAGGATGGAATCGGTCACGTGGTGTATTGCGCCTCGACGGACTTGTAGACGATGCGGACGGCGACGAAACCAATTCGCCGGTAGAGCCGGACTGCGCCTTGATTCTGGGCGGTGACCTCGAGATAAACCCGCTTGACGCCGGCCTGCTGAAAACCGAGCAACGAGCACATCAGAAGGCGCGTGCCGAGGCCCATTTTGCGGTGTTCCGGCACGATGCCCAAATTTTGGATGGCGCCCAGGCCATGCTTGTCGCAAACACCCTGCACCGTGCCGCAGCATTGCGCCTCGGCGCCGTGTCCTCCGTCCGGGGTGCGCACGAGCAACCAGGTGGCGCCCGGCAGGAACCCCGGTTTGCGGACGATTTCGCCCATCAACCGGCGGCAGCCCTCGTACTCGGCCAGGCATGGAAAGACGTTGGCGTCCAACTCGCCGCGGAAGCTGAGATATTTCGCACGCGAAAAAGCGTCCAGCAGGGAATCTTGCCACCGCACGAAACGATAGCTCGACGGCAGTGGCGCAGGCGTCATGTCGCGCCCGGCCAGATCGATCTCCATGCGAAAACGTTTGTAGTACGCCAAATCCATCACTGTAATCTATCGGGCCGAGGCGGGGGGGTCAATTGCTGGCGGCCAACTCACGTAGCACCCCTAAATTCCTAATGTCCCAGTCGACGCCTCGCTCCTCGCCCTTGGGTGTCTCGAGATACATCGGCACGCCGAGGAACCGCTCGTCGGCCAGCAACAGTCCGAACGCGCGCCGCCCGATCTTCCCCCGGCCGATGTGCTCGTGACGGTCGACCCGGCTGCCGCACTCGCGGCGGCTGTCGTTGAGGTGAAAGGCCCTGATCCGCTCCAGGCCCAGCAGCCGCTCGAAGGCGGTCATCGTGGCTTCGTACTTTCGCGGCGTGCCCAATCCATATCCGGCGGCGAATACATGACAGGTGTCGAAACAGACGCCCAGGCGGCCCGGGTCTTTGACGCGGTCGAAGATCGCGGCAAGCTGTTCAAATCGCCAGCCGAGCGACGTGCCTTGCCCGGCCGTGGTCTCCAATAGACACCGCGCCCGAAGCTGCGCGACTGGGCGTGGATCGCATCCACCGCACGAACGACGTTGCCGAGCCCCGCCGCTTCGCTGGCGGACGTGAACGCCCCGGGATGCGTGATGACGTAGTCGATGCCAAGCACCTCGGCCCGATGCAGTTCCGCTACAAGCGCGTCGACCGATCGCCGCCATAGCCGCCGGTCCGGACTCGCCAGGTTGATCAGGTAGCTGTCGTGCGCGATCGGGTAGCCTACGTTCGAGGTTTTCAGCGCCTCGCGGAACCGCCGGGCCTGCTCGGGCGAAATGTCCTTGGCCGCCCATTGGCTATTATTCTTGAGAAAAAGCTGAACGCAGTCGCAACCCCGCTGTGCGGTGCGCTCCACCGCCTTGTAGTGTCCGCCGGCAATCGATTGATGGGCGCCAAGAATCGCCATTCCGCCACGCTAGCACCGTCGCGGCGGCGGTAGTAGCGATTCTACCGGCCTGCGCACCGAGGGTGCCCATCGGCAACCAAAAAAAGGGGATTTGCCCCCAACGGCTATTCTATTGTAGAATAGCAGCGCAGGCGGGTCATCATGCGAGGCGTGTATTCGGGCGACAGGGGGATCGAAGGCATGGCGCAAATCTGGTGGATTTCGCTCGCCGTCGTTGCCGTCGCGGCTGCGGCCGCCTTGTGGTGGTATCCGCGGCGGAAGACGTCGATGTCGGCCCGATTTTCGCGGGCCAAGCGGCGGTTCCATGCGGAACGAGAGCGGTTAGAAGCCAAGTTCGTCGAGTTGGCGGCCGCCCAGGGCAAGCTCGACGCCCCGCGCTGGAGCGATTGCAGCTTCGCCGACGACGTGGCCTATGTCCGCAACCGCACCAACGGCGAGCTGTCGGCGTTCGTCGCCGTGACCATTGCTACGGACGACTACGACCACGCGATCTCCATGGTCTCTGACAGCGTCGGCAATCTCCAAGCCGGCACGGCCATCTTCCGGTTGGATCGCGATCATTGGGTTACCGAGGGCCGGGCCATTCTGAATCTGACCCCCACCGAGGCGGTAGACTACTACCACAACGACTTGGAAATGGTCGACGAAGACTTCGCCCCGCGGCTCTTGTAGCAGCCACGTGCCGGCTATAGGGCCGGCACGCAATTTTGTTGTGTGCCAACCGCTCGCCCCCCCAGGCAGCGATTATCAAGGGGTACAAGGGGTAGATGATTTGACCATAGGCGACGGAAGTTGAAACGGATAACCTCGGGGACAAAAGGGGACATTCCGCTTTATCGGTTGCCCGTGTTTTCTGAATTGCCTATTCCTGCCAATTTATGAATTAAAGTAGAATGTCCCCTTTGTCCCCCTTTGTCCCCGCGGAACTACCCCCTTTCGGCGTCAATAGTTATGTATGCTGTCCCCTCCCTGAAAGAGCCTTTGTTGTCAAGGGCGGTCTCTGCGAATTGTGTGGCTTGTGAGCGGTTGATTATCTGACGCACGCGCAGACGGCCTGCGCGGTCCGCAGTTGCGAACTTATCCGACTTGGATCGCGGTTCTTCGCTATCTCGTCTGATCCGTTGCAGTTTTTGCGACTCGTCACCGTGTTACGGTCTTCATTCCCGAGGTCTGTTCAGTCGTTCTTTTCAACGCGACCGTGCCTCTACCCGTCCCTTCGTGGACGCCCGCGGACTGTAGGTTACGTCCGCGCTCGGGCCCGTTTCGCCCGACACCGATAAAATCTATGCGATCGTCCTGCGGGACTCCTCGCCGCTCCATAATCAGGAACACGCCTGGTCAAGTGGGCCAGGTCGAGGGGACACCTCGAGCTGGCGTGGAGCCGCAGGGATTCGCTCGCCGAGGCGGCGAATCAACACTGTCACAAAGGTCGAAAGGTTTCTCCTGGGATGCTACATTTCAGTAACCTGGGCGGAAGATAGGGAAACGGTGGGAACCGACCCGAGCGCCGCGCCAGGGCTCGAAGAGGAATGAGGGTGGGCCAAACGGTTGACCCTCGTTTCTTTTCATGTTTTCCATTCCTCTTTGAGCTGTCCGCGTTAAATCCTTCGGGGGCTCGGGGGACGTCCCCCGACAAACGCTGCCTTCAGTCCTTCTTTTCGTGCTGTTTACGCCGCCTCCGCCGCACCTTCAAACGCCTCGAATTCCCGGTGTTTTTTGATCGGCAATTCGTAGCGGTATTTTTGTTTCCGCTTCAGCATGTGCCAGATGATCGTAGCCAAGCGTCGCATGACCGCCACCCGGGCGATCTTCGCTCCGCGGCGTCGTTTGATGCATTTGAACCATGCCCGCATCGCACTATCGAAGCGAAGAACCTTAATGACCGCCTGGCCGAGCAGGTAGCGGACGATCTTACTGCCTTGCTTCGTGATCGAACCCAATCGTCGCGTCGCTTCGCCGGAGTTGCGGCAACCGGGTGTCAAGCCAAAGTAGTTCGCCAGGCTGTCGGCATGCTTGAACCGCTGGATGTCGCCGATCCGCGAGGCAATGGCCACCGCACTGTAATGTCCGATTCCCGGTATCGACTCCAGCATCGCGGCCTGTTCATCGACGAAGGCGCGCTTGGCGATCTGGGCGTCGACCCGCTCCAACTGCCCATCGATCAGTTCCCATTGCGGCAAGAGCAAATCGATCTCTAGGCGGTCGATTTCGGGCAACTTCAGTTCGGCCAGCCAGCGGCGGACCTTCTTCGTCTGAAACAACTTGGTCGGAGACTCTTGTTCGAGGTTGTGTTTGCGCAGGATCTTGTGGATGCCGTTGAGCACGGCCGTGCGCCTCTTGGTCAGCCGCGCCCGCAAGGCGGTGAGTTGCCGATCGTCGGCCTCCTGGGGCGTCGGCGGCTGGACACGCCGCAGACCCAGTGGATGCTTGCCAGCGAGAAACTGCTGCCGATGAACCCACAGCAAGTGGGCCAACTCGCCGGCATCGCGGCGGTCGGTCTTCTGTTTCGACCGTTCCGTAGGCTGGATCACGACGATTTCGCGACAACCATACTGCTTCAGCATGTCCAACAGCCAGGGGTTCATGCCGCAGACCTCAAGGATCGCCAGAAAGCCGCCTTCCGGCCGCGCCTTCTCGGCAAGATCGGCAAAGAAGGCACGAACCTTCTCCCACTGCGTACTCACCTGTCGCTGCAGAATCACTGATCCGTCTTCGCTGCGCAGATTCACCGTCAATTGCCGCTTGTGTTGGTCGATACCGAGGTATAACATTCTGGGGTCTCCGGGAAAGGGTGACACTTGGGGTTAATAACGCTCCCAAGCGTACTTTTCTTGGAGACCCCGGCTCTTTCATGGTATCTGGAACTACCATCGTGGACGCGAAGAGCAACGAGATCACCGCCATTCCGAAACTGCTGCAAATGTTGGAGGTTTCCGGCTGTTTGGTGACCATCGACGCGATGGGTTGTCAAACGGAGATCGCGAGGGAAATCATCAACGCCGGAGCTGACTACGTCTTGGCCGTCAAGGGAAATCAGCCGACACTGCACGAAGGGATCAAGGCATTCTTCGACATCACTTCGCAGACGACTTTGCCCGCACCAAGGCACGACATTATGAAACGCAGGAAAAGGGACATGGGCGAGAAGAGAATCGTTATTATGTTGTCTGTCCTGTTCCCGAGGATCTGCCCGATCGTTCGCGTTGGACCAAATTGAAGGCCATCGGAATCGCCCTGAGCGAGACGCAACGCGACGGCAAGAGGTGCAACGAAGCCCGTTACTACATTCTCAGCAAATATCTCTCGGGCCGCGGCTTTGCCAAGGCAGTGCGCGACCACTGGGGCATTGAGAATCGTTTGCACTGGCAACTCGACGTAACATTTCAAGAAGACCAATGTCGGGTTCGTAAAGGTGATGCGGATACGAACCTCAGCATCTTGCGGCGAACGGCATTAAGCCTGCTGAAGAACGACTCAACACGTAAGGTCGGCATCAAGAACAAACGCCTCGCGGCCGCCTTGGACGAAACCTATCTAGAACAAGTCCTTGTCGGGAAATGACTTATGGTGCAATCGCCCTGGCAATCAGGTGCACGTGATTGGGCATCAGGCAATAGCACCATATCTGCACCCCGAGTTCTCGGCACCACTGGCCCATCAGTGCCAAATAGGCCGCGTAGTCCTCGTCGTTGAAGAATGTCTGCTGTCGGCGGTTGCCGCGTTGGGTAATGTGATGCGGCATCCCGGGGATCACCACTCTTGCTAGTCGGGCCATGACCGTCAACCTACCACAGTCCTCTTTCGGCGGCAATAGTTATGTATGCTGTCCCCGGACTTACCAATGGCTTGCTGAATGGCTGCGGCTATGGTTGTGTGACGTTCTTATCCTCGACAGTCACTTTCGGCACAATCACGGTGCCGTCCATTAGAACGATGACAAGAAGCTGTTCGGGCGGGCCAGTGCTACCCCCTTCGCGCTGATGTGCCTCATACGTTACACACCACCACCACTTTTCGGATAAATCAGAATCCTCGGCAAGCCAGCCCAAATGATTCAAGCCAACCGACTCCAAGTACCACCTATAACGCTTCAGATCCTTGACAAGCCTCACCTTTTGTACGTTCGCTAGCCGAACTGCTTTTCCCACCGGAAACGGGGGGCTGTCGGCCCGGTCCGTGTTCCACGAGGGCGATTTGGCCAACTGTTCATACGTAAACTCGCTAGTGTATTTCTTCCCAAATGCGTAGCTACAGAACGTGTAGCCCGCCCCATCTCTGCCAGAGCTTAGAGCATAGTGACTTAGTGCAAGGACTGATAACACCAATGCGAAAACAGCAATGCGTCTCATAAGGCGACCTACTTGTCAATAGTCAACTTTGTCTTATTGCCGGTGCGTGTTACATCCCACGTTGCCGTAACAACGTGCTCCATGTCCTCCTCCTCAATCACTTCTGCTCCGGCCGCGTTAAATATTCTACTTGCGGGATAACTACCCGAACTCCAGGTTGTGTTTCCAAACGGATACGCAGGGAATTTTCCCCACGAGCCAAGTACTGCCTTGAGTGCATCCGTATACTTGTATGCGGTGGCCTTTCCACGCTGAATTACTGTTTCAGTGGTAATCTGCGAGTGGCCGATCGGGAATTGTTTGTCGCCGCCATAGCTCCAATGGTCGGTAAGATGCGTCCTTGTGATCGCAGGCTGGATAATGGTCGGCCCGATCCACTCGTAATAGTCCACTGTACCGAAACTATTCTTCAAGTTGTTCGAGCCGGAGACCGTCACATGCTGAATGATTACGGCTTTGCAGTGCGGTTTCGCGCTAAGCGTGAACTGGGTCCAATAAACGTTATACGCAGCAATGGCATTGCCCGGTACGGCCCTTTCAAACCTTCGCTTCAACAGCCCGCTCGGGTCCGTCATGTCCAGTGGATCGTCACTGCAATACTCATACAGATTGAACCCGCCCTTGTATCCGATTGGATCCCTGCTAATCCACGTCGACAGGCTCGAGTCGTAGTACCGGTTTCGTGTCATTCGGGGGACACGCACCAATTATGGTTGTTTGAGTAATTTTGACGGGCGACCTGCTTTCCGTGGGCGGTCGTCGCGGCCAAGCCAATGTGCTTTCGCACTGCTCCAAGGCCAATCGGCGGCGTCGAGCGTCAAACCAGCCCGCACCGGGTTCAATTCCACGTACCGCGCCGCCGCCAACAAATAGGGTTCGTCCATCACAAAGGAAGCGAACCGCCCCTGCCACAAAAAGCCCCGCCATTTTTCGCGGAAGTTGATTCGTCGAGTATAGCGGCAATGGGCCTCACCGATGGCCCGGCCCAACCCGTCCTCGGAACTCGGGACGGCAATCAAATGGACATGATTGGGCATCAAGCAGTATGCCCATATCTGCACTCCACGTTCCTTGCACCAGTCGGCCATCAGTTCCACATAGGCCGCATAGTCTTCATCGCAAAAAAAGTTTGCTGCCGACGATTTCCACGCTGGGTTACGTGATGCGGCAAACCTGGAACAACCAATCTCGCCAACCTAGCCTTGCCAGGAATCTACAAACTCTTCTCCATTTTGTCAATATCGGTGCGTGTCCCCTGAATTCAGATACTCGGCGGTTTCCAAACTCAATCGCAACCGCTGGGAGGGGTTTTCTCGAAGAAAACCTCACCGGGAGTTCGAAACCCGAGGCAGCGCGGGGGCGGTTGTTGAGTAGGTTTTCCACCTGCCGCACCTGGGAATGGGAGACGTCGCGAAAGTCAGTCCCTTTGGGAAAGTATTGGCGGATTAAGCCATTGGTGTTTTCGTTCGTGCCGCGCTGATACGGACAGCCCGGATCAGCAAAGTATAACTCCATGCCGAGGTGTTTTTCCAGCCGGTGGCAGCGCGCGAATTCGGTGCCATTGTCGAAGGTGATGGACCGCCGTCGCTGTTCGTCCAACTCCTTCATGCGTTGTTTGATTTTCGCATGTACATGGTCGGCATTCTTGGATTGAACCTTGACGACGATTGTGAACCGCGACTTGCGGTCTACCAACGTCGCCAGACCGCCGGTGCCCGCCGGGCCGAGCACGGTGTCGCCCTCGAAATCGCCCAGCCGCAACCGCTCCTCGATCACTTCGGGGCGCTCGGATGCGGGCGGCATCTCCGCTGGTGGCGGCGTTTTTCCGCCGGTAAGGACGCTTCCCGCGACGCCGCAGGAACGATTCCCAGTGCTCCCGATTCGCGTCCTGCTTGATCCAGGTGTAGATCGTTTGCGACGACACGCCGCGGGCGCGCTTGCTGCTGCATCCGTCCGGCGATCTGCTGCGGCGCCCATTCCTGCGCCAACCCCCTGCGAACAGCCTCGTTGACCGCGGGATCATCCATCTTTCGCGCCAGTGGTCGTTCCCGGCGGCGTTGCGCGGCTTTCCATTGGGCTTGGGTGGAGTAATATTCGCCGGCGGTGCTGTTGCGTCGCAGCTCGCGGCTGATCGTGGAAGGGCAACGTGCCACGGCCCTGGCGATTTCCTTCTGGTTAGCTCCCTGATACCGCAATTGCCTATGCGATCGCGCTCTTGGGGCGTAAGATGATGTGCCATCGCTGGGACTCCGTTCCCAAGGGAAGCTTTGTGAACTTCTCCCTATTGGAGCCTCCCAGCGATGTCTTCCCCCATGCCAGTTTCCGAGGCTCATTCTTCAGGCCTCGATTGCATTTGAGATTTGAGACCGCCCTCCCAGTAATGGACGCTGCCGCGGTCGATAGCAACAATAACGACGCGCGAAAGGCGCGATTATGCTTCTTGGCGAATGCCACAATGACAACCGAGCCAGTATACCAACTCTGATCAATATGGTCAACATCCGCGATTGTCGAGCGAGCCGTTTGCGATGTGTGGAAGTGGAGTAGAAGAAACATGTTGTAATCAGCTTGTGGAAAGCGTTCTCCGCGAAGCGGCTCGTTTTCCTCGGCAAGCGGACGCGGGCGGCGGTTTCTTTCGATTTTTCGACCACGAAAGGGCTTGAGCGGGGATGCGGTGCGGTGTATACTGGCGCCTCAACGTTACGCAAGGAGGTGCCCATGCACATCGCCATGACCAAGCCGTTATTCGCCTGGGATTGCCTGCAAGACAGCCCGAGTCTGGGCACGATCAGGCAATTTCTGCGTTCCATCCCCGACGCCAAGCTCTTGGAGGGGCTGCGGCAGCATCGTGGCCGCGGACGCAACGATTGCCCGGTGCATGTCGCCTGGGGAGTCGTGCTGCTGCGAATCGCCTTGCGGCACGTGAGCGTCGAGGCCACGCTGGCGGAACTCGGGCGCAACGAGGCCCTGCGGAGGCTGATCGGCATCGAACGGGAAGAGGACGTTCCCAAGAGTTGGAACATCTCGCGGTTTCTCGACACGCTTGGGCCAAGAGCCGCACTGTTCGGAGTTGCGGCGAATCTTCGACGCGATGGTCGAGCGGCTGGGAGTGGCCGTGCCCGACTTGGGCAAGACACGGCGGGCGATTCGACGGCGTTGCACGCCCGCGCAAAGACGACAAGGCGGCGAAGGCGGAAATCGCCGAAGGACTGCCGCAGCCCAGCGGCGGAAAGAAGGAATACCTCGACGACGAGGGCAAGGTGACCAAGGTCGTCGAGTGGTTCGGCTACAAGCTGCACCTGTTGGTGGACGCCAAGCATGAGGTGGTGTTGGCGTACCAAGTGACGACCGCCAACGCGGCCGACTGCAAATCGCTGCCGGACTTGGTCGAGCAAGGCCAAGCCAACCTGCCCGAAGACCGCATCGAGACGTTGGCCTACGACAAGGCGGCCGACGACAACGAGTCGCATCGCGTGCTGAACAAGGCCGGAATCCGCCCGGTGATCCAAAACCGCCGCTTGTGGAAGGATCAAACCGAACAGATGCTTCCCGGCCACGACGGAACCTCGAACATCGTCTACGACGAAGCGGGAACGGTCTATTGCTACGATCGCACGAGCCTGCCGATCGTGCGGCAGAAGATGGCCTACATCGGTTACGAACCGCAGCGGGAAACGATCAAGTACCGCTGCCCGGCGCGGCACGAAGGTTGGCCCTGCCCGCACGACGCGGTGTGCAACGCGGGCAAGTCCTACGGCAAGACGGTGCGCGTGGATCGCACGATCGACCTGCGGCGGTTCCCGCCGATTCCGCGGGCCACCAAGAAGTTCGAGCGGTTGTACAAGGGCCGCACGTCGGTGGAGCGGGTGAACGCCCGGTTGAAAATCTTCTGGGGCGTCGATGACGGCAACATCGTCGGCGCGCGGCGATTTCACGCGATGGTCGGCGCGGTGCTGATCGTGCATGTGGCGTTTGCCACGTTGTTGGCGGCGGCTCCCCGACGCGAGGGCACGTTGGGCAAGCTCCGTTTGGGGCCGATCCAAAAAGCGTTGGCGAAACCATCTGCCGCCTGAGCGGCTGAGACGCTCTTGTTTGCACGATGCGGCGATGGCCGTCTGCGCCGATTGACAGATTCCGCGCGTGCAAGCTGGACTCCTCGCGATCCTACGCCAATTCCCCACTACTGGAGGGCCGCATTCGCTCCGTCGTCGATTTCGGCCCGGCCCTCATGCGCGACAACGCAAACGGCTCTTGTCGAGCCAACATCGGCCAGTTGGGTCTGAAGAAGCCCATTACCGTCGCCCTGAGCCAGAATGGAGATCATCGAACCAGATACAGTCTTGCCTGTGGGCAGGGGCGTCTGGAAGCCTTCCTATCGCTCGGCCAAACGGAAATCCCGGCACTTCTCATCGAAGCCTCAAAGGATGATCTCCTGTTGATGAGCTTGGTCGAAAACCTCGCCCGCCGGCAACATACAACTGTGGACCGGGCGAAGGAAGTCGGCGATCTCAAAAATCGCGGTTGCTCATCGAGCGAAATCGCCGAAAGGACAGGTCTGGATGCCACCTACGTCAATGGGATCGTGAGACTCTGGGGCAAGGGTGAAGAGCGGTTGGTGCAGGCGGTCGAGAAACAACAGATTCCAATCAGCGTTGCCATCAAGATCGCCAGTTCCGATGACAAAAGCGTGCAGCGGGCGATGGCCGATGCTTACGAGAAAAAGGAACTGCGTGGCAGGGCACTATAGGCGAGTTCCAGGGACGCCATGTGCAATTACACCATTACCTCGACGGGTTGCGAGTCCACATAAGCTGCGCCTTTGGCGAGTTCCAGGGACGCCATGTGCAATTACACCATTACCTCGACGGGTTGCGAGTCCACATAAGCGCGCCTTTCCCCCTTATGCTTCCTTTGCCCCAAACTTCACTTCTCGTCTTTTGGCAGGTACGGTTACAGCAGCTTCCGCAGCACGGTCTGTAGGATGCCGCTGTTGCGGTAGTATTCCATTTCGACCGGCGTGTCGATGCGGAGCTTTGCCTGAAATTTCTTCACGGCGCCATCGGCCGTGGTGGCCCGGACCGTCACGTTGCTGCCGGGTTGCACCGCGTCGCTGATGCCGGGAATGTCGAACACCTCTTCGCCGCTTAGGCCCAAGCTCTCCGCGGTCGTGCCGGGGGAAAACTGAAGCGGCAGGATGCCCATGCCTACCAGATTGCTGCGGTGGATGCGCTCGAAGCTGGCGGCGATGACTGCCCGTATGCCCAACAGGTGCGGCCCTTTGGCGGCCCAGTCGCGGCTGCTGCCCGAGCCGTACTCGGCGCCGGCCAGCACCACAAGCGGCACGCCTTCCCCCTTATACCGCATTGCGGCGTCGAAAATCGGCATCAACTCGCCGTCCGGCAGATGCCGAGTCACGCCGCCCTCGGTGCCGGGGGCAAGCTGGTTGTGGATGCGGATGTTGGCGAACGTGCCGCGGGCCATGACCCGATCGTTTCCGCGCCGCGACCCATAACTGTTGAAATCGACCGGGCCGACGCCGTGCTCTTGAAGGTACTTGCCCGCCGGGCTGTCGCCGGCGATCGTGCCAGCCGGCGAGATGTGGTCGGTCGTCACCGAATCGCCCAGGACGGCCAGTGCCCGGGCGCCGTGGATCGGCTCAATCGGAGGCGGCTCGGCCGACATGCCCGAGAGAAACGGTGGCTCCTGGATGTAGGTGCTCTTCGAGTCCCAGGGAAACAGTTCGCTCTCGGATACGCGGATGTCGTTCCACGTGTCATTGGCCGTAAAGATGTCGGCGTAGCGCTGCCGGAACATTTCGGGTTTCACGGCCTGTGCAACCGCTTCGGCAATCTCGGCCGGCGCGGGCCAGATGTCCTTCAGGTAGACCGGCTGCCCATCGCTGCCGGTGCCCAACGGCTCGGTGGTCAGATCGATGGCGACGGTGCCGACCAAGGCATAGGCCACGACCAGCGGCGGGCTGGCCAAGTAGTTGGCCTTTACCAGCGGATTGATGCGGCCCTCGAAATTGCGGTTGCCGCTCAAGACGGCCGCCGCCACGAGTTGGCCTTGCTCGACGGCCTCGGCCACCGGCTCGGGCAGCGGTCCGCTGTTGCCGATGCAGGTCGTGCAGCCGTATCCGACCGTGTGGAATCCAAGCTGCTCCAGCGGCCGGTCGAGGCCGCTGTGCCGGAGATAATCGGTCACCACCCGGCTGCCCGGTGCAAGGCTCGTCTTCACGTACGGCTTCACCCGTAAACCGCGTTCGACCGCCTTTTTGGCCAGCAAGCCGGCGGCCAGCATTACGCGGGGGTTGCTCGTGTTCGTACAACTGGTGATCGCGGCAATGACGACGGCGCCGTGGCCGATCGAGCCGTTATTCTCGACACGGGCGGTCTGCGCCGCCTGCCGATCGTCGAGCGCGAAGCCGCGCTGCTCGATCGGCGCTTGCAATGCCTGGCGGAATGACCGCTGCAATTCGCCCAGCGGCACGCGGTCTTGCGGCCGCTTTGGTCCGGCCACGCTCGGCTCGACCGTTGCAAGGTCGAGGTGCAGCAGCTTGCTATAGGACGGCGGCGACGCCCCGCCGGACGCGACCGAACGGAAAAGCTGCTGCTCCTTCGCGTATCGCTCGACCAGGTCGACTTCCTCGGCCGTGCGGCCCGTCTCGCGGAGATACGCCAGCGTCTGCTCGTCGATCGGGAAGAACGCCATAGTCGCGCCGAACTCGGGCGACATGTTCGACACCAGCGCCCGATCGGCCACTTTCAGCCCGGCCACGGCCGGTCCGAAGAACTCGACGAACTTGTCGACCACGCCCTCGCCACGGAGGATCTGCGTGATCGTCAAGACCAGGTCCGTCGGCGTGGCGCCGGGCGGCAACTTGCCAGTCAGTTCGAAGCCGACGACTTGCGGGGCCAACATGTAAAGCGGCTGGCCGAGCATCACGGCTTCAGCCTCGATGCCGCCGACGCCCCAGCCCACCACGCCCAGCCCATTGATCATCGTCGTATGGCTGTCGGTGCCCACGAGCGTGTCGGGCACGGCCACCGGGCCGGCGGCGTCTTTGCGCAAGAACACGCACTTGGCCAGGTATTCGAGGTTCACCTGGTGGATGATGCCCACGGCCGGCGGCACGACGCGGAAGTTGTGAAGCGCCTTTTGCCCCCACCGCAAGAAATCGTACCGCTCGCGATTGCGATCGAACTCGATCGCCGCGTTCGCCGCCAGCGCGTCGGGCGAGCCGAAAAAGTCGACCTGGACCGAGTGATCGATCACCAAGTCGACCGGCACCAGCGGATTGATCCGCTTGGGATCGCCGCCGAGCCGCTTCATTGCATCGCGCATGGCGGCCAGATCGACGACGGCCGGAACGCCGGTGAAGTCCTGCAACACCACCCGCGACGGCTTGAAGGGCACCTTCGTCGCCCCCCGGGACACGGGCTGCCAGCCGGCCAGGTTACGAACGTCGTCCTCGGTCACCTGGTAACCGTCGCAATGGCGCACTACGGCTTCCAACAACACGCGAATCGAATACGGCAGCGCGTCGACCCGCGTCAGACCGGCGTCTTCCAGCCTTGACAGCCGATAAATGCCTGCCCGGCCGGAGCCGGTGTCAAACGTGTCGCGGACATGAAAGGGATCGTGCATGATGGTGACCGGGGGTTGGGGACGGACGGGGAATTCGGGACTGGGGGCTCGGGGATCGCGGGATCAGGAGCAGATTGGCGACGCCACCACGCAAACCACCACCCGCTGGCCCCTGATTTCTCCCCGCTCCCCACTACTCTCCTGCCTTTGCCATTTCCACCTCAAGGTATTTCAGCGCCGCCTGAAGCTGGCGGTCGGTTACTGCGGGTTCGCCGCCCGTGGCCGAGGCTGTCGCCGGTCTCAAGATGTTGCGCTGACGGCGGTCGCGCATCAGTGCCAACATCTCACCGTCGGGAAGTCTGATCCGGAAGCCCGGGTCGGGCATGACGCCCCACTCGTCGCTCTCCTTGGCGTCGGGGAAGCGGTGGATGTTCTTGCCATTGGGACGGCGGTAGCTGGCGGTGGTCAGCTTCAAGGCGCTGCGGCCGATGGTCCAGCTCGACGACGTTCTGCACGCTGCCCTTGCCCCAGGTCCGCTCGCCGATGATCGCCGCCCGCTTGTGGTCTTGCAGGCAGGCGGCCACGATCTCGCTGGCGCTGGCGCTGTAGCGGTTCACCAGCACGACCATGGGAAAGCCCTCGAACGTGCCTTCCTGGTGGGCGTCCCACGTGCGCTCGGGGCTGTTGCGGCCCTTGGTGCTGACGATGCGGCCGTCGGAAACAAACAGGTCGCTGACTTCGATCGCCGCGCTCAACAGCCCGCCGGGATCGAACCGCAGGTCGAGGATCAGCCCGCGAGTTTCTCACTTCTTCAGTTGCGCCAGCACCCGCCGCAATTCGTCGGCCGTGTCGCGGCTGAAGGCGGTCACCCGGACGTAGCCGATGTGCTGTTGCGGGTCGAGCATGAAGTCCCACGTCTCCGTCGGGCTTGCGGCGGTCGCCCAGCACGGTATCGACGTGGATCTTTTCACGCTGGAGAGTAACCGTCTCTTTTGCATCCTTGCCGGCGTGGATCACCGTGAGCGCGACCTTGGTTCCCTCGTCGCCTTTGAGTCGCTTGACCGCGTCGTCGAGCGTCATGCCGTCGGTCGGCTTGCCGTCGATTTCGACGATGCGGTCGCCGGCCAGCAAACCCGCCCGGTAGGCGGGCGTGCCATACATCGGGCTAAGGATGTGCAGCCGGCCGCCGTCGGAGGTGATCTGGATTCCGATGCCGCCGAACTCGCTCTCGACGCTGGTGCGGAAGCGGCTCAGCTCCTCGGCCGCAATGTAGCTCGAATAGGGATCCAGCTTGGCCAGCATGCCGCGAATGGCCGCCTCGATCAGCTCGCGGCGATCCACCTTGGTGACGTAGTTCCGCTCGACCTGGTCGATCGTGTCGACCAGTTCCTTGTAGAGCTCGTAGTCGCGGTCCTTGGTGAGGCTCGGCGACGCTGCTGGCGCCTTGGTCGGGGCGCCGCCGTGCCGGGGTGCGCCGCATAGGCTGCTATCGTGAAAATCAGCACGAAGAAACAACGGACACAACGCATCAGAGTTGCCTCGTTGGAGAACACCGTTGAAAGTAGAAGTATAGAGGCCGCTTGTGGTTCCGGCAAGCCGGCACCTTCGCGTGCAACCGTGGTGGGTGTCGGGAAGATCCCGTCACTTCACCCACAATCGGTTGACGACCCGAATCAGCGCCGCGCCGCTGATGATAAAGACGCCGCTCAATACGGCCGCATAGTCCATCCGCCCGTATAGGAAATTGCCCAGCGCGAACAAACCAGACCAGATCGTGACCGTGCCGGCGACCCAGCCGGTCATGGCCAACGGGATGTTCATGCGCTGGGTGGCGTCCAATTCGTCTGGCGAGAGAGCGACCTGTCGGGCAATGTGGCGCCAACCGGGGCCGAAAGGCCGAACCTTGCGGTAGAACTCCACCAGCACGTCATGGTCGGTATTAAGTCGCGTGATGAAAGCGGTCGCCACCCAACAGGCCGTCGTCAGCGCCACGGTCGCCAGCAACTGGCCCTGCGTGCTCAACTGGAAATCGGCAGGCCCCCACTTCTTCATCACGAGCCAGAACACGGAAACGCCGAACGAACTGACCATCGCCACCACCTCACACCAGGCGTTGACTCGCCACCAGAACCACCGCAGCAAGTAGAGGAGACCCGTCCCCGCGCCGACCTGCAGAATCAGGTCGAACGCGTCCTTGGCCGTGTCGAGCACGAACGTCAGTCCGGCCGCACAAAGGAACAGTCCCACGGTGGCCAAACGTCCGGTGAAGACATAGTGGCGTTCGCTGCCTCTGCGGAAGAGGAAACGGCGATAGAAGTCGTGCACCATGTACGAGGCACCCCAGTTCAACATGGGTCAGCACGTCGACGAATTGGCGGCAATCAGTCCGGCCACCATCAGATCCGGCCCAACCGACCGGCAGGAACTTCAACATCGCCGGATAGGCAACGTCGTGTCCGAGCAAGGCCGGATCCAGATGCGGAAAGGCATGCTGGATATCCGCCAGGTAGGATAGACAAGAATCGAGCAGAGACCCACGATGATCCATGGCCAGGGGCGAAGGCAGTAATGGGCCACGTTGAAGAAGAGCGATGGCCCCCAAAGCGTCGTGTTCCGATTTCGAGGCGAGCATGCGCTGCGCAATGTAGCTTCCGCCGCCCGGCTCGGCGCCGGGATACCAAACGGCCCACCACTGCACGGCGATCGGCATGATGAACACCGCCACGGCAATGTCCCAGTGGTTGGTGAAGTCGGGCAGCATGTTGAGATAGTTGATGCCGTCCGGGCCGTGGATCTGCGAGAACTTCTCGACCATTCCGTGCAGCCCGCCCACCTGCGGGCAACTCACCGCGAAAAACGCCGCTGCGATCGCAGCCGACATCATGATGAAAATCTGGACCATGTCAATCACCAGCACACCCCAGAGACCCGAGTTGCGTCGCAAACACGACATTCAGCATCCCGACCAACAACAACGTCTGCCACCGCTCGATGCCGAACAGGATCCCGCCGATCTTGACACGCGGCAAGATTGACGGTGGCCATGATGATACAGTTGAAGAAGAGTCCGAGATACACCGCGCGAAAGCCGCGGACCAAACTCGCCGCCTTGCCCGAGTAGCGGAATTCATAGAATTCCAGGTCGGTCATCACGCCCGACCGGCGCCAGAGCCGGGCATAGAAAAACACCGTCGACACGCCGGTGAGCATGAACGCCCACCAGCACCAATTGCCTGCCACGCCCTTACGCCGCACAATGTCGGTCACCAGGTTGGGCGTATCGCTGCTGAAGGTTGTGGCAACCATCGACATGCCGGCAAGCCACCACGGCACCGATCGCCCGGACACGAAGAACTCCGCGGTGCTCTTTCCCGCCCGTTTGCTGAAGAACAACGCCGGAAAAAAACAAATGACCAGCGAGAGCCCGACGATAATCCAGTCGATCACGTGTAGCTGCATGCCGTCTTGGCTCGCATTGGTTTCATCGGGACTGTCTCAATTTTCGCGGGTATCGCCGCGCGGCGGTGGTCGGCGAACATGGGACTGTCCCGCTTGCCGCCGGGATTCGTCGGACGGACCACCACGGAAACGCTGGAGCCGAAGATACCGGCGCAGCCGGCATCTGTCAAACGCAACGTCGCGGATAGCCAGAGGGGCTTGAATCGAGCGGCCCGGGTTGCCGTGTGGCGGCGGCCCTGGGACGGCTCTTAGGCGCCCTGTTCCGGCGTTCCCGGCACCCACGCGAACCGGTAGGCGTCGCCCAGCAGACCGCGCGTGATGTACACAATCTGATGCGTGTGACCAACGAAATGGGGAACGGTGTCGAACACGGCGCCCAGCACGGTTACGTCGAACCCCTGGATCCGTCGCCGCTCGATAAAGTTCTGGGCGTCAGCCCGGCCAGCACGCCAGTGGCCTCCTCCACAGCGTTCCCCAAGCGATCCAGCAACTCCGCCTTGTGGATCATCCGGCGCTCGGAGAACTCGCTGGAGCGGTCGCGAACGTCCGGGTGGCCGCCGATGCCAGCGACAATCCACTGCCGCAAGTTGCCGCAGAGGTGGAGAATAATGTTGCCGATGCTGTTCTGCGACTCTGCCGCACGCCACCACACTTGACGATCACTGAGCTGTTCGACGCAATGCGTGATCGTCCGCGACGATGCCGCCAGCCGGCCGCCCGCCTCGACCGCCACGGCCCGCGCCAGTTCTTCCGCGGTTACAGACATGGGACAGCTCCCTGCGATTGTGGTTGACGACCGTGCCTGCGGTCACTCGGGCAGTTTCACCACCGTATACTCGTGCGGCCGCTTGCGCAGCACCTTCGCCTCGATGATCTTGTCGGGCCGCGGGGCTTCGGTGTCTTTGGGGTCGCGGCGTTGGAGCTTGGCCAAGACGTCCATGCCCTTGACCACGCGGCCGAACACGGTGTGGCGGCCGTCGAGGAACGCGGTGGGCACGAAGGTCAGGAAGAACTGCGAGCCGCCGGTGTCGCGGCCGCGATGGGCCATGCTCAGGCTGCCGCGGAAGTGCATCGCGGTGGTCGGGCCGATAGCATTCGCAGGCGATGGCATAGCCCGGCCCGCCCGAGCCGGTGCCCGACGGGTCGCCGCCCTGGGCCATGAAGCCCGGCAGCACGCGATGGAACGCCACGTCCTTGTAGAACCCTTTCTCGACCAGCGAGATGAAGTTGGCCACCGTGTTCGGCGCCTCGTTCTCGAACAGTTCGAGGACGATGTCGCCCTTGTTGGTCTTCAGCAGCACGCGCGGCAGGTCGTCGGCCTTGGCCTCCGCGTCGCGCAGCTTGCTACTCCTTGGCCCAGTTCTCCTTGAACTGCTCGGGATCGTGCATGAACATCGCGATCAGGCCGTCGAGCGACTCGTTGCCTGTTTCCAGAGGGGTCTTCTCCTCGGCCGCCTGCTTGAAATACCGCTGGGCGGCGTCATAATCCGACACCGCAAAGGCGGCCACGCCGGCCAGCACCGGCACGTGTTTGTCGCCGCACTTGTTGTCCATCAACATCTTGCCGATCGCCGCCGCCGATTCGTAGTCGTCGTGTTGCACCTTGTTGATGAGCACCCTGACGAGAAAATCCTTGATTTCCTTGTTTTCGTTGGGCGCGGCTGCATAGGCCCGCTCGGCCGTTTCGATGAGCTTCGGCTCGATCTTCTCCCCCTTCGCGACCACTTGCTTCCACTGCTGCTGGATTTCGGTCTGCTTGTCTTCGTCGGCGGTGCGATACTTGACCTGTAAAGTCGCCATTTCGGCCAGCACGGCCTTCATTTCGGCATCAGCCCGGCGGAACTCCTCGGCGGCCGCGTTCGGCTTGGCCTGTGCGGCGTCGGCGGCCAGCATCACCGGAGGGTGAAATCAACAACAGCAACGTCAGCGAAAAAGCGGTTCGCAGCATGGCTCTATGGTTTCCGGAAGTGATTGGTCCGTCAAGGGCATCGGCCTATCCGATCCCCAAGCCTCACGGTACCATATTTGGCGGCGCGAGGCAATTTCACAACCGCTGCGATGGCGCGTCCCCGAGCGCAGCGAATGGCGTGGGGTGTTCGATCTCCACGCCCATCGCTTCGTTCTGGGCGCCGCCCAACGGATCAACCTGATCTGTGCAGAGAGCGTTTTGTGGCAAAAAAGAAAGGTCACTCTCGGAGCCCAAGCCATCCGCTGGCGCGCGGCCGGTTCGCGCAGCCGGTCGCCGGTCTGAGGATCATTGGCGGCCGGTTTCGAGGCCGGAAACTCCAGTACAGCGGCGACCCGCGCACCCGCCCCATGAAGGACCGCCTGCGCGAGTCGATTTTCAACCTGCTCGGCCCGGCCATCCGCGGCAAACACGCCATTGATCTGTTCGCCGGCACCGGCGCGCTGGCCCTGGAAGCGATCAGCCGCGGCGCAGACCGCGCCACGCTTTTCGAGCAGCACTATCCGACGGCCGACATCATCCGTCGCAACATTGCCGCCCTCGGCCTGCAATCGCAGACCGACGTGGTTGTGGGGAACGTTTTCCTCCGCGCCAGCCGGCAGCCGCCGCCGGCCGACCGCCCCTGGGCCGTCTTCTGTTCGCCGCCGTACGATTTCTATGTAAGCCGGCACGACGAAATGCTGGGACTTGTCGCCGGCCTGATCGACCAAGCGCCGCCCAGCAGCGCCTTCGTCGTCGAGGCGGACGCACGCTTCGATTTCGCGACCTTGCCCAACCCGGCCGCCTGGGACGTTCGTGCGTATTTGCCCGCGGTCGTGGGGATCTACTGGAGGGAGTAGCCGGCATGGACATTCGCAACCTCGACCGCGTGCCGGCATTCACGACGAAGGACGGCTCGGAGATTCGCGAGCTTCTGGCGCATCGGAATTCGTGTATCGGTAACCAGACGCTGGCCGAGGCCCGTCTGCCGGCCGGCGGCAGCACCGCGCCGCATCACCACGTCCGCACGGAAGAAATCTATTACATCCTCGAGGGCTGCGGCCAGATGCGCGTCGGCGGCGAGACGGCCAGCGTCGGCCCGGGCGATGCCATCGCCATCCCACCCGGCGCATCGCACCAGATCAGCAACACGGGCGACGGCCCGTTGCGCTTCCTCTGCTGCTGCGCCCCCGGCTACGAGCATGAGGATACGATCCTCGAATCGTGACGGGTCGACCAATTTTTGGGGACTGTCCCAATTTTCGTTTCAGCGAAAATGGGACTGTCCCCCCTTTTACGTCCCGGCGAGTTTCCTATCTTCGCTTGGCGATCTATATTCGCTAGTTTCGCGGACCCTCATTACCGACTTGTCACTATTCCGTGGACCCGGACTTTCCCGCGAACCGATCTAACCAGATACCGGACAGTACAGGTCTCCCGGTGGAATAAGGTCGAAGGAACGAGCGATGGTCCACGTCCGATGGGGGTCCCCACGGCTTCTCTTGGTGCTGTTTGCATGTGCAGTCGCCTTGGTGCGAGGCGGGCTTTCTGGCGATCCACAGGCGGTTGCCGAGCGCGCTTCGCATGTTTCCGAGGCCGACGAACTTGCTGCTGCGCCGAGCGCTGCGGGCGAAAGTTCGATTTTCGATGACATCAGCATCGCGACCGTCCTTGACGTCCCGGCCGATCAACCAAGCGTCGGCCAAGCCGCGGCCGCCGATGTGAGGGCGGCCTCCTATGGGCCCGAACTGACGCCACCGGTTGACGCGATGGTGGAGAAGCAAGAGGCGGGCTTCGCCGAGGTCAGCGTACCGCCGGCGTCGCCGGCGCCCGCTCGCAGGCAGCCGATCGCCGTGGCGAACATTCCGTCGCCCATGCGTGCCCTGCCGGCGGATGTCGCCGAAGCGCGCGAAACGATCTATTCCGATGCTGGTCGGGCGGTCGCGCTGTCGAAGACGAACCGGCGGCCGGCCACCCGCCGCGTCGACGACTCGTGGCGCGAGCCGGAGACTCTGATCGGGTTGCTCCGCCCCTTGGCCGCGGCTGGGTCGGCGAGCAAATGGGCGTCCGAGGTGCTTCAGCAAATTGGTGCTTTGGGGACGGCCTTGGCCCATGGTCCCGACGACGCGACCGCCATTTTGCGGCGACTCGGCCGGCTCAACCAGCAGGGCGAGCGATTGGCAGCCGGCCTCTCCGATCGAGCGATGGCCCGCAAGATTCGCCAGGCGAACTACGCCTTCGGCCGGCGGCTCGATGTCTGGCACGACGTGGCGCGTCTCGGACCGTTGAAGCCGACGGAGACGCCCGTCCCCGACGTCGATCGGCGTCAGCTTTCCCTCTGCCTTGCGGAGATCGACTCGCTGACGGCCGAATCGGCGACGGGCGAGGCCTGGCGGAAATACCTGCTTCTGGATGCCTTGCAAGCCTCGTCCCGCCGGCAGGCAGCGACGAATGACCAGGCCGCACGCGAGGTTGCGCAACGCGTCTTGGACCGGCTCGCGCAGGCGCCGCTGTCGCCGTCGCAACGCAAGTTCGTCGCCACCGGGCCGGTGGCCGCGTTGCGGGCGGAACTGCGGCGCTGGGCGGCCGAACCGGTCGGCGCCGCCGCCGTGCTTCGCGACATCGAAACCTACGAGCGGACCGGGCTGCCCAGCGACGCCCGCCGGCTGGCCGTGGATTGCCAGAATCTGGCCGCTCTCGCCCGTCGCAGAGCCGGCGACACCTGGCCGAGCGCGTCGACGTCCATTACCGCAACGCCAACGTGCGCATCGCCGTGACCGAGGAACTGCTCAACAAGCTGATTCCCGAGCGGAAGCTGGAATATGCCCACGGTCGACGACACGGTGTTGGGCCGTCCGGTGCGGGGCGAAAGCCTGATGGCCACGCGAAGTGGCGGTGCGGATGCTGCCCGATCCCCGTCGCGTGCGCCTGGCGTTGGAGGTGACCGGCGAGATTGCCGGCCGACGACCACGGCCGACGCCGGGCCGGCCCGTTCCACAACGACAGCGAGTCGTACTACGTCGCCCGGAAGCCGCTGGAAATCGACATGGACGGCATCAGCGTCTGGCCGGTCGAGGTCGGCGTCGAGAACCAGACGCAGCTCCGCGGCGTCGAGACGCCGTTGGACGGCATTCCGCTGATCGGGTCGGTGCGCCAAGCGGGTCGCCGATCGCAGACCGAGCAGAGCAAGTCGGCCGCCGCGCGCGAAGTCAAGCAGAAGGTGGCGGCCCAGGCCCGCCAGCGCGTCGACGCCGAGGCCCGCCAACGCCTGACCGAGGTCGTCGATCGGATGAACCAGCGGGTGTTCGATCCGCTGAACTCGCTGTCGCTCGATCCGCAGATGATCGACGCCGAGACGACCGAGAAGCGGTTTACGATGCGGCTGCGGCTGGCCGGCGAAGACCAGTTGGGCAGCCACACGCCCCGCCCCCAGGCGCCCGGCCGACAGCCTGGCCAGCGTGCAGATCCACGAATCGGTGCTCAACAACGGCATCCAGCGGCTGCAACTCGACGGCCGCACGTTCACGCTGCCCGAGCTGTCGCAGCACATTGCCAGCCGGCTGAACCGCCCGGCGCCCTGGGAAATCAACCCCGAACACGCCGACGTGAAAATCACCTTCGCCGACAAAGGACGCGGTGGTCGTGCGATTGCCAGGACGGCCAGATCATGCTGACGCTTTCGATCGCCCAACTCAGCAAGGCGCCGCGGAAGATGGAAGAACTTCCAGATTCGGGCGTTCTACCGGCCGGAGGTCGACGGCCGTTCGGCCGAACTGGTGCGCGAGGGCGTGATCCATCTGATCGGCCAGCACTGAACTTCGGGTCGCAGATCGCCCTGCGGGGCATCTTTTCCCGCGCCCTGTCGAAAAACAACGCCTGGGACCTGGTGCCCGAGCAGATCGTCAAGGAGCCGAAGCTGAGCGACGCGGCCATCACGCAGTTTGTGATCGACGACGGCTGGATCGGCGTGGCGTTGGGCCCGAAGCGCCCGGCGGCCATCGACCGCCCGCAAGCCGCGTTGGGGTTGCGGTAAGGGGCGGACGCGGTAATGGCGGGCAGAGGCCGTGGCAGCTACGCCCGTCGCTGTGCTTACGGTCGTGCACCCGATCGAGCCGGTAGAGTCCCGTTGCGATCAGCTCGAACCGGATCTCCAGAATCTCGAACTTCAGCGTCCCTTGCGGCACGGCGATCTCGACCCGGTCGCCGACCTTCTTGCCGACCAGGCCCTGGGCCAGCGGGCTGGTGATGAGGATCTTGCCGCTGTCGTAGTCCTCTTCGCCGGCGCCGACCAGGGTGAACTCCTCCTCGTCGCCGAAGCTGAGGTCCTTCACCCGGACCGTCGAGCCGAAGGCCACCTCGCCCTTGGGAAACTGCGAGGGGTCGATCAGCACGGCCCGCGAAAGCTTGTCGCGGAGCACGTTGATGCGGGCCTCCATCATGCCCCGGCTCTCCTGGGCGCCGTGGTACTCGGCGTTTTCGGTCAGATCGCCTTCGGCCCGGGCCTTGGCCAGCCGTTCGAGAATTTTCGGCAGCTCGACGGTATGGAGTTGATCGAGGTCGGCCTTGAGCTTGTCGTAGCCGACGCGGGTCATGGGGATGCGATCGGACTCGGACATGGAACACCACCGTCGGATGGCGCACAAAAATAGAAGGGGGAAGGGAGAGGGGGGAAGGGAGAACAACAGCCAACGCGGCCACCTCTCCCCTCTCCTCTCGCCCTTCTCCCTTCAACGTTATCAAAGTGGAGCAGACGACTTCTTACTATCTATACCCAGAATTTCCTCGGGAAATCAAGCGGGCCGATCAAGCATCCGTTAGTCAGCGGCGATGGGGACGCGCTGCCGGCCGTCCCTGCCGAGATCAGCCTCCACCTGGCGAAGCCGACCACACACCTGAAGCTCGGCCGTGCGTCGTCCAGGTCGCGCAGCTCGCGGCTGTAGTGAGGGGCGATGCCCTGGGTCTGGATCCAGGCGGCCAGCGCGTTCACCTGCTTCGCGAGCGCCGGAAGCCGCTCTCGAGCGGATCGCGTCGGGGCGGCGCCCACGGCATGCACGAGCGAGTCGATCCGCTGTTCGTATTCGGGGCCGTCGGCTAGTGCCTGAGCGACCGCCGGGTCGTCCTGCTCGAAGCCGGGGCCGGCCAGCAGGTTGCCCGTCGGTCCCGCCCGCGGAGAGCGACAGGTCGTCGAACCATGCCGTGCCCTGCGGCTGGTGAAATTCCAGCAGCACCATCGCCGTCTTCACCGGACGCGTCGGGTCCACGCGGATGCTCTTCTCTCCCAGTCGTGGGTGCCGGGCGAGAAGAGCGCGGTGTGCACCTCGGGCCACTGGCCGTCCTGGTAGTCCAGGTAGAGGTGCATGCAGTAGGTGTGGCCCTCGCGGGCGTCGAAGTGGCGCCGCGGCGCGGCCGGGAGTGTCGAGGACGACCTCCTCGGAAGTGGCGACTTCTCGGGCCTTGCTGAAGGCGCGCAGCACGATGGGCTGGGGAGCGGTCTGGTTCGAGCGAGACGAACTGCGCCGCGCCCTGGCGGTTGAAGTACTTCCACTGGGGCATCGGTGGCGGTGTAGGTGCCGCCCACCACCGCCAGGCTGCCCTTGCCGGTGCGTGCCACGGTGGCGTCCCACTTTCCGGCCTGGCAGAACCGCGACCACGCCTTGTGCGGGAAGCGGGTGCCCAACTCGCGATCCAGCGCCCGCTGGGTGAGCTGCAGGTGCAGGCTCTCCGCGGTGCGAGCGAGGAGGTTCTTCGCCACGGTGCTGCGCGCTGCCCAACTGCACCACGCTGGGGCCCTCGGGGGTCTTGAAGGTGAGGGCGCCTGCGGTGCGCTTCGCCTCCAGCACGCGCCCGGCGAACTCGTCGAAGACCAGCGTGTCCGGCGCATGCCCAGCTTCTGCGTGTCGCAGACCACTTCCTCCGGCTGCCCGGAGTCCACGAAGAGGTAGATGCCGTCGGCGACGTCGCGCCCGTAGCGCGCGACCAGCGGCGAGCGTCTCCGGCGAGCGGCCGGTGATGCGGTCGAGCCCGGCCTCGCGCCGCTTCACTTCCTTCACCTTGCCCTCGGCGTCGACGGCCACGCCGGCAGTGCGCCGCGGCGGCCTGGCCGGCGGGCGCCGCGGCCGATGCCAGCTTCGCGGCGGGGTCCGCCTGGCGGCCGGCGCGCCGGACGGCGCGGGAGACCGGCACCAGCTTGCGCAGCACCCAGCGCTGGTGGTCGTACACGTCCGGCCGTGAGCAGTACCCCGAGTAGCTCGCCCCGGCGGCCGTGCCGCCGTTGGTGTAGCCGAAGAAGACGATGCCGTTGAAGAGCTTGCTCTTCAGGTAGGCGTCCAGCTCGCCGCCGGAGAGGTGCTGCATGGTGAACTCGCCCAGGATGCCGCGCAGGCCCTTCTCCGCGCGCGGCGGCGTAGTTGATGGAGAACGGGAAGCCCTCGTTGCCGAAGAAGTCGATGTAGGCGAAAGGTACTCGTCCGGGCAGCCGTTGGCGGCGATGCCCAGGCCGCGCGGCGTTCAGCCGGCGTGCGAGCGCCTCCAGGAACTCCCGGGGCACTTTGCCGGCGTTGTCCAGGCCGATGCCGCCGTGGGTGATGCCGTCCTTCTCGAACCCCTGCAGGTACCTGGCGATCACGGCCTTCACCAGGTCGTTCTCCGACGACAGATCCATGCTGCCGTAGACGTCGCCATAGGCGCCCTTGGGGTTGTAGCGCACCTTGGCGTACTTCGAGAGGCCCTTCACGCCGTAGGTGCGCTCCATCCAGGCGTCGAAGGCCAGCTTCGCGGCTTCGTCCTTGTCGGGCATCTGGCTGAAGTCATACCCAGAGCCCTTCAGCGAGGTTTCGACGATGCTGTTCCAGTAGCGAAAGACAGAGACGCCGAGCGCCTTGATGGCGCGCGGGTCCTCGCCGCCCCAGACGATCTCGTAGCCCATCTCGGTCACGTCGGCGATGTCGCGCGAGGGCGTGCCGAAGGTGATGCCGATGCCGCCCCGCCAGCCCGAGATAGTCGCCAGATGTCTGGGCGACCGCGGACGTGCTTCCGACACACAATAGTACCGCCCAGACGGCGAATGCCGCCGCGCCAAAGTGCCGACTCTCACGTTGCGTGCTCATTTTATTCTTCCTCGGGGCTATCCGCTGCCGGCGTTCCCGCTTTGCATGGCTCGGCAACGATACAAGAAGCCGTGGTCGCCAGCACTTCGTCCGATTTGCCCAGAAATCGGGCGTCCAGCTTGAACTCTCCCGTCCGGAGCAACTCGAGCGCCGGCAACGACACGTCTCGCTGGCTCGCCAAGATGCGTTGATGTGCCGCGCGAAACAGGTCCTCGATTTCGTCCACGCGGAGCCGATTCATATACATATATCGGTTGCCTGCATATTTGTTCCAGCGAGCGTCGTCGAACTGTAAGAAGTTGATCATCGAAATCCTTTTGTCCGAATGGGCAAAATGATCCGTGTGATCGATTCTGTGGACCAGGAGCCCTCCGCGTCGGACCACGCGGTTTGCTTCCCGAAGAATCGCTGTCAAGGTAGACGGCGAAATGTGTTCAAAGACGACGTGGGAGGTATGAACGTCCACCGAATCAGCGTCGAGCGGTAGAGCTGCCGCGTCGGCGGGCGCCAGGTAGGTGATGTTGCACGCCGCCAGCAAGTCGTCCAGTCGCCATCGACGATCCGTGAGGTAGAGAAGCTGCTCGAATCGATCATGGTGAACGCCGCCGGCCAGCAGTTCCGCATTGCATCGCGACTGTTTCGGATATAAGCAATGTCGTCGCGTACCAGTTCTTCCTTCAGGTAGGGGTTGAGATCAACCGTGACGACTTTGTCAGCCCCCAAGAGCCAATAGGTCAAGGGCATGCCGATGCGACGTCCCGTTCCCACCTCCAGGAACGTGCTTCCGCATGCCGAACGGCCATGGTCCTCGATGAGCTTGACGACCGTCGTGCCCGCGCGACAACGCGCTGACCGGGTTGACGCGCCGCAAGCTGCCGAAATGGCGTTGCAACCAGTAATACGCTGCATAGGAAAAGGACGGCGGAGCGGCAGCAACTGCGTTCTGGATCGCTGCCTTAAATCGCCAATTCATCGACAACATCCTTCGACAACCGAAGCTTCACGGATCACAACCAGTAACCTCGTCCGCGCACGATGACGCCAGCGTGAGATATCTGATCCCCAATTATACAGCCGATTAGCCGGCATCCACAACGCTCACGTCCAAAGGCTCTGATCCAATATCCGATCGCCGCTCACGTCGTTGAGGTGCCTTGGACGAGCGGCTTTGCTCTGCGTGGGGTCGGCAATCGTTCGGGCAGCGCGAAGTGGCACGGCGGCTCCGATGGTCGTGATGCTATGCGGACACCACCCGTTGAATCGCAATCTTCACTCGCCCGCCTCAAGCACAAACGGACAGTGGCGCGGATTGGTCTTCTGCTTGCCGATGTAGATATGACGCCGCGGTTTGTCGGTGGGCGGTTTGAGGTCGAACTTGATCCTCTTCACCTCGGGATTGACGGTAAAGTAGAATCCGTCGGCCTTTCTGCCGCTGCGGAAGTGGAACTTGATCGCCGTGTGATCGGGGACCAACTGCACGGTATCCGATTTCTCCAGACCGACGGAGACCACCGCCTTGATCTTGCCTTGATCGACCACGATTTCGCCGTCGAAGTACGGCTTCGACTTGCCGCGCTTGGTGGTAATGCTCACGTGCCATTGATCTTTGACGCAAAACACGTAGAACCGCGACGACTGGTTGTGGATTTGTCCCTCAGGCCGGCCTCGCGGGTCGATGGATTCCGAAGCGGGCCAGTCTTCGGACCCACTATTGTCCTTTGCTCCAAACGCAGCGACCGCGCCGAGCAACAACACTCCGCCGACCAAACAACGTGGAAACGCTCGTTTCTTAAGTCCGGCTCCGAACATGAGAGGCCCCCTTTATATCCACTATGTCCACAAGTGTCGGTTCAGCAACCGGTAGTTGATCGCTTCTCTGAGGAGTGTTCGGCGGATGCCCAAGGCGATCGGCAGATCGAACGATGCTGCCTCCTTGGGCAGGTCGGCCGGGGCATACTCCCGTCGTTGAAGGACGCAGAAGCACCCTACAATCAGCACTGACGCGGCACTATGGACGAGCGAAAAGCGAGGCATTTCGGTAGTGTAGCGGCCCGGCGGAATCGCCACAACATGGCAGGCTTGGTGTCTGGAAGAGATGCCCCCCCGATACCGCATCAACAGGTATGGAGTGCCGGATCGGCTTCCCGTCAGGTGACCTGCCAGCGCAGCGGCCTTTCGGTCGAGCAACGCACGTTTTCGCTCGATTCCCCAACCGTAACCTCGCAGATCACCATTACTACTCACGACTCGGTGACAGGGGATAGCGACAGCGACAGGGTTCGATGCACATGCACCAGCCACCGCTCGCACATCGGTCGGATGACCGATATGCTGGGCGAGTTCGGCATACGTTGTGGTTGAACCGGCCAAAATCGTTTGCAACGCTTTCCAGGCCCGTTGCTGGCAGCAGCGCCTTAGTGAGGGCGTAGCCGACAAACCCGCCACTCCGAACTTCAACCGTGTCGGACTCAGAGGCGATCCTGGAAGGCCCGAGAACGTGAACCTACTAGACCGGGCAGTCTGGGAACCGTATTCTTGCCGAAACACCCCCACAGTTGGCGAGCATCCACCATTTTCTTGAACCTCTGCCAAGTTTGCACGACTGTAATGACGGAGGAATGATGAGGACCGCCGAGGACGTTCACGACGAACTGCTGGTGATGGGGTGCCAGGACGGCGATGGCGAGTCGCTCATCGCTCTTGTCAACCGTTGGCAACCACGTTTGTTGTGTCATGCAATGCGGCTGACGCGCGAGTACGAGGCCGCAATGGACGTTGTGCAGGATGCCTGGGTGGCGATTGTGCGAGGGATACGTCGCCTTGACGACCCTGCCTGTTTCGCACCTTGGGTCTATCGGATAGTGACCAACAAATGCGCGGACTGGACCCGGCAGCGACAACGAGAACGGACTAGCCTTGTGCCTCTGGTTATCGAACCTGCGGCCAAGGAGGCGGTGGCCGAAGACACTCAGGACGATGTGGCGGCCATGCGCAAGGCGATTGGACAGCTTCCGCACGATCAGCAGGCGATCCTGTCGTTGTTCTACGTCGAGGAGTTGTCCATCCGCAGCATTGCTGAGGCGCTATCCCTGCCAGTGGGCACGGTAAAGTCACGGCTGCACTATGCCCGCAACAATCTGAAAGAGGTAATCGAAAGGAGAAACCAATGAAGGACATTGATGAGAAAATCCGCGAAGCGCTGCACGAGGAGGACTCGGAATTGCTGGAGCACTATCGTAACGAGCAATCCATTCCCCAGATGGTTATCGACTCGTTTCGTAGCAGACACCGATGGTTTATTGTGCTGGTGTTCACGATAGGCACTGTGATTGGCCTACTGGAATTCGTCGTGGCGTACCAGTTCTTTCATGCGGAATCCACACGGGAGATGATCGCATGGGCGACCGGCTTTGTCGTCGGCGTAATTGCGATCGCCATGATGAAAGTCTGGTATTGGCTGGAACTGAACAAGAACTCGCTTGCACGTGAAATCAAACGACTGGAACTGGAACTGGCGAACCTAAGCCGAAGATTATCTGGCGCATCGTCGCAAAGGTAAACAACTCGGCTACCGACGGTGAGATGGATATCTATTACCGTGAATAGTCGGGAAGGAAAAGGGGTCGAAGGAAAAGGGGGAAGGAAAAGGGGTCGGGAGTCTTTTGTCAGATATCTCACGCTTCCCGGTTGCGTATCTCGATCAGTTGTTTTGGGCGCGCCGCAAGGGTGGCGGGGAAACGGTCGCACCACGACGCATCGATCAGCCCAACTTCCAGTAGGTCCGGTAGGTGGACTTGGTCCTTGAAACGAAAGGAAGTCAACTTCATGCGGACTAAAGCCTCAAGCGTAGGAACGGGAAAATCAGGCCCGGGTTCGGATTCGTCAATGGCGGGAGCCGGTAGAAGGTAGTCCGGCCGAACTTTCTCACCTGCAAACAAGACGTGAATCGCACTTCGCACGGAGCCTTGTGGTCCGTCAAGAAACAGATCGACGCCGGCAACGTTCTGGTGGACGAATCCCACCGCTTGAAGTTCAACGAGGACTCGCTCGAAATCCTGCCGCGGCACGAGCTAGTATACGTCCTTGGTGTTCCGCACAGCTTCCTGATCCACCCGCGCGACCCATGCAGCCACTGCGTTGCCTCCAACGACGACGTGCGGGATTCCCGCTTTTCGCAATGCGCCTGCTGCACGATGCGCTCGCTCTCAAACGTCTTCCACGGCCGCAACCATCCTTTCCCAAGAGAAGTCCTTCAAGGTAATCACGGCTGCATCCCTCACGTCCACAAATGCCGGTCGAGCATCCGGTAGTTGATGGCCTCGTTGAGGTGCATCGGGCGGATGTCTGCGCTCTGGTCGAGGTCGGCAATCGTGCGGGCAACGCGGAGGACCTTGTCGTGGGCGCGGGCCGATAGGCCGAGTTCGGTCATCGCGCCTTTCAGAAGGTTCTGACACTCGTCGTCGAGCTTGCAGAATTGACGCGTCTGACGGTGGGTCATGTCGGCGTTGTAACGGCTGCGTCCGCTGTCGAACCGCGCCGTCTGCGCAGCGCGGGCCGTGGCCACCAAGGCACGCATCTCCGCGCTCGGCGTGCCGGGGGTTCCACCCGACAGATCGCGATACGCCACCGACGGCACTTCGATGTGGATGTCGATGCGATCGACTAGCGGACCGCTGATCTTCGACATGTAGCGCTCGATCTGCGGCGGCGTGCAGTGGCATTGCCGCCGCGCGTCGCCTCGATAGCCGCAGGGACACGGGTTGAGTGCCGCAATCAACATGAAATTCGCCGGAAAAGTGGTGCTGTTCAACGCCCGGGCGATGGTCACCGTGCCGTCTTCCAGGGGCTGGCGGAGCACTTCCAGCGTCTGACGCTGGAACTCGGGCAGTTCGTCGAGGAACAGCACGCCGTTGTGGGCCAACGAGATTTCGCCGGGCGAAGGCGTCGAGCCGCCGCCGACCAATCCGGCGTTGCTAATGGTATGGTGTGGCGAGCGGAACGGCCGGATGGCCAATAGCGGCTGCCCCGCCTTGAGGCGGCCCGAGGCGCTGTAGATCCGCGTCGTCTCGATCGACTCTCCCGGCGTCAGGTCGGGCAAGATCGTAGGCATCCGCTTCGCCAGCATCGTCTTGCCCGATCCGGGCGGGCCGAGCATCAGAATGTTGTGGCCGCCGGCGGCCGCGACCACCAGCGCCCGCTTGGCCATTTCCTGGCCGCGGACGTCGACGAAATCAACGTCGTAACTTGACAGCGTGCGGAACAATTCGTCGAGGCGCGAGGGCTGCGGTTCGATGTCGATCTCGCCGGTGAGAAAGGCGACCGCCTGGGCCAGGCTGGCCACGGGGATGATCTCGATGCCTTCGACCACGGCTGCTTCGGCCGCGCTCATGGTGGGCACCAGGAGGCCGCGGAGCGCCGAGGGGGACAGTCCCATTTTCGTCGGACGAAAATCGGGACAGTCCCCGGTCGGACGAAAATCGGGACAGTCCCCAAGTCCGGCGGCGGCCATGGCCATCGAGAGCCGCGCCTTTGGTCGGTCGGGCCGTGCCGTCCAGGGCCAACTCGCCCACCACGGCGTATTGCGCGAGTCGTTCGGCCTCAATCTGCCCGCTACCGGCCAGGATGCCAAGGGCGATGGGTAGATCAAACGACGCGGCTTCCTTGGGCATGTCGGCCGGAGCCAGATTAATCACCACGCGGTTCTGCGGGCGTTGGAATCCAGAGTTTACTATCGCGCGTTCTACGCGGTGAGTACTTTCTTTCACCGCCTGTTCCGGCAAGCCAACCAGAACGACCTTCGGGAGCCCGGCCGGCGACACGTCCACCTCGACCTCGACCGGAATGGCGTCGATGCCCACGAGAGTGAAGGTCTTGAGCTTGGCAAGCATATTCAACTCCCCTCTCCCTCCGGGAGAGGGCTAGGGTGAGGGCCGTTCTCTGCATTACCTTGTAATGGCTGGGACGCAGACATTCTACGCTCTTTTCCCAGCCGCCAAAAGAGGGTATCATTGAATCGTGACGCCGTAGGCAGGGGACGAATTATGACCAAACTACTGGAACGCGCCTTCGCCGAGGCGGGTAAGCTCACGGCGGCCGAGCAAGACTTGTTAGCAGCCCGTGTGCTCGCGGAGTTGGGCGAAGTGGACGAGTTCGACCGTGCCATCGCGGCATCAGCCGGCAAGTTAGCGACGCTTGGCAACGAAGCCCTTGCCGAACATCGGGCGGGCCAAACGCACGAGTTGGACCCCGACCAGCTATGAAGTCGTACACGACGCGCCAGTTTCGCGGGCTCTTTGCGTCGTTACCACGTCAAGTTCAGCATCAGGCGAGGCAAGCATACCGGTTGTTTCGCCAGAATGTCGCCCACCCAGGTCTGCATTTCAAGCGGGTGTTTGCCGACCCGCCCATGTATTCCGCTCGCGTAGGCATCGGTTATCGCGCGGTCGGTGTTCTCGATGGCAATGAAATCACATGGTTTTGGATCGGCTCACACGCCGAGTACGACCGGCTTCTGGACAGCTTGTAAGGGGCATATATGTTAACAATTGGACTTATCCCCTTTTCTCCCTTTTTCTCCCTCCGCAATAGTATAGCAATGCCATCCCGGTAAATCCAAGCAACATGATAAAGCTACTGGGCTCAGGAACACTTGCCACGCGGAACCCTTGAGAGAAGCACTCGTCCGCCGGATCGTCGTAGATGCGCAACGAGGCCGCCATGCTGTAGGGGTAGTTTTCCCAAACGCCGCCACGCACTCCACGCAACGAAACGGCGCCATAGTCGCCGCTAGTCCACGGGCTTTCCATCCATTCCCAATCGTTGCCCATCATATCGTACGTGCCGTTGAGTTCCTGGCTGCCGCTGCCGACGTTCCATGGGCCTTCGGCAGGGCCATCAGGGCCGATGTCGCCATCGTAGTAATTCCATCCGCCGTTCGTCCCATTTCCTTGGAACAACGTGTCGCCCGCCTTCCTCGCGTACTCCTGCAACGCCGTGCCGTTCCAGTACGCCGCCTTAACCCACTCATCCTCCGTCGGCAGAAAGTAAAACGCAGCCTTGTTGCGGTAGAGATTCGTCCCGCCGGCGGCCTCCGCAGCACTCCAAGTGGCCAACGTATAGTCGCTCGTACCCTGTGTGCCGGTGAAGTTGTACGCCGCCTGGTGGCCCGTACTCGTGTTCAGCCAATTGACAAACTGTGCCGCTTCGTACCAGCTTACAGCGTTTGTCGGCACGTTCGTCGTGCCTGTGCCATGATCTAGAAAGCTGAGTGCGTAGCCCCCATTGGAGCCCGTCACCGACATACCCAGGCTGGCCGTAAACTTGTTCCACTGGTCGTTGGTGATCTCGCAGGTGCCCATGCGGTAGTCGTGATTGACGATGCCGTAACCGCTGCTCGGGTTTGTAGCGCCGAGATTGGCACGAAGTCGAGCGTGAACTCATTCGCCGTGCCCGCGGCGAAGGTGTCGGCGAACACCGGACTCGCCGCCAGTGCAATCACCACGATTCCGATGAGCCGTCGGACGTATTTGCGCATCTCGCACCTCCTTTTAATCCTCGAAAGCCGCACACAATCAGAACTCACTATAGCAAACCACTCCTTTCTGTCAATTCTGTCAATATGCCCCCCCCCGCGCAAAGTTGAGCCAGGTTGCGCTGCTCGTATATGTCTGCCGATTACCAGGAAAGAACGCAAGTTTCCCATTGTCATAAACGGGATTACGCCGGGGCCAAATTTATCACAACGCGGTTCTGCGGGCGCTGGAATCCAGAGTTTACTATCGCGCGTTCTACGCGGTGAGTACTTTCTTTCACCGCCTGTTCCGGCAAGCCAACCAGAACGACCTTCGGGAGCCCGGCCGGCGACACGTCCACCTCGACCTCGACTGGCAAGGCGTCGATGCCCACGAGCGAGAAGGTCTTGAGTTTGGCGAGCATATTCAACTCCCCTCTCCCTCCGGGAGAGGGCTGGGGTGAGGGCTTTTCGCGCCCGGCACTCTACCATCTTCTCAGACCGCGCGGAAGCGGGTAGAATCGTGTAGCATCGGCGGTTGGGCGGCGTCGCCGGAGTAGAGCGTTCCGTGCAAGAGGAGGGTCCGCAGTATGGACAGTAGCGATTGGGAAAGTCGTATCTCGGTTGCGCCTGACGTGTGCCACGGCAAGCCGTGCATTAAGGGCACACGTATTATGGTTTCGATCATTCTCGACTACCTGAAAGCGGGCGAGACCATCGAAACAATCCTGCGTCAGTATCCCACGTTGGCGGCGGAAGATGTCCGCGCCGCGCTCAGCTATGCGGCATGGTTGGCGCACGAGGAAGAAGAACAGCCGTTGCACACGACGGCGGCGGAATGAAGTTCAAGCTCGACGAGAACTTACCTACCGCGCTGGCGGAACTGCTCCGGGCCGGTGGCCACGACGCGATGACGGTCGCGGACGAGGCCCTCGGCGGCAGCAATGATCCCACTATCTTACAGGCCGCCACGTCAGAGGGTCGCGTGCTCTTGACGTTCGACCTCGATTTTGCCGATATTCGTCGGTATCCGATTGGCAGCCACGCGGGAATTGTGGTCTTTCGCCTGCACGATCAGCGTTGGGGCGTGCTTGAACGGCCGGCTCTGCAACTGATCGAATCCGGCCTGCTCGACCATCTGCAAAGCGGTCTTGCCATCGTCGATGAATCGCGTGTGCGGATCCGTACCAAGAAGGCAAGTACGCGTTGACGGGAATTTGCGTACGCGCCCCGGGAAATAGTCATTCATGTGCGAATACACGGGAATTGCGATTACCTTCCTACTTGGGTTTGCCACCGCGATATTCGCGGAACCCATTCGCCGCTGGCTTTTCAGGTCAAACGTCTCCCTTGTGTTTCAGCCCCGGATTGGCTTCGGTCGTCGATGCGTTTCCCTTTCAACGACAACCAAGCCCGACGTCATGGCAAAGTATGTTCGCGTCTTGGCCAAGTGCTCATCGAAGCTTTGCGTGCCCGCAATTCGTTGCCGGGCGTTCCTCACGAGAATCGAAAGGCGAGGTCCGGGCGAGACTAAATACACGGAGTTGCACCACGATCCCATTCCACTGAATTGGGCGTACATTGGTTCTGATCCATTGGATATTTCCCCAGGAATGAAATTCTACTTCGATGTCGTCGCTGTCAACAGCTCACAGAACCTTTTGGAACCTCAGACAACTATTAGCCCTGTGACGTGGGCCGAACTCCTGAAAGAGCCCGGTCGATACAGGTTCTCGATCGAGTTGGCAGGTGACAATGTTGGCCCTGTACCAGAGACGGTCGAGTTTGAGTGGAAGGGAAATTTCAATTCTCTCACCGAAGACTGCTTCTAGCTCGTAGCACATTTTGCTGCGGGGGACAGACAATGTTCAACTGGACGATGCCAAAGAAGAATTTAGAGCCTCAACTGGTCGTTCCAAAAAACGCAGGGCTGTGAGTGGCTTCAGATCGTGCTGACAATTGGGAAAGTTCATCCTATTCGCGTTGTGATAAACGGGAGCAGGCCGGGGCCAGATTTATCACCACGCGGTTCTGCGGGCGTTGGAAGCCGGAGTTTACTATCGCGCGCCTCTACGCGGTGTGTACTTTCCTTGACCGCGGCCTCCGGCAATCCGACCAGCACTGTTTTCGGCAACCCGGCGGGTGAAACATCGACCTCGACCTCGACTGGCAAGGCGTCGATGCCCGCGAGCGAGAAGGTCTTGAGCTTGGCGAGCATGCGGCCAATTGGAGGCTGTTTTTCTACCTGCCAAAAGAGCCGCCCCAGGAGAAGGGGGGGCTTGTCAAGATTTCGCTTATCGTTATGATGGTTGATGGTGGTGGGTTATCTCTCCTCGGTGCTTTGCTGTCGGAGGCGTCTTATGTTGGCAACTGTTCCTCATTGCGCATTCGACGTTGAACGGGGGCCCGACTGGTTGCTGGTCCGGGTGCGGGACTTGGACGTGGCGGTCGACGATCCGCAATTTGCCGAGAGCGTCTGGCGACTGTTAAAACAGCACTTCACCTATCGGGTGGTGCTCGAGTTGGATGGGTTGCCGACGCTCACGGACGAGATCATCGATCAGCTTGTCGACCTGCACCATCGCGTTGCCACACACGACGGGGTGATGCGTTTGTGCGGCCTTTCGCCGCAGAATCGCCGAGTTTTGGACGTCTGCGGCCTCGGCGACCGCCTGCACCCCTACGGCAACCGAGCGGAAGCCGTGATGGGCGAGCTTCATCCGGTGCGGCATGGCTTCTGACCCGTCGTCCTGAGCGAACGACGGGCTTCTTGCCTTGCGCCGAGGGAGCAGGCGCTGTCGGTGCGTCGTCAACTCCAGCAGACTTCCAGTTCGTTGGCAATCTCGTCGACGCCGTCGATGTTCCGCAGGGCCTCTTGGGCCATCTGCTTCTGGAAGTAGGTATTGACGACTCCCCTTAGCGTGACGCGGCCGGCACTGGTCTCGAATCGCAGACTGCGGCGGCCAAGGTAGGGGTTTCGCTCCAGTGCCGTAAGCACCCGATCATCCAGTGGCATGTCGATCATGTACGCCTTCGCCCTAGTCAGCCAGTCTCAACGGGCGCAAGCGCCCTTGAAGCAACGATCGGCGTCCTGCCGACAAGTCTGCCGCTGTTCCGTCTTGGCACGATGGAACGCAGTATCAGCAAGTCTCTTGCGAGCTGCCGAGAGTGTATATCGGCAATTCGCGTGATTCCCGTAAAAATTAATTAGAAAACAGAATGCGAGGTATGGGGCGGATAGTGCGTCAACTGCCGAGGATTGGGGGGAATTAGCGGATTTGCGGGGAGGTTCAACACCTGTTCCGCCCCCGGCAGCAATTTGCGGTCCTTCCTTGAAAGGCTAGCTTGCGGTTTTGACGCGGGGCGAAAAAAATCGGCGCTGAGCGACGAAAAGAGACATCGCGGCGAGTAAGCCTCGGACACGCACTGCTGCCCAAGCGGAGCCTCCTGTCCAGGGGGGCTGTCCCGATTTTCGTGTCAGCGAAAATGGGACTGTCCCCTTTGCCGCCGGGATCCGTTTGTGGCTGCTATCCGCCCATCCAGGCCGGATACTCGCCGGCGGGCGGGCAATTTGACGACCCAGGCTTCCTTGACCTCGTCGATCGCCAGCACCTCGGCCAACGCCTCGGCCGGGGGGCGGGTGTCGAGCGCCAGGACGCCGATGGCGTCGCCGCCGGGGGTGTCGTCGGCCCGGCCGACCGACATCTGGGCGATGTTGACCCGGTGCTTGCCGAAGACGCTGCCCGAGCTTGCCGATCACGCCCGGCGTGTCGCGGTGGACGAAGATCATCAGCAATGCCGTCCAGGTAGCTCTCCAGGCGGAAGTCGCCCTTTTGCACCAGCCGCGGCATGTTGTTGCCGAAGAGCGTGCCGGCGGCGACGGCAGTGCCTCTGGCTGGCGGACCACTTCGGCCGTGATCATCGAGCTGAAGTCGCCGACGTCGCTGCTGCGCTGCTTCGACCAGCTCGATGCCGCGGTCGCGCAGGAGCACCTCGGCGTTGACGATGTTCACGCTCGCCTCCATGGCGTGCTCCAACAGGCCCGGCGGCAAACGACGCCGACAGCAGCCGCGTGTCCTTCTTCGCCACCTCGCCCGTGTAGCGGAGCCGGCAGGCGGTCGGCGGGCGCGTGGTCCATCTGGGCCAGCAACAGGCCCAGCCGGTAGGCCACGTTCAGGTAGCCCCGCAGCTCGGCCAGCGTCTTCGGGTCCAACGGCGACATGTTGACCGACTGCTTGATCGCCCCGGTCGTGAAGAAGTCGATCAGCAGCTCGGCCGCCTCGACGGCCACGTTCGTCTGGGCCTCTTCGGTGCTGGCGCCCAGGTGCGGCGTGCAGAGCACGCCCGGCATGCCGAACAGCGGGCTGTCGGTGCAGGGCTCCGACTCGATAGACGTCCAGGGCCACGCCGGCCAACTGCCCGCTCTTGAGCCCTTCGACCAGCGCCGCCTCGTCGAAGATGCCGCCGCGGGCGCAGTTGATCAGCCGCGCGCCCTTCTTGAGCATCTGCGATCTCCTTGCGGGCCGATCAGGTTCCGCGTCTGCGTCGGTCAGCGGCGTGTGGACCGTGAGGTAATCGACCAGCGGCAGCATCTCCCGGGCCGAGCCGCAGGTCTCGATGCCCAGCTCCTTCGCCCTGGCGCTGGAGAGGAACGGATCGTAGCCGAGGACCTTCATCTCCAGCGCCGCGCGCCCGGGTGGCGACGGCCTGGCCGACGCGGCCCAGGCCGATGATGCCCAGCGTCTTGCCGGCCAATTGCGTGCCCATGTACTTCTTGCGGTCCCAGCGGCCCTCGATCAGGCTCTGGTAGGCCGGGGCGACGTTGCGCGACATGGCCAGCATCAGGGCGATGGTGTGCTCGGCGGTCGAGATGGTGTTGCCGCCGGGGGTGTTCATGACGACGATGCCCTTCCGGGTGGCGGCCTCCTTGTCGATGTTGTCGGTGCCCACGCCGGCCCGGGCGATGGCCTGCAGGCGGCGTGTTGCCCTCCAGAGCACTCGGCGGTGATTTTCACGCCGCTGCGGCAGATCGCCCCGTCGAAGTCGAGCAAGGCTTGGCGCAGCTCGTCGCCCTTGAGGCCGGTGCGAACCTCCACCTCGATATTCCCGGCCGACTCCAAGAGGCTAAGCCCGTCCTGCGACAATTCGTCGAGAACTAGTATGGTGGGCATGGTTTTTTTCCGATGTGTGTATTTCAGAAAACGCGTGAACGGCTGCCGGTCAGCCATCGAGCCTTAACGATTCGATATTCCGAGCCGCGTGGACCACTGCAACAATAAGCGCTCTCGCCTCCTGAATTTGGTACAGAATTCGATAGTTGTGAAGGACACATTCCCTGATCGTCCGATCGCTAAGCTCAGGAACGACGTTCCCGCGCTCGGGAAACTTCTTGAGGGTTGCGGTGGTCCGCACGATACGATCGACGAATCGCTTGGCATAGTACACGGAGTCGCGAGAAATATACGCTTCGATGGCACCCAGGTCCCCCAACGGCCGAATCGGACCAGTCAACATTCATGGCTGGCAGAACCTCTTCTCCACCTCCTCTTGCGAAACAGCCCTTCCGGCCTCTCCGTCTTCCAGACCGTCCATGATCTTGGCCCTCACATACATCGCGTACATGACGTCATCCCAACTCGCGGTATCCGGCATTGTGTCAATCAGCTTCTTGGCCTCTTTTTTTGCCACGCTCATAAGTTTCTCGCTTTCAACGCCAGAAATTGGCTCTTGTTGCGTCAGCTCTTTATTATCTCCCGAGGCTTCCATTGGGCCAACACTCGGCTGGCGGCCGTCACGCCTGCTCCCAGCTTAACGTTCTGCCGCAACTCGGCAAGTACCAGTTCGACGGCGGCCAGCGCGGCGACGACGTCGAGTTCGTCGCAGAGTCCCATGTGGGCGATGCGGAAGATCCGCTCCTTCAGCGGTCCCTGGCCCCCGGCGAATTTTACGCCGAAGCGGGTCTGCAATCGTTCGAAGAACTGTCTGCCATCGAGCCCGTCGGGCAAGTAGACGGCGGTCATGCCGTCGGCCGGGCGCTGGGCGACCAGCCGCAAGCCGAGAGCGGCGATGCCCGCCCGGGTCGCCTCGCTCAGAGTCTTCGTACGGGCCCAAATCTGCTCGATGCCTTCGGCCCGAATCGCCCCCAGGCTTTCCGCCAATGCCTTGACCAGCGGAATGGCGGGCGTGTAGGGCGTGTCCGAGTTCTGTTGCGCCTTTTGGTAGGCCAGTAGATCGAAGTAGAACGCCGGCCGCCGGATCGATTCGATCTGCTTCCACGCTGCCTGGCTGAGGCTGACGAAGGCCAGGCCGGGCGGCGTCATCAATGCCTTTTGCGAGCCGACCACGAGCACGTCGATGCCCCAGGCATCGGTCCGGCACTCCATCGCTCCGACGCCGCTGATGCCGTCGACCACTAGCAGGGCATTGCTGGGACCGACGACGCGGCCGATTGCCTCGATGTCGTGCCCCACGCCGGTGCTGGTCTCCAGGAGCGTCGCGTAGACGGCCGCCGTGTCGGGATGTTGTTCCAGCAGTCGGGCGACCTCGGCCGCCTCGAAAGCGGCCCCCCACGGCAACTCGTACTTGACGACCTCGACACCGAAGACGTCGCAAAGCTTCCGCCACCGCTCGGCGAACTTGCCCGACTCGAGCACGATCGCCTTGCCGCCGCGGGGTACGAGGTTGACGACGGCTGCCTCCATCGCCCCGGTGCCGGAACTGCTCAGCACCAGGACGTCGTTCTTGGTGGCAAAGGTGTATTTCAGCCCGGCAACGACCTCGGCCAGCAGCGCCCGGAACTCCGGGGTGCGGTGGTGCGTGACTTGGCGCGATAAACTCGACAGCGCCACCTCCGACACTTCGGTCGGCCCAGGGGTCATCAACCGTTGTTTGCTCGTTTTCATAGGCGCCGAAAGCGACAGGTCGAGGTTCTTGGTCATTGTGCGGGCCGATTTCGATTTCTACGCCCGCGTCGAAGGGGACTGACCCATTTTCGTCGACACGACAATGGGGACAATCTCAATTGAGTCGTCCTGTTCTGAACGGCTATTGCGGCTCGTCGGGCCTTCGCAACGTGCCGACGGCCAGCGCCAATACGAGGGAGATCAACTCGATGGTCCAAACGATGCCGCTGGCCAGAGCGATTCGCTCAAGAACAGTTGCTCCCGTCGAGTCGCCCATCGCTTGCAGGAGCGCGGCAACGCCAAGGACCACACAAATAGTGATCGGCAGGAGGATCGCCAGGACAATCAGCCAGAGTACGATCCGATGAGGCATCAGCGGTGGGGGCATGGTCCAGTTCTACCAGTTTTCCCAATTTTGCGGACCGGCAGGGTCGATGTCAAGCGGGGCAACGCCAACGATAGGTGACAACGAGGAACAGCCTGACCTACCGGGGTGACGCCAACAGGTGGTTGTCAGGCACAGCCTGACCTACCGGGACAGGGCTCGTGGGACCGGCCGGCCAAACTTGACTTGCCCATCGCATCGAACACAATGAAGTACGGTTGTCGGGCGTCGTAGCAGAGGAGAAGTGGAATGCGAAACATCGGCCGCAGGCTGTCATTGCCCGTCTGGGGACTTGCGGCCGCCGCGATCGTTCTGACGACGTTTATCCGCGCGGCCTACGGCACCGAAATCGTGCTGGAAGACGGCCGCCTGTTACGCGGCAAGCTCGGGAAGGTCGCCGGTCTGGCCGAGACGCCGCAGGCCATGAGGTCTGACGCCGACAAGCTGCAACTGATCGACTTCCTCGACGACGATCTGCGGCGTACGTTCTTCCCGGACCGGCTGGTCCGTGAAGTGCGGCAGGACGAAAACCGGCAACTGGACGAGAAGTTCATGCTCCCCCAACGGGTTCTGCGATCGGGCCCCTCGATCAAGAGCGTCGGCCAGCCGCTGCGGATTCAGCCTTTCGACGAGTATGGCCGCCGCATTTTCACGATGGCGACCTATCGGGGGCCCGTCGACATTATCCAAGCGATCACCGAGCTAACGCCGCACTGGGCGAAGGTCGAGGGCATCACGCACGTCTGGGACATGCGCATCGCGACCAGTTCCATCCCCCGCGGCACGTTGCAGAAAATCTTGCTCAAGCAGGTCAATCCCAAGAACGTCGAGGATTACAAGAAGATCGCCCGGTTCTACCTGCAAAGCGAACGCTACGAAGAGGCCCGGGCAGTACTGGAGAATCTGTTCAAGGTATTTCCGAACCAGACCGACCTGAAGGAGCAACTGGCGCCGTCGATGCGGGCGATCCAGCAGCTTTCGGCCCAGCGGCTATTGTCGGAGCTTCAGTTGCGACGCGACGCCGGACAGCACCACCTGGTGGCCGGCATGCTGAAGCGGTTTCCCGCCGACGGCATCGGCGGCGAAGTTCTTCAGGGCGTCCGCCAGATGCTCCGGCAATACGAGACCAGCGAGCAGCGGCGGCAGAATGTGGTGAAGCACCTCCGCGAGTTGGCCGCCCGGCTTTCCGATACCATTCAGCGCGAAAACCTCAAGCCGATCCTCGACGAAATTGCCACGGAGATTGGCCCCAACACGCTCGACCGGATGGCGGCGTTCCTGCAAAACGCCGACGACCGCGCAGATGCCCGACAGCGACAAGGTCGCGTTGGCCATCAGCGGCTGGTTGCTGGGTGCCGACGCGGCGACCGTGAAACTGCCGGTGGCGATTTCCGCCTATAGGGTCCGCAAGTTGGTGCTCGACTATCTCAACGCGGAGAACCTGCCCGACCGCGAGCGGGACTACAGCTACATCCGGCAGCAGTCGGCCGGACAGCCGGCGATGGTGGCCGAACTGCTGCGACACATGAAGCCGCCGGTCAGTCCGCCCAGCCGGCCGACGGCCGCCGGGTTTCTACGAAATCGAAGTGCCGGGGCTCGCCAAAGACGCGCCGGTCACCTATTACCTACAGCTTCCGCCCGAGTACGATCCTTACCGGCCCTATCCGGCGATCGTTACCCTCAACGGCGAAGCCACCACGGCGCAACAGCAGATCGATTGGTGGGCTGGCGTCCGCGGCAACGACGGCGTTCGCGCGGGCCAGGCCATGCGCTGGGGATGCATCGTTATCGCCCCGGCGTGGACCGAGGAGCATCAGAAGCGATACGGTTATTCAGCCCGCGAGCATGCGGCGGTGCTGAACTCGTTGCGCGACGCCTGCCGGCGGTTTTCGATCGACACCGACCGTGTTTTTCTGTCGGGCCACTCGATCGGCGGCGACGCCGCCTGGGACATCGGACTGGCGCACCCCGATCTTTGGGCCGGCGTAATTCCCATCACGGCGAAGTCCGACCGCTACTGCAATCTCTATTGGGAGAACGCCCATTACGTCCCGTTCTATGTGATTGCCGGCGAGTTGGACGGCGCGAAGATGAGCAAGAACGCTATGGATCTCGACCGCTATCTTCGCCGCGGCTTCAATACGACGGTGGTCGAGTATCTCGGCCGGGGGCACGAGGATTTCCACGACGAGATTCTGCGGATATTCGATTGGATGGGCCGCTTCCACCGCAACTTCTTCCCCCGCGAGTTCACTTGCGAAACGATGCGACCCTGGGACAATTTCTTCTGGTGGGTGGAGACAAAGGGCCTGCCGCCGCGATCGGAGGTCGACCCGGCCAACTGGCCGCCGCCCCGGGGCACGCAGCCGGTGCAGGTCAGGGCGGCCATCAACAACCTCAACGGCATCAACGTCCGCACCGGCACGAGTCAGGTGACCGTCTGGTTGTCGCCGAAGATGCTCGACTTCAAGCTGCGATCCACTATTATGGTCAACGGCCGGCGATTGAATGCATCGGACCAGATGATTCGTCCCGACCTCCACGTCATGCTCGAGGACGTCCGCACGCGCGGCGACCGGGAGCATCCGTTTTGGGCGCGGCTGGATGGAGCGACCGGCCGGGGCCGCGTGCCGTAACATCGAGACGCGTGCGCACCGGTTTTCGCCCCCCTTCTTGGGAGCGGTTGACTAGCGTCGGCGATGCGGTAGACTAAGGAGTGCGGGTCCCATGAGATGCGTTGCTCGGTGAAGGGGGCATTTACTAGCAGGTGCTTGGCATGGCCACCCCGGTGAAGTGCCCGAAAGGGCACTGGTTCAACCCCGAAGTCTTCGGCAATTGCTGTCCCGTCTGCAAGGCCAGGGACGGACGCAGCGGCCAGCCGCTTTCCGAGGATGACGTGCTGGCCATCCTCGACACTCCGGCTGAAGCGGCGGCCGAGCAGCCGTCCGACGCCGAGAAAGACGCCGCACGCCGGTTCGTTGCACAAGCGCAAGAAGTTTTGCCCCGCCTGCGCATGCGAAATCTCCTTCTCGTTCGCGCACTGTCCTCGTTGTGGCGGTCCGTTGGAAGTCGCATCCATCAAAGTGACGTGAAGTAGTAGGCACGCTCCGCGTGCCGTAATCAAGCGTCCGTAGCGCCGATTGCGATCCAGTAGCGATGGTCTGCCGGCGACGCACGCTACTGGCGACGGCACGCGGAGCATGCCTGCTACATTGGCCCGCCCGGTCAGGTGGATTGTGAAACCGGCGGGCTGCCCGTAAAATACACGACTATGGACGAGCTTCATGAGGAATGCGGGGTGGCCGCGGTCTACCACCTGCCGGACCGCGGCAGAAGTCCGCTGTGCCCCGAGCAAGGGCCGGAAGAAGTCTCGCGGCTGATGCCGCGGATGCTCTTGGACATTCAGAACCGCGGCCAGCTTGCCGCCGGCATGACAACCTACAATCCGCGCCGCAATCAGCGGATCGACACGCACAAGGAGGTGGGCAACGTCAGCGAGGTCTTTCGCCTGAACCATCGCGGCAAGTACGAAAGCCTGATGGACGAATACGCCGGCCGGGCGGCGATCGGGCACGTCCGCTACGCCACCTGCGGCCAGGACGACCGCAGCTACGCCCAGCCCTTCGAGCGCCACCACATCAAGAAGCATAAGTGGTTCAGCTTTGCCTTCAACGGCCAGTTGGCCAACTACGTGGACCTCCGCGAGGAGTTGCTCGACGATCACGACAACTATCTCGCTCGCGAGTCGGATACCGAAGTGCTGATGCACCAGATTTCGCGGCGCTGTCGGCCGTGCGGCGGCCGGCGCTCTGGACGTCTGCCGGCATTTTGCGCGGAAGATCGACGGCGCGTACAGCATCGTGTTTCTCGATGCACTGGGCAACATGATGGTGGCCCGCGACCCGCTCGGCATCAAGCCGCTGAGCTACGCGGTCGAAGGACCGTTGTTCGCGGCGGCCAGCGAGAGCGTGGCGCTGCTGAACATCGGTTTTGCCGCCGAGAGCATCAAGTCGCTGCCGCCGGGTCATGCGGTGATGATCAGCGACGGCCAATTGTCGATTCAATCGTTTGCCGACAGCCCGCGCCTCGGCCCATTGCTTCTTCGAATGGGTTTACTTTGCCAACGTAGCCAGTTCGATGGAAGGCCGGAGCGTCTATCTCGCCCGGAAGGCGCTGGGCGAAGAGTTGGCGAGGCTCGAGACGGTGCCCATCGATGAAAGCACGGTCGTCGTGCCGGTGCCCGATACGAGCAAGGCCGCGGCCGACGCGATGGCCTACGCCTTGAAGGTCCCCTGCGTCGAAGGGCTGATTCGCAACCGGTACAGCGGGCGGACGTTCATCGAGGGGGGCGACAACCGCAAGCGCAAGGCCCAGACCAAATACACGCCGCTCCGCGAAGTGCTCGAAGGCAAGCGGGTGCTGCTGGTCGAAGATTCGATCGTTCGGGCAACGACGCTGCACGTGCTGTTGCAGCGGATTCGGCAACTCGGGCAGCCGCGGGAGATTCATGCCCGCGTCGCCTGCCCGCCCATTATTTCGCCATGTTTCTACGGCATCGACATGTCGACCATCGGCGAGTTGTTTGCCCCGAAGTTTCTTAAGGGCGAGCCGCTGGGGCCGGAGATCGAAGCCCGGATGGCCGCCCAGTTGGGCGCCGATTCGCTCCGTTATCTGCCGGTGGAGGCCATCGCGCGGGCCATCGGCCTGCCCGCCGACAATCTATGCCGCGCCTGCATCACCGGCCAGTATCCCACCGCGTGCGGCCGGCACCTTGCGCAGGTTGCCGCAGAAAATCAGAAGAATCACGTCGCCGGGCGCACCTCATGAGAAGGCCACCGCCCGGGGTGACGTTTCGTAGGGGACTGTCCCGATTTTTGTGTCAGCAAGAATGGGACTGTCCCTTTGCCCGGCGACTCGTAGCAGGCACATTCCACGTGCCGGAGCTTGCTCAGAGCGTCGCCAACGTGTTCTAAGGTGAGGGTGTTGGCTGTGGCAACGGGGTTGGAGGCGGCGGCGCTACCGGCGGCGGCGCCGGCACAGCTTCGGTAGGTTGCTGTTGAGCCAAAGCGACTGGCGGCGGGCCGCCGCTAAGCCGCATTTGCCAGCCGCCGCCCAGGGCCTTGTAGAGCAGCACCAGGTTGTCGGCCACCGAGCCCTCGGCCCGGGCCAACTGGTCTTGCTGTTGGGTCAGGTTCTGCTCGATCGTCAAGCACCCGGTTGAAATCGGTCAGGCCTCCGGTATATTGCGACTGCACCAGTTCCACGGACTGCTCGGCCGCCATGGTGCTTTTCCGAAGCCATCGGACCTGCTGCTGGGCCTTGAGAAAAGCCACCAGGGCATTCTCGGCCTCGGCGTTGGCCTGGAGCACGGTGTTCTGATACTGCGTGACCAGTTGCTGGAAGCGGGCGTCCTGGACGCGGACATTATTCACGCAGACGGCCGTAGTTCAGGATGTTCCAATGGAACGAAGGCCCGACGCTGCCGGCCAGCGAGCCACTCGCGGAACAGGTCGCTGAAGGACGCGGCGTCGAGGTACAGCGTGCCGGCGATCGAGAAATGGGGGTATAGGTCGGAGGCGGCCACGCCGATGCGGGCACATTGGGCTGCCGCCTCGCGTTCCGCGGTCGCACATCCGGCCGACGGCGCAACAGGTCGGCCGGAATGCCCACCGCCACCTGCGGCGCGGCCGACGGTATCGCATGCTGCGTGCCGAGGATGGCGTCGATGTCGTGCGGGGGCATCCCCAACAGAATGCAGAGTTGGTTGGCGGCCTGGCGCCGGGCAGCCTCCAGCGGCGGGATGATCGACGCGGTTTGCCCCAAGTTCGATTCTCCCTGGGTCACGTCGAGCCGCGTCGTGGCCCCGTTGCGATACTTCACGTCGGCCAGGCTTCAGGCTTCGCTGCTGGATGGTGACGTTCTGCCGGGCATAATCGCAGCCGCTGTTCGGACGTCCGCAGCGAGACGTACTGCTGGGCGACTTCGGAGAAGCAGCAACACCAGCGCGTCATCGTAGTTGTCGACCGAGGCCTCGATGCTCGCATCGGCCGCTTCCACTGCCCGGCGAAACCGTCCCCAGAAGTCCAACTCCCAGGCCAGACCCGCGCCGGCGGTCCATTCGTCGAAGTACGGATTTACCGGCGTGCCACCCGGCGCGTTTCTTGCTCAGATTGGTCCGCGTATAGTCGCCGAAGGCTTGCTGCGATTGCGGGAACAGGTTGCCGGCGGCGATGGCACGCTGGGCGCGGGCTTCGACAATCCGCAGACAGGCGATTCGCAGCGTGAGGTTCTGCCGATAGGCCGTGCCGATGAGCGCGTCGAGCACGGGATCGTGAAAGACCTGCCACCAGGCGGCGACGTTGGGCGGCTGCGTGCTCAAGTTCGGATTGCCATCGTCGATCCAGCCGTTGGCCACCGGCGCAGGCGGAGTGCAGTAGTTCGGGCCGACCTTGAAGCCGTTGTGGATGTAGTCGCGCCAGCTTGTGCAGCCGGCGGTACAGATCAGCAACAAGGTCAGGGCGACTGTGGCCCGCAGATGCGACGACACGGCGATCCTCCCGTTCGACAAAGCCGACAAAGCCCGCATAATCCCTGTATTCGGACGTTGATCTTGCCCCTTGCTACAATTGGAGTTGCGCCCGGCACGGTTTGCGCCGATTCTCAGAGTTCACAAGAAACGGCAGGGCGACTTTGCCGATCGGGCAAACCCTTACTTATGCGCCGATTAGGGCGCTCTCGCAGCACTCTGTAGCGTTTGCCCTTTAACCCCGGCACTCGTGCCGGAAGCATTCGAGACACAAAAAGGGGCGGTCCCATTCTCATTGATGCGAGAACTGGGACAGTCGCTTCTAGGCGGACTTCTTGCGGCGCAGGTCGCCGAACCACTGGATCACGTAGTAGAAGACGGGCGTAAGGAAGATGCCGAACAGCGTCACGCCCAACATGCCGCTGAAGACGGCGATGCCCAGGGTGCGGCGCATCTCGGCGCCGGCACCGCTGGAGACGACCAGCGGGACCACGCCCAGGATGAAGGCGAACGAGGTCATGATGATCGGCCGCAGGCGGAGTCGGCAGGCTGCCAGGGCGGCCTCGCGGCGGGGCAAGCCCGACTCCCGCTTCGACTTGGCGAACTCCACGATCAGAATGGCGTTCTTGCTGGCCAGCCCCACCAGCACCACGAAGCCGATCTGGGTGAAGATGTTGATGTCCATCCTCGCGATGGCCACGCCGATGACGGAGCAGAGGATGCACATGGGCACCACCAGGATCACCGCCAGCGGCAGCGACCAGCTCTCGTACTGGCCGGCCAGCACCAGGAAGACGAGCAGTCACGGCGCCGCCGAAGACGAACAGGGTGGTGTTGCCGGCGATGAGTTGCAGGTACATCAGTTCCGTCCATTCAAAGCCCATCGACGAGCGGGAGTTGGGCGGTCAGTTGCTCGACGGCGTGGATCACCTCGCCGGAACTCATGCCCGGAACGGCGGCGCCGTTGACGGCGGCGGCGGGCCACATGTTGTAGCGGTTGATCACGAACGGGCCGCCGCGGTCCTCCAGCTTGGCCACGGTGGCCAGGGGGACCATGCTCGCCCTTCGCGTTGCGGACGTACAGGCGGCGCAGGTCCTCCGGCTCCATGCGGAAGGGGACGTCGGCCTGGGCGTTGACCTGCCAGGTGCGGCCGAACTGGTTGAAGTCGTTGACGTACAGCCCGCCCAGCTCGATTTGCAAGGTGTCGAAGACGTCGCTCAGCGCCACGCCCAGCGTCTTGCACTTGGTGCGGTCGATGTCGACGTACAACTGCGGCGTGTTGGCGCGGAAGACGGTCGTCAGGCGTCGTCAGTCCGCGTCTGCGTCTCTTGGTTGCCCGTCTGCGTCAGCTTGTCGACGGCCTCTTGCAGCGCGGCGGGGCCGGCGCTGCCGCGGTCTTCGATCATCACCCTGAAGCCGCCGGCGGCGGCCAGTCCGCGCACCGGCGGAGGGCCGAAGACGAACACCCTGGCCTCCTCGACCTTCTGGAAGCTGCTGTTGGAGCGTGGCCACGATGGCGTTGGCGCTGAGGTCCGCGAGTCTGCCGCTCTTCGAACGGATCGAGGACCACGAACATCGTGCCCAGGTGCGAGCCGTTGGCCCCCAGGATGAACGAAATGCCGGAAACGACGATGGTGTGGGCAACCCCCTTGGTCGACGGACGATCTCGTCGACGTGGGCCATGGCCTCGTCGGTGCGCTGCAACGAGGCCGAGTCGGGAAGCTGCACCGCCACGAACAGGTAGCCCTGGTCCTGGTCGGGAATGAAGCCGGTGGGCATGTGCTGGAAGCTCCAGCCGGTCAGGTACAGCAGCCCGCCGTACACCACCAGCACCAGCAGGCTCACGCGCAGCAGCTTGCCCACCGCCCAAAGGTATCCGTCCACCGAGAGCGCCGAAGACCTTGTTGAACAGCCTGAAGAACCAGCCGAAGCAGAAGTTCAGGAGCCAGGAGAGCGGGTCGACGTGTTCGTGGCGTTGCTTCAACAGGATCGCGCACAGGGCCGGGCTGAGCGTCAGCGAGTTGAAGGCCGAGATGATCGTGGAAACGGCGATGGTCAGGGCGAACTGGCGGAAGAACTGGCCGGTGATTCCCGTGATGAACACGCACGGGATGAACACCGAGGAGAGCACCAGCCCGATGGCGATCACCGGCGCCGAGACCTCGGACATGGCCTGGTGGGCGGCGGCGCGCGGCGTCATGCCCTGCTCGATGTGGTGCTCCGTGGCCTCGACCACCACGATGGCGTCGTCGACCACGATGCCGATGGCCAGCACCAGCCCGAACAAGCGAAAGCGTGTTGAGGCTGAAGCCCATCAGCGCCATGGCCGCGAAGGTGCCGATAATGGCCACCGGCACGGCGATCAAGGGGATCAGCGACGATCGCCAGTTTTGCAGGAACACCAGCACCACCAGGGCCACCAGCAGCACGGCGTCGCGGAGCGTCTTGAACACTTCGCTGATCGACTCGGAGATGTAGGGCGTGGTGTCGTAGTAGATGCGGTAGTCGACGCCCTGGGGAAAGCGCTTTTTCAGCTCCTCCATCTTGGCCTTCACGCGCGGCGGCCGCGTCCAGGGCGTTGGAGCCGGGCAACTGGAAAACGCCGATTCCGGCCGAGGGCTTGCCGTCGAGCAGGTGATCGACGTCTTCGTTCTTGGCGCCCAACTCGACCCGGGCCACGTCGCTGAGCCGCACGATCTGCCCGTTGGGCCCGGTCTTGACGATGATGGCGGCGAACTGTTCGGGCTCGGTCAGCCGTCCCAAGCGTGGTCATGGTGTACTGGAAGTCGACGTTCTTCGCCGCGGGCGGCTGGCCGATCTGGCCCGCCGCCACCTGCACGTTCTGCTCGCGCAGCGCCGCGACCACGTCGCCGGCGGTCATGTTGCGGGCCATCAGCCGGTCGGGATCGAGCCAGACCCGCATGCTGTAGTCGCGCTGGCCGAAGATCATCACGTCGCCCACGCCCTTCCAGCCGGGCGATCTCGTCGCGGACCTGCAACAGGGCGTAGTTGCTCAGGTAGAGCTGGTCGTAGCGCCCGTTCGGCGAGATGAGGTTGACGATCAGCATCAGGTCGGGCGACCGCTTCATGGTGGTCACGCCGATCTGCTTGACCACGTCGGGCAGCGTGGGCAAGGCCAGCGCCACGCGGTTCTGCACCAGCACCTGGGCCATGTCCAGGTCGGTGCCCACCTTGAAGGTCACGGTCAACTGGTAGCTGCCGTCGTTGCTCGAGTTGGACGACATGTAGAGCATGTCCTCGACGCCGTTGACCTGCTGCTCGATGGGCGCGGCCACCGTGTCGGCCACCACCTGTGCGCTGGCCCCGGGATAGGTGCAGGAGACGCGGACGGCGGGGGGCGTGATCTCGGGATACTGCGCCACCGGCAGCGTGTACACCGCCACCAGCCCGACCAGCGTGATGATGATCGACGGCACCGAGGCCAGGATGGGGCGGTCGATGAAATAACGCGAAAACATCTGCCGCCTCGATCCGATCGTTGATGCCAAGCCGCACGGGCCGGGACGCCGGCGAAGTCCCGACAAGAGCGGCAAAAACAGGGGGGACCGCGCCGCGGCCGTCCGCCATTCACTCGTTGCTCGTCTTAGCCTCTGTTCTTCCGCCGCGCCCCCACGCTATTCGACGTGCTCGCACTTGCTGGCCGGCCGCCGATTCTCGGGCGGCAACGTCCTTCTCGGCCGCCAGAAGCGGCTTGACCGTCGTCCCCGGACGCGCATACTGCAAGCCGTTGACTACGACCCGATCGTCGGGGCCGATCCCCGATTCGATCGCCCGCAGCCCGTCCTTCGAGGCGTCCGAGCTTCACCTGGCGGTATTCCACCACGTTCTTGTCGTTTACCGTCAACAGATACTTGATCCGCTGGTCGGTGCCCAACGGCCCGCTCGCTGACCAGCAGCGCCTTGTGCGGCTTTCCGAAGGGGATCCGCACGCGGACGAACAGGCCGGGGGTGAGGTACTCGTCGATGTTCTGGAAGACGCCGCGGACCCGCAGCGTGCCCGTGCTCGCGATCGACGTGGTTGTCGGCGAAATCGAGAATGCCCGCATGCGGAAACCCCTTCTCGTTCTCCAGGCCGATCTCGACGGGAAACTTCAAGTCCTTCAGCCGGCTGGGATGAAGCGGCTCGCCGTTGCGCATCGCCAGTTGCTGGTACTTCAGCAGCGTGGGCTCGTCGACGTTGAAATAGACGTAGATCGGATCGGTCGTGACCACCGTCGTCAGCACGGTGGCGTCGTCCGAACCCGGCTGGACGTAGTTGCCCTCGGTGACCCGCGTGCGGCTGACGCGGCCGTCGATCGGCGAGGTGATCTTCGTGTACTCCAGGTTCAGCTCCGCATTGCGAACGGCCGCCTCGGCCGACTGGATCGAGGCCTCGTTGACCTTCAACTGCGACACGCGCTGCTCGTACTCGTCCTGGCTGATGGCGCCGGAGGGACGAAGCCGCTCGCTGCGGGCGAGGTCCAGCTTGGACTTTCGACAGCAGGGCCCGCAACCGCGCCAATTCGCCCTTGGCCCGATCGAGCGCCGCCTGGTAGGGCCGGGCGTCGATCTCGTACAGCAGTTGGCCCTTCTTGACGTTCTGGCCGTCCTGGAAGTTCACCTTGACGATGTAGCCGGTCACCCGGGCGCGGACTTCCACTTCGCCGACCGCGGCCGTCTGGCCGGGGAACTCGAAATAGTCGGTCACTTCCTGGACGAGCGGTTTGCTGACCGTCACTTCGGGCGGCGGCGGCGGTCCACCGGCAACCGAGTCCGCGCGTTTCGCGCAACCGCAAACACACACCACGCAGGCCCCGATCAGCCCGCCCCAGCTCAGCCTTTGCCTCATCTCAGACCTTCTCTCCCCCCGGATGGCTGCCCAAACATCTACCCTGATTGTCCTCGCCCCCGAGCCGCATGTCAAGTTTGGCATACGTTTGGCCCCGCGGCCACCCGATCCACCGAGGTCGTCGGTCTTGCCGCGCTCGTGGTGACGTGCGTGCCGCCAGGGGCAAGCCACTATCGGCCGATCTTGTACGGGTCAAGGTACCTTGAATCTGACTTGCTGTCCTGACAAGTCAAGCTGATAGGCAGCCCCAAGAATAGTTGCCTTGGTAGGGCCATTCAATCGGCGCCATGGATTGTGTGACGCCGGGCAGCAAATTGCAGCGACTCAGAAGAAAGGTGTTCTGTCAGGATAGCTTGCAGCATATTCGCGCTGCATTTCTGTCAACCATTCATCGTGCAATGCGTGGAGACGCTTCGCAATGTCAGGTTTGTCGTTGAGGTAGTTCTTCCTCTCGGGCTGGGGATCAGCCAGGTTGGCGAGATGTTGGGCTTTGTCGTTCCGGCCGAGCAGTTTCCAGTCGCCTTCACGAACGGCCCAGGACCGCTGCCACTGCCAGTACATGACCTTGTAGGGCGAGGGCGCTGACGGCGACCTGATGATCGGTATCAGGGTGTAGCCGTCGAGTTTCGCTGTCGGCAACTTAACTCCGCACAGCTCCGCGATCGTCGGCAACCAGTCCATGGCGGTGGCCGCCTGATCCCGAACCTCGCCCTTCGGCAACATTGCCGGATAACTGATGATGGCCGGAACGCGGATTCCGCCTTCGTAAAAGGTGCCTTTGTGTCCCCTCCACTTTCCGGCATACCCGCCGCCGCCATTGGCTCCGTAGTTCCATCCTTCCGGCAATCCGCTCTTGTGGTGCTTGCTGCGAATCGTGTAGTCCTCCACGGAAAAACCGTTGTCGCTCATAAAAACGATGAGCGTATTGTCCCTGAGGTGATCCTTCTGCAACTGGGCCATAATCAGCCCCATCCGATCGTCGGTAGTCGAGATCATTTTCGCGTACGACTGGCGCGGCATCTTCATGTCTTTGTACCGTTCGTCGAACTTCTTGTCGGGCTGTTCGGGGTAATGCGGAATATTGAATGCGACGTACATGAAGAACGGAACATCCTTGTTCCTGTCCACGAACTGGATCGCCCGCTGCGTCATCATGTCCGGGAAATACTTGCCTCGCGCAAAGACTTCCCTATTCCCCTCGTAAAGGTCGTGAAATCCTTCACCATGCAGATAGTAGTGGTTGTAATTGTCGATAAAGCCGCCGCGCAGTCCGAAGTATTCATCGAAGCCCTGCTTCGTGGGACCGGACTCCGGAGATGCGCCGAGATGCCACTTGCCGAAAATCGCAGTCTGATAGCCGGCTGCCTTTAGCATCTCCGCGATGGTGACTTCCTCGAGAAACATGTTTCGTCCCTTCGCGGCCTTGGCGTTTCCCTGCGTCCAATCGTTCACGCTGCTGCGCTGGGGATACCGACCTGTCAGCACCATGGCGCGGGCAGGACAACAGACCTTATGCGCATAGAACTGCGTGAATCGCACCCCAGTGTCGGCCAACTCATCCATTGCTGGTGTATAGAGGTCTTTCGCGCCGTAGCAACTGGCATCGAGTGTGCCCTGGTCGTCGGTGAGAAAGATGACAACGTTTGGCTTGCGATTGACGGCCGTGTTGGACGTGCCCGCTGGTGATGCACTACCAGTCGTCGACTCCTGATGAATCTGGGCTGAGCAAGCGGAAGGGACGGCGCACAGGATCGCGACGGCGGCGATCAGGCAGGCCGAAATACGGCAGGCAGCGTGGTTCTTCCTGAAAGATCTCATTGCAGCTCCACGTGAATTAGTTCAGGTAGACGGTTAGCTCAGGTAAACAACACGGCTCCGATTCTAGCGAATTGGCTCGCGAAATTCCAGTTGGCCAACCGGCGCACGCGCCCAAAGTACATGCAGCCCCGGTCGTGCGATGACGGCGATATTGGTGCCGAGCAAGCCCCCGATGGAAGAGTTGCGGCATGACTTCGGAAAAGCGTTGACAACGCTATTGTCGGCTGCGAGAATGCGGCAGATTCCGGCAGTTCGATGGTTGCACGCCGGTTAGCTGGCATGAGCGACGCTCCGACGAGAGCGCGCCGCAAGTGTTACTTACCCTTGGACGTGATAGTCACTGCACGCGTTGCGAAATGAAGCCGCACGTTGAAATCGTTGAAGCAGACTTGGAGCGGGTTGATCACCAGCGGGACGTGGTCGCCATGACGGCTGCCTACGCGTCGGACGCGATGGGGAATGGTGGACCGCTTCCACCGGACGTCCTTGCGAGTCTGGTGCCGGGATTGCGGGCCCAACCGACGACTCTGATCCTCCTGGCGTACGTCGAGGGGAAGGCCGTTGGAATTGCAACCTGCTTCCGCGGCTTTTCGACCTTTGCAGCCAAGCCGCTCGTCAACATCCACGATTTGGCCGTACTCCCGACGCATCGGGGACGCGGCATTGGCCGGTTCTTGCTGAACAGCGTTGTGCAGAAGGCTGCCGAGCTTGGGTGCTGTAAGGTCACCCTCGAAGTGCAAGAAAACAACACGAAGGCCCGTGCCATCTACGAAATGGCGGGCTTCTCTCAGGCCGTGTACGGTGAAAGCAGAGGCGGAACGCTTTTCTACGCGAAACCGCTGTGATGCAAGAGCGAAATCCGGAAGGTCGATGCGTCTGGCCATCCCGCGCGCTGGGTCCGCGGCATTCGGGCTCGGCTCAGACCGCTTCCCAGGTCTGTCGCAGCAAAACCGTCGGCGCGGGTGTGCCGTGAAACTGCCAATGCCAGGATTGGTCGGTCACCAAGCAACGCAGCATATCGAGGGTGGGCCGCGGCAGATGCCAAACATCTCCACGTTCCGTTGGTCGTTTCGTCCCGCCACGGCATCCTCGATCGAAACAAAATGTTCCAGGGAGCCGTTGGCCACCAGACCGTCGAATGACTGGTTCCAACCGGGCGGCAGGCTCCGGTAGTTGAACAAATGGACGTCCAGCCCCTGCCGGCGGCAGCGTGCCGCCTGCTCCTCGGAAATGGTGATGCCCACAGCTTGGGCCCCACGTTGCTCGGCCTGCCGCAGGAGCCGTCCGTTGCCGCAGCCGATGTCGAGAATGCGCGATGCGCGGCCGCAGCCGATTTCATCGAGCAGGTATTCGCTTTGCTTCGATTGCGCCGCGAGATAAGCGGCCCGCGAGCGTGACGGGCCTTCTTCATAGATCCCGTCGGTAAAGTCACGAACGCCGCCCGACAGGCAGACATCCAGTAACCGGTAACACATCGCGACGGTGGGATGTGCAACCTCGACCGCTAGACGATCGCACGTAGCGACGACGGCGCCCATCTGCGGGCTCCTCTACGGACAAGACGTCCCAGGAACATTCTAGCGCCCGGAGGTGCTTTGGCAACATAGGGTGAAGTTCACCCATGCCGTTGTCGTAATAGGCGGTATGGTGGAACGGAGCCGGAGCGTCTGCTGGGCGAGGTGACGAAGAATTGTTGACACGCTGCTTGGTGGCATTACAATCGGAAGGGGATGCGTCGGCCACGATCAAGAGCTGCACGGTCACACCTTTCGGCGGTGCGCGAGCCCTCAAGGACCATGACGATAAGACACTCTCTGCCTCTACTAACGTTCGCTGCCCTGCTGCTGGGGCCGTCAACCGTGTTGAACGCGGCGGAGACCATTCGCAATGAACTCCTGATCGTGACCGTCGACCAGGGGCATTTCGCCATCCAGGTCCAGGGACAGGCCGCGCCCTTCGCCAGCGGCGACCTGCATTGCCAGGGGACCGCCAGCGTCGCGGCCGTCGACGATGCCATCTTCGGCCGGGGCCAGGCGATCACCGTCAAGGGGAGCGGTGGTGCGAGCGAGACCATCCGGGTCTTCTCTGGGCTGCCTTTCGTCCAGTTCTGCGCCATGCTTGCCAATCCCGGGACGGAGGAGGCGGTGCTGAATAAGGTGCCGCTGGTGGATGCGCATCTGGAACTGGGCCGCCCAATCAGCGAGTTGGTTGCTCTGGGCACTGGCGGCCTGAAACCGGTGGAGAGGAACGCGGGCAGCTATGCCTGGATGGCGGTGGCGGATCCGGCCTCCCGCGCCGGTGTGGTCGGCGGCTGGCTGACCGAGAAGCGAGGCAGCGGCGTGCTCTTCACCCACGCCGATCGAGGGAAGCTCAACCTGGAGGCACGCCTGGAGTACGGCTGCCTGCGTATCGAGCCGGGCAGGGCCGTGGCCAGCGAAACCTTCCTCATCGGCTGGTTCGCCGACGCGCGCGTGGGTCTGGAAGCCTGGGCCGATGCGGTGGCAAAACGTCTGGCCATCAAACTGCCGCCGCAGCCGGTCGTCTACTGCACCTGGTATGACAACGTCCACGGCGGGTCCAGCAATGCCAAGGCCATTGCCAAGCTGGCCGCCTTCGCTGCCAAAGAGCTGAAACCCTATGGTTTCACCTGCGTGCAGATCGACGACGGCTGGCAGCTAGGCGACCCCAAGAACAACGGACCGAGAAAGAACTTCAGCGGTTACAATCCCACGGGGCCCTATCCCAACGGAATGAAGCGCACGGCCGATGCCATCCGAGGAGATGGCCTGGCGGCCGGGCTGTGGATCCTGCCTTTCGGAGGAACTTGGAACGATCCCTTCTTCGAACCGCACCAGGACTGGTTCGTGAAGAAGGCCGATGGCAAGCCTTTCGATACCGCATGGGGTGGCACGGCCCTAGACATGACCCAACCTGGTGCTCGGGGTTTCGTCAAGGGCGAGATTACACAGGCGGTCCATGACTGGGGCTACCACTACCTTAAGCTCGATGGCCTGTCGACCGGCGCCGGCGTGAAACCGCAATACGTCAATGACAGTTGGAAGGAGGACAACCTCGGCGACGCGGTGTTCTTTGACAAGTCCAAGACCAACCTCGACGCCTTCCGTAGCGGGTTGCGCATGGTCCGCGCGGCGGCCGGGCCGGAGACCTTCATCCTCGGCTGCTGTGCGCCGCAGAACATGCGTTCCTACGCCGGCACCTTCGGGCTGGTGGATGCGATGCGCGTGGGCCCCGATAACAACGGCAGTTGGAAGGGGTGGCGCCGGGCGTCGCCGATCTTCGGATCGCGCAACTACCACCTCAACGGCCGCATCTGGTGGAACGACCCCGACCCGATCTACGTCCGCCCCTCCATCGCGCTGGACACTGCCCGCTGTATCGCCTCCTGGAACGCCATCGCCGGGCAGATGATCTCCCTGAGCGACTGGCTGCCGGGTCTGTCCGCGGAACGCCTCGACATCATCCGCCGATGCATCCCCGGCCACGGCGTCACCGCCCGACCGGTGGACCTGTTCCGCGAGGGCGTGCCGCGCATCTGGCTGGCAAGCGACGAGCGTCCCGGCCGGCAGCGCCGCGATGTACTCGGTCTGTACAACTGGAATGACACGGCCGAGAAGATGACCGTGCCGGTCGCGGGCTTGGGGCTTCCGGCCGCCACCTCCTACATCGCCTACGACTTCTGGAACCGCAAGCTACTAAAGCCCTTCACCGACGCCATCACCGCCGAGGTGCCCGCGGCCGGCTGCCGGATCCTGGCCATACGTCCTCTGCTGCCGCGGCCTTTCCTGCTGAGCACCTCGCGGCACGTTTCGCAGGGCATCTTGGAAGTGCGCGACGAGCGATGGGACGACGCGGCCAAGACGCTGACCGGCACCAGCGCGGTGGTGGGCGGTGATGCCTATGAACTGCGCATCGTCGCCCGGGGTAAAGCGTGGTCCGTCAAAGGCGTCGCACTGTCGGCCGAGGACAAGGCCGCCGGTGCGACCATCGAATATGCCGGAATCGCGGATGGACTGGTGACCGTCCACATCGCCACGCCGGCCAATCGCGCAGTGCGTTGGACGGTACGCTTTGCGGCGAAATGAAGTCCCGATCACGTAGTCTGTCGCGTCTTTTCTGTCTGGTGCCACGGATGGCTTGCCCATCAGTGCTTCAACACTGCTGGACAAGCCGTCCCGTCATGTCTCGCCCGCGATCACTCGCCGGACGGCCTTGATCTGAAAGTCCGCGGCCGTTGGTTCGTGTCGTTCTTGCTCAGCCACAATTTTTACGCTCTTCCATTGAAGGAAGGTCTTTCGGAAGTCCTCCACACTGAGCGGCTTTCGGCTGTACATGTCCATGACCTTCCCGCCGCCGATATAAAAGACGTGGTGGCCTTCCTGTCCGACGTATCTTCGCTGTAGCGAGCGACTCAAATGCTCAAAGTAAGGATTTTCAAACCACACTTCGTCACCGGGGAGGAGTTCCACTGTCTGGAAGATTGTCCCCTTCTTGGGAGAGGGCTTCTTGAAGAGCGTCCCAATTCCCTTGCTGGGTAGCTCATTGGGAATCACTTTGCCCTGGAGCATGGCGTTCAACTCGGCGAGCCGCTTGGCATCTGCCACGTCAATCATAGCCTTGAGCATGACGAGTGCCGATAACTTGGCGCAGCGGATTCCGCTTTTGGTCCGCCATAGGTCACGAATAGCTTCTGTCGGACTTCCCAGCGGTATATAAGAATCGTCTTGGTTCAGCTTCCAGTACTTTGGATTGCGGTACTCGGGCGGGCCACCATCGGCATGTGGATAGTAGGCCTTGACCGTGGCGACGTTCTTTACGATCTTCAAACGTACCTGAATCTCCTTCTCCGAAAGTCCTGCGGCTCGAAGCTCTGCGCGGGCCACGTCCAACAACGGGACCATCCGCTCTTGGGACCATCCGCTCTGGCAAAATAACATAACCGCTGCTGCCAAGACTGCACTACAATATGAAGCTGACATGGCACGCATGGGCACGTTCCCTTTCTTGATCGACGGATTAACCGGTCCTCCGGCCGACTCACAGCCCCATTGTCACGGTTCACGCTGCGATTCTAAGTGGTTCTGATCCGTCCGACAAGCTGGTGTTGATGGTGGCGAAGCCGTAGTATGCATCGCTCGCAACACGCCGAAGCTGACAGTGGGAGATCGCCCAGGCCCAACGGCAATAAGTGGGTGTGCGCCTTGTGCCACGAGTGGCTTGCCCACCCGTGCTGCTTCACTGCTGGGCAAGCCAGCAGTGGCACCCAACTCAAAATCCTTCGAGTGCAGAACTGCCAGGAGCAATGGTCCAGCAAGCGGCCCATCAATACAAAACGATTTGCAGGGCGGCGCCGAACCTGCTCAGGCGCGTTGGACCGAAGCACGCACGCATTAACGGCTCGGCTTGCCCAGCCACTTGCGCAACTTCCGCTCCGCCTGCGTGGCGATGAGCCCTGCCAAGAAGAGAGGGGTCGAGATCGCTGCCTTGGCCTTCAGTCGCCAATTGATGTTCCACCACAGCTTGAACACCACACCCGCCACGTGCAACGGCGTATGAAATTGGCGATCGATTCGCTTGCGCAGTTCCGCGATGCGCCGGGCCGAGTAGACGTCGCTATAGACAAAGCCTTCGGCGTCGATGTGGTAGTTGGCCGTCTGTCCAACCAACTCCCGCAGGCCCGTGTGCGGCTCGCAGCGCAACCGGGAGACGTGGATCAGGTCGACGCCGATCGAGCGGGCAAACGACGCGGTAGAGAGCATTTGCTTTTTGGTCTCGCCGATGTTGCCCACGATGAAATACGCATTGATAACCATCTTCGACCTGCGCAACACTTGGAACCGCTGGCGGACCTGTTCGACCGTAAAACCCTTGCCCATTGACTTGAGCGTTGCGTCCTGTGTCGACTCGACGCCGATCAGCAGGGCGAGGAATCCCGCCCGCTCCATCTTGCGGAGGACGTCGGGGCGATCGGCGATTTCCAGACGGGCGTTAGCGATGTAGTGCTTGCGGATTCCCCGTGCGATCAGCAGGTCGCAGATCTCGACGACGCGGTCCGGCCGGTGCGTGAACACGTCGTCGACGAACATGATCAGGTCGGCGTCGATGTGGCCGATCTCGCGGACAATCGACTCGGGCGACCTCGGCGTCCATCGCCGCTTCACGCCCCATGGGTTGAGCGAGAAACTGCAAAACTTGCAGTTGAACGGACACCCGCGCGACCCGACGACTTGGTCGATGCTGATTCCCGTGCTCACGCCCTTGCTGGTGAGGTAATACGGCTTCCGGCGCAGTCGGCGGGCAGGCATCAAGTCGTCATCCAGCGGCACATTGGACCGCGGCGGATTGAATACCAATTGACCGTCGTCGCCGCGACGAACCAGGCCGGCTACTTCCGACCATGGCCGCCCGGCCGCCATTTCAGCAATGGCCTGCTCGCCGTCGCCGCAGACCACTGCATCCACGTTGGGACAAGCATCCAGCCAGTAACGCGGATCCTCCGTGACTGTCCGTCCGCCCAGAACCGTCATCACTCCCGGCGGCAATGCGGTGATGTCGCGCCGGATCAGATCGAGTTCTTCCGGCCAGTTGATCGAATAGCAGACCAGATCGGTTTCCGGCCTGAGGAACGGCTGCGTGCCGGGCGTCCGCTGGTGCCGAAAGTTGACCAACTCGATCCGCTCAGCATAAGGCCGCAACGCGGCAGCGACGTATTCCAGCCCCAAGGGTGGAAAAGACGTTCTTGAACTGCGCGTGCGCGGGTAGGGGAAGACACAGAGGACGTGGCGAAACATAGTACTCCATTCCCAATGCTGCCAGATGCGCGTGACGACGATTTCAGCACATCGACATGCGCCGACCTTCCAAGCGGCGATCGTCGCTTGCCGATGCGGCCGCTTCGTCCGCATGGCCGGTCGGACTTGGGTGCGATTCACCCATCGCGACCGACCGGCCGATTTCGCGGAGGTTCAACTACAGCAGCCTTACGTTCTCGGCACGGGGGCCTTTCGGACCGCGACCCTCCTCGTAGGTCACAGATTGTCCGACCTGCAGCGCCTCGATGGCCGTTCCCTCCAAGGCGCTGTGATGGAAGAACAACTCTCCCTGCTCTCCGCTGATAAACCCGAACCCTTTGTCGGCGACTAGCTTCTTGATCGTCCCTTGCGGCATAACGCCACTCCTTCGTAAAAAAACGAAAAACACAACAAAGACCGCGAACCTTTCACGCCGAATCTCTCGGTCAAGGAAGATCGCAGCCAACAATCGTAAAAGCGGAAGACGGCCGCGGTCAGTCGTTGCACGCAGGACTGAATGCGGCAATCAGGTCGGCGCTCCTTTCCCAGGCGGGACTCTTCCGACTCGTCCGATTGCACGCATATGCAATTGGCGCCGAGCCGCATGAGATCCTGCGCTTTACGGTGCTTCTCGAACGGTTGCGAGATGTCTTCGGTATTGCCCACATAAAGAATCTTGTGCCGATGCCCGCCCTGGCTACTGTGATGGCGGCAGGCGATCAGATAGATTCCGCTGATCTTCCGGAACCGCGTGTTCAAGGGGAAAACCTTGAACCGATACCGATTGCCGCTCTTGCTCTTGAACTTTGCCTTGCCTAACGACGCCATTTGTTTGTCCCTTTCGGTCTGGAACGCGATTGCATAATCCGATTGGCGACGTGCCTCTTGCACGCTGTCATTCCGATGGCTCGGCGACGTCGCCCGGCGCCGGCCGGACATTGGTGATGTCGGGCTCCTCCTTGCGCTTCCGGCGGCGCGCTTGCTTTGCCTCGGCTTTCTGTCGCTTCAGCGTTTCCCGTTGACGCTTCGCGTACGTGTTCTTGTCTCTTGCCATAACTCCTCCATGGGAACGCTCGGCCGAAACCGATGGGAGGTCGGAGTCTGGCGGACGCGTTATGTTGAGGCGGCGACGGTATTATCGCTGGGAGGTCTTGGACGGGCGACGGCCCCAGGCCACGTCCACCAAACAAGCGGATCAGCCGCGATCCAAGAGACATCCGCAGCAGGTCGCCAACGGGCGACTAGAAGCGAAGAAGTTTGGAGGGAAGCTGAAGTGCTCCAGTTCCTTCACTGAAGGGCTTATCTTACCACGTTCCGCTCCCGCTGCACAGGGGGATTCCCAGCGTGATTCCCAGCGCCATGGTGCCTGGATGCCGAAAAAGCGGCTGGACTACTGAAATCGCGCTAGACGTGGCCCCGTCCAGGAGCAATGGGCCGGCAAGCAACCCGTCAATGCTTCGGAGTCAAGGTCGTGCCTCGGTCCAACATGTCGCGGTCGATGTGGCCGACGTGCCGGACTGGCGTCGACCGGGAAGAGCGCCCGTTGGGTCAGCGCCACCGCTTCGACGGATTAGCGAAATTCATGTATCTTTCCGCCCGAACGGTCGGATGCACGTCGTCGGCGTAGTCCCCGAGCCGATCCCGGTGACCGTCTTTTCGTTGATTGTGGGTCAGCGAAGCATTTCCGGCTCACCGACCGGTTCGCCGGTGGCTATCGGCATCATGCCTCGAGTTTGCGGCACGCCATGGCATCACGCCTCAGACGGAACGCCACCTCTGCGGAAAAGCAAAGCACACCCACAAGAAAGACACCTCCAAATTCTTGGCTAACGATTCCAGGGGTTTACGCCCGTGTCAATTGCCTGTCGCCGCTCCGTGGGCGATCTTCTGCCAATGGGCAAAACGCTCACAAACGTCTCTGCCGACCTCGGGTCGCTCTATTCCGCTACGCCGGCGCTGAAGTCGAAGCGTTGGAATGCCCAGGCGATCAGCAGGAGAATGCCCAGTGCGGGCAGCAGCAGCGCCAGCCACGCGACGAGGCAGGCCGCCAGGATGCTCTCGGTCAGGAGATAGACGACCACCGCGGGGATCGCCGCCACGGCAGCGCAGGCGACGAGCACGAGGACCTTGGCCAGCATGGAGAGCATGAGGCGGCCTATCTTGAAAAAGCCTTCCGAGCCGGTCGCGATCATCGGCGAGGGATAGAGCAAGAAGAGGAAATTCTCCGTGCCGAGGAGGATCCAGTTGAAGGGCAGGGCAAACAGGCCGGCCAGGAGCAGCTCGAACCGCGGCGGCGGGCACGAGACCGGCGGTGGCGGCGAAAAGCCAGCCCCTCAAGCAGGGTCAGCAGCAGCACGGCGACGACCGTCTGCCCGCAGGCCATGGCCAGCGGCCGGATCGGCAGCGACTTCAGCAGCTCCATGCACTCGTAGTCGCCCCGAAACCCCAGCGGGGCCTGGGCCGAGAAGAGGAAGGTGGTATAGGCCGCGATGCCGATGACCATGTGGGGCAGGAGCGTCGGCAACTGCATGCCGTGGCCGCGATGGCCAAGACGCAACGGGGGCGCCGATGGCCATCGCGACGATGGCCATCCAGAGCATCGCCCGGCGGCCGCCACGCGAGGTCTGGATGCCTGGCGCCAGACCAGCGGCCCGACGCCGCCCCGCCAGGGCGGCTGGGGCAGCCGCGAGCTGCGCACGCGTTCTTGGATTGCGTGGCAAAGGCATCCGCCGGTCATGGCGCGGCGGCTGTCGCTCCTGCATCTGCCGGCTGACGCGGACGGCGGTCTCCAGGTAATTGGCGTCCAGCCAGATGGCCAGCGCATAGACGGCGACGACCAGGACCGTGGCCAGTGCGGCCCAGCCCAGCGCGTCGGGGACCAATCGCTCGGCGGTGATGATGCTGGCGAACACCGCGAAGGGCGCCAGGAGGACTTCGGCGACGGGCGAGTGCCGTGCCTCGCAGCAACGTGTCCTGCCACGGGCCATCGAGCCCCTGGCTCGCCGCCTGGCCCGGCGCCGCGGCGGCAGCCGCGATCAATCCGCCCAGGAGCCAATCGGCGGGCCCGGGTGAAGGCCCGCTCGGTGATGCCCTGCGCGAGAGCTGGCGCAGATCGTGAGGCTGTGGACCATGAGCCAGGCCAGGAAGAAGCCGACCACGGCCGCGGGCCACGAACGGATGTGCATGATGAGCGACGTCGCGATGAGCACGCGACTGAAGAACGGCGCCGCGTGACGCTGCCGAGGATCTTGTAGAGGAGGAGCTGCCGGCGGGAAAACGGGGCCGGGAAGAGGAAGTCGACGTCGCTGGGCGAGAAGTAGATCGCCCGCTCTCCCAGCGAGGTGACGATGGTCAGGACCACGTACAGGAGCATGACGGGGGGGATCACGTCGCGGAAGCGAGTCGGCGTTCCGGCCCATGACATCCCGCGTGGGCGAACTTGGCGGCCATCACCAGGTTCGGCCCGAGCATCATGCCCAGCACCAGCAGCGTGAACACGGCCAGTGCCGCGCCGCGCACCGACTTGAGCCGGCCGGCCATCGAGCGGATGCTCCCGCGGATCCGCAGCCAATAGAGCTTCCACAGGGCGGCGTGCATCGTCTTCTCCGCGACGGCTTCTCTACGATTGCGTGGCCTTGAAGAAAACGGCTTCCAGGGAGCTTTCGCCCTCCAGGTCCGGGTAGCGGGTGCGGGCCTCTTCCATGGTGCCGCAAAACAGCCGCCGGCCCTGGTGCACGATCAAGAGGTGCGTGCACAGGTCCTCGACCAGCGACAGCAGGTGGGAGCTGATGACCACGGCCGCGCCGGCGGCCGCCTGCTGGCGGATGGAGTTCTTCAGCGTGCGGATGCCGCGGGGGTCCAGCCCGGTCATCGGCTCGTCGAAGAGGATCGCCGACGGCCGGTGCAGGTAGGCGCAGCAGATGGCCGCCTTCTGCCGCATTCCCCGCGACAGTTCCCGCGCCGCCGTGTCGCGATGGCCGGTCAGCTCGAACTGCTTCGAGCAGCGACTCGGCGGCCGCGGAGAAGTCGGGCACGCGGTAGGCGGCCGCGATGAACTCCAGGTGCTCCCAAACGGTCAGCGGATCGAACAGCCGGGGGTCGTCCGGCACGAGGGCCAACTGCTGCTTGGCCGCGACCGGGTCTTCGACGATGTCGTGCCCGGCGATCGAAAGCCGCCCGGCGGTCGGCCGGAGGATTCCGGCCATGGCGCGGAGGGTCGTGGTCTTGCCGGCCCCGTTGGGGCCGAGCATTCCCAGGATCGACCCGGCAGCGACGTCGAACGACAGGTCCTCGACGGCCAGGGTGTCGCCGTAGCTCTTGGAGAAGCCGGTTACGGAAATCATGCGCGTTGCGCCTCGAGACAGATAAGCTGCACGGGACATTTTGTCGTCGCCCCGGGCGTCGCGGAACCGCGTGGCAACGCCCGGGCCCCCTGAGTATATCGCCCCCTCTTGCGAGCCGCTAGGCAGGAGGCGAGAGGCTAGACGGCGATCAGGCCGCTTCGCGTGACTGTGCAGCCAGGAGATGCCGATTCCGCTGGCTGCCGTCGCCGAACAGACTGCCGAATTCTTCCGGTTGAGTGCTTCGATGAACGCCCGCACCTTGGTGTGGGTGCTGCACGGATCGATCGTCTCGTCCAGACAGTCGCCATCGAGCACCAGCAGCGGCACGCCGATCGTCTGAAGCTCGCCGCGCAGGCGTTTGGCAAAGCAACTGTCGGCCATCGAACATCGGCCAAACATGTGGTTGTACAGCAGGAACCCGGTGATCTTGGCCTCGCAGGCGTAGTTGCGGATCTCGGCCGCCCGCAACTCGGGATCGAGAAAGCCGACGGTCAGCAACTTCCGCGCGAGGCTGCGATACGGCTCTTCCGGGTCGAGTTCCTGCCAACCCACGAAGTTCACTTCTTCGAACACCACGGGCGCATTGCACGTCAGCTCGATGAAATCCATCAGCCGGCTGCTGTAGAACGGCGGCAGATGGAGCCATACGAGCCGATGCGTATCGTCGATGCCGATCTCCCGTTCCACCGATTGCTTCGCCTCCCACAGCTCTTCGAGCAACGTCCGCTGCAACTCGACCAGTTCCTTCTTGCCCCACAGTTGCGAGAACATGATCGCAAACAGAATGGCCTCGCCGCCGCGGAGCAACGGGGGACTCGTGGACCGCAGGTGGTTGCACCGAATGGCGATTGCGCGGGCCTCGTTCGACAACGCGCAGGCCTCCTTCAGCCGTCCCGAATCCATCTTCATGCCCAGCGATCGCTCCAGATGGGCGACCGACGCCTCCAGTCCGGCCGCGATGCTCTCGACCGATCGGTCGTTTTGATGGATCGGCGTGTGCAGGAGGTGGTAGCGATCGAGACAGCCCAGGTCGCGCGACGAGATCGGCCAGCACGCGCTCGCCCTGCTGACAGGGTTCGCTCGTGCCGACGACGAAGTCCGGCATCGGCAGGCGATCGTCGCCTTCCAGAACGCGAAGGAACGAGCACGTTTCGCCGAAAAGCCCTTGCGCGCCGCCCGATCGAACATCTTTCGCAGCCTCTTTCCGCTGCGGGCGTGCAACGCGGCATAGGTTTCCAGCGTCAACATGCGGACGCCCATCGCATTGAGTATCTCCGCGGGGAAGAACAGGTTGCGCCACACCAAGGGGGCGTCGCCCTTCGACAGAAACTCCTGCCGCGTCAGATGAATCCGCATGGCCGCCGATTTCTTGACCGGGCGAGCGGCGTTCGGCGGATTCTGCCAGATCGAGACGCGCGGCTCCTGCCTCGCCTTGGCAGCTGCCGCGTCGACCGTCGCATTCCGGCTGCCAGCAATCGCGGGCGATCTCGCGGCCCCCAGCGCTCCCATCACCTGGTTGAGTTCCGGAATCAGGATGCGGTTGCCCGTGATCTCCCGAAGGTAGTGCGCCACGGCGCGATTCGACGCGACGCCTCCCTGGAAAACGATGGCCCCGTCGTAGTTGAGGAACAGGTCGCCCACGCCGGAAACGATCGTTCTGGCCTGTGCGCGGCAGGCGGCCGCCATCACGTCGCCCAGGGGATAGCGATTCTTGAACTTGTTGACCGAGGTCGCGCTCAGCACGGCGCAGACCGAAGAAAGCTCCAGGGTCGAATCGTAGTTCACGTGATCGGCCAGCTCTTCGACGGGCACGCTCAGTTTGGCCGCCACGCTGTCCAGAAACGCGCCCGTGCCTGCGGCACAAATGCCGCTCATCTTCGCCACCCATATCTGCATGGCGTCGTCGAACAACATGGCCTTGCTGTCTTGTCCGCCGACGTCGAGAACGGCCCGGCAATCGGGATAGTAATGCGAGGCCGCCGCAATGTGTGCCGATACCTCGCTGACAAAGGTGTCGAAGCGGACGAAGCGGGAAAGGTCATCGACCACCTGGCTGCCGGTGACAACCGTGTGCGCGACCTGGTCTCGGCTGGCCCCGGACTGAGCGAGAAAATCGTTCAGGGTGTTGGCCACGGCGCCAAGGTTGCACCGGCCACATACCTGGCAGCTTCCGGCACACTCCAAGCCTGCCTGAAACTGCGGCTGCATCCGCCGGTACAGATGGTGAAGCATCTTGCCATCGGCCGAAAGGAGCACTGCCTTCAGCGTGGTCGAACCGACGTCTACCCCGAGAAACAACGGTCTATCCATGAGAACCCACGCCTGTTGCAAGAGAATTGGGCGACAAACTTGCGGTCTGGAATGCCAAACCACAGTAATGCGGCGACGTGTCCCGGTCAAGCGCCGCCAAGTGCGGATTGATTTTACCCGCGAAGCGTCGCCAAACGCGATGGCAGTTAGCCAACCGGAGCCGACCGGCTCCTTTGGGGGGCCATTCGGAAGTGTGAAAAAAGCCAATTCGTGCGCGCCCACTGGGGACTGCCCCCAACCGCGAGCGACGATGCAACCGCTTCGGCCGGCGGCGCGGATCGCGCCTTCAGCGTCACGGCCAGGACGCCGACGCCATCGGGCACTTCGCCCGGCGCCGGCGGCCCAAACCACCGCACGGTCCGCATCCCGCCAACCGCCAGCAGCGCCGCCAGCTCCGTGGCCCCCGTCGAGTCGTCGGCAACGCAACCCAGCAGCGTCTTCTTCCTACCTACGGCTCTTCTCGGCAAGCGTCAAAGAATCGCCATCTCCTATTCCAGCCCAACCCGACTGCCGGAGCAAGTCGCGAGTCACGACAAATGAAGACGGGCAGAACCCGTGGGAGGTGGCGGCGTCGCCAACACGTGCCACGGGACTTTCCTGAAAAACGGTCGAATTTGCGGCCTCGCAAAACGGTTGAGTTTCCGGAAATGGTGGCCCAATCGTGTGCAGTCGGCGACTGGCGTCGGCGTTTGGCGAGCCCGCGGGGGCTGGCGACGGTCGGTTGGAACCTTTTTACTCTTTCGACCGCGACACCGTAATCTCGCACTTCGGCAACGCTTGCTGCAAATTCTTCACGCCTTCGTCAGTTACCTTGGTGCCGCCCAGGTTGAGTGTTCGGAGTTTGATCAATCCCTTGAGATGTTCTAGCCCTGCATTCGTTACCCATGTGCTCCATAGAGTCAGTGTTTGAAGTTGAGTCAACCGCCGTACGTTTGCCAACCCGGCGTCGGTGACCTTCGTTCCCCCGAGGTACAGCGACTGGAGTTGAGTCAATCCTTCCAAGTGAGCCAACCCGATATCGGTAATTCGAAGCCCCTCAAGGTTCAACGATTGCAGCCGAGTCAAACTTTCCAGGTGAACTAACCCGGGATCGGTAACCCCGGTATGAGCCAGGACCAGAGATTCAAGCTTGGTCAACGCTCTGAGATACATCAACCCGGCGTCAGTAACACCGGTACTCCAGAGGTTCAGCGACTGGAGTTCCGTTAATCCCCGGATTCGTGCCAACCCGGCGTCGGTAACCTTTGTTCCTCGTAAGTTCAACGATTGGAGTTGCCGGAGACCGCTCAAGCTCACCAGCCCACTATCATCGAGCGGCCCGAAGTATACAGGGGGGTTCTCGATTGCTCGACGGTTGTGGGGGAACTCGAAATCTATAGCAATCACTTCCTTGTCTGGACTCTTATCGTCAACGATGACCTTGCCTCCCCAGAGACTTGTGATCTCGGCAATCGCCCTCGCTTTGTCGGCATTCGGTTCTGCCCCCCAACAGAGAATAGGGCCGATCGACAAGCCCAGCATCAGCATCGGGAGTATGAAACGGTTCATAGGACACCCTCCATCGCCGACATTCTATCCAGCTACCCTGGCCGACGAAATAGCGAACGATGTCCAGGCTGGGTTACAGCGGTGGGCAGACTACCGCGTTCCCGTAATACGTTCGTGTTCTGCAATCTAGCTGACGCGTCTCGCCGGAAGGGCAATTTCCGGACCCCACCACTCCGAGATCGCCATCTCGGCATCCAAAGTACCGGAAAGCCGTGGAAAACGGCGTTTCCAACACAAGCGCGGCGAAAGGGGACAATCCCATTTTCGCCGACCACCGCTGCGCGGCGGTGCCCGCGAAAATTGAAAGAGTCCCCAGCTTAGGCTCCCTGCCGGATCGCGCACCGTTACAGCTTCGGATACAGCCCCTCGGCCACCTGTCGGAGCTTCTTGGGCTGCAACAGCCGGACGGCATCGCTGCCGCTTTCTTCGATCAGCCCGCTGTCGACCAGTCGACGAAGGGTGCGGGAAAAGGTCTCGCTCGTGAGATTCAGATGGCTGGCCACGTAGCGCTTCAGGCCCGGCAATTTGACGACGCCCTCGGAGGCGTGCGTTTCGGCGGCCAGTTCCAGCAGATATCGGGCAAGCCGACCGGCGGCGTCGCGCAGCGCGATGTCCTCGACAAGCGTCACGAGCCGCCGCACCCACATTGTCATGCTCGCCATCATGCCGAGACACAACTCGTGGTCCTGGGCCAGGGCGGCCCGGAACGGCCCTTGCGGCAGCAAGACGCAAAGCGACTTTTTGACGGCCTCGGCCGAGGCGGGCAGTGGGAAGCCGCCCATGGCCGCCACCTCGGCAAAACTGCCGCCGGGGCCCACCATGTGCAGGACGTGCTCGCGGCCGCCCGGACCCGACTTGAACACCCGCACCATCCCCTGTCCGACGACGAACACGCCCGGACAAGGCTGGTTTTCGCGGAAGACGGTTTGTCCCTTGCGGAATTGGCAGAGCCGGGCGATGGTCGCGATGCGCCGGAAGCCGGCCGGCGGCACGGCCGAAAACAGCTCGCAGTTGTGCAGGACGTCGACGATGTTCACGGCTGCGGCGCGAATGTGTAGGGTGCGTGAAACGCCCCAGAATGCCGGCTCACGGGCGATGAGATTTTTTGGATCGCTTGATTCAAGTCAAGGATCGCCCACGCCCAGCCGCGTATGATTGCCATTATAAGAATCTGGCGGGCGACCTGCCAGCCGGCTTGTGCCGCACGTCCAACTTCAAAAAAGGGAGTGACTCGATGTACTGCTATCAATGCGAACAGACCGCCAAGGGGACCTGCTGCACGAGCATAGGGGTCTGCGGCAAGGACCCGGCGACCGCCGCGCTGCAAGACCTGCTGGTCTACGCCGCCAAGGGCGTGTCGATGTATGCCCATCGGGCGGCTGAACTGGGGGCCGCCGACCGCGAGGTGGATCGCTCGGTGATCGAGTTTCTCTTTGCCACGGTGACCAACGTCGATTTCGATCCCCAGCGGCTGGTCGGCCATTTGCGGCATGCCGCGTCGATGCGTGACAGGGCAAAGAAGTTGTACGAGTCGGCGTGTGCCGGGACTGGCAAGGGGACAGTCCCATTTTCGCTGGCGCGAAAATTGGGACAGTCCCCGCGCAAAATTGGGACAGGCCCCGGCGCGGGCCCGGCCGGCTGGCAGCCCGCCGCCGACCTGGCCGGGCTGGTCCGCCAGGGCGAGGAAGTTGCCATCACCGGGCGGCAGGTTCGACTCGGCGCGGACGTGACCGGCCTGCAAGAACTGGTGCTCTACGGGCTCAAGGGCGCCGCGGCCTACGCCGACCACGCCTACTTGCTCGGCTATGAAGACGAGACAATCTACGCCACGTTCCACGCCGCGCTCGATTTTCTCACCCAGGAAAACCCGACGGCCGACGATCTGCTTGGCTGGGCGATGAAGGTCGGCGAGTTGAACCTCAACGTCATGGCACTCCTGGATGCCGCCAACACGGAGACTTATGGCCATCCGGAGCCCACGAAGGTCCGCGTCACGCCGGTCCGCGGCAAGTGCATCCTCGTCTCCGGGCACGACTTGAAAGACGTTGCGGAATTGCTTGAGCAGACCGAGGGCAAGGGGATCAACGTCTACACGCACGGCGAAATGCTGCCCTGTCTCGCCTATCCGGGCTTGAAGAAGTACAAGCACCTGGTCGGCAATTACGGCGGCGCGTGGCAGGACCAGCGCAAGGAATTCGACGCCTTCCCCGGTGCGATCCTCATGACCACCAACTGCATCCAGAAGCCGAAGGAAACCTATACCGGCCGAATTTTCACCAGCGGGCTTGTCGCCTGGCCAGGCGTAAGGCACATTGGCCCGGATTGCGACTTCACGCCGGTGATCGAGGCCGCGTTGGCCGCGCCGGGCTTCGCCGAGGACGCTCCCGAACAGACCATCACCGTCGGCTTCGGCCGCAATGCTGTCCTGGGCGTGGCCGACAAGGTCATCGCGGCGGTGAAGAACAAGCGGATTCGCCACTTCTTCCTCGTCGGCGGCTGCGACGGGGCAAAGTCGGGCCGCAACTATTACACGGAGTTCACCCAGAAGGTGCCCGACGACTGCGTCATCCTCACGCTGGCCTGCGGCAAGTATCGCTTCAACAAGCTCGACTTCGGCGCGATCGACGGCATCCCGCGGCTGTTGGACATCGGCCAGTGCAACGACGCCTATTCGGCCGTCAAGATCGCGATGGCCTTGGCCGATGCCTTCGAGTGCGAGGTCAACGAACTGCCGCTGTCGCTGGTGTTAAGCTGGTTCGAGCAGAAGGCCGTCGCGATCCTGCTGACGCTCTTGTACCTTGGCATCAAGAACATCCGTCTCGGCCCGACGCTGCCGGCGTTTGTCACGCCGTCAGTGCTGGACGTGCTGGTCGAGAAGTTCGGCGTCGCCCCGATCACCACGCCGGAGGCCGACCTGAAGGCGATCCTGGCGGCATGAACGTGGCGGGCCGAGAGTAGCAGGCACGCTCCGCGTGCCGCAGCAATCACCGCGCGCGGAGCGTGCCTGCTACCTTGTGCCTGCTGCCTTTTTCAGCAAGAATTCCGTGCCGGGGTCGGGGGCTTCGACGCGGCGGACGCGGATGCCGGCGGGGCCGGCCAGCGGCTCTACGGGACAGTTGCTCTCGCACATGCCGCAACCGACGCACAGGTCGCGATCGACCGCCGGCTGCTGAATCTCCAACTCCTCGCCGTTCTCGTTCTTGACGGTGAACGTGTTGACGATCTTGATCGCCTTATCGGGCACGGGGCACATCTCTTCACAGCGGATGCACGGCGTCTTCTCGGCCCAGGGCAGGCAGAGCGAATGGTCGAAATATGCCTTGCCCATCGGGTGCAGGTGCTTGGCCTCCTCGGTCAATTGCGGAATCGCGCCGGTCGGGCAGACCTGGCCGCAGAGCGTGCAATCGTATTGGCAGAAACTCTGCTCGAAGAGGAAGCGGGGTGCCAGCCGCGGCGAAAAAACGCCTTCGACGCCCGACTCGAACACCGCCGGCTGAAGCACGTTGGTGGGGCAGACCTTCATACACGCACCGCAGCGGATGCACAGATTGAGAAAATTCCGCTCGTCGTCGCCGCCCGGCGGACGCAGCAAGCTAGGGTTGGCGGGCCGAACGTATCCGAGTTTTGCGGCCCAGGCGACGCCCGGGATGGCCGCGCCCGCGACGATCCCGCCCAGAAGACTGCGGCGCGAAAGGTCGACCGGCCGCGGCGGCGTTTTCGATCGCTTCCGCCATGCGAAGCCGGCAATGCCCTTGGGACACCAGTCGACGCAATCCATGCAGAGCGTACACGCGTCGGGCGACAGCCCGGCGTCTGCATCGAGCGCGCCCATGCGGCAGTCCGTTGCGCAGACGCCGCAGGAGCGGCAAGCCTTCGTCGGAAGCCGCTTCAGCAGCGACGGCCGGGCGAGGACTCCCAACATCGCCCCCAGCGGACACACGTAGCGGCACCAGAACCGCCGCACGACCAGTTCCAAGACAAAAATCACCGCCAGAATCGCCGCAGAGACCCCGGCGAGATAAAACACCATCGGGCTGAACGGCAACAGGTGCTCGCTGACCCACGGCCGCACGACCGTGGCGGCCCAGCCTTCCGTCGCCGAGCCGAAACCCGCGTCGACGCCGTGATACAGAGCCGGATCGGCCCAGAAGGTCATGCCGCGGAAGAGCAGCGCGAAGGGATCGACGAAGCCCACCAGGGGGAAGGCGAAAACCGCCGCCGTGAGGACGACGACGAGCAGAACGTAGCGAGTCGATCTTCCCGCCGCTGTCAGCAAGCGGCCATCGGGAACACCTCGTTGAATGAACCGGCGCGTAATCCACGCCAGCGGGCTGAACAGCCAGTGGAAGACATCCAACAGCGTGCCCAGCGGGCAAATCCAGCCGCAGAAGAACCGGCCCAGGAGCAGCGTGAGCCCCACGACGGCCAGAGCCGGCCAGAGGGGGCCGATCCATTGCCGCGCCGCCAGCATCGGGGCCAACGTTGCCAGCGGGTCCAAGTGAAACAGAAAATGTGCGGCCGGCGAGATGTCGTCGGCGCCGGAGTATTCCGTGCGGCGAAAGAGCCAGAGGAACGCCGCCAACACCGCAAGCTGCACGGCCCGCCGCCACCATCGCCAGGGAATCCACAAAGGATGTCGCATGAAAGAGGTTGGTAAGCGGGTGGGTCGGTTGCAGCGCAATCCGTAGAGTGCGTCCCCAACGCGCGATGCATCCCGGCAACGGGGCTGCGTGGGTGCATCGGCGACACAGCCACGGCATCAGGCCTCGACCATCTTCACCTTGGCCAGATCGATCTCGCCGAGGCCAAGCCGGGCAGCGGCCACCGTGGCGCCCACGTCCTGCGGCTTCAAATCAAACAACGTCGTGGCATAGGCGTCGGCGGCCACGATGTCGGCCGAGGCGACCAGCGTGTCGAGAACCTTCACGTCTTCGGGCCCTCCGCTCTGGGGGCCGTGGCGGAACATGATCCGCGTCGCGTCGATGATCGTCAATCGGGGGCGCACGACCAGGTTCAGGTCGGCGATGCGTTGGTGGAGATCCTTGTGAATCTCGCCGCGGTTGCCGCCGATCACGCCCATGACGTTCTTCAGCCCGAGCGTGAGCTTCGACGCAACGTGATTCTTGGCCACCGGGACGTTGATGTAGCAATCGCAGTCGGTTGCCAGGGCGTCTCTGTAAAACGTGAACCGCTTGAGCGACTTGCCGTTTTCGATGTCCACCGGGACAAACCGATTCCGGTCCTGATACACGCACCTAGCCGCGGGATTCCCGATCGATTGGACGGCTGCCAGGATGCCGCTGCGATTGTACGAGCGGCGGACCTCGGCGCAACTGCGGTCGAAGACCAGCACCTGCTTGGCGCCGGCGCCGAGGCATTGCTCGACGATGGCCTTGACCACTTCGGGATGGGTGTTGGCGCCTTGCTCGGGCGTGCGGTCCCAACCGATGTTCGGTTTGACGACGACGCGGGTGCCCGGCTTGACGAAGGCGGCGATCCCTCCCAATGGCTTCAACACCCGAGCGACCAGCGCGGCGTAGTCCTTCCCTTTGGTAAATGCCAAGGTCGACGGACCGGTGGACGTTGCCTCGGCGGCCACGACCGAACGAATGTTGAAGACGGGGGCTGCCAGCGTCGCGCCCGCCGTCCACGCCGCTACTTGCTCCAAGAAACTCCTGCGATCCATTGTGACGCCCCTCCGGTATGCCGCGGTTGATGATTCGACGCGACCTGCATTATCCGTGGGTTTGACAATCGCTGTCAACCTTTATCTCCATTGGCAGAGCCGTTTGCAATGTGTGGAAGTGGAGTAGAAGAAACATGTTGTAATCAGCTTGTGGAAAGCGTTCTCCGCGAAGCGGCTCGTTTTACTCGGCAAGCGCGACGCGGGCGGCGGTTTCTTTCGATTTTTCGACCACGAATGGGCTTGAGCGGGGATGCGGTGCGGTGTATATTGGCGCCTCAACGTTACGCAAGGAGGTGACCCATGCATATCGCCATGACCAAGCCGTTGTTCGCCTGGGATTGCTTGCAAGACAGCCCGAGTCTGGGCACGATCAGGCATTTTCTGCGGTCCATCCCCAATGCGAAGCTCTTGGAGGGGCTCAGGCAGCATCGCGGCCGCGGCCGCGACGACTATCCGGTCCATGTCCTCTGGGGCGTCTTGCTCCTGCGAATCGCTCTGCGGCACGTCAGCGTGGACGCCACGTTAGCGGAGCTGGGGCGTAACGAGGGCCTGCGGAGGCTCATCGGCATTGAACGCGAAGAGGGTGTTCCCAAGAGCTGGAACGTCTCGCGATTTCTGGATGTCTTGGGGCAAGAACCGCATGTGTCCGAATTGCGGCGAATCTTCGACGCGATGATCGAGCGGTTGGGAGTGGCCGTGCCCGACTTGGGAAAGAATACGGCCGGTGATTCGACGGCGTTGCACGCTCGGCAGAAGAGACAGGAGGCGGCAAAGGCGGAGACCGCCGAAGGACTGCCGCAGCCCAGCGGTGGAAAGAAGGAATACCTCGATGAGGAGGGCAAGGTAACGAAGGTCGTCGAGTGGTTCGGCTATAAGTTGCACCTGCTGGTGGACGCCAAGCATGAGGTGGTGTTGGCTTACCAAGTGACGACCGCCAACGCGGCTGACTGCAAATCGCTGCCGGAGTTGGTCGAGCAGGGGCAAGGAAATCTGCCTCAGGGCCGCATCGAAACCCTGGCCTACGACAAGGCGGCCGACGACAACGAGTCGCATCGGGTGCTGCATAAGGCCGGCATCCGCCCAGTGATCCAAAACCGCCGCTTGTGGAAGGATCAAACCGAACAGATGCTTCCCGGCCACGACGGAAGGTCGAACATTGTCTACGACGAAGCGGGCACGGTCTATTGCTACGATCGCACGAGCCAGCCGATCGTGCGGCAGAAGATGGCCTACATCGGTTACGAACCGCAGCGGGAAACGATCAAGTATCGCTGTCCGGCGAGGCACGAAGGTTGGCCCTGCCCGCATGATGCGGTCTGCAATGCGGGCAAGTCCTACGGCAAGACGGTACGTGTGGATCGCACGATCGACCTGCGGCGGTTTCCGCCGATTCCACGCGCTACCAAGAAGTTCGAGCGGATGTACAAGGGTCGCACGTCGGTGGAGCGGGTGAACGCCCGGTTGAAACTTTTCTGGGGCGTCGATGATGGCAACCTCGTCGGCGCACGGCGATTTCACGCGATGGTCGGCGCGGTGCTGGTGGTGCATGTCGCCTTTGCAACGCTGTTGGCTGCGGCTCCCCGACATGATGGCACATTGGGCAAGCTCCGCTTGGGGCCAATTCAGAAGGCGTTGGCGAAACCATCTGCTGCCTGAGCGGCTGAGACGCTCTTGTTTGCACGATGCGGCGATGGCCGTCTGCGCCCATTGACAGATTCGGCGCGTGCAAGGCTGGGACTCCTCGCGATCCTACGCCAATTCCCCACCACCGGAGGGCCGCATTCGCTCCGTCGTCGATTTCGGCCCGGCCCTCGTGCGCGACAACGCAGACGGCTCCCATTGGCAATCCACCCCAGTGGACCATGATACGTCAGCGACGGATGGGGATAAGTAATTTCGTCACAGATGCGTGACCGGTCGCGCGGCGTGTCAGGCTGGGAATCGAAGAACACGTGATAGGCATAGAGTTTATGGCCCCTTTCCAGGGCCGTTTTCGGCCATTAGAATAGCGGCGTTCTTGCCCGGTCCCTCGGGAGGCGGCACACTCCATGAATATCCTCATCGTCGGCAGCGGCGGCCGCGAGCACGCCCTGGCGTGGAAGATCGCCCAGAGCCCCCGCGCCGACCGGGTGTTCGTGGCGCCCGGCAATGCGGGCACTGATCTCGACGGCGAGAACGTTGCCATCCAGCCGGGCGATTTCTCGGCGCTGGTGACGTTCGCGCGGGAAAACGACGTCGCGCTCACCCTCGTCGGGCCCGAGGCGCCGCTGGCCGCCGGTATTGTCGACGCTTTCGAGGCGGCCGGTCTGCGGGCGTTCGGGCCGCGCCGCGCGGCGGCGGAACTGGAAGGCAGCAAGGTCTTTTGCAAGGACCTGTTGCGGCATGCCGACGTGCCGACGGCCGACTATCAGACCTTCACCAATCCGACCGACGCGTTCCGCTTTCTGAAGGATCGCGAAGACGTGCCCGTCGTCGTCAAGGCCGACGGACTGGCGGCCGGCAAGGGAGTCGTCGTTTGCTCCGGCCGCGACGAGGCCGTGCGGGCGGTAGAACAAATCGCCGGTCATAAGCGGTTCGGCGCGGCCGGCGACCGCCTGGTGATCGAAGAGCGGCTCGACGGCCAGGAGGCCAGCGTGTTGGCCGTCACGGACGGGCAGACGATCGTCACGCTCCAGCCCGCCCAGGATCACAAGCGGGCCTATGACGGCGACACGGGTCCGAATACGGGTGGGATGGGCGCTTATTGCCCCGCCCCGCTGGTCGACGACGCCGCGCTCCACTGGATCGAGGAGCACGTGCTGGTGCCGACCGTCCATGCCATGAAGCGCGCACGGCGCCCCTTTCGCGGCGTACTCTACGCCGGTCTGATGATGACCAAGCAGGGGCCGAAAGTGCTCGAATACAACGTCCGCTTCGGCGACCCGGAGTGCCAGCCGCTGTTGATGCGGCTGAAGACCGACTTGCTCGACCTGCTGGAAGCGACCGTGGAAGGCCGGCTCGAACAGCTCGGACCGCTTGAGTGGGATCCGCGGCCGGCCGTGTGCGTCGTGATGGCCAGTCAGGGCTATCCCGGCGACTACACCAAGGGGCTTCCGATTCGCGGCCTCTCCGATGCCGATCTGCTGCCGGACGTCAAAGTCTTCCACGCCGGCACAACCTTGATCGACGGCCGGGTCGTTACGGCCGGCGGCCGCGTGCTGGACGTTACCGCCTTGGGCGACACCATTGCCAAGGCGAAGCTCAACGCCTACCGGGCCGTCAAGTGCATCCGCTGGCCGGGGGCCTGGTGCCGCAAGGATATTTCCGACAAGGCGCTGCAAGCCGGAATAACCTGATGCGGCCCGCTTTTGGGGACTGTACGGATTCTTGTGTCACGAGGAGCAGTAGCGACGCAAACCGCGGCGAAGGGGACAGTCCCATTTTCGCTGACACGAAAATCGGGACAGTCCCCGCTTTTACGCACGTGGAGCCTCTTCCGGCATCTTCGGCAGAGCCGATATGAGCACACCCGGCCGAACGCGGCGCGGTCCGATTGGCCCAGCTCGGCTGCAAACGCCGCCCGAAGCTTCCCGATATCTTCGGTAGGGCGCGTCCCCGACGCACCACAACTGCCTATCAATCGGTGCGTCGGCGACGCACCCTACCACAGAATCGGCGATGGTGGATCCTGGGATCAAGACTGGCGTGGCCTTGTTCGTTCTTCTGGCGGGCATCTGCGCGGCGATGCTGTTCCGCCGCGACAAGCCGCCGGCGCCCGGCCCGCCGCCGGCCGAGCCGGAGGTGCTGCTTCGCTACCGCGGAGAAGCGCGGGGGCCGGCGGCACGCGAGAAACGCCGGCACACGCCGGCCGCTTCGCCGGACATGAACGCCAACAGCGGGCGGCCGGCGACGGTGGTCACGCCGCTGGATCGGCACGAACCTCCGCCGGCGATGGCGGCCGATTTTCCTGAGGCAAAGCGGCCGGCAAGTTCGCAATGGGGTGTATCGATGGAAATGATGCTGCCGGCGGCGGAAGCGCCGCGCGCACGCACCGGATCGTCGATGGCGATTCGCTGCCGGCAATCGCCCAACGCTACCTGGGCTCGGCCGCGCGTGCCAACGAAATCTTCGAGCTCAATCGCAACGTGCTCAGCGACCCCGAACTGCTGCCCATCGGCCTGGAACTCAAGCTCCCGCCCAAGTAGCAGCGTGCCTGCTACGAAGCACTAGGCGAACTTCGTTTGGCCGGGCATGGCGATGCGATACCTGCCGTCCTGATCCGGCATCGTGGGCGGGTCGACGTCAAAGGCATAGCTCGCCGGCGCCAGCTTCTGCTGCGAGTTGATCGCCTGGTCCCACGTCAACCGCTGACCCGTGTAATCCACCATCCGGCCCAGGATGGCCAGCATGGTGCTCTTAGCGACGTAGTCGCCGTTGTTGATCGTGTTGCCCGAGCGAATGGCGGCGAACAGTTCTTGATGCTCGACGTCATACATGCTTGGCTTCGGGCCCCTATATCTCCAGGGGTTTTCGCCTTCGATCACCAGTTTGTCCGGCAGGATGGCGCGTCCCTTCGTGCCGACGATGATGTCCGTGACGTCGGGATTGCAGCCGGCGATCTGACGGCAATATGAGTGGACGTGGACGCCGCCAGGATACTCGTAGACGACGGCATGGTGGTCGTAGACGTCGCCCCGTTCGGCCGGCCGGCACTGCCGTCCGCCGATCCCGAACGCCGCCACCGGCGGCACGTCGTGCAATGCCCAGGCCGCCTTGTCCAGGCTGTGAATATGCTGCTCGACGTTGAAGTCGCCTGAGAGCCAGACGAAGTACTGCCAATTGCGAATCTGATGTTGCATCTCGGTCCACTTTGGATCGCGAGGGCGGAAGCCCAGCGGATTGGTCAGGTAGGTCTCCTGGATCGACTTGATCTCGCCGATCGCGCCGTCGAGCACCCGCTTCATCGTTTCGCGCACGCCGAGGTGGTATCGCCAGCACAGGCCGGCGACGAGATTGAGGTTCTTCTTCTTCGCCTCGGCGGCCGACGCCAGCACGCTGTGGACGCCGGGGGCGTCGACGGCCACCGGTTTCTCGCAAAAGACGTGCTTCCCGGCGTCGACGGCCTGCTTCAGGTGCATTGGGCGGAAGTGCGGCGTCTCGGTCAAGAGCACCACGTCGACGTCGCTGCCGATCAGCTTTTCACCCGCATCGAATCCGATGAAACAGTGGTCGGGATCAACGGCGACCTTCTCCGGCAGTTGTTTCCGTAGAATGGAAAGGCTGTTTTGCAGGCGATCGTCGAAGACGTCGGCCATTGCTACGAGCTTGCAGTCCTTGTCGGCCCCGAGCGCATTGGCGGCGGCGCCGGTGCCGCGGCCGCCGCAGCCGATCAGGCCGATCTTCAGCACGTCATCGCCCGCGGCATGGGCCGTGCGGCCGATCGACAACTCGCCTGCCAGCGCCCCGGCGGCGGCCAGCGACGAGGTCGTCTTCAAGAAATCTCGCCGATTGGGATGCTTCGATTCGGTGGCGGAACATCGTCGTGTCACGAGTGTGCTCCTTTGCAGGTGGAGAATGTCGCGGGGGGAGTCGAGGCGTGAGGGTGAGCCCGGCGTGCCTGGCCGCCCACGATCTTCAGCATAACACCGCAGGCACCACGGTACAAGCAGCCGCCTGGGGCGCCAGGTATCCCACGATCCCACTGGTTATCGGAGCCGCGACATGTAGCGCAAGAACTCCGCACTGACCTGGGAAAGGTCGCCAAAGCAGTTGCGGAAGTCGTCCAGCCGGCCCTCGGGGCCGTCCTCGAGAATCGGCTTCTTTGCCGACAGCGTGCTGAGATACGCGACATATTCTTTCGGATGCTTCGTGATGAGGAAGTACGTCAGCGCCCAGGCATTGGCGTACGCGTCCAACGCATGTTTCGTGTCGATGAACTGCTTGTCGTCGCAGAGCATCGCCTCCAGCCACTTGGACCCGCGGCTCGGGCCATGTTCCCGGAAATGGGCAAGCCGCGGCCGGTTGACGTTGCCGATGCCGCGCCAGCCTTTCTCGCTGCGAAGATCGGGCGTCTCGAAGTACATGGCGATGCCCTCGCTGATCCATAGCGGAAAATCGCTGAACCGCGTGTGCAGTCCGCAGTTGTAGGCGATTTGATGCGTCGCCTCGTGAATGATGGTCGACACGGTCTGCACGGCATCGGGCTGGGACAGGATGAGGTTGATCTGGGCCGCCGCGGCTACGCGGCCGTGCCGCTGCGACTCCATGCCCGTCAGGTCGTACATCGTCATGCGGTTCGTGACCAGGCTGTAGTAGCCGATGACCGACGGGGCGGCGTCGCCCAGTTCGGGATAGCGAGTATTTCAAGTACGATGCCTGGTCGGCAAACACCACGGCCACCAGCGGGAACTCGGGCTCGGCGAGCTCGAAGCCCTTGCCGCGTCCAATAATTCGTGAACGCCAGGTACAGCCGCTCGAACAGCGAGCCACACCACTGGGCGTACGCCAGCGACGTATCGTAGAAGATCAAATAGTGGGTGGTCGAAAATGTGCGGAAGCCTTGCGGCAGTTCCTTGCGAACTGCGTCGTTCATCTCGTCGCGCGAAAAGGGCACGAACGCCCTGCCGTCGCTCGTGTGACCGACTTGCTCCTCGGGCGGAATCAGCCAGAGCTGCCCGTCGCGGGCCAAGAGCAGTCGCCCGCCGTCCTGCGCGGTCACCAGCGACCGGCCGACGACTTCCAACTGCTTGCCGTCGCGGCGGACCGTCACCCGATCAACCGCCGCGGCCGACGAAACCAATACCGCAGAAAGGGCAACGCCGCAAGTCAGCCGCACTGAGGTAGGCCAAAGGTGCATATCTCTAGTATACTTGCTGCCGCGCCGGGTAGTAGGCACGCTCCGCGTGCCGTAACCGAAGAACCGTCAAACCTCGCTGTTGCGGGGGACGACGCGGCCGTCATGCCTGCTGCAAGGCGGTCGCGAGACGCGGAGCGTACCTGCTGCGATTGCGAGGAGCCATGATTTGCTGCGACCGTCTGTCTTTCATGGAATCGTAAGCGGCCGTCGGCTCGGTTTCGGCCCGGGCGTGCTGCGCGGCGTCCTGGGCGTCGGCGAACGCTTCTATACGGCCGCCGTCCGACGGCGCAATCGCCGCTACGACGATGGCCGGGCAATCGTGCATCGCGTTGGCGTCCCGGTCATTAGCGTCGGCAATCTCACGCTCGGCGGCGTCGGCAAGACACCGCTGGTGGCGTGGCTGGCACGCCGTTTCTCCAACCAGGGCGTCCGCGTCGCCGTCGTGAGCCGCGGCTACGGCGCGAAACCGGGCACGCCGAACGACGAAGCCCTGGAGTTGCGGCGGCTCCTGCCAAACGTGCCGCATCTGCAAGACGCCGATCGCGTTGCGGCGGCGTGCCGGGCCGTGGCCGAGTTTGGCGCCCGTGTGATCGTGCTCGACGACGGTTTTCAGCACCGGCGGCTCGGCCGCGACCTGGACATCGTCGTGCTGGACGCCTTGCAACCGTTCGGCTTCGGCCGGGTGTTTCCGCGGGGATTGCTGCGCGAACCGTTTGAAGGCCTGCGACGAGCCGACGCAATCATCCTGTCGCGGGCCGACCTGGTGGCGAAGGATGCGCGTCAGGCGATATGGAAAACGGTTCGCCTCCATGCGCCGCAGACGATTACGGCGGAAACCGTCGCACGCGCCGCGCAGGCTCGTCTCGGCCGGCGGCGACGCCTGTTCGCTGGACACCATGCGCGGACAGCCTGTAGCCGCCTTCTGCGCCTGGGCAATCCGGCCGGCTTCCGCGGCACGCTGGACGCCTGCGGCTGCCGGGTGGTCGGCTTCCGAGAATTTCCCGACCACCACCGCTACCGGCCCGCCGACCTCGACGCGCTAAGTGCCTGGGCCGACAAGCTCGGCGCCTCGGCCGTGCTGTGTACGGGAAAGGACCTCGCAAAGCTCTCGGTGGAGTGGCTCGGCCGCGTGCCACTCTGGGCGCTGGCCGTCGAGGTGGAGTTTCTCGCCGGCCAGGAATCGTTGGAATCGCAATTGAATCGCGATTGGTCGGTGTCAAAGGGTGGCACGCCCTTCGTTCTTCAGGGGATGCCACCCGATCGGCCCGTCACTTGATCGGCGTGCCACCCGATCGTTGTTCGGATCACTATTGGTCGGCGTCGGCCAAGCGGTTATTCTGATTTTGCATGCAAATCGCGATTTTTCTTCCCAATTGGCTGGGCGATCTGACGATGGCCACGCCGGCGCTTCGCGCGTTGCGGCGGCATTTCGGTCCTGGGGCGCAAATCGTCGGCATCGTGCGGCCGTATCTGGCCGACGTGCTGGCGGGCACGGATTGGCTCGACGAACAGTGGCTTTTCGATCCCCGCGCGAACGACCGCCGTTTACGCTCTTGGGCCGTCGCCCGGCAAATGCGCCGGCGGCAGTTCGACCTGGCCGTGTTGTTGACCAATTCGTTCCGCACGGCCGCGGTGGCGTGGCTCGGCGCGGCACGTACCCGGATCGGCTACGTCCGCTATGGACGCGGGCCGCTGCTGACCCATAAAGTCGAGTCGCCCCGGGCCGGCCGACGCGTGGCGCCTGAGCCGGTGGTCGAATCCTGCTTGCGGCTCGCCCGCGCGGCCGGCTGCGACGGAGAATCACCGCGACTGGAGTTGGCGACCATCGCGTCGGATGAGCGGTCGGCCGACGGCGTGTTTGCGGCGATGGGCCTCTCGAATCGCCGGCCGATTGTGGCGCTGAACTCGAGCGGCGCGTACGGAGCGTCGAAGCTCTGGCCGCCGGAGCACTTCGCCGAGCTCGCCCGGCGAATCGTCGATGAGTTGGGCTGCGACGCGTTGGTGACTTGCGGCCCGAACGAGCGCGACATTGCCCGGCAGATCGTCCGGCTGGCGGCGTGCGACAGGGTATTTTCGCTGGCCGAGGCGCCGATGGATTTTGGCACGGCGAAGGCGTGCATCCGGCGCTGCCGGCTGATGGTGTCGACGGATAGCGGCCCGCGCCACGTCGCGGCGGCCTTCGGCCTGCCACTGGTGACGCTCTATGGCCCGATGCTGCCGGTGTGGAGCGAGAACCCGACGCAACGGGCCGAGAATCTGGTGCTGAACTTGGACTGCATCGGCTGCCACAAGCGGGTCTGTCCGCTGGGGCATCACCGCTGCATGCGAGACTTGACCGTTGCCATGGTGTTTGCCGCCGTGCGGCGATTGATGTAGGACGCGAGATGGCCTTTGGCGAAACGTTCTGGATCGATCCGGCATTCCGTTCGCTGTTGGAGCGGGCCGGCTGGAACAGCTTCGATGCCGTCATGGGGGCCGCCGACGGGCATTGTCTGCGGCGCCTGGCCGACCGAGAAAACTGGTGGTTTGACTTGCCGGACGGCGACGGTGAGCCGTGCCGCCTGTACCTGAAGAAGCATCGAAGCTGGGGACCGGCCGCGTGGCTGCGGACGAAACTGCGATGGCCACCGCCAGCCACGGCCGCCCGCCTGGAAGCGAAAAACACCGCGCGGCTCCGCCAGGCCGGGGTCGAAAAGCGCCTGCGTGGCCGCGATGGGAGAACGGTTTTTCCCAGACGGCCGGGCCGAGTCGTTCCTGGCGACGCGCGAACTGTCGGGTTTCGTCGAACTGCCCACGCTGCTTAAGGCCCGCTTTCCCCCCGGCCCGAAGACGATTACGCGCGGCCGCTGTCGCGAGTTGGACCGATGGGTCGCGAAAGTGGCCGAGGTCGCCCGGGCGCTTCATGGCGGCGGATACAACCATCGCGATCTGTACGCCGGGCATTTCTTCGTTCGCCAAGGCGACGAGGGGCAGCCGGAGGTCCGCCTGATCGACCTGCAACGCGTGCAGCATCGCCGGCGGTTTCGCCGCCGGTGGGTGGTGAAGGACCTCGCGCAACTGGCCTGGTCGCTGCCGCTGGAACAGATCGGCTGCCGCCAGCGCATGGCGTTTATGCGAACCTACCTGGGTGTCGGCCGGTTGCGGCCGTGCGACAAGCGGCTGGTGCGCGAGATCATTGCCCGGCAGGAGCGGATGCAGCGGAGACTCGGCCACGCGGAAGGACACGGAATCCAACCGAAGCCGCTGCGGCATGGAAAACAGAGCGGTGGGCACTGAACCAGGGGACAGTCCCCTTAGGAACGCGTGCTTATCTGCTTCGCTATTCTGCACCGTCCGCACCGGGCGACGCCGGGGCCGCCGCCGAGGGCATGCCGACACTCACGACTTTGTCCTTCAACTCCTCGACCAGCTTCGGATTCTCCTTGAGAAAATCGCGGACCTTCTCGCGGCCCTGGCCGAGCTGTACGTCGCCATAGCGGAACCAGGCGCCGGTGCGGGTGACAATCTTGTGCAGCATCGCCAAGTCCAGTACGTCGGCCTCGTAACTGATGCCGTTGTTGTGCATCATGTCGAACTCGGCCACGCGGAACGGCGGCGCCACCTTATTTTTGACCACCTTCGCGCGGACCCGCTGGCCGGTGACCTCGTCGCCTTCTTTGATCTGGCTGATGCGCCGCACGTCGATGCGGCAGGACGAGTAGAACTTCAGCGCCCGGCCGCCCGGCGTGGTCTCGGGGTTCCCGAACATCACGCCGATCTTCTCGCGGATCTGGTTGATGAAAATGACCGAAGTTTTCGACTTCGAGATCACTCCGGTAAGCTTGCGAAGCGATTGGCTCATCAGCCGGGCTTGCAGCCCGACGTGCGAGTCGCCGATCTCGCCTTCGAGTTCCCTCTTCGGAACCAGGGCGGCGACCGAATCGATCACGATTACGTCGACCGCGTTGGACTTGATCAGCATCTCGGTGATGTGCATGGCCTCCTCGCCGCAGCTTGGCTGGCTGACCAAAAGCGTCTCCAACTGGACGCCGAGCTTCTTGGCCCAGGACGGATCGAGCGCGTGCTCGGCGTCGATGAACGCCGCGATGCCGCCCCTTCGTTGGGCGCTGGCCACGACGTGCAAGGCCAGCGTCGTCTTGCCGCTCGATTCGGGCCCGAAAACCTCCACCACGCGGCCGCAGGGAATGCCCTGCCCGCCCAGGGCGATGTCCAGCGAGAGGCTGCCGGTCGGGATGCCGTTGATGGGCGTGGCCGTGCCGATGCCCAACGGCATGATGGCCCCCTCGCCAAACTCCTTCTCGATCTGGGCCAACGTGTTCTTCAGCGTCGGATTGGCGTCGAGCATCGGTACGCCGGAGTCGGTTCGGACAGACGACTTCGCTGCTGGTACGGTCTTCTTAGCCATGATTTGCTCGGTGGTCTGGAAAGGATCGGACGGAAAAGTGAACAAATGAATAGTATACCCGCACCGGCGATCTGCCGCAAGCCGGCCGGAACGATTTCTTCCCGGGGTCGATCTTACCGCCGAGCAACCCATTTTGCGAGAGGGCGCAACCGCCCGCTGGCCATTTCGCCCTTGTCACAACCGGTGCCGGTCGGTTTACTTGGGCGATGGACTACCACGGGCGGCGGGTAACGGTCATGGGCCTGGGGCACTTCGGCGGTGGCGTGGCCGCCGCACGTTGGCTGGCCGGGCAGGAGGCAGTCGTGACCGTTACCGAAGCGGCCGACCGCGACGCCCTGGCCGACGTGTTGCCGTTCCTGGACGACCTGCCATTGGCGGCGATCCGCCTCGGCGGCCACCGCGAGTTGGATTTTCACGGGGCGGACCTCGTAGTTGTCAATCCCGCGGTGCGTCCTAACAACCCCTGGCTGGCGGTCGCACGGCAATCCGGCGCCCGGCTGCGTACGGAACTCGAACTGTTCATGGAGAACTGTCCGGCCCGGATCGTCGGCGTTACCGGCTCCAACGGCAAATCGACCACCGCGGCCATGCTCGCCTCGATCCTCCGCGCCGCCGGCCGCCGGACGTTTCTGGGCGGCAACATCGGCGGGAGCCTGCTGGAACGACTTTCGGAGATCGGCCGTGACGATTGGGTCGTGCTGGAGATCAGTAGCTTTCAGCTCTGGCACTTTTCGCCCGCCGCCCGGATGCCGCAGGTGGCCGTCGTGACCGGCTGCACGCCGAATCATCTCGACTGGCACGCGACACTTGCCGATTACATTGCGGCGAAGCAACGAATTCTCACCGGCCAGATGTCAGACGACGTCGCTGTGCTGAATGCCGCGGATGCCGAAGTGGCGTCCTGGTCGGGCCTGGTCCGCGGCCGGCGGATTGCCGTTAGTAGCAGGCATGCTCCGCGTGCCGTTGCTGACGCCGAAGGGCGTGCCACCCGGAAATCGTCAACGGAGATTGGTATGGCTTCTGCCGCTGGCGGCGGCACGCGGAGCGTGCCTACTACTTGTGGCGAACACGACCGCATCAACGCGGCATGCGCGGCGGCGGCCGCGGCGACCTGCGGCTGTGGCGAAGACGCAATCCGCGAGAGTTTGCAGCGGTTTCGCGGGTTGCCGCAGCGGCTGCAATGGATTGCCGTGGTCGATGGCCGACGAGTTTACAACGATTCGGCCGCGACCACGTCGGAGTCCACCATAGCGGCACTGCGGTCGCTGGACGTCCCGGCCTGGCTCCTGGCCGGCGGCAAGAGCAAGGGGGTCGACGTCGGACCCTTGGTGGCGGAAATTGTCGATCGAGCCCGCGGGGCAGCGTTCTTTGGCGCGTCCGGCACAGTATTGAGGCAGCGAACCCTCGCCCGACAGCCGCAGTTTTGCTGTGCGGCGGTGGAAACGATGGACGACGCGCTGCGGTGGTGCTGGGCTCGTTCGCGACCGGGCGAGGTCATTCTGCTGTCGCCCGCCTGCGCCAGCACCGACCAGTTTCTGAACTTCCAGCAGCGCGGCGACCGCTTTGTGGAACTCATCCGACACATAGCAGGCACGCTCCGCGTGCCGTAGCCTGTCTGAGCCGAACGCTTCGGGGGACTTTCCCGATTTTCGTGTCCGCGAAAATGGTACTGTCCCCCTTCGCCGCGGTTTGCGTCGCTACTGCTCCTCGTGACACAAGAATCCGTACGATCCCCGCTTCGGCAACACGTCTTACGACACTTTCCTCGGCTACGGCACGCGGAGCGTGCCTGCTACAAACGCGCTACTACCCTTGACAGAAATCCGAAGCATGTTATAGAAGTGGTGTGACGCGTGCGGTCTCCGGACCGCGCGGCGTTGCACCTCGAGGCGAATGACGGTTAGGGCTTCCTTGGCGGAGGCCGATACGGCGCTGGGAGTCATTGCCTCGGGGGTTTTTTCTGCGCCGACGGATGTGTTATACTGGGCGGCACGAAGCAACATGTCAGGATGCCAGATTTTCGAGGACCTTCGATGAAAGTTATCCATTGCGAACAGATGGAAGCCGCTCCGGTCGCTACCGAAGGGGCCACGGGCTGCCGGATGTGCTGCCTGATCGGCCCGGACGACGCGGCCCCCAGTTTTTCCATGCGGCGATTCGAGGTGGCTCCGGGCGGACAGACGCCGAAGCACGCCCATGCCCACGAACACGAAGTCTTTGTTCTCGAAGGCTCCGGCGTGGTCTTGGAAGGGGATCGCGAGCATCCGTTGCGGGCCGGCACCGCCGTGTTCGTCCCGCCGAACCAGCTCCACCAGTTTCGCAACACGGGCGCCGGCACGCTAAAATTCCTGTGCATGATTCCCCACCCGCTCCGCGGCGTCCGCAACGTATGCGTGGCGGCCACCGGTTGTGACGGGTAGGGAAGAGCGGTTCGCGTGGTTGAGTCGAGGCTGTTTCAATTTTTGTGTCAGGAGAGGTAGTCCCGGCGTCAAACGGGACAGTCCCATTTTTGCCGACCACCGCTGCGCGGCGGTGCCCGCGAAAATCGGGACAGTCCCGTTGAGTTTTCCATTGGTCGAACTGGGCGGCGGACTGCCGGCCCCTGGTCTTTGATCCGTCTGGCCATGTCTTCCGACGTTTCCGGCGAAATCGAGCGGCTTCGCGAGGAAATCCGGCATCACGACCGGAAATACTACGTCGAAGCGTCGCCGGAGATCAACGATCACGATTATGACCGGCTGGTCGACCGGCTCAAGAAGCTCGAGGCCGAGCATCCGGAGTTGATCACTCCCGACAGCCCCACGCAGCGCATCGGCGATCAGCCGGTTGACGGGTCTGAAATCGGTCGAGCATCGCGTGCCGATGCTCTCGATCGAAAACACCTACAGCCTCGACGAACTGAGCAAGTACGGCGACCGCGTCGCCAAGCTGCTCGCAGGCGAACAGATCGAGTGGGTCGTCGAGCTGAAGATCGACGGCGTGGCCGTTTCGCTGATCTACGAGGATGGCCGGTTGACGCACGGCATCACGCGCGGCAACGGCCGCGTCGGCGACGACATCACGCACAACGTCCGCACGATCGGCGACGTTCCGCTGCGGCTGCTGGGCCGGCACGTGCCGCCGCTCTTGGAGGTTCGCGGCGAAATCTACATGCCAATTCCGACCTGGTCGCGCTCAACGAGCAGCAGCGGCGAACGGGCAAGCCGCCGTTCGCCAATACGCGGAACGTGACGGCCGGCAGCATCCGCCAACTCGACCCGCGCGTCGCGCCGGGCGGCGGCTGCGGTTCTTCTGCCACAGCGTCGGCTACGTCGACGGGTCTGAAGGCCGAGACGCACATGGAGTTTCTCGACGAGCTCCGCGGCTACGGCCTGGCCGCCAACGCCCTACGTCGAGTGCTTCACGTCGTTCGCCGCCGCGGTCGAGCACTGCGAAGAGCTGATCGAGCGGCTGCACGAGCTGGATTTCGAGATCGACGGGCTGGTGCTGAAGGTGAACCGCTTCGACCAGCGCGAGCGGCTGGGCAGCACGTCGAAAAGCCCGCGCTGGGTGATCGCTTACAAGTTCGAGAAGTACGAGGCCGCCACGCGGCTCCGCGACATCCGCGTGCAGGTGGGCAAGACGGGCGCGATCACGCCCGTGGCCGACCTGGAGCCGGTCGAACTGGCCGGCACGACCGTCAGCCGCGCCAGCCTGCACAACGCCGACGAGATCGAGCGCAAGGACGTTCGCATCGGCGACGTGGTGGTGGTCGAAAAGGCCGGCAAGATCATCCCGCACATCGTCCGCGTGGAAAAGCACCTGCGCGGAAGGCGATCCTGCCGAAGTTCGTCTTCCCCACGAAGTGTCCCGACTGCGGCCACAAGTTGGTCAAGGACGAAGGGGGCGTCTACATCCGCTGCCCCAATCCGAGTTGCCCCGCCCAGGTCGAAGGACGCCTCCGCATACTTCGCCAGCCGCAACGCGATGGACATCGAGGGGCTGGGCGAAGAATTGATTAGCCAGTTGGTGACTGAGAAATTGGTTCGTACTTACGGTGACATCTATCGTCTCAGCGTTGATGACCTACTACCGCTAGAGACTGTCGGAGAATTGGGGCCACAGCGTGCTGGGAAGATTGTTGAGGGAATCGAAGAAAGCAAAGGATTTGGCCTCGTATGGCTTCTTAAGGCCCTGGCGCCTGACGCGAAAACCGCGAAGTGTGCCGAGGCCCTGGCAAAACAGTTTGGCTCGATGGAACGAATCTTGCAGGCTGACACAACGGCCCTTTTCAAAGTTGGCGATGGCTTCAGTTTGCATGACTGGCTTCATAAGGATATCGGCGAAGATATGATTGCGGACCTCAGGAGTCTCGGCGTCCAACTCGAGCCTTCCCAGGAGAACATCACCTTCACGAATGCGAAGCGACAGAGCGGTGATATCAAGAAGAAGATTGCTGCCTTCGTGAGTGTCGAACGAAAAGACATCGAGCCTGGCGGTAAGGCAGTTAGCACGAAAGCAGGATTTCCCTCCTTGGGCCAAGAATACGTCAACCGTCTTGTGGATGAGGGTTCGTCCGCAGCGTTGCAGACTTGTACAGACTCACGGCGAACGACCTAGCTCCGCTAAAATTGATAAAGAGGTGGACACGAAAGACTGCCGAGAAGCAGGTAAACAAAAAAATCCCCAAGAGCAAGAATCGTGGCTTGGCGAGGCTGCTAAATGCGTTGTCAATTCGTCACGTGGGTTCGCGCGTGGCGACAGTGTTGGCCGAGCAGTTTGGCTCCATGGATGCGTCTAATGGCCGCAACGGTTGAACAATTGAGTGAAACGGACGAGATCGGCCCGATTATTGCTGCAAAGCGTATTCGACTTCTTGCACGCCAGCGAAGGCACCAGGATCATCGAAGATCTGAGAAGTGTCGGCGTGCAGATGCAAAGCACCACGCCGGCTGCCGGCCGACGAAGGCTCGAAGGCAAGGCACTGGTGGTCACCGGATCGCTAACGAATTATACGCGACAGGAAATCAAACAATTGATCATCCAGCACGGGGGGCATGCGGCGTCAAGCGTATCGAAAAATACCGACTATTTGGTGGTCGGCGAGAATGCGGGGACCAAACTTGCGAAAGCACAACAGCTAGCCGTGAAGATAATCGAACAAGCCAGTTTGAACAACTGCTACGAAGCTGAGTACCCGGAAGTCACTCGTAGAGCATCTTGAGAAAATCGTCTTCGCCACCAATGATGTCCACAACTGTGCCTTTGGCTATCATCTCTGATGGCCTTGCGTACTTTTCCAGTCTTGTGCGAGAATACGTCAAAATACCGCCCGCCGACCACTACAAGGTCTGTCTTCTTGGTCACAGAGTCTGCCGGAATCCCTCCTACATCTGCGACCTGTTGCATTGCTTCGGCGCGCCCCATTGAAACTAGCGGACCCGTAAAAACGACCACACGTCCAAACAGAGGGTGACTCGGGTCCGCACTGCGGCACGACGGCACAAAGCCCGCACTTCTCGGTTCTCGATGCCATGCCCTTTGCGTGGCCGTTGCTTCACAGTATTCCGCCTCGCGGACCAGAACTCCGAGCCGTTGCAAAGGTCTTCCAGGGACTGGCTATGTGTCTAGCGCACGCCTGCGCCTGGCGATCTCTGAACAGGCAAATGCGTCCTCTGCTGCGTCGTGGTGATGAAAGCAGATTTCGAGCATTTGCGCAACGGAGGTCAAAGTGTAGCTGCGGAGGTCGGGCCACAAGGCCTTCGCAATCTCTCGCGTGCACACATATCGGAACTTCGGCGGACGCAAGGAATATAGCCGTAATGTGTTCAATAGCACGCCAATATCGAAAGATGCGACTGCCGAACCACAACGGTATCAACAAAATACGACTCGAAGATCATGCCAGATATCCGGAAACTCTGGCTCATTCGCGACATCCTCGGGATGAATCCCGTGAATCGCAACATTACGAGAGCTGAACCGAAGTTCTGGAGGACGAATTAGCCGCGAGATTTTCGTCGCCAACTCACTATCTTTCACGATAGCCAGTCCCACGGCACACGGACTGGCCCGCTGCTCATTTGCCGTCTCGAAGTCGAAAGCGACGAAATTCATGCCAAGTTCACCGAATGCCCTCAGAGGACCTGATCGGCCGTCTCGCAGGCTATCTCGTTATAGGGCTCTCCGCAAGTGGGGGTCGTTGCCATCGGGATCGAGATGCAAACGGTGGCTATCGGCGTGAGGAGCATTTCGCCCCTGAAATGCAACGTGTTAGCTTGCGGCTGCCGTGTGCCGAATGCCTGGGCTCAGGACTATCGAGCAGCAAAACCTCAAGCGGGATTTCTTGCCGCAGCCTAAGCCCAATGCGTATGATTCCGACGGCGAGTTTCCCTCCAATTACTGCAACCATCCTGGAGCGACCGATCATGCAACTCAGCGAATATTTTGAGCGAACCAAGGGCGTTGGGGTCCTGGCGACCACCGACCTGAGCGGGCAGGTGAACCAGGCCATTTACGCGGCACCTTACTTCCCAAAGCCCGATGACGACGGCACGTGCGCGCTCATCATGACGAACCGGCTGTCTCACAACAACGTGTTCCACAATCCCAGCGCGGCCTATCTGTTCCTAGAGAGCGGCGATGGTTATGTCGGCAAACGGCTGTCGCTCACGGTGATCGAGGAGGAAAGCGACCCGGAGAAGATCAAGGAAGTCCGCCGCCATTACTCGCCGCCCGTCGCCGAAGAGGAAGGCAAGTATCTCGTCTATTTCCACGTTGAGGGAGTCCGGCCGCTGGTGGGCAACGCACAACACAGTTGCACCTGTTGCGGGAAGTAACAGGGCAAGAAACGCGTAGGGTTGGACGGGCACATTGCAGCCCCACCCTGCGCCGTTTTCAGTCGAGTTGGGAGCTGTTGTGTATGTGTCCAACAGGACGGTGACAGCCGCCGGGCAGACCCAGCATTGTAGTAGTGTGAGAGTACCGGGTGGCCTACCAGCGAAGGATGCTGGGCTTGCGTCTCAATCGACGGATGATATAGTATTGGCATCGCACTACTTGACATGGTGAGCGATACCTGAAACACTTGCGTGTCGCTCATGTAATATCAACCCGAAACAACAAGGAGATGTGCTGATGGCGAAAAGGCTAAAAGTGAACAAGACTCAAGCAGTGAAGGACTATGTGAAGGCTCACCCAACGGCCAAGAACAAGGATGTTGTCGAGGGTTTGGGGAAGAAGGGCATCGCGATTACGGCCAATTACGTCGGCAACATCAAGGCGGGAGCCAAGAAGAAGTCTGTGTCGGTCAAGGCGGGGGCCGCCATGCAGGGACAGGCGATCGACCAGGTCAAAGCGGCCTTGACATTGCTGAAGGTGTCGGGGACTGCCGCGCGGCCAAGCAAGCGTTGGCGGCGGCAGAAGACATCAGGGCCCTGGTTTCTTGATGCTCGGCCGGAAACGGGGAACGTCCCCGCGCGGTTAGAGCAGGTGCCGGGCCTTGATCTCCAGGTAGCGGTTCACCAGCGGGGCGGTCATCTGCTCGGGGAAGACGTCCAGCGACAGGACGCCCTTGCGCTGCCAGGTCGGCGAGCACCTGGTGACGCCAGGCGAGGATGTCGGCCGCGGCGGCGGCCTGCCAGAGGCGGTCGTCGCCGCAGCGGGCCCGGCGTCGGGACCGGGGTCGGGTCGGCCTCCGACGTCGACCGCCTCGAACAGCCGCCGGTCGCGCAGCAGCACGCCCAGCGGCAGGTGCCGGCCCACCAGGTTCGTCAGATAGCGCTCGACCTGGTGGGCGTTGACCTCGTCGATCACGTTGGTCACCAGCACCACCAGCGACCGCTTGCGGCAGTGGGTGGCCAGGTAGCGGAAGGCCTGGTCGTAGCGCGATTCGACCAGCCGGGGGAAGCGGTCGAACGAGGCGTGCAGCAGGCGGTTCATCTGGGCCATGCCGCCGCGCGGCGGCACGAAGCCGTGGATCTCGTCGGAAAAGGCGATCAGCCCGACCGAGTCGCCCTGCCGCAGGGCCACGTAGCTGAGCATCAGCATGGCGTTCAGGGCGTGGTCCAGCAGGCTCAGGCCCGGCCGCCTCGTTGGTCATCATCCGGCCGCAGTCGACCAGGAAGACGATCCGCTGGCTCTGGCTGGCCTGGAAGTCCTTGACGGTCAGTTTCCGCCGCCGGGCGGTCGCCCGCCAGTCGATGTGCTTGTAGTTGTCGTCGATCGTGTAGTCGCGGAGCCGCTCGAAGTCGTGGTCCTGGCCGATGCGCCGCGTGCGGCGGACGCCCAGCAGGCTCAGCCGGTTGGTGCGGGCCAGGACGGCGTACTGGCCGAGCTGCTTCATGTCGGGATAGACGTGCAGCGCGGTCCGGCCGGGATAGTCGAGCAGCCGCTGCCAGAGCCCCAGCCGGCTGCCGGCCGCGCAGGTGGACCCGCTCGAGCCGAAACGCCCCGCGGCGGCCCGGCGCGAAGCACGTAGTGCGAGCGTCGTGCGGCTTCTGGGCGGGGCCGCATGGACGAACTCGGCCGGGCTCGGGGATCAGTTCGTGCGGCACGTCGTCGCGGATCCGCACGGCGCAGGCTCCGCGGCGGCGTGGTTCGAGACAGCGTCAGGCGACACCGGATGCCGCTTGCCCAGCGAGGCGATCCGCCCGGCCTGGCGCTCGACGGAGAAGCGGCCTTGCGGCGCGGCAGCGTCGCCAGGTCGGCCAGCGACGACCGCCAGCAGCACGGCGTCCAGCGACGACCACGAGCCAGACCAGCCACGGCGCAGCCAGCAGCACCGGCGACAAGACGCGCCGGCAGCAGGCGCCAAGAGCACCAGCCGCCGGCCGGGAAAGACCTCGCAGCCACCACAGCCAGCAGCCAGCGGCAGCGCGACGGCCGCGAGCTTGATCAAGACCAGCGCCATCGGGCTCAGCGTGGCAAGCTCAAAGCCGGGGCACCTCCACCGAGCGGATCAGCTCGGTCGAGCAGCTCGTCGACGCAGTGCCCTTCGACCTCCGCCTCGGCCGAGAGGATCACGCGGTGGCGCAGCGCGGGCAGGGCCAGCTCGACCACGTCGTCGGGCACGGCGTAGTCGCGGCCGCGGAAGGCGGCCAGCGTCCGCGCGCGCCTGCATCAGCGCGATGCCCGCCCGCGGCGACGCCCCCAGGTAGAACTGCGGCCACTGCCGCGTCAGCCGCACCAGCGGGTTGATGTAGTCGACGCAGCTTCGGGTCGACCAGCACGTCGCCGCACTGCCGGCGTGACGTCGACGATCTCCTCGGGCCGGTCACCGTCTGCAGCACGTCCAGCCGGCGGTCCAGCTCGACCTGCACGCTGTGCATCGCCGAGGATCTCGGCCTCCTCCTCGGCCGACGGATAGTCGATCACCAGCTTGAACATGAAGCGGTCCAGCTGGGCCTCGGGCAGGTTGTAGGTCCCCTCGGCCTCGATCGGGTTCTGCGTGGCCATCACCAGGAACGGCCGCTCGATCTTGTGGCTGGTCCGCTCGACCGTCACGCGGTATTCCTGCATGATCTCCAGCAGCGCCGCGTGCGTCTTGGCCGGCGAGCGGTTGATCTCGTCGGCCAGCAGCAACTGGGTGAAGACCGGGCCGGGCCGGAAGCGGAACTCCTGCGTCTTCATGTCGAAGATCGGCGAGCCGGTGATGTCCGAGGGCATCAGGTCGGCCGTGAACTGGATGCGGCCGAACTGGCACCCCAGCACCCGGCCCAGGGTCCGCACGAAGAGCGTCTTGCCCAGGCCCGGCACGCTCTCGATCAGCACGTGCCCGCTGGAGAACAGCGCCACCAGCGTGCCCAGCACCAGCTCGTCCTGGCCGACGAAGATCTTGCGGATCTCGGCCGGTGATGCGGTCGAAAAGCTGCCTGGTGGGCGTCGGCGCCTCGGATGCCGGCGGCTTCGGCAGAGGACTTAGTCGGCGGCGGGGTCGTCGGTTCATGGGGATTCGGACTGGGGGTTGGGGCTGAGGGTAGAGAGGGAGTCGGTATTGGTGCGTCTTGGCCTATGGTCGTCTGCTGGGAGTTGCAGTTCCGGGTCATGGCGTAGTCGCTCGGTCGCCGGAGCTTTCCTGTAGAGCCAGTCGGCCGACGGCGTCGGACGTGCTCGGCCGAAGTCGCCCAGGCCGACTCGGCCAATCCTGGCGGCGGTCTCGGCGACGGCGCCGAAGATCGGCCACCGCGAGAAGCAGAAGAGGATGCCCAGCGACGGCCAGGTGCAAGAGGATCCAGTTGGCCGGCCAGACGTTGAAGATCTCCAGGCCGGTCGGGCGTCGCTGGCCGCGGGGTCGCTGTCGCGGATCGGCGGCCCGCCCGGGCCGCTTTCCAGGAAGACGACGTCTTGCCCGGCGGGCCGACCGCGTCGATCAGCTTGCCGGCCAGCTTGCGGTGCTCGTGGTTGACCAGCGGCAGGTTCAACAGGAACGAGCCGTTGGCCACCACGATCACCTGGCTCTCGTCCCACGGCTCGCCGGCTCACGAGCATGTCGTCTCCCGACTGCCAAGCAGCACCTCGGCGCCGTCCGGCGGGAGCGAGGCCGCGGCGCAGCTCGATTTCCAGTCGCGAGGCGTCGATCCCGTCGAGCCACCGCGGTCGCCTTCGAGCGTGCGCACCGTCCGCGCGGCCGGGAGTCTGCCTCGAGGTGAACCAGTCGCAGTCCTTCCGACTTCGGCATCGAGCTTTCGCTCCAGGTGGCAATCGGCCTTGGCGGCCTGTCAGCCGCTCGGCGGATCACGTCCCGCTGGTCGCTCGGGGGCAGCGGGCAGGACCTTCTTCCAGTACGCACGCGGCGGCGTCGAAGTCGCGGCCGACGTAGATCAGCGTCCGCCCCGGCTCGTCGGCGAGCCACTGTCCAGCCAATGGCAGACCTCGTGCGGGGCGGCTCGAAGTCGTCGGGAAACCAGACGATGCAGTCGGCCCGCTGGCGACAGCCGCGGCGAGAGCGACTGCCAGCTGAACACCTGGTGGCCGGCCTGCTCGAACATCTTGGCCAGCACGGCCGTGCCGTTGACGCTGGCCGTCGCGCCGAAACCCTCGCGCCGACCATACGCCACGTCGATGTCGCGGGAACAACCGGCCAGCAGAATCGCCAGCAGCGGCCAGGGAAATGCAGCGCGCACGACGATCCGCGACAGACGCGAAGAACGGTTCGTGGGGACGGTCGCCTGTTGCATCACAACGCTCCACCGTCAACGGCTTGGTCAAACTCTTCCCGGCGCGACCAGCAGGTCTCGAAGCGGTCGCGATCGATGGGGCGATGTCCAAAATACGAATCCTCGAACACGGTCATCGTCTGTTCGAGCATCGCCCCCAAGGTCGCGCGCGAGCCGACCTCGCGCAGGTATTGCCGGTTCGTCTTGCCCCGGTCGAGGTGAATGAACTTGCGCTTATCGAGTCGAACGAGTTGGTGGCTGAAGAAATAGATGATTGCCTGGCCGTAGTCGCCCCGCTGGTAACAGCGGCGGGCTTCTTCCAACAGGTTGAGCCGTCCGCGCGGCAGCGGAACCGGCAACGACTGCGTGCGGTCGGCGCCGCCGATCGGCTCCCGCTTGCCCGGTTTCGGCGACGGTGCTTGCCCCCTTCGCCTCCAAAACGCTCGCACGAGCAGGTACACCGCGGCGGCCAGCAGCACGGCGATGGCGATCCAGGCCAGCCATTGCAGCAGAGAGGCTGGAAAGTGCAGATCGGGAAGCCTCCAATCAGGGTTCCATGGCCGCGACACCTTGATGCGGCGCACGCCGTCGGCGTGGGCGTCGTACCACGGATAGCCGAACCAGTGGTCGAGGGCCTTGCGGCCGCCGTCGACGGGGTCGTTCATGTCATGTGCCTCGACAGCCGCGCCCCCTCGGCCCGCATCATCAATTCCACCTCCCATCCTTCGCGGCGAATCCGCAGGTCGAGATAGCCCAGGAACCGCACGACCGCAAAATAGCCGATCACTGCCCACAAGGCCAGGGGATAGAACAGCGGGTAGAGCACTTGCTGGAGGGCCTCGACGCCGAACATGATCTCGCACAGGTACGACATCGACAGCCAAAGCGACAGGAACAACAGCGCACCGAGCCCGACGGCAACCATCCACCGCGCGAGCAACTCGCCGCCGTTGCCGCGATGAAGGGCCTGCGTGCGGCGGAACGTGGTCATCTGTCCCGGCCGACGCCGGACCAGCGGATTCCGCTCCAAGAGAATCACCTCGTTTGAATAGGGCCATAGGGCGAAGGGAACGAACCAGGTGACGACCATCGGCAACATCAGCCCCCGCAACAGCACTTGGAAAAGGAACAATTGCGGCAGCGCCCGAAGCAGCGACACGACAAGCCCCTTCGCCCCAGGCCGCTTCAGAAACACTGCCTCGCCCAGATACAGCGTTGCCGGAGCGGTGACCAACGGGGCCTCCCAGAGCACCAGAAGCAGCATCGGCCACATGTAGTCCGGCCGAAACCAAACGTCTTCCGGCGAGACGTCAGAGAGCTGGCTTAGCAACCAGGCGTTCAGCAGCATGGCCGGCAGAATTCCGGACGCCAGCGCAATCGCCAACGGCCCGAAGTAGGCGCGGACGACGCACAGCCCCAGGTCGAGCAAGTCCAACAAGCCGCGCTCGCGGACGACAATCCGAGTGTGATCCAGTTGCATGGCAACATGCAGCATCGAAGGGGACAGCCCCATTTGACGCTTGCGGGGCAAGAAACGCAACAGTCCGGGCAGGCCGCTAAGGACCGGCGCCGGACTGTCCCCCCCTGGGAATCTACCCGATGTACGGATCAACCCACGGGTGCAGATCATCGGTATTTGCCGGCCGCCGCCTTTGGGAAAACTTTTTCGTTTGGCTCGCCTCCTTCTATGGTCCGCCAAGATGAGTTTGACAGAGGGTGCCGCCGGCTCTGCCAGTGCCTGGATCGGCGGAACACTGGCAGAGCCAGTGCAGAGACAGTGGCACACGTTGTCGCTGCTGCGAACCGCTGGCAGTCTGACACGCCCTGTCGGGTGCCACGGGTGGCTTGCCCACCCGTGCTTCGGCACTGCTGGACAAGCCAACCGTGGCACCCAACTCGCAGTGAACCGCGGCGAAGGGGACAGTCCCATTTTCGCTGACACGAAAATCGGGACAATCCCCGCCATTTTGCGTGTGTCGGACTACCAGGCATCACTGCGGACTGGCCCATTCGGTATGCCGAGGTGCTGCAAGACCGCCTAGCTTTCCTGGGCGTCCCTTCTTTCGGACCGCTTCGCCTTTCAGCTCATAAACTTTGCCGATTAGGCCGATTTTGAGGAGGGGCGCGGGCGGCCTGCGCGCCATTGCGCCCGCCCGCTGCCACGACCGTCAACGACGAGGACTGAATCGACTATGAACCGATCAAACCGCGTGGTGCAAAACATTGTACGATCGCCGTTTCTGTGGGGAGTGCTCGGCTCGGTGGGCTTCTATGGCCTGATTTTCGCCCTGCCGCCCGACGTGGATTTCGTCAAAGGTCTCACTCGCTACTTCACCCATCACCCGGTTGAGTACATGGAAACGGTCATGTTCTCGATCGGTCTGGCGGTGCTGGTGCTGAAAACGCTGGACATCGTGGCCCAGCGGGCGGGGCTCCGCGAACGTCTGCTCGGGGCAACGCCCGATGCCGCGGACCCGGCCGACGAGTGCAACGTGTATCTGAAGCGGCTCGATCGGCTGCCCGGTCGGCGGCAACGCGAATACTACGTTGCCCGCGTCCGCGCGGCAGTGGAGCACGTCGTCTGTCGCGGCACGACCGATTCGCTGGACGACGAATTGAAGTATCTCTCCGACCTGGATGTGTCCCGTCTGCAAAACAGCTACGGGCTCTTTCGCGTAATCGTTTGGGCCATTCCCATCCTCGGATTCCTGGGTACGGTGATCGGCATCACCATGGCATTGAACAGCGTCGACCTGAAAGCGCCGGATCAATCGATGCTCCAGGTCCTCAACGGCCTGGGCCTGAAGTTCGACACGACGGCCCTGGCCCTGACGCTGTCGATGGTCTTGATGTTCGTGCATTTCTACGTCGATCGGGCGGAGAACCTGGCTGTTGGAGGCGGTCGACGCGCGGGTCCACGGCGAGCTGGCCGACTGGTTCCGGGCAGCCCCGTCGGGCGGCGAGGGACAGGTTGCGGCCATCCGCCAGATGGCCGAGGCGTTGCTTCAGACCAGCGACGCCTTGCTACAGCGGCAGGCTGAGTTGTGGCAGGCGGCAGTCGATTCTGCCGCCCGGCACTGGGCCGAAATGGCTGCCGGCGCCAGCGAACAGATCAAATCGGCCATGTCGTCCGCCGTGGGCGAACTGTCCCATCGGGCCGCGGTGCTGGAGCGAGCAGTGGCCGCCGCCGGCGAGGTCACGCGGCTCGAAGATGCACTGAATGAGAACCTGGCCGCACTGGCCGGGGCAAAGCACTTCGAGCAAACGGTCTTGAGCCTGGCGGCTGCGGTCAACATGCTCAGCGCCCGGACGGTCGAATCGCCCGGCGCGGTGGGGCCCATCAAGCTGGAACCCAAGCGTCGTACAACCAGGCGGCATGAAAGCGACCAAGCGGACTTCACGCCGGCAGCGGTCGCAGACCGGTCCCGGCGTTTCGTTGTTCCCTTTCCTGGCCGTGCTCATCTGCACGATGGGGCGCTGGTGCCGTTGTTGCTGGCCATCACGCGAACTGCCCGGCTCCAGGCCGAAGCGGCCGCGGTTGCCAAAGCCGCTGAGCGGGGACGAAGCTGAAAACGCAACAGGAGGACGTCTGCTGGCGGATCGAGCAATTGAAAAAATCGCGGGCCCGCGCCCAGTCGCAACTCTCCGACGCGCGGCTGGAGTTGGGACACATCGAAGACCACTCGCGACGGCTTCGCAAGCAACTTGTCAGTACCAGCAAACCATCGCCGACATCGAGGGTGCCAAGAATCTCGATCAAAAGCGACTCGGCCAGGCGCAAACGGAATTGCACGAGACACAAGGACAGATTGCCGCGGCCCGGCAACAGCTCGCCGACGCCGGCCGCACGGCCGAAGAGCGCAACCGCTGCTATGCCGTCATTCCCTACGAGGGGCCGAACCAGACGCACCGCCGGCCCATCTATCTCGAATGCTGCGCCGACGCCGTCATTTTGCAGCCCGAAGGAATCGAACTGACGGAGGAGGATTTCGATGGGCCCATGGGGCCGGGCAACCCGTTGGCCGCCACGCTCCGCGCCGTGCGTGAGTACATGCTTGACAGCCGCCAGTTCGACCCGCAGGCAGGCGATCCCTATCCGATGCTGTTGGTCCGGCCCGAGGGCATTGCCGCCTATTATGCCGCACGGGCGGCGATGAAATCGTGGGGCTTCGAGTTCGGTTATGAACTGGTCGACGACGGCTGGAAACTCGCCTACCCCCCGCCCGATGGGCGGTTGGCCGGCGTGGTGCGGCAGGTAGTCGCCTCGGCCCGAGTCAGTCAGGCGCGATTGGCAGCCGCCGCGCCGCGGGCCTATGGCAGAACGAAAACGACGTATCACGCAGCCCCGGGCGGCGGGTTCGTTCGCGAGACGGTGCCGGCCAGCCGCGACGATCGTGGCTACACGCCGGCGACTCCCGCCGGCCCGATTGGTCAGGCAACCGGCCCTGGCGGCCGAGCGCCGGCGGCAGGCGTAGCGGCGTCCGGCGGCAGCCCTCACTCGGGCCCTCTCCAACAGGGAGACGGGATGGGAGTTCAAGGCCCTCTCCAACAGGGAGAGCGGACGGAACAGGGCTTCGCCGGTGGTGCGGCGTACGGCGGCGGCGGTTCAGCGCGGGCCGGTACGATGCAAAACGGCGGGGACTCTCCCAATTTCCGTGTCAACGAAAGTGGGGCTGTTCCCTCGCACGCGGCCTACGGACCGCCGGGTGAGCCGGGAGGAAACGCGGTGCCCGGTGGGAACTTCGTTGCCGGGGCGGCGCCGTCGCAACAGTCGTTCGGCGGCACGGCCGCACGGGGCGCCGGATCTTGCCCCAACTCTCTCCCAATGAAAGAGGGGTCCGAATGTCCTGCCGCTTCTCCAAGCGGGCAGCGGACGGAGCGGCCGGACGGCTTCGTGGTTGGGCAGCCGGCCCGCGAGCATGCCGCTTCGGACCAGCCAACTTCTTCGAGCACTGCGCACGGCCGCGCACTATTGCCGGGCGAGTGGCAGCCGGTACCTGAGCGGCCGCCGGTACGGCAGGCGGACAACGACAAAGACAACGATAAGAAGGCCCGTGCCGGCCATCATGGCCGAAGCCTCGCCGACGAGCGCGGCGTCGATTGGGGGCTGCGCGACACCGCCCATGGCGTGATCGGCGTCACCCGCCCGATTCGCGTCGACTGCTATGCGGACCGCCTGGTCGTGGTTTCTGATCGCGGGCCGGCGGCCGGCAAGGCAATTCCGCTGGGTCCGCGGACCGAGACGTCGGTCGATCGCGCTGATTTCCGCGATTTGGAGCCACATGGACGCATGGGGTATGGCGGGACGCGGAATGTACTGGCGGCCCGTGCTGTACGCTTATGTCGCCCCGGACGCGGAGCAACGGTTCACCGATTTGGCCGAACTGTTGGACGGCAGCGGAATCCGTGTCGAGAGGAAGTGAGGTTGTTGTCGCCATGCGCCGTTCCGCACCACCCGCTGAGCCGGTCAACAGCGATTCCTTTCTGGACATCGTGGCCAGCGTCGTAAGCATCATGATTATCATGGTGGTCATGGAAGGGATACGCATCAAGAAACGCGCCGGTCACGCTATCGCTGCCTGCAAGCCCGGCGGCGATTGAATTGGAGAAGAACCTGGCGGCGGAGCAGTCGTTGCGGCGCGACATCGTGAAGGCGGACGAGGGAATACGCCAGTTGCAGCAAGAGACCCTCCGGCGCGGCCTCGCGCGCGACGCGATGGCCACGATGGCCTCGGCCGTCGAGCACGAGCTTCAGCAATATCGGCAGCAACTCGGTGCGTCGAAGCAGGCCGACTTCGATGTCGCCCGCAGCCTTTCGGAATCGCGCGGCGAGCTCCAGCGACTTCAGCAGCAGCGCGAGCAGGTGGAGAATGCGTCCGCGCGGCCGGTGGTCATCGAGAGCTACCCGACGCCGCTGAGCCGCGCGGTCGACGGTCCGGAGGCCCACATGCTGATCACCAACGGCCGCGTGACGTTCATCCCGCTCGAGCCGCTGTTGAACGAGTTCCAATCGCAGGCCCGGCGCCAGGTCGATCGGCTGCGCGACGAGCCCGAGTTGACCGACACGGTCGGCCCGGTGGGCGGGTTCCGGCTCCAGTATACGCTAGTGCGACACGACGTCATGCCGGAGTCGCCCCGGCAGCGCGGCGGCCGCTACGTGCGGCTCGAACGGTGGACGTTGATCCCCGAATCGAACGACTTGGGCGAGCCGGTGCGGCTGGCGCTCCAACAGGGATCGGATTTTCGCCAGTCGCTGGCCAAGATTCTGCCGGGCCGGACCACAATCACGATCTGGGTCTATCCGGACGGTTTTGCCGCCTTCCGCGAGGTGCGCAAGGAGCTTTACCGGCTAGGCTACACGGTCGCCGGCAGGCCCCTGCCGCCCGGCAAGCAGATCAGTGGTTCGCCCGAAGGAAGCAAGTCAGCCGCGCAGTAGCACCGTAGTAGTAGGCACGCTCCGCGTGCCGTAACCGGCCTTTGCAGAAACATCGTTTTGCACCGGCTACGGCACGTGGAGCGTGCCTGCTACAATGGGCGCCGGCCCGATCTACTGCTGATTGTGCACGACAACAACTCCACATCCACGATCCGCCGCTTGTTGGAACTGATTCGGTTCAGCCATACGCTGTTCGCGCTGCCGTTTGCGCTGTTGGCGGCGGCGATGGCCTGGTCAGCCAACGCGCGGTCCAGCCCGCCAATCGCGTTTCGCTGGACGGACCTGTTCGGCATCGTGGTGTGCATGGCCGCGGCTCGCAGCGCCGCGATGGCTTTCAACCGCCTGGCGGATCGGCAGCTCGACGCGCTGAATCCCCGCACGCAAGCCCGGCATCTGCCGACCGGGCTGCTGAGTGTTTGGAGCGTGCTTGTGTTCACGTCCGCCTGCTCGCTGGCGTTCGTCGCCGGCACGCTGCTGTTTCTGCCGCGCAATCCGATCCCGCTCTATGCCTCGCTGCCGGTGCTGGCCTTTCTGTTTGGTTACAGTTATGCCAAGCGGTTTACGGTGCTGTCGCACTTCTGGCTCGGCGCCGCGCTAATGCTGGCGCCGTTGGCGGCCTGGGTAGCGATCCGCCCCGAGTTGGCCTGGCCACCGGTCTTACTAGCCGGGGCCGTGCTGCTGTGGGTTGCGGGCTTCGACATCATCTACGCGTGCCAAGACTGCGAGTTCGACGTAACCATGCGGCTGCGGAGCGTGCCGGCGCGATTTGGCGTCGCGACGGCTTTACACCTGGCCGCGGCGTGCCACTTCGGCATGGTGGCCCTACTGCTGCTTCTGCCGTTGGTGTACGATGGGTTCGGCCGGATTTTTTCGGCCGGCGTGGCCGCCATCGGCGCGCTGCTGATGTACGAGCATTGGCTGGTACGGCCGGACGACCTCCGCCGGGTGAACCGGGCCTTCTTCCACGTCAACGCCGTCGTAAGCATCGGGCTGTTGGTCGTGGGCCTCTTGGACTTGTTCTGCTAGGCGAAAATCGTGTCGCAACGGCTCAGGGACATTCGCGCGAAGGTCGAAGCGGGCGGACGCCTTGCGGCGGCCGACGGCCAGTTGCTCTTCTCGCCCGAGGTCGATCTGCACGAGCTGGGCGAAATGGCCGACATCGTCCGGCGCCGCAAGAACGGCAACGCGGCCTATTACAATCGCAATGTGCACTTGAACCCGACCAACGTCTGCGCCTTCCGCTGTGGTCTGTGCGCCTACAGCCGCGATGCCGGCCATTCGACGGCCCACGTCATGTCGGACGAAGAGATCATGGCCCGGGCTCGGGAGGCCACGGAGGCCGGCTGCACCGAACTGCACGTCGTCGGTGGAGCGAACCCGCAGAAGACATTCGACTGGTATCTGGGCATCATTCGCAACCTCGCCGCGGCCTTTCCGCGGTTGCACCTGAAGGCGTGGACCGCCGTCGAGATCGATTTTTTCGCGCAGATCAGCGGGCAGTCGGTTCGCTCGGTGCTGGAGGACCTCATCGCGGCCGGCCTGGGCAGCATGCCCGGCGGCGGCGCGGAAATCTTCGCGCCGCGCGTCCGCCGACAGATCTGCCCGCGCAAGGCCGACGCGCGAACCTGGTTGGAGGTCCATCGCACAGCCCACCACCTGGGGCTGCGCACCAACGCCTCGATGCTCTATGGCCATGTCGAAACGACGGAAGACCGGGTCGACCATCTCGTCCAGTTGCGGAGCCTGCAGGACGCCACCCGCGGCTTCCAGGCATTCGTCCCGCTGGCGTTCCATCCCGAAAACACCGCGTTGGCCAATCTCGATCGCGCCTCGGCGCTCGAGGACCTGCGGGTCGTGGCCGTCAGCCGGCTGATGCTCGACAATTTCGACCACGTCAAGGCGTATTGGATTTCGCTGGGCGCGGGTACTGCGCAGGTCGCGTTGGGCTACGGCGCCGACGATCTCGACGGCACGGTGCGCCACGAGCGGATCCACCACGACGCCGGAGCAACTTCGCCGCAAGCCCTGTCGGTTGCGGAACTGACGGCCATGATTGTCGAGGCCGGACGCGAGCCGGTCGAACGCGATTCGCTGTACCGTTCCGTGCAGCGGAGCGAAGAGAAACCCGTTTAGCCGCCGCCGGTGCGGCGGCGACCAGCCGAACCAAGGATACCAATGCGATACGCACTGATCATTGCCGGCGGCTCCGGTACGCGGCTTTGGCCGATGAGCCGGGCCGCCCTGCCCAAACAGCTCATTCCGTTTATCGGCGGCCGCAGCCTGCTGGAAATTGCATTTGGGCGTCTCGACGGGCTCGTGCCACCGGCGCAACGCGTCGTCTGCGCGGGTCACGTGCATGAAGCGGCCATTCGCCGGGCGTTGCCGCAATTGGACCGCGAGCAGTTTTTCGGCGAGCCGTGCGGCCGCGATACGCTCAATGCCGTGGGCCTCAGTGCCGCCGTGCTGGCGCGCCGCGACGCCGATGCGACGATCGCCACCCTCACTGCCGACCATGTGATCGAGCCGGTCGAGCGGTTCCGGGAGATTATCAACGCCGCCTATGCGATGGCAGAGTTGCACGCCGGTGCGCTGGTCACCTTCGGCATCGCGCCCACGTCGCCTGCCACCGGATACGGCTATCTCGAGCTCGGCGAACCGATCGACGGCAACGCCCGGCGAGTGCGCCAGTTTCGCGAGAAGCCCGACCTCGAGACGGCGCGGCAATACGAGCGAGCGGGCCCCGAAAGATTTCTGTGGAACAGCGGGATGTTCGTTTGGCGCGCCGGCGCGCTGTTGGACTGCATCCGCCGCTATGAGCCGAAAACCCATGCCGGCTTGATGCGAATTGCGGATGCCTGGGACACGCCACGCCGCCGGTCCGTTCTCGACGAAGTGTATCCGACGCTGAAGAAAATTAGCGTCGATTTCGCCGTGATGGAACCGGCCTCGCGAGACCGTTCCGTCATGATCGCGGCCATCCCGATGCCGCTGGTGTGGCTGGACGTGGGTTCCTGGCCGTCGTTTGCCGAGACCTGCCCCCGGGACGAACAGGGCAACGCGCTGGCCGCCCAACGCGCGCTGCTGCTCGACACGCGCAACACGCTCGTGGCCTCAAGCGACGCGTCGCACCTTATTGCCGCGATCGGTTGCGACGACCTATTGATCGTCCATGCGCCCGACGCCACACTCGTCTGCCGCGCCGACGCCGCCGAATCGATCAAGGAACTGCATCGGCAGATTGCGGCCCGCTTTGGTCAGGCGTTGCTGTAAGCGGCCGTACTGGTGTTGCTGAAGTGGAAGGAGCAACGCCGGTGAATGCTTAACCTGGTTCTTCCTCGGCCAGTTCGCGCCGCACGCGGTCGACGTCGGCGTCGACCATCATGCAAATCAAGTCGGCGAAGGAAATCGTAGGTTCCCAGCCGAGAACGCGCCGCGCCTTGCCGGCATCGCCGCGAAGTGTGTTGATTTCGGCGGGGCGGTAGAACTTCGGGTCGCTCACGACATAATCGTGCCAGTCCAGGCCGACGCGGCTGAAGGCCAGTTCGACCAGCTCGCGGACCGAATGCTTCACGCCGGTGGCCACGACGTAGTCGTCGGGCCGATCTTGCTGGAGCATGCGCCAGGCCGCCTGCACGTAATCGCCGGCAAAGCCCCAGTCGCGCATGGCGTCGAGGTTGCCCAAGACCAGCTTGTCCTGGACGCCGCACTTGATCCGGGCCACGGCGTCGGAGATCTTGCGGCTGACAAACTCCTTGCCCCTCAGCGGCGACTCGTGATTGAACAGAATGCCCGAGCAGCCGAAGATGTTGTAGCTTTCGCGGTAGTTCACCGTGATCCAGTGTCCGTAGACTTTTGCCACGCCGTAAGGACTTCGCGGCCAAAACGGCGTTTGCTCGTTCTGCGGCTCATGCTGCACCTTGCCGAACATCTCGCTACTGCTGGCCTGATAGAAGCGGATGGCCGGATCGACCAATCGCACCGCCTCGAGCATCCGCGTAACGCCCAAAGCCGTGAACTCGCCGGTCAACAGCGGCTGCGACCAACTGGTGGGCACAAAGCTCTGGGCGGCAAAGTTGTAGACTTCGTGCGGCCGGACGTCCTGGATCATGTTGACGATCGACAACTGGTCCAACAAGTCGGCCTGGTGGAGGCAGATTTGCGTCTGCAAGCGGCCGATGCGTTCGAAGTTCTCGGTGCTGGCGCGACGCACCATGCCGTGGACCTCGTAGCCCTTTTGCAGCAGGAATTCGGCCAGATACGAGCCGTCCTGACCGGTGATTCCAGTAATCAGCGCCTTGCGATTCATGCATGCCTCTGGTGGCCGGAGTAAAGGCCCGTGCCGAGTTTAGCGGCAGCACGCCGCGACTGCAACCGGAGCGGTCTGCGCGGCTCGGCGGGTAAAACAACCGCAAATGAACGCAGATCAACGCAGATGGAGGCAGGCTTTTGCTTGGATCCGCGTTCTTCTGCGGCTTCTCCCTCTTTGAGACTGTTTCAGCGGGGGGCTGTCCCGATATTCGTGTCAGCGAAAGCAAGACTTCTCCTCTTCCCCGCGGTTTGCGTTGCTACTGCTCCTCGTGACACAAGAATCCGTACAGTCCCCAGCGGGACAGCTTTTTGAGTGCGAATCGGCAAAGTTCGCGGCCCCAACGGTCGATGATTTCGACGAGGCTCGGCCGGCAAAGTCGGCGAAGGCTCTGGAATTACCTTATATTACTCATTTCAACGTTCCCGAAATGGTGTGTCGCAGCGTCAGCCGGTCGCCACCCATGACCTATGCACTCGAAGCTAGTACCTCAACCGACCTGAATTGGCGGGTGCCACGGTTGGCTTGTGCAACCGTGTTCTGCGCACTGCCGGGCAAGCTGGCAGTGGCACCCAACTTGTCAAGTGAACGAGATCGAGGCACGAGCCGCCGTCGCGGGCTTGTGGGCTTGGCATTGTGGGCGCTATGGGCGGCCTTCGTGGCATGGGTCGCCCTGCCTGGCGGCATTCTTTGGGCGACCGAGCCAAAGAAGCTGCCGCCGTCGATGGTCTTGGAGCCGCCCCACGAGTTGTCGATGGTTTCACAGCCGGCCTACCGTATCGCACCGCCTGACGTCGTTCAGATACTGGTCATCAAGCTCGTGCCCCGCCAGCCATACCACATCGAGCTATTTGACCTACTGCAAATCCGAGCGGTGGGGACGATGCTTGAGCAACCGATCGACCAGTTCTACCTCGTTCAGGCCGACGGCACGGTCGCCTTGGGCCCCGTCTACGGAAAGGTCCGCGTGGTTGGGATGTCGATGGAAGAGGCCAGTCGCGCGATCATGCACCAGCTTCAGTCTGTGCTCCAGCATCCGGTCGTGACCGTTGTGCTGGCCCGCTCGAGCGCCGCGCAGCAGATTGCCCGCAACTTCGTGGTCCAGCCCGACGGCACGGTCGACCTCGGGTTGTACGGCATGGTGCCGATTGCGGGCAAGACGATCACCGAAGCCCGGTTGGCAGTAGAAAAGCAGCTCTCTCTCTATTTCGACGGGCCAGAGGTTGGCTTGGACGTGGTCAGCTACCGCAGCCAGAAGTACTACATTATCATAGCCGGCGCCGAGGGGGCCGAGCCGATCGTGCCGGTGCCCGTGACGGGCAACGAGACGGTCTTGGACGCCTTGAGCCAGATCCGCGGGCTGCCGCAAATCTCGAGCAAGACCATGTGGGTGGCGCGGCCCGCGCCCGGCGGTTTCGGCTGTGAGCAGATTCTTCCCATCGACTGGGTGGCCATCACCCGCGGTGCCCGCACCGACACCAACTATCAGATCCTGCCGGGCGATCGAATCTACATCGTCGATGACAAGATTATAGCGGCGAACCACTACCTGACGATGGCGACGGAGCCCATCCAGCGGCTGTTGAGTGTTTCCGGGCTTGGCGCGGCGACGATTCGAAACTTCCAGACCACGGGCCGCGGGTATAACCAAAATCGCTAGCGATACTTCGCGGGGCTGCTCGGCAGCAACGCAACGACGTGGGCCGGGGGCGCTACCCGACCTGCGCTCGACCGATGAGGATATCCCGTCGGGGTTTCGTGAGCCCGGCGGGGAGACTTTCACCCTTCCGCTGCCCGTCGATTTCCCCTCTTCACTGCTATGTCGTACACAGCCGTCGCACATGTTCGCCAGATCGTGGAGGAAAACCGCAATCAGCACTGCACGGGCCGAATGCGCCAGCGCCGCAAACCGGATTGCGAGCGTGGGGATCGTCGGCGCCGGCCGCATGGGCGCGGCGATTGCCGCAGTCCATCTGCGGCATCGAATGCCGGTTGTTCTTCACGACGTGAGCGATGCGGCCCTGCAACGCGCCGGGGCATCCATCGCCGCCGAACTGGCAGCGGCCGGCGTACAGGCCGGGCCGGAGCCGCGAATGCGTTTGACCAGCGACCTGGCCGAGGCGGCTCGATGCGATCTCGTGGTGGAAGCGATTCCCGAGACGCTTGCCGCAAAACGCGAGGTGTACTCGCGTCTGCGGCCGTACATTGCCGAGCGCGCGATCGTGGCCTCCAACACGTCGACGATCCCGATTGGACGGCTGGCGTCGGGGATTGCCGACGCGTCGCGATTTTGCGGCATGCACTTCTGTCACCCCGTCGACCGGCGGCCGCTGGTAGAGATAGTGCGCGGCCCGCTCACCAGCGGCGCCACCGTCGCCGCCGCCGTCGCGCACGCCTTCGCGATTGAGAAAATTCCGATCGTCGTGCAGGACGGACCGGGATTCGCGGTCAATCGACTGCTGTTTCCGTATCTCGGCGAAGCGTTGGAGCTGTTGCGCCAAGGGGCGTCGATCGAAGCGATCGACCGCGCCGCCATTCGGTTTGGCATGGCCATGGGGCCGCTGCGTCTGATGGACGAAATCGGACTGGACACGACGCTTCACGCGGCATGGGTGCTCTCCGCAGCGTTCCCCGAGCGGATCGTCTCTTCGCCGCTGCTGGTCTCGATGATCAAGGCCGGCAGATTGGGCCAAAAGAGCAGGGCGGGTTTTTTCTGCTACGGCGGGCCGAACGGTGGAGAGCTTGTGGGCCCGGCCGACGCCGACGTTGCGTCGCTGGTCGCCCCGTGGTTGGATCCGCGCGAATTGTCGACCGTGGTTTCGTCCGACCGGCTCATTTTGCCAATGCTCGTGGAAGCGACGCGCCTGTTGGACGAAAGAATCGTTGCCGACCCGCGCAACGTCGATTTGGCGGTGCTCTTCGGACTGGGGTTTCCCGTCCAAAAGGGTGGTCTGATGTTTTGGGCCGATGCCCAGGGGCCTGCTCGAAATTCTCGACAAGCTGCAGCCGCTCGGGCACCGGGTGGAGCCGACGCCCTTGCTCAGTGCGATGGCCGACGACAACGGAAAATACTATCGCGGATGCGTCGCGCAGTAGGGCAGGGCAAACGGGGACTGTCCCGATTCTTGTGTCAGCCAAAATGGGACTGTCCCCTTCGCCGCGGTTTGCGTCGCCAGTGCTCCTCGTGACACAAGAATCCGTACAGTCCCACAAACGCAGCAGGGTCCCACCACCGGAACGGACCGGGATTACGCTGACTGGTTTGCCCTATCCCGCGACCGCTGGACGTGCAACGGCCCGCATGCCACACGGTTGCATTATCCGCGACGGTTGCCTACAATTAAACACAGCTTTGACATGCCGACAAAGTCCCGCCCGATAGCGTCCGCCGCCGCCGGCGGACGAGCGTTGCGACCGATTGCCGAGTCCTGAAGAAAGCCGCTGTGTTGGAAAGCGGCCGGCCAGCAGGAGGAGATCGGAGTTCTGGGTTCGACGCGGATCATGCCGAGGGGAGAGCTTCCGTGGAACTGATTCGTCTCGAAGACATCACGAAGACGTATCACTTGGGCGAGATCGACGTGCCCGTGCTCAAGGGATCTCGCTGTCCATCGAGCGTGGCGAGATGGTGGCGCTGATGGGCGCCTCGGGCTCCGGCAAGACGACCCTGATGAACATTCTCGGCTGCCTCGATCGGCCTACTTCGGGGCGTTACTGGCTCGACGGGCAGGAGATGAGCCGGCTTGCGCCGAACCAACGGGCGCTGGTGCGAACGGCAAAGTTGGGATTCGTCTTCCAAAACTTCAATCTCCTTCCGCGCACCACGGCAATCCACAACGTGCTCATGCCGTTGGACTATGCGCCGCGCCGCGCCGCGGTGAAGCATTCCCGCACCGCGGCCGAAAGGCTGCTTGGATCGCGTCGGATTGGCCGATCGGTGCGACCACGAGCCGTCGCAGATGTCGGGCGGCCAGCAGCAGCGCGTGGCCATCGCCCGGGCCCTGATCAACCGTCCGGCGCTGTTGCTGGCCGACGAACCGACCGGAAACCTCGATTCCCACACCAGCGTGGAAATCTTGCGGATGTTTCAGCGGCTCAACGCCGAGGGGATCACGGTCTTCTGGTGACGCACGACCGCAAGGTGGCGGCCTACGCACATCGGATTATCCGCATCGCCGACGGCTTGGTGTGCGGCGACCACTGCCGCGCATCTAAGCCGCGCGACCGTCGCGGCTTGTCCGGCCCCCATCGCCGCGACCGGCGGCGCGTCCGGCACGACGCACGGCAACGGCAACGGCGATGGTGCGAGCGGATGAAGCGATGCCTTGGTCGCCTGCGACGACGCTGGCCGCTGAAGCGCGATTGGCCGAAGCCGAAGTCACCGCGGTCGCCTTGGCAGACGACGATGCGGCCGATGCCGCTTCTACCGTCCGAGGAAGCCGGCATGGATTGCTGGGCTGCCGACAAGGAAGCCAGACCCCGGCGATCGCTGGCCCCGGCGTTAATTCCGCCCACGTTTCGCACCGCACTTGGCGCCCTCAATCGCAACAAGATGCGGTCCGGCCTGACCGCGTTGGGGGTCATCATCGGCGTGGCGGCCGTCATCGCCATGACCGAAATCGGACAGGGCTCCGAAGCTCGCGCTGGAGAAGACGATCGCCAGCATGGGCAGCAATATGCTCATGATCTTTCCCGGCGCGGTGCAGCAGCGGCAGCGTCAGCTTCGGCGCCGGCAGCGTCCAGACGCTGAAACCCTCCGACATGGACGAGATTGTCCGCCAATGCCCGGCCGTGTGCGACGTTGCCCCGATCGTTTGGGCCCGCGCACAGGTGGTTTACGATAATCGCAACTGGCTTCCCGAACGGATCAGCGGCACGTCGCCAGCATACCTCAGGGTGCGCGATTGGGATGATTTGGAGGAGGGCGAGATTTTCACCGATCGCGACGTGCAGAGCGGCAGCAAGGTGTGCTTGATCGGCGACACCATCAAGCGCGAACTGTTCCAGGGCGAATCGCCGGTCGGCAAGGAGATTCGCATTCGCAACGTTCCGTTTCGCGTGGTCGGCGTGCTCTGCCGCAAAGGCGCCAACATGATGGGGCGGGACCAGGACGATATTGTGCTGGCGCCCTGGACCACGATGAAGTTCCGGGTCAACGGCGCCGGCGACAATACGCAGCGCGGCGGCCGCCGCGTCGACCAGCACCATCAACACGCTCAACAATCTGTACCCCGGCCGAGCGTCGCTCTATCCGGTTGCTTCGGCGGCCCAGGCGGCCGACATGCCGCAGATCGTCCGCTTCGCGAACATCGACATGATCATCGCCAAAGCCGCCAGCGACAGATCAGATCCCGCAGGCGATCGAACAGATTCGACGGACTGTTGCGTGAGCGGCACAACCTGGCGCCCGACCGCGCAGGACGATTTCATCATCCGCGACATGACCGAAATCGCAAGACGATGAGCTCCACGTCCGAACTGATGGGGCCCTGCTTACTGATTGTTGCGGCCATCTCGCTGGTCGTCGGCGGCGTGGGCATCATGAACATCATGCTCGTCTCCGTCACCGAGCGGACCCGCGAGATCGGCTTGCGCATGGCCGTCGGCGCCCGCAGCCATCACATCCTGCGGCAGTTTCTCATCGAGGCCGTGGTCTTGTGCCTCACCGGCGGCGCGATCGGCATTGGGGTTGGCCGGATTGGTCTCGGTCGCCGTGCGAAGGGTCAATCACTGGCCGACTGAAATTTCCCTGCCCGCCATCGTCTTGGCGGTTCTCGTGTCGGCCGGCGTCGGCATCGTCTTCGGCTTCTATCCCGCCTGGAAGGCGTCGCGGCTCGACCCGATCGAAGCCCTCCGCTACGAATAGCCGCCGCGGGCCGCCGCAACCTGCATCGCGTTATTCCCGCCACATCGATGGGTCACGCGGACCATTCAACTGCGCCGGGAAAGGAACAGTTGCAGGATGTACCAGAACAACAGCGCCACCGAGGCAAACAACGCCAATGCGGCCGCCACCTCCTGTCCGATGCGGTACTGGTGCAGGACATTTGAGGTGTGGTAGAGGATGTAGCCGCACGCCAGGGCGATCATTGCGTAGGTGAAGATCGGACCGAGCGTGAAGCCGAACAGAAGCGAGACCACGATCAGCCCGAGCGCCGCCAACCCGCCGAACGCGAGCACCGTCCGCAGAAAAGAGAAGTCCTTGCGGGAGACGAAAACGATCGCCGTCAGCCCGGCGAACAGCGCCAGCGTCGTCACGGCGGCGGTCACGATGACGTTCGGGGCCACTGATTTCGCGATGAAGAGTATGGGGACGAAGATCACCGCTTCGGCCAGCACGTAGAGGCCGAGCCCCATGTACTGCGTTTTCCGATCCACCGCCGAGCGGGCCCAACTCTCGGCCAGGTAGCTGACGGCCATAAAGAGCCCCAGCACGATCAGCCAGCTAAACCGCCCGCCAATCATCAGCCCGACGAGACTGGTCGATTCCCGGAATGCTCAGCAGCACCGCTTCGAGGATGACGAACAGACCGACCGCTCCGGCAAGATGGAGATAGGTCTTGGTGATGAAATCGCTGCGCTCGTCAGCGGTGGCCTGAGCGGCAATCGCGCCCATCGGCGAACGGTACGGGTTGTCGGCGTAGGTCATGACTATTGCCTTTCGCAAAGGAGGGTCGGGCAGGAACTCAGACAATTATAGCATGGCAGGGCAATACGCCGTCTCCTCCCACGCCCCGTGCCGGACAGTTGGGTGTTTTCGACCGAAGGACGGCAGAAGGCGCCCCGCGAGTGGTGGTCGGTCAGAGCCGTCTGCGTTGTCGCGCCACGAGGGCCGGGCCGAAATCGACGACGGAGCGAATGCGGCCCTCCGGTGGTGGGGAATTGGCGTAGGATCGCGAGGAGTCCCAGCCTTGCACGCGCCGAATCTGTCAATGGGCGCAGACGGCCATCGCCGCATCGTGCAAACAAGAGCGTCTCAGCCGCTCAGGCAGCAGATGGTTTCGCCAACGCCTTCTGAATTGGCCCCAAGCGGAGCTTGCCCAATGTGCCATCATGTCGGGGAGCCGCAGCCAACAGCGTTGCAAAGGCGACATGCACCACCAGCACCGCGCCGACCATCGCGTGAAATCGCCGCGCGCCGACGAGGTTGCCATCATCGACGCCCCAGAAAAGTTTCAACCGGGCGTTCACCCGCTCCACCGACGTGCGACCCTTGTACATCCGCTCGAACTTCTTGGTAGCGCGTGGAATCGGCGGAAACCGCCGCAGGTCGATCGTGCGATCCACACGTACCGTCTTGCCGTAGGACTTGCCCGCATTGCAGACCGCATCATGCGGGCAGGGCCAACCTTCGTGCCTCGCCGGACAGCGATACTTGATCGTTTCCCGCTGCGGTTCGTAACCGATGTAGGCCATCTTCTGCCGCACGATCGGCTGGCTCGTGCGATCGTAGCAATAGACCGTGCCCGCTTCGTCGTAGACAATGTTCGACCTTCCGTCGTGGCCGGGAAGCATCTGTTCGGTTTGATCCTTCCACAAGCGGCGGTTTTGGATCACTGGGCGGATGCCGGCCTTATGCAGCACCCGATGCGACTCGTTGTCGTCGGCCGCCTTGTCGTAGGCCAGGGTTTCGATGCGGCCCTGAGGCAGATTTCCTTGCCCCTGCTCGACCAACTCCGGCAGCGATTTGCAGTCAGCCGCGTTGGCGGTCGTCACTTGGTAAGCCAACACCACCTCATGCTTGGCGTCCACCAGCAGGTGCAACTTATAGCCGAACCACTCGACGACCTTCGTTACCTTGCCCTCCTCATCGAGGTATTCCTTCTTTCCACCGCTGGGCTGCGGCAGTCCTTCGGCGGTCTCCGCCTTTGCCGCCTCCTGTCTCTTCTGCCGAGCGTGCAACGCCGTCGAATCACCGGCCGTATTCTTTCCCAAGTCGGGCACGGCCACTCCCAACCGCTCGATCATCGCGTCGAAGATTCGCCGCAATTCGGACACATGCGGTTCTTGCCCCAAGACATCCAGAAATCGCGAGACGTTCCAGCTCTTGGGAACACCCTCTTCGCGTTCAATGCCGATGAGCCTCCGCAGGCCCTCGTTACGCCCCAGCTCCGCTAACGTGGCGTCCACGCTGACGTGCCGCAGAGCGATTCGCAGGAGCAAGACGCCCCAGAGGACATGGACCGGATAGTCGTCGCGGCCGCGGCCGCGATGCTGCCTGAGCCCCTCCAAGAGCTTCGCATCGGGGATGGACCGCAGAAAATGCCTGATCGTGCCCAGACTCGGGCTGTCTTGCAAGCAATCCCAGGCGAACAACGGCTTGGTCATGGCGATATGCATGGGTCACCTCCTTGCGTAACGTTGAGGCGCCAATATACACCGCACCGCATCCCCGCTCAAGCCCATTCGTGGTCGAAAAATCGAAAGAAACCGCCGCCCGCGTCGCGCTTGCCGAGTAAAACGAGCCGCTTCGCGGAGAACGCTTTCCACAAGCTGATTACAACATGTTTCTTCTACTCCACTTCCACACATCGCAAACGGCTCGGTCGGTCATGCCCAAGGTGGACACGGACGCGCCTTTCTGCCATACTCAACCCGGAATTTGGATTCGTCAGCGACACGCATATGTCAGCCGCTGATGTGTCGGCCTGACGGCGCTGAAGCAAGAGACCAGACCCGCAAGGAACACACCGGCATGAGTCAACAAAACGGCGCGAGGGAGGCGTGGGGGTCGCGGATGGGCATCATCCTGGCCGTGGCCGGCAGTGCCGTCGGCCTGGGAAACTTTTTGCGGTTTCCCGGGCTGGCCGCCAAGTACGAAGGCGGCGCGTTCATGATCCCCTATTTCTTCGCCTTTCTGTTCCTGGGGCTGCCGCTATGTTGGGTCGAATGGTCCCTGGGCCGTTATGGCGGGACGCGAGGATTCAATTCCTCGCCGGGCATCTTCCGTACAATCTCGCGGAGCCGGGTTGCCCCCTATCTCGGCATCCTGTCGCTGGTCGTGCCGGTGATGATCTACATGTACTATGTCTACGTCGAGGCCTGGTGCCTGGGCTACGCGGCACGATACCTGACCGGGAGGATGAATCTCGGCGCGTCGCCGTCTGATTATCAGAAGTTCTTCTCGAACTTCGTCGGCGCAGGGGGCGACGGCCAGGCCTTTTCTACGGCCGGCGAGGGCCTGCTCGGCTCGGCAATGTTCTTCCTCGTCGTCTGTTTCGTCTTTAATTTCGTCCTGATCTACCGCGGATTGTCGAAGGGGATCGAGTGGTTCTGCAAGTGGGCGATGCCGGCCTTGATCGTCTGCGCGTTGGTTGTGCTAGTCCGGGTGTTGACCCTCGGCACGCCCAATCCGGCCAAGCCCGACCAGAACCTGCTCAACGGCTTGGGCTACATGTGGAATCCGAGCACCGCGAAAGCTGGGTTCTGGGAATCATTGGCCAATCCGACGATGTGGCTCGAAGCGGCCAGCCAGATCTTCTTTTCCCTTTCGGTCGGCTTCGGCAGCATCGTCACGTATGCCAGCTATCTGCGCAGGAACGATGATATTGCCCTGTCGAGTCTCACGGCCGCATCGGGCAACGAGTTCTGCGAAGTGGCCCTGGGCGGCATGATTACCATCCCCGCCGCCTTTGTGTTCCTGGGCTCGACCGTGATCGACAACCCGCCGAAAAGCTTTGCCTTGGGATTTGTCACGCTGCCGAATGTCTTCGACCAGATGGCGGCGGGCCAACTCGTCGGCTTTATGTTTTTCTCGCTGCTCTTCCTGGCCGCACTGACCAGTTCGCTCTCGATGCTTCAGCCCGCTATTGCGCTGTTGGAGGAAGGGCTGGGGCTGAAGCGCAAGGCCTCGGTAGCCCTATTGGGGTCCATCACCGCTATCGGCACGGCGTTCGTCGTCTTCTTCTCGAAGGACCGCGTCGCCATGGACACTTTGGACTTCTGGGTCGGCACGTTCGGCATTTATGTCGTGGCTGCCATCGAAGTAATCCTGTTCGGCTGGGTATTGGGGGTAGAGCGAGGATTCCAGGAACTCGACCACGGGGCGGAAATTCGCATTCCCGCGCATCTTCAAATTCATCATCAAGTTCGTCGCCCCCGCCTACCTGCTGCTGGTCTTTTGCTTCTGGGGCTATAATGAATTCGGTAACTCGGCAACTGCCACCCAATTGAAGGCGATCCGCGAGAGCGTCGTGGTGCGGATGTCGCTTGGGTTTATTGTCATTGTCACGATCATGTTTGGACTGTTGATCGCGCAATCGGTCAAGCGCTGGAAGGCGGCCGAGCGCGTGGCCAGGGAGGAGACGGCATGACACTGGGTGGCTGGTTCTTGATGATTGTGGCCGTCGGCGGCGTTACGACGCTGACGACGTGGTGCGTCTACAAGGTGTTGGTCACGCCGGGGGCCACCGGCCACGTGCACTCTCGGGTCGACATCGGCACGCCCGATGCCGAAGAAGAATGACCTCGCAGATCCAGCCACGCGTTCGCGTGTCTTGTTGCTAGCCGAGCGGCACGGCAGACCGTCCCCTTTCTACTAAATTCGGCATTCTTGTTCCAAACGCTACGCGACGGCATGCCGCCGGCGAGCGGTAGAGTGGATTTCTGCGCAGCCCCGGCTTGACGCCTTCATTGCCGTGGTATAATTTTGCCGAACAGCATCCCCCGCCGGGGGACTGGTCAACGGTCCGGCACCCGGGCCGAACGCGTGGAACCGTCCGTCCGACCGTGCTTCCCAAACGCAGCAACCGCCGCCCCATGACGTTGCGCGAACTGGTTATCAGAACGCTGAATCAGCAACGCGTTCCCCGCGTGCCCCGCGACTTGTGGCTGCCGCTGGGCGACAACGACGCCCGCGCCTACGAGATCGCCGAGATCAACGTCCGCTATCCGTCCGACATCATGCGGCCCGACGTGCCGCCGCCGCACGGCAAGAAATCGTCGGGCAAACCGAACAGGGCAGGCAACCTCACCGATGCTTGGGGTTGCGTGTGGCACGTCGACGAGCCCGGGGCCATGCCCACGCTCAAGGCGTCCCCCTTGGCCGAAGCCGGCAAGATCGGCTCCTATCAGCCGCCGGTCGAACTGCTCGAACGATCGCGCTTCTCGAAGGTCAACAAGGCTTGCACGGCCACGAATCGGTTTGTGCTGGCCTTCTCCGAGGTCCGCCCGTTCGATCGGCTCCGCTGGCTCCGCGGTCCGGACGCGGCCCTGGTCGATCTTGCCCACGGAACGAAGGACATTCGAGCCGTGCTGGCGCTGCTCCACGATTTTGCGCGGAAGGAGATCGAGCACTGGGTGCAGACCGACGTCGACGGCGTTGTCCTCGGCGACGATTGGGGCGCTGCCGACGGATTGCTGGTCGCGCCGGAGATGTGGCGAGAGATGTTCCGCCCGTTGTATAAGGAGTATTGCTCGATCCTCCAGGCCCACGACAAGTTCGTGTTCTTTCAGTCCGCCGGCAACATTGCGGACATTTTCGGCGACCTGGTCAAGGTTGGCGTCGACGCCATCCACAGCGAGTTGCACCTGATGAACGCGGATCGGCTGGCCAAACGCTACCGCGGCCGCGTGACGTTCTGGGGTGAGATGGATCCGAAGCGGCTGCAAAATCCCGGTCCCATCAGCGAATTCCGCGACGCGGTGTCGGCCCTCCGCAAGAAGCTGGACGCCGGCAGCGGCGGCGTCATTGCCCAGTGCCGTTGGGATCCGGGCGTCCGGGTGCAGACGATCATCGCGTTCTTCGAGCAGTGGCTGGCCCCGCTGTCGGCCTGAGTAGCAGGCACGCGGAGCGTGCCTGCTATTTCCGCAAATATCCGTCGCTCGACTGCAAGTACTTCCGGCGGCGGATCTCGATAACCGTGCCCGACTCGCTCTGCTGGGTCTTCAGATCGGCAACGTTCGCCTGGCACCAGCGGCAGCCCGCGGTGTCGACGTGGAAGGCGATGTAACGTGCGTGGTCGTCGGGCAAGGTGCCGAGCAAATAGCTTCCCAACTGCTCTCTTGCCGGGCAGCCGAGGCGGTGCCGCCGCCAAATTCCACCCAGCGAATGCACGCCCGCGTTCCGCCGGGCCAACACGGCGGCCAGTCGCTCGGCCAAATGGCCGTCACCGCGAAGCGACTGCTCGACGCGCGCCATCTCGGCGACCGGCAGCGCCTCGTCCAAGTAGGCTTCGAGATCGGTATCGGATAGGGTCGCCATGATCTGCGACGGCTCGCGGAGCGTGCCTGCTACTGGTAAAGTTCTGGAAAGACCTCCTCCGAGAGCCCCTGCGCACGAATGGTCGCACGCAGCTTCGTCACGAACTCAAACTTGTAGTTGGCCACAATCTGTTCCTTCACGCACAGCTTGTCCGCAACGGCCTTGTTCGGCCATCCGCGGGCGAACAACAGTTCGATGCACTCGAGCCGCTGCCACTGCCCGCGGCGGCGGCAGTGGTCGATCTCGTCGCGCATCGCCTTGACCAACGCGGCCTCTTCCAAGTGCCGGCGTTCGCTGCTGCGGGCGATGCTGCTGGCCGGCCGGGCCTTGCCGATCGGCTCCCAATCGCTCGCCGAAGCGTGCGCCGGCACCAGCGGCAACGTCGGCCGGCGCCCTCGCGCCGCAGGTGATCCGTCAGCTTATGGGCCGCGATCGAGAACAGGTAGCCCTCCAACGGCCGCCCGCTGTCGAAGTTCGGCAGGCTCGTCAGAAACCCGATAAACGTCTCCTGCACCAGGTCCTCGGCCGTCGGCGCGACTGCGGCACACGGCCTTCGACGTACGCCAACAGCCGGCCCTCGAACCGTCCGATCAGTTCGCTCCACGCGTCCGCGTCGCCCTCGCGGATGCGGCGGATCAACAGGGCGTCGGCTTGCAGCGGCGTGGACATGTTGGGGACGAGGAACCGGGGGCGAGGGCCAGCGGCGGATGTTCGACTACCCGGCGAACGCCCGCCATTCCGCCCCCAATTCTAACTCGCATCATGCGATGACCACAACCGCCGCAATCAGTGCCAGCAGTGCCAAGACGGCTGCGAGCCTCAAGCGGCGGCGATATGCCCCGTCGGTCGCCAGATCGATCTTCAGATAGCCGAACGCTACGGTCAACATCACGAGTCCCGCGGCCGCCCAGCGGCCAACCGCTTTGAGCCTTCCGGCGACCACCACCCGGCGGTTCTCCTCGACGACGCGGTCCTTGACTTGCCGGTCGAACTGGAGCAGTACGTGGAGATGGGTCATCGGCCCGACGGAATACTCCCGCGTCTCCTCCCACTGGTCCTTGACCAACTGCTGGCGGAGATATTCGGTCGGCAGCCGGATGTCGGCGCACTCCCTCGCCCAGGCACAATGCAACGTAGCGGCCCAGCGCCCGCTGAAGCTCCTCCGGCAGTTTCTCCTCGCATTCCTCCCGGCTCGTGTACGGACCGACGCTGATACTGATCTGGTAAACGTCGTTGAGCCCGCCGCTGCCCGGCCCTGGCAGCACGCGTGGCGGAGCGTCGACCCACGCCGGCCGTTTTGTTGTTCCCACTCGGTTCGGCGCCTTTTCGGTCCCCTCTCCCTCCGGGAGAGGGTTAGGGTGAGGGGGAACCTGCTTGGCGGTCTTGCCTTCGGCCAGCGCCTCTTTCGGGGTTCATCATCGCCCGTCCCACGGCGCAGAGCGTCGCCCGCACCACTGCCCCGGCCCGTTCGGCCGTCTCGCGGGCGTACTGCTGTTCGGTCTTTTCGACGACGGCCTTCGGCATAATCGAAGAGCCAGCTTGCCTCACGGTAATAGGGGCTATAGTCGCCGTCGCAGGGTTGGTGGGTCTCATTGCCATAACAGCGAGACGAAACCCAAACCCGATTACCAACAGCAGCACGGGCAACGCGAGCAGGACAACCGCCGTCGGCAGCCGGGTTTTTCGGCTCACCAGCAGCACGACAATCGCGCCCAACAGCAGCGCGCCGACGACAAATACGGTAGCTATGAAAATGAGACCTACGACGCTCAAGTGTGCAGTGGCGTGTGCAGCGTTCATTGCAGTCTCCTCTTCATATTTTGCCCACGCGATCATCTGGTGCTATGGAACCCTTTCAGGGTTCGCACACTTGGCCGAATCAGTAACCCAGGGCGGCGCTGCGCTTGCCCTGGGCTATCCTATTTGAACCGCTTCGCGGTTCGACGCACGAACACCGTGTACCGGTGTGCAATATCCCATCGTTGAACATTCCTGGCACAACGTTGCACTGCCCTCCCTCTTCTCTTCTCTTCTCTTCTTTCTCCTCTCTCCCCCGCCACTCTCACCCGCTACGCACCGGCTTGCTACGGCACTCGCACGGACTGCCAAGCTGCACGGCCAGCGACATTGTGCCGGCAATGACCGGGAGCCAGGGCTGGGGGAACTGCCAAATCCATCCCACCAGCGCGGCCACGAAAATGCTGATCGCCAAGCCCCGGAGCCGCAGCCGCCTGCGCCGCGAGGGATCGGCTTGCAGCCACCATCGCACCAGCAGGAACAGCGTGCCGAAGCAGGCCGCGTAGGCGACCAGCAGCGGCCGGCCGTCTTCGGCATAAAAGTTTGACGGCAACTGGTACTGTAACGGGCCTGGCAGGTTGCTGGCCGGCGGCAAACTCACCATCAGGTATTGACCCAACACGCAGGCGACTGTGCCCAGGGCCATGCCAATCGCCATCGACACAAGCCGGCGGGCCATCGCATCGCCGCGGCTGCCCTCCCAGATTTTCGCCGACGCCAGCACGGCCCACGTGCCCAAGCAACTGGTCATCAGCAACCACGCGACCTGTCCGACGTTGGAGAACACCCGGGGCCCGGCATAAAGGGCCACCAGAGCGCATGTCACCGCCGCAACCGCAGCGCTAAGCAAGAGCGAACCGAGCAGGGCGGCGATGCGCTGGCGAGCCGGCGGCAGCACCACTGTCGGCGCCGACACCTCATGCCGGCTGAGCGGGACGTACGGCGGGCGGCCGGAGGGCGCCGGCGGGGCGGAGCGCCGAGCGCCGCCCGGCCAACCGTTAAAGTCCAGACGAGCCAATACGGGAAGTACAGTATAGCCAGCACAACCACCGCTCCCAGCACAATGGGCCACATGCTGATGAACGCTAGCAAGAGAACGCCTAGCACCAGCAGTTTGACCACGGTCCCACTGTTGTTGGAAAAGGTGTGGCGCAGGCTCTGCAAGCCATGAGCAACCGTACGGAAGATCGGTTCTTCGCACACCGCCTCGGCCGCGACCACGGTTTCAGCAGCGGCGTGCCGGCGATCATCTGGACTCGCCGCGCCGCGGTCGGCGGTCGGCCGATTCGGTTCGGCGCCGGTTCCGTTGGCCCTTACCGACTGGCTGTCGAGGCGGATCGGCTGCCGGCCGGCTGCCGGCGGCGGCAGGGCCGCCAGCATCGCTCCGACCGAGCGAAAGCGCAACGTCGGGTCCTTTTCCAATGCCTTCGCGACCACGCTACGATATGGCTCGGCGAGCATCGACACGTCGGGCTTGGCCGTCAGGTGTTTCATCAACACCTCGCCAACACTCTCGCCCTCGAAGGGCACTCGCCCGGTCAAGAGTTCGTAGAGGATCACACCCAGGGCGTAGATGTCGATCTCCTTGCCATAGCGGCCGTTGGCCACCTCGGGCGCCATGTAGTGGACGGTGCCGATGCTTTCGGTCTGCCCGCTGCGCCGGCTGCACGAAATGAACTTCGACAGCCCATAGTCGCCCAGCTTGACGATGCCCTCGTCGCAAAAGATGTTGCCCGGCTTCAAGTCGCGATGGACGATTCCGCGCTCGTGGAGATAGGCCACGCCGGCGCCGATGCCGTGGATCCATGACAGGGCCTCGTCCGGCGGGAGGCCGTGAGGCTGCGTTGCCAGCACGTCTTCGAGGCTTTGGTCGGCGACGTACTCCATCACGACCCAGGTGTCGCCTCGGTCGTCCTGGCGAATATCGTATAGATCGATCAGGTTCGGGTGCCTGAGGTTCAGGCACTGGCGGATGCCGCGAAGCTCGACTTCGAGATTGCGACGAACCAGCTTCAGCGCCACGTCCTTGCCGGCGTCGTTGGTGGCATAGTAAATCTCGCCGAAGCCGCCTTGGCCCACGCCGCGCTTGATCGTATAGCCGGCCAATGGGCGATCGCCGCTGCCGTATTGAAACCGGCCGGCCGCGCGCGGCGACGGCGATGCCGGAGAAACATCCGGCCGAGCGCGAGAACGTGGCGCGGCGTCTGGCGGTGTCAAGCTGGCCCCCGGATTCAGCATGGACGGACCCCTCTATTCTACCGCAGCGCACTGCGGCGCGAATAGCCGCTGCCGGGCCGACGTGTATCGCCGGCCCGCGAAACCCCGAACACTTTATTTTATCCCAACGACTCGAGGCTGAACGAAAACCCATCGCCCCGAACACGCGAGTCTCTGGTGATCGCCTGTTGGCCCTGGCAGTCGGCGCCATCGACCTGGAACGTGCCGCTGGTGCGACAATAGAGCCGTTGGTCGCGGTAGAGCATCACCTCTTGCGTCCACGGCAGGCATACGACGTGGCAATGACTTCGCGGCCCGAGGACGCACGAGTCGGCCATCCACAGCACGGCGTCGGCCGAGGGCAGCGTGCGATGCCGGCTGAGCAACTCCAGCCGCACCGTTGCGCTCAGCGGATGCGGCCGGCGAAACCGCAGTCGCACCGAATCGCCCAACTGAATGCGGCTGCCGTCATGGAGCCATGCGAACTGGCACACCGGACGGCCGTCGATCGAAACCCCGCGCATCGCCTCGATTATGTATCCGTCGCCGTCGTGCCGCAGTCGGGCGTGGTGGCGCGAGAGATCGGCCAGGATCGGCACGTCGACCGTCCCCTCGTCATCCGGCTGTCCGATCACCAACTCGCCGCCGAGACAGACCCGATACCCACCCACCGAGTCGATCCACACCATGAACCGGTCGGAAGGTTGCAGATCGTGCGACGGCATCGCATAGCGTCTCCAGAGGCAGTCCGCGATTCGGATCATCGTAGCACGCCTTAGCGGAAACGTGTTGGTTGTCGGTCCCCGAAAATTGCCGCCGTACTGGCGGCGGCTAAACGACGATTCACTTCCGCCCCTCTCTCCTCTCCTCTCTCCTCTACTTCTTCGCCACGGCCGTCGCCGACAGATGGGCGGCAAAATACTCGGTCACCTGCTCGACGATGTTCTCGGGGGCCGACTTGTCCAAGGGAATCTCGTCGTGGTAGGACGCCTCGGCGTTGACCAGCTTTTCGGCCACGTCGAGTCGCGTGCGCAGGCTCGCGACCAATTCCTTGACCCGCCCCAGCCGGCTTTCGTCGAACTGGTAGTCGCTCGTGGCTTTGGCGGCGGCGACCATTTGCAGCCGGGCCTCGAGATTCTCGACCTCGACCTGCAAGCGGCGCTTGGCGGCCAACATGCCTTCAAGCTTCTCGCGGGCGGCCACCAGGCTCTTCTGCCGGGCGCTGCGGACCTCCTTGAGGCTTTCCAGCGTCGCCTCGGCCGTCTTGTACCGGTCGAACCGGTTGGCCAGATCGCTGCGCACCTCGTCGACCGTGTAGCTGCGGCCGGCATACCGGAACGCGGTGTCGCCCGAGCCCACGTCGGTTTTCAGTCGCAGCAACTGGTTCTTGTCCTTGGCCAGCCGCGACTCGCCGTCGGCGATCTGCTCGTCCAGTCGCTGAACGTCGACCTCTTCCTTGGCGATGACGTGCATGTTCTTGCGGACCTCGGGCACCAGGTCCTGGACCATGCCGCGGGCCCGATCGATCTGGAAGTCGATCGGCACCGCCTCCTGCACCGCGTCGGTCACGTAGCCGCACGAGGTGCGTAGATAGCTATAGGCGCTGCGCCCGAACAGAAACAGCCCCAGCAGGACCGTGCCCCCGCCGATAATCAGCATTTTCCTAATCATGGGTTCTGTACCTCCCGCCTGATGGTGTTGAAGAGTCGTTGCCTACAGGTCCATTCGCTGCGGCCAGACGATTATTGGAGACTGTTTCGATTTTTGTGTCAGGAGAGGTAATCCCGGCGTCAAACGGGACAGTCCCATTTTCGCTGACACGAAAATTGGGACAGTCCCGAATATTGGATCCCGGTTGTGTAAGCGTCAGCCCTGTCCATGCTGGCGATCCCGCGGGGGCGGCGTCAGCGGCAGCGGGCACGGCGGTGAGCCCGACGTGCTCGGGTGCGAGCCGCTTTGGCTCGGGATTCGTCGAGCCGATGTGTGAGGACAGCCTCGGGGTGCGCTGCGGCCCAGCGGTCGGGCAGCATCTCATCGAGTCGCGGATCGTCCGCATGCAAGCGGAGGAGAAGGTCACGGACATAGCACCATGGCTCGATCCGATGACGCTTCGCGCCGGCCAGGATCGTGCATAACACTGCCGCCCGCGGGCCCGCGGCTTCGCTACCCAGGAAGAGCCAATTCTTTCTGCCGATGGCTTGGTGCCGAAGGGTCCGCTCGCTCACATTATTGTCGATCGTCAAGCGACCATCTTCGGTGTAGCGACGCAGCGCTGCCCATTGATTTCGTGCGTAGTTGACCGCCTTGGCCAAGCTGCTCTTGGGCAGCACGCTCCCAGCCAGCCCCGACAGGTAGGCTTCGATCTTGTCCAGGACGGGAATCGATTCGGCAACACGAAGCTGGAGACGCGCCTCGGGTGACCACGCGCGAGCCCGATCTTCGATGTCGTACAACTGTCGAATCCACTCCAGCACCTGATGCGATTCCCGTGGATAACTCTTTACGGCATCGAAAAACTTCCGTCGCGCATGCGCCGAACAAGCCACCTCTTGGATGGTCGCCTGCGAACCGAGAAAGATTGCGTCGTAACCGGTGAAAGCATCCGCGTGCAGATAACCTGTGAACCCCGGCAAGAATTTTGCCGGCCCATCGCGACTGCGACTCTTTGTAAAGTCATACACCGAGTAGGGCCGCTCGTATCCGATGTAAGTCCAGAAGTGACCTTGAAAACTTCCTTGCAGACCGCCGATGACCGTGACGGGCGTGTCATCGGTCCACATCACCGTAGATTGAAGGACCAGCTTGCGCTGCAACTCGTACAGCGGCTCGAAGAGTTCGGCCGCGAACTTCACCCAATCACACAAGGTGCTACGTGCGATGTAAACGCCGGAACGCACAAGGATGTCTTCCAAACGGTACAGTGGCAGATGGTCGCCAAACTTGCTGACAAGCACCTCGGAGATCAGACCCGGCCCAGCGATGCCGCCAGGAATCGGCCGCGGCGGAAGCGGAGCCGCCTGGACTCCCCCCTTGCAACAGCGGCACGCGTACTTCGGGCGGACGTGAATGTGGGCTTCCAGCTTCGCTGGCTGCAGCTCCAGTTCCCGCGTGACGTCTTCACCGATGCGGTCCATCTGCCGGCCGCAACATGAACAAATCTTCTCTTCCGCCGACAAGTCGTGTTCATGGCGGATTTGCAGCAGTTTGTCCCAATCGATCTCGCGTTTCTTGCGGTGGCGGCGATGGCCATGCACTTCCACGGTGTCGTCGGGAGCTACGGGTTGTGGAAGATCGGCATTGGTCGGCAAGTCCGTGTCCAACTCGAACAAATGGCCTTGCCCTTTGTCCTCGGCAATACGCTCTCGCCGTCGGCCATATGCCCAACGCTTGTACCATGCCAGTTCGTCCAGGGTGGCGGCGTGCTCCTGCTGGAGAGTCTGGTACGAGGTCGCCGTCTCGTCCAAGACGCGATTCAGTTCCACCACGCGCTGTTCGAGGTGCGTGGCCTGCTGGAAGGCCGCCAGCAGAAGCCGCTGGCATTCGGCAAGATTGTTAGGAAGAAAGTCTACTCCGTCCATGTCGCCGAGTATTGTAGCAACTCATGCCAACAAGAAAAGCCCTCTTTCTCGGCTGGCTTCAACCGCTGCGGCGATACCTCCGCCGTCGGCGTCCCGTCCGCAAATCCAGACCGCCGAGCAACTGGACCAGTTGGGCGTAGTCCAACTCGACTCCTTCGTTCGTGCCGAAAGGCTTCATGATCGGAAAGGTGCCGCGCTCCAGCCGCTTGTACCAAATGCAGAAGCCGTCCTGATCCCAAAAGAGGATCTTGAGATGATCGCGCGTGCGATTGAGGAAGAGAAACAGATCGCCCGACAACGGGTCTTGCTCAAAGACCTCTTGCACACGCCCCATGAGGCGATCGAAACTGTAATGCATATCCGTGGGCGTCGTGCACAGGAAGATTCGCACGTCGGCGTAGTCGTTCATAGTTTGGGTGCCTTCCAAGGACGCAGGCGCAACCGCGCGGATGACTTCCACCAAAACCACTTGGCCAACCCCCAACGGCAGCCGCACCACACCGCCGTTGGGCAATTCGATTTCCACCGGCGAGGCTTTGAGAGAAATCGGCACGAACACCGCACCGCCGGACTCGATGCGCTTGCGTGCCTCCGCTTCTTCGACCATCTCCTCCGGAAGACCATTCTTGAGCCGATCGAGCCAGCGATAATAAGTCGACTTCGCAATCCCTTCACTGAGGCAAAACTCATCCACAGACAAACCACTGGCCTTGTAGCTCTCCAATCGCTCCTGCCAGTCCAGATATTCATCCAAACCACTCGCCGGCCGACCCATAACTTGACTCCTTGAAAGCAAAACTGAATGCTTTCAGCTTACCAACAGCGCCAAGTATGGAGTCAACGGACGCTTACCCGGTTGTCGGAAAATGCGGCGCGAGCTACAATTTTTGGGGGGTTGGTAAGCCGTGGTGCATAGCGTACGGTCCCCTGGCAACAGTCAATCGCTCAAGATGCAGCCTTCGCCGGAACAACTCGTCCAGCAAGTTCACGACTCGCCCACACGCATCGTCCTGGTTGCCAGCGGCGGCGGCAGTCGGGCGATTGCCGACTTGCTTGAGGTGCCCGGCGCCTCGCGGACCCTGCTGGAAGCGGCCGTGCCCTACTCGGCCGCGGCACTGACCGCCTGGCTCGGCGCCACGCCCGAAGAGTTTTGCTCGGCGGCCACGGCCCGGGCGATGGGCATGGCGGCGTTCCAACGGGCTCGGCGTTACGGCGAATCGACGGCCAGCATCGCCGGCGTGGCCTGCACGGCCAGCCTCGTAAGCGATCGGCCGAAACGCGGGGCCCACCGCATCCACGCCGCCCTGCAATCGGCAGCCCTGACTGCCACCTGGTCGCTGACGCTGCAAAAGGAACGCCGCAGCCGAACCGAAGAGGAGCGGCTGGCCGGCCGCCTGGTCCTCGACGTCATCGCCGAGGCGTGCGGCATTTCGCAGCGGTTGGAACTCGATCTGCTCGAAGGCGAACAGGTCGAGCAGTCGCGGACCGTGGCCCCGCCGGCATGGCAAGAGTTGATCTGCGGCAAGTCGGAACGCGTCTGTCTCCGCCCGGCTGGCGAGCCGATCAGGATTGTCTTTCCCGGGGCGTTCAACCCCCTGCACGCCGGCCATCGCCGGATGGCCGAGATTGCCGGCCATCTATTGCGCGGGCCGGTGGCCGTCGAGATCTCCGTCCTCAACGTCGACAAGCCGCCGTTGGACTATACCGAGATTGAACGCCGGCTCGCCCAATTTCCGCCCGGGCAGACAGTTTGTCTCACGCGGGCGGCCACGTTCGAGGCTAAGTCGCGGCTGTTTCCCGGCGCTACGTTCGTCGTCGGGACCGACACGATGCAACGGATCGCCGACCCGCAGTATTCCGGCGGCACCGCGACCGCTTGGCGGCAGGCCATCGAACGGATCGCCGGTCAAGGGTGCCGTTTCCTCGTCTTCGGCCGAGCGACCAACGGCCGCTTTGTCGGGCTGTCGGATCTCGACTTGCCCGAACCGCTCGCCCCGCTGTGCCGCGAAGTCCCCCCGGACGTCTTCCGCGACGACGTCTCGTCGACGACAATGCGGCATGGCCGAACAGGAGATAGTGCTTAATGGCGCGTGGTCAGGCGTCAGAACGCAGGGTGCGACCAGCACCGGCGAATTGCGAGCCGAGAAACACTTGCGTTTATCGCGGAGACTGCGTTAGAATGCCGCTATTGGGTGCCTGCGTTCTCGCGGAAGGGTAGCTGGGGCATAAAAGGGACATAAAAGGGGTCAGAACTATTTATGGTAATCTGGAACGAGTAAGCAGGTCGTGAGTTTTTGATCGTGTCTATTGGGGAGACAAAGGGAGGGGGAGACAAAGGGGACATTCTACTTTAATTCATAAATTGGCAGGAATAGGCAATCCAGAAAACACGGGCAGCCGATAAAGTAGAATGTCCCCGTTTGTCCTCTTGTCGGCGTGCCGTGGACTGGAAATGGTCCTCGGCGCGATACTACCTCGACACTCCATCACGACAGCAGCATCTAACTCTACCAAAAATCCACGGCCTGCCGGAAGGAGCGAACCGTTGAACTGCGACTGAAACGGCACTGGCGAAGCCAGTGGCACACCCCGACAGTGCCACCCGACCGACTGGAGCGAGTTGTCGGTCGAATCCTCCGCCCACGGAAAGCAGGTCGCCCGTCAAAATTACTCAAACAACCATAATTGGCGCGTGTCCCCCGAATGACCCATTGTGAATCAGGTCGCGCTAAAGTCGCTTGTTTCCATGAGTTCCTTGCCTATCTGGCAACGCGGTATGCTCGTCCATGCGTTTGGCGATACCTATGGACACGTTGCTGACGATGGCACCCTTTTCGGAAACGTTTACGGCCATGCACTTGTGGGGCACTCGATCGACTATGTTACATATAACTTCCCCAGATGGCGCACATTTGTGTACGAACTGTACGACGCCCTGGGCGGGCAGAACGCATCCTCCAATGCGATGCTGAATCTAATCGTCTCCACCGGCTCGTCTCTGCCATACACGCCCTCGTGGGCTAATGATTGGAGTTCGACTCCACCCGACGAGAGAACGGATTCGCTAAAAATGGGGAACCTAGCGCAAACGAGCTTCGGCTACACATTTGCCTACTGGCCAGGCGGCGCACTTGGGAGTCCTGAGGCTGTCGATGGCATCCATCCGAGGCGGTCTCAAATCTCAAATGCAATCGAGGCCTGAAGAATGAGCCTCGGAAACTGGCATGGGGGAAGACATCGCTGGGAGGCTCCAATAGGGAGAAGTTCACAAAGCTTCCCTTGGGAACGGAGTCCCAGCGATGGCACATCATCTTACGCCCCAAGAGCGCGATCGCATACGCAATTGCGGTATCAGGGAGCTAACCAGAAGGAAATCGCCAGGGCCGTGGCACGTTGCCCTTCCACGATCAGCCGCGAGCTGCGACGCAACAGCACCGCCGGCGAATATTACTCCACCCAAGCCCAATGGAAAGCCGCGCAACGCCGCCGGGAACGACCACTGGCGCGAAAGATGGATGATCCCGCGGTCAACGAGGCTGTTCGCAGGGGGTTGGCGCAGGAATCGGGCGCCGCAGCAGATCGCCGGACGGATGCAGCAGCAAGGCGCCCGCGCCGCGTGTCGTCGCAAACGATCTACACCTGGATCAAGCAGGACGCGAATCGGGAGCACTGGGAATCGTTCCTGCGGCGTCGCGGGAAGCGTCCTTACCGGCGGAAAAACGCCGCCACCAGCGGAGATGCCGCCCGCATCGACCAGCGCCCCGAAGTGATCGAGGAGCGGTTGCGGCTGGGCGATTTCGAGGGCGACACCGTGCTCGGCCCGGCGGGCACCGGCGGTCTGGCGACGTTGGTAGACCGCAAGTCGCGGTTCACAATCGTCGTCAAGGTTCAATCCAAGAATGCCGACCATGTACATGCGAAAATCGGTTCGTCAACAGAATTCGTGGGTTGATTGACGTTTAAGAGCGGGTTTCTGGGGGAGGAACCAGCGGCCCCAGGTTCCTCCCCCAGGCCCCCACCTCCTTCCCTCTTCTCTGTTGTTCCGGGAAGAGCGAGAACCTCGGGAGCCAAAACAATCGCATCCTGCGGCGTTTCCGGTTAAAGATGGAGTTGCAAAACCAACCATCTCGCCGGGAGCCACCACAGGATGCAACTGAAGACTATCCTCAATCGGGTCGGACCTTTCAAGTCCTTCGTCTATGGAAAAGCCAGATGGGTGAATGGCACGGAGCGGCCGACGCTCGAAGTCGAGTTGCATGCCCGCAAGAATGGCCGACCGATCTGCGCGGGCTGCCACCGCCCGAGGCCCGGCTACGACCGACTGCCCGAGCGGCGGTTCGAGTTCGTTCCCCTCTGGGGAATCACCGTGTACTTCGTGTATGCCATGCGGCGTGTCGATTGCCCACGTTGCGGCGTTTCGGTCGAGCGGGTGCCTTGGGTCCGAGGGAAAAACCATTTGACCACAACCTATCGCTGGTTCCTCGCACGCTGGGCCAAGCGGATGTCGTGGGAGGAGGTCGCCACGATCTTCCACACCAGTTGGCGGAACGTGTTCGAGTCGGTCAGGCTTGCGGTCTGGTGGGGCGTGGCCCATCAGGACCTCGAAGGAATCGAGGCCATCGGCGTGGATGAAATCCAGTGGCGGCGAGGGCATTGCTACCTGACCTTGGTGTACCAGATCGAGGACGGCATGAAGCGGCTGTTGTGGGTGGCCCAGGAGCGGACGGAGGACAGTTTGCGACGATTCTTCAAGAGCCTCGGCGAAGCCCGGCGGTCCATCCGCTTCGTGTGCAGTGACATGTGGCGGCCGTACCTCAACGTGATTGCGGAGGAACTGGAGCAGGCCGTCCACGTCTTGGACCGCTTCCACATCATGAAGAAGATGAACGAGGCGGTTGACGAAGTCCGCCGCAGCGAGGCGGCACGTCTGCGGCGTGACGGCTACGAGGCGGTGTTGAAGCATTCCCGCTGGTGCCTCTTGAAGCGTCCCGAGAACCGCACCGAGAAGGAAACGGTGAAACTGAAGGAACTCTTGCAGTACAATCTCCAGACGGTTCGCAGTCTTCTTCAGAAGGAAGACTTCCAGAGGTTCTGGGAGTACACAAGCCCGCACTGGGCCGTGAAGTTCCTCGACCAGTGGTGTGCCCGAACCATGCGGAGCAAGATCGCACCGATGAAGAAGGTTGCTCGGAGTCTGCGTGAACATCGAGACCTGATCCTCAATTGGTTCCGTGCGAAGGGGGAGATATCGGCGGGCTCCGTCGAGGGGCTGAACAACAAGGCAAAACTGACGCTCAGAAAAGCCTACGGATTTCGGACCTACGAAGCCTTTGAAATCGCCTTATTTCACACGCTCGGCAACCTCCCCGAGCCAAACTTCACCCACGAATTCTGTTGATGAGGCCGAAAATCAAACAACGCATGAAGGAGTTGGACGAACAGCGACGGCGGTCCATCACCTTCGACAATGGCACCGAATTCGCCGCGCTGCCACCGGCTGGAAAAACACCTCGGCATGGAGTTATACTTTGCTGATCCGGGCTGTCCGTATCAGCGCGGCACGAACGAAAACACCAATGGCTTAATCCGCCAATACTTTCCCAAAGGGACTGACTTTCGCGACGTCTCCCATTCCCAGGTGCGGCAGGTGGAAAACCTACTCAACAACCGCCCCCGCGCTGCCTCGGGTTTCGAACTCCCGGTGAGGTTTTCTTCGAGAAAACCCCTCCCAGCGGTTGCGATTGAGTTTGGAAACCGCCCGACGCCAGACAGGGCTATGGTAAGCGTGTTGTTCTCCATGATCGACGATGCCAGGGCAAATGCCGGTTATATGTCGCTGGACAATCTCGCCATATTCATGCCTGTTCTCGATGCGTACATTTGTGAAGCCGCATTTGCGATCGCTTGGTCTGGGGTCGTATAGGAAAGGGGAATAAACATGCTGGGAGGCTTTCACGACTTTGCGGTAGTTGTAACTGTTGGGGCTTTACTGGCTGTTTGTAGATGCGGTGATGCTCGGTCACACGGGGCGTTAAACAGCAAGGCGAAGGTGCAGCAAGTGAAGGTCGGTATGACCGTCAAGCAGGTGGACGAGATACTGGGCAAACCTGTCCCTAACCCGAGCCTGCCAACAGAAATCAGGGAGTACCAGGGCTACGCGGACCAATGGGGCAATCACGATGTAACCGTCATGTTCAAAGACGGTGTTGTGGTTCGTGTTATCGACATAGTCCCCAAGAAGAGTCGATGGTGAATCTGCGCGAAGTAGAAACCACAGAGGGCACACATGCTGGGAGGCTTTCACGATTTTGGTTTAGCCGTGGCCGTTGGGGTTTTACTAGCCGTTTCTGGATGTGGTGAGGCTGGGTCACACGGTTCACCGAACAGCGCGGCGAAGGTAAAGCAGGTGAAGGTAGGTATGAGCGTTAAGCAGGTGGACCAGATACTCAGCAAGCCCATCCGCGTATTGGATGTCGGACAGATTAAAGAGTACGAGGGCTACACAGATCAGGAAGGCTATCACGATATCTTCGTTCACTTTGACAACGATGCCGTTACTCGTGTTAACTACGGGGTGCATAAAAAGAGCCGATGGTGAATCTGCGCGAAGAGGACGAGTCGGGGCGTCGTACTGGGAGTGCCACATGAGAATCTTTGTGGATACAAATGATTCCGAGGAGATCACGTATTGCTGGATGTGTGGGGCCGTCGCGGGCCGTTCGTCAACATGCCCGTCATCCGGGGACAATCGCCATAGATTCGTTACGAAGCAGATGCCTCTCGTCTGTCATCTGTGCGGGGCGACTCCCGGAGTCCCTACAACGTGTCCGTCATCTGGGGATGACAAACACCGATTTGTTGAGAGGTAAACCATACGAGTGACGGGCACGCCGGAGGAACTCATCATCGACTTCGGCCTGAACCCGCAACCGTTCGGGGTGCCGTCCGGGCCGTGACCTATATGCAATATGCCTCGCAGCTTGTTTCGATTGCGGCGAGGGGGGCGGCGGGCGATTGGCTCGGGGTCGTTACGGAACTGGTGGGCGTCGATCCCAGGGAGATCGGCAACATCATCAACATCTTGAAGGAGAAGGGGCTGGCGGCCTTGACCACAAGCGGCCTGCAAACGATCCTCGATCAGGCCAATGTGGGATTCCCCGTGATCCAGTTCCACCTTGACTTGCCCGACACGGGCAGCATCGGCAAGGCCATACGGCTGGCCCGCAACATCTTCGGGAACTGCAACAGGGGGCAGGAGTTCATCGGCGAGTTGGGGACCGCGCTGATGTTCCACCTGATGGGCTTCGAGGACCCAGGGCTCCTGCGGGCCTACGGCGTCAACGGGCCGGACGGCATCGTGCGCAATAAGTTGCAGCAGAATGTGTGGGCCATCTACGAGGCCAAGGGCGGTACCAGCAGGCTGCGGACCTCAACCCTGTCCCGCCCCGCGCCATTCCCCGGAGAATTTCAGGGAGAATTCAGGGGACACGCACCGATATTGACAAAATGGAGAAGAGTTTGTAGATTCCTGGCAAGGCTAGGTTGGCGAGATTGGTTGTTCCAGGTTTGCCGCATCACGTAACCCAGCGTGGAAATCGTCGGCAGCAAACTTTTTTTTGCGATGAAGACTATGCGGCCTATGTGGAACTGATGGCCGACTGGTGCAAGGAACGTGGAGTGCAGATATGGGCATACTGCTTGATGCCCAATCATGTCCATTTGATTGCCGTCCCGAGTTCCGAGGACGGGTTGGGCCGGGCCATCGGTGAGGCCCATTGCCGCTATACTCGACGAATCAACTTCCGCGAAAAATGGCGGGGCTTTTTGTGGCAGGGGCGGTTCGCTTCCTTTGTGATGGACGAACCCTATTTGTTGGCGGCGGCGCGGTACGTGGAATTGAACCCGGTGCGGGCTGGTTTGACGCTCGACGCCGCCGATTGGCCTTGGAGCAGTGCGAAAGCACATTTGCTTGGCCGCGACGACCGCTTGGTGCGAGTCGCTCCGATGCTGGCGATGGTCGCCGATTGGCGCGGATTGTTGAACAGCGCGATTCCGGAAGAAGAACTGCTGGATGTGCGCGAACATGGCCGCACTGGCCGTCCGTTAGGAAACGCCATGTTTGTGGAGCGACTGGAGCGAGTTGTCGGTCGAATCCTCCGCCCACGGAAAGCAGGTCGCCCGTCAAAATTACTCAAACAACCATAATTGGTGCGTGTCCCCCGAATGACCCCCGAATGACCCTTCTCGGCGGCCGACCACCACCCAATGCCCTCTTCCGCGAACGCCCGCTCGATCTCTTCTTCGGGCAACACATCGCCAAACGGCAAGCCATCGCTTTCGAGAAACGAGGAAAGGACGAGACGAAACCGACGTGTCAGTGTTTTGCATCCGTGATAGAATGACATGAGACCATCCTTGGTTCATTGCAATGGTCCCACACCATCCAAGGAAGGTCTCAGTCGCCGGATATGGTATGACCAAGTCGGGTCTCATGGGAAGATCAAATCCGTCGATTATTGGGTGATGCCGTCCCTCCTCTTACACCATGCCACAAAGCACGCCGTGGCGTGCTCCGCTCTCCGTCTGCGCCCCACGAAAATCCTCCCGCCGCGGCCGATTCGCCTAAACCCTTATGTCACAAGCGGCAGTGCCATTCGTTCCTGACACCTTTTCCCGTCCATCTGGCTGAGACACCACACTAGATCTTGATGAAGATCTTCCTACGGTACAGCACACTCATGACGGCGAGCCAGAAAAGGACGTACAGGACGGCGAACAACAGAGAGCCGAGCATCGGGCCGATGCAGGCGGCTATCGCATTGAACAAGCAGGTTTTCGCGTTAATCAGCTTTCCGTCGCTGCCGGTGAACTTGATCAGTTCCAACGTCTGCAGGAACATCACGGTGACCACCCAGACGGCGATGGAATTAGTGCCGAAGACGAGAAACGGAGGCGTCCACCAGGTGCTCTTTCTAATGTCGACGAGGTAGTAGCACGAGGCGAACACGACCAGGGCCATCCCGCCCATGTACAGCACGAGGGAGCTCGTCCAGAGATTCTGGTTGATGGGGAACGACAGGCTCCACACGCCGCCAAGGAAGAAGCTGACGCTGCCGAACAGATACAGGTTGACCGCCTTTTCGAGCGGAGCGGCCGTCGATTTCAGGTAGCGGCCGGTCAAAACGCCCATCAGGGTCGAGGCGATCGCCGGGAGCGTGCTGAGTAGACCTTTGCCTTCTGAGGTGCCGTTCATCAGAGTTCCCGGAATCACACGGACATCGATGTACTGGGCCCAATTGCCGACGGATTCGAGCACGCCGGCCCCGTAGCCGGGCACCGGCACGTATTTCATCATCACAAAATAGAACAATAGCAGCGCCGCCCCGATGACGGCTTCGCCGAGGGCGTTGAACTCCAGATAGATGATCGACGCGAAGAAATAGCAGAGCGCGATTCTCTGCAAGACACCGAAGACACGGATGGTGTGCATGTCGAAGGACGGAAACCAGTTCATAAACAGTCCGATGGCGAACAAGAGGACCGAACGGCGAACAATATGCAGCCACAGCGACGCGCGGCTGGCCGTCCGCGCCTTCCGGCTCTCGATCGAATAGGGGATCGCGACTCCGACGATGAAAAGAAAGAACGGAAAGATCGCGTCAGCGAACCCCCAGCCGTTCCAGGCCACGTGGCCGATGGCGGGATAGATGTATTTGGTGCTTCCTGGGGAATTTACCAGAACCATTCCCATGAGCGTGAAGCCGCGGAAGACGTCCAACGAGAGGAGTCGTTGTCCTTTCGGTGCAGGCGAGGGCACTTCCGGGCTCGGAACGGTTTTGATCGTTGGCTGTCGTGAAGTTTTGGGTTCCTTGTTTTCGGCGTTCATGGTCATGATCCCTTGAATGCTTGGCAAATTCCGGGGCAAGCTTCCAAATTGCAGATGCCATGAAAGAGCCAGAGTCTCCAAGAAGAGTACGCTTGGGAGCGTTACTTAACCCCAAATATGACTCTTTCCAGGAAACCCCAGAATGTTATACCTCGGTATCGACCAACACAAGCGGCAGTCGACGGTCTGCGCAGAGAAGATGGATTAGTGTCCTTGACCAGCGACATATTACAGCCGAGATGAAGGACGATGCCCCCAGCCATTATGGTGATGTATTGACGAGATAGACACAACGTTTTCCGGCGTTGGCATCCCGACTGGCGCTGAAAGTCGGGTTGCTGTTTGACAATTTGGTGTGAGATGCAGATGTTCCGGCACTTCGGTGCGCACCGTAAGCGTGCGTGTTAGAGCAGGCGGCCTGCTTGAGCTCAAGCCGCGCGGCGGAGCTTCACAATTGGCAAATGCTTTTGCCTTTGTAGAAGCTCACTTCGAGCGCGACTCTCGCGCCGGGCTGCCGCGAGTGAGTGCCCATGGCTTCGCACACGGCGAGCCGCGTGGCCACCGTGAGCGAGGCTCGTAGCGCGGCCGACGATTGGCGGGAAAACGACCTGGGGCAGACAAAGGGGGCAGACAAAGGGGACATTCGGGCAGACAAAAGGGGACAGGGCAGACAAAGGGGACAGGGCAGACAAAGGGGACATTCCACTTTAATTCATAAATTGGCAGGAATAGGCAATCCAGAAAACACGGGCAGCCGATAAAGTAGAATGTCCCGGTTTGTCCCCTACTACTTGACAGGGGCAACGGGTCACGACACTAAGGACGAACTGGAAGCGTTCATCACGCAAGAGCGCAATAGGATTGACTCATAAGCGATCAACGGCGGCCATTCTCCCCGATCGTCGGCGGCTGGATGCAAGTGGGCCAGGTAGCCGGCGGAACGGATCGGACTGATGTTGGCGGCGTTTCCGAGGCAGCCTTCGAGTTCGGGCGATCGAGCGCCTATGCAGCAACGCCCGACCTGCCACAGGTCAGCGGTGACCTGGCCAAGTTCGGCGCGGCGATGGATGGCCAGACCGCTTCGGTGGTAGGGCACACGGTCACGTACACGGGAACGTGGTGGATCCGAAGGTCCAATCTTGGTTGAAACGGCATCGACGGTTCCACATCCATTTCACGCCCACCAGCCGTTCCTGGTTGAACTTGGTCGAACGCTGGTTCCGTGAAATCACCGACAACCGCATTCGACGCGGCACGTTCCGTAGCGTCGAGCAATTGATTCAGGCGATTATGGACTACAACAGCACAGCCGATCTCCCAAGCCGTTCGTTTGGACCGCCAAAGCCGACGAAATTCTCGGCAAGGTTCAGCGAGCCAGAAACGTGCTCAATAAACTACGATCTGTGTGAGACACTCCACTAGCTGCCGACTTCACGCCGCGGCCCCGTTGTGATCGTCGAGGTCGTCGTACTTCGCTTCCTCGGCGTCATCCCAATGCGGATCATCGTCGGTGTCGCCCGATTTCTCGTTGAGGTCGTCCGACCGGCGGACCTGCTGGCGAGGCGTCTTCGTGGGGACTGTCCCGATTTTCGTGTCAGCGAAGATGGGACTGTCCTCTTCGCCGAGGTTCTTCGTGGCCTTGCTGCGCGGACGTTTCGGCTTCTCCTCGGCGCACTGCTCCAACGAAATCGTGCAGCCGCCCGGTTGGGCGTTGGTGGGCAGCCGGCTGACGGGCACGCGAAGCGTCTTGAAGAGTTTCAGAATGTGCTCGTGGCACGTGAAGATCAACACCTGGTGGCCTGATGCGGCAAAATCGCGAAGAACCGCAGCAGCAGCTTTCGCACGCTCGGCATCGAAGTTCACCAGCACGTCGTCGAGCACCAGTGGCAGCGGTGCGCCCCGCCGGGCGTAGGAACTCGCCAGGGCAAGCCGCAGACTGAGGAAGAGTTGCTCGCGCGTGCCGCGGCTGAGCAGTTCCACCGGCAACGCGCGACCTTCGGCATCGTCGACCTTCAAGACGTGCTCGCCCAGCGGCGTCCACACCCACCGGTAGCGGCCCTGGGTCAGCCGGTCGAGGTAGCCGGAGGCCGCCTGTAGCGCTTCCGGCTGGCGGTGGCGTTCGTAGGCGGTCCGGATCGTGTCGAGAATCAAGCACGTTACGGCGAGCACCTGCCAACGGTGAATCGCGTCTTCCAGGCGCTTGTTGACGATGGCCAGGTCCAAGTGCTTTTCGGCAAGCTGCCGGTCGGCGGCGAGGGCTTCGAGTTGCTGGGTCAGGCGGCCGCGGTCTTCCAATAACTCGCCCAATCGCCGCTGGATTGCCGCGAATCGTCGCCGCGCATCATCGCGGCGGGCATCCGGCGTCGCGGCCGGCTCGCCCTCGAGCTGCTGCCGGATCGCGGCCTCCGAACACTCCGAACCCAGCGTCGCCCGAATCTCTTCGCCGATGGCGTCGCGCTCGGCGCCCAACACGTTGGCGCGGGCACACTGCAGGGCTCGCTGGCGAAACTCTTGCTCGTCGCCGGCGCCCGCCTCAAGAAACAGCGCCCGGCGGCGGTGCTTGAGACTGCTAACAGTCTCCTCGTGTTTCGCCGCTGCCAGGCGAATGTGCCGGGCCTTCCGGCGCAGGGCATCGCGACGGGCCGAATCGGCCTGCTGTCGAACGGCCGCATCGGAAAGCTGCCGCAACTGCTCCAGCGGACCGCCGCCGGCGAGTGGAACTCCGGCCTCGGCCGCCGTTTGCGCAATCCGCCCCGAAAGAGCGTCCAATTCGCGCTCGCGGCGGAGCAAGTCTTCGCGGCGTTGAGCGCCGGCGGCGCTGCATCTCGGCAAGTCGGCCGCCGTGCCGGGCCAGCCGCCGGAGCTGTTTCGGACGCAACGTCTCCGGCAGGCCCGCCGCGGAGAGCGCGTCGTGCCAGCGTCGCCGGGCTGCTCGGAGTTGGCCTTTCGCTTCACGGGCGCGGACGGCAGCCGCTTCGGCCTCATGTCGGGCCGCGGCGCGGCGCGCGTCCAGCGGCGCCAGCTCTTCCAGGGCCGCCAGTTCCTTTTCGGCCGCGTCGAGACGCGGGAAGACGGGGGCAGATCCAATTTGCCGGGGCAGCCCGGAGGGCACTTCGCACACAGTGGATCTGTCCTCTTTTTCCCCTCCGCCTGCGGCGGCTAGCTGCGCATCGACCCCGTCGCGTTCCTCTCGGGCCTGTTGCATTTGCGACTGCAACAGACCGAGTTGCTTCTGGCAGCCGTCGAACCGCCGGGCGTTGGATCGCTCGAGCATGACTTTTGCCATGCCGGCGGCGACGCTGACGGCCACTCCCAACACCACCAGGGCGTAGCCTGCGGAACCGACGACCGTGGGTATGAACAGACCCGCCAGCGCCAGCGTCACTCCAAGGATGAAAACAGCTCCGATGCCGATCAACGCGCCAGCCGGCAACATCTGGCGGTCGAGCAGACGACGGGTTCGCTCTTCAAGCTCAGTGCGATAGCCGGCAAGTTGGTCCAGCCGTTCGTCCAGTGACGCGCGGCGACGCAACTGCGAGACCAGGTTGCCGGCGCGGTCCATTGCCGATGAAAGATCGCCCTGGCCACGCACCGCCAATGCCGAAGCGATCTGCCCGGCCAGCGCATTGGCCGTTTGGCGGGCCGATGCCGCGGCTTGCTCGGCTTCGCCCAACCGGTGGCGATGCTGTTCGAGCAGCCTGGCCGCCGATCGCAGCGTCCGCAGTATGCCGGCCGAGAGGCTTGGCAGCGAAACTGGCTCGGCGCTGAACCCCAACCGCTGGCGCTCGGCGGCCAGGGCGGCCTCGGACTGCGCAGCTTCGCCTTGCAGCTCGCCGATTTGCGTCCGCAGTTGTACGATCCACGGCTCTTGTTCCTTGAGGGCCTCGATCCGCACGGCCTGGCGCGACAGGGCCTCGTTGACCGGAAGCGCCGCAAACTCCCGCTTGGCCTCCTGGCGCAACTGGGCAAGACGCTCCAGCCGCCGCTGGTGCTTGGCAAGGCGGGCGTTGATGGCGTCGAGACGGGCCACGGCATCCTCCGGCATCCCCTTGGCCGGGGCGAGTGCCGACAATTCGTCGTCGAGCGCCGCCCGCCTTGCCCAGCGATCGCGGAGCGTCAGTGCAAGATCCATGACGCGGGCGAGCCGCTCGGTGTGGTTGCTTTCTTCCTGCAACCGGCTGACTTCCTCGTGCAGCCCACGCTGTTCGGCCGCCAGATGGGCGTAGCGGCGATTGATGGACCCGATCTCTTCGATTTCTTGGCGAAGCCTTTCTCGCTCGGCCAGCAGTTGCACCACCTGGCACGGCCCTCCGGAGGCGTCCAACAGGCGGTTTCGCGAACTGTCCAACTCGCGGAGCACGTCAACCAACGACACGCGGTCCAATCCGGCCGACAGGCTGTAGAGCAGTTCGGCGGCCTCGGTGTCGCCGAGCGTGGCCAGTTCCTGGATTTCGCGCAGTCCGACGGCAAAAACGTTGTTGAACACCGGTTCGTCGACGTTCGACAGGAGCACTTTGAGGAAATGCTCGCCTTGGTGCGTCCCGTCGGGGGCCGTCAACGTCAGTTGTTCGACCGTCTCGCCGTCGGCCAGAGAATTAGCGAAGCGGCCGATCTCGAACTTGCCGTGCGGCCCGTCGAGCTTTACGGTCCCTCCCGGCCGGCCGCCGTGGACTGGCGGCAGGTATTTTTGCCGCGGCGCAAACCCGTAGAACATCGAGCGAATGAATTCGAGCAGCGTCGTCTTGCCGGCTTCATTCGGTCCATAGACGACGTTCAACCCTTCCGACAGGCTCTCGATCCGCAGGCCGGTCCAAACACCGTAACCGGCGACTTCCAACGCGGTGATTCTCATTTTCGGGCCTCCTCGGCGCTGAGCAGCTCGCCCCCGAGCGCGGCGGTTGCACGGAGCACGTGCTGCCGGACGGTTCCCTCCTCAATGGTCGCGGCGGCCGCAAGCGCACCGGCCAGATGCAGTTCCGCAATGAACGCATCCAAGACCAGCGGCTCGTCCGGGTTCATCTGCAATTGCCGGACGGCCCTTAAAAAGTCGCCGCGAATCGTCTCTTGTTCGTACCACTCCGGCGGAAGCGTTTCGGACCACTCAATATCCAGCGAGGCGCTCCAGACGGGCGACGACCGGTGGCCGTAGTCGTTGCGGAGCGACTGGAGCACGCTGGCGGCCAGCGCTCCGCGCCGCAACTGGGCGACGATTGGCCCCTGACCTGCGATCGTCCACGAGATAAGCGACGCGGCGGACCGGGACGCTTCGATGATCGCGTCCACGCGTTGCCGAAGCCGCGATTCCAAGTCTTCAGGCAACATTGCCTCGTCGGCCAGCACTCGCTCGTTAAACCAACGCACCGCATCGGTCGGAATCAAGCTTGTATGCGCCTGTCGCTGGGCGTCGACTTGAACGAGTGTGCAGCCATGGACGCCGGTCTCCTCCGGGCACCGGCCCTGGGGGCTGCCGCAATAGTGGATCAACGGCCCGGCGGGCACTTCGCCCGACCAAGACCTGCCCTCTTTTTCAACGGTGCTGCGACTGTGCCGGCCGCCGAGGGCCCAAAACGGAATGCCGCGGGCGTACAAGGCGGTGGCGTCGGCGTCGCCAAAAGCAATGGCGATAGTGTACAGTCCCGAAGCGTCGGGCGAGAAGTCGCCGGGACGCAGCGTATACGGTGCATCGCAGCTCGTGCCCAACAACCGGGCCAGCGGTTCTCCGTCAGGCTCGATCGTCAACGCTTCGATCCGGCGGCACGGAAACACATGCACGTTCTTGGGCAACTCCAGCGTCTCGGGCCACGCCCCGGGTGAATCGACCTCGCCGCCGGCCCAATAGACGGCAATCCCGCGCTCGAGAAAGCCGGAGAAACTGCTCGACCAAGAACAGCGGCCCCCGCGGGCCAGTATCGCTCGGGCGCAGAATGTCGCCGGTCAACAGTACGAAATCGGCATCTTCGGCCAGAGCCGCGTCAAACGCCCTGCGGGCGGCCGTATAGGGCGCATCGAGAAACAGCTCCCGGAGATGGTCCGGCACCTCGGCCACGCCGCCGAGCGGCTGTTCGAGATGGAAGTCGCCGGCAACAAGAAATCGAAACGGCCGGTTCGACATGAGGGCTTATCTCCCATGTAGCAGGCACGCTCCGCGTGCCGTAACCTGGCGATGGCCAATCTGTAGCGGACGGCACGCGGAGCGTGCCTGCTACAGTCCCACACACGTTGCCCAGTTTAACACGGAATGCCGAAACCTCCTATGGGGATTTGCCCAAAGACCGCCCAGCCTGTGCAGGCCGGCCGGCGGCGTCGGTAACGGCGCCCGGAGAGCAGCGTGGTATACTCGCTGCATGGGCCGCCGTGCACTCCGTAAGGTCGATCCTTCCATTGATTTGACTGGTCATCTGAGGACCTTTGACGAGTTGCCGCGGCCGTGGAATGCGGCAACTCTGTTCGGGCGATGCGGGCGGCTGGAGGTGGAAATTGGGTCGGGAAAAGGGCTTTTTTTGAGGAATGCCGCCACGGAGCGGCCGGATGCAGATTTTCTGGGCATCGAAGTCGTCCGCAAGTACGCCCAGTTCGCGGCGGCATGCCTCGCTAAGGCAGGCCAACACAATGCGATGGTGGTCTGTGGCGACGCTGTGCGGATCTTCGACGAGTTGATCCCCGATGGCTCGCTGGCCGCGGTCCACGTCTATTTTCCCGATCCGTGGTGGAAGAAGCGGCACAAAAAACGCCGCGTGATGCGCGAGGCATTTGTCAAAGACATCGAGCGAACGCTATTGCCGGGCGGCTCGCTCCACTTCTGGACTGACGTGGAGGAGTATTTTCAGACGGCGCTCGAACTCGTCGCCGCAGAGACGGCGCTCGACGGCCCGCTGCCGGTGCCCGAAACGTCGGCCGAGCACGACATGGCCTACCGCACGCATTTTGAGCGGCGCGTGCGGCAAGCCAACGAGCCGGTGTATCGGGCAGAGTTCCGGAAGCCGTAAGGCGGCGGCGTGCAAACGCAATCCGCCATGCACCCTCTTCCGAATCCTCGACCACGGGGATGGGGGCTCTTCGACAAGACTCTCACTCATAGCGCAGCGCTTCGATCGGGTCCAGGCGCGAGGCCTTCCAGGCGGGATAGAAGCCGAAGATGACGCCCACGCCGGCCGAGACCGCCACCGCGGCGATGATCGGCCGGCAACGAGAGCTGCGTGGGCCAGTGCATGATGGCGCGGACGAGGACGGAGATGCCGCGGCCGAACAGGATGCCCACCGCCCCGCCGAACAGGCACAGCACGATGGCCTCGACGAGAAACTGGCGCAGGATGTGATGGCTGCGGGCGCCGACGGCCATACGGAGGCCGATCTCTCGGGTCCGTTCCGTGACGGAGACCAGCATGATGTTCATGATGCCCACACCGCCGACGACCAGCGAGATGAGCGCCACGATCAGCAGCAGAACGCTCATCAACTGCGACGTCGAGGCCAGGGTCTTCGTGATTTCGGCCATGTCGCGGATGTGGAAGTCGTCGCTTTCGCCCCGCGCGAATGCGGTGCCGCTCGCGCAGCAGTTCGGTAATCTGCTCGATCGCCGGCGAGACATCGTTCTCTGACGTCGCCTTGACCAGAAGCTGATCGACGTTGGTGAAGCGGACCGGCTGCGGCGTGTCGGCCGTTTGTGTGGCCGAGGGGGCCGGATAGAGGGACGTGGCGCCGGGGTAGAGGTTGTTCAGGGTGTTGACCTGGTTGGTCGTGCTGGAGTTGCTCGCCGATTGCGCGGCATTGGCCTGGTTGTTGCCGCTGACGCGGTACTTGATCGTGGTCCACGGGGCGAGCACGATGTCGTCCTGATCCATGCCCATCATGTTCGCTCCCTTGCGGCGCAGCACGCCGACCACCCTGAACGTGACGTTCTGGATGCGGATTTCCTTGCCGATCGGCGGATTCCTCCTGGAACAATTCGCGACTGCAGCGTCTCGCCGATGACGCACACTTTGTTGCCGTTGCGCACGTCGCGGTCGGTGAACATTTCGCCCTCTTTCAAGTCGCCCCAGTCGCGGACGACGAGGAACGCGGGCGTGGTGCCATAGACGTTCATCGGGATCCAGTTGCGATGTGCCGTAGATCGACCTGCGGTCGCGTGCCGAACGACGGGGGCGACCTCGTCGACGGCGGGACACTGCTGGGCGATCTCTTCGCCGTCCTGCGGCGTGAGCGTCAGCACGCTGCCGGCGCCGAACGTGATGCCGCCGCTGGCGGCCGCGCCCGGACTGCACCATCAGCGTGTTGGCGCCCATGCTGGCGATCGTCTTCTGCAAGCCTGGCCTTCGAGCCTTGTCCGATCTCCGTCATGGCGATCACGGCGCCGACGCCGATGATGACGCCCAGGGCCGTCAGGCCGGATCGCATCTTGTTGCGCCGCAGCGCCCCGAGCGCGGTGCGGAGCGTGGCCGGCACCACCAGCGGGAGGCGTCGACGATGCAACTTCGGCGCTTCGCCGAAGGGGACGGCCCCAGTTGCGCTGGCGTGAAGATCAGGACAGTTGCGTTCGACGGCAGTTTCCTGCGGCACGGCCTGTGCGACACGCCGCTTCGAGGGTTGCGGTGCCGGTCGCCGCGCCGACCGCTGCGGTGTGGGCGTGCTGCGTGGCCGTGGCCTCGGCGCCCGTCGCCGCCGTGGACGTGCCAACTGGCGGTCGCGTTGTCCTGTTGGTCTTCGATCAGCCCGTCCTCGATGCGGATCGTGCGATGGGCGTAGGCCGCCACCTTGGGATCGTGCGTCACCAGCACCACCGTGATTCCCTCGGCGTTGAGCTGCTGAAACATCCGCAGAATTTCCACGCTGGTGTGCGAATCGAGATTGCCGGTGGGCTCGTCGGCCAGAACCAGCGCGGGCTGGTTCACCAGGGCCCGGCCGATGGCCACGCGCTGCTGCTGGCCGCCGGACATCTGCGACGGTTCGTGCTCGACGCGGTCGGCCAGGCCCACCCGCTGCGAGCAGGCTCTCGGCCAGGCCGCGTCGCCTCGCGCGGTGGCGGGCCGCTGCGGCGCATAGTCCAGCGGCATCGTGACGTTTTGCAGCGCCGTGGTCCGCGGCAGCAGATTGAAGTTCTGGAACACGAAGCCCAGTTTCTCGGTGCGCACCAGGGCCCGCTCGTTAGGCGTCAGGTCGCTCATCTCCCGGCCGTCCAGCCAGTATTTTCCGGAACTGGGATGGTCCAGGCAGCCGAGGATGTTCATCAGCGTCGTCTTGCCGGAGCCCGAAGCCCCCATCAGGGCCACCATCTCGCCCCGGGCAATCGAGAGCGAGACGCCCCGCAGCACCGGCACGTCGACTTCGCCCAGGTGATACGTCTTGTGAATGTCTTCGAGCCGAATCAATTCCATCGGAGTCGACTCCACTGCCTGCGGCACGCCCAACGCGCCGTCCCTCTTCGCTACTTGTGCCGACGTATCTGCGGTATGAACGGATTCGTGGTATCGCTGCGGTCTCGTCGTCCTGGCTTCCTTCGCCCATGACGACCTCCATGCCTTCCTGAGGCCGCTGCCACTGACCTCGGTCATCGTCCCGTCGGTCGGACCGACGACGACTTCCAACGGCCGCACGAAGCCCGTCGACGCGACCCACAGCCGGCCCTGCTCGTCGAGCGTCGTCGGCCGGCTTGGCGGCGTCGGCCTTGCCGGCGGCCCGAGGTTGCTGTCGCGCTGCGGCCCTCTTGCGAGTCGCCGCCGCGATGGCCTCGGGGTCGATCTGCTCCGTTCTGCGGCTTCCAGCGCAGCGCCGCATTGGGCACCAGCAGCACGTCCTCGCGCCGGTCGATCTTCGAACTGCACGTTCGCCGTCAAGTAGGGCAGCAGCGGCCGTCGGAATTGTCGGTGGCCACCACGACGGTATACGTGACCACGTTTTGCGTCATCGTGGCGTTCAGGCGGATCTGCGCCACCTTGCCGTGGAACGTTTCGCCCTGGGAAAGGCGTCGACCGTGAACTGACCGGCATGCCCACGTGGATCTTGCCCGATGTCGGCCTCGTTGACCGAGGCCCAGACCTGCATCGTCGAAGATCCTTGGCGATCAGGAACAGGCTGGGGGCATTGAGGCTGGCGACGACCGTCTGGCCGACGTTCACGCGGCGGTCGATGATCGTGCCTTTGACCGGCGACTTGATGATGGTGTAGCCGAGATTGGTCTTGGCCAGATCGAGGATGGCTTTGTTCTGCTTGATGACGGCCTCGCCGACGGCGACGTTCGCCTCGGCCGCCTGGTAGTTGGCCTCGGCCAGGTCGTAGTCGGTGTCGGCGATGGCCTTTATGCGGAACCAGGACTCTGGGCCCGCTTCCATTCCTGTTCCGTCTGGTCGCGATGGGCCTTCAATTGGATCAAATCGGCCTCCGATCGCGCAAGCGATGCCTCGGCCTGCCCCACTCGGGCCTTGTACACGGCGTCGTCGATTTGGGCCAGCACCGTGCCCGACTGGACGACCGAGCCGTAGTCGATGGTCTTTTTTCCGTAGGTGTCCGTCGGATCGGTGCCGAGCACCTTGATCCGGCCGGCAACCTGGCGCCGACGTCGACGACCTCTTCCGGCTCGACCGTTCCGGTGGCGCCGATCGTCGGCAGTACGTCGCCTTGGGTGATGGCCACCTTGCGAAAACTGCTCGGCGGATCGGCGGCAAGGTGCGTCGTGTAGTAGGCGGCACCGCCCAACACGAGGGCAGCGACGGCGAGAATTACCAATACTGGTTTCATAGCATCGCCTTTGGTGCTGAAAATCGTAAACCGAGTCTTCCCGTAAATTGCCGTCCGAGTTCCGGGTGCCGCGGCACGCCGAGATCAGTGCTTCCAACGTGGCCAGCACCTCGTAACGCGCCGGCGGATCGAGTTGGTCCAGTACGGCAAGCACCGCTCGACGCGGGCCTGTTCGTGGCGCCGCATGATCTGCCGGCCGCGCTCGGCCAGTTGCAGGCAGCGGATGCGGCGATCCGTCCCCTCCGGCACCCGGCGGACAAGCTTGGCACGCTCCATGCGGTCCGCAATTTGGGTCATCGCGCTTAGCGAAACACCGAGCTCCCGGCTGAGCGCCGACATCGGCCGCGATCCGCCGCAAAGAATGCTGCACACCCGCAGTTGTCCCAGCGGCAGATCCGAAGCCGGGTCCTTAACGCCGGCCATCAACTGCCGCATCAAGGCGGGCAGCAGCGTAGCCAACGATTCGGCTTGTTCCACGGTAACGGTCGAACCCATGATTTTAACCCATCCGCGGCATGCTTGCCTCAGAAGCCGCTCAGTAATACCCCCGTTCCCGGAGGGAGAGCGACCGCCAGCTAATTAACAGTCCTTTACTATTAATCTATCTAAACTATCCGCGCAAGTCAATCCTTTACTATATTTAACCCCGTGAACCAGGCAGGGTGGCGGGCATGGCGGCTACTTGGCAACTCTTCGACCCGTTGCCGGGCCAGAGTCGTCTTCGCACTTCGCGGGTATTTTGCGATCAGTTCCTGGTACTGTCTGAGGGCCTCGTCCCGTTTGCCCCAGCGGTCGAAGCTGCGGGCGGCTTCGTAGGTCGCCTCGGCCTGCCACTTCGGATAGCTGTAGCCATAGGCGACCTTGAAGAAACTCGCCACCGCCTGGCGATAGTCCTCCTGCTCGAACTGGATTCGGCCAATCATAAACTGAGCCCGGGCCGCCACCTCGCGATCTGTGCTGGCGATCACTTTCGCGTACAGCGCCATCGCCTCGTCGAGTTTTCCGAGATTTTGTTTGGCCCATGCCTCCTCGCAAAGGGCCTCGGGCCAACAGACTGAGGCCGGGAAGCGGGCAATGCAGTCAGTCAGCAACTGAAGACTCCTGTCCCATTGCTTCAGTTTGGCCGCCGCCTGTCCGGCATGTAGCAAGGCGAGCGCGTCGAAGTCTTTGCCGCGCGGGTCTTTCACCGCCGCGTAGGCTGCCAGGGCGTCGGCATACCGTCCGAGCTTCAGCAGCGATTCGCCTTCCATGAATGCTGCGTCGGAGGCCAACCGCCCCTTGGGCCACGTGGCCGCTGGCGGCTGAACGCCTGCTGGCGCCGGCAAATCGTCCAGCCGGAAACAGCACCAACCGAGCTTGTGGGCAGCCTTCTCACCGAGTTCGGTCTGCCCGGCCCGTTCGACCGCGGCGCGATAAGCCGCAGTCGCGCGGTGAAAGTCGCCCGACTTGTAGGCGAACTCGCCCATCCGATAATGTGCTTCGGCCGCCAGCGGACTCTCGGGATGTTCGGCGGCGAGCCGGGCGAACGCGTTGGCTGATTCTCTCTCGCTGCCCACTTGTCTCAGCGACCAGGCCAACTCGTAGAGCACCTTATCGGCGGCAGCGTATTTTGGATCGTCCCGGAGAACCGATCGAAACGCGGCCGTGGCCTCGTCCTGCTTCTTCAGGCCGGCCTGGCACAGGCCCAGGAGATAGCGAGCATCAGATTTTTGGGCCCGCGTCGGGTTGGCGGCCAGTAGCGTTCGGAGGTCGTCGATCGCAGCGGCGTAGTCCTTTCGCCGATTCCGAGCGATCGCCCTGGCGTAGCGCGCCGCGGTGTTAATGACTCTTCGCTATTTGTCTGAAGGATCGTGTCAAAACACTTCTCGGCCGCGGCATAGTCTTTCTGGTTGAGCCTGGCCCAGCCCAGCCCGTAGAGGGCCTGCGCGGCCAAGGGGCTCTGCAGCCGGTTGTCGGTCACTTGCCGGTACTCGGCGGCCGCGCCGGCAAAGTCGCCCACAGCGTAGTCCAACTCGGCAAGCCGGTAATGGGCGCGATCCAGCGCGGGGCTGTGGGGCAAATCGGCTATCAATCGCGCCAGCGCGTGCTTGGCCTTCTCTGTGTCGTGCATCTCGCCGTACGCCCGGGCCAATAGCAGCAGGGTTTCGTCGGCCTGCCGCCATTGCGGCGCCGTAGCCAGCGATTGCTCCAACATCGCTGCCGCCGCGGGCCACTGGTTCAATTCCGCCCGGCTTGCGCGCCGCGAGGTATTGCGCCTCGGCGATCGCCCCAGGCGTGTGCAGGTCGCCGGCAACCAGCGAATCGACGAGCTGAATCGCCTGGGCGTATTTCTTCTGGAGATACCGCGACAGGACCCGGCGGACTCTCCACATTTCTATGTCAGGGTGGTCGGGATGCTTCGCAACGAGGTCGGCGAAGCCCTTGTCGGCCGCGGCATACTGGCCCAACTGAAGACGGCTTTCGGCGGCCACGTAGGCTGCGTCGGCGGCCAGGTCATTGTTTGGATACGCCGTCAAGAATCCTACGGAATGCTTCAGTGCGGCCGAATTATCGCCCGTGCCCAGCGCGGCAAAGCCCGCCATGTAGAGCGCGCGCGGCGCAACGGCGTCGTTGGGATATTTCGAGGCCAAGGCGGCGTACAAGGCAATCGACTCCGCGCGGCGATTCGGAGTGTCGTAGACGGCGTCGGCCCGATCCATCATAAGTTGGATCACCTGCGGATCATCGCCGAAGCGGGCCAGCAGCTTTGCGGCCGTCGCCGCGGCGTCGGCGGGCTTGCCTTGTTTGAGAATCGTGCGAACAAGCCAGTGGGCGGCCTCGGGGGCCGCGTCGCCTCCGGCCGCAGCGGCTGCTTCAAGCGACCGTCGCGCCGCGGCATAGTTGCCGGCCAGATAATGGCACTTCCCGCCCGCCAGGCCGGCCACGCCAACCAGCTTCGACTTCGGCCACTTAGCCCGCACCGAGTCATACAACGCCGCGGCCTCGGCATATTTCTTCAGTCGCACCATTGCCTCGGCCTGGCGGACCGTTGCGTGGTCGGCCAACGCAAAGCCCGGCACGCCGGCGGCCGTCGCGAAGCGCTTTGCAGCCGCCTCGAACTGCCCTTGGGCTAAGAGCGTCTCGCCGCGCCGCACGGTGACTTCTGCGGCCAGGCGGTTCTTCGGGTACTTCTCCAGAAATGCGTCATAGCTCTTGCCGGCTTCGTCGTAGCGGCTCAACTCCTCCAGGCTGACGCCCAAGGCATATTGTGCGGAAGCCGCCAGGTCGTGCCTCGGAAACTCGGCCACCAGTCGCTCGTACATTGCTACGGCCTGCGATCTCTTGCCCTGGTGGTAGAAAGATTCGCCACAGTTGAACAGCGCATCGGCAACGTACTTGCTGCGCGGATATTCGTCGATCACCGTACGAAAGGCGTTGGCCGCTGCGGCATACGCCCCCGGCTTGCCATCGCGACCCAGCCGAAAATACGTCGAACCGAGACAATAGTACGCCGAATCGATCAACTCGCTGTTCGGGCGATGCTTGACCAAGATTTCGAAGCACTGTCGGGCGAGATCGAGCTTTCCAGCCTTAAGGTAACAGACGCCAAGGTGATGAAACGCAACGTCAACCCGCGCGTCGTTCCGGTAGGTGTCGATGAACTTCGCCCACTCCTGAGCCGCCGCGTCGAACTGGCCACGGTTCTGCAATTCGGCAGCCGCGTTGTATTGCCGCGTCGCGGGCGCATCGCTGGCCTGGCCCAACGCGCGGTCCGCCACAACGGCAACGCTCAGAGCACCAGCAGAAAGCCCAGTGCGATACGTGCGTTGGTTTGCATCGCAGTAGTAAGCACGCTCCGCGTGCCGTAACCAGATCTGCAGAGTGCGTCATTGACGCACCACAATTACCCTACACACCAGATGCGTCAGGGACGCACCCGACAAACCAGCGGACGGCACGCGGAGCGTGCCTGCTACTTCGCCTGCCATTATTCCATGACCGACGAAAAATATCTACTTGCCGATGCAGAAGCGGCTGAAGATTCGGTCGAGCACATCGTCGTTATAGATTGCGCCGACTATTTTGCCTAATTCCTCCAGTGCCGCGCGAAGCTCGACGGCAACCAGTTCGTCCTGCCCGGTGCCCGCAACCTGACGGGCTTGTCGCAGGCACTGCCCAACCAGCCGCAGGGCGTCGGCCGCGCGTGCGGCGGTGCTGGCGACCATATCGCCTCCGTGGCCACAGACGGCCAGCGCGCTGTCGCCGCACGCGGTTTGCAGTGACGCGACGCCGTGGCCGGTGACGCTGCTGGTCTCGATGGCCGCCGAGGCGATATCCGTTCGCCGCTGCGCGTCGCACTTTGTCAACACGACGATCCGCCCTCGATCCGGCCGCGCCAATTGGCGCAGTTCCCAGGCATCCAGGTGACGCGTGGAATCGATGCACAGGATTTCGATGTGTGCCGCACGCCGTTGCCGGGCGGCAGTGCGCTGCGCGACCGTCTCGACCGGATCGCTTTCCGCCCCCCGTCGCCCGGTGCTGTCCCAGCCGTATCGATTACCCGGCACAGGATGCCGTCGAGGTCGACCTCCGCGGCGAGATAGTCGCGGGTCGTTCCGGCCTGTCGCGAAACGAGGGCAGCCGAACTGCCGACTATCGCGTTAAAGAGACTGCTCTTGCCGGTGTTCGGGCGGCCGGCGAGCACGACGCGAATCGCGTCCGTGACGTCGGCTCGAGCGGTGAGCCGGGACTGAATCGCGGCCACCTCGCTCGCGGCCGCGCCGAGCCTTCGGCCGATCTCCTGGCGACCAATCAGCTCCAGGTCGTCATCGGCGAAATCAAGGCTTGCTTCCAGATGCGCGAGGAACTCGACAAGGGCGTCGCGCAGGCGCTGAAGCGGCCGAGCCAGACCGCCGGCCAACTGCTCCAGGGCCACGTCAAGCTCGCGCCCATTGGTCGCGTCGATCACGCCCAAGACGGCTTCGGCCTGCGTCAAATCGATCCGTCCGGCCAGAAACGCCCGCAAGGTAAACTCTCCCGGTTCGGCCGGCCTTGCGCCGGCCGCGCAAACGCTGCGCAGAACCACCTGCAACAGCGGCGGCGATCCGAGCGTGTGGACTTCAATCACCGGCTGACCGGTATAGCCCCGGTTCGGCCAAACGTAAACCTCGCACGGCAGTGGCGAATGGAGCTCCGTCGGGCGGAGCGCCCCACAGAGCACACCAGGAGCGGACACCGCCTCGATGGGTCGCCGAGAGTCGAGAGGCGCACCGTCACAAAACAACCCGGCCACGCACCCGACGGCCCCCGGGCCGCTGATGCGAATTATGCCCCGCGCTGCGCCTCCCGCGGGCGTTGCAACAGCGGCAATGGTGTCGTCCAACGCATACATCGGATAAGTCGATAGCAGCGAGCACTATCCGCAGATTTCGCCGATTACGCAGATGAAGAGGCCGTTTTCAAAGGTTTGACTCGGATAGGTCTCTGCGAAAATCTGCGCAGTCTGCGGATAAATGCCCTATCTTCCTCGCCCCTTCTTCGCCTTAGCGGCCTGTTGCCGGGCGGCTACCTCGGCGGCCTCACGGGCGCGGGCCTTGGCCTCGGCCCGGGTCTCCAGGACGGCTTCGGGCGTGGGCGGCGCGGTCTTCGGCAGCAGCTTGCGCTCGGCCACGCTCCACGCGCTCGACGCGACAAAGTAGATGCACAGCCCGCTGGCCACTTTGAAGAACAACAAGCCCATGAAGATCATCATGTACTGCATGATCTTCTGCTGCATGGCGGCCTGCTCGTCGGCCGCCGGGGGCATGAACATCTTCTGCTGCCAGATGAACAGGATGACGGTCACGATCGGCAGAAGATTGAAGTACGGCCCGAGAAATAAAACGGAAAGAAGACCACCGGCCGGTGCCTTGGCGACAAACGCCGGCATGAACCCACTCCAGTTGTAGAGCATGTCCGGCGCGGCAAGATTGGAGCACCAGCGGATCGAACTCGAGAAGAGCGGGGCATCGCGCAACTCGATGGCAACCATCAGCGAACGGTACAGGCCGATGAACACTGGCATCTGGATGAAAATCGGCAGGCAGCCGCTCAGCGGATTATAGTTGTGCTGGTGAAAAAGCTCCTGCTGGGCCTTGGTGCGGGCCTCGACGTTGCCCTTGTACTTCTCCTGGATCCGCTTGATCTCAGGTTGCAATTGCTGCATCTTCTGGGCGCCGACGACTTGTTTTCGGCTCAGCGGAAACATGCAGCCGCGGACCAACACCGTCAACAGAATAATGGCCAGCCCATAGTTGCCGACGACAAGGTAGAAAACGTGCAAGATTTGGGCCAGCGGCTTGGCGACCACGCCGAACCAGCCGTAGTAGACCAGGTCGCCCAATCGATACTTGGGGTTGTCCACGATCGCTGGCTTTTTCGGGCCGGCAAACAGCATGAACCGGTTGCTGTAGGCGGTGCCCGGCGCCAACATGTGGGCGTTGCCGATCATGCGGCACGACGAATTGGCCAATCTCGGGTCCTTGATGAAAAGCTTGCCTGCGCAGATGGGCAGCAGGTCGTCGAACCACGACTCGGTCGGATTCGTGCGATGCGGCAGGAGCACCGTGGAGAAATACTGAGCATCGACGCCAATGAACCTGAGGTCTTCGTCCGGCCAGCGCGCCTGCGCCTTGTTGGTAGCGATGTAGGTCGCGCCAACCATGACCGGGGGCCGGTCGCCGGCGCGAATGATGAAATCGCGCAGCCCCGATCCGCCCGAGCGGGTCACGCGCGTCGCGTACCATGCCCCTTCGGTCGGCAGTCCGTTGGGGCCGTCAAGCCGATAGGCCACCTTGTGCGGCTGGCTGCCGACGTTGCGAATCTCGATCTCGAACTCCAGATGATACGCGGGATAATCGGCATCCGTCCGGGACTTCTCCGGCACTTGGGCCAGGCGGTACGTCTTCGTGATCGCCAGTCCCCGCTTCGGCAAGACGTACTGAAAACTCGCTTCGTCCTTGTTGTTCGAAGGCAAGACCTTCCAGTTCGCCGTGCGAAGGTGCAGACCGTCCAACTCGCGTTGGAGCATCTTCTCATGCCGCTTCTCTTGCTCGACCTGATCAACCTCCGGCTTCTTGCCGTCAGCCTTCTCGTCCGCCGTTTCGCCGTCGACCTTGAGTTTCTCATCGTCGAACTGCTGCAACGTTAGCAGCATCGACGGCGGATCGTCTCCCTCGGACGCGATCAGCGGCAGCGGCTGGCGGCGGAGCGTCGCGTGGAGCGTCTCCTCTTTGCCATCGCGCAGCACGACGATGGCGACCGTCTGTTTCGGCTTCGTCTTCGAGAGGACCTTGTCGAGCGCCGCGCGTCGGCGACCTGCCGCCCGTCGAGGCTGATGATGGTGTCGCCCGGCCTGATGCCAGCCTTAGCGGCGGGCGTGCCGCGGCCGACGACTTGCACCCGGCATCCCTTGCCGTTGCCGCCGGGGTCCATCACCAGGCGGCCCAGGTATCCGCTGCGATTGTCGACGTCACAATAGCGAAGGCTGCTCAGTTCGATGCGCTCGATGGCGGCGCCCTTGTTCGTCATCGTCACCAGCATCCGGTAGGGATCGGACTCGTCGACCGACCCCAACGTCATCCATTGCTCCGGCACTATTTCCGCAGGGGCGGGCACGACGGCCGGCGCGGGCTTTTTGGCTTCCGCAGGCGGTTTTTCGGCCTTCGCCGCCCCGGCCGGCGCCTGCTTTCCCTCCGGCTTGGCGGGCGGCGCCTTGGCCGCCTGGCGAGCAGCAGCCGGCGGCTGCGGCCGAGGCGGCGGAAACAGCCGATAGTACAGTAGCATCAAGGCGAAAGATGCCACCACGAAGATGATGAGACGACGTTCCATGACTGATTGCTGTAAAGCAAACCGCAGATGCACGCAGACGAACGCAGATCGGGGGCGGAACCCTCAGTAATTTGCTACACGAATCTGCGTCTATCCGCGTTCATCTGCGGTTTCACTGACTCTCCTGTCGATTTCGCTTGCGTGTCAACGTCCGTCGCGCAGCCGGTCGCCGAGAAAATTGTCCAGGTCTGGAACGTCGTAGATCTTGGCAATCGTCCGATCCCGCGGATAATCGACGCGGCGAAAGCGCACCAGGTCGTCCTCCAGGACGACGTAGCAGGCCAGCGGATTGCCGTCGCGGGGCTGGCCCACCGACCCGACGTTAATCATCACCTTTTCCGCGCCGAGCCGATACTCGTTATTCAGTTCCTCGGGGCTGAAGAAATTGAACGATTCGCTGAAGACGCCCGGCACGTGCGTGTGGCCCTGGAACGCGTATTGCGGCACCATCGCAAAAATCTTTTCAAGCTTCCGCTTGTTGTAGATGTCCTCGGGAAATACATATTCGTTCAACGGATTGCGCCGAACCGTGTACGAACAGAAACTTGCCGTCGACGTGGCTTCGCGGCAGTTCACCGAGGAAATCCCATCGCTTCTGCCGCGCCGACGGAGTGCCCGGCCCATTTTCCAACTGGTTTCGCGTCCAGAAGATCGCCCGCTCGGCACCGGAGTTGAATCCTTCAGGATCGAACAGCGCCCCTTGGTCATGGTTGCCCAGCAGGCACATTTCGCACTTCATGATCTGGTCGATCACTTCACGGGGATTCGGGCCATAGCCGACCAGATCGCCGAGGCAGAAGACCTCGGAAATGCCCTGGCCTCGAATGTCGGCCAGCACGGCATCGAGGGCCTCGATGTTGCTGTGAATGTCGCTGATAAGGGCTCGTTTCACGCTATTTGACTTTCAGCCACCGGCAACCCACGATGGACAGGAAGGGTGGGGGGCACACGAATGCAACCCACAGTGTATTGTCGCGTCCGAAGATGGTCAAGGCGACCCCGGCCCGCCCGAACCGCATCCGTTGACGTTCCACCGCGACTGTTTCATGCTACAATCCTACCTCACCCCGCAGGAGTAGCGTCGGATGCCGTGCGGCACTGCGCCAACCCGCCATGCGAATTCTTGCCCTGGAAACGACGGAACGGCGCGGCAGCGTCGCGGCGATGGACACGCTCGAGCTTCTGGCCGAACGGAGCCTGGCCGAAGAGGTGCGAACGGCACAATCGCTTGTCCCGGCGATGCAAGACCTGTTGGCCGCCGTGGGCTGGCGCCCCGGCGACGTTCAACTGGCGGCCGTCTCGCGCGGGCCCGGATCGTTCACCGGCCTGCGCATCGGCATCACGACTGCCAAGGTCTTTGCCTATGCCGTTGGGGCGGAGGTGCTCGGCGTGGACACGCTCGAAGTGATCGCTGCCGCCGCGCCGGCGGATGTTGAGGAACTGTTGGCCGTCATGGATGCGCAGCGCGGCCAAGTCGTTGCACGGCGATTCTCGCGGCAAGCCGAGGGCTCGTTCGCGCCGGTCGGCCCGCAGCAACTGGTAGATGTCGAGGCATGGATGAACGATTTGCCGGCGGGCATCACCGTCAGCGGTCCGGTGCTGACCCGGCTGCGCGATCGATTGCCCTCTCACGTTCGCGTGTTAGAGCCATCGTTCTGGCCGCCCCGGGCGTCAGTCGTGGCCCGGTTGGCGGCGCGCGACTATGCCTTGGGCCGCCGCGACGATCTTTGGACGCTTTCACCGCACTACTTCCGCCGCAGCGCCGCCGAAGAAAAGTGGGACGCCCGACACTGATCTAATGAGCGACAAACGCCGCGGCCAATTGGATGGCGACTGGCGTGAAAAACTGCGCCCCCTTCGTGCACGGTGCGAGTCGAATTGCTATAATCTGCGTTTCCCGGTCGAATCTGCCGACCGTCGGGCCAGCCGTCACACTGGCCCTCTCCCAACGGGGAGGGGAGACCTTGGGCCGCCACGCCGCTTGAGAACGATGCCGCCATGCCGATCCTCAAGGAAGAGCCAAGTATGTATCCCGACGTGCTGCTGGACGCGGCGACATCGGACCAGCCCGGCCGCCGCTGGCTGGTGATTTATACAAAGGCACGGCAGGAAAAAGCGCTCGCACGCGAGTTGCTGAAATACCGCATTCCGTTTTACTTGCCGCTGGTGAAAAAGACGAGCATCTCGCGCGGCCGGCGGCGGACGTCGCAAGTGCCGCTATTCGCCGGATACGTTTTCTCGTTCGGTTCGGAAGAAGAACGGGTGCGGACGCTGGCGACCAACCGCGTGTCGCGGATGCTTGCGGTCGAAGACGGCGACCAACTGCTCTTCGATCTCCGCCAACTCCGCCAATTGATCGCCACGGGCGCCCCGCTGACGATCGAGAGCCGTCTGAAGCCAGGGCAGCAAGTCCGCGTTCGGCAAGGTCCCTTCGCCGGCCTGGAAGGGACGGTGCTGAGGCGCCGCGGCGAGTCGCGGCTGCTGGTCAGCATCAACTTTCTCCAGCAGGCGCTCGGTCGAAATCGAGGACTTCATGCTCGATCCGTTCGATTAACGGTCGTCCGAACAATGGGGACAGTCCCCAATTTTCGTCCGACGAAAATGGGACTGTCCCCCTTGAGGTTCATCCTTGGTGTCTTCGTGCCTTCGTGGTTTTTCACCAGCGTCATCCCTCAACAACCCATCCTTAGTGGTATATACGGGCAATCTCCGCACGGCGTTTAGGCCGGTTCCATCGCCGACGCCGACGGCCATGCGGCCCCACCCCCCACGGGTTGACATCGGGGGCTGTCCGCAGTACAGTTGCTTGTACGCTGACGAACTTGGAAGCCCCGAGCCGAACCGATGTTTGTGGGGACCCCCCAAATGACGAACCCACAGGTCGTGTTCGCCGTCGACGCGGCGGGCGTCATTATTATTATTGGGAAGGTTCGGCCCTAGGGCTTCCGGCGTAAGACACCGAAATGAAGGAGCCCTGAGGCCGAAACGGCTTCGGGGTTTTTTGTTGGAGCCAGATTCCCACAATCCTCTGCTACCACTGACCCCTGACTCCCTGACCTCTCCTCCTTCCCCATGCAGCATCGAAATCTACGACACCACGCTCCGCGACGGCGCCCAGGGCGAGGGCATCAGCTTCTCGCTCCAGGACAAGCTGGCGCTGACCGAGCGGCTCGACGGCATCGGCTTCGATTACGTCGAGGGCGGCTATCCCGGCCTCGAACGAAAAGGACTTTCAATACTTTCAGCGCGTGGGCCAATTGGGGCTGAAGCGCATCAAGGTCTGCGCCTTCGGCATGACCCGCCGCAAGGGCGCGCAAGGCCGCAAGACCGACGCCGGCCTGAAGGCCCTGCTGGATTCCGGGGCCGCGGTCGATCACGCTGGTGGGCAAGGCCTCGGCCTTCCAGGTCACCGAGGTGCTGCGGACCACGCTGGACGAAAACCTGGCCATGATCCGCGACAGCGTGGACTATCTGGTCCGCGCCGGCCGCGAGGTGATCTTCGACGCCGAGCATTTCTACGACGGCTGGAAGCAGGACCGCGAGTACGCCCTGCGCACGTGCCGAGCGGCCGCCGAGGCCGGCGCCACGACTGGTCGTCCTTTGCGACACCAACGGCGGCAGCATGACCGACGAGGTGGCCGCAAATCACCGCCGACGCCGTCGCCGCGGCTGCGCGTGCCCGTGGGCGTTCATTTCCACAACGATTGCGATCTGGCCGTGGCCAATTCGCTGGCCGGCGTCGAGGCCGGGGCCGTGCTGGTCCAAGGCACGATCAACGGCTTCGGCGAGCGCTGCGGCAACGCCGACCTGATCTCGGTCATCGCCAACCTGGCCACGAAACGACAGGGCTACGACGTGCTGCTGCCCGGCGGCATCGGCCGGCTGACCGAGCTGTCGCGATACGTCTACGAAATGGTGAACATGAACTTCCGGGCGAACCAGCCGTTCGTGGGCAAGAGCGCCTTCGCCCACAAGGGCGGCATGCACGTCAGCGGCATCGCCCGCACCACGGCCAGCTACGAGCACATCGACCCGCAACTGGTGGGCAACGAGCGGCGCGTGCTGGTCAGCGAGCTGTCGGGCCGGTCGAACATCGCCGCCGCTAACCGCACAGCCACCACGACTCCTCCGCCACGATGCGCAAGCTGATGGACCAGATTCTGGCCAAGGTGGTGTCGATGGAGAACGCCGGCTACCAGTTCGAGGCGGCCGACGCCTCGTTCAACCTGCTGGTGCAGAGGTGTGCCGGCACGTTCCAGCCGCATTTCGAGACGCTGCACTACGACGTGACGGTCGACAACAAGGCCGGCGGCGAAGTCCGGGCCGAGGCGATCGTCAAGGTCCGCGTCGACGGCAAGGTCTGCTTCGAGGCCGCCGAGGGGCACGGCCCGGTCGACGCCCTGAACGCGGCCCTGCGAAAGGCCCTGAACGGCAGGTTTCCCGGGCTGAACAAGCTGCACCTGGTCGACTACAAGGTCCGCGTGATCAACTCCGAAGCCGCCACGGCCGCCGGCGTCCGCGTGCTGATCCAAAGCCAGGACGAAGACGACGTCTGGGGCACCGTCGGCGTCGACGAAAACATCATCGAGGCAAGCTGGATTGCCCTGCTCGATAGTTTTGAGTACAAACTGTGGAAAGATGAAGCAACGGTCCCCCTCTCCCCCGGGAGAGGGCCGGGGTGAGGGGGAAGCGGTGAAACGCAAGCATCGCGCCATCGCCCAGGCAACAACCGCTCGCGCTCGCCAACTGCCGTCGCGACAGCACTTGGCCGGAGAAGGTCGTTTGGGGCATGTTGCGCGGTCGGACGACTCGGCGGCTTGAAGTTTCGCCGGCAGCACCCGATCGGGCCATACACAGTCGATTTCTACTGCCATGAAGTTGGGCTTGTGGTCGAGGTCGACGGCGCGAGCCATGAGGATCGTACCGAGACACGACGCTGACGCGAACTCGTTACTTGGAGACAACTAGGGACTACGTGTTTTTCGCGTGACGAATGCGGATGTTATGGGCGATGCCGAAGCCGTTGCTGCGGTGGAATCGCAATGGGCGGCCGGCGTCGACTTTGACTGATAGAATGCAATTCGTGCGCATGGCAGCGACTTTGCCCATGACTCTATGGACCGGAGCGATCTACCAGCAGCACCGACTCGAACACCCTCTCGCCCCGACCCTCTCCCGGAGGGAGAGGGTGACCGAACATGAACGAACTGCCCAAGCAATACGATCACGCCGCCGCCCAAGCAGCGGTGGTATCCGTTCTGGGAAGCAGCAGGGCTATTTCCATAGCGAGCCGAACCCGGCGAAGCAGCCGTACACGATCGTCATCCCGCCGCCGAACGTCACCGGGGCCCTGCACCTGGGCCACGCGCTGAACAACACGCTGCAAGACATCCTCATCCGGCAGAAGCGGATGCAGGGCTTCGAGACGCTGTGGATGCCGGGCACCGATCATGCCGGCATCGCCACGCAGGCGGTCGTCGAGCGGCGGCTGTTGAGCGAAGAGAAGCTCAGCCGGCACGAGTTGGGCCGCGAGGGGCTCGTCGAACGCATCTGGCAGTGGAAGAAGGACTACGAAGCGCGCATCATCGGCCAATTGAAGCAGATGGGCTGTAGCTGCGACTGGCAGCGGACGCGATTCACGCTGGATGCGGTCTGCGCCAGGGCCGTGCGCGAGACCTTTTTCAAGCTGTTCAAGGACGGCAAAATTTATCGCGGCAAGCGGCTGGTCAACTGGGACACGTTCCTGCAAACGGCCGTCAGCGACGACGAAGTGTTTCACGAACCGGTGAAGGGCCATTTCTGGCACTTCAAGTATCCGGTGGTCGATCCAAAGCCCGGCGAGCCACGGCATGTGACGATTGCCACGACCCGGCCCGAGACGATGCTGGGCGACACGGCCGTGGCCGTGCATCCCGATCCGGCCGCCGCGCTGGCCCAGGCCGAAGAACAGCTCAAGCGGCGTCTGGCCGAGGCCCCGGCCAAGGAGAAGCCGGAGCTCAGGCACAAATCGACGAAGTCGTGCGCCGGCGACGGGAGAATGCTGCCGCAGCTTGAAACAGCTCCGCGACATGGCCCTCCGCGGCGTCATGCTGGAACTGCCGCTGACAGGCCGGAAAATTCCGCTTGTCGCCGACCCCTGGGCAAAGCCCGAACTGGGCTCCGGCTGCGTGAAGATCACCCCGGCCCACGATCAGAACGACTACGACGTGTGGCAGCGCCACCCGGAAATCGGCGCGATCAACATCCTCAATCCCGACGGCACGCTCAACGACAACGTGCCGGAAAAATATCGCGGCATGACGGTCATGAAGGCTCGCGAGGCCGTGGTCGCCGACATGGAAGCAGCCGGCTTGCTCGTCGAGCGCGAGGACCGCGACATCGACCTTGCCCACAGCGACCGCTCGAAGACGCCGATCGAGCCGTACCTGGCCGACCAGTGGTTCATTAAGATGGACGAACTGGCCCAATCGGCCATCGACGCCGTTACCGACGGCCGCGTCAGAATCATTCCCGATCGCTACGCCAAGGGCTACATCGACTGGCTGAGCGAAAAACGGGATTGGCCCATCGGCCGGCAGCTTTGGTGGGGCCACCGGATTCCGGTGTGGACCAAGGAATTCCCTGTGGCGCGTCCGGGTGACGCGTCGTTGGGTTTCCTTTCACACGATGACAATGCGCTGATCTGCGTTCAGGAGCAGGTCGACGATACCGGCACGTATCATCAATACGTCTGCCTGAAGGAACCCAGCGCGTCGATCGAGGCCGAACTTGAAGGGCACGGCTACAAGCAGGAATCCGACGTCCTCGACACCTGGTTCAGCTCCGCCCTCTGGCCCCATTCTACGCTCGGCTGGCCGGAGCAGACGCCGGAACTGAAATACTACTATCCGACCAACGTGCTGATTACCAGCCGTGACATTATCACGCTGTGGGTGGCGCGCATGGTGCTGACGGGTCTGTATAACGTGGGCGAAGTGCCGTTCCCGACGTCTTCATCCATCCGAAAATCCTCGACGGTTACGGCGAGGGGATGTCGAAGTCGAAGGGCAACGGCGTCGATCCGGTCGACGTGATGGAGAAGTTCGGGGCCGATTCGCTGCGATTCGGGCTGGCCTACCTGACGACCGAAACGCAGGACGTGCGGATGGCGGTGGAGTTCGAATGCCCGCACTGCGGCAAGTTGATCGAGCAGACGAAGCAGAACCGCACGCGGCCGCAGATCAAGTGCAAGCACTGCGGCCAGCCGTTTTCGACGCAATGGGCCGAAAAGCCGGAGGACAAGGCCCTGCCGCGGGGAGCGGTCGTCAGCGACCGCTTCGAGCTGGCTCGCAACTTCTGCAACAAGCTTTGGAACGCCTCGCGGTTCGCGCTGTTGAATCTCGACGGTTTCACGCCGGGCCCGGTGGCCGACGAGCAGTTGTTGGTCGAGGACCGCTGGCTGCTGAGTCGCCTGGCGACGGTCACGCAGCAGGTGACCGACGCCCTGGCGCAGTATCGCTATGCCGACGCAGCCCGGGTGCTCTACGATTTCGCGTGGGACGAGTTTTGCAGTTTCTACGTCGAGATGGTCAAGGGACGGCTGCAAGAGGCATCGCAGCGGTCGGTGGCCCAGCGGGTGCTGGCCCACGCACTCGACACGCTCTTGCGGCTGTTGCACCCGATGATCCCGTTTCTGACCGAAGACGTTTGGCAGCGGTTGGCCGAAGTGGCGCCGCGGCGGGGGATCGACAGTGTAGGCCCAGCGGCTGAGAGCATCATGGTCGCCGTATGGCCGATCGGTGATTCGGCCCGACAGGATGCGGCGATTGAGGCCCAATTTGCCCGGTTCCAGGAAGTGCTCCGAGCGGTTCGCGACATCCGCGCCCGGCAGGGCGTGGCGCCGAAAACGGTGCTGAAGTTCGCCGTGCGTTGCGACCAGGCCGCCGCGGAACTGTTGCGGCCGATGGAGCCGTATTTCTCATCCATGGCCAACGCCGGCCTCGCCGGGCTCGGACCGGCAATCGCGCCGCCGCCGCTAAGCGCCATGTTACGCTGGCGGGCATGGACGTGTACGTCGACCTCGCGGAACTGATCGACCTGCCGGCCGAGGTCGCCCGAAAGAAACAGGAAGTGATGAAATTGAGCGGCTTCATCGTGTCGAAGAAGAAAAAGCTCGCCAACACGACGTTCGTCGAGCGGGCCCCGGCCGACGTGGTCCAGAAGGAACGCGACAGCCTGAAAGACCTCGAAGAGCAACTCGCCGCCGCCCAGGAGGTGCTCGACCGGCTGGCCGCATTGTGATGAACCGGCAGCTTCTCGGCCCGCAAGAGATAAGTTTCTGGGTCGTTCGCGGCATATTTCGCTTTTCACCGAAAGACCAACTCGCCACGGGGAGTTTATTGGGAGAGGAGTTGGAAACTCGACCACAGTGTGCGGCAAGATTTCCTGGCAACCCTAGCCCGGATTATTCAGTGCGCCGTGAAAAGGTGTTGGTTTCTCGTGGGTGCAAGTCCCACCCGGCAACTGGTCGCTCCAGCCGGAAGCAGTCGGAGCGACAGGGGAGGTGACGAACCTGTCGGAGCCTTCGATGACAAAGGGTCGTTAAGCGACTCAGCGAGCAAGCAGGCCGTAATGCGAGTGAACGCCGAGCAGGCCCCGAAAAGGGTGATGCGGGAGCCGACCCGCCTGAGTAACGGGGAAGGCCGCCGCCGCGAAGCACAAGCTTCCCGACCGAGAAGGGGGAGGCACGAAGCGACAGGCTTCGCGGTCCCGCCGGGGTAGTGGCGATGGCATGTTTGCAAGGAGACCAACGCAACACGGGAAGCCCCGCCGGTGGCGGCGCGTGACCGCCAACGAGCAGCCCGCGAGGGACAGGCTTGGCCGGTTCGGGGTGACGGAGAGGCCCGCAGTAGCGATGAAGCCGAGTAATGCCGGCGGAGCAAAGGGGCCTCAGTTCAAGGACAACGCGGCAAGCGGCAAGGGACCGGGGATTGGCGATGAGCCTACCAACACTCGAAAGTGTCCAGAAGTTGCAGACGGCGTTGCATGCCAAAGCGAAGGGAGAACCCAAGTTCCGCTTCTATGCGTTGTACGACAAGGTGCATCGGAAGGATGTTTTGTCGATGGCCTGGCGGCGCTGCCTGGTCAATGGTGGAGCACCGGGCGTTGACGGACAATCTTTCGAGAACATTGAGGCGTATGGCGTGGCGAAGTGGCTGGAAGAACTGGCGGAAGAACTGAGGAAGAAGACGTACCAGCCTCAAGCGGTGCGTCGCGTGTACATTCCCAAGCCGGACGGGAAGCAGCGGCCGCTGGGCATACCGACGATCAAGGATCGCGTGGTGCAAACCGCGGCGATGATCGTGCTGGAGCCGATCTTTGAAGCGGACCTGCAACCGGAGCAGTACGCCTATCGTGCGGACCGCAGCGCATTGGATGCGGTGCGGGCGGTGCATGGGCTTCTGAACACGGGCTACCGGGAAGTCGTGGACGCCGACTTGTCAGGCTATTTCGATTCCATCCCACACGCCGAGTTGATGCAATGCGTTGCTCGGCGGGTGAGCGACAAGGCGGTGTTGCATCTGGTGAAGATGTGGCTGGTATCGCCCGTCGAGGAGCGAAATGCCCGCGGGCACGTCGTTCGCACCACGCGCAACAAGGACCAGGGACGCGGAACGCCGCAAGGCGCGCCGATCTCACCCTTGTTGTCGAATCTGTACATGCGGCGGTTCGTGCTGGGTTGGAAAACACTGGGACACCAGCAGCGGCTTCAAGCCCGCATCGTCAATTATGCCGATGACTTCGTGATTTGCTGTCGCGGCACGGCCAATCAGGCCCAGGCCGCCATGCGGAGCATGATGGAGCGGCTCAAGCTGACGGTCAACGAAGCGAAGACGAAGCTCTGCCGTGTGCCGGAAGAGACGTTCGACTTCCTGGGATACACGTTCGGCCGATGTTACTCGCCGCAGACGGGCCGCGCCTATTTGGGCATGCGCCCGGCGAAGAAGAAGATTCGTAAGCTCTGCGAGTCTTTGGGAGAACAGACCAGCCGACGTTTCCTGCTGCTGGAAGCCGAGGAGATCGTAGCACGCCTGAATCGCCAACTTCGGGGTTGGGCCAACTACTTCTGCCTGGGACCAGTCAGTCGGGCCTATCGTGCTGTAGACAGCTACGTGACGAACCGGCTCCGCCGGTGGTTGTGTAAGAAGCACAAGGTGCCGGGTGCGGGGACCTCACGTTTCCCCGACGAGTATCTGTACCAAGAACTGGGACTGATCCGGCTGCCGAGGCTGACTCGCAATCTCCCGTGGGCGAAAGCATGAAGACCACTGTGTCAACATCCTTGTCCGAGAGCCGGATGCGGGAGAACCGCCTGTCCGGTTCGATGAGCGGGGTGCGGAAACGGATGCGTTCCGCGCCGCACCTCGACTCTACCAAGCGTGGCGGGAGCGACGCTGATTGCTGGCAAGCGAGGTTTTCGGGTTGCGTGAGGGGGGGTGTGGCAGGGAGCGGACACAACTCCCCCTTTCCCGCGCAGTTGTCAGTCTGCGGAGGTGTGGAGAATCGGGAGTGCTTCACGGCTTAGCTTGAGTTCGGGGCGGCCGAAGAGGAGACCAAGAGGCGTTGTAGAACCTCTTGGAAATAGTTCAAGTAAGGCCAACTGGCCGAGAGTTCGACCACCACGCGGCGGGTGCTCTCGCGGACCCGAGCGGCAACTTTGATCAGCCGGGTGCGCCACGTGCAAGGTTGGCCTTCACCGAGTGGGTCGTGCTCGCGACGGCGGTTGTGCCACTGGCGGCGCTGACGGCCGGCAAGCGCTTCAACAGGAATGGCTTTGCCGTTGGATTCATGCGGCGGATCGGTGACCGCGCGACGCATGCGGACCAAGAGGTTGTATGCGGCCGAGTGCAGATAGAGACGAAAGAGGTTGGCGAAATAGCGGTGATCGCAGAGGACTTCGGCGAACTGCCGCGTCAGACCGAGGCGTTCATCGAACTGGCGGAACGGCAGCAGCCCGGCGTCGCTGGAAAACCTGCTCCGCCGAGGGCTCTACCACAATCGGCTTCGATGTGAGAAAATCAAGCGTTAGCTGAAAAGCAGTCTGCGAAACCATTGCGTGCCTCCGTGACTGCGTGAAGGTGCTGTTTTCTACCACCTCAAACGCAACCGGAGGCACGTTGGTTACTCAATCCATGAATAATCCGGGATAGCAGCCCACGGCGATGCGACTATAATATTAAGTCTTCGAGGCTGTAGCTCAGTCGGTAGAGCAACGGACTTTTAATCCGTTGGTCCCGGGTTCGAGTCCCGGCAGCCTCACTGACCGGCCCGCGTGGCTCCTCGCCGCGTGAAAACGCGTGGCCAAAGGTCATGCCGGAGCCTTTCCAGTCGGGCAACTGGCACCGACGGCATAAAGAAAAGACTGTCGCGGTAGGGACGCCGGTTGCCCGGCGCCCCCCGCACGGATCAGTACGTGAAGGATTACTTCATACGGCTCTTACCTCGGGTTGGTGACGATCAATCGCTCATCGGGATAGGGATGTAGTATCTGGGCGTTGGGAAGCCATCGCCGCGTCAAACGGCGAATCCTCTCCCAAGTCCAAATGCGCCCTTTCTGGCTCCTCCTGCGCAGGATGCGATGCCACAGACGCTGAACCTGGGTGTGGAATTCGTCGAGGCAGTTGATGTTTCCGGGAACCGCATGGTAGTTGAACCACCCGCGAACCACGGATCGTAACCAGCCACCCACGTTATTCGTGCCACGTCATCCCGTCCACGCCCGGCGCTGCCTGACGTTTCAGCTCGAAAAAGCTGGCCCGCAGCAGTTCCGGATTGACGTGATGCAGCAGCGCGGTGAACCGTATCTTCGTATCCCGCTTCGCTGCTTCTCGTACGCCCAGCAATCCCATGCCTCGCCTCCCCGGCACTGAGTCCGGCGCGAGTAAGGTCCGTGTGGCGTTTCCCTTGGTCGATCCCCTTCCCTCCACGGACTCCGCCGCCGCATTCGTGCCGGCCTTGTTCGCCCGCTTCTCGGGTACTATGGAATCGTCCGACTCCCTGGAAACGTGCATGTCCGACGTCTGGCCATAAGCCTTCTCGGACCGTCCCCCGCCGCATTGCAGCGAGGGAGTTTCCAGGGTCTCCCGGTTTCCGTGCAAAGAGTTTCCACGCATGCGCAGGGTCTTCAGACTCCGCGGCGTCCGCGAGCGGCTTGCGATTGGCGTCGCTCATGGTGTTGCCTTCCCCTTGTCAGGACAAGGTCGGCACGCCAGAAAAATGATTTCGGAGCTCAATGGCTGGCCTGCGTGTGCCCTTGTCAACGCTTCACCCGTCATGTTACCATGACCGGCGCATGACTCAGGGCCAGGACGGGTCGCTAGCCCTTTCCCGTACGGCTCTTTCATCCGCTACTCCTTGCCGGCTTTGACCGGCGCTGTCCCTGACCCCTTTTGGGACCTTCAGTAATCCGCTTCTTGCCGCAGCCAGGCCAGCACGCTGTAGTCTTCCAGCGTGGTGGTGTCGCCAACGGTCGCTTTGCCGGCGGCGATGTCGCGCAGCAGTCGCCGCATGATCTTGCCGCTGCGGGTCTTGGGCAGCGTGCTGGTGAAGCGGATGTCGTCGGGCACGGCCAGCGAGCCGATCTCCTTGCGGACGCACGCCTTGAGCTCCTCGCGCAGCTCCTCGCTGGGCTCGCTCTCGGCCAGCGTGACGAACACGGCCACGGCCTCGCCCTTGAGCTCGTGCGGGCCGGCCCACGGCGGCCGCCTCGGCCACCGCCGGGTGGCTGACCAGGGCGCTTTCGATCTCGATGGTGCTCAGCCGGTGGCCGGAGACGTTCAGCACGTCGTCGATGCGGCCCATGATCCAGTAGTAGCCGTCGCTCGTCGCAGCGGGCGTTGTCGCCGCACAGGTACTTGCCCGGCACCTGGCTCCAATACTGGCTCGCGTAGCGCCGGTCGTCGCCCCAGATCCCCCGCAACATGCCCGGCCAGGGCCGGGTGATGACCAGCCAGCCGCCGCTGCCGTCGGGCGACGGGCTGCCTGTTCTTGTCGACGATCTCGGGCACGATGCCCGGCAGCGGCTTGCAGCAGCTTCCCGGCTTGGTGGGGATGGCCCCGGGCAGGGGCGTCATCATGATCCCGCCGGTCTCGGTCTGCCACCAGGTGTCGACGATCGGGCAGCGCCCGCCGCCGATCTTGTGGTGGTACCACATCCAGGCCTCGGGGTTGATCCCTTCGCCCACCGTGCCCAGCAGGCGCAGGCTCGACAGGTCGTGCTTGTCGAGCCACGCGTCGCCCCACTTGATGAACGCGCGGATGGCGGTCGGGGCCGTGTAGAAGATGCTCACGCGGTACTTCTCGACGATCTCCCAGAACCGGTCCCGCTCGGGCCAGTTGGGGGCCCCTTCGTACATCAGCGTCGTGGCCCCCGCCGTCAAGCGGGCCGTAGACCACGTAGCTGTGCCCGGTGATCCAGCCGATGTCGGCCGTGCACCAGTAGACGTCCTCGTCGCGCAGGTCGAACACCCACTCGGCGGTCTTCTTGGCGTACAGGTTGTAGCCGGCCGTGGTGTGCTTGATGCCCTTGGGCTTGCCGGTCGAGCCGCTGGTGTAGAGGATGAACAGCGGGGCCTCGCTGTCCATGCGGCTCGGCCGGGCAGTTCGGCCAGCCTCTCCATCAGCTCGTGCCACCAGAAGTCGCGCCCCTCCTGCATCGTGCACCTCGCAGCCGGTCCGGCGCGAGCACGATGCACTTCTCGACCGTGGGCGACTTCTCCAGGGCCACGTCGACGTTGGCCTTCAGCGGCAGCACCTTGCCGCGCCGCCAGCCGCCGTCGGCCGTGATCTGAAGCTTCGGCCGGCGCGTCGTTGTTCCGGTCGGCGATGGCCTCGGCCGAGAACCCGGCGAAAACCACCGAGTGGACCGCGCCGATCCGGGCGCAGGCCAGCATGGCGACGGCCAGCTCGGGCACCATGGGCATGTAGATCGCCACCACGTCGCCCTGTGCGATGCCCAGCCCCTTGAGCACGTTGGCGAACTTCGACACACTTCGCGGTGCAGCATCTCGGTAGGTCAGCACGCGCGAGTCGCCGGGCTCGCCCTCCCAGATGATGGCCGCCTTGTCCTGCGCGCGGCGTGCCCAGGTGCGCGTCCAGGCAGTTGTACGACGACGTTCGTCTGGCCGCCGACGAACCACTTGGCCAGCGGCTCCTTCCACTCGCAGCACTTCTGTCGTAGGGCTTGAACCAGTGCAGCTCCCCGGCCAATTTCGCCCAGAACTGCTCAGGGTCGGTGGCTGCTTCATTCCATAACCGCTGGTATTCGGCCAGTGAGCGGATTTGCGATTGGTTGGTGAAGTCTTCCGAGGGCGGAAACAGTCTGTCTTCCTTGAGGACATGCACAATCGTTTTCGGCACGTGCGCCAGCATCTTCGGCCCTCCCTGACGAACAACCTGTGGTGAGTCGCGACGCGTAAGAAGGATAGCGCGTGCGAGCCGAGGGACAAGGGCATGGGGAGGACAGCTTCCGACGAAGCGCGACACGGTGCGAAAAACAGCGATGCACCTGAAGTGCCGGGAAAAGGGCGGACAACACATTGAGACCGGAGAGCCCTTACCTGTCAATTTCCATCTTCTCCGATCGGCGACAGTCTCTTTTTCCTACCATGGGGACGGGGATTCATGGCGACGCCGCGGCACGACACTACGCCTTTCGTTGACGTCGTGGCATGCTTTTTGGCGACGATCATTTGCTCCGAGGAACTCGAGGGCTGGCCGGGGGCTCCTAATCCGTTCGTCCTAGGTTCGAGTTCCGACAGCCTCACTCGCTAGGCCCGCGGAACTTGTCGATGCGCAAGAACGACGCAGCCGAAAGGCGGCCCGAGTCGTTGCTACCGCTCAACCGGAGACGGGGCGCGTGGAAAAGACTCCCGACCCCTTGTGTGCTTCCTTGTGTGCTTGTGTGTGCCTCCAGGCAAAGACCAGCAGACACATGGCACCGCCCAAGAGCAGCACCAGCGTGCCGGGCTCGGGCGCCGCCCTGCCCACCGGGCCGGCGGTTACGAAACCGGCGACGTGACCGCCGTACTGGTCACCGAGGAAGCCCAAATCGGAGAGGTTGACTCTCCCATCGTAGTTGAAGTCGCCCATCGCCCAGGTCGCTCCGGTGGTCAAGCCATAATTATCACCGAGGAAACCGAGGTCCGACAGGTTCACGCTCCCGTCGACGTTCGCGTCGCCGTAGAGGGTGTATTCCACGGTGATCAACTTGTTGACCGTATCGGCCTTCCAGCCCAAGGTGTTGGCCGTCGTGGCTGTCGAGCTCTGGAACTGGCCGCCGGCCCAGGCGCCGCCGGCGTAGCTCGCCTTCATCGCCGTGTCGACCGCGGTGGGCGAGGTGCCGCTGTCGGTGTAGTCCAACACCAGCTTGCCGAACTTCACGTCCACGCCGGCATTGCTCAAGACCGGCGTCTTGGCGCCAGCCTGCAACACGAGTTTGCCGCCTTCGACGGTCGTCAAGCCGGTGTAGGTGTTGGCGCCGCTGAGGGTCAAAATACCTGCGCCCACTTTACTAACGGCCAGCACCGCGCTCGCAGAGCCGTCTTTGACAACAGCGTCGAATGAACTGTAGGCGTCGTTCGTACCAACGATCAACACCGAAGTCGTGCCCGCGGCGTTGTTGACGACCTGCTCAGTTGCCGTGCCGTACAGTCCGCCCACCGACAGATTGTGGCCATTCAGGTCGAGTGCCGACGCACTGGAGAGATCCACGCTATTCAGTGCGTTCGTGGCCACCAACACTCCGGTACCGTTGGACAGATGCAGATTTGACACCGCATCGGTTGCGATCAGACTGAACGTCCGGTTGCCAACGTAAAGGTCATTCGCAGTCAGTGGCCCGCGGTTCAGCACGGTCGGCGATCCGCCATACCAGCCCAACCAAAGTGCGTTGGTGTTCACCGCGCGGCCACCCATATCGAGCGTTGAGCCGTTGTCCGTAACATCGAAGCCGCCGGTCAACGCCATGTCGGCGCCTAGCGTCAGCGTGCTGCCCGAATACACCGCGGCGCTGTCCGTAACGTTCCCCACCGCCACCGTCGTCAGTGCCGAGCCATTATAGAGCCCAACACTGTCCACAGCATCTGGAGCACCGAAGGTGAAGGAGTTACCGTTATTGACGGTCAAACCATTGCCGGTGAACCCACCGCTCCCTCGCTGCACGATCCCTGTCGCGCCGGGACTAAAGCCAATGTACAGGCTGCCGGCGATTGTGAGCTCGGAATTTCCCAAGTCCAACGTCCCGAGGGTGCCGCTGTCGTAACCGACAATAACGGCTGCCGCACTCTGGTCTTGAGTGAGATTCACGGTCGCCGTGGTAGCGGCCCCGGACGGGTACGTACTGCCGATGAACACGGTGTCCGCGCTGCCCGGAATCGGCGTGGAGGTCCAAATCGAGGCGTTATTCCAATTGCCACTGCTGATTGTGCCGAGATCGTCGGCCAAGGAAGCCGTTTCTCCAATGGGCACGGCAATTGCGAGGGACAAGAAAGCCACCGAAGCGACGAAACGAATTTGGTCGTGCTTTTTCATAGAGATATGCTCCGTAGTCAAGGCAGGGTCCGAATTAAGACTCCCGCCCCTTAGTATCCGTCCGACCCCTTACCCCGCCGATCACAGCGATGTTTAATGCATGGTCAAAAACTGTCCCGGAAACGTTGCCAGCCACAAAACGCCAAGCCAAACGTGCCCACGCTCAGCAGAACCAGGGCGGGAGGGTTCAGGCACAGCGGTCGCAGTAACCTCGAAATTATCGCCCCGGTCCGTTCCGGTACTCCCTACGGTGCCGCCATCGGCGGAAGTCGTCGAATTATCGGTCAGCCGGAGGTAGACATTCGCTGTGTCGTTGATCGTGGTAAGCGACGAGAGATCAAAGGAAAAGCCGTACAAGCTACTGCTCGTTGTCGAGTTCCAAGGCGGGTTTAGAGACTTCCTCCACTCATGGCGGCGCAGGTCGCACGAGCGAATCGCCAACGCGAAATGCGAATCGCCAACGCGAAATGCGAATCGCCAACGCGAAATGCGAATCGCCAACGCGAAATGCGAATCGCCAACGCGAAATGCGAATCGCCAACGCGAAATGCGAATCGCCAACGCGAAATGATTGTATGCCCGTCGGACAACTGCCAACTATTTATTTCTAAATCGCTGGCGAAGTGTGCGGTCCACGTGCGTACGCGCGACCGCCTCTGGGCTGCCCAATAAACGCCCCCAGAAGCCCGCCTCGGCTTTTCAACATGCCGCGAGTGCCAGTTTTACGGCAGGAACGGCTCAGACCGTCTTTCGGCCGCGTTTCACGCGCCAAAGTGTTGCATGGGCCGGCAAGGGAGGCTGCCGGGACTCGGACCTGGGACCGACGGATTAGCAACCTCCGGCCAATCCAGGTTCTTTGGAAAAACCGGGGCTCTCGGGCACCACTGGCGCAACAATTGGTCCATGCCGAAATGATCCCGACTTGGACAAGGTCATTGCGGCGTCGTCAAGCCTGTTCCGATCCAGCCGCCTTCTGAATAAGCTGCGATGCCTGCCCGACGTGGCATCGTTGGGGGTTGGTCGTGCCGATGGAAAAGCGGAGCGTCCGGTTGCCGTGCAGCCGGGTGTGGCTCAGGTAGATGCAGCCCGAGATGCTCGAGGACAAGAGGCAGGTTCCGGCTGGAGTTGCCATCCTTGGGTGGTACAGTGCCCCGTCGTGCCGGGCAGTTTCTACCCAGATTTTTTGCCAAATACTTCTGCCAGTTTGTTGCAAGGAGTGCGGAAATTGGTTATGTTAAATTGGTTATGTTAGCGGTGTAGATCATTAGTCCTGCGGGCACGAGGCAGCGCGTCGACGATCCGTCGCTCTCAGAAACAGTCATCCCAATCGCTGGATGGCACGCGCTGACTGGTCTCTCTCCTAAGTCGCCGTTTCGGGTTGCTGTTTCTCGCTGGTGCCGGTCGTGGGCGCGCCGATCGCTCGAACGACGGGGAAACAGTCACACCCTCTTGCAGCATTTTCGACGAAAGGGCTCGGGCAATGAAGACACGCACTATTGCAGTCGCCGCCGCGTTGGTTCTTTGGGCATCCGTGGGTAAGGCGACGATTATCAGCGCGCCGATCGCAGACGACGGCGACGGCGCCATCGTCTGCGACCTCGAGACGACCAACTGGGACGACGCAACCTACACGATGAACATCTACGGCGAGCAGTTCTCGGCGCCGGGGCATATCGGCAAGGAGTCGCTCGACGCGACGGCGGCGTTCATTACCCCTATCGATGATCCGGATCCGACGGTCACGATGCGCAACATCATCGACAACGACACCGCGTTCGCGTGGACGGCCTACCACATCAACGTTTACATGGACCAAATCTTTAACTTGTCCGATGCCACGGTGTACATGCCCGCCACGTCGGAGTCTGGCTGGTCCGGCTCGATTACGGTATCGCCGGCGGCATGGAACGGCAGCCAATACGTCGGGCAAGTGGACTATGTCGCCGGAACGCCGATTCCAGTAGGCGGCATGCTCGACTTCAGCTACAAGATGCAGTTCACCGGCACCGTTCACTACTGCCAGGAAATGATCCCCACGCCCGAACCCTCGACGCTGGTCCTGTTGGGCATCGGCGTCCTTGGGCTGGCGGCCTACGGATGGCGGCGGCGCGATCGAGTCTAGGCGATTTATCCTGTATTGTTCGTTAACGAGCCCCACCGATTGACCGGCGGGGCTCTCTTCTTGGTGCGCAAGTGCGTGCGATCCGCGTTCAGCACAGACGTGGGTCCCTCCCGGCTGCCACGGCCGGCGACCCGCACTCCCTTCTCCACCGACGAGTGGGTTTGCGTCGACACATAAGCTACCAGCGAGCCGTCCGCGCCGGTCTGGTTGCCCTGGCCGTTGGTTGCTTGTTGCCCAGGCTTCGACTGCGCTGCAGCAAGCCATGGGCCGCGTCGAGTTCGCCTATCTCGTTCTGGGCCGGCAGTGCGCGGTTGCCGGGTTCGAGCCACCGGCATCGGAGACGATCTGCGTCCAGATTCGTCAAATCCGCAGTGCCGGCGCCTTGCGCGAGCTGTAAGCGGTTGCCTCCGAAACGTTCGGAGGCGTCAGTCCGCCCGATCGTCGGCGCGTAGGACAATCTCTTACAACCGCGAGAGGTTGTTGCTGCGTCGCGATTCCCGAAAATCCCGATTTTCTTTTCGGCCATATCGGTCAAAGTTAGATTAGCCGCGGCCGCTCCTAATGGCGCCGTGCGGGTAAGGTTCTTCCCGATTTGTGACGAAGGAGAATGTTTCAATGGCAACGGTCGAAACAGGGCGCGCACGAACCGTTGGGCGAAGTCGGGCAGCAAACGGCTCGCGCGAAGATTTTGCAGGGGAAGAAGGCATTGGTGACGGGTGGGTCGCGGGAATTGGGCGGGCAACCGTTTTGGCGCTGGCGGAAGCAGGGGCCGATGTCGCGATCAACTATCAGCGCTGCGCCGAGGCCGCCGAGACCGTCTGCCACGACGCCCTCGAACTCGGCGTGCAGGCCCGAACGCATCAGGCCAACGTCTCGAACGAGGATGAGGCCAAACAAATGGTCGAAGACATCCTCGGCGATTGGGGGGCGATCGATATCTTGGTGAATAATGCCGGCATCACGCGCGACAAGTCGTTCCTCAAGATGTCGCGAACTGCGTGGGACGAAGTGTTGGGAGTGAATCTCAACGGGGTCTTCAACATCACGAGGGCCGTTCTGCCGGGAATGGTCGAGGCGGGCTGGGGACGGGTCGTCAATATGGCTTCAATCGTCGGCCAGACCGGCAACTTCGGCCAGGCCAATTACGCGGTGACCAAAGGGGGGCTCATCGCGTTGACAATGACGCTGGCCCGCGAGGTCGCGCGCAAAGGCGTGACGGTCAATGCGGTCGCGCCGGGGTTTATCGAAACGGACATGCTCAAGGAGATTCCCGAGGCCGGACTGGCCGCAATCAAGGCCATGACCCCGGTCGGCCGCCTGGGCAAGCCCGACGAGGTGGCGGCCGCGGTGGTGTTTTTGGCGAGTCCCCGGGCTAGCTTCGTTACCGGCCAAGTGATTCCGGTTAACGGCGGCATGTACATGTGAAATTGTTGACATTTGCCAGATTGCTAGAGCGAGGTTTCTTGAGGCTGGAGGCCAATCATGACTGTGGAAATCGTTGAGATGACGGTGAAGTGCCGTGTGCCGCGCGCCGAGGCTGAAGACTACATCATCAAGCTTCGACGCGACGAAGAACGACTGCCCGTTCCGCCAGGACTTGTCTGTCGAGACGCGTACGACTGCTACGAGACGAACGATCCGGATATTACGGTTGTCCGAGCGGGCTATCGGTGCGGTGTGCCGACCTGACCAGTGGTGGCGACGACGGGAACGGCAAGGCGCGGCGGAGCGCGGCGACGCAAAAGTGTCCACGCGGCACTGCTCCCCGGCAGAGCCAAGTGCCGAAGTCTGTGCCGTCGCGACCGCGATATGGGGGACGACGCGAGGCAAGAATGCCCGGCGCTCCGTGTTTCGTCGTGGCGCACTGTTGTGCACACGCACCATGACGCCTCCGGTGTCGAGGTCCTGTCCCTGTTTTCCGGCCTCTGAGGGGGCTACTCGGCGCAGCAGAAACGGGTATGCAGGTGCGCAATAACGGTTTGACTTTTCTCCGCCGCTCCAAAGAATTGGGTAGTCGCGGCGCCCAGTGACAATTTCAGAAAGGGAAAAATTATGACCCAGACGCAATTTCAGGCGTCCACCTTGGAGGTGCGGGCGCCGGTCGCGCAGCCCTATGCGGAAATCTTCACGCCCGACGCGCTGCATTTTGTCGAGCGACTTGTCGGCGAGTTCCAGGGCATGCGAGATCACCTTCTGGAAGCCCGCAAACAGCGGCAGCGCGAAATTGACGCGGGCAACGTTCCCGATTTTCTCTTCGAGACCAGTCGAATCCGCCAGGACGATTGGTCCGTCGCGCCGATTCCCGAACGACCTTTGCGACCGCCGCGTGGAGATCACCGGCCCGACGGACCGGAAAATGATCATCAACGCGCTGAACTCCGGGGCCAACGTGTATATGGCCGATTTCGAGGACTCCAACTCGCCGACGTGGCACAACCTGGTCGACGGGCAGCGAAATCTCTGCGATGCCGTCGATGGCACGATTGACTTCACAAGCCCGGAAGGGAAGCAGTACCGCCTCAATGCGCAGACCGCCACGTTGATGGTCCGGCCGCGCGGTCTGCATCTGCCGGAAAAACACGTGTGGTTCGGCGGCAGGCCGGTGCCGGGCTGCGCTGTTCGATTTCGGCTTGTTCTTCTTCCACAACGCCCAGAAGCTGCTGGACAAGGGCAGCGGCCCGTACTTCTATCTTCCCAAGCTGGAAAGCCACCTCGAAGCGCGGTTGTGGAACGAAGTGTTCCTCATGGCGCAAGACGAACTGGGCATCCCCCGCGGCAGCATCCGCGCCACGGTGCTGATCGAGACGATTCCCGCCGCCTTCGAGATGGACGAAATCCTGTACGAGCTTCGCGGACCATTCGGCGGGGTTGAACTGCGGCCGCTGGGATTACATCTTCAGCATCATCAAGAAGTTCCGCAGCATCCCGAGTTCGCTGATGCCCGACCGGGCCCAGGTCACGATGACCACGCACTGCATGCGCTCGTACTCGCTGTTGGCGATCAAGACCTGCCATCGCCGCGGCATTCATGCCATCGGCGGCATGGCCGCGCAGATTCCGATCAAGAGCGACCCCGAGGCCAACGACAAGGCGCTGGAAGCGGTGCGGGCCGACAAGGTGCGCGAGGCGGGCGACGGGCACGACGGCACTTGGGTGGCCCATCCCGGGCTGGTCGGGTTGGCCAGGGCGGCATTCGACGCGAAGATGCCGGAGCCGAACCAGATCGGCCGCCGCCGCGACGACGTGCACGTCACGGCCCACGATCTGCTGACCGTGCCCGTCGGCAAAATCACCGAGCACGGCCTCTGCCACAACATCGACGTGGGCATGCAATACATGGCGGCGTGGCTTGGCGGCAACGGCTGCGTGCCGCTCTACAACCTGATGGAAGACGCCGCCACGGCCGAAATCTCGCGCACCCAAATCTGGCAATGGGTCCACCATCCCAACGGCGTTCTCGTCGGACGGCCGCGAAGGTGACGCGGGAGATGATTCGCCGCCTGTTCGACGAGCAAATCGGACAAATTGCGACAGACCGTCGGCGAGGAGGAGTTTGCCCGTGGCAACTACGAGCAGGCCCGCGAGTTGATCGAAGAGATCGTGGTGAAGGACGATTTTACCGAGTTTATGACGCTCGTCGGATACGAGCATTTGGACTGAGCCGTTGCGAGGACTCGATCCGCGGCGGCCAGCGGAGGCGATTCATGGAAGACAACGATCCCCAGGCACTCGAGCAATCGTGGAAGACCGACAGCGATGGGCCGGGGTGGCACGACCTTATACGGCCGAGGACGTGGTCAGTCTGCGCGGGGCCGTGAAGATCGAGTACACCTTGGCCCGGTTGGGGGCCGAACGGCTATGGAGCCTGCTTCGTACCGAGCCGTATGTCCGCACCTTGGGAGCGCAGACCGGCGCCCAGGCCGTGCAGATGGTGCAGGCCGGGCTGAAGGCGATTTACGTCAGCGGCTGGCAGGTGGCCGGCGACATGAACACCGCGCAGCAGACGTATCCCGACCAGAGCCTGTATCCGGTCGACAGCGTGCCGAACCTGGTGCGGCGGATCAACAACGCCCTGCAGCGGGCCGACCAGATTACGCAGAACGCAGGCATCAGCGACCAGATGCCATACTGGTACGCCCCCATCGTGGCCGACGCGGAGGCCGGCTTCGGCGGCGTGCTCAACGCCTTCGAGCTGACCAAGGCGATGATCGAGGCCGGCGCGGCCGCCGTGCATTTCGAGGACCAGTTGTCCTCGTCCAAAAAGTGCGGCCACATGGGCGGCAAGGTGCTGGTGCCCACCCAGCGAGGCCATCGCCAAGCTGGTGGCCGCCCGGCTTGGCCGCCGACGTGCTGGACGTGCCCACGCTGATCATCGCCCGCACCGACGCCTCGGCCGCAGCTTGCTCACCAGCGACGTCGATCGCGGCGACCAAGAGTTCCTGACCGGCGAGCGGACGGTCGAAGGGTTTTTCGGGGTCGGCCCGGGCATCGAGCAGGCGATCGCCCGGGGCGTGGCCTACGCCCCGTACGCCGACATGGTGTGGTGCGAGACGGCCACGCCCGACCTGGACGAGGCGCGGCAGTTCGCCGAGGGCATCCATGCCCGCTATCCGCGACAAGCTGCTGGCCTACAACTGTTCGCCGTCGTTCAACTGGCAGCGGACGCTGGGTCGCGAACAGATTGCCAGCTTCCAGCGCAGCCTGGCCGCGATGGGCTACAAGTTCCAGTTCGTCACGCTGGCCGGCTTCCATGCCCTGAACATGGGCATGTTCGAGCTGGCCCACGCCTACCGCGACGAGGGCATGCTGGCCTATTCGCGGCTCCAGCAGCGCGAGTTCGAGCTGGAGCGGGACCACGGCTACCGCGCCGTCAAGCACCAGTCGTTCGTCGGGGCGGGATATTTCGACGATGTCACGCGGATCGTCGCGGCCGGCCAGAGTTCGTTGGCCGCCATTGACGGCTCGACCGAGGAGATGCAGTTCACCGAAAAGACGCCCGCCTTCGCCGAGGCGGAAATCCACCACGTCGCCGGCGACGATCTGGTGCGGCTTGTCGCCGGAGGCTCCGCTGGTGAAGGAGCCGAGTTCGCGGTGAGGCCCAGCGCGGCAAGCCGCCGGGGGTGATGCCCATGTTCGAAGAGTTTCAGCAAGCGGCGAAAACGATCTTCGAAGCCGCCCAACGCCGTGGAGCGCTGATCCGCAACCCTGGCACCGACCGGCTGAGGGCCCTTGCGCTGCAGGAGCCCGAGGTCAGGCAGACCGAGCTACGGCAGCCTCTACGCCGAGTCGGAACCGATGTCGCGGGCGGCCAAGAGGCACCGAGAACAACGTCGACTCGCAGTTCGGCCACGACGAGCGCGAACTGCTGGAGCAGGCCAAGCACAGTCCTGGCCGACAAGAGAGTCTGATTTCGATCGACGTCGAGGTCGGCGACGGCACGCGAGGGAATCACCGCGCGGCTGATCGTGCCGCGGACGGTTCGCCCACGTCGCCTACGCGCGGCATGAAGCTGTTTCGAGCCGACCGCAACCGACGATCCCACCTACCAGGTGGTGATGTTCTTCGACGAGCGCGTTCGAGCAGAACAAGTCCGAAGCCGCTGCCGGAGAAGGACATCACCATCCGCCTGGCCCACGCCCCGGACGGCCGGATGGTCAAGTTCGTCCGCAACAGCAACTATTTCGGCGAATGGAAGAAGGGCGTGTTCGCCGGCGAAAACTATCGGGCGAAGCTGCACGGCGACGCCATCTTCCTCCACGCCGGCTGCCGCAAGGACACGCTGGAAAACCGCCGCGGCGTCTACGTGACCAACTACTCGCTGTTCGTGGCCCTCAGCGCCAACGGCAAGACCAGCACGACTTGCAAGGTGCTCGCCCGCAAGGGCCGCGAGCGATCGTGGCTGATCCAGGACGACGGCGGCACGCTCTACCGCGACGGCCGGTTCCGCGGTTTCGAGGCCGGCGGGCTCTGTTCATCAAGACCGACTGCCTCAACCCCGGCGATCAGATCGAGGCCTACTACGCCTGCCTCCGTCAGAACACGTTCCTGGAGAACGTGTTCGTGACCGAGGACGGCAGCATCGACTTCTACGACTTGTCGCGGACCAGCAACGGCCGCGCCGTGGTCGAACGCCGCGACTTCATGCACGCGGCCAACGACATCAACGCCCGGCGGATCGACAACCTGTTCCTCATCACCCGCGGCAACATCATTCCCGCCGTGGCCAAGCTGACGCACGAGCAGGCGGCGGCCTTCATGGTGCTCGGCCAGTCGATGGAGTCGTCGGCCGGCGATCCGACGCAAGCCGGCAAGATCAAGAACGAGTTCTTCTACGACCCGTTCGTGGCCGGCGACCGCATCCGAGCACGCCAACCTGTTCTACGACATCCTCAAGTCCGACGGCCACATCAACTGCTACCTGTTGAACACCGGCTGGGTGGGCGAAGGAAACTCGTACCAGGACATCCGGCTGGCCGACACGATGGGCATTCTCGATTCGCTGTTCCGCGGCGGTGCGGAAGAGTGGTACATGTCGCACAAGACCGGGCTGATGATCCCGCGCTCGGTCCGCGCCATCGACTCGATCCTGATGCATCCGGAGAAACTCTTCGCCGCGGCCGATTTCGACGCCCGGCAGCAGGCGCTCAATCGCCATCGGGCAGAGTATATGGACAATTTCCCGGCCTCGATCCGCGGATCAAGGCCGTATTTCAAACCAAAGCGGCCGCAGTCGGCCAGGTGGCATAATGCCTGTTGAACATCTCCAGACCAAGCATGCGATGCGCGGGACCGAAGCGGCAACTTCCGCCGCGGATACGAACGGGAATGCGTCGCCGCCGGAGAAGGCAATTCTACTCTTCGGCGACCGGAGGATCGAACTGCCGGTGCTCACTGGGACCGAAGGCGAGCGGGCCGTGGACATCACCCGCCTCCGCGAGCAGACCGGGCTGGTCACCTACGACCCCTCGCTGGGCAACACCGCGGCTCTGCAAGAGCGCGATCACGTTCATCGACGGCGAGAAGGGGATCCTCCGCTACCGGGGAATTCCCATCGAGCAGTTCACCGACAAGGCCGAACTTCGTCGAGGTCGCCTGGCTGTTGATTTTCGGGCGCCTGCCCAAGACACGCCGAGCTGGACGAGTTCAGCGAATGGCTGACCGGACAACGAGCTGTTGCACGAGGGCTGCGGCACCAGTTCCAGCACATCCCGTCGACGCGCCGCCGATGGCGATCCTCTCGGCCACGCTGAGCAACTTGTCGTATTTTCACCAGGGATTTCCTGCCCCGGACGACACCGAGTCGTTCGTTCAAGGCGGCCGCGCGGCTGATCAGCAAGGTGCGGACGATCGCCGCTTTCTACGCTACCGCCGTTCGCAGGGGCTGCCGTTCATCTATCCCGACCCGCACCTCCGCTACGCCGCCAACTTCCTGCACATGATGTTTTCGCTGCCCTACAAGCAGTACATCGTGACGCCGGAGATCGAAGACGCCCTGAACCTGATGTTCATCCTGCACGCCGACCACGAGCAGAATTGCAGCACGTCGACGGTGCGGGCGGTGGGCTCGGCGCGGGCGAACCTCTTCGCCTCGTGTGCCGCCGGCGTCTGCGCCCTGTGGGGGCCGCTGCACGGCGGGGCCAACGTCGAAGTCATGAAGATGCTCGAGCGGATCCACGACGGCGGCATGTCCGCCCGAAGAATGCATCCGCGAGCGCCAAGGACAAGGACAATCCGCTTCCGGCTCTACGGCTTCGGCCACCGCGTCTACAGGAACTACGACCCGCGGGCGAAGATTCTCAAGGCGGCCTGCGACCGGGTGCTCGCCACGCTCCAGGCGCAAGGACCCGCTGCTGGACATCGCCCGAAAGCTCGAAGAGCTGGCCCTGGAGGATCCCTACTTCGTCGAGCGCAAGCTCTATCCGAACGTCGATTTCTACAGCGGCATCCTCCTGCGGGCGATCGGCATTCCGACCAACATGTTCACGGTGTGTTTCGCCATCGGCCGGCTGCCGGGCTGGATCGCCCAATGGAAGGAGCAGCACGAGGACCCGACGACCAGAATCTTCCGCCCCCGGCAGATCTACGTCGGCCCGAGAGAGACGCGCTACGTACCCATCGACGAGCGATGACGACCGCCCCGCTTCACTTTCTCAGCCACCGTAATTCACCAGGACGCTCTGGGCGACTTCCTCGGTAATCACCCCTTCGTCGAGCAAGTCGGAGGATCGACTGCTTCATGGTCACCATGCCGAACTTCGCGCCGGTCGTCATGATCGTCTTCAGGTGGAAGCCCGTCCCTTTGCGGATCAGATTCCGCACGGCGTCGGTCGACGTCAGGACTTCGCAGGCCACGCGTTTGCCGCCATCGATCGTGGGCACCAATTCCTGATGGATGGCCCCCTGCAACGAATCGGCCAGGGAATACCGGAGGCTGTTTTCGTCGCTGGCCAGCCCGTAGCTCAGCAACCGCTCGATCATCTTGTCGATCGAGATCACGTGCAGCGTGGAAATCACCAGCACGCCGGTTTCCGCGGCCGTCAGGGCGATCTTGATCGTGTCGTAATCGCGCATCTCGCCGATGGCGATCACGTCGGGGTCTTGACGCAGCGCGGCCCGCAGGCCGCTGGCGAACGATTGCGTGTCCTTGCCGACGCCCCGCTGCCGGACGATGCTCTTGTCGTTGACCTGCATGTACTCGATCGGGTCTTCGATGGTGATGATGTGCCGCCGGCAGTTCTTGTTGATCTCGTGGATCATGGCCGACATCGTGGTCGTTTTGCCCTGGCTCGTGCTGCCGGTAATCAGCACCAGCCCTTTGGTCCGGTGCGCAAGGTCCTTGACGATCGGGCGGCAGATCGCAGTTCTTCGAGGCTCTTCGGCTCGCCCGGCAGGATGCGGATGATCGCGCCCACGTTGCCGTCGTTGTAGTTGATGTTGACCCGATATCGCCCTTCGTCGTCGGCCAGCATCAGATCGTAGTCCAACAGCTTCTCGAACTGGCCGATTTGCTCTGGCGACAGCAATTCGTACGACAGCCTTCGGCTCATCTCCGAGCTGAGCGGCTTGTCGCTGATGGGCACCAGATCCTTGCCGATCCGGCAGATGACCGGGGCCCCCACGCAGATATGAACGTCGCTGGCCTTCTTCGATTTGGCCGTGAGGAGAATCCTGCGGATGGTGTCAGTAACCATGGCGACAAAGAAAACGGCTCATTGTCAGTCGTCGATGCCGTCCATCATCTTTCGGGGCGACGAACGTGTCAATGGTCTGGGCGCTGAAATCGGATGCGCGACGCAGAGGGAGTGGCTTCAACTGTGTTGGCAGATCGCTCTACAGGTACCGATCGAGAATGCGGCGGCTACCGCTGTCCAAACGCCGCGCGTTGGGGATCAGGTAGCGAATGCCGTGCGCGTCGACTAGCAGGAAGCGGTTCGGGCCCAATCGCCGCACGTCGTTGTCGCTGTCTTCCATGAGAAAAGCTCGTCGGGCCACGATCGGTAACGATCCGCCATTGCGAAGGATCGGGGTCGGCGGCGACTTCTTCAATTCGCACCACAACCGGAACAAACTCGCGGCGGGCCAACTCTTCGTCGAGCAGTCTTCAGCAGCCCCGGCGGTAGCGTGCTCGGGTCGCGAACGCAAAGCAACTCATGGCCCTGGGCGTCGCAAATCGAGACATACTCGCCGGGCTCCGAGATTGGGAAAGGCGCGAACGACGTCGACGCCTTCAATGCGGCGACCGTCGGGCAGCGACAGGACGAGCTGTCCCCAGGCGTTGCGGTCCAGGCCAAAATCGGCGTTGCCGTGCGGTTCAGGGTCCACAATCGCCCTCATGTTTCGTCCTTGGTCGCGGCTGCTAAACCCTTTCGCCCGCGACTCATCTCCAACTGCGCGCGATACAGCCGGGCATACGTTCCTCGGCGCTCGAGCAACTGGCGGTGCGGGCCGACTTCCGTGATCCGGCCGCGCTCGACGACTACCAGGCGGTCGGCCCGGCGCAGCGTGCTCAGACGGTGGGCAATGGCGATCGTCGTTCGGCCTTGGACCAGATTCTCCAGCGCCAATTGAATTTCCCGCTCGGTCTCAGTATCGACCGAAGAGGTGGCCTCGTCGAGAATCAAAATGCGCGGATCGATCAGCAGCGCCCGAGCAATGCTGATCCGCTGCCGTTCGCCGCCGGAGAGGAACTGGCCGCGTTCGCCGACCAACGAATCGTAGCCATCGGGGAGCCGCAGAACGAACTCGTGGGCGCGAGCGGCTCGGGCCGCGGCGACGATCTCCGCCCGTGACGCGTCCGGCCGGCCGTAGGCAACGTTCTCGGCGATCGTGCCGTAGAACAGGAACGGCTCTTGCAGCACGATGCCGATATGGCGGCGGTATTCGGCCAGGGGATAGCGAGCGGATATCTACGCCGTCGACCGAGATGGCCCCTTCCGATACGTCGTAGAAGCGGCAAACCAGGTTTACGAGCGTGGTTTTGCCCGCGCCGCTGGGGCCCACCAGGCCAATCATTTCGCCGGGCTGGACGGTCAGGCTTATGTCTTCGAGAACCGGCCGGGCGGCATAGTGAAAGCCCACGCTCGCGAAACTCGACTTCGCCGCGCAGCCGCGTGGGATGCACGGGATTGACCGGTTCGGCCACGCTGGGCACGCGGTCCAGAATGGCAAAGATGCGCTGTGCGCTGGCTCCTGCCCGCTGAACGGCCGCCACCATGCGGCTCATGGAATCCATGCGGCCGTAGAAGCGGCTGATGTACACCACAAACACGTTCAAGTCGCCGAACGTCAGGTTCCCGCTGAAAGACTCGCCAAGAGCCGTAGCCCCACACCGACGGCCAAACCCAGCGCGGTCAGCAGGCTGACGACCGGCTCGAAAAACGACCACAACGGTGTTGACCCGGCAGTTGGCCTGAAACACGCGGTCGTTGGCCGCGCGAGAACCACTCGACCTCGCGGCGCTCCTGGGCAAACGCCTTGACAACGCGGATGCCGGGAATAGTGTCGGCCAGCACGCTTGTCATTTCGCTCCAGGCCCGGGTACCCAGGGCAAAACCCCGTCGCATGCGGCTGCGTACGTGGTGCACGAGGAAGGCGATGACCGGCAAGGGAAGAAGGGTGGCCATGGCCAGCCGCGAATCGAGCGACAATAGAATCGCCGCGATGAACAACAGCATCAATACGTCATTGGCAAAATCGAGCAAATAGACCGAAAGAAAATAGCAAATCCGATCGGTGTCGGTGCTGACCCGCGAAATCAGATCGCCGGTCCGCTTGCCGCCGAAGAAATCCAGCGAAAGGCTTTGCATGTGACCATAGGTCCGATTGCGCAGGTCGGCAGCGATCCGCTCGCTTACCCAGGCCACGACATAGGTTCGTGCCCCAAGTCAGAAGCCAGGCCAGCACCGAGGCCCCCACAAACCCCAGCAGAAACAGCCAAACCAACAGAAACGATCGACTTGCCCCGCGATTCTGCGCCGGTATCAAGACGTCGTCGATCAGCGGCCGCGTCAGGTACGGTGGCACCAGGCTACGCCGCCGTGCTGGCCACCATCAACGTAAAGCCGACCGAGACGATCCACTTGTGCGGCTTGGCGAAAGCACCAGGCGTGAAAGCGCGCCAGCGCCGGTTTATTTTGACCGTCCCGCAATCGGGGCAGGTCTTCTGATCTGCCGCCAAGATGGCCCCGCAACTCGGGCAAACCGTGGTCGGCGACTCGGCGACGGCTCTTCGCCGTCGGCCATCTCGCCTGGCGGAGCCAATGGAAACGCTCTATCAGTCGATGGGCCTGCGGGCGACCGGCCGGCCGTGTATCGCCATTGGCACAGCAAGCTGTCGGCGCCCAGCAGATCCAAAACGCCGACGCCGGCCATGCTCCCTGGCCCGCACCGCTTGAATCTCCGCCAGCGGCCAAAAGCGGGGCAGTGCGGGCCGGCCAGTTAGGTCGCGGCGAACTTCGGCCGGTTCACGCCAGCAGCCGGCGGTCGGTCAGCAGCACTAGTCCCCCGGGCATAGTGCAGCCGGGTGTTCAGGTCGAGTTCGAGCCACGCCAACGGCGTCTCGCCCGACTGCCAGTTGTGCGTCGGCAAGCCGCGCAGATCGGCGGGAAGCTGTTGCCAGGTGCCGCGGGACGCGTTCAAGGGAAACCTCGGCGATATGGCATGATCAGAGTCGCCTCGCAGGACGCCAATCTCCCGCCAGAGAGTGTCTAAGCGGCGGAAACCAGTCTCTGCGTTGACAGATTCCGCGGGGGGTGGGTTATAGCAGCGTCAGGGTCTTGCCCGGTCAACTTGTACGATTCTAGCGATTGTACAATACACGATGAGTCTCGTGTACGATCGCACCGCATGGGCTTTCGCCCCGGGAGCCCATCATAGCACTATGTTTGACTAAAGGACTATCGGCAAAGCTGCACCTCGTTGGTTGGTTTTCGGGACCACCCCTTTGGGCAGCATTGTTCGACTTCTCGGAATCCGATTCGCATGCGGGCCACGACCTGAGCGATTTTCGCCGTTTAAGGGTGCGCACGGCCGCCGTGCCTGCAACATAACCTCCCAAGGCGAGGCGCGATACATTTGCGAGCCTCCGCGGTTGAAAATTTCCAGCGTTGGGGGTTGCCTTTTTTACGTTACGAGGATCAAATGGGGCACTGGCTTTGCCAAAACGGCGAATAGGCCGTTTGGCATTTGCGTCTAACGGGAACATCCTTGGCCAATGGCTGCGTTTTGCTTAGTTCGCGATTGCGAAGCTCATCTCGATGCGCATCGCCGCGGTATATGTGGCGGAGCGGGCAAGGCGGGTAAGCTAGACCACGGCAATGGCACGTGTGGACTTATCATTACTCTACTCTTCACGGAATGGCATTATCTGCACGAAGCAATGGAACGAAGACCATAGCGGACTGAGCAGAAGATGCACGTTCAGTAACATTGTTCGCGTTGTTATCGGGTGGGAGAAACCTGCCGATACAACCATTTGACTGCTTGCAGCGTAGATCAGCGATAGGATGCGACGATCCGTTCTGCTTCAGCGGGGATGGGCAAAGACATTCAACGAGAGACGGCCATGGAATTCCGCAAAGTGTTGGCGTTTCGGGGGCCGAATGTATGGGCCAATTTCCCGGTGCTGGAAGCGTGGGTCGAACTGGGTGCGATTGGACAAGCCCTCAACCGAATTGCCGGGCTTCAGCGAACGATTGATTAGCTGGATGCCCAGCATGATCGAACACCGTTGCAGCATTGGCCAGCGCGGCGGCTTCTTTCAGCGTCTTCGCACCGGCACCTATCTGGGTCACATTCTCGAACACGTGACGTTGGAACTGCAGACCCTGGCCGGCAACGAAGTCGGTTTCGGCAAGGCCCGCGAGACTTCCGAAGCCGGCGTATACAAAGTGGTCATCGAGTATATCGAAGAGACGCTGGCGCCGCGAGTGCCTGGCGGTCGGCCCACGAGCTGTGTCTTGCGGCGGTCCACGATCGGCCATTCGACGTGACCGAGGAGATCGAGCGGCTTCGCGATTTGGCCCACGAAGTGTGTCTCGGCCCCAGCACCCGTGCCATCGTCCAGGCGGCCCAGGCCCGCAACATCCCTTGCCGGCGGTTGAACAGCGAAAGTCTCGTCGCTTTTTGGGCATGGCCGCAGGCAGCGGCGCATCCAGGCGGCCGAGACCGACCGCACCGGCGCCATAGCCGAGGCCATCGCCCAGGACAAGGAGATGACCCGCAAGTTGCTGCGGGCGGTTGGCGTGCCGACGCCCTGCGGGCGGCCGGTGAACGACGCCGAGGACGCCTGGGCCAGGCCGCCTGTGAGATCGGCGTGCCGGTGGTCGTCAAGCCGCAGGACGGCAACCAGGGCCGCGGCGTGGCCACTAACCTTGCCACGCGCGAGCAAGTCGTGGCGGGCTATCGACGCCGCGCGCAAGGAAGGGAGTCCGGTGCTGGTCGAAAAATTTGCCCCCGGCCATGACTACCGCGTTGCTGGTCGTCGGCGATCGCGTGGTGGCGGCCGCCCGGCGCGAGCCCGCCCAGGTCATGGGCGACGGCGTCCACAGCGTAGCCCAACTGGTCGAGTTGGCCAACGCCGATCCTCGCCGCAGCGAACACCATGCCACGGTGCTTAGCAAGATTAAACTCGACCCGATTGCCTTGGCCGTCTGGCCGATCAGGGCCTCACGCCCGACTCGGTTCCCGTCGGCCGGGACGATCGTGCTGATTCGCCGCAACGCGAACCTCAGCACCGGCGGCACCGCCATCGACGTGACCGAGCGCGTGCATCCGGCGGTGGCGGCATGCGTGATCGACGCGGCCAAGATCATCGGCCTCGACGTTGCCGGCGTCGACGTGGTCGCTCAGGACATCTCCCGGCCCTTGGGCGAACAGGCCGGCGTGATCGTCGAGGTCAACGCCGCGCCGGGCCTCCGCATGCACCTGGAGCCGTCGGTCGGCATTTCGCGGCCGGTCGGCGAGGCGATCGTCGGCATCTTGATTCCCGAAGGACGAAACGGGCCGGATTCCGATAGTCGCCATCACGGGCGTCAACGGCAAGACGACCGTCACGCGGTTTATCGCCCATATCCTGCGCGGCGACTGGTCATTGCGTCGGAATGACGTGCACCGATGGCATTTTCATCAACGATCGCCGCATCGACAACGGCGATTGCAGCGGCCCGCAAAGCGCCCGGAGCGTCTTGATCAATCCGAGCGTCGACATGGCCGTTTTCGAGACTGCCCGCGGCGGCATTCTCCGCGAGGGGCTCGGCTTCGACTTCTGCGACGTGGCCGTCGTGACGAATATCGGCCAGGGCGACCACCTGGGCCTCTCCGACATCAATACGCCCGAGGAACTGGCCAAGGTGAAACGGTGCATTGTCGAGGCGGTTGCCACTTCGGGCTACGCCGTGCTCAACGCCGCCGATCCGCTGGTCGCCGATATGGCGGCCCGTTGCCCCGGCGCCGTGGCTTTCTTTGCCCTCGACGCCGAACAATCCGGTAATCGTACGCCACCGCGCCGCGGGAGGCCGGGCAGTGTTGGTTCGCGACCGCCAGGTGATTCTGGCCGAGGGCGACCGCGAGGAAGTCCTTCTGCCGCTCGACCGGCTGCCGCTGACGCGCAACGGCCAGGTCGCGTTCCAGGTGGAAAACGCCATGGCCACGGTCGCTGCCGCCTGGTGCATGGGCATCTCGTGGAGATGATCCGCGCCCGCGGCCGAATCGTTGCCGCCGACGCCGACAAGGTGCCCGGCCGCTTCAACGTCCTGGAAATTGACGGGGCGACGGTGGTGGTCGATTACGGCCACAACGCGCACTCGCTGGCGGCCGTGATCGAGGCCATCAGCGGGCTGCCGCACCAGCGGCGCACGTGCGTCTACTCGACGGCCGGCGACCGCCGCGACTGCGACTTCATCGAACAGGGGCGGATGCTGGGCGAGCGCCTTCGACCGCGTCGTTCTCTACGCCGACAACTATCTCCGCGGCCGCACCGAGGCCGAAATCATCGGCCTGTTCCGCAAGGGCCTCGAATCGGCGACGCGGACCAAGGAAATCATCGAAGTCTCCGGGGCCACCAACGCCGCCGAGACCGCACTGGCCTCATCCCAGCCCGGCGATCTGGTGCTCTTGCAGGCCGACGCCATCGACCAGACCATGCACTGGCTCCGCGGCTATTTGGCCGCGCGGAACGCCGTCGAGGTCATCGAGGCGGTGCTCGTCGAGCCGGTCAAGGAGCCGCTCGTCGTGTCGACGAAGGTCGCCGCGACGCCCGCCGAAATCCAACCCGGCTTCCTGGCCGACGTGAGGCGGTAACGGACTGCCAAAGCGTTTTTTGGAGGCTTAAGCGTTTTTGGGGGCCGTCCCCTCTCCCTTCGGGAGAGAGCTAGGGTGAGGGCGAGTTCCCAAATTTTCACCAGTTTCTCCTCGCGTGCGCACTGCGCCGCCCTCGTCAACGCCGCCTGCCCGATTTGTCGCCCCCACCATAGATTGATTGGCGCTCTCTCCGGTTCTAGTTACCTTGGGATGGGGCTCGCGTGGGCGAAGATCGGCACGTGCAGGGAAGATTCGGCCCATCGTCTACGGCAATCGGGCGGAAAAGACCGGGAGACTATAAGATGCAGCGACCAAAACTGTGCATTCTGGCGGTCACAACAGCTCATTTTTCTCTTCGTTTCCCTTCCATCAGCCCGCGGCGCGATTCAATACTCGGGCGACATCGAAGCCGGCTCACCCCACGTTCCCAGTGACCCGAACACTTGGATAAGTTCCACGACCGGTTACATCGGGTACGACGCTGATGCTACTGTGACTGTTGACGGTGGTAGTGATCTCCTTTCACGCTTTGGCTACATTGGCTACGACAGTGGTGCCGTAGGCGATGTGACCGTGAGCGGCAACGGCTCAACCTGGACCAACAGTTTGGAGTTAGATGTTGGACGCGATGGCAACGGGACGCTGAGCATTACCGGCGGCGGAGCCGTTAGCAGCGGCGTTGTTAGCTACCTTGGCTACAACAGCGGCTCAAGCGGCGTGGTCACTGTGAACGGGGGCAGTTCGACGTTGACCGGTAATACTGTCTACGTCGGCTTCCACGGCAATGGGACGCTGAACATTGGCGGCGGCAGCGTCATCTCTGCCGCTGGCCCACTCTATGTCTCCCCTTTCGCGGGTTCCTCGAGTGCGATCAACTTTGAAACTGGAGGTGGAACGCTAACCAGTGGGACACTCTATGCATCACCTGTTCACGTAACAGGTACGGGCACGATCAACACCCGAGGATTGATTAGCGACGTCGTCCTGATGTTCGATCAGAACCATGGCCTGAGTCAAATGCTCCAGTGGAACGGAACCGTCTCCGTCACTCTTGACATGAGCAACCCAAGCAATGTGGGCGATCTTGGAGCGGGCTGGAACGGCAGCGGATTCCTCACGATCCGAGACGGAGTTGCTATTCAATCCCACAGCGGCTATATCGGTGGCAAGTCCAGCTCAACGGGTACGGCAACAGTCCATGGCATCGGGACGACCTGGACAAATAACGGCGACCTCGCTGTTGGCTGCGCTGGCAGCGGGTCGTTGAGTGTCACCGGCGGCGCCGCCGTCAGCAATGCTTGGGGTTACATCGGCTGGGAAAGTGGCTCAACAGGCGCGGTAACGGTTGACGGCAACGACTCGACATGGACCAACAACTTGTACCTGTACGTTGGACGCGACGGCAGTGGATCACTCAACGTCAGCGGCGGCGGCACCGTCAGCAGCCATATCGGTTACCTTGGCTGCAACAGCGGCGCCATCGGCGCGGCGACGGTCGACGGTGAGACCTCAACATGGACCACCAACGATTTTGCCCTCTACGTCGGAGCCTCTGGAAACGGGACGTTGTGTGTCACCGGCGGCGGCACGGTCAGCAGTGGTAACGTTTACATCGGCGCCGACACTACCTCACAGGGTACGGCAAGGGTAGAAGGCGCGTCGACGTGGACCAACAGCGGCGACCTCTACATCGGAGCTTCTGGCAATGGGAGGCTGGAGATCACCGGCGGCGCCACTGTCGACAATGGCCTCGGTTATATCGGCTGTAATAGTGATTCGACGGGCGTAGTTATAGTCCATGGAGCGGGTTCGACATGGACCAATCGCAATTCTCTTTACGTCGGCTCGGGGGGGAATGGCGTGCTGAACATCACCGGCGGCAGCGCGGTTACCAACAGACTTTGCTTCATCGGGGAGGACAGCGGTGCGAGCGGCGCGGTGACAGTTGACGGCGCCGGGTCGACATGGACCAACGACGGTCCCCTTGATGTTGGTCTATCCGGTACCGGAACACTGAAGATCACGGGTGGCGGTGCGGTCAGCAGCAGCGGTGTCAATATCGGCTATTTCAGCGACATGGTGAGCGTAGTAGCGGTGGATGGCAGTGGGTCGACATGGACCAATACAAATTACCTCCGTGTCGGCAACGTTGGCCCCGGCGCCCTTAGCGTCGTCGGCGGGGGGGTGGTTGTAACGACGAACATTTCAATCTCGAACGAATCCGTGTTGGCCATCGACGTTGGCAACGGCAGTAGCGTGATCGTCAATGGCGGCGGCGGGACGGTCACCAACAATGGAATTGTCCAGATCGTCGCTGGCTCGGGCGCACCGTCTGGCAATTGGTATCAACCCATCTCGGCTGCCAGTTGCACCGGGACGTTCCAAGCCATTGGCGGCACGTGGAACGCATCGACGCGAACGTTTACGGTCTCCGATGTTGGGCAAGGCACTGCGGGCACGCCGGTTTCCATTGACCTGCTCGGCACACAGCGCGTGCAGATCGACGATAGCGCCACCGGTTGGTCACTCGGAGCGAGCTTTCTTGCATCGCAGGTGTCAAAACCGCTAAGCTTCACCGGCACGACGATCGACAGCAGCACGCTTGCTTCCCTGCTGAGCAGTCTCGAGCCCAACGACTCCATCGCGGGTGCGTGGCAATGCACCGCCACCGGCGGCTACACAACCGGCGACCCAGCCTACCTGTCCTTTAACGGGGCCGGCAATTACACCCCGAACGATCTGACCGTCTGGCGCTATGACGGTGGCTGGAGCCGTTATGACGCGATGGATTTGACCGTCAACGGCCCGTGGGCAAGCTTCACGGTCACCAGCTTCAGCGGTTATGCCGTAACGGCCGGGCCGGCGCATGTGAGCTGGAGCGGGGCGGCAACGCCAACCTGGAGCCCAACGGCCGGCTCGGGCAACTGGAAAAAAACGGCCAACGGCGTGTCGGCCGACTACTGCGACGGCTTCCACGTGACGTTTGAAGACTCGGCCGCCAGTACCAGCGCTGACATTAGCAATGTGGACGTTGCGCCGCTGAGCTTGACGTTCAACAATTCGACCAAGAACGTCACGATTACCGGCACCAAGGGGATCGTCGGCTCGACGACTGTGACCAAGCGAGGCACAGGCACAGTGACGATGGCCAGCGTCAACCGTTACACCGGCTTGACGATTGTCGAAGCCGGCAAATTGGTGTTGCAGGGCGTCTCGAAGGCCATCGACCCGGTGCTCAACAAAGGCGGTGCCAACATCATGGCCGGCAATCTCGTGCTGGATTACGGCACCGATGCTGACCCGGCAAGCACCGTCGATACGTTGATGAAGGCGAGCTACGCCAGTGGAAACTGGAATACCGGCAAGTTCCAGAGCTCCACGCACACCACGGCGGACGGCTTGGGCTGGATCGACAACGCCACCAGCAAACAGATCACCGTGGCCTATACGCTCTACGGCGATGCGAACGTCGACGGGAGCGTGAACCTGTCGGACCTCGGTTTCTTGGGTGACAATTATGGCACGAGCAGCGGCATGACGTGGGCGGACGGCGACTTCAACTATGACGGAAAAGTGAACCTCGCCGACCTGGGCTTCCTCGGTGACCAGTACGGCCGTCATGCCACAGGTCTTCTGCCCACCGGTCCGTTGGGCACGGCGCCCGAGCCATCGAGCCTTCTTATGCTGGCCCTCGTACCCATCTCGATCGGAGCCTGGGGCCTTCGCCGGCCTCGACGTTAGGCCGGTGTCCTCGCTCTGGACACAGCAACAGGCGGGTACCCTGGGACGACCGCAAAAATTGCGGGATCAACCCTGAGAGGGCCGAATAGCTCCCACGACAATGCCAGAATTAGCCAGCCCGATTTGCAACAATGGCTGCCACGGCGGAGGACGCCCACGGGCTGCCCGGGCCGCGGGGCTTGGCCCTTCCCGGCTCCGGCGGCGGCTGATAGCATGTCGGAATGGCCGTAACGCCGATGATGAAGCAGTATGAGGCAGCCAAGCGGGCGTGTCCCGAGGCGCTGCTGCTTTTTCGCATGGGCGACTTCTACGAGATGTTCTTCGACGACGCGAAGACGGCCGCGCGGACGCTCAATCTGGCCCTGACCAGCCGCGACAAAGGCGAAAACGCCGTCCCGATGGCCGGGTTTCCGCACCATCAGTTGGACAGCTACCTGGCCAAGCTGATCGCCGCCGGGCTGCGGGCGGCCGTCTGCGAGCAGGTCGAAGACCCGAAGCTGGCCAAGGGACTGGTGCGGCGCGAGGTGACGCGGATTGTCACGCCCGGCACCGTCACCGACGACGCGATGCTGGATCCGCGGCAGAGCAACTACCTGGCGGCTGTGGCGCCGGGCGACCCGGTGGGCCTGGCGTGGGTCGAACTCTCGACCGGCCGCTTCATGGCGGCGGGCGTTGCCGCCAACCGGCTGGCCGATCAGTTGGCCCGCATCGGCCCCGCCGAATGCCTCGTCGCCGACGAGGCCGCGCCGCTGCCGGCGCACTTGAGTGATCGGATGATGGTCACGCGCCGCCCGGCCTGGGCCTTCTCCGAGAAGACCGCCCGGCAGGTGCTGACCAAGCACTTCGGCACGGCCGGGCTCGACGGGTTCGGCTTCGACGATGGCAAGGATTCGGCCGACGCCCAGGCCGTGCGGGCCAGCGGCGCCGTTCTCGATTATCTCAACGAAACGCAGAAAAGTTCACTCGCCCACATCGACCGTCTGTCGCCATATCGCACCTCGGGCACCCTGGAAATCGACGAGGCCAGCCGGCGGAGCCTCGAGATCGCCCGGACGATTCGCGACGGCCGCCGCGAGGGTTCGCTGTTGTGGGTGCTGGATCGAACTGTGACGGCCATGGGTTCGCGGCTCTTGGCCGATTGGGTCGCGAATCCGTTGACTGAGGCGGCGTCGATCCGCCACCGGCTCGACGCGGTCGAGGAACTGGTCGGCGCCGAATCGCTCTGCGACGAGCTACACGAGACGTTCCGGCGAATCTACGACGTCGAACGGTTGTTGACCCGGGTGACGACCGGCCGGGCCAGTCCGCGCGATCTCGCTTTTTTGGGCCGCACGCTCGGCGCGCTGCCGGCGGTAAAGGCGAAGCTCACGGCGCGAAAAAGCAGCCTGCTCAACGATTTGGAGGCTTCGATCGACCTGTGCCCTGAGTTGCGAGCGACGCTCGAAGCCGCGCTGGCCGATGCGTGCCCGCTCACCAGCCGCGACGGCGGATTCATTCGCGATGGTTTTAGCACCGAGTTGGACGCGCTCCGCGAACTGGCTCACGGCGGCAAGCAGTGGATTGCCGAGTACCAGGCCCAAGAGACCCAGCGGACGGGCATCCCGAATCTCAAGGTCGGATTCAACAAGGTGTTCGGCTACTACATCGAGATCACCAACGCGCACCGCGGGAAGATACCGCCCGAGTATATCCGCAAGCAGACGATCAAGAACGCCGAGCGCTACATCACGCCGGAGTTGAAGGAGTATGAAGAAAAGGTCTTGACGGCGGATGAGAAGGCCAAGGAGTTGGAATATAACCTGTTCGTCGAATTGCGGGACACCGTCGAGACCGACCGGCGGCGGATGCAGGCCACGGCGGCGGCTCTGGCCGAGGTTGACGTGCTGGTCGCGTTGGCCGAGTTGGCGCGGCAGCGCAACTATTGCCGGCCCGAGATCAGCGAAGAGCCGGTGCTGCGGATCGTCGACGGCCGGCATCCCGTGCTCGATATCGTCGAGCCGGAGGGCAAGTTCGTGCCCAACGACACGCTCGCCGGCGCCGAGGCCGGCTCGATCCTGCTGATTACCGGGCCGAACATGGCGGGCAAGAGCACGTACATCCGCCAGGTGGCTCTCGTGACGCTGATGGCGCAGATCGGCACCTTCGTACCTGCCCGCGAGGCCACGATCGGCGTTGCCGACCGCATTTTCGCCCGCGTCGGCGCAAGCGACGAATTGACCCGGGGCCAGAGCACGTTCATGGTCGAGATGACCGAGACGGCGCGGATCCTGAACATGGCCACGCCGCGGAGCCTGGTGATCCTTGACGAGATCGGACGTGGTACGAGCACGTACGACGGCATTTCGCTGGCGTGGTCGGTGGTCGAGTATCTGCACGAGCACGTCGGCTGCCGCACGCTGTTCGCCACGCACTATCACGAGCTGACCGACCTGGAAAAGTCGCTTCCCGGCGTCAAGAATCTCAATGTGGCCGTACGCGAGTGGCAGGACGAGGTGATCTTCTTGCACAAGATCGTCGACGGCGCGGCCGACAAGAGTTACGGCATTCACGTTGCACGACTGGCGGGCGTGCCGCGCGAAGTGATCGAGCGATCGAAGGAGATTCTGGCGCAGTTGGAAGAGGAGCATCTCGATGCCGAGGGCCGGGCGAAGATCGCCCGGCGGCCGGTCGAGGTTAAGAAAGGGCACCTGCAACTGACGCTGTTCGCCCCGGCCGACCATCCGCTGTTGGACGAAATTCGCCGGATCGAACTGAACACGCTGACGCCGCTCGGGGCTCTGCAATTGCTCCAACAATGGCAGGACCTTCTGGCCGGCGAGGAGAGAAAGCGGAAGCCATGAATTTCATTCTTGCCACGCCCATGGAAGTCCGCCTCGCCGCGGTGTTCGTGCTGGGAGTGTTTCTGGGCAGTGCGATCAACCTGGCGGTGTACCGGTTGGCATGGTTTCCCCGGCCGATCAGCCCCTGGTCGCGGCCCGATCCGGCGGCGCCGTCGCGGCAATTCCTCGACCGCCTGCCGGTCGTCGGCTGGCTGGGGCTGCGGCGCGAGGCGGGCTTGCACGGCCGCGGCTTCTGGATCCGGCCTATGCTATTGGAGCTTCTGACCGGCCTCGGACTGGCCGCGGCTCTACTGGTGGGAAATCGGCCAAGGCGGCCTTCTACCGCCGGGAATGCCGCACCCTTTGCCGCCGATCTTGCTCGTGTTCCTGCACTTCGAGTTTGTCGCCCACACGATACTCATCGCACTGATGTTGGCCGCGTCGATGATTGACATTGACGAGAAGATCATACCGGATGCAATCACCATTCCGGGCACACTCCTGGGACTGTTTGCGGCCGCCGGATGGCCGGGATCGCTGTTGCCCGATCCAACGCAATGGGCCGACCATCGGATGTTCCTGACGCTAACCTCGCCCAACGTCTGGCCGGCGGCGCTGGACGGCTTCCCGCAGGCCGGCTCGGTAGTCCTCGGATTGGCCTGCTGGTGGTTATGGTGCGTGGCTGTTCTGCCGCGGACCTGGTACGCGCGGCATGGCTGGCGCCGGGCGTTCGGACTCTGCCTTGCACGCGTCCGTCGCGAACCGGTAAGCGGCCGCATCGTTCGCATGGGTCTGATCGTGTCCGCCGTCGTGGCCATTATCTGGTACCGGGGCGGGCCATCGTGGCAGGCACTTCTGAGCGCGTTGGTCGGCGTGGCGGCCGGCGGCGGGCTGGTCTGGCTGTTTCGCACCATCGCCTCGGCCGTCTTACGCCGCGAGGCCATGGGCTTCGGCAACGTCACTCTGATGGCGATGATCGGGGCCTTCTCAGGCTGGCAGCCGTGCCTGGTGATCTTCTTCTTGGCGCCCTTCGCCGGCCTGGTGGTCGGACTGTTGCGGCTGGTGCTGTTTCGCGACCGCGAGATTCCGTACGGCCCCTTCCTCTGCCTTGCGACGGTTTTTCTGATCGTCTGTTGGCCGGCCGTATGGGAATATACGCTGCCGCTATTTGGCCTGGGCTGGTTCGTGCCCGTGGTAATGCTCGCGTGCCTGGGCCTGATGGCCCTAATGCTCGCCGCGTGGCGGTTGATTCTCGCCGCATTCCGCTGACCGGCCGGAAATGCTCAGTTCCGTTCGGGCACACTATGCTCGCGCGGGCGGCTCCGGTACCGCGTCGCCGTTGCCGGTTGGCGTTTTCACAGCCTGGCCCAGGTTGGCCAGCGTCTCGGGAATCTCGACGCCGCCGATGTCGCGCATGACTTGCATCATCGGCGGCAACGTGCGGGCCATGTTGTGGAGCCAGTTGGCCGTGGCGCTGCTGCCGTTCTGGCCGTTGCCCTCCCAGACCACCACCTTATCGAACTTGATATTCGAGATGGCCTTGGCCGAGGCCTCGACGAGGTTGTCGAAGTGTTCGAGCATGAGCATCTTGAAGGCTTCTTCGGAGCCGCCGCAGGCCTCGATGATCCGCTGCAAGCCTTCGCCCTTCTTGGCGAGGATTTCGTACTGGCCGCGGGCCTCGGCTTCGAGCCGGGCGAAGATGGCAGCGGCCTCGCCCTCGGCCTCGATGCGGCGCTTCGCAGCTTCGGCGGCGGCGTCAACTTCGATGCGGGCGCGCTGGGCCTTGGCGGGGGCCTCCAACTCCGCACGGCGCTCGGCCTCGATCCGCTGGGCTTCGGCCAACGCGGCCTTGGCCCGGGCAAGGTGCTCGGCCTCGAGCACGGCGCCTCGGCGCGGACCTTGCGCGTCTCGCCGATCTCGTAAGCCTCGGCCTTCTTGACTTGCAGCCCGGCCTGCGAGGCCGCAATGTCGGCCTTCGAGAGGTTTTCGCCTTCGACGGCCTGGGCATCGGCCTGGGCTAGCTTGATACGCATTTCTCGCTCGGCGGCCTTCACCTCGGCATCGCGCTGGAAGCCGGCTGTCTGCTCACCGATCTTCTGCTCCTTCTCCAACTCGGCGATCCGCACGGCCTGCTCGCGCATAGCTTGCCGAGTGCCGATCTCGCGGACTTTATGGGCGTTGGCGACGCTGACGGTTTTTTCGCGTTCAGCGTCGGCGACGCGAATTTCGCCCATCTTTTCGTTGTCGGCCACGTCGCCGCGGGCCTTCTGAATCGCCTGCGAGGCCGCCTTTTGGCCGATCGCCTCGATATAGCCCGACTCGTCGGTGATGTCGGTGATGTTGACGTTAATGAGCACCAGGCCGATCTTGCGCAGCTCGGGCTCGAGCGAGTTTTGCACCGCTTCGAGAAACTTGTCGCGGTCGCGGTTGATGTCCTCGATCTGCATCGAGGCGATCACCTGGCGGAGCTGGCCGAAGATCATGTCTTCCGCCTGCTTCTGGATTTCTCTCGGGTTGAGATCCAACAGGCGGATGGCCGCGTTCTGCATCTGCTCGGGCGTCGTGCCGATGGCCACGGTGAACACGCTGGGCACGTTGACGCGGATGTTCTCCATCGACAGCGCCCCGCGGAGCGGAATCTCGATCTGCATCGGCTCCAGGCTGAGCCAGGCGTGATCCTGGATGAGCGGATAGACGAACTTCGCGCCGCCGTGGATGCACGTGGCCGCCTCGTGACCTGTACCCGACTTGCCGTAAATCACCAGGATGCGGTTGCTCGGACAGCGTTTGTACTGCTTCAACAGCAGCATGACGAAGGAGAACGCCACAATGACGGCCAGCACCACAATGGCGGCAAGCCATGTCTCGGCGCGGCCCAAGGGCGTGCTCTGGGCAAGTAGGAGCGATGCGATCATGGCGATGTTCTCCGGGTTCGGTGTCGTATGCGGCAGGCACGATCTGCGCACCGTAACCGGCGATGTGCGCGGCGACGGCACGCGGAGCGTGCCTGCTACGGGGCGTGCCTGCTACTGGCGGCAAACCTCCAGGGTTGTTGGGTCCACCACGCTTACTACCACAACTTTAGTTCCTGTGGGGAGTTCGGGGCCGTTGGTGACGGCCAAATATTCCATGGTGCGATTTTGCAGGTTGAGCTGGATTTTCCCGCTGCCGGAGTTGTTAGCCGGCACGCGGAGATAGACCGAGCCGCAGCAGCCCAAGGCGCGGCCGATCCGCACGTTGCCCTCCGATCGCAATTCGCGGAGTCCGCGCATCATCCAGTAGACGGCGACCATCGCAGCGGCGCCGGCGGCAACGGCGATCAGCAGCGTCGTCGAGCGCGGCGTCTCGGCGGCGTCGGCGGCCAGGCCCGCCAGGCCGAAAAAGGCCAGCGCCGCCACAATCGTTCGGAACGAGAGGACGCCGAAGAGCCAATCCGTCCCGTGATGGGCGCCGCCGGCGTCGTGTTCGATCGAGGCATCGCCGCCGTGATCGCCGTGAAAGGCGCCGGCGTCCAGGTCGCCGCCATCCGCATCGAAATCGCCACCATCAGCGTCGCCGCCGAAGCCGTGCCCGATGTCGTGCGGTGCGTCGGCGTCCAGCGCATGTCCGCCGAGACCCACCAGCGCCATGCCGAATTGCAGCAGCAGGACCGTTCCACCCAGCGCGGCGCAGACAACAAAAATGAACGTCATAGCGTCTTTCCCCCGAGAGTCAGGGAGCCAATGAGACCGCTATGATGCGCGAAATTGCCGAAAGCGTCAATCCACCTCCCCCCATCGGGAGGTTTACGTTATCCGGCCAAGCGCGTGGTGCGGATGGTAGGCTCGGCGCCATCCGCCGGTCCGACCGGTAGCGATACTGCATCAGATAGGCGTCTTCCGGCGTATCGGCGTAGTAGCTTCGGAGCACCGAGACGGCGCGGAAGCCGTTTTCGCGGAAGAACAGTTGGGCGGCCAGGTTCGTCTCGCGAACCTCCAGCACCACGCGGCTGCGCCGCTGGGCCGAAAGCTTCGCGGCCAACTTGGCGAGCATCTGACTACCGACGCCGCAGCGGCGGTAGACCTTGGCGACGGCGAAGTTCAGCACGTGGATGCGCGTCTTGTGCAGCTCGTAGATCATGAAGCCGACGATGCGGCCATCGTATTCGGCCACCATGCCGATGCAGTTGCGCTGCCGCAGACAGCGGATGAAATCCTCTTCAAGCCACGGGAATTCGAAGCTTTCGAATTCGGTGGCGAGGACCTCGGGCATGTCGCGACGGATCATCCAACGGATGTGAACCCGCACTTCCTGCTTCTGGTCGGATTGCATGCCGGCCTCCTTCCTTGTCGGCCGTCGGAGGAGAAAGAGCGCGACCTTCTCTCCGACCGAATCCAGCCCGGGACGCGTCCGCCGGTCCATCGCGTTTCGGCGAGCAGTCTTCCTTGCTGCCGAGAGCGCCGTTTACCAGCGGGGCCCATACACTATCACAATGGTGATGACTCGCCAATACGAAAGTCGCCAGTTTGTCCCGCCGATGATGCGATTGGTTTTGGGAGGCTGCCATTTTCCCACGGCAGAGGTTGTACCCCTGATGGGTTGGACGCGACAAGTGAACTTGACCCGCCCCGTTCTTGCTCTCACAATTCGCACCATGTATATCGTGACCCGCTACGTTGTTGCGGAGATCTTGAAGTATTTCCTCGCGGCGCTCATTGCGCTGACGGTGGTCGTTACGCCCGTCATGGGCGTCAAGGAAGGCTTGAACCGAGGCTTTCCGCCTACGGTCATCCTCGCGACGATGCCGTACATGCTGCCGGAAATGTTGGAGATTACCGTGCCCGTGGCCCTGCTGCTGTCGGTCTGCACCGTTTTTGGCCGCATGACCGGATCGAATGAGGTCGTGGCGTTGAAATCCCTCGGCATCAGCCCCATGTCCGTCATCTGGCCGGCCATCGTCCTGGCCGCATTCCTGAGCCTGGGCACGGTCTGCCTTTACGAGATCGCCGCGACGTGGGGCAAGCCCAACGTGCTCAGGGTTGGAGCCGACTCGCTCGAAGAGATTGCCTACAGCGTCCTGCAAAAGGAAGGATCGTTCGATAGCGGTGATTTTTCGATCCAGGTGAAGCGGATCGACAAGCCGGCCACGCCGGGCGATCCACCCACGCTGGTCCAGCCGACCATTGTGATTCGCAGTTCGCCGAAGATGACCATTTTCGCCGAGGAGGCCCGATTTCGCACGGACACGGCCAATCGAGTGCTCCACATCGAGTGCTACCGCGGCAAAGTCGACGCGGAAGGCCGGGCGGGCATGTCCTTCTCCTTTCCCGGCCTGTGGCAACATTCGCTGCCGCTGCCGCCGCTCGATCCGCACCGATATGACCGGTTTTGGGTTGCCAGCCGCGATGTCGGCGACTTGGTTGCGGAACTCCAATCCACCTTGCGGCAACTCCAAGGATATCGCGACAGCGAGAAGGCCCTGGGCATTCCGGAATCCGAGGCCGACACAAAGAAGATCATCGGTTGCCTCAGCGATATCCGTCGTCTGAAGGCCGAACCCTATCGCCGCTGGGCGAACGGCTTCACCTGCCTGTGCTTCGCGCTGATCGGCACGCCGGTGGCGATGCTGTGGCGCCACGCCGACGTGTTGACGAACTTCTTCGTCTGTTTCCTACCGATCCTCGCGATTTACTATCCACTGTTAATGCTGAGCAACGCCCTGGCCACGTCGCCGCTGGGCCACATGCCGCCGATTTCGTTCTGGACCGCCAACGTCGTGCTGGCCACGCCGGCCATTGCGCTGCTGCGCTGGGTCGTGCGGCACTGAGACGGAGTGGGATGTGGGGATTTCGGGATTGGGTGGTGCTGGACAGGGCGCGAAATGGCGCTTCACCTTTGAGGCTGCTGGCGATCACACGTCCACGATCACTTCAGCCAGCCACTGGTCGTCTTGCTGGACTAGCTTCAAGTGGTGCCACGTTACGGCTTTGACTTCCGCATCGAGTTCGTGCTTGTGAAGGTCGACCGGCTCGCCTCGCGCGGTAGCCGCCAGTTCGAGGGAGGTAACCTCAACTGCAAAATCCGCGAGCACGAGCCGGCGTGTGGAAAAGACATACAGCAGTTCGGCAAGCCAGTCGTGCAGCAATTCTTCCAGGTTATCGGCTCGTAGGTTTATCGACACCGCCTCAGTTGGAGCTACGGTATCGAGGTTTTCTACGATGATCGAAAACAGTCCCCGCGCGGCGTCGGCGAATACTTCATTCAGACTGCCGGCACGCACGTGAATGCCCATGTCGGCTGTGTGTTCGAAGGTCTCGTACATCGGCGGGCACCCGGTGCGAGCGGCTCCTCATGCCAGCATTGCGGCAATCGTCTCTCGGTTGACAGGCCGGATCACGCCGCGCTCGCAAATAATGGCCGCCACCAAGTCGGCCGGCGTCACGTCGAAGGCCGGATTGTAGACCGCGATGCCGTCGGGGGCCGTCTGGCGGCCGAAACCGTGCGTCACTTCGCGCGGGTCGCGCTGTTCGATCGGGATTTCGTCGCCGCTGGCGATCGATCGATCGAAGGTGCTGCTGGGCGCGGCGACGTAGAACGGGATGTGATGGGCGGCCGCCGCAACGGCCAACCCGTACGTGCCGATCTTGTTGGCAACGTCGCCGTTGGCGGCGATCCGATCCGCCGCCGGTGACGATGGTCTCGACGCGGCGCTCGCGCATCACGGCCGCGGCCATGCTGTCGCAGATCAAGGTTACGTCAATGCCCCGCTCTTTCAACTCCCACGCGGTCAGCCGCGCGCCCTGCAACAACGGGCGGGTTTCGCCGGCATAGACGTGCAAGGTCTTGCCCGATTCGGCCGCCGCGAAGAAGACGGCCAGTGCCGTGCCGTAGTCGGAGGTGGCCAATCCACCGGCGTTGCAGTGGGTCAAAACGCCTTGCCCGTCGCGGAGCAACGCGGCGCCGTGGCGGCCGATCGCGCGGCACATTTGCCGGTCTTCTTCGTGGATGGCCCGGGCCTCAGCCAGGAGCCCTGCGGCAATCTCGTCAGCCGGCTGGCCGCGAAGCCGCGAGGCCGCTCGCTTCATCCTGTCCAGCGCCCAGAACAGGTTGACCGCCGTCGGGCGGCTGGTTGCAAGATAGTCGGCGACTTGTTCGAGCCGCTGCCCCAGGGCGCCTGCGTCGCGCACAACGTTCTGGATCCCGAGGCAGATACCATAGGCGGCGGCGATGCCGATGGCCGGCGCACCTCGGACGCGCAGCGACTTGATGGCTTCCCAGACGGCCTCAACATCGCGGCAGTCGATTTCGACCAGCTCGGTCGGCAGCCGCGTCTGGTCGATCAGCCGCAGGTGGCCATCGATGTCGCCGATCCAACGTAGCGTCTCTAGATCTTTCACGTTGTTGCTTTGTTGACGTACTACCTAAACAGCTCGCCACCGCGCCGCTTCCATCCGCCATGCGATGGCAGATATCTGTTCACCAAATACTCGAAATGTCCTCGATCCTCCACCCGCTTGCGGCTCGAGCCATCGACAAACCAATGCTGTCGGCCACGTATGTCGCAGTTGAGTCGTCTTGTGAGGGAGGTTTTCAAACCTGTCCGTATTTTCAGCCATGTGCGTTCGTCGGGCCCGCTAACGAGGATGTGGACGTGCGTAGATTCCGTTGCAATGCAATGGCCGCGGTATCGTTGCCTCGTGAACGCAACTCTTGCTTCTTCGATCAAAGTTCTTTGAATTCGTGAATGGCGGTCTCAAATCTCAAATGCAATCGAGGCCTGAAGAATGAGCCTCGGAAACTGGCATGGGGGAAGACATCGCTGGGAGGCTCCAATAGGGAGAAGTTCACAAAGCTTCCCTTGGGAACGGAGTCCCAGCGATGGCACATCATCTTACGCCCCAAGAGCGCGATCGCATAGCGCAATTGCGGTATCAGGGAGCTAACCAGAAGGAAATCGCCAGGGCTGTGGCACGTTGCCCTTCCACGATCAGCCGCGAGCTGCGACGCAACAGCACCGCCGGCGAATATTACTCCACCCAAGCCCAATGGAAAGCCGCGCAACGCCGCCGGGAACGACCACTGGCGCGAAAGATGGATGATCCCGCGGTCAACGAGGCTGTTCGCAGGGGGTTGGCGCAGGAATGGGCGCCGCAGCAGATCGCCGGACGGATGCAGCAGCAAGCGCACCGCGCCGCGTGTCGTCGCAAACGATCTACACCTGGATCAAGCAGGACGCGAATCGGGAGCACTGGGAATCGTTCCTGCGGCGTCGCGGGAAGCGTCCTTACCGGCGGAAAAACGCCGCCACCAGCGGAGATGCCGCCCGCATCGACCAGCGCCCGAAGTGATCGAGGAGCGGTTGCGGCTGGGCGATTTCGAGGGCGACACCGTGCTCGGCCCGGCGGGCACCGGCGGTCTGGCGACGTTGGTAGACCGCAAGTCGCGGTTCACAATCGTCGTCAAGGTTCAATCCAAGAATGCCGACCATGTACATGCGAAAATCAAACAACGCATGAAGGAGTTGGACGAACAGCGACGGCGGTCCATCACCTTCGACAATGGCACCGAATTCCCGCGCTGCCACCGGCTGGAAAAACACCTCGGCATGGAGTTATACTTTGCTGATCCGGGCTGTCCGTATCAGCGCGGCACGAACGAAAACACCAATGGCTTAATCCGCCAATACTTTCCCAAAGGGACTGACTTTCGCAACGTCTCCCATTCCCAGGTGCGGCAGGTGGAAAACCTACTCAACAACCGCCCCCGCGCGTGCCTCGGGTTTCGAAACTCCCGGTGAGGTTTTCTTCGAGAAAACCCCTCCCAGCGGTTGCGATTGAGTTTGGAAACCGCCAATCGAATACTACCTTATCTTCTGCCGCCGCGTCTCGATACCGGTGCCGCACGGTGCGGATCTGGCGGTAGGATTCCTCGATGGCGTCGCACAAAACCCTCAGCACGATCTGGGATCCACGTGCCATACGCATGAAACGTGAAGAGGTAACATGGCACGATAGAGTCCCCCACTTCGACTCCTACCAAAGCAGAAGACAAACAGCCGGGGGCTGTTAGCCCCCGGCTATCTGTCCTCTGTGTGGGACCTCTTCTGTTCTCCTAACTCTTGCTTCGCAGGCTCTGACGCAGCGTCTCGTCCTTGCTGCTGACTTTCTCCGTCAGCCTGTGCTTGAACGCCGTGAGCTTCTCCTGGAGCGCACGGCATTCCCGAGCGCGAGGATCTCGACAGCCAGCAGGCCAGCGTTGCGCGGCCCGCCGCCGCCGACGCCAACGGCCGCGACGGGCACGTCGCCGGGCATCTGCACGGTTGAGAGCAGCGAGTCGAGCCCGCCGGCGAACTCGGTGGGGACCGGGACGCCAATGACCGGCAGCGCGGTATGCGAGGCGACCACACCGGCCAGGTGTGCGGCTCCGCCGGCCGCCGCAATGATGGTCTTCAGCCCGCGTGCGGCGGCCATTGTCGCATATTGGCGGACGGCCTCCGGCGTCCGGTGCGCACTCATGACCCGAACCTCATACGGCACGCCGAACTCGTCCAGGGCGGCGGCCGTGGCCTTCACGACCGGCCAGTCGCTGTCGCTGCCCATTACGATGCCCACCAGGGGCAATGTGGATTCCATCAAAAAAGCCTTTCAAGCATGTTCTCTGGCACCCGACCGATTTATAGCGAACCGGCGGCGACATCGCAAGCGGCGTTCATCTCACGCGCCCTTTCCGGCGGCTTCGATCTCGTCGCGCGTGTCGCCGCGCGAGCGTTGCCGAAGATACAGCTTGATCGGCACTTCGCCGAACTTGAGCTCGTCGCGAAAGACGCCCAGCAGGTAACGCTGGTACTGCGGCGAGATGGCCCGCGGATCGCTGCAAAACAGCACGACCGTCGGCGGCTGGACGGCGACCTGGGTCGCATAGTAAATCTTCGGCCGCCGGTTTCGGTAGGCCGGGGGCGGATTCTGAACCAGCGCCGCACGCACCAACTTATTCAGTTGCGCCGTCGGTACGCGATGCAGCGATTGGCGAAACAACATCTGAGCGTGGTTGAGCATTGCCTTGACGTTGCCCCCCGACTGGCCCGTGACAAAGGCGATCGGCACATAGGCCATCGTGCGGAAATTGTCGCGCAGATAGGTGACCCACTTGTCGGTGGGCATCGCGCCGACCAACTGGTCCCACTTGTTCACCACGAACATACAGGGCTTGTACTGCTGCGCAATGTAATCGCAGAGTTGCTTGTCCACCTTGCTGATGCGCTGCGTGGCGTCGAAGAACAGCAGAACGACGTCGGCCCGGCGGATGCTCCGCTGCGGCCGATGCGTGCTATAGAACTCCACGTCGGTGTTGACGCTCTTGCGGCGGCGGAAGCCGGGCGTATCGATCGCCAAAAACGCCTTGCCGTCAAGCTCGAAACGAACGTCGACGCTGTCGCGGGTCGTGCCCGGCACCTCGCTGACGATCATTCGCTCGGCCTTGACCAACGTATTCACCAGCGTGCTCTTGCCGACGTTCCGCCGGCCGACGATCGCCAGCTTCATCTCTGGCTCCAGCAGCGGGACGTCGTCCGGCGTGGGCTCGGGCAGACGTTGACGGATGGCCTCGATCAGATCCGCCTTCCCGTGATTCTCCTTGGCGCTGACGTAGACGATCTTCCGCCCGAAGCGATAAAACTCCTGCCCGCCGCTTTCAATGGCCGGGGTGTCGGCCTTGTTGACCACCAGGACCAGCGGCACGGCAACATAACGCAGCCGCTTGGCCACTTCCTGGTCCAAGGGCACGGGCCCGTCGCGGCAATCGACCACGAAAAGCACTACGTCGGCCAGGTCGACCGCTGCCTGGATCTGGTCTTCGACCTGCTCGGTGAGGTTGTCGCTGTCTTCAATCCCCATTCCGCCGGTGTCGACCAACTCGGCGAACCGGCCGTCCAGCTCGATCAACTGGGTGACCCGGTCTCGGGTCACGCCCGCCGTCGGATCGACGATGGCCAGCCGGCGTCCGGCCAGCCAGTTGAAGACACTCGACTTCCCCACATTGGGGCGCCCGACGATCACAACTTGCGGAATGGCCATAAGTCCCTATGATAATTCAGTGGGGCCGACCGTTCCAGCCGACCGCGCGTGGGTGGGTAGAGTCTGTCGTAGGTTCTGCTTCAGCACAACGGCGGCAGGAGAACTGCAAAGTGGCATTTTGTGAATATGTGGCGGGAACGGTCATCCTGAGTGCAGCGAAAGATCTCGTTGCCGCGCAGAAACTGCGCAATGCCACGGAGATTCTTCGCTACGCTCAGAATGACGTAAATCAGGATTTTGCAGTCCTGCTGACAACGGCGGTAAGCCGCTTCCCTGTAATGTGTTGTGCTGAAGCATAACCTACTCGGACGCCCCCCTCAGCCAGTGAAAGACGCTCGCCATACGGCATAGACAACCATGCGATCCATGTTACAACGATTAGAGAGCCTTCAGAGGGCAGGAGTTACGCACGTGAAGCGAGCGTCGAAGGCTGGCGGCCTGCCCCCACGCTCGGGGCAAACCTGCTCGGAGCGGCAGCCCGTGGCAACGTCGCACCCCGGCCGGGACGACCGGCAGTCGCGGCTGGCCGCGCTGGCGGCGGTTCCTCGAGAAGTTGCCGTTTGCACCCGTTGCACGAACTGGCGGCGACACGCACGCAGACCGTCTTCGGCACTGGAAACCCCTGTGCACGGCTGGTGTTCTGCGGCGAGGCCCCCGGGGCGGACGAAGACCGGCTCGGCGAGCCATTCGTCGGCCGGGCCGGTCAACTCCTCAACGACATCATTACCAAGGGCATGAAAATGCGGCGCGAGGACGTCTATATTCTCAACATTCTCCGCTGCCGGCCGCCGGGCAATCGGACGCCGTTGCCCGTCGAAGCCGCCGCCTGCCGCCCGTTTCTCGACCGGCAATTGGCCATCATCCAGCCGTGGTTCATCTGTTGTCTCGGCGATGTGGCCGCGCAGAACCTACTGGGCACCGACGAGTCGATCGGCCGGCTCCGCGGACGTGTGCACGATTACCACGGAATCAAGGTCGTTTGTACTTACCATCCCGCATATCTGTTGCGGAATCCTCAGGCGAAACGACCTGTGTGGGATGATGTCCGTCTCCTGCTGGCGGAGATGGGCCGCGCGTCGGATGCCCCATAACGCCGTCGAGTATCGGATGCGCTCCGCCATCGGCGCTGGACATGACGAGTTGCACCAGTTCGGCAACCGATCGCGTCTCCATCTTCTTCATCAGTCTTGCGCCCGGTCTTCGATCGTGCGGAGGCTAAGGTCCAAATCCGCGGCGATCTCCTTGTTCATCCGGCCCTGCATGATCAAATGGAGCACCGCACGTTCTCCCTTGGTCAGATGGGCCAGGCGTTGCTCGACCCGCTGACGCCGGGCGTGCACGCGGCGGCGATGGCGGTCCAATTCGAGCGCCGGTGGATCGTCTCGCGCAGGGCTTGCTCTTGAACCGGCTTCTCCAGGAAGCTCACCGCCCCCAATTGCATCGCTTCGACCGCCGTCGGGACATCGGCGAACGCGGTGATAAAAACAACCGGCAGAGCAATTTTGTCGTGAAGCAGTTGGCGGTAGAGTTCCAGCCCGTTCATGCCCGGCATGGCCACGTCGAGGACCAGGCAACCGGGCTCGCCGTGGTAGTGCGTCAAAAAGTCGCGGGCGGACGAGAACGACGCCACCTTCGGAACGGCGGCCTCGAGCATCACGCCCAACAGCCGCAACTCGCCCGGATCGTCGTCTACCAGGAAGACCGTGGCTTCAGCGTTCACGAGAAAGCACTACCTTGATGCGGCGATTTCGCCCATTCAGCTTCGGCGCCACTCTCGGTACCGTCCAAGTCTACTCCAAAGATGCAAAATCTCTCCCTAAGATGTGGTAAACCGCATAATTCAGGGGGTGTCATTTATGCTAATATCCCGCGTTGCAGCGGTGCTCCGGCAAGAAGCGGACTCGACGGAAGACCTGCTGGCCCGGCGGATTCTATGGTAGCATGGTTGGCGCGCTTTCCCCTTGGATAAAACACATGGCATCCATCAAGCGAATCCTGGTCACCGGCGGCGCCGGTTTTCTTGGCTCCCACCTCTGCCAGCGGCTTCTGGATCGGGGTCACGACGTCATCTGCCTGGACAACTTCTTCACCAGCCAGAAATCGAACGTCGCCCACCTGCTGCCGCAGGCAAACTTCGAACTGGTTCGCCACGACATCACGCTGCCGATCTTTTTGGAAGTCGACGAGGTCTACAACCTCGCGTGCCCCGCAGCGCCCGGCCACTACCAGTTCAATCCCATCAAGACCATGAAGACGTCGGTGCTCGGAATCATCAATGTCCTGGGCATGGCCAAACGCTGCCGCGCCAAAGTGCTGCAAGCCTCGACCAGCGAAGTCTACGGCGATCCCGACGTCCATCCCCAGCCGGAAACTTACCGCGGCGTCGTCAATCCGATCGGGCCGCGCGCCTGCTACGACGAAGGCAAGCGGGCGGCCGAAACGCTGATGATGGATTACCACCGGCAGAACCGGGTGAACGTCCGGGTCGCGCGGATTTTCAACACCTACGGCCCCGGCATGCACCCATTCGACGGCCGTGTCGTGTCCAACTTCATTCGCCAGGCCTTGGCTGGCCAGGACATCACCATCTTCGGTGACGGATCGCAGACGCGATCGTTCTGCTACCGTGACGATCTGGTCGAGGGGCTGATCCGCATGATGGACGGTCCGGATGACCTCGTGGGGCCCGTCAACCTCGGCAATCCCGAAGAGTTCACCATTCTGGACCTTGCCAGATTGGTGCTGGAACTTACCGGCTCGCGTTCGAAGCTGGTCTATCACGACCTGCCGACCGACGACCCGACGCAGCGTCAGCCGGACATCACGCTGGCCAAGAAACGTCTCGATTGGTACCCGACCGTCCCGATTCGCGACGGTCTCGTCAAGACAATCGAGTGGTTTCGCTCCATCGATCTCGATCACTACCGCCCGCCGACGCCAAATTATTGACGGGATAGGCGACCGGGAAGCGGAGCCGACCGGGATCGAACCGGCAGCCTGCTGGTTGCAAAGCAGTGAATCTGGCGACGTAAGTACGGATAACAGAGAACTGGCGTTGTCGCCTTCTGCCGCTTGTACCGCTGCTTGTACCAGCGAAGCCAAAAACGCAAACGCCGAACTCCTCGAAGCCGCTTCGCTCGGCACGTCGCCACAAGCCGCCGATCCCAGGAACGCGGGCCAGGGCGGACTTGAACGAGAAGGAGCGGTGGGTAGACCAGCCGGGGGTCTTCCGGGGAGAATGAAGCCCTCAGGCAAGGGCACACGACGCGACGGCCCGCGCAGAGGGCCCCTCAATAGCCGTTGCCTTCGTGCGGTACTCAACCCAGGCCGAAGCCGCGTTTGCGATAAACGACGAAAACCAAACCGACCACTCCGATCAGCGCCAGCAACAAAGTCCCCGGCTCGGGCACAGGCGAGAAGGCTAGTCCGACAAGGTTCGGGCTGTTGAGGCCGTACGGGCCTACGTCAGTCATGACGCCGTTGGAAGTGTTCACCGTATAGAGGTGAGCCGTATTGCTATTCGCGAGAAACATGGTGTTGTCTTCCGGGCGCGAGGCGATATCGTAGCTAAAGCTAAGCGGTAGGGTGGCGATCGAGGCTCCGTTGCCAGTGGCGGTGCTGATCGAGATCAACTGGTCGGTGGTGGCGGCAACGCCAAAAAGGCTACCAGTTTGATCGAAAGCTAGGGCGTAGACGTCGTCGAACAGGATGCGACCGATGAACGTGCAACTGCCGGACGCCGGGTCGATTCGGTAAAGGGCGTCAAACGGGGCGCTATAACCCACGGACGTGTTGCCGTAGAGGTTGCCCGAGACAGGGTCGAAAGCGATTGAGACCATCCTGTCCGGGCTGTTCAAATTCGCGGCAAGTGCGGCCGCACCCGTGCTGGGATCGATCGAGAGGAGTTGATTGGTGTCGATCTTCATGCCCCAAAGAGTATAGGAGCCCGGGCGGGTATCGCTGGTGAGGTCGCCCACATTGTCGAAACCCGTCGCCCCAATCACCGACGCGGCGCCAGTCGATTGGTCCATGAGGTGGAGCGGCGTGGCGGCGGGGTACGCGACGGAATACAACTCGCTCGCTTGCGCCTGCGGCAGCCCTAAGAGGGCCACAATGCTCCCGACAGCAAAAGAGATACGGCTGTTCATGATTAAGCCTCCCCCGAAATGGCCGTGAACAGTGGACGGCGACGGCGGGCTTACGGCCCAAAGCCCACCCCTCGCACGCAACAGAGAATCGTTAGCTGGGACGTGGAGCCAAACAAGTGACAGCGAAAAAGAATTCGCCCGGTTGCTTCGCGTCCGGTTGAAACGTTACCGGTTTCCAACGTCCCGAAAGTTCTACCGGATTGGGAGTTACGGACTACGGGCGGCGCCACCGGCGGCGCAAGTCGGGAAAACCCTTAGCCGCTGCCGAGAACGTCCTAAGGCCGGAATCTGGGAGATGCTGACGTTTTGGGCGGCAGGACCGGGGAGATTTCTGTACCTGGATTCGGCAGCATGATAAGCACGGCCCGCGGTGGCCAACCGGCGACAGGAACCAGCCTTCAAGCCCGATCGGACGCGCGAGAGGGGAGACGCCTCTCGCCCACCAACTGCACTCCCTGTTCCTCGTCGTAAGCACACTGTCGTAAGCACAGTAGTTGCTTGTCGGCGATATTGTGGCGGCAGCGGCGCTCCGAACTGGCGTGCCTCGCACTCGACCAAAAACCGCGTTTACGCTTCCCTACTCTCGGGTGAACCGTACCGGCCCGAGATATCGGACGCGGCCGCGATCACGGACGTAGGCCAATCCGCGGGCCTTGTGGAGACACTACTTCGGGCGCGAGCGCGAACGGCGGGCATGGTGTGGACCTCCGTCAAAGGGCGCTGGTACGTGCATGCGCTTTTCCTCGACTTGCGGGCCGCGCTGCCGACCGCCGGCAGGTAACCAAATCCAAGTTTCGGCAAGGGGTTACGTTTAGTGGAGCCGACCGGGATCGAACCGGCAACCTCCTGGATGCAAACCAGGCGCTCTCCCAACTGAGCTACGGCCCCGACGAAATGTCGACTATACCGGGACGTTTGCTGCCTGAAAAGCCCTGTCGCGACCGACTCGTCACTGCGGTTGGTTGCGACATGGCTGAACACGGCGGCCGATTGCGATCTGTCATGCCTTGCTGCCTCGGACCGACGCAAGGTGTTGGCGGAGAAACGTCTTCAAATCGCCCCGGGCCAGGTCGTCGGTGCTGCGAAACTGGAGCCGGATGACATCGCGGTCGGGACGCTGGCCGTTGATCTCCGGGGTGTGGCCCAGCCCGGTGATCTGTCCCAAGGCGAAATGCCCTTTCGGGCCGGCCAAGTGCAGGTAGACGGCATCGGGCTTCTTCGTCTGCACGGCCGCCCAGGGCTCGTGCTGATCGGGCAAATGGACCGGCACCACTTGCTTGTTGTTCCATAGGAACTGCCCTTGCGGCGCCGTCTCGGCCAGCAGTTCCATGAGATCCTCCAAAACCTCTACGTCCCAGTTGATCTTCTTGCCGAGCGAAAAACCACGGCGGGCAAAATGCCACGTCCGTCCAAGTTGCTTCCAGGGCTGGAGAATGTCCGACCGCTCCTGCAGCTTCTCGCGAAACCTGGCGAAGCCGGCCACGGCACGATCGACGAACTCCCAAAACTCGTTGCGGTTGACCTCTTCGTAGCTGTGCACCCGCAACTCGACCTCTTGCCACGGGCCGCGGAGGTTCTTGCATCGTACGCGAGGCTCGGTCCCGTACAGCGGCAGCTCGGGCACGTCGTTCAGTGGTCTCAACTGCAATTTGTCGACTAGCTCGTCGCGCTGGAACGTATTCCGCGCCGTGCGAAACTTCATCTTCAACAGCCACTCCTCACCCGTGATGGCGTGGAAGAACCAACCGTCCGACTTCTTAGCGGCTCGAATTTCCACGACGCTTCGCGAGTTCCAATCGGTTTCGGCAAACAAGTTCGGGCCGGAGCGGTTGCGGCCTTGCCCGCTCGATGAAATAGTTCCGACCCCTTTTTCGATGCGGTCGACTACGTCGAGGAGGATGCGGCCGTCCCAGCGACAGGGATTGCCGGTCCGGCCGACGCGGTCGACCGTGTGCCAGCGCCGACCGTCGGCCTCCCACGGCATGCGAGCATTGTGGCCGACCTCGGCAATGTCGCGATCGCCGAGCCGGGCAGCCGCCTCGGCAGCGAAATCGAACGGTTTGCGCTCGACCAGCGGCCCGGCGGCCAGTATCGGCGCCAGGGCTCTGGCGGTGTGGGACGTCAACGCCGCAGCACCCGGCACAAGTGCCGGGGCTAAACGACGCGGCGTTTTGCCGTGATTCCGTCCCCCGCCCCCCGTCTCCAATTTCTCGACTATCTCCTCCGGCGTGCCTGTGGCCACGACATAGCCGCCCTCGTCCCCGGCCTCGGGGCCCAGATCAATCACCCAGTCGGCGGTCTTGATCACGTCAAGATTGTGTTCGATCACTACGACGGTATTGCCGAGATCGACCAAGCGGTTGAGCACGTCGAGCAGCTTGGCCAGGTCGTCGAAGTGCAGCCCTGTGGTCGGCTCGTCCAGCACGTAGAGCGTCTGTCCCGTGTCGGGTCGGGCGAGTTCAGCGGCCAGCTTCACGCGCTGCGCCTCGCCGCCAGAAAGCGTCGGCGCCGGCTGGCCGAGCGTCAAGTAGTCAAGGCCGACATCGCAGAGCATTTCCAACGGCCGCCGGATCTTTGGGATGTTCTCGAACAGCCGCACTGCCTGGGCACAGGACATGTCGAGGACATCGGCGATCGAGCGGCCGTGGTAACAGACCGCCAATGTTTCGGGATTGTAGCGGCGGCCGTGGCACGTGTCGCACTCGACCCACACGTCGGGCAAAAAGTGCATCTCGATGCAAAGCTGCCCGTTGCCCTCGCACTTTTCGCAGCGCCCGCCCGGCACGTTGAAGCTGAACCGCCGCGGCGTATAGCCGCGGAGCTTGGACTCGGGGAGCTGCGCGTAGAGCGAGCGTATCAGGTCGAACACCCCGGTAAACGTGGCCGGGTTCGACGTGGGCGTCTGTCCGAGCGGTTGTTGATCGACGCGGATCACCTTGTTGACTCGTTCGACGCCGCGAATCGCGTCGTGGGCGCCGGGAAAGGTTTTCGCGCGGTGGAGCGTTCGGGCCAGCGAGGCGAACAGCACGTCCTCGACCAGTGAGCTCTTGCCGCTGCCGCTGACGCCGGTGACGACGGTCAGCGTGCCTAGCGGAATGCGCACGTTGATATTCTTCAGGTTGTGGTGCCGGGCGCCGACGATCTCCAGCCAGCCTGTGGGAAGAGGGGAGGGGAGAGAGGAGAGAGGAGGGGGACCAGCCGCTCTTGTTCTTCGCCCCCTCTGCTTTCCCCTTTCTCCGCTCTCCCCCTTCTGCACTTCTTTCCTGGCCGCTGCATCCGCCGGTTGGTCGGCACGGGAATCGCCTTTTTGCCGGAGAGATACGGCCCGGTGACCGAACCGCGGCGCTTGGCGACTTGTGCCGGGCGCCTTGAGCCACGATCTGTCCGCCGCCAGAGCCGGCCGCGGGACCAAAGTCGAGCAGTTGATCGGCGTTGGCCACCACCTCACGATCGTGCTCGACGACCAGCAGTGTATTGCCCAGGTCGCGGAGCTTTCCAAGCGCCTGCAACAGCCGGCCATTGTCGCGTGGGTGCAGACCAATGGTGGGCTCGTCGAGCACGTAGAGCACTCCGCATAGGCCGCTACCGACTTGGGCCGCCAGTCGAATCCGCTGCATCTCGCCGCCGGACAGCGACGGCGCGGGCCGCGCGAGCGTGAGATACTCCAGCCCGACGTCAACGAGAAATTGCAGCCGGTTGCGAATTTCGCGCACGATCTCGCCGGCGATTTTTCGTTCGGAGGTCGATGGCCGCCAATTGCGAAAATCGTCCACGAGCCGACCGAGCGGCAAGCGGCAAAGCTCGTCGATCGTTCGCGGGCGCCCATGCCAAGGCGAACGGCCGCCGCGTCGTCGCGCAGCCGACTACCACCACAAACAGAACACTCAACCTCGTCGACCAGGTGTTCGAGCTTCGTGCGGAAGCCCGGCGTAAGCCGGCTGGCTTCCTCCAAGGCAGGATAAAGTCCCTTGTACTGGAAACGGAACGAGGCCGAATGCGTCCCGTCCCCCGCCCCCGCCCCCCGTTCCCTCCCACATCGAACCATTGCTCGCCGGCGCCGTGGAAGATCACGCGGCGATACCGACCGCTCAGTTGGTCGAAGGGCACGTCGATTGGCACGCCGGCGCCGCGCGAAAGAGCTTCAAGCATCGGTGCAAAAAGGCGACCGCCCGCGCTGGGCCACAGCGCGATGGCGCCCTCGGAGAGCGTGCGCTTCGGATCGCGCAACAGCGCGGCCGGATTCGTACCGGTTTGGATGCCGAGCCCTTCGCAGGCCGGGCACCATCCCAAGGCGCTATTGAACGAGAAATTGTGCGGCGAAAGCGGCTCGAAGCTCCGCCCGCAACGGTCGCAAACGAAGTGCTGGCTGTGCGTCTCGACGGGCCATTGCGGCTCAGGCATGTCGTCGCGCGGGTACACGGCCCTGAGCACTCCGCGGCCCAGCGCCAGCGCGTTCTCCACGCTGCCGGCGACGCGCGACCGGGAATCGCCGCGAATCGCCACGCGATCGATCACCACGTCGACGTCGTGCTTGCGGCGCCGGTCGATTTCTGGCGGCGCATCGACGGAATACGTCCGCCCGTCGACCCGAATGCGCACGTAGCCGGACGCCCGGGTTTCGGCCCACAGGGTCTCATAGCGCTCGCCAACGCGGATTTCCAGCGGCGCCGTGAGAAACAGCTTGGTGCCGGCCGGATGGGCCATGATCTTCGCAATGATTTCATCGGCCGACTGGCTGCCGATACGCACGTCGCACGCCGGGCAATACGGCTGGCCGAGGCGCGACATGAGAATCCGCAGATAGTCGTAGATCTCCGTCACGGTGCCGACGGTGCTTCGCGGCGTGTGGCCCGAGTGCTTCTGCTCGATCGCCACGGCCGGCGACAAGCCCTCGATATGACCGACCTTCGGCTTCTGCATCTGGCCGACGAACTGCCGGGCGTAGGCGCTTAGGCTTTCGACGTACCGCCGCTGCCCTTCGGCATAGATCGTGTCCACAGCCAGCGATGTCTTGCCCGAGCCGCTGGGCCCGCAGCAGACGGTGAGTTGGTCGCGGGGAATGTCGACGTCGATCCCCTTGAGGTTGTGCTGTCGAGCCCCGCGAACCTTGATGAAGCGGGTGCGCGGAGTGCGGGACGGGAGGCTGGTTGCTTCAGCGGCGGCCGCACCGTGTTGGTGCGTTTCATGCGACCCGTCCGCGCGGAGCACTTTGCGCAGCACATCGCCGGTGTGCGATACGAATGGACGAGCGTTGGCTGCCGAGGCACCCGGCACGAGTGCCGGGGCTAAACGAGTCTTTCGGGGTTTCGGGATTTGGGGATTTGGGGATTTGATTTCGAGATTCGGGACTGACGCTTTGTGCCCATCCTGCTTCCCATTCCCCTTCCCACGCCCTTCATCCCCCGCCCCTCGTCCCCTGACAATCTCCTCCGGCGTGCCGGCGGCAACGACGTATCCGCCTGCCTCGCCACCCTCGGGCCCCAGGTCGATAATCCAGTCGGCCGTTTTGACGACCTCGGTGTTGTGCTCGACAACCAGCACCGTGTTGCCGGCGTCGACAAAGGCGTGCAGTACCTTGAGCAGGAGTTGGATGTCGGCAAAGTGCAGGCCGGTGGTCGGCTCATCCAAGACGTAGAGCGTTCGTCCCGTGCTCTTCTTGACCAGCTCGCGTGCCAGTTTGACCCGCTGGGCCTCGCCGCCGGAAAGCGTGGGCGAGGGCTGGCCGAGCTTCATGTAGTCGAGCCCCACGTCGTGCAGCGTCTTCAGCTTATGATGGATGGCCGGGATGTTCTCGAAGTGCCGCAGCGCCTCCTGGATGTCCATTTCCAACACGTCGGCGATCGACTTGCCCTTGTAGCGGATTTGCAGCGTCTCGCGATTGAAGCGGCGGCCCTCGCACACCGGGCAGGTCACCCAAACGTCAGCCAGGAAGTCCATCTCCAGCTTGTTCGAGCCGTTGCCCTCGCAGGCTTCGCAACGGCCGCCGCCGACGTTGAAGCTGAACCGGCCCGGCTTGTAGCCCCGCGCTTTTGCATCGGGCAACAGCGTGTAAAGACGGCGAATCTCATCGAACACCTTGATGTACGTCGCCGGATTCGAACGGGGCGTGCGGCCGATCGGCGACTGGTCGATGGCGATCATCTTGTCGAGATGCTCGAGGCCGTCGATCCGCTCGTGTGCGCCGGGATTGCCGATGCCGCCGTTGAGATCGCGCCGCAGCGCCTCGACCAGGATGTCGCTGGCCAACGAACTCTTGCCCGAACCCGAAACGCCGGTAACGCAGACGAATACACCGAGTGGAATCTCGACGTCGACATTTTTGAGGTTGTTGTGCGTGGCGCCGCGGACGACGAGTCGGGCGTCGCCGACCGGCCGCCGCCGGGCGGGAATTTCAATCCGCCGTTGGCCTGAAAGGTATTGCCCGGTGAGGCTCTTGGGCTCGGCCATCAGCCGGTCGACGGGGCCGCTCGCTACGACGTGCCCGCCGCGGACGCCGGGGCCGGGACCAAAATCGACGATGTGGTCGGCGGCCCGCATCGTATCCTCGTCGTGTTCGACCACGACGACCGTGTTGCCCTGGTCGCGAAGCCGGGCGAGCGTCGCCAGCAGGCGGTCGTTGTCGCGCGGATGCAGTCCGATCGACGGTTCATCGAGGATGTACAGCACGCCCACCAATCCGCAGCCGATCTGGCCGGCCAACCGGATGCGCTGCATCTCGCCGCCGGAAAGCGTTGGCGCCGTCCGGTCGAGCGTGAGATATTCCAGCCCGACGTTCTTGAGAAATCCGAGCCGCCCGCGAATCTCCTTGAGCACGTCGTCGGCGATCTTCTCGCCGGTGGCGTCAAGCGCCAGGGCACAAAAGAACTCTGCGGCTTCGGATACCGCCAAGGCGCAGACCTCGGGCAGCGTGTGCTCGGGTCGGTCGCTGAAGCGGGGCGCAAGGCTCGTCACTGTCACGGCCCGGGCCTGTGGGTTCAGCCGGGCGCCGTGGCAGCGGCCGCAATCGAGAATCCGCATGTACTTCTCAAGCTGGCGGCGCTGGAGCCGGCTCTTCGTGGTGCGGTATTGCGAAAGCAGCTTGGGGATGATGCCTTCGTACTTGCCGCCCCACTTGTAGCCCGACGGACCGCTGCGCCATGTGAACGTAATATGCGAGTCGCCTGTCCCCCAGAGCAGGGCCTGCTGGAGCCGAGGATCGAGCTCTTCCCACGCCGTTTCCAAAACGGTGCCGCCGGGCAAGCCGTGCTCGCGTTCGAGCATTGCCGCGACGCCGCGGTAAATGTGCCGCCGCCATCGCCCCATGTCGCGCCACGTGCCGACCAATCGAACGCAGCCCTGTTGAAACGACCGGCTTGGATCAGGTACTAACCGCTCCGGATCGAACGTGTAGATCGCGCCCAGGCCGTCGCATTCGGGACACATCCCTTGCGGGCTGTTGAAGCTGAACAACTGGGGGCTGGGCGGCTCAAAGCTCAGGTTGCAGTGAGTGCAGGCATAGTGGGCCGAGAGAGAGAGTGAGGGTTCGAGGGACGAGGGGTCGGGGGCGGGTGCCTCGCTACCGCTCTCATGCCCGTCGTCTTCCTCGCCTTCCATGGCTGCGACAAGATTGCCTTCGCCGAGCCGCAACGCCAACTCCACGGCTTCGGCCAGACGCGGACGGATCTTGGGACCGACCACTAACCGGTCGACAACGACCTCGATGGCGTGCCGCATCTGGCGGTCCAGCCGCAGGTTGTCGCTAAGCCGGACCACGCGACCATCGACCCGCGCGCGGGCGAAGCCCTGTTTGAGCAGATCGTCAAACAGGTCGCGATACTCGCCCTTCTGCCCGCGGACCAGTGGCGCCAAGACCGAAAATCGTGTCCCGGCCGGCAGCGCCAAAATCTGCTCAATAATCTGTTCGCGCGTCTGCGCGGTGATCGGGCGGCCGCATTGCGGGCAGTGCCCCTTGCCGACCCGCGCGAACAACACCCGCAAGTAATCGTAAATCTCGGTGATCGTGCCGACGGTGGAGCGCGGGCTTTGCCCTCCCGACTTCTGCGAGATCGAGATAGCCGGATTCAGCCCGCTGATGAGATCGACGTCGGGCTTGGGCATCTGGCCGAGAAACTGCCGGGCGAAGCTGGAGAGGCTCTGCACATAGCGGCGCTGTCCCTCGGCGTAAAGCGTGTCGAAGGCCAGCGAGCTCTTGCCCGACCCGCTCACGCCCGTAAAACAGATCAGGCGATTCCGCGGCAGCACCAAATCGACATCGCGAAGGTTATGTTCCCGCGCACCGCGAATCAGAATGTCGGAAGCAGGCATGAGCGGGCGGGGTGTGAAGTACGTGGACGGATCAAAACACGTAATTGTATCAGATTGCGGCGAGTGACGGCGGGGGCGGTTCGTTCCATGCGAATGCACCATGCGGGGCGGATCGAACGTAGCGAGCCGCGTCAATTGGGTCTTTCGAAGCAGCTTCTCAGTGTCGAATAGCCGTCATTCTTTACGCATACCTCCCAGTTGTCCGTATCCCGGAAAACCTGGGCGTTAGAGTTAATGCCACCGGAAAAATCGGACGATCCGTTAGAAGCGTGACTATCGTTACAGGTAGCAAAGTCGCTCCATGCGGCACGCTTGATGTTTCTTTAGGGGGGAATCATGAACAGTACAAGTGTGGGGGTACGCGCACTCGGTACTCTGGTTTTCGTCGCCGGCATCTTGTTTGGGGCCGGCGAATCTCAGGCCGCCAACGGTCCAGGAAAACTCTTACCGACACCCGCTCCGAGTGGCAAGGTCACGGTCCGACACTCGAAGGCCGAACCTGTGCCTACGCCGGAGGCTGAGGAGCCGACCGGGACGGTCATTGAGGCCCCCCCATCCGACGTCGATGAAGGGCCCTACGCCTATGACGACACAGAGTGCGGGGACTTCAGCGGCCTGTGCAGTCCTCCGGGGCGGTTCTGGCTGCGGGGCGAGTACCTCAGTTGGTGGACCAATGGCCAGACGATTCCGCCGCTGGTAACGACCAGTCCGCAGGGGACTTCCCGCTCGGCGGCCGGCGTCTTGCCCGCTGCCACGGTCCTCTATGGCCTTGACACGGTCAACACCGATGGCCATTCGGGCTTTCGCAGCACGCTTGGCTTCTGGCTCGACGCCTGTCACGTCTGGGGAGTGGAGTTTGACTACTTCAATATCGGCGAGCGAGACAACGGCTTCGCCCAAACTTCAACCGGCAATCCGATCCTCGCCCGGCCGTTTTTCAACGTCGAAACCAATCAGCAGGCCAGCGAATTGACGGCCTATCCGGGCATCGCTGAAGGAACGCTCTCGGTCGAAGCCCGCGACTACTTCCATTCGGGCGGTATCACGCTCACCTACGGACTCTGTTCGTGCGATTCGTGCTGTGATTCGTGCGGTGATCCATGCGGCGATGCCTGCGACACCAGTTGCTGCCCGGCATTGTTCTGCTGCCGGACCGACCTGTTGGTCGGCTTCCGTTACTACAACCTCAGTGATCGGGTGGGCATTCACGAGTTCGTTCGGGACATCAATCCCCAGAGCGTCTCGCTGGGTTCCACGTTCGACATCCTCGACAGCTTCTCCGCGAAGAACGACTTCTACGGGGCGGACATCGGCTTGCGAACCCAGATCTTCCGCGGCCGGTTCTCTCTGGATCTGCTTACCAGGGTGGCGATCGGCAACAATCACGAGACCATCGTGATCAACGGCCAGACGATGATTGCCGCGCCCAGCCAGCCGACGCAGACGTACGGCTCAGGAATCCTGGCCGGGCCAACCAACACCGGCACGTTCCAGCGCAACGTATTCACCATGATCCCGCAGTTGGGCCTCGAACTTGGCTACCAGGTGAACTGCCATTGGCGGGCATTTGTGGGCTACGACGTGATCTACTGGGGCTGCGTGGCGCGATCCGGTGACCAGATTGACCTGAACCTCGATCCGCGCAACTTCCCGCCGGCCACCGAGGGCGGCCTGCCCTTCCCGGCCTTCAGCGGTCGGTCCGCGTGCTTCTGGGCGCAAGGAGTCAACGTGGGCGGAGAGTTCCGTTTCTAAGCATTTCGCTTCCCACGAAACCACAAAGGCACGACGGACGCATTTCGTCGTGCCTTTGCGATTTCCTGGGGGGCGCGAAATTTTTCGAGCCGACCCGCAGAAGCACCGGATCCGACATCTCGAGTACGTCGGGCTACGAGAGATGCTCGGCGAAGTACAGGCCGGCAAAAATCTTGGGATCGACCATGACGTCCTGGCATCGCTTGGCGTCAAGCCATGCCTCGACCTTGTCGAGTGGAACGTCGTGAACCTGGATATCCTCGGAGTCGTCGCCGCCGCCGGACGCAACGCGGCGGACGTTGCGCGCCAGCAGCAGTGCATACTGTTCGCTCGACAGCCCGGCTGAACTCGGCCCCTGGACCAACAACTTCAGTTCGCCGGCGGCGTAGCCGGTCTCTTCGAGCAGTTCGCGCTGCGCCGCTTCGGCCAGGTCCTCGTGTTCGTTTCCCGCAGTGTCGCCGACCAGTCCGGCCGGCAACTCGACGACCCGGCAACCCAACGGAACGCGGTATTGTTCCACCAGGACAAGCCGTCGGTCCTCGGTAATGGCAACCAGCACCACGGCCCCAAACGCACGGATCCGTTCGACCCATTCCCAACCGTCCTGGGCAACGAGTCGGGCAAATCGGCCTTCGACCAGCACCTTCCGTGGCATGGCGAGCTTCATGGTGGTAGAGAGTCGCGAGATAGAAGTTGGGTGGGTTGGACCGACGCGCCGCGAGTTGCGGATTACGATCGATGGCGCCGCTGCGTCCAGCTAGTCACGGCCGTGGCGCTTCCACATAACCAACGCCATCGCGGCCACGGCCAACAACAATAGCGAACCTGGCTCGGGAACAGGTTGGACGGGTTGCGGAGGTTCAGACCCGAAAGGGGTGTTGAGCAACATTCGCTTGGAGATGGCAGCTACCGGATACGCTGGTTCGATGAACGTGTAATTGATGCCCGAGTAGCCGTCCAGCAGCACGATGTTCGAGAACGTGTTGGTTGAGGCCGTGCCCTGGTTGGCCGCGATGGCCTTTCCAGACTTGTCGTAGACCATGCCCAACATGTCTGTACCCGGTTGGCTTAAAGGTGTGAGCATGCTGATCGTGTACGTGCCGGCGGACAAGCCGGTGAAACTGAACGAGCCGTCCTTGCCTGACAAAACGATGATAGCCGGATCGCTGCTGCCGACCTTGGTCAGCGAAATTTCAGCCTCGGCAATACCCCAGTCGCACTCATCCGTGCTGCAATTCTGATTGGTATCACAGTAGATTATCCCCGAAAGCTTGCCGTGCCGCCACTGGCGAGAGACGAAGCGTAATGCGATACCGCCGTCGAAGTGGTGGTTGCCTGCGCGGTTGCTGGATTCGCAACCATCGAGAACCCGCTCCATTGCCATGCATTGAAGCTGGCGGAGGACATGGGCTCGCCGAACAAAGGCGTAGCGGCAAGAAGAACACGCCAACGCAAAGCCCGAAAAATGGAACATGCCAACGGCATGCCGCGGTGGGTCGCCAGACTTGCAGTGACACGGAACGCTGCCTCCATTTAACGAAGGGCCAACCAACGGTATACTCACCCCGACCCCTATAATAACAAGATCTTCCGAAACTGCAATAGTTTGCCCAAATCATCTGCTTGAATTTGCTGACAAACGCCACAGATGTAATGCCGACCCAGCCAATAGAGTGGTTTGCGGCGTGGAGGTGGGCCAAAATCACCGAAAACGGACTCGGCACCTGGTCGACGTGGGGGCGCCTATGGGTTGCCAGGTCTTCGAAGCGGTCAAAATCCGCCCGAATCACCCGGGCGCCGCTCGTGTCATAGCCTGAACAAACCGGGCAGCGTGCCCCTCAGATGGGACTGTACGGATTCTTGTGTCACGAGGAGCAGTAGCGACGCGAACCGCGGCGACGGGGACAGTCCCATTTTCACTGACACGAAAATCGGGACAGTCCCGTCGGATCGGCTTACCACAGCCATTCCATGCCAAGGTCGAGGCCCTGCGAAAAGATGGAGCCGTTCATGTTGATGCGGCTTTCGGGCTGGGCCGCGAGCGCTACCTGCTCGGGCGCCAGAGCCAGGCCTGTAACCCACATGAAGTCATAGGATACGCGGCCGATCATGTTGGGTTTGAACCGATAGCTGGCGTGGAATCCAACTTCTCCGATCACCGACACCTGATACTTGGCGGCGACGACCTGCTGATTGACAAACGATTCCGGCGTGTTGTCGATGACGCCGTCGATCGCGGTCATCTGGTCGGCGAAATTGACAAAGGGCCCCAATTTCGACTTGACGCCCCATTCCCAACGGCATTTGCGGAAGGCCATATCGGCCCCGATCTGCAAACCGAGCAGGTTGTTATGCGTCACGGCGTCGTAATCGCCGGTGGCGTTGTAGACGGTCAGCGTCTCATCCATCGACTGGCTGCGGCTGTGAAAGCGGAAGGTCTCGTCGACTTGCATGAAGCGCAGCCCGTACAGGTAGGACATGTATGTTCCCGGCTGGCACTCGCGGCGCCACTTGCCGTCGGGGTGCAGCACCAATCGATCGGGCTCGCTGCGAGGGCTGAAGCGGCCGTTGAGCTCGTAGTTGTTCATCGTCGACCTGTACGAAATATCGTATTGCAGGCCGCCGTTGAATGCCAAGCTCAGCGTTCGTTGTTCCGGCGTCGCTCCAGGCAACTCGTTGAGCAACGCCGGAAAGGGCGTTCGCAAGCTGCCGACAAACTGGCCGGTTGTTGCGGCCGTGATGGCGCCCCCGTTGATCAAGTCTGCCTGTTGCTGGGTGTAGGTCTGCGACTCGTCATAGACTGGCACGAGCATCCCAGTAATCGACTTGGAATCCGACCAGGAATTGAGTCCCCAGAACGTGAACTCCACAAAGTGGTCGTTGTTGTTCTTATCGCGTAAGAAGTAGTGTCCGATCGTCGTGTAGTAGCCCGGGGCGGCATCCGGCTGGAATTGCTTCGTATTGAATACAGTCGCAGTGTCGGCGGTCGACCCGGGAAAGTTGAGCACGATATAGTCGCCGGCTGGGTCGGCTTGGACGGCGGCGAAGTTGCCGCGAGTGCCCGATCCAAATGCAATGGGGACCTTGCGTGGCGCGGAGTGGCTGATGATGCGTACGCCCTGAAACGTGTACCAGTCCGGCGGAGGGCAACTGCCGCCACCACACATCGAACAGCACGGCCCGACCGAAGCGTCATCCCACAGACCGTTGTCCAACAGGAGCGAGTTGTTGATCGGCGTTGGCGAACCGCCGGGTGGCGAATCGCCACCCCCCTCGCCAGCCGCCTCCGTCGGCTGAGGTTCAGCGCCGGCGACTCCCGCCGCCGCCCCGCCGCCGGACGACGACGCGTCGGAGGCCACGGCGCCCGTAGGCGAGGCATAACGATATTGGGCCCAGGCTTCGATGTTGGCCATCCCAGCCAAGAAGGCCAAAGCCACGATCACTCGCAGCAATGTCGCTTTCACCAAGACCGACCTCCTCACCGAAACTTCCGTAGAGACAGACAATGCGCAACCGCAGCCGAACGCTTACGGAAGAACACAACAGAAAATCGGCCGTCGCAAGCCCTTAGAACAGGAATAAACGGTAAATTTTCAAAATAGCCCGCTAACCTACTGACCGGCACGGCCAGTGATGCTTACCTATTTTGCCGCGCCCCGGCCGGTGCATCGCAGACGCGGAGTTCGTACTGCGTCGTGGGGCCAACGTGCGGCCATCTTGCCTTTCACAGCGGTGGCTATAGGATGTGGTGACTGTGGCTGCGTTGCGTGCCGCAATTCGCAGACTCTCTTGGACCACCTCCTTCGCGATGCCGCCGCCTGTTGCCTAATTTTCCCAACCTTATGAGGACGTAGCCATGACCGCTCGAATGCTCATCGTGGTTCTGTTGACCTTCGGCACGCAATGGGCCGTGGCACCGGCCACGCCGGCGGCGGAGGACGTGCTCGACCTGGTGCCGGAGTCGGCATCCGGGCTGCTGGTAATCAACCGGATGGCTGCCACGGACGCCAAGTTCCAGGCAGCGAGCCAACGCATGCAGATTCCAATGCCCGGTCCGCTGGCAATGCTCAAACGAGCCTCCGCGGTAAGCGAGGGCTTGGACGAAAGCGGGACGATCGCCTTGGTCACCTTGCCGCCGGTCGGCGGGGAGTCGATGCCCACGCCGCTGTTGTTCGTGCCGGTGAGCGACTACGCCAAGTTCATCGCGCAACTTCATGCCGAGGGCGAAGTCCACGGCGTCAGTCCGATCACGGTCAGAAACATGCCGTCCTTGGTTCGTCACGTCGACGGCTATGCTGTGCTGACCGATGCCGGGCATCGCAACGTGCTGGAGAAACTGGAGCCGTCCGCGAAAGCGTCTGCCGATGTGGCGACCTGGCGCAAGTGGGTCGCCGAAGCGGACATGGCCTTCGTCGTTCTTCGCCCGGGAATCAAACGGTTCTTCACCATGGCCCAGCAGCGTCTCGCTGCGGCGAAGCCGGCCTTTGCCAATGGTCCCAAGCAGATGCAGGCAATGGCCGCGGCCTTCGACATGTACGGAAAGATGTGTGCGACGGCGGAACAACAGGTCTCCGGCTTTGGTGTTGCCCTGCGATTGGACAACCAAGACGCGCTTCGGCTGAACAGCCGCACGTTGCTAGTCCCCGGCGGAACGTGGGCCGAGGTGGTAGGCAAATCGCGCCCGGTCAAGGAAAATCCGCTGCACGGACTGCCCGACGGGCCCTTCGTCGTCGCCGGCGGCGGAGAAGTCTCCGAGGCCTTTATGGCGGCCCTAATGAGCTTTTCGACGAAAACCATGACGAGCATGCCGAGCGTGTACGGGATCACCGAGGAACAAGCCAAGAAATTCGGAAGCGTCGCGCCCGGCGCTTCGTGCCATCCGCGCCCTATCGATGGAACTGGGCGTCGCCCACGACGACGAACCGCTCTACGCCCGCATGTCGTGCATCATGCGCGTGGACGATTCGCGGGCATTCATGACCGACTATGAGAAGTCCCTCGTCGAGTACAGCGAGCTGGTCAAGCAGTCGAAAAGTCCGCTATTGCAGCCGCCGGAGATCGAGAAGACCGAGGTAGCGGGGATCCCTTCGCTGCAAATCACGATGAAGGCCCCATCGGCCACCAGCGGCGAAAATGCCCAACAGCACGCGCATGATGGAGAAATTCTTCGGTCCCGAAGGAAGTCTGGCCGGATGGATCGTGCCGGCCAACGCGCACCACGTGGTGCTCGGTTATGTCGACAAGGATCGTGTAGCACAAGTCGTGGCCGCCGTGAAGGCGGGCAAACCGGGGCTGGCCGACGACGTCGCAGTGGCCACGACGGCCGCGCTGCTGCCATTCTACCGCTCGTCGGTCTTCTATATGAGTCCGGCGGGAATGGTCGATTTTGTCAAACAGATGGCGCCGGCCGTGGTTCCGGGCGGCACTAACATGAAACTGAAACTTCCGGAGTTCCCCAAGACGCCGCCCATCGGACTGGCCATCGCGGCCGTCCCCAATGAACTGCACACGTCGTTGGTCATTCCCGCCGAAGTGTTGCACTCGGTAGCCGAATACGCTGCGAAGCTGCAAGCGATGCGGCACGGCGGAGCACGTGGGCAGTAATAGCATATTCATATTGCGTCAGTCTTGGCACGTGCGTCGGCGCATCGTCCGGCCGGCGGTCGTGCCGACCATGTCCGAACGCAATCGTCCAACACCCCATTGTGGTTATGCGTTACGGGGGCAGTTGACCTGAACTAGGCCACCTGTTAGAGTACGGGATTCACTGCCCTGAACGGTCCATGGCGGTGGTTGGACGACCGTGCTGACCGAATCCGCGTTCTAACGCCGGCGGGAAAAGAGGGGAACGAGATCGATCGATCGCAGCGGCTCGCCGAACCGTCATTCGGCCCCGGTGTGTCGCAGGATCGGGACGCGTCGCCCGTTATTTCCCAGAAGCCGGTGTGCCTTACAAGGAGCTTCATTTGGCTACCGTCTTAGTAAAAGACCTCATCGAGGCGGGCGTTCACTTCGGACATCGGGCGAGCCGCTGGAACCCCAAGATGCGGCCGTATATCTACGCCCGGCGAAACTTGATCCACATCATTGACGTCCGCGAGACAATCCGCGGCCTGCTGCGGGCGCGGCGCTACCTCCAGAAGGTCACCGCCCAGGGGAGCCTCGTGCTGCTGGTCGGCACGAAACGGCAAGCCTGCGACGTGGTTGAGCAACAAGGCCTCCGCTGCGGCATGCCCTTCGTCAGCGACCGTTGGCTTGGCGGCACGTTGACCAACTTCCGCACCATTCGCAGCCGGCTCACCCGCCTTGAAGAGCTCGAGACGCTGCGAAACTCGGAAGAGCTTGCGACCTACTCGAAGAAGATGCAGTCGGCGTTGAATCGCGAATACCGGAAGATGTATCGCAACCTCAACGGCATGCGCACCATGAACCGGCTGCCGGAGTGCCTGGTGGTGATTGATCCGCGGAAAGAGAAGAACGCCATCGGCGAAGCCCGCAAGCTCGGGATCGCCACCGTGGCCCTGATCGACACCGACTGCGACCCGGACGAGGTCGATCTGCCGGTCCCCGGCAACGACGACAGCATCCGCTCGATCGAGTTGATCGTGGCACTGCTGGCCGATGCCATCGTTGCGGGCAAGACGGCTTCGGGCGCCATGAAGCAAGAACAGGCCGAGGGGGCAATGGCGGCGCCGGTGTAGGCTGCTCGCGCCGGCCGATCCCCCAGATCGATCTGCCGGCGCCGGCATGCTGCCGTCGCTGCCGTGAGCGTTCCTGCAACCATGTCGCCAATGATGCATAAGGCGCCCGAGTCAGAGGATGGGTGCCGGAGGAGATCCAACAACAAGGGAGACGATTCGATGGCAGAGATATCCGCGGCCGCAGTGCGAACGTTGCGTGAACGGACCGGTTTGCCCATGATGGACTGCAAGAAAGCACTGCAGGACGCCGGCGGTGACGCCGACAAGGCAGTCGAGTTGCTGCGCAAGACAGGGGCCAAGATGATGGAGAAGCGTGCCGGCCGATCCGCCACTTCCGGCCGCATCGCGATTTACGTGGCGCCCGACGCCAATGTCAGCGCCATGATCGACCTGCGCTGCGAGAAGCGCCCCGGTAGCCGTCAACGATCAGTTTGTGCAGTTGGCCAACGATCTGGCCCGGCAACTCGCGCTGGGGCCTGGTGCGGCCTCGCCCGAGGCGCTCTGGCGCAGCCGTCGCCGAGCAACATCGCGCCGACGCTCAAGCAGCAGTTCGACGACCTCAACAACCGCATCCGCGAGGTCTTCAAACTCGAGCAGGTCGTCCGCATCGACGGACGCTCCGGCGGCTATGCGCACCACAACGGCGCGGCCGGCGTATTGCTGCAATTCGAAGGCGGCAGCCCGGAACTGGCCAAAGACATCTGTATGCACATCGCCGCCATGCGGCCAGCCGTGCTCCACAAAGAGGATCTCGACCCGGACGTTGTGGCCAAGGAGCGCGAGATCCTCTCCGAGGCCGCCCGCAAGGAAGGCAAACCCGAAAAGATCATCGACAAGATGGTCGAAGGGCGCCTGCAGAACTTCTACGCCGAGTGCTGCCTGGCCGAGCAGCCGTTTGTGAAGGACGACAAGAAGACGGTGGGCGAGGTGGCCAAGGGGGCCGGGATGAAGCTGGTCCGTTTCATCCGCTGGGAGCTGCCGAAGGAGTAGACGACAATGGCGAAGCAAGACCCGCCAGCAGGGGAAGACGTAGCGGCCGCCGGCACCGAGCCGAAGTATCGTCGCGTGGTGCTGAAGATTTCGGGCGAGGGTTTTGTACACCCGGGCGAGCGCGGCATCGCGATGGACGCGGTGCTGCACATCGCGAGGCAGACGTACCACGCCGCCCAACATGGTGTGCAAATAGCCATCGTCATCGGCGGCGGCAACATCCTCCGCGGCGCGCAGTTCAGCTCCGGCAGTTCCTGCGTCCACGAGGCCACGGCCCATTACATGGGCATGCTGGCGACGATGATCAACGGCCTGGCCCTGCAAGACGCCCTGGAATCGCTCGGCTGCAGCACCCGGCTGATGACGGCCGTCCGCACCGACGGCGTCGCCGAGCCCTACATCCGCCGCCGGGCCAAGCGCCACCTTGAAAAAGGGCGAATCGTCATCCTCGCCGGCGGCACCGGAAGCCCCTTTGTCACCACGGACACCGCCGCCGCCCAGCGGGCCTTGGAGTTGGAGGCCGAAATACTCCTGAAAGCCACCCGCGTCGACGGCGTCTTCAGCGACGATCCGGAAAAGAACCCCCACGCGCTTCTCTACGGCGATCTCCGCTACGACGACGTGCGGCGGCAGAATCTCCGGGTCATGGATCACGAGGCGATCACCAAGTGCGCCGAGTATGACATGCCGATCCTAGTATTCAACTTCCGCAAAGAGGGCAACATTGAAAACGCCGTGCTCGGCCAACGCGTCGGCACGCTGATCCATGAGTAGTGGAAAGTGGTCACAGGTCAGCCGCCAGCCACCGCATTCTGACCTCTGACCTCTGACCTCTGACCACTGACCACTGACCTCTCCTCCCCATGACTACCGACGAAATCCTGCTGGACGTCGAAGAACGGATGGAGAAGGCCATCCGAAAGCTCAAGGGCGATCTGGCCGGCATCCGCACCGGCCGGGCCAACCCCGGACTGGTCGATTCGCTGCGGGTCGAGGTCTATGGTTCGCCCGTCCCGATCAAGCAGATCGCGTCGGTCGGGTGCGCCCGAGCCCAATCAGATCGTCGTTCGCCCTTACGACCCCGGCACGTTGAAGGACATCGAGAAGGCGATTCAAACCAGCGACCTCGGCTTCAATCCGCAGAACGACGGCCGGCTGATACGCCTGAGCGTGCCGCCGCTGTCGACGGAAGTCCGCCGGAAAATGGTCGGCCGCATCAAGGAGTTGGCCGAAGAGGCGAAGGTTGCCGTCCGCAACATCCGCCGCGACGGCAACAAGGCGGCCGATCAGTCGGAGAAAGACAAGGACCTCTCCGAAGACCAGCGCGACGAGGTCAAGGACGAGATTCAGGAGCTTACCAAGACGTACGAATCTCAGGCCACCGACCTTGCAAAGGCAAGGGAAAAAGAGGTCATGGAAGATTGAGACTCGCACCGGATTCTTTGCCGCGTTCACAGTGGCGCGATGCGCGTTTCATTTGGGAACGGTTCCGGCTTGAGCGCCCTTGCGGTTCACGGCGCGACGAAATACCTTGTCTTCGGAAATCGCGTATAGCATCCCAAGCCCCTTGCCCCCGAAGGTCAGGCTCCTGACGCGGCCGCCGTCTGGGTTTGCCACGATAAATGCCGTACGTCCCTCCAGATCGCCGACCTGAATACCCAAGTTGGTCCCGAAATAAGCGTACCGACTCGAGTCGACGCTGACGGCCGTCGCCTGGCTCGCCGTGGAGTCGTCTGCGGTTTCGAGACGATAAAACGGTTCGCCGTCTTTGATGGTGCCGTCCGGCTGCACCTGGAACGACCAGGCCGATCGCCCCGAGGCATCGGCAACGATCAGATACGCGTCGTCAGGCGAAAGCTGAACGCCCGTCGGCGAAGCAATGCCCTCATCAAGTACGCGCTCCTTGCCTGCTGCGCCAATCACGCAAACGCGCTTGTGGGCGGCATCCGTATAGTAGATGGCGCCACTCCGGGCGACAACGAGACCGGTCGGATTCCCTTCGGTCGCGATCACCGCTCGTGCATCGCCGGTCGAGTACGTCGCGATCCGCTTCGCGCCGGTTTGCGCCGCGTAGAGACGACCGTCGAGACCAATGGCCATGGCATCGACTGGGGCAGTGTTCTCGATGGCCGTGGTCACTGTCCCGTCGGGCGCGATCTTGTCGATCCGGTGGCTCTGCATATCCGCGACGAACACGTTGCCGTCCTGATCGGCCGCCAGCGAGGTCGGCATTTTCATGGGCACGCCGACGCGTTCCCAATCCTTGCCCGGTATCACAACGTTCGTGGCCCATTGCCGGCTCTCCGGGGGACGCGGTATTGTGATCGGTCTTGGATAGCCGCGCCACAACCAGCGTAGGGCATCCGGCAAGATCGCTCCGCCGTGAATGGCGCTGTGGCCGCCTTCGCCGAGAACCAACTTGGCGTCGTAGCCCATGTACTTGAAGGAATCCATCATGTGCTGATTGGCGAGATACCAACTGCCGGCATAGGTGTTCATGTCCTTTTTGCCGCTCTGCAGAAACACTCGGATGGGCTCCGGCTCCATTTTCCGAACGAGGGAAGAAAAAACGTTGCCGCCCCGCAGGTTCGTAAAGCTGCCAATGAAGCTCAGCACTCGTCGGAAGGCATCCGGGCGGTACCATGCGACCGTGAACGCGCAGATCGCACCGGAGCTGATGCCGCCGAGGGCGCGGCTGTTCGGATCGTCGGAGAGGTTGTACTTCTTGCCCACCTCCGGCAGGATCTCCTCGATGAGGAATCGCGCGTAGCGGTCGTTAACCGCGTCGTACTCGAAGCTGCGATTGGCCCTCGCCGGCGTGTTGGCCTTTACCGGCCGCAGGTCGCCGGGATCGATGAAAATGCCGATCGTCACCGGCATGTCACCGCGGTGGATCAAATTGTCGAAGACAATGGGCACACGGAAGGGGCCTTTGGGGTCTTCAAACCATCCGCCGTCCTGGAAGACCATCACGGCGGCAGGCATTTGCGGTTTGTACTGCGCCGGCACGTAGACCCAGTAGTGGCGCGTCGTTCCCGGATAGATTTTGCTGGTCCACTGGTGGTCCGTGACCACGCCGGCCGGAACGCCCTCGTGCTGTTGGGAATCAGGCCCCTGCACATACTCCTCGCCGCGACCGCGCCACAAAGGGCCAAGGCGAAGCACAGGAAAGAGCACAGGAAAGGGGTCGGGAGTCTTAAACTCACGTGCATTCCAAAAAAGTTCCAAAAAAGGGGTCGGGAGTCTTAAAGTGGCTTGGCCAGCGATTTCCCCGGTCGACCGCGGCCCGCAACGCCGATTGCAGGCCCAATCGCTTTGCCGTGCGCTGCTGCCAGTCTGCCTCGCCAAACGGCGCACCACGCACGACTGATCGGCGCAACGCCTCGAGTTCGCCTTCGGTCTGCGGAGATTGTACGCGCTGCCGCCAGCGCCGCGGCATCGCCATCGGTCCGTCGTCCAGCAATCGGGCCTCGTCTCCGTGGACCCGACGCCAAAGGCTCGACCACTGCCACGCATCGGTCCGTTCGACCAGGTTCGCCCGCAACGGATTCCGCTCAACGTACCGCAGCACCGCCAACAGATGATCGTCTTCCTGGATCGGAAACGACTTGAATCGCCCTTGGTACAGCGGGCCGGTGCCCGCCGTGTGATGCGCCGCGTGCCAGCGCTGCGTGTGGGTGACCGTCAGCCACCGCATGAACTCCGACAGGTCGCCGTCCCGCCGCGGCCAAAGCACCAGATGCCAGTGGCTTGGCATCACGCACCAAGCCAAGACCCGCATCGGCAGACGGGCCTTGGCTTGCCCGATGATCTCCTCGAATGCCTCGAAATCTCGCTGCTTACTGAAGATGCGTGCCCGGCCCGCCGCGCGGTTCAGCACGTGGTAGGCATATCCTCCGCTCGCAACTCGCAATCGTCGTGGCATGGCCGGAGATTACCATGCTCCGTTCCTCCTGTCAAGAACAAAGACTCCCGACCCCTTTCCCCCTCATTCAAGCGCCGACGCCGAAGGCACGGCTGCTCCGGGCAGCAATCGTCTGTATCTGGCTGGACCACTCGGCCTTGCGCATTGCATGGTCCCGGCCGGGCAGTGGCTACAGTTGCCGTGGCCCCCTTTTGCCGGCCGGATGACGTGCATGCGACGCACTTCCATGGTCGTCTCGGTGCCCGCCGGATCGTACGAGACAACCCGTGAGACGGCTTCGTTCTCGACCGCTACGACGACGTGCCATGTCTTGCCTGGGTGCTCCATGCTCTGCCGGTTCAAGGCCAACACGGTAGCCTCGGCCTGCGGATATCCGGCGCACTGCTGGCCGCCGCGGCCTCGGGCCTGCCACACGCAGTTCGGCACGTCCTGTGGAGAATCGGGCTCCCAGCCGTCCGGCCACCAGATCGACGTGGCCTTGTAGGTGATCGGCGTACAGAGGCGAGCCGAGGGCCAAGCACAGCCGACGCTGCCCGGCTCGACCACGACCGCCCAGCGATGGCGCGCCCGGGCGTCGTCGCTGTCGTTGTGTTCCATCGCGCGGCTGACCGCCTCGAACAGATCATCCGACTCCATCAGTACGTCGACCTTTCCGTGGAACTCCAGCGGCACGTCGTCGGAGGTCTCTGGCTTCCAGTCTTGCGGTCGATCGATAATTGCCACCTGATACTTGGGCATGAAAAACTCCCTTCGCAAAAGCGGAACCTCGGACAAGCACCGCGATGCATCGTATCACCGGCCGGGACGCGATTCAAGCACCGGGACATCCGCGATCAAGCAAAGCCGAAGAACGGGGCCATCGTAGCGAGCCCCACCACGTGACCGCAATCGGCCTCGGCGCGCCGAACGGGCCCGCTATTCGTATTCCCGCACGCGCCGCCCGATGGCCTCGCCCAGGGCCTGCCGGACGCTTTCGATCGGGATGCGGTCGAAGACCTGCTGGAAGAAGCCGGTGACAATCATTCGCGTCGCTTCTTTGCGCGTCAAGCCGTGGCAGCGGGTGTAGAACACCTGCTCGTCGTCGACCCGCCCGGCGGTCGCTCCGTGCGAACATTTTACGTCGTCGGCCTCAATTTCCAGGCCGGGGATCGAGTCGGCCCGGGCATCTTCGGAAAGGATTAGGTTGTCGTCGCGCTGGTAGCCGTCGGTCCTTTGGGCGTCGCGGTCGACCTTAATCATGCCGCGCCACACCAGCCGCGACTGATCCTGCAACGCCCCTTTATACAGCAGATCGCTGGTGCCGTGCGGCGCCTGGTGGTGTTGTAGCGTGTGATAGGACAGATGCTGTTTGCCCTCGGTGAACATTACGCCGTTGACCTCAACGTTGGCGCCGGGCCCGACCAGAGCAACGTGCTGGTTCACTTTCGCCAACCGGCTGCCCAGCGCACCGATCGTCCATTGAAGGGCCGCATCCGCGCAACCAGCGCCCGCTGATGTCGGTTCGTCGCCACTCTTCGAGCCGCTGGTCCGGCAGTGGCAACTCCTCAAACGTCGTCCATGCTCTGCAACGCAGCGCTCGAAGCCAATCCGGCTCCTGGCGCTCGCCCAGAAACGACTCGAAGGATTCCCGTGCAAAAACCGTCGGCAAGCTGCGCCGGGATGGCGCCGGATGGCGACACGCACCGGTAGTGACAATTTGGAGAAGATTTCGTAGATTCCCGGCATGGTCAGGTTGGCGTAAGCGTCCGTTGACTCCATACTTGGCGCTGTTGGTAAGCTGAAAGCATTCAGTTTTGCTTTCAAGGAGTCAAGTTATGGGTCGGCCGGCGAGTGGTTTGGATGAATATCTGGACTGGCAGGAGCGATTGGAGAGCTACAAGGCCAGTGGTTTGTCTGTGGATGAGTTTTGCCTCAGTGAAGGGATTGCGAAGTCGACTTATTATCGCTGGCTCGATCGGCTCAAGAATGGTCTTCCGGAGGAGATGGTCGAAGAAGCGGAGGCACGCAAGCGCATCGAGTCCGGCGGTGCGGTGTTCGTGCCGATTTCTCTCAAAGCCTCGCCGGTGGAAATCGAATTGCCCAACGGCGGTGTGGTGCGGCTGCCGTTGGGGGTTGGCCAAGTGGTTTTGGTGGAAGTCATCCGCGCGGTCGGCGCCCTGCGTCCTTGGAAGGCACCCAAACTATGAACGACTACGCCGACGTGCGAATCTTCCTGTGCACGACGCCCACGGATATGCATTACAGTTTCGATCGCCTCATGGGGCGTGTGCAAGAGGTCTTTGAGCAGGACCCGTTGTCGGGCGATCTGTTTCTCTTCCTCAATCGCACGCGCGATCATCTCAAGATCCTCTTTTGGGATCAGGACGGCTTCTGCATTTGGTACAAGCGGCTGGAGCGCGGCACCTTTCCGATCATGAAGCCTTTCGGCACGAACGAAGGAGTCGAGTTGGACTATGCCCAACTGGTCCAGTTGCTCGGCGGTCTGGATTTGCGGACGGGACGCCGACGGCGGAGGTATCGCCGCAGCGGTTGAAGCCAGCCGAGAAAGAGGGCTTTTCTTGTTGGCATGAGTTGCTACAATACTCGGCGACATGGACGGAGTAGACTTTCTTCCCAACGATCTTGCCGAATGCCAGCGGCTTCTGCTGGCGGCCTTCCAGCAGGCCACGCAGCTCGAAGTCGCGTGACGGAGTCCGAGCAGCGGGCGGTGGAACTGAATCGCGTCTTGGACGAGACGGCGACCTCGTACCAGAGTCTCCAGCAGGAGCACGCCGCCACCCTGGACGAACTGGCATGGTACAAGCGTTGGGCATATGGCCGACGGCGAGAGCGTATTGCCGAGGACAAAGGGCAAGGCCATTTGTTCGAGTTGGACACGGACTTGCCGACCAATGCCGATCTTCCGACAACCCGTAGCTCCCGACGACACCATGGAAGTGCATGGCCATCGCCGCCACCGCAAGAAACGCGAGATCGATTGGGACAAACTGCTGCAAATCCGCCATGAACACGACTTGTCGGCGGAAGAGAAGATTTGTTCATGTTGCGGCCGGCAGATGGACCGCATCGGTGAAGACGTCACGCGGGAACTGGAGCTGCAGCCAGCGAAGCTGGAAGCCCACATTCACGTCCGCCCGAAGTACGCGTGCCGCTGTTGCAAGGGGGGAGTCCATGCGGCTCCGCTTCCGCCGCGGCCGATTCCTGGCGGCATCGCTGGGCCGGGTCTGATCTCCGAGGTGCTCGTCAGCAAGTTTGGCGACCATCTGCCACTGTACCGTTTGGAAGACATCCTTGTGCGTTCCGGCGTTTACATCGCACGTAGCACTCTGTGTGATTGGGTGAAGTTCGCGGCCGAACTCTTCGAGCCGCTGTACGAGTTGCAGCGCAAGCTGGTCCTTCAATCTACGGTGATGTGGACGGATGACACGCCCGTCACGGTCATCGGCGGTCTGCAAGGAAGTTTTCAAGGTCACTTCTGGACTTACATCGGACACGAGCGGCCCTACTCGGTGTATGACTTCACAAAGAGTCGCAGTCGCGATGGGCCGGCAAGATTCTTGCAGGGGTTCACAGGTTATCTGCACGCGGATGCTTTCACCGGTTACGACGCAATCTTTCTCGGTTCGCAGGCGACCATCCAAGAGGTGGCTTGTTGGGCGCATGCGCGACGGAAGTTTTTCGATGCCGTAAAGAGTTATCCACGGGAATCGCATCAGGTGCTGGAGTGGATTCGACAGTTGTACGACATCGAAGATCGGGCTCGCACGTGGTCACCCGAGGCGCGTCTCCAGCTTCGTGTTGCCGAATCGATTCCCGTCCTGGACAAGATCGAAGCCTACCTGTCGGGGCTGGCTGGGAGCGTGCTGCCCAAGAGCAGCTTGGCCAAGGCGGTCAACTACGCACGAAATCAATGGGCGGCACTGCGTCGCTACACCGAAGATGGTCGCTTGACGATCGACAATAATGTGAGCGAGCGGACCCTTCGGCACCAAGCCATCGGCAGAAAGAATTGGCTCTTCCTGGGTAGCGAAGCCGCGGGTCCGCGGGCGGCAGTGTTATGCACGATCCTGGCCGGCGCGAAGCGCCATCGGATCGAGCCATGGTGCTATGTCCGTGACCTTCTCCTCCGCTTGCATGCGGACGATCCGCGGCTCGATGAGATGCTGCCCGACCGCTGGGCCGCAGCGCACCCCGAGGCTGTCCTCACCCATCGGCTCGACGAATCCCGAGCCAAAGCGGCTCGCACCCGAGCACGTCGGGCTCATCGCCGTGCCCACTGCCGCTGACGCCGCCCCCGCGGATCGCCAGCATGGACAGGGCTGACGCTTACAGGTTGGCGAGATTAGGCGTTCCCGGTTTGCCGCATCACGTAACCCAGCGTGGAGACCGCCGGCAGCAGACGTTCTTTTGTGAGGAAGACTATGCGGCCAATTTGGAACTGACGGCCGATTGGTGCAAGCAGCGCGGCGTACAGATATGGGCATACTGCCTGATGCCCAATCATGTTCATCTGATTGCAGTTCCGAGTTCGGAGGAGAGCCTGGGACGAGCCATCGGCAAGGCGCATCGCCGCTAGGTGACGAGAACGGGCTAGGTCCGATATTGACAAAATAGGCAAGCATCGCTAACCTCGGATCCGGATCAGCGCTCGCACTGCATGAGCGACGTGAGATATTCGGCGCCTTTTTGCTCGCGAGCAATGCCTGCCAGACATAGTTCGAATCGCCGCAAAGAACCTGTGACCCGCCCGAGGCCGCCGAGGCCGACGTCCGGGCCCGAGCGGCCTACAGAAGGTGCTTGCCGCCGCCGGAATCGGCAGCCGGCGGCAGTGCGAAGAGCTGATCGCATCCGGCCGGGTGGAGGTCGATCGCCGCGTAGTCGTCGAATTGGGCTCGCGAGCGGATCCAAATGAGCAGGAGATTCGCGTCGACGGCGTGCCGCTGCGGCGGCCGAAGCTTGTCTACTTCGCCGTCCATAAGCCGGTTGGCGTTCTGAGCACCAACCGTGACCCCTCGGGCCGGCCCCGAGTCATTGACCTGCTGCCTTCGAAGGACATGCGGCTGTTTACGATCGGGCGGCTCGATCTGCACAGCGACGGCCTGATCCTGGCGACCAACGACGGCGACCTGGCCAATCGGCTCACGCATCCGCGCTACGGCGTAGCCAAGACCTACCGCGTCGTGGTCGCCGGCCGCCCCGATCGCGACGTGCTGGCGAAGCTGCGGGAAGGCGTCCACCTGGCCGAAGGTCTCGCCCGGGTTGAGCGAGTCGCAATCAAGTCATCGCACAAGGACAGCACGGTGTTGGAGATGATCTTGCGCGAGGGGAAGAATCGCGAAATTCGGCGCGTCCTCGCGCGCTGGGGCACAAGGTGCTCCGCCTCACGCGAATTGCCGTCGGCCCCGTTCGATTGGGAACGATGCCACCCGGCACCTCCGCCGCCTGACGCACGAGGAGGTCGCCGCACTGCGGCGAGCGACCCGGCCAGGTTGAGTTGCGTCTTACGGCCCCGGTTTGATCGACGTGATCCACAGCAGCGGCGCGCCGGCGTCGTCGTAGCGCCACTTCAAACTTCATCCGCGCCTCAAACAGAACCTTCTGCAGGGCGAGACTGTACGTGGTGCGAGCCGACGGCATGTTCACGGTCTTGGCGGCCGGATCAATGCCGTGGCGGTCGAGCGCGCGGTGATCGAAGAGGACCGGCGTTCTCAGCCGCTGGGCGATTGCGTCGATGGCCGTGGCGGCGGTGACACCTTGAATATTCACGTTATGGAACTCGAACAGGCCAGGCAGTCCGTCCCGCGGCAGCTTTTCGGACGGCCAGCCGGCAGGCCAGACGTGACCACCGGGCTGCATCGCGACCACGTCGCAGGACAACTTGCCCCCACGTGCGCGGCACAAAGCCGCGTCCGGCCAAACCCAACACATAGGCGAGCGCCTGTGCCGCGCGAAAGCCGGCTCAATTCCTCCGCCAGTGGATCGTCGCCGAGGGCTGCTGCGGTCGCGACGTCGGGCGTTAGCGGCAGTTTCAACTGTTTGGCGATACGCCGGACGGCTTGCCGACGCGTCATTGCTTTGGTCGCAAAACCCACGGGCGAGGCCGATCCTGCGCGGACCATGGCAAACTGGCCCCTGGAGAGCCCGAAGGGCCCCTTCGGTTCTCGCCGGGCAGCCGGACCGTGCTCGGCCAGGTCGTCGAGCCACCGGCGCAGGCGGCCGACGTCGCTGCGACGATAGCGTCCGCCGGGCAACTCCACCTCGTTGGCCGACCGGACGATGCCGGTCACCACGTACGTCCGGCTGTCCGCCGGACCACGCATCTCGATGCCGACGTTCACCGAATCGCCTGCAGCGCGGATGCGGACATTGCGAATGCCGGCGTCGCCCAGCGTTCGAGCCCACTCCTGAAAGGCCAACGCCGAGCCGCGGGCGTCGCCGACGAGCTCCAATTGCACCGTACCGCCGGCCCATGCCGGCGACGCGACGGCAACCGACAGAGAAAGCAGGCACGTACGGCAGACAGTGTGGAATGCAGTCATCGAGGCTCCTGCCGCCGATTTGGGCTTCGAGGCGCCGCCATCAGGCACGCCAAGAGAATTTAGCACTTGCTGCGGACTTGGAGCAAACACGAGAATAGGAATGCGTGGCACATCCCCCAGCACATCGAGGGGCGTAGTTGCTGGGCCTCCACGCCCACCACTTCGTTCCGGGGCGTGCCACCCAACAATACTCCGCCTAACCACCGTTGGACGATTTCTCCGACTTGCCGCCGTTCTTGGCCCCTTGCTTCTTGCCGTTCTTGGCCGCTTTCGCGCCCTCGGTGGTCGAGCTGGCGACAGCGACGCCGACAGAGCGGCCGGCGGCTACGGCCTCCAGAATTTCATGCAGTCGAGCAGCGGTTACGCCGCGACCGACCTTGACGACCCGCACGGCGTCGTTGTCGGCCGCCGCTTCGTCCAGGTCCTGGATCATCCTGGCGACGTGGTCGAACAGAAACGCCGGGGCCGAGACAACCAGGGAGTTCGAGCTTTCGTCCACACCGATCGACAGCAGGCCCTTGAACTTCGGAACCTTCTTCTCTGCCTTGTCCCCTTCGCTGGAGCCCCAATCGTAAATGATCGTTCGCTCCGCCTGGCGATGATTGCCCGAATCGGCCAGTGCCTTGTCATTGGCGATCAGCAGGTCGCGGTAGACGCCCTTGACCGCTTCCTCAACCACCTTGGCCTTTGCATATTTCAGGCGGATCACCTGCGTCTTGCGGGCCGACTGCGAGTCGGTCGGCGGCGGCTGATCGTAGACCTTGACGAGTTCCTCGATGGTCTTCAATTGCGAGGCATCGGCACCCTGCACCAGAACGCTGTTGCTGTCGTAGTCGTAGATGAACTTCAGCTTCGGCCGTTTCGAGAGCCGCCGTTCGTCGTTTTCGTCGTCCTGCGAGTCGGAGCCATACCAATACCAGGGCGTCCGCCTGGTCTCCTTTTTGTCTTCCTTGAAGAAGTCTTGCAGATTCAGCGATACGGTGTAAGCACTGGCGTACTTCAGATGGAAGACCTTGTAAGCTTTCGGCTGCGGCACCAGTTCGATGGCCAGTTCCTCCAACAAATCCAGGGCCTCCGGATCGTCCGAAGAGATAATCAACTTGCCCGCAGGCCCGATCTCGATTTTGACCGGGGGCTTGGATTTCGCGGCGTCCGTCGGGGCCGGACGGGACATCGGTTCCGCGGGCTTTCCGCCGACGCGGCCGAGCCGGCGGCGGCCGACCGCTCGGGAAGTTGCGCATCGCGCCCAACGATGGGGCGGTCCCGCATCGCGGCGAAGCTCGGCCAGATGCATAAGGCCGACATTAGCCGGCTGCCTGGCCGTTTTGGCCGGCGGCAGCGTCGGCTGCTCTTGCGGAACGGCCTTGGCGGGCGTCTCGTCCGACTCCTGCTTCTTGGTCGTCTCCGGCAGCGACAACGGCGTATCGGGAGCCACCACCGGCCAGGCACGCCGAAGTTGCTCCAGCATCTCGCGGGTCTGCTCAACATCGCCGCCCTCGATCACGCGACGCGTGGCCGGGTTGCCACCTCGCGGCGGAATCTCGCCGAGCTTGACCAACAGGCGTTGTACCTCCTTGAGCTCCACGTCGTTGGCATACAGCAGCAGCGAGTTGTGTTCCACGTCGGCGTCGACGCGGAACTCTGTTGGTCGGCTCTGCTGATTCTGCTGTGGCCCGCCAAAATACCCAAAATACGACGGGCGCGTCTGCTTTTTCTTCGGCTCGATGCCCATCATGAACAGGATGCTGCCGGCCACGTAGTCGGCCGGCCAGGCGGTGGAGCTGATCGCCTCGAAATTCCGCTCGCTGCCGCTGAGCTTCTCGACCACGGCGTTGATCATCACGTGGTCGGCCAGCGGGGCGTAGGCGATGATGGCCTTGTTCTTCTTGTCGACCTCCAGCCGCGTGGTGGGGCTGAGGTTGCCCACGTCCTGCAACGTCTTGACCACCGGCTCCGGGTCGATCCCGGTGATCGGTAGCGGCGCGTCCGCGTCATCGTGCTTTGCAGCGAGGGATCGCTGTCGCTGGGCACGTCGATAGCCTCGATCGACCTGGCGATAATGGCCATCTTGTCGGGCCGGGCCGTGGCAATGATGCTGTTTTCGCGCTCGTCGGCCACGAGCGTGACGGTCTTGGATGCGGCGGCGCCGGCGGTTGTCCCGGCTGGCCCGGCTGTCCGCCAGGTTGCGGTTGTCCCGCGGCCTGCATGCGGGCCTCATCATCGCTTGCTGCTGTGCCTGTTGCGGGTTCTGCGGCGGCTGTCCGCTCGGCTCACGGTCGATGCTCCCAGCGAGCAGGTCTCCAACTGATCGCGGACGTCGGCGGCCCGGGCATAACGCAGCGGGAACGACCTCACGAGCCGTTGCTGGCCTTCGTCTGATTCCTCTTTCTTCAGCAGCGCATAGATGTCGCGCAAGTTGGCCACGGCGTCCATGGCCTCGATGCGGTTGATCTCGGCCATCGGCGTGAGCTTTCCGTTGGGGCTCAGCATCGGCTTGAGTTCTTCGCCCGGCCGTTTCGGCCAACAGCCAGTCCAAGGGAAACGAGACCTTGACGAACTCGTGCGGATCGTGCCGTTCGAGTTCCTCCGGCTCCACGCGCGGCACCAGGCCGGGTCGAGCTTCTTGACTTCACGACGGTCAGCACTCGCCCTGGCGCAAGCAGCGTGAAGCCGCGGGCCAGCAGGTGGCGGTTGATCAGGTCGCGGACCTCCGCGACCGTGTAGCTGCGTTGCGTGGTGAGATTCAGATAGTCGCCGGGCAGTTCCTGCCAGTCGAGACTCATGCCGGAGATGTCGGCCAGCCACTCCAGCACGCGCCGGCCACGGCTGGCCGTTGAAGTTCAGCCGGACCTTGCCCGTCCGCGTCGGGCAGGACTTTCAATTCGTCGGGATCCGGAGGAGTCGCCGGTTTGGTGGGACGAGTGATCGGTTTCGGGCCATCGGGCTTCTTCTCGGCCGCTTTGCCCGGCGTCTCGCCAGGCTTGGCACCCGCGCCGGGCGGCGTCTTGCCGGCGGCGCCCGGCGGCATGGCGTGCTGGTTGGGACCTGTTGATGGAACGCTTTGCGCAGCACCCGGCATGGGGGCCACGCCCGTAACGCCTGCTTTTGCCTCCACCTTCTGAGCATGCAGGCGGCTTGCACTCGGCGCGGCCGCCAACAGCACTGCAACGGCCGCCAGAACAAGAAAGCTCGCGAAGAAAACGCCATGACAGCTCGCCTCTCCCCAGAGCGACATGCGGACAAGTTCGGTGGGTCCATGCCACCAACTGCGATTATCGCCGGCCTCTGCGAAAATTACAAGCGTCCTGAAGGGGGGGGCAAGTGGCAGGCACGCTCCGCGTGCCTGCTGCTTGACGTGACTGCTCCTGTTGGGCCCCGGTTGCGGGCGGCAGCGGATTTGCGACAATGCGGACCGGTTGAACACATTTACCGCAGAAGGAGCTTGACATGTCACGACCGGTCACGCTGTTCACCGGCCAATGGGCCGACCTGCCCGTGGCCGAGTTGGCCCGCAAGTGCCAGCGGCTTCGGCTACGACGGGCTGGAACTGGCCTGCTGGGGCGACCATTTCGAGGTCGACAAGGCCCTGGACGAGGACGACTATTGCGCCAAGAAGCGGGAACTGCTGGAGAAGAACAACCTGCAGGTGTTCGCCATCAGCGAACCACCTGGTCGGCCAGGCCGTGCTGGACAACATCGACGCCCGGCACAAGGCCATCCTGCCGCCGTACGTCTGGGGCGACGGCAACCCGGCCGGGGTCAACGCCCGGGCGGCCGAGGAGATGAAGAACACCGCCCGGGCCGCCCAGAAGCTGGGCGTCGAGCGTGGTCAACGGCTTCACCGGCTCGAGCATCTGGCACCTGCTGTACTCCTTCCCGCCGGTCTCGCCCGAGATGATCGACGACGGCTTCGAGCTGCTGGCCGAGCGGTTCAACCCGATCCTCGACGTGTTCGGCGAGTGCGGCGTGAAGTTCGCCCTGGAGGTGCACCCCACGGAGATCGCCTTCGACCTGTACACGGCCGAGCGGGCGCTGGACGCGCTGGAGTACCGCGAGGAGTTCGGCTTCAACTTCGACCCCAGCCACCTGATCTGGCAGGGCGTCGATCCGGTCGAGTTCATCCGGGCATTCCCCGACCGCATCTATCACGTCCACATGAAGGACGCCGATCGTGACGCTCAACGGGCGGAGCGGCATCCTGTCGAGCCACCTGAACTTCGGCGATCCGCACCGCGGCTGGGACTTCCGCTCGCTGGGCCGCGGCGGGGTGAACTTCGAGGAGATCATCCGCGCGCTGAACGCCGCCGGCTACGCCGGCCCGCTGTCGGTCGAGTGGGAAGACAGCGGCATGGACCGCGAGCACGGCGCCAAGGAGGCCGCTGGAGTTCGTCAGGAAGCTCGACTTCGAGCCGAGCAAGGTGGCCTTCGACGCGGCCTTCGACAAGGAAGAGCAGGCGAAGTGAGCTGGGCCGGGCATGGCACCGATGCTGGTCGGCATGGGTAGACAACAGAGCCGACTGCCGGAGCCGCAGATGGACCGCAACGCATCGAAACTCATGCCATCCGCGTGTGCGCGTCTATGCTGCCGCTCCCGACTGCGACTTTGCGGTAGCTGTCGCAGCATCTCTCTGGAACGCTCGCATCCCGACGCTCTCACGGAGGCTAGAGGGCATGGGACACCGACGGAATTGCGGCGACCCGCGCACTGCGGCATACTGCATGGCCAGACGATGCGTTTCGGACCCCGCTTGTCGACCTGTGTCGTATGCGTTTGCGTCGTCTGGCGGCGGCCGCGACGTGCGCCGCCGATACTGCGCAAGGCGGCGATCGACTTGCGCGGCCAAGTATGCCGCCGACATCGAGCAGTTGGCCAAGTGGTGCGAGACCAACGGGCTGGCCGACGAGGCCCGGAAGACCCGCCACGTGCTCGGCCCGAGCGATCCGTACAAGCTCTACGTGCCGGTGTTGCCCGACGAGGTTGGTCCGCCGAAGCTGCCGGCGGACGCCTCGGCGGACCATGCGTCGAGTGGGATTCCCGGCTGAGCACGCTTGCGGCGCGATCAGGCCGCGGCGCTGTTCGAGATGGCCCGGCACGCCGTGCGGAGCGGCCAGGCCGGCCTGGCCTTCGATCTGGCCTGGCGGCCATCCAGGCCGACCCCGACTACGAGCCGGCGCGGCGGCTGTTCGGCTATCAGAAGTTCCGCGACCAGTGGCGCACGGTCTACGAGGTGAAGAAGCTGCGGGCGGGCTACGTCTGGAGCGACAAGTTCGGCTGGCTGCCCAAAGGCCATCTGCGCCGCTACGAGCAGGGGCAGCGGTACTGCGACGGCCGCTGGATTTCGGCCGCCGAGGACGCCCGGCGGCATCACGACATCCGCTCCGGCTGGGACGTCGAGACCGAGCACTACACGATCCGCACCAACCACAGCATCGAGGCCGCCGTGGCGCTGGGCGTGAAGCTCGAACGGCTCTATCGCCTCTGGCAGCAGATGTTCGTCCGCTACTACGCCTCGGAGGCCGACGTGGTGGCGATGTTCGACGGCCGGCCCGAAGCCGCCGTTAAGCCCGCGCGCGGCACGACGTGGTCTACTTCCGCGACCGCGACGACTACAACCGCGCGCTGCGGGCGGCGATGCCCAACATCGAGATTTCAGTCGGCGTGTACGTCGACCAGACGCGCCGGGCGTATTTCTTCGCCGGCCAGGACAGCGACGACCGCACGCTGTACCACGAGGCCACCCACCAGTTGTTCCACGAGTCGCGGCCGGTGGCCCGCGACGTCGGCCGGCAAGGCCAATTTCTGGATCGTCGAAGGGATCGCCATGTACATGGAGTCGCTGCGGCAGGAGGACGGCTTCTACGTGCTGGGCGGCTTCGACGACGCAGCGGATGCACGCCGCCCGATACCGCCTGCTGCACGACGAGTTCTACGTGCCGCTGGCCGAGTTCACCGGCTACGGCATGGAGCAGATCCAGAACGACCCGCGGATCGCCACGCTCTACAGCCAGGCGGCCGGGCTGGCCAATTTTCTGGTCTATTACGACGGCGGCCGCTACCGCGACGCGCTGGTGGCGTATCTGGTGGCCGTCTACGCCGGCCGCGACGACCCGACACGCTGGCCAAGCTGACCGGCGTCTGCTTACAGTAATCTCGATAAGCAGTACCGGGAGTTCATGGAAGCCGGCAGGCCACACGGCGAAGACGGAGCGTGGCGGTTGCGCCGGCTCAGTCCGCCGCATCAGCGGCCTCTAAAAATTGTCGCCGCTACGATCCAAATCCCCAAATCCCTAAATCCCTAAGTCCCCCCTTGCATCCCTGGAAACTCGCTGAGACGAACTACGGCGCCGTTAAAGAGCGGCGATACGAGGTGGCGGTGCTGCCTTTTGGGGCCACCGAGCCGCACAACCTGCACCTGCCCTACGGCATCGACACGATCGAAGGCGACATCGTCGGCGAGAAGATTTGCGAGGAGGCCCACCGCCGCGGGCGCCAAGGTGATCCTGCTGCCGACGATTCCCTACGGCACGCAAACCAACCAGGCGCAGTTTCCCGTTGGCCATGAATCTCTATCCGTCGACGCTCGGCCAGATCGTCGGCGATCTGGTCGAGTCGCTGGTGCGCACGGGCATCCGCAAGATCGTGCTGTTGAACAGCCACGGCGGCAACGATCTGAAATGGGTGCTGCGCGAGCTGTACGGCCGCACGCCGGCCCACTTGTTCCTGTGCAACTGGTATCTGGTGTGCAGGGACGTCTACGGCGAGATTTTCGAGCAGCCGGACGATCACGCCGGCGAGATGGAGACGTCGTTGGCCTTGGCCTATTTTCCCGAACTTGTTGCCCGGAATGCCGACGGCAGCCTGGCGGCCGACGAAGGGCGGCCGGCCCAGACGCGGTTCGAGGCCGTCAATCGCGGCTGGGTGCTCGATTACGCGGCCTTGGCACCTGCTGACGACCAACGCCGGCGTCGGCAATCCGCACGCCGCCACGGCCGAGAAGGGCCGCCGCCTGATGGATGTCGCTCGTCGAGCGGCTGGCGCCAGTTCCTCGTGGAGCTTTCGGCCGCGGAAATGGACGAGCGATTCCCTTATTGAGTTGTTAGCAATGCAATCGACGTGCTGCGGTGTGCCGCAGCCGCGTTGCCATTTCCGATCCACCGACCTATGACGAATCCAGCTTGGCTCGATAGTCCGCTGATGAAGGCCGTACGCCGCGAGCCGGCCGCGCGGACGCCCATTTGGTTCATGCGTCAGGCCGGCCGCTACATGCCCGAGTATCGGCAACTGCGCGAGAGCGTTTCCTTCATCGATCTGTGCAAGAACTCCGATCTGTGCGGCCGAAGTGATGATCCGGCGGTCGAGCGGCTGGGCGTCGATGCGGCCATCCTGTTTTCGGACCTCCTGTTGATTCTCGAGCCGATGGGCATCGGCTTGGAGTACCCGGCCGGCGAAGGGCCCGTGTTGAGCAATCCGATCCGGGCGCTGCCGACGTCGATCGTCTCGTGGAACTGGAGACGCATCGAGCCGCTCGGGTTCGTCAATCGACACGGTCCGAAAAACGCGGGCCGGGCTGCCCGAGACCGTGCCATTATTGGGTTTGCCGGCGGCCCGTTCACACTGGCTGCCTATGCGATCGAAGGCGGCTCGAGCCGCGATTATCGGCTGGCGAAGGCGATGATGTACAACGACACCGGTGCTTGGGACGCCTTGATGGGTCGGCTGGCCCGGGCCGTCACGCTGCTGCTGCGGGCCCAGATCGATGCGGGAGTGCAATTGGTGCAATTGTTCGATAGTTGGGCGGGCTGCTTCGGCGTCGAAGACTATCGCCGTTACGTCCTGCCACACAGCCGCTCGGTGATCGAGGCGTTGCCGGCCGGACGTTCCGGTAATCCATTTCGCCACCGGAAACCCCGCGCTGCTGCCCTTGTTGGCCGAGGCGTTTGGCAAACGGCGGCGCGATGCGATCGTGGGCGTCGATTGGCGAGTCGGACCTGGACGACGCCTGGCGGTCGGTCGGGCCCGACAGGGCGATTCAAGGCAATCTGGACCCGGCCGATCCTGCTGGCCGAGCCGGTCGAAATTCGCCACCGCGTGAAGGAAATTCTGCGTCAAGCCGCCGGTCGTCCAGGCCACATTTTCAACCTCGGCCACGGTGTGTTGCCCCAGACGCCGGTCGAGAACGCCGTCGCGCTGGTCGACGCCGTCCACGAACTCAGCAGCCGGACGTAGCAGGCACGCTTCGCGTGCCGTGGCGATCGTTACTGCGCCCGCTAGGCCGCCAATTGCAGCGCCCTCCGTCTGCTTGTCGTGACGCCGCTGTGGGGGTGGGATGACGGCATGGCAACCGTCGATCAAATCACGACCGCCGCGCAATTGCTGCACGCCGATCTTCACCACTGCGAACTCGTGGGAGGGGAACTGATCATGATGTCGCCCGCCGGGTTCGATCATTGCCGGACTGGGGACTGTACGGATTCTTGTGTCACGAGGAGCCGTAACGACGCAAACCGCGGCGAAGGGGACAGTCCCATTTTCGCTGACGCGAAAATCGGGACAGTTTCCGGAGCGTGCCTGCTACTTCAGGCTTCGCCGATAGCCTTCAACACTTCGTCGGGGATATTGAAGTTCGCTGAGACGTTCTGCACGTCGTCGTGATCGTCGAGCCGCTCCATGAGCCTGAGGACCTTCTGGGCCGCTTCGGGATCGCTGATGTCGACGGTATTTTTCGGCAGGCGGGTGATCTCGCTCGTCTCCGGCTCGATGCCGGCGTCGGCCAGGGCTTTGGCAACGTCGCGATACACGGCCGGGTCGCAGGTGACCTCGAACTTGTCGCCGCTCGGCAGCACGTCGTCGGCGCCTGCCTCGAGGGCCAGTTCCATCAGCTTGTCCTCGTCAATGCCGGCGGCCGGCACGAGGAACAGCCCCTTGCTGTCGAACATCCACGCAACGCAGCCGCTGCTGCCGAGCTTACCGTCGGCAAGTTCGAAGATTTTACGGACTTCGCCAGCCGTGCGATTGCGGTTGTCGGTCAAGACTTCGCAAAGAATGGCCACGCCGCCGGAGCCGTAGCCCTCGTAGACGACTTCTTCGAGATTGGCGCCGTCGAGTTCGCCGGTGCCGCGTTTGATGGCCCGTTGGATGTTCTCCTTGGGCATGCTCACGGCCTTGGCGTCGTCGATGGCGTAGCGCAGCCGGAGATTGGCGTCAGGATCGCCGCCGCCGGACTTGGCCGCGACGATGATCGCCTTGGCCAGTCTGCTCCAGAGTTTGCCCCGCTTGGCGTCGATGAGCGCCTTTTTATGCTTGATGCCCGCCCAATGTGAATGGCCCGCCATATTCAGACTCCGTAATGTGCACCAATCAAGTATCGACAACCAGCCTTCCGCCCTCTGACCTCTGACGTCTGACCTCTGACTTCTCTCGCTTCCCTGCTCTTCCTCTCCACAAGCTCGGCTTTTTCGGCCTCTTTGTCGCGCCGGTACGCCTCTGCCGCCTTGCGCCAGGTTGTGATCGCCTCGTCGCGGCGGTTGGCTTTCAGGTAGGCGTCGCCGAGATGGTCGAGGATCACGGCGTCAGGTTTCTCGCCGCCGGCGGCCTTTTGCAACTCGACGACGGCTTCCGGATACCGGCCGAGGCGGAACAGCACCCAGCCAAGGCTATCCCGATAGGCCATGTTGCCGGGCTCGGCCGCGACGGCCTTCTCGATCATCCGCCGGGCACGCCGAGATGTTTGTTCTGATCCGCCCAGAGATAACCGAGGTCGTTCAACGCCCCGTCGTCGTCGGGAAACTCGTCGAGCACCTGCTCGATCCATTCCTCTGCGTCATCCACGTTGCCTTGGATGACTGCGATGTTCGACAGCGCCAGCCGAGCCTCGCGGAGCACGTCGCGGGTCTCGGTCGACGTGCGGTCGGCGTCCAGCTTCCCGATCAGTTCCCGGTAGGCCCGGGTCGCCGCGTCGTAGCGTTTCGCCATGTAGAGCACCCAAGCGGGGCGCACAAGGTAGCGGGCCGAATCGCTCTTCTTTCCGGCTGCCGCCTTCGCGGCCGCCAAGGCTTCTTCCGGGCGATCGGCCAGCGCCAGCGCACCGGCCAGGTAGAACTCGAAAGCGGGGTTGTCGGCCGGCAGCGCCTTTTCGTCGATGCCGCGCTGGAATACCTTGGCCGCCTCTGCGGCCCGCTGGCCGCTTAAGAGTCCGATGCCCCAGACCATCAGAACCTCCGCCTTCCGCGAAGGCCGACGGTCCAGTCGCGCAATCGCCGTCGAGCCAGCGTCGAGCCCGGCCGTCGACTCGGATGGCCGGCGCGCCGACTGCTCGGCGGCCAAAGCCAGCTCGAAAAACTCCGACGCCGTGTCGTAGCGCTGCGCCTCGAGCGACAGCAGTGCCACGGCCAGCCGCATGCCATAGCCGAGGCCTGCCGGGTCCGATGTAAGGCGCCGCCGCGCGGCTTGCACCAGGCCCGCCATCGACTGCGCGTCGCCTGAAATCGACTGGGCCTCGGCCGCCAGCACTTCCAGCGTACTCGTCTTCTCCAGTGCCTCGCCTAAGACCGTCAACATGGCGTCAAACTGCTTGTCTTGCCGATACAGTTCCACGAGGTTGCGGTAGCCGGTGATCGTCGGCGCGATTTTCAGAAGCTCCGGATAGAGCCGTTCGGCTTTTTTACGCTCTCCGGCGGCCTCGTATTGGGCGGCCAGGTAATAGCCCAGCACGGCATTGCCGGGGTTCGCGTTTCGCAGCGTCTCCAATCGGTCGAGAAGCTCGCCCTTCCTCCCCAGTGCCGCCAGCGCGTCGGCCAGCGTTTCGTAGGGCGCCGCCGCCTGATCGTCCAGATGTCCGGCCAAAGCGGCCTCGATGTCCGTAATCGCGTCGGCCGGCCGGCCGGTCTTAAGATACACCCGGGCGCGGTTGAACCGGAGCAGCGGCTCGTCGTGCGAAGCGGCGTCCGCTTTCTCGAACAGCGACAACGCCTCCCGCGGCCGGTCGGCCCGGAGGAAGCATTCGCCCATCAATTGGAAACTAGACGCCGGTTTTCCTCCCAGCAAGACTCTGACCAACGGCTCGTCGAGCGCAAACGCGTCGCGGTGGTCGATGGCGTATAACACCCGGGCAAAACTGTCGGCGGCCTCCTTGTACTTCTCCGTCAGACAACAGAGGCGTCCGAGTTCCATGCGCAGGAGGACATCGCTGGCGGTGTCCTTCGTATGGCCGCCGGCCGCAAGCGCCTTCTCGTAGAGCGCGATAGCCTGCGACCATTCCCCGTTTTGGGCCAGGTCCCCGCCCAGGCCGCGGAGCAAGACCGGATCCGGATTGGGCAACTCAGCGGCCTTCAGGGCATAACGGATCGCTTCCGGGATTCGCTTGAGCTGAATCGCCGTGGCAACGGTCGCCCCAACGATCGTCGACGATTGCGCATCACAGCGCAGGGCACGCTCGTAGCAGCGCAGGGCACGAGCGTACTCCTGCCGGCGCTCGTGAGCCCGACCGGCGCAGAACAGCGCGACCGCCTCGACGCGATCGCGGTCGGTTTCGGTGGCCGGCTGGCGCGGAACAAACGGTTCAGGCAGGTCTTCAAGAGCCGGGCCGCCGTCTCGCGCCGCAACGTTTGACGCAGCCATCGACCGTGTGGATAAGACCATCACGGCGCACAGCGCCAGGGAAACCAGCGCAAACGTCACGCCGGCCGTGCGGCGTTGCCGACGCGGAATTGCAAACGTGGCAACACAAAGATGCCTTGGGGCCCCCCCTGCCGTTGCCACATCGCCAAACCAGAGGCGACCGATTCGCCTCGCCACACACCCACCGGCCATGCTGCACCACCTGATCCTCAGATACCACGCTCCGTCACAACGCCGGATGCTCATCGCGGCTTGCGCTTCGATAGTCTTGCTGTTGCCGATCGCTTGTTCGAGGCTGGCTCGCGTGAGGGACGCCTTTGGGACGCGGTCGTTCCGGCAGCACGCTGCCGGCCGCCGCTCCGTTTTTTCTCGCCGTCGGCGGTCGGCGGGACCGAACCACCATCAGCCTTCTTTTTCGAGGCGACTTTTCGCGCGGCGGCAGGCTTCTTCTTGTCCGCGTGTGCGGCCGGCGCGGCGCCGTGAGCGGTCTTCTGCTTCTCGGGCTTCTCCACTTTCGGTGGTACGCGGACGGTCCGGCGCTTCGGCAGTCGGCTTTCGCATTCCGGATTGATCTGCCGCAGCGTTTCTCGAATGCCGGGCGAGTAGGGATTCGCCGAGTAGTCGGCGCCGAGCTCGTGCAGCAGCGCGCCGAACTCGATCCCTTTCGACTTCGACACGGCCCGCTCCAGCCCCGGCACGGATCCGGCGTTTATGTCCTTGTCGGTCACCAGATCGAGAACGCGCAGCACGGCCATCGTTCCGGCGTCGATGGGAATCGAATGCCCCCCGAGCGCATGTTGAACGATATAGGCGACGGTGAAGGGTGTGGCCCCGTCGAGCTTCTCCAGCCATTTGACCGTCGGCCCAAGGTTCTTCTTGCGACGATCTTCCAGGTCGAAATTGAACGTTGCTTCGAACACCGAGTGCAGCACGCGCTTGATCCGGTTCGCCGCCGCTCGGGGATCGGCCAGGCAGGCCATTACCTCGGAAAGCTCGGAGATCGACGTGACGCGAACTTCGTTCCAATCGAAGAACGTGTGCACCAGCGAGGCAAAGGCTTCCTCGGCCTCGTCGTGATGCGCGTCCTCGAGACAGCAGGCAAACAACAAGTGCTCGATAACCGAGCGCGTGGTGCGGGCCGGCGCCTTGTACGCCTTCTTGACGACTCGGTAGACTTTGGCAAACTGCGCGGAGCGACTGACAGCGGTCATGACGTTGGCTCGTTGGGGTCGGGCTCGGCTTCGTCCGACGCATCCTCGTCGGCAGCGGGCGGTTGCGGGGGCAGAACCTCTTGCAAGATCTTGGCGACGGCGATGGATCGCTTGACCCCTTGATCGAGCAAAAAGGTCAGCTTGGGCGTGTAACGGAGATCGATCTGCTGGGCGATTTTCGCCTGCAAGAAGCCGGCGGCGCTTTGCAGCCCGCGCAGGCTCAGGTTTTGGTGCGTCTCGTCGCCCATCACTGATACGTGAACTTTCGCGTGCCGCATGTCGGACGACACTTCCACATAGGTCACCGTCACGTCGCGGATGCGAGGATCCTTCAGGTCCGTCAAGATCGCCATGCTAACGACCTCTCGAATGGCTTCGGCGGCTTTCTGAACGCGTCGGAGGGACATTGGTGAAAGTGAGTGGCCAGTGGTCAGAATGGGCAGTGGTCAGGTGGGTTTTTAGGGATTCTTGGATCGGAAATGAGTAAACCCGTCGTATCGGCTAGTCACCACCGATCACTGCCCACTCACCACTAAAACGTCCGAGCAATTTCCTCGATCTTATATACCTCCAGCAGGTCGCCCTCCTTGATGTCATTGAATCCGGCCAGCTTGATGCCGCACTCGAGACCTTCGCGGACTTCACGGGCGTCGTCCCTTTCCCGCTTCAGCGAATCCAGGGCGTAGTCGCCGATGATTCGGCTCTCGCGGATCACGCGCACCCGGCCGTCGCGCTGGACGACGCCGGCCAACACGCGGCAACCGGCCACGGTGCCCAGTCGGCTGATGTGGAAAGCACGCTGCACCAGCGCGCGGCCCAGTTCCTTCTCTTGCCGCATTGGCTTGAGCATGCCTTCCAAGGCCGCCCGCAGGTCGTCGGTCACCTGGTAGATGATGTCGTAGCGGCGAATTTGCACGCCGAGCTTGTCGGCCAGGCCGCGGGCGCCCTCGTCGGGCACGACCGAGAAGCCGATGATGACCGCGTCGGAGGCGTGGGCCAGATGGACGTCGGCCTCGGTAATGCCGCCGACGGTGGCCTGAAGAATCTTGATCTGCACCTCCGGATGTTCGAGCTTGGACAACTCCTTGCGGATGGCCTCGATCGAGCCGCGAACGTCGGCCCGCAAAATAATGTTCAGCGTCTGCACCTGGCTCTCTTCGCCCAATCGCTCGTAGAGACTCTCCAGCGTGACGTGGGGCCGAGCGCCGGCGAGGCTGCGTTGCCGGGCGACTGCCGCGCGCTGCTCGGCCAGTTCGCGGGCCTGGCCGATGTCGCCAAGAACGTAGAACAGGTCGCCGGCGCCGGGCGCGGCGTTCAGGCCCGTCACGTTCACGGGGGTGGAAGGCCCCGCCTCGTCGTGCCGTTGGTCCGGCTTCAGCGTGTCGTACATCGCCTTGACGCGGCCGAATGCCTCGCCGCAAACGACAATGTCGCCCACGCGCAGGGTGCCGTTGCGGACCAGCAGTTTGGCCACGACGCCGCGCCCCTCGTGCAGTTCGGACTCGAGGCAGGTGCCACGGCCCGGCCCTTCGGGATTGGCCTTGTACTCGTGCAGTTCGGCCACCGTCAGCAGCGTTTCCAAGCAGCGCGTCGATGCCTTCGCCCGTGGTCGCGCTGGTCTTGACGACCTCCGTCTCGCCGCCCCATTCGCTGGGCAGCAACTCGTTGGCAGCCAACTGTTCGTACGCCGCGTTGGGCATTCGCGCCCGGCAGATCGATCTTGTTCAGCGCCACGACGATCGGTACTTCGGCCGCCCGCGCGTGGCTGATGGCCTCTTCGGTCTGCGGCATGACGCCGTCGTCGGCCGCCACCACGAGTACGGCAATGTCCGTGACGTTGGCCCCGCGGGCGCGCATCTCGGTGAACGCCTCGTGACCCGGCGTATCGACGAACGCAATCGACTTGCCATCCTTTTTGACGCGGTAGGCGCGGATGTGCTGTGTGATGCCGCCTTTCTCGTGCGCGGCCACATCGATGCCAATGATGTGGTCCAGCAACGACGTCTTGCCGTGGTCGACGTGGCCGAGGAATGTGACGATCGGCGGCCGCGGCTTGGAGCTTCGCCGGGTCATCTTCCCGCTCCAACGATTGGATGACTTTTTCCTCCAGAGCCAGCGGCCGCTGGAAGTTGACCGACACGCCCAGTTCGGCCGCCAAGAGTTCAGCCATGTCTGGATCGAGCGTGGCGGCGATATTGCTCATCGTCCCCAGTTCGAGCAGCTTCGCCAGGATTGTCCGAGCCGGTACGCCGATCGCCTCGGAGAAACTGCGCACTGTGCACGGAAGTTCGATCGTAACGCTTTCGCGGCGCGGGGCCGCGGTGTTCGTGCCGGTTCGTCGGATGTGGGTGCGGCGCCGCAGACGCCGGGGTCGGCGACTCGTCCTCGTCTTCCGGCGTTCGCCGGCGGGCTGTGGCAGCCTTCTTGCGCTTCAGCTGGCGCTGTTCTCGGCCGCCGAGGGTGGCGACCGTGCCTTCGTCGCCTTTTCTGGCGATCACGGGCCGCGCGACCCCGCGGCGGGGACGCTCGCGGCTTCCCGGCAGCGCCGTCCCGCGGCGACGCGGCCTCGCCCGGCGGCAGCTTGCCCGCGGCACGGTCCTGCCCGCTTCGGCGGCGCATCCGCTTCTGCTCGTGCTTGCGCAAATGCTCCGACAGCGGCTTCGTGCCCGCCTTGCCGGCCCGGATCGCGTCTTTCGGCAGCTTGATGTCGGGCTTCTGCGGGGCCGGCTCGGTTCGACTTCCGCCGCACCGGAGCGCGCGAGCCGACGTGGGCAGCGGCGCCAATTTGATGGCCGGTGCCCCGTCTCGTCTCCCGTTCCTTCTCCGTCCTGTTCCGGCCCCTTGGCCCGCTGCTCTCGTCACCGCGGACGGTTCGTCGCCCTTCTTCTTCGGGACGGGCGGTCTTTCGGGCCGCGGCGGGCAAGACCGGAACCTTGCCGGGAAGCCGTGCCGCCGGGACCGATGTAGTCTTCGCGGCGAAAGGCCGTCGGGGGCGCGGCACCTGGCGATCGCGCTCGCGCGGCCGGGTGCCCCGATATGGCGCCGGCCGCCAGCGCTGGCCCGCCTTGCCGCTGTCATGAAGGCCATGACCTGCGCCATCTCTTCGTCGGTCAGGCTGGCCAGCGCAGAGCCCTTCCCCGTCACACCCGCTTTGGTGCAGATGTCGACCAGCACCTTGCTGTCGAGTTTCAGTTGTTTCGCTAATGCGTAGATGCGGATGGGCAAAGGGCCGCTCCCAAGTGAAAGGTTGCGTCGGGCTGTCTGCACGTATTCTCTCGGGCGAAAGTCTCCGTTACTGTGCGGCGTCATCGGACGACTCCGCAACGTGTTGTGTCGGTTCGGCTGCGGACGCATCGTCGGCGGCAAGCGAAGCAGCCGGCCCGCTCGGCCGGTCTCGACAGCCGATGGTTCGCTGGCCGGTTCTTTCGGCGTCGGCAGACTGTTCGATGGTTTCGGCGGGTTTGCCGTCGGCGTAGTAGGCCGAGGCCGGAGCTGCGGCCTCGGCGGCCTCTGCCGCCTCCATCCGCTCTTGCTCGCGCTGCTGCCGGCGTTGTTCGGCGGCGGCCTTCTCGGCCTCCGTCGCCTTCTGCTTCGGCTTGCTGGACGATATGGTCGACCTGCTCGGCCGTCAGCCCGCCCATCTCCATCAACGACGTCCGGCTCGATCACCGAAAGGTCGTCATACGAAAGGAATCCCTCGCCGACCAGCCGCTCGGCCAACTCCGGCTCCACGCCGTCGAGCGACGAGTAGCCGGCCACGGCCTGCTCGATCTGCTCGTCAAGCTCCTCGCGGGTCATGATCTCGATGTCCCAGCCGCAGAGCTTGCTGGCCAGGCGGACGTTCTGGCCGCGGCGCCCGATGGCCAGCGAAAGCTGGTCCTCCTGCACCAGCACGATCGCCCGGCCCAGCATCTGGCAGAGAATCACCTCTTCGACTTCCGCCGGCTGCAGGGCGTTGGGGATCAGCACCTGCATGTCGTCGCTGTAGCGGACGATGTCGATCCGTTCGCCCGCCAGTTCGTCGACGATGTTCTTGATGCGGTTGCCGCGCACGCCCACGCACGCCCCGACGCAGTCGACCCGCTGGTCGGTGCTGCTGACGGCCACCTTCGTGCGGTAGCCGGGCTCGCGGGCGATGGCGCGAATCTCGATCACGCCCTCGGCGATCTCGGGAATCTCCTGCTCGAACAGCCGCTGGACCAGGTGCGGCTTGGTGCGGCTGAGAATGACTTTGACCCGGCTGCCCGCCTTCTTCACCTCGTAGACCGTCGCCCGGACCCGCTCGTTGGCATGGTGCGTTTCGCCGGGAATCTGCTCGCCCTTGGGCAGGATCGCCTCGACGTTGGTCAGCGTGACCGTGGCCGCGCCGCCCTCGTAGCGCTGGATCACGCCGGTGACCAATTGCCCCCTAAGCTCTTCGTATTCGTCGTACAGGGCGTCTCGCTCCGCCTCGCGGATCTTCTGGATCATCACCTGCTTGGCGGTTTGGCGCCGATCCGCTCGGCCATCTCGGCCGGCTCCATCGGCACGCCGTTGTGCGTGCCCCGGATCGAAGCCGTTGGCGCGATCGATCTCGACGACGACGTCCTCCTCTTCTCCGTAGTGCTTCTTGGCGGCCGAAACCAGCGCCGCCTCGATGCCCTCGAAGACGATTTCCTTGTCGATATTCTTATCGCGGTGGATCGCGTCCACGATGCGAAGCAGTTCGTTGGGATCCATTCGCTCTCACTTTCCTCGGGGTCGCAACCATTGCCAAGCCGCGCCAGGCGCACGAAACGCACGATCCTGCGTCGTGCATCGGCGTGTTGCCCGCACCCATCGAACCCTGATTCGTTCTCCCTGCGACAATAGTCTCCTCGTCCCGCTCGACCCAACGAAACGGCCGAGACGCTACAAAATCTTACAACACCACAAGTTAGTGGCGTCGACAATCTAGAAAGCATAATGGTTGATGCCTGGGGTGTCAAGCCGGCCACCGCTGTCGGGGAATCGCGACTAGCCCCAGCCACCCCGAACCGGCGGCGGCAGTTGCAACTTCGCCGTCCGCAAGACGTTGTGCGAAAGGGCTCAGGCAAAATCGCACGCAGCGAGGAACTTCGCCAAGTGCCCGGACGCAACCAAGGCGTTTTCACGCAGTTGATAGAGGTCTTTCGCGCTGGCCGGCCGCCGCCACACGGCTCCCAGCGCCGCGCCCGCCCGGGCGACGGCACTCGTCTGCGCCAGCAGGTGCTCCACGTCCGGCGGCAGTGTTTCATCCGATGCGTCGCCAATCACCCGAACCGATGAAAACGCCACGTTGCGGCGCCGGCAAGCGTCCGCGACAGCATACGCCTCCATGTCGACGCCCCAGGCGCCGTAGCGGTCGAACAGGTCGCGCTTGTCGCCAGGCAGACGAACGGCATGGTCGACGGTAAGCAACGCGCCGCGATGGACCCCTTGTTGCGAGAGCATTGCCGTCAAGCCGTCGGGCAGTTCGACCGGCAGATCCTCACGTGCCGCCCTCCGAAGGCAGTCGGCCACGAGAATATCGTTCCGCCGCATCTGAGGACGCAGCGCGCCGGCAAATCCCGCGGAAATCACGCGTGCCGGGTGGTGCCCATCGAGAAGCACTTCGGTCGCCGTCGCCGCGTTCTTGGTGCCCGGCCCGGAGAGGATGACCACGGTGCGACGGCTGCGCAATCCACCCTCACGAACCACAAAACCGCTTCCGCGGATGGTCACCATGCCGTCGAGCAGATCTTCGAGGCATCCGGATTCGATGCCCAGAGCAAAGACGAAACCGAGGTGGCAGGGACGGGTTCCTTCAATCGGCTGCTCGGTCGAAGCCGGCTCCAGCCGCTCGCGCGCCGCAGCCGCCAACACGTCGCGAAACCGTCCTTTTGCTGCCTTTTGCAGCAATGTATGAAAGAGGGAGTGAAAAGCCATGGCACAGAGAAGGTTGTCAAGGGGCGAGTTCCTTCGCCGGCTTTACGGAACGAGCCAAGCCTGGAACCCATCGAAAAACGACCGGCCCGCATTCTACTACGTCAACTGCCACACGGCCATCCGCACGGCGTCGCGGAAGCCCTTGCGCGGCGAGCACGGCGGCGGGCTCGAAGCCGCAGTGGACCAGGCAGTCCCGGCAGCGATCGTCAGCCGAGCCATCGAAGCGGTCCCAGTCCGTGGCCTCGATCAGTTCGCGATAGGACGCATAGTGCGCGTCGCCGAGCAGATAACAAGGACCGCGCCAGCCCCGAACGTTGTAGGTCGGGATTGGCCCATGCGGCGCAATCCAGTGGACGGTCGCCACAGAGAAACTCCATGTAAATCGGCGAGGCCGTAAGGCGAAATCGCCCGAGAAGCGTCCGAGCCGCGCGAAACTTCTCGTGTGCTTCGTCGCGGGTCATGAAGATGCTCGCCGCATTCTGCGGGTCCGACGCGCCGACCGACGCATAGCCGAAGGCGGGCGAGATCATGAAGCCGTCGACGCCCAACTCGTACAAATAGTCGAACAGCACGGCGATCTCGTGCATGTCGGTGTCCCGGTAGATCGTCGTATTCGTACACACCTGGAAGCCGGCGACCTTGGCGTCGAGGATGCCGCGGACGGCGGCGGCGAACACGCCCGGCCGACCGACCATCCGGTCGTGCGTGCCCTCCATGCCGTCGAGGTGGACGTTGATGAACAGCCGGCTGCTGGGGCGGAAGCCGCGGAGCTTCTTGTCAAGCAGGGCGCCGTTGGTGCACAGAGTAGACGTGCTTCCGCCGCCCGACGAGGCTTTCGATCAAGACCTCGATTTCCGGGTAGATCAGCGGCTCGCCGCCGCAGACGCTGACGATCGGCGCCCCGCATTCTTCCACCGCCGCCAGGCACTGGTCGATCGACAGCCGCTGGTGCAATGTCCCGGCGTATTCGCGGATGCGCCCGCAGCCCACGCACGACAAATTGCAGGCGTGCAGTGGCTCGAGCATCAGGACCAGCGGAAAGCGTTTCTCGCCCGAGAGCTTCTTGCGAAGCAGATAGGCCGTCATCGAGCGGGTTAGGGAGAGAGGGAATCGCATAACGAGAGACCTAGTGAACGCGAAAGGGGCTCCTGGCTGCCAGGCTGCGCCGACAGCGCCGCGCGGCTACGAAGATTCGGCGCCGATGGTTGACAGCCGATCGGCTTCCGCGGGCTCGCCGCCGGCCATCACCGCCCACTGCGACAGCGCCAGGAGCGGGAAGTAGATCGGATAATAGTGGTATCGCAGGTAGAAGACGCGCGGGAACCCCGTGCCGGTAAACTCGGGCTCGTCCCACGTGCCGTCGTTTTCTGGGTGTCCAGCAGATATTGCACGCCGCGAAGAACGGCCGGATGGTCTTGCAGGCCGGCGGCTAGCAGGCCCATCAGCGCCCAAGCGGTTTGCGAGGCGGTGGTCGGACCCTGCCCGCGAAGGTGCGGATGCTCGTAGCTGTCGGGCGATTCGCCCCAACCGCCGCACGCCTGCTGGTGGCTCAACAGCCAATTGAGCGCCGGCGACAATCGCCGGGTCGTCGGCCGGGACGCCGACCGCTGTCAGGCCGGCGAGCGATTGCCACGTGCCATAGACATAGTTGACTCCCCAGCGGCCGAACCAGCTTCCGTCGGGATTCTGCGTGCGGCGAACGTAGGCGACGGCCCGGTCGACGGCCGCGTCGCCCAGTCGGTGGCCCAGCCGGCCCAGCGCTTCGAGCACCCGGCCGGTCAGGTCGGGCGTGCTCGGATCGATCATCGCGTTGTGATCGGCAAACGGCACGTGGCAGAGGAACTCGCGATCGTTGTTCCGGTCGAAGGCACCCCAGCCGCCGTCGCGATTCTGCATCGCCAGGAGCCAGCGCAGTCCTCGGTCGATGGCCTCGAACGTCTCCTGCATCGAGACGACCCGCTGCTGGGCATCTTCGGCCTGGTCGCCGGGCGACGCCGCCAACCGCAACTCCGGCGGCAAGGCGTCGCGGGCGTCGGCGTCCGCAAACTGCGTTTGCAAGCGCCAACAGCACCATCGCCGTATCGTCGCAATCGGGATAGAAATCGTTGGCGTATTCAAAGCACCAGCCGCCCGGCTCGGCGTCGACTTTCTCGGCCCAATCGCCGCGCCGGCGAATCTGCCGTGCCAAGAGCCAGCGGATCGCCTCGCCGATGGCAGGATTGTCGGGCCGCATGCCGCTGGACGTCAGCGCGCGAATCGCGATCGCAGTGTCCCAAACCGGCGACTTGCACGGCTGTAACCGGGCCGTGCCGGCTTCGTCGTCTTCGAGCACCAGGTCGTTCAACTGCCGGTGGCAGTATTGCACCTCGCGCTGTCATCGGGATAGCCCAGACATTTCAGCGCCACGATGCTCCAGACCATCGGCGGATAGATGGCGCCGAGGCCATCGCTCTCGTCGAAATGGGCGAGCATCCATTGTTCGGCAGCCGCCAAGGCCTTTCGCCGCAACGGCAACACCTTGCGGCGATGGCACCATTTGCAGAACCGATCGACCGTGCGGAAAAAGCGGTCCCAACTGAACAGGCCCGTTCCACCCGACAGGCCCGGACACCGTAGTGCCGGCCAGTCCTCGGGCTCCTTCAGGAACAGTTCGCGGATGCCCAGCCGCGGTTCCAGATGTCGGACGGGCCGCAACGCCGAGATGATCGACAGCGGCACAATGATCGTCCGCGACCAGGAACTGACGGCGTAGAGACTCGCCGGAAACCATTTCGGTTGCAGCACGACCTCCGGCGGCACTGCCGGGCACTGCTCGTACGATATCTGGCCCAGCAGGGCGAGGTAGTATCGGGTGAAACTGTTGACGGCGTCGGCCCCGCCGTTGGCGAGAATCGCCGCCCGGGCCCGCTGCATGTATTCCGCGCTCGGATCGTGGCCGGCCAGCTTCAGGGCAAAATAGGCCTTCACGCTGCCGCTGATTTCGACCCCGCCGCCGGGGTACATCGCCCAGCCGCCCTCGAGCAATTGCTTGTCGACCAGGTGGGCCGCACACCGCTGGGCCAGGTCCGAGTCCTCATAGCCCAGAAACGCCAGTAACAGGATCGTTTCGCTCTCGAGGATGGTGTCGCCTTCAAGTTCGGCGCACCAACAGCCGTCCTCGTTCTGCTGGCCCATCAGCCAGTGCCGTGTGCGATGGATGGCCCGGCGCACCACGATGCCCAGCGACTTCGCGCTGAGCGTCTCGACCGCAGCACTGCCGGCCAGGCTGTCCTGCCCGTCCCTAGGCGACGGCGCACGCTTTCTGGCCCGAACTCATAGAGCCCCTCCCGGCTTCTCCGGCCCTCAGTCCTCCCTGACGCGCCGCCCGAAGAAAGAGCGAGCGAGTGTGCATACTTTGAGCGACTGTAGCTTATGCGAATGGGGCATACTGGGCAAGAGCAATTAAATTGGACAATGGCGCAGACCGAGGGACGAAAGAGGGCCACCTGGGCGTCGACGCGCAAGCATCAGCCACCGATCGTTCGTCGGCCCGCTGTCGATAACCCCGATCCTACACCAATCGGTCCAACTCCGCGACCATCTGCCCGAACTGTTGCAGCCCATGGTCGACGCAATTCGGCTTCTCCATGTCGACACCGGCGCCGCGCAGCAGGTCCAGTGGGTCTTTCGAGCAGCCGCCCTTGAGGAAGCCGAGATAGTCGTTCAATTCCGTCTGGCCGCCGTGCGTGACCCGATCGACCAGGGCCATCGCCGCCGACATGCCCGTGGCGTATTTGTAGACGTAAAACGCTCGATAAAAATGCGGCACGCGGAGGCATTCGAGGTCCAACTCCGGGTCGAGCGCGAAGTCCGGCCCGAAGTAGAGCTTCAACAGGCCGTGGTAGATCTCGCTTGATCCGGTCGAGCGTCAGCGGCTCGCCGGCCTCGACCGAGGCGTGGGCGAGCTTCTCGAACTCGGCGAACATCGTCTGGCGGAAAATCGTCGCCCGGATGGCATCGATCTGGCGGTTCAACAGAAACGCCCGCTCCTGCTTGTCGCGAGGCATGGGCCAAGAGATATTGGCTCAGCATGTGCTCGTTGAACGTGCTGGCCACCTCGGCCACGAAGAGCGAGTAGTGGTAGTAGGCGTACGGCTGGCTTTTGGCCGAGAAATAGCTGTGCATCGAGTGGCCGGCCTCGTGGGCCAAGGTGAAGACGTGGTCGAGCACGTCGGGCTGATAGTTCATGAGGATATAGGGCTTGCCGTCGTAGGAGCCGGCGCGAGAAGGCGCCGCTCCGCTTGCCGCGGTTTTCGTAGCGGTCGCACCAGCGGTCCTTCAAGCCCCCCGCCAGCACGCGGCCATACTCGCCTGCCCAGCGGTTTCAGCGCCGTCAGCACCATCGCGACGGCCTCGTCCCACGTGTGCCGATGCGAAGCTTCGGCAGGATCGGCACGTAGGTGTCGTAGTGGTGGATGTCCTGCAGCCGCATCTTCCGCCGCCGCACGTCGTAGTAGTGGTACAGCGCGGGAAGTTGGCGATGGATCGACGCGATCAGGTTGTCGTAGACCGACACCGGCACTATGATCGGGAAACAGCGAGGCGTCGAGCGACGAGGGGTAGTTCCGCACTTTGGCGTAGTAGACGTCGCGATCGACCGACGCGCCGAGCGACGCGGCCAGCGTGTGCTCGTGTGCCGTGTACTGCCGGTAATACTGATGAAACGCCGTCGCGCGGACCTTCGCGGTCGGGCGAGTACAGCAGGCTGATGAACGTGCCGTGGGTCAGCTCGACTCCCGGCCCTTTTCGTCCTTGACGACGCCGAACTTCATGTCGGCGTCGTTCAGCTGGCGGAAGATGCTGGCTGGCCGCCCCGGCCATTTCGGTCTGCATGGCCAGCAGCCGTTCCTCCTTCTCGCCAAGCGTATGCGGCTTGAAGCGGAGGATCCGGCTCAGCAGCAGCTTGTAGGGCGCCAAGCCTGGCGCCTTGAGGAACTCGTCGATTTTCGCTGTCGGGAATGGCCAAAATCTCGGGCCGGATGTAGCTGGATAGCTTGCGCGGCCTGGCTGGCGGCCTGGATGAACCGGCCCATGCATCCGCTGGTAGACGCTGTTGACTGGTCTTCGGCCGTCTTGAGCATGGCGTAGGTGCCCAGCCGATCGGCCGCCCGATCGATGTCGAGGTCGAAGCGGATGCACGCGGCCAGTGTCTCGGCGCTGTCGGCCAGCTTGCCTTGAAACTGCGGCGTAGCCGTCGATGCTGTTTCTCCACGCCTCGAACGCCGTCTCCCAGGCCTTGTCGTTGGGAAAGAGGCTCGACAAGTCCCAAGTATCGGAAAGCGGAACCTCGCTGCGATCGGGAATCGCTTTGACGGACAGGGCCTCGGCCTTGGCAATGCGGGGAATGCGGTCGACGGCAGCCGCGGCGGCGGCCAGCCCGGTTGTTTGCAGGAACGCACGGCGTTTCATCGGTTGTATGTCTCCAAGGGAAAAGCTACGGCGGAATGACGGCATGGCGATTATTGGGTCATCTCTACAGTAGGGCCTGTACAGAATGTTGTGTCAACGGCGTTATCGTGGCCGCGTCAGGCAAAAGGGACAGTCCCATTCTTGCTGACACAAAAATCGGGACAGTCCCTACGGTATGGATCAATGGTGAAGCGACAGGAGGGCCATTCTCGCGAAAATCAACACAACGCCCATCAGCGAGCCGCCGGCGATAATGCCGGAGGCGACGGGAAACGTGATATTCTTCGGCCTGCTTCGGGCGCTGTCTTCTCAAAGCCGTAGCCGATGCACCGCGCCGAGTGAAGAACAGCAGGCTGTAGTACCAGTGGAAGGTCCAGGCCAGGCCGAGGCCGGCCGGCGAGGGAACCCACTTCTCGTATTTCTTCGGAAGCCACTTCGACAGCAGCGGCAGAACGATGCCGACCAGCCCGCCGACCACGATCGACCAGACGTTTCACCGGAGCGAGCGTTCGTCGATGCCCTTGCTCAGCGCTACGGCCACGGCCTTCCAGCTCTGGGCGGCGGGGGCGGGAAACTGGTCGGTGCCCAGCACCGAGGCGTCCGGCACCATGATCCTGAAACAGAGCACCGTGACCACCGTGCCCACGAAAATGCCGGCGAACTGGGCCAAGAAACTGCTTCCGCGGGTTGGCGCCGAGCAGGTAGCCGCTCTTCAGGTCGGTCAACAGATCGGCCGACGAGCCGGCGGAGCCGGCGGTGATGTTGGCGCCATCAGGTTGACGTTCATGTTGCCGGGATCGGGTGATGCGCGCCGAAAATCAAGTTGCGTCACTTTGCCCATGGCGCCGATGGGCGTCGTGTCGGTCTCGCCGGTCACGCGGCAGGCCACCAGAGCCAGGAAGAACGAGAGCAGCACGGCCAGCACGCTCTGCCAATAGGGCATGCCGAACGTGCGATGTGGCCAGCATCGCCAGGGCCACCAGCGAAACGAGCTGCCCGGCGACGAACCACGAGCATGGGCGTTTCGATGGCGTCGACCTCGGTACGTGACCCGGCCTTGCCGCGCGAGAACAGCCTGGCCAGGCTGCCGAACGCCCGGACCATGCTCCGCCATTGCATGGCGAACGAGAGCAGGCCGGACGTGACCATGCAGGCGACGCCGCCCCAGAGGGTCCACTGGACGAGGTCCTTGTACTCCGCGGTGCCGCTGATGAGCCCTGATGCTGCAGGATCGGCACGAAGACCGCCCAGCAGAGCGTGCCGCCGAGCAACATGCTGGCCGAGACCCGCAGGCCGGTCAACGCGCCGGCGGCGAGGAAGATCGGGTCCCACGCGAACAGCACGGTGCGGTCGCATCCAGGTCTCGCCGAAGACCGTCGATTGGCTCGATCGAGGATCGAACCGATCGAGCACTCCGTCAGCCGGGAAGCGACGGCGTGCCACGAGGCCGAGAGACGTTGCAGGATTTCGCCGATCAAGCGGGAAGCCGCTCGTTCCAGAACTGGTTGACGGCGGCCAGCAACGGCGGCGATGCCCAGCGCCTGGGCCGCCCGCAGCGCCTTTGTCGCCGTGGGAGTGCAGCGCCGCAGCGTCTCGGCCGCCGCGATGCCGCTGGGGAAGCGGAGCTGCTCGATGTTGATCATCTGCCGCTTCATGGGGATGGCCATCGTCACGCCCAGCACCGCGAGGAAGAACACCCAGCCAGCATCAGCGGGATCGGCAACGGCTGGTTGATTGAGCATGATGTAGGCGGCGAAGGCCGAGACCAGCGTGCCGCCGGTCGAGTAGCCGGCCGAGCTGGCGGTCGACTGCATGCAGTTGTTTTCGAGGATCGTCATCGGCGTCCGGACCAGGCCGATCTTGTAGAACGCGGTCCAGATGGCGTAGGAGAGGATGCAGGCGGTGATGGCCACGCCGAAACCCCAGCCGGCCTTCAGCCCGATGTAGAGATTCGTCAGCGACAGGACGCCGCCCAGCACCGAGCCCATCAGCACGGCCCGCCAGGTCAGCTGGGGCATGCTGTCGCCGCGGCCCGTGTAGACCTGCTCGAACCACTGCCGCTCGATTTCTTCGGGCGTGCCCTGGAAGCCCGCCACGGGCAACTCGAAGTCGTCTTCAGGCGGCGGGATGTCGCGATCCATCGATTCAGTATTCACCGACAGGCCCGTCGTGATTGTTTGGAGACTTTGGCATGACTACTCGGGAGAAGGCTCACGCAAAGGCACAAAGACAAATCGCGTAAGCTTGCCACCACTGCCATACTATCGCCCTTTTCGGTCTTTCGCACTTTCGCACTTTCGTGATAAGAGATGATCCGATGTAGCACTGCGTCGTTATCGAGGCCGCCTCCCAGGTCGTTCCGCGCTCGGACGATTCGCCGCTTGCGTCTGCTTTGCGCTCGGCGCCTTTGCGTGAGATTTCGGATCGACGCATTCACATTGGCGGGCGAAATTCTTCAGGGTAGGATGTGTCCCATCTTGTCGCGCTTGGCGGCGATGTAGCGGGCGTTGTGCTCGTGGATAGGGCCGACGATCGGCACCTGGTCGACCACTTCCAGGTCGAAGCCGCCGTAGATGAAGGCGTCGGTCTTCTTGGGGTTGTTCGTCAACAGCCGCACTTTTTGACAGGCCGAGGTCCTTGAGAATCTGGATGCCGACGCCGTAGTCGCGGCTGTCCACCTGATGGCCCAGCGCCAAGGTTGGCCTCGACCGTGTCCATGCCCTGATCTTGCAGACTGTAGGCCTTGATCTTCTCGACCAATCCGATGCCGCGGCCCTCCTGCGGCAGATAGACGAGCACGCCGGCCCCTTCCTGACCGATCATCTGCATGGCCATTTGAAGCTGGTCGCCGCAGTCGCAGCGCAGCGACGCCAACAGGTCGCCGGTGAAACAGGCCGAGTGCAACCGGACCAGCGGTTCAGGCCGTGTGGTCGGCTCGCCCACAACAATGGCCAGCGGCTGCTGATCTTCGTACTTCACGCCATAGGCGATGATCCGGCCCGGACCGAATCGGGTCGGCAGGTTCGCCTCGGCCAACCGGTAGACGAGCTTCTCGCTTCGGCGACGATAGCGAATCAGGGCCTCGATCGTGATGATCTCGAGGTGGAACCTGTTCGGCCAGCGCGTAGAGTTCGTCGCGCGTGGCCCGATCGCCGCCTTGGCCGAGAATTTCGATCAGCACGCCGGCCGGCTTCAGCCCGGCCATCCGGGCCAGATCGACCGCGCACTCGGTGTGGCCGGCCCGCCGCAACACGCCCCCCTCCTTGGCCACCAACGGGTAAAGATGCCCGGGACGAACGAAATCGGACGGCTTCGACTGCGGGTTGAGGATTTCGACGATCGTCCGTGCCCGCTCCGGCGCCGTCACGCCCGTGCGACACGTACGATGATCCACCGGCACGGTGAAGGCCGTCTGAAGCGGCGCCGTATTGTTCTCGACGATCGGCGGCAGATCGAGCCGGTCGGCCGCTTCGGGCAGGATCGGCATACAAAGCTGCCCGCGGCCGTGAGTAATCATGAAATTGACGATTTCCGGCGTCACCTTTTCGGCTGCGCAGATGAAATCGCCCTCGTTTTCGCGGTCCTCGGCGTCCATCACGATGACGACCTTGCCCGCGGTGACGGCCTCGACGGCCGATTCGATGCTCGACAAACGATGCGACACGGTAACCTCCTGTAGCATCTACTCATTATAGTCGCTTGCCGGGTCTCTGCTACCCGACGTGGGGTCCATCCGAAAATCACCGTGTCCTTCGGCACTGTCCTATCCTCGCGTCGAAACTTTCGACACGTGTGTCGAAAAACCCGCCACGCCCGCGCGGTGGCGACGATCGCGCCAAAATGGGTATGACCACCGCAACCGCAAGCAGCCGAATCGCATGAGCGGAAAGGGCCGGGCGCTGACGGCATTGGCACGCGCGTTGCTAAGAACCGGGTCGCTTTGCCGAGTCAGCCAGTCAAGGAAGGATGCAAACAATGCGAGTGATGCTCATTTCGGTTATTGCGGTGGCGGGTTGGTGCCTTTCGACCAGTTCCGCAAGTCTGCCGGCGGCGGAAGCCGAACGGTTCGGCCCCGACCCACAGTTGTATCAGACGACCGTCGGTCGGGCGATCCGGTTCTTGGCGGCCGAGCAGTCGGAGGACGGTTCGCTGAGTCCGCAGATCGGGATCGGTCCGACCGCGCTGGCCACGCTGGGGCTCCTGCGGAGCGGGCGCACGCCGGCCGATCCCCAGGTGGCCAAGGGCCTGAAGTATCTTGAGGAGTACACGCAGGAGAGCGGCGGCATTCACATGCCCGGCGGCCGCATCCCGACCTACGAAACCTGCATCGCCTTGGTCTGCTTCAAAGCAGGCCAACCGCGACGGGCGGTACGACAAGATCATCAAGACCGCCGAGGCGTTCCTTCGCCGCGGCCAATGGGACGAGAGCCGCGGCAAGGACAAGTCCGACCTGTACTACGGCGGCGCGGGCTACGGCGGCAAGTCGCGGCCCGACCTGTCGAACACCGCCTTTCTGATCGACGCCCTGAAGGCCTGCGGCGCCGGCCCCGACGACCCGGCCATCCAGAAGGCGCTGGTCTTCGTCTCGCGCTGCCAGAACCTGGAAAGCGAGCACAACACCACCCAGTTCGCCGCCAAGGTCGAACGACGGCGGGTTCTACTACACCTGCGTGCTGGGCCGCCAGGACGAGCGAGCGCGAAACCGCCGACGGCGGCCTGCGAAGCTACGGCTCGATGACCTACTCCGGCTTGAAGAGCATGATCTACGCCGGCCTGACGCAAGGACGACCCGCGCGTGAAGGCCGCCCTGGCAGTGGATCCGCAAGAACTACGACGTGAAGAGCAATCCCGGCATGGGCGACGCGGGGCTGTACTACTACTACCACACCTTCGCCAAGGCGCTGGACGCCTTCGGGATCGACGAGATCGAGGACGCCAAGGGGGTGAAGCACGACTGGCGGCGGGAACTGACCGAGGAACTTGCCCGGCGGCAGAAAGCCGAACGGCTCATGGGTCAACACCAACGACCAATGGATGGAAGGCGACCCGAACCTGGCGACGGCCTTTGCGCTGTTGGCGCTCTCCTATTGCCGGCCTGCCTCGGTGCAGACGGCGCGATGAGTGGAGGGAACCGCAGATGCACGCAGATTAACGCAAATACGGCCAAAATCCGCAAATCTGCGTTTTTCTGCGTTTATCCACGGCACGCTCCTTTGTGCCTTCGTGCCTTGGCGGTTCGGTTTTGAGTCGTATCGATCAGAAGGCGTCAGGAGGACACGATGCGTCACGGATGTACCAAACGCCCGCCCCTACATGGTTTCACGCTGGTAGAACTGCTGGTCGTCATCACGATCATCGGCATTCTGATTTCGCTGCTGCTGCCGGCCGTGCAGGCGGCGCGCGAGGCGGCACGACGACTGCAATGTGCCAACAATCTCAAGCAGCTTGGCCTGGCGATTCACAACTATGTGAGTGCCTGCGAGTGGCTGCCCAACGCCGGCTCGCCGGGCCCATCGCCTGTTCCGACTGGGATGCACGGTTACCTGTCGGACTATTCGCCGCTTGGCCAAGTTGCTGCCTTACTGCGAACAGCAGAACCTCCAAAACCTGATTGATTTCGATATCTTCATGGGTCACCCCGGTCTGGATCAGCTTCCGGAAGCACTTCGACCGGCAGCCGCTACCGCCGTTCCCATGTTCCTGTGCCCGAGCGATGCGCGAGCAACCGGTCCACGCTCTTGCGCTGGTTCGAAACGATTCCACAACGATCCGGTATGCCGGCAGCAATTATGCGATGAACGGCGGGAGCGGGATGGACGGCGTTTTCCATCCCGGAATGGGACCGAGCGACGGCACTTTGCTACGTCAGCGCGCAATTGCGGCTAGACGACATCAAGGACGGCACGAGCCACACGGTCGCCTTCACGGAGTCTTTGCGCGGCCCTTGCGATACACCGTCGGCCGACGTCGGTGCCGGACGTCAGGTCTATCGGCGCAAGCCTGCGGCGACGGCAGCCACAGCGGACACAGCGAAGCCGGCGGGTTCGCTGCATTCGAGCGTGACCGGCTGGGACGGCAAACGACTCAGCATTTGGCTTCGTGGCAGTAGTCCGGCCGGCCCCGTGATGAACGGCCGTTGCCTCCCAACAGCGGATTCCGGACATCACGAGCGGGTCGGCCAAGATCACTGCCGCCCGCAGCCGTCACCCCGGCGGCGTGAACGCCTGCTATCTGCGACGGCAGCGTGCGGTTCATCAACGATTCGATCGATCGGACAAGCTGGCACGCGCTCTGGACGCGGGCCAGCGGCGAAGTATCTCCCGACTATTGAGAAAGGCACTCTAACCCAATGAGCACATCCTGCAACGCGGCGCCGCCGCTCCAGGTCGAGCGACTGACCAAGCGATTCCGACAAGGCAACACGACGATCGAGGCCCTGAAAGACATCTCGCTGACCATCGAGCAAGGGCAATTCGTGGCCGTCATGGGGGCCAGCGGATCGGGCAAGAGCACGCTGCTGCACGTGATGGCCGGACTGACGCGGCCCGACGCCGGGCAAATCCTCGTCGACGGCCAAGACCTCTCGGCCATGTCGGACTACCGGCTCACGCTTTTTCGCCGCCGCCACATCGGCCTGGTGTTTCAGGCGTTCAACCTGATCCCCACGCTGACGGCCCAGGACAACGTCTTGCTGCCGGTGCTGGCCGACGGCCATGGGAAGTTTGCGGACGACCAGGCTGGATGCCCTGCTCGATCGGCTCGGCCTGGCCGAGCGCCGCCGCCATCGGCCCGACGCCCTCAGCGGCGGCGAACAGCAGCGCGTGGCCATCGCCCGGGCGATGATCGGCGAGCCGTCGATCATCCTGGCCGACGAGCCGACCGGCAGCCTCGATTCGGTCACCGGGCAGAGCATCTGCCGGCTGCTGCAGGAATTGTGCCAGGAGCAAGGCCGGACGATCGTCGTCGTGACGCACGAGCCGGCGGTCGCCGTTTGGGCCGAGCGGATCGTGGTCCTCAAGGACGGCCGGTGTCTGACCGAGTTCCCCACGGCCCAATTCCGCGACGCCCATTCGCTGGCCGCCCATTACCAGGACATCGTCAACGCCGACGTAGCAGGCGCTCCGCGTGCCGTCCGCCGTAAAGCAGCAGGCACGCACATGAAAATCACCTGGAAACTGGCCCTGGCCTATGCCTGGCATCATCCGACGCGGATGCTGTTGACCTCGCTGGCGATGATCGCCTCGGCGTGCGTCGTGGTGTGGGTCGTCAGCGGATACGACGCGATGGTCTCGCAGTTCGGCGACAGGGCGACCGAGTATCCTGGGACGCTACGATCTATTCTCGTGCCCGACAACGTCGAAGAGTCGTTCATCTCTCCTGAACTGATCGAGGCGATTCGCAAAGACCCGGCCATCGCGGAACTGGAGCCCGTGCTGCAAGCGACAGTCCGCGTGCAGACCGATAGGCCGTTGAGATGGGCATGGGACAGGGGCGCGAGCGGCGGTGGACGAGCGACGGGCGAGGCAGGCTCCCCTCGCCCTTTGGGAGAGGGGCCGCGAGTAGGCAGCGCGCCAGACGCGGCTCCCTAGGGCGGACGTCGGCCATCGGCCGCCGGGGCATGTTCTTCGGCGGTCCCAAGCTCGTCGGCACCAATGCCGACGAGCCGCCCTACGAGCTCGTCGAAGGACGCTGGCTCGACCACGGCGATCCAACGCTCCGCGAGGCCGTCATCAGCAATCCGTCTGCCGAACAAATGGGCGTCAAACTCGGCGACGAGGTCCTGGTGATCTCCGGCACGAAGGAGTATCGCCTGAAGATCGTCGGCATTGTCGACTCAGGCCGTGCCGGCGCCGATGATCCAGACGCCAATCGCCTACCGGACGCCCATGATGTCCGGACCGGGGGCTACGCTCGGTCCGGCGTCCTCGGCCTCTATGTGCCCATGCCGTTGGCCGAGAAGATCGCGCGGCAGACGGGCAAGGTCAACCTGGTGAACATCAAGCTGCGCGAAGGCGCCAATGCCGCCGAATTTCGTACGCGCTGGCTCCCGCAGGTGGCTCAGGCAACGCCCGCAGTCCTGCTTGTCGGCGCCGGCGATCTCCGCATCGCGATGGAAGAGGGCATGATGGCGGCCAACGCGAAGAAGCAGGCGTGGGCGGCCACCGGCATGTCGCTGCTGGCCGCGCTGTTCATCATCTTCACCACGCTGAGCATGGGCGTCAACGAGCGGGTGCGCCAGTTCGCCGTGATGCGCGCCGTCGGGCTGACGCGATTTCAAGTGGCGTCGGTCATTGCCGCCGAAAGCCTCGTGTTGGCGATTGATCGGCTGGGGCGGCGGTCTGGTCGCCGGCTATGGGCTGCTCAGGATCGTCGGCAGCGCCAAGCCGGAGCTGTTTGGCGGCGGCGCGTCGCTGGGCGTTTGGTGCGTCGTCTTGACCGGGGCGAGCGCGTTCGGCGGCGCTCTGATGGCGTCGATCCTGCCGGCGTGGCAGGCCACGAGCGTCCAGCCGTTGGAGGCCATGTCGCCGCGCCGCTCGGCGCGGCCGAGCATGCAGTTGTCGGCGGCAGCCGGGCGTGGCGGGCCTGGCCCTGATCGCCGTCAATCCGCTGCTGGTGTACGTCATGCCGATCGCCGACGCCGCCCGTTACGGCGTCTACGAGGCCGTCGGCTGCACGAGCATGGCGTTGGGATTTCTGCTGCTGGCGCCGCTGGCGATCGTCGCGACCGAAGCCGCGTTTGGCCCGTGGATCGCCCGGCTTGTGGGGCTGGAGCCCCGGTTGCTCCGCGCTCAGCTCAGCAGCAACCTGTGGCGCACGCTGGGCACCACCGTGGCGCTGACGGTCGGCCTGGGGCTGTACGTCTCGATGATGGTCTGGGGCTATTCGATGCTGGAGCCGTTCAAGCCGGGCGATTGGGTGCCCGACATGCTCGTGGCGTTTCAGTCGGGCGGACTGCCCGACACGGAAATCGACGCCGTGCGCCACGTCGAGGGCGTGATCCCGGAGCAGTGCATCCCCTTGGCCGTCGAACAGCCGCGCCTGGCCGCCGACATCACCGGCAGCCGAGAGGGCAACTCGGTCACGCGGCAAGACAACGTGATTATGATCGGGCTCGATCCGCAGGTGGCCTTCGGCGGACCAAAACCGTTGATCGGCGCGAAGTTTGTCGCAGGCACGGCGGAGGAGGCCATTGCCAAGCTTGCCGGAAAAAAGAACGAAAAAGGGGACGGCCCCCATTTGCCGCGAAGCACCCTTCGGGCCGTTCCGGCAAAAGGGGACAGTCCCCTTTGCGGACCGCCGCTACTGCATCGTGCCCGACCATTTCCTCGCGGCGACCGGCCTGAAGCTGGGCGACCGATTCGCAGTGGTCCCGCCCGAGCGGCCCGACAGGCCGGTCGAGTACACGATCGCCGGCGCGGTTTCGTTGCCCGGCTGGCATTGGATGACCAAGTTCTCCGGCCTGCGCCGGCGAAGCGGCCGCTCGGCGGCGATGGTTTTTGCATCCTACGACGACGTCCGCCGCGACTTCGGTCTCAAGCAGATCAATTTCTTCTGGATGAACGTCGACCAGAGCTTCGGCGAGAAACATCTCGATGAAGTCATGAAGACGGAAGCGGCAAGAAAAGCCGCCGCCAGGCGCAATGCGGCGGCCAGCCGGGGACCGATGGCGACGGATCTGGTGGTCGATGCCAAACGGGCGGCCGTGGTGAAAATCGGCGAGGCCCTGCAGCCGATCGCCGACCGATACCTGGGCGAGCGCCAGCCGGTCAACGGCCAAGGAAGCTGGGCAGTCGGCGCGACGATGTTCGGCCAGTCCCTGCGGATCACCACGCCCGACGAGATTCGCACACGGATTCTCGGCCGCGCCGACGACATGATTTGGGCCATGTGCCAATTGCCGCTGATCACGCTGCTGGTCACGTCGCTGGGCGTGGTCAACACGATCATGGCCTCGGTCGCGGCGCGGCGCTGGGAATTCGGCGTGCTGCGTGCAGTGGGCGTTACCCGTTGGGCCATGGTCCGCATGATTCTGGCCGAGGGCCTGCTGATCGGCCATCGTGGCTTGCCTGATGAGCCTCGCGTTCGGCGTCATGGCCGGCTGGTGCGGCACGGGCATCTCGCAGTACGTGAGCTTCTTCGGCGGAATGGCCACGCCGTTGGTCGTGCCCTGGGCGAAGCTGGCGCTGGGTTTTTCGGCCGCCTTGGCGTTGTGCCTCGCGGCCGCCCTGGGGCCGGCGATCTTGACAGGACGCACCGAGCCGTTCAAACTTCTACAAGCGGGGCGGGCCGCGATGTGACCAGAAGGCCGCCCAAACGCCGTGGGAGGCCGATATGTTCCGGTTTCGTCTCGACAAGTTTGCGATGATTTCTCTCAGCGCACTTTTCTTCGTCGTCGTGCTTGGTTTTGCGCCTCTCGGCGCAAAGTTGGTGCCGCGTCCCGACCCGATCGGGGGCACAGAAGCGATGCCGGCGTCGCCGGCGACGATCTCATGGTCAACGTGCCGGTGGCCGAGCGCGTTGGCGCTATCGCTGGCACGATGGTCGCTGGTGGTACTGGTCGCCCGAGGACCGTTGGATGTGGTACCGCAACGACGGGCGGTGGATCGAGTTTGTCGCTCCCGCAAAGGCTTCCGCGGACACGAGAATAAGGACGGTCTCTCCAAGCCCGACATACGGCGCCTGGTGTGATGATCGGTGCCAGGCCGTACGGCAGCGTCAACGTGGGCGTTGGCCGACGGATCGGCGTGGACGTCTACGGTCCGCACGGCAGCGTGCGCGTCGGCCGGATCTTCGTGGGCTGGTGATTGCTGAAGGACGGGACGGGAAAGATAGGAAGGGCCGGCCGCTTCCGCAACCAACAGAACGCCGTCGACTCTTGCTCCCCCAGTCCCGCAGCCCGGAAAACAGGGTACACTATTGTTATGGCATCCACGACATCTGAGACGAGCGGCGCCGCGGCAGGGCTCGGGTCGCGACTGGCGTTCGGAGTGACGATCCTGCTGAGCGCGTTTTTGCTGTTTCAGGTGCAGCCGCTGGTGAGCAAGGCGATTCTGCCGTGGTTCGGCGGGTGTCCGGCGGTTTGGACCACCTGCATGCTGTTCTTCCAAACGCTGCTGTTCGGCGGCTATTTGTACGCCCACCTGTTGCAGCGCTGGTCTGACCACGCGCAGGCAAGTTGCGGTCCACCTGGCGTTGGCCGTCGTGGCGTTGGCGATGCTGCCGATCCTGCCCGGTCTGGATCTGAAGCCGCTGGACAGCGCGTATCCCGACGTGGCGGATCCTGGTGTTGCTGACCTGGTCGGTCGGCCTGCCGTACTTCGCCCTTTCGGCCACCAGCCCGCTGGTGCAGGCCTGGTTCAGCCGTAGCTGTCCCGGGCCGTTCGCCATACCGGCTGTACGCGTTGTCGAACTTTGGCTCGCTGGCGGCGCTGTTGAGCTATCCGTTCGTGTTCGAGCCGGCGTTCGACCTGCGGAGGCAGTCGGTCCTGTGGTCGGCGGCCTTCTTGGTCTACGCCGTGTTGTGTGCCGCGATGTCTCGCCTGCATGTGGCGATTGCGGCGGACGCGGCTTGCGTGAAGCCGGGTCGGAGGATCTGGAGGACGCCGCCGGACCGGTCACCTGGGCGGATCGCTTGTGTTGGCTCGCGCTTGCCGGCGTTGGCGTCGCTGATGCTCTTGGCGGCCACGAACCATATTTGTCAGGACGTGGCCGTCGTGCCGTTTCTCTGGGTGATGCCCCTGGCGCTGTACTTGTTGTCGTTCATCATCTGTTTCGATCACCGCCGCTGGTACGTTCGCTGGCTTTGGGCGTCGGCGGCCGTCATCACGCTGGTCGGCGTGGCCGCCGACGATTATTTCAAACAGTCGATCGTCCCGCTGAGCCTGGTGCCCGGAGTTGGTGCTGAACCTGGCGGCCTTGTTCTGCGTGTGCATGGTCTGCCACGGAGAGTTGGCCCGGCTGAAGCCCGGCCCGCGGTACCTGACCGAGTTCTACCTGCTGATCGCCGCCGGCGGGGCGCTGGGCGGGCTGTTGGTGGCAGTCGTTGCGCCGCTGCTGTTCTCCACGTACCTCGAATGGCCGATCGGAATGGTTCTCTCGGCCGTCGCTGGCGCTGGGGCTGCTCGTTATGACCGGCGCGCGTGGCGGTGGCGGATGCTCCGATTTGGCTGCTCTTGCCGGTTGCCATCGCCGCGTTGTGTTTGCTCTCGTCCGCTTCGAGTTCGACATCTCGCCCGTGGTGGACCGGCCCGCAATTTCTTCGGCGTGATCGCGGTGATGGAATACCCGGTGGACGACTCCGGCTCGATGCGAATTTCTGCTGCGGAACGGCCGCATCACCCACGGCTGCCAGTTCTGCCGATCCCGCGCGAGCGACACTGGGCCACATCGTACTACGGCGAAGACAGCGGCGTCGGCCAGGCGATCGAGCTATCTTCAGCAGTCTGGGCCCGATGCGCGTCGGCGCGGTCGGCCTGGGCGTTGGCACGCTGGCCGCCTACGCCAGGCCGGGCGACGTGTTTCGCTTCTACGAGATCAATCCGGAAGTGCTCCGCATGGCGCGGGAGCACTTTCACTTACCTGGGCGATTGCCGCGGCACGTGCGACGTGGTGCTTGGGCGATGCCCGGCTGTCGCTCGAACGCCGAACCGCCACAGCATTTCAACCTCTTGGTGCTCGACGCCTTCAGCGGCGACGCCATTCCCACCCACCTGCTGACGCGCGAGGCGTTCGAACATCTATCGGCGGCACCTGGCCCCCGGACGGCATCATCGCCGTGCACATCTCGAACAACTACCTGCGCCTGGCGCCGGTGGTATACCAGTTGGCCGATTATTTCGGCATGAAGGCTGCACGCGAATTTCCGGTCGGCAGCGACCCCGATCGCCTGTTGGACGCCAACGAATGGATGCTGGTGACGCAAAATGACCACTTTCTCCAGGTGACGCCGCCCGATCCCCCGCATTTCGGCGACGATGACCAGATCGTGCCTTTGTGGACCGACCAGTACAGCAACCTGTTTCAGATCCTGGTGCCCGTCTCCGCGAAGCCGGTATCCGAGTGGTTCCGAGACTGTTGGGAGAAGATTACGCCCGAGCGATGGCATTCCTCCAACCCCGATCCGTCTTCCTAGAGCGATGTCCGAGCCCGATGGCTTAGTCCAGAGCATCGTCATCACCGGCGCCTCGACGGGCATCGGCCGAGCTTGCGCGCTGGAATTGGACCGTCGCGGGTTTCGCGTCTTCGCCGGCGTGCGGTCCGACGCGGCCGGCGAGAAACTGCGTGCCGAAGCCTCGCCGCGACTGGTCCCCGCTGCGGATCGACGTGACCGACGCCCAGTCGATCGCCGCCGCCGCCGCCGACGGTGGGCGAGACGGTGGGCGATCTCGGACTGGCCGGCCTGGTCAACAACGCCGGCATCGTGGTGCCCGGCCCGCTCGAGCTCGTGCCCATCCACGCACTGCGCATGCAACTGGAAGTCAACGTCATCGGCGCGGTCGCCGTGACGCAGGCGTTTCTGCCGCTGACTGCGCCAAGCCCGCGGCCGGATCGTCAACATCAGCTCGGTCAACGGCGGCCTGGCCACGCCGTATCTCGGCCCCTATTCGGCGTCGAAATTCGCCCTGGAGGCGATCACCGACGTCTTGCGCATGGAGTTGCGCAACTGGAACATCCGCGTGTCGGCCGTCGAGCCGGGCCCAATTGCGACGCCGATCTGGGATAAGTCGTCCCAGTCGGCCGACCACTTGGCCGCTGAAGTGAGCTCCGAGCGGCTATCGCTCTACGAGGACGACCTGGCCTCGCTGCGTACTGTGGTTTCGCGCATCGTTCCCCGGGCTGCGCCGGTCGAGACGGTCGTCCAGGCCGTTGTTCACGCCCTGACGCGCACGCGCCCGAAAACACGATACTTCCTCGGCTGGGGCGTCCGCCTTCCGTTCAAAGGCATGAAAATGCTGCCCGACCGCCTCCGCGATTGGATCGTCTGCAAGTTCAGCGGCCTGTCGTAAGTAGCAGGCACGCTCCGCACGCCGTCGCGGTAGACGTGATGGCGTACCGCCATTGCTTGCCGCTCGGTGCGGCTGCACACAGCCACTCGGATTTACTTCGCCGGCAATGGCAGCAGCTTGATATTCGCGAAACACACGTTGCCGTGGTCGCCCTGCAGCGCGATGTGCCCCTTGCTATTCTTGCCAAACTTCGGCAGCTTGGCGAACTTCGTCTTGGCCACGCGCTGCTTCCAATCAGGACTGCCGATCTGGTATTCGCAGTACTTGACGCCGTTCATCCAGTGCTCGATGTGCGCGCCGTCGCAAACTAGCTTGACGTGGTTCCAGTGTCCTACGGGCTTGGTGGCATCGATCGGCTTACCTGTTTTGCGGTCCGTGGCGGGATGGTAGAGATCGTAAGCCCAGCCAGCCTTCTGTGCATCCGCTCCGCCCGCAGTGTTGTCCAGAATCTGGTACTCGGGCCCGGTCATCCACGTCATCGGTTGGTCTTCGCTGGCGCGGTAGATGATTCCGCTGTTCGCGTGCGGGGGCACCTTGTAGTCCAGTTCCAGAATGAAGTTGTCGTATTGGCCGTCCGTGATGAGGTCGGCCGTCGGCGTAACCCGGCACATTGCTCCCCCGATCACCTGCCATCCCTTCAAGACCGCCTGCTTCTTATAGCTCCGCCAGCCATTGAACGTCTTGCCGTCAAAGAGCAGTTTCCAGCCGGCCGCCTTCTGCTGATCCGTAAGCTTGTTGAGGTTTGCCAATGCCGACGCAGGCTGTCCCGTGCTCGCGGCCGGCTCCTCCGCGACACCCAAGTTCACGCTTGCCGCACTCACCAACAGGGTTGCCATCGCAAAACGAGAAATAGTGCGCATCATCACTCTCCTGCAAAAAGTTGCTGTGCTTGGAAGCTGCCGCCTCGTTGTCCGCAGCGGCGCATGCCGCCGGGCGCTATGAGTATTGCGTTGTGCAAGGTCACCGTCAACCTACTGGAGACCGGGGTTCATCATTGCCTCGCCACCGACGGCGCGCGATCATCGTGCCGAACGGGATTGGGTCGGGAATCGTTCTTCCGATGGTATACGCGTGCCCCGGAAACCGTTTGCTCGCCCGTGCAAACCGTTGCATGGTGACCATCATACCCATGCGGGGACGACGGAAAGGTTCAATTACCAAGTAATGCGTTATTGGACGCATCCCCCTCTTTTCCCCCTGCCCCGCTTACCACCCCTCCTCGACCGTCTCGTACGGGTCCTCCTCGTGAAGCCGGCGAGCGTGGGACTGAAGCTGGTGGAACAGATCGCGACGACGCGGGTCGAGCGCCGTCTTATCGATTTTCTCCATCAACTTGATCGCTTGGACCGGCCGCTTCTCGTGAACCACGAGAATCTGCGCGCAGCCGCAGCCGCATGAGCGTTGCCTTCTCGGTGTATTGCGACAAGTAGTCTTGCATCGGCCGAAGCGACTCCGTCCAGAGTTTCCGTTCGTGCAACGCCTGGATCAGCGCAGCAGGTCGCGCTCGGGAAGCCGCCAGTCGGGCAGTTCGCGCGACATCCGCTCGTGCGCCTTCGCAGCCAGCGCGGCGTTCCCGCTCTCGATGATCTGGCGGATTTGCTGCAGCAATGCGTCGCGCCGCTGCCGGTTGGCTTCGTCGTGCCGCTTGCGGCCGGCGCGACTGTTCTCGATGGCCTGCTGCCGCTCTGCGTCGCTCATTTTGTGCCGCCCGGCCCAGACGGAGAATGCGTCCCAATTTTCGCAGTCGACCAATCCCGTTCTCAGCAGCACGATTGCGACGGGGAAGCCTGCACGGCGCCGATCAAATGCAATAGAGAACTGGTTAACGCCGCTTGCGTCCAAACGACGATCGCGACCTCCAGCAGCAATAGAAGCGCCACAAGCGAGATCACTTTCATCTCGAACAAGAGAGGCCGCCAAACGACGATGCAGACGCACTGCATCCTGTTTTCGGGGGCCCAGATGAGACTCATGGCCATGAGTCCGTAACAGATGGCCGATGCGCCGAACGAACAACCGCCGGGGGCATCGAGCATCAGAAACTGCTCGACCGCGCACTGGACGGCGCCGATGCCTAGGTAGACCGCGAGGCTCTTGTACCAGCCGAGCTTTCCCTCAATCACCAGCCCGAACGCCCAGAGGCAAAGCATGTTGCCCACAAGGTGCAGGATGTTCGCATGCACGAAATTCGAGGTGATCCATTGCGCCGGATGCAGCCCGTCGCCATGAACGAGCACCAAGGGAAGCACCTGTTCCGGATTGGCCAGAGCGGCGCAGAAGACCAACACGCACAGCGCGATCATAACGACGGTCGCGATTGGCCAATAATAGACCGGCGCGTCGGTGCCATAGGGAAAGAACATTCGCCCGAACCCTTTCCCGGGAACCCGCAACGGGCGGTGGCACATGGCGTGTGCCAGCTACCCTTCCGCAAGAATCGCACGCACCCAACAGGGGCATTCTAACGCAAGAAGTGCGAGTAACGCAAGCGCTTATCGGCGCGATTGCGCTGCGATGGTCGCACTGGCGAATCTTGTTATCCACCGAAGCGATTGAACCACGCCCGGCTCCAGCGGCAGCTTCTCACGCTGCCGGCATGGTTCGGCCGGCACGCCGACCGGCAGCAGAACGCGAACCTCCTGGTCGCTGGGAACGTCGAGCAATCGCCCGATGCGGCGGCGCGTTCTTCGGTTCGCAGGATGCCGTCGAGCCATACGGTGGCGTAGCCTAAGGCGGTGATGGCCAGCAGCATATTTTCGACTGCAGCCGCGGCGTCTTCCCGTGCAAACGACAGGCCCGCATACACCGGCCGCGGATCGGCCACGCAGGCGATCATCGCCTTGGCCCCGCGGCATACCGGCTTGTCGACGATTTCGGCGATCTGCGCGAGCAGCGACGGATCGTCGACGACGATGAAGCTGACGACCTGCTCGTTGCAGGCCGACGGCGCTGACTTGCGGCCTGAACGATCTGTCGCAGGTCCGCGCGGTGAACGGGGGCGTCGGTAAACGGCCCACGATAACTGCATCGAGCGGAGATGACATCGAACAGGTCCATGGGGGAACGCTCCAGGTCAGTGAGTTTAGGGCAACGGCACGCGGCGCGTGCCTGCTACAAGGAAGGCCCTGGCTCGCGCCAGGCGGCTGATCTCTTTGAACTCGGGCGTGCCGGCCGCTTCGCACCACTCGAACAGCGCGGCCTCGGTCGTGGTCAGCGTGGCGCCGGCCGAGTCCATGCGGCCGAGCGCCATGCGATAGTCCATCTCGAAGCGCGAGCCCACGGCGTCGGCGGCCACGTACACCGCGCCAGCCGTCGGCCAGCAGGTCAAGCACGGTCTGCTGGACGCAGACGTGGGCCTCGATGCCGCAGACGAGCATCTTGTGGACGTCGCGCTGCCGCAGAACGTCGAAACAGTTCGCCGCAGCCGCCGCAACTGAAGGTGAGCTTCGAGGGATCGGCCCAGCCGCTCGGCCAGCGCGGCCGCGTCGGTCCGAGACCCTGGGGATACTGCTCCGTGCCGACCACCGGCAGGCCGAGGACCTTGGCCCCGTCGATCAGCCGCCGGATGTTCCACACGACCCGGCGGGCCGCCGATCGACGCGGCGATAAGCTTCTCTTGCACGTCGACGACCAGCAGCGCGGTGTCGCCGCGGGACATCAGTTCGGGACTTCGCGGCAAGGTTGGCGCGTTGGCTCCATGGGCGACAGCATACGCGAACGCATCGCGGCAGGGCAATGTCGCCCCCCCCTGTTGCTCCGAACCGATTTCCGCCATATTGACGACTGCGAGGAAGGGGCGAATACTCCAGAGGGTCCGACTCGATGAAAACCCACTCAACGACGATACTGACCGTCCGCCACCGGGGGGTGGTGGCCATGGGCGGCGACGGCCAGGTGACCGTCAACAACACGATCATGAAGGCCGACGTCAACAAGATCCGCCGCCTGATGGACGGCAAGGTGATCACCGGCTTCGCCGGCGCCACGGCCGACGCCTTCGCCCTGCTGGAACGCTTCGAGGCCAAGCTGAAGGACTATCCGGCGAACGTGCCCCGGGCGGCCACCGAGCTGGCCAAGGAGTGGCGGACCGACCGCGTGCTGCGGCGGCTGGAGGCGATGATGGCCGTGGTCGACACGCGGCACACGCTGCTGGTGACCGGCAACGGCGACGTGGTGCAGCCCGAGCGACGGCGTGTTGGGGATCGGCTCGGGCGGCAACTTCGCCGTGGCCGCCGCCCGGGCGCTGCTGGCCCACAGCAATCTGTCGGCCGTCGAGATCGTCCGCACGGCGCTGGACGATCGCCGCCGGCATCGACGTTTATACCAACTGCCAACATCGTGGTGGAGGAGATGGCGTGCGAGACCTGACGCCTCGGCAAATCGTGGCCGAACTGGATCGGCACATCGTCGGCCAGGACGCGGCCAAGCGGGCCGTGGCCGTGGCCATCCGCAACCGCTGGCGCCGCCAGCAGCTCGAAGGCGACATGCGCCAGGAAGTGGCGCCGAAGAACATCATGATGATCGGCCCGACCGGCGTGGGCAAGACCGAGATCGCCCGGCGGCTGGCCAAGCTGACCGGGGCCCCGTTCATCAAGGTCGAGGCCACGAAGTACACCGAGGTGGGCTACTACGGCCGCGACGTGGAGAGCATGATCCGCGAACTGGTCGAAAACGCCATCGGCCTGGTGCGGGAAAGGAGCGCGGCGAACGTCGAGGCCGAGGCCCGCCGCCGCGTCGAGGAGCGGCTGCTCGACCTGCTGGCGCCCGCCCCGCCCGCCTTCGACGCCATGCCCGACAGCCCCGACTCGCCCGAACGCTACGAGCGGACGCGCGAGAAGATGCGGGCCATGCTGGCCTCCGGCGAAATGGACCAGCGGCGGGTCGAGCTGCAGATGGAGCAGCGGGCCGTGCCCATGATGCTCACCGGCATGGGCATGGAGCAGATGGACATCGACCTGCAGGGGATGTTCGAGAAGATCCTGCCCAAGAACACCGTGCGGCGGGAAATGACCGTGGCCCAGGCCCGCGACGGTGCTCTTCGAGCAGGAGTGCGACGCCCTGATCAACACCGAGAAGGTCAACGCCTCGGCCATCGAGCTGGCCGAGAACGTGGGCATCATCTTCGTCGACGAGCTCGACAAGGTCGTGGCCAGCGAGCAGACGCACGGGGCCGACGTCTCGCGGCAGGGCGTGCAGCGCGACCTGCTGCCGATCGTCGAAGGCACGACCGTGCAGACCCGCTACGGCTACGTGCGCACCGACCACATCCTGTTCATCGCCGCCGGGGCGTTTCCATCGCGCCAAGCCGAGCGACCTGATGCCCGAGCTGCAGGGCCGGTTTCCCATCCGCGTCGAGTTGCAGGCGCTGGGCAAGGACGACTTCGTGCGGATCCTGACCGAGCCGAAGGGGGCGCTGACCAAGCAGTACGAGGCCCTGCTGGCCACCGAAGGCGTGGAACTGAGCTTCGACAGACGACGCCGTCGAGGCCCTGGCCGAGTTCGCCTTCCAGGTGAACCAGACCACGCAGAACATCGGCGCCCGGCGGCTCTACACGATCATGGAGCGGCTGTTGGAGGAGTTGAGCTTCGAGGCCCCCGACATGAAGCGCGGCCGCGTGCGCGATCAACGCCGCGTACGTGCAAGGAACGGCTGGCCGAGTTGACCAAGGACGAGGACCTGAGCAAGTTCATTCTCTGAGGCGATACAACAAGAGGAATGGCGCAAATCGCCTCGAGGCATCCTCATCGCAGCGAAAGATATCGCCTGAACAATCAGCGGAGACTCCTCGCCGCGTCCAGAAGGACTGTAACGTCAATTGGACGGTCCATTTTCGTAGAGTTCCCAACGCATGGCGTGGGACGCGACGCTAGGCTGGCGGGTCGACGTAAGTTCTCTTTTGGAACGTGGTTGCGGCACGTGCTTGCGACGCGTCCGTGGCGAGCCTGGGGCACCACGCCATCCTGGTTCAACGATTGACGGCGACACTGCCGGCCGGGTTGGGTACGTCCCGGCGGCAATGGGGTCAAGTTCGGACAAGGCCTGGGTGGCATTTTCAGTCGGGGTGTGTCATACTACGTTTGCGGATTATTGGAAGCTTCATCCCTATTTCAATAGGCTGTTGCGGAGACGGTCTACATGCCCGACAAGAAAGATCCCCGCCCCAAGAAATCGGAACCACGAAAGGCTGGGAGCCCCCGCTGCGCGTGCCAAGAGTCCGGCGGGACTTGGCGACGACGTGTGGGAAGACTTGCCGCTCTTACCCGAAAACGCGGCCGAGCCTGTCGGCTCCAACGGCAGTCGGAAGGGGCGCCGTGGCTCAAGAAGAACCCGAATGCTGTCAAGGCGATTGTCGCCGGGGGTGGTTTCGTCATCCTGTTGCTGATCCTCGGTTGGCAGTTCGGTCTCTTCGGCGCCGTGCGCCGCCGGCGCCCGGGGCGGCTGCCCAATCGGCGGTGCCGGCAGCCAGTGTCACCCCGGTCCCGCGTCCATCGCCGTCGCATCAGCAAGTGGCCAAGCCAGCCGCGACAGCCAAGTCGGAGGAAGCGTCAAACGAGCCCACGCCGGAATCTGACGAGCCATCGGCAGAGGCGCAGTTGGCGAAGACAACGGAGGTGCCGCTGCCAGACGACGTCTCGATGTGGAAGAAGGAGGATATTTCCGCGCCCGGCGGCAATACGATCCTCGCTTGTTGTTGGCAATCACTCGCCTGGCGGAGAAGGCCCGCGGAAGTGCCGCAGCGGCTCAAAGCTTGACGGATCTCCTCAAACCGCTGCCGGAGGACGCAAAACACCGCTCCGCGGGTGCAGACGCCGGACAAGGGTCGCGGCCAGGCACAGGACGCCGCGGGGCCGCCTCGAAGTACGAATGCCCCAGGTAGCAAGGTATGGTCCGCCTGCCTCAAAGTACAAAGCGCCAGGTAGCAAGTATGGTCCGCCTGCCTCAAAGTACAAAGCGCCAGGCAGCAAGTATGGTCCGCCTGCCTCAAAGTACGACGCGCCAGGTAGCAAGTATGGTCCGCCTGCCTCAAAGTACGAAGCACCAGGTAGCAAGTATGGTCCGCCTGCCTCAAAGTACAGATGCGCCAGCGAGCAAGTACGACGCACCCGCCGCGAGGTACGATGCGACGGTTTCACCGGGTTCGCAGGGCGAACTCGACTTGACCAAGCTTGTAGAAACGATCATCGCCGCACTCGGTGAGATCGACACTTTGGTAAGCACCCAGACGTTTGAGCAGATTCTCGGCGGCTCGCTTTCCACCGACGATGACAAGACTGCTGTCGACGCGGTTCTCAGGGTGCTCGCCGCTGCATCCCTCGGAGCAGAACAACGCGTTGCTGCTGAAGGCGGTCTTGACGCCTGATGACCTGCGACCGGCCGACCGGCAAGGCCCGTGGACGGCGGCGGATTTGCGGGCCAGGGCGTTCGAGTTGATCAGAACAGGCGCACTCCAGCGACCTGCGTACCAAACTGGCTGACGCCTTGGCGGACCGTTTGCTGCGGTTTGCCGCGGGCGATCCGATTCGCGAGTTTCTTTTGGCCCCCGATCCGCTCAATTGCGGCGCACAGGCCGTGCTCTATCAGAAGGCCGATCCCACTAAGGAGATCAAGACGCAACTTGAGCAGCAACTGACCGCTTACAGCGTTGGCCTCCTTGCGAGAATCCTGAGGCTGCCAAGTAATGCGTCGGTTGGCACGTCTCGCTACAACCTCTCTGCACTTTCGGCGGGGGATTATCGGGGAGGTGCCACCGGAGGCGGCGGTAAGTACGCCAATGAAACCCCGGCGGCGCCGAAATACACGCCCGCACCCACGTACCGTACCACGACCGCCCCCGGCAGCATCGACGCCCGCTTGATGGCAAACGTTGCCGGCGCATTTGTGGTCGGACGGCTTCTGCCAGTTGCTGCAATCGGAGCTCGGCAAGCTTCCATCACTGGACAAAGAACCACAATTGGTCGTATTGGCCAGCACGGTCCCTGTCGATTCGGTTCGGGCCGCCCTGGCAAGAATGCTTCGGAGGAAGTGGAACGAGGGACCGAAGGCATTGGAGGCGGCCGGCTTCGGCGACGCGATGATTACCGATCCGGGCCTGTTGGTAATCTTGAAAGGCAACCCGCGTCGGCAGTTGAAGACGGCAATCACCGGCGTTCCGGCCCGCAGCGGCCGCACGGGACGAGCGGCACCCGCCCGCGGTAGAGGCTCCGAGACGACCCTGACACCGGCGCAGAAGATAGAGCAGGCCGAACAGGATTGGATGATTGTCACGTCAAAACTGGTGGCCGCGTGGTGCGGGCGATTCGACGCGGCCGCAACGGCCGGCGCCAGGCGACGACCAGCCTTGATGCCGATTTGAACACGGAGGCTGCCGATGCGAAACCGTCGCTCCCGCCTGACTTGACACTTCCCGAGGACGCCAGGGTGATTGCGGCCCGCCACGTCGCATTGCCTGCTGGAGCGCCGACGCGATTGGAGACCAGAAGCCCAGCGGCCTCGAAGTCTATTACGTTCGCGTCGAGGAAAACAACACCCCGCGGAAGGCGAAAGGGTATTACGCCCGGCAGTTTCAGATTCTGATGCGATCAAACGACTCGCGCAAGTCAGCCGACAACAAGGCCGACTGGCTTGATGGGGTGCGCATGGTGCCGCAGACCGATCAGCGCCGCTCGATTGACGTCATCATCAGTCGCAGTGACAATCAAGCCGGCGACACCACGAAAGACAACGAGCCCACCGATCTGATTGTCGAAATTCTCACCATTCAGATCAAAGACCCGCGGGATTGACGGCCATCCGGCCGGTGCCGACGAGGTCTTGCCACCCCATGCCCCTTGAACCCAGAAAGAGCCGCCTCGGCTGGATCGGCACAGGCGTGATGGGCGCCAGCATGTGCGGACATCTGCTCCGCGCCGGCTTTGCCGTGACCGTCTTCAGTCGCACGAAGGCGAAAGCCGAGCCGCTGTTGACGGCCGGTGCTCAATGGGCCAACGGTCCAAAGGCCGTCGCAGCCGGGGCCGACGCCGTCTTCACCATGGTCGGCTATCCCGAGGATGTTCGGCTGGTGGTCCTAGGGCCCGACGGCATCTTGGCGGGCTGCAAGCCGGGCGCGACGATCGTCGATATGACTACCAGCGCGCCGTCGTTGGCCGTCGAGATTGCCGAAGCCGCCGCCAGGGTCGATGTGCAGGCCCTCGATGCGCCGGTTTCAGGCGGCGACGTCGGTGCCCGCGAGGCCCGCCTGTCGATCATGATCGGCGGCGATGCCAAGGCGATCGAAGCGATGCGGCCCTGCTGGGAGGCGATGGGCAAGACGTTCGTCCGCCAAGGCGGGCCCGGCGCCGGTCAGCACACGAAATTGGTGAACCAAGTGCTCATCGCTGGCAACATGATCGGCGTCTGCGAAGCCTTGCTCTATGCCTACCGGGCGGGCCTGGACCTCGATACCGTGATGCCTCGGTGGCCAGCGGCGCGGCGGGAAGCTGGTCGCTGTCGAATCTCGGCACGCGCATTATCGCCAACGATTTCGCCCCCGGCTTCTTCGTCGAGCATTTCATCAAGGATCTCGGCATGGCACTGGCCGAGGCGAAGCGAATGAAGCTATGCCTGCCCGGCCTGGCTTTGGCCAATCAGCTCTATCTCTCGGTCTCCGCCCGTGGTCACGGGCGCCTCGGCACGCAGGCCCTGCAACTGGCGCTGGCGGCCATGGCCGATGTCGACTGGGAAAGGCGATAGCCGCCGCGGCAGCCGCCATGCGCGGGCACCCCATCGCCGCCCTTCTTGGAGGGGACTCGCCCGCGGCACGATCCGATTCCGCTAAAGCGGCGGTCGGTCAGAACTTGCTTCCGTCGACCGGAAGGCCATCGTGCCGGTTGCCAAGCCGGCGGTGGACGATCAGATCCACCCCGAACGCAATCGCGTGCACCGATCCATCGCAGAAAGCCATGTTAAAGCCCGAACTGTGCGCGCCTGCCGAAGTTGTTGAACGGGCCGGACTCGGATCCCACGCGGTTGTCTTGCAGCGGCGGAAGCGTTTTTTCGTCGGTCGGCAAGGCTTCGATCACGTCGGACCGAGTGCCGTCCAAGTCGTAAGAATTGTAGGTCGTCCAGCGGGCGCGGTCATCGTCGAAGCCGCAGAAGTTCGTGGCGCCATGTCGCCGCCGTTGATCCCGTCGAAATAGTGGTCGATGGGAAGGTACTTCTCGCCGATCATATAGGTGTTCGTGGTGCCGTCGCGGACTTCGGCGTTGCGAATGATCGTGTGCGTGGCACAGATGCCGTTGACCCTCAGCGCCGGCCATGCGTAGCTGTCGCCGGCGGCCAGACTTGCCACGCTCGCACCCGTGTAGGAGCCCGGCAAGACGTTCCAGATGCTGTCGTCGCACTGCGCTGCCACCGTTGACCGCGTAGTCCGTGCGCGCAGCCGTCGTCCACGTGGCGCCGGCAGGAAGCGTCGGCTTTTCCACCACCAGGAAGATGGTGCCGCTGCGCCGCGAAGGACAGTTGAACAAGGCTATCGATGTCTGGGCGCGCACCACGCAAGCATCGCGCTTCGCAGCGCTGATCGGGTCGGACCGGTTGCCGTCCGCTCCGAGATCGTGCAATTGCTGCTGTTCGATGTACGGCAGCACGTTGTAGCTCCAGTCGCCTGGCTGATCGATGCCGGCGCCTCGGTCGGGAACGCCCGAACACAGGTAGCCCCAGCCGCCCGAAGGATAGTAACCCAGGGCCTGCTCGTGGTTCAGAAACCCCATGCGCGAGCTGTTTGAGATTGTTGCAGCACTGCGCCCGGCGTGCTGCCTCGCGTGCTGCCTGCACGGCCGGCAGTAGCAGCGCCACAAGGATGCCGATGATCGTAATGACCACCAACAGTTCGACCAACGTGAACGCCCGTCGCATCGTCCTGAAACTATGCATCGTCGTATCACTGGCTCGGTCTCAGAATACAGAGCGACTTCCTGCGACTGCCTTCCGCGGGACTCCTCGGTAGCACGCGACCATGTGCACCACCTGAAACTACTACTTCCGTTCCGTTCTGTCAAGAATCTGCACGATCTGGTTCCGGTCGGCGCTCCGCCGGTTACGAAACAGACAATGCCCACCTCGCGTAGCAGACGTCATAACCGTAACCAACGACACGGCCTGGCGGCCAGACGTTCCATCGGTTCGGCGTCCCACGCACAACAGCGACCTTCGCGCAACCTATGATTGTTCGACGTGAGGATCCAGCAAAACCGGCAAGGAAGGAACGAACATGGCGAAGTCGAGACGCAGCCAGAAGCAATGTCCGCAATGCGGCGCGTGGGTAAAGGGAACCCGAGCGAAGGTCTGCCCCAAGTGCAATCACCAATTCGGCACAAAACCGGAGAGTACGAAGGCCGCCAAACCCGTTGTGGCGGCGACCGAGAAGGCCACCGTCGGAATCCCCATCGCGCAGATCAAGGCGGTGGCCGAGATGGTACAGTCCGTCGGCGGCTTCGACCGCGTCAACGCACTTCTGGGACTCGTCCGCAACGTCGGCGGCCAGCGCCGGCTCAAGGAACTGCTCGACGCCATGGCGGTCGTCAACCAGAGCCGCGATTAGCGGGTTAACCGAGCGGGCCACAAAGGTACGAAGGCATCAAGCAGGGCTCCGCGGATGCGCGGAGGGCAACGGCGTCGCTTGATTTGCGGGCATCCGCGTTCATCGTCGGTTCCCTTCCGGGCGACGTTTGTCTTTGCGACGCTGTGGTTTCTGGTCCCCCGTTACGAGCGGGACTGTACGGATTCTTGTGTCACCAGGAGCAGTACCGAAGCAAACCGCGGCGAAGGGGACAGTCCCATTTTCGCTGACACGAAAATCGGGACAGTCCCTTACGAGCCCCGTCCTCGCTTTTTGTGATTGCTTCCCATCGGAGCCGTGCTATAGTCGTAAGGACGCCTAGGATAAGGAATTAGCCATGAAGGACGTGTTGGCCGTCATCCTTGCCGGCGGGAAAGGGGCACGTTTGGAACCGCTGACCCGCGATAGGGCCAAACCGGCGGTCCCCTTCGGCGGCGCGTACCGCATTATCGACTTCACGCTGTCGAACTCGCTCAACAGCGGCGTGCGGAAAAATCTGGTGCTCACCCAGTACAAGGCCATGAGCCTTGATCGCCACATCAATCTCGGCTGGCAGGCGTACTATAGCCGCGAGTTGGGCGAGTTCATCGACGTTGTGCCGCCGCAGCAGCGCATCGACGAGCACTGGTACCAGGGCACGGCCGACGCCGTGTACCAGAACATCTACACCATCGAAAAAGAGCGGCCGCGCTACGTCATCGTCCTCGCTGGCGACCACATCTACAAGATGAACTACGCCAAGCTGATCGAACACCATAGGGAAACCAACGCCGATGTAACGATCGCCACCCTTCGCATGCCGGTCGCCGCGGCCGCCCGGCAGTTCGGGGTGATGCAGGTCGACGGCGAAAACCACGTGGTCGGCTTCGAGGAGAAGCCCGCCGAACCCAAACCGATCCCCGGCGATCCGGGCTTCGCGCTGAGTTCGATGGGCGTGTACCTGTTCACCGCCCGATTCCTGTTCGAACAATTGTGCCTCGATGCCACGCGGCACGGCAGCCAGCACGACTTCGGCCATAACCTGATCCCGTCGGTCATTTCGACCCATCGCGTGCTGGCCTACCCCTTTATGGACGAGAACCGCAAGAAGGAGGCATACTGGCGTGACGTCGGCACTTTGGATGCCTACTATGAGGCCAACATGGACCTGATCTCGGTCGATCCACAATTGAACATGTACGACGCCGAGTGGCCAATCCGCACCTATCAGCCAAACCTGCCGCCGCCGAAGTTCGTCTTCGCCGAGTCAGGACCCGGTGGACGCCGCGGCCACGCGCTGGACAGCATCATTTGTCAGGGTTGCATTGTCTCCGGCGGCCGGGTCGAGCGTTCCGTTGTCGGTCGGGACACCCGCATCAACAGCTATGCCTTGGTCGAAGACTCGATTCTCTTCGAAGGCGTCGACGTCGGGCGTCACGCCAAGATCCGCCGCGCCATCATCGACAAGGGCGTCCACATCCCCGCCGGCATCGAGATCGGCTACGATCACGACCTCGACCGCAGCCGCGGCTTTACTGTCAGTGACAACGGCCTTACGGTGATCGCCAAGACGCACGGCGTCGAGCACTTCCTTGAAAAGACCGTCTGACGAAGGTCGGCGCAAGAAAAACGCCCCACGTCACTTGGTGGTAATGACGGAAACGAAGGGGGCGATTGGATCGACGGGCAGGCAAATTCTGGCTATGTCTGGCCTTTTTGATAGCGTTTGGCGCGATCAATCAGTTGAGGATCCCTGCTTATGCGAATCACCTTGTCAAGCAACTGGTGGAATTCGGCTTTGTTGGGCTCGCGAAGTTCTCGATGGTGGGCCAACGCGACAACGGTGCCGCAGGCCTGCTGTGCGTAGGCGGGCTGGTCCATATACGAGGCCACAAAGCGCAACGACTCCATCGTGCGAATTGCCCCAGCTCGCTGCAGTATGAGATTCCGCTCTTTCTGGTGCGCCGCCAATGTCATGGCCTGTTTCAGTAGCTCCAGTTTCTCTGCCGGGGGACGCTTGTCAGGCAGAGGGGCGACGCGAATCAACGCCCCCAGTGCCATCGCCCGTTCCTCCGCCGTGGCCGCTGTCTCAGCGAGCTCGAGGCAATCTCGAGGCCACCGAGGCATCGGGCCAGTTGCACAAAGCCCGCAACCCAGCCGCGCGCCGCCTTGGCTCATTATCGGCCAGCGCGGCTTCGATCGTCGGCAGTGCGGATCGGCCGCCGACGCGGCCGAGCATGGGCAGGAGCGCGACGCGCTCGTTCTCGCTCAATTGAGCCAAGACGCCATGCAGCAGTTCCGCGCGGTGCTCGGGATCGGGGACGCGATTGCACACGAACATCACCGCCTTTTCCGCGGCATCACGCTCGGCCCCCTCGCGGGCCTTCAAAACTCCGCGGATCATTTGGGGTAAATGGTCTGCGCGGCCAATTGGCCGAGGGCTCCCATGGCGGCCATGCGCACGGACTCATCGTCCGAGACCGCGGCCGTCACAATGTCAGGCACGGCATCGAGACGCGACGCGCGGCAAGCACTCCAATGAGTTCGACGCGAACCTTAGCGGGCCGCTTCGCCAACTCTACCCCGATCGCCTGCGAAACACCGTCGCCTTCGAGGCGGAGCAGGCTTTCACGAGCCGTTGTTCGATCTGGCTTGGCATCAGTCGCCAGCAAGTCGACCAGAGGCCGGACATTGGCGGCACCGCCAAGTAGGCCCAAACTGCGAATGGCCGCCGTTCGCACTTCCGTTGCCGGGCAATTCAACATGCTGCGCATGACGGGCAAGGCTGCGGCATCGCCCCGGTCGGCGAGAGCCTCCACCAGATCGGCCTGCGTCGCGGGCGGACGTGTTGCAACCTGGGCGGAAAATGCTCTGGTTGCAGCCGACCCCTTGACGCGCTCACGAATCTCCTGAATCGCCAGCGCCTGCAAATCGCGATCCTCCTTCGCCAAGAGATCGATAACCATGGCAACCAGAGCGGGCTGCGGCTTTTCAGCCTTGTCGGCCAGCGCAAGTAACCCTGCGGTTGCGGCGATACGAACGCGTTTTGATCCAGCGACTCGCTCAAGAGATCTGTAGATCTCTTCGGCCTGAGCCGTGTGGCCGTCGTTGGCCAACCGCTCGGCGCAAGCGAGGCGGGCGTCGGCAACCGCCAGTTGCAGTGCCGCCGAGGCGGCGGCCGGTGCATCATTGAGCGCTTTCGCTGCCGCGGGGGCGCCGATCCGTCCCAGCACGCACTGGCCGCGGCGCAGGCCAAAGCTTGGTCGGTATCGGTCAGCAGGGCGCCAAGAGCGGCACGCTCTCAACATCCCGGCGTGTTCCGAGCGATGCAATGACGCCTGCTTTCAGTTCGCCGGTGAGTTGCGGCAGGGCGTTGCGCAACGCTCCAGCAGCCTCCGCCGCGGGAATCCGCTCTAAAGCAAAGCGAGCCATGTGGGACATTTCCTTGTCCTGAAGGAGGCCGCCGAGGACCGGGGCCGATTCCGCCGTGCCGACTAGCATCAACTTTCGGCAGGCATAGTCTTTGGCAGGCCGCGAGGCGCCGCTCTTGAGGACCGCGTTCAGCCGGTCCTCCAATTGCTTGCATGCGAGCGCATCGCCATGCGCCGCCACAACCGCGTTGTCGATCGGTTTGAGCAATTCGCGATCGGTGCCCCAGTCGTAGGTCCCTAGTGCAGTGAAGGCAGTTTCGAGAGCAGCCTGATCGGCGCCCGGCGGATCGATGGCACCCGTGGCGGCCGGCGCCTGGCTCACCACGACGGTAATAACCAACACCGCAACACAAGCACTGAGCAATTGGTGTCGCATATCAGGTCTCTTTCATCGGGTAGGTTTTTGTCGGCAGGGTTTTCGTAGTTTCGGCTTACAGGAGCCACGGCTGGCGCATTGGCTCGCTCTAGAAGTCGATTCGCCTCCTGGTCATTGGGAAACTCCTCGCGAATAGGGTCCCACTTCAATGGGCGATTCAACTCGTACGCGATGTTGCCGAGATGGCAGACGGTGGCAGTGCGATGGGCAAGTTCGATGTCACGGAACGGCCGCTGTCGCGCGCGCACGCAGTGCAGGAAGTCGCCGTAAATGCCGCCCGTGCCGCGGTAGCGCGGCATGGTTTTCGGCGGGAGTATTTCGCCGGGAGTGCCGACGACGTCCACGTCGCCTTGGCCCGGCCGATGATGCAGCAGCAGGCCGTTGGCGAAGCGGTAGGTCAGCCAGCGATAGTCTTTGCCGTCCGGCGGGATGACCTCGACTGGCCCCTGCTCGCGAACGTTCGCGGCGAACATCGCGCCGCCGAACTTGTGCGCGCCCCAGTCAGTCATACCGCCGCCGGAATAGTCGCTCCAGGAACGCCAACTGGTGCCGTCGATGGAGTAACTGCCGCTGATCCGGTAAGGATGGTAAGGCGCCCACGGAGCCGGCCCCAGCCACATGTCCCAGTCCACTCCGGCGGGAACCGGTGCAGAAGGCAGATTACAAGGCTTCGACGGTCCGCCAACATTGACGTAGATCTCGCGGATTGTCCCTAGCTCGCCGTTCCAGCACTTCTGAGCCAACTGTCCGTAGTCGTCCAACACGCCGCTGGCTTCCGCCGGACACGACGCGTCCGTAACGCCGTGCGGCCTCGACCATCTGGCGGCCTTCGCGGATGGTGCGCGACTCAGGCTTCTGGCAGTACACGTCCTTGCCGTGGCGGCAGGCCTGGATCATGATTACCGCGTGCCAATGGTCAGGCGTAGCCACGTGCACGGCGTCGATGTCACCGCGGGCCAATACGTCGCGGAAGTCGTGGTAGCTCCGGCAATCGGCGTTGCCGTAATGCCGGTCCACCCGGTTCTTAGCGCTTTCGCGGGCGTTTTGTTTCACGTCGCAGACCGCCACGTACTGGACCTCTTTTCGCCTAACAAAGGCCCCAAGGTCTCCGGAGCCCATGTTGCCGATTCCGATGCCGGCCATCACGATCCTCTCACTGGCCGGTGGACGGCTGTTTGCGCCGAGCGCCGCCGTCGTGACGACGTAAGGCGACGCGACCGCGGCGACAGCCCCCTTGAGGAAGCGGCGACGCGTGCTGCGACTCGTGCTACGACTACTGTTGCGCGACATGTAGGTTCCTCCTCGTAAACGACTGAGATGCCGAACTGGCCAAAGAGGCCCACACGAGCGGAAGCGGCCGCGGCAGCGATCGCAGCCAATTGCATTGCGCATGCGCCCCCACGGCTATTGGTTCTCCACGGTTCTATTGGAAGGCGCTCGACGATATTCGGAAGGGTGGTCGGGGATCGGCAGGCCCGCGCTTGCCCAGACACCGATTATCTCATGCTAGCGTGTAGCGCGACGCTGGTCAATCGAGTGGTTGTCTGGCTTTGCGGATGGCCGGTTCGCGTCAGAGCTCAAAGTAGTGTTCCGCGCACCTGTGGGCTCCGCGTCGTTCCTCTCTCGCCTGCCGCCCCGGCCACAGCGCAAAAAAAAGGCCCCCGGAAAAGTTGTGTCCTAGGGGGGCGAAGGACACGACACCGTTCCGGGAGCGATTGGACGCTCCGCCGACCCGGCTCATGCGTTGGCATGGGCTTTGTCGGCCGCTCGTCGATAGGCTCGAAGCGCGCCGCTTGCATCCTTGCCCGCGGCATTGCGCCTCGTGGTCCGCAGAGTCGCCGTCGTCGCGGAGACTCCAGGTGCAGACCCATCCACGTGAATTAAATCCTTGAGGCGGCGAAGATAGGCCATTTGTCGATCGGCGTCAAGGCCGATTTTCTCGCCCGAAAACAAGCAGAAAAGGCATGCCAGCATGTACGGAACGGCTCTCGTAACGCGTTGCCGCTGTTGCGGCTTTCCAGCCGGTTCGATTCGTGGTAAAAGGGATTTGTGAGCGACACAACTCCCCCAAAACAGCCGCCGAAACGCATCGCGGAATTGATCCAGACCATCAAGGATTCGGCCGAAAAGCTGGCCAGCGACCATACCAGCCGCGGCGACTTGAAAATCCTCAGCCGAACGCTATTGGAGCTCCGGTATGCGTTCAAGGTTTTCTCACCCTACCGGCACACCCGCAAGGTGACCGTTTTCGGTTCGGCGCGCACTACGCCGGACCAGCCGGCGTACCGGCAAGCCATCGCGTTTGGCCGGGCGATGGCCGCCCACAACTGGCTGGTCGTTACTGGCGGCGCCAGCGGCATCATGGAAGCCGGCCACGCCGGAGCCGGCCGCGAACACTCGATGGGCCTGAACATCCTCCTCCCCTTCGAGCAGTCGGCCAACCCGATCATCGCCGGCGATCACAAGCTGGTCTACATGAAGTACTTCTTCACGCGCAAGCTGATGTTCGTCAAAGAGAGCGACGCCTTTTGCCTGATGCCCGGCGGTTTCGGCACGCTCGACGAGGGCCTCGAAGTGCTCACCCTGCTGCAAACGGGAAAACACGAAATAATGCCGGTAGTGCTGTTGGATGAGCCGGGCGGAGACTATTGGAACGGCTTCGACCAGTTCGTCCGACGGCAACTGCTCCAGCGCGGCATGATCGCCCCTGAAGACGTTTCGCTCTACCGCCTGACCGATTGTCTGGACGACGCGGTATCCGAAATCCTCACGTTCTACCGCGTTTACCACAGCATGCGGTACGTTCGGACGAATCTCGTGTTTCGCTTGCAGCAGCGGCCCGGCAAGCAGAAGCTGGACGAGATCAACGACCGCTTCGGCGATATTCTCACCGAGGGCTGCTACACGCTAGGCGAACCCCTGTCGGAAGAGCGCGACGAATCGGATCTGGCCGCCCTGCCACGGCTGATCTTCCACTTCGACCGGCACAGCTTCGGCCGGCTGCGCCAACTGATCGATTGCATCAATGCTCCCGCCGTCGATGCGGGCTAACGCTGCGGCACGATGCACTGCGGAACATCGTTCGCGGGGCTGTTGACGATCGCTCCGACCGCATACGCCTCCATCGGCTCGCTCGGATACGGGACCAACAGCGGCGCCAGTTGCCGCGAGTCTTCCATCGTGGGCGCAAGCCAAGTTGCATACGCCTCAGGCGGGAGAATGACCGGCATCCGATCGTGGATGGGTCGGACCAGGTCGTTCGCCTCGGTTGTCAGGATGGCGCAGCTTTCCAAGATCGACCGGTCCGGTTCTTGCCGCGATTCCCAAAGGCCGGCCAGTGCGAAAGGGAGATCGCTGCGTAGGCGGATGAAATAGGGCCGCTTCGCGCCGCCGGTGTGCTGCCATTCGTAGAAACCATCCGCAACGACCAGGCATCGCCGGCGTGCCAGAGCCGTGCGAAATGCCGGTTTATCCGCTGCCGTCTCAGCCCTGACGTTGATCCATCGCCCGCCGCCGGCCGAATCCCGTGCCCAAGAAGGCGCCAATCCCCACCGCAGCCAGGAAACGGTCCGCGACGGGCCGGTTTCGCGAACGACGGGCACCGGCTGCGTTCGGCGCGATGTTGAAACGGGCGGCAAAGGCGAGCACTTCGAGAAGCCCGAACTGTTCGGCAATCACGCTGGCCGGGGCCCGTAACGTAAAGCGTCCGCACATGGGCGGTCTTCGAAATCGAGCGGTTTACGTGAGCTTGTGTTTCTTCAACTTTCGGGCCAGCGTGGCGCGGTGGACCTTCAGCATGTGTGCGGCCTTGCGCTGGTTAGAGTCGGCCATGTCCATGGCCTGGACGATCGCCCGCCGCTCGACTTGGTTGAGGCTCAGCGTTTCCGCCGGCTCCGTTTTGCGAGGCTCCTCCGATTCGACCAGCAGCATCTCGACCAGCACCTCGGCGTCAAGCCCCGTGGCGTACAGGCGCTCGACCCACGCGGCCAGCTCGCGGACGTTGCCCGGCCACGGGTAGCCGATCAGCACGCTTCGCACAGCCGAGCTGAAGCGAATCTCCGCGTGATGGTAATGCTTTGAATACATCCCGTTGAAGTGATCCAGCAGGACGGGAATGTCCTCGGGCCGGTCGCGCAACGGCGGCACCACCACGCGAACGATGTTGAGCCGGTAGTAAAGATCCCGGCGAAACTCACCGCAGCGGACCATCTCGTGCAGATTGCGATTCGTGCCGGCAATGAATCGCGTGTCGATTTTGATGGGGATGGGATGGCCAACCGGAATCACCTCCTGCTCCTGGATCACGCGAAGCAGCTTGGGCTGCATGTTCGGCGGGATCTCGGCCACTTCGTCGAGGAAGAGCGTTCCGCCGTCGGCAGAACGGATCATTCCCAGCATGTTCTGCTCGGCGCCAGTGAAGGCCCCGCGGACATGCCCAAAAAACTGGCTTTCAAAGAGCGACGGACTGACGCTGGCGCAGTTGACCGGAATGAAGAGGCGATTCCTACGATGGCTCTTGACACAGAGCCGGCGGGCCATGAGTTCCTTGCCCGTACCACTTTCGCCTTCGATGAGCACGCAGCAATCGCTGACGGCAACACTGTCGACAAGCCGCAAGACCTCGCGAATGGCTTGAGATACTCCGACAAATTGCGGGAAATCCATTTCCGGCTGCGCGGATCGACTCATCGCGATAACCCCCCTGACCGTCGCGAGACTTCCATCCCGCGACAGCGCTTGGCTGATTCTACCCGAGACGTGGCGCCGCGAGTCGACGGTATACAACCGCCAAACTCACCCGCAAACACAACCGCTGCGCAGCCAGAAAGCCTGCCGCCGTTGCGATCAGGGTAAAATCAACCGCGTTCGCTACCTCCCTGATGCTGTATAACGCCCGAAACCCTGTTCCTTGCCCATGCTGTGTGCCTTAGCAGGGCCTTTACCCGAACTCCTAGCATAACTACTATTTCCGTTAGGTCAAGCGTTTGGCGCGCGAGAGTGAAAAATGGGGACTGTCCCCTTCGCCGCGGTTCAAAAATGCTAGCCCGGCTCGGCGAGAAGAGACTTCCCAACCGGGTGCTGAGGGCACGGCTACTCGATCCACCCACCACCCAGTAGGCGGTCATCGCGGTAGCATACTGCGGCCTGGCCGGGGGCTATGGCCCGACACGGACGGTCGAAACGAACCCGAAATCGCTTGTTGGGCAGCACTTCCACGGACGCGTCCGCGGCGCGACTGCGATAGCGAATTTTGACTCGGGCTCGAAAGGCCTGCGAGGCGGCCGTTGCCCCCCTGCCGTCGCCACACGCGGCGTCGACGCCACGAACCAGCCAGTTCGCATCGTCGGCCACCAGTTCGCTGCGGGCCAGATCGTCCTCGTCGCCGATCACGACGCGGCGCGCGTGGGGATCAATCCGCACCACGTAGCGAGGCGACCCGAACGCCAAGCCCAGGCCCTGACGCTGGCCAATCGTAAACCGCTCGAACCCGGCATGCCGGCCCACGACCGTACCGTCGGTAGTTACAATCTCCCCGGACGTGTCGATCGGACCGCGTCGCTGGCGGACGAAGCGCGCGTGATCCTGGTCCGGCACGAAGCAAATCTCCTGGCTGTCGCGTTTCGCCGCCACAGGCAACCGGAGCCGTTGGGCCAAGGCGCGGATCTCGGCCTTTCGGTGCTCGCCGACGGGAAACATCAGCCGCGCAAGCAGATGCCGCTCAACGCCAAACAAGACGTACGACTGATCTTTCGACTCGTCTCGGCCGCAGCAGAGACCAATGTCGCCGTCGGGTTGCGCCACGAGCCGGGCGTAATGCCCGGTGGCGACATACTCGGCCCCAACGCCGTCGGCGTACTGAAACAGTCTGCCGAACTTCAGCCACGTGTTGCAGACGATGCAAGGGTTGGGGGTCCGCCCGCCCGTGTATTCGGCAACGAAGTAATCGACGATGCGCGCAAATTCCTGCTCGAAATCGACCGCGTAGAAAGGAATGCCGAGCATGTCGGCCACGCGTCGGGCGTCTGCTGCGTCGGCGGCCGAACAGCAACCTCGTCTTCTGACGGCCGGGCCGGTTGTGCAAGCCGCCTCGCTCTGCCCGTGCCGCATGAACAATCCAAGGACATCGTGCCCCTGCTCGCGCAGCAGCCATGCCGCCACGCTGCTATCGACGCCGCCGGACATCGCTAAGATAACTCGGGCCATGAGCGGCAATCGGCTGGCAAGGCTGTCCCAATTCCTGCGTCAACGAAAATGGGACGGTCCCCTTTGGCATATCGTTGACATGGGCTAACGGGAATTACCACAAAGGGCCGGCGACTACCCCTTGCCGTCCGGCTTCGTCTCCTTCTGGTTCCCATGGTCGTCCGACGGCGCGGCGGATTCGTCGGACTGGCTCAACTGCGGCATCACGTACGGCTTGTCGCTGCCGGCGACCTTCGGGTCCTTAAAAACCACGACGCCGAGGTCCTGTTTGGACAACGCCGGCCCGCAGCCAGCGACGACGGCAAAAAGAAACAGGGTGGTGATCCAATAGCGCATTGCAGGGGGGTCCCATCAAGAGGTCTTCTATGCAATGATTGTATGCTACGGGCACCCCAAACGAAAGTCTGCCGGATGAACGCCGCCGCCTTGACCGCCGCAATGACCGACGAGGCCCTGCGATTGGGCTTTGACCTGGCCGGCGCCGCGCCTGCCGGCTGCTTCGCCCGACTTCGACCATCTCCGGCGGTGGCTCGACGACGGCTATGCCGCCGAGATGCACTACATCGCCCAGCGACTGGCCTCGTATCGCCATCCCGGCCAATTGCTCGACGGGGTCAAAAGTGTTTTCGTGCTGGCGACGAACTACCGTACGGTGGAACCCATCGCGCCGGGGCCAGGCCAGGCTGCCGTGTCGCGATACGCTTGGGGCGCCGACTACCATGAACTGATCGGACTCCGGCTTCGCAAGCTGGCCGATTTCCACCGCCGGTTGGCACCCGGCGCGGTCGTCCGCGGCGTCGTAGACACGGCTCCGTTGCTCGAACGCCAGTTTGCACGGCTGGCCGGGCTCGGCTGGATCGGCAAGAACACGATGCTCATCAACGAGCGGTTTGGCAGTTGGATCTTCCTCTCGGCGCTCTTGACGACCGACGTGCTGGCCTACGAGCCGGTCGTCGACCGCGATCGTTGCGGATCGTGCCGCGCCTGCCTCGATGCCTGTCCGACCGGCGCGCTGGTCGCGCCGAGGCGGCTGGATGCGCGGCGATGCGTCAGCTATCTGACGGTCGAGCATCGCGGCCCGGTGCCGCCGGAGTTTCGTGCGCCATGCAGCAGGCGGCTGTTGGGCTGCGACGCTTGCCAAGAGGCATGCCCATGGAACCGCCATACCCCGGCCACGGCAGAACAGTCCTTTCGTCCCGCTCCGGACATGAATCCCGTGGAGCTTGCCGCACTGGCCGCGCTGGACGACGACGGCTTTCGCCGTCGCTTTCGTCGCACGCCGCTGTGGCGCCCCGGCACGGCCTTCGCCAGTTCAAGAGTCTCGATACAATCCAGACCCCGAGGGTCACCTGAGCATGAACGCAACGCTTTGCGAGAACATCGATTGGGTCGGCGCCGTCGATTGGACGATCCGCGATTTCCACAGCTACGACACCGAGCGGGGCACGACCTACAACGCCTACCTCGTTCGCGACGACAAGACCGCGCTGATCGACACCGTCAAAGCGCCCTTTGCCGACGAGTTGCTGCAGAACGTCGCCGCGCTGGTCGAACCGGCGCGCGTCGACTACGTCGTCTGCAATCACGCCGAACTGGACCATGCCGGCGCCTTGCCGCAGGTGCTCGCCGCGATGCCGCAGGCCACGCTGGTTTGCGACCGGAAGTGTGCCGCGACGCTCGGCGAGCATTTCGACACGTCGGCATGGAAGATCCGACGTCGTGGCCGACGGCGAGACGCTCTCCTTGGGCAGCCGCAGCCTGCAAGTTCATCGAGACGCCGATGGTCCACTGGCCCGAGTCGATGTTCACTTACGTGCCCGAAGAGAAGCTGCTGTTTTCGATGGACGCCTTCGGCCAGCACTATGCCACGGCCGAACGGTTTGACGATGAGGCCGACGTGGCCACGGTGATGTACGAGGCCAAGACGTATTACGCCAACATCATCATGCCGTACGGCAAGGCCGTGCAGTCGTGCCTGGAACGGACGGCTGGCCTCGATCATCGGATGATCGCGCCCAGTCATGGTGTGATCTGGCGCAGCCAGGGCCGCGAGATCGTCGACGCCTATCGCCGTTGGGCCGCGCACCGGCCACTGCCGAAGGTGTTGGTGCTCTACGACACGATGTGGGAGAGCACCGCCGCGATGGCCGAAGCCATCCTGGCCGGGGCCACGCAGCCGGGCGTCGCGACCGTGCTGATCAACATCCGCCGCTCGAACCTCACCCGGATCGCCAGCGAAGTGCTCGATGCGGCCGCGGTGGCCTTCGGCTCCTCGACGCTCAATCGCGGCATGATGCCGATGGTCGCCGCGGTGCTGAGTTACTTCGAAGGACTGCGGCCGGCCGGCAAGGCGGCGATGGCCTTCGGCTCGTATGGCTGGGGCAAAGGAGGCCCGGAGGCGATCGATGGCGGCCTGCAGGCGCTGGCATGGGACGTCCTCCGCGAGCCGATCCGGTCACGCTATCGTCCCACGGACGAAATCCTCGCCCAATGCCGCATCGCGGGCGAATTGCTGGCCCAGCGGGCCGTCGCACTGGCCGACGCTTCGGCATCCTGAGGGATTGTCCCAATCTCTGGAATTGGTCCGCACATTACGCGTGCCGGACTCTGGCGTCTTTCGTGGCCAATCTGTGTGCGTCGGTGAAATCTGACCGCGGCGGAGGGGACCGTCCCATTTTCGTCCGGCTGCGATATCGTCGCTCGGTTTGGGCGTCTTGCCCGATCGCCGGCAAGCCGCGATAATCCGATATCATCCTTTCCCGTGAGGCCGCCTGATGCAAACGCTTCCGCTGTATCCGCTGCGGTTTCGCCCCATCTTTCGCCGCTACTTATGGGGGAATCGGCGACTGGAAACGGTGCTGGGCAAGCCGCTGGGTCCTGGCGACGATTGGGGTGAAAGCTGGGAAATCTCGGACCACGGAGCCGACCAGAGCATCGTCGAGTTCGGGACGCTGGCCGGTACTACGTTGGGGCAGCTCGTGCAATCGCGCGGTGAAGAATTGCTGGGCCGCCACGCTCCCCAGCCGCGTTTTCCGCTCTTGCTGAAGTTCCTCGACGCCAATCGCGTCTTGTCCTTGCAAGTCCATCCGGACGATGCCGCGGCAGCACGGTTGAATCCGCCCGACTTGGGCAAGGCCGAAGCCTGGGTCGTGCTGGAAGCGGGGACCGACAGCGTGATTTACGCCGGTCTCAATCCCGGCGTCGACCGCGGCTCGGTTGGCTGCGGCTCTTGCCGACGGCCGTTGCCAGGACGTCCTCAACGTGCTGAGACCATCGGTCGGCGATTGCATCTTCCTGCCGGCCGGCACGGTCCACGCGCTGGGGGAGGGCCTGCTGGTGGCCGAGATCCAACAGTCCAGCGACGTCACGTATCGCCTGTTCGACTGGAACCGCCCTGGGCCGGACGGGCGCCTGCGGCCCTTGCACGTCGACCAGGCGCTCACCGTGGTCGACTTCGATCGGGGCCCTGTAGACCTACAGTCGCCCACACGGACCGAGCGGCCCGAGGTGGAACGGCTGGTCGCGTGCGACCGCTTCGTGTTGGACCGCTGTCGCTTCGACGCGCGACTTTCGATCGGCGGCGACCGGCGCAGCCACGTCATTGCCGTGCTCGAAGGCGCGGTGCGGATCGAGGGCGACCCGTCGAATGCCCCGCTGCACCAAGGCGACACCGCCCTGCTGCCGGCTAGCGTCGCGGCGGTACCGTTCAGCCCGCAGCGCGGGACGATTCTGCTGGACGCCTATTTGCCTTAGTCGCGGCTTGGCCCGCTGCAACCCATTACCGCGAATATGTTGCGCCGCCGGCGCCACGGCCGTATGACGACGCCGGGCTGTGCCGATTCCGTCTTTCGCTGGTTGCACGGCCGAAGTATAATCCGCCGCTCGTCCAACGCCCCGCCTGGAGAAGTCGCGATGAGACGGACGCGAGTGCTCGCCACGGTACCGCTGTTATTTCTCGTTACAGGGGGCTGCGCAGGCACCGAGGGGCCCAACTGGTGTCATCCCGGCAGCGCACGCGTGCAACAGGCGCGCGCGTTGCGGTACGATCCCTATCCGGAGAACGATGGCGGGCCACCGATGTCGGGCGTCCGGCCTCGCGAATACGAAAAACCGCCGCCGGAAGTCTCCCACGCCCGCTGGCAACTCGGTGGTTGGGGACAGTGATCGGCGAGAGAGTTGCGCGTGCCAAGGGCGACAGTCCCATTTCCGTTGACACGAAAATCAGGACCGTCCCCGGACGCGAAATCGGGACAGCCCAGAAAAAAACAGCGGGGCAGACACGAATGTCCACCCCGCTGCCCCTGATCTATCTCTTCTTCCCCGATCCGAGGAGGTTCGCGAGAGTTGCTCCTTATTGTCCGTTGGCCAGCCGATTGACCATAAACAGGGAGTTGTCGGCCACGTCGAAGAGCGCGCGGAACGGATTCTTGTGTTGGCAGGTGGCCGTTTGGCCGGGAAACCACACAAGCTGAATGACCAATCCCCACGACTCGCGCGATTCGGCGACGTCGCCGCGGCCCTGTTTCGGGAACGAGGTAGTTGATCCGATTTTCCAGGGCGAAGCCGCGTCCTAACGGGACCCATAGGTCGGCGCCGAGCAGTCCGTCACCGTTGCCCGTGACACCGCCCCAAATGCGGCCGTCGCCGCCATTCTCGAAGTTACGCCGCACGAAGGCGACGAACATGTCGGTGGGATCCAGACGGCCGTCGATGACGCGATCGGTTCCGAGGCCGTACGCCCCGTAGTAACCGATCTCGTAAACGTCGTCGAGCACGAGGGCGGTCTCGCTACGGAGCTGCTTCAGGTCGGACTGGTCGTAGTAGTCATCGCGGAGGAAATCAAAGGCCACGCCGCCCTGCAATCCGCCGCAGATGGCGCGGCGGAAGATGCCAGCGGTGAGAAAGTACTGGTGCCGGTCGGCGGCGCGGATATTGTGGTCGTCGATCGTCACGGTGGTCGTGCCGGAAAAGTCGCTCTGGACAAAGTTGGCACCGATTTGGTAGCCGCAGCCCCACGGATCGCCGAGCGGTCCGGCAAGGTTCAAGCCCTCGTTGAGGCCGAAGTTGCCGTTATGACCGTGGTCCAACGGACCTTTGAAGGCATCGCCACCGGCGAAAATCGACAGATCGCGGAGCCATCGGCCGCAGCGGCCGTCGAATAGTTCGTAGCCGTAGTCGCATACCTCGCCGCAGGTGTTGTCGCACGGAGCGCCAGCCAGCGCCGGCGAACGGTCCTTCGGCCGCCATTGGCTCGAAGGCGGTAGTGCCGGCCTCCATGATCGGTCCATCGGCAGCAATCGGCTCCGGCTGCGGCGTGATGACAGGCTCCGCTGGCGCGGAGGCCGTTGCAAACACCTCGTCATACGAAGGACGCGAGGCCGTTTGATAGCGGGCCGCCGTCACACCGTTCGACGCCTGCGTAGCGACAGCGGGCTCGGACGTACGGACGGGCCTGGCCTGTGACACGGCCGACTGCCGTGCAGGCTGCCATTGCAATTGCGAAGCCGGACGCCGAAGCACCCGTTGCTCCCAACTGGCTTGTGTTACTTCGCTGTCGGGCTTCGTCGCGCTGTCGCCGCCAGAAGCGTTGGCGGAACTCGCCTGATGCCATGTCTGTGCCGGCGCGACTTCGCATGCACCCCACACGGCCGTGGCAGCAATGAACGCCGCTGCCAACGAAATGCTGGACCTAGTCATCGCACATCCTCCGATCAGGGGATCGGCACACGGTGTTACCGCGGCCGATTTTCGGACGTTAAAGGTATCGGAGGCAGCCCACTCGTCACTTTCGTCAAAAGCAACAAAATCAGAAAACTCGCCGCAAATACCCCAGAATGGTGTTGCAGGGGCTGTACGGATTCTTGTGTCATGAGGAGTAGCAGCAACGCAAACCGCGGCGAAGGGGACAGTCCCATTTTCGCTGAGACGAAAATCGGGGCACTCCTCCCTCGCACGGCGCCGATCAAAAAACCCACAAGCGTTTAGCGCACCTTTGCGATTGTGCGCGCTTTTGGGCCTCGAAACGGGGATCATGTCGGAGGGGTCGGCGACCACGTCCACCGCCTGTTTGATGGCAATACCGAGTTCACGAATCTTGCGCGGAGCGTGCCACGGGTGATGGAGAGAATTTTCGCAGCCTGCGACTGGTTGCCGCCCGTGTGTCGCAGCACGTTGGTCAACAGGATGCGCTCGGTGAACGCGACCGCTTCGGCATAGAGCGCCGTCGAGCCGGCGCGGAGACGCTCGTTGATGAACGCCTCGAGTTCCATCGCGTGCGAGGTCTGGTTGGGCTCGACGGGCAAATATTCCGGGGCGATCACCGGCCCGCTCGATTGCAGCACCGCGCGCTTCAACACGCTCTGCAATTCCCGCACGTTGCCGGGCCAGGAGTAGCACATCAGGAGGTCCATCGCCTCGGGCGAGACCTTGCACGGGGCCTTGCCCAACTCGCGACAGAACGTTCCCAGAAAGTAGCCGACCAGCAGTGGAATATCCGACATCCGTTCGCGCAGTGGTGGCAGGTTGATGCAGAAGACGTTCAGCCGGTAGTAGAGGTCGGCGCGAAAATGGCCGGCGGCCACCATCTGTTCGAGATTACGATTGGTAGCGGCGATGATACGGACGTCAGTCTCGATGGTATTGTTCCCGCCGACGCGTTCGAAGCGTCCCTCCTGCAAGACGCGCAGCACCTTGCTCTGCATCAACGGCGTCATGTCGCCGACTTCGTCGAGAAACAGCGTGCCACCGGAACATTGTTCGAATTTGCCGATTCGTTTGGCGTCGGCGCCGGTGAATGCCCCCTTCTCGTGGCCAAACAGTTCGCTTTCGAGCAACGGCTCGGGGATGGCCGCGCAGTTGACGGCCAGAAAGGGCGCCGACGCCCGCGAACTGTGCTGCTGGATAGCCATCGCCACCAGTTCCTTGCCGGCGCCGCTCTCGCCGCAGATCAGCACGCTGATTTTCTTCGAGGCCACGCGTCCGATCGCCTTGTAGACCTCCTGCATGGCCGGGCAACGGCCGATGAGCCGATCCGCACCGACGGTTTCGCCGCTGCCGTCGCCCGGCAGGGGCACAAGTTGCCGGATCTTCAACGCCTGTGCCACCAGATCGCGAATCTTCGAAAAATCGAGCGGCTTGAGCACGCAGTCGAAGGCGCCGCGATCAATCGCCTCGATGGCGGCGTTGGCCGTGCCGCCGGAAGTCAGAAGGATGACGGGAATCGCCGGGTCGTGCTCGCGGACTTGCCGGAAAACCCCCAACCCTGATCTGTCCGGCAGATCGCTGTCCAGCACCACGACGTCGGGGTGATACCGAATCACCAAGTCCAAAGCATCAGCGCCCGTTTGCGTCGAAAATACCGTTACGTCCGAAATTCTGAAAGCTGCGGCGAAACGCGTGTACGATCGCACGGTCATTGTCTACCACCAGGAGCGAAGGCATCGTGCGATCTCCATGCGGACTCGGAACAGGACAGAAGACAACGGCATCCGCATGGCGGACCCCAACATTGTTAATTCCAAACCACGACACGACTTGCGCAACGTCACCCTCGAGCGATTGAATTCTAGAGCCGCCCGTTGGTCGGTCAAGTGCCCGGCGCACCGCCGGACGTAGGGAAGTTCCTTATACGGTCCAGGCGAATCTCCACGGGGCTCTGGTACAACTGTGCTTTGCTTGCCACATCCTGTGTCCGTCATTCTCCATGTCTTGACGGACCGGTCGCCACTGGGTGACAATGACAGTTGGGTGGACTGAGCGAAGCGCAATCGCACCCTATGCGAGTCATACCCTGTGCCGGCCGCACCCCACATCCATGCCAGTGACACACCAACTTCAACACGACTACGCGTCAGATGATTTTGGCCGAAATCCGTTGATGTTCTATTACGAGGTCACGCTGGCCTGTGACCTGGTGTGCAAGCACTGCCGGGCGTCGGCGCAAGAGGCTCGGCACCCGGGCGAGCTTCTGACCGTCGCGGCGAAGGCACTCTTGGACCAGGTTGCCAGCTTCCCACGCCAGCCGATGCTCGTGCTGACCGGCGGCGACCCGTTGAAGCGCGCCGATCTATTCGAGCTGATCGAACACGCCGTCGGCGTGGGATTGCAGGTGGCACTGACGCCGTCGGCCACGCCGCTGGCAACGTTCGCCGCCTTCCGAGCGCGCCCGCGAGGCAGGCGTGCAGGCGCTGAGGCATCAGTCTCGACGGTGCCGAGGCAACCACCCACGACGCCTTCCGCGGCTGGGAGGGCAGTTTTGCACGGACGATCGAAATGCTGGCCAACGCCCGGGCGCTTCAGTTGCCCGTGCAGGTCAACACGACGATCACCCGACGGAACGTCGGCCAGATCGACGCCATGGCTGCGCTATTGGCCGACCAGGGAATCGCCATGTGGTCCGTGTTCTTCCTCGTGCCGGTCGGCCGCGGCGTCGAGGAGCAGCGAATCGCCCCGGACGAGTACGAGGGGGTGTTCGAGCGGCTTTGGCATCATGCCGCACGGCAGCCGTATGCGATCAAGACGACCGAGGCCCCGCACTACCGGCGTTTCGTGCTCCAGCACGGCGGCGATCCGCTGGCAGGGCCGGACAGCCAGACGGCGTCCAGGCGTCCGCCCGCGCACCGCTGGGCGTCGGCGACGGCAAGGGTGTGATGTTCGTCAATCACATGGGCGAAATCTATCCGGCCGGTTTTCTGCCGCTCTGTTGCGGCCGCTTTCCGCACGACTCGGTCGTCCGCGTCTATCAGACGCACCCCGTCTTCTTGGCCTTGCGCGATCCGGATCGTTTCAAGGGCCGCTGCGGGGTCTGCGAGTATCGCCACGTTTGCGGCGGAAGCCGCGCCCGCGCGTATGCCGTGACCGGCGATTACCTGGAGACCGAGCCCGATTGCGTTTACGTGCCGAAGCAGGGATTGCGGTGAGTTCTACGACACCGCCTGACGGGCCGCGCGGCGGCGGTCGGTCTCTTTGAGCAAAATCTTCCGCAGCCGAATCTGCGTGGGCGTCACCTCGACCCACTCGTCTTCGGCAATAAACTCCAACGCCTCCTCCAGCGACATCCGCCGGGCCGGCTTCAGAAGGATGTTGCGGTCGTGGCCGACGGCCCGCATGTTGGTGAGCTTCTTTTCCTTGGTCGGATTGACGTTCATGTCGTCCGGCCGGCTGTTTTCGCCCACGATCATCCCTTCGTAGACCACGTCGCCTGGAGCAACGTGCAACTCCGAACGCTGCTGTAGGCTGTCGAGGCCGAAGGCCACCGCCCGGCCGGCCGTAATTGACACCAGCACGCCGGTCGCCCGGCCCGGCACGGCCTCGGCCATGGGCCGGTAGCCCTCGAAGCGATGATGCACCACGGCCGTGCCCTGGGTAGCGTTGAGCAGTCGCGTGCGAAGGCCGATCAGGCCGCGGGCGGGGATCGAAAAGACCATGAACGTGTACTCGTTGTGAGTCGTCATTTCAACCAGTTGGCCGCGGCGCTCGCCGACCAGTTCCATCACCGGGCCGGTCCGATCGCCGGGCACCTCGACCACCAGCGACTCGAATGGCTCGTGCAGGCTGCCGCCGACGTCGCGAAAAATCACTTGCGGCTTGCCGATCGACAACTCGTAGCCTTCGCGGCGCATGGTCTCGATGAGCACGGAAAGATGGAGCACGCCGCGGCCGGAGACCGAGAACTGCTCGGTCCCCGTGATCGGCTCGACGCGCAGGGCGACGTTGCGCTCCAGTTCGCGCATGAGCCGCTCGCGGAGATGGCGGCTCGTGACGTACTTGCCCTCTCGGCCAACCAAGGGCGACGTGTTCACGCCGAAAGTCATCTTGAGCGTCGGCTCGTCGACCTTCAGCCGCGGCAACGCCCGGGGGTCGGTCGGCGCGGCCACGGTGTCGCCGATCTCGACGTTTTCCAGGCCGACAACGGCGCAGATGTCTCCGGCGTCGACTTCATGAACCTCGACACGGCCGAGGTCCTCGAAGACGTAAACGGACACGGCCTTGGTCAATGTGACGCGTCCTTCGGCCTGCATGAGCATCACGCCCTGCCCCTTGCGCAGCGTGCCCGACCGCACGCGGCCGATGGCGATTCGGCCGACGTAGTCGGACCAGTCCAACGTCGTTACGAGCATCTGCAGTGGGCCGCCCACGTCGACGTCCGGCCCGGGGATTTTGGCCAGGATCATGTCCATCAGCGGCTGGATGCCGGCGGTCGTTACGGCCGGGTCGGCCGTGGCGTAGCCGAGCTTCGCGCTGGTGAACAGGTAGGGGAAATCGGCTAGAACGTCGTCGCGCCCAGTTGCAGAAACAGCTCCAGCACCTCGTCAACGACTTCGTGCGGCCGGGCGTCGGGCCGGTCGATCTTGTTCACGACGACCACCGGCCGCAGGCCGCACTCGAACGCCTTCGACAGCACGAATCGGGTCTGCGGCATGGGGCCTTCGGCGGCATCGACCAGCACCAGCGCGCCGTCGGCCATGCGGAGCACCCGCTCGACCTCGCCGCCGAAATCGGCGTGGCCGGGCGTGTCGATGATGTTGACCTTCACGCCCTGGTACGGAATCGCGATGTTCTTGGCAAGGATCGTAATGCCGCGCTCGCGTTCCAGTTCATTGGTGTCGAGAATCTGCTCGCCGACCAACTGCGCGTCCCGAAACCGCCCGCTCTGACGCAACATACAATCGACCAGGCTCGTCTTGCCGTGGTCGACATGGGCGATGATGGCGATGTTGCGGATGTCGGTGCGGCGCATTTCGGTGCTATTCGTCCAAGCGAGGGGGTCTGCAGACCGGCGAAACTATTGAGCCTATCAGACCCAGACTCCCGCCGTCAACCAGAGGACTGTCCAACCACGAGCACTGCGGAACCTCGACGCGACGGGTCAGGTCCCTGCGTTCCGACAAGAACATTCCATCCACCAGGCGGGCTCGGGGGCGCGGAAGCGGATGCCGCCGCGAGGTGACTAAATGCGCAATAATCTGGCACTTTCCGCATCCCGCCGATGGACGGGACCGCGCCGCCAGTGTTATAACACGGTCCGAGCAAGTCGAATGCCCGTCGTTCTCTCGGATGAGTTCCAATGCTCCGACGGCTGCGATCGCCGCAAGTCATGCTATTGATCGACACCAGCAGCGTGTATGGGCGCGAGCTGATCGAAGGGATCGGCCGCTACGCCGCGGAGCACGGGCCCTGGTCGATCTACCACCAAGACCGCGGGCTGAGGGATCCGTTTCCGTCTTCCTTGAAGAGCTGGACGGGCGACGGCATCATGGCCCGATCCGTTCGGAGGGCCGATCTGAAACGACTTTTGGCGACGGGGCTGCCGGTGGTCGAACTCTTCGCCGACTTTGCACTGAGTCCACCCGCGGTTTGCCCTAACGAGGTGACGATAGGCAAGCTGGCCGTCGAGCATTTTCTCGATCGCGGCGTGCGGAACCTGGCCTATTTTGGAAACGAGTGGGCTTGGTGGATCGACGTGCGGCGCGAGGCCTTTCGGCGAGCTTTGGCGTCGTGCGGATTGCCCTATCGCTACTCAGAGTTGATACCCTTGCGACGAAGCAAAAGACGCGTCGACGAGAATCAGCTTGTTGCCTGGCTCGAATCATTGCCGAAGCCGTGCGGCGTGTTTTGTGCCTGGGACGTCTGTGCGGCCCAGGTCACCAACGCGTGTCGCCGCAGCGGCATCGCCGTGCCCACGGAGGTGGCCGTGCTGGGCGTGGACAACGACCCGGTGATTTGCAGCGTGAGTTTTCCGCCGCTGTCGAGCATCGATTTGCACAGCAAGCGAGTGGGCTATGAAGCTGCGGCGCTGCTGGATCGGATGATGGCCGGCCAGCCGCCGCCACGCAAGACGATCCTGGTCGAGCCCAGCCAGGTGATTACGCGGGAATCGACCGACATCCTGGCCGTGGCAGACGCTGACGTGGCTGAAGCCATTCGGCTGATCCGCGAGCACGGATGTCGCGGCCTTCGGGTGAGCGACGTGGCCGACGCGGTCGGGCTCTCTCGCCGTGCCTTGCAGCAGCGGTTCCGGGCCGTCTTGCGGCGGACACCCAAACAAGAGTTGATGCGGGTTCAGATCGATCGGTCCAAGATGCTGCTCAGTCAAACCGATTTGACCGTCGAACAGGTCTCGACGCGGAGCGGTTTCGCCGCGTTTGAGTATTTTATCCGTGCATTTCGCCGCGAGACAGGGTTTACACCGCGGCGTTATCGCAAGGCGCATCGGATCAACGAACTCAGCACAAACCTCCAAGCATAGAGCTTTGCGTGAATCGGTTGTTGTGCCAGGCATAACGGTCTGGGTTGAGCCAAGCATCCTCGGCCGCATGGCCTTGGTGAAACACGACGAATAGAGTGTATTGCCGCTGCACGATTACTACGAGGAGGATTCAGAATGTCCGGTCGCGTGTGCATTCCCGAAAACGAATACCAAGAACGCATCAAGAAGGCTGCGACGCTTGTCCAACAGCGCGGGTTGGACGTTCTGGTGGTCAACTCCAACGAGGCCGACTATGCGAACGTCCGTTATTTCGCGAACTTCTGGCCGCTGTTCGAAACGGCCGGCGTCGCCGTCAGTCCCTCGGGCGACGCTGCATTGATGGTCGGTCCAGAGAGCGAGAAATATGCCGCCGACCGGAGCATGCTCGACAAGATCTTCCAGTTAATGGAGTACCGCGAGTCGGCCGATCCCGCCTATCCCGAGGTCAAAGCGTCAAAGTACACCGACGTCTTCCAATCGCTCGGAGTCCGGGGCAAGAGATTGAAAATCGGCATCGGCGGGTACCTCGTTTCCAACCCCATTCAATTGGAAGGGCTGAAACAGTGCTATCCTGAGTGCGAGATCGTCCGCGCCGATGACATCATGGTCGCCCTGCGCAGCGTCAAGTCGGAAAATGAAATCGCCTGCATCCGCGAAGGGTTGCGGATCACGGAAATCGCCACTGAGGAGGTCATTCGCAACATCCGGCCGGGCATGACCGAGCTGCAACTCGTGGGAATCGCGCAGAAGACGATCTATGAAAACGGAGCGGAGTACGAGGGGCTGCCTATGTATGTCTTCAGCGAAAAATCCACGCGTCATGCCATCTCGCGGTCAACCTACCGGAAGATCGAAAAAGGCGACATCGTGCAACTGAATCTCTCGGCCAAGGTGGACGGTTACTCGCCAAGCATCGGCATGCCGATCAGCATGGGCAGCCTGACCGGCCGCAAGAGGGAAATCGTCGCGTTCGGCCTCGAGGCTCATCGCTGGACGTACGACCAATTGCGGCGGGAGTGCTCGCATCCGACGTCGCAAAGAACTACATCGAGTTTTTCAAACAACGCGGCCACTACGCGCACTACCTTTATGGCCCCTGCCACGGCACAGGGCTCATCGAGGTCGAGGCGCCGTGGATGGAAAGCATTTCCAACTACCATCTTGTCGAACGCATGACGTTTCAGGTTGATACGTTTGTCTCGGCCGAGGAATTCGGCATCCGCTGGGAGACCGGCGTGGCAATTCGCGAAGACCGAGCGGAGGTCCTGTCGCAGCCGATCGGCAAAATTGTCGAGGTTGCCGTATAGACGCCGAGCCGCTCCATTCTTGGGAGAACATCAAGACATGAGCAAAGCCAGACCGCGAGCGAAGCCTGCCGACAGCAATGGACACCCGTTTGACGTGGTGTTCGGATTCGACATGGAGACCGACATCGGCTCCTTTACGCCCTTCTATGAGGGCGTGAAGCACGGCACCCCGAGGATTCTGGAACTACTGAACAAGCATGACATCCGAGCCACCTTCTTTTGGACCGGCCATGCGGCGGAGAACAACCCGGAGATGGTCCGGCGCGTCCGTGATGCGGGGCACGAAACCGGCTGTCACAGCCTGTACCATGAAACCGTCGGCGATCCGATCTTTCCACTGCCGAACAACTGGCCGATCCTGCCGTCCGAGGTGGAAGGCCGGCTCCGCGAGGCCACTCGCCTCGTCCGCGAAGTCGGCGGCGTCCGGCCGCTCAGTTTCCGCTGCCCGCGGCTCTGGGGTAGCACTAAGGTCATCAACGTGTTGGAGAAACTGGGCTACGTGGCCGATGCCTCGTTCCCGCTCTATTTTTTCCGCAAGCCATTCGTACCCTATCACCCCTCGGCAAAGGACTGGACGAAGCCGGGCCGGCTGCGAATCGTCGAAATTCCCATTTTCTGCGACTTGAGCATGAAGAGTCACGACCCCTACCAACGCGATCGCGACCAGTGGCCGGTGTATCGCACCGAGTCGGCCGAGTTTCTCATGCGGAAGGCCGACGGGTTCATCCAATACGTGGCCGAACGCGGGAAGCGGCCGGTGCTCTGCTTCTACTTGCATCCGTGGGAGTTTCATCCGATGCCACAGGGCGAGCTCATTTTCGGCGAGAGCAGCGTCCGGCCACTGCCGTTTATCGTGGAGAATTGCGGCCCCAAAGCGCTCAAACAGCTCGGCCGCGTGTGCGCAATGCTCAAGGATCGTGGCGGCCGGTTCGTGACGGCCAAGCAACTTGCGGCGGAGTATGCATGAAAGCCAAGGACGTAGTGAAGGCGTTCGGCAAGTCCGGCAAACGGGTGCACGTGGTGGGCAGCCTCGATGCCGGAGTCATCGTCGGCCTCGATCTGGAAGGACGCTGGTTCGCGGTCCATGACGGCGAAGTCCTGAGCCGCGTCAATCCCGAGGCAATCGAGGGCCAGAGCACCGGCGAGCGATACCACAATCCCGGCGGCGACGGCTTGTGGCCGGCGCCCGAAGGAACCTCGTTGGGCTACCAGTACGCCACCGGCACGTGGCGGGTGCCACCGGGAATATGCGATGCTCGCTTTCAAGTGACGCACGCGACGCCGCAGAGCGCGTCGATTCGCGCGGAAGTCGATCTGGTCAATAATCGCGGCCTTGGCATTCCCGTCCTGCTTAAGCGGAAGATCTCCGTGTCCGCCGCTCGCCGGGTGCTGGTGGTCCGCGTCGTCGAGAGCATCACGTACCTCGGTCGCCGGTCGCTCCGTCGCCCCGATTGTCTGCTGGCGCCGTGGACGCTCTGCCAGTTCGACTGCGGACCGGGATGCGAAGTCGTATTTCCGTGCCGGCGAAGGACGTCGGTTTGGGACCTCTATGATCCGAGCGAGGTTCAACGAACGTGGGATGGATCTGTCTGTCGCACGCGGACCGACGGTACCCAACGCTACCAAATCGCCATCGACGCAAAGGCGCCCTGGATCGAGTTTCGCGACCCGCGCCGCGGCCTGACGGTGCGGCGCAAGACCGGTCCGCTTCCGGCCGGTCACTCCTATATCGACATCCGCGACGCTGCCCCGATGGTTTTGCCTGGCAAGAAGGGCGTCCGATACAGCGTCTGTAGCGACACGAACCATTTCATGGAAATCGAAGCGGTCGGCGGCTGTCCCGCCGTCCTCCGACCCAATACCGAAATGTGCATGACCGCACACACGCGGTTTGCACGAGTATAGCTGTCGCAAGAACTATGGAACAAATCACAGGCATCGTGTTGCTGGCGATCGGCGGCTTCTCTTCGGCCAGCTTTTATGTGCCGTCCTATCGCATCAAGAAGTGGTCTTGGGAAACCTACTGGATCACCCTGGGTTTCTTCGCCTGGATCGTTATGCCAACGGTCGGCGGCTGGCTGACAACGCCGGATCTGTGGGGCATTTTGCGTTACAGCCCTGTCCGCAGCATGGTGGGAGCCTACCTCTTCGGCGCGCTGTGGGGATTCGGCGGGCTGATGTGCGGGCTGGCCTTGCGCTATCTGGGCCTTTCGCTCGGCCAGTCGATTGCGCTGGGCATTTGCGCCATCGTCGGCACGCTTGTGCCCGCCGCCATCGAAGAAAAACTCGGCCTCCTGGTCTCTACGTTCGCCGGCGGTGTTGTCCTCCTGGGATTTCTCGTCTGCCTCGTCGGCATTGCACTGTGCGGCTACGCTGGCGTGCTCAAGGAGCATCAACTTACCGACGATCAGAAGAAGCAAGCCATCAAGGATTTCGCCCTGGTCAAAGGAATCCTGGTAGCGGTGTTCGGCGGCATTATGAGCGCCAGCATGGCGTTGGCATTCACGGCGGGTGAACCGATCGCCGGCGTGGCCCTCGCCGCCGGCACGTCGGACGTTTTTAAGAACATGCCGCTATTGGTGCTGGCGCTGGCGGGTGGGTTCACCACGAACTTCTTCTCGACCATGATCATTACGTCAAAGAAGAAAGCCTTTGGCGACTACGTCGTGCGCCCGGGAGCACGCTGGTGAGCAACTACTTCCTGGCGGCCATCAGCGGAGTGATGTGGTACGGACAATATTTCTTCTTTGGCACTGGCAAGACGCGCATGGGCGAATACAGCTATGCGGGGTGGAGCATCTTTATGGCGGCGATCATCATCTTCAGCAACCTGTGGGGAGTCGTATTGAAAGAATGGAGGCTGGTCGACCGACGGACGCGGCTGTATCTGTGGCTGGGAATCGCCGTGCTGATTATCTCGGTTATTATGATAGGTGTCGGCGATGGCTTCGCGCGACGGAGCTGAGTCGGCGTGACCGCATTTGAGGAGATGCACCATGACATCGAGACCTTTCATCCGCGCCGTTCTGATCGGCGCCATTTTGTTGTGTTCGATCCATGACGGCCTCGGCAGCGAAGTCGCCTTGCCGCACGGCCGCGCACCGGCGGCGCTGGTGGCGCGATATTTCCCGGATCGCATACACGAGTTCGTCTGGCGGAACTGGAATTTGGTGGAGCCAGCCAAGCTGGCGAAGGTCGTGGGCGCATCGACAAGGGACATCACATCGATTGCGGAATCCATGGGCCTGCCCTCGGCCACCGATGTTCCCAAAGAAATGTACTCTCGCGGTTATATCACCCTGATTCGGCGAAACTGGCATCTCCTGCCGTACGATCAATTGCTGGAGATCCTGGAGATGACGCCGGAACAACTGGACTTCGCGCTGCGAGAGGACGACTTTCTGTGGTCTAAACTGGGAAGTCTCAAGCCCAAGTGCGAACGATTGGTTTATTCTGCGCCCGATGAAGCGGCGCGTCGGCGAGCCACCGAGATCAAGCGGATCGTCGAGGAGGAGTTCGGCGCGGAAATCCGGCGGCCGGCCGAGCCACGGTTTCATTTCGTGCAACAGCTTAGCACTCCGGCCGTGCCCGCGTCTTCACCCGCACGGCCTGTGTCGGACGACGAGCAACAACTGTCCCTGCGGTACATCTATTCGTATTTCGCCGTTTATGGCGACCCGCTACTAAACCCTGAACTGGATCCTTATCCCGACGGACTGTTGCAGCGGCTGTCGGCCTTGGGGATCAACGGTGTCTGGCTGCACGTCGTCCTGCGCGACCTGGCGCCGGGCGGGACGGAGTTTCCCGAGTTCGGCGCCGGCCACGAGCGGCGCCTGGCCAGCCTTCGGGCGCTGGTGGATCGGGCCGCAAAGTACGGCGTTCGTGTGTATCTCTACATGAATGAACCGCGGGCGATGCCTCCGGCCTTTTTTAAGGTCAAGGGCCGGGCCGAAATGGCCGGCGACAGCAAGACTTCGAATTGACGGCCCTCTGCACTTCGAATCCGACAGTGCGTCGATGGCTGCGCGACGCGCTGGCGTACGTTTTTCGCGAAGTGCCCGGCTTGGGCGGTGTATTCACCATCACCGCCTCGGAAAACCTGACGAACTGTGCGTCGCACGGAGGCTGGCAATCGTGCCCCCACTGTAAGAATCGCACTTACGCGGAAATCATCGCCGATGTAAATACACTCATCGAAGAGGGCGTTCACCGCGGCAATCCCAAAGCCAAGGTGATCGTGTGGGATTGGCAGTGGCACGACAAGACGCCGGAGATCATCGCCCGTCTGCCCAAGTCGGTGTGGCTGATGTCCGTGAGCGAATGGGCGCTCCCGCTCGACCGCGGCGGCGTGGCGCTGAAAGTAAACGAGTATTCCGTGTCCGCTGTCGGGCCCGGCCCTCGGGCGACGCTCCACTGGAAGCTGGCCCAGGAAGCGGGCTTGAAGACGGTCGCCAAGGTGCAGTTGAACAACTCGTGGGAATTGTCGACGGTGCCCTATCTCCCCGTAATGGATTTGGTCGCCCAGCACTGCCATAACCTGGCGTTGGCCGGGCTCGATGGCATGATGCTGAGCTGGAGCCTGGGCGGCTATCCTTCGCCGAGCCTGGAAATTGCCGCCCGCTTCCGTGCCAAGCCGGTTCCCAGCACCGAAGAGGTGCTCAACGCGGTCGCTGTCGCACGCTATGGAGCCGGAGGTGCGCCGCTGCGCGCAAGGCATGGTCCGCCTTCAGTGTGGGCTTCCAACAGTATCCGTACGCTCAGATTGTGCTGTACTTCTGTCCGGTGCATGTCGGCCCGGCAAATCCGCTCTACCTGACAAAGACCGGGTATGCCGCGACCATGACGGGCATTCCTTATGATGACGTCCAACGGTGGCGTGGGCCGTATCCCGTCGAAGTATTCGCATCCCAGTTTGAGAAGGTTGCAGAGGGGTGGCGATCCGGCATTCCGTTTCTTCAAGCGGCTGCGGACCAAGCGCCGCCGGAGCGTCGCGCCGAGGTCCAAGCAGAACTGCGATTCGCCCGCACGGCGGCCATCCATTTTCAATCGGTGGTCAACCAGACGCGGTTCATCCTCGCCCGAGATGCCCTGGCCGATTCGTCCAAAACCTTCACGGCCGAAGAGCGGCGGCGTCTGCTCCGGATCATCAGAAGCAGCCTGATGTCGGAAATCGCTCTGGCTCGGCAACTGTTTACCCTCACGCAAGACGATTCACGGATCGGCTTTGAGGCCGCCAACCAATACTTCTACGTCCCGCTGGACCTGGCGGAAAAGGTGGTCAACTGCCGCTGGCTATTGGAGCAGTATAGGGACTGAGGGATCGCAACGGTCGGGTCCCAGGATGATGTCGTGCGACAACGCCCAGGTTCGTGCTGGTTCCGTCTCACGATAATGTCATGCAGGCGTCGCCAAGCGGAAAACCAAGGGGGCCAGACACATGCTATTCGTGATCGAGTTGACCGGTGCCATCGAGAGAATCTGTTGGGCCCTCGTTTGGCCCATTCAGGCTCGCACTGTTCGCACTTTCTTGCGGTGGGACGCCACAGCGGTTAGACTAAATGGGTTGCACACACGCCACCGGCCGCTCCCCTTATGTTGCAGCCTCGCGAAGACGACCTGTTCCGCGATAGCACGATGACCTTCGGGCAGCACCTCGAAGAGTTGCGGAACTGCCTCATCAAGTCTGCACTCGGGCTGGCCGTGGGATTCCTCATCGGGCTCCTGCTTGGTAACTACGTTGTCAACTTCATCAAGATGCCGCTCGACGAGGCGTTAACTCGCTACTACGACGCTGCATCGATAGACAAGGTTCAAAGCGAGTTGGATCGCATGAAGCAGTCCGGCCAGACACTGCCGTGGTCCGACAAGCAGGCCCGTGATCTGGTTGAGAAGGACCGATTGCTGGCGGACGTGTTTTACGTCGATCCGGCAGAGATACTGCAGCAACTCAAGGCCGCCTATCCCGATCAGTTCACGAACATCCAGTTGCCCGCGAAGAAGGTCGCGACCGACAACGATGGACCGGCCGAAGCCGGCTCAGGCCAGGGCGGCTTGATGCGCCTCTTTCTATGGCATCGCAGCGCGGACGATCCGCGCATGAAGATCAAGACCCTCAACGCGCAGGAGGCATTCTCGGTCTGGCTGAAGGCCTCGCTGCTGGTCGGCATCTTGTTGGCCAGCCCCTGGGTCTTCTATCAGGTCTGGCACTTCGTCGCGGCCGGGCTGTATCCGCACGAACGGCGATACGTCCACTTGTATTTGCCCTTCAGCCTCGGCCTGTTCCTGATCGGGGCGGCGCTGGCGTTCTTCATGGTCTTCGAGCCGATCCTGAACTTCCTGTTCAGCTTCAATCGCAGCCTGGGCATCGACCCCGATCCACGCATCAACGAGTGGCTCGGCTTCGTGCTATGGCTGCCCGTGGGCTTCGGCATCGGCTTCCAGTTGCCGCTGGTGATGCTGTTCCTCGAGCGGATCGGGATATTTTCAATCAAGCAGTACCTGGGCCAATGGCGGATCGCGGTTCTGGTGATCTTTGTCGCGTCCGCGGTGCTGACGCCGCCCGACCCATATAGCATGATCCTGATGGCCTTTCCGTTGACGTTTCTGTATTTCGGCGGCGTCCTCCTGTGCAAACTGCTGCCGCGAGGGACGAGTCCCTTCCGTGGAATTGCCCGGACCTGACGCTGCGCAGCGCCATCGCCCTGGCCACACGCCCGTGATCGCGGCAAGGGACATGGTTTCTCGGACAGTCACGCCCTGCGCTTCTCGGGGACTGTCCCGATTTCCGTGTCAGTGAAAATGGGACTGTCCACTTCGCCGCGGTTTGCGTCGCTACTGCTCCTCGTGGCACAAGAATCCGTACAGTCCCTGTCTCGCGGCGCGCCCTCCAAATGCGCGTCGTAGGGTATAGTCACATTTCTTTCGTTGACACGAGAATCGCGACAGTTCCCCGGCGCCATTGCGGTTGCGACGATCATGCCGGCGATGATGCCGCCGCCAGCGGTCGGCACCACCCGCCCGAACACATAATTTTGTTTCAGGGACGTCAACCGAAGCTAGACTTTTTCAGGGCCACGACAGCTTTCTTCAACGGAACGGCAACGACGTGCTTCAGGTCGCGGCATCGACAGTGGCAGCCGACTACAAGGTGCTGGTTGGGGATGACGACCCCGCCATCCTACGTCTCTTGTCGCGATGGCTACAAAAGGCCGGCTATCCCACGCGGACGGCCACCGACGGACAAGAGGCGCTGGACGCCATCGAGGCGGACTGCCCCGATTTCGTCATCACCGACTGGGAAATGCCGCGGATCAACGGCCTGGAACTTTGCCGCCGCATCCGCGAGCTGCATCTGCCGCATTACGTCTACGTTCTGTTCCTCACGGTCAAAACGGCGCCGGACGAAATGATCGCCGGGCTGGAAGTCGGGGCCGATGACTTCCTGGCCAAGCCGGTTTCCGAGGCCGAACTGCTGGCCCGCATGCGGTCCGGATCACGGGTCTTAAAATTGGAACGCCGGCTGAACGTCATGGCCCGCACCGACGCGCTGACAGGCCTGATGACGCGGCGCAGCTTCTACGAATCGTTGGTCAAGGAATGGCACCGCTCGCGGCGGTCGGGCCGGGCGTTGAGTTGCGTGATGATCGACCTGGACTTCTTCAAGCAGGTCAACGACGTGCACGGCCACCTTGCCGGCGACGCGATGCTCAAGGCGGCCGCCGAAGTGCTGGCGTCCAACTGCCGGGCGAGCGACTCGATCTGCCGCTACGGCGGCGAAGAGTTCTGCGTGATGCTGCCCGAAACCACCGAGGCCGACGCGACGCAATGGGCCGAGCGGGCTCGGCAACGCCTTGCCGGCGTCCGCGTGCCCGCCGGAACCCGCGAGATGCGGATCACAGCCAGCTTCGGCGTGGCTGAATACCACAACGGCAGCGACGATTCCGAGCACCTCGTCAACCATGCCGATCAGGCGCTGCTCTGTGCCAAGCGCCTCGGCCGCGACCGAGTCGTCCAATATGCCCTGTTGGTCGAGCCCGCCGAGCCGGAGTTCCAGCGGCTGGAGCAACACGAGGGTATCTTCCAGGGCATCGTCGCTCGCGACGTGATGAGCCCGCTGGACGTCTGCCTTCGCGTACACCAGACCGTCGACGAGGCCGCCCAGTTTTTCCTCCAGTCGGGCATCCCGTCGACGCCGATCTTGGATGCCGCGGGAGCCCTGGTCGGTTTCCTTTCCGAACGCAACGTGATGGCCGCCATGTCGTCGCCCGAATACTGGCAACGGCCGCTGAGCACGATCATGCGGGCGAACGTCATTTGTTACGAGGAGGATACGCCCATTCGCGTCGTCTACGAATTCCTTTGCCGCGTCTCCGTCCGTCGCGTGGTCGTTACCAGCGACGGCCGCCCGACGGGCACCATCGGGCGCAGCTCACTGCTGGCTTGGTTTCGAAACTGGGTTATCAGCCGGGGCTTGGCGCCGGCACATGGCCCCGTTCCCGATTCCACCTCTTGTCCGTCGGTCGGTTGCGGATAAAGCATAACAGGCACGGCATCTGCACCATGCCGCCGCAGCCTGGACACCGCTTGACTCGGCCGTGTGGTGGAACGAAACCGCCACCGTCGGGCCCCTGACGATCGCACGTGGCAGCGCGTTTTCCCACCGCGATGGCATTGACGGTGCCGCGACTGACGCCGAGGTGCCTGGCAATCTTGCGCTGCGAGAGTCGGCCCTCCTGTAACATGCGCTGAATTTCGCTGACTACCCTGGTGGAGATCATTGTCCGCCCTCTCGAAACGTTGCCCGTGCGGGCACGGCGTGCGATGAGCCTTCGCCGAAATTGCCGGCCTCAAGAACGGTGAAAAGAGTAGCATAAAACATGCACAACGACAACCATAACTTTGGTCACAATATGACGGCTTTGCGCCGTGTTTCCACCGCGTTTTTGCCGAAAAGAACTGACATAATCGTGGACAGCGCGGCATATTTCGACTAAAATAAACGCCATGACCCTGAAGACGTACGACCCCAATAAACTCGATCAATTCGCCTTGCGGCTGCTGGATTTGGCCGCAACCGTACGGCAAATGGCCAACCGCAGCCGCGAATCTGGCATCGCCGATCTGGCAATGCACGACAAGAAAGCCCTGGAGTGGTGTGCCAATCTCGAACAGTGGGCACGGAAAACGCAAGCGGATTTGGAGGTGCGCATCCTCCAAGACAGGGCGGCAAGTCGGGGACGGGCAGCGGCAAAATAGCCCAGGAATGGTCGAAATTGCGCCGTCTGGGGCCGGCTTGCCGATTATACGGGCTCCTGACGCTTATCCCGTTCGCAGACGTGCTGCCGAAGAGACTCCAGCGCCGATCGGCGGCCGGTCGATGACAGGAGCAGAGGTGCTCAACCCACCGGATCTTTCAGGCGACAATCCCCGCCGAGCAACCCACATGCCGATCGACTTGATCCACCCCGTTGTTGCCCTGACGTTCTTCGCCGTTTGTGCGATGGCGACAGAGATCCTGATCCAGAGTCGCAAAACGAAGAATTGAGAAGGGCGAACGCGAGCCGGCCACACCGGGGCGTTTCGTAACGGAAACAGCCCCGTTGTCGTTGACACGCGAATCGGGACCGCCCCTTCTCACGCGCTCAGGCTGCTTCGGACGTAGCCTCTGTGTCGGCCAAGTCCCGCTTGTATTGCAGGGCGTCGAGCAGTTCCGCCAAACTGAGCGTCCGGTTGTCGAGTTCCAGCGGAATTTCCATGCCCGGATCGCATACCACATCGACCGTCCCATCCTGCCCGATCAGCGGATCGAAGTCGCGCAGGAGGCCGTCCTGAACGGCTTGTCGCACAAGGTGCCCTCGGGTGGCCGAAACGTCGAAGGATCGGTCGCCCAGGCTGTCGGCTGCTCGCTTCGCCAGTGCCGGCAGATATTCGCTGGGAATTTCGATCATTTTTGGGACATAGACCTTGATCTGCATGATGCTCGGCTCCGTGACGGCGGCGCAATCCAGCTCGAGCGTCCCGGTGACGGGCGCAGCGAGCGCATGTAACACGTATCGGCAGCACCCAGATGCCGGAGACACGGTTTTTCGGGATTCCAGTCCTCGAAGTCCGTCGCACCATCCGACGGAGGGGTGAATTGCAGAGAACCTGCCCGATGCCGGCCGTTGTCGCGCGGTTTGCGTCGCTACTGCTCCTCGTGACACAAAAATCCGTACAGCCCCGCCTATGGAATCAACGGTTTGATACTGAAGCGAAGACGGTACGGTCTGTCGCCGGGCAGTGTGTACTGGGTGTGGGTGGGGGCACCCCATGTATTGTCGCCACCGACGCCGTGCAGCTTCCAGTCGACAAACACCGTGTTGAACTCACGACGAGGCAATTCGTAGGGGTGCTTCGCGGCCATCAGGTCGTCGAGCGTAAATGGCAGTATCGAGAAGCTGATTGGATCGCCGGTGGCCGAAATCGCGATGCCGCGATTCTGATCGTCGACGATGCGGAACCAGCGGGTGTCTGTTCGGTTGCCGGTATCCTGTGCGTGAACGTATGGAAACCACATCTCGTCGACCGACGATTGGTGGATGGCGATTTCGGCGCCCGTCTTGCGATCCCAATAGGTTTCCTGAGGGCCGCGGCCATACCATTGCACTTGACCGTATCGGCGCGGCACGGCCGTCGCCATGCCAAATCGCGGCAGGAGATAGAGCTTGCCGGTGCCAGGCGTGTAGCGGGCGTCAACTTCAAGGGCGCCATCGGCCTGAACTGCATAGTCCAGCGACAACATCGAGCCCTTGCCTACCCGCACGCCAAGGGTTGCCTGGACCTTAACGACATGGCCGGTCCTTTCGGCGCGAAGCGAGGTGAGCGTCAGTCGCCGTGCGGCGTCGATCCAGGGGCCCCAGTCCGTCCGCCAAATGTTCTTCGCCCGCTGGTTGTCGTTGGGCACCTTGAAAAAATTGAACACCAAGGGGCTGGCGAACATCTCGTGCCCGCCAACCTTATAGGACGTCACGGCTGCCGTCTTGCGATCAACGGCGACCGTCGTACGACCGGCTTGGATCAAGATGGTATCGGCGGTTTGTCGCAACTCAGGAGCACTGCCGTCGCCGCCCGCAACAACTGCTTCCGACGTGCTCGGTGGGCTCAGACGATACTGATCCCACGCGACGACATGTCCGCGATCGGCCCAGAGCGAGTCGACGGGCAACTTGAAATAGAAGCTCAATAGGCGCTCTCCCTTTCCGCCGTCTGTTGCCGGTTCAGCGATCTCGGCGGTCTGTCCTGCGCGACGTCGAGCCGACCGAGACTTCCGCGTTCGACCTCCAGGCCATCAGCACGAAGCGTCCAGTCGCACTCAAACTGGTTTAGATTCGTGAAGCCGAACCTGTTCGTCACCCTGAAGCGCTTGTTCGAAGCATCGATTGGCACGACCTTGACGTTCTGGTAGACCTTCTTCACTTCCCACAGATGAGGATTGGGGACACGGTCGGGCTGCACCAGGCCGTTGATGCAGAAGTTGCCGTCGTTGGCAGGTCGCCGAAGTCGCCGCCATAGGCAAAGAAGGTCGTTCCGCCGCCGTTGGGTTGAGGCTTGTTGAGCCCCTGGTCGACCCAGTCCCAGATGAACCCGCCTTGCAACAGCCGGTGCGACTCGATGGCGTCCCAGTAGTCCTGCAAGGTTGCCGATGCTGTTGCCCATCGCGTGGGCGTATTCGCAGAGGATCAGCGGACGGGCTTGTCGGGCGCGGCTGGCATACCTGGACGATTTGGCGGATCGTGCGTACATCGGGCAGTAGATGTCGGTGTTGCGGCTCTCGCTCGGCCCGTTCGTATTGGACGGGCCGCGAGGGATCGCGATGCTTGAGCCAGTCGTAGGTCGCCTCAAAGTTGACGCCGTTGCCGGCCTCGTTGCCCAGCGACCAGATGATGACCGACGGGTGGTTCTTGTCGCGTCTCGACCATCCGCTGGGTGCGGTCCAGGTGGGCGGCCTTCCAGCGCGGGTCCTTGGCCAGCGACTCCTGGCCGTAGCCCATGCCGTGCGACTCGATGTTCGCCTCGTCGACCAGGTACAGCCCGATACTTGTCGCAGAGTTCGTACCAGGCGGGGGTCGTCGGGATAGTGGCACGTCCGCACGGCGTTGATGTTGTACTGCTTCATCAGCTGGATGTCGCGGATCATCGACTCACGCGTGACGTCGTGTCCGGTGTCCGGGTCGTGCTCGTGGCGGTTGACGCCCTTGAGGTAGATCGGCTGGCCGTTCACCAGCAGCTGGCCGTCGTTGATCTCGACCTTGCGGAAGCCGACCTGACGGCCTCTGGCACTTCGATCGCGCGGCCGTCGGCGTCCTTGAGCGTCAACAGCAGCGTGTAGAGATTGGGCGTCTCCGCCGTCCACTTTGGCCGGGTTCGTCACAGTAATGGCCGGCATCGAGATTTGCGACCGACTTGCCGGCGGCCGCCTTGATGTCCGGCATGGTCGAACGTGGCCGCGATTCCGCCCGCGGCATCGAGCAACTGCCCTTCCACCGAGCAGCCCCGGCGCCTGGTTCGAGTGGTTTTCGGCCTGTACCTCCAGCGCCAATAGGCCGTTGCGGTAGTCGTCGTCCAGGTCGGTGTGGACGAAGAAGTCGCGGATGGTCAGACGGCCGGTGGACCACGAGCAACACGTCGCGGAAAATGCCGCTTAGCCGCCAGAAATCCTGGTCTTCGAGGTAGCTGCCGTCCGAGTAGCGGTAGACCTCGGCGGCCAGCAAGTTTTCGCCCGTGCCGGAGGTACTTCGTCACGTTGAACATGGCCGGCGTGCGGGAATCCTGGCTGTAGCCGGCCTTTTGGCCGTTGACCCAGAGATAGAACGCCGAATCGACGCCGTCGAACTGAAGCAACACCTGGCGGCCGTCCCACGGCGGGCACGTGAACGTGCGGCGGTACGAGCCGACCGGATTCCGCTCGCGATAGTTGGTGTACGACTTGCGGCGGCTCGCCCATGACCCGCGGCGGGTCCTTTTTGGAATGGATAGGCGATGTTCGTGTACACCGGCACGCCGTAACCCTGCGTTTGCCAGTTGCCGGGCACGCGCGATATCGCTCCAGTTCGAGTCGTCGTACGTCGTCTCGTAGAACCGGATTGGACGATGATCCGGATCGGGGGCCCAGTGAAACCGCCACTTGCCGTTGAGCGACTTTCGCCAGGGATTGGCTTCGGGGTCGTCATTCAGTGCGATGGCACGATCGGGGTAAGGCGGCGACTCGGTTCGCGCGGGCAGCTTGGCGACGCCCAACACGTGCTGGTTTTCCCAGTCCGGTGCGGCGCCGTCGGCGGCCACCCCGGCCGCCAGTAGGGTTGTCAAAACAATCAGGGCTGCCGCATACGACGCCATAATTGCGCGGCACATCGTCGTTCCCTTCATCTTCGGCACAAGGGGTGTACGCCGGGGAGTGTACGCCGGGCAACAAAAACGCCATCGCTATCCAGTCTAGCAGACTGCTAGCGGCTGAGGACCATCACCGCGACGTCGGCGTTGAGGTTGGGATTCTCGTCGACAAGCGTGTCGGCCTCGGTGTCCAGGGCGATGCACTGGTGAATCTTGATACCCTGCTGGCGGCAGAAATCCTCGAAGTCGGCGATCGACAGCGAGCGGACATAGGGCGTGTTGTGCCACTGGAAGCCGTACTCGGCATGGACCCGCGGCGAGCGGCCTTGTTCGGCCAGTTCCGTGCGGAGCTTGTGATAGGCCACGTTCGGAAAGCTCACGATCCCGCGGCGTCCGACGCGGAGCATGTCGTGGAGTACCTTGGCACGTCGAACACAGTTTGCAGAGTCTGCGAGAGGATCACGAAGTCGAACTGCCCGTCGGCCAAGGCGGGCAGGCCCTTGTTCAGGTCGGCCTGGACCACGTCGAGCCCGCGGCGGACGCAGGCCAGGATGGCCTGCTCGTCCCACTCGATGCCCATGAGTCGCCGGTGTCCGCGATCGCGGAGCCGGGCCAGAAGCCCGCCGGTGCCGCAGCCAAGATCCAGCACGCTGGCGCCGGCGGGAACGAGGTCGACGATCGTCTCGTAGTCGAGCCGGTGGTGGTGGAAGATGCTCGTGCGGTGCGGCATGAATCAAGGGTGCCGCGTCGGGATCCGTCGTGGCATTGGTCTCGTCCGGCGAACCGGCAGGCACGAATCGTCCGCCCTCTTCGTGCCCGGCCCACACTTCCCGTTGCCCAGGAGATTTGCCAGAAACGCCCGAACCAATTCGCCGTACACGTCCAATTGACTCGGCAGCAGAAAGGCGTCGTGGCCGCAGTCGGTCTGGACGTTGCAATAGCTGACCGGCTTGTCGACGGCGATCAGGCTATCGACGATCTCCTGCGACTGGAAGGGCGGAAACAGCCAGTCGCTGCTGAAACTCACCAGCAGCCATCGGCAACTCGATCGGCCGCAGCGCCGCCGCCAGTTTCTCGCCCGCGCTCGCCGAGGTCGAACAGATCGATGGCCATCGTCAGCGTCAGGTAGCTGTTGGCGTCGAACCGCTCGCCGAAGCGGTCGCCTTGATAGGCCAGATAGGAGCCGACGGCGAACTTGGTCTCGAATTGCGTACGCCACGTCGCGGGGCCGAAGGCGCTGGGCATCGAACTTCTGCATCATCGCTTCGCGCGACAGATAGGTGATGTGGCCGAGCATCCGGGCGATGGCCAGACCCGACGGCCGGTCCGTGGCCGTTGTCGTAGTATCGCCCCTCGCGGTAGTCGGGATCGCGGAGGATGGCGTTGCGTCCGACCACGTCGAAGGCCAGGGCCTGGCTGGTCAGCCGCGGCGAGGTGGCGATGGCCACCGCGCCGGCGACATCGCTCGGGAAACTGCGTGGCCCAAGTCAGGACCATGTGCCCGCCGAGCGAGCCGCCGATCGACCGCCAGCAGCCGCCGAATGCCCAAGGTGGTCGGACCAGCCGCCGCTGGACTTCGACGATGTCGCCGACGGTAATGACCGGGAAATCGGTGGCATACGGCCGGCCGGTCTGCGGGTTGATGCTGTTGGGACCGGTCGTGCCGCGGCACCCGCCCAGCACGTTCGGGCAAATGACGAAATAGCGATCGGTGTCGATCGCCTTGCCGGGCCCGACCACGATGTCCCACCAGCCTGGATCGTCGTCGGCGTCGTGCTGCGCAACGTGCGAATCGCCCGACAGGGCGTGACAAACCAACACGGCATTATCGCCGTCCGGGTTGAGGCGGCCGTACGTCTCGAACGCCACGGTCACTTCCGGCAGGCGGCCGCCAAGCTCGAGCGACAGCGGCTCGCGGAGCGTGACCGACTGCGCATGCTTCAGCGGTTGGCCGCTGCGGACGCTGTCGCTGCTGTCAAATGTGTCGGAGGACATGGAGAGGCGTTGTCGTCCGGGTCCGGAGTCACCGTACTGACTTCCTATTGTTGCGATAACCCAAGGCTTGATCAAGATCAGCCAGGATGTCGTCGATGTCTTCCAAGCCCACGCTCACCCGAACGTAGTCGTCGCCGATGCCGGCGGCCTGAAGCTCTTCGGGCGACTGCTGGCTGTGCGTGGTGCTGGCCGGATGGATCACCAGCGTCTTGGCATCGCCGATATTGGCCAGGTGCGAGGCCAGCTTGACGGCCTCGATGAACTTGCGGGCGGCGTTGCCACCACCTTTGATGCCAAACCCCAGGATCGCGCCGCATCCCTTCGGCAGATATTTCTGGGCCAGGCTATGGCCCGGGTGCGAGGGCAAGCCCGGGATAGTTCACCCAAGTGACCAGCGGGTGCTTTTCGAGGAACTTCGCCACGGCCAATCCGTTTTCGCAATGCCGCGGCATCCGCAGATGCAGCGTTTCCAAGCCTTGCAGGAACAGAAACGCGTTCATCGGACTCAGCACTCCGCCCAGATCGCGGAGCCAATGCGTCCGGCAGGTGATGATGTAGCAGAGCTGGCCGACGGCCTCGTGAAAAATCGTGCCGTGGTACGATGGGTCGGGCGCGGTGAACTGCGGCCATTTCTCCGGCTCGGCGGTCCAGTCGAAACGCCCGCTGTCGACGATCACCCCGCCGATGCTGGTGCCGTGCCCGCCGATAAACTTCGTCGCGCTGTAGACCGCAATGTCGATTCCGTGTTCGAACGGCCGAAACAGCGACCGGCGTCAGCACCGTGTTGTCGCAGACCAGCGGCAGACCACGGGCGTGGGCCGCCTCCGCAACGGCGCGATAGTCGAGCACGTCGTTCTTCGGATTCGCCAACGACTCGACGTAAACGGCCCGGGTGTTGGGCCGGATGGCCTTGGCGATGTTCTGCGGATCGGTGGCGTCGACAAACGTCACGTCAATCCCCAGTCGCTTGAAAGTCTGCCCGAACAAGGTAATCGTTCCGCCGTAGAGCGCGGCGGCGGAAACGACGTGGCCGCCGGCGTGAACGAGATTGAACAAGGCCACGGAGATGGCCTGCTGACCGCTGCTGAGGGCCAGCGCCCCGACCCCGCCGTCGAGCGCGGCCATCCGCTGCTCAAAGACGTCGGTGGTAGGATTCATCAGCCGCGTGTAAATCCAGCCGAGTTCTTTCAGTGCGAACAGGTTGGCGGCGTGTTCGGTGCTCCGAAACACGTAGCTGGTCGTCTGATGGATCGGCATCGCCCGGGACCCCGTGTCCGGGTCAGGTACCTGGCCGGCGTGCAATGCCAGCGTTCCCAGTCCTCGCGTCGGTTGAGCTTCGGCAGCCATTAGCAGTGTTCCTTTGCGCCTGAACGAATTACCTACGCTAGCGGCGAGATCGCCAGCAATCAAGTGCTGAACTCGCCAATGTGGGGGAAATTTGCGTCCGCTTGGTTTGATTGTAATGTTTATCAACATAGAAGACAATAGGTCTTCCCGAGCGGTACTTGTGAGATGCTTCCCCGACGCACGCGACATTGGCGGACTGCAGGCGGAGCTGCTTGCTACATTGCACGGAAAGGCGGCCTGTCCGGCACTAATACAGGTAGGAGGTGACCGCATGCGACTGACTTTGCGAACGATGTTGGCGTATTTGGACGGCATCCTGGATCCGAAGGATGCCCAGGATATCGGCAAGCGGATCGAGGAGAGCGAGTTTGCGTCGGGCCTTGTCCACCGAATCCGCGATCTCGTGCGCCGGCTGCGGCTTGCAGCCCCAAGCCCCAGCGACCGAACGGCAGGGCTGGACGCCAACAGCGTGGCCGAGTACCTCGACAACACACTGTCCTCCGAAGGCGTGGCCGACTTTGAGAGGGCGTGTCTCGAATCCGATATTCATCTGGCCGAAGTGGCCGCGTGCCATCAGATTCTGACGCTGGTGCTCGGAGAACCGGCGGAGATCGATCCCGACAGCCGCCAGAAGATGTATCAACTGAAGGACACGGCCGAAAGCGACAGAAGGCCGACGTCGCGGAGGCAGCGGAGGTGATGGCCGGCAAGCCGCCGACATTGCCGGCTCGCGAGACGATCCCTCCGTTGACCAGCACCGTGACAACTTTGGATCTCGGCGGCGAGGACGGCGCGGCTGGGCGACGGAAGCGTCGGGCCAAGCCGACTGTTCCGGAATACCTTCGGGAGCCACGACATCGTCGTCGCGGGCTTCCCGTGGCCGTCGCCGTGCTTCTGATCGGCTGCTTTTCCGTGGTAGTTCTAAAGTCGCTGGGCCAACTGGAGCCAGGCACTCCGTTGGGAGACGTGATGGTACAGTGGGGCGTCGAGCCTCGCCGCCTGCGGCCGATCTGGCGGCCACGCAGCCGGCTACGTCGGCCGAGAAGGAGCACGCAAAAGAAACTCCGTCGCTAGATTCGTTGCCGAAGGCGGTTGAGCGTCGGCGGTCGCGGCTGCGAAGGCGTCTGAAAAGGAAGCTGCTGGACCGGCCCCGACGAAGCCGTCGCCGAGCGAGCCGTCTCCTGTGGTCGCGCCGGCGCTCAGTTCACGAACCGCGAAGGAAAGCCGGCTTCTGCCGCACCGCCCACGGCTGCCGCCGAGCCGTCTGGCGAAGCATCCCAGGCTCCGAAACAAGGGCCGGCTGCGGCGATCGCAACAAAGCCGGAACGGCCGTTGAATCTGCCGCCGCCGCCTGGTCCGGCGGGCGTCGCCGCCGGCGAGGGTGCGACGGCATCCCAAGGCGTCACCGCCGATTCCGGTTGTTGCCTGAAACTGCGACGGCGAAAACCAACGTATCAGCGCCAGCGGCCGGTTCAACTGCGCCATCTCCAGAGCCGCCTGTTAAGACCAACGCACTTCCGCCCGAGCCGATCGCGCGGCTCGTGTCGAACAATCAGATCTTGCTGAAGGACGACGGTGCCGGCGGCTGGACGCGCGTCGCGGCGGCGGAGATGCTCGTCCCGGGGCGATTCCTGGCTCTGCCGACGTACCGCCCGAAGCTGACACTTTCCACCGGCGTCACCTTGGAGGTGCTTGGCGGGACACTGATTGAATTGCTTCCAGGCGATTCCCGGACGCCATCGGGCATCCGGATCGTCTATGGGCGGGTGGGCATGTTGCCGCTGGCCCAGCCCGGCTCGCGCGTGAAAGTGGCCTTCGGAGACCGTTCGGGCACGGTCATCTTCGGCGATGCCGACTCGGTGGCGGCCTTTGACGTCCGGCGACTGCACCCGCCCGGCACGAATCCCGAAAATCAGCCGCCGCACATCGTGGCGAATCTCTATTGTGCCAATGGAACGATCACCTGGAACGAGGCGGGTGCCGAGCCGGATGCCGAGCCCCTGCATTTGCGGGCGCCGCAGTGGGCCACCTTCAACGCGGCATTGACGCGCCCGCCGGCTGCGTCCAAGGAACTTCCGCTGTGGATCGTGGCTGAGCCGCTGTCGCCAATCGAACACCTGGCCTCTGTGGCAGTCGTGCAGCCCCAGGCCATGCCGACGGATCGGCCGGCACGGCTGGCGCTGATGGAACTGACCGCCCGGCCGCAGCGGGAGGTCCGATGGTTGGCCTTGCGCTGCCTGGCCTATATCGGCCAATTCGGCGACATAGTAAAGGCCATTAACGATCCAGCCCGAAAACTCGATTGGCCGGACTACGTCGACGAGTTGCGTGCCGCGGTATCGCGTGATTCGCAGTCCGCCGTTGCGGTCCGGCAAACGCTGGAAAAGCAGTATCCTGAGCAAGCCGCGAACCTCTACCGATTGCTCTGGGGGTACAGCAATAAGGACTTGGAAGGCGGCGAGGATGGGCACCTCGTCCACGATTTGAACGACGAGCTATTGGCGGTTCGCCGGCTCGGTTTTTGGAACCTCAGGGATTTGACGGGAATCGGCGTCTATCAGCCGGAACAATCGGCGGCAAAGCGACAGCCGTTCCTGCGGCGTTGGCAGCAGCGGCTCGACGCCCACGAGATCAGGCTGAGAACGCCCGAGGAGAAGGCCGGCGCCGCGGCGAAAGGAACAGCGCCGGTCGTGCCGCCGCGCGCTCCGTAGCCCGACTCGAATGGCCGGTATTGAGTTCCTTCGCGTGGCAAGGAGGGTTACCGGCCCAGTCACGAAGACACAAAGGCGCAAGGCAATTGCCCTTCGTATCTCTGTTCTTCGTGTTTACTTTATCTTATGGTGGTTCGTTACCCCCATTCCGTACCCCCTTACAACATGATTGCAGGAAGCTAGACTAATAAGGAGGTCAACGCGGCGTTTGTTGGGTTCCCCTGGGAGGCCGGACTCTCCTCGACGGGCTCAGCGTATTCGCGGCGAAACGTGTCCTCACGGGGGCAGAATAGGGCGGTTATCCGTTTGCAGGGACGCGTTACCAGGCCCGCCGGGGACTCCTGCTACGTCTCTGGCTGGTTTGCGTTTGTGTCGCCGACGACAAACCATTAGAATCATTGGTTTTACCAAGGAGTCGACTCGGTGCAGATAAACATCTCGGTGCGGCACGGCCATGTCAGCGACGCGACGCAGACCGTGATCCGCGAGAAGCTCGAAAAGCTTACCCGCCTCTACGACCGCATTAGTGCCATCGAGGTTACCGTTGACCTGGAGCACCGAGACCTGCCCGCGGTCGACATAAACATAACGTGCAAGAAGCACGAGTTTGTGGCGGTGGCCCAGGCGGAGAACCTGTTGGCGTCGGTTGATGTGGCGGTGGACAAGATGGAGCAGCAGTTGAGGAAACACAAGGAGAAGGCTCAGGACCGTCATCGCGGCGCCGGGCACAGGGAGGAGTAGGAATCGCGGCGCGGCTTCTCGGTGGCCCGGCTGCACGCCGATCGCCATGGTTCTTACCGCACCGACCCCTCGGCGAGTGCCGATTGGTTCTGAAAAAGGAGAGCACACGCATGAAGTTTGCCGACTTTATTTGTCGCGAGGGCGGTCCTGGCGCAGTTGGCCGCCACGGATAAGGAGGGGGCCATTCGCGAGATGGTCCAGGCGCTGTTCGACGCGGGACAAGTCGAGGCGGAGGAGTACGAGAGCATCGTCAAGGCGATCCTCAAACGCGAGGAGTTGGGCAGCACCGGCATCGGTCGCGGCGTGGCCGTGCCGCACACCAAGCACCCCAGCGTCGATCGACTGGTGGGCACGGTGGCCGTCAGCGGCCAGGGGGTCGATTTCGCCAGCCTCGACGGCGAGGTGGTGCATTTGTTCTTCCTGCTGGTCTCTCCGCCGGACCGGCCGGGCGACCACCTTAGGGCCCTGGAAAACATCTCGCGGCAACTTCGCGACGATACGTTCTGCCGATTCCTCAAGCAGGCCAAGACAAGCGAGGACATCCTGCAGTTGCTGAACGAAGCGGACAACAATCAGTTCGGAGCGTGACTCGGAGCCATGCCGGAAACCAGTTAAGGCGGACCGTCGTCGTCACCGATCCGGCGGGCGTGCACGCCCGGACCGCCGCTTGCGATTGCCGACGCCGTACGGCGGAGCAAGTCGCAGGTGACGCTGACCAAGGACCGAGCAGCCCGTCTCGGGGAGCGAGGTATTGCAAATATTGACCATGGTGGCCCACCAAGGCGAGACGGTGATGCTGGAAGCGGTCGGGCCCGATGCGGAGGCCGTGCTCAACGCGATCGAGCCGCTGTTTGCCGGCCGATTCGGAGACGAAGGGCACGAAATCCGCGTAATCGCCGATGCAGAAACTACAAGGGATCGCCGTTTCGCCGGGCGTGGCCATCGGCGAAGCGCTGGTGATGGACAACGAGGGATTTCGCATCCCTCGCCGGTTCGTCGCGCGCGACGCCGTGGACGACGAGCTGGAGCGGCTCGACAAGGCCATCGCCGCGGCCGCCGACGAGATCGCGCACAATCGCGACGCGGTCGCCGCCGAGCTGGGCGAGAAGTACGGGGCCATCTTCGAGGCCCATCTCCAGATGCTCCACGACTCCGCAGCTCCGCAGCGAGTTGGAGGAGATGATCCGCCAGCGGCACTATTCGCCCGAGTACGCCGTCAGCCGCACGCTGCGCCGCTACGCCCAGGTCTTTCAGAAACTGGAAAGCCGTACCTGGCCGAGCGGGCCAACGACATCTTCGACATCGAGAAGCGGCTGCTGCGGCACCTGCTGGGCCGCCGCCGCGAGGGGATCTCCCACCTGACCTCCGCCGGTGCTGGTGCTCGCCCACAACCTCACGCCCAGCGAAACGGCCAATCTCGACCGCCGGTTCGTCCGCGGCTTCGTCACCGAGATCGGCGGGCCGGGCAGCCACACGGCGATCGTGGCCGAGGCGCTCGAAATCCCGGCCGTCGTCGGCATCGGACCGTTTCTGACCGAGGTCTCCGGCGGCGATCTGGTGATCATCGACGGCGACAAGGGACTGGTGATCCTCCATCCCGACGAGGAGACCATCGCCCGCTATCGCCACGAAGTCGAGGAGATCCGCACGCTGGCGGCCAACTGGAGCGCTCCGCGACTTGCCGGCCGAAACCGCCGACGGCGTCCGCATCGAACTGTTCGGCAACATCGAGTTTCCCTACGAGGTCGACCACTGCGTCGAGCGCGGCGCCGACGGCGTCGGGCTGTACCGCACCGAGTTTCTCTATCTCGGCGCCGAGATGGAGCCGACCGAAGAGGTCCACTACCAGGCCTATTGCCGCGTGATCCAGACGATGGGCGACAGGCCGGTCGTGATCCGCACGTTCGACCTGGGGGCCGACAAGATGCCCAACATGCCGCATCCCGAGGACGAACGCAACCCGTTCCTCGGCCTGCGCAGCATCCGCCTGGCGCTGCGCAATCTGCCGATGTTTCGCACGCAGCTGCGGGCGGTGCTGCGGGCCAGCGGCTTGGGCAACGTGCGGATCATGTTCCCGCTGGTCTCCACGGTGCTGGAACTGCGCCAGGCCAAGATGGTGCTGGCCGACGTGATGGAGGACCTCGAGGAGCACAACATCCCGTTCGACCGCGACATGACGATCGGGATGATGGTCGAGGTGCCCGCGGCCGTGATGATGATCGACCAGTTCGTCGAAGAAGTCGATTTCCTCAGCATCGGCACCAACGACCTGATCCAGTACACGCTTGGCGGTGGATCGCAGCAACAAGGACGTGGTCGGCTTGTACAACGCGGCCGACCCGGCCGTGTTGAAGCTGATCTCGATGGCGGTCCAGACGCGGCGCTGCGAAGCAATGTGCCGATCAACATGTGCGGCCAGATGAGCGGCAACCCGGTGTACACGATGCTGCTGTTGGGCATGGGCTTGCGGCAGTTCAGCGTGACGCCCAGCGCGATTCCCGAGGTCAAGAAGGTCTGCCGCAGCGTGACCATCGCGCAATGCGAAGCCGTCGCCGCCCGGGCGATGACGATGGAGAACGCCCGCGACATCGAAGTTATTTGAAGAGGAGTTGAAGAAACACGTTCATGACGTTGCCGTCGACTGACGGCGAAAACCTCCGTGTCGCCTTTTGGGAGAGGGGACGAGGGTATCCAAGACACGTTCCCGCCGATCGACGGCGAGAACATACAACGAGTTCTCCGCCGCCAACGGCAGTGGCGGAGAAAGTCGAACCGATGGTTCGACAACGAGTACGTATTCGTTTTCGCAAGCAGGGAGACCTGCGACTGGTCGGGCACCGCGACCTGATGCGGTGCCTGGAGCGGCTGTTCCGCCGCGCCGGCCTGGCGTTGCGGATCAGCGAAGGGTTTCATCCGAAACCGCGGATGAGCTTCCCCTCCGCCCTGGCCGTCGGAATCGAAGGGATCGATGAAGTGATGGAAGTGGAGCTGGCCGAAGACTACACCGCCGACGACCTGCGGCAGCGATTGGCGCCCAATCGCCGCCGGGCCTCTCTTTCCGCACAATTGAGATTCTGCCCGACGGCAGCCGCGAAGGCTCGCGTCCGCAGCGCATCCTACCAGGCTCCGATTCCCGCGGCCCTGCCAAGCCGTGTTGTCGCAGCGGGTCGAGCGTTTGCTGGATTCGTCGACGTGGCCGATCGAACGCGCCCGATGGGCGGGCGCCGATCGACCTGCGGCCGCTTGTCATGGAGCTGGCGCTTCGCGACGGCGTGCTGACGATGCGGCTGCGGGTGGACCAGCGTGGCAGCCCGGCCCACGCGACGTGCTGGCCGCTTGGGGCTGCCAGACCTTGAAGCCCAGGGAGTCCGTCTCCGCCGCACCGCCGTGGAGGTCGCTGCATGAATCGACGCCACGCCTGCTCCGCCCCGCCGCCTTTCGGCCGCGAACCGTACTCGCCGGCCTTGCCGAACAAGAAAGCGACCACATGAAACAGGAAATGCTGATCAACGTTTCGCAGCCGGAAGAATGCCGGATCGCGATCGTTGAAGACGGGGTCCTCGAAGAACTTTACGTCGAGACGGGCCGGTCAGGACAATTACGTAGGCAACATCTACAAAGGGGTCGTGGTCAACCTGGAGCCGAGCATCCAGGCGGCGTTCGTCGATTTCGGCGTCGGACGCAACGGCTTCCTGCACATCAGCGACATCGAGCCGCAATACTTCCGCCAGGGCGGCTACGATCCGGGCAACCATTGAACGCCCCGGCCGAGCCGCGCTCGGGCGCCGCGTACCGCGGAATCGGCCGTGGGCGACGAGTTCGAAGAGGGACTGGAAGACACCAGCGGCGCGGCCGCGCAACCATCGGTTTCGGCGGCCGGCCGCGCATCAAGCCGCCCATCCAGGAAATCCTCCGCCGCGGCGACGAGGTCCTCGTCCAGGTCATCAAGGAAGGGATCGGCACCAAGGGCCCGACGCTCTCGACCTACATCAGCATCCCCGGCCGCTACCTGGTGCTGATGCCCGCGCTGGGGCGCGTCGGCGTCTCGCGAAAGATCGAGGACGAGACGACCCGCCGCCGGCTGCGCGACATCATGCTCGAACTGAACCCGCCCAAGGGCGTCGGCTTCATCGTCCGCACCGCCGGCAGCGACCGCACCAAGCGCGAGCTCTCCCGCGACATGGCCTATCTGCTGCGGCTCTGGAAGGTCATCGTCCGGCGGATCAAGAAATCGCCCGGCCCGGCGACATCTACGAAGAAAGCGACATGATCATCCGCACCATCCGCGACATCTTCACCGCCGACGTCGACGCCATCTACATCGACGAACCGTCGGCCTACGAGCGGGCCAAGGAGTTCCTGCAACTGGTCATGCCCCGCTACGTCACCGCCTGCAACTCTACGAGGGCAAGGAGCCGCTGTTCCGCAAGTACAACCTCGACGAGGAAATCGCCAAGATCCATCGCCGCCGCGTGCCGCTGCCGCCGGCGGCTCGATCGTCATCGACCAGACCGAGGCCCTGGTGGCCATCGACGTCAACAGCGGCAGCTTCCGCGCCGAGGACTCGGCCGAGGAGACCGCCTACCAGATGAACCTCCTGGCGGCCAAGGAGATCGCCCGGCAAATCCGCCTGCGCGACCTCGGCGGCGTGATCGTCAACGACTTCATCGACATGCGGAAGGAGAAGCACCGCCGCGGCGTGGAGCGGGCCCTGCGCGACGCCGTGAAACGCGACCGCGCCCGGACCAAGATCCTCCGCACCAGCCCCTTCGGCCTGATCGAAATGACCCGCGCAGCGCATCCGCACCAGCCTCAAGCGGAGCGCCTACACGGAGTGTCCAAGCTGCAACGGCACGGGCGTGGTCAAGACGGCCGAAAGCATGGCCATCGAGGTCGTCCGGCTGCTGATCCTCGCCAGCCAGCGGCCGGCGATCGCCCGGGTCACGATTACGGTGGCCGAAGAGGTGGCCGATTACCTCAACAACCGGAAGCGGCGCGAGCTCGCCCGGCTGGAAGAGGAGGGCAAGATGACAGTGCAAGTCGTCGGCGCCGAGGGGGTTGCGCCGGAGCACCTCGTCATCGAGTGCCGCGACGCGGACGGCCGCGAGGTGAAGTTCCCCTAGAATTTAGGGGGACGGCCCCCGTTTCGTTGGCGCGACAACCGGGACAGTTCCCCACCCACGGCCCCCTTGAACAACCGGGCGCGGTCTGCTAAACTTATTGGTTTCCGATTGACGATTGCTCAGCATGTAGGAACGGCTATGTACGCGATTATCTCCGAAGGCGGACGGCAGTTGAAAGTGGAAGAGGGACAGGAAGTCAACGTTGACTACCGCGACATTGCGGCTGGTGGCGAGGTGAAGTTCGATCGCGTTCTGGCCTGTCAGAATGGCGACGTGCTGAAGGTCGGTCAGCCGGTCCTGGAGGGGGCTAGCGTCATGGCCGAGGTGGTTTCGGTTGCCCGAGGGCCCAAGTTGGTTGTTCAGAAGGCCCGGCGCCGCAAGACGTATCGCCGCAAGACCGGCCATCGCCAACTCTACACCCGCGTGAAGATCAACAAGATCGACGCGGGCTAGTGCCTCTTCAAATCTCAGTTGATATGTTTTCTTTATTCGGGTATTCCTTCTCCTGTCTTGGATGACTCAAACAGGAGAGGGATTATGGGCAAGGAAGCGAAGCATGTGGTTCGGCTTGGAGCCTAGGACCGGGAAGCCTTTGAGCCCGCTGAGGCGCGTTGACTGGTTGAACGGCTGGAGATACATCACACGCCCAAACACGGAAGTTGGTTGAACATGGCCGAGACGGAGTTGAGCATCCTTACGAAGCAATGCCTGGATCGCCGCATTCCCGACCAGCCCACGCTTATTCGGGAGGTGGCCGCTTGGGAAACCGACCGCAACGCAGCAGAATGCACCATCGACTGGCGGTTCACGACTGACGACGCAAGGATCAAACTCAGACGTCTCTACCATTCAATTCAGGTTTGAAGAGGCACTAGGAACCACGGCGAAAGTACGAGACGGCGACACAGGGGCGTCAAAGCGGGACCAATCGCCGCCGTGCTTCATCTACTTCGCGTCTTCGCCCTTTCGTGGTTTCGCGATCGCCTTCCCCGCCGGCTAGTCGCGGTCATCGCCTTCCGGCGACTCTCGACCTGCCGTCACGTTGTTCGGAGGCTTGCGGATCGGTCCGGATGCCAGAAACGCCCAGCGTCCAAGTTTCGTTCCCAAGTACTGATCGAAGCCCAAGTATCGGCCAGCGGACGCCAGCAGCAGCGCGGCGAACACGAAGACATAGATGATCCCCGTTCCAATGTCGGTCGCGCCGGCGGTATAGGGCCCGCCAAATCCTTCGGGAATGGTCCAGATCGTCAACGAGAGCATGGCCCCGCACACGCACGCCAGGTTGGTCAAGACGCCCAGCAACAAAACGAGTGCCAGCAGCGTTTCACAGACGGCGATGATCCGAGCGAACAAAGGCGGATCGACCCCGACGACGTCAATCCAAAATCCGATCCAGCGCTGCACGGCATGCGGCTGTCCCTCCATGGCACCGCTGAGGTATCCGGCGAAGCCATCGACGAACGCCGACCGCCACTTGAATTGGGCGTCGATTGCCCAAACCATGCCGAAGACGATACGCAAGACCCCGAAACCGACCAGCCGCCCGTCGGTGACAGCCGGCAGCCCGCGGCGGGAGTCATCCCAAGGGGCAGGGATGGGTGGAGATTCGGCTGGATCCATGACTTGACCTCCGGACGAGTACCCGCGGGACCGGCTCTGGCTCAGGCGCTATTCCAGGACGACATCGATTGTATGTGCTGGTTACGGATTCGACAATTACTCCTCCTCACTATCGAAACGATCGAAACCAAGGGCATCTGCGAAGAAGACAGCGGAAGGGGCGTGCCAGTGCGTTGGCTGCCTCCGACGGAAGTATCCACAACAGGATGCCGGAGAGCCCCAGCGTAACGGCGCCGCCGAACAAGAAGATCCCTCCGGCCGAGAAGCCCAACACGCTGCGCAGCATCCAGAAGACGCCGGAGGCCAGCAGCATGGCGGAGAAGCTGAGGAAATTGGCGGCCGCCAGGACACGTCCGCGGTTCTCCAGTGGGCTGTAGAACTGCAGGTAGGATTGCAGCGGCACGTCGTATAAGCCGGCGGTGACGCCGAGTAGCCGACAGCGCCGAGCAGGTCCACACGTAGGTCCACGTTTCGGCGGTGCTTAGCCCGGGAACGACGAACAGCAACGACGCGCTGAATGGCGATACCGACCGAGGACAGCGGCACGAGGCCCAGATCGATTTTACCGGCTGACCAGATGCCGGCCAGCACGGCGCCGATCCCTGTGCCGAGGGCAAGCATTCCCAGCAGCGGACCGACGTACTGTTCGCGTACGTGCAACTCCGTGGTGCTGAACAGGTAGATGTTGATCTGGCTCATCGCGGCCAGAAACCAGAAAAACGCACTTCCCACCGCCACGAGCATGAGGGTCCGATCAGCCGCCAGCAGGCGAAGATCGCAAAGGGTCTCCTTGGCCATGTTCCAGGGCGGCCGACGGTGCGGATCGGCCGCCGGTTTGTGTACGACCAAGAGACCGCCCAGCCAGCCAACGGCGGCAAACCCGACCAAGACAACGGCGGAGAGCCACCAACGATGGAGCCCGGCCGGCCGCGTGAGGACGTAGAGCTCTTCGCCAAGCACGCTGCCGACGACGGCCGAAAAGATCGTCGCCATCCCCAAGACGCCGTTGGCCGCCGAAATGCTCTGCGGACGGACGATTTCCGGGACGCAGCCGGACTTGGCCGGGGCCAACAGCGCGCCCTGCACGCCCATCAGCGTCAGCGCAGCGAAGACCCACACGACGTTGCCCACCAGGATGGCTCCCATGCCGAAGAGGATGATCGCCCCTTGGGCGATCATGCAGCCGATCATTACGGAACGCTTCGAGAAGCGGTCGGCCAGATAGCCCGAGATCGCGGGCAGCAGGATGTATGGCGATACGAAGCAAGCCAGTCCGACGGACAGGATCAGCCCCTCGTAGCCGGGGCCCAACAGCGCGTAACCGATGGGAATGACCAGCCAGCGGTAAGCGTTGTCGTTCAGCGACGTGCAGAAATAAAGGACCACGAGTCCCACAAAGCCTCGATGCGCCAAGCCTTCGGCGGCGTCGTAATGGTCGGCGGCCGGCAGCGACCGGCGCGATGAGGCTTGCATGGAATTCGAACGCACGCCGTCGCTCCCCGTGTTGTCTTGGTCGTTGGCGAACGCGTTATCGCCGAACAAGAACGACGATCCCGATTTTCATCGGCGAGAATGGGCCTGTCCGTCTTTCGCACTCCTGTCGGGAACGCAATGGCATTGCCCGCCTGAGTAGAATGTACGGAGGAGAGGGTAAGCATGTCTACCGGGGAATCATTGCGGAGTGGGGGCTTCGGGTCCAGTCTGGTCTGGGTGCTGCCGGCGGCGGTAACGCTGCTCGGCGCCGCACTGCTATCGAGTTGCGGGTCGCCACCACCGGGGGGGTTGGACGCCGACGCGGCCATGCAGCCGGTGATTCCACGGGGCAAGTTGGCCCCGCTGGAGAAGACGACCATTGCCATCTTCCGCCGCAACACGCCCTCGGTGGTTCACATCACGACGCTTGTCGAGGCGGCGACCGATGAGTTTGGCTTTAATGCAAAACAGGTTCCCGAGGGCACGGGGTCCGGCTTCGTGTGGGACAAGAAGGGGCGGATCGTTACCAACTTCCACGTGATTCGGGACGCCGACGTGGCGCAAGTGGTGCTCGCCGATCATACGACTTGGAAGGCCCGCCTTGTCGGCGTTTCCCGCGAAGGAGATCTGGCGGTACTTGCGATCAGCGCGCCGGAAGATCGATTGTATCCGATCCAGATCGGGACGTTGCACGATCTTCAGGTGGGACAGAGTGTCTTCGCGATCGGCAACCCCTTTGGGCTGGACCATACGCTGACAACAGGAATCGTCAGCGCATTGGGCCGCGAGATCGACAATGAATCGGGACGGCCGATCAAAGGCATGATCCAGATCGACGCCCCAATCAACCCCGGCAATTCCGGTGGGCCCCTGCTGGATAGTTCAGGGCGGTTGATCGGAGTCAACTCGGCAATCGTCAGTCCCTCGGGGGCCTTCGCGGGCATTGGCTTCGCGATACCCATTGATAAGGTGAATCGCGTCGTTACGGAATTGATTCAACATGGGAAGATAATCCGCCCGTCGCTGGGCATCGAGCCCGCACCCGATCAATGGGCGGGAGAATTGGGCCTGGACGGCGTACTGGTGCTGGGCGTCGCGCCCATGGGCCGGCGGCCAAGGCAGGCGTACGTCCCGTGCGGCGACGCCCGGACGGTCAGATCGCACTCGGCGACCTGATCCTGGCGATCGACGGCAAAAAGGTCAAATCCGTCAACGACCTGTACGACATTCAGAAGAAGCACAAGATCGGCGACACAGTCGCTGTGCTGCTACTTCATAATGGGAAGCGGCGCGAAGTTAAAATCACTCTGGCAGCGCAGTAGCCGCCCGGAGCGCGAGCGCCGCCGGGCCGCAACCGGGTTAGGGTGATATCGCATGCGCGTTTGGGAATTGTGCCGATGCTCCAGGTCACGTTGCCGAGCGTATAATCCTCTGCCCTGTGTTTGGTTCCCATTTGGTGGGCGAGCGCCGGTTAACGCAAATGATCGACGTGGTCCCGCGGAGCTACTTTTTCGGGAAGGAGCATGCAATGGCGTCACTATTGAAGACAGCGGTGGTCGTGGTGCTCGGAGGCGTGTTGCCTCTGGCCGCTTGGCAGGCGTCGGCGGCGGAAAACGGTGAGGGATCGCTGTCAAAGACGGAGCACGTCCTACGTCAGGCGTACCTGGGCGTTGCCGTCGAACCGGTTCATCCTGGTCAGATCAGTCCGTTACCCAAGAAGTTCGAAAAGGGGCAAGGGTTGTTCGTGGCCGCTGTGGACGAGGATTCGCCGGCCGAGAGCGCCGGATTGAAACCGCACGACGTGATAATGTCGTACGGAAATCAGAAGCTCTTCGTGCCCCAACAGTTGTCCGGACTGGTCCGCAACGCCAAGAGTGGGCAACAGGTCACGCTGACCATTCTGCGCGACGACAAGCCGATGCAGATCACGGTGACGCTCGGCGGTCACAACACGCGATATGCCGGAAGCCCGATGGAGCGGATGTTCCGTGAGATGATGCGAAACGGTATGCCCATGCGGTCGCGGCGCATGCCGAACGAAGGGATGATGTCGTCGACGAGCCCGGAAGCCCAGTCGGGCGAAGCCGAAGCCAAACGAAGCGAACAGAAAGCCAGGCCAAGCGGACAGGAGCAAACCAAGGAAACCTTCGACTCGATGACGATCAAGAATCTCGGCAACGATCGCTACTACGCCGAAATTCAATACCTCGACGCAAATGGCAGACTTCAATCCGCCAAGTTTGCAGGAACCAGGAAGGAAATTCAACGCGACATCGCGAGTCAGAAGAATCTCCCCCACGCCGAACAGGAGCAACTGTTACGCAGCCTTGGCATACCGTACGAAGAGGCCCGGTCGCCTGCAGTGTTCTGGAGGCTTGTGCGTCCGGAAGATCAGAGTCAACAGCGAAGCGACGGGGTGTTCTGACGCCTCAGACCGCGGCGAAGGGGACGGTCGCACTTTTGCTGAGACAAAAATCGGGACAGTCCCCCTCAGTGCACCATGTGCTGCACCATCTCTAGGACGGGCGACGGATAGACGCCCAGCCACAGCAGCAGCAGCGTAATCACAAGCAGCGTGGCGTCCGAAACCCGGCGCCGCGTTGCATCGCGATTGAGGACGTACTGGGCAGCCGAACTGCTTTCCGCCGGGGCAGGGGCGAACATCGCGACCATTACTCGGAGATAGTAGTAAAGGCCGATGACGCTGCTGACGACGAGCGAGGCCGCAAGCCACCAGAGGTGCGAAGCGGCGCCGGCACTTGAAGAAGTAGGAACTTTCCGATAAAGCCGGCCGTCAGGGGAATGCCGGCCAGCGAGAGCATGCAGGCAGTCATCACCGCGGCCAGCCATGGCCGTCGCCAGGCCAAACCTTGGTAGTCGCTCAGCGACTCGGCGTCGCGGTCCTTGTCCGAGAGCACAGCAACGACGCCCAGTGCCCCGAGCATCGTGACGAAGTAGGCGGTCAGGTAGAAGGCCACCGCGGCGTCGGCCAGCGGTCCGCTGGCCAACAGCGCCACGAGCAGGTAGCCGAGGTGAGCGATCGACGAGTACGCCAGCATCCGCTTGACGTTCGTCTGTCGCAACGCCAACAGGTTGCCCGCAAACATCGAGACGACCGCAATAATCGCCAGCACCAGCAACACGGGGTGGGGCGGCTCGAAGTTCAACTGGCGGAACAGTCGCAACAGCACGGCGAACATCGCCCCCTTCGAGACCGTGGCGATAAAGGCCGTCGCCGGCACGGGGGCGCCTTGATACACGTCGGGCGTCCAGAGATGAAACGGCGCCAACGCCAGCTTGAACCCGATGCCGACGATCATCAGGGCCAAGCCGGCCGGCAAAACTAGTCCGGAAGCTGCTGGCGTCGGATGGAGCCGGACGACCGACGCAAAGCTCAGCGTACCGCTATCCGCATAGATCAGCGCCATGCCGAACAACAGGAATGCGGCCGAAGTGGCCGCCAGCACCAGGTATTTCAGCCCGGCCTCAATCCCGAACGGACTCGTCCGTTGGTAGGCGATCATGGCGTACAGCGCGACGCTGAGGATCTCCAGCCCCAGGAAGAACGAGGCGAAGTGATTGCTCGATACCAGGACGAGCGAGCCGAGGGTCGCAAGCAGCAGAAGGACGTAGAACTCTTCCGGCCGCCGGCCCCGCGGCTTCAGATAGTCGTACGCCTGCAAGGCGACGGCCAAGGCGGCGACGCAAATCAGGCCCCCGAAGAAGACGGCATAAGCGTCAACGATCACGAGGGGCGTAATCTGTCGCGGCGCGCGTATCGCAGGAAAAAGCATCAGGACGAGAGATACCAGCAGGCCGGTCGCTGTCAGGGTGGCGGCCAACCCATGCGAACGACAAAACGCCGCCGCCAGCATCACTACGACGACGGTGACGCTGACTACGATCATCGGCAGAAGCGACAGCAAATCGGCAGCCGTCATCGGTTTTCATCTCCTTGACCGGTTGTCGGCGGCAGGATGGCCGGCGCCTCGTCTTGCTGGGCCGCGATGAGACCCGGCAGCACATTTACTGATGGCCTGCTTACGTTCAGCGCGGTCGACGGGTAGATGCCCAGCCACAGCAACGCGGCCATGAATACTCCCATCACCGTCATTTCCCGCCCTGAAAAGTCGGCCACCGCCGGGCCTTCGGCCAGCGGTCCCTGAAAGACGCGTGCGATGATCCACAGGGAATAGACCGTGGCCACCAGCAGCCCCAGCGATGCCACAACGGCCAGCGGAACGCTGCGCTGATAGGTTCCCAGCAGCACCAGGAACTCGCCGACGAAGTTGCCCAGGCCGGGCAGCCCCAGCGAAGCCAAGGCAAAGAACATGGCCACTCCGCCCATGCGCGGCGCGACTGGACCATAGGCCGCCGAGCCGGTGCAGATCGCGGGTGCCGCGTGCGCTGTTGCACCACGCCGGCCAGAATGAACAGCGCGGCCGATGCTCAGCCCGTGGCAGAGAATCTGAATAATGGCCCCTTGCACGGCCAACTCATTCCAGTGCGAAAATCCCCAACAACACGAAGCCCATGTGGCTGATGCTCGTGTAGGCCACCAGCCGCTTCAGGTCGGTCTGCCCAAAGGCCAGCAAGCGCGCCATAGAGAATGCCAACAACGGCCAGAGTCATGGCGACGGGGGCAAACAGCAACGCGGACGCTGGAAATAGGGGCAAAATGAATCGCAGCATTCCATAGGCCGCCGGTCTTCAGCAGCAGCCCGGCCAGGACGACACTGCCCGCCGTCGGGGCCTCGGCGTGGGCGTCGGGCAGCCAGGTGTGCAGACGGGACGGCGGGCAGCTTCACCGCAAAGGCGACGAAGAACCCCAGCATCAGCAGCATGGCCGGCACCCGGTGCCATCGCCGTTCCCAGCAGGTCCGCGTAATCGAACGTGTATACGCCCGTCTGGCGGCCATGAATCAGATAAAGGCCGAGAATGGCCAGCAGCATCAGCAGGCCGCTCAATTGCGTGAACAGGAAGAACTTCACGGCCGCGTAGAGCCGGCGTTCGTGGCCCCAGATGGCGATCAGAAAATACATGGGCACCAGCATGAGTTCCCAGAAGAAATAGAACAGAAACAGGTCCATTGCCAAGAACACGCCCAGCAATGCCGGCCAGCACCCACATCAGGTTGAAGTGGAAGAACCCGACGCGGTGGTCGAATTTCGGTCCACGACGCGGCCACGGCCATGATGCCCAGCAGAAGGGTAAGCAGCACCAACAGCAGGCTCAGGCCGTCGAGGGCCAGATGAAAGCGGATGCCGAACTGCGGGAATCCAGGGCAGGTCGACATTCCGCCGAGCCACCGGGGCGCCGGATGCGCTGCCGCAGCCAAATCGCGATGGCCAAGGCCAGATCGATCGCCAGCGCGGCCAGCGAAATCCAGCGCGGCCACGCGTCGCCCGCAGCGACCGGCCAGCCAGGCCAACAGCCCGCCGGCCGACACGAATCACAATCAACCAGGCTTGCAAGGATCATAGGAGCACCACCATTGCCAGGGCGATCACCGCACCGATGGCGATTCCCACGGCATATCTGCGGACCAGTCCCGTCTGCGTGCTCGCTCAGATCTTCATGAAACGCCCGAGCTAGCCAGGCCGCGGCGACATAGATCAGGTCGATAAGTCGTCTTGTCGATCCGCGCAAGCCACTTGTAGGGCCGCACCAACAGCCGGTCGTACAGCCAGTCGAAACCCCAGCCGGCAAACCAGAACCGATGGAGAGGCCGCCCCAGCCGGTACGCGGCAACGGCTCGCCGTCTCGTCCGGCCGGACGAGGAACCGCCCGATAGGCCAGGTAGATGCCCAACAGGCAGGCTACGGCCGCGATCGCCTGCCAGCATCAGCCTCGGCTGAAGCTGCCACGTTTGTGGCAGCGGCGGACGAGGCAGGCAGTTGTTCCAGGAAGTCGGAGAACAGCGGCAAGTTGCCCAGCGTGCGCGGCAATTCGACCAGGCCGCCGACGACCGACAAAGCGGCCAGGACGATCAGCGGAATCTGCATGCGGAGCCCGGCGCGTGCGGCCAACCTGTTGGTGGGCCTGGCCGAAAAACGTCAGGAACACCATGCGGAACGTGTAGATCGACGTCAGCAGCGCCCCGACCAGGCCGGCCGCCCAGAGCCAGGGGCTGCCCGCGGTCGATGACCAGGCCTCGAACAGGATCAGGTCCTTGCTGTAGAAACCGGCGGTCACCAGCGGCACGGCCGCCAGCGACGCGCTGGCGACCAGGAATGTCCAGAACGTCAGCGGAAGTTGCTTCCGCAGGCCGCCCATCTTGAACATGTCGTGCTCGTGGTGCAGGCCGAGAATGACCACTCCCGCGCCAAGGAACAGCAGGGCCTTGAAAAATGCGTGGGTCATGAAATGGAAGATGGCGGCCGACCACGCACCCACGCCCAGGGCCAGGAACATGTAGCCGATTTGGCTGATCGTCGAATAGGCCAGCACGCGCTTGATGTCGCGCTGGGTCAAGGCGCTGAAGCCGGCCAGCAGCAGAGTCGCCGCGCCGACCACGGCCACGGCCGTTTGCACTGGCGGGGCGAGGATGAACAGAACGTTGGTCCGCGCGATCAGGTAGACGCCGGCCGTGACCATGGTGGCGGCGTGAATCAGGGCGCTGACGGGCGTGGGGCCGGCCATGGCGTCGGGCAGCCAGGTTTGCAGCGGCAGTTGGGCCGACTTGCCCAAGGCGCCGCCCAAGCAGCAGCGCCGCGGCGGCCATCGCCAAGCCCGAGCCTGCCGGCCAATGTGTCGGACGCCCGTCGCATCAATTCCTGAATTTGCAGCGTGCCGAGATTCTGGAACAGCAGGAACAGCCCGATCGCCATCGCCGTGTCGCCGACCCGCGTGACAATAAATGCCTTGCGGGCGGCCGCGCCGTTGGCCGGCTCGCTGGTACCAGAAACCGATCAAGCAGATAGCTGCAAAGCCCCACGCCTTCCCAGCCCAGGTACAGCAACAGCAGGTTGTCGGCCAACACGCAGCGTCAGCATCGAGGCGACGAACAGGTTCATGTAGGCGAAGAAGCGGCTGTAGCCTTCGTCATCACGCATGAACTCGCTCGAATAAAGGTGAATCAGAAAGCCGACGAAGGTGACCACCAGCGCCATCACCAGCGAGAGGGCATCGAGATACAGGGCAACGCCAGCCGTGAAGCCGCCAACGTCAATCCAAGTCCAAAGCGCTTGTCGATAGGCATGGTCCGGCGGCGGATAGGCGATGAAGCTGAGCGCCGACGGCAGCGTCGACCAGTGCCGACAGGCCGACCGAGCCGACGCCGATCGCGGCGACGGCCGCGCGCGGCAGCGCGCAGCCGATCAAGGCCAGCATCAGGAAGCCGGCCAAGGGCAAAGCAGGAATCAGCCACAACAGTCCGAGCATCTCTAGCCTCGCATGGTGCTGGCCTTGTCGGCGTCCAGCGTTTTGAAACGGTGGTGAAGTTGCAGCACCAAGGCCAGGCCGACCGACACTTCGGCCGCCGCCATGGCCAGGATGAAGAGAAACATGACCTGGCCGTCGGGCTGTTGCCATCGCGCGCCGGCCACCACGAAGGCCAGACCCGGCCGCGTTCAGCATGATTTCGATCGACATCAGAATGAAAATGACATTGCGGCGCACCAGGACCCCAATCAGCCCCAGCGCGAACAGCACGGCGGCCAACAGCAGTCCGTGTTCAACTGGAACCGTGCCCATGGCGGGGTTCTCCCTGTTCTGTGTCGTCCGAGCGTTTCGGCCCAAGTGATACGCGCCGACCAGTCCGGCCAGAAGCAGCATCGAGGCCAGCTCCACACCCAGCAGATAGGTGCCGAACAGCGCCACGCCCACCTGTTCCGGGGCCGACCGCCAGCCGCGACCCGGCAGCGGCTCGGGGCACGTGTCGGAAGACGTAGAACAGTTCGACCGACCAGAATCAGCCCGAGCAGCGCCGGGCCCGATCCAGCCGCGCGGACTCAGCCACTGGCGTTCCTGCGCGGCCGTCTGAGGCCCGAGGTTGAGCATCATCATCACGAACACGAAGAGCACCATGATCGCGCCGGCGTAGATGATGACCTCCAAGGCGGCGACAAACGGCGCGCCGAGCAGCGAAAAACACCACCGCCACCGCCAGAAGCGACACGATCAGGTAGAGCAGCGCATGGACGGCATTGGCGCGCGTGATCACCATCACGGTTGCGGCCACGGCCACCAGTGCCGAGATGTAGAACACGACGTTCATAGCTACGTTCGGTTCCTCTATGGCAAGAGGCTCCGCAGATCGACCGGCGGCTCTTCGCTGCTCCGCCTCGCCTTTTTCCTTGCCGCCGATGGCCAGCCCGGCGACACGGTAAAAGTTGTAGCCCGGATACTTTCCCGGGCCGGCGATCAACAGATCTTCCTTTTCGTAGACCAGGTTTTGCCGGCGATAATCGCTCATCTCGAAGTCGGGCGTGAGCTGAATCGCGTAGGTCGGACAGGCCTCTTCGCAGAAGCCGCAGAAGATGCAGCGCGAGAAATTGATGCGGAAGAACTCGGGATAGCGCCGGCCGTGCTCGTCTTCGGCGGCCTGCAAGCGCGATGCAATCCACCGGGCAGGCAACGGCGCAGAGGTAACAGGCCACGCAGCGTTCGCCCCCGTCGGGGTCGCGCGAAAGGATGATCCGCCCGCGCCAACGCGGCGGCAGATAGGCTTTCTGTTCGGGATACTGGATCGTCACCCGGCTGGTGGAACACGTGCAGGAAGACGCGCCAGAGAGCGGAAGCGATGTTCACCATGACTCATCGCCTCTCCCTACGAAACTGCCAGCAACACTGCCGCCGGTGACCAAGAGATTCAGCAAGCCCAACGGCAGCATCGACTTTCCAGCCCAGCGACATCAGTTGGTCGTATCGCGGCCGCGGCAGCGTCGGCGCGGACGAGAATGAAGCCGACGATGCAGGCCAGCGTTTTGAGACACGAACCAGACGAGCGGCGGCAGCCACGGTCCCAGCCAGCCGCCAAAGAACAGCGTCACGATCATGGCCGAAATCAAGCGTGATGCCCACGTACTCGCCGAGGAAGAACATGCCGAACTTCATGCCCGAGTATTCCGCGTGATAGCCGGCCACCAACTCGTTCTCGGCCTCGGGCAGGTCGAAGGGGATGCGACGCGTCTCCGCCAACCCGGCCACCACAAAGACCGCGAGCCCGAAGAATCTGCGGAATGCAAAACCAGAGTCTCTGCTGGGCTTCGACGATGGCGCTCAGGTTGAAGGAGCCGGCCAACATCGACCACGCCCATCAGCGACAGGCCCATGAACACTTCGTAGCTTAGCATCTGGCCCGCGGCCCGCAGCCCGCCCAGCAGCGAATATTTGTTGTTCGAGGACCAGCCGGCCAGCACCACGCCGTAGACCCCCAGCGACGACATGCCGAGAAAGAACAGCAGCCCGACGTTCAGAGTCGGCCACGACGATCCCCGGCGCGAAAGCGACCACGGCGAACGACATCAGCGTGGTGGCGATGCCGATCATCGGGGCCAGCACAAACACCGCCCGATCGGCAAACGGCGGGATCCAATCCTCCTTGGTGAAGATCTTGATCATGTCGGCCAGCACCTGCAGCAGACCGAACGGCCCCACGCGATTGGGACCATAGCGGTCCTGCCACAGCGCCAGCAGCCGACGTTCCGACCCAAATCAGCCCCGCGGCGACGCTGAGCACCCCCAGCAGCACCACAACGACAATCGATCGATCGGTCAGAAGGATTTCGGTCATGGCGTCGGCGACTTTCGCAAGCTCGAGCCCAGCGTGGCAACTCGATCGGCAGCATGCCGGGCAGGCCAACCGGCAAGCCGGCCGACGCCGGGCGGCAACGACGGCAGAAGCCGCACCGGCAGACGCGACGACACGCCGTCGACATTCATTTCAATCTCATCTCCCTCCTGAACGTCAAGCCGTTGCGGCGTCGTCGGGGTGGATGGCCAGATAGGGCGCCGGCGCGAGTTGCGCGATGCCCGGGCGACAAGACGCTCAACTCCTCCGAGCCGAAAATATGATGCAGCGGCACGAGCAGCCACTGGTCCGGCCGCGGCTACGAACGGCGGCGGGAAGATCGACGAAGTAGGCCGGCTGGCCATTTCGGTTCGGCTCGATCAGCCGCCGGCCAGAATCGCCGCCCCGGAGCGGCCCGCCCACCTCTTCCTGAAACTTGGTCAGCGACTGCACCGAGTTCCAGCCGGGGGCCCACACCGCGCCACCAGCGCCGGCGGCGGCTGCCCCTCGTATCCCTCCATGGAAAAGGACAGCGGCGAATCGGGATCATCGGGCGGCCGCGGTTCGTGAACGTCACCTCGGCGTGCATGGCCGTCCGCCCGCTGTAGCGGTGCGGCTGCCGGGGAATCTTTTGGCCGGCGATGCGGAAATCGGCACGGGGCGCGACTTCCCGAATGGACTGGAAGACGGGCATCGTCTCCGCCAGGCCGCAGATGATCTGATCGAGGTTGGTCCAGGCTTCTGCCTCGGCCCGCCCCGTGGCAGTCATCATGTCGCGCAGCCACCGCCAACTTTCCTGAACGTCGCCCTGCGGCACAAATACGCGGAAGAATCGCTGCGCACGGCCCTCGTAGTTGACCAGCGTGCCGTCGGCCTCGGCAAACGTGGCGGCGGGAAGCACGACGTCCGCGGCCGCCGTGGTGGCGTGCTCAAAATGGTCGATGGCGATCACGTGCTTTGCGTCTCGCCAGCAACGACTTGACCAGTCCGGCGTCCGCCCGCCGAAACAGATCGTTTTCCAACACGATGACCGTATCGGCCTTGCCTTCCGCGAACGGTCTCGGCAGGCGTCGGCCAGGCTGCGGCCGCCCAGCAGCCCCAGTCCCAGGCTGTTGCATTCGGGCACCGTGAAGCAGAGTTGCGTATGGCGGCCGGCCGCGCACAGGGCCCAGGCGATATTGGCCGCCGCCCGCATCACCGCTTCACTGCCGCACCCTGTGCCCGAGACGACCAGAGGCCGCTGGGCGTGGTAGAGGTCTTCGGCGATGGTGTCGACCAGCGCCGCCGATCGTCCGACAGATCCGTGACACGCGGCACGTCGGCGCCGAGTGCATAGGCGACGGCCAAAGCGAAGCCGGACCAGATCGTCCGGCGCGCGCCCGATACACGTGTCGTGGCCACGTCGTCCAGCTTCGTGGCGGCTGGCGTGGCAATAAACAGCGGCCCTCGCCGCTGCTGCAACGCCTCGCGCACCGCCGCGTCGTCCCACCAGTGGATGTGCAGCCGCTTGCGTCAAATCAATTTCGCGGCGCAGCGTCGATTGTCGCAGGGCCAGGGCCAGCATGGGCGCGGTGTTGGTGACGTCTTCACCAAGAACCAGCACGGCGTCCGATTGCTCAACGTCGTCGAGCGACGGCGCGCGCGCGCAGCCGCACCGCAACATGCCGATGGCGGCGTCGATCAGCCGGCACTCGTGCGTCCGACACGCCGCGATAGAATCGCTCCGAGCCAACCAGGGTGCGCAGGCGAAGTTCGCCTCCAGCGAGGCCCGCGGCGAACCGATGCCGATCACGCGACTCGGCGTCCCGCAGCAGCGACGCGGCACGTGATCCAATGCCGCCTTCTCATCCACGGTCTGGCCGGCTCGTCCGGCCGATGCGAAGCATCGCCTGGCGGATGCGGCGCGGGCTGTTGACGAACTCGTAGCCGTAGCGGCCGCGATCGCAGAGGAAATAGCCGTTAACGTCGCGGTGGTAGCGGTTGCGGATCCGCCGCAGCAGCCCGTAGCGCTCGCCGGGAATCGTGTTGCAGCCCACGCCGCAATGCACGCAGATCGACGGGGCGGTCTGCAGGTCCCATTTGCGCGTGTAGTGCCGCTTGAGCGTCTTGTCGGTAAACACGCCGGTGGGGCAAATCTCGACCAGGTTTCCGCTGAACTCGTTTTCCAGCGTTCCGTCGGCATGGCGGCCGAAGTAGACGTGGTTGTGCCATTGGAAAACGTCGAAGTCGCGCCCCCCGGCGTAGTCGCGATAGAAGCGCACGCAACGATAGCAGGCGATGCAGCGGTTCATCTCGTGGTTCACCAGCGGCCCCAGGTCCTGATTCCGGTGCGTCCGCTTCTGGAAGCGGAAGCGGCGATAGGTGTGGCCGGTCATCACCGTCATGTCTTGCAGGTGGCATTCGCCGCCTTCGTCGCAGACGGGGCAATCGTGCGGGTGGTTGACCATCAGCAACTCGATGACGCCCGCGCGGAACGCCCGGGCCTCCGGGTCGTCGATCGAAATGCGCGTGCCGTCGGCGGCCAGCGTCATGCAGGCCATGACGATGCGGCCCTTGGTGTCGTTCTCGTCCTTGAACTGCTTGACGGCGCACTGGCGGCAGGCGCCGACCGAGTGCATCGCCGGGTGCCAGCAGAAATAGGGCAGATCGAAGCCCAGCGACAGGCAGGCCCGCAGCAGGTTCTGCCCATCCTTGACCACGTACGGCCGGTTGTCGATGTAAATCGTGGCCACGCGATCTACCTCCAAGGGCAGCGCTTCTCGGTGATGTGCCGCTGGAAATCGTCGCGAAAGTATTTCAAGCGCGCTTTGCAGCGGCTCGGCGGCGCCGGGGCCAAGGCACAGAACGTGTGGCCGGGCGCCATCATTCGGCACTGGAACGCCAGGTTGTCCAGGTCTTGCGGCTCGGCCGCGGCCGTCCTCCAGGGCCTCGAGCGTCGTCGCCGCCCAGGGCAGATTGTCGCGGCAGGGCGTACACCAGCCGCACGACTCGCGGGCGAAGAACTTCGTCAGGTTGTGGACCATGCCCACCGGGCAGGTGCGATCGTCCAGGACGATCATGGTGCCGGTGCCCAGGCGGCTGCCCGCCGCGGACACCGAGTCGAAATCCATCTTGCGTGTCGAGATGCTCCTCGACCAGGAAATCGGTCGAGGCCCCGCCGGGGATGAGCCCGCGAAAGCGATAGCCGTCCTGCATTCCGCCGGCATGCTCGTCGAGGATCTCGCGGATGGTGGTGCCCATGGGCAGTTCCCACAGTCCGGGCCGCTTCACTCGGCCGCTCACGCCGTAGAGCTTTGTGCCGCCGTCGTCGCCGCGGCCGAGGCCGCGAAACCAGTCGGCGCCGCGATTGACGATGTGCGGAACGTTGCAGAGGGTCTCGACGTTGTTGACCACGGTCGGCTTTCCCCACAGGCCGCAGGTCTGCGGATAGGGCGGCTTGCCGCGCGGCACGGCCCGGCGGCCCTCCAAGGCATCCAGCAGGCCGGTCTCCTCGCCGCACATGTAGCGGCCGGCGCTGATGTGCAGGTGCAACTCGAGACTGTAGCCCGAGCCCAAGATGTTGCGGCCGAGATAGCCGGCGGCGTAGGCCTCGGCGATGGCCCTGGCGCAGTCGCTCGGCCGCCAGCTTGTAGGCCCAGCGGAGGAAGATGTAGGCCACGTCGGCCTCGATGGCGTAGGCGCTGACGATCGCGCTCTCGATCATCAGGTGCGGATCGCCCTCCAACAGCAGGCGGTCCTTGAACGTGCCCGGCTCCATCTCGTCGGCGTTGACGACCAGGTATTTCGGCCGCCGGGCCTCGGGGCCCATCGGCACGAAACTCCACTTCATGCCGGTGGGAAATCCCGCCCCGCCGCGGCCGCGCAAGATTCGACGTCCTTGACCGCCTCTTGCACTTCCTGCGGGCGTCATCGTCGCAAGCGCCTTGCGCAGCGCCTGGTAGCCGCCCGCCTGCTCGTACTCGTTCAGGTCGAGCGGTTCGCGGTCGGGCCGGATGTTTTGCGTAAGCGGCGTTTCCATTACGGACTCTCCTCGCGTCTCGTAGCGGGCGAGGATGTCGTCGATTTTCTCGGACGTAAGATTGCCGTACAGCTCGTCGTCGATCATCATCGCCGGGGCATGATCGCAGGCGCCCAGACAGGCGACCGGCAGCAGCGTGAACGGCCATCGGCCGTGGTTTCGCCCAGCTCGATGCCCAGTCGCTCGGTCGAGATGCTCGCGCACGTCGTCGTAGCCCATGACCCAGCAGCTCACGCTGTCGCAAACCAGGATCACGTGCTTGCCCACGGGCTTGCGGAAGATCAGGTTGTAGAAGGTGGCGACGCTGTCCAATTCGTCGGGCGTCATCTCCAGCACGTCGGCCACGTCGCTCAGGCGTCTCGTCGGAGACCCAGCCGCGGTCGCGCTGCACGATCTTCAGCGCCTCCGGGCCCGACCGCCCGCTTCTGCGCATAGCGGGCGGCTTCGCTCTCGATTTCCGGCGTTTCTTCGTCGGTAAGCATGCGTTGTCTCTGCCGTGTTCAACGGTCCACGTCGGCCAGCACGAAATCCATGGCCCCCAGGACGGCGATCAGGTCGGGAATCATCGCGCCGCGGGTCACCAGCGGCAGCGTTTGCATGTGGGCAAACGACGGCGTGCGGATGCGCACCCGGTAGGCCATCGTGCTGCCGTCGCTGACCAGGTAGTAGCCGTTGTCCCCCTTGGTGGCCTCGATGCCCGCAAAGGCCTCGCCCGGCGGAATGACCGGTCCCCAACTGACGCTCAGAAAGTGCGTGATCAGCGTCTCGATGTCGTGCATCGTGCGGTCTTTCCGCGGCGGCGTCGTCAGCGGATGGTCCGACTTGTACGGGCCGGCCGGCATGTTGTCGAGGCACTGCTCGATGATCCGCAGGCTCTGCCGCATTTCCTCCACGTGCACGACGCCCGGTCGTAACAATCGCCGTGCGTCGCCGGTGGGAATGTCGAACTCGAACTGCTCGTAGCCCGAGTAGGGCCGCTTCTTGCGAAAGTCCCATTCCAGTCCGCAGGCTCGCAGCGCCTGGCCGGTCACGCCCCAATCGATCGCCTCGTCGAGCGTGTAGACGCCGACGCCTTTGGTGCGGGCCTTGAAAATGCGAGTTTCGCATCACGATCTTGTCGTACTCGGCCAGCCGCGGCGGAAAGTAGTCGAACGAAATCGCGCACCAGCCGGTCCCAGCCGTCCGGCAGGTCCTGCGCCACGCCGCCGATGCGAAACCAGTTCGGGTGCATGCGATCGCCGCAGACGGCCTCGATGATGTCGAAGACCCGCTCGCGGTCGGTGAACATGTAGAACACCGGCGACATCTGCCCCAAGTCCTGCGCGAACGTGCCGTACCACACCAGGTGGCTGGCGATGCGAAACAGCTCGGCCAGTCATGATGCGGATCACCTTCGCGCGGTCGGGGACCTCGATTCCCGCCAGCTTCTCCACCGCCAGCACATAGGGCAAGTTGTTCATCACGCCGCCCAGGTAATCGACGCGGTCGGTATAGGGGATGAACGTGTGCCACGACTGCCGCTCGCCCATCTTTTCGGCGCCGCGGTGGTGATAGCCGATGTCGGGCACGGCGTCGACGAATCTCCTCGCCGTCGAGTTGCAGCACGATGCGCAGCACGCCGTGCGTGCCCGGATGGTGCGGCCCGAGGTTGAGGAACATGAAATCGGTGTCCGCGCTCTGCCGCTTCATGCCCCAGTCTTCCGGCCGGAACTGCAAGGCCGCCTGCTCGCGGTCTTCCTTGTCGGCCGGCAGGCGGAACGGCTCCATTTCGGTGGCCCGGGCCGGATGCTCCTTGCGCAGCGGATGGCCCTGCCAGGTCGGCGGCATGAGAATCCGCGCCAGGTGCGGATGGCCGTCGAACGTGATGCCGAACATGTCCCACACTTCGCGCTCGTACCAGTTGGCCGACGGCCAGAGGTCGGTGATCGTTCGCAATGCGCGGATATTCTCCGCTCGAGCGCCACCTTCACCCGCATATCGCTGTTGCGCTCGAACGAGAGCAGGTGATAGACGACCGTGAAGTCGCCGTCGGGCTGGCCCTCGCGATGGTTGCGGACGCGCTCGTCGATGGCGGTCAAATCGTAAAGCATGCGGTAGGGCGCCGCGACGTCCGGCTTGAGGTAGCCGAAGCACGTCCCGCACCCGATCCTTGGCTGACCCAAAGCGTCGGAACGCCGTCGCGCGTGGTCTGGACGGCCTCGACGGACGCCGGCGAACCTGCCTTGCAGCTCGCCGAGGACGTCGGTGCCGTCGGTCGTAAGGGTTGCGTCCTGCGTTTCGCCCATGCGATCACACCTCGTCGGGGCTCCGCAGTTCAACGGCTGCGCTGCCGCTCGGCCCGTTTCTGGTCTCTCATGCACGGCGGCTCGGGCCGCTCGACGCCCTGCGGCCCGACGACCCAACTCAGCGGCCGTTTCTCCGTGCCCACCAGTTTGCTCAACAGCAGCAGGCCCTCCATGAAGGCGTCGGGCCGCGGCGGGCAGCCGGGCACGTAGACGTCCACCGGCAGGAACTTGTCCACGCCCTGAACCACGCTGTAGATGTCGTACATCCCGCCCGAGTTCGCGCACGAACCCATCGAGATGACCCAGCGCGGCTCCATCATCTGCTCGTAGAGCCGCTGGATGACCGGCGCCATCTTCACGAACACCGTGCCGGCAATCACGATCACGTCGGCCTGCCGCGGCGAGCCGCGAATCACCTCCGCGCCGAACCGGGCGATGTCATACTTGCTCGTCAGGCTCGTGGCCATCTCGACAAAGCAGCACGACAGGCCGAAATTGAACGGCCAGAGCGAGTTCTTCCGCGACCAGGCCAGCAGATCCTGCAAGCGCGCCACGAAGAAGTTCTGGCGGTGCGCCTCGGCAAATGCACCGTCGCCGTTCCCGTGCGACTGTCCGCCGAATCTCCGTGAATCGATGCCGGCATGTCCGCAACCTCCCTGCTACGCGGCCTTATCGACTTTGCTGTCGCCCGGTCCCCCAATCCAGCGCTCCTTCCCGCCAGAGATACACCAGCGCAGCCAGAAGAACGCCGACGAAGACCAGAATTTCCACGTATCCGGCCCAGCCCGCCTGCCGAACACAAACGGCCCAGGCGAAGAGGAACACGCTTTCCAGGTCGAAGATGACGAAGAACATGGCGACCAGATAGAAGCTTGACCGAGAAACGCAATCGCGCCGAGCCCGTGGAGACAATGCCCGATTCGTAAGGCTCGCCGGTCGCCCGGTCCCGATGCTTCTGGCCCAGACAGCGATGACACGAAGATCATGCCGCCCACGACCACTACAACGGCGGCGCAATAGAGGACCAGAGGCCATACCGCCGGCCCGTCGCCCGCAGCTTCTACCATGCCATACCTCCACCGGGACCAGGGCTAACCGCGATGCAAGTGCTAGCCGGCCAATGTGAGAGTTCGTGCCGTCGGTCGTTCGCTGGGGACCGATGGCAACGACGCCGGTATTTTAGAACAGGGTGTCAGAAAGTAAATGCCCGCTGCCGAGCCACGGCACACCTGGGAGACTATCCTATGCGGTGGCAGGGGATATGCCTACCGCCCCAATTGCGTCAGTCTCGGGCATAGCGAGGCATACGGAGAGATTGAACCACGAAGACACCGGGGAGTGTCCCAATTTTCGTGTCAACGTAATTGGAACTGTCCCCTTTGGATGTCCGAACTTCAGAGGTCCAGCCTCCGCAGCCGCAACGCGTTGGTCACCACCGAAACCGAACTGAAGCTCATCGCGGCGCTGGCGATCATGGGGCTCAGCAGGATGCCAGCGAACGGGATAAAGCACGCCGGCGGCGACGGGAATGGCGACCGCGTTGTAGAAGAAGGCCAAGAACAGGTTCTGGCGGATGTTGCGCATCGTGGCGCGGCTGAGCTGTCGGGCGCGGACGATGCCGCGCAGGTCGCCTTTGACCAGCGTCACGCCGGCGCTCTCCATGGCCACGTCGGTGCCGGTGCCCATGGCGATGCCGATGTCGGCCTGGGCCAGGGCGGGCGCGTCGTTGATCCCGTCGCCGGCCATCGCCACCGTGCGGCCCTCGGCCTGGAGATGCTTGACGATCTTCGGCCTTCTGGTCGGGCAGCACCTCGGCCTCGACGCGGTCGATGCCCAGTTTGCGGGCCACGGCCTCGGCGGTGGTGCGGTTGTCGCCGGTGACCATGACCACGCTGAAGCCCCTCCTGCGTGCAACTGGCCGATGGCTTCGGCGGTCGTCGGCTTGATCGGGTCGGCCACGCCCAGCAGTCCCGCCGGGCTGCCGTCGACGGCCACGAACATCACGGTCTGCCCCTCGCTGCGCAGTGCGGTCGGCCTGCGCGACCAGGTCGGCCGGATCGATGCCCAGCTTCGTCCAGCAGCGTGCGGTTGCCGATCGCAACGCGACGCCCGTCGACTGCGTCCTTCGATGCCCCGGCCGGCGTGCGACTGGAACTCGTCGCGGCTCGGACAGCTTCAGACCTGCGCTGCTCGCAGCGCCTCGACGATGGCCGCGGCCAGCGGATGTTCGCTGGCCCGCTCCAGACTGGCGGCCAGGCGGAGCAGTTCCGCGTCGTCGCCCACGCCGATCGGCCGTGGTCACGGACACCAGTCGGGGTTTGCCTTCGGTGAGCGTGCCGGTCTTGTCGATCACGAGCGTGTCGACTCTCTCCATGATCTCCAGCGCTTCGGCGTTCTTGATCAGCACGCCCGCCGTCGCGCCGCGCCCGGTGCCGACCATGATCGACATCGGGCGTGGCCAGCCCCAGCGCGCAGGGGCAGGCGATGATCAGCACGGCCACGGCGCTGAACAGGGCGGTGGCCAGTCGCGGCTCGGGACCGACGATCGCCCAGACGACGAACGTGATCACGGCGGCGGCCACGACCGCCGGCACGAAATAGGCGGCCGCCACGTCGGCGATCCGCTGGATGGGCGCTCGGCTTCGCTGGGCCTCGCCGACCATCCGCGACGATCTGGGCCAGCAGCGTCTCGCTGCCCACCCGCTCGGCCCGCATCGTGAAGCTGCCGCTGCCGTTGACCGTGGCGCCGATCAGCGCGTCGCCCGGCTTCTTCTCGACCGGCAGCGGCTCGCCGGAGATCATCGACTCGTCGACCGACACCGCTGCCTTCCAACAGGACGCCGTCGACGGGCACCTTTTCGCCGGGCCGGACGCGCAGCCGGTCGCCCATCGCGGATCTGGTCCAAGGGAACGTCCTTTTCCGCTTCCGTCGTCGAGCAATCACTCGGGCGGTCTTCGGGGCCAGGCCCAGCAGGGCGCGGATGGCGCTGCCCGTGCGATGCGCGCGCCCGCAATTCGAGCACCTGCCCCAGCAGCACCAGCGTCACAATCACGGCGGCCGGCCTCGAAGTACACGGCCACCTGGCCGCCGTGCCAGTGCGGAACGACGCGGGAAAGATGCCCGGCAACAGCGTGGCCGCCACGCTTTCCGCGTAGGCCACGCCAGTGCCGATGGCGATCAGCGTGAACATGTTCAACCGACGGCTGACGATCGAACGCCAGCCGCGCTGGAAGAACGGCCATCCACCCCAGAGCACCACCGGCGTGGCCAGCGCCAGTTCGATCCAGTTCAACCGCGGACCGAACAGGCGGTGCATCGGCTCGCCGGGAAGCATGTCGAGCATGGCGATCGCCAGCAGCGGGACCGTCAGCACGAGGCTCACCCAGAACCGGCGCGTCATGTCGGTCAGTTCGGGATTCGGTCGTTCCTCGGCGCTCGTCGCGGTCTTCGGCTCCAAGGCCATGCCGCAGATCGGGCAACTGCCCGGCTGCCGGCGAACGACCTCCGGATGCATCGGGCAGGTATACTCCTGTGCTTCGCCGGCCGGTTGGGGCTTGGCCTGGTCTTCGACCTTGTGGACTTCCGGCACGGAAGGCGACTGCAAATACCGGTCTGGATCGGCGAGGAACGTCTCGCGACAATGCGCACCGCAAAAATGGTAGGTGCGGTCCCCCAACTTGCACGAATGCGGGCTGGCCTCTGTTACTGTCATCCCGCAAACAGGGTCGATCTCCGGCATCATGGACCTCGAAATACCAGAACCCTAGGCTGCGACACCCCCGGCGGCGTCGCGACATGCCATTATATGCATTTACGACGGTTTCGGCCGGCTCTGCAATTCCGCGTAATGGGGCTCGGAGGCGTCATCGTAGGGCGACGGATTGTGCCAGTGACCATCCGCCGCAATCAGGGCGTCGGCCGCCTCGGGGCCCCAACTGCCCCGCTCGTAGAGAGAAGCCGGTTGATGGTCCTCCAAGATTGGGTCGACCACGGCCCAGGCCGCCTCGATTGCGTCGACCCGAGTGAACAGGGCTCCGTTGCCCACCAAGGCGTCGCCTAGCAGCCGTTCATAGGGCGGCCGCTCGTTTGGCTGGGTCTCCAACAGATACAGTTCCCGCTGGTCGCCGACGAACTCCTCTCCCGCCCGCTTGACGCGGGCGGCCAGCGCAACCGCCGACCGAGGAGATATGCGGAAGCGCAGGTAGTTAGACAGTCCATATTCCCGCGCCGAATCTTCAAAGAGCCTCTGCGGCGGCGATTTCAACTCGACGACCACCTCCGTGGCGGTCTCGGCCAGGCATTTGCCGGCGCGCAGATACCAGGGAACTCCCGCCCATCGCCATGAGTCGATGTAGAGCCGGGCGGCGCAGAACGTTTCCACGTCGGAATCCTCCGCCACGCCCTCTTCGTCGCGGTAGCCGACGAACTGGCCGCGCACCAGGTCGTCGGGCGCCATGGGGCGAATGGCCTTGAACACCTTGAACTTCTCAATCTGCAACGCACCATAGTTCTGGTAGGCCGGGGGCTCCATGGCCAGCAAAGCGAGCACCTGGAAAAGATGGTTCTGAATCACGTCGCGCAAGCAGCCGACCGTTTCGTAAAACGCCGCGCGGCCTTCCGTGCCGAAGCTCTCGGCCAACGTCATCTGAATGCTGGCGACATAGTTGCGGTTCCAAATGGGCTCCAGGAAAGAGTTGGCGAAGCGAAAATAGAGGATATTCATGATCGCCTCTTTCCCGAGATAGTGGTCGATCAGGAAGATCGAATCCTCGGGAAAGGTCGACCGGATGACGCGATCGAGCTCTTGGGCCGAGGCGAAATCGCGGCCAAACGGCTTCTCGACGATGATGCGGGCGTTCTCGGCCAGTCCCGCCGCGCCAAGGCCTTCGATAACCGTCTCGAACAGCGACGGCGGGATTGCCAGGTAGTGCGTCGGATGCCGTGCATCGCCCAAGACTTTCTTCAACTTCGCAAACGTAGCCGCGTCGGTGTAGTCGCCGTCCAGTAGCGAAGTTGCGACAGTAACCGATCGAGGGCCTCGGCATCGTCGACTCCTTCTGATTGCTCGATGCTGTCTTTGGCCCGTTGGCGAAGCTGTTCCAGACTCCAACCCGACAGGGCAACACCTACGATCGGGAGGCTCAGACCGCCGTGCTTCACCATGGCATAGAGGGCGGGCAGAATTTTCTTGTGGGCCAGGTCGCCCGTGATGCCAAAACATACCAAGGCATCGGAAGGGGTCGAATCATCATCTCTCTGGGCCATGAAGCCACGTCCTTCCTCTTTGCAGACCAACCGTCGGGAACTTGCCCGGTCCCGGAATTTCCATCGTTTCCGGCAGCGGAAATAGGTCAATCAAGGCGTTGCTGATCAAAGCATAGGGGATTTCCCCAACCTTTCTCGCGCGAAACGGCATCTCCGCTACATTCGTTGCCGACGGCACATCCGACTCGCGAAGGCCTTCCGTTTGTCCCACAACCTATCCTTGAGAAAGGGGGCGGGTCGAACGCCGTTCGCATCCATCAGATCCGCCGCTCTCGCGGAGCTCCGCATTCCATGGATCAGCTCAATAGCATCGGCAAGGCGTTCGAGTTGCTCCGGCTGCTGAACGACCACGAGAGCACGCGCGATCTGATCCATTCCCTGGCCGTCTTTCTCCAAGAATGGACCGGGTGCGAAGCTGTCGCTATTCGGCTGCGACAGGGCAACAATTTTCCCTACTACGAGACGCGCGGCTTCCCTGCCAAGTTTCTCTGCGCAGAGGACGGACAGTGCGCGAGCAACTGCACGACTGCCGTCATGAAAGATGCTTCGGGCGCAGCCGTGCTCGATTGCATGTGCAGCAATATTCTTCGCGGGCGTTTTGACGCGACGCAGCCATTCTTCACGGCGAAGGGGAATTTCTGGACCAACAGCACAACGAAGTTGCTGGCCGGCGCGACGGAAGATCGCCCGCCAGGATCTGGCACGCAACCGCTGCAACCAGGCCGGCTACGAATCGGTCGCCCTGATCGCGCTACGGCACGGTGAGGAGGCTTTCGGCCTGCTACAGATCAACGACAAGAGGAAGAACCATTTTACGCCAGAGCTAATAGCCTTGTTGGAGGGCGCGGCGGACCAGATCGCTCTCGAATTGGCCCAGCGACGCGCGAGGCGGCGCTACGAGTGAGTGAACGGCGGTTTTCGCGACGTGAGCGAAGCGGCCGGCGAATTGATTTGGGAAGTCGATGCGAACGGGCTCTACACCTACGTAAGCCGAGCATGCGCCACCTTGTTGGGTTACCGCGAGGACGAAATTGTCGGAGCGATCCACTTCTACGACCTGCACCCGGAAGAAGGCCGAGAGGAATTCCGCCGGAAGGCCTTCGAGACGTTCGCCGCAAAGGCGGCATTCACCGACCTGTATAATCCGATGGTGACCAAGGACGGCCGCCTGCTGGACGTCGTGACCAATGGCGTGCCCGTCCTCGGCAACGACGGGTGTCTGCTGGGCTATCGCGGCTCGGACCGCGACGTCACCGAACGCAATCGCTCGCGGCAACTGATCGAGGAGAGCGAGGCACGCTTCCGGCGGCTCTTCTACGGGTCGCCCGTCTCGCTCCGGGAAGAGGATTACAGCGAAGTCAAGCAATACCTCGACCGCCTTCAGGCGACCGGCGTCACGGACGTTGACCGGTATTTTCGGGAGCATCCCCAAGCGGTTCGGGAGTGCGCCTCGAAGGTGAAAGTCGTCGATCTGAACGCGGCCGCGTTGCAGTTACACGAGGCCGCGACGAAAAAGGAACTGTTGAGCGGCATCCAGGTCATCTTCACCGACGAAACCTACGAGACGTTTCGCGATGCGTTGATTTCGATGGCCGAGGGGGTAACGCTCTTCGTTGGAGAAGCGCCGATCCGCACGCTTCAGGGCCGGATGCGACACATTATTCTGCGATGGTGTGTGGCCCCGGGCTGCGAAACGACCTTTGCGAGAGTCTACGTCTCGCAAACCGACGTCACACGGCTCCGAGAGGCCGAACGGGCACACGAGCGGGCGGAGAACGCCTTGCGGATGAGCGAAGAGAAGTACCGCAGTTATGTCGACAACTCGCCGCTGGCCATTGCGGTCGTCGACGCGGACGCAAGATTCGTGGAAGTGAACCCGGCCGCCTGTCAGCTATCGCAATACAGCGCCGAGGAACTGACTCGGATGTCGCTCATGGACATCATGGCGTCCGACGACGTGCAACCGACGATCGAACGTCTCAACCAATTAAAGGCGACTGGCCGTTCAGCCGGTGAGTTCCGAATGCGGCAGAAGAATGGCGGGATCCTGGAAATCGCGGTCCAAGGAACCCAACTTGCGCCGGACCGCTTCATCGGCTTTTGGGAAGACGTCACCCAAAACAGGCTGGCCGAGCAACGGCAGTCGCGGTCGCTGAAGCGCCTGGCGGCGGTCAACCAGCTTCAGGAAGACTTGCTGCTGTCGGCGCCCTGGCAGAAAAGACAAGAAGGATTGCGGAAACAGCCGTGGATCTCTTAGACCTCGACTTCTGCCGCATCTGGATCATTAGGCCGGGTGATTTGTGCGATCGCGGCTGCATTCGCGCGAACACCGCCGACCTGGCGAGCGCGTGCCGGAAGCGCGACGCATGCCTCCACCTGGCTGCCAGTGCGGGCCGGTACACCGGTATCGACGGCAGCCGACGTCGCGTCCCGATCGGAGGCTGCAAGATCGGACGAATCGCCACCGGCCGGGAACGGGGGCTCCTGACCAATAGCGTGACCACCGATCCGAACGTGAGCGACCACGAGTGGGCGAAACGCACTCGAGCTGGTGTCGTTCGCCGGACACGAACTCCACGCGGCCAGCGGCAAGGTCCTCGGCGTGCTGGGCGCCTTCGCCAAGCACCCTATTTCCGATGAAGACTTTGCGTTCTTGAGCAACATGGCCGAGACCACGTCGAAAGTCATCCTCGACAGCCAGGCCGAGGAGGAACTGCGCGAAAAACGCCGGCAGGCGGTCGCGGCCAATCGGCTGAAGAGCGAATTTCTGGCCAACATGAGCCACGAAATCCGCACGCCGATGACGGCAATTCTCGGTTTCAGCGATCTGTTGATGTCGCCGAGCCTGGCCGAGGACGAACGGAACACGTTCCTTGAAGCGATTCACAGAAACGGAAAGTCGCTGCTCGAACTTATCAACGGCATTCTCGACCTGTCGCGGATCGAGGCCGACAAGCTGGTTCTTGAAAAGTCGTTCTGCCCGCTACACCAGATCGTCGACGACGCAACGTCGGCCGTGCGGCTTCAGGCTGAAGAGAAGCGGCTGAAACTGGAGGTTGCCTACCATTGTCCGCTCCCCGAGAGCGTTTACACCGACCCGATACGGTTGCACCAGATTCTCGTCAACCTGATGGGCAACGCGGTCAAGTTCACCGAGCGCGGCGCGGTGCGGGTCGGCGTTCGCTGCGTGTGCGAGGACGACAAGGCCCGCCGCATCGCGTTTGTCGTCAGCGACACGGGGATCGGGATCCCCGCGGAGAAAATCGGCGAGCTTTTCCAGCCGTTCACACAGGTCGACGGATCGACCACGCGCCGCTACGGGGGTACGGGGCTGGGGCTGGCCATCTCGAAGCGGCTGGCCACGGCGCTTGGCGGCGACATCGAAGTCACGAGCAACGTCGGAAAAGGCAGCACATTCAGGTTGACAATCGACGGTGGCCCCGTCGATGAGAAGCCCATCATGCAGGTCGCGCCGCCGACTGCCGGTGAATTACACGCGGCGATCGAGCCATCGCGCCCAGTGCAGTTGCACGGCCGCATTCTGTTGGCCGAGGACGTTTCGGATGTCCGACTGGCGGTGGAGAAACTGCTGCGCCAGATCAACCTGAACGTCGACGTCGTTGCCGACGGCTACCTGGTCTGCGAGGCAGCCGAGCGATCGAAGCAACAGCATCGGCCGTACGACGCGATCTTGATGGATATTCAGATGCCGGGACAGAACGGATACGAAGCGACGAAATGGCTGCGATCACACGGTTGGCGGGGGCCGATCGTGGCACTGACCGCCCACGCAATGGCGGGCGACCGGGAAGAATGCCTCCGTGCCGGCTGCGACGACTATTTCGTCGAAGCCGATCGACGCCGGACGGCTTTGCGAAGTGCTGCAGCGATTGCTGCCGGTCGGCGGTGACGCCGGAAACGACAGGGAGAACACTGGCGACGCGATCCCATCGAACGGATCGCTTGGCGCCTTTCCTCAAGTTGGGGCCGAGTGGCATGAACCATCGCATTCTGTTCGTTGACGACGAGCCGAACATCCTGGACGGGCTTCGGCGCATGCTCCACGCGCATCGCGAGGAGTGGGACGTAGCGTACTTTTCCGATCCGGCCGCGGCATGGGACGCCCTGCAGGACGGCAGCCTTCGACGTTCTCGTCTCCGATGTCCGCATGCCGGGGACCGGGGGCCTCGAATTGCTCGAGCGCGTCAAAGCATCGCCGCGGCTTTGCCGGATGTCGGTGATCATTGTGACCGGCCTGAACGACCACGGCCTCAAGCGGCAGGCCCTGGATCTTGGCGCCGACGATCTCCTGAGCAAGCCCGTTGACGCCGATGATCTCGTCGCTCGACTGCGCAGTGTCCTGCGCCTGAAGGAGTCTCAGGACGAGTTGGCGACGCAGAATGAGCGCCTTGAGGAGCGGGTGTGCGAGCGAACCGCCGAATTGTATCGCTCGCGCATGGAAGTCGTTTGGCGGTTGGGTAAGGCGGCCGAATATCGGGACGACGAAACCGGCAACCACGTGATTCGCGTAGGGTGCATGTGTCGGATTATCGCCGAAACAATGGGAATGGACCGGGAATTCATCGAAAACCTTTTCGTCGCCGCGCCGCTGCACGACATCGGCAAGATCGGCATTCCAGACACGGTGTTGTTGAAGCCAGGCCCGTTGAACCGGGACGAGTGGCGCATGATGCACGGCACTGCCAAATCGGCGCCAAGATACTGACCGAGGAAACCGCCGCCGAGGACGCATTCCAAAAATGGCTAAGCGGGCGCAGCGTCGACGGCGCCCGGCCCGACAACCCCGCCTTGCAGATGGCGACGAACATTGCTTTGATGCACCACGAAAAGTGGGACGGCACCGGCTATCCCGAGCAACTCGCCGGCGAACACATATCGCCGGAGGCGCGAATCGTGGCAATCGCCGACGTCTTCGACGCACTGACCTCGCACCGCCCCTACAAAGACCCGTATCCGGAGAGCGAAGCGCTGCAGATTCTCCGCGACGCGTCGCGAAGCCACTTCGACCCGCAGGTCTACGAGGCTTTTCGAAAGCGTTTCCTGCTATTCGATCCGTGCGGAGGCAACTCTCGGACCGCGTCGACCTGGCCCTGACGTTTAAGGAGGCAGACCGTGAAGAGGATCTTGTTTGTCGATGACGAGCCGGCCATCCTGTCCGGTTTACAGCGCATGTTGCACAAGTCGGCGGTGGACCGGGAAATGGTCTTCGCCGGCGATGGCGCCGAAGCGCTTAAAGCACTGTGCGGCCAAGCCGTTCGACGTCGTTCTGAGCGATGCCCGGATGCACGGCATGCAAGGTCATGCACTTCTCCAGCGAGTAATGCTCCAGTATCCGGACACAGTGCGAATCATCTTATCGGGCCAATACCAGTGGGAGATGGCGCTGCAAAGCGTGGATTTCGCACACCAGTTCATCAACAAGCCGTGTGATGCGTGGACGCTAAAATCGGCGATCGACGGCGTTTGTAATGTCCGAGACCGATTCACAAACATCGCGGTCCGGCAAGCGATTGGCGGCCTGAGAGCCCTGCCGAGTCAGCCGGCAGTCCAGGAGGAACTCGCCCTCAGTTTGGAGGATGCCGATGCGACGGCCAGCGAGGTGGCCCACGTCATCGCGCGCAACGTCGCGATGTGCGCAAGATTGCCCAGTTGGTCGGCTCGGGATTTCTCGGCAAGGCCCAAAGGATTGTTGCCGGCGTAGAGGCCGCAAAAGTTCTCGGGTTGGAGACAATCAGGTCGCTGGCGCGTTTCTCATCCGCATTTCAACCGATGGAACGCGGTGAAACGTGCAATGAACTCGAACAACTCAACAGGCACAGTTTTGCGGTGGCCGCCGCCGCAGAATGCATTGCAAAGACGGCCACAAGCGAGCGGTTTGTTGCCAGCGACGCATACGCGTCGGGAATGCTTCACGACGTAGGCTCGCTAGCACGGCTGGGACGTTTCGCCCCGCCGGCGGTGCCGGAGGGCGGCATCTCAGCCAGCGGATATCTCGTGGCCTTGTGGGGTTTGCCCAAGTCGATTGTCCAGGCCGTCAGCCATTTCTATGCCCCAGGCGCATGTCCCGACAAGCAGTTTGGCGCCACAACGGCCGTCCACGTGGCGCATGCGTTCCTGTCGGACGATGATGCGTCACCTACCGGCGACGGCGCGCTCGACATGGACTATTTGCGACGAATCGGACATAGCGACCGCCTGCCGGAATGGCGAGAGATTTGCATGGCGTGTCGTGCGGAAGAAGCACTGGTGCAATGATGGGAAGAACGCGATGACGAAGGTGTTGGTGGTTGACGACACGCCGGACACGGCCATGCTGCTGGCCAGGGCGGTGCGCGAACAAGGCTACGAGGCCCTGATTGCCAACGATGGATTGCAGGCCCTGCGATTGGCGGCAACCGAGCCGTTCGACGCAATTCTCCTGGACATCATGATGCCGCGGATGAACGGCATCGAGGTTCTCCGCAGGCTGAACAGCGATCCCGAGTTGCAGGCGATCCCCGTGCTGTTGGTTACGGCGAAAACCGACGACAGTTCGGTGGTCGAGGGCTTGGACGCCGGCGCATACGACTACATTCTGAAGCCGTTCCGCCGAGAAATTCTCGCGGCCCGGCTGCGAGCGCGCCATCCGCAGCAAGCAAAACTACGACTCGCTGCGGCAGGTCAATCAGCAACTCGCCAACGAGATCGCCGAGCGACGGCGCGTCGAGCGGGAACTGGTCCGAGCACAGAAACTCGAGGCCGTCGGGCAACTCGCGGCGGGAATCGCTCATGAAATCAACACGCCGGCGCAGTTCGTCGGCGACAACACCCGATTTCTTCGCGATGCTTTTGGCAACGTCGGCCACTTGCTTGACATGCTGGACACGCTGTTGCATGCCGCCCAGGCCGGCACAGTGAGCGACGCGTTGCTCGACGAGACCGACGCCGCGCTCCGCAACGCTGAAGTCGACTACCTCATGGAAGAGGTTCCCAAGGCGATCCAGCAGTCGCTCGATGGAATGGAGCGGGTGGGCCATATCGTGCGGGCGATGAGGGAGTTCTCACACCCGGGCGTCGATCAAAAGGAGTCCGTCGATCTGAACCGGGCCATCCAGAGCACGCTGACGGTCTGCCGCAGCGGCTGGAAATACGTTGCGACCGTCGTCACCGACCTCGCCCCCGATCTGCCTACGGTGCCATGTCTTGTCGGCGAGGTCAATCAAGTTATCTTGAATCTCGTGCTCAACGCTGCACACGCCATCGCCGGCATGCCGGGCGAAGGGTCGCAACTGAAGGGCACGATTACCCTCCGCACGCACAAGACGGCGATTGGGTCGAAATTCGCGTCGAAGATACCGGTCCCGGCATCCCGGTCGACGTCCGCGACAGAGTCTTCGACCCCTTCTTCACCACCAAGGACGTGGGCGAAGGCACGGGACTGGGACTTTCGCTTTCCTATGCCACGATCGTCAACAAGCACAGCGGCACGATCCACTTCGAGACGGAAGAAGGCAAAGGCACGACCTTCATCGTTCGCCTGCCGCTTGCCGAGAGCCTGTCGGTGACGTCGTCTCCTGCCGCTTCGGCCGCGGAGTAGTCCCCGGTTCCCTCTGCCGCCGGAAGAGGATTGAGGTAAGGGACGGTTTCCAACAACTAGTGTAGTGTCTCGTAAATAGCGTTACTTTTTGGCGGTTGTGGGGTTTCATCCTTTATAGGAGGATGAAACCCATGAAAACCGCGCCGATCATTGTGCTTTCCGACGACGAACGAAAAACGTTGGCTACGTGGTCGCGGGGACGAAGCACACCCTCGCGTTTGGTGTTGCGAGCGAAAATCGTTTTGGCGGCGGCCGAGGGCAAAACCAACGAAGCCATCGCCGCCGAACTCGCACACCTCGAAGCCGACCGTCGGACGGTGGCGAAGCCGATTTGCCGCTCTGCGAACGGCCGGAATCGAAAAGGATGCATCCCGACCTGGACGCACGCCCGCCATCACGGCTGAGACGGTGACGCGAATCGTGCGAAAGACTACCCAGGAGAAACCCGAAGCCGCCACACATTGGAGCACGCGGTCGATGGCCAAGGCTGTCGGCGTGAGCAAGGCCACGGTGCAACGCATCTGGGCGGCTCACGGCTTGAAGCCGCATTTGACGCGGACTTTCAAGCTCAGCAACGATCCGCATTTTGAGGAAAAGTTGGTGGACGTGGTGGGGTTGTACCTCGATCCGCCGGAGCACGCTTTGGTACTCTGTGCCGACGAGAAGACCTCGATCCAGGCGTTTGGATCGGGCCTGTACGGATTTTTGTGTCAGCCGAACAGGGCACGTTATTTGCTAGCGAGTTCAGGCAAGGGGACTGTCCCGATTTTTGTGTCAACAAAAATGGGACTGTCCCTCTTGCCCGCAGACTCCGCCACGATAACGCCGTTGACACAAGGTTCCGTACAGGCCTCAGGGTGAGGGCGTGCGGCCGCAGCGGAGTGCAGGCGACCTCGGAAACGGCTGGCAAAAGCCCCCCAAGCACGCCCGGCAGGATTCGAACCTGCAACCAACGGATTAGAAATCCGTTGCTCTATCCCTTGAGCTACGGGCGCTAAATGCTTATTCTATAAGCACTTACTACAATCCTTCGCCCTCGTTGTCTGCCTATTTACAGTTCGATTACAGTATGATAGAATGCAAGAGCAACGTATAACAGTTCAGCACCCGCCAGGTTGCGGCCTGACGGGTGCCTGGACGCCACTCGACACCATTTTTGAGGAGTGACGACCATGAGAAAGTCTAAGCCAAATGCGGCGATTCGTAAAGCCGCGAAGCCGGCCAAGCCGCGTGCTGACTTCCCGCTCTACCCGCACCTCTCTGGCAGATGGGCAAAAACGATCAAAGGCAAGACGCAATACTTTGGCTACTGGGCCGATCCGGAAGGGGCCCTACGCGAATACCTTGACCAACGCGACGACTTGTATGCTGGCCGAACGCCGAGTGCCAAAGGTGGGCTTAGCGTTCGAGACGCCTGCAATGTTTTCATGGAATCAAAGCGGAGTGACCTCGACGCAAACCAGCTATCGCCGCGGACGTTTGCCGATTACGACGCTGATTGCTCAACGCTTGATCGACCAGTTCGGGCCGAATCAATCGGTTGCGACTCTTGGACCAGGCGATTTTGAAAAGCTGTTTGCACGGCTGAGCCGCAGGCACGCGGTTTCAACGCTCGGGTCAAAGATTACCGTGATGCGAAGCGTTTTCAAATACGCCTACGAAAGCGGCCTGATTCAGCAGCCCGTGCGGTTTGGGCCAAAGTTCAAGACGCCCAGTAAGCAAGCCCTTCGGAAACACAAGGCCAAGTCTGAGCAGCTCAACGGTAAGCGACTATTCACGTCCGATGAGCTTCGCCAGATCATCGACGCCGCGCCCATGCCGTTACGGGCGATGGTGCTGTTGGGCATCAACGCGGCGCTCGGCAACAGCGACATTGCGAATATGCCTATGTCGGCCTTGGACTTGAAGGCCGGATGGCTTGATTATGCCAGAGGCAAGACAGGGATCGGCCGACGCTGCCCGCTCTGGCCTGAAACGGTAGCCGCGCTGACAGAGGCCATCGCGACGCGACGCGAGCCTAACGACCAGCCCGATGCCGGCATCGTCTTTCTCACGTCGTTCGGGCAGCGGTGGGTGCGTTACGCCATCGTCGAAGAAAAGACGCACGGCAGGAAGGTGGTGAAGGCCAAGTTCGATGACGCAATCGCAAAGGCATTCGCCAAGCTGTTGCAGAGCCTTGGCCTGAAACGCCCGCGAATCGGGTTTTACGTGCTCAGGCACACGTTCGAGACCGTGGCCGGCGGCTGCGCGACCAAGTTGCGGTTGACGCCATCATGGGCCACGTTGACAGCAGCATGGCGGCCACGTACAGGCATGGCATCGACGATAGCCGGCTGCGGGCCGTGGTGAATCACGTTCACGATTGGCTCTTTGCCGAGGAAGGGGGCGAATCGTAAAATCTGACTCGCCGGCACACTATCACACAAAAGAGTGGTTGATTGAAACAAACACAAAGCTATACACACCGATGTTACAGCGCTATAGTTGTATAGACGGAGTTTAATGGCGCGAAGCCGCGACAAGTTGTCTTTATGTTTGGTAATTGGCTTCGAGACTGTATAATGAAGTAGTGAGTTGGCGCAGAAACGTGAGGCCGGGACGACCGGCGGACCCGAAAGCCATCGGGCATGGGCGGTAGAATCAACCCCCACGCGTTTCAAGCGGGCCAAGGCGTAAGGGGTTGTTCTACCTTGCTGGCCTGCCGTTTTTTAACTGCGCCAACCATGAACAAGAACATCGAATGTCGCTGGCTCACCCCACCGCAAGTTGCGAGAATGTGGGGCGTCTCGCCGTCCAAGGTATTGGCATTCATCGACTCAGGCCAACTGCGGGCAATCAATCTCACGATGCCCGACCGAAATCGCCGTCCGCGCTATCGGATCGCCGTAGACGACCTTGCAGACTTTGAGCGGCGACGAGAGGTCGTTCCGGCACCCAAGCCGATTAGGCGGCAGCGGAAGCGGTTGTGTGATGCAACGTATTACTGAACACAAAAAAACCGACGCTGGGCAGCCAACTCAGCCGCCGGTCAGTTTGGATCGTGCAGCGGTTTAGGGCCGCCAGCAGTCCGTCTAGCAATGGCCCGGCACCAGCGAGCCACTATGAGTCATTATACAAATAAGTCGGCACGACATCAATACAAAGTCAATCGCCAAAGACAGGAAGCGGCGTTCAAGCGGCGCTGGTTTACCGGCAAGGCTAGCGAGTATATCAAGCGGGCCTCCGATGAGCTAAAACCTGGTGCTAGGGTCTTCCTCTACATTCGTGTGAGCGGCCGTGCCCAAGAGTGGAACAAGAATGCAGATGACCAAGAGGCGCACCTCTGGCAGAGGCAGAACGGCTTGGCGCTACTGTTGTAGGAGTAGAGAAGGTGTGTGAGAGTGGTTGGGAAGTTGCGATAGACCCTGAGTGCTCTTTGGTAGCCAGGGCAGCCGCGAAGGCAAAGCGCCTCGGGGCGAGGCTGCTTGCTGAAAGTACCGATAGGTTTGTACGCAACCCTATGTATCATCCGGTTACGAACCCCGCCATTCGGGCCAGTGAAGAAAACCTAGAACAGCTCAGTAAGGCGGCCGATGCTGTTCAGCTCTTGACAATCCTCGACCCTGATGCCGAGGCAGGCAATGCGCAGTTCCTACCAAACGAAACGCGGGCAGCAAAAGAAGAAGAACAATGTTGGTACGAGAGCAAGAAGCAGACTGCAAAGTACCCACCTTCCGTGGAAGTTGAGAAGAGAAGCGTGGATTGTAAAGGCGAAGAGACTTAGACAGAAAGGGTACTCCCTTTCAGAGATTGCCAATACACTCAATCGAATGAAAGGCTTTCCAGAGGTGACCAGGAAAACAATCTTGAACTGGCTCAGAAGAAAAGAATTGGTGAATAACTGAGGGAGTGTAGTATGAAAACGGCGAAAGTGTACCGAGTCAGTAGTTTTTCCAGTCAGGTGTCTCACAGGTCTCTCAGAAGAAGGGTATTAAGTACCATAACATCTATTTTCTGTATTAACTACATTGTATTTCAGGTAGGTACTGTACGGACTGTTGTTCTAACCTCATGCATGTGCCGGGTGATAGGTCGCAGAATAGCGAGAGTGCTTGCAAATAAGGCTTTTTCACGTATCTACGAGAAAGCGTTGCCGGGATCGTCGTTGTGAAACTTACACAGTCAATCAGAGTAGGGCATTTCAGTGAATTGGAGGTAGCGATGAGAGACAACAATAGGGCAGAGAATCGGCAGGGGCTATCCACAGCGGCCCGTGGTACCCGGTGGAGGGCTGTCAAAATCGTTGAAGGCGGGCTACGGCTTGTGCCCGTCGAGCCTCTTGCGCCCGTCATCGACCAAATCGCGAAGACGACCTTTCCATCGCGCCGCAATACCTCCAACGGGCCATTCTGGAATTTAAGGCCGCCGATGGGTTCCAATCGCGGGTACGTGTGCGGGTTGTAGTAGACGATCGACTTCAGGTCGGCACTCGGCGCCAACCACATCGGCTTCTTCACGAAGACAACATACTTGATCGGGCAGCCACGCTGTTCGCAACTCCGACGCAGAAACTCTATCGCGTCCGGAGACCGCAGCATCGCATCGACTAACTTGCGATTGCCGGTGAGCATGTCGGCGGCAACGATATGATTTGGCGATCGAAAGGCCGGATACCCCGGATAATCGCTAACCAGAATCGTGCTGCCGACGATTCCGCGGGCCTCGAGTGCGTTAATGATGTGTTGCTGGTGCTCCGACAGAATCGGTGTTGCCCAATAGCCTTCTGCGCGGCACGTTTCGCCACGAAAAAAACAATTGCCAAAACGCCGACAGCGATGGAACCGTATCGCGCCAACGTGGACTCGCTGTTCCACCGGAAAAGTGCCGTTATTTCGTTCCAGATCACGGCGCCGACGAGACCGATGAGCATCATGGGCAAGACGTAATACCAGAGCCACGCGGTGAAGGCGCGGGCGAAAAGACTCACGTACAAGCACTGCCCTAGTCCGCCCAGGGCGAACACCGCAAGTAAGTCACGTGCCGAACGAAGCGTGTTGCGGGCCATGGCGGCCATTCCGAGCGACAACAGAATGGGAATCCACCCGAGCGCAAGATTGTACCCCCATAACGCCGTCCGGGAGAATCCGTTCCACACCAGCGTCTTGTGCGCGATGTAGATCTCCGGAAAACTCGACTTCATCCAACCGCTGACTGGCTCGATCGAGCCAAAGAAATACCAGTTCGCCGCCACGTAAGGAACCGTCCAGATCGCCACGGCCAACAGCAGGTTGACGACCGACTGCCAACGCCGGACCTTCATCACATACCACGCGAGGTACGCCGCTACCAGAAACACCGCGTCCAAACGAGCGAGGAACGTCCAGCCGAGCAGAGTTCCGAGCACCCACGCGCGCGAGACGTGCCGATCGCCTCCGAGACCGTCGCTTGCGCCAGCCATGCCAGCAGCGCAAAATACAGGTGCCCTTCCGAATAGAGCATCGGAAGGCGGTTTCCAAACTCAATCGCAACCGCTGGGAGGGGTTTTCTCGAAGAAAACCTCACCGGGAGTTCTGAAACCCGAGGCACGCGCGGGGGCGGTTGTTGAGTAGGTTTTCCACCTGCCGCACCTGGGAATGGGAGATGTCGCGAAAGTCAGTCCCCTTGGGAAAGTATTGGCGGATTAAGCCATTGGTGTTTTCGTTCGTGCCGCGCTGATACGGACAGCCCGGATCAGCAAAGTATAACTCCATGCCGAGGTGTTTTTCCAGCCGGTGGCAGCGCGCGAATTCGGTGCCATTGTCGAAGGTGATGGACCGCCGTCGCTGTTCGTCCAACTCCTTCATGCGTTGTTTGATTTTCGCATGTACATGGTCGGCATTTTTGGATTGAACCTTGACGACGATTGTGAACCGCGACTTGCGGTCTACCAACGTCGCCAGACCGCCGGTGCCCGCCGGGCCGAGCACGGTGTCGCCCTCGAAATCGCCCAGCCGCAACCGCTCCTCGATCACTTCGGGGCGCTGGTCGATGCGGGCGGCATCTCCGCTGGTGGCGGCGTTTTTCCGCCGGTAAGGACGCTTCCCGCGACGCCGCAGGAACGATTCCCAGTGCTCCCGATTCGCGTCCTGCTTGATCCAGGTGTAGATCGTTTGCGACGACACGCGGCGCGGTCGCGCTTGCTGCTGCATCCGTCCGGCGATCTGCTGCGGCGCCCATTCCTGCGCCAACCCCCTGCGAACAGCCTCGTTGACCGCGGGATCATCCATCTTTCGCGCCAGTGGTCGTTCCCGGCGGCGTTGCGCGGCTTTCCATTGGGCTTGGGTGGAGTAATATTCGCCGGCGGTGCTGTTGCGTCGCAGCTCGCGGCTGATCGTGGAAGGGCAACGTGCCACAGCCCTGGCGATTTCCTTCTGGTTAGCTCCCTGATACCGCAATTGCGCTATGCGATCGCGCTCTTGGGGCGTAAGATGATGTGCCATCGCTGGGACTCCGTTCCCAAGGGAAGCTTTGTGAACTTCTCCCTATTGGAGCCTCCCAGCGATGTCTTCCCCCATGCCAGTTTCCGAGGCTCATTCTTCAGGCCTCGATTGCATTTGAGATTTGAGACCGCCGAAACCGCAGCACGAACATGACGGGAACGACCGCGAAAAGCAGGGGGGAGAGCTTCAGCGTCCGCGCAGCACGCAGCAAGTTGAAACCGCCCCATAACACCAAAGCGGAACTCAGCGGAACGGCATACGATGCAATCTTAAGCAACCGCGCGTCGATCAGCTTGCAGACGTAGGTATAACCGGAAAGAAGATACAGCCATAGCGGGTGAACGCCGTTGGTGGGAAATATGCCGGAAAACGTCTGGCTCCCCGTCGTCGCAATGTTTCGGGCAATGACGACGTAAAACCAGCAATCGTCGGCAACGTAGATATAAGGGGAGATGAACCAGCTTGCAGTGCCAAGCAGCCACACAACCAGCAATAAGCGCCCGCCGGGCTTCAATAACATCGATGGTCCACCAGCGAAAGCCGGGGCTGCTGAGTCCTTTTTGGCGCCGGTGCGCCCTGTGGCCACAATAACTTCATCGTAATCGTGCGGCACCGGGTGTCAAGCTGCGGTCATCCACCGTGGCACGGGGCGCAAAGTGCAGTTCTTGCTTCAATTCCTCGGGCGAGTATCTTATGCTCAGCGGCGGCCCGAAAGGAGTATCGCACTTTGCGATCTCGACAATGGCCAATGTGCCGCGAGGTTTCAGAACGCGATGTACCTCCGCTTCAAAGCCTTGGATCTGCGGTGCCGAAAAACCGTGAAAAACCATGGAAAGGTAAACCAGATCGAACGAAGACGGTGGTAGTTGCGTCGTGCTGGTAATGTCGCCCACAATGGCCGTAATGTTTGCCCCTTTTGTCTCTTCTCGAAGCGCTGCGACAGCAGTTTCATCGGGATCAAGGGCATATACTTTTCCCGTGCTGCGGAGGAGTCGCGAAAACTCCTTGGACATGTAACCATTTCCGCAACCGGCATCGAGAATATTCTGACCAGGGACAATTCCCAAATTGCGCACAATGACGGTCTTGTCCAGAAGACATTCAGATGATTTCCCCTCATGGTCGTGTTTTGGAGTCGTGTTTTCGTTGCTTGCGATCATTTCTGAACAGTCCTTACCTTTTTGATTCATTCTGGGGTCCTTGCGTTTTTCCGACAATGTCCGTGATATGTTGGACCACTTCGGCAAATGCCTTGGCCGCGGGACTCTCGGCAAAACGGTGGATGTAGGGTATGCCGGCATCGCCGCAGGTGACGATCTGCGGGTCCAGTGGGATGCGGCCCAGCAAGGGAACGCCCATTTCCTGTGCCAGCGACTCGCCGCCGCCGGTCTTGAACAAATCGATCTGACCGCCGCAATGCGGGCAGATCAGCCCGCTCATGTTTTCGATGATGCCGACTACCGGCATGGAGACCTTCTCGCAGAAGGACACTGATCGGCGCACATCGGCGATGGCCAACTCCTGGGGCGTGGTGACCAGGATCGCGCCGGCCGGTTGGCCAACCAATTGTGCGACCGACAGAGGCTCATCGCCCGTGCCTGGTGGAGCGTCAATTACCAGATAATCGAGCAAGCCCCAGGCCACGTCCTTGAGGAACTGGCGGATCACGCCGTATTTCATCGGCCCGCGCCAAATCACCGCGTCCCGGTTGCTGGGCAGAAAAAAGGCGATCGACATCACCTTCAAGTTGTCGCCGATCTCCAAGGGCACCAATTCCGGGTCGCTGCCGGCGAGCTTCGCGCCACAACGTCGGCATTCGGTCGGCTTGAGCGGTTGCACGTCGTCGCACTCGTCGGTCGGAATCAGCGGTCGCTGGTGTTTCTCATGGCCGGGCTGCCCGCCGCGTTTCTTCTTGGATTTTCGTTTCGGCGGCTGCGGTTTTGCGTGGGGATGGCACCTACCGGGCAGACCAACATGCAGCCGCCACAGGCGTGGCAGAGTTCCGTGAAGATTAGCGTCTGTTGGCCCACGCAGGCAATCGCCCCGTAGCGGCAAGCCCGGCTGCACAAAGCGCAATGCGTACACAGACCGGGATCCACGACCGGGATCAGTTTGCTGATCGGCTCCTCCCGAGTGATTTTCGGTTTGAGGAACAAGTGGCCGTTGGGCTCTTCAACGTCGCAATCCAAATAGGCCACGGTGCGGCCATTGGAGGCAGCTATGTGGGCCAAGTTGGTCGCGACGGTAGTCTTGCCCGTGCCGCCCTTGCCGCTGGCTATGGCAATCTTCACTGGCTAACTCCGCTTTCCAATTCACTGATCCGCCGACGAATGTTCTCCAGCGAGTCCGCCATTTGTTGGGCCTGCTGCTTGAGCACGTCCAACTCTTGTTGGCCGCTTGTGCCGTAAAACGCGTCCGTCATTGGCGTAGTCGCCGCGCCAAAGCCCATGCCGGCACTTGCCCAGCCGGGCAGCCCCGTGGCGTAAAACATGTTCCGCCGACCTCGGCCACCGCCGCCCCAGCCCCGGCCTCGGCCGCCGCCGAAAAAGCCGCCGCCGAAGCCGCGATTGACGAAGCCTGGCACGGTAGCGCCAGCGCAATAGCCCGCGCCACGGCCGGTCATCGGCCCCATTCCCGCTGGTCCCGTTCCATCTCCACCTGGCATGATTGTTCTCCTCTTTGTTGTTGGTTAAGTTACACAAATTCGTTCCCTCTCCCGAAAGGAGAGGGAGTTTCCGAATACTTTCTCATGTACTGCCTTGCCATCCTCGGCGCCAACCGCGCCCACGGCCGCGTCGCATCCTGCCGCAGCAGCCGGGCATGGCAAATTGTTCATTTTTCAGTGTTCCATCGCGGAATGCTCGCAAAACTTCCTCCACGTCTCCGCAAACCAGCGAGATGACCTTAATGCCGCCCGTGGTCAGCAACGTTTCAAGTTGCCACGAAATCGCACCGCAGAGCAGTACATTGACGCCAAGTTCCGCAAGTCGCTCGGCCCGCTTGTGCAACGCCATGCCCCGAAGGCTTTCCAGGGACCGGTCGCTTTCCTCCTGCCCGTTGAGGCTGACCAGCAAGGTTTGCTCGGCGACATCGAAGACCGGTGAAACCCGGCCCTGCCAGGTTGGTATGGCGATCTTCATAATGTCACCACCACGCACGTCTTATGCCCGACGGGGCATAGCTTCGGCAAATAGCATAAGACATTTATAGATAAGATGTTACAGTTGTCTCGGTTGTGAAGCGATGAATTCATGGTGTTGCAATATGCCCGAGTGCGACTGATGCGACATTGCATCCTGCAATGTCTGGCGACCGGGCGAAGGATGAAAGACATCAACATGACGGCCCCTTGCCTTTCGTCTGAAAAGTGTGCATCTCGGTTTTCTCCGTTTCACTCGGCAGCGGCTTGCGCCCGGCGATTTCTCTTTCCAAGAAACCCGTTAATCTCTGAAGGTCTGTCTTGAGCGATTCGCGAGCCTGTTCGCTTAAATTTCCATGCCAGAAGACAACCAAGTGAGGACTGAGCGACATCTGTTCGGGTTGCGAAGGCAGGGGTTGTCCGTAACCGGCTAAAAAGTGTCGGCGGCGGCCAAGAACACTTGCGACATAAACCTGGGACACTCCCAGCCTGTCACACAAGTCCTTGCATCGTTGTTCGAGCAGACGTTTTATGGGACTTGAAAGCATTCGCTATCCAGTTTTTAGAAGTGCAGGTCTCGCGTTGCCTCATCCTGCACTTGCTGGAGACACGTATGCACCTTCTTGGCCAATTGGGGAACGTTTTGGTGGAGCCACTGCAAGTATCGCGGAATGATCTTCTGCCGGCCGATCTTCCGAACTTGGGGCGAGGCATAGTCTTGGAGGTATTCTTCAAACGACAGGACGCCGTTGGCAATACAGAAATTCTTCACGGTGGCATGCTTGGCCAACGGCATGAAGTTCGCGCCTGTTCTTCCTTCCCGATAGCCGGCCGTGCAAAACGACGGTAGATAGCCGTCCTGGCATAGATCGCAGATGAAATCGTCCAGGCTTCGCGTATCGGACAGGAGAAACTGCTGCCGCTCGGGCAGGTGCTCATCGTGCATCTGGCTGTATCCGCCGACGGCGATCCGCGAACCGGCATCCATCTGCGAGACCCCGCCCTTGCGAATCAACTCGCGGCGAATGTTGGGTGGCTCGCGCGCCGTGAGGATCGAACCGGTGTACGGGCACATCAGGCGGATGATGGCGACGATCTTGCAGAAGTCCTCGTCGCGGACCAACCAGGGCGACTGGGTGGCCAACGGGGTATTCTGCGCTGGTTCCAGCCGAGGATAGGAAATCGTGTGCGGCCCCACGCCGAAATTCCCGCTCCAAAGCCATAGCGTGGTGCAGCAGTCCCAGCAACTCGAAACGCCAGTCGTACAATCCGAAGAGAACGCCAATGGCCACATCGTCGATGCCCGCTTCCTGGGCGCGGTGCAGGCCGAACAATCGCCAGTCGAATTCGCCTTTGAGCGTTCCTTCTGGGTGGATTTGCCGGTACGTCGGCCGGTGGTAGGTCTCCTGAAAAACCTGATACGTCCCGATGCCAATCGACTTTACGGCTTGGTATTCTTCCTACCGACAACGGCGGGCCATTGATGTTGGCGCGGCGTATCTCGCCAAATCCTTCTTTCACACCGTAGGCGGCGGACACCGTATCGCAGATGTAACGGTAGTCGTTGTCCGGGCTCTCTCCATAAACCATGATGAGCCGCTTGTGCCCGGTGTTGACGAAAACGGTTATCTCTTGCTGGAGTTCGCGGAGCGTCAGTGTGCGTCGGGTCACGGCGGCATTTGTGCTTCGGAACCCGCAGTACTGCGCAGTCGTTCACGCATGTGCTGGATACGTAGAGCGGCGCAAACAGAACAATTCGATTGCCGTAGACCGTCTGTTTGATCCAATCGGCGGTCTCGAAGATCGCCGCCCAGAGTTCCGGATCGTCCACGTGCGCGAGCGACGCAACTTCCGCAGGCGTCAACAGTTCGCCCGTGCTTGCATGATCGCGGGCCTTCTGGATGATATCGAGGATCGTCTGCTTCGATGGGCGGCTATTCTCCGCCAAGGTCCGATGGATCTCGGCTTCGTCGATGAAATCGTCGAATCGGTGGGCGTTTTGCCATCGCCGGATCTGTTTCAATCGTCGATCGCGCCACGATAGAGCCGTTGATGCCATCATATCTACGTCACTGCCTATCCCGACCTGGCCTAGACCTGCCCTTGTGGCGCCTTCCTCAGCGAGATTGCCTCTTGGGGACATTCGGCAACGCATTGTCCACAGGCAGTGCATAAGCCGACATCGACGACGGCCACCGCATTAACGGAGATCGCGTCTTGTTGGACAGGTCTGGGCACAAAGCCCACAACCAGTGCATCTGTCGGCATCCACGACGGCGACTAAGCCGCCGGGTCGGTCTCGCCCTGCCCGATCTGGCCTATGCGTTCGTTCAGCGCCGCGAGTTGTGCCTCCAAGGCATGAGCCTGGGCCTTCAGCACATCGAGTTTTTTGATCGGAGTTGGGCTGCGATTGTTGGCTTGGTCTGGGGCATCGGGCCAGCTGGCAAGTCGACGGGCATGTTGCCGCGTCCCATGCCCCTGCCCCTCCGCCTCCACCACGTCCCATTCCGCGTCCCATACCCCGGCCGCCTCCGCCACCGCCACCGCCCCGCCGCGTCCCATCCCTCGCCCCATGCCCATGCCACCTCCTCCTCCGCCGCCCAAGCCCCGCCCGCCGGCACCCCTGCCTTGCCCCAGACCTGCGCCGGGAGTAAAGTCGGCTGGTGGTTGGGCACCGGTGGACGGGCTTATTCAGATGCGTTCGAGGTGGGACTCGTGCCAAAGTGACTCGCGACATTGGGCTGCTCGGCGGCCGAGTACCGGCCGGCCTTGAAGTTCTCGACCATATCCCGAACAGTGCCAGAACAGCCCACGATTACGCCCAACCCGGCCGCCGAAAGCGTCTGGTAAGCATTGGGGCCACAGTTGCCCGTCAAAACGAACCTTGCGCCTGTTCTCGGCTACAAGTTGAGCGGCCTGAATTCCTGCCCCGCTGTCGGCCGTGGCGTTGGGTTCGGCCACGGCCTCGAAGCCAGGTCGTCCATTTCCACGATCACGAAATACGGGCAACGACCGAAACGCGGGTCCAGAGGTGCTTCCAGCGTCGCGCCCGTGGCGGTGACTGCAATTTTCATCCCATGTGCCTTTCTTCATGCGATTCCAGCAGGTTGAGCTGGGGCGGGCCTTCTGCGCTGGCCTCCAATTGCTCAATTCGTTGTCGCAGGCTGTCGAGAACGTCTTCAAAGTACTCTGCTTGGCCTTTCAAGACGTCGAGTTCCTGCTGACGAGTCATAACGGAAAAAGGCGAAACGTACGATGTGGCCGGCCATGAACCAAACGCAGCGGGCCACCCAAGAGTCGCCGGCGGCCAGCCGGCCATACCGGCACATAGGGCCAATGGAACCAGCGGCCCCGTCCACGGCCGCCGCCGCGTCCCCGCGCCCTACGGCCCCAGAAACCCCGTCCCGAGAACCGGATTGACGTATCCAGGACCAGCAAAACCGGCGCAGTAACCCGCGCCGCGTCCAGCTCATTGGTCCCAAACCCATCGGACCTGTTCTGTCTCCACCTGGCATTGTCTGTCTCCTTTGAAAAAGTGGTGTTCAACCTCGGGTCATTGTTGTGCCGCATTTGGGGCAAGATTTCTGATTGCAGGGTTGCCCGGCAACATGCGGCTCCTTGTGGCCGCACTTCGGGACAAACGCAAGTGCCGCCTGGGCCGCCCGCCAGTGGCCCACCCATTTTCCCTCTACCTTGACCGCCTCCTTGCGGAGGCCCTGATCCATCGCCTCGTGGCATCGTCGTGCTCCTTATCTTGTTTTTTGCCAAAAGAAGATCGGCCAATCGGCTGAGTCAACATGGCATCATGACCTTGGTGGACGATTAGCAGAGCATAGTCCGTGCCATACATACATCCTCCTGGGCTGCCATTGCATAACCATTTACGATGACGAACGTTAGGAGCGATCATTCCAAGCAAGTGGAAGTCTGCCGTGGATAGTGCATAATGCAACCATCAGCTTCCATTAAAAGTGCAGAATGCACTGTTGCTGCCGAAAGTGCAAAACGGAGCTTGTATTCCAAGTTGGGGCGAATTCTGTACATTTTCGCCATGCCAAGACAACTTGTGCTGTCGCACACATTGCAATACGAAGAGGACTTATGGTACTGAAAAAACAGCGGGTCGTCGTGGTCGGGGCGAGTCCGAAACCTGAACGCTAATGACCGCCTGGCCGAGCAGGTAGCGGACGATCTTACTGCCTTGCTTCGTGATCGAACCCAATCGTCGTGTCGCTTCGCCGGAGTTGCGGCAACCGGGTGTCAAGCCAAAGTAGTTCGCCAGGCTGTCGGCATGCTTGAACCGCTGGATGTCGCCGATCCGCGAGGCAATGGCCACCGCACTGTAATGTCCGATTCCCGGTATCGACTCCAGCATCGCGGCCTGTTCATCGACGAAGGCGCGCTTGGCGATCTGGGCGTCGACCCGCTCCAACTGCCCATCGATCAGTTCCCATTGCGGCAAGAGCAAATCGATCTCTAGGCGGTCGATTTCGGGCAACTTCAGTTCGGCCAGCCAGCGGCGGACCTTCTTCGTCTGAAACAACTTGGTCGGAGACTCTTGTTCGAGGTTGTGTTTGCGCAGGATCTTGTGGATGCCGTTGAGCACGGCCGTGCACTCTTGGTCAGCCGCGCCCGCAAGGCGGTGAGTTGCCGATCGTCGGCCTCCTGGGGCGTCGGCGGCTGGACACGCCGCAGACCCAGTGGATGCTTGCCAGCGAGAAACTGCTGCCGATGAACCCACAGCAAGTGGGCCAACTCGCCGGCATCGCGGCGGTCGGTCTTCTGTTTCGACCGTTCCGTAGGCTGGATCACGACGATTTCGCGACAACCATACTGCTTCAGCATGTCCAACAGCCAGGGGTTCATGCCGCAGACCTCAAGGATCGCCAGAAAGCCGCCTTCCGGCCGCGCCTTCTCGGCAAGATCGGCAAAGAAGGCACGAACCTTCTCCCACTGCGTACTCACCTGTCGCTGCAGAATCACTGATCCGTCTTCGCTGCGCAGATTCACCGTCAATTGCCGCTTGTGTTGGTCGATACCGAGGTATAACATTCTGGGGTCTCCGGGAAAGGGTGACACTTGGGGTTAATAACGCTCCCAAGCGTACTTTTCTTGGAGACCCCGGCTCTTTCATGGTATCTGGAATCGCCCCGGGAACCAGCCGATCTGTTCCTTGTTGCACGGACGTCAGCTTCTTGTTCGAGTTAGGCTCGGACATCTTGCGTCACAATTTGGGCCTCCCTTGGTGGAAGCCGCCCACGTCGCAACAGGCTTCCAGCCAGACCGAATCGGTAGAAGGTTCCGACGGGATCCGGAATTGCATTGCGAATGATGCGGTCGATTTCGTCGGGATCTTGCGAGTCGATGACGGAGGCCAACGCGCTCATGAGGCGAGCGCCGAAGTCTTCGACACCATCGGCCGGCCCATGACAGCCGATGCAGGCCGAGTTGACTTGCGGGCAAAGGGCCCCGCAGCCAGCTCGCGTGGCAACCCCGCAGCAGATGAGTCCTTGGTCCAAGAGGCAGATATCGGGGTCCGGGATGATCTCCCAAGGTCGATAAAACCGCTTAATCTTTTTCTCACTGCGTTTTCGAGGGCATTCGTCGCAGACAGTGCTCTTGGGTCCCAGAACAGCCCCCGGCTCGGGAAGCTTCCCGTCTATCGCGGCCGCCATCACCTCCCAGATGCGCTCCGACTCCGGCGGGCAGCCGGGAAGGTAGTAGTCGACAGGGACAGTCTGGGACAGCGTCTTCAGTGTGTCGTAAAAAACCGGCAAGTAAAGCTTGCCTTCTGGCATCGCGGTCTCGTGTTGCGGCCAGATGTTCTGCGGATTCTCAGTCGACAACGTGTCGCGGTAGATCGTGGTGAAAACGTCTTCTCGCGTATGCAAGTTCGCTAGTCCGGGAATACCACCCTCAATGGCACAGGAGCCGAAAGCGACAAGTATCTTCGATTTGGCCCGCAAGAGCCTGGCCATGTATTCGTTTTCGCTGTGCCGGATTCCACCACTGAACAGACAGAGATCGATGGCGCCGTCCGGGAGTCTTTCGACATCACGCACCTTGCCGTCCGCCACGCAAGGCCAAAAAACGATGTCGAAAACTTCGGCTATATTGAGGATCTTCTCGTCGATGTTCAACAACGCGATCTCAGCTCCGCCGCACGAAGCCGCCCAATACACAGCCAGCTTGCGTTTCTCTTTTGGAACGCCATTCCCACCGGCGGCTGTTGCTACGACGCCAGTTTCGTTGGTTTTCATAGCCTCACTCCCGTAGGTTTTCAGCCCGAGTACTCTTGTGCCGCCTTGTAATAGGGAGTCGAAACGTGGACGCAGCTAGTTATTATGGCCCAGCTTTCCAATACTAGCTGCGTCCCCGTTTTAACTCCCGACATCATCGTAACTCACTTGCCTGCCAAAGCATTGATCAACATAATAATCGCAGCAATGATTGTAAGGATGCCTGAGATGGTTTTCAGACTTTTCGGTTTTGTCTTGATCGCAATCTTGCCGCCAAGCAGACCACCTACGATTGCCGCAACTCCGCACGGAATAGCTAGCGCAGGGTCAAATCCCCCGTGCAAGGCATTGCCCGTAAAGCCGGCAAAGGCTGTCGCTGCCAACATTGCTGTTGCGGTGCCAACAGCAGTACGCATGGGCACCGCACAAGCGACCACCATCAACGGGACAAGAAACGAGCCTCCGGAAATTCCCACCATCCCGGAAAAAAAGCCGGTTGCCAAGGTCAAGGGCACAGCCAGCCATAGATTGACGACATATCTGTTCTCACCATCGACTACATTCCAATAGCCAAAACGTGTGCTTGCGGTCTTGGACGATTCTTTGGTTGGGAGCAACATGGCAACTCCGGCAATGCCCAAAACAAGCGACAGCACGATTTTTAACGCCATTCCGCTGAATAGATAGGCTTCAAACCCTCCAACAAAAGCCATAAGAGAATTCAATCCACCAAAAAAGAACACCAGCGGCCACGACATTATCTTTGCCCTTCCAAAGATCAATGCTCCTGCTAAGGCACTGGCAAGCAGAATGAACTGGCTTGTTGTGGAAGCCGTATGAATGGGAACTCCCAACAAGACAAAGGCAATCACATAAAAGTTGCCTCCGCCGCGTCCACTCATGATCATGATGACCGTGAGGCAGCAGATGAGGAGGGCAACCATGTAAGTAGGGCACATGGTTACTCCCCGCGTTGAGCAATGACGCGCTGGCTCACGACTTTGAACAATTTGCCTGGCAAAAGCAGATTAGTAATGGCATCATAAGTACTGGGCGCAATGCGCACATTCTCATATCCCATGGAACGTAGATACGCATACACGATGGTTGATCTGGTTCCCGCCGAGCAAAACACACCAACGGTTTGATCGCGAGGAATGTCGGCATAACGGGACGGAATCTCGTCGATCGGAATCCACAAGACTTTCATGTGGTGTTCCAATTTAATCTGGATCGATTCCCATTCCGGACGAGACCTCACATCCAGAAAAACCGCATCTTTTGTCGCGAGCAACGCCTCCATCTCGATCTTGTGTTTCCCGCTCCCAAAAAAGTCAAACGTCATGCCTTGCAGCAGGCCGTCCAGACTGTTCATTTTGCTTGTCCTTTCAAAGCACCGCCATGACGGTGTGCGGAGGTTGCCCCCTGCGAAGTCGAAACGTGGACGCAGCTTCATTCCGAGTGCTGTTGCACCGCCTTGTAATAGAGCTTCTCTCCAACCCGACTTTCCTCCAACAAGCCGTCGTCACTGAGATGCTCAACACTTTTGAGGACTTCCGTGCGGTGCATTCCCAGGCCGCCGACGATGTCGTCGATCGAGCAGGGACGCCGCCGCAGCAATTGGAGGATTTCCTCCCGGCTGGACTGGCCGACTTCCGCCCCGGCGGCGGCGTGGAAGTCAGCAATGACTTCCGCGGGCGGAGAGAACGTAGCAGCAATCTCTTCCAGTTGCTCACGCGGAACTGTGGCGGCATAGTTCTCTGCCGGGGGGCGGGTGACCGTATTCAGTTGTACGCGGTCGGGTCGAATGAGTTCGACGCAGCGGCGGATTTCAGCAAATTCTTGCTCGAAGGTCGTGTAAGCGCCGAGCAAAAACACCTCCAGCCAATACTGTCTGTGAAATTTCCGACGAAATTCCACTAGCCCGGCCAACATACGATCAAACGAAATGGCTTCGTGCGGACGGTTGACCAATCGGAAGGTGCTGTCGATGCCGGCATCCAGGGAAGGTATCACGATATCCGCTAGGGACAGCTCCCATTGAACCTCCCAGAGATGAAGCAGGGAACCGTTGGTCAGCACGGCAATCGGAATATCGGTCATTGCCCGAATGCCCTCGATCAACTTGTCCAACGGTCTAAAAAGCGTAGGTTCTCCAGAACCGCTCAGCGTGATGTAGTCCGGCCGCGTGTCGAGTTTCTTTTCCAATTCCTCCAGGACACCTTGCAGCGGCACCCACTCCTTGCGCTGAACGGTCTTGCACGTGGTTCGACCGAGTTGGCAGTAAATGCAGTCGTAGGTACACGTCTTCAGCGGAACGAGATCAACCCCCAGCGACCGTCCCAGCCGACGCGATGGGACAGGACCGAAAACGAAATTTTTCATGGCAAGGAGTCCCGGTCCACGAGTTCTTTCCGCCCGGAGGCCGTGCCGTCTCCCACTTGGGATTTCACGGTCGATTTCCTCTCACACACCAAAGTGTCCCTACAGCGCGAACGCGTCAAAAAGCGGTTCGAGCAATTACGGCTGTCGGCCTTTAGGGGGCCAATGCGGAATCCGCATCAGTTGCAACGTCCCGTGCGACCTGCCACGGTGTGATCCCAACGCCAACCGTAGCCCGCCAAGCTGGTATAGCCGTAGCTACTTTCCCAGCCCCAAGGTTGGCCGCTCCAGGAGCCATCCGCCGAGTAGCGGCCTTCGAGACGGCGCCACGAACGGCCGCGACGGTATGGCGACCTGTGGTTGCCCGACGCAACCGGCTGGCAAGTGTTAATTGCCGCTGTGCAGGCATCGATTCTAGCGTCTACACCTGCGACCGCACTGGCCGCACTACCCACGGGCTGTTGCGCTTGCAGATCACCAGCCAACAGCATCACGGCCAAAGCCGCCGCTGCTAATGCAACTCTTCTCATGGTCACACCTCCTTTACCGGAAGGACTGGCCGAAAACCGGAAGGCAAGGTGTGCAAGATCTATGCCAGAACGCGAGCCAACGCCGGGCGAAAGATAGTAAAGGGTTTAGCTGCCAAGACTTATGAAACGCACGAATAAGCGTGCAAGCACCTCGGCAAATCGCCGACATTGCATTCTGCAATGTTACCCTCGACGTCCGCGGCCATCGATTTCGGGCGATTGGATTTGTAGGTCCCTCATCTTCCGATAAAGTGTGCTGACGTTGATGCCCAGGTCACGGGCGGCGGCCTTTCGATTTCCCTTGTGCCGTTGGAGTGTTTCGGAGATCAAATACCGCTCCATCGCCTGAAGACTCATGGGCCGGGACTCATCCCGGCCGGCCGTTGTGGCCGGGCGCAATTCCGGCGGCAAGTGACTTAGCTCGATCACGCCGCCGCGGCATAGGACGAATGCCTGCTCCACGATATTCTCCAACTCGCGGACGTTGCCTGGATAGTCGTGGTCCATCAGACGCGCCATGACCTCATCAGAAACGCCCGCGATGTCCTTGCCCTGCAAGTGGTTGAACTTGGCGATCAAATGGTCGACCAGCAAGGGGATATCCTCACGCCGTTGTCCGAGGCTCGGCAGTCTCAGATGGATCACGCGGATGCGATAGTATAGGTCTTCACGGAACGTGCCGGCTCGAACCAACTCGGCCAGGTCCTTATTCGTCGCCGCCACGACGCGGACGTTCACGGGGACTGTCTGGACGCCGCCGAGCGGTTCGACCACTCGCTCTTGAAGCACCCGTAACAGCCGCACTTGCATGGCGGGCGAGACGTCGCCAATTTCATCCAGAAAAATCGTGCCGCCATCCGCCAGCGAGAACCGCCCTAGTTTGTCTTTTTTGGCATCCGTGAAAGCTCCTGCTTTGTGCCCGAATAATTCGCTTTCCAGCAGGGTGTCCGGCAGAGCCGCGCAGTTGACGGCCACAAAGCGTCTCCGCTTGCGAGGTGAAAGGTTGTGAACGGCACGGGCGAAAAGTTCCTTGCCCGTGCCGCTGGGGCCCTCGATGAGCACGGTGCTGCTGCTGGCCGAGATCTGGGGTAGGATTTCAAACAATCGCATCATGGCGGAGCTTCGGCCAATGATGTCTTCAAAAGTGTACCTCGCCTGGAGTTCCTTCTGAAGCTGTTCCACTTGGGTGAGGTCCTGGAACGTCTCGACCCCACCAACAATCGCTCCTTCGTCATCCTTCAGAAGCGCCGTGGATATCCGGATCGGTATTCGTCGGCCTTGCTGGTTGATGATATGAGCCGTCGCGTTGACGATTGGCTGGCCGGTGGACATTGTGCGTCGCAATGCGCAGTTCGTCTCGCAGATGTTGGCCCGGAACACATCGCAGCAGGGACTGCCGATCGCGTGTTCTTGGGATACTCCCGTAATCCGCTGAGCAGCCTTGTTGAAGGCCGTGATTTGCCAGTTCAGATCGACCGTGAAGACGCCTTCGTTGACCGAATCGAGTATGGCCACTTCACGCGACTTCAATCCCTTGGGATCATCCATTGCATCCGGACTCCTGGTGTGGCAACCTACTTTGATGATACCGGATAATCGCGCATATTGCCACTGGCCGTTGGGCGTGGATCGTGCATAATGCCTGCTAGTTTCATTCGTGCCGTGTCCTTTGCGACTTCAACCTTTTCTCTGACAAGGATTTACGGCTACCCGCCCTGACGCCTTCGATTGGCATACAGATTGCTGCACTTTGTTAATTTGGATTCCAGTATCCCATTAGTGCCGTACGCAGTCGCGGGCCGCCCACCATGTGAAGGGTCAGTGCGATTTTCCGTAGAACAGTGGGGGCGATTAAACCAATGGTGGTGCCTGAATTTGGTGGGCGCCCGGGAACAGAAGCCCGGCCGCCTGGGTCGCATAGACTCGGGTCCGCAGCCATGGGGTAGAGGAGGTAAGCCATGCCGAATCTTACCAATCTGACCGATGAAGCGTGCGATTTCCTGTTCGAGCTGCTGAAGCGAGAAGAGAACCACTGGCAGTCGCCGGCCGGCGGTCGGGCGGGCGACAACGACTCGGCCGACCAGGAAACGCGGGAGAGGATCCTGAAGGATCTTCTATGGCGATTGGAGGTTGTCCGTTCGTCCAAGACCGCGTCTGACAAGGAGTTCGAAAATCTGTTACTTGAGGAACGATTGGCGGGGTACTGCTAAAAAACCTCCGGTCGCAGTATTCTGCTGGAGCCCTTAAAAAGGGTTCGTCAACAGAATTCGTGGGTTGATTGACGTTTAAGAGCGGGTTTCTGGGGGAGGAACCAGCGGCCCCAGGTTCCTCCCCCAGGCCCCCACCTCCTTCCCTCTTCTCTGTTGTTCCGGGAAGAGCGAGAACCTCGGGAGCCAAAACAATCGCATCCTGCGGCGTTTCCGGTTAAAGATGGAGTTGCAAAACCAACCATCTCGCCGGGAGCCACCACAGGATGCAACTGAAGACTATCCTCAATCGGGTCGAACCTTTCAAGTCCTTCGTCTATGGAAAAGCCAGATGGGTGAATGGCACGGAGCGGCCGACGCTCGAAGTCGAGTTGCATGCCCGCAAGAATGGCCGACCGATCTGCGCGGGCTGCCACCGCCCGAGGCCGGGCTACGACCGACTGCCCGAGCGGCGGTTCGAGTTCGTTCCCCTCTGGGGAATCGCCGTGTACTTCGTGTATGCCATGCGGCGTGTGGATTGCCCACGCTGCGGCGTGACGGTCGAACGAGTGCCCTGGGTCCGAGGGAAAAACCACTTGACCACAACCTATCGCTGGTTCCTCGCACGCTGGGCCAAGCGGATGTCGTGGGAGGAGGTCGCCACGATCTTCCACACCAGTTGGCGGAACGTGTTCGAGTCGGTCAGGCTTGCGGTCTGGTGGGGCGTGGCCCATCAGGACCTCGAAGGAATCGAGGCCATCGGCGTGGATGAAATCCAGTGGCGGCGAGGGCATTGCTACCTGACCTTGGTGTACCAGATCGAGGACGGCATGAAGCGGCTGTTGTGGGTGGCCCAGGAGCGGACGGAGGACAGTTTGCGACGATTCTTCAAGAGCCTCGGCGAAGCCCGGCGGTCCATCCGCTTCGTGTGCAGTGACATGTGGCGGCCGTACCTCAACGTGATTGCGGAGGAACTGGAGCAGGCCGTCCACGTCTTGGACCGCTTCCACATCATGAAGAAGATGAACGAGGCGGTTGACGAAGTCCGCCGCAGCGAGGCGGCACGTCTGCGGCGTGACGGCTACGAGGCGGTGTTGAAGCATTCCCGCTGGTGCCTCTTGAAGCGTCCCGAGAACCGCACCGAGAAGGAAACGGTCAAACTGAAGGAACTCTTGCAGTACAATCTCCAGACGGTTCGCAGTCTTCTTCAGAAGGAGGACTTCCAGAGGTTCTGGGAGTACACAAGCCCGCACTGGGCCGTGAAGTTCCTGGACCAGTGGTGTGCCCGGACCATGCGGAGCAAGATCGCACCGATGAAGAAGGTTGCTCGGAGTCTGCGTGAACATCGAGACCTGATCCTCAATTGGTTCCGTGCGAAAGGGAAGATATCGGCGGGCTCCGTCGAGGGGCTGAACAACAAAGCAAAACTGACGCTCAGAAAAGCCTACGGATTGCCGAGTATCTTGAGCAGAATCCAAAGGTGTCCCGGGTGTCCTATCCCGGCGGTTTCCAAACTCAATCGCAACCGCTGGGAGGGGTTTTCTCGAAGAAAACCTCACCGGGAGTTGGAAACCCGAGGCACGCGCGGGGGCGGTTGTTGAGTAGGTTTTCCACCTGCCGCACCTGGGAATGGGAGACGTCGCGAAAGTCAGTCCCTTTGGGAAAGTATTGGCGGATTAAGCCATTGGTGTTTTCGTTCGTGCCGCGCTCATACGGACAGCCCGGATCAGCAAAGTATAACTCCATGCCGAGGTGTTTTTCCAGCCGGTGGCAGCGCGCGAATTCGGTGCCATTGTCGAAGGTGATGGACCGCCGTCGCTGTTCGTCCAACTCCTTCATGCGTTGTTTGATTTTCGCATGTACATGGTCGGCATTCTTGGATTGAACCTTGACGACGATTGTGAACCGCGACTTGCGGTCTACCAACGTCGCCAGACCGCCGGTGCCCGCCGGGCCGAGCACGGTGTCGCCCTCGAAATCGCCCAGCCGCAACCGCTCCTCGATCACTTCGGGGCGCTGGTCGATGCGGGCGGCATCTCCGCTGGTGGCGGCGTTTTTCCGCCGGTAAGGACGCTTCCCGCGACGCCGCAGGAACGATTCCCAGTGCTCCCGATTCGCGTCCTGCTTGATCCAGGTGTAGATCGTTTGCGACGACACGCGGCGCGGCGCGCTTGCTGCTGCATCCGTCCGGCGATCTGCTGCGGCGCCGATTCCTGCGCCAACCCCCTGCGAACAGCCTCGTTGACCGCGGGATCATCCATCTTTCGCGCCAGTGGTCGTTCCCGGCGGCGTTGCGCGGCTTTCCATTGGGCTTGGGTGGAGTAATATTCGCCGGCGGTGCTGTTGCGTCGCAGCTCGCGGCTGATCGTGGAAGGGCAACGTGCCACGGCCCTGGCGATTTCCTTCTGGTTAGCTCCCTGATACCGCAATTGCGCTATGCGATCGCGCTCTTGGGGCGTAAGATGATGTGCCATCGCTGGGACTCCGTTCCCAAGGGAAGCTTTGTGAACTTCTCCCTATTGGAGCCTCCCAGCAATGTCTTCCCCCATGCCAGTTTCCGAGGCTCATTCTTCAGGCCTCGATTGCATTTGAGATTTGAGACCGCCCCCGGACTGTGCAGTCACCCAAAGCACGATATCGCCTCGAAGCAGATGCACCACGGCTTTGGAGGCATGTTGTCATTCGACATCGGCCAACATCAAGAGGACGCCAAGCGTTTCATCAACGGGCTGAGGGTGATCTACCATGCCGTCAGTCTCGGTGCAACGGAGTCCTTGATTTGCATCCCCTATCTGACGACGATGCTCTACCTCCCGCCGGAGAGGAGAACGATTTTCGGCGTCCGGGAAAACACGGTTCGCCTTTCGATCGGCATTGAACCGTCCGAGCGACTTCTGGAAGACATCGAGCAAGCGTTAGCGTCGGTCTGAAGAAAGAACCATGAAAACAGGGCCGTTCGACAAATATGCCAACGCGTACGATGCTTGGTTCGACAAAAACCCGTTTGCCTACACGTCGGAGATGCAAGCGGTGGCCGAGATGTTGCCCAAGCGCGGGCTGGGCATAGAGATTGGCGTGGGGACCGGCCGCTTTGCCGCTCCGCTGGGCATCAAGACAGGGGTTGAACCATCGGAGGCTATGGGCGCAATTGCCCAAGAGCGTGGGATTCGAGTCATCCGGGGCGTGGCGGAATCGCTTCCGATAGCGGACGCGGCGTTCGATTTTGCACTCATGGTCACGACCTTGTGCTTCCTGGATGACGCGGAAGCGTCCTTTCATCAGGCACATCGAGTGCTGAAAGCGGGAGGTGTACTCATCCTCGGGTTCATTGATCGTGAAAGCCGCTTGGGGCGGCTATATGTGAGGCGCAAAGCCGACAGCTTGTTCTATCGTGATGCCCGGTTTTACTCTGTCGCCGAGGTCACCGTCTTGATGGAGAATGCCGGCTTCACAGAGTTGGCTTGCACCCAAACGGTATTTCAGGAGATCCATCGGTTGCAGGCTCCCGAGCCAACGCGGCCGGGGCACGGTGAAGGCCTGTTTGTCGTGCTGAGGGGCACAAAACCGGTAGATGACAGCCGGTAGACTCTTCCGCGAGCCAAAAAAATCAGGGCTTTCGGTTGGTGCCGATTCCGTGAACCTCGCGGCCCAGGCTCCAGCCGTAGGTGATCGCATCTTGCGGACAGACGTTCAGACACCGGGCGCAACTGTAGCAATCGGCCGCGAACAACTTACCGGCCACTTTGTGTTTTGCCGCGTCCAGGGGACACGCCTTAACGCACGCACCGCATTTGTTGCAACGAGTCGCGTCGATCCGCACGCGCGCCAGGCTGAGTCTCTCGGCCAGCCAGGAAACAAAGCCAAACGGGCAGATGAATTGGCAAAAAGGCCGATACACGATCAGGGACAACCCCAGTGCCATAAGGATCGTGATGGTGATTGGTGCATGGTCGAAATCCAGATCAAACAGGTTGAAGGGATTGATGAAATGATACAGAACCGATCCCTTTCGGCCGCCCACGACGCCGAACAACACCAGCAAGGCCGCCACGAACAAGACTGTACGCACTCCATTGGATACCAAGAACGGGATTTTCTTGCTTTTGATGCGTCTTAGTATCGGCAGACTGTAGAGCAACTCTTGCAAAGCGCCGAACGGACAGGCCCAGCCGCACACCAGCTTGTTTCCCACCACGGCCAACGCGAGAAAGAACGCCAGCGCAATTACCTTGTCCGACACCGACGGATAGAGCCCGACCATGGACTTGAAGACCTTGACGATGCCCTCCATCGGGTTGGGCGATTTGCCCAGCCAGAAGCCGAACACGACACCGGCTGCCAACAAAGCAAGGAGGTATGGTGCTCGTGGATACCAAATCCTTCGCTGCCTATTCGGCGAGCCGTCCGGTCGCCCGAGGCGGCAAAGGAAGACAAGTCCCCACAAGACCAGCGCGGCGAAGATATAATAGCGGAGTTGTGCGGGGTGATGGCTCAAAAGATGTTCGGTCGCCTCGTCCAAGTCCGCTTGAGCAATACCGAGTTTCTTAAGTGGTTTACCCTTCGGCACCTCGATCGGTAGACCAAGTTCGCGGGCCAAGGCCTTGCCTGTAACACCAAGTTTCGGAGCGATGTCCCGGATGCTCATGGTCGTTGTGAAGGAGGAAGCTGAAACCATGCTGTCGGCAGGCTCCAAGACCCAACCGACGGCCACGATGGCAACACAGATCGCCAGCGTCCCCACAAGCCAAACCCACTGCACCTTCGACAAGGACGAGAGATAGGTCATGTATGCCGCCATTTCGTGTTGGACAAACGTTTGTTGAGCCAGCCAGAGACTCCACGAATTCCACTGATTGGGACTCCGTCAGTCTTTTCGCGGCATAGTCTACATTCTTACCACGGTGATGTCGAGGAGACCCCCGACTACTCTTGACTCGCCACCTCTCCTCCTGCTCGCGTGCTTACGCCCGCCAGAGATCCAGTGGAATCGTATCGCTGATAAAGCGGACGCTGCCATCGGCGAACGCAACGTTTACGCCTCCAGGATGATCGCTCCGCGCGGTGAAGAAGCCGATTCCCTTGGCCGCCATATCGGGAACCGGTGTATTGGGCGGCATGTACGCCGAAAAAGAATTGGCTTGCTCGCGGCCCCAAATCCAAGTAGCTCCTCGACAGCCCCGCCAATACGTTGTGCCGGCAACGATGGCCTGCAAATCGGGATTCGCCACCTCCGCCAAACCAGGACCGTTTGCGTTCAACGAAAACTTGCTGCACATGCTAGCCATCTGGCGCAGGGGGTCTTCTGGCGTTGGGCCGTGAACATCGGAGTCCGTGCCCAGCAACGACTCCGAAAACACCATTGTATGACTTGTTCCGTCGTGAATATCGGCGAAGCGGACCGCCGAATTTCGCCAGAACATCCGATCGGTGGGAAAACGCGTGTCGTAGTACGTGTCTTCTCCGGAGCCGCTGCATGCAACGTAGTTTGTGCCGCCCGAAGTTCCGCCCGGCGGTTGGAAGGACAGGAAACTGGAAAAACGAGACCTCATGCCATCGCTGGGGCATAGAAACAGCGGAATCACGGCCTGTGCCGCAGCCGCCTGTATTGGATTGACGACACCGCCACCCCCGCCTCCCAACATCAAGGGCTGCTGGAAGTCGATCAGATTGTTCAGCCCCTGCTGCTCGACATAGAGCAGACTTCTCGCGTGGACCGAAAAACTTGTTTGCGGTTGCGCGGCGCCAAAGCTTGGAAAAGCGCCCAAGGCCATGACATAATTTTGCAAGGCAAGCCCTATTTGTTTGAGATTGTTTTGGCAACTCATACGGCGAGCGGCCTCGCGGGCGGCTTGCACCGCGGGAAGCAACAAAGCAATCAGAATACCGATAATCGTTAAGGGACTCGGCGGCTGGCGTCTCCAAGCGAAGGTATTCCCACTGTTGCTGGGAACGGATAAACTCGCCGACGTGTTCGGACATCAAGATCTCCTTTTCGCTGTACAACCCAAATATTCCCCACTTTAACGCTTTGGCCTATTCAATCGGTCCTCTTCGATACGCAGCGGGAAGTGGTCGAAGGACGCCGACCGGCTGCATGTGGCCGACCAGCACCGAATAGGTAAACTACGCCTTATATAGCAGATCGGTTATGTAATGTCAACCCAACTCTTGGCTCCTCTTGCCGTCATTGTTCCACCGCCGTCTTGTCCTGGCCAGCCAATTCACCGTCTATGATCGGTGAAAATGCAGGCCATCTTGACTCTTACATCATCCTTCCGTTATATTCAGCGCTTGGCGAGCAGTTCTCGTTGCTCGAATGACTCCGCAGGGCGTAAACGTCATCTCCAGTGAGGTCTCCTATCCATGAAAGATGCTCCAACAGACAACAGATGGGATGAATCGGCGCAGTTGTTGCGCGTCATGGCACACCCAACGCGTCTGATGATCCTCAACGCACTTTGCCAGCGACCTCATTGCGTCAAAGACATCAATTCGTTAGTCTCCATCGTACAGCCGCATCTTTCTCAGCACATGGCCGCCTTACGAAACGCCGGTTTGATCGACTGCCACATATCTGGACCGTTGCGCTGTTACTACGTCGTTCGGCCGACGCTGGTCAAGAAGTTGCTTCGGGTGTTAAGTGAAGATCATCCGATTCGGCCACGGAGTCGCGATTCTGTGATTCGCGCCTCTCGACAAGTCGAGGAAGTGTCGGCGGACACAGATTGAGGAAACGCCGTTGCGCCCCCGCAAGCATGTATTTAGGCATCTGTCCGATTGGCAATGTGTCCCTCTTGACGCCCGTTCCCACCAACGTCGACTAGGTCTACGTATTCGTCATTCTCATCCCGTGTTGTGGCGGCTGGGCGGATCGCAATCCGTGTGGGCCGGAGCCGGCTGGTGGGGGGCGAAAATCCCATAACGACCACGTCATATAACGCTAAAGTAATATAATATCTTCGGCCGATAAACTTCACTAACGTGCATTTCCCACCAAAGTGTGCCACTGCTTGTTCCTCGCAGTGGCACACTGTTTCTCTTGCCTATGCGGTAAAACATGACCACCATCGTCCTGTCAGCTCTGGTGCAAGTCCTAACTCTGGGGGCGAACCAGCAGGACTTCGACGAAGCCTGTCAACAAAGTCTGACAACCCAGCACCCACTGGTCGTATTGGTCGGCGCAAACTGGTGCGCAGGCCTGTCAAATTATGCAGAAAACGATCCTGCCGCAGGTTGAAAGAACTGGCGGACTCAAAAACGTCGTCTTCGTCTACGTGGATTATGACCAACAGCGGCAACTGGCCTCACGGCTAACCGACGGAATGTCGATCCCGCAGTTGATCCGTTTTGACCACACGCAAGCTGGGTGGACGAATAAACGCCTGATCGGGGCGAGGAGTCCTGGGGAAGTACACAGCTTCATCAACGGTGGACTTTTCAACGAAAGCAGGCGACCCTCCAAGAATGACCCTGGAGTTCCCCGGCCATCGGCGATTATTTCTGGTCCCTCTTTGACAGAAGAAGAAAACAATCTTCGGACGGCCGCCAAGCTGGATGAAAACTCGACTACCGTTCAGCCCCAACATGGCCCTCACAGTTCGGCTTCCAACAAGACCATCACTGCGCCCCCGGTCGCCTCGCAGCCGTGGATTGTGTCTCCGGTCAATCCTCCAGTCGGCCAGCAATGGGTGGTTGAGCCCTTTTATACAAAACATGCGGAAAACGTGGAGAAGCCCTCGGAACGAACGCCGTTTTTCAAGAGGCTTTTTCGGAAGAACAAGAATCAGCACGACGAGACGACACTATAGATAGGAGATCAATTTCATGTCTAACCTGCGCAATCTCTCGGACCGTACTTTCAAGGCGGAAGTCCTGAAATCTCCCTTGCCCACGCTGGTCGATTTCTGGGCACCATGGTGTGGCCCCTGTCGAGCGGTTGGCCCAATTATCGAGCAATTGGCGGCTGAACGAGCCGGCTCGTTCAAGGTAGCCAAGCTCAACGTCGATGACAATCCCACTGTGACCACCGCTTACAAAGTGGACAGCATCCCCACCTTGATGATCTTTAAGAACGGAAAAGTCGTCGACCGTTTCGTCGGCGTCCAGCCGAAGGAAACACTGGAGCGTGCTCTCGATCGGGCCGCAGCCTAATCAGCGTTGGATACTGCAATGATACAGTCTGAAACGGCATATTGTTCCTCGCGAGCAGTCATAGTAACGATGGCAAAACAAGCACCACATCCAGGCAGCGCCGGCAGAAACCCTTGGATCGATGAAGCACGGCTGCTCAGCGTCATGGCCCACCCGGTGCGACTTGCGATCCTGGAAGCCCTTTGCGATCAGCCTCGTTGCGTGAAACACATCAATGCGCTGGTGCCATTGGCCCAGTCGCGTCTTTCCCAGCACCTGTCTGCTTTGCGCAAAGCCAATTTGGTGGCGAGTCTTGCCTGCGGCCCTTTGCGCTGCTACTACCTCCTTCAGCCCACATTGGTAAAAACGCTGATTTGGCTGTTGCGCCAGGAGCATCCCGTTGAAAAGCACGACTGTGTTTCGATCGTGCGGAGACGTCGAGGCGAACAGAAAGGATTGGCGAAAGGAGCTTGAGCATGTCGGCAATGAAGTGTTTACGAGTCCAAAGCAAAGTGGCCATTTTGATTGGCCTGCTGGTCATGGCAACGCCCCTGAAGGCACAGGTCGGCGACGGCCAAGGCGGCCTGGAGGGGCTTTTTGCTCAGCCGTCCCAGGAAGCCGTGGTTGCCGTGACAGCGGAGTTTACTCCAGCGACGGCTGAGCAAGCGGGTCAGCTTTTGATTACGGCCCGTATCAAACCGACGTGGCACATCTACTCAATCACGCAGCCTCCGGGCGGCCCATTGCCAACTGAGATCAAGCTGCATTCTTCCAAAGCATTCCGCCTCCTTGGGGACTTTCACGCCAGCCCGCTTCCCGAAAGGAAATCCGAACCGGCATTCGATAATCTGACGGTAGAAACCCATCATGATCATGTCACTTGGCGTGTGCCCATAGAGATTCACTCCGGTGTGGACCTGGCAACGCTAGAAATTGAAGGGGTCGTCCGCGTTCAACCATGCAATCCAGATAGCTGTTCTCCTCCGCAAGAAATCGCTTTCAGCGCAATGCTCCCGCGGAAAGTGACTGCGCCGGCTGAAGCACCGATCCCCTTGTCGTCGGAAGGGCCTGGCACCCGGAAAGCCGCTGCCATCGAGCCGACAAATATGAAAATCATCGCCCACGACGAAACAAAACAGTTCTCGCTGGCGACGATTCTGGGTCTCGGTTTTCTTGGAGGCTTGATTCTCAACCTCATGCCCTGCGTATTGCCGGTGATCGGGCTGAAGATTCTATCATTCGTCCAGCAGGCGGGCCAGAGCCAACGCCAAGCTCTGGTGCTCAACCTTTGGTACTCGCTGGGCATGCTTTCAGTGTTCCTCTTGTTGGCCAGCTTGGCCGTTTTTCTCAGTCTCGGCTGGGGTCAGTTGTTCAGTTTTACGGGGTTTAATGTGGCCCTGGCGGCGGTCGTTTTCACGATGGGCTTGAGCCTGTTCGGCGTATGGGAGATTCCGATTCCCGGTTTGTTTGGCGCTGGCAAAGCAAACGATCTGTCTCAGCGCGAGGGCGCCTTGGGGGCATTCTGCAAGGGCGCGCTCACCACCATTCTGGCCACGCCGTGCAGCGGTCCGTTTCTCGCTTCCGCGTTGGCTTGGACCGTCGGCCAGCCGCCGCCCAAAACCTACGCCGTATTCCTTTCCGTGGGAATCGGCATGGCCAGCCCATACTTGCTGATCGGCGTTTTTCCCGGCCTGATTCGCTTCTTGCCAAAGCCCGGCCCCTGGATGGATACCTTCAAGCAGGTCATGGGTTTTGTGTTGCTGGGCACCGTCGCCTATCTGCTGACCCTGATCCCCTGGGCCCACGTGGTTCCAACCGTCGCATTCCTATTCGGGCTTTGGGCCGCCTGCTGGTGGATCGGCCGTACGCCGCTGACGTCGGACTTCAGCCGAAAGACCCGGGCATGGCTCTCAGCAGCTGCGTTTGCCGGCGTGGTTGGGTTCGTTACGTTCGGCTGGCTGGCCGGGGTGATGGCCGATCGTTTCGATCGCACGCTGCAAACGGCTTGCCGTCGCGTTGCGTCTCGCTCAGGGCGATTCCGATGGCCTTCAACTTGGTCCAACGCGAACGATCGGGCAGATCCTCGGGAACAGGACAGACAACATAATAACGATTCTCTTCTCGCCCATGTCCCTCTTCCTGCGTTTCATAATGTCGTGCCTTCGTGCGCGCAAAATCGTCTGCGAAGTGGTCGTCGAAGAACGCCTTGATCCCGTCGTGCAGCGTCGGCTGGTTTCCCTTGACGGCCAAAACGTAATCCGCTCCGGCGTTGACGATTTCCCTTGCGATTTCGGTTTGACAGCCCATCGCGTCGATGGTGACCAAACAGCCGGAAATCTCCAGCATTTGCAGCAGTTTTGGGATGGCTGTGATCTCGTTGCTCTTCGCGTCCACGACCACTTGGCCCAGGCTGATGTGATTGGCCGTCGCCCAGGCGCTGACCATGTGAATCGCCGATTTGCCGCTGGCGGCGTCGAAGCTGCGGCGAAGCGTTTTGCCATCGATGGCAACAACTTGTCCCTCGGTGATTTCATGCAACGCCGTGATCCAACTCAAGAGACACTTCTCGAACTCCGCCGGTTTGATCGCCGCCAAAATCGCATTGAAGCGGTCGTGCGATGGAATGCCGCTTCGCAGATCGAGAAAACGCGCGAGCCACGCGCGTTTCATCTTGCCAAACTCGGCAATGGCGACAAAATCGTCGGCCCCGCAAATGACGGCGCACACGGCGATGACGACAACATTGATCAACGGATAAATCACGTCGCGTCGGCGAGGATCGGTAAGTTCTTGGAAGTGTTCCTGGATTCTTGCAGACTTCATCTGGGCCATTGCCATCGACTCCTTTGGCTTGAACGATGCGATCTCCAGCCCAAGCCGTTTCTCAGCAAGCGATGAAAATCGCAGTTGCCCAATTATACCAAATTACCCATTATGGCGCAATAGCCCTGGAACTCGACCGAAGTCCTCATGTTGATCCGTCTGCAAACAACGCGCCCGCACCTTGGAGGTTTGCGTTGGTGGTTTACTTGTCCCTTGATCAGAGACGGTGTGGCCTGCGGCCGGAGGGTCGCCAAACTGTACCTTCCGCCGGGCGCGCGGTACTTCGGCTGCCGGAATTGCCACAGCCTCACCTACCGGAGTTGCCAGGAAGCGCATCGGATGGAACGGGCTTTAGCGCACGCTGATCGGCTAATAGAACGCCTCCGGCGACAGTATCCGGCTCTAAATCGCGAATGCGGGGTTGAGTGAGACATTTCCGAGGTCCGCGGGTGGTTGTCGAACATCTGATTGGTTTCCGCCTGTACTCAGCATGGCTACAATCGTCTGTTCTTCTAGGCGGCAACGGAGGACTCGTCGTGTGATAGCAGACTCCCCCCGAACGTACTGATCACGGGAACGGAATGTACTGCTGAAGGCTGACATATTACTCTCCTGTGTCATTGGGCGCTTTGAAACCGGCCACCGAGAGGCGCTTCAATACCAGCCAGTTGGGTTCATGGTGTTAATGTAGCTGCAATGTGAGATGTCGGCAAGCACCGCATCACTCCGCCGGTGGGGACTCAGGGGACTCTTTGCGGGCTCGCTTTCCCTGCTTGGATGCCTGGCCGTTGTCCTTGGATTCGTCCACTTGGTTGCCTTGGTTGCGGAGCCGGTAGCTGCGGCCGGTGATCGTGATGATTTCGGCGTGGTGCAGGAATCGGTCAAGGATCGCCGTGGCCGAAGGAACGTCGCCGATCAGCTTGCCCCAGTCCTCCAACGGACGATTGCTGGTCATCATCGTCGATCGGGTCTCGTAGCGACGCATGATGATCTCGAAGAGGTATTCTCCGCTTCGCTTGGGCAGTTGCTTCATGCCCATGTCATCGACGATCAACAGGTCCGGCTTCAGGTACTTCGCCAGCACCCGCTCTTCGCCACCAGCGACTTCGTCGTGCAGGAAGTCCCGCACCACATCGAAGATTGAACGATAGAGCACCACGAAGCCTTGCTTGATCGCCTCGTAGGCCAATGCCTGAACCAGGAACGACTTGTGCCTGGGCGTGCGAGGCTTCGTCGGCAGGATCACCACGCCATAATGCTCGCAGAACGATTGTATCTTGGGGTTAAGTTCCGGGTCGTACCAGTCCGGCTGCTTGACCGCCGCCTTGAGGTTGTCGATCACCAGGACCTTCGGCACGCCGCCGAAGTGCCAGAAAGCATTCTCAATGCACCGAATGAAGTCCTCGGCGGTCTGGCGATAGACCGCCTCGCTATAGCCCTTGCGGCTGAATGAAAGCACGATCCGAAAGACGTGCGACCGCCGCCGCTTGCCATCGGGCAGTTCGATCCATGCCCCCGTGCCGAAATCGACCTGGGCCTCCTCGCATCGCTCGCACTCCATCCGGCGAAACGGCAGAGGGCTGGTCCCTCGCAGCCTGGCGACAGCCCCTCGGACGCCAACTTCGTATGGAGCCAGTTCTGCGTGGCGCGGTATACGCTGCTGGGCGTCACCAAGGCCAAGAAGCGTCTGAAGAAGGAGTGGGGCATCACGGCTGCCCTGAAGCCCTTTCGGGCGTGGACCAACGCTAAGCGGCGGTTTAAGCGGAAGATCGGATACGAATCGGAAGCTGGGCGGTTGATCCGCAACGGATTGCCGAGGCCCGGCGGGTGCTTGGTGGTGGTGACCTGGGCCGTGGTGGGTATAATGGGAGCGACCGGCGTGGCAAGCGTGGTCGGATGCCTCGGTCAATGGTCGAGGTAGTGTATGGATTCTCACACGATTACGGTGAAGCAACTTCATGCGGCCCGTGAGGCATTTGAGAAGAATGAGCCTCGTGACCTCTTTTATCGGGCGGCGACCGAACTTGTCGGCCTCGCTTTGCAGGAGAAGACTTCACTGAGCGTCACGGAGGCATTGGCCGTCCTCCTGCAGACATGGAATATGGCGTTCTACAGGTTTCACCCGTTCACCAGACAGCACGTTGCCGAAATCGATCAAGTTGTGTCCGACCATCATGTCGAACTCGCCACATTTCGAAAACGGGCCATTGGCTCCTTCTGCCTTGACGACGTGACTGCAGTCATGCGTATCTTCGATGATTTCGAGCGTGTCCTTGGCCCCGTAGGAGCCGCAAAGTCGCTGCATCTGTTGGCACCGACCTTCTTTCCTCTTTGGGATAGAGCGATCGCCAAGGCTTACGGCATCGAGTTGCGAAAGGCGGGCACTAATGCAACAGGATATATTCAATTGATAGCGATCTCAAAGCGACAGGTTGGCGCACTTGGTTGTCGGGTTATCTCTGGCCGAAATCCATTGAAGGCCATAGACGAGTACAACTACTGCAAATTCACGAAGAAATGGATTTAGGATCTTGTCTATGAGCGGTTTGCCAGCAATCAACCGTATCGCCGTTACGCTCACGCCCACCAAGGCGCAGCCTCGACTGGATCAATTCCTGCGACGCCAGCAAGATGACGCTGGACCAGATTCAGCGAGAGCCGACCGTCTTTCTACTGCCAGAGGGTCGCGGTCAACCCGAAAGCCAGGTTCACCGCGATTACAGGGCAATGTTTGACGAGGAACTCCGTTCGTGGTACACCGACTCAACCTTGTGGCCGAAAGACCTGTTGTTCAATGTGTTCAAGCAGTTTTTCATGATTCAGGTTGCATCGATGGTGTTTGATCTGGACACAGAAATAGTCGACCGAGAGAAACGCTGAAGATTTCATATAGACTGTGGACGTACCATCCCAGTGGCTTCCGCCTAACGAGGATGATAGGTCATTGGATGGAACATGGGCCAGACCGCGGCAAGACGCTGAATTTCAAGGAGCAACAGGTAAAACATTGTGAACAAGTATTATACGTATATCGTTACGGTGTGCCGGAGCTACGAACGAAGGGCACAGCCCCGAAATACCCGGACTCGTTGGACGAGGCAAGAGACTTCCTTCAACAGAACTATCTCATCGATGAAACGCATTCAACCTACGTCAAAGAGACGCTTGGGTTCGACCCATTGGAATGGGATCGGGAGGAAGAAAAGACCAAGGGCAACTTCTTCGAGGCCATTTTCGACTTGCAGTTTACATTCGCCGAGTCGGAGATGGTAAATGGCGAAAAACCTACTGACCAAGCCCTGGAGAATCTAGAAGACGAACTGACCGAGTATCTTGCAACCAAATATGAGGTTCGCAACTTGGAGGTGCTCGACGATACCCTCAGTTCACGTCTGGTCGATGTGTGGGAAGATGAAGGCGAGGACGGGTCTCGCGCAGCAAAGTCGCGTGGCGGCCACTCGCCGTGAGGGAAGGTCGAGAAGGACGACTGTTGCTACAACGACCACTGAACGGGAGAGAAACCCAATGGAACCAAACACGCTTGTAACGAATAGCCACTTGGCGGATCGACCGACAGCACCGTCCGCCCGAATTGCCGAAACGCCACCCTCTTTCTCTGCCCCGAAAGCCGTTCGAGTCATGCCAACAGCAGCCAGCTTTGACGTGTCATCGGTTCGCTGCGCCGTGGAGACGAACCTCCACGAGTTGATCTGGAACGACGAGGACTTGTCATGTCGCATAAAGGCCCTCGCTCGGGAGCAGGAAGAAGCGAGAATTCGCACGCGGGTAGGGTTGATGACCGATGGGTACCGTGTGGACGAGGCAATTACGCCCAAGTTGTATCACCTCGGCCGTATGCTGAGAGCCATCGGAGCGGCCCTTGCATGGCATCGCCAACATGGATGCGGTCGTTGGCCGTGAATCGCCAAACCCGCTTGATGGAATGCTTGGCAGCGCACTGGCGCTGTTCGGCCAGCAGCCGACCGAGCTCGGACAGACTGACCCGACTGATTTGAATTGCCACAGCCACCACATCGGCCAGTGTTTTGGTCTGGCTCTTTCGCAGTCCAAGGCATACACTCGTGATCCAGAGCACGGCTTCCATGCCGTTCATGCCGGTTCCCTCCGCTAGTCGTGGTTGCGTGGTTTGTTGTCACAACCCAACCATATACCAACTAACGACTTCCGAGGGACCGCCAGTTTTCTGCGCGGCAGCTCGGAAACTGGGGATAAGCTCAGGCGCTGACTGCGGTTGACGATCCTCCTCAGCGCCTATACGATGGCAGTCGATGCCGCGCCCGGCTGGAAGTCGAGCGGGCAAGCGTGATGATTCTTGGCCATTCTGGCTGCCGAAAAGCTACAGTAGTTTACAGTAGATAACGAGCTTTTCTACTACCAATTAGCTATTAGTAGCAGGGCAGCCAAAACGCGAAAAAGCCTTGTTTTCCAGTGTTTTCTGCGTGTTTTGCGAGGTTTCCACGATCATCGCTTTTGCATTAGAAATCCGTTGCTCTATCCCTTGAGCTACGGGCGCAGCAATAGGTCGATTGTAAGACGGTGGACGGGGATTTCCAAGATATGGCAGTGATTAGGGGTTCGCTCCGGTGCGGTACGGTTGTGGTGTTGGCCGCACGAGAGGAGGCTCGCAAGCGAGCCTGACAAGCCGGCAACCGTGAATTCCGACCCGACGTAAACGCCGGGCCTGGGACCGCCTGCGGCGGAAGGGGTTGTAAACGACCCTGCAAAGTGCGGAATGCACTCGTCTCCGGGAAAATGGGACAGTCCCAATCCTGTTCGGCACGAATGCTGCTCGCCAGGATTGCACACCTTCATGGTGGTGTTGCGCAATGTTTGCCGGCGCGCATAATTCTCGCATGGCGGGGAAGAAACGCGAGAAAGTCCGCGACGAAGACGTCACGGGGTTGAAATACTTCGACAAACTGCAACCGTTGCTCAAACGGTTATCGCCCCACGCTGCTTGATGCAAACGCGCTGCCATGTTCTTGGCCGACGCGGCGTTCGCTGCTGCGCACCGTTGGCTCTCTGCCACCCCTCGCGCCGCTCATGCTCACCAGCCCCTTGGCCGCCCTCGATCATCAACGCCGCGATAACTTGCCCGCCAACTCATCCCGAGCAACATTCGTGCCGAACAGGATTGGGACTGTCCCATTTTCGTTGGCACGAAAATCGGGACAGTCCCCCGCAACGGCATCACAGCCGTGTGCCAGTTGCGATCGTCGCTAAACGTGCCGGATCGTCGTGAACTCGTCGATCGTTACGGCCGTCAGTTCGCCGTCGGGCCGCTCCAACAGCACGACATCGCTGAAGACCTTGTCATCGAAGCTGCGTTGGACGTGCAGCCCGTGCCGGCAACGTTCCGTGCGGACGACGGTTCCGCAGGTCTTGGTCGTCCAACTCTGTTGCCCGACGGTCACGAGGTGCTCGATTTCGACGCGATCGCCGACCTTCAGTTCGTCGAATTGAGCTCGGACTTGGCTGATGCTCCCGGTCATGGCATAGCCCCCCATGAACCTGTTAGCCGGGCACCGCGCTCGGCTCAGTTACCATTATTGTGCCGCGCGCACCGATTTTGGCAATAGCAGAAATGGCGAGCAGCAGGTATGCTCCGCATGCCGCAGAATGTAGCGGACACGCTCCGCGTGCCGTAGCTGACAGTGGACGATTCGGCGTGGCGTTTGCGACGGCACGCGGAGTGTGCCTGCTACTTACGGCATGATCGAGCCGACGAACTGCTTGAGCTGTGGGTATTCGCTCTGATCGACCACGCCGGTGACTTGCATGTCGAATCGGGCCCAACCCTGGCCAAGTTCCTTGCGGTTGCAGATCGTGGCCCGAAGCAACCGCGTTTTGGAGTTGCCGGAAAGCCGCAGCAGTGCCTCGGACGTGGGGACCGATCGGTTGGTGACGACGCCGATGCCGGTGGCGCTATGTCTTTCGTCAGGGCGGTGAACGCCTTCGCAATGTCGGGCGATTCGTCGGACAGCGGAACGACCAGCACTGCCACGCTCAATTCGCGCACAGGCGTCCCCCCGTGCGAGTCGATTCGCCGCACTTTGCCATGAGCGTCGGGATTACCGAGAGCGGCCAGAAGCTGTCGAGCGTCGGGTTTGGCAGCGGTTTTCAACAACATGTTCACAGCCTCCGGAGGTATCAGGGTGGCAGTTCCTAAGGAGACAGTCCCATCTTTGTGCCGTCCTGCCACGAAAATCGGGGCAGTCCCCAGGGGTCGCTCGCCCTTTGAGCAAGTGTAGGTTGCAGCATCGGCGGTGCAACTGTGTTAGGCCAAGGAGAAAGGGACCGGGATAACTGCGAGGACCCGGCCCGAAATCCGGCGATCACGGGCAAAATCGCTTGGTCGCGGAATTGACGAATCGGCGTCCCTCGACGACGATGGTTGACGGGGTGCGTTTGAGCGGATGCCATGCACGGTTTCCGCCTGTTTTCTCCCCGGTCACCTGTTGCGGAGACCTTGCCGAGTGATGCGGCCCAGCCTGCACGGAACATGGCGGACGACCTTGCTCGCCGGCGCGGCCTTGCTGTTGGCGGGCTGGGTACTGCACGGTCCGATTTTCCGGGCCCTGGCCAACCAACTCATCGCCGATGAACCGTGCGACGACTTTCGGTATATCGCGATCACCGCCTGGAACCACCGCCCGGGCGGATATGGCTGCTACGACACTGCCGCCGGACTCTATCACGCCAATCCAGGCGCCCGGATCGTCATCGTTAGGCCGCAACGCACGCGGCTGGTGCAAACGGGCATTCTGCCGTCCTTTGAGCTTCTCAGCCGTGGCCAACTGGCATCGCCAAGCGTCCCGGCGCAGGCCGTCATGGCGATGCCAGGGCGACGGCAGCGATAGTTGGGCCATCGCCAGGGCCCTTCAGCCTTGGTTGGCCGAGCAGCCGGACACGACTGTCGTGGTGCTCTATCCTGGGTTTCACAGTGCCCAGCTTCGGCATGCACTCAATGCCGCCCTCGCCCCGGAAGACGCGGCACGCGTACGCGTCCGAGCACTTTTCGATTCGGACTGTACGGCGAGCAACTGGTGGACCAGTCGCAAGGGCATAAAGAAGTTTGGCATCGAGTGGCTCCGATGGCTCTATACTTGGTGTATCGGCGCCGGCAACGTGCCGCCGCCGTGCGAAAGTGCCGATGCCTATGAATCGAACGTCCGTCGGACGCTGGCGGAGGAAACGCCGTGAGCCTGCGACGCCGTCTGGTTATCGCGACGTTGCTGCTGCTGCTTGCGTTCGCGCTGGCATGGGCAGCACGTTTCTCGATCTTGGCGGCGATGGGACGCTGGCTCGATGTGGCTCAGCGGCCGCGGCCGGCGGAGTACGTCATGGTGCTCACCGGCGACGGCGATACGCGGCCGTTCGCCGCTGCTGCGTTGATTAAGGCCGGGCTTGGCGACAGGCCCTGGTCGCCGAAACGGTGGAATGTCCCGATTTTTGTGTCAGCAACAATGGGACTGTCCCCTTCGCCGCCGTAACGGCAGCGCCATCGCAAGACGCCGGCGACCCTTTTCTCCCCTCTGAGGAGATCGTGCGCCGCGTCCTTATCGAGCGGGGCGTCGCGCCGAGCGACATTCATGTTCTACCAGGTCCAGTCGCAACGACCTACGATGAAGCGACGGCGCTGGCGGTCTTCCTGTGCCAACGCCCGGAAGCACGCGTGCTGGTGGTCACCGACAGCTACCACACGCGACGGAGCCGATGGATCATGGATCGAACGCTGGCCGATCACGCCTGGCAAGTGACAGTCGTTGGGGCGCCGGTCGACGAGTTCGACGTCAACCGGTGGTGGTGCTCCGAGGTAGGTTTCACCACCATCACGGCCGAGTATCTCAAGCTGGCCTTCTATCTCGTGTCTTACAGCCGATTCGGCTGGTGGCTGGCCGCCTGTGGGTGCTGGCGATCATCGCGACATGGGCGCTGCCGGCACGAGACGCCTACGCCTGCAGCCGGTCCGCGTCACGGCACATTGACGCCGCTCCAACGCGACGGATAGTAGCTGGGGCAGGCGACCCAGCTGCGGTGAATAGTCGTTGTGGAACGGATCGCTGCTAGCCCGGGGCCGCGAGTTGGAGAAACCAAACCACTTCATCGACTCGATCCGCCGCTGCCGCTGCCGGGCGTGAAACTCGGCATTGGCGCGGACGGCCATGCTCGGGGTCCTTGTACTGCCGCATGGCCTGATCGTAGAACCACATCTCCGGCGTGACCTTCAATTCGCCAGAGGGAACCGCCGAATTGAGTCCCAGTCCGGCGACGACGGGCTTTTCCGCCCGCACCGGCACCGCCAGCAACCCGACCAAGAGAGCCGTAGAGATGGCTAGCCGCATGGTATCTCCCCCTTCGTGTCGATAGCGCAGCCGACAAAGACACCGCTATTACAGTGTTCGGCTCCGTAACGTTGGGTGGGTTTAGGCAAAGTCGGGCGGGCAGACAGTAGGCACGCGGAGCGTGCCTGCCACATTACGCCAACGGGCCGTGCGGGAGATTGAGATACGCACGATAGGCTGACGGATCACCTTGGACCACCAACACGTACAGCCGCCCCTGTTCGATCCATGCCGAGCGCAACATCCCGCGGTCGTGAAAGGGTGAATCGCGGGCATTTCGGCAAAATCGTCGGCCGCTTCGGCATCGACGACGAACAAGGCGGCCCCGTTGCCCGCAACGCCGGGAAGCTGATAGATTACGCCCCTGCGGCCAGCGAAAATGCCGTCCGCCGGGCGCCAGCGAACGCCCCGAATCGTCACCACGGCAGGACTGAACGGATACTCGGCCGGGGCCGGCTTCTCGGCCAGAGTCGTGCCCGGCACATCGACGGCCGCGTCGAACGTGCGGATGGCTTCGTCCAGAACGAATTGCTCCGATAGTCCCTCGCCCCCGTGGCTGCCAAGCCAGACCGCCAGAAAAATTGCGGCGGCCGAAGCCAGCAATCCCCCTACGGCGAACAGCCAACGGCGGGAGGACCTTGACAACCGCTCCGGGGACTGTTCCGATCGTTGTATCAACAAAAATGGGACTGCCCCCTTTGACGCCGTAGGCGCCATCTGCCTGCCTCGGGTAGTCGCCTCCCGTTCCCGACTTTCGGCAAGCCTGGCCAGAGGCGCTGGCCAAGTCCCGCAGGTACGGTCACGGCGTGTAACGCCGCAGATAGTTGATGATCAAAGGCGTCTCTCATCGTCCTGCCTCACTGGCCAGCCACTTCGGCCGGCCGCCTTCGCGGCTCAGCCTGCGGCGGGCCAACATCGACCGCAAATGGCCCTTCGCGCGCGAAAGCCGGCTCATTACGGTACCAATCGGCATTCCCAGCCGCTTGGCAATCGCCCGGTAGGAACACTCCTCGAAGTAATACATCACCAGCACGAGGCGAAAGGCGTCGGGCATGCGATTCAGCGCGTCCTGCAGCAGATCGCCGTCGCCGCCGTTTTCGGCCATGGGGCCGGGCAGCATTTCCAGCTTCAGCGACAAATCTTCCGCCAACACCGGGCGTCGCCGCAATCGACTCTTAAGGTAGCAATTCCTTACGATGGCGAAGAGCCACGCTCTGACCTTTCCTTGCTTGTGTAATTGCCCTATCTTTCGTTGTGCAATCAAAAATGCCTGCTGAGTAAGGTCCTCGGCATCATGGACCGAGCCGGTCAGGCGATAGGCGTAGCGATACATCCCAGCGTGGTGTTCGGCCACTAGCTGGGCCACGTCAAGCTCAGGCATCGCATTGGCCATGACTGGCCTTCAAATAAGAGGCAACGGCTGGCGAAATTATTCCTTTGCCGGCGGGGAAAAAACTTGCGGGGCATTGGCAAAATCCCCACAGCATTGTACTTTGTGTGGAATAATTGCCCAGTGGTCGGCATCTTAGAAGAACAGCAGGCAGGACGGTTTCCTGCCGCATCCACCGACTACCCTAAAGTCTTGGAAAAGGTGAACCCATGAAAAAGCTCCTAACGTTGGTAGTGATTTTGAGTCTTGGACTGTTCGTGTCCGTCGGCTGCACCAAGTCTGCCACCACGAAGAAGGCGGGCGAGCAGAAGACGGAACAGAAGGCCGAGAAGGGTCAGGCGGGTGGCGGTGCGGAGGCCATGCCCCCGGCCAAGACCGAGGCAGAAAAGAAATAGCGGCGTTTGCCGCATGATCGGCGCCGAGGACACGTTGGTGCCGCTGTCGATTCCTTAAGAGGGGAAGGGTTGGTCTGCCAGGCCCCCTTCCCCTTCGGTTTTGTTGGGGACCGTCCCGATTTTCGTGCCAACGAAAATGGGACAGTCCCCTTTGATGACGCACGATCCATGACTGCCAACCCGGCGCAATCGCTTGCGTACCGGGTGCGGCCTCGGTAAGATCAGCAGTAACGCTCTCAATTCCGCCGTGCGGCCTGTGTGGCGGCTGCGAGCACGGCCCCGCCTGTTTCTCCTGCGGACAAAGGGAATCGACCGCTATGTCGTCGCAACTGTCCGGGTTCGATCTGTCCATTGTTGTGGGCTATCTCGTCGCCATCGTGGCACTGGGATGTTGGGCCGGTCGGATGCGTCGCCAGGCGGGCGAAGGGAGCCACTACTTCCTGGCCGGCAACACGCTCGACTGGCCGGTGATCGGCCTGGCCATGTTCGCCGCCAACATCTCGACCGTGCACCTGGTGAGCTTGGCCGAGGCGGCCTACAAGTACGGCCTGGTGTTCGGCAACTTCGAGTGGATGGCCGGCTTCACGCTGATCTTGCTGTCGTTGTTCTTCGCCCCGCTGTATTTGCGGTCGCGGGTGCACGACGCTGCCCGACTTCCTGGAACGGCGCGTACAACCGCCATTGCCGCGACTGGCTGGCCGTCGTCTCGCTCATCTCGGCCATCGTGATTCCACATCGGCATGGCGCTGTATACCGCGGCCTTGGTGCTTTGCGGCATTCTCGGCATCGACCCCCGACGCGACGATCCTCGGCATCGACGCCATGATGTTCTTCATCATCGTCGCTCGGCGTGCTGACGGGGATCTACACCATGGTCGGCGGGCTGCTGGCCGTCGTGTGGACCGAGAGCATCCAGACCGTGCTGTTGCTGTCGGGGCCGTGTGCATCACCGCCGTGGGCTATGTCGAGATCGGCGGCTGGTCGGAACTGGCGCACACGTTGGCCACCCATCCCGCATCCGCTGGCCGACGGCCGTCGCCGACGGCGTCACCTGGGGCACCGGCAACTTCCTCACGATCGTCCGCGGCGCCAGCGATCCGTCAGCAAGCAGCCCTGGTATGCGGATGTTGCTGGGCTATCCGGTGATCGGCATCTGGTACTGGTGCTGCGACCAGACGATCGTGCAGCGGGTGTTGGCGGCGCGCGACGAGAAGCAGGCCCGGCTGGGTCCGTTGTTCTGCGCGTTCCTGAAGATCCTGCCGGTGTTCTTTTTCGTGCTGCCGGGGGTGATTTGCGTGGCGCTGGTGCAGCAGGGGCGCCTTTCACGGCGACGCGCCGCAGGTCGCCGAAGGACACGTACACCTTCATGATCACCCACATGTTGCCGTGGGGCTTGAAGGGGCTGGTGACCGCCGCCATGCTGGCGGCCGCCATGCAGACCTGCTCGGCCGCCTTGAACTCCACGGCCACGCTCTTCGCGTACGACATCTTCAAGCGCTGGCGGCCGCGAGACGACCGACCATCAACTGGTACTGATCGGCAAGATCACCACCGTCGTCGCGCACGGTGCTGGCCATCGCCTGCTCGCCGCTGTTCGGCCGAATAGGACACGCTATTCCAGGGGCTCGACAAGTTGATCTGCTACATCGCGCCGCCGATTACGGCCGTCTTTCTCTTCGGCGTATTTTGGCGCAAGGCCACGGCAAGGCGGCCTACGCTACGATGTTGACGGGGGCCGTGCTGGGCGGCATCGTCTTCGTGCTCGACTTGTTCACGAAAGAGACCGGCTGGAACGTCAATTACATGATGGCCGCGTCTACCTGTTCCTCGTGTGCAGCGGCATGATGACCACCATCTCCCTGCTGTATCCCGAGCCGCTGAAGCCGGAGGCCCGGATCCTCGTCTGGGACGACTGGCGCAGAGCCGCTGCGCGGCGAGCCGCACGGCCACGGATTGGGCAACTACCGCATCCTGGCGGGCGTCGTTTGCGCCTGCTTCATCGGTCTCTACATCGTGTTTCACTGACCTCGCATAAGAAGGGGGGAAATCGCATGACTCACACACCATTGGCGCTGGCGGCCGCGGCGTTGGGCGTCACGCTGTTGGCGGCACTGGCCTACTCGGCTTCCGACAAGCCGGCGAAACGCCCGGCTCGCTACGGCGCCGTCATCGGGTTGCGTGCCGACAAACTCGAGGAATACAAGAAGCTCCATGCCGCCGTGTGGCCGTCGGTCGCGAAGATGATCCAGGACGCCAACATCCGCAACTTCTCGATCTATCTCCGCAAGTTGCCGGACGGCAACTACTACCTGTTCAGCTACTACGAGTACGTCGGCGACAATTACAAGGCCGACATGGCGAAGATGGCCGCCGATCCCGAAACCAAGCGATGGCTGGCAAGTTCACCGACCCCTGCCAACAGCCGCTTGCCGACCGAAAACCGGGCGAGTGGTGGGCGTCGATGGAAGAGGTCTTCCACCAGGAT